>NZ_QQSY01000001.1:0-561916 GCF_003351225.1 Dyella solisilvae
GTGCAGTCGACGCGGACGTCAGAGCACGGGGGGCTTTGCATAGGGGAGGAGTCCATATACGGACCTTATGGAATAGCGTCAGCTGCGTGATTCTTGCCACGCGCCAAGCCACGATGCGAAGTCCGGATGATTTTCCCGAGCCAAGCGCACCAACGCCAACGGATCGCTCGGTGCCGATATCCCAAAGCAGTCAGCAAGCCAGGACCGAAATTCACTCAGCCTGCCGGCAGGAGTGCCAGCTTCCGACACTTCTCCCCAGCTAATCTCAAACCCCAATTCGTGGGCGCCGATACCCAATAGCGCCATAAAGTCTCGCAAGTCATTAGCAATGACTCCGCAGTCGGTCCCCTCTGACCCAAGGAACACAACGGGTGCCGTGGCCAAGGAGCGCCCTTCATAGAGCCATAGCGCGTATAGCGATCCGTCAGGCCCATGCCCGAAAACAGCAAACTGCTCAGATGCATTCCGATCACCGCCGAACCATGCGGGGTTCCCGAACGCCCAAGTATCAAGCTCAAAGTAGCCGCTATACCACTCGCGTTTCTGGCTCTGGAATTCCAGTAGCGCCTGCAAAAGATCAGGAATAGCAGCGCCAACTGGAAAGTTACGGTGGAAGTCAGCCTCTGTCATAGCTCCTCTCTTGAGCTGGTCTACTGGCGTGTCGTTGAAGCGTCCGCTCTGGGTCGGAAGCAGACCTTAACCGATCTGCTGAAGGGTCTTCCAACCGACTAAAAGAACTACGAACGCGACGAAGGCGGAGGCGCTGGCCATAAGCAACTTGCGCGACAGGCTCCCTAGCTCCCGCAAATCAGGCTCGGGGAGATCCCTGTAGCGCTTCGCCTCCAGGTACTTCATCTTCGATGGGAGGATGGGCCCGTACCTTGTGCCGATCATCGGCGGCGGAAACGCTTCACCTAGCTCTGGGTGCCGAGCGATCAGTCGCTCGAAAAACCGGTCGGAAACGATCTTAGTGGCTACCGCAAGCCCAAATGCGGAGAGACCCGCGACGACAGCGAACGACACCATGAGCGCTGATTGCATGGAATATGGCCTCAATATCGCTGCAGTAGGGTCCGCTTCATGCCCTGAGCCGTTCCGTCAACTATCAGACGAAGCCAGGCCGGCGAGCAAGGGCGAGCCGCGGCGCTGCAAGGCCCTAAGGTAGCGCGACTCGTCGTAGGGCGTGTGGGACAGCCAGCAGCGATGCAGGATGCGGATCCACTTGAAGGCGAGCGCACGGACGGCCACCTGGTGCGGGCTGCCCTTGGCGCGCTGCTGGCGATAGAAGGCGCCGGCCCAGAAGGACTTGTTGATGGTTTGTGCCGCCCATTCCACGAAGGTCTGCCGGACGAAGGTCGGGCACTGCCACCGCCAGTGCACCCAGCTCTTCTTGCCGCTGCGCTCAGTCACCGGTGCCACGCCGGAATACTGTTGCAGTTGCTCGGCGGTGGCGAAGCATTCGCGTTGGTCACCGAAGGCGGTCAGCAGGCGCGGTGTCAAGATCGGTCCACTGCCGGGCAAGGCTTCGAAGAGCGCGTAATCCGGAAGCGTGGGAGCGAGCACCGCGATCGCCTGATCGAAGCGATCGATGGCGCGCAGTGTCACCTGCAACTGTTCGACCAGCGCCTCAGCAAGTAGCTGATGCGTGGTAATCACGGCTGGATCTCCGGTCAACGGCATGGCCGCGTGTATCGCCTGCACGCGGTCGGCAATGACCGTGGCAAAACGGACGTTGTGCCCACGGAAGAACGCCTCGAGCGTGGCCTTGCGCGCCCGCTGGGCCTGCTTGAGCGTGGGCCAACGCAGCAAGAAATCCAAGAACACCACGGTATCGTGCTGCTCAAACCAGTCCAGGAGTTGCGGGTAATACTTCTTGAGCGTGTGGCTCAGGCGATTGATCAGGCGTTTCTTGTCGTCGACCAGCAACCGTCGTTGCTCCACGAGGAAGCTCAACGTACGCATGGCCACACTCTGCGGCTTCAACGGTGTGAAGCGGCGCGGATAACGCCGCATGAGTTCCAGGGCGAGCTGCGCATCGGTCGGATCGTCCTTGGCCCGGCTGGGTTTGAACGCCTTGCGATACGTAGCCAGCAAGCTGGCATCGATCGGAAACAGCACGATGAAATCGTACTTCTGCAAGGCGTACACCACCGGTCCCTTGGTCAGCTCCAGGGCGATGGCGATGCGCCCGCCGAAGCGCTGATGCAGCGCCAGCGCCCACGCATCGATGGCGTCGGGCTGATGGGCGAACGTGCCGAACTCATACGCATCGCTATCGGCCGACTGCAGGCAGACGTCGTGCTTCGCATCGGCCCAATCCAGCCCCACGAACACCGTGAAATCGTCATCCCGATGGGTGCGCATACCTCACCTCGCAGCGTGATCACAAAACGCGACCTGCGTGCTCAAGCTCGGCGAAGCCAATATAGCGAGCCGATTGCTCGGCGAGCCCTGAGTATTCGTTGAGGAGCTCAAGCGCACCGGCCGGCTCGAAACCAAAGCGGCGAACATCGGATGTTTGGGTCGAAATATTCGTAGCCGACCGGTGCAAGTCCCGCTCTCACTACCAGCGATCTGGCAGTAGCGACATGGTCACGGAGAACGGGGCGGAATACCTTTATTGGGTCGAAAGCGGACCTCCGCCTGAGGTAGGAACAAGGCTCATTGCAAGCGGGCGGTGCCTGTTATGACTTCAGCGATGTCAAGCGGGGTTACCAGATTTTCGCCTGCTTGTCGCCAGATCGAACCATCGCGTCGCCCGGCTTGCACTGGAAAGCGCGAGCAAAGGCGTCCATGTTGGATGGTGCGCCGATGGCACGCAGCGAGTCGGGCGGATGAGGATCCGTGTTGAGCCTCACTAGCTCCTCCTTGTCACGTACGCTACCACGCCACAGGCGGGCCCAACTCAGGAAGAAGCGCTGGTCCTGGGTGTAGCCGCCGATCTTCTCCCCAGCCGGGCGAGGGTTTTGTTTAAGCGCTTGTTGTAGTGCGTCGTAGGCTACGCTCAGGCCACCAAGGTCGGCTGTGTTCTCGCCGAGAGTCAGCCTGCCATTGACGTGTGCATCAGGTACGTTCTTGATCGGCGCGTAGTCGTTAAACTGCTGCACCAGTCTGTCAGCGCGGATTTCGAACTTCTGGCGATCATCCTTCGTCCACCAATTGGCGAGGTTGCCGTCGCCGTCGAACTGACTGCCTTTGTCGTCGAAGCCGTGGCTAGCTTCATGGCCGATCAGCGCACCGATGGCGCCGTAGTTGATGGCATCGTCGCCGTTGGGATAGAAAAACGGTGGCTGCAAGATCGCGGCAGCAAAGGTGATGGTGTTGCTCGACGAGAAGTAAACGGCGTTGACAGTCTGCGGCGTCATGCTCCATTCCTGACGATCGGTCGCCTTACCGATCTTGTGCAGGTCATATTGGTAGTTGAACTTGGCCGCGGCCATCACGTCGCCGTAGTAGTCACCCTGCTTGATGTCCAGGCCAGACCAGTCACGCCACTTGTCCGGGTAGCCGATCCTCGGCAGGAAGTTCTTCCACTTCGCGATGGCTTTGGCCTTGGTTTCGTCGCTCATCCAATCAACGTTCTGGATGCGGACCTTCAGCGCGTCGAGGACGTGGGCGACCAGCTCCTGGGCACGCCGCTTCGACTCCGGGCTGGAATACCTTGGCGACGTACAACTGGCCTAGCGCTTCGCCCATGGAATCGTTCACTCCGCCGAGCACGCGCTTCCAGCGCGGCTCCTTCTCCGGCTGACCAGTGAGCGTTTTGCCGTAGAACTCGAACCAGTTGTCCTGAAACGCTTTGCTGAGAAATGGCGACGCGTTGTGGATCACGTGGAAGCGCAGGTACGACTGCCACTGGTCGATCGGCGCGCTGGCTAGCAGCCTGTCGACCTCGGCCATGAACTTCGGTTGCGACAGGGAGAAACCCTTGTCGACTGTGACTCCCTGGGCCTTCATGAAGTCTTCCCAGCGGAGATGGGGGGTGATCTTGTCAGCCTCTCGCACACTCACGAAGTGGTAGATGTTTTCCGGATTTCGCCGTTCTACGGGCGTTAGCGAGACACGGGCAAGCTCTGTTTCGAACGCGAGTACCTGGTGAGCCTGCTTGTTCGCATCGGCCCCGGACACGCCGGTCAGCTGCAGCGCCTTCGCAATGTGCTCAAGGTAGGCGTCGCGGATGTCCTTGTACTTAGGGTCGAAGTAGTAGTCCTTGGTCGGCAAACCCAGGCCCGCTTCCTCCGTGTATGCGATTTGCATCTTCGCGTTTTTGAAATCAGCGAACGGACCGAAGTCAAAGACTTCCATGTCGCCATCGGCGAAGCTCTTCGTTAAATACGCAACGACATCCTGAGTGCGCTTGATGGATGCTATTGCGTCCAGTTTGGGTTTGATGGGCGTAAAGCCTGCCCGCTCAATTGCAGCGGTGTCCATGCCTGCGGCATAAAGGTAGCCAATCTGCTGTTCGATCGACCCGCTTTCTGCCGTGGAACTGTTTTTCGCGGCAGCTTCGACAATGTCGCGCTGTGTGTTCAGGCTATCTTCTGAGAGTTTGTCCCACGTACCCCAGCGAGTCTGGTCTTTCGGAATGGGGTTGGCCGCAAGCCAATTAGCATTCACGAAGCCATTAAGGTCACTGCACGGCAGCGTTTTGCTATCGAGTTCACTGATGTCGAACACGAGCGAGGACGTGGAGCTGGTCGTGGCGGTGGTCGTGGCACCGGTAGCGCCAGCAGCGAGCGCGAGAACAAGGATCATCGACACCATGGACGACCTCCAAAAGTTACTGGTACGCGCCGTACATAGGGAAGACCAGTCTCCGCCACACGTCTGGTCAGGGGGCAAATCGTCACAGTGGCCAAAGCGGAGGTTGGCTTGTACGTACTTCCTGGGCGCAACGTTATTCTTGAGGACCTCTAGCTGCCGCCTTACCTACTTTCGGTCGCTCTTGCTCCGTCGTTGACCTGCCGATGCGGGCGGTACGCTAGCTGCTGCGGTGGTATCGGCCAAGAGCGCCTGGAATTGTGGATCGCCCCGCAAGGGATCCCAGACCGGGTCGATCCGAAGCAGGGCGGGCGTCAATTCGCTGCCGACCGGCATGGTCAACAAGCGGCCGATCAGGGCGATGGCTTTTTCAGACTGGCCGCTCCGGACGTAGACCTCCGCCAGGTGCACCAGCATATCCGGTCCAGTTAGGGCATCCCTCGTGACTGGGACCAGGGCGGCAGCACGCTCACCTTCGGCGACTGCCTCGGGCCTCCGACCAAGGCCGGCATAGGCATACGCCAGGGCGAGATGCAGGTTCGCATCGTCCGGACGGTCTGCAAGGGCAGCGCATGCGCGCGTCGCCACCTCCCCATACATCGTAGTTGCCGTGGCTTTGTCTCCCGCCGCCTCCAGCGCCCACGCCACAACCAGGCGTCGCGGCTCAATCACGCCATCCTGGTCGTACCAGTCCTCATCCTTATCCTCCTCGGCTGCCCTTGCCGCGCCGGCATAATCACGCGCCAACCACCGCTCGTAATTTACGAAACCGAGATGCCGGTTGTTGTAATCGGTGCCAGGTGTGCCCGCGGCGAGCGCGACGCGTAGCGGCGCGAGATCGCCCTTCCACAACATCGCATTGAGGGCTGGTCCAAAGCGCCAGTAGGGCGCATTGCTGTTGCCAAGCGCAATGGCGGCCGCATAGGCCCGATCGGCTTCAGCGTAACGACGTAGGTCCTGGTAGGTGTCCCCGAGTTCGGTCAACGCAAGACCATTGCGCGGATCAAGTACCGCGGCCGCGTGAAATAGCGCCAGTGCCTCATCCCAGCGTCCCTGTCGCCGCGCGATCCAGGCAATTGTGATTACGATCGTGCCGCTGTTGGGCATTGCCAACCTGGCCAGCTCCAACTCGGTCATGGCTGCGGCGTAGTCCCGATGACCCCAATAGTGATATAGCGCCAGAGCGTAGTGGCCTTCGCCTAGATTGGGCTGCAGCGCCAAGGCACGGTCGGCTTCAGCCTTCGCCTCAACGAGTCGTGCATTCGAGCGATCTTCACCAAGGTGGTACTCGGACATGTTGGCGCGGGCGAGCGCGGCCCAAGCCAGCGCGAAGTCGGGGTCCAAGGCCACCGCCCGCTGATACAGCGAAATCGCTACATCCAGGTCGTTGTCTACCGACGCATTTCGAAGGTCGTAGGCACGGTTCGCATGGGGGGCGGCCTGCAGGTACAGATCGTAGGCGGTGGCGTTGCGAGTCGGAACCCGTGCGATACGCGCGGCCTCGGCCGACGTCAGCTGCACCTTCAGCGCCTCGGCCACGTTTTCGGCGACCTCACCTTCCACATTCAACACGTCGTCCAGCGTGCGCGTGTAGTCCTGCGCCCAAAGGTGACCGCCGCCGTAGGGGTCAACCAACTGCACGTTGACCAGCACCCGGTTGCCAGCCTTTTGTACTGTGCCCTCGAGCAACGTCGCCACGCCCAATTGGCCCGCTATGGCTTTTGTGTCTTGCGGATGACTTGGGTACTTCTCCGTCGACGTACGGGAAATGACCTTGACGCCCCCAATTCCTACCAGCTTGGTCAGGATCATGTCCTGTATGCCGCTGGCGAAATAGGCGTTGTTCTGATCGGCACTCAGATTCTCGAACGGCAATACCGCGATGGACCTAGCCTCAACCACCGAAGCTCCGTCCGTAAAGCGACGGGCGTATTGCTGCCAACCGAGCAGTCCGGCCGCTACGGCCAGCAGACCCACGATTACGCCTACGACCCGCCTGTCCACTCGACGATTCGTGCCTGGCTGCAACGGCATGGCCGTAGTCGCTGCCGTTGGGGCAAGCGGCGCCGAGACATCGATGGTGACAGCTGGTGAACCGGCACCGTCCATGGACGTCAACAGCCCATCGACCATCAATTCCTCGCGGGACGCGGCGGAGCGAACCTTGGCATCGAGCCGAAAGCCGATGCCATGCACGGTATGCAAATAGTGGCTGACTTCGCCGGTCTCACCGAGCGCATGACGCAGCACCGCAATGATCCGACTGAGGACACCAGGTGTCACATGGGAATGTCCCCACACCGAGTCGAGAATCTCGTCACGGCTCCAGGCACGTCCGGGCTCGCTCGCGAGAAGGACGAGCACGGCAAAAGCCTTGCGCTCGAGCGCTTTCTCCTCGCCATCGACGAACAATCGATGACCTAGGGTGTCAATCTCGACCCTATCGAACGCCAGCCACGAAGCAGAGGCTGACTCGGCAGCCATTGGTTCGCCCTCTCGCGCCGCCGTTGTCCCCCTGTGCGTTGAGACTACTCCCTACCTGTGGCGGCACTCGGCATGGCGTCCGTGAAGATCCTGTTATCGAGCACCCACTAACCATTGCCAACCGCTCATTCCCTACGCCCACCTGACAGGGCGAAGTCTGAAAGACGCTCTGTGCAAACCTCTCAAGGTTTTCGCACAAAGATCTCAAGCCTCCGGCGCGGCAAAAGCCTAGGGTCACGCTTCATGTACGGGCATCACCATAGGGGGGCACACCATGAGGCGCTTAATGAGTTCTATGGTCGTTGCCATCCCCTGGGTGGTTATCGCCACCAGCGGCCTAACCATCGGTACCCCGCCGACCATTTTCGACTGGCAGCCAAGTGCGAAGCTCGACTACGCCAGCGTGCCGGGCGAGAACCACGAGTCCTTTGTGCAGCGCCTGGAAGAGAAGCTCAAGGCTTGGGCGGGCCAAACCGGTAGGGGCGTCTGTGGCCCGCTCGCGCGGACTAACGAAAGCGGCTACTGCGCGCAGTAGGCAGCCCCGAGCTCGCAGCTAGTCACTTCCGCTCTGTGCTGATGCACGACGGACTGACCAATGCGGGCCGGGAGTTTCATGCGCGCTTGCAGCGCCACCGCTGAAGCGTAGCCGTGACCCTTCGGGAGAGGGCCATGTCGGGCATGGCGGGTGAATTGGCAGTGGTCTGCTCCGCGGCTCAGCGGGCCCCATCAGTACTCGCATAGCTGCGTCCACTTCACTTTAAACCGGTGAATCGGTACTTCGAACCCTTCTTCTGGTAAGTGACGACCTTGATGTCCGCCTTGCCAGAGATTGCCCTGCAGTGGCTGGCTTTCGGCTCTCCGGGCAGTACTAGGTAGCGCTTCACCGCTAGCCCGAGCAGCTCCTTGATGCACTCCCCGTGAATGACCAACTGACCGACCCCTGTGTACACATCCGTCGGCCGAGTGGACGTCTTCACCTCGAACAGGTTGACCTTGGACTTTGCGACAATGGCTAGATCGATGGCCTGCGCCTTCTGGCTACTGCCCTCGCTTCGCAGTGAGTGCTCTAGGTCCCGGACCACCGCACCGTGCTCGACGGTGCGCTTGCCGCCTCCATGCCCTTTTGTGCGCCCTTCGCCAGAATACTCATCGAAGTATCCCCGCAGCTTCAGTAGGCGCTCAGCGGGTGGTCCAGGCTTCTGGTCGCGTGCATCTTTCCCGCTTGCCCCGCCCGAGCCACCAGGACGGGCAATGACGGCTCCGCCTGATTGTGCCCCTCGCGTGGGCTGGCTCTGCCCATCTCCATGGAGTTCTTCACCCAGTCGGGTTGCGACCTCTCGGGCCTCCTCAGCGAACTCCCATAGTCGGTCGGCAAGTTCAGGGTCTTTCAACCCGGCGATAAGGATAACCCTCGAGGTCTTGCCGTTATCAGCAGCCTCGACGGTAGAAGCTGCGAACTCGCGGAAGACCTTGTTCTTCGGAAGCCCTGCATTGCCCTTTGTCAGCTTGCCGCGATGCGCCACGAAGACGTCGCCACTGCCATCCTTGACAAAGGCGCCGGCCATGCGCCGGTTATAGGTGCCAGCCGGGAAATTCAACTGGACGGTAATCTCAATCCACTTCGTACTTCCAGGGTCTGCGGAAAGCACTAAATTCAGCAGTTTGTCCGACTCGATGCGCGGAGACCAGGCTCGGACGCCGCTGCCAGCCGGTGCCTCGAAGTACACCGTGCCGGTGCGGTGACCAGCTGGTGAGGTTATCTCGCGGCTCTCCTTGTGTCGGAGGATCCCGCGCAATTGCTTCGCAAGTTGCTTGTTCAGTCGCGAGATTTCGGCGACGTCTGTGATCACCTCAAAGGCTTCGTCCATCGTTGTTTTCCTTGCTGCTTTGGTTCGCTTGGCGTCCGTCTTGCCGGTCCGAGGCAGATTGGGGTTAACACCACAAAGGACGAGGACTTTCGGTTGAGCGACCGCATCCAGGGCCCAAATTCGCTAGTACGTAGGTCCGCTTCCGGTCGGAAGCGGACGCTTGAAAGCTGCCACCAACCTAGGGTTGCTCTCGCGGCGACAGCAGCAATGCGGCTGGCCACGTCTGAGTCCTTGCCCCCGAAGCCGCCGAACTCCTGAGGCTACACTTCGTGATGCGCAACCCTCAGGAGGTGCAGCGCCAACTCTGGCACCGTTGCGAACGATAGCTTCGCCTTGGGGGCCGCTAACGTGAGTGTGGCCCCCGTAGCTGCCGATTGGTCGAGTGACGGAAGGAAGTCCGCGTGGTGCCAGAAGTAGAACGTCTTGAATTCGCGGTTGGCGGCGACCCAAAACTCGGGCTTGTAGGCACCGCCGCCGCTCGAACGCCACGCGGCCAGCTGGCTCTGCATCAGCATGGCGCGGTTTCCGTCGAGAACCTTCGCTTCAATGCGGATCGGAAGCGTCGCCCCCACGAGCGTGAACCACATGTCAGGAATGTCTGCGTCCACGAAGTGGCCTGCCTTCACCGCCGATGTGGCCGCCTGCCCGTCTAGGCTGAGATAGAGGTCATGTGACGTGTCTATGAAGGGTGCCAAGTAGCGGTAGATCTCCGCAACGAGTCGATGTTCTTGTTTCACGCGGACTCCCTCAATGTCTCCAATGTTTTTTTCATTGCTCGCCTTGGGTCGGTGGCGGGCCTTATGAGACCGAGCTAATCCGACTCATCGAGCAAAATTGATCGGACCACTTTGTACTCTTCTAGCCGCGCATAGTCTCGCTCTGTTGGTTCTGCGATTCGCGATAAATCCATGTTCTCAGCGTTGTCGGCAAGCTTTACCAAGCGCGCAATCGGATCTTGTTTAGCACGTCGTGCTGCATCGGCCCTGGGTTCTCCCTGGCGCTTCGTCAGCGCATCGACTGCAGATATCACCTCCTCAGGAAATCCCTCTGCCTTGAGAAGCTCCAACGTCACGCCTGAGTCCTCTACAACATCGTGGAGGACTGCAACAATCCTCTCCGCAAGCGAGTTCATTCGAAACATCACACGAAGTGGATGCAGGATATAGGGTTGCCCGGCCTTATCGACTTGCCCCGCATGGGCCTCAGCCGCAATTGCAATCGCACGCTCAAGAGTCGCCATATGTCCCTCTGCCAACATTTAGTTCAAGCTTCCCGGAGGCACGTCAGTTTGATTCTTCGGCCGATGGCCACAGCTTCATCCTTCGACCATCCGCGAGAAAAATGCTTCACTTCGATGCGGAATCGGCCAATTCCTCTTTCCTTGAGGTACTTCTGTGCCTCGTTACCGTGCACGAGGATCACTTCTGGGTCGATCCATTTCATTAACAGGTGAAACGGCGCGGTGCTCTTGGCCTCTGACGTCAGGTCCTTCGCCTGTTCGGTCGGAAACGCATAGATGTTGGTCTCGAGGATGGGGACGGGCGCCGCCTCCTGAATGATCCAGTTCATCACTCGTCGGCTGTTGCTCACGGCCGGACGGCTCTGCTTGCCAGGACGTAACGGTCGACGTTGCCGCTCCGTCTTGTAGTTGGCAAACCAGGTATCTCTGTCGAACCCATGTCCCGGTCGCCAAAAGTCCCAGAAGTCGGCATCTAAGGAAGTTGCAGGGTTGAATCCGACGATGATTGCTTTGCACTCCAGCGGAGAGCCATCGCAGACGAATGGACGAACGCCAGATGGCTGACCGATCTGAAACCTAAGTTCTGCTTCGAATTCGTCGAGCTTGGTCATACTCCATCCCTCGTGCCTAAGGCGCTCTTACTTTGGCATGCCTGTATTTATAGGCGTGGAAAAGGCTCTAACCATCCCGGTGCGCATCCGGGACCGATGGAAGGCACATGGGACCAGACACTGCCCCTAAAAGCTTGCATGGAGGCTGGGAAAGTGTCCGTATGGGGCGGTTGCAGATCTTGGGAACACTTTGTTTCTGCTATGCCGCTGTTTGGCATTCGCGGAATGCTCCTCCTCGTTCCACAGCTAAGTCATGGCATCAGGCGGTTGGCAAATGCTGACACGGCAAAGCTGCATGCTGTCATAAAGCCAATTATGGCGATGGTCATCGCTGCGTAAGCATTTAACCCTTGAATCTTGGAGCTTGGAGAGGGGCCAAAGCGATTTGCGTCCTTGTCCCCCGCTGAAAGGGCACAAACAAAAGTAAGTGCAAGGATCCCCACAATTGGAATCGCCGCGGCCAAGACTAATAGGCCAGATCCATTCATGTCGTGCAGTCGCTTCACATAGGTCGCAGTGATCGCCCACAAGAATGGGAGAGGCGAAATCGCGAGGAGCTGTTCTCCTGCACCGGCGGGCAAATGGAGGGATGGCACAAGAATAGCTGCTGGGAATCCGCTAAAGATTCCGGCCATGCTTAGAAGCACAACCCAAACCAAAAAGACCTTTCGCCCCATGCGGCCTTTGACCGAGAGGATTCCGCCCGCACCAAATAGAAAAATGGTCTCCACGATCGGTTTCTTTTGGGTAGGCGAGCTTTCATCGATTGCCTCGGGGCGAGTGACTGGATCGCGGTGTTCGGCGGCGGTGGCTGACACTACCGCCGAGACGAGGTCGCGATCCTTGTCGTCGCCATAATCACGTGAACCGGCAGAAATCAGAAATCTGTTGTCAATCCTTCTAAGAAATGATGTCCCTGCAAAAAAGCCTGCGACCAGACCTGCTGCGGCTCCTATTCCAGCCAATAAGTGCATCTCGTGGACATTGGCAATGTAGGAAAGAATCTCTGCCAGGAAGTAGGCGACTAGAGCACAACTTATCGCCGCGACCGGAGTGACTGACCTTCTCCTGACCAGCCAAAAGTACGCCAAGACACCGGCGTAACTCACCAAAAGTGAAGGTATCGGGGTGAGCGGCCGTGATGAAACGATGAGCCAGCGGGGAAGCGTGGACTCGTTATCGGCTTCATCTTGTGAAATTGCCTTTGACCCAAACTTCAGCTCGCACGCGTAGACGATGTTTTGCGCACTTACGTTTGGCTTGGTGTATTTGAGTATGCAATCTGCGTAGGTATGTGGTGTGTTAAGCCACCATAAGCCGAGGATGACTAGGCATACAAACGCAACGGCGACTACTCCCTTTATGTTGACCTTCATGCACGATCCCCCGATGCAACGTTGCGAAGGAAATATGTGACTTGGAGTAAATTGCAAAGCGGAATTTGTGCGTCAACCTGCCAAGGAAAAATGAAGTGCGACGTCAGCCTGACGCTGGTAGCCGCTGCCTACTAGCCGGCGGTCCAGACACTTGAAATAACACCGCAGGTGATACCGGAAATTTGAGCCAAGCCAGCGGGCGCGGCGACCGCGACAACGGCTTGATCGGATGGCTGAATAGGCTGCTGCCCCCTTAATTGGCGGGGACATCTTAAAACCGACGGGCAGCAGCCGGCACTCTCCCGAAGGAGGGGGATGGCGAAGCTTACCTTGACCTGTCGTAGGTCATCAGTGATGTCCGCTGTGGGTCGGAAGCGAACGCCTAGTCGCGCGTTCTCTTTGAAAGTCTACTGGCCACGCCCCTGCCAGCGACAGACGCGACCACGCAAAGTACTGCGCCGTTCCGCAACCAGTCCAAAAGATCAGACTGCTTCCAAGTCACATAGAACACGCGATCGTGATCTTGCATCGGAACTGCATGTCCGGTCGCTGGGTCAGGTGACGTCGGCCCTTTGGCGAAACCACCGAATACGGCAATCGAGAGCAGGCCAGCAAAGATCCCAGCAAGTCCAAGTGCTTGCGACGTGAAGTCCGTAATCTTCAAGAATCTGTCGCGATCCAAAGCCATCCACTGTCCCCTAAGGATGTCCGCTCCGGGTCGGAAGCGGACCTAACTATGCACCATTACGGATTGAGCTGAACGGACTTAGCCACGACTGCGCCGTGCCGATAGAGCGTCAGATCAACGCGTCGCCCGGCATTAGCGTCAAGCATGGCGGAGTAGCCAGCGACGCCGGCGACTGGCTTGCCGTCCATGGTCAAGATGATGTCCCCCGCCAAAATATCTGCGTCAAAGGCTGGGCTTCCGTTCATTACCGCAACAACAGTCACGCCGTGATTGGATTGGAGTTCTTGCTGCAGCGATGGGGCCAGGTTAAGCACTACCGCGCCAAGGCGGGTTTTGGTCTTCACGAAGTAAACCGCTAGGTAATCAAAGCGGTCTACATGCATGGGGATGTAGTTTGTTTGCGTGCCGTAGGTTGTGGTCTGGCTCGTTCCAAACGCCGTCGCCGAGCCGCCCGACCCATAGGCCGTGGCCGTGCCGCTGCTGAAGGACGTTGATGACGTGGGAGTCACCACCGGAATCACGGCGGAGCGTGTGCCGGTGTAGGCGGGGTTGGACACGACCACCAGGTCGGCGCCTACTTTGCGGCCCTGTTCCAAGGCGCCTTGGTCTGACTGGCCGCCCCCGGCGTTGAACGAAGAGTAGCCAATCACGGTGTAACTCTGCGCTTGATACGCTTGAACCAACGCTTCGCCGGCCAGCCCGGTATGGTCAAGGATCGGCTGGGCGGGCGCAGGTCCAACGCGATGCGCTGCAAGATATTCAGGCGTGACGTTTGTGTTGGGGTAGTAAAACTTGTTGTAGCCCGTGGTGCAGCCGGCCAAGCACAGAGCGGCAGCCATCGTCAGTAGACGCTTCATCCTTATCCCCCTGATTAAGTGAGTCCCCCGACCCATGGTAAGGCCGCCGGCTCGCGCGCGGCATCAACCGAATGGCCGGCCCTAACCCCTGCCGTCCCTCAAAACAACAAAGCATGGCAACCTGTAGGGGTCGCCCGGCCTGGTGCCCCCGGCAAGGGAAGAAGGGGGCGCCCGGACTTCCAGTTCTATCCGGGCGCCAAGTGCGACGGGCGCGGTCTAAGGTCTGCCTTGGGTCGGAAGCGGACCCTACGACCGGCCTCACGCCCCCAAGCCAATCATACTGATGACCGGATCCCTCAGGGACCACATCTGCTTTCCTCAGCGAAGGACGGCCAAAAGCGTGCATTCCTGGCCAGCCGCACCGCCCGCGACGCTGCTCCCTACCGGCTAATGGGTGTCGTCGCCAGGTCGTTGCGCTGTGCGCTGAGGTACGACTGAAACATGATCGTGAGCTGCTTCTCAGCTTCTCTGCCATTGGCGGTCGACAAGACCCGTGGACAGAAAGCCGGCACGGTACCGTAGATAGCTGCAGTCATGGTCTGAGCAACGACATGCGGATCACTTGGACGATCGTCGCCTGCGGCACATAGCATTGCCTCGATCGCCATCTCACTACGGTGCGCCGCCATCTCGGCCAAAGGCCGGGAACCAAGCTCCATCGCAACAAGGTAGAGTGCAGGAGAGATCTCCGATTGAGCCATCTTCGCCTTTAGATAGGCCTTCACGACGGCCGCTGCCATCATGTCTGCCGTGACGTTCTGATTGTCGCGACACGCATTCTCTATGGCGTCGACCAGCATCCCCAGGTGCCGCTCTAGTGTTGCGAAGAGCAAGGCCTGCTTGTTTGGGAAGTACTGGTACAGCGTACCTATCGAGACGCCCGCCCTACGGGCCACCCGAGTGGTGTTTAGGTGATCTGGCCCATCACTCAGCAAAACCTGAGCGGTCGCCTCGAAAATGGCGTTTACGGTCGCGATGGACCTGCCCTGCCGCGGCAATTTTCGAGGGTTTAGCGGTGGTGAAGAGCCAGTTCCCATAAGCGAATACTACATCTCGAAAACACCCCACATCTTAAGTCTACCGCTGCCTCTCCCGCCTCCGGCTGGTTCGTTTGCGCGGTACCCAAAATTTACGACTCAGGAGACAGATATGGGCAAGCTGGATGGAAAGATCGCCGTCATTACCGGGGGAAGCGCAGGGATGGGCCTGGCGACCGCCAAGCTATTTGTGCAGGAAGGTGCAACGGTGGTCATCACCGGTCGCGACGAGGCGGCGCTCGATGCAGCCAGGCTAAGAATCGGCCACGGCGTGGATGCCGTACGCTGTGACAACGCGAAGCTTTCGGATGTCGAAGCGCTTAGGGTCCATGTCGATGCGAAATACGGCCGCGTGGACATCATCTTTGCTAATGCCGGTGGCGGGCGGCCAGCCTTGTTCGAACACACGTCGGAGGAGGACTTCGACTTCATGATCAGCACGAACTTTAAGGGGGCCTTCTTCACCGTGCAGAAACTCCTGCCGCTTATGGCCACTGGCAGCTCAGTGATCTTCACGACCTCCACGCTAGGAACGCAGGGACGCCCCTACGTAGCCGTCTATTCGGCAGCCAAGGCGGCCCTACGCTCGCTTGCACGCTCACTCACCGTGGAGCTTTCTGACCGGGGCATCCGTGTAAACGCCCTGGCCCCTGGTTACATCGATACGGATCAAGCCCGAAAAGCGGGTATGAGCGAGGAGATGATCGAACAGACCAAGGCGCAGATCCATCCGCAAATTCCGATGCGCCGCAGCGGTACCGTCGACGAGATTGCACGTGCCGCGTTGTTTCTTGCTTCGTCCGATTCGTCGTATGTGACGGGGACCGAATTGAGCATCGACGGCGGCTGGGCTCAGGTATAACCATGTGCGCCGGCGCTCCCTCCCGAGCGTCGGCGTCGAACTGTCCGCTTCGGGTCGGTAGCGGACCTAACCATGACCGTAAAATCGCTTAAGAAAGGGGTCAGAGTGCTTTTCCAACGCCCCCTTTTTCGCTTGAAAGCACCCTGCCCCCTATTTAACACCGATCAAAGGGAAGCGTCGGGATCGACTCGCTGCAGGAGCTCATTACGCGCGGCGTCACGGTCGACGTAGGAGTGCGTATCCGCGCCGATGGCCTGGCGCAGCAGGCCGCCGTCCCGGTTCGCCACAGCCGGCCAATGCGGCAGGCCCGGGCCGTTGGGATTACCGGTCTTGATGAAGTTGGCGAAGTAGCCTTCCATCACAGCCGACACACGCAGGTCGGTGGCAGTCCATGCGTAACCCGGGTTGCCGTCGAGATTGCCCAACGCGTACTCGATCTCGCCGCTGTGCACGGCACCGGCGTCCGGACCTGCACTGCCGTCACGCCTGGCCGGGCGTGGCTGCTCGAAATGGTAGTAGTACACCGGCCCATCGCCCTTCTCGTATTGCAGGTGCATCCAGCGCCAAGAGGGGAAGCCCATGAAGCGGTCTCCAGCCAATGCGGTCGCGGAGGTCTGCACCTCGGCCTCGTTGCGGCCCGGATAAACTCGCAAGACCTCGTCAGCGTTCGTGCCGAACTCCTGCTGCACGGCGGCGCGGTAATTCCCTGGCGTGGGCGCCTTGTCGTCGAACAGCCCCTTCCAGTCGCCCTCCTGCGAATTGGACCCCACCAGCAACGGGATGTGCGCCTGCGTGCCAGCCTCGTAGATGGCTGTGGGCGAGCGCGGTAGGAGCTCGCCATCGATCGTGAGCCCAAACTTGGTCACACCTTCGTCACCACAGGCCTTGAGCAGCACATCCGCCTTCATCGCGCGCAGATCCGCCAACGAATGCGCGCCTACATGCTGCATGTAGGCTTCGCCTTGCCGCTCGGCCGATGTCCGCAGCGCAGGCTGGCGTTGGCCGAACACCCCGCCGCTCTCGCCAATAGCGCGTTGCATGAGCCCCTTCGACAGCGGCGAAGCCATCAAGGCCGAGACTGACATCGAGCCAGCCGACTCGCCGCCGATCGTGACCTGCTGTGGATCACCGCCAAACGCCGCGATGTTGCGCTGTACCCAGCGCAGCGCGGCCACCTGATCGAGTAGGCCATAGTTGCCAGTGGCGTGTGCCGGCGACTCCGCCGCCAATGCAGGCAAGGCGAGAAAGCCAAAAACGTCCAGCCGATAGTTCACGGTAACCGTCACGATGCCGTGTCGCGCCAGGCTGGCACCGTCGTAGCGCGCCTCGGAACTGTCGCCAGTGATAAAGGCGCCGCCGTAGAAATACACCAGCACTGGCAGCTTGCCGTTGCCAGCGTGTGCTGGCTTCCACACGTTAAGGTAGAGGCAGTCTTCACTCATGCCATCAGAGTGGAACACCTGGTCGCTGTATACCGGACGCTGCATGCAGCGTGGGCCGAAATGCTCCGCCGTGCGCACGCCTTTCCATGCGGCAGTTGGCTGCGGAGGCTTCCAGCGCTGCGCGCCGACGGGTGGCGCGGCGTAGGGAATGCCCTTGAACTCATCCAGGCCAGCCCGTGCATCACGGACACCCGACACGCTTCCGGTGTCGGCCCTCACTATCGGCCCAGCCTCGTCAGCAGCGGCCGACGAAGCAGGCAGCACTAGAGCCAGGGCTAGGAGATACCGGTACGAATGCGGAAAAGTCGTACGCATGAAGTGCTGCCTCGGCCAGGGAATTCAGGGGGGGCACAGCGCACTTTTCCGGCCGCAACGTCGGCAAGGTCCCATAATAGGTCGGAAGCGGACAGTTCTCTCTGCCAGCTCCCGACAAATCTACATAGAGTCCGGGCTTCTCTTCGCCGTGGCCGGCATGGCTCCGGTCTCGGCAGCCGCGGCCCGAACACCAGGCAAGAGTAGTTGTACCCAACCGACCCCGAGCAGGTACGACACCGACGCCCAGCCAAGGAGCGGCGCGTAGCCATAGCCGTGATCGAAGGCCCAACCGGCAATCTGCATCATCACCATACCCGCGATGTTTCCGCTGAATGCGGCAATCGCCACGACGGTTGCAACGCGGCTGGGTGCGGTGACGTCGGATGCCAGCGCGAAGACATTCACTGAGAAGAATTGGTGACCCACAAGGGTCAGCCCCAGGATCGCCGCCGCAACCCAGTAGCCGCTTGCCCAGGGTGCGAACCAAACGGGAGTCACCAGGACAGCCCCAGCGAGCAGGAGCGATTTCCGCGTCACGTTGAGGCTGACACCGGCCGCCAGCAGCCGGTTCGAGGCAAGCCCGGCGAGCACGGCGCCGATGCCGGAGGCTGCATAGATCAACGCAAGCGGCGGGCCGTAGGCTCGCATGGGCAAATGGAATACGCGGTGGAAGAGATCCGGCGTCCAATAGAGGAGCAGCCACCAGACGTTGTCTGACAGAACCCTCGCGCCAGCAACCGCCCAGGTGCCACGGTCAGCGAGTACTTCTTTGAGCCGCGGCCGCGCCGCCGGCTGAGCCGTTTCGGCCGGTTGCGCGGTCTCGGCAACATCCGCTCGCAGCGCAAACCAGGCGATAACCCACACGAACCCAAGCCCGCCCGTGAGCAGAAAAGCCTTGGCCCATCCGATCTCCAGGGCGATCAGCGGAATCACCAGCGGGGTGATGATTGCGCCGACATTGCTTGATGCATTGATGACGCCGTAGGCCATCGCCCTGACCGCATTGGGGAACAGCGCGGCCACTGTCTTGACCGCAGTCGGCGAAGCCATGGCCTCTGTGGCACCAAGCGCCGCCCGGGCCAGGGTGAACTGCCCAACGGTGCGCGCGACGGCGTGACTGGCCGCAGCGAGGCTCCAGAGTCCGACCGCCAAGGGATTGGCGCGCCGCCAGCCGATGCGATCGACCAACCAGCCGGTTCCCAGGAACGCGAAGGCCGAGGCGAATTGGAACGCAGAGGTCAACTGGCCGTAGTCAAGGTCGCTCCACCCGAGGTCGTCCTGCAACATCGGCTTTAGCACGGCGATGATCTGGCGATCAGCGTAGTTGAGCACGACCCCGACGCAGATCAGGCCAAGCACGAGCCCGCGCCTGCCTGCCCAGAGGGGAACGCTGCTTCCCAGCTCTCCAGCCTGCCTGCCAGAGAAATCCAGCCCAGCGCGTCGTTTCATGCCGCCCCCAGCGGATGACCTGGTAGGAGCCTAAGTGCTTTACCGAACGTCTGCATGGGGTCGGAAGCGGACACCCAAAGATTGCTTACATATCTAGTCGACCGCAACTCGCTGTTCCGCTAAACCACCCTATCCGCCTGGCGTGCGCGCTATATAGTGGCGATTCCGACGATTCTGGGTGGGGGCTCGATGATCCGTCTGGCTGCTGTTCTCGTGTTGATCTTCTCAATGGGGGCTGGCTCGGCCGTCGCGGCCCACCCAGACTATGATGTGGTGATCCGCGGCGGGACCGTCTACGACGGCTCGGGTGGCCGCCCATTCGTTGCCGACGTGGCGGTCAAAGGCGACCGCATCGCCGAGATTGCCCCGCATATCAGCGGCCACGGACAGACCGAAGTCGACGCTCGCGGCAAAGCAGTCTCGCCCGGCTTCATCAACATGCTGGCCCACCCCGAAGAGAGCCTGCTCGTCGATGGCCGAGGCCTTTCCGACCTCGTCCAGGGCGTGACGCTTGAAGTGATGGGCGAAGATTCGATGGGGCCCCTGACTCCGGAGATGAAGAAGCACGGCGAGCAGCGCCAAGTCGACATCAAGTACCCGATCACCTGGACGACGCTTGGCGAGTACCTCGACACCCTCCAGAGGAAAGGAATTTCCCCCAACGTCGCCTCCTTCGTAGGCGCAGGCACCGTACGTACCAATCTTCTGGGCGAAGCCAACGTGCAGCCGACGGCCGAACAGCTCGGCAGGATGCAGGCATTGGTCAAGCAGGCGATGGAGGAGGGCGCACTGGGGCTGACCGATGCCCTGATCTATGCGCCCAACACCTACGCCAAGACTCCCGAACTGATCGCTCTCGCGAAGGTTTCGGCTCAGTGCGGTGGCATGTACATTTCCCACATCCGCGACGAGAGCGCAGGGCTTCTGGGAGCCATCCAGGAGTCCATCGACATTGCCAGCGCCTCGGGCGCACCGGCCGAGATCTACCACTTCAAGCAGGCCGGCAAGGACAACTGGGGCAAGCTCGACGGCGCCCTCGGGCTCATCGAGTCAGCCCGTGCGCGCGGCGTGCGCATCACGGCCGACATGTACACCTATCCGGCCGCGTCCACAGGCCTTGACGCCGCCATGCCTTCTTGGGTGCAGGACGGCGGCCTCGAAAAATGGGTCGAGCGGCTGAAGGATCCACAGATCCGAGCCCGAGTGGCCGCCGAGATGCGCGACCCGCATCCGACTTGGGACAACGCCTTGCATAACGCCGGCGCGCAAGGGGTGCTGTTTCTCAACTTCAAGACCGACCGGCTGAAGCCCCTGATTGGAAGGACGCTCGCTGATGTGGCCCGCGAGCGCGGCAAGAGCCCGGAGGAGACGGCCATGGACCTCGTAATGGAGGATGGCACGCGCGTCGATGTCGCCTATTTCGAGATGAGCGAAGCCAATCTTCGGCGCGAGGTCGCCCTTCCCTGGATGAGCTTCGACTCCGACGAGGGAGCCCCTGCCCCGGAGGGCGTATTCCTCAAGTCAGCCGTGCACCCGCGCGCCTACGGAAGTTTCGCCAGATTGCTTGGCAAGTACGTCCGCGAGAACCGCGATTTGACACTGCAGGAGGCGGTCCGCCGCCTGACGAGCTTCCCGGCCGAGACCCTGTCGTTATCTGATCGAGGCCGGTTGAAGGCGGGCTACTACGCCGACGTGGTGGTGTTCGACCCGAACACCATCGCCGACCGGGCCACCTTTGCCAAGCCGCATCAGCTCGCGGTTGGCGTAAAGGATGTGCTGATCAACGGCGGCTTCGCGCTGAAGGACGGCAAGGCCACTGGCATCCCCACCGGTCGCGTCGTACGCGGCCGTGCCTGGACAGGCACTCAGGGCGGCGGCTGCCGTGCCTCGCCGTCCGAATGGTCCTGGGCTAAATGACTCTGGCCTCTGACGGGCGGACGAGTTTCGTCCATGCGGCCAAACCTCAGGGACCCTCCCCTACCCTCGATAACTGTCCCTAATCGCCGACTGGCTAGGCTCGCGAGCTCTGCTGAGGATGGCCTCCGCTACCCCGGCCCGTTCGACTGGACAACTACGCCCAAGTCGAGTGAGGCTACAGATCATCAAATGTCGAAGCCCGGGATGGCCTGCCATGGGTCAACATGGCTACGTGTGACATGTCGGGCGTGCTTAGCTTTCAGCAGGATTCATTTGGTACGATCCAGTCAGCAGGGATGCGCATGTCGAAAAGAACTCTTGTTGTCACTGCCGCAACGGAATCTTTCGCGCCTCTGTTGCGAGGATTGATTGGCTCGCTGCATCAGTGGACCCGTTCACCCTGGACCGATGTTGCTTGTTTTGATCTCGGGCTTGGTAACGACAGCGTCGCTTGGGTCAGGAGGCACGTCCGACACGTGGTTTGTCCGGAATGGGACCTTCCGGTTGATTCTGCACTGCGGGTGGACCAGTCGCATTTACGCGCATTGACTGTGCGTCCCTTTCTGCCTCGGTACTTTCCCGGTTACGACATCTATCTATGGATCGATGCTGATGCGTGGGTGCAGCAGCGCTACGCTCTTGAGTGGCTCTTTGCCGCGGCAAGCCAGGGTTCGATGGCCCTGGTTCCGCAGGCACATCCAAACTACCGTCAAGCGCGAGAAGGGATTGAGTGGCGCATGGGTCGCTTAAGTAGCTATTTCGGCGAAAAGCAAGCTCAACAGGCCCTCTGGAAGCCATATTTCAACGCCGGCGTGTTTGCGCTATCTGTCAACGCACCGCACTGGCAGGTTTGGTCCCGGCGCTTTCACGAGGGTCTCGCCGCGACGTCGGGCAAGCGTTGCTGCGACCAGACTGCACTAAACTACGCGATCTGGAATGACCGCCTGCCGGTGAACCCGCTGCCGGCCACGTGCAACTGGCTTTGCCATCTCGCCGATCCGGTGTTCGATCCGTCGAGCCAACTGTTGTGCGAGCCCATGCGACCCGGGCAACCCATCGGCATCGTGCACCTGTCCGCGGACAGCAAGGGTGCGCGCATCGCCCTTCCCTACCCGCATGACGGTCCGGGGCTGGACCTTCGTTTTCATGGCCCGACGTACCAACGGTACCGCGCAGCAGGCAACGCACCGCAATCAATGCCCGCCCACTAAACAAAGGTCGGGGCGGAGCGGATAATCCTTTCGAGCCCGCCCGCCAGACTTTTAGTGGCAAACCCATGCGCAGCGTCGTCGTCCAGTCGTACCGAACCCAATCCCCTTCCTGGCTTCAGGCATGCATGCGTTCGGTAAAGGACTGGGCCCTACAACAAGGCCACGAATACCAGTTCGTCGACGACCGTCTGTTCGATTATGTGCCCGCGCAGATCATGCAGACGCCGCCCTCCACCGTGTTGCCGCTGACTGACCTGGCACGACTGGGCTTGCTGAAAGACCTGCTGAACTCCGGCTACGACCGCGCCATCTGGGTGGACGCGGATGTGCTGGTCTTTCGCCCGGAATACTTCCGCATTCCCGACCTCTGCGGCGGCATGTTGTGCCGCGAAGTGTGGACCTACGAGGACGAGAACAAACAGATCAGGCATCGGCCCGGCATCAACAATGCGGTCGCCGCATTCGATCGTGGCCACCCGTTGCTCGACTTCCTGCACCACGCGGCGCTGGAGTTGTTTGCGCACCTGCGGCCGGAGCAGATCCACTCCAGCCGCATTGGAACAGACTTCTATACCTTGCTTGGAAGAATCTATCCGATGCGGCTGCTGACGCAGGTGGCGTGCTTCAGCCCGATCATTACCAGGGCGCTATTGAGTGGAGAGCAGACTTACTTGCTGCGTGAATACGGGGACCAATTCGGGGATCCGTTTCATGCGGTGAATCTGAGTCGGTTCAAATTGGTTGAGGATGCTGCAAAGGAAGCGCCGCAGGTCAGGGACGTGATGTCGGAAGAACAGCTGCTAAGACTCAAGTTCACGACCATGAAGAATTTCGGCACGCACTCATAGCAAGATATGGTTTCATGAAAGCGGATGAAGCATCGTTTCAAAGCGCTCGTCGCGGCGCCGCTCTAGATTGCTATGCGCCCCATACGGTCGCACTGTGATTGGGGCCGTTCCGATTTTCGGACCGACGTCCCCCCGATTTTGAGCGAGCGCTGGAACGCCTCCACCACGCTGCTGGAAAGATCTTCCGGCAATACCGCGAAGCAAAGCGCGGCAATGGCAACGAAGAAGAGATCGAGCGGCTGCGGCAGGCCTATATCGATGCGCAAGATGAGGCGGAAGCGCTTGCATCGCGCGATGAGTCGGGGATCCGAACCGTGCTGGCCAGGCCGATCTAACCGACCATCCAAAGAAGAACGCCCGCGCAAGGCGGGCGTTTCTCAACTACTAGGCGCCAATATTGAGGAGGCACCCCTGTTTTGATACAGGGGACTAGATCCTGGATGCAGCATCTTCAAATTCCATCCAGACGTATATCTTTCCGTCCTTATGTATTGGATCAATCAAATTTGATCCAAGTCCGCTCATGCCGCTAATCGCAACGAAGAATGGTGATGCGAGCTTGCTGTATTCCGCCGGTAGCAACCCCTCGCCAGACTCATATCGGAAGGGCTTCTTCCGATTGTCAAATGGCAGCTCCAACGTCCGCGAAAGAGCTTGCTCCACGATAGGCAGCACAAGCTCCTTCATCTTAAGCGCGTCTTCTTTTGGCGTGAGACCAAGAAGATATTCCTTCAATGCTAGCGCACTACGCTCTATCTTGGCTTCATCAAACTCTTTCGTAACCATAGTAACTTGGTCCAGCTCCACTAGCTTTCTCATCTTAATGGCCCTGCAGATAGACAGTTCCGATTTTATATGGAGGCGTGAAGTACTTGCCATCAAGCATTAGGGACTGGCCTGCACCACCAGATTGGATCCACCCTCCCTGCTGGGTTGGCGCGACGTCACTCTGAAAAACAACAGCCCCGTCGATCGGATTTCGCGCATAAACGTCATATGCAGAAGCGTTCGACTGAAGCGGCAACCCGAAGTCATTCGGGATACGAGATGGATTCTGCAGATAGAACGATGCCTGCTCTCGTGTAGCCCAGAACGCGGAATCCGGGTTAAAGCCGGCACCCTGCGGCACAAACTTGATCAGTGTGTCAGTCGAATCCAATGGCGTGGCGATCGGCGGGGTGCTGCCGGTACTGATCAAATCCATGGCTTTGGCAACAGCTTCATCGGTACTCAATCCTTGCGCCTCAAGCGCCCTAACCATTTGGGTGCCACTCGGACTGCTTAGCGGGTTGAGGTTTAGTCCATTCGGCTTGAAGGGCTCCCCGATATTCGCGGCAATCCCATTGGTCGCTGAGGTTGGAACCCCGGGATCAACCAACGTCCGACTGCCCGCCTGGAGCAAATCGCCTCCCTCGGCAAGGAGGCGCTCGCCAGCAATGGGGGCTGCGAAAGTCGCCGTATCGAACAGCGAGCCACCCAGCTGGTACATACCGCCCTGCGTCTGACTCTCATTGAGTGCCTTGATGAGTCCGACTGGTGTCGCCATGATCGCTTGGTGCAAGGCATTGCCTGCGTCCATCAGGACCGTATTACCCAGCGTGCCGTTTTGGTAGGCAGACTGATAATGCGCAATCGCCGCAATCGTAGCCGCCTTACCGACGCCCGGAGTCATGAGGCCATTCAACAGCCCATTGACTCGATCACCAAACCCCTGCAGCGCCTGTCCCACTCGGGTAAACGCGAAGATCGCGTCCGTATCTGAGAGAGCACGATAGCTTTGCTCCGGTGCGGCCACCAAGGCTGTGGCCGTCACGGGCGACTGATCCGGCAAACTGAAGGTCTGCGTGTAGTCCACGCCGGTGGCGATACCGTCGTTGCGATTTATCGCATACGAATCGACATACGAGTAGGGCCAGGCCGTGGTCGTCGCCAGGCGCCCTTGTTCGCCTGCCGACAGCGCGACATCCGGAAGTTCGGACACATGGCTGCCACTCGGAAGCTCCAACGCCGCCGAACCGCTCGTCGTCTGTGCCAAAACGGGCATGCCTTGGTCTGAGCTACTGCGCTGCTCAGCATCCATTTCCGCCCACATTTCCTGCTGCTTCTGTGGGTCGACCTGGCTGAAGTCCTGCGAGAACGACGGGCTGTTCATCCCCGCGATGGCGGCATTGCCCAACGCATTCCCAAATTCGGCATATCCCGTCATGTTGTATTGGGTCAGCGGGTTAGCCTTGAGCGCGGCCTGTGCTGCTTGTGCTTGCGCCGTTTTATAGTCCTCTATTGCCTGCACAGCGTCACTCTTCAGCGCAGTACCGATCGGCATACCAATCGCATTTCCAGCAACATCCTCCCCTATTTGTGCCCAGCCTTTCACATGGTTGTCGCCAAGAGCGACACTTGCCTCACGATCCACGACGTCGCTCAGCGCGCGGGCGCCAAGGTTTTCCCAATAGGCACCACTGGTTAGACCGATCTGGTTGTCGGTAGGCGTCGCGCCAAGCCAGCCACTGGCCGCGCTGGCAAGGCTCTCTGCGACAAGGCCAGCCCAACTGAAATTAGCGGATTCCCCGGTCACCTTGGCCGCAATGTCGTTGCCCACGTAGTTGGCGGCCCCCTGGGCCACGTCACCCCAGCTGGTGAGGCCATCTGCTGCGTTGCTGTTCGCAAAGATGCTTCCCGGTGCCCCAAGTTCGGACGTGACACCGCCAGCAATTGCGCCCCCAATGGCGCCCTCCGCAACCTGGCCCCAGTCAAAACCGTTCTGGGTGCCGAGCGCCATACCTGTTAGCTGCCCCGCGATGCTGCCGACCGCACCTGCGGCAGCACCTGCGGCAGCACCCGTCGCCATCACCCCCCCCAGCTCGGCTCCTAACAAATCGGTGGTGGCGCCATAAGTCACCACCGTGGCCACCACGGTCACCGCGATAACGAGGATTTCCGCCACCGCGTTGCAGTGATGCTTGGGGGGCGCCGGCGGTGCGATCACCGGCAGGCTAGGCGTGGTGCTTCCGACAATGCTGCCTGGATCATACGGCTTGAACGTCGTCGCGCTGTTGCTGTTGGTGGTGACCGTTGGAATCGTCAGTCGCTGACCGAGCGAAAGCTGGCTGTCGCCGCCCAGCGCATTGGCCTGGGCGATGACGTACCACAGGCTTGCGTTACCGTATTCGGACTGGGCGATGCTCTCGAGCGTGTCACCCGCCTGTACGACATAGCCACCAGGACCGCCGTTGCCACTACTGAAGGCAGTGACCTCGGAGAGAATGTCCAGCGTGCCGTTGTCGTCAAAGTGCGCGACCTGCTGGCCATTGACGTAGGCGTAGTGCTGGTCTTCCAGGCCGGGGGTGCTGCCCTGGTCGATGATCGCACCAGTAGCCGTGCCATCACGACGCTCGATGATCTGACCGTTGCCGTCATAGGCAAACACATGCACGGTGTCGGCCACAGTGCCGCCGGCGTATTGCGTGTGCTGCGCCTCGGCCACCAGGTTACCGCGCGTGTCGTACACACTCTCGTCGGTGGACGGGCGAACGTTGGCGGTGCCGGAGATGTTGATGCCGCTGGTGGTCGACTGCAGGTAATCGTCCTTGCGCAGATAGGTTACGGCATACTGATCAATACGGCCGCTCGCATCGCGGTACTGGTACGCCACTACGTCACCGTCAGCATCGTAACCAGCCGAACCGTTTGCACCTTGGTAAACCACTTCGTTCTGGAGCGAGAGCGCACCGAAAGTAGTGGCGTCCGGGCCCGGAGCCGTCGTCGGCGCGCTGGCGCCCTCGGTACCCGCCCAGCTGCTGGCCCGACCGAAGTTTTGCTCCTCGGCAAGACGGCCGACTGTGTCGTAGTAGTCGATGACGGCCGTGTCCAGCATGCCGCCCACATCGGTGCCGCCATTGCCATCCTCTTCGTCCGTGTACGGACTGTCGGGATCGACCTGGTGCGCCGGCCGCCCGCCCACTGTGGTGCCGAGCGCATAGAAGGTCTCGGTGATGAGCACGTGGCCATCGGCATCGTAGGTGCGGGTTTCTTCGACACCCTCAAACACGCCACCCGCGGTCACATCCACCGCATAGTTCGCGCTGGTGAGCTCATTGCGACTATCGTAGTGGCTCTGCTGTGCCAGCGTATGGCCCGCGGCATCAGCGGTGATCAGGTCGATAACATTGCCATTGGCGTCGTAAATGTTTTCGTACGAATCCTTGGCGTCAGTGACCTGGATCTGACCGTTGACCAGCGAACCGGCAGAAACTACTACGCGGTTGTCGCCATCATAGGTGTACCACGCATCCTGCGTGGCCCCATTAGAGGTTGCCTTCACTTCGCGGCGGTTGCCTGCGGCGTCGTATGCATACGTCTCGTCTAACACAGTGGAGCCGGCAAGTGCGTTGACTTCCACCACCTGGCCGATGCGGTTGTGGCTGTCGTAGGTGGTGGTTGTGATGGTGTGCACAGCCTGGCCGTTGCCGTCGACCGTAATCGCTTCCTGACGCGTCTGATTGCCGTTGGCGTCGTAGCTGTAGCTGTAACTGGAGCCATCCGAGAACGTTTGCGTGGCGAGCAGACCATCCGCGTAGTACGTATCGGTGGAACTGTTCGGCGTACCGATGGGGGCCGTCACGTACAACGGTGTCTGCTGGCCCTGCGCCTGTGCCGACCAGTTGTCGCTTTCGCTGATCAGCTCCCCGGTGTTGGGGTCGTAGGTGTAGTTGTAGACTGCGCCGCTCAGGTCCGTATGTGTGATGACCCGACCGTAGGCATCGTACTGCCAGGTTTCCGTATTGCCGTCCGCCGTGGTCTTGCTGACCAGGTTTCCGTCCATGTCATAAACATAAGTGTCTTGTACGACACCAACCGGCGTTGACGGAATGTACTGATAATTCCAAGACACCGCATCGACTACCGCCGTGCCAAGGGCTCTAGACGTCCCATCGATCGCCACTGCCGCAAAAGCCGCACCTTCCGGCGCCGTCGCGGTGACGTTGGTCGCGTGGTAGGCGCCGCCCCGATCGGTGGAGACAACGTTGCCCGGACTGCGACCGATGATGTCGCCCTGGGCGTCGTACCACACGATGACGATACCCGCCGAGGCTTGGGCACCGAGGAATGCGAGGTCCAGGCTGACCTGCGCTGAGGCGCTGATTACCTGGCCTGGTGTTACCGGTACCCGGTCCTGGTTGGTGAGCGTGCCCGAGGCGATACCGTCGAAGGGCGAGCCCGTGCCAATATCGTTGAAACTTGCCACCCAGGAGCCGTTGGACGTGTTGGACTGGGTGTGGATGGTCCAGCCGGCATCCTTGTCCCAGCCGGTATCACCGTCCTCGAAGTCCGGATTGCTCGGCTGTTGCGTGAACGAGCCGCTTGGCAACCATACGACGATGGACCCATTGGAGTCGGTGCTGGTGACGCCCGCGGGCGGCACGTAGTTCCAGGAGACACCCGAACAATAGATGGCCGAACCCGACAGGTTGTAGTCGGTGGCGTTGATGCCGATGGTGGCGTAGGCCGCACCTGGAGGCGCGGTGGCGGTGACCTTGGAAATGCCGGCACCGTGATGGGCCGACACAATGTCGCGATTGGGTGCGCTGGCGATGACGTTGCCGTTGGCGTCGTACCAGGTGATGAACACCGCGCCGCCGCCGTGCTCACCTTGGACGATGAAGCCTGCGGACGCCGTGATGGTCTGGCCCGGCACCACGGGCACGACGTCCTGGTTCACCATTGAGCCGTTGCCGTTGGGCGCATAGCCGGTGAAGACCGCCGTCCACGGGCCATAGGGACCCGTGCCGAAGTTGCCGGTGCTCCAGCCCTGCTGGACGTTCCACCCGGTGGCGCCCTGCGAGAAGTTCGCGTTGGTCGGGGCCTGCGTCCATTGGCCCGGGGTGCCCTGCACGTGCGTGTCGCTGGTGCTGGCAGCCCGCTGGGCGGCGTCCTGACTCCAGATCACGCGCCCTTGCGTGTCGTAACCGTAGTAGTTGGCATGCAGTGCGGCATCAGTGGTATCACCATTCTGCAGGTAGGCGGCACCGATACCGTCGTAGGTGATCAGGTGGTCGCCGTTCTGGTCGAGCACGTAGGCCTGGCGCCAGGTGGCCGTGCGTGTACCGGAGCCGGTGGCCACGAAGTCGCCCTCCTGCACCACACGGCCCAGCGCGTCCACATTCTGGAACGTGACGTTGCCGTTGCCGTCCTGGTCGGCCACTTCGTTGCCCAGCGCGTCATACGCCACGTAAGTGGTGGCGCCAGTGCCGTCCACGGCCTTGACCTTCTGGCCAAGGACGTTGAGCGTCGTCACCGTGACGTTGCCATCCTCGTCGATGGATTCGACCAGATTGCCGTTCAGGTCGTAGCCCGCCTTCTTTACCGGCGTGGTGACGGTGGCGGTGCCGTCGAGGCCCACCACGGTGACCGCGGCCTCGGTGGTGCTGGTGACCTGGTTGCGTTCGTTATAGGTGTAGCTGGTGGTGTTGCCCGCAGCGTCGGTGGAGCTGAGCACGTTGCCCCAGCGGTCATAGCTGGCGTGCAGCACGCCGGCGTTCTGGCCCGACGCAGCATTGGTGGACGGCCCCTGCTCCGCGATGACTCGTCCGTCGAGGTCCAGTGTATTGGTGGTGGTCACCGTGCCACCCACCGAGGCGGCCAGCGGCACCGTGTCCGTCACCATCTGGCCCGCCAGGTTGTAGCCGTAGCTGTGGACCTGCCCGGTTTTCGGATCGTTGGCCGTGACGCGATTGCCATCGTTGTCATAGATGACATTCGAAGACGTGGTGACGCCGTTGCCCGTGGCGATGACCTCGCCGAAGGCGTTGTATTGCGTGGCGATGACCTTGTCCGGCGTGGCTGAATTGGACCGCGTCGTTGCGGTGTAGATCAGCTGGTTGTCGGCGTCGTAGACGTTTGCGACCGTCACGCCGACGGTGGAGCCGTCGTCACCGTCCAGCGTAGAGGCGGTGGAGAGTAGATTGCCGTTGGCGTCGTACGTCAGGTACCTGGCCTGACTGGATGTCCAGTCCAGGACGCCGTTGAGTGGCGTGACGCTGGCAAGCATGCGCCCGGCCTGGTCGTACTGGTAATACGTCGTAACCGACTGGGTGGATCCCGTCGAACCCTGGGTCTGGGTCAGGCGGTTGCCCTGTGCGTCATACGTGTAGCTAATGACCTGCGAGGCCATCGTGTACAGGGATGCACTGGCCAGCGTGAGCGCCGGATTGGCCGCCATCAGTTGCTGCCAGTTGCTCACCAGTACCGCCATCTGCGGGCCGACGATGCTGGTCACGCGTCCCAGTGCATCGTAGGTGGTGCTTTCGGTTGCACCATTCTCGGTCACGGAGATCACGCGCGCCTCGCCGTCATAGGCGTAGGTGGTAGTCACGTAACCCTGCACCGCGTTGCCACTGCCATCGATGTACGAACGGAACACCGATTCGGACGTCTTGTTGCCGTCGTTGTCGTAGGTGTACGTCGTGGTGCGGTCGGCGCCGGTCGTGGCCAGATTGCCCGCCGGCGGATTGGCCGGCTGCGCGCCACCCGCCATGAGCCCGGTGGTGTCGATGGCCGTCGCCCACTCCGTGGTGCTCACCACATCGCCAAAGGCGTCATAGCTCCAGGTGGTGGCGTATCCCATGGGGTCGACGGTCATGGTCTTGCGACCCAATGCGTCGTAATAGGTGTATGTGGTGGCCCACACGGCACCCGCCTGGCCCGGGGTGCCTTGCACGAGCACCGACTGGCTGGTGACATCGCCATAGGCGTCGTAGGTGTAGCGCGTCACCGGCGAACCGGTGGCCGTCGTGCCGTCACTGTTGGTGTACGTGGTTGCCGGCTGCGTGACGGAGAGCTTGTTGCCCTGGGCGTCATACGTGGTGGTGATGGCGCGGTCGTCCGGCGACGTCACCACGGCGGCACGCACCTGCTGCAGGCTCATGGCCTGGCCTGGCGACCAGTTGGTCAGCACCGACGTGTCGATGGGCGACGAATAGCGGGTCACACCGATCTGTTCGCCGTAGGCGTTGTAACGATAGCCGGTGACATAGCCGTCGGCGTCGACGCTGTAGGCCAATCGACCGTCCAGGTCATAGGCCTGGTAGCTGTAGTTGCCGCTGGCGTCCTTGGCGACAACGGCCTGGCCCAACGCGTTATAGGTCGTGATGACCACCGATTGCGCAAAGCCCGTCACCACAAGCCCGGTGGACGGCGCGACATTGCCCTGCTGCGGACCGGTCGTCCTCAGCAAGTGGTCGTCGGAATCGTAGACGTATTGCGTGGCAACGCCGTTGACGGTGACCTGGTCCAGGTTTCCGCTGGAGTCATAGTCGTAGTAGGTGGTAATGCTTTGCTGTGTCGTGCCGAGGTAGACACCTGCGCTGCTGTAGCTTGCCACGGCCACCGGCGGACTGGTCTCGTACGAGAGCCGGCCATCGTAGTCGTACTGATACGACCAGGTCTCACCATCGCGATTGGTATAGGTCGCCTTGCGGCCATCCACGTTGTACGTGTATGTCGCGACGGGCGTGCTGCTCAGGGTATCCAGAGTCTGGGTCACGTTGCCGAACGCGTCGTAAACCTTGCCAACGCCGCGCGTCTGGGACGAACTCGGATTTGCTGCCTGCACGGCCACCGCGATGGAGCTCACGCTCCAGTCGGACGGCGTCGCGATGGCATTGGCGTACTGCAGCGTCCAGGTGACGCGGCCATCGCCGTCATAGCGTGTTTCGGTGACGTCGCCCAACGCGTCGACGGTGTAGACCTGCCTGCCTGCCGCATCGTAGGCGTAATGCGTGACGCGCTGATCGGTGATCGTCGCCATATAGCTGGCGATCGAAGCCGTGGTGGCGGTGCTTCCAAGGCGCCCCAGCGGAATCAGGCTGCCGTACTGAACCTGCTCGACCAGATTGCCGTCGGCGTCGTACAGCATCTGCGTAACGGCACCACCGTTCGTGCCATTGGCCGACGCCGAGCTGATGGTGAATTCCACCCGACCCCGGTCGTCATAGAACATGCGGGTGGTGCGCGCCGTCGCATCGGTGTCGTTCGCCGCAGTCAGCGCCGACTGCATGCCCGCCACGGTCGCGGTACCCGCCAGCAGGCTGGCGGACAGCGTGGAGGAGACCGCAATGGCGTGCGCATACACCAGCGTTTCGCTCGCCTGCCCGGCAGCGTTGTAGCGCGTTTCCGTGACGACGCCCGTCGGGTCGATGCTGAATTGCAGCTGTCCGCTGGCGTTGTAGACGCTATAGGACGTCTGGTCGTTGCCCGACGTGTGCACCATCGACTGCAAGCGATTCAGCGCGGTATCCAGGCCGCCGCGCTTGGTGACGTCCAGCGACTCAAGGGACTGGTACTGGTTTTCGTTGATCGCCGTCGCATAGTTGCGCGACGCGACGATCTGGCCATTGGCATTGTACCAGTTGCGCGTGACCGCGCCTCCGGTCCAGCCCATTGACGAGCTTCCCTGGTGGTCCACGGAATAGACGAGTTCACCCGCCTCGTCGTAGAAGTAGTAGGTGTTCTTGGTTTCGTTGGGATTGTAATAGTAGTCGTCGACCACCTTCTCGATGACGTTTCCGTCAGCGTCATACGTATAGTTGATTGTCGCGACGCCTGTATCGCCACCTTCGCTGACCAGTCGGCCAAGCGCGTCGTAGTTGTCGTAGATGTCAGTGTTCTGGTTGTCCAGGCTCCGGTACAGCTCCGTTGCCGTCACCTCGTTCCGATCGTTGTAGTAGTACCAGGTCTGGATGGCATCAGGCTGGCCTGCATCGACGATCTTCTGAGACAGGTTGCCGTTGCCATCGTAGCTGTAGTCGGTCTCCACGCCATTCGGATCCACCTCGGTCACCGCCAGGCCCCGTCCGTTGTAGAGGTAGGTCGTGACCAGCTTGAGGCCATTGGGATCGACGGTCTGGGTTAGCACGCGGCCGTCGGCGTCGTACGTATAGGCAACCGCATGGCCATCGGCGTCCGTCGTCAGAGTTCGATTTCCGTCAGCATCGTACTGACTGCTTGCCACGCTCCCGTCCGGGTTGGCGGTCTGCAGCAGGCGACCATCGGCATCGTAGCTGTAACGGGTGAACTGGCCAGATGAATCCTTGATGGATACGGTCTGGCCTTCCCTGTTGTGAGTCGTGGTGGTCGTCACGCCGCCGGGGCTGGTGACGGTCACGCTGCGTTGCGCGTCAATGTAGGCGTAGGTGGTCACCAGGCCCATGGCGTCAGTCTTGCTTACAATGCGGCCATAGGCGTCATAGCTGGTCGACGTTTCCCGCAGCTGCCCCTGGACGGTCAGGCTCTGTGTCAGCTGCCGATCCAGGCCGTCATAGCTGAAGCTGGTCGTGGCGCCGTCGCCATCCGTATAAGTTGCCATGCGACCGAAGGCGTCGTACGTCCAGTCCTGCTCGCGAAGCAGGGAGAACTGGCCGCCGCTGTTGCCCCAGCCGCCACTGGAGGCAACCATGGCGAAGGCAGCGGAACCCTCGGGCGTGGAACCGTCGAGCTGGCTGATGATGTGGCCCAGTCCGTCGTACTTGTACACCGTGCGGGAGTCGTTGTAGTTGATGCCGCCGGTGACAACAAGTTCGTTGAATCCATCGAAGGAGCTGTCGAACTGGTTGCCGTTGCCGTCCTCCTTGAAGATCAGGTTGCCCTCAAGGTCATACCCGTAGTAGACCCGAAAGCCCGCGGACAGGGTCTCGACGGTCGCGGACATGTTGCCGGGATCTGGGGCAAACCCAGCGGGTACGTCCATTAGGTCGTCGTACTCGATGGTCTGGATGACATCGCCGTACGTGTCGTACTGCGTGTTCGTGACAGCACCGAGAGCGTTCTTGTCTCCATTTTCGTCTGTCCGCCCCTGGATCGAGAATATCTGGCGGCCGTTTGCGTCGTACACGTACCAGGTGGTGTTGCCGAGGGCGTCGGTTACAGACGTTCGGTTGCCATCGAGATCGTAGGCATAGGTGGTGGTATTACCGAGCCCGTCGGTGGACGAGGCCAGGTTGCCGAAGGCATCGTAGGTCTCCGTCGAGGACCGTGCGTCCGTGGTGCCCAGGGCCACCACGGTCTGTATCAGTCGGCCGTCCGCGTCGTACGCGTAGCTGGTGACCGTGCCTTCCGCGTTGCGCTCGCTGATGCGATCACCGTACGCGTCGTACTGGCAGGTCGTACGCTGCGATGCCATGCCGACCACGGCCTCCTGGATGCTGGCAAGGCTTCCCGTCGCCGCAGGGGGCACAACGTCTGCATAACGGGTGGTTCCCGCCTGGCGTCCATCCCTGTCATAGCTGTATTGGGTGAAGTAGCCATCGGCGTCCAGTTCACCGACCAGGTTGTCCAGGCCATCGTAATAATAGTGCGTGGTCTTGTCGTTCGCGCTGGCTGCTGGCAACAGATCCTGCAGGCTGCCATCGGTGCGCAAGGTCGCTACCGTCGCCGTCGCATAGCCTGTCGTCTGGCTGATGTGACCGGCGGCATCGTAGGTCGTCGTGGAGAGGTAACCATCGGCGTCCAGCGTGGCAACGCGATTGCCGTCCGCATCGTAGAAATAGCGGGTCGTTCGCGTTGCCGTGGTGTGGCTGAGGTCGACATCGACCGTTTCGACTACGTTCGACGCGGCATCGTAGGTGTAGGTAAGGCGGTCGCCATCGGTGTAGGCCAACTTCGGCACATACTCCCAATCGCCGTTGATGTCTTCCCAGCTGCCGTTGTCCTGCGCAGCCGAGTATCGGGTGACCGTGGCCACGCGTCCCAGTGCGTCGTAGTTTGTGATCGTCACGCGATCATTGAGCATGTCGGACGCGGGAAGGATGTCGGAAAGCCTGACCGTTACCGCGTTGTTCACCAGCCAGCCAGCGGTGGTGGCGGGTTCGTTGTATGCCGTCTCCCTGACCACCCGCCCGAACCCATCGCGCTTGTACTGGACCACCGCGCCCGACGGGTCGACAGTTGCAACCACGCGGTTGTCGGCGTCGTAGAAGGTATAGGTGACGTTGCCGTTGGGGTCGACCTCGGCCACCTGCTGGCCAACCGCGTTATAGACGTATTGCGTGGTTCGCGTGGTGTCCGGCGAGTTCACTGCCGCCACGGCCGCAGCAATCGAAGCTGTCGTCGCGGCGCCACCCACCTGGCTGAGCAACAGGGGGACACCGTAGACAATGCTGGCAGTGACGCGACCGGCGGCATCGTAGGTGTTCGCGCTTGCCACGGCGGCGAGCACGCCGTTCACCAGGTTCTGCGTGACAGAGAACGCGACGCGGCCGTCGGCGTCGTAGTAGCTGTACGTGACTCGGGCTGTGCTGTCGGTGTCTCCTGCCGTTGTCAGCAGCTGTGCTACGTCGCTGCTGCCCGCCGTGCCTGCCCGCAGCGAGGTTGCGAGCGCGCCGACACTGACGGGCGTGGCATACGCCAAGGTCTCGGCCATCTGGCCAAGACTGTTGTAGCGATACTCGGTGACGTTGCCAGCCGGGTCGATGGTATAGCGCACGTGACCATCCGCGTCGTAGACGCGATAGCTGATCTGGTCGGCGCTGGATACCGCAGTCTTTGCCAGCGTTGCGCAGAGCGCCAGGTTGGCATTGGCCGTATTACCCGACAATCCCGCCAGGGTGCTGGCATCGACAACGTTGCCGTAGTTGCGCGTCGAGACCAGGCGCCCATCGGCGTCGTACCAGTTCTGCGTCAGCGCCACCTGACCGGCGCCTTCAGCGCCACCAGGGGTCGCCGAGTACACGACTTCGCCGGCCTGGTTGTAGATGGTGTAACTGCTGTTGCCGGCCGGGTCGGTCGTTTCGACCAGGTGGCCGTCAGCGTCGTAGGCGTAGCCTGTGACTTGTGCCAGCCCATTCGGGTCGAGCACCTTCTGCACCAGTCTGCCCTGGGCATCGTAGGTGTACGCAGTGGTGACCGCCTCATCCGTGCCGACGCCTGTGGTCGCTGTCAGGATGTTGCCTTCGCCATCGTAGGTGAAGCTGGTGACCTGGCTGAGCGCGCTCGCCGTCTGCGTCTGGGTGAGGACGTTGCCATCCGCGTCGTAGGCGTAGCTGGTGGTGACCCCCGTCGGGTCGGTCACCGTGAGTTGGCGCCCTTCGCCGTCATAACTGTAGCGCGTGACCTGGTTCAGGCCATTCGGATCGACACGGCGCAGCAGCACGCGGCCAGCGGCGTCGTAACTGTAGGTGACCAGCAAGCCGGAGGCACTGGTGGTGCTGATCAGTTCGTCGAGCGCGTTGTACTTGTTGCTGCTGACCTGCCCCATGGCATCGGTGGTGGTCAACAGGTTGCCGTCGCGGTCGTAGGTATAGCTCACCGTGTTGCCGGCGCCATCGGCGACGCTCACGGTGTTGCCATAAGCGTCCTTGGTGACGGTGAGGACCACGCCTTCCGGCGAGGTGGTCGTGGTCGTATGTGTTGCAAGCACGTACTGGTACTGGGTGACGTTGCCCAGGGCATCGGTCTGGGTGACGACGCGGTCGAATGCGTCGTAGGCCGTCTGCGTGCTCCGTGCAACGCCCTGCACCACCTGACTGGTGGTGACCTGACGACCCAGGTTGTCGTAGCTGTAATCGATGAACGCGCCATTGCCATCGATGGTGCGAGCCACCCGACCGAAGGCGTCATAGGTGACCCGACTGGTGCTGGCACTGGCGCTGCCATAGCCATCGATCTCGATCGTGCGATCGCCCCGCGTGTCGTAACCATAGCGGGTGACGGTGTCATTGGCCTCGCTGATTGCGCTACCCGGCGCACTCAACTGGCGCGCGGTTTCCACCAGGTCACCAAAAGCGTCGTAGTAATAGACCGTCTTGTAACCATCGCCATCAACGGTTGTCGCGACCTGTCCATCCTTGTTGTACGTGGTCCGGGTGACGTCGTCGACATCGGTCGGGTTGCTCGGCTGCGGCAACGCCGCCACGGCGGTTGCGATGTCGGCCAGGGTGGCGACGGATGGGTCGATGATCGCCGCCGGGCCTGAGGGGTAGCCGATCAGTCCCAGCTGTTCGGCATAGACATGCTTGGAGGTGGCCTCGCCGAAGGCATCGTACTGGTAGGCGGTGACGTTGCCGACGGCATTGGCGACGCCACCTGCGCTCATGCCTTGCAGCACATAGGCTAGGCGACCGTCCGCGTCGTAGAAATACCACTTGCTGTTACCGAGCGCGTCAGTCTCCTGAGTGAGCTGACCGAGCGAATCGTAGGTGTTGTGCGTGGTATAGCCGTTGGCATCCTTGCTGGTCACCACCTCGCCGTTGGCGTCGTAGGTGACGCTGGTGACCGTGGCAGTCCCCTGCCCGGTCACCGGTCGCACCGTGGTACTCAGCAGGCGTCCGTCGTTGTCGTAGGCGTAGCTGGTGCGGGTGCCATCGGCTGCTACCAGAAGCGTGACCTGTCCTTCCGCGTTGTAGTAGGAGGTGGTCTGCTGGCTGCCCGGCTGCGTGCCAAGCAACGCAAGCAATGCACCACTGCTCTCGCGCCCGGTCAGGGCGCTCATCTGCAGCGGGGTCAGCGCTACGGCGTAGCGGGTCTGCGTGGCCGCACGTGCGGCCTGGTTGTACGTCGTGAGCGTGAGATAGCCGTCCGCGTCGACCTGAGCCACCAGGCGCCCCAGGCTGTCGTAGTAGCTGCGAGTGGTCTGATCTTGCGCACTGGTCACCAGATCCGCCTGCACCGAGGCCAGCGTCGGAGTGGTACCGAGGGCAGTTAGTTGAGTGGCCGTCAGCGCGGTTGCATAAGCCGTGCGCAGTACGACATCGCCATCGCCGTCATAGGTCATGGTGGTGACGTAACCGCCTGCATCGATGGTCGCGACAGCGCGGTCGTCGGCATCGTAGATTGTGCGCGAGGTGCGGTCGGCGGCATTGGTGGTGATCACCGCCTGCAGGTCGGCCAGGCTGGGCGCGCTGCCAAGCGCGGTGCGCTGCGCGGCGGTAAGGCGTACCGCATACGCCGTGCTGGCGACCATGCGGCCCGCGGCGTCGTACGTCATGACTGTCACGTCGCCCACGCCATCGATGGTGGCCACCGGCTCACCCACCACATCGTAGACGGTCTGGGGGGTGCGATCCTGCGTCGTAGCCACCGGCAAGGTCAGTGTGGACGGGAAGCTTGAGGTCAGTGCACCGTCGGCGAACCAGCCCACCGTGCTGACCGGCAGAGCGTACGCCGTGGTCTGCACGACGTGGCCGTCCCCGTCGTAGGTGTACGCGGTCACGTAGCCCATGGGGTCCACGACCGCGGTGACCTGTCCGTCCGCGTCGTAGAAACGGTACGTCACGTTGCCCTGGGCATCGACCACGGCCACCTGGTTGCCTGCCGCGTCGTAGAAGGCCTGCGTGGTGGGGTCGAGCGCCGCCTCCACCTGTGCCAGCGTCGGCGAGCCGCCCAGCTGGTTGATCTGCTGGTGCGTGAGTACCGTGGCGGTGACCGACGTCGTGGCCACCTGCCCGCTGGCATCGTAAGTGGTGAGAGTGACATGCCCCGTGGCGTCGATGGTCGCGACCACGCGGTTCTGCGCGTCGTACACCGTGTGGGTCGTCGTGTCGCCGGCATTGGGTTGCAGCAGTGGCCACAGGTCGCTGATTGAAGCCATGTAGCCGTGGCTGGCACTGATCGGCACGGCGTATTGCGTGGTCGACGTCAGGTTGCCATTGATGTCGTAACTGCTGGTGGTAACGCGGCCGTCCGTGCCGATCACGGCAAGCAAGTGGCCGTTGGCATCGTAGAACGACTGACTGAGCGCGGAACCCGAGTCGATCGCCAGATCCGCCTGCAGCGCGGCCATGGTCGGCACCGTACCCAGTTCGGACACCTGCAGGGCGGACAGCTTGAAGCCCCACTGTGTCGTTGCTGTCTGTCTGCCTTCAGCGTCGTACCGCATCATCGTGACGGTGCCGTCCGGGCCCACCGTGGCGATCACGCGTCCCTGCCCGTCATAGACGGTCAGGCTGTTCTGGTCACTGGCACCCGGCTTGAGCAGCGCCTGCAGCGCGGCCATGGTCGGCGTGTCGCCAAGGGACAGGAGCTGCGCCGGCGTGAGCTTGGTCGCGTAGTGAGTCACCGCGGTGATCTCGCCGAGCGCATCGTAGGCGGCAGCGTCAACCTGACCATCCGGGCCGACGGTCGCCAGCAGGTTGCCATTGGTGTCGTAGATCGACAGGCTGACCTGGTCGGCTACCGACGCATGCAGATATCCCTTGAGCTTGCCCGAGGTCGGCGTGGCGGCGAGCGCCTCGATCTGCTGCCAGCTCAGCGGCGTGGCGTAGGCATGCGTGGCAATAATATTGCCGTTCTTGTCAAACGTCGTCGTTGCGACCGTGCCGTCCGCGGCTACCTTGCCAACTACGTTGCCATTGGCATCGTAGATGGTGACGCTGGCGGTGTCCTGAGCGCTCGGCGTCAGCAACGCCTGCAAAGCGGCGAGAGTCGGACTGGTGCCCAGCGACACCATCTGTGCCGTGGTCAGCGGAATGGCGTAGCTGATCGTCGCCAGTACATCGCCTGCGTTATCGTACTTGGTCGTGGTGACCTGGCCATTCTCAACGTCCGCCACCTGGTTGCCGTTGGCGTCGTAGATCGCGAACGATATCTGGTCGGCGCTACTCGGCGTGACCATGGCCTGCAGTTCGGCCAGCCTGGGCGTCGTACCGAGCGAGGCGACCTGGGCGCTCGTCAGCGGGGTGGCGTAATCGATGGCCGACATCCATTGGCCATTGGCGTTCCACTGGTCAATCTCGACCTGGCCATCGGGCCCGACCGAGCCCACCTGGTTCCCGTTCGCGTCGTAGATGCCCAGCGTCGTGACGTCGCTGCTGCTCGGTGTGACAGCGGCAGCGAGCTGGTCAATAGTGGGCGCGTCGCCCAGCGCCTCGACCTGCGCGATCGTCAGCGCATTGGCGTACTGCGTCGTGGCAGACACATTGCCATTGGCATCGAACGTGTAGATCGTCACCTGACCGTTCTGGTCGACTTCCCCGAGTACCTCGCCAGAGCTATCGAAGACGGTAACGCTCGCCGCATCCGACGAACTCGGCGTCACCAGGGACTGCAACATGGCGAGGGTCGGCGCGGCAATGAGTTCGGCCAGCTGGCTCGAACTCAGCGGTGTCGTGTAGCTCGTCGTAGACGTGGTGCGACCATCTGCATCCACGCCATAGATGGTCGCCAGGCCACCGCTGTCATAATCGCCCGTCTGGGTGTTGTAATAGAGCTCCGGATTGACCTGACCTACCGTGTTTCCATTGGCATCGGTGATCGTGATGTAGGTTTGGTCGTTCTGGGAAGGCGTCAGAAGTGACGTGAGCTCCGCCATAGTCGGCGTGTCGCTCACTGCGATCTGAGCACTCTGGCTAAGCCGGTTCGAGTACTGCGTGGAGGAGACCATGCGCCCATTGGCATAGGTGTAAATGGTTACCTGTCCATAGGTGCCGACCGTGGCCAGCATGTTGCCACTCGCATCGAAAATGGTCGTGTCGCTGGCGACGTAATCATTGACTTCAAAGGCGGCAAGCACCTGCTGCAGGGTCGGGTTCGAACCCAGGAAGGCCGCCTGCGAAAGACCGAGTGTGTTGTTGCTCACACGGGTATTCACCAGATTGCCCGAGGCGTCGTACGTGGCTGTCGTGAGCTGCACCGCCGTCTGGTACCACCAGTAGTTGTACACCCTCGTCGTCGCGAGCCACGCGACCGGCCTCTCGTTGGCGTCATATAGCGTCGCCGAGATGTTGGTCGGCGTGTTGTAGTCCGTGTACGCCGCGAGGGCGGCCATGCTCGGCTGGTTTCCAAGCGACTGAATGAAGCCGATGCCAGGTGGACTGTACTGCATCAACGACGTCTGGTTTCCTGCGGCATCGTAGCCGTATACAGCTATGCCGTTGCTTGAAATGTCGGCGGTCTTTCGTCCGTTGGCGTCGTAGATGAAAAGTTCCGCCGAATCCTGACTAGTCTGCGTCAGGTCCGCATCCAGCGCTGCAAGGGTCGGCGCATTGCCTAGCGCATCCACCTGGCTGGTGGTGAGCGCGGTGCTGTAGCTGTACGTGGCGGTGACATTTCCTGCGGCGTCGTAGGTCGTGGTGGTCACGCGGCCACTGGTATCCACCGAGGCAATGACACGATGACTGGTGTCGTACACCGCCAGGCTGCTTGCGTAGCCCTGGCCCGGATCGATCATGGCCTCCACATCGGACAACGTTGCCGTGGCGCTCAGCGATTCCACCTGAGCCATGGAGAACACTTGCAGATACTGCGTTTCCTGGGTGGCGTCGCCGGCATCGTCGTAGCTGGTGACGATGACCTGGCTACCGTACACCCAGCTGCTGGTGTCCCAGTCGTAGTACGAAGTCGGCGCACTGAAGGTCGCCACCACGCGCCCCTGGTCGTCCAGAATGGTGCGGGTGGCCCGATCGTTCGCGCCCGGCGTCACCAGCGCCTGAATGGCTGAAAACGTCGGCGCATTGCCCAACGCCGTCAATTGATCGGCGGTCAGCATGCTGCCGTACATCGTGCTGGATGTCTGGGTACCGTTCGCACCGTAGGTGTTGAGCGTGACGGTCTCATTGACGACCGACGCAACGACGTTGCCGCTAGTGTCGTAAACGGTAAGGCTATCGCTGAGATTGGGCGTGAGCAGCGCCTCGATCCCCGCGAGCGTCGGCGAGCTCCCAAGCCCCTGCAACTGCGCCGATGGAACGATCTGGGCATAGTGCCTATTGGCGATCAGGTGGCCCGAACCGTCATAGGAGAGAATGGATACCGTTCCTCCATACGTCCAGGTGTAGCTGGGATAGCTGATTGCACTGGCATACGTCACCTGGGCAACCGGACGATCGTTGCTGTCGTAGATCGTCATGTTTACGTTGTCGGCGACGCTGGGCGTAACCACTGACATCAGTGTCGCCAGCGAGGGCGAGGCAGCGAGCGTGGCGAGCTGGGACGATCCGAGTAAGCTGACGTATGCCACCGTCTTCTGGACCAGGCCATCGGCGGTATAGGTCGTTGTAGTCACCTGGCCCGATGGATTGACCTCGGCCACGACGCGGCCGTTGGTGTCGTAAAACTTCTGGTCCACGCTGTCGTAGCTACTATGCGGCACTAGCGATAGCAAAGTCGCCAGCGTCGGCACGTTCGCCAGAGCAATGGTTTGCGCCGACGTCAACCTGTACGCGTAATTGGTCTGGATGGCGTAGCTCCCATCCTGCGCATAGACCGTCGTGACGACATCGCCATAGTTGTCTACGGATCCAACGACACGCCCCTGCGCGTCGTAGATAGTGGATTTCGCAAAGTCATTGGCATTGGGGCTGACCACCGCCATCGCGGCGGAAAGCGACGGACTCGAGCCCAGTGCGAGGACCTGCGCGACGCTAAGAGCCTGCGCATAGTTCCGTTGCGAGACAAGATGACCCGCGGCATCGTAGGTGTTGGTGGTGAGGGTGGCGCTGCCGTAGTAGCCCCCCCCATACAGGTTATCGTAGGTCGTTACACCCTGCAGCGTGCCAACAACGCGACCATTGGCATCATAGATGTTGGTGACCTGCTGCCCGCCCGTGGACAGTGCGATGAGCAGCTGCAGTTCGGCGACGGTCGGCTGATGGACCAAGGCAGCCTGCTGATCCGGCGTAAGGTACCTCGAGTAGGTCTTCACGACGGATGGCTGTCCATCGTCGCTGTACGTCGTCGTTGTCAGCTGTCCATAGGTACCGTTCTGGCCTGCGTAGATGGGCGTAAGCGTGCCGACCAGCCTGCCCTGCGGGTCGTAGATATAAACGTAGTTCGTGTCCATCACCGACGTCGTCACAGCCGCCTGAAGCGCTGCAAACGTCGGCGAACTTCCCAGCGCGGCCAGTTGCGCCGAGGTCAGCGGCGTGCCGTACTGCGTGCTGGTGATGAGCTGGCCGGCATCATTGTATTGCGACAATGCAACCAGCCCACCGGTCGACACCGTGGCGATCACATGCCCCTGGTTGTCGAGCAGTGACATGCTGATGGTGTCGCTGGATCCACCCGGTTCAAGCTGCTGCAACTGGGACAGGGTCGGCGCCGTGCCGAGCGCGTTTACCTGAGCCTGGGACAACAGCGACGCATAGGTCGTCGTGATGACACTGCCGTTGGCGCTGTAGATCGAAAGCGTCACCTGCCCGGTATTGCTCACCGAGCCGACCACACGGCCCTGGGCATCAAAGACGGTGAGGCTGGTGAGATCGCTCGTGCCTGGCACCACGTCCGCAAGCACCTGCGCAAGCGTGGGTGCGCCGCCGAGAGCCGCTTGCTGGACGTCGCTCAGTGGCGTACCGTAGCTCGTTGTGGCGATGACGCGACCTTCGGCGTCGTACGTCGACAAGGTCACGTAGCCCGCCGGCGACACCGTCACCACCGGGCGATTGCTGTCGTCGTAGACGGTGAGCGTGGTCTGCGCGCCGGCATCGATATTCAGCAGCGCCTGCAACTCGTCCATGGTCGGCGTGGCGAGCAAGGCCGCGCGCTGCGTGGCCGTCAGCGGCGCCGCCGAAGCGATCGACGTCAGTACATGACCGGTCGCATCATAGGTGTACGTGGTGACGATGCCATTGGCACTCACACTGGCGAGCGCGCGATGCTGGTCATCGAACAAGGTGAACGTGGTGGTGTCGCCGGCCGAGGACACCACGTCCGCCAGCACGTCGGCAAGCGCCGGCGCCGTGCCTAGCGCCGACAGCTGCGTCGCGTTCAGCGTGTTCTGGTAGGCCGTCGCGGACACCGGATTGCCGGCGGCATCGTAGCCGGTCACCACCACATGGCCTGTCGGGTCGACGGTAACCACCACCTGGTTGCTGGCGTTATAGACCGACAGCGTGCGCTGGTAACCCGCCGACGCGTTGACGACCGACGCAATCTGATCCGCCGTGGGCGTCGTGCCCAGCCCGGCCACCACATCTGGCGTCAGCGCCTGGGTGTAGGTGGTGGTCGAGGTGGCGTTGCCGGCGGCATCGTATGTGGTCGTGGTGACTACGCCGGATGCGTCGACGCTGGCCACCACGTGGCCATTGGCGTCGTATACCTGCAAGGACGTGCGGTCGCCCGTACTGGGGGCCAGGAAGGATTCCAGCGCGGCCAGCGACGGCGTCTGGATGAGCTGGCTGAGCTGGTCCGACGAAAGCAGATTGGCGTACGCCGTCACCGCCACGGCATGGCCCGCCGCGTCGTAAGTGGTGATGGTTACGTGCCCCTGCGGATCGACCGTGGCAGCCGGTCGGCCGTTGGCATCGTTGATGGTCTCGCCACTACTGAACAGCAGGGACAGCACATTCCGCAATGTGGGCGCATCGCCGAGCGAGGCAATCTGGGCCGACGACAGGGTGATGGTGAAGAGACGGCTGGCAATCACATTGCCAGCATCATCGTAGGTCAGCGTCTTGACCGCGCCGGTTGGGTCAATGGTGGCGACCAGGCGATCGTCGGCGTCGTAGATCATCCGCGTGACGCGGTCGCTGCTGCTCGCAGCAATGTTGCCGAGCAGCGTGCTCAGGGTGACCGTATCACCGAGCGTCGCGCGCGCCGTCGTGCTCAGGGCGTTAGCCAGCGCCGTCGTCTTGATGGCATTGCCCGCACCGTCGTATTCAGTCCACACCACGTCGCCGCTGGCGTCGATCGTCGCCACTTTGCGGCCGGCAAGGTCATACAGCGTGGTGGTATGACTGTCACGTGAGCTCGCCACCGGCAGCGGCAGGTTGGCCGGCTTGTTCGACGTCAGCACGCCATTGGCTATCCAGCGCGACGTATTGACCAGCGTCGCGTACTGCGTGCCGGCGATCACGTGGCCGTCGGCATCGTACGTATACGAGGTCACAGCACCCGTGGGGTCCACCTTGCCCGCGACACGACCATCGGCATCGTAGAAGGTGTAGGTGACGTTGCCGAGCGGGTCGATGGCCGCCACCGCCTGGCCGGCAGTGTCATACAGCTGGGTGCCGGTGCGCGTGGCCATCCCGCTGCCGCTCTGGACCGTGCTGACCACTTGCCCCGCGCTGTTGCGAACCTGCGTAGTCACCAGACCATTCGCCTGGGTCACCGTGATGCTGTTGCCGGCATCGCCGTAGAGATAGCTCGTCACGTTGCCCAGCGGATCGGTCGAGCTCAGCAGGCGCCCCATGCCGTCGTAGGCATAACTGGTCGTCTCCAGCACGCCACCCTTCTGGGTCGACGTCTGCAGCAGGCGCCCTTGGGCGTCATAGCTGGTCGTGGTGACCGAGGTCGCCGTGTCGGCGACGCCATTGCCGTTCGCATCCACGGCAGCCCATTGCGTCTTCGTCGCCAGCTGGCCGCGCACGTCGTAGCTGTAGTCGGTGCGCGTCGTATTGCCCAGCGTTGCCTGTACCGCGCCACTCGCAGCCCATGCCTGCAAATCCGCCAGAGCCGGCGGCGTGAGCGGACTCAGGCCAGACGTGGCGAACTGGGCGCCGAGGTATTGCCGCGTAGTCGCCAGCACACTGATGCCGGCTGTCGTGGTGTAGTCGTTCTCAAGCACGTTGCCCAGCGCGTCGACTACGTAGCTCAGGCGATCGCTGGCGTCATAGACGTAGTACGTCGTGCGCGCGCCGCTCGCGGGAACGTAGCCCGTCTGGCCAGGCACGCCCTGTGCCGGTACCGTGAAGGTCGTACTGCTGGTGAGCTGGCTGTCGGCGTTGTAGGTGTAGGCGACGACGTTGCCGGCCGGATCCTGGACGCTCAGACGGTTGCCGTTGGCGTCGTAGCTGTAATACGTGATGCCCCCGTTGGCATCGGTCATCTGCAGCAGGTTGCCGCTGGCATCGTAGGCGTACCGCGTGGCGGGGCTGGCCCCGTTCACCACCGGCGCCGCGACCTGGGTCAAACGGCCCGAGGCATCGTACGTATAGGTCCAGCTGCGGCCGAGCCCATCCGTCACTGTCGTGGTGTCGCTGCCCGGCGTGTAGTTCAGCGTGAGGATCTGCGCGGCGGCACCCGTACCGGTAGTCACCGTGGCCACCCGGTCATTGCCAATGGCGTCCGTGGCGTAGGTGTAGCTCACCACCGTGCCATCGCTCTGACTGACCGACGCCACGCGGTTGCTGGTACCGTCGTAGGTGTAGCTGGTGGTGTAGCTGGTACCGTTGGGATCGGTGTCCGATGCGAGCGTGGTGGTGACCGACGCCAGCCGTCCCTGCGTATCGTAGGCGTAGCTCAACTGCTGGCGGACGACCGCTACGCTCTGCCCCGGCGGCACCTCGCTGATCGAAAGACCGGTTAGGCTGCCATTGGTATAGCTGAAGGAGAGCGTGTCGCCGTCATCGGCGACGATGCTGGAAAGCACGCCGTTCTGGTAGTTGAACGTGAAGTGCGCACCGGTGTCCGGATTGGCAAGGCCGATCAGCACACCATTGCCGTCGTAGGTTTCCTGGTCGCGGGAAGACCCATCCGTCCACGTCCACTGGTTGGTCGTCGCGTTCCAGGCCAGCGTGTCCTGGGTGCCGGACTGTCCGCTGCTGACATAAGCGCCAAGTGATGCGTTGTAGGTATAGGTGACCGAGGAACCGTCATCGTCGACGCGCGTCACCGTGCTGCCGGCGGTGTCGATTTGGCCGCTCAGTCCCGTCACCTGGCGCGTGAAGCCGAACAGCCAACCCTGGTTGCCTGCGAGCTGGCCCTGGCTGTTATAGGTGCGCAATACATTGAGGGACAGGCCATCGAAGATCAGGCCTTCGTCCTGGTTCTGCAGTACCAGGTTGCCGGTGGCAATGTTGACGTACTGCCCCACTTGGCCCTGGCCGATGGTCGCTTGCCCCCCTTGCGCCTGACCGAGCTGGGTCAGCGAGGTATTGCCCAGACCCAGACCATTCCCTGCGACGACTGCGACCATCGTTTTTCCCCTGCGGTGCGTGTATTCCCTTGCCCCATCGGCCGGAACCGTGGGCGTCCTTCAGGTAAATCCAGCAGAGCGCGGAAAAGTTTAGGGGTGCTGCGCAACTTTCTTCCGCAAGAAAACGTGGCGAAGGTCGCCCGGAAACCTATGCCGTTACCTCAGGATGCGCACCCAAGTGACTGTGCGGGAAGCCTGTTCATCAGCGCCCGCCCCCGCCAGCAGGGGCGGCCAGATCAGAAGTCACCGATGGCGTCGTCACCCAAGAGGGCACGCAGGCGTCCCAGCGCCTGCTTGTGCAGTTGCGACACGCGCCCCTTGGTCAGCTTGAGGTCCTCCGCGATCTGCACGAAGGGCACATGGTGGAAGTAGTGCATCACGATGACGCTCTGTTCCCGCGCGGTCAAACGCTCCACGCATAGCGTGACGGCGTCGGTCAATTGAGCGCGCTCGGCAGAAGCGTATGCGTCCGCCGTGGGCGTGGCGCCGGGGAATGAGCTGGCTTCGAGCAGAAAACCCAGGCCCAGCCCGACCGTCATGCTCGCGAAGGCGTCGAGCGGATCTTCCGGCTCGTCCTCGCCCAGCGATTGAACGCGTTCGCGCAGCGTGGCCGCGTGCTCGGACGGCCGACGACCGGCAACCAGGTCGTCCCGCATCACGCGCAGTCCGTTGAACACCGCACCCCGTACGCGATGACGTGCGTAGGCTTCGAAACTCACGCCGCGCCCAGGCTGGTAACGGTCGATCGCTTCCATCAAGCCGATCAGGGCATTCTGCGTGCAGTCCTCCCACGCTTCCCGCAGGCGGTACACCCGCATGTACACGCCGCGCGCCACCTGACGGGCCCAGGGCGAATACCTTGCCACCAGGGCATCGCGGGTTGAGGCATCGCGGTCACTTTGCCAGCGCCCCCAGAGACTGTCTTCGGTCGCGTCCAATGCGGCAACCACGGGCTCAGCCGTGATAACTGCTAAGCAACGCCTGCGCCAACAGCGACCATCCGTTGATCAACAGGAACAGGAGGATCTTCAGTGGAAGGCTGATGGTGGATGGCGGCAGCATGATCATGCCCAAGGCCATGAGTATCGCGGCCACGACGAGGTCGATAAGCAGGAACGGCAGGAAAATGACAAAGCCGATCTGGAACGCCGTGCGCAATTCGCTCAACATGAAGGCCGGAATCAACTGAAGGGCGTTGATCTCGTCGATCGACCTGGGCGCAGGAAGCTTTGCCATGCGGGCCACGGCAACCAGGTCTTCTTCGCGGGTCTGCCTGACCATGAACAGTTTGAACGGCTCGAACGCTTTGCCCACGGCCACGTCCGCCGCGATTTCATGCTTGACGTACGGATCGAGCCCCGCCTGCTTGGCGGCCTGGAACACGGGGCTCATGGTAAACAGGGTCAGAAACATACCCAGCGTCAACAACACGCTGTTGGGAGGCGTCTGCTGGAGCCCCAGTGCACTGCGTAGCAGCGACAGCACCACCACGATCCGGGTGAACGAGGTGAGCGCAATCACCATGAACGGGATGAGCGACAGCGCAGTTAGCAGGAGGAAGGAGCGCAGGATCGGGGAAAGATCCTCGCCTGCCGCGTGACTGAGGGCGTCCTGCAGCGGATCGGCCCAGACCATAGCCGGCACCGCCACAGAGACAAGGCCAAACAGTGCGATCAGGTACCGGCGTGTCGTCGTCCTCACGGCGCACCCTCCTGGTCCGGATCAGCATCACCGATTGGCGAAATGCTCGTAGCCGTATGGCGCACGCTTTCCACGATCAGGAACTCCCTGCCCTGATAGCTAAGCACGTGGGCCGTTGAATGGACGCTCAGGCGACGCGAGGCACGCAACTCCAACGGCGCCCTGCCCGCCTCGATACCGTTGACGCCGAGCTTGCCCAGCCAGCCGCGGCGGCGGGCGATCAGGACAAGAGCCACCAGCGCGACCATGACGAGCACCACGACCGACATCGACAAGGCAATGCTGCCCGCCGACACGACGGGAGCGGTCCGATAAGGAATGGCGGCGGACGAGGCGCCGGCCGGCAATGACAACAGCATCATGCGTGGACCAATGACGTCAGAGGATCTCGGTGATTTTCAGGCCGAAGTGCTCGCCCACGGCAAGCAGGTGGCCCCGGGCGACCGGCTTGCCGTCGAGCTGCACCGTCACTGGTGCGTCGAGCGGTGTATCAAGCGTGATCGACTCGCCCTTCTTCAGCGAAAACAGCCGCTCGACGCTCACCTGGGCATGGCCTAGATGGACGTCAAGCTGCACGTTCACATGGCCCAACATGGAAAGCTCGCGGCGAATGAGCGGTTCGCCCACGCCAGCATCCGGGGCCGCTTCATCCAGTTCAATGGGGGCGACAGCAATGTCGTTCATAAGGTTTACTCTTCCCTTGATGTGCCGTCGAAGGTGACGGCAAGTTGTTCTTCCCGCCGCTGCAGGAAGCCAGTAGCAACGGTGCCATGGGGGCCGACGCGAACTTGCACGGACTCATCAAGTCCGCGATCGCCGACGAGCACTTCGCCCACGCGCAGCCCGGCCAGTCCGGCAATGCTGATGGAGCCGAAGGCCATCACCGCATCGACCGTGGCGTAGGCCGAGCCAATGGCCGCCTGCCTGGAGACGAGTTTTGCGGGTGCGATCGTTGCCGCTGGCGCCAGGCGGTCGGCCAAACCGCGGTCCATCAGCATGCCCCAGGTTTCGCCGCCGACCTCGATGGTCAGCGCATAAGCGCCAAAACGCTCACTGGTCAGCGTCGCGTCGGCTGCCAATTCTGCAAGCGCGACCGGCTCGCGCGCACCGGCCCGCAGGAGCAGTCGATCCACCAGGTCCACGAACGATTCGTGCCCGATTCGCGCAGTCATTGCACTGTCGGCGCCCTCAGTGATATCGGCCAGCTGCTTTCCCCAGCGCTGTTCGCTCTGCTCCTCCATCACCAGGGCGAGCTTCCCGACGAGTCCCTGGCATCCACGCAGAACGTGGTCCACGCCGAAGATGGCATCCATGTCGGCAGGCTGAACGTCGATCTGCGCGGCCACATGGCGGATACACCAGTCCTGCGACCAATGCACAACCTCGCCAGCCACCAGTGCGCGCAACGCCGCGCGGCGCGACTCGCTCAACCAGCCATATCGAAGCTCCGCCATGGATCAGCCGCCCCGTGTCGAGTCGTACAGCTGCTGCAACATGTCGCCGGAAACCGTCATCACGCGTGAGCTGGCCTGGTAGCCACGCTGGATCACGATCATCTCTGCCAGCTCCTGTGTCAGGTCGACATTGGACATTTCCAGGCTACCCCCTTCGATGCCGCCCAGAATTCCGGTGGACGCGCGCCCGACCTGGGCGACCTGGTTCATCGGCGGTGTATACAGATTGCCCTGAATTTCCTGCAGCGAACTCTCGTCCGCGAACGAGGCAAGTGCCAGTTGCGGGCCGGCCTTTACTTCCGCATCGGCATAGGTCAGCTGAAGCACGCCGTTCTGGTCGAATGCGTAGGAACTGACGCCGATGACTCCATGACCATCCGTGACCTGAGCCGCGAGGCTGTCGGCGACGCCTGGCATCTGCGTCGCACCGCTCAGCCCGCCCGCCGTGCCGAAGTTGAAGGTCAGCTTCTGCTGCTGCCCACCCAAGGTCGGCGTGATGGTCACAGTGTTGTATCCGCTGACAGGCGTATATGCCGTGCTGCTGAAGCGGACTTCACCAGTCCCGATGGTGGCGCCCGTACTGTCCGTGACGGTCACGTTCCAACTACCGGCGGTGGCCGTCGAGTTGTTGGTGAGAGCTAGCGTCAACACGTGCGCGCTGCCCTGAGCATCGTAGACGGTGATGTTGCTCACGCTGCCGGTAGGATCGGTAGGGACGATATTTCCCGTAATGTTGATGGTCGAGCTGGCCTGGGCCGGCAAAGTCTTCAGGTCGGCGATGCTGATGTCACCAAAGCCGCCGCTGGTATCGTAGCCCTGCACGGCGTACTTATTGACCGAGTCGATCAGCGTGCCGCTACTGTCGAACTGGAACTGGCCCGAGCGCGTGTAATAGGTATGACCCTCGGAATCCTTTAGTATGAACAGGCCTTCGCCGTTGATGGCGACATCGGTGCTCGTATTGGTCTGCTCGATCTGGCCTTCGCTGAGGTTCTGACCCGTTCCGGCGACCTTGGTGCCATCGCCGCCCATCACGTTTTCGAGGAACGACTCGCTGCCGCGAAAACCTGGCGTATTCATGTTGCTGATGTTGTTGCTGATCGTGTCCAGGGTCTGGGAGAAACTAAACATCCCCGACACGCTGTTGTATAGCGATTGCATGATCGATGGCATGACCAGGTCTCCTTATGGCGTGACAAGCTGGATCTGGGACAGGCTGATATTGGTGAGCACATTGCTGCTCGATGTCGTCACCGTAAGCGACGCTCCGCTGGAGCCGTACTGGATACCAGTCACCTTTCCGGTGGTGGTCGAGCCATCCTGATTGGTCACCTGCACGCTATGACTTAGCAGGCCCAGCGACTGGTAGGACGAATTCAGCGAAAGAAGGTTGTTGATGCCCGTCACCTCCTCGCTCTGCTGCTCGATTCCGACGAATTGCGCAAGCTGCGTGAGGAACTGACTGTTGTCCAGTGGCTGCATCGGGTCCTGGAACTGAAGCTCACTGACGAACAGCTTGATGAAGTCCTGTTCGTTGACGCCCGAGTTGGGCATCGTGGAGGGATCGGTGGTGTTGAGCTGACTACCGATGGCATCGACGCTCATGTGCTCTCCCCTGTTTGGTTTTGGCTGGACGACCAGGCCGTGCGGCCGTTCAACACGATTCGTTGCAAAGTCACGCCCTGCCGGGCTGCGTCACGCAGCACCGCGGCAACGACGGCACCTGACTGCGCGTCGGGGAGCCGGAAATCCCTAACCCAGGCAACCGTGCTTCCGTCGGGCTCGCGCCCATAGCGCAGCAGGCGCTTGAGCCATTCGGCGGCGGAGCCGATCAACGCGGCGGCGTGGGGGCTCGCCTGCTCGGACTCTGCGGTGGATGACGCCCACACAATCTCCATCGGCGCCACAAGGGCATCGGACAGTGACTCGGCGGGCGAGCTCTCCTCCGCAGACATCGGCATCACCATGCCCCGCCCGGCTCCGTCATGAGTAGAGGGGACTTCCCGCGCCATCCCGAGGGAATCGGATGCCTGGCTCGCCGCCCCCGCCGGATCCACCAGGGCCAGCTCGGAGAGATAACGCCCCGCCAGTAGGTGCACCCCAAAGATACGCGCGTCGCGCGTGGCTTCGATGTCACCGACGGGCTGCACCACTGTCTCGCGCTGCAGGAGCTGCGCGGTCACCGATGCCTCGAGTGTCTGCGTCGATACCACGGGTGTCCGCGCCGAGACATCGGCCTGCATGTTTGGCCCCGTCGCCATCACGTCACCAGACGCTCCCTCGTGTCCTGAGGCCTGTCCAGACTTGACCTGCGGGGAGGCGTCCGAGTCACGAGAAACGACGTCCGCAAAATCGCTGCGTTGCTGCTGTGGTCGCTGTTGCACAGACACCGATGCGGATCGCGCGCCATCCATCGGATAGAGATCGTTCATGCGCGTTCCCTGCCTTGCAGCCAGAGTTCGATACCGTCTTCCATCCGCTTTTGATGGAGTTGCGCGGCAAGGTCCGATCGATACTGTGCCGCCTCTTCATTCGCGCGCTCCCAGCGATGCCTGGCGTGCAGGTGGGTCTCACCGCACGCCAGTCGCACGGCGTCGGCGGTCTCCCAAGCATCCGTGGCGAGGTCCACACGTTTCTCGCATGCTTCGTGCATGGTTCCGAGCAAGGCATAGCGCGCCATGTCCAAGCCGGCATCCGCATCGAGGCAGCGGCCGCGCTCACGCTCCACCGCGTTGCGCACGTCCATCGCCTGCCCCCGCGCCTCCTCACACTGCTTCACCACGGCCGCGGCGTGCGCCAGCGAGGCAGCGGCCTGCTGCTCCCTGACCCGGGTAATGCGCGCCAGTGCTTGGCGAAACCGAAGCTTGCGATCGGTCATGGGCTGTCTCCTGCCGCCAGCAGGCGACGCAGCAGCTCAATGCTCTCGCGTCGGCTGGAGCGCTGACCGGGTGACTGCCCGAGGACGCCAGCAATCCGGGGATGCATGCGCAAGGCCTCATCCAGCGCCGCGTTTGCGCCCGCCTGATATGCGCCCATATCCACCAGGTCGCGGGACGATTCATACGTCGACACGATGGACCGGATGCGTTGGATCAATTCGAACTCGTCGCGGGTGGTGACTTTCGAGACGAGGCGACTCACGCTGGACATCAGGTCAATGGCCGGCAATTGACCGCGTGCGGCGAGCTCGCGTGACAGGACGATGTGGCCATCCAGGATGGCACGCATGTGGTCGGCCACCGGCTCGTTCATGTCGTCGCCCTCGACCAGGACGCTGTAGATCGCGGAGATGGATCCGCCCGCGCGCACTCGTCCGCCACGTTCCAGGATCTGGGGAAGCAGATTGAACACGGACGGCGGGTAACCGCGCGATGTCGGCGGCTCGCCCGCAGCCAGGCCAACCTCGCGCTGTGCCATGGCGAAGCGCGTGATCGAATCGACAATCAGAAGGACGTTCAGGCCGAGGTCGCGGAAATACTCCGCGATGGCATGCGACGCATGCACGGCGTGCGTCCGGACCAGCGCCGGCTCGTCTGCCGTGGCCACCACCATCACGGCGCGCGCCCGACCTTCATCACCAAGCGACTCGTGCAGAAAATCACCCACTTCGCGTCCGCGTTCTCCGATCAGGGCCACCACGACCACGTCGGCGTCCACGTGGCGCGTCATCATGCCGAGCAAGGTACTCTTGCCCACACCGCTGCCGGCGAACACCCCGACTCGCTGCCCGCGGGCCAGCGGAAGCACCGCGTCAATAGCCCTCACGCCGGTCTCCATCGCCTGGTCCAGTGGCGCGCGGAGCAACGGGTTGATGGGTGCGCGGACCACATCGCGCGTTTCTTCGCTGACAATGGGTGCGCCACCGTCAATCGGACGTCCGAAGGCATCGATGACTCGTCCCACCAACCCACGTCCCACCGGAACTTCCAGCGAGCGGCTCAGTGCCGTGATGCGCGCGCCCGCCGCTATACCGCGGAGGTGCCCGAATGGCATCAACAGAGCGTGGCCATCCCGGAAGCCCACCACTTCGGCGCGCACGGCTTGACCCTCGCTATCGCACTGAATGTCGCAGAGTTCGCCGATCTTCGCGTCCGGCCCATCGGCCTCCACCACCAGCCCGTTGAAGCCGAGCAGGCGGCCAAGATTGACCGACATGGGCTGGCGCGACAGCTCCTGTGCAAGGCGGTCCATGGCCATTGCAGCGCTCATGCGGTGGAACCTTCCATGGCGGCGCGCATGGCCCGGTAGATGCCATCCATGCGCATCGCAACCGAACTTTCCACCTCTCCGCGCGCAGTGCGCACGCGACATTCGCCGGCGCCAAGCGCAGAAGCCACAATTACTTCCACGCCATCGAGATGATCCGGCAGGCTTTCGCGATCAGCTGATGATACTTCGATGACCAATGCCTTGCCGCGATATTCCGCTACGAGTCCGCTGATGATCCGCGCGAGCAGCTCCCGGTCGCCGCCCAACTCGCCGAATGCGCATTGCCAGCCCGCCCATGCCAGCTCAAAGGACAGCGGCTCAATCATTTCCAGGTGGTGCTTGAGGCCCAGTTCCAACGCGTCGGCCATGGACGCGAGGCGGGCGCGCTCCCGTTGCAGCTGCTCTTCGGCTTCGGAGAGACGGGACTGCGCGGCATCCTCCCATTCGCGCATGCGCTGCGCAGCCATCCGAGCGGAGTCAGACTCGCCCGCCTTGAAGCCTTCCTCGTACCCGCTGGGATAGGCATCGGCCACGTCCGACTGAGCGGATTCGTTCTCACCCTTGGCGGCTTGTGTGGCGACAACGGCAGGCCCCACGCGGCGCGGCGCCGGATGGGTGGGATGGTCTTTGGCGAGGCGGCGTATCACGGCACTTCACCTGGTTCACCGCCCGTCTCTGCGAGTCGCCGCGACAACGCACGCGCCAGCGCCACCGGCATCAGCGACGGTAGTCGTTCCAGTTCGCGCTTCACGTGCATGGCGCGCAACGGATCGCAGGACGCAAGATAGACGTCGACATGATCTATGGCCGCGGCGGCAAGGGTGCGCGCCGCCCAGGCGGCCGGAACCTCGTTCAGCGCCCGCACCAGTTGATCTGGTGGCGGCACTTCGACCAGAGGCGTATCGGCACGCACACTGGACAGTGCCGTTTGCAATACGTTCGGATCCAGCGCTGAAAGTCGGCGAACCTCGCGGACCAGCATCGCCAGTACCCGGCGCTGACGATGCGGCAGGTGCGACAGCATCCAGCGGCGATCGCGCGAATGCATGGCCGCCAGGCTCAGCGCAGCCTTGCGTGCACCGGCCGGATTCATCGGCGGACCTCCGCTGTCTCGATCCACTGCTTGAGCCGCGCCAACGCTTCTTCGCGCTCCGGAGCGCTAAGGCGACGCGGCTGCCGCTGCTGGACGACCAGCAAGCCGCCGGCCAGAATCAGGATCATCAGGACCGCGCCAACACCGACGGCCCATTCGACTGCGAATGGCTGCAAGCGTGCGGCCGGCGTCGGGGTGACCGTGGCCACTGCTCCCGCGCGGCTCGTTGCCGTATCCGGCGTCGGGCTGTGAGGCACGGACGGCTGCGGCGGCGCGATGGCGGCGATATCCACCTTGTCACCCCGTGCCGGATCCAGGCCAAGCCCGGCTGCCACGACGTCCGATAGACGATTGATCTGCTCAGCCGGCAACGATGCCGGGATCACGATGCCCACCGAAATACGTTCGATGCGACCGACCTGGCGCTCCACTTCTTCCTGTTCGCGGCCATGCGCGTATTCAACGTCCCGGTCGCTGCTGGCCGGCGAGGTCTTCACATGGTCCGGATCCGTCTCGTCGCTGCCGCGACTCGATGAATTCGTGCGCTCGTGCACAAGCAGGCCGTTGCCGTCCTTGCCCTGTCCCACGAGGCGCTCACTCACCTGCTTGACGTGGTCGTAGTTCATGCGAACGTCTACGGACACGGTAAAATCGTCGGTCAACAGGACACGATGCAACAACGCGCCGATGCGGCTGCGAAGGTCTGCCTCAAGCCTGGCTTGCTGGTCCAGCCGTCCGCCGGCTCCTTCTGCACCCGGGCCATCGGCCGAATATCCGGACAAGGTCGCGCCCTTGTCGTCGAGCACCACCACTGCCTCTGGCGTCAATCCGTCCACGGCCGAAGCGACGAGGCGCTGTATTCCGGCCACCTGCCGCGCATCGAGGCGTTTCTGTGGGCGCAAGCTGATCGTCACCGATGCCTTCGAGGCGTCCTTGTCGCGTTCGAACAGGTCCGTGCGATGAATGGTCAGATGAACGCGTGCGGCCGCGACTTCATCCAGCGAATCGATCGTGCGCTCCAGCTCGCCCTGCAAGGCGCGCTGGAAATTCACCTTCTGGGCGAACTCGGTGACGCCATAGTCGGAATCCTTGAACAGTTCGAACCCGACGCTGCCACCCTTTGGCACGCCCTGCGAGACCAGCTTCATGCGGGTGTCGTAGACCTGTTCGGCGGGCACCATGATGGCCTTGCCATCGTCCGCAAGGCGATAAGGCACTTGCATCTGGGCGAGCGTGGCCGTTATTTCCGCGGCATCTGCCTCGCGCAGGTCGCGAAACAGCAAACCATATGGCGGATGCGCGACCCACCACCCGACGGCCGCCGTGATGCAGGCGATCGCGCACAGCCCGACAATGAACATCAGGCGGGTGCGTTGCGACATGGAAGCGAAGAACTGCCTCATTGCTACTCCAGAAACAGGCGGTCGATGGATGCGCCGCGGCGCACCCGCTAATCCTTGCTTACAGCTGCATGTTGGTCAGGTTCTGATACGCATCGAGCAGGCGATTGCGCACTTCGACCGCGAACTGCAGTTTCAGGTGGGCGTGCTCCATGGCAATCATCACGTCGTGCACGGGAATCCCGTCGCCTGCTGCCAGCGAGCGTGCCGCCGCATCGGCACCGTTCAGGCTCTCGTTGAGCTCCTGCACTTCGCTACCAAGCACCTTCATGAATGCCGGCGATTCGGTGGCATGGATGGGACTGGCGTGTTCGGGGGCATCGATGCGGCCGATGGAAATGGGTTCGATGGCCGCGATGCTCATGAGCCACCGCCCACGTCCAGCGCGTGCAGCTCCATGGCTCGCAACGTGTTGAAGGCTCGTACGTTGGCCTCATAGGCGCGCCCCGCGTCGACAAGGGTACTCATTTCCTGCACCAGATCGACCTTGGGGTAACTCACCATGCCGCTTGCGTCGGCGAGCGGATCGGAGGGATCGTGCACCTTGCGCTCGGCCGCATCTTCCGCCACCAGGGTCGGGGCATCGCCCGCTCCCCGGTGGCTCAGGCCGGCCATGGCATCGAAACTCATGGCCCGTCCGGAAACGGCGTGCAGCAGTTGAGCCCCGTGGCCGGTCGTGCTGGCCGTGTTGGCAACGGCGATGTTGTGGCTTGCCGCCTCCAGGCGAAGGCGTTCATATTGCAGGCCAAAGCGCGTTGCGTTGAAGATCGCATCCACTACCATGTCAGTTCCTCCCGGCCAGGGCCAGCTGCATCAGGGCGAATCGTCGTGACATCACTGTCGTGAGCGACTGGAAGTCCAGGCCCGCTGTTTCCAACTCCGCCACTTCGCTGTCCAGGCTCACCGTGGTACCGGAAGCCGAGCCCACCTCGGATTCGTCAACGTGCACCGATGCCCCATGCGCGGCCGCAAGACGCTCGGCGGATGTGGTCGGATCCATCGCCGCCTGATGGAGCAGGCCCACGGCCTGGCCAAAATCCAGGCGTCGCGCGCGGTATCCGTCGACGTCCGCGTTGGCGACGTTGGTACTGGCCACCTCGGCACGCATGCGCGCCATGTGGATGCCCAGGCGAATGGCTTCTGTGGTCAGGTCCATGGCTACCTCACTGGATGATCAGTTCGCCGCGCAAGGCGCCGGCGGTCTTGATGGATTGCAGGACGGTGATGACGTCTCGCGTGGAAAGGTGAATTGCCCGCAATGCTGCGATGAGATCCGCCACGGTGGCTCCATTGGGAATGGACACCAGCTTCGCCTCCGGGTCCTGCACCTTGACGTTGGCCTGCGGCACCACCGCCGTGGCGATGTTGCGCGACGGATCGACGTACACGCCTTCGGGTTGGGACACCAGGTAATCGGTCTGGACCACGATACGCAGATCACCCTGCGATACCGTGACGCTGCCCAGGCGCACATCGCCGCCGGACACCACGGTTCCGGTCCGCTCGTTGACTACCACGCGCGCGATCTGGTCCGGTACCACCGGCACGTTCTCGATGGTGGAGATCGCGCGCACAACATCGCCGGGTGGTGCACTGAATGTCACACGTACCTTGCCAGCGTGTTCCGCAATGGCGTTGACCCCGGCATTGCGGCGCAACGATTCGGCTACCCGCTCGGCGGTAGTGAAGTCTGGTTGGTACAGCAGCACGTCCAGGGTGCGGCCGTCTTCGCCGAGGCCGACCGGGGCGGCGCGCTCCACGGATGCACCGTCGGGCACACGGCCGACCGTCGGGTGGTTCTTCGTCTCGGAACTGCCGAAGGCGCGCACGTCGTATCCACCCACCGACAACGGTCCTTGCGCCAATGCGTAGAGTTTGCCATCCGGACCGTTCAGCGGCGTCAGCAGCAAGGTGCCACCGGTCAGGCTGCGGGCATCACCCAGCGACGACACGGACACGTCGAGCTTCTGGCCGGGTTCCGCGAACGGCGGCAGGTTGGCGGTGACCATCACGGCTGCCACGTTGCGGCTGTTCAGATCGTCGGCGCTGATGTTCACGCCGAAGTGGCTCAAGGTGTTGGCGACCGACTGCACAGTCAGGCGGTTCTTGGTGGTGTCGCCGGTACCCGCCAGGCCGATCACCAGTCCGTAACCCGCCAGTGCGTTGTCTCGCACACCCTGCACGCGTGCGATTTCCTTCAGGCGGACGCTATCCCCCGCGGCCCAGGCGTGTGCGCAGGCCAGCGAGAGCAAGAGAAAAACGAAGCTACGTACTTTCATATCAGATGCAGCCACCGCGCAATGCGATAAAGGATGCTTCGGCGCTGGGACTCCGATACGTCGCCGTCGCCGGTGTACTGGATGTTCGCCTCGCTGATCCGGTTCGACAGGATGGTGTTGCCCGTGGAGATGTCCTCAGAGCGCACCAACCCGGTGAGTGAAAACTGCTGCTTCTCGCCATTGATGACGACGGTCTGGCCGCCCTGGATTCGGAGCATGCCATCGCCCTCGATGGCCACCACCCTCACCGCAAGCTGCGCCTGGAGGCTGCCGGCCCGGGATGTCTTGCCCTGCCCGGCATCTTCGCCGGCCATTCCGATCCCGTAGTTGCGGATGTTTCCGTGATTCTGCGTGTTCGCACTCAACTGGACGCCACTTTGTGCATCCGTATTGGCGCTTGCCGTCGCACGTGCGGTCTCGGTGACCACGACCGTGAGCGTGTCGCCGACCTGGTGGGCGCGGTGATCTGCCGCCAGTCCGCGGTAGGTGTCCGGATCGATCATCGAGCCGGGCACCGATTGCGCATGAGCCAGTGCGGCGCAGAGACTGCCGATGGCCAGTGCCGTAGTGAGGTAGTGTTTACTGGACAACTTCAACCGCTCCCTTGTCGATGACGCGAGCCGCCACGGGCGTTTCCGCGCCGTCCACCATGACGGGGATGACATCCCCCGGTGCCCCCTGCTTGCTGGCCACGCCATGGGTCCTCAGCCGGACGGCGCCCACGGTCGCGATGACTTCCACTCGCTGCTGACGATCCACGTCGGGAACGCGCTCGAAATCCGCCACCATTGCCGGCGCGTCGGCAAGCACCGAGCGGCGCAGGCGCACGCCCTGCAGCTGGGCCGGATCGGTTACCGGCGCTCCCTGCATGCCTGCGACATCCAGTTCTCGGCTCACCCAGTGGAGCTGGCCAGCAGGTACACCCGGCGACGCATCCTGCGCATACGTCAGAACGGGTTGGCGAACCTCCAGTGCGAACCACACGGTTGCCGTGCGAACGACCTGTTCGTCGACACGGATGTCCACCGCCACGCCTACCCTCGACCTCGGCCACCGCCCAGTCAGCCGGTGTGCCTTCAGGGTTACTGCTTGGCCCGGGACGTCGATATCTTCGGGCGATCCGATCACCGACACGCTCGCGTGTGCGCCGTCGGCACCAAGGTGTGCATCGAGCTCATGCCGCGCCGCTGCCACCACGTCAGCCGCAGCGACGTGCCGGCGCGCTGCCGGCGCTGCCGGCGTTGCGGGCGAGACGTGGCAGGCAAGGCACAGCATGGCGGCGATGAGCAGACGGCGCATGAATTACTGTCGCAGGTTGTTGATCGTGTCGAGAATCTGGTCCGACGCCTGCAGCACGCGCGCATTGAGCTGGTACGCGCGCTGCGCCACAACCAGCGTGGCCATCTCCGAGACCATGTCGACGTTGGAACCTTCGAGTGACCCCTGAAGGATCATGCCGGCGCCGTTTTCGTTCGGCTTGACGATGCTCGGGTCGCCCGAGGCCTGCGTGGCGGAGTAGTTGTTGCCACCCACGGACTGCAGGCCGACCGCGGAAGGAAACGTCGCCAGCTCCAGCGAGCCGAGTACGGTCGTCTGGGTATCCGTGCCGACCGTTGCGGAGATCTGTCCGCCTTGGCTGATCTGGATATTGGTGGCATCCGGCGGAATCTGGACCTCTTGCGCAAGGCGGTTGCCGGCGGCCGTGACGAGGTAACCCTCGCTGTCCACATGAAGCTGTCCGTCGCGCGTGTACAGATGGTTGCCGTTGCCGTCCACCACCTCGAGGAAGCCATCGCCTTGGATGCCGATGTCCCAAGTGTTGTTGGTCTGGATCATCTGCCCCTGCGAAAATAGCGCGCGCGTGGCGATAATTTCCGAGCCGGCTCCGCTGCGCTCGGGCGCTAGCCCGGCCTGCACCTGCCCCGGCGAGATCACCGCAACATCACCGAACGCGACGCGCTGGCTCTTGAAGCCGGGCGTCTGCATGTTCGACACGTTGTTGGACAGGGTGTCGATCTGGGTTTGCTGGCTCTTGAGGCCGGCGGTGGCTGTAAAGAGTGCGTCGATCATGGTCCGTCCTCAGTTGCTGTCGCCAAGGTGATTGATCCCGGCCTGCATGGCCTGGTCGTACGCCAGAATGGCGCGCTGCACCGACTGCGCGTGGCGCGTTAGCTCCATCAGTCGCACCATTTCGTTGCTCGGATCGACGTTGGATTGCTCGATCGCGCCTTGATGAATGCTGCCTTGCCACTCGACCGGCGTGCCGGCATACGTGTAGAGGCCATTGCCCATTTCGCGCAGCCCGTCCGCCGAGCCGATGGCGACCACGCGCAGGCTGTCGACGGCGTCATTGCCGTCGGTGATGCGTCCTCCCGCGTCAATGTGGACCTTTTCCTGGCTCAGGGTGATCCGGCCGGACTGGCCAAGCACAGGGTGTCCTGCCGCATCGACCAGCTGCTGGTCGGCGTCGAGGTGGAACATGCCGTTGCGCGTCAGCATCTCCTTGCCGTTGACTTCGACAACGAAGAAGCCCGCCCCCTGGACGGCAAGGTCCAGCGGGCCACCCGTTCGGTCGAGCTGGCCATCGGCCAGATCCAGCGAGGGCGTGTCTGTCAGTACACCCTTGCGGAAGTCGGCTTTCAGGCGTTCCGCGCGATAACCGGCGGTACGCATGTTGGCGACGTTCTGGCTGACTACATCCAGCGCTGCGACGTCGTCGCTCAAGTAGCGTGCGATGCCCGAAACGATCTGGCTCATAAATTCCTCATGCGGCGACTGCCGTGGCTGGTGCAACGGTGCCGAAGGCTTTCACCGCCATGGTGGAAGGCACTTCGTTGATACCAAGGACTGTGACGTGCGGCAGGCTTCGCTGGATCAGCGCGCGCAGGTGTCGGCGTATGACGCTCGGGCACAGCACCACCGGAAGGAGGCTGCGCGCCATCATTGCCTCGGCCTGCTTGGCGATGCCGCCGAGCAGCGCATCCAGCTGCCCGAGCTCACCCACCAGCAAGCCACCGCCATCGCGCTGACGGATGGCGCTCACCATCGCGCGCTCCAGCTCGGGTGCAAGCGTCAGTACATGCAGTTCGCCCTGGGGATTGCTCACCCGCTGGCAAATCACCGGCCCGAGGCGCTCGCGCACGCGCTCGACCAAATCGTCCGTTTGCTTCTGGGTGCGCCCCGCATCCACCAGCACCTCGAGAATGGCCTCGACATGCCGGATGCTGACCTGCTCCTTGAGCAGTTGCTGCAGCACCCGCTGGATGTCGGTGTAGGACATGACACCGGGGACGAGCTCGTCCACCAACGAGGGCTGCTGGTCGCGCACCCGCGCCACCAGGCGCTCGGTTTCCGCCCGTGTGAGCAGATCCGGCGCGTGGCGCTTGACCATCTCACCAAGGTGCGTGATCAGCACCGTTTCTGGGTCGACCAGCGTGTAGCCGGCACCGCGTGCGAACTGGCGCTGGTCGTTACTGATCCATTGCGCCTGAAGGCCGTACGCAGGGTCGCGTGTCTCCCTGCCCTCCAGCGCGGGTCGCTTGCCACCGGGATTGATGGCCAGTAGCGAATCGAAATACAGGTCGCCGCGCCCGACCTTTGTGCCCTGTACATACAGCTCGTAGCTGTTCTCGGGAAGCGTCGCCTCCTGGGTGGTCTTGACCTTAGGCAGTACGAAACCGCCATCCAACGCGAACTGTTTGCGAAATGCCGCTATGCGGTCGCCGAGCTCGAGGCCCTTGGCCTTGTAGGACGCGGCGATGGCGCTGCCAACATGGATCTCCATGGCCTCCACGGACAGCAGCTTGTAAATGTCCGTCTCGGCGGCCGGCTTGTCCGTCTCCGGCTCGGCCTGCTCGGGTTCCGCAACGTTCGGGCGCGACCGGCTGGCGAAGTAAGTCAGTGCGCCGACCCCCACCAGGACCAGCAGCACGGGCCAGGCTGGCAGGCCGGGCAGGAACAGCAGGCCCGCCAACGCGAGCGACACGATGAGCAGGGTTCGTGAATTGGAGAGCACCTGGCGCGCGATCTCGGTGCCCAACTTATCGTCGGATGCCGCGCGCGTGATGATGATGCCGGTCGCAACCGCGATCACCAGCGACGGAATCTGGGTAACAATGCCGTCGCCAACGGTCAGCAGCGTGTAACGGTGAGCCGCTTCGTTCCACGGCAGGCCACGCTGCACCATGCCGACCGTCAGGCCGCCGATGATGTCGATAAGGATGATCATGATGCCAGCGATGGCATCACCCTTCACGAACTTGGTCGCGCCATCCATCGCACCGTAGAAGCTGGCTTCCCTTTCCACCTGGGCGCGACGACGCTTGGCCTCGTGCTCATCGATCAGGCCCATGTTCATGTCGGCGTCGATGCTCATCTGCTTGCCGGGCATGCTGTCGAGGGTGAAGCGGGCAGCGACTTCGGCCACGCGTTGGGCACCACTGGTAACCACTACGTACTGGACGATCACCAGGATCAAGAACACCACCAGGCCGATGACGTAGTTGCCACCTACGACGTACGAGCCGATGGCATTGATCACCCGACCCGCATTGCCCTTGTCCAGTATGAGGCGTGTCGCGGATATGTTGAGCGCAAGGCGGAACAGCGTCGTGATGAGCAGTAATGACGGAAACGTGGAGAAGCTCAGTGGTGTGTCGGTGAAGAAGGTGATCAGCAGCACGAGCAATGCACTGGTGAAGTTGAGCACGAGCAGGAAATCGAGCAGCCCCCCCGGGATCGGCGTGAAAAGAATGACCAGGATCATGATCATCCCGAGCACCAGGATCACGTCCCGCTTGCCGCTCCACAACTGTCCGAACAGGCCGTTCATGAGAAAATCCTGTTGCCGGGCCGCTTCATCAGCCAGCGGTAGACGGGGGCCAGTTGCTGGTACAGGTGTGCGGGCACTGCCTGGTCGATACGGCACTCCCGGAAGAGTGCGCGCGCCAGCTCGGGAGAGCGCAGGCATGGCACGCCGGCCCGGCCCGCCACTTCGCGCATGCGGGCGGCCGCGGCATCGGCACCCTTGGACAGCACCACCGGGGACAGCATGGTTCGGGGTCGATAACGCAGCGCTATCGCTAGATGCGTCGGGTTGGTGAGTACGATGTCCGCCTCGGGCACGCGCCGGATCGAGCGTGAGTGCTTCAGCAGTTCAGTCATCAGGCGCTTGCGCTTGTGCCGGATCTCGGGGTCGCCTTCGCGGCGCTTGCCCTCGTCCTTCAGGTCGCGTCGACTCATGCGCAGCTTGCGGATGTACTCGCGTCGGCTGAACCACATGTCGAGCAGCGCCACCAGCAGCAAGAGCGCCAGCACCCACGTGGTGACCTGCGCATAGATGCCATGCAACACCTGCCCCACGCTCGATGGCGCGGCAAACGCCACTGCCTGCGTACGTTGCGTGATGCTCCGCGCCATCATCCAGGCAAGCGTCGCCAGCAAGGCGATCTTGAGGGTCAGCTTGAACAAATCCCACAACACGCGCAGCGAGAAGATGCGCTTGACGCCCTGTGCAGGGTTCAGGCGACTGAAGTCCATCTTCAGCGGATCGGTGCTGAAGGTCGGGCCCGTCTGCGCGAGATTCCCCGCCACGGCAGCTACCACGACGGCGATCAGCGCAGGAACCAGGGCCTGCCAGGTAGGGTCGAACGTCCGCTGCAACCAAGCGAACAGTCCCGCGGATGGGGCGGGAGCGTTGCCCGCCATCAGCAAGGTGCGCCTGACGCCATTTGCCAGGGCAGCAGCCACGCCGTAACCCGTGGCGCCCATGGTGACGCTGAACGCGATCAACACCAGCACACCGGTCAGATCGGGGCTTCGCGGCACCTGCCCGCGGTCACGCGCCTCCTGGAGACGGTGCGCGGTCGGTTGTTCGGTCTTGTCCTGCTGGTCGTCTGCCACGATCAGCGCCCTCCCCATACGGGCAACGCTTCGAACGCGTTCGCATACAGGCGCTCGATCAACGGAGGCGCGAATCGCAGCGACCCCGCCAGCAGGACGAAGGTCGCCGCCACCTTCAGTGGCAGCGCCACGAAATAAACGTTGGCCTGGGGCATCGAGCGGCTGGCATAGGCCACCGCGAGATCGATGGCAAAGAGCCCGAGTATCACAGGGGCGGAAACCATCAGGCCGAGAAGGAACTGCGAGGAAAGCAGGGTGACGAAGGTCGACGGCTCCATAAGCATTCGTCCATCGCCCAGTGGCACCAGATTGATGGAGGCAACCAGGCCCCGCAACAGCACCAGGTGCATGCCCGACATGAAGAACACCATGCTGCCGGCCCATTGCACCACGGTGCCGGCCAGCGCTTCGGTCAGGTGGGTGGCAGGGTTGAACAAGCTGGCCGCAGCCACGCCTGACTGCATGTCCACCACGCGGGCGGAAAAGCCCAGCGCCGCCGCCGGCAGTACCACGGCCAATCCAAAAGCGAGCCCAAACACGCTCTCGCCGGCCATGGACAACAGCAAGGACGCTGGCGCGTCCAAGCCTGGAAGCGGCGTTGGCGATGCAACCGTCCCAACGGCGAGCAGGCTGATTGCCAATAGCACGACCACCCGCACCGAGGGCGGCACCCACGCGAACGGAGCGAGCACGGACACCATCAGCAGGGGCGCAAAGCGCGCCATTGCCAATAGAAATGCCCCGATGTGCCATTCCATCGCGTTCACTTCGTTTACATCCCTGCGACGAGTCCGAACAAGCGTTTGGAGAACTCAACGACGATCGCCATCATCCAGGCACCCATCATCAGGAATACCACCACCACCGCGATGAGCTTGGGGATGAACGTCAGGGTCATTTCCTGAATCTGTGTCACGACCTGCAACACCGAGATAGCTACGCCAATGACCAGCGTCGCCAGCAGCACGGGTGCGGACACCTTTGCCGCGGTCAGCAAGGTCTCCGCGAGCAAGTGCATGGCGGTATCGCTATCCATGAACCTCAGCCCCGCGGTCGGACCAGATCACGCACCCGGAAGATGAAGTCCTCCGGCAACGCGACACCCCCTTCGCGGGCGTCGCGCAGGATGCCCCGCACTGCCTCGCTGGCCTGCTCGACGTGCCCGTCGTCGAGCAGGAGAACGCTTTCGGCGTAACGCGCCGAGAACCCATGTGGTGCAAGACGCCGGGCGCGCTTGATCGCCTCCTGCGCCTCCGGCCGCTCGCCGCGCAAGGCGTGCACCAGTGCGAAGCCTCCGTGCGTTTCGCCGAAGGTCCGGTCCAGTTCGAAAGCACGGTCAAAGCTGTAATGCGCGCCGGCGAGGTCGCCCTCCAGCAACTGGCACCACGCTAGCGCGTGCCAGGTGCCGATGTGCCGCGGCATGTCCTTTCCGGCGCGGTCGAGTTGAGCGCGGGCGGCCGGCACGTCGCCCAGCAACATGAGGCTTTCGCCCAGCCCCAGCAGGGCGCGCCCCGAATGAGGGTGGTCGGCCAGTATGCGGCGAAACAACTGGCAGGAGAATTCAGCATTCTTCTCCCAGAGCGTCAGCGTTCCAAGTGTCAGTAGCGCCTCATGCTGCGACGAATCCGCCGCCAAGGCGAGATCCGCCTCGGCACGAGACTGCGCGGTGTCGTTCATGTCCAGCAAAAGGAGCGAACGAAGCCCGCGTACTTCGGCCAGTCGCGAAGGCTCGTCGGCCCCCTCCAGCGCGCGCAGCGCCTCTTCGTATCGTCCCTGCTGATGGAGCACTCGTGCATACAGCAAGGCAACGGCTGCTCCTCCGCTTTGCACGACTGGCTCGAGCGTACGCAACGCCTCTTCGATTTCGCCCTGTGCGGCCCAGGCAAACGCCACGTCGTGGCGAATGGCGACCTCGGCCTCGGGTAGCTGCCCCACTAACGGAAGCAGGGTCGCAATGCAGTGCTCGAAGTCGCCAGTCATCAGCGCGTAGCGCGCCGCTCTCCACTGGACGGGGGCGCTTTGGCGAAGCGGCTCAGGCAGCGCGTCAAGGACGCCTGCCGCTTCGGCCAGCTGGCCTTCGGCTAAAAGCGAGTCGATGAAGTCGCAACACAACGGAAGGTTGTGTGGATCTCTGCGGTAGAAAGTTCGCAGCTTCGCGACGTGGCTCATGGCGAGCCCCCTGCAATCCGCTGCAACGGGAAGGTGCGAACAGCACCCTTGCCACACCCGGCACCCGTGCGTGCAATGACGATATCCACTACGCACTGCTCCTTGCGCACGAACATCCAGTCCGTGCCCCCTGTACTACTCCTAGAGCCTTTCGAGTCCGTCGCCCCTACGACGAACAGAGAGCCCCATATTTCAAGCGGGCTCCGGCTCTCTTCACAAAAAGCCTACGAGCCGCTTGCGAAGACTGTCAACAAGAATCTAACACGTAACTTCTTGCGCCAAGTGCGTTTTTGTGATGAACAACTCGGTTGCGCGACCTGCGTTGTGCAGCTGCAAGACATGGCCATTTCATGATGACTGCGCGGACCTGCTATAGACTTCACCCCTCTCCGAGCACGCACGGAAGCCCATGTCGACCGATCGAATAACTCGCTCCTCGCCACTGCTCAAGGCCGCGCGTGCAGCAGCTCGCTCGCGTTCGGAATCCGCCGATTCGACTGGAAAATCTCCGCCAGCGACATCGATTGAACGCGCACGTGCCCCCATGGAGGTGCTTCGCACGCGCCTTCGCGCCCTTTTCAAGGGCGTTGATTCCGGTGACGCGCAAGCCATCGAGGAAAGACGCACTCCCGTGCTCCAGGAAATCCTGCTGTGGGAGTTCGGTGACGACTTTCGACAGGACGCCCAGTTCGCCCCAATGGTCGACGCTCTCGATAAAATGCTCGACGCCAACGAGGGTTTTCGCGAGCACTTCAGTCTATTGGTGAGAAAGCTGACGCAGAAATAGTCGCGACCTTCATACCTATTGCAGGAAATTCGAAGCCCTGCCCCCGCTCCGATGATGCTTGGCAATTCGCGCCAACAGATCGGCGAAATCCGCAGCAAAGCCCTTCACATCGAAAAGACCCGAGACGTCGCACTGCAAGGCGAGCTTCTGCTTCAAGGCGTCACGCCATTCGCGAACGTTGCCGTACCGGATAGCAAACGCGACGAATTCATCGTCGCTGCCCACGTTCAACTCCGGCATTCCCAAGTGATGATTCAGACTGCCGGCGACGCGGCTCGCGAACGTGTTCCCCGGCCGCGTGAGGACCGGGCAGCCTCCCCACAGTGCATCGGAAGCCGTCGTGTGGGCGTTGTAGCCCTCGGTATCAAGGAACAGGTCCGCATGCCGGTAGAGTCCCAAGTACTGGGAGTGCGGCAATTTGGGGGTGAACACCAGCCGCGCCGGATCGATATCCGCGCCCCGTGCCATCTCCCGCAGCCTCAGTGATGACTTGCCCGGCCCTTCCAGCATCCAAAGCACACTGCCGGGCACGCCCTTGAGTGCCTTGAACATGCGATCCAGGCTGCGTCGCCCCAATTTGAACGTACCGTTGAAGCACGCAAACACAACGGCGTCCACCGGCAAGCCGTAGTCTTGTCGAGACTGCGGCACAGGCACGATACGCGTCGGGTCGTTGCTTTGATAGCAGCGAGACAGGTACGCCGGCTGCTCCGAGAAATACGCGGCCAGCGATGGCGGCAACACGAAGCGATCGGCGATCACATAGTCGATGTAGCGGGCGCCAGTGGTGCCGGGATATCCCAGCCAGGCGATCTGAACGGGCGCCGGACGATACGCGTAAACCATCGGCCAGCATGCACGGCTGTAGCCATCGAGGTCCACCAGCAGCTCAATCTGCTCGGCGCGAATGCGCTGTGCAAGCGTTTGGGGCGTCAATTTCGACACTTGATGGAAACGATATGCGGCGGCCATCAGTCGCTCACGCGCCTTGCTGACCGGTTCCGCGCCCGTGGAGAAAAGGTGCGCTTCAACCGGGGAGTTTCGCAACTGCTCGAACAACGCCGAGGTGAGGATGGCTGTAGGGTGCTGCCCGAACCCAGCCGAAACGAAACCGATTCGAAGTCGGCCCGAGGAGGGGCGGTGAGAGCTGCGCTCCCAATGAACGGTTTTTTTTCGGGCATCCTCGTGCAATCGCTCCGCCTGGCGAGTGGCGCAGGCCAGCTGGAGCGAAGCACTGGCATCCTCGCTTAGCAGATCAATGGGAGATACTAGTGCGATGCCAGCCGCTACGCGGCTCTTGAGCTGCTCACTAAGGCCATCAAGCCCATCCCAGTCGCAGACGTGACGTTTGTTGATGACCAGTTGATAGCGGCTGCCTTCGTCCTCTGGATTTAGATCTAGTGCTCGCGCGAACGCCTCGCACGCCTCATCCAGCAGGAGGCAATGCCCAAGGCTAACACCGAGTTGACGGTGAGTGACTGCCTGCTCAGGCGCCAGTGTAGTAGCCCGGCGATAAGCTTCGATGGCCTCAGCGTGCAGCCCTTTGGCGGCCAGTGCCTCTCCAAGTAACTGCCAGCCAGTCCATTGATGAGCATCTGCAAATACCAAGCTTCGTGCGCGGGCCGCTGCCTCATCGAACTGCCCCATACGAATTTCGCATCGCCCAAGATTGGCCTGCGCCCCGACTGCAGAGAGATCGATGGCGGCGAGCTTAAAAAAATGAATGGCGGCAGCGAAGTCTCCCTTCGCGAAGTGTCGGGCCCCCGCCCTGTTGAGCTCCTCGACCGACGCTTCGTCGCCTTGAGACAATCTCGAAACGGAAGCGCGACGCTCAATACCTGACACGGCATCGCCCACGGCCCGCAAATCATCATTTCCGTCGTCTAAGTCCAAACTGTTCTCGCTCATTGCCATTGCCGTCAACTCGATGTCTGTCTATCGAATGCCGGCGCCGCAGATACGGCGCCGAATTTCACCCGCTCCGCCTACCATATCCCCGTGAGACGGAAATAGTTTAGTCGGCCGTCCCCAAATGGCTTAGTGAACGGCGACCTCGATCCGTATCGCGACGAACCGGGCTATAGCAATATGGACATTCAGAAACGACTCCAACGGGCGAACGCGCCAACCGCCACAGAAGAGGGCTCGGCGAAGGTGATCCCCTCCGATAACGGATTCGGCACCCCGGCCCTCCCCCTCCTGTAATTCAAATGGCCGCGCGCCCTAGCGGCGATCTGGCGTCAGAAGGGCTTAGCCCAGAGCGTCCTCGCCCTTGGCCACTAACCTGAATTCCCCTTGCATAGCCTCAACAGTGAGACGACGTCCCGTGCAGACGCGCGCAGAGGACGAGGCCGAGCGCCCGCAGGTGCGCCAGAGTGGCTAAGTGAACGATGCGCCTGGGCCCCAAGAGCTGGAATAGACTCAGGTCATGGCAGCTCGTCGGGCCGGGCCATTCCGATGCAAAACCGATGCTCGTGACACCGGGCTGGCCTGAACAGGCCTCGCGAGCCATGTGCCCGCACCAGCGCAAACGCCCGCCGGACATACAAAAGCGGCACCCGCTCACCCTCGATAACGCGCCCTAATCACTCCTCCATACCACTGACACCGGTCAGTTGCCGCGACTGCAGTGTCTGCACGCGAGGCGATGACAGCCGCTCGACGCATTGCGTAACCTCATGGCTCCTCCCATTCAGATCGCCAGGCGAGGAAACGATCGCTAATCGTGAATTGATTTCGTTTGACAACCGGGCCTCGGACGAGGATCGTTAGCGTCAACGCTACAGCTGGTGTCCTCTGGGACAGCGTTATCTGCCATGCACGTGGTTCCGCCCGGTGCGGAGGTAAGAGAATCCAGACTACGAAGCCCCGCCATGCGGGGCTTCGCCATTTCAGGCCTTCGGCGATACAAAGGAAGTGCCCCTCAAGCGATGGCCCACCAGCGTCGCGCAACATGTCTTCCAAGGCGACTTCGATGGTGTGGCCCATCCACGTGCCGACGTCGCCTTGAGGACTTTTCAAGTCTATTCAATGGGCTTCACGCTACGGCTAAACCTGAGGCCTTGAATGAGGCGGCCCTGCCAAACGGAGGAAGCCGGAACTGCGAGCTCATGGTCATCTGAATCGCTGGGCGCTCGGCGCTGGAAGCCGACGCTGCGTGGGTGATAGACCGTGTCGCGCGAGCACGTGGCGCTAGGTTCACGGCGTGGGTGATAAACCGTGTCACACAAGCATGTGGCGCTGACGCTCCCCGCGTGGGTGATAAACCGTGTTACGAGGGCGCACGGCGTTTGGGGCACTGTGTGGGCGATAAACCGAGTGTTGCCGGCCGCTGGCCGCCGTGGAAACAGACCGAGGGACTGTAGTGCGATGGGGGCACTGCCTGTCGCCCCTCCCGCACTTGCCCTCACACCTTTTTCCACACCGGGGTGGTTCCGGGTCTCGCGACTTTGGATAGACACGGATGTGCCGCGCGGCAGACTTGTTGAGCACACACGGGGATGGCGATCGCGTGATCGATGATGCCCCCTCCTCTTTGGCACAAGCCGCTTGACCTGGTCGCGTAGTGGCATTGCGTTGAGCTTCGGTTTGACTTGCACCCGCCATCGACTGATGCTGACATAGTGCATCGTTAATGAGGTGTCGCCGTGTCCGGGCTCGCAATGATCGTGACGCACCAAAACGTGCCGCACGGGCCCCTCCTCACCGAGGAGGCCCTCGCCTCCGCCTTATGTGCAGGAACGGTCAATGTGCCCGGTATAGATGCGGTCGCGCAGTCGTTGATCGCCTCGATATTCATCGAGAACCGACCCGAGCTGATTCTTCGGGCGGCGGCGGAGATCCACGCAGACATCGCCATCGTGAATCAACTCTATCGAGAGTCGGTGGCTGACCGCATGCACCGCAGCCCGGCCTGGGAGTTGGCCATGTCGATGGTGTTGCCGTTGCCAGATGGAAATCCCAATGCCTTAAAGGGGAATATCCATGCCGATTGGCTGCGGCTCGACCCAGATGAACTCCGCGCAGCGATTCCGACGTCCCTGCTCGGGAGAGTGTCCACCCACGACATCGCGGAATACAGCCGACATGACGCACCTGGCTTGGCCGAAGCCTTTGCCTGCTGGTACGGAGTCCGAACCAGGAGCGGGGACGGTCTCATTTATGCCAGTGACTGGGACGACTTCCTCTCAGATCTCAAGCGCGCACGGACCTTGGCTGCTGACCCGGACTTCGACATGCCGGACGGTGGTGTGGTGTATCGGGGTTAGCCAGTGGCCGCTGGCCAAGGCGCTATCTTTCGTATAGCGCGCCCACCAGCGATTGGATGCGCCGTTTGCCACGAGAATCCTAAGGGACCAGGGATAGGGGCGAGACAGAGGTAACCGGAGGGGGTAAGCCAGCATGGACTTGTTCCTCGATTGTGAATGGGCAGATGTCTTGGCCTCTGAGCTCGTCTCCATCGCCCTGATTTCTAGGGACGGTCAATACGCGTTCTACGCAGAGCGCGACCCCCTGCCGGCTAACCCAACGCAATGGGTGCGCTCGGTCGTCTACCCTCTGCTAGACCGTGGCGACGTCGCGATGAATGACGCGACCATGACGCTATCAATCCGCCAATTCTTGGTCTTTCTGGACAATCCTCGAATCCACTATGACTTTGGAGCCGATCGTAGCCTCTGCCAATTCGTCATCGATGGCTTCGACATACCGGAACCGCCCGGCCCGATGCCGCCAAGTATCAACTGGCACCTATGCCAGAACCTCGAACAGGCGGTCGAGGCTTGGTGGTCTTCGCATCCTGACGTCATTGCAGGAAGGCACCATGCGCTAATGGACGCGAGGGCGCTTCGCTCCGCATACATCAATTCGCTTGATTGCGGGCAAGTTGATCGATAATCGTACGGACGTACCTAGCGCATCAGAAAGAACACTCTTTTGAGTACCCCGCCCTAGCCCGCGGCGATATCGAACCCAAGCACAACTATCAAATAATTAAGATCACTTCTCGGCATGCCGGGGGACGACAAGACGCGAGAAAACCGCTTTTCTAATCAGACAAGTGGAGCCGGCCAACGCTGGGCAAATGGCTCGGCAAATGGGTAGAACCTTCAAACGATTGAGAAGACTTGTCGACAACCAGAGGGCAACATGGTGTCACATCATAGGGGGTCGATTTCTCTACCGTAGCGTCGCAACACCTGAAATCGCGCCGCCAATGCCTCTGATTTATCGGCGAAACTTTCCATTGACCGCTTGCAACGAGCGGCAGTAGCTTCCAACAAGTGCGCATCCGCGCGCATGTGGTTGCAGTGGCATCGTCCGAGGCGCATACGAACTGGATAAGGCGCTCCGGGCATTGATGTTCGGCGTCGTATCCGGTTCACATCGAACCGGATGCTCAACCAACACAATCTTTGATCTTGAAAAAAGAAATCCCCGCTGGCAGGCGGGGACTTGGGATTCGGTGAATTAAGCGCCATCAGCGTCCCATCTTCTTCTTTCCAGGTCAAGTCGTTTCGCGCACCCGTCGTAGGTACGCGACGGGAGGCTTTTGTCTAACGAAAGGAGATCACTGATGACGACCGCGAGCAAAATCTCCGAAGGGACTCCCTTCGATGTGGCTACTCGCATTTACGATGGGTCCCCGCGCCCTGTGACGCCGAGAGCGTTCGGTCGGCGGGAATTCGAGCGCCGCGACGTCTACGGCTTCCTATCTATCAAGGAGGACAGGGCCATCGAAGTTGATGGCCTCCCCGCGTTGTGCGTGGCGCTCTCGCTTGAATGCGACCCTCGCATCAATGCCTATGTCGAGCGGCCTCGCAAATTGCTGGTCGGCGCTAGAAGCCTGGAGCTGGACTTTTGGGTGCGCTACAAGTCCGGCCGTGAGGAGTTCCTCTTAGTGGTCTCCGAGGCCGACTGTGTTTCCAACCCCGGCGGCACGCGGTCGCCACGGGAGTCTCGGCGTCTGGCCGAAGCAGCATCGCTTGCCTCGATCAATCTTCATAGCATCACCGAGTACGACGTACGCGTTGAGGGAAGCCGGCTTATGGTCCACAACCGTCTCCTCGCGTTCACTCAGGTCGCTCAGACGCTCTCGAATGGGTTGGCTATTCGCATTCGTTTGCTCAACTACTTCTCGAGCGTCGGCCGTGCCCGGATCGACCAAGCCGAAGAAGCGCTTGCCCCATTGCCCCCATCGGACTTGCACGCTGTGATTTGCGAGCTGGTTTGTTTGGGTGCGTTGACCTTTGACCGGGCATATGGGCTCACGCGCCACACCATCATCGAGCGGAGCGTGCGCACATGATCGCGCGATTCACCGAACAAGAGGTGAAAACTCTATTAGCCTTGCCACGTCCCGACACCAAGGCGATGGCGGACGATGCCGAAAGGCGTGCGGTGGACAACCGCGTAGCGGCACTGGTTGAGCTCATCCATGGCGCCCCGGTCAAAGCTGTCGCTACCCGATATCGCCTGCATCGCAAAACACTGCGTCGGATGCTCCGCCTTGTTTCGCAGCCGGGGTTGGACGGAAGCTTGATGGGTTTTTCGGTATGCATTCCTGGATTGAGACTTGTCGATCTTCGTCCGCGCATCACTGGTATCCCGGAGAGCGGTCATGCGCACGCGATGACGCGGCTGGTTGAGGCCATTCCCGAGTTGCACCAATTGATCATGCGGTTTACCGGGGCTCTGCCGGCGCGTACACAAACGAGTCCGGCGTTCGATCGCCTCTACAAGGACATGAAACGAGCACTCAAGGCGGCTGGACTGGAGCAGCACTATCCGCTCACAACCCGCGATCAAGGGCGGCGCGCTCTTTCCACCTTCATCAACCGCGAACGCACCAGGCGAGCCGAAATTGCTATGACGCATGCAGCGCCGCCCAAGCTCACTCGGCTGAGTGATCTGCTAACCATTGAACCATTTGACGAGGTGCAGTTCGACGCGCACTGGATTGATGCCAAGGGGTTGGTAGTCGCTGTGCCGCTGGCTGATGGCACCTATACGCGCTCACCCATCTCTGGCCTCTGGTTACTCGCGAAGGTGGATGCCGGATCCAGGTGTTGCATGGCATGGTCGTTAGTTGTCGGCCCCTCCTATGACGAGCTCGACCTGCTACGCACTTTGGCCAGTTCCCTACTGCCTTGGCAGCCGCGCAATCTTCGCGGACTGCGTCTTGCGTACCTCCCCAACGCGTGGATGCCATCTGCAGAAGGGCTTCCACCCCGACCGCTACAGTCGTCGATGGACAACTTCTCCGCGCATATCGCCAAGCATGCACGCCGCACGATGCTCAACTACCAACTCGGCATCTATCATTTTGGCGTGTCTGGCATTCCTGAGACGCGCGCTGTCATCGAAGCGTTCTTCAAGCGTATGGAAGAGGAAGTCCTGCGCTTTCTTGCGGGCGGCTTCGAGCCAGCCACCAAGGACCGCACGGAACAGCGTGTATCGAGCCGTCGTGCAAGCGACTACCCAGTCTTTTTGGATCTTCTCGAAAACTTCGTAGATGTGGCAATCACGACGTATAACGTGTCGCCAAACGGGCAGATGAACAACCGAAGCCCGCGTGAAATCATCGAACGCTTCATTAGCGGTGGCGGTCTGGTACTTCGTTCGACCCGCAGCGCAATGGACGCACGCGATCTCACCCGTTTTCGCGTCGAAGTCACCGTTCGAGGCAGCAAGAAAACTGGGGTGCTTCCACACGTCAATTACGGATATGCGACGTACCGTAGCGAAAAGCTCAATGCGAGGTGGGATCTCATTGGTCGAAGCTTCCATGGCTACGTCGACGACGGCGATGCACGCATCCTTCAGCTACTCGATGAAGCAGGCTTGCCCTACGTCACCCTCCACGCCCTTCCCCCGTATGCGCGCACGCCCCACACGCTGGAAATGCGACGCAGAGCTGAACAGTGGCGCCGCGGCCGTCGGACGGGCCTCCAAGGCATCGACGACGCCATCGAGGCGTATCACGCCGACGTGCGTGAACGTGCCCGGTCAATGAAGTGGGCCGCTGATGCGGTGGCCAGCGGAGCCGTGCCTGCGGCCTCCCGCACTGGCAAGTCCGCGCCGTCCCTCGCTGCCGACTCGCTTGGCGGCCTGCCGCCACGCGGCGGTCCCGTCCGCCTTCGCTGATCTCGTCTCGTCGCGCTCCGCGCGGCAAAGGACAATTTGTGACCGACGAACTACACCCTATGCTCCGGGAGCGGCGCCCAATGATATTTACGCGGCCCGCCGAACGCCTCGCCACGGACTGCAAGAACAGCCTCGAGATAGGCGCCAATGCGATCTGGCTTCAAGGCTTTGCTCGTTTTGGGAAAACCTTTGGAGCCCGGCAATTAGTGCAATCCACTCGCTGGCGTCCCTTTCCCATGTATATCGCCGAGTACAGCTATACGCGTCCGACCAAACCAAACGAAGGGTATTTCTCCTCTGGGCTGTTGGAACAACACGGTCAGGTAACGGCGAAGACCGCCCTAAGCGTGAATACTGTCATGCGCTACACCCGCATGCTACGCGAACAAGCACTGCGTCACGGTGCTGTGGCGGTCGGATTGGTCTTCAACGAAGCCAACCGTTTTACCGTGGATGAATATGAAAATCTTCTGACCATCGACAACGAACTGGAAAAGTACCTGCGTACTTTCCACATCCTAATTAATCAATGCGATGCGAGTCGTTATGGTCCCGCTGGCATCGATAAACGTCCGCCTCGGCACTTGTTTGGGCGTTACTTCACCACGACGCACAACTACACGGGCCTTCTTTGGGACGTCCCGGAGGACGACAAGACGCATCAAACATTGTCGGATGTTGCTCTGGCCTTTCGTGAGTACGACGAATTGCTGACGTGGCCACAGGGCTCCGGGATTAGCTACACCCAGTACTTCGCGCGCAAGGCTTACGCTTCTGGTTGGCGCCTTGGCACCCAGATCGATTCGATACGTAAGGTCATTGAAGACGTTCGGGCCGAACACGGCTTGGGGCCTGTCCATGAATGGCCCATGCAAACGTTCGAGCATTTCGTCTACTTCGTGCTTGTTAGAATCGCTGGCGACAACCCCGATTTCACTTGCCTTACCGAAAGCGAGATCCGCAATGCGCTGATGCGCGCCTGTTACCTCCACATTGAGCCCGATTTCCAGGGAGACCGGGAATGAACGACACACCGAATACCGTGTCGTTGCCACTCTTGGCTGCCGAGGCACGTGAAAATCTGACTCCCTTTGCTGCAATGACGGAATCGCCTTGGGTGGGTGGTGATCTTTCCGTCATGCCGGCGGCGTCTGCTTTCGGTGTGCTTGCACGCCTGGTTCGACTAAATGCACTTAAGCCAAAGGATCTATTCGCCAGTTTCGGTCTTCGGTTGCGTCGTGCCGACGACCTTTCTGAAGTCATGACCTTTTCTCATGCACGGCAGGCGGCACTCGCCAAGGCACTTCGTCTGCCGGACGCGCCCCCGGAATGGGCCCTATCGACCTGGCTCCCTTTCCGCACGGGTTCAGAATTGCTGCGCGATCCCTGGAAGTTTCGCTACTGCCAAATGTGTCTCGCCACGGGCTATCACACGCTACTGCACCAACTTCCCTGGCTTGATCACTGCCCTTGGCACCACTGCGTATTGCGCACGCAATGCCCCCTGTGCGCTGCACCGACGACCGTTCGAGTTGAATGGCTGGTTGACGCAAACCTTCGCTGCAAAAGCTGCGACCACGATCTGCTGGTGACAGAAAGGGCCATGGTCGGCTCGGTCGAAGCTCCGAACGGAGCGCAGACCTTCCTAGAGGAATATTTGGCCTGGGCGAAAGAGCGACGCGCGAAGACGATTCTTTTGGTCCCCGATAAACCGTCAGGATCACACGCCGCACTGAGCAAGCTTGTCAAAACCCAAATGATTGAGATGAGGAGTCGCAGACGCTTTGACAGCGCCAAACGGGAACCTCAATACGCACACAAACCTTTAGCCCTGGATGCTCTGGAGAGCTTTCGCCGGCTAGATGTCCTTCACCAGGATCGCCCGGGGTTCTTGCAAGTGCCTCGAATGATGTGCAACGCACTCGCCGCCGTTGCGTCCAACCTTGCCTTGAAACTGCCTCCTCGCACCCTTACTGGCCGCGAAATGCGGCTGTTCTTGGTGGGCATGGGAATCGAAGAACCAAAGGGATTCCAACCTGCCGATCGACGGCAATCGCAATCCGTAGCCATGCTTCCGCCAACGAATGTCGCGGGCCAGCAGTACCTCAATCTCACTTGTGTGCATCCCTCAGCTTACAGGGCTGCCAGCCGCCTGGTCGATGTAGCTTTGAACAATAGCTTGGCGATGGGGTTTCATGGGCAGGTTTCTCCGCATGAGGCGCACGTTGTATTGCTGGCTTGTCAACAGATCCTCTGCCGTGGATATGCCGAGGGCCTAAGGGCGATCCTTTCACGTGACATCCCGCAGCTCTACAGCATGCCACGCGATCGACCACACCTAGGCCAGCCGTGGATGATTGCGACCATCGAGAATGGCAACCTTTCCGCAACCCACGTCGTCTGGTGCCCAATCGATTGCGGCAAGCTGGGAGAAGCGGACGTTCTTGACCAAGCCGACGCGGCCAACCGTCGCCGACAAATCACATCAGTACGGCTGAACAATCGCAGGCACCTCTGAAGGGGATTTGCCGCACCACGCCCAATAAAAAGGGACACCCACGAGTGCGAGGCACCAAGCGTGTCACCCCATGAGTGCGTAGCTCGTAAAAAGCGACACCCCAGAGTGAGTGGCTCGCAAAAAGCGACACCCCAGAGTGCGAGGCAGTGACCAAAGAAATGTGCCCTCGAAGCATTTGTGCGATAGTAAAATCAATGGCTTAGCCGATGCCGCAATTGAGTGCGCTCAACAGTAACCTCACAACATTGCTGTTTGTCCCGTAATTCTGGAGTCTGTGGCAACTGTTCTCGGCAGAAATACTTCTACTGGATTCGGCGGCGAGTTTTGCTCGCAAGCTTCTTGTAAACAGATACCGGTTTGGCAAGCTGCTCGAAGAACTATGCCGATTTGCGGGATCTCCACCGCAACGTATGCCGCTCTTGAAGCCTGAGCCACGTCGATTCACGCCCCCGTGCTGACCCAGATCGCATCTGCTCGGGCCAGGGCCACCACGGCCAAGGCGTCGAACACGAACACCTCGGCGGGCGTACGTCCCTCATCGCTGAGGGTTCCCTCGTCTGCCGCTACTCCATCGCTCGCGGCCCCTTCGGCCAATGCGAGATCACTCAGCGATAGCCGCGGCGAGTCGAGCCATACGAGGCGGATCCAGCCGCCTGGATCGGCCGCTGGCGTCATGGCTGGGTTCCCGGCCAAGGACTCGAGCAGCTCGCTCAGGTGCGGATGAATCTGGCCGTCGAGGAATTGCCACGGCGGGTAGCGGAAACACCGCTCGTGCTTAAACCACACTCCGAGCAATTGCCCAGCCGCACGTTGCGCCGCCAGGTCGACGGAATCCGGTCCGAGTGCCTGGGCAATCGTGGCCGAATCGGGCCACCCCTCGGCCTTGGCGCGCGTATGCCACTCGCTCACCCACTGCTCGGCTCTTGCTAACTCATCCTCCTCCATAGAGCCTCACCAAATCCCGAAGCTGTATGAGTAGACATATGTCGGATTGTCCAACGGCTCGACGACCCGAGCCATGCACATCGTGTCAACGTCGCTCGTCTGCGCCCCATCCGAAACTGTTACAGGACGAGCGGCCTGCCGCTGCACAGCCTCAGCAGTTTGCGTCTGAGATCGTCTTGTGTCTCCGGCTGATCCAGCGAGCCCCACACGACGTGATCGCGATCCGGACGGGGCCAGGCGTCGGCCTGAGCGCCCCGTTCCAACGCCAGCCACCCATCGGCTACGTGTGGCCGTTTGCGCTCCAGCCAAAGGCGGATGCAGGCATGGCGGGTGGCGAGGTCGGAGTCATAGTCGCTCCAGACGGAGGTCGATAATTCGGGCAGGTACATGCCGTCGATGACACGTCGAGCCACCGCGTCGGGCAATTGCGCGCGCAGGCCGTCCAGTGGTGCAAAGCGCGCATTCTGGTTGGAGACCACGATCTCTACGTTGTCCATGTGCGGTGCCAGCAGTGCCTGCAACAGCGGTCCCAACGGGAGCATCCATGGGGTGGTCATGCGCTCAGTCGACACTGAGCCACGCCCGAATCGCACCTGGGCGGGACCAAGCACGCCGTCGTATTCAAGGAAAAGCACGACTTTCTGTGCCAACATCGGATTGCCTGCTTGTGCGATGGGCATGAGGCAGCATAACGTCCCTTCCCTCGCCGGTCATGTAGTCATCGACGCACGCCCGACCTGCTCATCCCGGGTCGCCGTCGTGGAGTCGCCACTCACGGCGCCATGGGGATTGGTCCCGCCAAGCGTTGGCCACGGACGATGCCAGACGTAACAGCTCATGCCGATACCGCGCCATCGTCGACGATGGTTCTCACCAGGACGATGGCGGCGGATCGAAGTCTTCGCGCGCCACGCGAACAGCCGCCTGGGGCTGGCTATCGAGGTAGTCGGCGGGCGCGCCACCCGCGAGGTCCCGGCGTCGTTCAAAAAGCCACGCAATCACGTCCCATGCACTGGTATCCGGCGGAATGATCGCCAGCAGCTGCGCCATGACCGGCCTGGGCGATCCGATCCTCGGGTTGAATTGGATCGAGGGGTACAGGCACACCCCGTCGATCGTCACGGCAACGAGCTCGCGCGATGCCCGCATCTGCGCCGCGGTCTGTCGATTGTTCGCCGCCTCGAGCAAGGCATTCGCCTGCTGTTCGGTGAGCCATACGTGGTTGCCGAGCAACTGTGCGCGCCGACGGGCGCCCCCTTGGGCGCTTGCGATCCCCTGCGTCAGGCGTCCGCCGTCGTCGGCGAACATGCGTCGGACTCGCGCACGAGGGGCGTCGGGTGTCGTGCGGGGCGGCGTTCGGCCAGCGCGCGCGGTGGAGGGACTTGTCGTGATGTCCGGCCCGTCCGTGGCCCCCTGAAAAAAACTGTCCCAGGTGCTCTTGGATCGCGGTGGCCGGGGGTACCGAGCGAGGGCTGCGGCGACCGCCGGCGGCGCAAGCAAGCCCAGCTGCGCGAGGACGGACAGCAGTGCACCTGTCGGCATGGTGAGGTGGCCGGTCTCAATCTGCACCAGCGTCCGATAGCCGATGCGCGCACGCTTGGCGAGTTGAAACGGCGTGGCGCCCCGAGCGGCACGCGCGTCGCGGACGAGAAGGCCCAGCTGTTCGGCCGCGCGACGAATGTGGGAAGTCGCAAGCGCTTTGGTCATGGACCTCATGAAGGCCTCCTCAAACGTAGCGGCCATCGCGTGCCAAGTGTCCGGCGGCGCCCTGAAGTCTAGGCACGCGCCGCGCGCCTGTCTGTAGTCAACGACGCACATCCGCCGCGCCACCGACCGCCATGCCACATGAGGCGCGTCGCCGTGCGACACGGTGGCGATGCCCGGGCGAGCGATGGACCCGTCTTAATCGTGAGTCGGCCGGGTTCTCGTGGAGGTCAAAACCCCTCAAAAACAGCCCTATTTCACCTTTTCATAGGTGGCGAATAATGGCGCTTACTTGCTATTTGAGGTCTTGCGCTTGCTGGCGGGTTTCTTTGAACTCTCACGTTTAGATGCAACTTTCCGTGCAAGGGACTTGCTTGCCGTTTGCTTCGCGGTTGTGGTTGTGCGGGCTGCGGAAAGCGCTTTTTCCAGGGCGGCGATTTGGCCCGTCTGGCGGGCGACGTCCTGTTCTAGGTGACGAACCTGTTCGTTAGCGGAGTCACGATGCCGCTGCATCGCGGAGGCCGCATCTCGCTGCGCTCGCTCGGCAGCATCGGTTCGTTGCCGCCATTGGGTGGCGTCCTGCCGCGCGCGATCGACTTCTTGATGAGCACGGTCTTCGACGGCGCGAATGTGTGCCTCCTGGCGCTCACGTTCGGTCCGTAGCGCACTCTGGTTGTCGTCCAACTGAGCCCGAAGGGTCTGGATCTGTCCCGCTAGTTGGTCACGCTGGTCTTGCAGGCGATCACGCTGCAAGACCAGGTCGGCCCGCAGTGCATGACTGTCCTGCAATTGGCCATCCAGTGTGCGACAGGCATGCTCGGCCAGGTCCCGGGCGGTCTGCGCCTGGGCGATGCCGATTTCGGCCGCCTGGAGGCGGGCTTCCCAGTGTTCGCGCTCCCGCGCCAGTTGGGCCTGAGCCGTCGACAGGGCGGCGCGTTCGCTGGCGAGGCGGCCCTCCAGTACACGCTCGGCGTGGCCGGCGGCGAGGCGCCACAGCTCGAGCATCGCCTGCCCTACCGCTTCAGGCACTTCCGGCAGGGCGCTCAGTTGCCGCAAGCGCTCGCCAAGCTGGCTGCGCCACGTGTCGAGCATGCGCGTGATCGTGTTGGGCGAGCCAGTGCCCAGCGCGGCGCGCACTTTCTCCACCGTCGGGTTCTCGCCGATCGCCAGGATGGCGTCTGACGCTTTATTGACCTCGTCTTGGGTGATGCCGCGCGCCATAACAAGTCTCCTCGATCCGCGCCCTGCCCGCTTGGTTTCGTACTCGCGATAAGTGATGATAATCGCCCTGCCCTTCAGCATCGCGGGGCGGAGTGCGAGCCTGGCCCTTCGTGTCGCCTACCAATCTTTGCGTGATCGAGCCGGCAGGCCGGTCGCCATGGGAGGTTACTCAATCGGAATTCGGCGAATCTTGAAGCCGGTCAGGCCGAGCAGCAAGGTACAGATGGGCGCGGCAATGTTGAACAGCGCGAAAGGCATGTACGCCAGTGTCGATACGCCAAGCACAGCCGCCATGTACGCGCCGCACGAATTCCACGGCACCAGGGGGGATGTCACGATGCCGGCATCACCCACCGACCGTGACAGGTTTTCGGGCGCCAATCCGCGTCTGGCGAATTCTGACTTGAACAAGCGGCTCGGCAGCAAGAGTGCGATGTATTGGTCGCCAGCGACGATGTTGAGCCCTATCGCGGTTGCTACGACGGTGAAGAATAGCCGCCCCATGGTCTTGGCGCGCAGCAGTACCGGCGTGACCAATTTGCCGAGCATGCCGAAGTCGTCGACCAGAATGCCGAAGGTCACAGCTCCGATGATCAGCCAGATGGTCAGCAGCATGCTATCCATGCCGCCGCGGGAGAGCAGCTCGTCCACCTGAGGGATGCCCGAGTTCGCCTTGAAACCGTTGGCCATGGCCAGCCAGATCCCCTTGATGGCGACAATGGGGGCAGCCGTGTCGGGTTCGCCAATGAAACGGGCGATCGCTTGCGGTTGCATGAAAGCAGCCATCGCGCCAGCGAGCAGCGCTGAACTCATGATTGCCAATGCCGCGGGTACTCGGCGAATCGAAAGGCCGAGCAGGAACACCAGTGGAACCAGGTTCCAGATGCTGATGTGAAACAGTGAGTCGAGCCTGGCGAGCTCGGCATTCGTCATGGCGCTGTCAAAGCTTCCGCCACGACGAAGACCGAACACCGCAAAGGCAACCAAGGCAACAAGGCCGGCTGGAATCGTGGTCCACATTTGCGAGCGGATATGCACGTACAGATCAACGCCGGCCAACTGTGCGGCGAGCACTGTGCTTTCGGACAGGGGCGAGACTTTGTCGCCGACGTAGGCGCCGGAAATGATCGCGCCTGCGGTGATCGCTGGCGACAGGCCCGTCATGTGGGCCAGACCGATCAGGCCGACTCCCACGGTGCCGGCGGTGGTCCAGGAACTGCCGATACTCAGGGAGGTACAGGCGCACACCAGAAAGGTGATCGGATAGAACCATCCCGGAGTAATCAACTTGATGCCGTAATAGACGAGGGTGGGAATCGTGCCGGACATGTTCCAGGTGCCGATCAGCGCGCCCACGGCCAGCAGGATAAAGATCGCACCAACTACGGTCGCAATGCCCTTGCGGCCAGACTCCGCGATTTCCTCCCAGACATGCCCATTCTTCAGGATGATGACAACGGCGACCATCGTGCTGAGGATGATCCCAACTTGCAGCGGGCCATCGACCGCGTTGAGGCCAAACAGCGCCACGGATGCGCCAACCAGGCCGATGAGCACCAATAGCGGGATGATGGCATCCAGGTAAGAAGGCGGCTTCGCCTTGCGGGGGGCTGGGTGCGCGTCGTTCATGAATGCCTCGGCGGACCGCGTGGGTGGCTGATGGCGCTGTTGCTGTTTGTGGTTCTTACAATCGCCTGGGCCGGCAGGAAATCATCGATGAGTCGTCCCGCTCATAGTATGGCTCCATCCAGCGAGTGAACGCGTGAGTGGTCCCCGCGGCACGTGCCAAACCGTCGAGATGAAAACCCTCGTCATCGACGCTTTGCACACCAACTTCCTGTCCATGCAAGGGATCACTGCATGGTTCGTCAATGGGGCGCTCCCTCCCCCTGATTTACCGGTAGCAAATCCTTGGCCTTGATGACCTTCAGGATTTGGGGAGGGGCTTTCACCTGGTCGATGGTTTCCCATGCCTCAGGCCAGAACTTACCTCGGACCCAGGTAATCACGCCCTATTCCGGACAATGCTTCAGCGACCGGCACCCGCGATAACCGCCCCTAATCGCCCTGCCTTCACTTTCGAAATTGGCTAGAGGCGGCCATTGGAAAGATGGTTTCAGTGGCCATCCTTTTGTAGAGACCAGTTCGGCTCGGATTGCCTTCGGTCAGGCGCACCCAGTCATTTACGTCGCTGAGTCTTTGGGCAAGGGGGCACTCAACTGGCTACGACATCGATAAGCAACCTAAACTGGCGGTTGCTACTGTTCTAGGCAGAGAGTCCTCAACGTCCCTGTCAGGAATCCTCGGAAACTCCGCTAGTAATTGAATTTACTGGATTATGGGGCTTAGGGAATTTGCATCAAATGCGCCCTTTTTCTGAGCGTTTCCGAATTCAAGGAGGATCGCCATCGGGTCGCAAGTGCATACCGTCTTCGGCAAACACCAGCGCGCCCTTGTAGTGCGCGCGAATCGACGCCTCGACGCTTGCCCGTTGTTGATCGATCGACGGCGACAAGTGAGTGAGCAGCAGCTTTTTCGTTTCGCTGTCGGCGGCCGCCTCGCCAATCGTCTTGGGCGGCGTGTGCAACGTATACAGCACAGGTCTTGAGCCCGGCGGATCCAGCACGACGCAGTTGAAGACCAGCAAACTGGTGTGTCGCGCAATTCGGCGAAGATTGTCGATACCGTTGGCGTCGATGTCGCCGCTGAACGTGATGCTTTGGTGGCCATAGTCGATGCGATAGATGACGGCGGGCGCATCGCCGTGATGGCCGGCTATCGCGCTGATGGCCAGGCCGTGATCCGTATAAATCACTTTCGGTACCTTGGATGCGTTCGCGGATGCGTCGATATCCGTAGTGCGGAGTGTCATCGGCGCCGCGAAGTCCTTCAAATAACTGTACGCACCCTCAGAACCAAACAGCAGGTCGATGAAACGGCTGGTCGATGGAAAGGTGGCCTCCCCTTCTCCGCCGCGGTGTCCCGTGGGCCCGAAGACCTGTATCTCGGCAGGGCCATTGCCTGAAACGGCGCGCGCCTTGAACAATCCCGGCAATTCGCCGGTGTGATCGATATGCAGATGCGTTAGAAGCACGATGTTGATCTTGGCGATGGACGTCTTTGCCTCGCCAAGCCGCACAAAGGTTCCTGGACCCGCATCGACCAAAATACGGGGCTCGCCATCGACCAGCACGACATATCCTGCGCCGGCGCGGCCGGTCGCTCCGGGACCGCCGGACCCTAGCACAAGCAGGTCCAGGGGCGATCCGGCCAACACTGCGTTGCTGCTGACGGCAGCAGTGAACAGCCAAAAAACGGCATAAAGCGGCAGCTTCAACATTGGTGGCCCTGCCTCTTCAATGGATGAAGTGTGCTCCTAAGTCTGATGATCTAGTAGCCCACGGTCGATAGCCCCGGGGGCCAAGTTGCAAAATTTGTGGCGGCCTCTCCCCGCTCGGAAAGCGTCGACAAGCCAGGGCTGCCACGATTAAGGTCAGGCGGCGGGAACCGGCGGAATCGGCCCTGCGTTGAAATCAGCGGAAATGCTGACCTCCCGCCAACGCTCGGCCTCATTGGCGCGATGGCCTTCCACCATGGCGTAGTAGTCGCGAGCGCTACTGCCGATGAGAAGGTGCGCGGGGATATGCTCGGCCTCTGCCAGCCGCAGCATTATCTGCGCGATGCGCGCTGGATCGATGGGCTCGTTGCCCCACAGGCCTTCCATCGACTTGATGGCGGCTCCAACAGAGGGCTCGTAATCCTGCATTACCGCCGGACGCTGTTGAGTCGCGCGAGTGCCCCATTTGGTTCGAATGGCGGCGGGCTCCAGCGCCACTACCTTCACTCCGAAAGGCGCGGTCTCTTGCGCCAAGCTCTCGGTGAATCCACTGACCGCCCACTTGGCCGCGTGATACGACGCCGAACCGGCGGTGGCCAGGCGCCCACCCACGGAGGATATCTGCATGATCGTTCCACTGCGCTGCGTACGCATGGTTGGCAGTGCGGCGCGTGTCAGGTTGACCACGCCATAAAAGACTGTGTCCACCAGCGTTTTGAAATCCGCCGAACTCGTTTCCTCAAAGGGGCGAACATCGCCGTAGCCGGCGTTGTTCACCAGAACATCAAGGCGCCCAAAGTGCTCTACGGCCATAGCAACGGCGTCTTGCGCTTGAGCTTCATTCGTGACGTCGAGATGCGTCGTGAGGAAGTGCTCACCGTATTCAGCGCACAACTCTGTGAGCGGACCAGTGTTGCGCGCGGTGGCAAGCACCTTGTGGCCGGCCGCGCAGGCTGCCTCGACGATGTCGCGGCCAAGGCCGCTTGCGCTTCCAGTTACGAGCCAAACTTTAGACATAACAGTACTCCCATGCAGGACTCACTAAGCGGCACTACACGGATGCGTGTTGGTGCATTCGTGCATGCAGAAATCTGCCTGTATGACCTTCCCGAGAAGTTCGGCCAAGGTCTAAGGCGATAAGTTTTACCAGCGACCCGCGCCGGTGAAGTTTGACGTCTGGGTCTTAGGTGCGGATATTTGGGCGCTGGCCGTGATCAAGGCGCTGGGCCAGTAGGTCAGGAGTGCCGACCCCAGGGCAGCCATGCCGATGGCGATCAGAAGGAAACTCACGGCTTTTCTTGCCTTGAAGATCATGGATGACGACGCCCAAATGCATCGCCTCGACGGCTATTAGGCGTGACGCTGTTGTCCCGGACGTGTCCGCGTTAGGGGCTTTCTGTATCTGTTTGTATCAAGCGACCGCATCGCACCACGCCTGCGCCCGGCGGCTTTTGTATCCAAGCGTATCCAGCCCCGCTCGCTACACATTGCGATGCAGTTTGACGCGCCCCGGGACACGAGCGGGATACGTAGCCGCGGTTTCCTATGCACCACCGGCCGCGGCCTCACATCCACGTGAGGCGGCCATCAGACCCATCAAGGAGACCCATCATGTCCATCCTCACTGGCGGCCGTAACAGGCAGACGCACAGGGCGATCGCCGCCACCTTTGCCCTGAGCCTCGCCTGTCTTGTTTCGGGTGCCCAAGCCGAAGAAACGCCGGTGCAGCCGCCCCTGTCGCCTGCGGTATCGCATGACCCCTGGGGGGCGCTGAAGCATGTACATGCCGGCGTGCTGGACGTTGCTTATGCAGAGATGGGGCCGGCCGACGGTCCGGTCGTGATTCTTCTGCACGGATGGCCCTATGACATTCACAGCTATGAAAGAGTCGCGCCAACGCTAGCAGCGAGAGGCTATCGGGTGCTTGTGCCCTATGCGCGTGGGTACGGTGAGACCCAATTCCTCTCGGCAAGCGCCATGCGAAATGCCGAACCAGCCGCCCTGGCCGAAGATGTTATCGACTTCATGGATGTGCTTCATATCAAGCGTGCAGTGTTTGGCGGCTTTGACTGGGGCGCGCGCTCAGCGGATATCGTCGCGGCGTTGTGGCCAGAGCGAGTGAAGGCGCTGGTGGCTGTGAGCGGTTACCTCATCGGGAGCCAGGAATCTGGCAACACGCCGCTCCCTCCCAAGGCTGAGTTGCAATGGTGGTACCAGTACTACTTCGCCACCGAACGTGGCCGCGTCGGCTATGACAAAAACCGCAGTGATTTCGCCAAGCAGATTTGGCAACTGGCCTCACCCAAATGGAATTTCGACGATGCCACCTTCGAACGCAGTGCAGCCGCGCTGAGCAATCCTGACCAGGTTGCCATCACCATCCACAACTACCGCTGGCGGCTGGATCTGGCCCAGGGTGAAGCGAAATACGCTCCACTCGAGAACCGGTTGGCTCAACTCCCGACTATCACGGTGCCGACGATCACCCTGGAGGGCGATGCCAATGGGGCCCCGCATCCGCAGCCGGAAGCCTACGCCAAGAAATTCACAGGCAAGTACCAGTTCCGTTTGATCACTGGCGGCATTGGTCACAACTTGCCGGAAGAAGCGCCGCAGGCCTTCGTTCAGGCGGTGATTGATGCCGATCACCTCTAGATTGGTCGCGTGAGTCCACGCATCCCAAAAGGAGTCACAGGCTGCGTTGCAGCTCAAGACATGGCCCGGAGTCAAATTCGCCAGTTTCGCCCTGCCCGCGATAGATCGAGGGCGCTCTTCCCTGCCCTCGATAGCTGCCCCTAATCGCCTTGCCCAGGCGTCGGCTTTCGGCCGATGCCTGACATTGCCTAACTGCAACCCAAATCCGCCGAGAAGAATTGCTCGAAACCGGCGACTGGACGGATGGCGCCTGCCGTCGAACCAGGCACTGCACATCACGACTATCTTCACCCATGGCCCTTCGCGTATCCGCGGTGACATGCGCGATGGCTCAATACATCAAGCGACACACGCAAACCTCTCGCGCCCTGATAGCTCCGTGAGCGTTGCGCAGGCCCCTAAGCCACCGCCTTCAATGCAGATCCCAGAAAGCCATGGACGATCTCCGGCAGCATCGGGTCGACAGGGAGCGTGTAGTGGGTGGTGTTCGGTAGGATTGCGAGCACGTTTGCGGGCCGCAGGGAGCCGTCGATCCCGGCATCGCGCTGGCCGCCACCCAGCGCCTTCCAGAACTCGATCACGTGCTCGGGCCGGATGGCGTCAGCGTCGGCAAAGACCAGCAGTGTGCGCGCCTGAAGCCTGGTGACGCCGGCGCTCCAGTCGAAGGGTCGTTTGGTCAGGTCACCGATTTTCCTGAAGAGGTTGGTCCAATCGACATCGGGATAGGTCGCACCTAGCGGCGAAGCTTTGACGTCAGGGCCCAGCGTGGCGGCGTTGGCCTCCAACTGATTGAAGGCCGCCACCACCTCCGGATAAAAGCCGTCCTGCCTCATTGCCGAGGACGCGAGCACGAGCCGGTTGACCACGTCCGGATGGCGGATAGCGGTCTGCAGCGCAACGCTGGAGCCCAGCGAGTAGCCCATGACGTCGGCCTTGCCGAGGTTCAGATGGCCAATCAGAGCCGCAACGTCGTCGCCCATCGTTTCACTGCGCAGTGGCCTGTTGGTGTCTGGCGTGCGCCCATGTGCCTGGAGATGGACGGCGATCACCTGCCGGCCCTTGGCCAATTCGGCCAGATTGCTCCCGAAGCTGTCCGGGTCGATGCCACCGTGGAGAAGAATCAGCGGCTTGCCGGCGCCATGCACGGTGTAAAAGAGATGCTGGCCATTGACGTCGGCGAAATGCTCATTCGAAACAGCGAGAATCTTCTTGGCTTGAACGGGAAAGACCGCAGTCAGCACTGCGGTCGCCAAGGCAGTCTTCAGGAAATCGCGTCTGAGCATATCGTCCTCGCGCGGCGTCGAACTGGACAGCGCGGCGATGATCGTGTTTTTCATCGCCGCCCCTTCCATACACGGGTGGCCGAGCCGTGGTCACGATCTCTCGGCGAGCAACTCATCCAGCTGCGCGAATTGCTCGGGAAGGCCTTCCGCCGAGCCGGCGAGAGCTTCGTCGAGGGCAGCTTCTGTGGGGTACAGCTCGTGGAAGGTGACGAGTGTCTTGCCATCACTTTCTTCGAACGTCACCGTGGTCACGGCGCCCTGATCGCTTTCTTCGTTCGTCCAGACGATGCGCTTGTGCGGCGTTACTTCTCTGTACGTACCGAAGAACGTCATCGGTTGATCGAAAGCTGGATGGCTGAACGCGAGGCGATACGTGCCGCCGGTGCGAATATCCATGTCGCACGAGATCAGCGACATGCCCGCCGACTTCGGAACCCACCATTGCTTGAACAATTCGGGGTTGCTCCATGCCTCGAAGACGATGTGCGCCGGAGCATTGAACTTGCGCGTCACGATGAGTTCGCGGTCGGACATGCGTTCCACGGCGGTGCGGTTCATGGCGGCGGGACTACTTACTTTTTCGGTGAGCATCTGCCTTCTCCTCGCGTTTCAGGTGTTCGACAAGTTCATCTAGCGCATCAAAGCGTGCGCTCCACAGTTGGCGGTGCCTTTCGATCCAGGCGGCCTCCTCTTCCAGCCGGCGCCGTCCGAGCTTGCAGGTTCGAACGCGCCCTACCTTTTCCGTAGTAACGAGCCCCGCCTGCTCCAGGATGCTGACGTGCTTCTTCATGCCCGTGAGGGTCATGTGAAACCTTTGGGCAAGGTCGGTGATTGAAGCGTCTGAACTCCCGAGTTGCTCCAGCACGCCGCGTCGGGTGACGTCGGAAAGCGCGGCGAACGTTGTGTCGAGGCGGGCTTGATAGTGAACCATATGGTTCACTGTAAAACGAGCGACCGTGATTTACAAGCGGAGGGACCCACGGGCACAAATTGCCGTAGCTCCACTCCCGCTCCGAACCCAAATTGCGCGAGCTAAGCGCGGGCAAAGCTCCGACCGGCAGCGTTGTGGCAGCCAGCTCAAAACGTCGGATGACACTTCAGGATTGAAAGCGGGCGCTTGCCCTCCCCCGATACCGCGTCCTGATCACTGGACCTTCCATGTCCACAAAGGGCTTGTTGGTTCTAGCCAATGGCTGCCATGGGTGTTTGGGAGCATCCAGGGGGCTGCGTTGAATAAAGTTGCTTTGCTAGATGCGTCGTGGCAGAGCCGCGGCAAAAAACTCGGTCACCCGGCGTACGCGCGTGGAGATGAATTGGCGCTTTGGCCATACGAGACTGATGTCCCTTGTCTCGCTCACGAAGTCTTCCAGCACAGCCACCACATCCGCATGTTGGAATTCGGCTACTAGTGACGCGCGATGGAACATGCCGATGCCTACGCCGGCCACTACGCCAGCCAGGATGGTTTCGGCGCTGTTGGAAGAAAGATTTCCGCGAACCGGCACAGTGAATCGCCCTTCCGGTCCCATGAAGGGCCACTCGGTCATGTCGCCGTATATCAGGCAGTTGTGACCGGCAAGCTCTGCCGGATTTCTCGGAACGCCGTACTGTTTGAAGTAGCTGCGGGAACCCGCGCAAACGAGCGATGTGCGGGCCAAGCGACGCACGACGGAATCGGGCTCGTTGACGGTGCTACTTCGTATCGCCAAATCAATCCGGTCTTCAACCAAGTCCTGCAGGGCATCCGACAGCACCAGATCCACCCGAAGGCCGGGGTGGCGCAATAGCAATTCGGGAATAAGCGGTAGCACGTGCAGCCGACCGAACGTCGATGGGGCGGCGATCCTGACCAGGCCAGTGACATCCAGAGTGCTGCTGGTCAGTTCACTGTCTGCGACCTGTATCTCATCAATGAGCGGCTTGGTGCGCTCGTAGTACTTCTGCCCTTGATCGGTCAGCGAGACCTTGCGCGTCGTCCGATGGAGCAATGCGACACCGAGACGCTTTTCCAGCGCGTTTACAGCCTTGCTGACTGCGGACTGCGACTCCCCGGTCTTGCGGGCTGCAGCGGAAAAACCGCCGGTCTCAACCACGGCAATGAAGGCATTCAATTCGTGAAACTTATCCATTCTTCTATGGAATAGGTTTTATGAAGTGATGGCGAATTATCATCCCATCAAACCGTAATTACCATCCTGCTCAATCCAACTGAGTAGGAGCGATTCCATGCGCCATTCCATCATCGGGTTCGGAGAAGTCGGCCAGGCTCTCGCACGCGCTTTCGCCCGGAAGAACATCGAAGTGGCTGTCGCCAGTCGTCGAGCGCCGGACGCCCTTGCGCCGAAGGCGCAAGCGATCGGTCCCATGGTAACCCCCGTGTCACTTCGCGATGCCGTCCATGCCGACACCATCTTCCTGGCTGTTCCGTTCTGGGAACACCGGGCGGTCGCCAAAGCCATGCCGACTTGGCACGGCAAGACGCTCATCGACGTTACAAATGCCTTCGGCATCCCCGTTGAGGATCTGGGTGGGCTTGCGTCGTCTTCCGTGATCGCCAGGGCGTTTCCAGGCGCCGCATTCGTGAAGGGGTTCAACCATCTACCTGCCGCCGTTCTTGGCGCCGACCCCAGCGTCAATGGCGGCCGCCGAGTCGTATTCCTGTCGGGTGACGACGAAGGCGCTGCGCCGCCAGTGAAAGCGCTGGTCGAACAACTCGGCTTTGCGTCCATCTGGCTGGGCAAGCTCAACGAGGGCGGCTCGCTCGTCCAGGCGCGAGGGCGTAGCTGGGCTCCGCTGATTTTCCAGGACCTGATCAAGTCCGACTAAGGCGACCCGAGCCATCGAAGCCAGTACTCCACTCCCCTCGCAGAGATTCCAGACATGATCAACAGAGTCATTTGGCCCGCGCGATTCGACCCGAGAATATCGGCCATCTATGCGCTCAACGACATCGATGTGAAAGCGCCTCCCGAGGTCGTTTGGAAGCTGCTGGTCGAAGCGGAGAATTGGGCGCGTTACTTCCCCGCCGAAGACCAGGTCAAGATCCTGTCCGGCGAGCCTGAATTGACGTTGGGCACACGATACCAACGCGTGACAGTCGGCTATCCGATGTCGTTGACGGTCACCGAATGTGTACCCGGACAGCGCCTTGCGTGGTCGTCAACGGTCGATGGTGACGAGACCAGCTCAAGCGCGTACCACGGCTGGGTCATCACGCCGACGAAGGACGGATGTCATGTGCTGACAGAGGAGACGCAGCAAGGTGATTTTTTCCTCGAAGTGATCGGCCGCCAACATCCGGGGGCTCTTTATCGCTACCACCAGGAATGGGTCGAGTGTCTTGCGCGTGCCGCCGAAGCGGAGGCGGCTCGGCACGCCGGTTGATCCAGCTCCTCAATTTCAAGAGACGCCTGCCATGCATATCAACCTGAAGGGCCGCAAGGCGCTCGTGACAGGCTCGACAGCGGGCATTGGCCTGACGGGTTCCTGCGCTGAGCGCCATGAATGAATCGTAGTAGGCGCTGAAGGTTCCTGTCCCCGTCATCAAAAGACAGGTAAACGACGCAAAATCACTTCGGATGAAAATCTCATGAGTCAGTCAGTACTTTTTACGCCAACACGAGTCGGCAACCTGGCATTAGCCAATCGCATCGTGATCGCCCCGATGGCCCAGTACTCGGCCAAGGACGGACAGATGGGCGATTGGCACCTGATGCACCTGGGCCAGTTGGCGATATCGGGCGCGGCAGCGCTAACCATTGAGGGGACGGCTGTTACCCCGGAGGGACGCACCACCTATGCCGACGTGGGGCTCTATTCGGATGAGAGCCAGGCCGCCATGGCGAGCGTGCTGCGCGGCGTTCGGCGGTGGTCAGACATACCGATTGGAATCCAGCTCAATCATGCTGGCCGAAAAGGATCTCGACAGAAGCTATGGGAGGGTGGCGCACAGATTCCATCTGGTCAGGCAAATGGCTGGAGCACGTACGCCCCCTCGCCGCTCGCCGTCGCGACCGGTGAGACTCCCCCCATCGCCCTCGACCGGGATGGCCTGGTGGCCATTCGCAACGCTTTTGCGGCCGCAGCACGACGCGCCTCAGTGCTCGGGCTGGACTTCATACAGATTCTCGGCGCGCATGGCTATTTACTGCATCAGTTCCTCTCACCCCTCTCAAACCAGCGGGATGACGAATACGGCGGCTCAGTGGAAAACCGAATGCGCTTTCCGCTCGAAGTTTTTGATGCCGTGCGAGACGCGTTTGCGCACGACCGCCCAGTTACGATGCGGGTGTCTGCTACTGACTGGGTAGATGGTGGATGGTCTGTCGAGGACACGATCGCCTTCGTCAGAGCACTGGAGGCGAGAGGCTGCGCCGCGATCAATGTCTCAAGCGGCGGCTCCAGCCCGGCCCAGCAGATTCCGATCGGCCCAGGTTATCAGGTCCCGCTTGCAAGGGCGGTGAAGCAGGCAACGACACTCCCAGTGGTCGCGGTCGGCCTGATCACTGAGTTCGAGCAAGCCGAATCCATACTCAGCGCGGGAGACGCCGACCTGGTCGCACTCGCTCGGGCCATGCTCTTTGACCCTCGTTGGCCGTGGCATGCTGCCGCTCACTTCGGCGCTCAAGTCCGGGCGCCAAACCAATATCTTCGCGCCCCACCGAGCCGGCTGCAAAAGCTGTTCGCTTGAATGCGCTGTGTTGTGGGAATGGCAACCTCCACAGAATGGACGACAAGACGACTGTCGATGGATGTACTGCCAGCCGCAAACCACCAAAGGGCCACGGCCGCGCCGACGTGCGTCAGGTCAATGCCAAGGGTGGTCATGACGAATAATTCGCCGCCTACGTGCATCTTCAGACCCTTAAGGAGCCAGTTCAACGACGTCTTATTCCGTGGATGACCAACAGCCAGGTTTTAATTACCTCCGACGTAATTGAGCAGAGACAGCCCATCTCGCATAGTGAGTCCCACTCGGGAAACCTTCCCGAGCCCTCCCCCACCTACTTGCGAGATTAAAGCCATGTCCAACTTTCCCATTCACACGTTGAAATCCGCTCCTGAAGCGTCCAAGCCCGCGCTGGAAGGCCTGCAGTCCGCCTTTGGATTCGTTCCCAACATCGCTGCCGCCATGGCAACTTCGCCGGTTCTCATCAACAGCCTGGTTGCGCTCTTCCATCAGGTGCATGGCGATGGCAAGAGCTTCTCTGAGCCGCAAATCGAAACGGTGCTTCTCACTGATGCCGTTACAAATGGCAGCACTTGGGCCGCGGCCTTCCATTCCTACTTGGCCATCAACAAGGGCGTGCCAGCGACCGACGTTCAGGCGATCCGTGATGGCGATCTGCCCAAAGATCCCCAGTTTGCGGCCTTGTCGCGACTGGCCAAGACGCTCATTGAAAAGCGTGGTCGACTCAATACGCATGACAAGGACGTGTTCCTGCAGGCGGGTTTCAGCCCCAATCAGTTGCTGGAAGTCGTGGCCATCGTGGCCGCATCGACCATCACCAACTACACCGCCAGCATCACGCACCCGCCGCTGGAAGAAAATTTCCAGCCGCATGCCTGGACGGCCTATTGATTGGTCTACCGACAAGGAAACGCCAAGGGGCGGTGCGCGTCACTGCACCGCCCCTTGTGCACCCGTCTTGCGATGCGTTTTGACACTCCAGATCGATCGCCTTGTAGGCGCCCGAGGTTATGTCAGACGCGTCTCACCTCAACGCGTGCTGAGGATCCTCGTCACTGGTGGAAGACATACATGAACAGACCGGAGCACGACTGATGGATCACTCGACTCGGAGTTGGCGCCAACCCAGGGCATGGCTGGCCCTGGGGGTGATCCTCATGGCCTATTTTCTTCAGGACCCAGTCGAACGTGCCACATGGTCGCCACTGCAGCGATTGGCCGAGCTAACCTTTTCTACGAACGGTCAGATGTCGCTAGCCAACTATGCGGGTCTGATGGTTTTCAGATTGATCTGGAACGCCCTATTGGTAGCGGCCGTATTAGTGTTGCTCGGAAGGCCTTGCGATGGCTTTCCGTTGAGGGACCGAGCAGGAGTACGCCATTTTGCGATCGGCCTACTCACTGGTTTGGTTGTCATGGTATTCGCCATACTGAGCATTGCGGGCCTGGGCGATGCAATCATCTCCGCCTCCGGCGAATCAGTGGTCTCTGCGCTCTTCTATGGCGGCGGCTGGCTCGCATCCGATGCTGTCGGAGCGCTGGGGGAAGAGTTGTATGGACGAGCGGCGATCCTCCTGGTGGCGGAGCGTTTTTTCGGTTGGAAAGCTGCCATCGTCATTTCCGGCCTCATGTTCTCCATGGTGCACATAGGTAACCCGGGAGCGAGCGCCATATGGCTCGTTCGTCTTGGCGCCCAGGGTGCCCTGCTTGCTTACGCCGTCTATCGCACACGTTCGTTGTGGTGGTCAGTCGGATATCACACCGGCTGGAATTGGGCCAGCGCTCCGTTGTTCGGTGCTGCGGGTAGTGGCTATTTGGACGAAGGGCACCTGTTCGACTTCAACCCTCATGGCTCGACCTGGATAACCGGAGGCGCGGTTGGTCCCGAAGGCAGCTTGTTTGCCTTTCTCGCAGTCATGTTGGCGCTGTCGTTCCTTCTCATTGCCACCCGACATTCAAGGACCCAAGCCACGCACGCCAGCGACTGACGTCCATTGCCAATTACATGTCCTGTTCCATACGCCAAGGGACGAGTAGGTGATCGTGGCAGCATCGACCATCACCAATTACATCGGAAGTGTTACGCCGCCGCTGGAGCCAGATTTTCAGGCGCACGCCTGGACAGCCCACTGAATTCATCCAAGGCAAAAAACCATGGTGAAGTGCGCTTCACGGCGCCGCGCCATGGCACTTAATCCACCCTCGAATTCCCTCGGCCAAATCGATACATCGTTAGCCCCCTGAAGCGAGTGTGCGTAGCCAATGAAAATTTCATTCGTTCCTCACGCTCCGGAAAGTATGGGCAGTGAGATCACTATCCAATGAAGCCTGGCGGACCCTGCCGACATGCACAACATTGACCCCGAGACTCATCTGACCATCGGCGCCTTCATCTACGACGACATGGATCAGTGTGATTTCACCGGCCCCTTCGAGGCCCTTTCCAGGGTCCCCAACTCAACGTTCAAAAGTTTCGCCAAAGACACCGGCCCCGTGCGCGACCTGTACGGCCTTCGCTTCCTCCCCGACCTCTCCTTAAGCCAGGCCCCTCAGCTCGATGTCCTGCTGGTGCCGGGCGGACACGGACAGGAAGCACTCATGGATGATGAAGAAGTCATCGGTTTTATCCGGTCACAGGCCCGCCATGCCCGCTATATCTTTTCGGTGTGCACGGGCGCATTGCTCTGTGGAGCAGCGGGACTTCTCGAGGGCAAGCGTGCCACGACTCACTGGACCGCCATGGGGGTCCTTCCACTCTATGGCGCTATTCCAGTGAACGACCGTGTAGTTGTTGATGGAGACCTGATCAGCACCGGCGGCGTCACTGCCGGCATCGATGGCTCGCTCGTGGTTGTATCCATGCTTCGTGGCGTTCAATCGGCGCAAGAGATCCAGCTTTACATGGCTTACGATCCGCAAACGTCGTTTACCGCCGGATCCCCAGGGACCGCTCCACCGGACGTTCTGCACACAGTGACCGAGCACGCCAAGGCCATCACTGCGCGGCGCATGGATGCCGGTAGGCGCTATCAAGCATCATCGATGCATGTCGTCCGCACTGCCCACTAGGGTGGACCCGGCATGGACTACTGCTCGAGCATCCATCGAAGAAAGCACTCTTGGGCCATGCGTCCTACCTGGCCACGTGCCATCGCGCACGCGTGCCCATCGAAGGATGATGTGAAAACGACCAAGGCAGTCAAAAGGTAAACAGCATCATGAATGCAGCGCACCCCGAACGCACCCAAAGTGCGCTAGCTCAGAATGAGCTAGGCGTCCTGCTGCGGTACTGGCGTCGTACCCGTGGCAAGAGTCAGCTTGAGGTCTCTCTCGACACGGGTATTTCGCAGCGCCACATAAGCTTCATCGAGAGTGGACGAAGCGTGCCTAGTCGCCAGACGCTCACTGACATGGCCCAGGCGCTCGATGTCCCTTTCCGGGAGCGAAATGCGCTGTTGCAGGCGGCCGGGTATGCAGCCATGTATTCTGATGGTCCACTTGACGCCGCGGAGATGCAGGGCATCTATAAAGCCCTGGATCGCATGCTTGGCCAGCACGCACCCTTTCCTGCCCTGGTCATGGATCGGTACTGGAATATCTTGCTGGCCAACGAATCGACGCCTCGCTTCTTTGGTTGCTTCATCGACATGTCATTGCACCCAAAGCCGCGCAACATGCTCCACCTGATCTTTGATCCCAAGGGGATGCGTCCATTCGTTGCCAACTGGGATCAGGCTGCCCGCAGCTTGATCCAGCGCGTGAAAGGCGAATCGATTGGGCGTGTCATCGACGACAAGACGCGAGAGCTTCTACAGGCACTTGGCGCCTATCCCGACGTCAAGCCTCAGTGGATGGCGGCTACTGATTTAGGCCAGGCCCCTCGCTCACCGGTTATACCATTGAGCTTCATAAAGGATGGGACGACCATGAATTACTTCTCGATGGTCACGACCGTGGGAACCCCGCAAACGATCGGTGCACAAGAGCTTCGCGTTGAGTGTCTGTTCCCTACTGATGAGGCCACGGAAAAGAGGCACCTTCAAATGCTGGCCAATTGATGGTGGCGCACCATCCATCAGGACCATGGCCGCCCCTCCGCGCAGTTCCTCTGCCAATGCACAGACAAGATCGGAGAGAAACCACTCAGAGCCAGACGTTCAGGCGCTGCCAGCCGAGCCGAATCTGAGGAAACGGTCGCATCGCCGATCGCCTAGAAATCTCTGAGGTTGTCAGTTTCGTTGCGCAGTACGTGGAGAAACTGCTCCAATTCTGCCTTGCGCGCCGGCACGCGCGCGCGTCCAGCAGGAGAGAGGACGTGGCCGGGAACCTCCGCCAGATTGGAGGTGAGCATGGGGATCACCTCGGGTCCTTGCGGCTTTCCGCCATTCGCGTCGATCAAGGCCAATATTCTCGCCGCTCCGATCGCGCCCAGCCAGTCGAGTGCGTCGGCATCGTGCAGATATAACGCTTCGGCGCCTTGCGGCGTCCTGTCATACATGTGGGTTCGGATGGCGCCTTGAACTTTGGCGATCTTCTCCATCGGAAAGCCGGTGTCCTTGAGGACTGATGCAACGGTGTCGGCCGCCACGTCCGCATGGTCACGCTTGGGATCCCGCCATGGAGGAAACATCCCCATGTCGTGAAGGTAGGCTGCTGCGAACAAGACATCGTCATCGAGTTGCACGTGATCGGACTCGGCCAACTCATGCGCAAGACGGTAGTCGCGAACAGAGTGGGAATATCCCCAGGCCGGATGCTTGAAATGCTCCGCCGCGAATTCGTCCACCCTCTGGCGCCAGTCGGACGCTGTCGCGCCTGGCGCTGCGCCAACCGGTGCGCTCAGAGTCATGACAGCAAGAGCTGAGAAACACAGCACCAACTTAAGGTACGACATGGCAGTCCTCACTCCTTCATTGACGAGGCGCAAGAATGTCGTCAAGGATCGCGGCAACCCCGGGTACTCGCTCAAGATGCGGATATCTCGGACCACCGGTCCACGCCACCGACAACGCTTGCGTCGTTACACCTCGCACGACCTGCAGGTCGATCTTGCCGCCGTTGCGCGCGGCGATGACGGCGGTCTTCAATGCCTCAGCACTGTAAGGAGCGCCATTGACCGACTGCACCTTCGCCCCTGCCACGATGCCCGCATGCCAGGCCGGCCCATCCCAGGTGACTGCGGTGACCGTTCCATCCTTGTCGAGAGTCATCCCCAGCGAATAGCGCAGGTCGATCACTCCGCTGCGCTGCTCGGTCGCCAACTGCTGAGGAGACGGTTGGTCCGTCCAGCTCAGCCTATAGCCACCGCGTGTAATGCCATCGAGGTCGGCGGTGGCGGCGACGCTGTCCACGCGGGCGCGAAGGAACGTCTCCCAATCGTAGGGCAGTACGGCGTTGAGGCCGGCGACGAGATCTTCGAACGTATAGGGCGCCGCCACCAGGCTGCCGTCGCGGACACCGAAAAATCCGCGCGCAAAGTCGTCCAGCGATTTGCGGCCGCCACTGCGCTCGCGGATCAGCGTGTCGATGTCCAGCCAGACCAACTCCCCCTGTGAGTAAGCGTCGATTACGCCCAGCTGCCAATCCGGCCAGGATTGGCGCCGTCCATCCGGCCAGAGGTTGGCGTTGCCGTGCTGGATGAGAACCTCGTCTGACGCGTCTTGAAGCGTGCGCCACTGCATCCCCGGGCGCACCGCAAAGTCCGACGCCACTCCCTCCCACGATGCCACGGCCTCCGGAAGGGTGGTGATGCCCGATCGAGCATCGAGCACGCCGTTCCAATAGACCGTCAGGCCTTCGAAGACCCACAGCAGCGACTCTTGCGGCGGCGTGTTGAAGTTGGCCGGCCACATGGGTGCGGGCACTCGAAAAAGGCCGTTCCAGGAATGCACATACCCGTGGAAGGGAACGCCCCATCGGCTGGAGAAACGCTCTTTGTTGCTGAAGAAGTCTGCCGGCAGTTGGTTCTCACCGGATTGACGCTGCTCGAAATAGCTCGGGCCGAAGTCGTTTGACAGCCATACCATCAGGTCGTAATGGCCGAAATGCCGGCCGCCGAACAATTTATAGGCCTGCGCCACCTCGCGCCGATATCGGTCGATGGCCTCGTCCGGCACCACGAGACCGGCCTCCGTGTCGGCAGCGATATCCAGGCGCACCGGGACCGGGTTCTCGCTGAGCGAGTATTGCTTCAACCAGCGCGCGGCCATCACCGGCGAATCCACAAGTGTGTCGAGCGATGTGGGCGCGAATTTCAGGACATCACCCGAACGTTGGGCGCCTTCAAGCGACGAGGCGAACTGCCAATTTGCGGGTAGCGTCACCGTCGGAGCGACCATGATGCGGCGCGCGTAGTAGCCGGCCGGATATAGCACGTGGCTTTGCCACTGCAGGTCGAGCATCGTCGGGGTTGCGAGGACCGGGCCGACGCGTTGCTCCGAGGGAACGAGAAACTGGAAGTTGAGTTCGACTTCTTTGGCGCCCGCGGGCACGTCAACCTGAAATGCGGCGGCTTCAGCCGGGTCGCGGCGCCACGTCAGCGGGGCGCCGGCCGCCCTGACCACCAAGCCGGCGAGTTGGTCGAGCGCGTTGGGCGGCACCGGGTCGCCCGGAATCCATTCCGGAAACAAGAGCGTCAAGCGCTGACCGCCTTGCACCGGCACCGTTTCGTGGATCCGGTGAATGCCCCGCGCAACGTCAGTCGCGTCGATCTCGAGGCGGATCACGCCCGGATACGCGACGTCGCGGGGTGCTTCGATCGCTGGCGGCGGTGTGACGGCCTTGGGCAGCGGCCAGACATCGGGCGATGTGCTCGCGACTGCCAGCGTTGGCAGCCCGAGCACGATCAGAAAAGTACTCGCCAGTGCTTTGATCATATCGAGTCCCTTTGCCGTTCAAATTCAGCCCAGCTTAGAACCGGATATTGAACTCATCTGTCTTTCTATGATGCTGGTGAAGCGTATGACGGGGTTCATCCGAATGCTCCAAGGGAAGAAGAGTGCCATTGGAGGGCGAACGGGTCGGGTATGCCTAGAGAGATTGCGGCCAGCCGTGCTCCGAATGCGGCGGATGGCCTGGCTTGGCTCGCGCCGAATTGGAACGGCGCTTGGCGCAGGGCCTGCGCGGAGGTTCGACAGACCCGTGCGCGGCGCTATCGGTGAGCCGAATCATGGGATCGAGGTTGGTCAGTACTTGTACCTGAGCGACGCGATCGTATCGCCCTTCCTGGGCCTGCGTCGCCCAAGGTGCTCCGAATATCCCATGGAGTGACTGGATGGCCGTGGCGTTTCAGAGCTGCGCAAGGCCGCCGTCGACAGCGAGCTCGCTGGCAGTCATGAAGCTGCTGTCCGGCGACGCGAGAAAGGCAGCAGCGGCCCCGATCTCCGCCGGATCGGCCATGCGCTGGAGCGGAGTCATCGAAGCGAAGACCTTCTGCCCCTCCTCGCCCAGCGCTTCCTTCGCGAGTTCGGTCGCCGTCGCCCCGGGCGACAGTACGTTTACCCGGATGCCGGTGCCCTTCAGGTCCTCCGCCCAGGTTCGCGCGAGGTTGCGCACTGCCGCCTTGCTCGCGCTGTATGCGCTCATTGCCGGGGCGCCGGTGGTGCCGGCGCTAGATCCGGTCAGGATGATCGAGCCGCCCTGGCCCATCAGTGGCAGCGCCTTCTGGACCGTGAAGATCGTGCCCTTCACATTGGTGTCGAAGGTTTCGTCAATGTGCTCGGCAGTGATCGCCCCGAGCGGAAGCTGGCTTCCCGCCCCGGCATTGGCGAAGACGATATCGAGAGTTCCGCGCTCGGCCTTCACTGCCGCGTAGAGCCGGTCGAGGTCGACCAGGTCGGAAACCGAGCCCTTCACTGCGCGAGCATTGGGGCCGAGCTTGGCCACGGCGGCGTCGAGCGCTTCCTGCCGGCGGCCGAAGATGAAGACGAAGGCGCCCTCGTCAATGAAGCGCTTCGCCGCAGCGAAACCGATACCGGTGGCGCCACCGGTGATCACGGCGGTCTTTCCATTAAGTCGGGTCATGTCATGGATGCCTGGTTGGGGTTGCCCAAGCATGTGGTGCTGATTACCTTTGGACAAGTATGCACTTTTTGGTAAGTATCAAATATGACAACGCCTCCTGAAATCTGCGATACCGGCTGCGGGCTCAACGCCACCCTGCGCATCATCTCTGGCAAGTGGAAACCGCTGATCCTGTTTTTCCTTCGGAACGGCCCGAAGCGCTACGGCGAGATCAAGCGCTTGATCGACGGCGTCAGCGACAAAGTGCTGATCCAACAGTTGAAGGATCTTGAGGCCGATCACGTACTGGCGCGGACCGACTACAAGGAGGTGCCACCGCGCGTGGACTACGCACTAACCCCGCTTGGTCGCAGCCTGGCCGAAGCGATCGTCCCGCTATGCACGTGGGGAACGGAGAACGCGTCGGAAATGGCTAGCATCTTCGCCAAGCGCGACGCGTCGCCGTAGAGTAGGTCTAATCTACCGGCGCTGACTCGCTGCCATCCGCGACATCTTGCGAGCGAAGCGCTGATCGCACTGCGTGAGCCCATGCCCCTAACGCAAGTTCGAATGGATGCCCACCAGGCTCCGGAGTCACCTTCCCGGTTGCTCACTTTGGTGATCGGATGGGGGCCCTGCACGCTTGCCAGCAGCATTGGCGCCCTGGCCGTCATCCACGACGCTCCGCGGCAGGCACTTTTCGACTTGCTGCTATGGCTCGCATACAGCCTGGCCGCATTCCCCTTTGCCTGGATCTTGCGCTCTACCTGGCGTGCGAACTTGCGCTTCAGCGTGGCCGTAGCATTGCTGATGTTGACCAGCTTCCTGCTGGCGATGCTGGTTTCGATTCCGCAATATGAATTGGCAACCCGGCTTGGCCTGATACGACCTGCCCCGCTATGGCCTGCCCTGCTTATTCGCATGCAAGGCAGCTGGTTCCTGCTGATCATCTTCGCGGCGCTGTATTGGGTGGCTGGCTACAGCATCCTGGCCATGAAACGGCGGGAGCGGGAAGAACAAGCCGTGGCGCTTGCCCGGGATGCCGAGCTCATTGCACTCCGCTATCAATTGCAACCGCACTTCCTGTTCAACGCGCTTAATGCCATATCGACGCTTGTCGTCGAACGACACACGGATCAGGCCGCCCGAATGATCGCCCGTCTGGGCGACTTCCTGCGGCTTACCCTGATTGGCGACGGGAGACACGAAGTTTCACTGGCGGAAGAATTGAACGCCACCGCGTCCTATCTGGATATCGAGCGCGCGCGCCTGGGCGATCGCCTGTCGATCACCATGCAAGTCGGACCTGAAGTCATGCTGTGCCGCGTCCCATGGCTTTTCATGCAGCCCCTGCTGGAAAACGCCATTCGGCATGGGGTAGCCATGCGACCTGAAGGTGGTCGTATCGATGTCGATGCATCGCGCCATGGCGACCATCTCTGTGTGCGGGTGAGAAGCGACGGCACGTGGCGCGAAAGTGCTTCACCGTCACTCGATGGCCAAGGGATTGGCTTGAGCAATATCCAGGCGAGGCTCTCCAAGCTCTATGGCGACACCGACGCGCTGTCCATCAAACAGGGCCAGGAAGATGTCACCGTGACGGTCCGAATCCCCTTCGTCACTCACCCTTATTCCGAGGCGTCTTGATGCGTGTTTTAGTGGTGGATGACGAGCCTCTGGCGCGTCGCGGCATCATCGCCCGCCTCGCTCGGGAGGAGGACATGACTGTGGTTGGCGAGGCGGCGGACGGCGCCAGCGCCGTGTCGGCCATGAACGAGCTCAAGCCCGACCTGGTCTTTATCGACATCGCCATGCCCGCACTTGACGGCCTATCCGCGGTGGCGATGCTTCCGTGGGAGCATCGCCCCATCGTGATCTTCGTCAGCGCGTTTGATCAGTTTGCCATCCAGGCGTTTCAGGTGCGCGCACTGGACTACTTACTCAAGCCCATCGACGACGATCGATTTTCTGAATCCGTCGCTCGGGCAAAAGAGGCATGGCTTGCCCGCCCCCATAGGAGCACAACACCCTCGCAACCTTCGAGGTTCACTGTTCGGGTTGGCGCCCGTGAGGAGGTGGTCGACATCGCCCATGTGGACTGGATCGAGGCTGACGGTGATTACGCGACGCTCCACCTTGGCCCACGGACGCTTTTGCTGCGGGAACCCTTGCACAAGCTGGCTTCGCGTCTCGATCCCGACCAATTCGTACGCATCCATCGCTCCACCATCGTGCGTGTCTCACGAGTCGCACAGATTCAAGCGCTGACCAATCGGGATGCCATGATTCGGCTCACCGATGGCACCGCGCTACGGGTCAGTCGAACGTACACGCAAGCCCTGCGACAGGCGTTGTTCCAATTTGGCGCGAGCTGAGTCAGGCCATCTGGCGCATGCGGAGCACGGCTGGCCGCAAGCTCTCTAGGCATACCCGATCCGTTCGTTCTCCAATGGGGCTCCTCTTCCCCTGGAGCATCCAAATGAACCCCATGGTTCGCATCATCAGCATCTTGAGCCTGGCCTCAGTCGCCTCCGCCAATGCCTTGGCGGCGCCCACCACCGTGGAAGACACCCAGGACGTCGAGCATGTCATGCACGCCTTCCACCAGTCGGTGGTCGATCACGACGGCGAGCGGTTATCAGCGCTCTTTTTGCCCCAAGCCAATCTCTTCCTGAATGTCCTTGGCGATGATCGATTGGCGGCGGCCCGAGCAAAATTACCGGACGCCCCGAAAGTGCGCGTCAGCTCCCCCGCGGAATTCGCCCATTACGTGAGTACGACGAAGTCAGCCCTGGACCCCGTACATAGCCATCTTCAAGTACACAGCGACGGCATCATCGCTACCGTCTACTTTGATTTCGTCTTCAATGCCGACGGCAAACCAAGCAATGTCGGCAATGAAACGTGGCAACTGGTCAAGGGAGAACAAGGTTGGCGTATTGCGGCGATTACCTACTCGTCAAGAATTCCAGGCTCGCAACGCACTGCATCACCCTAAATGGCGAAGCCGGATTTGGGGTGCCTTGGCTTAGGCCATAACCCAAGCCAGCGGGCGGCCGCATTGCAAATGCCTGGCGGACGGGTTTCGCGCAATTGACACAATCCTGCGCAACCACTGACAACCCATCCAGGCGATGATGCTCGCACCATCCAGATCATCGCCGAAGATTCTCATGGATAAACGTCTTGTGTATTTGGCCCTTTGTTTAGGGCTGGCAGCAGCAACGCCAGGCTTTGCCTCATCGACTTCTCTACCGGAGATCGCATCTGGTTCGTCTGCACGACCGCGAACAGCCGAGGCCGGTGTAACCCGGATCCTTCGTCAAAACGACGAGCTCTTGTTGAACGCCATACATCGAGGTGATCGTGAAACCTGGGACCGACTGACGACATCGGATTTCATGTATGTCGAAGAAGGCGACGTGAATCGGAAGCCCGAATTCCTTCGCCAACTAAAGGAAGACGGCCTTGCTCCACTCGTCATCAGGGAATACGAGGTGCAAGTCATCGGAGATACCGCGCAGGTCTTCCACAGGGATGACGTACCCCAAAGACCTGGAGGCCCATCGACCGGGAATTCACACCTCCTGATGACGGAAACCTGGCAGCACATAGATGGCTGCTGGCTGCTGCGCATTGTGCATACGGATCGGATTCGCGTGGACCCACCCGCCATAACCCTCTCACCACAACAAATGGATGAACTGGTGGGCGCCTATCGGAGCGGAACGATGACATACGTCGTCCGACGTCAAGCCGGCCAAATACTGGGCAGTACGGACGGAACCCATTTTGAGGTGCTAATGGCCGAGACGAGGGATGTGCTCTTCGAACCTGGAAATGTCTGGGTGAAGAAAATTTTCCAACGCGACACGAAAGGCCGCGTCACGGGGTTCGCTGACAGAAGCGAAAGTTCGGAGCGTGCGTGGACACGCGTGGCTGCAGAAGCACAAGGCCCTGTGCACTGAAGTTGAAGAGGCCAGGCCACGCCCTTTGCATGCCTTCCGGGCGTCACTTCAAGTGGCCTCTCGCGCTCAAACAGGACCTCCACCTTGTCGGTTGCGGTCGATGAAGAGATCAAGCGTCACCATGATGGCTTGGGCGGCGAGAATTCGCGGCGTATCGCCTTCAGGTGGCTGCGATAAGTCGAATGCAGGCAATCGCTCTGCCCGCGATAACTGACCCCAAGCCACCAGGCCCCCAGGTCCCGCGTCCGTGTCCGGCCGGAGATGGGTATTTGTAATGCGCACGTTAACCACCAATCGCCCGCCTGTGCACGACGCCAAGTATGCGCATGCCATCACCCCGCGCAGCTGGCCGCATTGTCATGAAAGTTACAGATCGCTGCGCTCAGCCGTAATACGCTTTCCTTGCGCAGCCACCTGCGCTTGACGGTATCCGCCATACGCGATTGGTCCGTCAACGCCAGGTGCAGATCCCTGGTTGCGCACGACCGTTAACTCGTGGAGTGCCTGACCATGTCCTTCCTGATTCACCTCGGCTCGCTTGTCTCCTTCATCGTGGTCCTCGCGTTCTGGACGTTGGTGGTTTACGCCACAGTGCAGCGCGTAGTGAATCTGCTGATCGACCGTAAGCGCCACGCTGATGCTGTTCGCGATCTTTGGAGCGAACGTCGGTCGCCTGTCGCCAACACGGGTGATTGCTGAGGTCGTTCGATCCAGCATGAATTGCCGGGGCTATCGACCAGGCGCACTTCCAAGAAGCTCGGACTTCAAGCCCTCCAGGCAACACGCGAGGGCCGACTGTCAGGCGTGGGCTCCTTCGCCTGAACGAGCCACATGAGCGGCTGGCATGACGGCGACATGCCCCCATTTGCCATGCCTGCCTCGGGTCGCCAGCGGACATTGAAAGATTGGCTTCCCGACTGAGGCACAGCCCCTGGCTCAGATGCTTCTGCCTCATCCATTACACCACCACACGCACATGACCAGGAACATTGGCCCGTATCTCATTGGATCCGCTCTTGGATTGGTCGTCGGCTGTCTCATTGGATTCAGCGCGCCGCGAACAAGCCCGATGAAAGGCGTGGATCCGAGAGCGTTGGTAGGCTGGCCGGCGAGTGGCGCACCTTTCATCGTCGAGGAAATCGGCATCCGGACCCTTGCGATCGGCCAATGGCGAGTCGCCAGGGTCAAGGAAAACTCTGCCTGCAGCCCGGAGGGCCTGGCCGCCATCCTGGAACGTGGGCCGCTGGCGAAATGTCAGGACGGGTCGTGGAAGCCGGAGGCGATCCTTGAGCCGCCCGAGAAATCTTCAAGCGAAGGCTGACTTCCACTTTGCCGGGTGGTCCGCCCTATCCTCTTGCGCGACACGTACGGTACGCATCTTGAAGTACCGAAGGGCCGCAATCGCCAGACCACTCCAGGCCTCATGCCCAGTCTTGGCGCCGGTGTAGGGCCGGCGAACAGCGCTGATCAACTGCGTCCGCAAGCGAGCCGTCGACATCTCCTCCCGGCAACATGCGGGACCGACACAACCGTTGATAAGGCCATCCAGCACGGCGCAGTGACAAGCCGGGCGCCGTTGCAAGGCAACTCGCCCGGCTTGTCGCGCATTCCGCATCGATCAGTTCGAATTGACCTGCACCCGCGTAGCCGTGACAACGCCCAGCACGGAGGGCCCTGCGGGACTGCCGCTCGGTGGATACGGCGTGATCGTCAAATTGCCGCTGTAGGTGTTGCCCGTGGCGTCGAGCTTGATGCTTTCCTGGATGTTCACCAGGCCAAGGAAGACCGTGCCGGTGCTGTCCCAGTTGATCGCCCAGTGGTTGAGCTTGTACGCCCGGGCGCCGCTCTGCTCCCACACGCCCATGCAGAAGCTTTGTGTGATGGGGGGCTTGCCCGAGTTCATGATCTCGGTGCCATCGGCGTGCCAGGTGGCGAAACCCTGGTCGAGTTGGACGCCGTCGGGAATGGTCTTATTGCCTTTGGCTGTGAACGTGAACATGTACAGGCCCGTGATGGGCTCAAGAGCCTGCAGCGGGTTGGTGCTGTTGGCCACAACTTGCGGCGAGGCGGCTGCTGCCTGGCTCGCCAGGGATTTCAGGGCGGCCGGCGGAAGTGACCAGTGCGTACTGCTCCAGGATTGGCCGTCGCCGTAGCCACAGGCTTCGGCTTTGGGGGTAACGGCGGCGGTCAGACCGATCGCGGCCAGCGCGATCGCGGCATGCAGGCGAGTGCTCATGGAAGTCTCCTCGTTGAGTCCAGGCTGCGGCTGCTGCCCGGCAGGTATAAGCTGTACTTCCAGGGGCGCAGAGTCTTGATGGATCGATGAGGGATTATCGAGATGGGGGTCGGCACGGAGCGCCATGACCAGGTCCGGAAAGGGTCAATTGGGGCATGGGGAGCGCTAACCACTCGGCAAACCTGGAGGGCATTTCTGCGTTCGCATTTGCGGACGTGGTCGTCGACGTGCGGGCGCATCGGCTCACCTGTAGCGGACGTGAAACACCCGTGGAGCCGAAGGCGTTCGCCGTGCTCCTGGAGCTGCTGGCGCACCCGGGCCAGTTGCTCAGCCGCGACGACCTGCTGGATGCCGTGTGGGGTCACAGCTACGTCACGCCGTCCACACTCAGCCGCGTCATCGCGCAGTTGCGACGCGCCATGGCGGACGACAGCGACCAGCCCCGCTATATCCAGACCGTGCATGGACTGGGCTACCGTTTCATAGCCCCCTTGGTTGGCCAATCAGTGGAGCCTGCGCCCACAGTGCGTTTTGCACCGCCGGCGCGGGCCCGCCTGCCGCAACGCTCGGACCCATTGATCGGCCGGGACGACGACCTCGACAAGCTCGGGCAGCTTTTGCGCGAATCCCGACTCGTGACGATCGTGGGCGCCGGCGGCATCGGCAAGACACAGGCTGCGATGGAAGTGGCAAGGCGGCACAGCCAGGAGTTCACCGATGGCGTGTGGCTGCTTGATTGCACTCCCCAGGCCGATGGCGAGGGCTTCGCCCGATGGCTGGCCGGCCTGTTCGACATACGGATGTCCGGGGGCGTGGACGACCTGATGGCGCGCCTGGGTGAGCTGCTGCGCACACGCCGTGTGTTGCTGGTCTTTGACAATTGCGAACGGATCGCCGGCCCTGTCGGGGTGGCGGTCGAAGCGCTGCTGGCGGCCAGCGTGGAACCAAGGGTGCTGGTCACCAGCCAGCACCGCCTTAACTGTACGGGTGAGACGCTCTACTGGCTGCCGCCACTGGCCGTGCCACCACCGGGTGAATGGGCAACGGAAGAGGACGTCACGCACCTGTCCCGCATTGCTGCAGTTCAGCTACTGCTGGCGCGCTCCCGCGCGTTTGCGTCGAGGTTTGCGCTGACGCCCACCAATGCGCCCGCTGTCGCCGAGATATGTCGTCGCCTGGACGGATTGCCCCTGGCGCTGGAAATCGCCGCGGCCCGACTTCGGCTACTCAGTGCGGAGCAGCTTCTCGAGCGCATGGACGTTCATTTGCTTGGACTGGCCGAGGCCAGCCCAAGCCGCCCTGCCCGTCACCAGACGCTTCATGCGCTGATCGAATGGAGCTTCGCGCTGCTGTCGGAACCTGAGCGTTCGCTGCTTGGCGGCCTCGGCGTGTTCGTTGGCGCGTGCACGCTGGGTGGCGCCAACGCGGTCGGGTTGGTCTTTGACCTCGACGACGAGCAGGTGATGGACGTGCTGGGCGGGCTGGTCGACAAATCCTTGTTGGTGGTGGACACCGCCACCCGTCCGCCCAGCTATCGATTGCTGGACAGCGTCAGGCTGTTCGCCTTGGGCAAGCTTGCCGAGAGCGGAGACGAGCCCGCCGTGCGGGATGCACACCTCGCTCATTTCGTGCGCCTTGCCAAACGCGTTGACGCAGAAATAAGGGGCGCTCGCGAGCAGCTATGGAGCGACCGCGTCCGCCGAGACTGGGCCAATCTGCGCTCCGCCTTCGACTATGCCCTCTCACGCCCCGATCGGGTCGAGCAAACCCTCGCCCTGATCGGCAATTTGTGCTGGTACTTCCGCTTGTGCCCAAACTACGGCGAGTCTGCGCGCTGGCTCGACCAGGCTTTGAATGCAGCGGTAGCGCCAACGCGGGAGCGGGCAAAGGCCTTGGTCGCTTGCGGCATCATGCGGCATCAATCCCAGATGCATGATCGCGCCCAGACGTTGCTGCGCGAGGGTATCGCGCTGGCAGGCCAGCTGGAGGATCCTCGCCTGGCTGGCGCCGGCTTGGCGGTGCTGGCGTTCGAGCTGGCGACCTTCGGTGACATGGCGGGAGCGCAAGATTGCGCCGACTCTGCACAGGCCATCGCCGACGCAGAGAATGATGCGTGGCTGCGCTCCATGACCTTGCTGGGCCGCGGCATCGCCTTCGCCCTGGACGATCAGCACCGCGAGGCGGAGGCCTGCCTTGGCGATGCCTTTGATGCCGTGTGCGGGCCGGGCAATGGCAAGTATCAACAGGCCTATGTCCTGATCAACCGCGCGCTGCAGCGCCACTACCTGGACCAGCCGGTCGGCGCGGCGAAAGATTGGCTGATGTCCATCGATACCTTCGCTGAACTTGAAAACTGGCGCGGCATGGCCGGTTGTGTCGAGGGGACAGCCTATTTGCTGAGCGAGCGCGGCGACATGTCGAAAGCAGCGCGCTTTCTTGGCGCCGCGGCACGCGTGCGCGTGCTTACCGCCGGGCCGCTCATGCCGCAGTGGCGAAAGGCAAAGGCGGCGACCGAAAAAAAAGTGCTCGCCACCCTCGCGTCATCGTTTGAGTCGATGCGCGAGGTTGGCGCCACCACGGGCTTCGAGTACATCGTGGCGGAAGCCCGCGCAGTTCTGAGGGGACTGGCTATCGATCAAGCCCTGGGTGCTGATATGAGCAGTCCATTGGGGTCGTAATGCTTCCGCAGCTCGTCCAGTCGAGCACGCGTCGCCGAGCTGTGGCCGAGCGTGGCCAGGTCGGTCGCTTCGAACGTGAAGTTCGGCTGCATCCCGGTGCGGGCAAATGGCGCCAGCCCCGCGCGCAAGGCGCGCACCCACGCGCGAACAGCATCAAATCGTTCTGCGTTGGCAGTCCGCCCAATCACATTGATGAAGAAGGTCGCCTCCCGTTGGGAAAACGCGGTCGACTGCGCAGGAATCGCAGCCACGGCGCCGCCGAGGTGATGGACGTGCACCTCGCTGAAAGGGTCCGCGGGAGCTATCGCGTGCGGCAGCAAGGACTCGATCAAGCCGTCGTCCAGCGCGTCAAATTGCGAGGTCGTCCAGTAGTAGTGATCGCCGGTAGGGGCGGTCGGATCAAAGGTCTGCTGCCACGCGGCGTAAGGCATCACACCCTCGTGACGCCCCAGCGGCTGCCCCCAGTCAGCCAGGGGCGCGCAAACGCGCTTGCCTGCCGTGGCCTCGCCACTCCAGCAATAGGCAAGCACGATCACTCGCCGGCCATGCACTTCAGGGGGAAGGAACGGAAGCGGCGGCGCCGTGGTGAAGACCAGCATCGCCGTGAGCTCATTCGAAACGCCCGATGTAACATCGCGAAAGACTCTCAACAGGCCGGCGGCGGCATCAATGGGATGGAAAACCACTCCCGCCAGCACTTCGCCAACGGCGTGAAGGCGGTAGGTGAAATGGGTGACCACGCCAAGTCCGCCTGCCCCGCCACGCAGGGCCCAGAAGAGATCGCCATTTTTCTGCTCGCTGGCCACGACGTCGCGTCCATCCGTCAACACGACGTCAGCCTCGATCAGGTTGTCGATGGCCAGTCCGCAACGACGCATGAGCCAGCCCACCCCGCCGCCCAACGTGTAGCCCCCGATGCCGGTGGTCGAGACGAACCCGCCGGTGGTCGCCAGGCCGTGCGGCTGGGTGGCCGCATCGACATCCCGCCACAACGCCCCGCCTTCCACCCGCACCGTGCGGGACGCGGGGTCCACCTCGACCCGATTCATGAGGCCCAGGTCCAGCATCAGTGCGTCGTCTTGCGCGGCCAGCCCGGCCACGTTGTGGCCACCGCCACGCACCGTCACCGGTATCTGCTCCCGGCTTGCAAACCGCACCACGGCGCGAACGTCCTCGGCGTCGGCGCACCGGGCTATGGCGAGCGGATGGCGGTCGATGGCTCCGTTCCACACCCGGCGGCGCTGCTCGTAGTCGGGATCGCCCTTCAACAGGAGGCGCCCCCGCAGGGTTTCGGCCAGAGCCTGCCAGGCGGGCGCGTGGTGGCGATCAGGTCCTGCGGACATGGACATCCTCCCGGGCGGCGAGATGTTGCAAATCCCCATGGAACGCAATCCCGGCCCGGGTACGAAGCTGGCCCCGACCGCAAAGACAGGATAGACCTTTCGTCGAGAGCGGTTATGAGGGGCGTGTGCGGCTTTCGTGATGAGGGGGTCATGCCCCCGCGGGGTCTGCGCGTGATGCCGGAGTCCCGGGGATGCGCCGCAGTGCTTCCGGTCAAAAGCGCCCTGCCATGTGCCGCTGACAATGGCTGCCAGCGAGGCGTCATTCGAGTTGATCGGAACTTCACGTTTGGTCGATGTCCGCGGCGGAGGCCGATATTGCATGACCGGAGCACCGCAGTGATTCGCTTGTTCAGAGGCAGGTGGGTGACAAGGTGGTCGCGACTCCCGAATCAATCGTCTCCTTGACCCTTCACACCCTGGTCACGAGACGCCTCCCCTGCTTCGAGGCGGCTTAGCACGGTGCTTTCGGCATGGCTGCGCAAGCGGACTCGCTTCCTGCGATCGCCTTCATGAGCGACATCCTCCATCTCCGCCTTGGCAGTCCATTGGCCGCCGGGGCGCTCGACGCACTTGACACGAATGCGGTGGCCATCGACTTCGACCGAGTCAATCGAGCGCGTCAGCGCCTTGCCGCTCACCATGTGGTAACGCAAGCCGATGGTGGTTGTCTCGGCAAAGGATGCTTCAATCGCGCGCTCCAACATCACGGGCGAAGCGAGGATGCGAATGTGGGCGAAGCTTCGCCCTTTCTTGCCGACCCCGAAAAACTGGACGACGTCGTGGATTCCTTCCAGCGTACGAATCCGGTCCAGTCCGATAGAGAGATCTTCCGGTGACTGGTCATCGATATCGAACTCAATGACCGCGAGTTCCCGATGCGTCAGGGACGATGTGGATGCCAGCTGTTCTCGCGATACCAAGACGCGAACACAGTTGCTCAGCCCTGCAATGCTGCGGGATCCAAATCCGATGCCGGACCTTTCGAGAACGTATGGGACAGACGGCGCGACCTGTCGATGACAAAGGTGGCGGACAATGGCGGCGCCGGTTGGGGTAACCCGTTCCCCCGGAAATCCGTCCTGGATCGTTGCGAACCCTTCCAGCAACAGCGCGGTCGCCGGCGCAGGAACAGGGAGTGGCCCGTGCGCCGAGTGCACACGTCCTTGTCCCAGCGGAAGCGGAGCCACGCTCCAGTCGGCATCCGCCAAAGCAATGAGCACAGAGGCCGCCACAATGTCGCAGATCGTATCGACGGCGCCGACCTCGTGAAAAGTCACTTCCTCCACCGCCACGCCATGGACTCTAGCCTCGGCCTCCGCCAGATGCTGGAATATGGACACCGCACGCTTTCTGATTGCATCGGACAAGGGAGCGTCTTGCAGTAGTTGGCGAATGTCCAGCCACCTGCGGTGTCCATGGCCGTCGCCGGATACAGCCACGCCTGAGACGCGCTGAGCGCGAAGCGGTCCGCTGAACGTCAGTGAGGCCGCTTCATTCGCCTCTCCTGCTCGATCAGAAGATTCAGCCGGGACGTATCGTTGCGACGAAGGCTCCGGCAGCCCCACCATGAAACGTCGACCGACGAACGTGCCGTCGTTGTGCAGCTCCAGGCGACATTCGCCGTCAGGGCCCAAGTTGAGCCCACCGATAGCATGGCGCACGGGGTCTTCCCATTCGGGAAAAGCGTCAAGCAGCGCCGCGACGAACATGTCGCCGGCCATTCCGCCGAGCGGATCCAGGTGGATCCAAAGCCGACCGCGATGATCCGTTTCAGACACTCGGCGATCCTCTGGCGATGTCACACGGCGGCCTTGGATGGGGCGCTTTCACTGCCTGGCGCCCGTTGCGCGACGATCGTGCGCTACGCCCATTGACCTCAAGCTTGGCTTTATCTGCTACTCGTCCGGGGCGTCCGGCAGCTTGATGTCCCTTGGCCGGGTTTCCGAGTGGAAGAAAGTGGCCTGGGCAACGACGGGTGCTGCGCGTTGTGTGATCGCAGCCATCTGCGCCGCGGACAACGGCGTGAACTCGCGGGCAATCTGCACGTTTTCTTCGAGTTGCGCGATGTTGTCGCAGCCGACGATGACGGTGCTGACGGGTAGCGAGAGAACGTAGTTCGTCGCGTCACGCATGTTCAGCGTGCCTGAACGTGTCGCGACACCTTCCCAGGATCGCCGCTGCACTTCGACAGGAGGCGGCATCCAGCTGGACAGGATGCGGCCACGTGCGGCGATCTTCATGCCGATGATCCCCATCTGTTTCTCGACAGCGACAGTGAGAAGGCGCTTGATGAAACTGTGGGGGCTCAGCGTGTCGGCTGCGTTAAGGGCAAGGATGCATGCGTCAAAGGGAAAGCGATTGATCAGTTCGACGATCGGGTCAGGTTGGTAGTGGGCCGCAAAACCAAGATGACGAACGACCTTCTCGTCGTGCATCTGCGTGAGGGCCTCCATCGCGCCGCCTTTGGAGAAGACGACGTTGACCTCCTCGGACACACCAATGTTGTGTAGCAGCCAGAGGTCGAGATGGTCCGTCTTCATGAGCTTGAGGGACTGTTCGATATCACGCATGGCGCCGTCACGGCTGCGCTCCCTGGTCTTGGTGCACAGGAACACCTCGTTGCGGCGATGTTCCATGACGCGACCAATGTATTGCTCACTCCACCGCTCGGGAGGTCCATATCGAGGTGCGGTGTCGATGAAGTTGACGCCTAGGTCGAGCGCCCGCTCGATCAGCGGCACGGCAATGTCGAAGTTGTTCGGTTGTTCGATGGCGCTCTGGCCGCCGAGCGAGAAGATGCCGACCTTGAAACCTGTCTTTCCGAGATTTCGGGTGGGCATGGACTCCAGCGTCTTCGGATTGTCAGGCAGCGCTGGAAGTTGCTTCGCCGCGGCCTGACCTTCGAGGGCAAGTAGTCCTGCGGGCGAAAGAATGCCCGCGGCGATGGCGCCTCCGGTCTTGAGGAATCGTCGGCGATCAGGGAAAGACGGGCTGCGCTTCATGGGGGACCTCTCCACGTAAGTCGAAGAGAATGAGGCCCGCGATAAATTACTCTCCGGCCAACGCTGCAGCAATGCTCTGCAGAGCTGGGAGCGACGAAATGAAGCGCAACGAGCACTCAGGCCTCTTTTGCTGGCAGCGCTGGCAACACTTCGTGGCGAGCCTGCGGGCTGCCAGAACTGCTCGATTGCCGCGACGAGACCGCGCCGAACTGCGACACGTCATCGACGAGGCATGCCATAACGATCTGAAACAGAACGTCGTCACCTGCGGCATACGGACTGAGGTTTATGCTCGCTCGGCTAAATGGCGGCGCAGTACGCGGGTTGCGGTTGCGCTCCCTTAACTCAGCTACGTCCTGTTGGTTTGTTTCGCCGCGATCATGACCATCGGCGCACCGACACGACGAGGGTGACGGCGCAGCTGAGTGGCGAGGCGATAGTCCCGAACGATCGGAGACGGAAAGACGCCGCGCACCCTGCGCAGGAGGTCTCTGGAATGCAGACCCATCAAGCCACCGGGAACGCCCAGGATCGTTTGGCGGCTGTTTTTTCTAACATGAGCGGGCCGCTCGCCGTTGCCGTGAGCGGCGGCGTGGACAGCGTCACGCTGGCCACTTTCGCCCACAGGTCGGCCGCGGATCGCGTCGAGATGTTTCATGCTGTCTCGCCGGCGGTACCGGATGAGGCGACAGACCGCGTGCAGCAGCTTGCGAGGGATCAAGGCTGGCGCCTCCGAGTTGTGGACGCGGGCGAATTCAAGGACGAGAACTATCTGGCCAATCCGGTCGATCGCTGCTTCTATTGCAAGACCCATCTGTACGACTGCATCGCGCGCCACTGCAGCGCGCAGATACTTTCGGGCGCCAACCTGGACGACCTTCGCGAATATCGGCCCGGGCTTGAGGCCGCCAAAGAGCATGCGGTCCGTCACCCTTATCTTGAGGCAGGCATCGACAAGAAGACGGTGCGCTTGCTCGCGCATGAACTCGGCCTTGGCGCCATTTCCGAGTTGCCAGCTGCGCCCTGCCTCTCCAGTCGGGTCGAGACGGGCATTGCCATCCGGCCCGAAGTGCTCAAGGCAATCTATGCGGTTGAGCGAAGCATTGCGAGGGAATTTCCCGCCGGAGTCGTTCGTTGCCGCGTGCGTGCGAATCGTGTCGTGATCGAGCTTGATCCTGGCACCCTGGCAGGGATGGACGTCGAGCACAAAGATGAGGTGCGCGCTGTGGCCGATCGCGCCTTCGCCGGCATTGCGTCCACGGTCGATCTCTCGTTCGCGCCCTATCGCAATGGCAGCGCGTTCCTGCATTCGCACGCATGACGCCGGAATTCAAATTCGATTTTGAGCGCGGGGCGAGAATCGGCCTGGACGAAGCGGTGTTTTGTCAGGGCAAGACCGTTGATCAGATTTCGGCCATCGTGGACGCCGTGAAGGCGAAGACGGGGCGACTCCTGCTCACCCGCCTCGAGCCATCGAAGTATGAGGTGCTCTTCGCGCGTCACGGCGAACAACTCGATTTCGATCCCCTCTCCCGCACCGCCATACTTGGCCAGCCCCATGGCGCGCTCCTCGCGCCGCCGGTGGCCCTCGTCATGGCCGGGACCGCTGATCTTCCAGTTGGCCGCGAGGCTGCGCGGACGCTTGCTTTCGCCGGCCAGGCCTTTCGCGAGTACGTCGATGTCGGCGTGGCCGGCCTCTGGCGACTGCTGGAACGGATGGACGAAATACGATCCTTTCCCGTCGTCATCGTGGCTGCCGGCGCCGATGCGGCGCTGGTCAGCGTTGTCGGCGGTCTGGTTTCAAGCGCCGTGATCGCCCTGCCGACATCGGTCGGCTACGGAGTGGCGACGGGTGGCGCGGCCGCCCTGCACGCCAGCCTGGCAAGCTGTGCACCAGGAATATCGGTGGTCAATATTGACAATGGCTACGGCGCGGCTTGCGCGGCCTTGCGCATATCCCGCGTCGTGGCGGCGTTGCAGAAGTCAGGCGAAGGCGTTGATTGAGACAATGCAAAACAAATCTGTCTGTTGAGTTCAGCGGCAGCCGTGCAGCCCTGGCCCGGCGTCGACGAAGTTTCCTCCGCGAAGCGGAACCGTCATCATCCTCACGCAAGCTTTCACGAGGCCGGATGAACTGGACTGCCAATCCATTCGACGATCAACCCGCGTCTCTTTCTTCAAAGATTGCGGTCGCCTACACGTTGATCGTCGCCGCCAATGTGCTCGCTTGGGTTTGGGCCATCGTTGCGTTTGCCGATCGGCCCGTGATCCTGGCGACGGCTTTTCTTGCCTATACGTTCGGGCTCAGGCACGCATTCGATGCGGACCACATCGCGGCGATCGACAATGTGGTGCGCAAGCTGATCCAGGAAGGCCGCCAACCCTTTTCGGTGGGACTCTTCTTCTCCCTCGGCCATTCAACCATCGTGATACTCGCGTCGGTCGCCATAGCGGCCACGGCAGCGGCCCTGAAAGACCGGCTGGATGCCTTCCACAGCATGGGCGGCCTGATCGGCACCGCGATCTCGTCGCTCTTCCTGCTCGGCATTGGAATTGCCAACCTGTTCATTCTCCGGGGTGTGTGGACGGTGTTTGAACGAGGTCGCAGGGGCGGAAAGATCGTTGATGAAGACCTCGATGCGTTGCTCGATGGACGGGGGCTATTGGCTCGCCTATTCCGGCCGCTGTTCGGTGTCGTACGCCGTTCATGGCACATGTATCCCATCGGCCTTCTGTTCGGCCTTGGCTTCGACACGGCGTCTGAGATCGGCCTGCTTGGCATCTCGGCGACCCAGGCCGCTCAAGGCATGTCCGTTTGGACGATCCTGGTCTTTCCCGCGCTGTTCACCGCCGGCATGACGTTGCTGGACACGACAGACAGCGTGTTCATGGCGGGAGCGTACGGGTGGGCCTTCATCCATCCGGTCCGAAAGCTCTGGTACAACCTGACCATCACCGCCGCGTCAGTCGTGGTCGCCCTGTTTATCGGCGGAGTCCAGGCGCTCGGACTCATCCGCGACAGGCTGGGACTGCAAGGGGACTTCTGGAATGTCGTGGGTCGGCTGAACGACCACTTTGGCAATCTCAGTTTCGGCGTTGTCGGGATCTTCCTGGCGGCGTGGATCGTCTCCATTGCGGTTTACCGGGCAAAAGGTTACGACAAGCTGTGGGACTGATTCGACGCGATCGCCGGGGACGAACTGGCGGCGTACCCAGCTCGACAAACCCCGAAGGAGAATTCGGTTGGCTCAAAACAGACCTGCTCCGTTGATCTGGCCCGGCAGTCCTTTATCGCGCGAGTTCTTCGATCGCGCCGCCACCACGGTGGCGCCCCAACTCCTCAACAAGATCCTGGCCGCAGCGGATGGCCGGGCGGGTCGCATCGTGGAAGTGGAGGCCTACGCTGGGGCCATCGATCCAGCTGCACATACGTTCCGCGGAAAGACCCCACGCAATGCGACCATGTTTGGGCCGCCGGGGCATATGTATGTCTACTTTACCTATGGCATGCATTGGTGCTGTAACTGCGTGTGCGACCCTGAAGGCGACGGTTCCGGCGTACTCATCCGCGCGCTGGAACCCCTCCAGGGGCTCGAGCAAATGCGCGACGCGCGCCGACGGGCCTCGATTGATCGCGATCTGTGCCGGGGTCCGGCCCGGCTCACCCAGGCGATGGGCATCAGCGGAGCCCAGAACGGAATTGACCTGGTTGCCGCCCGCGACGGCTATACCGTTGTCAGCGACGGCATGCCTCCGCCTCCAGACCTCGCGGGAACACCACGCGTTGGCATCCGCCTCGGCAAGGATTTCCCTTGGCGGTGGAGCGTGCCCGGTAACCGTTATGTATCCGCGAGTTCATCGCGAAGCTGACGAATCTTCCTGAGCCCCTTCGAATGGACTGCGTGCTTGAGCATCGACGGCTGATCAACGGGCTCCACGCCGGGCGACAGCGACCACCAGATCCATCGCCAACGCCAGGCCAAGCGCCAGGGCCCCCACGATGAACAACAAGCTGTAATCGCCACCATTCCGGGCGAACAGATAGGACATGAAATACGCGGACCCCGCCTGCAATACCGCAAAGCTGGTGGTAGCGGCGCTCCATGCCGCCTTCTGTTCCGCCGGATGATGAGCGAGCAGTTCGTGGATCCGCCCCAATACGAGCGGAACGATGCCAGGGGTGAATGCGCCCACGACCACGCTGGACAACATCAATGAGGATGTTCCCCACCCCATGGCAGGAAGCAGCACAGCCAGGGCCTGGATGAGATACGCCAGCCGCAAGGCAGGCCCGAAGCCTATGCGGTCCGCGAGATGACCGGTCAACACAGGGCCGAACAGTGCGCCGAGTCCGAAAAGCACCCAATACTCCGAGCCCGCCTGCACGCCAAGGCCAAGACCGCGCGCCACGAAATCGACAAGAAAGATCATGTGAGGCACCAGCCCGGCCGCATTCAATGCGTACTGGACGTACAGCGATCGCAACGTGACCGCGTGACTGCGCCGCTGGAGCTCAACACGGGCTTCAGCCCGAGGATCACCGCCACGCGGCCAGCCATTCCACGCGACTGCCGTAAGCGCGAGCGAAAACACCCCGAGTCCTATCCACGTAGCGACCAGGCTCTGCCTCAGCAACAGCGGAACGAGCGTTCCGGACGCTGCGATGCCCGCGCCCACGCCCATGAAGATGACGCCACTGGCCAACCCTCGCCGGTTGGCCGGCACATGCGGCAACACCGTTGGCGCAGCGAGCACCATCAGCGCGCCCCCCGCCAAGCCGGACACGAACCGCCACCCAAAGAACCACGCAAACGACAGTGGCCACGCGCACGCGATCAGCGCCACGGCCGCCACGACCATCATCAGGCGGATCATTGCCACGTCGGGGATGACCCTGAGTGCGGGCCGGGCAAACAGTGCGCCCGCGAGATACCCCGCGAGATTGGCGGCGCCCAGGTATGCCCCACTCGATGCGGCGAACCAATGGGCGTCGATGATGGCCGGAAGCAGCGGCGTGTAAGCGAATCTCGCAACACCGATACCCACCAGGCTGGCGCAGAAGCCCGAAAGCGTCATCCGCCAGGTCGTGACTTGCTCCCGGCTCTGGCTATTTTGCCGGAGATGAACCGCCGTATTGCTCAGGGAAGACATGCTCGGCTCCAAACCTCACACCATTCAGATGACGGCCGCGTCCGCTCCGGGGCGAACGCTGGGCGCAAGCGCCATTCAGTTCTCTCGCCAACCTGCCGGCCAAGTCCGCTGCCGACATTTCGCGCGCCACGGGAGCTCCCTTCCCGGCCCAGGGCTCGAAAAACGAACAGGACGCCATTGTCGCGGTGAGTACAAGCTACGCCCCCAAACCCATCTTTAGAAACGGAACTTATTGATAGAGTCCATCTCCAATTGAGATAGCATGGAGGACAACGCGCCAGGGCAGCCAGAGGAAAGCGTCGATGGACATCAACCAACTGAAGACGTTCGAGGCCGTTGTCCGACTGGGCAGCATGAGCAAGGCCGCCGCCGAACTGCATACCGTGCAATCGAACGTCACCACCCGGATCCAGGCGCTCGAAGACGAGCTTGGCATCCTGCTGCTGCAGCGCCACGCGCGCGGTGTCTCCACCACTCCCGCCGGGCAACGTTTCCTGCCCTTTGCCGGCCGCATCATGAAATTGCTCACCGAGGCGCAAGTTGCCGCAACGGATGACGGTGTTCCCGGAGGCTTGCTCGCCCTCGGAGGGATGGAAACAACGACGGCACTGCGCCTTTCACCTGTGCTCATACAGTTCGCGCGCACCTATCCGGGCGTCCGGCTGACCCTGCGCTCGGGCACCACCGCCGATCTCACCAGGGACGTCATCCTGGGCAAGCTTGATGGCGCCTTCGTCGCGGGCCCCGTCGATCACCCGGACCTCGCGCACGAGGCCATCTTCACGGAAGAACTCGTCCTCGTGACGAGCCCTGCGATCCAGTCCCTGCGGGACCTGACCCGCCAGACCGATCTGCGAACCATCGTCTTTCAGTCCGGCTGTTCGTATCGCCAGCGATTGGAGACCTGCCTTTCCGACCTCGGTGCTGTCGTCGCCAAGCCGCTCGAGTTCGGCTCGCTCGACGCCATTCTGAGCTGCGTGGCCGCTGGCGTGGGAGTGACCCTCCTGCCCAGGAGTGTTGTGTCGTCGAGCACGATGAATTCAAGCGTCCGTTGCCATGATCTCCCCCGGAAACTCGGCATGGCCGAGACGCTTTTTGTCTTCCGCCGGGATGCTTACGTGTCCAGCGCGATGGCGACATTCATCGAGATGAGCAGGAAATTTTGGGCTGCGGCCGGGCTGGACGCACGAGCGGTAAAAAGGGCAGGCCCGGGCGGATCGGGCAAACGAAAACCGGCTACGCAAAAGCCGCGTGCTTCACGCCATTCTGGCTTGCGATGAAAGCCACGAATTGTTCCAGCCTTGCGCCGCCGCGCTTTTCGCGACGGTCAGGTTTCCGGTCCTATACACCCACCCTCAGAAATCGACAGCGTCCCGGATGATGGGACACGTCATGCAATGGCCGCCGCCTCGCCCACGACCCAGCTCCGCGCCGACGATGGTGATCACCTCAATCCCGGCCTTGCGCAGCAAGGTATTCGTGTAGGTGTTGCGGTCATAAGCGTAGACCACGCCCGGCGACGCGCAGACCAGGTTGGCGCCGCTGTCCCATTGCGTGCGCTCTCGCTGGTAGTCGTTACCGCCCGTCTCGATCACACGGAGTTCCTTGAGGCCTAGCGCCTTGGCCACCACATCGACGAACGGCTTCTCCTCCCGGTGGAGTTCAAGTCCGCTCGGATGACTGCTGGGTCGATAGGAGAACGTGCGGGTTCTCGCCAGGAACTCGGGCGCCACAAGCACGCAGTCACGATCGGCAAATGTGAATACCGTATCGAGGTGCATGGCTGCTCTTATCTTGGGCATGGCGGCCAGGATGACATGGCGGGCGGCCTCCTTTTTGAAAAGGCTCGCCGCCAGTTGGCTGATCGCCTGGCGCGAAGTGCGCTCGCTCATGCCGATCAATACCACCCCGTTGCCAACGGGCATGACATCCCCGCCTTCCAGCGTGGCCAGTCCATGATCCTCGGTCGGGTCGCCCCACCACACATTCACCTTGCCGGCGAAGTCGGGGTGAAACTTGTAGATTGCCGTCGTGAGGACAGTCTCTTCATGGCGAGCGGGCCAGTACAGCGGATTAAGCGTCACGCCGCCATAGATCCAGCAGGTGGTGTCACGCGTGTACAAGGTATTAGGCAGCGGTGGCAGCAGGTATTCCGTGACACCTGCCGCCTCCCGCGCGACCTCCAGCGCCTTGCCACCCACCGCCTCCGGAAAGTCGTGCATCGACAGGCCGCCAATCAGGGTCTCCGCGAGCTTTCGGTCACTCAGTTCTTCGAGGTAGCCACGAAGCTCATTGATAAAGCCCAGCCCCACCTGATTGGGAACGACCTGATTGTCGAGTATCCACTTCTTCCCTTCCGGGACCGCGACCGTCTCTGCCAGCAGATTGTGCATCTCCACCACATCGATGCCTCGGTCGCGCATCTTGTTGACGAAGTCGAAATGGTCGCGCTTGGCGTTGTCGACCCACAGCACGTCGTCGAACAAAAGCTCGTCACAGTTGCTCGGCGTCAAACGCGAATGAGCGAGGCCGGGCGCGCACACCATGACTTTGCGGAGCTGCCCTACTTCGGAATGGACGCCAAATTCGGTTCCGTTGCCATTTGCCATGATGTTCTCCACAAGCAAAGACCCATGGGCGACTAGATGGTGATGTATCCCGTCGCAATCCAGTAAATGCCGACGACCGCCCCGATGACCGCAAGGGCGAACAGAATCCGATCCCACAGCCTGGAGAAGACAGGCTTGTGCTGTTCGCGCCGGCTCCAGAAATAGAGTGCCGATCCCGGCGCATAAAGAACCGCCGACAGCACGATGAATTTGATGCCGCCGGCATAGAGCAGGAAGGCGGTGTAGATCGTGGCGAGAATCGCAATGATCAGGTCGCGAGTTCGTTCCTGCGGGCGATGCTCGTATGTTTCGGCGCGCTTGGTGAGTTGCAGGCCGTAGGAAGCCACCAGGAAAAACGGTATCAACGACATCGCGCTGGTCAGGTTGAGCATCAAGGAGAACGCGTCGCGCGACCAATAGGTGGTGATCACGATCAGCTGGACCACGATATTGGTCAGCCACAAGGCCGCTGCCGGGACCTTGTTTTTGTTCTCCCCGGCAAAGACCGATGGCATGTCGTTGGTCTTTGCCGCCGTGAACAACACCTCAGCGCAGATCAGCGACCAGGCCAGGTACGCGCCGAGCACTGACACCAGAAGTCCGATACTGACGAAGATGGCGCCCCAATGACCGACGACCGCTTCAAGGACGGCGGCCATCGACGGTTGGCGCATCTCGGCGACCACGCTTCGATCGAGCACGGCATACGGCAGCAACGTTACCAACACCATCAGGCTTGTCACGATGATGAAGCCAGTGATCGTCGCCTTGCCCACGTCCCCGCGCTCTTTCGCGTAGCGCGAGTAGACACTGGCGCCTTCGATGCCGAGAAACACGAAAACAGTCACCAGCATGGTGGCCTTCACCTGCTCGAATATGCCTCCTTCCAGGCCTCCGCCATAGAAATTGAGGTGGAACAGGCTGGACTTGAACGAGAAAGCCAGGATCACGATGAACGTCAGGATCGGAATGACCTTGGCCACCGTCACGACACTATTGATGAGCGCCGCTTGCTGTATCCCCCTCAATATCATGAAGTGGAACAGCCATATCCCAATCGACGCGACCAGGATGGCGACGACGGTGTTGCCGTCACCGAAGATCGGAAAGAACGCGCCAAGCGTGGATTTGATCAGCACCCAATAGGAAACATTGCCGATACAGCTACCTATCCAGTAACCGAACGCGGAGAGAAAACCGGGATAGTCGCCGAAGCCAGCCTTTGCATAGGCATACACGCCGGCATCAAGATCCGGCTTTCGCTCCGCCAGCGACTGGAATACGCGCGCGAGCATGTACATGCCGCTTCCCGCGATCAGCCATGCCACGACAGCGCCCAGGGGCCCTGTGGCGTTGGCGAACGTTCGCGGAAGCGAAAATATGCCTGCGCCGACCATGCCGCCCACCACCATGGCGGTGAGCTGGGTGAGGGGCATTCTCTTCTCGGTCGCAGCCATGCCAGCTCCCCATCCAGAGTCATAGATCGGAACTACAAGATACGATTTGGAATGACACCCTGTTCACCAGGCATCGAGTTCAGTGAAGAAGCCTGGTCGTCATGTTTTTTTGTTGCCGCGTATCGACAAAACCACTGACAATGATCCTGGTGGAAAATTATGTTTGATAGCGGAAAAACGTAATGTGAAGCTTTCTGCTTGCGAGCCGGTCGATGCACAGGTTCATGGTCGTCCATCTGACCGTTCACACCATTCGAGTCGCCCGATAACCTTCCCGCCGGTCCAGAGAGTGGCGAGGGGATCCCATGAACGGATTGATTTCCTCTTGTGACATTCACTGCAGCGATCCGGGATTGAAGCGGTCGCTCGCATTCGCCTTCGCTGTCATGTTGCTTGCGGGGTCCCTGGACGCGAACCCCGCGCATGCAGCAGAGGAGGCTTCGCCGGCTGCGAGTACGGCGGACCCTGATTTTGCCGCTGCGCAACAATTACTACGCGAGGGCAAGTACGCTGAAGCTTATGCTCTTCTTTCGCCGATCGCGGCTTCGCACGGCGGTGATCCTACCTTCAACTACCTGCTTGGCCGTGCCGCCCTGGGCAGCGGCCACGCTGAACAAGCGAAGCGGTTGTTCGAGGCCAGCCTTACGGCGCAACCCGATGCACCCCAGACACACCTCGCCCTCGGGCGGGCTTACTACGCACTTGGACGCTATGCGGAAGCCAAGATCGAGTTCGAAACCGTCTTTCGCTTCGAAAACCTCCCGCCGGATCTGCTGAGCCAGGTCGACATCTACAACCAGGCAGCCACGCAATCCCTGGACGAAAACAAGCGCCTGACCGGCTTCGCGTACCTGGAGACCGGCATCGGCGTCTATGACGTGAACGACACGGTAGGCACGAGAACCTTCGGAGGCGCCGATCGCCGAGACGTTTTTTACAACCTCCGCGCCGGCGGCGGCGTCAACTACGCGCTGGACAACGGTTACGCGCTCGTGGCGACGCTGGACTATCGATTCCGCTATTACGACAACAACGACAGTCGGGACAACTCCGACCTGCGCTGGAATTTCGGGGGTAGCCGCTCGTTTGGCGACGACAACCTTGCGGTTGGCTTCAGGGGGCGGACCAGCTATCGCGGCAACGGCAACTATCGCAATGACGCCGGGATTTACGCGGACTACCGCCACCGCCTCGATGCTTCCAATCAGATCACCTTCGACCTCCTCTATTCCCGACGCTGGTACCCGGGGCAACCATCGATCACCTGGACCCGCACCAGCGCCCAAGGCTCGGCCGGCTGGATCCATTCATTCCTGGATGGCCGCGCCACTTTCAGCATCGACGGGCGCATCGGACGTTATGTCTCGACCAGCCTTCCGGATGGCGACTCCAATCTCTACGGCGCCTCTGCGTCACTCGATTTCGCGCTTGACGATACGGTGGACTGGGGCGCCCACGTCTGGTGGGAGCACAATGCCTATGACATGGAGCAACTCCACTTTCACCCCGACACAGACGACAACACGATCCTGATCCAGCGTAACGACAATCTTTACGAAGTGGGCGCGTATCTGACCTGGAAGTTCGCGCCGAGCTGGACGTTGCGACCTCAGCTGTTGTGGATCCACGACCAGAGCAATGCCGACATCGGTTTCAACTACAGCTCGACCGAGTTCTTCATCAATGTGCGAAAGAGTTTCTAGGTTGACCTTCGCCACTATCGGCCGTGCCTGGCGCCTGGAAGTTGCGCCGCTGCACCAGGCAGGCTAACGGTCATGCGAAGCCACTGTCTTTTGCGGCGGCGGCAGATCACCACCGCCGAGCGCGGCATAGAGATTCACCCGGTCTTGCAAGTCGGAGGCGCGCAGCTGCAGCAGGGTTTGCTCGGCGGCGAAGTGGTTGCGTTCGGCGTCCAGTACTTCCAGGTAAGGGGTCAGGCCAACGCCGTAACGATCCTCCGCCGTCGTCACCAGCGCGGCCTGCGCTTCGACCGTACGTATCTGTGCCTGGATCTGTTCGGCATTGTGCTGCGTGGCGCTTAGCCCGTCGGCCACCTCGCGAAAGGCATTCTGCACCGTGGACTGATACGTCGCTTCCAGTTCGTTGCGTTGCCCTTGCGCCAGTTCCACCTGTGAGCGCCGACGCCCCCAGTCCAGCAGCGGAAGCGTCGCGCCGACGCCAAACGTCCACAAGTGATTGGGGCCGGAGAACAGGTTGGACAGTTCATCGGAGGCGTAACCCGCCGCGCCAGTCAATGCAATGGTCGGGAAATACAACGCGCGCGCCGCCCCTATGTTGGCGTTGGCCGCGCGCAGCCGCTCCTCGGCGGCTCGGACATCGGGGCGATCGTTGAGCAGGTCCGAAGGCAGGCCGGGCGCCAGGGGCGCAATTTGCGTCGTGTCTTCCAGCGGAAGGCTGGGCGGCAAGGGATCGGGCAAGGGCACGCCGACGAACTGTTGCAGCAGGTGCAAGGTTTGCTCGCGACCACGCTTCAGCTGAGCCAACTGGGTCTCGGCTTGCGTCACCAGTGTATAGGACTGGTTATAGTCGATTGAGGACGTAAACCCCACGTCCATGCGCAGTTGGGCCAACTCCATGGTCTCGCGCCGGCTGTCCAGCGACTTCTGCGCCAGAACGATGCCCTCTTCCGCTGAACGCATGGCGTAGTAGCTGGCCGCCACGTTGGCGATCAGCGACAGCCGGAAAGCCCGCTCCGCTTCCACCGTCGACAGGTATTGGCGACGGGCCGATTCGCTCAGGTTCGCGACCCTTCCCCAGAAATCCAGTTCGAAGGCCGGAATGCCTACTTGCACGGCGTAGCTGTCCACGGTCACCCGCGGCGCATCTTCGGCCGGGCTGACTGCCGCGCGTAGACGATCCGCGGAGCCGCCGAGATTCACGCTCGGCAACCTCTGGCTCTGCTGAATGCGAAATTGCGCCCTGGCCTGCTCGATCCTCGCGGCGGCCGCGGCAAGGTCCCGGTTGTTGTCCAGCGCCTTGCCAATGAGATCGCGCAGCACCGGGTCGTGGAAGAAATCCTGCCAGGGGAGCTCCGGCGCACGCGCGCCGTGGGTCTCGGGAGAAGGAAATTGATCCGCCATCGCCACGGGTGGCGGCTCGTACCGCGGCGCCAGATTGCACCCCGAGAGCAACAGGAGTCCGCAGAGTAGCGCGCGCCTACTCATGACTCGCCTCGACGCCAGTGACATCTGTGGCCTGCGCTGGAGCGGCGCGCCGCCGCAAGAGGAAATAGAACAACGGCGTGTAGAAGATGCCGAAGGCCGTCGCAGTGAACATGCTTCCGAGCACACCCGTGCCGACCGCCTGTCGGCTGGCGGCGCCGGCCCCGCTGGCCAATGCCAGCGGCAGCATGCCGACGATGAAGGTCAGGCTGGTCATCAGGATGGGACGCAGGCGCTGGCGCGTGGCGGCGAGCACCGCCTCCGTCGTCGGCACGCCGCGCGCCTCCTCGTCCAGACCGAACTGCACGATCAGGATCGCATTCTTCGCGGCCAGGCCGATGATGGTGATCAGGCCAACGGTAAAGTACACATCGGCCGACATGCCGCGCGCGCCGGTCAGCAGCACGGCGCCAAAGATGCCGAACGGCACCACCAGCATGACCGCCACCGGTGTGCTCCAGCTTTCGTACAGCGCCGCCAACAACAGGAACGCGACCAGCAGGGCCAGCCCGAGCAGGAGGCCCACCTGTCCTGCGGCCTCCTGTTCCTCGCGAGCGGTACCGGTCCACTCGAAGCGCGTCCCGGGCGGAAGCACGGCCTCGGCGATGCTCTCCATCTCGCGCATGGCCGTGCCGCTGGATACGCCGGGGGCCGCCTGGCCTGAGACGGTCGTCGACAGGAATCCGTTGTATCGCTCCACCTGCTGATCACCGACGGTCCAGTGTGCGGTCGCGAAAGCCGAGAACGGCACCGACTGACCGTTGTTGCCGATCACCCGCAGGTCCGCCACGTCTTCGGCCCGCATGCGTTGTGAAGCATCCGCCTGAACGAAAACGCGCAGCACGTTGCCCTGGTGGATGAAGTCGTTGACGTAGGACGAGCCGAACATGACGCCAAGCGTCTGGTTGACCTGCGCGAGGTTCACGCCGAGCGCCCGGGCCTGGGTGCGATCGATGTCCACGAACAGCTGCGGCGCGAGCGGCAGTCCCTCGGGCCTGACGCCGGTGACTCGTTGACTGGCCGCCGCGCGTTGCACGATGTTCATGGCGATGCCTTGCAGTGCACGCGTGCCAACACCGCTTCGATCCTCGACTTTCATGGTGAAGCCGGAAGCGTTGCCCAGCGCCTGGATCGGCGGAGGGTTGAGAGCGAAAATCTGCGCCTGCGGAATGCGCGACAGCGCACCATTCAGTCGCCGCGCCAGATCGAGCGAGCTGTGCCCGCGGCCACGCTCAGACCAGGGTTTGAGATTGACGAAGGACATCGCCATGCTCTGCCCCTGCCCGAAAAAGCTGAAGCCGATGACCGTGGAAACACTGATCACTTCCGGCTGCTGGTGCAGGATGGCCTCGGCCTGCCTTACCGCCTGCCGCGTCACCGGCGCGGTCGTGCCCGGTGCTCCCATGTAGGCGACGAACAGGATGCCCTGATCCTCGTCAGGCAGGAAGCTGGCGGGAAGGCGCCAGTAGGCCAGCGCCGTGAGTCCCGTCACGAACACGAACAGCCCCATCCACAGCCAGGGGCGGCGAAGCATCCGTTCCACCACGCCGACATAGGCGCGCGTTGCCCGATCCAGGCCACGATTGATAGCGTCAAACAGCCGCCTGACCGGAGCTGGCCCCTGCCCGCCCGGCTCCGCCGGACGAAGCATGGCGCCGCAAATCGCCGGCGCCAGGGTCAGCGAGAGAATCGTGGACACCACCAGCGACACGCTCAGGGTGATCGAAAACTGCCGGTAGATGCCGCCTGCCGATCCCGGGAAAAAACCCAGGGGAATGAACACCGCCAACAGCACCAGGGTGGTGGCGATGATGGCGCCCGTCAGCTGGCTCATGGCCTTGACCGTCGCCTCGCGCGGGGGCAAATGGTCATCGCGCATGATGCGCTCGACGTTCTCGACAATGACAATGGCGTCATCGTTGAGGATGCCGATGGCCACCACCATCGCGAACAGCGACAACAGGTTGATGGACGCATCAAACATGGCCAGGCCGAGGCAGGTGCCGATCAGCGAGATCGGAACCACCAGCGTCGGCAGGAACATGGCCCGCCAGCTTTGCAGGAACAGCAGCACCACGATGGACACCAAAACCATCGCCTCGATCATGGTGCGCAAAACACCGCGCACGGATTCGCTGATGAACGGCGTGGTATCGAACGGCACGCTCCACTGGACGTCCGACGGGAAGGACGATTGCAGATCCTCCATGCGCCGTTTCACCGCGGTGGCCGTGGCGAGTGCGTTGGCTCCCGAGGTCAACGAAATCGCCATGCCAGCGCCGGGTCGACCGTCGAGAGTCATCTCGAAGCCGTAATTGTCGTTGCCCAGTTCAACCCGGGCCACGTCACCCAGCCGCACCGTCGCGCCGCCGGGCGTGGCGCGCACAATGATTTGCCTGAACTGCTCGGGGTTGGTGAAGCGTCCGCGCGTCACGATCTGCGCGGTGGTTTCCGTGTCCGGCGTCAGGGGCTGCAGGCCAAGTCCGCCACCGGGCGTCTGCGCGTTCTGTTCACGCACCGCCGCGATCACCTCGGCCGGCGACAGGCCGTAACTCACCAGTTTTTCCCGATCCAGCCAGATGCGCATCGCATAGCTGGAACCAAACAGCGAAACGTCGCCGACGCCATGCAGGCGCCGCAGTTCCTCGACGATGTTGTTGGAGGCAAAATCACCCAGTTCCAGCGCGCTGCGCTGGCCGCTTTGCGAGCTCAGCGTCACCAGCATCAGGAACCCGGTCGTCGACTGGGTAACCTGCACGCCGCGTTGCCTCACTTCCTCCGGCAGACGGGGCTCCACGCGCGCCAACCGGTCCTGCACCTGCGAGCGGGCGCGGTCCAGGTCGGTGCCGCTGCGGAAGGTGATGCGGATCTGCGCCGTGCCGTTGGAGCGGCTGGTGGAACTCTGGAACAGGAAATCGTCGACGCCGTTGAGCTCGTTCTCGATCAGCGACGTCACGGTGCGGTCCACCGTCTGAGCATCGGCTCCGATGAAGGTGGCGGAAATGCTCAGGGACGGCGGCGCCACGTCGGGAAATTGCTCGACCGGCAACGAATACAACGCGATCCCGCCGAACAGGATGGCGAACAATGCCACCACCCAGGCGAATACCGGACGGTAGACGAAGAAGCCGCTCATGACCCGGGCGGCGCGGCCTTCGCCGGCTGTGCATTCACGTGCTGGCCCGGCTGAACCTTGTGCCAGCCATCGACGATCACGCTGTCGCCCGAGTTGAGACCCGACAGGATCACCCAGCGCCCCTCGGCTTGGCCAGCCAGCGTGACGGGCTGGCGCACGGCCACACCTTCGGCGTTGACCGTCATGACGGTTGCACCGTCTTCGCCGATGGCGACGGCGCGTTCGGGCAGGCTGATTCCGTCGCGTAGCGTGCCCGCAGCGAGAATGCCGCGCACGAACTGGCCAGGCAGCAGGCGTCGGTCCGGATTGTCCAGGCGCGCGCGCAGCATGCGGCTGCCGGTGGCGGGGTCGACGGTCTTCTCGGTGAAGTCGGTCTCGCCCTGCAGGGGGTAGCGAGAGCCATCCTCAAGCAGCAGCGTGACCCGCATGTGCTTGCTGTCGCCTGGCTCGATCCGGCCGCTTGCGATGCCGCGTTCCAACTCGCCCATGACGGCGCTGGACGGGTGGAACGTGACGAACACCGGGTCGAGCTGGTCAACCTGGGTCATCAGGGTTGCCGACGCCGCGCTGACCAGGGCGCCTTCGCTGACCTGGGCGCGGCCAACGCGCCCCGCGATGGGCGACCGCACCGTGGCGTAGTCCAGCTGCAATTGCGCGCGATCGACGGCGGCCTGCGCCTCGAGCAAGGCCGCATCGGCCTGCTGGAACGAGGCTTGCGCGGTTTCGTATTCCTGCACGCTGACCGCCTTGCGCTCCACCAGCTGGGACAGCCGGGAACGCAGCCCTGCCACCTGGGAGCGTCCGGCCTGCGCCGAAGCCAATGAGGCACGTGCCTGCTGCAGGCGTGCCTGGAGGTCGCGAGGATCGATCTGGAACAGCGGGGCGCCGGCCGCCACGTCGGTTCCCTCCACGTAGATCTGCCGTTCGACGATGCCGTCGGCGCGTGCGCGCACCTGCGCCGATCGCACGGCCTCTACCCTTCCCGGCAGTTCGATGAGGTTGGGCACCGGGCTGGCATGTACTTTTTCGACGGAGACGGTGGGCGCGAACATGCCCGCTCCCCCGCCTCCAGGCGTGCCGCCCTGCCCGCAACCAGCGAGCAAAATGACGCCGCCGCAGAGTGCAGCCGAATACACATGCCAGGAAATCCGCGTGGCGTGAGGCCTGGCGTCGGCGCTAGTCACGACGGCTGAGCCGCGGTACGGTGACTGCATGCGACCGTCAACCGCTGCGCGATCGCAACGCGCGCGACAGCGGCGCCAGAACGCTGACCCAGGAAGGAATCCTATCCATCTGCAGAAGGTCACATTGCCCCCGGAGTCCCAGGTTCAACTCATCTGGCACGCGGCGCCGCGAAACGCTCGCCCCCTGCATGCCCTGACCTTCTTGCCCATGACAGTAGCGCCGTGCAGGCGAAAATGCGCGCCGGGCATCGAGTTGATACAAAGAGCCGTCATCGCCCCGTGAAGGCATCGACGACAGGCCTGCGACAGTCCTCAGCGCAAATCAGCTCGTTCTGGAAGACGCATCCTGCCGGCGTGCGACGCGTTTGCGCGGGCATGCCAGTAATCGCGTCACCCACCAGCAGGCATATGACGATTGGCGCGAAAATCCGGTCGTGGTCGGGCGCCTTTCGTCCCTCTGCAACGAAGGACGCGCTGTCCCTGGCTGGCGATGAGATTCGTTCGCCAGTGGGCTGCGGCGCCATGCGTCGCCGCGATTGCTCAGTTGCCGGCGGGATGGCTTTGTTCGTCCTGCTCCGGTGGCGCGGCGGATCGGTCGATCAGCTCGGCGTCCCGCAGTTCACGCTTGGCGTCATGCAGCGCACGCGTATCCAGCGGACGTATCGACTGGATCCGGCAGGAATATGCCCCGATCGGGCGCTTGATCGTCAGCGGTGCCGGAACCACGCTGTCGGAGCGCGTGACAATTTGACTCCTGGAATTGGTGATGGAAATGCGCGGCGATGTCGACAGCCCGAAACATTGACCTCGCAATTCCAGCAGGTAGCCATCGCTCCCCAGGGGCCATACGGCCAGCGCCTGGTCGCCCAATGGCGTCCAGCTTCGCGTGCGGATGAAGTTGTCGATGCGGAATGACTCGATCGGCGCCCCGGCGTGTTGCTGGTACAACTCCAGGCGTTGCTGCGTCGTCAAGGTGGTGGACGTGCTGGCGCAACCGACCAGGAGGCCGGCCGCCAACAGCGCAAACGGTGCCTTTGGCATGGTGATCTCTGCCTCAAAGCGGATGACGCACAACGGCTACGTCAGGATGCCGCCGAGTACCCCAGGGCGGGCTCGTACCTAACGGGTCACACGAGTGGTGCCGCCGTCGGAACTGACCTGCACCCGATCCCCTACGCGGAAATCGCCGGACGTGCCGTCCTGGGTCACCGCAACCGTGCGACCTCCGTCCAGTTCGACGGTGATTTCCACGCCAGGCCGGGCATTGCGCGCGATGGCATTGCCGGCCGCGCCGCCCGCCACGCCACCGGCGATGGCCCCGACGGCATTGGCGCGACTGCCACCACCGACCGTACTGCCTGCGATGCCGCCGATCGCGGCGCCGGTGGCCGTCCCCACACCACGCGAATCGCTCTGGATGGTCACATCCCGCAAGCCACGCACTATTCCCCACTGCACCGACCGGGCGACACCGACTTCGGATCGATTGAAGGTCTGCGGCGTTGTGTGTGTGGCGCAACCCGCGATCAGCAGGCCGACCGTAACCAGCAAGCCGAGGCCAAAGTTTGAGTGCTTCATGTGCGCGACTCCATGGAGGTCGGATCTTCCTGAACACCGCCCCTGAATCTCTCGCCCTGTGCAACTGAACCTAGAAGGAGGTCAATGAAGTGATTGTGAAATCAACCGTACCAATGCGGCGTACGCTCCTGGCCTTTCATGACTCGCAAATGTTCCTCGGCGAGCTCCGAGGCTTCACATAGGCGCGAACGCAGATCGGGTGTACTTTGTTGCACCAGACAACCCATCTATGCGGCGTCCTGAAGTGCTCCGATGGCGCATCGCTGGCGGATCCGGGATGGTAAGACAGGCAAATCCGTCCTGGAGTCTGGCGCTGTTCCGGTCACCTCGACCCGCCGCACGCACTGGGCCCGTCGAAGACACATCGCGCCGCGCCGCCAGACGTAGCGACACGGCGCCCATGAAAGGTTGAGCTGCATGCCCCTGGCACGCAGACGAAGCAAGCCCGAGCGCATCTCTCGCCGAGCCAGGAGCATGCCGTGAACGACCAACCTCGCCATTTCCGCAACGCCCTGTCCCGACTCCTGTTCGGCGCTCGCTGGGTGATGGTGCCGTTCTATTTCGGCCTGGTGCTTACGATTTTCGCGCTGCTGCTGGTGTTTCTGCGCGAACTGGTGTTCAACCTGAGGCACTTGTTCGAGCTTACGCCGACTGCCGCCATCCTGATGGCGCTCGCGCTGATCGACCTGACGCTGGTTGCCAACCTGCTGCTTATCGTCACTCTGGCTGGCTACGAGAATTTCGTTGACCGCATCGATTCCGCCAGCGAGATCCGTCCATCGTGGATGGGCATGGTCGATTTCACCGACATGAAGATGAAGCTGATGGGCTCCATCATCGCCATCTCCGCTATTGCCCTGCTGAGGGCCTTCATGAAGATGGAGGAAGGCGAGACCTTTGAACGAGGCCAGCTGATCTGGATGGCGATCATTCACTGCACGCTCTTGCTGTCGGCCATAGCACTGGCGATTTCCGATCGCGTTTCGTCCTTGACCACGAGAAGGCGCAAGACGACCGGCGACTGAAGAACTCGCGCAAGGGTTGCAAGAATGCCGTGCGCAACGGCAATCCAAATCACCCGTCAGGACCGGCCGTGGACCTAAGCGCCGGCCCGAGATCGCCATTTCGCGAGAGCATGATCGCTATCGGTCGCGTTTCGGGAAACTCGGAAAGCGCCATCGCTATGCAGGCGGTGATGGGTACGGCGCAAAAGGCTCCGGTGATGCCCCACAGCGCCCCCCATACGGCCAAGCTGACAAGGATGGCGAACGGGCTGAGGTTCAGCGAGTTGCCCATGAGGTAGGGGTCGAGGAAATTTCCGATGAAGAACTGCGGTACCGACAACGCGATCGCCACCTTGATCGCGGCCTCAAGCTGGCCGAACTGGACGATCGAGAAGGCGACCGGAAAGAGAACGCCAAGAAAGGTGCCGAGGTAAGGCACGTAATTCAGAAGAGCGATCAGGATCGCCCACAGAGCTGCGAACTCCAGGCCGAACCACGCCATGATCGCCCAACTGATCAGGCCGAGCAGCACGCTGCAGAACGTCTTGAGCGCGAGATAGGTGCCGATGCGATCATTGATATCGATGATCGCTCTCTCCCAGATGGCGGCCCCGGGGAATTCCTTGGCGATATTGGAGATCTTGTAGGGAAGGTTGAATTTCTCGATCAACAGAAACACGGCGTACAAAAGCACCACCGCAGCGCCACCTACGATGGATTTCACCGATGACAAGGTGGAACTGATGACACGGTGTATGTTGATCTGTCCAATAATGTCGCGACGCAGCGAGTCCCACGTTGGCTCCGACGCGCCCCCCAGTATCACGAACCATTTCTGGATAAGCTCTATCAGGCCGGCCTGGTATTTGGGCGCAAGCAGCGTAATTCGCGCGATGTTGCTGATGATCAGCGAGGCGATGCCCACTACCGCAAGGACGATCAAAAGAATCGCCAACGTGTACTGCAGTTTCACCGACATTAAGGGCCCAAGCCACGGAATGCGCTGGGTTAGCCTGGCCACACCGACGATCACGTAGACCACCAGCACGCTGATGATGATCGGTTCGAATATCTGCCGGCCAATGTGCAGCACCCAGCCCACGGCGAGCACGAAGACGACGCCACGCATCAAGGACGGGAATCGTTCGCTCATGGGTGAGTTTCGCGAAGTGTCTGCACTCTCATCGCTTCCGTGGCGTCATATGGCGAAAGTCCTTGGCCTGCCTTGGCGTTGCTTCCGTCCATCAGCTTCGTGTCACGTCGTTTGCGTTGGTCGTCGCGTCAGCCGAACCGCGATGACCGCCGACTAGTGCAGTGCTCAACCGGCCCATGGAACGCTCTTGCAGCTGACACCATCCCTGACGATGACCAGACGGTTCCGCTCAGGATCGGCTCCGACCAGGGAGGCTGACTCACTCCTGGCACGCCCCCCTGCGCCAATACGCTTACCGGGCAGCCGATCGCCGGAAGGCCAGCGGCCATGAGTAGCTCGACCCGGGGCTTATGCATGGCCAGGCGCCCCCTGCAGAAGTGATCGAGGTAATAGAGTAGGCCCCGTGACAGGCGTGTGATATCGCGCCACCCTGTCACTGGGGGAATAGCGAAGCTGCCGGCTCCGGGCATGGCGGCTCCGCTACGTCGACCCTCGCCGATCAACATCACGCAGCTGAGGGCCGCTCATTGATGACAACCCGCCGCAACCTGCTCAAATGGATGGCGCTGGCGCCCGCTGCAGGACTGCTCTCGGGCGGCGCCTACGCCGCGGCCGGCAGCGCGCCAGCCTTCATCAGTCGACGTCCGCCCGTGGGCAAGCGCAAGTTCACCAGCACCGCTGTGGAGCAGCTGATCGCGCGGACCAAGGCGGGCATGGCCGACCCTGAGCTGGCGTGGATGTTCGAGAACTGCTTCCCCAATACGCTGGACACCACCGTCCAGATCGGCACGCTGCACGGCAAGCCCGACACTTTCATTGTCACCGGCGATATCGACGCCATGTGGATGCGTGACTCGTCCGCACAGGTGTGGCCGTACGTGCAGCTCGCTGCTCAGGACAAGGGCCTGCAACGACTTTTCCAGGGGCTCATTCATCGACAGGCGCTGAGCATCCGCATCGACCCCTACGCCAATGCGCTGACGCGCGACCCGGCGGCAAAGTCCAACCTGACATGGTCGCAGCACGACCTCACCGACATGAAACCTGGCGTGGCTGAGCGAAAGTGGGAGATCGATTCTCTCTGCTACCCCATCCGACTTGCATACGGCTACTGGAAAGCCACCGGGGATGTCACCGCCTTTGATGATGACTGGCATGCGGCCATGCTCACCGTCATCAGGACTTTTCGCGAACAGCAGCGCAAGGACGGACCTGGCCCATACCATTTCCAGCGAGCGTCGCCGACGCCGAATGACACGCAGTACCTGCAGGGTTTCGGCCAACCGACCCGGCCGGTAGGCATGGTCCACGCCATGTTCCGTCCGTCGGACGACGCCACCATCTACCCGTTCAATATCCCGGGCAACCTGTTCGCCGTGACCAGCCTGCGCCAGCTCGCCGAGATGCTGGCAGGGGTCCGTCACGACGCCTCTGCTGGGGCCGAATGCCATGCGCTGGCCGACGAGATTCAACGCGCGGTGGAAATCCACGGCGTCATTCATGGCGACTTGGGTGACTACTGGGCCTACGAGGTGGATGGCTTTGGCAATCAACTGTTCATGGACGACGCCAACGTACCGAGTTTGATCGCCCTGCCCTACCTCGGCGCCTGCTCCCGGGATGATGCGAACTATTTGCGCACGCGGGCCAAGGTTTGGAGCACGCGCAACCCCTACTTCTTCAAGGGAAACGCCGCCGAAGGCATTGGCGGCCCACACGTTGGGCTGCGCATGATCTGGCCGATGTCCATCATGATGCGCGCCCTTACCGCCAGTGACACCCGTGAGATCACCCAGTGCCTGGCATGGCTCAAGGCGACCCACGCCGGCACCGGATTCATGCATGAGGCGTTTGATCAGGACGTCCCGACCAAATACACGCGCAGCTGGTTCGCCTGGGCGAACTCGCTATTCGGCGAACTGATCGTTGACCTGGCCCGGCGCCATCCGGAAGTGCTGCGCAAAGCCTACGTCGGCGATCGCGCCTGAAGTCGTCAGCCCGGCGCCGAGCCGGGCTTGCCCGAAAGCAACTCCAAGGCGGCCTGGATTCCCGCTTCAAGGATTCGACGAGACAACGCTTCGTCCGGTGTGGCGCGAGCCAATTGCATCGTGCCTGACATTAAGCCGTAGAGCGCCATGGCGCGCGCACTCGCCTCCTCCGGTGGCAGGTCAGGCCAGTGCGCAGCGAGAATCTCGATAAGCTGCGAAACACCCTCGGCAAATGCCTGCCGCACTTCCACGCTTCGACGGGCCACCTCCGCGGCCAGCGTGGCCGCGGCGCAGCCACGGCCCGGGTTGTCACGATGCCCCAGGGACAAGTAGCTCCTTATGTAGCCCTCAATGCCGCGTCCGGCCTCCAACTGCTTGCGGACACCATTGACGCGCTGATCGAGCGCAGCGGAGGTGGCCTCCGCGACCAGGTCCTCCTTGGAAGCAAAGTGATTGAAAAATGCGCCGTGCGTGAGGCCGGCCGCTTCCATCAGGCCTTGCACGCCCGACGCATCGAATCCTTTCTCTCGAAAGCGCCTTGCCGCCGCCTCTACGATGCGTTCCCGGGTGGCCTGCTTGTGGTGACTGGCGTATCGCATGGAACACCCCGATCACTGCAGCGAGGTCACAGACTCTTGCCCGGATGCCTGCGCATCCCAGCCGCCACCAAGCGACCGGAACGCGGCGACGGCGGCACGAGCCTCATCGGTGTGAGTACGCGCAAGCGAGTCTCGGGCGTTGAGAAGCTGGCGATCTTCATCCAGCACCTCGATCAGGCTGACGGCGCCTCCTGTGTAGGCATCCTGCGCCGCATCACGCGCCTTGACGTGCGCCGCGACTTCGTCGTTGAGCACGGCGTGCTGGGCTTCGGCTTGCGTCAGGTTGACGATGGCGTCTTCCACGTCTTCCGTGGCCCGCAGCATGGAGCCGCGGTACTTCGCCAGCGCTTCGGCGTTGGCGCCCTTGGCGCCCTGGACCTCCGCATCCACGCGCCCGAAATCAAACAAGCGCCAGTGAAGGCCCAGGGCGGCTGCAGGCTGGAAGGCAGCTCCCGTGAACAGCTTGCCAGTTGAGAGCGAGCTGAATCCAAGCAATGCCGAAAGCGAGAACGATGGATAGTACTGCGACACGGCGGCGCCAATACGTGCATTGCTCGCCGCCAGTTCCCGCTCGGCCGCGATCACGTCGGGACGCCGGCGCAGCAGCGAGGCCGGCCCTTCCGCCGTGTCGATCGAAGGCACCACGAAGGCGCCTGTGTTGGGCGTGACCTCGGCCGCATACGTGCCAGGAGCCGCGCCCATCAGGACATCGAGTCGATTGAGCTGGGTTTCCAGTTCGATCTTGAGCGGCGGAATGGTCGCCTGCGCCTGCAACAGGAGGGCCTCCGCCTGTGCCGTCTCGCGGGCGGTGCCGAGGCCATGCTCGGTACGCAACTTCACCAGGTCGAGCAGCCCCTGCTCGTTGCGAATCTGGTCTTCGGCGATGGCGATGCGCGCCTGCGCGCCCCGCACACGAAAATAGGCATCCGCCGCTTCAGCCGCCAGGGAGACTCGGACGCCTGCGTGACTGGCTTCGGCCGCCTGGTACTCGGCATCGGCCGCCTCGGCCTCCCGACGCAGGCCGCCCGCCAGATCGAGCTCCCAGCTTGCGCCCGCTCCGACCTCGGCCAGCGTCTGGTCCCGGTCATAGCTCGGGGAATGGCTGGCAATCTTGCCGAGCGGACTCAGTTCGGACTGATGTTCCCTCGTGATGCTGCCGTCGAGTGAGCCTTGCGGCAGTCGATCGGCCTGCGCGTGACGGGCGGCGGCACGCGCCTGTTCCACGCGCGCGGAAGAAGCCGCCAGGTCGAGGTTCTGCGCTATCACGCGGTCCATGATCCTGACCAGCTCGGGATCGTTGAATCCCGTCCACCAGGCATCCAGCGTCGCAGGCGCCGGAGCCGTGGAGGCCTGGGTGGGGTTGACCTCGTGAAAGGTCGGGTTGGTGGCGAGCTGCGGCTTCACATAATTGGGGCCGACGGTGCAGCCAGCCAGGCCGAGGAGGAGCAGCGAGGAAATGAGCTTAGTGCGCATCGGCGGAGGGTCCTTGGGGAGGTTGGACTTTGCGCATCAGCGGAACCATCACCGTGGTGACGGCAAAGGCCAGCATGATGCAGAAGAAGGCGTCGCTGAACGTCAGCGTCTGGGCTTCGCGCAGCGTCAGTTGCCACAGCTGGGAGACAGCGGCCTGCGACGCTTCCGAGACACTGGAGAGGTCCGGCCAGAGGCTGTTCATCGTTTCGTTCGCCGGCGTCAGGTGCTCCGCCAGGCGGGAAAAGTGCAGGTTCGTACGGTCATTGAGTACGGTTGCACAACCGGCGATACCGAGCGCGCCACCGAGATTGCGCATCAGGTTGAACAGCCCCGACGCGAACTTCAGGCGGGCCGGCGCCAGGCCACCCAGGGTAAGCGTGACGGTGGGGGCAACCGCGAATTGCTGCGCCATGCCACGCAGGGCCTGGGGGAAGAGCAACTCCCGGCCACTCCAGTCGTGCGTGATGGGCGTGAACTCGAACATCGACACGGTAAACAGTGCGAGCCCTGCCATGAGCAACCAGCGCAAGTCGACGCGCGTGGCGAGGAAGGAATACAGCGGGATGCACATGATCTGGAAAAGACCGGTCGAGAAAATCGCCTTGCCGATCTGAAACGCGCTGTAGCCCTCCACCCGCCCGAGAAAGAGCGGTGTCAGGTAGATCGTGCCGAACAACCCGATGCCCGTGACGAAGGAGAAGAAGCATCCGAGCGCAAAGTTGCGATCCTTGAGCGCCCGCAGGTCGACCACCGGATGCTCGGCGTTGAGTCCGCGCCACACGAACAGCACGCCAGCGATGGCGCTGACCCATGCCGTGATGCGAATGGTCGAGTCTTCCAGCCAGTTCCAGCGCGGCCCCTCTTCAAGCGTGTACTCGAGGCAGCCGAGGAAAAGCGCGATCAGGGTGATTCCCAACCAGTCGCCCTTCTTGAGCAAGGAAAGGTCCGGCTCATCGATATTCACCAGCGCCGGAACGGCGAAGGTGACGAAGGTCCCGGGTATGAGATTGATGAAGAACAGCCAATGCCAGGAGTAGTTATCGGTAATCCATCCGCCCAGGGTCGGCCCGAGGGTCGGCGCCAGGGAGGCAATCGCGCCGACGGTGGCGGCCGAAATGACGCGCTGCTTTCCCTGGAAGAACACGAACGAGGTGGTGAACACCATCGGGATCATCGAGCCGCCGAGGAAGCCCTGGAGTGCGCGAAAGATGATGATGCTCCTGATGTCCCACGCCATGCCGCACAGCAGGCTGGTCAACGTGAAGCCGGCGGCGGATGCCGCAAACAGCCAGCGCGTGGAGAACACGCGGCTCAGCCAGCCTGACAGGGGAATGACCACGATCTCGGCGATCAGATACGCCGTCTGCACCCAGGCAGTGTCATCGGCTCCGGCCGACAGGCCACCACCGATATCGCGCAGGGAGGCGGAGACGATCTGGATGTCCAGCAACGCAATGAACATGCCCAGGCACATGCTCGCGAAGGCAAAGATCTTCTGCCCCTGGGTGAGTTGGGCGACGGGGCTCATGGCGCTTTCGTATTGATCTGTGCCGTCACGGACAGGCCGGGGCGGAGAATGCCAAGGTCGCCATCAGCGCCATCCAGCACCACGCGCACCGGCACTCGCTGAACGATCTTGGTGAAATTGCCCGTGGCGTTCTCGGGCGGCAGCACGCTGAATTGAGATCCCGTCGCGGGAGCGAGGCTGGCAATGTGTCCCTTGAACACGCGATCAGGCATCACGTCCGCGCGCACATCCACTTCCTGCCCGACGCGCATGCGCTCGAGCTGGTCCTCCTTGAAGTTGGCGTCGACCCACAGGCCATGGGCGGGCACCACGACCAGCATCTGGCTGCCGGCCGCCGCATAGGCGCCTGGACGTGCGCGGCGATTGCCGATCACGCCATCGATCGGCGCACGCAGCTCGGTGTACGACAGGTTGAGTTTCGCGATGTCGGCCTCTGCCTTGGCCTGCGTCAGCGCCGCCTCGACCTGGCTCTTCTGCGTTTCGATCACATCCAGCTGCCGCTGCGCGGCCTCCGTCGCTGCTGTCGCGCGATCGGACGAAGCCGATGCCGTGGCGAAATCCGCCTCGGCCCGCTGGGCGCTCTCGACCGAAACCGCTGCGCGCCCCGCAAGCTCCTGGTAACGCGCGTTGTCCAGCCTGGAACGCTTGGCTTCGGCATTGGCGGCGGCCAGCGAGGCCTTGGCCTGGGCGACTACGCTCTCCTGCAGGTGCTTTTGGGCATCGAGATTGCCAAGCGATGCCTCTTGCGCGGCCACGGCGGCGTTGGCCTTCGCCAGGGCCGCCCGATAATCGCGGTCGTCAATCTTCACCAGCAGGTCGCCCTTGTGCACGACCTGGTTATCCGTGACGGCGACGACACCGATATAGCCGGGCACCTTGGAACCGATCACCGTGGTGTCGCCGCCGATATAGGCGTCATCGGTGTCCTCGATAAAGCGTCCGGCGCTCCCCCAGTGCACCCCATAGATGGCGATGCCTAGGCCAACGATGGCGCCTACCAGTGGCTTCAGAATCCGCGTTCTGGGCCGCTCCGTGATGATTTCTTCAGCTATGGCGGACATGAGTGCAAACCTCGAGTATGAAAGGATGGTCGTCATTCAATCGATGCCTAACACGGACGATCCAGCGCGAGGGATCGCAAGCCTTGCGTTGCGGCGTTAGCGACTGACGCGGGTGGGTGATTGATCAGTGGATCAAGGGATGGCGATGAGCGGGCTCGCTGTCAGGGCCGCGTGGTCCAGCGCCCATCGCGGCAAACGCCACGCATCGCCACTAGAGCCATCAAGCCCGCTGTGCCTTCGGCGCCACCCGATAACGGAGGGCAGGTTCTGAGCGAGAGAGATTCGGCAGCAGTTTCTGTCGGGCGTTTTCATACGCCGTCCAGTCCTCAGCATCAGGCAGCGCCGGCAGGGTGATGAGTTCGCCCTGATCCAGGCCGGCCAAGGCCGCATCCACCAGGTTCTCGGCCGTCATGACGATCGGCGACGGCAGATGACTCACCGGCGTTCCCGCCAGATCCCAGAACTCGGTGGCGATGGCGCCCGGCAGTACGGCTTGCACGCGCACGCCCTTCCCCGCCAGCTCATGGTGCAAGGAGCGCGAGAACGCCAGTACATACGCCTTGGTGCCGCCGTAGACACCGTTGAGGATCTCGGGAGCAACCGCCACGATGGACGCAACGTTGATGACCGTGCCGGCGCCGCGTTCAACGAACCCGGGCACGGCGGCATAGGTCAGGCGCGTCAGCGCATTCACGTTGAGCGAAATCATGTCGCTCATCCGGCCCGCGTCGGATTCGAGCAGCGGCGTCGTGGCGCCGAACCCCGCGTTGTTCACCAGAAGCGAGATGCTGCGGTCGGTTCGCAGAAGGCTCTCGACCTTGGCCAGCTCAGCCGGGTCATTCAGGTCCGCGGGAAAAACCTGGATCGATCGCCTTGTCGCGTCGGTAAGACGACGTGCAAGCTCGCTGAGGCGATCACGATTGCGCGCCACCAGGACGAGGTCGTAACCACGACGCGCCAGGCGGTCGGCGTATACAGCGCCAATGCCGGACGATGCGCCGGTGATCAAGGCCGTGCCCTTGCTGTAGTTGCTCATGTCGAATGCTCCACGTGTGCCTGCGGGATGCGGGCCAGTGGTTCTAGTCTTATGTCGCCGGGAAAAGACTTAAATGTCGTATATGCAGCGTTTTATGCCATTGCAGTGGTGAAGCGGCGTCTGGCCTGGGGTGGCGCCTTGGCGCTCGAGCCTTGGCGCCGGCGGCCGCCAAGCCCGCGGTGACGCGGCCGACTGCCTGGGAAATCGCTTCTGCAGGATTGACGCCCCCTTCTGCAGCTCCGCCGACCAGATACACGCCTTCGATTCGTCATCAACTGCGATGGCGCCCGGCGACACCCGTCCGGGCGACGGGATGTCGAGAGAGAAATCAGGCATGGCGTCCGGGCGGCCAGGCGCCAAGTCTTGAATGACCGAAGCGTCGTGCTGCGCCGCGATGCTCATGGAAACCACGATCGTCACGTGGTCCGCGGCAGAATGTACGGTTTCGAGCATCTCTTCTCGTCCTGTGGTGGCGTGTTGCCTCCATGCAACGAGTCGAGACACGCATCGACAACGTATCAACCCATGTCAACGAGGAAACTCACATGAAGGCCACAATCGTTGCAGCCGTGGCGCTACTCGGCGTCGCATACGCGTTTTCGCCACACACAGCCCAGGCGCAACAGCTTGAGGGTACCCATCGCCAGGAGCTGTCCCGCCATGACCTGAGCATGCCGGGATGGGAAGAAGTGCAGTTGCGAGTCGATATAGACCCCGGGAAAGCCGCGCCGAATCACAAGCACCCAGGCGAAGAAATCATCTACGTCATCGAGGGCACGCTGGAATATCAGCTCGAAGGCAGCCCGCCCGCCACACTCCGGACCGGCGACGTATTGTTTATCCCCGCTGGCGTGGTTCATAACGCGAAGAACGTTGGCCACACGAATGCGGCCGAACTTGCCACCTACGTCGTGCCGAAGGGAAAGCCACTGGTCGAACTGGTGAAGTAATCGAGCCTGGGCCCGCCATGCGTGGCTGCGTCGCGGTCCTTTGTTCGGCAGGGGCGCAATAACGCATGGGGTATCGAAAACGACGGACGTCAGGACACCGGGCCGAATGCGCGCATCGACGCTTGGCATTCATCCGTGTTACACGGCATATCCTGTCTATTCGGGGCCTCATCGATTACGCTTGCCGGCGTTTAGCCGTCTTCGACCTCAAACTTCGGGAAGCATCCGCCGCGAGGTTTCAGTCATGTTCGACGTACTGGCGTTTTGTGAAAACCACACGCGCTGGCCAGCCAGCCTCGGCTATGCCGCCCGTTTGGCCGCTTCCTTCGAAAGTCGACTCACCGGCATCTACACGTGCCCCATCCCCAGCGTCATGTTGTCTCCCTACGAAATGCCGAGACTCATGGCGGAGCAGATCGAGGCGCTGCGGCAACTGGAGCAGCAGGCAATTGACGCAGCGCCCTCCTTTGAAGCCTTCGCCCAAGCCCACGGCGCGACCCGGGCATCCTGGCAAGTGGCGGAGGAAGAGGTCGTGCGCGCGCTTCAGCTGGCTGGCTGCTGGCATGACGTACTGGTGCTCGGGCGCACGCCACACTCACCGTGGGGCTCCGCGTCAAGCGTAGGCAGCATCGTCCTTGGCACGGACATGCCATGCATCGTCGTGCCGGACGACGATGCCGACGCAACATCGCTGGACTGCATCGCCATCGCCTGGAACGGATCCCGCGAGGCCATCGGAGCTGTCCATGCGGCTCGGCATTTCCTGAAGCGCGCGCGCAAGGTCACGATCCTCCACGGCCAGCAGCGCCCACCTGCCAGCCTGGGGCCTTGGCGGCCGCCCTTCGACCTGACGAAGTACCTGGCGGACAATGGCGTCGCCAGCGAGAGCGTCCTGCTGTCCGAATCCGCGGATGCCGCCGACGACCTGTTGCTGGAAGCGGCGAACAAGGCCAAGGCAGACCTGCTTGTGATGGGCGCCTATGGTCACACGCGCATTTCGGAGTGGATCTTTGGCGGAGCCACCCGCGGGGTGCTGGAGAACCTCAACCTGCCGGTCTTCATGCGCCACTGAATTCACGCGCCAATCTTCGGCCAGGGCGATCGGTACTGCGTCGCGCATGGGCCTCGTCGCACAAAGCGCAGGGGATGCATCGAGCTTCCCTATTCCACTCTCCGCCATCGCCCTTCCATAAGCGCCAAGGAGCCGTGGCGGGCCGCCGGTTGCGCGCACGGCCCCATTGGACTTAAATAACCCGGCTGCCACCTTTTATGCCATGCGAGAGGCGCCCCATGCAGCGCATCGGTTTCCTGGTCTACCCGGGCTTTCAGATCATGTCGCTGGCCGCAGCGTCGGTCTTCGAGTTCGCGAACCTCACGCTGCGACGGACCAACTATGAGGTCCATGTCGTCTCCGAATCCGGCGGGCCCATCGCGAGCTCCCTTGGCGCCCCCATCCAGACCGAAGCCATCGGCAGGCAACGCTTCGATACCTTGCTCATCGGCGGTGGCGTGGGCGTTCCCGCGGTCAGCGCGTCGTTGCTGGATATCGTTCGCAAATCACCCCGCCGGTCGCGGCGCGTGGCGGCCATCTGCACGGGCGCATTCCTGCTTGCACAGGCGGGCCTGCTCGACGGGCGTCGCGCCACCACGCACTGGCTGGTGGCCCAGCGACTCAAGCAAGAACATGCCGCAGTGACGGTCGAGGAAGACCGCATCTTCATCATCGACGGTGACATCTGGACGTCCGCCGGCATGAGTGCGGGCATCGACCTGGCCCTCGCCATGGTGGAGAAGGACCTGGGCAGCGAGGTGGCGCGACAGGTGGCGCAAAAGCTGGTCATCTACCATCGGCGGACCGGCGGCCAGTCGCAGTTCTCGGCGCTGCTCGAACTCGAGCCCAAATCGGACCGCATCCAGAACGCGCTGACCTACGCCAAGAGCCACCTGCGTTCCACCCTCTCCGTCGAGGAACTGGCGGCTGCCGCGAGCCTCAGCCCGCGCCAGTTCAGCCGCGCGTTTACCGCCGAGACCGGACAGTCACCCGCCAAGGCGGTGGAGCACCTGCGCGTGGAAGCGGCGCGCCTGATGATGGAGCAGACGCGCCATCCCATTGAGGTGATCGCTCGCGAAGTGGGGTTTGCTGACCGGGAGCGGATGCGGCGGGCCTTCGTCCGGGCGTTCGGGCAGCCACCGCAGGCGATGCGCCGTCATGCGGCCGAGCCGGATGCGGGGGCGACGGTGGACGTGGCTTCACGCGTGGCCTGAATGGACGGCCAGGCGGCCGACACATCGATCCGGGGCAATGATTACTGCTTTCGACCCAGAGCGTAGATCATGGCACCGCCCGGTCGGCTGCGAATGCTCGGCGTCAGCTCCCCCGGAACTCCTTCGGATGGCGGTATTCCTCCACGCGGGAAACACTCATGACTGAACCTGCTGTCCAGGCTCGAAAGATCAGCGCTTTCCTTGTGCGCGTCGGTCAAGCCAGACGTTTCCTCGAGAGAGGAGATCGCTTCTCCCTGCGCACCGTTGTTGCGGCTGCGATGCTTTCTGCATTGATGACGTGCAGCGCCATCGCACAGGTCGGTGCGGGGCCGATCGCCACGCCACTGCCTCCGGCGCTGCCCACTCCTATGGACGCGCCCTTTCGTGGCACGATCCAACTGGCGGTCAATGCGACCGACACCGATCACCAGATCTATTCCGTCCACGAAACGATCCCTGTCCAGACGCCAGGCGACACGGTCCTGCTCTATCCGGAATGGGAAACGGCCAGCCACGCCCCGACCGCGACGGTGGCGGAACTGGCCGGTTTGATAGTGCAGGTCGATGGCAAGCCTGCTGAATGGGCGCGCGATCCTGTCGACATGCACGCCTTTCACGTCAAGGTTCCAAACGGAGCGAGTTCAATCACGCTGGATTTCCAGTTTCTGGCCCCGGCCTCCGCGAATCTCTTGCGACCTGACATGGCGATGGTTCCCTGGCATCGCGTGTTGCTTTACCCGGCGGGCTGGTATGTGCGGAATATTCCCGTGACCGCCACGCTCACGCTCCCACGCGGACTAACGCCCTACACGGCGCTGGCTTTCGAAACCAACGACACGGACGAGCTGCGCTTTCAGCCAGTGATGCTGGACCGTTTGGTTGACGCCCCCGTTTATGCCGGCCGATTTACGCGCCGGATCCTTCTCAACGGAGACGCCGCCAAGCCGGTGGCGCTGGACATGCTGGCCGACGCCAAGGAAGACCTCGCCATTCGTCCATCGGAGATTGAGCTGACCAAACGGCTCATTCTTCAGAGCCAGAAGACGTTCGGCACGGCGCCATATCGCCACTACGACATCATGGTCACCCTCAGCGACGTGCTGTCTCCCGACGGCGGCGGTGGCGGAGTCGAACATCTGGAGGAAGGAGAAAACAATCTTCCCGCCGCGTACTTCACCCGCGCCGCGGAACAACTCAACAATCGCGACCTGATCGCGCACGAATACGCCCACGTGTGGAATGGTTTATGGCGAGAGCCGGCGAACCTGTGGTCGCCGACCTTCAACCGACCGGTCGATGGATCACTGCTCTGGGTCTATGAGGGCCAGACTGAATTCTGGGGACGCATGATGGCGGCGCGCGCCGGCCTGCGCGATCACCAGCAGACCCTCGACAAGCTTGCGATGGATGCAGCCAACGTCGCTCGCCGCTCCGGTCGACGCTGGAAAGATCTGCAGGACAGCACCAACGATGCGATCTACATGGCAAAGCGTCATATCGCGTGGCGCGACTGGCAGCGCCGGGAAGACTATTACCCCGAAGGGGTGTTGCTGTGGCTCGATGTCGACGCACGGTTGCGTGAACTGAGCCACGGCAAACGCAGTCTCGACGATTTCGCCCGCCTCTTTTTCGCCACGGACAGCACTCGATCAACGAAAACCTATACCTTCCAGAATGTCTGTGACGCCCTCAACCAGGTCAGTCCGGATGATTGGGCGGCCTTTCTGAACCGTCATCTCCTTAGCCACAGTACCGAGGACGCGATTGCCGGCCTCGCCCGCGCGGGGTGGAAGCTCACCTTTAACGACACCCCCACGGAGACATTCCTTCAGGACGAGAAGGGAGCCGGGGCCATCAATCTCGATGACTCGATCGGCCTTCAGGTTGGGGAGGATGGCCGCATTCAATCCGTTCAATGGGACAGCCCGGCGTTCCAGGCCGGTCTGTCGCCCGGCGTGCGGATTACCGACGTAGGTGGGGAAGCCTTTTCGACGCGTGCTCTGATCGGCGCCGTCCAGTCCTCTCCCTCAAAGCCCATCAGTCTGAGCGTCAAAATGGGAGGAAACCCGCGCACTGTGGCGATCGACTACCACGGCGGGCTGAGATACCCCCATCTCGAACGCATCGACGGGACACCCGACAGGCTCTCGGACCTGCTCAAGGCGCGCTGAAGCTTGCCCAGCTCAACTTGGCTATTCCAACGCCTCGTTGGCCACAACCTCGCTTCGCCGCGGCCATGCACGGAGCCTCGATGGGATTCGCGCCGGGTAGACTCGTCCAAGGTTCGTTCAAGCTGGCCCGCCAGGCGCCGGACGGAGGGCGCCGACCGGCCAACCGTCATGTCCACTGGCGGCCCACGATGGACGTTGTCCAGCCGACAGACATCCGCTTGGCCCGGCGGCGCTATGATCATTGCAGCACGCATCGTCGCCAGGACCTGTGACCACGGCATACAGGCGCGTCATGAGCACATTGCGTTTCTTCTGCATTGGGATAGCCGCTTTGGTTGCAGGTCACGCCTGGGCTGACGGCTGCCGCCTGAAGGATTTCGGCACGTTGCCCGTGGAAATGGTCGGTAATCGCGCCACGACCATGGTGAAGATCAACGGCGCCAACACACGCTTCATTCTCGATACCGGCGCCTCCTTCAACACCATGTCGAGCGCCAACGCGTCGGCGCTTGGGCTCAAGCTGGAACCTGCGCCCTTCGGATACCGGCTCAGAGGCATCGGTGGTGACGTATACGTCCAGCAGGCGCACGTCAAGGAATTCGGCATCCTCGATACGACACTCAAGAATGTCGCCTTCATCGTGGGCGGCACCGATGCCGGCAACGGATTCCTTGGCGCGAATCTGCTTGACTACGCCGATCTGGAAATCGACCTGGCGCATGGGAAGCTGACGCTGTTCCAGGCGGATCACTGCGCGAATGCGTCGCTGGCTTATTGGTCCAAGGATGGCAACTACAACGTCGCCGACATTGCGCCGTTCGACAGTCCTTACGATCGCCGCACGTTCATCAACGTCCTGATCAATGGTCGGAAAGTACGCGCGGTGATCGATTCGGGCGCATCCGCCACCCTGCTGACTCGAGACGCCGCCGAGCGCGCCGGCATCAACCTCAATGCGCCCGACGCCAGGGGCGGCAGTATCAGCACTGGCGTTGGCTCCAAGCCGGTCAAGACTTGGACGGTGAAGGTGGATTCGTTCTCCGTCGGCTCGGAAACCATCCGGAACAGCCAGATGCAGGTCCTTGACGGCAGGATCGGCGACGACACCGACATGCTGCTTGGCGTGGATTTCCTCCTCGCCCATCGCATGTTCATCGCCAACAGCATCAGGAAGGTTTTCTTCACCTACAACGGCGGGCGCGTCTTTACGTTCGCGACAGCTCCATCCGACGGCGACAAATCCGACTCCGGCGGTGCGGCGGGTGAGAATGGAACCGCGCCAAAGACCGCCACTGAATATGCATTTTCCGGTGAGGCACACCTGTCGCGCGGTGAACCGAAGGCCGCCATCGCCGATCTGGATCAGGCCATCCGTCTGGATCCCGATCAAGCCGCCTTCTATGTCGCCCGCGCCAGGGCCCACGCCGCGGACATCGAGCCAGACGCCGCGCTTTCGGATCTGGACAAGGCCTTGAGTCTGGACCCCAAGAACGTCGACGCACTGCTGATGCGCGCCGAATTCCGCTTCGCGCACAAGGACCGCGCGGGCGCCGCATCCGATGCGGCGGCGGCAAGCACGGTGGCGCCGGCGGGGTCATCCCAAGCCCGCGCGATTGCTTCTCTCTACATCGAACTCGATCAACCGGGTGCGGCGCTCCCCATGCTCGACGACTGGATTCGCCTGCACAACGATGATGCGATGCTTGGTTCCGCACTCAACGAGCGATGCTGGGCGCGCGGACTGAGCAATCAGATGCTCGACGATGCCTTGAAGGATTGTCATAAGGCGATCAAGCGCGACGGACAGAACCCCGCCTACCTCGACAGTCTCGGCCTGGTCGAACTGCGGCTGGGGCACTACCCCGAATCGATCAAGGCATACGAGCAAGCCCTGGTGCAAAAGCCGCGTTCCGCCTGGACCCACTATGGCCTGGGACTGGCGGAAATCCGCGGCGGCCAGCAGCAAGCGGGCAATGCCGATCTCGTGGCCGCACGCACCCTTGACCCGCAAATTGACACTCGCGCCACCAAGTATGGCTTGAAGGTCTCAGGCCCTTAGGCGGGAAACCCCTTCCATTGGATGGAATGATTTGCAGAGCTTCACCCTCTTTCGCAGATACCCAAAGTCGACGTGAAACGCCACATCCCACACATAGCTCGAGGTATTCCATGGAAATCCGCCAACCCGTCCCGCCGTTTTCGCTCGAAACGGCCATCCAGAAGGTGCGCCTGGCAGAAGATGCGTGGAATAGCCGCGACCCCGAAAGGGTTTCGCTGGTCTATGCGCCCAACACGCACTGGCGCAACCGCGCGGAATTCGTGGACGGTCGTGATGCTGTCAAGGCCTTTCTTCATCGCAAATGGAACCGCGAACTGGACTATCGCCTGATCAAGGAGCTGTGGACTTTCGCTGGCAACCGTATCGCCGTCCGTTTCGTCTACGAATGCCACGACGATTCCGGCAACTGGTACCGCAGCCACGGTAATGAGAATTGGGAATTCAACGACCACGGCCAAATGACCAAGCGACACGCCAGCATCAATGACCAGCCCATCGCCCAAAGCGAGCGCCTGTTCCACTGGCCACTGGGACGCCGACCGGACGACCACCCGGGCCTTAGCGAACTTGGACTTTGAGGATCCGTCACACGGAAGCGAACGATGTCTCAGGGTTCCTTTGTCAGTGCGGCCGACACGATTGCGCGGCGAAGCTCAGCCTTCGTCAGGGCGATGCTCGGCGACTGGCGGATCGCAACGGCCTTCATCGATGGTGGTTTAAGCATCAGGTGACGCTGGTTTTCCCAGTTCCTTGCCAGACGTTCTGCCTGGGCGACTTCGGCCGGCGTGGCTCCGACGAAACCGACAACCGTATGACCATCCATGTTGACGGTGTAGGTTTCAATGGAGGCGCTGGCCTGCCCGATACAGGCGAAGCCAAGGGCGACAAGCATGGAAATAGTCAGACGTTTCATGGGATGACCTCCTAATGCGGGTACTGATCGGCGCCGCTGGGAAGACGGGCAATCGGGCAGACGAGTGCCTTCTTGCACGGTCAGCGCTTGTGCACGAACTTTCGCTCCCACGCCGACGCCAACGCGGGAGCTCGCCGCCGAATCCTTACCAGGGTGGCCCAAAGATGGATCGTGGCCGGTTGAGGTCAGCGACCTTCACCGAAGTGCCGCGGCCATGCTGGTAACGCAGGGTATCGTTGACCACCAGATAACCCGGCCCGCCGGCATAGTCGTCGTCCGAGAAGTCGACGGAATCCACATGAACTGTGTGGATGCCCAGTCGCCTCATGTTCTCCAGCGTCCCCTGCTCGCCCACCTCATCCATCGCGGCCTCATCCTGGAAGGTTACGGTCACATTCCCGGGATGCCGGTGCACGTGTGAATGAATGTCGTCACCCGTATAGGTCATGCCATCGGGCATGACCGTAGAGCGGAGGCAGACCATCTGGGCCTTTAGCGTGGTCAGTTGCACGTAGTAGCCGCCATCGTTCGTGCGGGCGATCGAGCCACAGGCCTCAGTACCGGTTTGGTCGGTCCATGCCTTGAGCGCCTCTGCCACGCGCAGCACAAAGGCATCGTGTTGCTCGCCCGGAACGCTGACGTAGGCGCCCACAACCCATGCCTGCCCTTTGAAAGTTGTTGGCGTGGCGCGGACGGACAAACTGCCGGCAGCCATCGCCACGCAGAGAAGAAGATGATTCGTGACCTTGTTCATGACCGTCACTCCCGCCGGGGAGCGACACCCATCGGTCCAGGTCATTTACGTCGAAGGCATAACGTGCTCGCGCAGAAGCCCATCACACCGTTGTATCGGTGCGCGCGAACAGCATAAGCAGGGCCAACGGCGGATACCGATCGGTATCGCCAGTTCCTCGGCTAATACATGTATGGGTTGAGTCTGAAGACTTGCGCGAAGGCAAACAGGCCGTGGATGACTACGGTTTGAGCCGGGCAGGAAGGTCGAACTACTTCACCTGCTCTGCCATCAACACGATGAATCGCGTGATGTAGCGCTCTAGCCATGCCGATCAGGTAACCGGGGACGCCAGTTGCGGAATTCTCTCGCCCGCGCCTGCCATACGAACACCACCCAGGACCGGCACAGCGATGACGCCAAGCAACGTGGCCTATATCGCCTTCATCGATCGCCTCCTGTGTGCATCTGGTCGATCAACGGAGCGGCGCCGTCACCGGCAACAACGATGAGAGGAAATACCAGGACAGGCGTCGCACACAGTGAAACAAACCATCTAAGTGCGGATTGATTCTTGGTTCTTCGCCTCGGCAGCGCAGCTGCCGGGTCCGTTAGTTGTTGGCGGTCAGCGGGTCGATGATCTGCGGAATTTCTACGATGCGCGTGATGGGGATCCCGCTGAGTTCCGCATGCTTGCGGATCAGCTCCTCATCGGCGGCGAGGTAGATGCAGAAGGTCTTGTCTCCCGCTACATAGCTGTGTTGCCACTGGATACCCTCGCCAAGCTGCTCAATGGCGCGATTCGATGCGCGAGCGGCGCCGCACAATTCCAGGATCGACATGCCGCCAACGCCAGGAATGTCGCGCTCGATCAGGTATCTCTTCAGGTGCGCCATGAGCCTTGCCCTCCCGTTGCGCCGATTTTCGGCTGGTCGCGATCCAGAATAAAGCTAAGAGTTCTTGCCAGAGCTAAAGATCACCTTTAGCTTAGTGGTATGGCGCTTTCACATCTCAAGTCCTTGCAGGCGCTCGAATTGGCCTTGCGGCTGGGGTCACTGCAGGCGGCGGCGAACGCCCTTTGGATAACTCCCGCCGCGGTCGGGCAGCGCATCAAGGCGCTTGAGGAATATCTGGGGGTCGATCTGGTGGTGCGTGGTCGTTCGGGCCTGCGCCCCACCCCTGAACTCTCCGGAGCGCTCGAGCACTTGCGGGCTGCATTCCAGGAGTTGGACACCGTCTCCGCGATACTGAACCTGCAGCGCGGAGACGAGATCCATATCGCGGCCACGGCCGACTTCGCCGACCTTTGGCTGAAGCCCCGCATGGGTAGCTTCAAGGCCGAGTATCCGCACGTTCTCTTCTGCATCAACGGTGAGGGTGACGTGCCGTTGCGCATCGGCCAGGTCGATTGCGAGATCAGTTTTGGTCGGCAGCGCGCCAATGCCAACGATGACCTACTCTTTCGGGACTTCCTGTTGCCGATCAGCTCGCCGGAAAACGCGCGCCGCCTGGCCAACTTCGCCCTGCGCGATTGTCTCGAGGGCTTCCCCCTGCTGCATCTGGATTTTTACAAGGAGGATCCGAGCGCGCCGAACTGGTCCACCTGGATCAAGGCACAACAACTCAAGCGAACAGCGCCCAACCGCGGCATTCGTTTCCAGCGCATCAGCGGCGTGCTCGAGGCGGTTCGCGCGAATGCGGGTCTCACGATCTCGGGCCTGGCGCTGTTGGCTGCCGACATCGGTGACGGCTCACTCAGTCTGCCGTTTCCGGTATCGAGCGGACACTGGACAGAGCATGTCTTTCAAGCACGTTTTCGCCCCGATGCCCTGCTCCGCCCGCAAGTGACGCGCTTTCGCGATTGGCTGCTGGCTCAGGCTACGGTCACCCGTGATTGGCTCTCGCAGTTCACGCGGTCAGCGAATGGTTCCCTCTGATTAACCCGCTCGGTGCCGACGGCCTTGCCCACGGGACGGTCTGACACCGTTCTTTTCGGGCGAACGCCAATGTGGATGCCACCGCACGCTCGATCACTGGTAACGGCTGTACGGAAGCGTCGACGCGTGATCACGCATCTGTCACGGTGGCTACTTTATTAGCTCGATCACTTCTGCAAGGAGCATCGAGCCATGCATGAGCCCCGGGTCACGTTCCGTCTGGTCGCCTGCATTCTGGCCATCGCCTGTACGGTGAATGCATGGGCGCAGGGGCCCACGCCCGGAGCGAGTCCGCCAGCTCAGTCAACGCCGTCGCAGGTACTGTTCGAAAACGTCCGCGTCTTCGACGGCAAGGGATCCGCCCTGTCAGCACCGACCAACGTGCTGGTACGAGGCAACCGGATCGAGAAGATTTCGGCCACGCCGATACCCACCGACGCCACCGCGGGCGCCACGATCATCCATGGCGGCGGCCGTACGCTGATGCCGGGACTGATCGATGCGCACTGGCACACCACGCTGGTGCGGCCCACGCCTGCGCAGGCGCTGAGTTCCGACGTCGGCTACACCATGCTCGTCGCCGGCGCCGAAGCCACCGATACCCTGATGCGCGGGTTCACCACCGTGCGCGACATGGGCGGCCCGTCCTTCGGCCTCAAGCGCGCCATCGACGAAGGCCTGCTGCCGGGCCCACGTATTTTTCCGTCAGGGGCCATCCTCACCGTCACCGGTGGCCACGGTGATTTCCGTCAGATGTTTGAAGTGCCGCGAATTGACGGGATGCCATTGACGCGCATGGAGGAGCTCGGCGCGGCCAAGGTCACCGACTCGCCCGACGAGGTGACGCGCCGTGCGCGCGAGCAGATGATGCTCGGCGCATCACAGATCAAGCTGACCGCGAGCGGTGGCGTCGCCTCGCCGCACAGTCCGATCGACGTCATCACCTTCACCCCGGAAGAACTGCGAGCCGCTGTGCGTGTAGCCAACGACCGCGGCACCTACGTCGCCGCCCATGCTTACACCCCGGAGGCGATGCAGCGCGCGATTCTCGCGGGCGTCCAGTGCATCGAGCACGGGCAACTGATGGACGAAGCAACCGCGAAGCTCATGGCCGAAAAAGGCACATGGCTCAGCATCCAGCCGTTCCCCGACGAGTTTGCGCATATTTTCCCGCCCGGCTCCGACCAGGCCAAGAAGATGCTTGAAGTGATGGAAGGCACCAACCGCGCCTACGAGCTCGCGAAGAAATATCACCTCAAGACCGCATGGGGCTCCGACATTCTGTTCTCGCCCGACCTGGCCAAGCGCCAGGGCGCTCTGCTGGTGGGCCTCAGCCGCTGGTATACGCCAGCCGAAACGCTGGCCATGGCCACTGGAGCCAACGGCGAGCTCCTCGCGCTGTCCGGCGACCGCAGCCCCTATCGCGGCAAGCTGGGCGTGGTCGAGGAAGGCGCGCTCGCCGACCTGCTGCTGGTCGACGGCGATCCGTTGAAGGACATCAAGCTCATCGAGGACCCTGCGAAGAACTTCCTGGTCATCATGAAGGACGGGCGCGTCTTCAAGAACACGATGCCCAAGTGAACGCATTTCGGGATGCAAGCGTGCATTCCCGAGTCGAAGAGCTCGTTGAACAGGTCCGACAGAGGTCCGACGTTCCTGCCCTTTTGTGCAGCCTCTCGTGGATCCGCCACGACGAACCCGCCAGACAGGCGGGTTTTCTCTGCGGGCGTGATTGAAAGCCAGCATGCGCGCGCGGGCCCGGCATACAACGTTTGATGTAAGGCCACGGGCGGCGCGTCGCAGCGACAATGCGGGGGACGGTTCTCCCCGTCCACGGGGATGATGCGATCAGGTCCCGGTTATAGCGGCCACGGCCGACTACGCAACGAGGAGTTGCCGCATGGCAAAGAGCAGCGACAGTCAGTCGGGTGGGAGCTGGTTTCAGACCTTGCCGGGTGTGCTCACGGCCGTTGCCGGCCTGCTTACCGCCATCACAGGCCTTGTCCTTGGCCTCAATCAGGCTGGACTGTTTCGCAGATCGGATCCAGCGCCCAGCCCGACCGTCCAGACCGTTCAAAAGGACGCTCCGGCCAGCGATCCCGTTGCCCCAAAGAGCGACTCCGCACAGGCGCCCGGCACAACCAGCGGTCCAGCGCCCGTCGCAAACGAGGCAACTGGTGCTCCCGCCACAGGCTCGGGAGACGCGAAAGCACCCACGGGCGACTCCGCGACAGTGACGTCGATTACGCCGAAGCCCGGGACAGCCCTGTCGCCGCACATGGCGCACACCATTGCGTTGACGATCCACTACCGGCTGCAATCGGCCGACTCCATGATCCTGGTGGCTCGCGCCGTGGCGTTTCCTGCCGATGACGGTTGCAGCGAGCCCCGTGGCTCACACCCCATCGTCGTGCCGGACCCGCCTCACATCACCGTGCAGCGCGGCGAGGGAAATCTCTCGGTGGTGCTCAATATCCGGCAGGCCGATCAATTGAAGCGAGGGGAAATGATCCGTTCCGTGGCGGCCGTCGGGAGTTTCTGGTCGGGCATGGATGGGCAAGGTCGCCCGATCGTCAGCACGCCGCAGCTGTGGGATGCCCGGACAACCTGTTTTGCCTACAGGTGATTGGCGAGTCATCAAATTGCTCGCCTGTGTAGCCAAAACTCCGAACGCCATGTCTCGCCGGCGCTGGCGGGCTCGACGGACGCCAGTCGCGTGCGGGAGCTGAAAGTTCTCCGCTTCGAGATGTTCCACACGCAGAGCACGCAGCCAGTTGCAACGGAGCATGCCCTGTGAGCGACGGCTGTTGCCTTCGTGCCGGCTGGACGGCCAACTCAGTTGTCCACATCCGTCCACTTTTGTTCACCACCCTTCGCGACCGACCCAAATTCCGCTCGGCCTGCCCCGCACCCGTCTCGGGCCCGGTCGCGTCAACATTTTCTTTGTGGCTCAAGAACCTGTTTCAGGTTGCTATCTTTTTGTGTGCATCGGTGTATCAGGTTTGATACATCGGCTTCAAAGTGAGCTTGCCGTTTTGATATCCGCGGCAACGCATTGAATGCGTGGCTTATATCTGCGCGGTTATCAGAGCGCGGGGCGGCGATTGCCTTCGCTGCATGTAACAACTGTGAACCACATTTCGCCGGGCCAGCCTGACCGAAGCCAGACTCACCCATCAAGAGTTGGCTCAAGCAATTGATTTGAAGGCCGTCGCACGCGGGTCTGCGCCTGCTTCACACGTGGCACGCAAGTTGCGAAACAAGTGCGCTGGGTATGCAGCACCAGCACCTCAGGGGGTGCGTCGCATCGCTTCCGGAGTAATGACTATGCGTAAGACTCTTCTTGCAACCGCGATCATGCTGGGAATGGGGTTGGCACTCCCTGCCATGGCGGGCACTACCACCAACAACCAGGCTGGCATGTCCAGCCTCATCGACAACAACACCACAAACAACGAAACGTATAGCAATACCGATTCGTTCAACGTCAACAATGCCGAATCCAACAGCACGCTGTCGGGCTCAGTCAGCTACGTGAGTGTGTCGAACATCGGCAACTACGTAACCAACAACGGCAACGCAAACGGCGGCCACGGTGGTAACGGCGGTGACGGCTACGGCGGCAACGGCCACGCAGGCCGGGCAGCCTCGGGCAGCATCGGCGGCGACGCCAGCTCCAGCAGCGGCAACGGCGCCTATGGTGATTCGTACAGCGGCGACGCTCTTGCCGGAAGCAGGTCCTCGGGCGCATCGGCGCACTCGCATTCGGGTGATGCCAGCGAGGCCGGCCTGAACGGAGGCGACGGCACCGCCACCTCAGGATCCAGCAGTTCGATGGGCGGGTCCAGTACGTCCGGCGCGGCAGGCGCCTCAACTGGCGCATCGGCCGGCACGGGTGGCGCGAGCGGCGCCGGCGGCGCAGCAACGGGTGGCGCCGGTGGCAACGGCGGCACGGGCGGCATGGGCACTGGCGGCAGTGGCACGGGCGGCGCGGGCGCTGCAGGTGGCAACGGCGGTACGGCCTATGCCGATGGCGGCTCCTTCAACATGTCCAACCAGATGAACGGTTCAGCCGCTGCGGCGGCCGGGGTCTCGATCCTGGCGCAGAACAGTGGCGCGGCCGCGCTGGTGCAGCAAAGTGTGAATGTTCAGGCCAACCTGACCTTCTCACACTAAGTAACAGCGAAACGGCACGGCGGGGCCACATGCTCCGCCGTGTCGAGTCGTGGCTTGCGGACACGAATGGGCGATCGCGATGATGCGTCGTCGCGATCGAGTGGAAGCGCGCGCTCACGAAATTTCGGGGTGCGCATTTTTTTGTCCGGGACATCCTCGGCGCAGCGAGGATGCCCTCGTGGGCCGAACAGGCCATTCCCTCGCCGCCCAATCGGGCGCATCTGTGGCGATCCGAAGTTCAGGCAGCAACGTGGTGCAACGATCGGCCAAGGTTGCAGCCCAAAGCCTGTACCCCGCGCCAGGCCAGAACCAGCAGACAGCTTGCGCTTGCGCGACCAACCGGCCAGCCTGACGTAGCAAGTCCGCCAAGCGAAATCTGGGCTACGCCGGCGCGGCGCGTCACCCATCTGAATGCGGCATCGGCCCTTGTTTAGCCAGTCGTCGAAATTTTACTTGACATCAATTTCGATGATTAGCTAAATAGCGACAATGAACGCCGTCTTCAAAGCCATTGCCGACCCCACTCGCCGCAAGGTGCTGGCATTGCTCCGTCAGCGTTCGATGACGGCTGGGGAGCTTTCGGACCATTTCCCGGTGTCGCGACCGACCATGTCGGCGCATTTTGCGGTGCTCCGCGAGGCGGACCTGATAGAAGCCAACAAGGTCGGCACGACTATCTTCTATCAGTTGAAGTTGTCGGTCCTGGAAGATGCACTGCTGGGCTTCAGCCAGTTGTTCGGCATCGGCGTGGCAGATCACATGACGACGGACCCCACTGGCGGGGCCCGACCCAAAGCAACCCGTGAAGGAGCCGACGAATGAGCGATAGCAGCTATTCCCGTGCCCGGAAACAGATCATCTTCGCACTCAAGCTCGCGGCCGCCATGATCGCCGCTGCGTTGCTGCTCACCCTCGCCCGCAAGCAAGGATGGATCGAGGGGGCACAGGTCGTGCGTGCGCAAAACGTCGTCATCGGTCTCGCCCTGGCGGCATTCTGCAACAGCATGCCAAAGATGCTGGGACGACCGCCCCGCTCCACCCGTGAAGCGACGTTGTCCCAGGCCGTGCTGCGAGTCGGCGGCTGGGTCATGACCGTCGGACTGCTTGTGTGGACTGCGCTATGGGCGTTTGCGCCCCAGCGTCTCGCGTCCATCGGTTCTGTGATTGCTGTAGGCGCGAGCGTCGCGATCATGTTGGGCTACGCGACGTGGAAGTGCATCACCTTCCGCGCCCCGAGAAGCGACTGAGCCGGATCTCCTGGAATGTTCCAGGGTTTTCCGGCTCACGCTTAACTGCATTGTCGAAAACGGGCTGAAACCCGCCGAACACCGGTTCAGCGGGTCCATGGCCATCACAGTGTCAACCGCAGCTACCGCAGCAGCCGCCCTCGGCATGCTTGTCCCGCGCCTTGACGGACAAGTCAGCGACACTGATGTCGATGACCGTCAGATCAGGATTGGTCTGTCGATAGGTGAAGGTCAGCTTGTCACCAAAACGATCGCGCAACTGGGCAATCAACGGAAGCGGATTGTGGTCGTTGAAGAAGCGCATGGTTTCACCAGGATGCAAGGCGTCGAGGGCGCCGAAGATGGCCGCATGGCGAAAGCGACGAGCCACGCCGCGGGCATCAAAGATATGAACGCTGGCGTCGAGGAGAGTGTCAGTGGACATGGCAGTACGGTAGGACCAGTGGATTGGGGAGTCTCAAAGTAAGCCGCCGACTTGCGCGGTGTCGCTGACTTAGGTCAGCGCAATGCCCTGGCGGGTCACCGGGCTTGCGCAGATTCATGCGAATTCCCGCCGCTTGGACGACGCACGGCGACCATCGACGCCCTTCACGTCGGCGCCCCAAGACGTGGCCTCGCGATGTCGATTTCTGGAGACGCCTTTCGTCGTTCCCATGGGTGGCCTTGCGGCCGCCTCGAGCCAGGAGAGAGACGATGCGCGTGATGGTGATCGTGAAAGCGACTGAGGACAGCGAACAGGGCTTTCGCCCAACGCCCGAGGCCTTGGAGGCACTCGAAGCCATGGGTCGATTCAATGAGGAGTTGGCCAAAGCCGGCATATTGCGCACGGCCGACGGGCTGAAGCCCTCTTCGTACGGCAAGCGCGTTGCGTTTGATGGACGCAGCCGCACCGTCACCGACGGGCCTTTCGCCGAGACGCACGAACTGATTGCGGGGTTCTGGCTGTGGGAGGTCAAGGACATGGACGAGGCGGTCGCCTGGGTGAAACGCTGTCCCAACCCCATGCCAGGGCCGAGCGACATTGAAATCCGACCGCTGTACGAGATGGCCGATTTGCGACGCGACTCCGATGCCGGCGGTCGCGGAGGTTCATGAGCGGACGCGCGAGCAGGCCAGCGAAAACCAGGACCCGCAGCCGCCGTCGCAATGGCGTTACCCCGCAAGGCATGCTGATGGCTGACCACAAGCGCAAGGCGATCCAAACCACCTTTCGTTGAGACACCCGTAGCGCATGGCTCCATGGGGCACGTGCGGGGCGTCATGCGCCTTGGCGGAACGTTGCGATTTGTATCTGAGCGTATCCACCATCGACAACAACACACTGTGATGCCGTATGACCGCGCATGGGACACATCAGGGATACCTGGAAGGCGTCTCCTAAGCACGTCGGCCGATGGGCCGCCGAGTTGCCTTCCAACCTGAGGATCTTACCCATGCGTTCACATGTCTCCTCGCTGGTCCGCCATGCATCGGCCCGCCCGGCGCGTTTCGCCCTCTCCGCCATCGTCATGGCATTCGGTTTCGCCACTGCCGGCCAGGCCCTGGCCGCTCCCACCCTGCCCGCTTCGTCCTTGTCGGCGTCCACCCAGGCTTCCCGCATCGACGGGCGCGCTGACTGGAATGTCGACTATCCGTCCCAACTGGGGCCGGACGGCCCGCTGCCGGAATCCGCCGCTACTGGCTCGCCCCGGACGTCGGATGCGGATACCCGTGCCGCCTGGAATGTCGACTATCCGTCCCAGCTGGGCCCTGATGGCGTGCAGCGCGACCAGCGGCAGGCGCCGATCGTCGAGAGCGAGGTGCGCGTCTACTGGAACGTCGATTACCCATCCCAGCTCGGTCCCGATGGCCCGAGCCCGAAGGGCGCGGTGGCGGCACTCCGTTCGTCCACGGAGAGCAGCAAGTCCATGCTGCCCTAATGATGCGCAAGCCGCGGCGCTAAGCAACGAAAGCCGCTTGCATCGAGGCGCCGCACCGACCACAGGCCTGGTGCGGTTGCCGACGACACGCGACGCTGGGGCACTGCAATAGCGCGTGTCCGGCGCAATCCGCGAGGGCTGCGGCTGCAGCCTTCAAAAGCTAATCCGTAAGCCGCCCTGCCACCTGCGTCCAGCATGGCGGCCATGCTGGCAAGTACATTGCTGGCTCGCCCCCGACCCATTCAACGTCGCGCATGCAACGTTCGACGCCACGTCATCGAGGGTCAATCGATACTGATCGCAGCGCAATCGTCGCGCAGAGGCCGCCACCCTCACGATTGGCCAAGGTGAGCGAGCCGCCGATGGCGCGCGCCAATTGCGCCGCGATGGCCAGCCCAAGCCCTGAACCGCCGGTGTCGCGGTTGCGTGACGCCTCCAGGCGATAGAAGGGTTGCAGTACGGCGTCCAGTTCTTCCTCCGGAATGCCCGGCCCCCGGTCAGCGACGGCAATGGAAAGCTCGCCCTGCCCGTCGCGCCACGCCGAAATCTCGGCCGAGCCGCCGTACTTGATGGCGTTGTCCACCAGGTTGCCCACCACGCGTTGCAGGGCCTGCCGGCGCACCATCGCCGTGCCGCCCACGGAGCCAGCCAAGGTCACCGGCTGGCCGATATCCTGGTAGTCGAACACCAGGCTCTCCAGGAACGCGTCCACATCCAGACGCACCGGCGCCTCCGCGCCGCCATGTGCGCTGCGCGCGTAGGCCACGCCCTCGCGCACGAGCTGCTCCATGGCGCGCAGGTCGCCCAGAAGCTTCTGCCGTTCCTCGCCCTCGTCCAGCAACTCCGCCCGCAAACGCATGCGCGTGATCGGCGTCTGCAGATCGTGAGAGATGGAAGCGAGGATGTGCAGGCGCTCCTTGAGGTGACGCGCGATGCGGTCCTGCATGGTGTTGAAGGCGGTTGCGGCCTGCGCCACTTCCGTCGGACCGTCCTCGCTCATGCGCGGACCGTCGGCGGTAGGCGTCATGGCCTCCGCTGCCTGGGCCAATTGGGTGAGCGGCCGTGTCGCCAGGCGCACGGCAAGCCAGGTGCACAGCAATAGCAGCAACAGCTGCAGGGCCAGCATCACGGGAAGCCATGCAGCCACCGGCGTCAGGTGTGGCGTGACTTCCAGCGTGAGCGGCGAGCCGTCGCTCAGGGTGAAATGCACCTGATACAGCTCCGGCCGCGTGGAGACCGTCTGGCCGTGCACATGGAACGCCGGCCCCAATTCCATCGCGATTCGGCGCGTTACTTCGCGCGAGCGCTCCGAGACCAGAGGGACGCCGGGCCGTCCTTCGCCAAGCAGATAGCGATAGTTGTCACGCCGCAGCCGCGCGAGCCAGTCCGGTCGCTCCGCGGCAGGCAGCCGGTCGAGCACGGTGACCGAGGTGGCCACGTCGTGTTCCACCGTGTTGTACATCGCCTGCACGGTGCTCTGGTAGCGCTCGTAAAGCAGCAGTGCGAGCGATAACCCCTGTGCCAGCAACAACCCCGCGAGAATGATCAGATAAAGCCGCGAAGCCATGCTGCGCGGCATCCACCGAGCCACCCCGCGCTGAATGACGCTCATCCGCCATCACCCGGCACGGTGACCGCCATCGAGAACACGTAGCCTTCGCTGCGCACGGTCTTGATGTAGGCCTGGTCACGCGCGTTGTCGCTCAGGCGGGTGCGCAGCCGGCTCACCAGCAGGTCGATCGAGCGATCGAACAGTTCGGCGTCACGGCCCTGGGTCAGATTGAGCAGCTGGTCGCGTGACAGTACCCGTTGGGGATGGTCGAGGAACACGCGAAGCAAGCGGAACTCCGCGCCGCTGAGCGGCACGATGGTGCCTTGTTCGTCGAGCAGGTGGCGCGCCGTGGTATCCAGGCGCCAACGACCGAAAGCCAGTTGGTTCGCCGCTTCAGTGACACGCAGATTCGGCGGCAGCATGCGCGTGCGGCGGATCACCGCCTTGATGCGAGCGAGCAACTCCCGCGGGGAAAACGGTTTCGCCACGTAGTCGTCAGCGCCCATCTCCAGGCCGATGATGCGATCGGTTTCGTCATCGCGCGCGGTCAGCAGCACCACCGGCACCGCGCGGTGCTTGCCGCTGCGCAGCGTGCGGCACAACACCAGCCCGTCGTCGCCCGGCATCATGATGTCGAGCACCACGAGGTCGAACGCCGAGGTGTCCAGCTGGGCGAACATGTCGCGGCCGTCCACCGCTGCACTGGCGCGCAGCCCATTCTTGCGTAGGTAGTCCACCACGCCGGTGCGTATCTCCCGGTCGTCGTCCACCACGAGGATGTGGTCGATGTGTTCCATGCCGTCTGTCCCTGGTTCGGTGGCGCGAGGTCAAGCCTTGCCGAGCAGCGCGCGGACGCGACGCTCGGTCTCCTCATAGTTTCCCTCGCCGAAGTGGCTGTACACCAGCCGTCCGTCGCGGTCGATCAGGTAGATGGCAGGCCAGAACTGGTTCCCATAGGCATTCCAGATGCGGGAGTCGTTGTCCGCCACCACCGGCCAGTCGATCCGGTACTGGTGGATGGCGGCCTTCAGCGCGGTGAGGTCGTGCTCCTCGTCGTATTCGGGCGTATGAACGCCGACCACCACCAGGCCGTCGGCGGCATAGCGGTCGTACAGTTCGCGGGTGTGCGGCAGCACGTGGATGCAGTTGATGCATTCGCGAGTCCAGAATTCGACCAGCACGACCTTGCCGCGCAAGCCCGACAGTGTCAGCGGCGGTGAATTGAACCAGGGGCCGGGGCCTGCGAAATCCGGCGCCGGACTGGAAGCCTCGTGCTCCTGCGCGAAAGCGAAACGGCCGGTTCCTGGCCAGGCCGCGGCGCCCAGCGCCGCCACGACCACGATGAGGGCAAAAACTCGAAGGAATGACATGGGCGCCTCGCGGAATGTCGATGGCGGCGCGCCTGCGCCGCCCTGGCAGGCATTGGACCGCCTCGCGTTGTCGCCAGCGTGTCGACTCCGACGGCTTTTTGTATCCGAATGTACGGCCCTTGGCGCCGGGTGGTGAACTCGGCGCCGGGGCTTTTGTATCGAATCGTGTATCGCGCGCTCCGCTACACATTGCGTTGCCGTTCGGCCGATTCGGCGACACGCGCCCGATACGTCGCCGCGGTTTCCTTTGCCCACCGGCCACGAGTTCACCGTCATGTCGACGCGAACGGCCTTCCACGAGAAACCCGACCATGAGCAAGAAGATCCTCTACACCGGCAAGACCTTCACCACCGGCGGCCGCAGCGGTCAGTCGCACAGCGACGACAAGCGTCTCGACATCAAGCTGGCCCCGCCCGGTTCGCCGGCCGCCGGCACCAATCCGGAGCAGCTGTTTGCCGCCGGCTGGTCCGCCTGCTTCATCGGCGCCATGACGCACGTCGCGCAGGAGCTGGGCCTGAAGCTGCCGGCCGACGCCGAGGTGGCGGCGGAAGTGGACCTGGGCAATGCGGGCGAACAGGGCTACTTCCTGCAGGCGCGCCTTCAGGTGAGCCTGCCGGGCATCGACCGCGACGTCGCGCAGACCATCGTAGAGCGGGCCCATCAGACCTGTCCGTATTCCAAGGCCACCCGCGGGAATATCGACGTCGCCATCACGGTGATCTGAACCATTACCCCTGCCGCGCGACCCGGGCGGCTCGCCTGGGCTCGCCGCCCCTGCTCTGGCCCATCGCGTCCGGCGATCGTCCGTGGTCGCGTGAACGATGGGCCAGGCAGTCCCCTGATTCGTTCCATCTTCCATAAAGGAGTCCCACCATGCGCAGTTTGCTGGGCATTGCCATCGCGCTGGCAGTCACTTCCGGCGCCGCGGAGGCCACGGATGCCGCCGCCCCCACCATCAAGAACGTGGTGATCGTACCGGGCGCCTTCGTGGACGGCTCGGGTTGGCGCGCCGTCCACGACATCCTCGTCCACAAGGGCTATGCGGTGACGGTGGCGCAGCCGCGCATCGACACGTTGGCCAACGATGTCGACGAGGTGCGCGAATTGGTCCGCCGCCAGAAGGGCCCGGTCGTGCTGGTGGGCCACAGCTACGGTGGCGCCGTAATCACGCAGGCCGGCAACGGTGAGAACGTCAAGGCGCTGGTCTACGTGGCGGCGCTGGAACCCGATGTGGGCGAGAGCCTGTCGCAGCTGGTCGGCTCGATGCCCGCGCCAAACAATGATGTCGTGGCCACGCCGGATGGCCGCCTGTATCTCGATGCGAAGAAATTCGGTGACGACTTCGCCGGCGACGTGGACAAGAACCGCGCGGCGTTCATGGCTGCCTCGCAGGTACCGGCCAGCGCCGCCGCCTTCGGCGCAGCCGCGCAAGTGGCGGCGTGGCATGCCAAGCCGAGCTGGGCCGTGGTCACGACCGACGACCATGCGCTCAGTCCGGATCTCCAGCGCTGGATGTACAGGCGCGCCGGTTCCAGGGTCACCGAGATCAAGGCCAGCCACGCGGTCTATATCTCGCAGCCCGAGGCCGTGGCGAGGGTCATCGAGGAAGCCGCCAACGACGTGCGGTAAGGTCTCGCGCACCTGCCATGGCGCCGTGCTCTGGTCCTGCCCGGGAACGCCACGCCTGCACCATCGAGGCGCGCCAACCGGGGCTTCGATGACCCAAACGCCGTTTGGCGGCCCATGAAACGCGGCGCGCGCCTGCCGCTACAATGCCGGCGAGCTTCTTCTCCTGGCCAGCGCATGCCAAAACCCGCCGCTCCCACCCCGTCGAAGTCGCGCCCCGATGCCGCCGCCGCGCCGCGCCGCAAGCGCGGCCGGCCTGCGCAGGATGCCAACGAAGGCTTGCGTCGGGCGTTGATCGAGCAGTCGGCGCGGCTGTTCCGCGAGAAGGGCTACGGCGATACGACGGTGCGCGACATCGCTGCCGCCACCGGCGTGCATGCGGGCAGCTGGTTCTATTACTTCAAGACCAAGCAGGACATCCTGCAGGCCGTCATCGAACACGGGCTGACGGTGGCGCTGGCCGATATCGCGTCCATCGATGTCGACCAGCTGCCGCCGCGCGAGGCGCTGCTGCGGCTGGTGCGGGCGCATCTGCATACCTTGCTGGCGCCCAACCAGGACTTCATCCCGGTGATGCTCTACGAATGGCGCTCGCTGGATACGGAGGCGCAGGAGCGCATCATCGCGCTGAAGGACCGCTACGAGTCCATCTGGACGCGCGTGATCGATCGCCTTCGCGCATCCGGCGAATGGGCGCAACCGACGCCGGTGGACCGACTGCTGATGTTCGGCGCACTCAACTGGACGGCGCAGTGGTACCAGGCCGGCGCCGGCATCAGCATCGAGGAGCTGGCCGACCAGGCCGTGCGTTTCATCCTGCGCACGCCGCTCCCGCCTGCGGCCTGACACCCTTCCGGGCTTCGCCGTGACGAAGCGCCGTCACGCTTGATCGATCGGTGATCTTCGCTCAGGCGGCTGCAATTTCCATCAGCAACCCGCCCGGCGCCACCTGCGCGCCAACCTGGGTGAACAAGCCGCTCACCTGGCCCGCAAACGGCGCGGCGATGCTGTGCTCCATCTTCATGGCCTCGACCACCAGCAGGGCTTGTCCGGCGGCAACCGCCTCACCTTCGGTGACATGCACCGCAACGACGCGACCATTCATCGGCGAGCTGATGCGCCCGCTGCCGGACAACGCGCCCTGGCGCTCGGTCCTTGCATAGGTAGTGTCCACGGCGCTGTGCTCGTGGCCGTCCAGTACAAACTGGCATGCGGCGTCTGTTGCGGCATATTCAAGCTGGTGCAAGCTGTCGCCCAGGGCCAGGGTCAGGCGGCCTCGAGTGTCTGACACGAGCTCCGCCCGAATGCTTTCGCCATCCCATGCCAGCTCCCACCGCCCGGCAGAGAGCGTGCGAACGCGCATCTCCACGTCCTCGCCGTCGAGCGTGAAGCGGCACAGCGAAGGATAGGCGCGACTGCTTGCCCAGCCTTGCAACTCCGCGGGATAGCGGCCCGCGATATCCCCTCGTACATGCGTGAGCAACGCAGCAGCCGCCTGGCGAGCCGGGCCATCAGGCAAGCTCGGCTTTCGTGCCGATGACGGAAAGTGCCGCTCGATGAATGCGGTCGATACCTCGCCCGCCAGGAATGCCGGATGCGTCACGCACTCGCGCAGGAAGGCCCGGTTGGTCGGCAGGCCAAGCAGCAGGCAATCGTCCAGCGCATGGGCCAGACGACGGGATGCATCCGCGCGATCCGTGCCGTGCGCGATGATTTTGGCAAGCATCGAGTCGTAGTACGGCGACACAACAAGCCCGTCGACCAACGCGTGGTCAGTGCGTACTTCGCCCGGCGCACGCCAGCGATTGATCGTGCCGCTCTGCGGCAGGAATTCGCGCCGGGGATCCTCCGCACACAAGCGAACCTCGATCGCATGGCCGCCCTGGCCCAGCCGCACGTCAATCTCGTCCTGGGTCAGCGGCAATACTTCACCCAGCGCCACGCGCAATTGCCATTCGACCAGATCGACACCAACCACTGCCTCGGTCACCGCGTGCTCGACCTGCAGGCGCGTGTTCATTTCCATGAAGTAGAACGCGCCGCCCGGGGAGAGCAAAAACTCCAGCGTGCCTGCGCCCACGTAGCCGATGGCGCGCGCCGCCGCCACCGATACCTCGCCCATGCGGGCGCGCAATTCAGGCGACACCGCAGGCGATGGCGACTCCTCGATCAGCTTCTGGTGTCGTCGCTGTACAGAGCAGTCGCGCTCCCCAAGGTGCACCACGTTGCCGTGTTGATCGGCAAACACCTGGATCTCGATATGGCGCGGTTCGTCGATGGCCTTCTCGAGGATCAGTGCGCCGGAACCAAACGCGTTCTCGGCCTCGGAGCGGGCCGATTGCAACGCGGCGACGAAATCCTGAGGCTGGTCGACCCGCCGCATGCCCCGACCGCCGCCGCCGGCGACGGCCTTGATCATCACCGGGTAGCCGATGCGCGCCGCCTCCTTCGCCATGCACGCGCCGGACTGATCGTCACCGTGGTAGCCCGGCACGCAGGGCACACCGGCCGCTTCCATCAGGCGCTTCGCGCCTGCCTTGTTGCCCATGGCGCGGATGGACTCGGCTGATGGGCCGATAAAGACGAGACCCGCCTCGCCACATGCGCGGGCAAAAGCGTCGCTCTCCGCCAAAAAGCCATAGCCGGGATGCACCGCCTCGGCGCCGGAGCGGCGCGCGGCATCCAGCAGCGCCTCGATATTGAGATAAGACGCCTGTGGCGCCGATGCCCCGATCGGCAAGGCGAGGTCCGCCTCGCAGCAGTGCGGCGCACCCCGATCGGCCTCGGCATACACGGCGATCGTCCGCATGCCCAGTCGCCGGGCAGTGCGCTGGATGCGCAGCGCGATTTCGCCACGATTGGCGATCAGGATCGAGCGAAAGGCGGCATGCGGCGTGGCCATCGCTCAATCCTTCCGGCCCGGCAGGGTGTTCATGTACTTGCAGATGATGCCGAGCATGACCTCGTCGGCGCCGCCGCCGATCGAGGCGAGGCGCCCGTCGCGGTAGTAGCGTGAGACCGGGTTGTCCCAGGTGAAACCCATGCCGCCCCAGAACTGCAGGCAGTTGTCCGGGACGATGCGCGCGAGCCGCCCGGCCTTGAGCTTGGCCATGGAGGCCAGCTCCGTCACGTCCTGCCCGGCGATATACAGCTCGCACGCGCGATAGGTCAGCGCGCGCAGCGCTTCCACTTCAGTCTTCAGCTCCGCCAGCTTGAAGTGCACCCACTGGTTGTCGAGCACGCTCGCGCCAAACAGCTTGCGCTCGCGAGCGTATTCGATGGTGCTGTCGATGCACGCGGTCATCATCTGCAGGTTGCTGGCCGCCGCCCACATGCGCTCTTCCTGGAACTGCAGCATCTGGTAGGTGAAACCCCTGCCCTCCTCGCCGATCCGGTAGCGCTGCGGCACGCGTACGTCGTCGAAATGGATCAGGCCGGTGTCCGAGGCATTCATGCCGATCTTGCGGATCTTCTGGCCGACCGACACGCCCCTGGTGTCCATCGGCACGATGATCAACGACTTGTTGCGGTGGGCCGCCTCATCCGACGTATTGGCCAGCAGGCACATCCAGTCGGCCTGCAGGCTGTTGGTGATCCACATCTTGCTGCCGTTGATGACGTAGTCATCGCCGTCCTTGCGCGCATGGGTCTTGATGGCGGCCACGTCCGAACCGGCGCCTTGCTCCGACACGCCGATGCACGCCACCGCTTCCCCGCTGATGGCAGGCGCCAGAAACTGGGCACGCAGTTCGTCCGAACCAAAGCGCGCCAGCGCCGGCGTCGCCATGTCGGTCTGCACGCCGATCGCCATCGGCACGCCGGCGCAGTGGATATGGCCAAGCGTCTCGGCCATCGCCATCGCATAGGAATAATCGAGGCCCAGGCCGCCGAACTGTGTCGGCTTGGCGATGCCGAGAAAGCCCAGTTCGCCCATCTTCTTGAACAGTTCCCTGGCGGGAAAGATCTCCGCCGCCTCCCATTCGTCAACGTGCGGATTGATCTCGCTGTCGATGAAGCGCTTGAGGCTGCGCTGCAGCTCCTGGTGCTCGTGGGTGAACTGCATGTGTCTCGCTCCGGTGATCCTGGGCTGGTGAGTGCGGTCGGCGTTACGGTCGGGCGACGGCGAACTGGATGGGGTGCAACACACGGCGACGCGCCTCGTCGCAGACGGCCAGCACGCTGGCGAGCACCTTGCGTGTGTCGCGCGGATCGATCACTCCATCGTCCAGCAGGCGGCCGGAAAGCGTGAAGGCGTCCGATTGCCGCTCGAAAGTGTCGATCACCTTGGCCCGCATGGCCTCGATCGCCGGGTGGTCGACGGTCTGGGTCTTGCGCTGCATGCTGGCGGCCATGACAGTGGCCATGGTGTCTGCCGCCTGCTCCGCTCCCATCACCGCGGTCTTGGCGTTGGGCCAGCTGAAGCAGAAATCCGGGAAGAAGCCGCGCCCCGACATGCCGTAGTTGCCCGCGCCAAACGACGCGCCGCAATGCACGGTGATGCGCGGCACGGTGGCGTTGGACATCGCCTGGATCATCTTCGAGCCGTGCTTGATCATGCCACCCTGCTCCGAGACCTTGCCGACGATGTAGCCGGTGGTGTTCTGCAGGTAGAGCAGCGGCAGATCCGACTGGCAGCAGGCCTGGATGAAGTGAACCACCTTGTTGGCGCCGGCCGGATCCAGCGGACCGTTGTTGGTGATGATGCCCAGCCGCATGCCGCAGATGGCGGCGTGACCGGTGATGGTGGCGGGTCCGTAGTCCGGCTTGAACTCGAGGAAGTCCGAACCATCGACGATGCGCGCGATCACCTCGCGCATGTCCAGCGGCTTGCGATGGTCGGTCAGCGCAATGCCGAGCAGTTCTTCAACATCAAGGCGTGGCGGCGCATAGGCGCGCTGGGACGCCGGCATATCCCGGTTCCAGTCCAGCGCCGCCAGCAGTTCGCGCGTGATGCGCAGCGCGTCGGCATCATCCTCGGCCAGGTACTCGGCCTGGCCAGAGACGGTGGCATGCATCTCGGCGCCGCCCAGCTCCTCTTCGGTGGCGACCTCGCCGGTGGCGGCCTTGAGCAGCGGTGGCCCCGCGAGGAAAGCGCGCGCACGGTCGCGCACCATCACCACGTAATCCGACAGTCCGGGCATATAGGCGCCGCCCGCCGTGCTGGAGCCATGCACCACGCTGATCACCGGAATGCCCGCGGCCGACAAACGCGCGAGCCAGTAGAAGCCGCTGCCACCGTGAATGAAGGTCTCCACGCGATAAGCAAGCAGGTTGGCGCCCGCCGATTCGACCAGATGGATGAACGGCAGCTTCTGCGCGAGCGCGATGCACTGCGCCCGCTGGAATTTCTCGATGCCCATCGGCTGCACGGCGCCGGCATCGATGCCCGCGTCGTCCACCACGATCATCGCGCGCACGCCGCTCACCCAGCCGATGCCGGCGATCAGGCCGCCGCCGGGAACCGAGCGCGCGGGGTCAGCCTGATCCAGGCAGAATCCCGCCAGCGTGGACAGCTCCAGGAACGGCGCGCCCGCGTCGAGCAGGTGGCCGAGCCGATCGCTCGGCAGCAGCTGGCCGCGCTTTTCGAAGCGTTCACGGGATGCCTCGGACTTGTCGCGCGCGCGTGCCTCCAGCGCACGCAACTGTGCGACCAGCCCGCTCAGCGCGGCGTGGTTTTGCCGGTAGCTGTCGCTTTGCGGTACGACACGCGATTCAAGCGTTGGCACCAATGGTCTCCTGGTTATGTGACATCACCACGTGATCGAGCAGGCGGCGGAATGGCAAGGGACTGGCAGTCATGGTCATCCCTCAGCTCATGGGTGATCGGCCGGTACGCGCACCGGCATCGCCAGCAACACCTGCGCCATGCCTTTGCCCAGCGCGTCGTTGCGCAGCGACGCCATGCCGCCGCCACCCAACGCCTGCTCACACACGAAGTTCATGGCATGGATGCCCGGCAGCTCGTAGCGCGTGACGCGCCCCTTGACCACATGCGCGAGATGGGAGGCGACGGCTTCTTCGGTCAATTGCGCCCGCAGCAGTGGCAGGTCTTCCGCCCGACGCGCAATCACGCCGACATTGGAGGTGTCGCCCTTGTCGCCGCTGCGTGCGTAGGCCAGCTCGATCAGTGGAACCGTGCGAGTGGCGCCTGTGGGAAGCGCAGACGGAAGGTGCGCATCGGGGACGGATTCCAGCTCGAGCGGGGCGCCGCCGATGGCCACGCTCACATCAGTGGCCTCGCCGCCCAGCAGTGTCACCCTGGGCTGCACCCGCCCCTTGTCGAGCAGTAAGGCGAATTGCTTGATCGAGGGCGCCACATGGGGTCGCCCGCCTGCGCCGGTTGTACCGGGGGCCCAGGACGTGGCTGCCGGGGCAATCTCGCGCGCAAACAGTTCGAGCGCCTGCTTGTTCGAATGAGATACCGCGAGCCACATCACCGATTCGAAGCGCGGCGCGGCCGGCTGGTGCGGACCAAACAGAAACGCCGAACCCAGCGTCTCGATATGCGTGGCGCTGTAATCCGGCAGGCCCAGCTTGCGGAAGAGTCCGCGCGTACGCTCGAGGATCGCCTCCGCCGTGCGGAGCGCCTTGCGATCCGCGTCGAAGCCGACCACGGTGAGCTGTCCGGAGGCGCGATAGCCATCGGCATAGGTGGCGCTGACCTTGTAGTCGGGCGTGGGCGCGCGACCGCGTGCACCACGCACCTCCACGCGATGCTCGCCGTCCTGCACCATGGTCACCTGCGTGAAGTCGCAGACCACGTCGGGCAGCACATAGCTCGCCGGATCGCCGATCTCATACAGCAATTGCTCGCCCACGGTGGCCGGCGTCACCAGACCGCCCGTGCCCGCCGGTTTGGTCACGGTGAAGCTGCCGTCAGCGCGGCACTCGGCAACCGGATAACCGCTGTGCGCCCAATCGGGCACGTCTTCCCAGTCGGTATGCAGGCCGCCCGCGCCCTGGCAGCCGCATTCGAGGATGTGCCCGGCGAGGCTGCCGGCAGCCAGAATGTCGTAGTCGTCCGCGGCCCAGCCGAAGCTGTGCATCAATGCGCCCAGCGTGACGGCGCTGTCGACGCAGCGCCCGGTAATCACCACCTGCGCGCCTGCGTCGAGCGCGGCCTTGATCGGCAAGGCGCCGAGATAGGCATTGGCGCTCACCACCTTGTCCGGCAACGGCTGACCGCTCTGAAGCTCACGCACGCCTTCGTCGCGCAGCGCGGGCAACAGCGGCAACACGTCGTCACCTTCCACCACGGCGATGCGCACCTGCACCCCCAGTTCATCAGCGAGGGTTTGCAACGCTGCCGCGCAACCGCGCGGATTGACGCCGCCTGCATTGGCGATGATGCGGATGTTCTTCGCCATCGCCTCCTTGAGCACCGCGCGCATCGCCACGCTCACGAAGTCGGTGGCGTAGCCCAGTGCGGGATCCTTCACACGCGCGGAAGCCAGCAGCGACATGGTCAGCTCGGCCAGGTAGTCGAACACGAGGAAGTCGATGCGACCCGAAGCGACCAGTTGCATCGGCCCAGTGACACTGTCACCCCAGAAACCGCTCGCGCCACCGATGGAAACGATGTCTTTCCGCATGTCAGCGACCCGTCCACTTCGGCGCGCGCTTTTCGCGAAAAGCCGCCTGCCCTTCCTGCGCGTCTTCGGTCAGTGCAAACAGGCCGATCTGGCTCTCGGCGAAGGCGATGGCCTGCTCGAAACCCAGGTTTTCAACCTGCTTGAGTGTGTACAGCCCGCGCCGGATCGCCGACGGCGATTTGTCGAGCAAGCGCGCGAGCAAGGCCTCGACGGCTTCATCAAGTCCCTCCGGTTCCGCCAATGCGTTGACCAGCCCGGCTGCGAGCGCACGCTCGGCATCCATCGGCTCGCCGGTCAGGCAAAGTTCGTTGAGCACGCGGCGCGGCAACTGATGCTGCAGCACGGCCAGCACCTGTGCCGGAAACAGCCCGACCCTCACCTCGGGAAGTCCGAACGTCGCGTTGCGGCTGGCCACCGCCAAATCGCACATCGCAAGCAGGCCCATGCCGCCGGCCATGCAGGCGCCGTTGACGCGGGCGATCAGCGGCAACGTGCACCGGCGCGCCTCGCGGAACAGGTCAGCCAGGCCCTGGTAAGGCTGCGAGTAGTCGAAACGGAAGGACTGCCCTGTCTGCAGATCGGCTCCGGCGCAGAACGCGCGCGTGCCGGCGCCAGTCAACACCACTGCGCGCACGGTCGGGTCCCCTCCGGCGTCAGCGAGCGCGCGACCCAGGGCATCCAGAACCGCACCATTGATGGCATTGCGGCGATCTTCGCGCTGGATGGTCAGCCACAATGCCTGGCCGCGCCGCTCGATGAGGAGTTCCGGGTCCGTGCTCACGCGATGCTCACCTTGGTCGAGGAGTTCGTCTGGGCCGTCTGCCGGACAATGCTAAATCATTTGCTTGAATAAATGACAGCGGTCACCGCTGGGGCGCCACCCCATCGCCTCTGCGCGCCCATCCTTTGCCAAGCCACTGTTCCAGCGCCGGTTTCTTCCGCGCGCGGCAAGGCGAACCCATCGCGGGTCGCCAGGCGGCTCAACCACAAGCGATCGGTATCCACCCCGTAGCCGAGGAAACGCCACAAACATGTGTCGGGAGCTTGCCGCCACTGCGGCAGGTTCAACACGAGACAGGCCGAAACCATCCAGCCCATCCGCTCACTGGCTCTTCGGCTTCCAGTCAATCGCCGTCAGATAAACGCTGAGCGGCTCCACGTCGGCGTCCTCGAGCGGCGCGCCATAGACGGTACGCATTTTGTTGATCTCGGCCTTCCACTGCTCCTGCGATAGCGGCGGCTGTCGCAGCACCATGCCGGCCGAGTGGCAGATCAGGCACTTGCCGGCGAGCTCGGCGTTGGGCCCAGGCGGGAACGCATCGGTGCTGGGCGGCAGATCCACGGTTACCGAATGAATGTGGATCGTCACCGGGCTGCGCTCCTGCGCCCAGCAGGCGCTGACCGCAAACGCGCTGATCGTGGTGGCGACGCAGGCCATGAGTCGGAGGTTCATCGCGGCATCCTCAGGCGACGGTGAGTCGGGTCTGCTCGACGACATTGCGCATGAAGCCGCCCCCGTTCCAGTTCGCCACCTCGGGCTGCTCGACGCCTTTGGTGTTGATGGTCTTGACCATGAGCACCGTTTCTCCCCGCGACACCGGCGTGAAAACGGCATTCCAGCGGCGGAATGCATACTTTCCGTGGTCCGCTTCCAGCGCGGCTTCTTTCCAGTGCTTGCCGCCATCGCTGGACCACATCACACGGGAAACGCCGGCATCACCTCCGAAGGCGATGCCGCGCAGCTGCACGGCGAGCCCCACCAACACCCGGTCGTCATCGCGAAGATTGGTGATGAACGAGCGCGGCGCCATGTGGTTGATGGGCACGCTCTTGAATCCCGTCTGCCCGGGCACGACGTTCGCGTACGGCATGTCCGGGATGAGGTAAGCCTTGGCCATCCAGTAATTGTCGTCGGCCTTGTCCAGCACCTCGATGTCATCGAGCATCTTGACCCAGTACGTCGAGTACCAGCCGGGCACGACCAGCCGCAGCGGAAAACCGTTCAACAGCGGGAGCTGCTCGCCGTTCATGCCATAGGCGAGCATCACCTCGCCATCGCGGGCGTGATCGATGTCGATGGACTTGAGGTATTCCGGGGTGGCCTTGATGACGCCGCTGTCCATGCCGTGGAAACGCACGCGCGCAGCGTTGGCATTCACCCCTGCCCGGTCCAGCACATCCTTCAGGCGCACGCCGGTCCAGCGTGCGCAACCCATGGCGCCGTTGGCCCATTGGCCGCCCGGCACGCGCGGAGTGAAGAAGCCACGCGAATTGCCGGAACACTGGTTGACGGCGGCCAACTCAACCTGATCGAACTCGGTCATCAGCTGCCGCAGGCTCAGCGACAAGGGCTTGCCGACCTGGCCGCGCACCTGCAGCCGAAACGCGTCGGCGTCGATCTGCGTCGGCACGTCGGTCAGGTGCCAACGCACGAAGAATCGGTCGTTCGGCGTAAACACGCCCTGGTCAAACACCTCGAAGGGCGTTTCCAGCATCGGCGGTCGCGTACGCAGGAGGATCATCTCGCCCTTCTGCGGAAAGTCGCTAGTGAGTTCCCGCTCGCCATTCGCGAACGGCAACTGGATACCCTTGCCCGATGCCGCCCACGCGGCTCGCCCACCCAGCATCCCCATGGCGCCGAACAGGCCGGCGGCCTTCAGGAAGTGGCGCCGCGAGAGTGCATCGACGTCCGATTCGCTGCCCATGACACGCCCCCACGCCCCGATGGTTGGCTACAGGATAGCCACAAAAAATTCCAAAAAGGTCGCACCCCCTCAAACGGGCAATTCAGTGGTCTTTTTCACCGTGCGCAAGGCCAGGGTCGACTGCACGCGCACCACGCCCGGCAACTGGGTGAGGATCTCGGTATGGATGCGCTCGAAATCCGCCGAGTCCGCGTAGACCACGCGCACCATGTAATCGGCCGTGCCGGCCAGCAGGCAGCACTCGGTGACCTCCGGATGGTGCTGGATGGCGGCCTCAAAGGTGTCCAGCGCCGCGCGGCCCTGCTGGTCCAGCGTGACCAGGACAAAGGCGGTACCCGGCAAGCCGGCCGCCTTCTCGTCCACCAGCATCACGTAGCGGGAAATGAGCCCGCGATCCTCCAGCAGCTTCACACGGCGCAGACAGGCCGAGGGGGACAAGTTGATGCGATTGGCGAGCTCCAGATTGGTCAATCGACCGTCCTGCTGGAGCAGCCGGAGTATGGCGCGGTCGCGGTCATCGAGTGCCTGTTCCTGGATTGACATAAAATTCCACGAATTCCCAATAATCGATTCAATGATTCGATAACTTACCGCAAGCAGGGGCCAAATCGGCACTCAATTGCGCGAAGACTCGATCATACTGCTGCGCCACCGCCCTTCGGGCGGGCACCCAACTTCCCTATCTCCAAAGAGAGAGCAAGCCATGCGCATCGGTGTGCCGAAAGAAATCAAGAATCACGAGTACCGCGTGGGCCTCGTCCCGTCGTCCGTGCAGGAACTGGTGCACCACGGCCACCAGGTGCTGGTGCAGGCCGGTGCGGGCGTCGGCGCTGGCATCAACGATGCGGACTACGTCGCCGCCGGTGGCACGATCGTGGAAGGCGCCGACCAGATCTTTGCCGAAGCGGACATGATCGTGAAGGTGAAGGAGCCGCTGGCCGTCGAGCGCAAGAAGCTCCGCCCGGGCCAGATCCTCTTCACCTACCTGCACCTCGCCCCTGACGCGGAGCAGACCAACGACCTGATCGCCTCCGGCGCGATCTGCATTGCGTACGAAACGGTGACCTCGCCGAACGGGTCGCTGCCGCTGCTGACCCCGATGTCCGAGGTCGCCGGCCGCCTTGCTCCGCAGGTGGGCGCGCACTCGCTCGAGAAGGCCCAGGGTGGCCGCGGCGTGCTGCTGGGCGGCGTCCCGGGCGTGCCGGCTGCGGAAGTGGTGATCCTGGGTGGCGGCGTGTCCGGCACCCACGCAGCCACCATCGCCGTGGGCATGGGCGCCAAGGTGACCGTGGTCGACCGCTCGGCCGAAGCGCTCAAGCGCCTCGCCACGCAGTTCGGCACCTCGATCTCCACCGTATTCTCCACCCGCTCGGCCATCGAAGAGCTGGTGCGTCGCGCTGACCTGCTGATCGGCACGGTGCTGGTGCCGGGCGCCGCTGCTCCCAAGCTGGTGACCCACGACATGGTGCGCACCATGAAGACCGGTTCGGTGATCGTGGACGTCGCCATCGACCAGGGCGGTTGCGTCGAGACCTCGCACGCCACCACCCACTCCGACCCGACCTACGTGGTGGACGGCGTGGTGCACTACTGCGTGGCCAACATGCCGGGCGCCGTGGCTCGCACCTCGACCTTCGCGCTCAACAGCGTGACCCTGCCGTTCACCCTGGCCCTGGCCAATAGCGGCTGGAAGAAGGCCCTGGCGCAGGACATCCACCTGCGCAACGGCCTGAACGTGTGCGAAGGCAAGGTGACCTGCGAGCCGGTGGCCGAGGCCCACGGCCTGCCGTACGTGAAGGCGGAAACGGCGATCGGCCTGTAAGCCATCAGCCGCCGCCATCCCCACCCCATGAGGCGCGGGATGGCGCGCCGAGAAACAAGACGGGCGTCCCTCGAGGCGCCCGTTTTTTTTGCGTCATCCAGCAGCGCGTCCGCCGCCTTCCAGACGCCCGGCGACACCGCCAACCCGTCGGGAAGGGTTACCCGGTGAGCTGCATGCCTTCCGCGCCGGCGCGAAATGCGCGAGCGCAGCGGCGTGCTTCCCCGAGCCCCAGGTCCAGAAGCCGTTGGCGTCGGGATTGGAATACGAAGGCATGACGCCGTCGTGGTGCAGGTCACCACGCGCTGCGGGCCAGTTGCCCAACAGCGTCGTGACGGCCTTGAGCAAGACCCGTTGCGCCACCTCGTCAGGCACCCCGGAAAGATGGCTCGCCTGCACGGGCTTCAGATACGCCTGCCATCGTTCGCGATTGCGCTTCCATGCCTCGCGATCATCAACGGAGGCGGGCATGCCACCCTTGGGGTCATCCGTCAGCATCTGCTCGACGAAGATCGTCGCGCTCTCGCCGGGCCGCAGGGACAACGCCGAACCCACCCCGATGCGATAGCGCCGCTCATTCACGGAGGCCCACGTGATCGCCTCGCCATCGCCACGCAACCGGGTGATCAGTCGCGAGGGCGAACCGGCAAAATGCTGCACGACATCGGCGCCCCACACCTCCAGCCGACTGCCAGCCAGAGGCTTGGTGGCCCCCTCGATGGAAAGCCTTATCGCGCGAGCCGCGGAAGCGGCAAGCTCGATCTTGACGACGGCCGTCCTCGAATCGGCATAGAACAGCGTCTGGCGAACATCGAGGCCTGGGGCCACGGCGTGGCGCTCCAGGTATCCCGGGCCCGAATGGTCGTCAACGGGAGTCAGCACCATGGCCTGTCCGTTGTCCGCATCCTCAAGCCGCATCTGCGCAAATTGCGTTCCGGCCCATACGCCGCCCTGCAGGCTATGGACGAAAGGGCCGGAGAACCCCGTCGCCCCGTCACCCGACGCCGGCAGGCTGTAGCCATGCCAGGCGCCCGCATCGAAGAAGATGTTGAAGCTGCGGTCCTTGATGCCCCTGGGTGTGCCGTGAAAATCCAGCACATCGAGATGGTTCGCATCCTCCATGGCCGGATCCGTCGGCACGGCATGGGTTGCTTTGGCAGGAACCAGCGCCAGGACCAGCAAGGCAAACATTCGGTACCAAAAGGGTGGATAGGCCACCGGAGCTCCTGGACGTCACGTGGATGGCTGCATGGCCAGGCCGGTTGCCCCGCCACTCCTTGCCCGCCCAAGGACGGCGGCGTCCCGGAGACTAGCCAACGACTTGGCGCTCGCCAATGGCGGCGGGGGCCGGAAGGTTGTTTTGGGCGACCGGCATCACCATTTTGCAGGCGTCTGCCGTCTCCACCCGCGAATGACCCGGAGGTGAGGCCTCGTTCGCCCCTCGATGCGAATGAACCCGTCGCATGCCATTCGCGATCCATCGCCGGTCCGCCGTCTGACGGTGGAGCGAGATCGCCAACGCATGGAGACCCCGGATAAACTTGGCGAACGCCAACTTGCAGAAGCTTGGGGGCGGTCTGCCGAGAGCTCGCGGGAAACGCTTTGTGATCAGGCGTTTGCGCTGGGATGCGGATTTTAACTCAATGACAACGTCTATCGTTGCTGGTGTCGCTTGAATACATCCGTCGTGAATACAGGGCAGGAGCCCATGCCACGAAAAGGGATTTACCGCATCCTCGTGTGCCGGCCGAATCATCGGCTGGGCAACACGATCTTGCTTACCCCCCTCATCGCTGAGCTGGAGCGCCTCTACAAGGGCGTCGAGATCGACATCCTTTCCGAGGGCGATATCGCCGAAGAAGTGTTCTCGACCTTCTTCAGCGTGAAGAACATCTACTGCCTGCCCAAGCGCGGCTTCAAGCGTCCCGTTTCATTCCTGGCCACGCTGTTTCGCGTGCGCAAGGTCCAGTACGACCTGATCGTCGACCCCTGCCTGGGCTCGGGCTTCGCCCGTGCAGTCACCGGCTTCCTGAAGGGGCGCTTCAAGCTGGGCTTCAGCGACAAGCCGGCCGACTCGAAGTTGACGCACCCGGTGCCCACCGAGGCGGCCCGGCAGCATATGGCCCAGCGTCCGATCAACCTGCTGCGCTGGGCGCGCCAGCACTATGCCGGTGTGGTCGACGACGCCACCGATTATCCGTCGCTGGACATCCGCCTGACCGACACCGAACTGGCGCAAGGGCGCGCGGTGATCGAGCAGTTGTCGCCGGCGTCGCAGCGCACGACGACGTCGCCGGTGGTGGGCATTTTCGGCAACGCCACGGGCGCCAAGCGTTATCCCGCCGAATGGTGGAACGAGTTCATCACCACCTTCAAGGAGATGTGCCCAGCCTCGAGCCTCATCGAGTTGATTCCCATGCATGGGCGTTCCATGCTCGGCGACCAATGGCCGGGCTACTACTCCACCGATATCCGTCGCATGGGCGCCGTGATGGCGGGCATGGACCTGTTCATCACCGCCGATTGCGGCGTGATGCACCTCGCCGTGGCCTCGCGGGTTCCGACAGTGGGCATGTTCAGCGTGACCGATGCCTCGGTGTACGAACCTTATGGATGTGGCAGCCGCGCCTTGCTGACCAAGGGCCTGTCCGCGCGAGAGACCGCGATGCAGATCGTGCGCGACTACGCGACCGTGCTGGGCCAGGCTGGCCCCGTCGACGCCAAGCCAGCGACCGCCACTACGCCGCGAGCCGAAGGCATCAACGCGCCGGGCGAACTGGGCCAGCTGGGGCTGACGCACTGATGCCGGGTGTTGCACGTGTTTGAGGCGGGCCGATTGACCCCGTCGGCCGCGGGTGCCGATGGGCGGCGTGAAAAGATCGAGCGTTGGTTGCTGATGCTGGGCAGCCTGCTGCTGCTCGCCGCAGGCATCGGCATGCGCACGCCCACGCCTTCGGATGAACCGCGCTTTGCGTTGGTCGCGCATCAGATGGCCGCGTCCGGCAACTGGCTGATCCCGCATCGGGGCACGGACTGGTACTCGGACAAGCCGCCGACCTTCATGTCCATGCAGGCTGCGTCCCATGCGTTGACGGGCAACTGGGAGATCGCCTTCCTGCTGCCCTCGCTGCTGTGCTCACTCGGCACCCTGTGGCTGGTCTACGACCTTGGCCGCCGACTGTGGGGACACCGCGCGGGCATGTGGGGAGCGCTGGGCCTGTTGTGCACGGTGCAATTCGTGTTCCAGGCCAAACGTGGCCAGATCGACCCCACCGTCACCTTCTTCGTCACGCTGGCCAATGCCGGCCTGCTCCGGCACTTCCTGCTCGGACCGGATCGCCGCGCCTTCTGGGTGGGCTGCTTCGCGGCCGGCCTGGGTGTGATCACCAAGGGCGTCGGCGTGCTGGCGTTCCTTATGGTCGTACCGTGGCTGTTCGCGCGGCATCGCGCATGGCAGGGCCTGTCGCCGTCCACTGGCGGAGTGGCGACTTGGCTGGGTGGCGTCGTGGCGTTCATCGCCGCACTCGCGCTGTGGCTGGTCCCGCTGCTGCTCTACGTGCACGCGCACGACAGCGCCGAGGCGCGCGCCTACATCAGCGACATCTTCGTGAACCAGACGGTGCACCGATATGTGCATCCGTGGAACAGCTTCCAGCCGCCGTGGTTCTACATCGAGGTCATCTTCACCTCGTGGCTGCCGCTGAGCCTGGCGCTGCCGGGCCTGCTGCCTGCCTGGCGCCAACGACTGCGCGAGCGCGATGCGCGCTTCCTGCTGCCGCTGGCGTGGTCGGTGCTGCTGATCGTGTTCTTCAGCATCACGCGGGCCAAGCGTGACGTCTACATCATGCCGGCGCTGCCGCTGCTCGCGCTGTGCGCCGGCCCGTTCCTGCGCGACATCCTGCAGCGCCGCTGGGCGCAGTGGACGGCGCTGGTGTTCCTGCTGGCGCTGGCCTTGCCCACGCTGGCCCTCGGCCTGCAAGCGTTGTGGCATCCGTCGGCGTGGACCATGCGTTTTGCGCAAGCTCGCCAACTCGGTGACCAGACGAACGCGCTGTGGATCATGTTCATCGTGCTGGGCGCCTGGATCCTGGTTTGCGTGGCGGCATTCCGCCTGCGCCGGGCCGGCCTGGCCGTGCTGACGAGCCTGGCCGGTGTGTGGCTGCTGTGGGGCCTGTGGGCCGCGCCGCTGCTGGCCAGAGCCAGCTCGCAAGCGCCTTTGGTGCAACGCGTCGAACAGACCATCGGGCCGCACGCGGAACTGGCCCTGGTGGCGTGGAAGGAAGAGTTGCCGCTGGCCTTCGAACGCCCCACCATCGACTTCGGCTTCGTGACGCCGTGGCACCAGCAATTGGCGGATTCAATTCGCTGGCAAGAGCAGGCGCCGGCCGACCGCTGGGTGCTGATCCTGGCCGACGTCATGGCGCCATGCATCAACCAGGACGCCACGATCGACATGGGCATCACCAGCGGGCGCGATTGGCGGCTCTATCGGCTGGATGCCGTGGCGCCGGCCTGCCGCGGCGGCGTGGTGCCGGTGGGCGCCGTCGAGGACTGGGGCGGCGTCGACAAGCATCGTTGAGCCTCGCCGGTCGGCACGAGCGCCCGTTCGTGCGTTCAAGGCCGACTGAGTCTTTTACCCACTACGAGTTTCCAGCGTGACATCCATCGACACCCGACGTGACCCGGCCCCTTCCGTCTTTCGCGCCTTGCGTGAAGGCGTCATGGCCACGCCGTGGCTCTGGTGCTGGCTGGTGGCGGCGCTGGTGGCGATCTTCCAGCACGGGCCGATGCCGATGTACTCCACGCGCACCTTGTCGGTCGCGTGGGAGATGTGGGAGCGGCAGAGCTTCATCGTGCCCTACCTCAACGGACTTCCCTACAGCGAGAAGCCGCCGCTGCTGCTGTGGCTGATCCACCTGGGCTGGGCGGTCGGCGGCGTCGGCGACGTGTGGCCGCGCCTGCTGGAGGTACTGCTGGGCGGCCTGCAATTGGTCTTGCTGTGGAAGCTGGCCCAGCGCCTGTTTCCCCAGCGCCCCGAGGTGGCGCGCACCGCGCCGTGGATCCTCGCCGCCTTCAGTTTCGGCTTTCTGTTCGGCCTGCAGGTGATGTACGAGGTGCTGCTGGCCAACTGCGTGCTGGCCGCCCTGCTCTGCCTGACGCCAAAACCGGAACGCGAGGCGCCGCGCTTCGGGTGGTTCGCGCTGGCGGTGGGACTGGGCCTGCTCACCAAGGGGCCGGTGATGTTCCTGCATGTCGCCTTCCCCTTCCTGCTTGGGCCGTTGTGGCATCCCTGGGCCAGGCGCGAACGTCGCCAATGGTACGTGCGCGGCGCGATCGCCCTGCTCGTCGGCAGCCTCCTGCTGGTGGCCTGGGTGCTGCTGGCCACCGGCGCCGGCGGCGAGGCCTACCGGCAGAGGCTGGTGGTGCACCAGACCGCCGGCCGCGTGGTCGACGCCTTCGCCCATGCCGAACCGTTCTGGTGGTACATCCCCTTGCTGCCGGTGCTGATCTTCCCGTTCGCGCTGTGGCCGCGGATGTGGGTGGCGCTGGCCTCGCTGCGCCGCCCATTCGAGGACGGCCTGCGCTTCCTGTTTGCCTGGCTGGGGCCGGTGCTGCTTGGCTTTTCGCTGGTCAGCGGCAAGCAGGCCTACTACCCGCTGCCCGAGTACGGCGGCTTTGCCTTGCTGATCGCCGCATCGCTCGTGCTGCTGCATGAGCGCCGTCCCTCGACCTCGCGGTGGCTGGGTCCCTGGCCGCTGGCGCTGGCGTATGCGATCTGTGGCGCCGTGTTGATCGCGCTCCGCCTTCCGACCCTGCATGCCCGGCTCGAGCACGCGCAACTGGCCAGCCTGGTGAGTTACGGCCTGCCGTTCGGCGTGTTGTTCCTGCTGATCGCCGCGACGCTCGTGCTGCTGCGTCGGGGTGAGCTCTTCCGCGTCGCCGGCGCTGGCCTGATTGCGGTGGTCGCCGCCAATGGGTTGTTCACGCTGACGCTGTGGCCGGCCTACGATTTCAATCCGGTCGCCGCCATGCTGTCCAAGGCCGAGGCAAGCGGACAGCCGATCGCCAACCTCGAATCGAACGACGGCCAGTACACCTTCCTCGGACGCCTCACCCAACCGGTGACGCAGTTGCACGGCATGCAGGACGTCCGGCGCTGGGCCGAGGACCATCCTGACGGCCTGATCATCACCTATCCGAAGCGGCTCACCGAACTCGATCACGCCCACGCGGTGTACATCCAGCCGTTCCGCGGCATCTGGCTGGCCGTGTGGCCGGTGCAGGCCTTCGTCGAGGCGCAGTCGAAAGGCGCACTGACCAACTAGGCCGCACGCTCACGGCGACTTGGATCGCCGACGTCCGGCCCCATGAAGAAAGCTTCTGTCCCAGCAAGAGGCTTTCTCATGGAATTTCGGCAATTGGGTGCATCCGGCTTCAAGGTTCCGGTGCTGAGCTTTGGCACCGGCACGTTTGGCGGCAAGGGTGAATTTTTCGGCGCCTGGGGCAACACCGAGGCCGACGAGGCACGACGACTGGTCGACATCTGCCTGGATGCCGGCCTCACCATGTTCGACAGTGCGGACATCTATTCCGGCGGCGTCGCCGAGTCGGTGCTGGGCGAGGCCATCAAGGGCCGCCGCGACCGCGTACTGATCTCGACCAAGGCCACCTTCCGCTCCGGCGAAGACCCGAACGACGTCGGCTCCTCGCGCTTCCACCTGATCAAGGCCTGCGACGCCGCGCTAAAGCGCCTGGGCACGGATTACATCGACCTCTTCCAGCTGCACGGCTTCGATGCGAAGACGCCGGTCGAGGAGACGCTGTCCACGCTCGACGACCTGGTGCGCGCGGGCAAGATCCGCTACGTCGGCGTGTCCAACTTCTCCGGCTGGCACCTGATGAAGTCGCTGGCGGTAGCCGATCGCTACGGCTACCCGCGTTACGTGGCGAACCAGACCTATTACTCGCTGATCGGCCGCGACTACGAATGGGAGCTGATGCCGCTGGGCCTGGACCAGGGCGTGGGCGCGGTGGTGTGGAGCCCGCTCGGTTGGGGCCGCCTCACCGGCAAGCTGCGCCGCGGCGCCCCGCTGCCGAGTACCAGCCGCCTACACAAGACCGGCGAGATGGGTCCGCAGGTGACCGACGATTATCTGTATCGCGTGATCGATGCGCTCGAGGAGATCGCGGCCGAAACTGGCAAGAGCGTGCCGCAGATCGCACTGAACTGGCTGCTGCAGCGCCCCACCGTCTCCACCGTGGTGATCGGCGCCCGCAATGAGGAGCAGTTGCGGCAGAACCTCGGAGCGGTGGGCTGGAACCTCACCAAGGAGCAGGTGGCCCGACTCGACCAGGCCAGCGAAGTGGCGCCGGTGTACCCGTATTGGCACCAGCGCGGATTCCAGGAACTGAATCCGTCACCGGTGTGATGTTTCGGGGTTGTGGAGTGGCGTTGACTCAGAAGGCGCCCTCCACGACTCAACAACCTCATCCCCGCGAAAGCCGGACGGAGCGCGTGGCGCGGAGAGCGCCCACCGGGTGGCATCGGAGGAGCGAGCGCCGCTCGTCATTCAGTGCCTTCCAGTTCGTGAGCAAAGGCGCTGGATTCCTGCTTTCGCAGGAATGACGGGGGTGAAGGGTGGTGTTGAACTGGAAGCACCCCCACGACTCAACACCGTCATCCCGGCGAAGGCCGGACGTAGCGCGCAGCGCGGAGAACGCCCGCAGGGCGGCCCCGAAGGGGCGAGCGCAGCGAGTCATCCAGTGCCTTTTCACTGGTGCGTCAAGGCGCCGAATCCCTTCTGCCTCAGCAATGTCGTTCGCTCAAGTCGCGCCAAGCGCCTCATCCACCATCGCCTGCGCCTCTTCCAGCAGACGCTGCAGGTGCGCTTCGTCCTTGAAGCTCTCGGCGTAGATCTTGTAGATGTCCTCGGTCCCCGACGGACGCGCCGCAAACCAGCCGTTGGCCGAACACACCTTGATGCCGCCGACCGCAGCGCCGTTGCCTGGCGCGCGATCGAGCACGCTCTCGATCTTTTCGCCAGCCAGCTCGGTGCTCTTCACCTGTTGCGGCGACAGCTTCGACAGCCGCGCCTTCTGTTCGGCATTGGCCGGCGCATCGACACGCTCGGACACTGGGCTACCCAAGGCGCCGGTCAGCTCGCGATACAACTCGCCCGGATCGCGATCCATGCGCGCGGTGATTTCGGCGGACATCAGCGCCGCCGCAATGCCGTCCTTGTCGGTGGACCACACCGTGCCGTCACGGCGCAGGAACGAGGCGCCCGCGCTCTCCTCGCCGCCAAATCCCAGCGAGCCATCGAACAGGCCATCGACGAACCACTTGAAGCCCACCGGCACTTCGTGAAGTCGGCGGCCCAGACGCTTGGCCACGCGATCGATCAGCGCGGTGCTGACCAGCGTCTTGCCGACCGCGGCATCGGCGCGCCAGTGCGGGCGGTGCTGGTACAGGTAGTCGACCAGCACGGACAGGAAGTGGTTGGGCAGCAACAGGCCCGAGCTGCGCGTGACGATGCCATGGCGGTCATGGTCGGTATCGCAGGCAAAAGCCACGTCGTACTGGTCTTTCAGGCCGATCAGCCGCTGCATCGCATGCGAGGACGAGGGATCCATGCGGATCTTGCCGTCCCAGTCCACGCTCATGAAACGGAAGGTGTGATCGACCTCGTCGCTCACCACCGTGAGGTCGATGCCGTAGCGCTCGGCGATCGGCCCCCAGTAGTGCACGCCCGCGCCGCCGAGCGGGTCCACGCCCAGATGGACGCCGCTGCCGCGGATCGCGTCGAAGTCGACCACGTTGGCGAGGTCGGCCACGTAGGCAGCGATGAAGTCATGCTCGTGCGTGGTGGATGCGCGCAAAGCCTGCGCGTACGGGGTGCGACGCACATCGCGCAGGCCGCTTTCAATCAAGGCGTTGGCGCGCTTCTGGATCCAGCCGGTGACGTCGGTGTCTGCCGGGCCGCCATTGGGCGGGTTGTACTTGAAGCCGCCACCATCGGGCGGATTGTGCGAGGGCGTAACCACGATGCCGTCGGCAAGACCGGCTGTGCGCCCGCGGTTGTGGGTGAGGATCGCATGCGAGATGGCGGGCGTCGGCGTGTATTCGCCGCCCTTGGCGATGCGCGTCTGCACGCCGTTGGCCGCGAGCACTTCCAGCGCGCTCTCGAAGGCCGGCTGCGACAGCGCGTGGGGATCGATGCCGATATACAGCGGGCCATCGATGCCCTGCCCCGTGCGGTATTCGCAGATGGCCTGGGTGATCGCCAGCACATGCCATTCGTTGAAGCTGCGCTCGAACGAGACGCCGCGATGGCCGGAGGTGCCGAACGACACGCGCTGGCTCGGCACACCTGCATCGGGGCGCAGGTCGACATAGGCATCACGCAGCCGCGCGATATCCACCAGCATCGACTCGGGCGCCGGCTTGCCGGCCAGCGTACTGAACCGGCCGCTCATCGGGCCACCTCGCCAGACATCGACAATTGGCGTATGCGGCGGCGGACTGACTGAGTCATGCGAGGGTGTACTCGTTGGCGACGGAAAGGGAGACATTGACCCTCGCCCGCCCCAGCCGTCAATAGCGGCGGCCGCTTGTCGCCAAGCCACGCTTCATGTTTGCAGCCGACGCGTGAAACGCGACTTCAGCGCAACTGGCTGTCCTTGCTGCCGCGACGGTTGTAGCCAGCGAACGCCGCTTCGTCGCGATCATGTGCAGACTGGCAGGCCACGCACAGGCGCACCCCGGGCACGGCGTGACGTCGCGCCTCCGGTATCGGTGCATCGCACTCTTCGCAATGGGTCAGACCGGGACCCGATTGCATGCGGCTGCGCGCACGCTTGACCGCGTCTTCCACGGTCGCATCGATCTGATCCTGTACCGCGCCGTCGCCGGCCCAGCCCGTCGCCATGTCATCTCCCGGTCACAAGGACCTTGCACGCGATGCAGCGCCCGGAAATTCCCGTGACGCGCCCGCTGCCATCGAACATGGGGGCATGGCCGACGCTTTCCAGCCACCACGCCCTCTGACGTTAATTACGTGACGCTACGAGCAAGGGATCAGCGCGAGCCGCTGGCGGCCGCCGAGGCCTGCGGTGACTGCGCCTGGTCGATCGTGGCCACGTCCGCGCCGCCATCGAAACCGCCGCCCAGCGACTCGATCAACCGCACGGAAATTTCCGCTTGCTCGCTCTCCAGCAAGGCCAGCCTCTGCTGGGCGGTGAGCAACTGCTGACGGCTGGTGAGCGGCGTGAGCGGACCGCTCAGCCCGCCCTGGTAGGCCTTCAGGGCGTCCTGCCAGCTCTTCTGCGCATCATCCACGGCCCGCTTCTCTAGCGTGATCTGCTGGCGAATCGAGGTCAGCGCCGAAACCTGGTCGGAGACATCGTTGATCGCGCTGATCAACAGGCCGTTGTAGCGCGCCACCATGGCGTCGTATTCGGCATCGGCCATCGACAGTCCGGCACGGCGACGACCACCGTCGAACAGGGGCAGGCTCAGCGCCGGACCAAAGGCATAGTTGCGCGCCGGCAGCTGGAACAAATTGGTGCTGCCGCCCACGGCAATGAGGCCCGCCATCGCGGACAGGCTGAGGTTGGGCAGGAACTCGGTCTTGGCCGCCTTGACCTCCTTGCTGGCGGCCTCGATCTCCCAGCGCGCCGCCACCAGGTCGGCGCGGCGACCGATCAGGTCCACCGACAACTTGTCCGGCACGACCGCCGGCCCGAGATCGGCCATGTGCGGGCGCTCGATGGCGAGGCCGCGATCCGGTCCCTGCCCGAGCAGGATCGACAGGCTGCTGCGCGCAGCATCGATGGCGCGGTCGGCCGCCACCTTCTGCTGCTCGGCGCCGGCCACCTGGGAATCGGCGAGATGTTGCTGTTGTGGCGTGTCCAGACCGCCAGCGACCAGTCGCTTGGTCACTTCCAGCGAGCGCGTGGAGCGCTCGAGTTCGGCATCGGCGACGTCTTTCTGGGCGAACGCGTAACTGAGCCGTACATAGGCGCGCGCCACATTCACCGACAATTCGATGCGGGCCGCGTAGGCGTCGATTTCAGCGGCACGGCTGCGTCCCAGCGCAGCCTCCCACGCCGCGCGCTTGCCGCCCCACAGGTCCAGATCCCAGGAGAAGCCCACGCCGATCTCCTTGCTCCAGGCAAACTTGCCGAGCACGTAGCTGGGATAGATCGGATTCTTCTCCGACAGCCAGGCGCCGGTGATCGAGGCCGAGCCTTCCATCTGCGGCATGCGGCCGGCGTTGACGCTCTGGGCGACCGCCTGCGCCAGGCGCGCGCGGGCCTGGGCCTGGTCCAGGCTCGGGTTGTTCTTCAGCGCCTCTTCGATCAGCGCGGTCAGCTGCGGATCGCCGTAGCTGACCCACCAGTCCTGTGCAGGCCACGCGGTCGGACTGAGCTGCACATCGGCGAGGCTGCGCTCTGACTTGAGCTGCGCGGCATCGGTCACTGTGCCGGTGGTATGCAGTCCACGGCTGGTGACGCATCCGGAGAGCAGGAGTGCGAGCGCGATGGAAGCGGTAAGTGTGGAAGAACGCATGGCGTGGGGCATCCGGGCGTGGGTCAGGCTGCGGCGAGGTGGCGGCGCGGCTTCTTTGTCGACGTGCGCGCTGGCGAATGGCGCGGGGTTCGCTCGACGGCGGCGTCGCCAGGCGCCGGTGAGGCCTGGCGGGGGAGGAGAACAGACTCGGCGGTACATTATATCGGCGCAGCGTCGATGCTGTATCGCGGCCAGGCGAGCCGATGCATTGCCCCGACATCTACCTTGGTCGAATAGCGCAAGCGAGGATGTTTCGTTCCGCGTGCACTTGGCGTCGTCGTGCAGGGCTTCTACGCTGGCTCGCCCACACACCGCCCACCTGTGCCGATGCGGCACTGAAGGAGTCCCGCGCCATGACACACGTGTCGTCCGCCACGATCGATTCCACCGACAGCAACTATCTGCATCACATCCATGCAGGCCACTTCGTGATGGACACCGACGAGCCCGTGAAGCTCGGTGGCCAGGGCGAGGGACCGGCGCCATTCGACTACTACCTCGCCTCGCTGGCCGCCTGCACGGCCATCACTCTGCGCATGTACGCGCAACGCAAGGGTTGGAACCTGGGCGCGTTTCGCGCCGAGCTGGAACTGACACGCGACGACGACGGCAAGCTGCACGTGCAGCGCACCCTGCATTCGGACCAGCCGCTGAGCGACGAACAGTGGCAGCGCCTGCTCGAAATCGTGGCCAACACGCCGGTGACCAAGGCCATGCGCGAGGGCGCGACCATCGAGAGCCGACGCGGCAACACCACCACCGGCTGAGAAAGGAATGATGGTCCGGTCGCCGTAGTGATGTGGCGGATAGCCCGGCCAAAGGCAACTGCACGCTGAATGGATAGGCCCGATCACCGCGCGGGCCACTAAACCGAGCGCGGCCCGCGTGCATCCGATGCCCGAAACGCAGGTTCCGTCACTCCCGACGCCCTCACGGGCGCCCCAGAGGCCACGATGAAGACCGTCCTCGCCGCGCTGCTGTCGCTTTTCTGCCTGATGGCGCCTCTCGCCAACGCCGAACCTTCCACCGGATCGATCGATGTGCATTGGGACCCCGGTTCGGCGGATTGCCAGGGACACCCGCCCCGCCCGTTGCAGGTGCATCGTTACGACGAACGCACTTACATCCTGCGCGAAAGCCTTTGCCAGACTTACGAGGGCCCCTTCATCTATCTGCTGATCGGCTCGTCGAAGGCGCTGCTGATCGACAGCGGCGACGTGGCGGACGCGAGCAAGGCGCCGCTGGCAGCCACCGTCATCGCCCTGCTGCCCCAGGTGAATGGCGCGCGCATGCCGCTGGAAGTCGTGCACACCCATAGCCACCTGGACCACCGCGCGGGCGATGTGCAGTTCGCCGGCCTGCCCCAGGTCACGGTCGTCGGCGCCGATCTTCCCCATGTGATTCAGACGTTCGGCTTCCGCCACTGGCCGGACGACGTGGCGCAGGTCGACCTCGGCGATCGCGTGGTGGACGTGATTCCCACGCCGGGGCACACGCCGTCGCATGTCAGCTATTACGACCGCTCCACCGGCCTGGTCTTCAGCGGTGATTTTTTCCTGCCAGGCCGTCTGATCATCGATGACGTCGATGCCGACCGCGCCAGCGCGCGTCGCCTGCTCGATTTCCTGGGCAACCGGCCGGTGAGCTACATCCTTGGCGGCCACATCGAACTTGATCGCCACGGCCAGCCCGAGCCGATGGGCTCGAACTTCCATCCGGATGAGCGTCCATTGCCGCTGGACATGGCCGACCTGCGCAAACTGCCGGCCATGCTGGCGGGATTCAACGGCATCTACGGCCAGTCCGGCGAATACGTGATGTACAGCCAGGCCCGCATGCTCCAGCTCATGGCTGCCGCTGCGCTTCTTCTCCTCGCCATCATCACGCTGACCCTAGTGTGGTGGCTGCGCCATCGCCGTCGGCGGCGCGCCGACCCGGCGCTGGCCACCTCCCTTCCCACCTGATCACTCACATGCTTTCGACGCTGCCCGCGACGATGACGGAAATCCACATCACCTCGCCGGGCAGCGCCGAGGTATTGCAGCCTCGCGTGGTCGCCACGCCACGACCGGCAAGCGACGAATTGCTGGTACGGGTGGCGGCCGCCGGTGTAAACCGGCCAGACGTACTGCAACGGGCTGGTCACTACCCCATCCCACCCGGCGCGAACCCCACGCCCGGGCTGGAAGTGTCCGGCGCCGTGGTGGCACTGGGCGAAGACGTCAGCGGATTTGCCGTAGGCGACGCCGTCTGCGCCCTCACCAACGGCGGTGGCTATGCCGAGTACTGCGCCGCCCCGGCCGGTCAGGTGCTGCCCATCCCCGCCGGAGTATCCATGCTGCAGGCGGCAGCCATACCGGAGACCTTCTTCACGGTCTGGGCGAACCTGTTCCTGATGGGGCGCGCCCGCCGCGGCGAGGTGGCGCTGATCCATGGCGGCGCCAGCGGCATCGGCACCACCGCGCTGATGCTGTGTCGCGAGTTTGGCCTCCGCACCTTCGCCACGGCCGGCGGCGCGGCCAAGTGCGAGGCGATCCGGGAGCTGGGCGGCGAGCCGATCCACTACCGTCAGGAGTCGTTCGCCGATGTCGTGCTGACCCGGACCGACGGCCATGGCGCCGACCTGATCCTCGACATCATGGGCGCCAGCTATTTCGCCGACAACCTCGCCACCCTCGCGCGCGACGGCAGGCTGTTGCTGCTGGGCTTTCTCGGTGGCCAGGTGGCGCCGCAGGTCAACCTGAGCGTGATCATGGCCAAACGCGCGGTAGTGACAGGTTCGGCCTTGCGACCACGCACCTCAGCGGAGAAGGCAGCCATCGCCACCTCGCTACGCGAACAGGTGTGGCCGGCGCTGGCCGAGGGGCGCTGCCTGCCATTGATTCACGCGATATATCCGCTGGCGCGCGCAGCAGATGCGCACCGCGCCATGGAAGAAGGCAGCCACATAGGCAAGATCGTGCTGGCCGTCGACGTCGCCTAGTAGGCGGAAGCCTGCTGGTGTGCCTGCGCGGGGAATGGCGTATGGCCGCCCGTCGTTTCCAGCAGCTCGTCCATCTGACGCCGCGCCTCCCGGATCTGCAGCTCTCCGGTGGGATGCCGACGCAATTGCGCGCGCAGCAATTCGATTTCCTGCTGCAGCAACGAGTTCTGCTCCAGCAGTTCGTCGCAAGCGCGGGACAAGAGGTCGTTTTCTCTATCCCATTCCATACCAGGCACCGCCTTTTCGCCGGTGGGGAGAATGAAGCTGCCCTGATACCCGTTAAGCCAGTGTGACCCTTTGGGTAAGGATTTCGCGGAACCTTGATGTTCGCCGGGTGTACGCTCGAAACATGGCTCGCTCCCATGCCGAACTCGAGCAGATGCTGGACGCGGTGGATGCCGCCATCCCGCGACTGGTTGAAGCGAAGCCCCGCGCCGAGGATTTCTGGACGGCCTTCGCCAGCATGGCCAACAAGGTTCAGGCCTGCGCTGGCCCCGATGACCATGGATGGGTCTGCGATCGCCTCGATGCGATCCAGGTGAAGCACCATCTGGTGCCGCCCGCCGACCAGATCTGATTTCCCCGCATCATCTGCCGCACGGCGCGGACGGATACCCCCATCGCCCTAGCAAACCAACACGGGCACATCGGTGCTGAGCATCACCTTGTGCGTCTGGCTACCCAGCAGCAACCGTTCGAGACCCTGGTGCCCCCGCGAGCCCATCACGATGAGGTCGCACTGATGCTTCGCCGCAAGACCGACGATGCCGGCATAGGGGCGCAGGTCGGAGACGTATTCGGTTTCGCACGGCACGTTCGCCGCTTTGGCCCGCGCCGAAACCTCATTCAGAAAGGCCTTTGCACGCTCGCATGCAGGCTGCGTGTAGGAGCCCTGCGACTGGATCAGTTCTGAAACATAGGAAACGGCGGACAGGGGCGGCAAGACGTGTACGGCCACCACGCGCGCCTGCAGCCGGCTGGCCAGCTCGATGCCGATATCGACAGCCCGGTAACCCTGTTCGGATCCATCGACCGGCAAGAGAATGCACTGGAACATGGCACGCCCTCCATTCGCAGCATCCTGCTTCAGTGTAATCGGGCACTGTTTGCACCGCGTGCAGATTGCCGTGGTCGCAGCCGGCGCGACAGATTGCCGCCCTGCGCGCCATCCATGGTTGCTCGCGCCTACCCTGAGCACCGGCAGTCATCGTGACAGGTACTGCACATGCCGTGCGCGACGCTGGATGACGGCCTTCGAACCGACTTGTCCTCACGCCACCCAACGAGGATTTCCATGTTCAAGCACATCCTGATTCCCTACGACGGCTCGGAACTTTCCATGCGCGCCGCCCGCACCGGCATCGAGCTGGCCAAGATGAGCCAAGGGCGCGTCTCGATCCTTCACGTGATCTCGCCGTTCAAGACCATTGCCTATATGGGCGCGATCCTCGCGGCTACCGAAATCGCCTACGACCAGGAGGCCAGGAACAACGCGGAGCGTTACCTGGCCGATGTCCAGGCCGTTGCCGATGCGGCCGGCGTGCCCTGCCAGGGCGAGGCCATCTTCGGCGACCAGCCCTTCGAGATCATCGTGCAGGCAGTGACCGACAAGCAGTGCGACCTGGTGGTGATGGGCTCGCACGGCTGGCGCGGCATGACCCGCCTGTTGTTGGGCAGCGAGACGCAGAAGGTGCTGCTGCGTTGCGACGTTCCCGTCCTGGTGTGCCACTGACGCTGCGGGAGGCGCCCATGAACACGCCCACCCGCCTGCCCGGCGACGTACTGGCCCTGGTGACCTCCACTTCGCCGTGGAGCGCCGCCGCCACCGCTGCGATCGCCATCGCGGCGAAGTGCCAGGCGAACGTCAGCGGCTGCTACGTGGATGCGTCGCTTCGCATGCTGCATGGCGGCGAGGCCGAGCCGTCCGTGCTTGCCCTGCTGCTGGATGCGCCGACTGAGAATGCGGACGACCGCGACGCCTTTGCCTCGCTCGCACGCGCCGCCAATGTCCCTCATGCGCATTGGCTGGTCACCCGCGCCAGCATCGCCGCCACCGTGCGGCAGCTCGGCGCGTGGCACGACCTCGTGGTGATCGACCGCGACCTGGTGGACGAAAGCATCTTCTTCGACGTACTCGGCGAAGCGCTGATGATGTGCCGGGCGCCGAGCCTGGTGTTGCCGTCGGGCTGGAACGGCGCCCCGCGTTTCGGCCGCATCGTGCTGGCGTGGAATGGCTCGATCGAGGCTATCCGCACCATCCATGCCGCCTTGCCGTTCCTGCAGATGGCGCAGGAGACCGTGCTCATCGACGGCGAATCTCCCCACTACGAAGACGACCAGCCGCGCGCGCCGCACTTCGACGCCGTGGCCTACCTCGCCAGCCATGGCGTACGGGCACGCACGCGTCGGCTGCACGTCGCGCCGCATGAAGCGGGCGAGGCGCTGCTGCGCGAAACGGCGCAGGTGCACGGCGATCTGCTGGTCATGGGCGCCTATGGCCATTCCCGCGTGCGGGAGCGGGTGCTCGGCGGCGCCACCCGCCACGTGCTGCAGCACGCGCGGGTGCCCGTGTTCATGCAGCACTGACCGGGGCGACCACTCGACGAAAGTCCGCTCCCCCCATTTCACCAAGGAAACCCGGCATGCAGTCGTCCCTGGTCTATAGCTGTCACGGCGCCGCCAAGCAGGTCACCGGCTCCTGCCATCTGCTGCGCTGTGGCGAGCACCAGGTACTGATCGATTGCGGCATGTTCCAGGGGAGACACGAGGAAGAGCAGGCGAACACCGAACCGTTCGGCTTCGATCCGGCACAGGTCGATGCGCTGCTGCTGACCCATGCCCATCTGGATCATTGCGGCCGTATTCCGCGCCTGGTCCGCCAAGGCTTTCGCGGCCGCATCATCACCACGGCGGCCACCCGCGACCTCGCGCGCATCGTGCTCCTCGACGCTGCACGCCTGCAGGAGGAGGATGCCGCGCGCAACGAGCGCAGTGGGCATCGCCGCGGCGAACCCGCGCCCGAGCCGTTGTCCACGCTGGACGATGCGTTCCGCGCACTGAACCTGTTCGCCGATCCGGCCGGCTACGACCAGGTGGTTCCGGTCGCTCAGGGCATCACCGCGCAGTTCCTGGACGCGGGGCACATCCTCGGCTCGGCCAGCATCCTGCTCACGCTCGGCGAAGGCGCGCAGCAGCGCCGCATGCTGTTCTCCGGCGACCTGGGCAGTTCCGGCCGGCCAATCCTGCGTGACCCCACGCCGGCGCCGCCAGCGGACTACGTGGTGATGGAAAGCACCTATGGCGATCGCGACCACCGCGCCCTGCCCGACTCCATCGACGAGTTGTACGAAGCGGTCAGCAGCACGCTGGCGCGCGGCGGCAACGTCATCATTCCCACCTTTGCACTCGAACGCGCACAGGAGGTGCTGTACTACCTGCACCAGGGCATGCGCCAGCAACGCATTCCCGAACACACACCGGTCTTCCTCGATTCGCCCATGGCCATCTCGGCCACGGATGTCTTCCGTCGCCACCCCGAATGCTTCGACGAGGAATTCGCCGCGACGCTGCGGCAGGACGATCCGTTCTCCATGCCCAACCTGCGCTTTTCGCGCGACGCCAGCGATTCGATGGCGATCAACCGCATCGAAGGCGGCGCGATCATCATGGCCGGCTCAGGCATGTGCAACGGCGGCCGAGTGCGCCATCACCTGCGGCACAACCTGTGGCGCGAGAGGAGCGGCATCGTGTTCGTGGGTTATGCCGCCGAAGGCACGTTGGCCCGGCGCATCATCAACGGGGCCCGCCGCGTGTCGATTTTCGGCGAGGACATCGCAGTGAACGCGCGGGTCTGGACCATCAACGGCTTTTCGGCCCACGCCGGTCGCGACGAACTGATCAGCTGGCTGGGATCGCACCCACGGCGCACGGTGTTCCTCGTGCATGGCGAGGTCGAGCGCGGCATGCAGGCCATGGAATCAGCCCTCGCCGCGCGTGGCGTGACCACGCGTCTGCCGGGCATGCATGAGCCCATTGTGCTGGATTGAATTCCGCTCGGGCTCGACTTGGGCGACGTCACGCAGGCTCAGCTGGCAACAACCCGCCTCAGTGGAAATCGCGCGAGCGACTGTCCAGCGTGCCCAGTAGCTCGCTCAGATCGATCAGCCGATGCGCGATCAGGTGGCTCACGCCATCCACCTGTTCCCAGCGACCGTCCACGCCCAGCAGGCGCGACTCCAGGAAGATGCGGCGCTGGCGCTCGGCCACCTGGCTCCACACCACCACGTTGATCGACCCGAACTCATCTTCCATGGTGATGAAGGTGACGCCGCTGGCCGTCTGCGGGCGCTGTCGCTGGGTGACCAGGCCAGCCGCCCGCACCTGGCTGGCGTTCGGACGGGCATGCAGGCTGCGCGAATCCAGACAACGCGCGGCGCGCAGCCGGTCACGGATCTGTTGCAGCGGATGCGGCCCAAGGCTGAGACCCGTGCGCGCGTAATCGGCCAGGGTGTTTTCGCCCTGCGAGGGCGGCGGCAAGGCCACCGCCTCTTCGGCCGGACTGACATGACCGAACAGCGGCAGTTGCGGCTCGATGCCCGCCATCGCCCAGCGCGCCCGATGGCGATGACCGGCCAGCCCGCGCAGCGCATCGGCCTCGGCCAGCGCTTCCTGCTGGTGGCGATTAAGCCCGGCGCGGGCGCACAGGTCGGCCACGTCGTCGAAGTCGCGGCGCGTACGTTCGACCACCAGCCGTTCCATCACGTCCTGCCGGCAGCCGCGCACCTGGCGAAAGCCCAGCCGCAAGGCATAGCCGTCGCGCGAAGAGGCATCGGCCTCCAGCGTGTTGTCCCAGTCGCTGTGGCGTACGTCCACCGGCCGCACCTTGATGCCGTGGCGTTGCGCGTCCTGCACGATCTGGCTGGGCCCGTAGAAGCCCATCGGCTGCGCGTTGAGCAAGGCGCACATGAAGGCGGCGCGGTAATGGCATTTCAGCCAGCAGCTGGCATAGACCAGCAAGGCGAAGCTCGCCGCGTGGCTCTCGGGAAAGCCATAGGAACCGAAACCCTTGATCTGTTCGAACAGGCGCGCGGCGAAGTCCGGCGTGAAGCCGTTCTTCAGCATGCCGTCCATCAGCCGCCGGCGATGGCCTTCCATGTCGCCATTGCGTCGCCACGCCGCCATCGAGCGGCGCAGCTGGTCGGCCTCGCCCGGCGTGTAATCAGCCGCCTCGATGGCCAGCTTCATCACCTGCTCCTGGAACAGCGGCACGCCGAGGGTGCGCTCGAACACGCTGCGCAGCTTTTCCGAAGGAAAGGTGACCTCCTCCTCGCCACGCTTGCGGCGCAGATAGGGATGCACCATATCGCCCTGGATCGGCCCGGGCCGCACGATCGCCACCTGGATCACCAGATCGTAGAAGTTCTGCGGGCGATGCCGCGGCAGCATCGCCATCTGCGCGCGCGATTCGATCTGGAACACGCCGATGGTGTCGGCGCGCTGGATCAGCGCATAGGTGTCCGGATCTTCCGGCGGGATCGTCGCCAGCGTCAGCACGCGATCATGATGCGTACGCAGCAGGTCCAGACATTTGCGGATGCAGGTCAACATGCCCAGCGCCAGGCAGTCGACCTTGAGCAGTCGCATGGTGTCCAGGTCGTCCTTATCCCACTGGATGATGGTGCGGTCGGGCATCGAGGCGTTTTCCACCGGCACCAGGTGCGACAAAGGCTGGTCGGAGATGACGAAGCCGCCCACGTGCTGGGAGAGATGGCGCGGAAAATTCTGCAACTCCGCGGTCAGCGCCAGCACGCGCCGCAATACCGGGCTGTCCGGGTCGAAGCCGCGCTCGCGCAGCCGACCTTCGATCGGATCGTCGCCGTCCTGCCAGGCGAAGGTGCGCGACAGCAGGTCGATCTGGTCCGGCGGCAGGCCCAGCGCACGCGCCACGTCGCGCACCGCGCTGCGCCCGCGGTAGCAGATCACCGTGGCGGCCAGCGCGGCGCGTTCGCGGCCGTACTTGCGGTAGATGTGCTGGATGACTTCCTCGCGCCGTTCGTGCTCGAAGTCGATGTCGATGTCCGGTGGCTCGTTGCGCTCGGCGGAAATGAAGCGCTCGACCAGCAGCGTGGTCTTGTCCGGGTCCACCGCGGTCACGCCCAGCGCGTAGCAGACCGCCGAGTTCGCCGCCGAACCGCGCCCCTGGCAGAGGATCTCCTGGCTGCGCGCGAAGCTCACGATCTCCTGCACAGTGAGGAAGTACGACTCGTATTCGAGCTGTGCGATCAGCGTCAGCTCGTGCTCGATCTGCGCACGCACCTTGGGCGGCGCGCCCTGCGGCCAGCGCTGCAGCACGCCCTCCTCGGTCAACTGCCGCAGCCAGGTGGTGGGCGTATGGCCTGCCGGCACCAGCTCGGCGGGATAGCGGTACTGCAGGTCGGTCATCACGAAATGACAGCGACTGGCGATGCGCACGCTCTCGGCCAGCAATTCGGCGGGATGGATCGCCGCCAGCGCCTCGCGCGTGCGCAGGTGGCGTTCGCCATTGGGAAACAGCAGGTCACCCGCCTCGGCCACGGTGCGATGGTGGCGCAACGCGGTCATCACGTCCTGCAGGGCGCGGCGCCGTCGCACATGCATGTGCACGTCGCCCGCCGCCACCATCGGCAGCGACAGTGCCTCGGCCAATGCCTGCAACTGCGCCAGGCGACGCGCGTCGTCGGGGCCACGATGCAGCTCGACCGCCAGCCAAAGGCGTCCGGGGAAGAGCGTGCGCAGCCATGCGCCGTGTTCTGGCTGCGGCTCCGCCTCGGGCAGCCACAACGCCAGCGTGCCCGGCAGGCCATCGGCGAAGTCCGCGCGCGTCACACGGTACGAGCCCTTCTCGGCCACGCGACGGCCTCGCGTGATGAGTGCGCACAGCGCGGTGTAGCCGTCCAGGTTCTCGCACAACAGCACCAGCTTCGGCCCGTCCTCCAGCCGGAACTCGGCGCCGACGATCAGCGCCACGCCGGTATCGCGCGAAGCCTCATAGGCGCGCACGATGCCGGCCAGCGAGCATTCGTCGGTGATCGCCAGCGCGCGGTAGCCGCAATCCCTGGCCCGCTCGAACAGCTCGCGCGCGCTCGAGGCCCCGCGCTGGAACGAGAAGTTGGACAGGCAATGCAGTTCGGCGTAGTCGCTCATGCGGGGCTCGGCAGGGCCGGGGCGAAAGTCACTGGATCCCAGCTTGCGCTGGGATCCAGTGACTTCACCCTCCAAGGCAAAGAACAGAAATTACGCGCCATCCACAGCCCGCTCATGCGAACCACCCGTGCAACATCCAGGCGCCCTGCTCGCCCGGCGCGCAATACATCCACGCGCACTGGCCCTGTGCGGTGCGCACCACGTAGTAGTCGCGGCGCAGGTCGCCGCCATCCCACCAGCCGGTCTCGATGCGCTCGGGGCCAGCCAGAATTTCGGGCGGCGGGCCGCGCCAGGGGTGTGGCGCATCGAGCAGCCACGTCGGGCGCGGCAGCGTGATCGTCCGTGCCGACGACACACCGGGTGCGCAGGTCTGCGCGCGTTCGGGACGCGGATCCACGGTGCGTCGCAGGTGCTGGATCGACGCCTCGCCCAGTCGCGCACGCAGGCGTTCGCGCAGTTGCTCCAGCGGCACGGCATGGGTGGGACGCATATCGAACAGGTCGCGCCCGGCCGGCACGAACGGCGGCAACTCGCGCGCCAGCAACTGCATCGCCACCACCGGTTGCGTCAGCGCCAGCCGCTCCAGGCGGCCACGCGCACAGTCGAACAGCAGCGTAGCGTCACGCCCGGCGGTGAGCATGCCGACCGTCACCACAGTCGGCGGGCCACTGCGATGCTCCAGCGCCAGCTCGAAGCGCTGCACGCCGCCGTCGCGACCGGCCAGGTAGGCAGCAAGGTCGCCGGTGAGGCGGCGCAAGGGGAACACCAGCGCCTCGACGTGCTCGATCTCGTGCGTCCATTCCATGCGCTGCTCGAACGTGTCGGGCGGCCGGTAGCTTTCCATCGGCGTGGGTTCGTCGCCGCTGAGGCGATCCAGCTGCGCCACCAGCTCGCCGCCGAAGCGGCGCTGCAGCGACGCGCGCGGCAACGCCATCAGCTGCCCCAGCGTGCGCACGCCCATCGACGGCAGCGCCTGCGCCGCCTCCGGCGGCAGCCGCGCATGGGCAATGGCGATGGGCGACAGCGCCTGCCGCAGGATGTCCGGCGACATCACCGCCATGCCGTCGTGCACGCCGGCCAGCACATAGGCGGCATGCGGCGTCGGCGCCAGCGCGACGCGATGGCGGAAGCCCAGCTCTTTCAGGTCGTCGCGCAGCAAGGATTCAAAACGCGGCCACGGCCCGAACAGGTTGAGGCTGCGGCTGACCTCCAGCACCACCGCATGGGCGAACAGGCCCACCTCGGCGCTGTAGCGATACGCCCAGGCCGCCAGCAGGCGATGCCAGCGCGCCTCGTCGTCCGGATCGTGCTCGACCATCGCGAACTGGCTGAGCAAGGCCTGCGCCGCCGCCAGCCGTTGCCCGCGATAGAGGCCCGCCGCGCGTGCCGGCGGATTGGCCGCATGCACCACGCGCGCCTGCGCCGGGCCACTGACCAGCACCAATGGCTCGTCCGAGGGCGGCCGCCGCCGGAGGACACCGTCCAGCGCCAGTTGCGGCAGCAATACGCAAGCCCACAGCATGCGGCGCGCTCCTCACGACCAGCCTGAGGCAAGCGGCACGGCGCCGACCGGCGGATTGCCGCCACGGCATTTGCGCACGCGCACCTGCCAGCCGGGCGTGCTTTCCAGTTCGAGCCGCAAGGCGGCTGGCGACGCCTGCACGGCATGACGGCGATCGCGGAACACGAAGGCCAGCGCCTTGCCGGTATCGGCCGCCACCTGCAGGCGGCGTAGCGCACGATCGTCGGCCTGTACCGGCCACGCCAGCACCGCCGCGCAACTGCCCGATCGCAGGCATTGCTCGGCCGCCCACAGCACGTCACGTTCGCCGGCCTGCACGATATCCACCTGCGCCATCGCCACGCCGCGTGCTTCCCAGCCGGCCACACAAGGCAGGTAGGGCGGCGCGATCACCACCACGCTGCGCGCGGCGCGGGTCAGCCGGGCCAGCGTGGGCAGCAGCAGTTGCAGCTCACCGACACCGTCGGCGGGCAACAGGATTTCGGTCAGCGCATGCTCGGGCCAGCCACCCGCCGGCAGGATGGCGTCGAGGTCGGGCCAGCCGGTGGGCTGGCTGCTGTCGGGCGCTGGCGTGGCGCGGCCGTGCCAGACCTGGCGGGCGTGAAGCAAGCTATCGAGCGCAACGACCTGACCCATGGCGCGCCACCCTCAGCGCAGGGTGCGCAGGCAGCGCGTAACCACGCCCCAGATCGACAGGGTTTCGCCGTCACGAAAAACAATGGGCTTGAAGTGCGCGTTCTCCGGCAACAGGGCGATATGCCCATCCACCTTGCCCAGCCGCTTGATGGTCAGCTCGTTGTTGACCACCGCCACCACGATGTCGCCCTGGCGCGGCGCCAGCGCACGGTCCACCAGCACTTCGTCGCCATCGAAGATGCCCGCGCCGATCATCGACCAGCCCGACACGCGGATGATGAAGGTGCTCGGCTCATGCCCGGGCAGCACCAGGTGCTGGTTGAGGTCGACCACCTCGTCGACATCGTCGCCAGCCATCGATGGCACGCCGGCCGGCACGCGGCTGAGGAAGGCGGTGAGCGCGACCGTCGAGGGCATCAGCGACACCGGTCGCGGCGCCTCCAGTGACGCCTTGCTGCGGTAGGCCTCCAGATAAGCCAGCACCGCCGGCGCCTGGCTTTCAGGCACACGGATGCGCAGGCTGGGTTCGCCGGCGGGACGGCCGGCGCCCGGACGACTTCCACCGTGATCGGAAGGAGGCATGAGCAGCAACTTGATTACCGGGACGGCAATCAAGATACCACCATCAACATCTCACGGGTTGAGATATCTGACGTTTTTGCAGGCCGCAACCGACTGCCCCATCCGGCGCTGCCCCATCGCAAAACCACCTTTCCCATACATGGCCCCATCCACACTCCACCCGCGCAATCACTGCGGAATGAGACGACGGAACGGACCAGCCAGCCGCCATCGCCAGTCGATGCGCAGCGATCGAGGACGATCGGGACTATGAGGACAGGCCCTGGGCGCCAGTCACCGACATGCCGGGCGTCGAGGCGGTTCCTGCCGACCCTGGCCTGCGTCATGCTGGCCGGCTGCGTCACTCCGCAGTCCCGGCCCGACGCCCAATCGCCTTCGCCGACGCAGGACACCACGCCTACGGCAAGCCCGCCGTCGGCCGACAGCGGCGCGGCGGCCGATGCCTTGCGCCGCCTGTCGCTGTTCCGCCCACTCGAGGGTGGCATCAACACGCCGCTGACCCATATCCAGATCCACGGCTACGTGATGGTCGACGCTGCCGCCTACTCAAGCAGGGGGCTGGGCGACACCCAGTTCAGCCTGCGCCGCGCCGACATCAACTTCCAGCGCCAGCTGTGGCGCGACTGGCTGTTCTACGCCGACACGCAACTGGTCGATGGCCGCCTCGAACTCAAGGACATCTACCTCCGCAAGCAGACCCCGTACTTCGGCGTGGTGACCATCGGCAACCAGCAGGAGCCGTTCGGGCTGGAGCAGTACGGCAGCTTCAGGAACACCACGTTCCTCGAACGCGCAACCACCAGCGCCCTGGCGCCCAGCCGAAGCATCGGCATCACCTCCAGCGATTTCCACGGTCCGTGGATCTGGAGCTACGGCTTCTTTACCGCGGGCGGCAAGGACGAGGGACGCCAGCAGCGCGGCTTGGCGCTGACCGGCCGCCTGGCCTACATGCTGCAAACGGAGCGCGGCCCGTATCACCTGGCCATCAACTACTCGACCCGGCGCTACGGCCCCGATAACGACCAGCGCTTCGATTCCGCGCCGGAAGTGGCGCTCAATTCCGGCGACCATTTCCTCGACACCGGCAACATCACCGGCTCCAACCGCGTGCAGCGCTACGGCCTGGAGGCAGCCCACGTCAGCGGGCCGTTCTCCTGGCAGTCGGAGTACATGGAAGCGCACCTTCAGCGTGACAACGGCCTGCCGACGCTGCGCTTCCAGGGCTGGTATGCCTTCGCCAGCTGGATGCTTACCGGGGAGAGCCGCAACTACCGCGAAAGCAACGCCACGTTCGGCCAGGTCGTGCCCCAGGTTGCCTGGAATGGCCATGGCGGCGGCGCCCTGGAACTGGCCGTGCGACTCAGCCGCACCAATCTCAACGACCACGACGTCCGCGGCGGCCAGGAGACCAACCTCACGCTCGGCGTGAACTGGTACCTGGACAAGTCGCTGCGCCTCTCGGCCAACGTGGTGCACGCCGTCGACCTGAGCAAGCCCGGCAATCCCTACGACGGCAAGCATCCCTCGGCCCTGGTAGGCCGCCTGCAATACCAGTTCTGAGCCGGCCGGTGGGCGATAACTGGTTGACAGCCCACGCTTCGCAAATAAGAATTGTTCTCACCAAAAAGATATCCGGTCCGACTCCCGTCGGCCGGCAAGGAAGACCCGACGTGTCCTCGCTCATCGCGCTGCTGCCGATCCTGGCAGGCGCCACCCTGGTTTACCTGACCAGCACCCAACAGCGACTGCGTCTCGCGCCGCTGCCGGCCGCGGCCCGTGCGGCGGGCTGGCTGCTCATCGCCATGGGCACCCTGTACTGGTGGCGCATGGCGGGCGCAGGCGCGGGCATCGCAGGCGCCTTGAGTGCACTCATGCTCGCGTGGGTGGCGCTGCCTTACCTGGCCTGGTGGCGGGCTCCCGCCACGGATGCGTCCGAACGATGATCGCCCGTTGCCTGGCCGGCGCCCTGCTCGGCTTTCCGCTCGCCGCCGCCCTGCTGGCGCTGGCGCTGTACTGGCTCCCGAACCACGGCCAAGCCCTGCTGGTCCCAGCGCTGATCCTGTTCTTTCCGTTGTGGACGGCGCTGATGGCCGGCGCCTACCAGTTTCGCAGCGGACGTCGCGCGTGGCTGTTGTTGGGCCTGGCCAATGCCGTCGCGTTCCTCGCCCTGTGGGCGGGCCGGCAGCCGGGGCCCTAGACCATGAAGGCCGCCACCATCCGCACCTACCAGACGGTGCACACGTGGACGGGGCTGCTCGCCGGCTTCGCGCTGTTCGTTGCGTTCTACGCGGGAGCACTGACGGTGTTCCACGACGACATCGCCACCTGGCAAAACCCGCCCTGGCGCAGCGCCACCGATGCCGGCGTGCCGACCGACCAGTTGATCGAACGACTACTCACCGCCCACCCGGCGGCGCGTGCAGATTTCGGCATCGTCCTGCCCACCGACGACGCCCATGCCGCCTACGCCTATTGGCAGGATGGGAGCGACACGCGCTTCGCCACCGCGAGCCAGATGGGCGCGCCGCGCAGCGACGCGGCGGAGAACGAGCTGGCCGATTTCATCTACGCCCTGCACGACTCGCTCGGCCTGCCCGTGGTCGGCCTCTACCTGATGGGCATCGTCAGCGTGCTGTACGGTCTGGCCCTGGTTTCGGGCGTCCTCATTCACCTGCCGCAGCTGCTGGGCAACCTCTTCGCCATGCGCGTGGGGCGCAATCTGAAGCGCCTGTGGCAGGATGCGCACAACGCCATCGGCGTGATCAGCCTGCCCTTCCACGTGATCTTCGCCGTGACCGGCGCGCTGTTCTGCCTGCTCACCATCACGCTCGCCGCGCTCAACACGGTCGCCTTCGACGGCAAGCTGTTCGACGCCTTCGCGAGGGCCACCCAGACCACGCCGGCGGTCACGGCCAGCGGCGTGCCGGCAGCCATGCTGCCCACCCACACGCTGATCGAACGGGCGCGTACGGAAGCACTGGCCAGTGGCGTCACCAGCTTTGATCCTGATTACCTGCACTTCGTCCACTATGGCGATCGCAACGCCGTAGCCGAGGTGCGCGGACGCTCACTACACACGCTCGGCACGTACGGCACGGTCGCGCTGTCCGCCCACGATGGCCGCGTGCTGGCCAACTACGTCGGCGATCGCCTCAGCCTCAACGGGATCAGCTATGCGGCGCTGTTCGGCCTGCATTTCGGCAGTTTCGGCGGGCGCACCGTGCAGTGGCTCTATTTTGTCCTGGGCCTGGCCGGCGCCTTCCTGTTCTACTCCGGCAACCTGTTGTGGATCGAATCGAGGCGCAAACGCCGCCATGCCGACCAGCCGCGCCGCACGCAGGTGATGGCGCGCGCCACCGTCGGCGTGTTCATCGGCGCCTGCCTGGGGATCTCCGGCGCGTTTGCGGCGACCTGGATCGCGACGCGCAACGGCGTGGACGCGGGACTGCCGCAACGCGTTGCCTGTTACGGCCTGTTCCTGGCCGCCTGCGCCTACGCGTGCGTCCGGCCGATCGCACGCGCAGCGGTGGAACTGCTATGGATGACCGCGACGCTGACCGGTCTGGTGGCCCTGGTCGATCTCGCCGGTAGCGCTTCGTCGATGCTGCAGGACACCGGCCCCCTGGCGTGGCGCGCACTCGGCGTCGACCTCACCGGCATCGCACTCGCGATGGGCTTTGCCTGCCTGGCTCGCGCCACCGCACGCCGCGCCCGCAGCGGCGACGTCAACAGTTTGTGGGCGTACCCGCCAACGCCCGAGGCTTCTGCCGAATCGGAGCAAACTCAATAGGCCATGCGGGCCGAATGGACCCGGGCCGCAACCGGCGCCTCGCTCATCAGGGCGATCTCATCCCAGATGGCATCCTCTTCGCCATCGGAAATCAGCTCGTAGGCCGTGCGTCCCCCGAACGCGTTCTGATGCCGGCACATCCAGCGCACGGCGCGCTGGCGATCACCCAGGCTCTGCACCAGCATGGCGGCCAGCGTGGCGTGCCGCTCCTCGAGTACGCTGAAGGCACGCTCCATCACCCCATCCCGCTGAGCGTTGATCTGGGCTAGCTCGGTGGCGACGTCCTGAAATTTGATGGTCATCTTGCGCATACGCTCACTCCCTCTCCCCCCCCACGCCGTCCGCTCACTGGATCCGAAGCACGCCCCTGTCGGCAGGGCCGCGCCCGGACCGCCACCTCTCCTCCATGAGCGTTCTGACTGCCTGCTACGACGAAACCCATGACGGCTTCGCGCGCTTGGATCATGCGCAAGCAAATGCTGAATTGGCGTGAAAACGGAGGGCGTATTGCCTAAGACTTTTGGATGGGATGCCAAGGCCGAAATAGGCCGTCGCGACGGTTGTTCTGCCTGAGGTAACCGACCCACGCGGCGAACGGATCTCGCCCCGCCCATCGCCGCCCAACCACGTCACCGATGACGAAATTTCATCGTGTGAACCGGCTTCACCCATCGACCGGCCCACGACGGCGCCGCGTCAGCGAGCCTGGGGGATCGTCACAGCAGACCCTCGATCGGCAACAGGCCGCCCACGCTGACCCGGAACCGGCGCCACCCGCTTGTTCCGGGGGCATGGTCGAAACGAACCATCTCGCCGTTCGGCTCGCGCCCCTCCCAGTACACACGCCCATCCGGCGCCAGCAGCACCTGATAGCTGTCGATGGGCTCGGTGATGTCGGCGAAGATCACCAGCAGTTCCTTCGCCAACACCGATGAGTCGATGATCACACCATCTTCGGTGTTGTAATCGCGCGAGCGCGGATCGAGGTTCATCGAGCCGACAAAGGCGTGCGTCGCATCCACCACAATGGCCTTGGCGTGCAGGCTGCTGCTTCCCGACGACGAGCCGAAGATGTGGCTGCCTCCCCCCTTGGTGCGCGTGGCTTCAGGCTTGAGCTCATAGAGCCGGACGCCGGCCTGCAGCATCGGCACGCGATAGGAGGCATAGGCGGCATACACGTCGCCCGCGTCGGTCGAGGCGAGCGAATTGGTGAGCACTTCCACGTCGACGCCGCGGCCGCGCATGCCCTTCAGGTAGGCCACCCCACTGTTGCCCGGCACGAAGTACGGCGAGATAAGCACGAGCTGATGTTGCGCGCCGTCCAGCCAGGCATGGATCGCTGGCGCCATGTGCAGGTCCTTGCTGTTGGCGGCCGGGTTCGCCTTGTCCGGATCGTCGGCCAGGAAAGTGGCCGCCCCCCAGGCCCATTCGCCAGCGGGCGCCTCGTGAACCAGATCGCCCGCACGGGTCACCAGGTTCTGCGCATAACTGGTCTGGCTGAACTGGCGTGCATTGGCATACATCGACTTGCGCAGCTGGTCCAGCTGGGCTGGCGAAGTCTGGTGGAGATGGAAGGCCCCGATCGGATACGACTGCGTGCTGTTCCAGTAGCGGTCGAAGGTCTGCCCCATCTCAGCCACCACAGGACCCACCGCGAGCACGTCCAGATCGCGGAAGTTGACGTTGCTGTTCGCGTTGAAGTACTCGTCACCGATGTTGCGTCCGCCCACCACCGCCATCGCGCCGTCGGCGATGAAGGCCTTGTTGTGCATGCGCCGGTTCAGCCGCGAGAAGTCGCCGGCGAACTGCTTACCCATGCCCCACATCGACGAGTTGCGCTCGAGGAACGGATTGAACAACCGGATCTCGATGTTGCGGTGGCCATCGAGGATGCGCAGCACGTCGTCGTTGCCCGCCACGTGCAGGTCGTCCAGCAACAGGCGCACGCGCACGCCGCGATCGGCCGCCGCCAACAACCGCTGCGCCAGCAGTTCGCCGGTCGCATCGCTGTGGAACATGTAGTACTGCAGGTCCAGCGAATGGACGGCGCGGTTGGCCAGCGCGATGCGCACCAGCAGGGCGTCGTTGGCGTCGCTGATAAGGCGCAGACCCGATTCGGAGCCGTGCTTGGCGGTCAGCCGGCCCGCATAGGCCACCAGTGGCGCATCCGCCTGCACCGGGAGCACGGTGCTGGCCACCCGTGGATAGTCGGGGCGGAAGTCCGAGTGGGTGCAAGCGGCCAGCGCCAGCAGCCAGATGCAGGCAAGGTGACGCAGCGGTGCACGTGTCATGCTCCCCTCCTTGGCGCCCACTCTAATGGAGGCGCGCAAGGCATGCGCGTAGCCGCCGTGAAGCGGTCACGCGGGGGATCAACGGCCGAAGGTGATTTCCTTGCCTTCGTGGTCGCGGTCCCAACCGCGCAGCTCGTCACGGATGTGCGCCACGCGCTGGCGACCGAGCGCATTGCGCTCCTCGTCCAGCACCTGCCCGTCGAGCAGCTCCGCCAGGCGCTGGGCCGTGGGCAGCATGGTGTCCCACGCATCGAGCGCGGGGATCGGCGCCGGCAGGGTCATGAAGAAGCTCAAGCCCGGCGTGTGCAGCGCGTCGAGCCGGGTCAGGTCGAAGTTGCCCGGCTTGACCATGTTGGCCACGCTGAAGATGGGGCCCAGATCGCGCTTGCCGTCGACCAGGCGGTGGTAAATGCCCATGTCGCCATATTCGAGACCCGCCTTCTCCGCCGCCACGATCAGGTCCGCGCCATTGAAGACGCTGCCTTCACGGGCGACCACGAACAGCGTGACGATGCGCTCGACCGCCATGCGCTCCGGGCGACGACCGACCTCCGAAGTCGGCGGCACGCGCGGCGCCGCCGGCGCCGGCGATGGCGCGGGAGCGGCTACCGGCGCCGCCGGCGCGGGTTCGACCGGCCGCGACGACACCGGATCGACGCCTGCGCCATGAGCGAGGCTGTGCTCGAATTGCTCCGGCGGCGCGCGCAGCGCATCGACGATGGATGCCGCAATGCCCTGCGGCTTGGCGGTCACCGCATCCGAGCGGTCCTTGCCGGCCAGCGTAGCGCCCAGTCGCTCCAGTTCTTCGCGCAGGCCCATGTCGAGCTCGCCCTGCTGCGGCAGATGCGGCTCCTCCAGCGGATCGAGCCGGAAGTCGTCGCGCGCACTGAATGACGGTTCGTCGATCACCTCGCCATCGCCGTCGCCGCCGAAGGTCGGCTCGCGCCGCTCGCCGGTTGCGCCCGGCGCCACCCTACGCCGCCCCTGCTCTTTCTTTGGCTGGCCGAACAACCAGATCAGGGCAAGCACGATCAGGCCAACGATCAGCATCGGAATGCCCACGGCGGGATTCCAGGCAAAGGCGAGTACGGGTTGTAGGGTCATGTCGAAAATCCTCAAGCTGCTCCCGCAAGTTTAGCGGCTTCGGCCAGATCCACCTGCACCAGTCGCGATACGCCAGCCTCGCGCATGGTCACGCCGCACAGCTGTGTGGCGGCTTCCATGGTGGCCTTGTTGTGGCTGACGAAGATGAACTGCACCTTCTCGCTCATCTCCTTCACCATGTTGGAGAAGCGGCCCACGTTGGCCTCGTCGAGCGGCGCGTCCACCTCGTCCAGCAGGCAGAACGGCGCGGGATTGAGGCCGAAGATGGCGAACACCAGCGACACGGCGGTGAGCGCCTTCTCACCACCGGAAAGCAGGGTAATGTTGGACACGCGCTTGCCGGGCGGGCGCGCCATGATGGCCACGCCGGTGTCGAGCAGGTCGTCGCCGGTGAGTTCCAGATAGGCATGGCCACCACCGAACAGGCGCGGGAACAACTCCTGCACGCCGGCGTTGACGCGATCGAAGGTCTCCTTGAAGCGCTGGCGCGTTTCGCGGTCGATCTTCTTGATCGCCGCCTCCAGCGTTTCCATCGCGCTGACGAGGTCGGCGAGCTGATTGTCCAGATAAGTCTTGCGCTCGCTCTGCTCGGCATGCTCCTGGATGGCCGCGAGGTTGACCGGCTCCAGGCGGACGATCTTCTGGCCGATGTCGGTGAGCTGGGTGCGCCACTGGCTGGCGTCGGCATCCTGGGCCAGCTCGGCCAGCAGCTGCTCCAACTCCAGACCGGAAGCCGCGATCGCCTCGGCCAACTGCTCGGCGCGTAGCTGCAGCGCCTGGGCGGCCAGGCGCTTCTGCGAAAGGTTTTCGCGCAGGACGTTGAGACCCTGCTCGATGCGCTGGCGCTCCTGCTCCAGGCGGCGGAACTCGGCGTCGCAATCCTCGACCGCGCGACGCGCGTCGACCAGTTGCCGGTCCACCAGCAGGCGCTGGTCGAGGTAGGTCTGGCGCTCGGCTTCCAGCTCGGCAATCGGATCGGAGCCAGCGGCGAGCTGTTCGGCAATCTCGCTGCGGCGAGCCTCGATCTGGCGCAGCTGGGTTTCCATGCGGGCCAGCGCCTGCTCCAGCGAGGTGAGCGAGGAGCGCTTCGACTCCATCGACAGCGCCAGTGCATGCGACTGGTCCGCCGCCTCACGCGCATTCATGCGCGCTTCCTCGCGCGCCTCGAGCAGCGCGCGGCGCTCGTTCTCCAGCTCGCGACGTTCGTCCTCCAGGTCGCCCATGTGGCCGACCGACTCGTCCAGCCGGGCGCGCGCCTCGCGCGTCTGCGTCTGCAACTCATCCAACTGGTTGACCAGGTCGTTGAGTTCACCAGCGACCTTCTCGGCGCGGGCACGCGCGGTTTCCATCTTGCCGCGGTGGCTCTGCAGCTGACCGGCCAGCTCGGACTGTCGGCGGTGCGCGTTGTACAGCTCGCGCTGCGCGTCGTCGCGGGAGCGCTCGGCCTCGAACTTGCGCGTGCGCAGGTCATCGAGCGTGTTGGTGGCCTCCTCGATGCGCTCTTCCAGCGCGAGGATCTGCTCGGCCAGCGTGCGCATGTCGCGCTCGCGGGCCAGCACGCCCACCTGGTTGCCCTGGGCGCGGCGCACGCGCGCCCAGCCCGGTCCCAGCCACTCGCCGTCGCGCGTCATCACCGACTGGTACGGCGCCAGCGCCGAGAGGCCCGCCACGATCTGGTGGGCGTGCTCGATCGAATCGGCGGTCAACACATGCCCGAGAATGGAGATTGCAGCCGCCGGGCCACGCACATGCGCGGCCAGCGTGCCGGCCGTGTTGACGCCACCTTCGATGGCATCGAGCAGGGCGACATCCGCGTTCTGCAGGGTGCCGAATTCGGCGGCCAGCCCGTGCGATTCGTCGACCATCACCGCGTCGAGGAAACCCGCCAGCGCGGTCTCGACCGCGGTTTCCCAGCCGGCCTCCACCTGCAGCGACTCACCGAGGCGGCGCGACTTGTCCAGGCCCAGGCGAGCCAGCCAGCCGCTTGCCGCGCTTTCCTCCTGGCCCAGCGCCGCGTGCTGCAGCGCTTCCAGCGAGGCCTGGCGGCCACGCGCGGTCTGCAGCTGCTGGCGCGCCTCGTTGAGCGAGGACTGCACCTGGCGTTCTTCGTCGAGCACTTTTTCGTAGGCCGACTTGTGCTGATCGAGCAGGACGCCCAGCGACTCCACGCGTTCGCGCTGGGTGTCATGCTCGACGTGCAACTGCTCGGCGGCCGCATCGAGCGCCGCCACGTCGGTGGCCTTCTGCTCGGCTTCCAGCGTCTCGCGGCGGCGCGACAAGTCCACCGTCTGGCGGTCGAGGTAGTTGAGCTTGGTGCGCTCCACCTCGGCGGCACGACTGGATTCGCCCGCGGTACGCGTATGCGCGTCCCAACGCTGCTGCCAGTCGGCCAGCTTGGTCTCGGTGTCACGAACCGCCTCGGCGGTGTCGTCCTGCATCTGCTGCAGGGCCTCGAGCTTGGGCTCGCCCTCGGCCAGCGCCATGCGCAGGGTTTCCACCTGCGTGCGGTCGTTGGCGATGTGCTCGGCCAACTCGGCATGTTCGCGCTCGGTGTCGCCCTGGGCGCGCAGCAGGCGCTCGGCCGTCTCGCGGTTGAAGCGCACCTGCTGCTCGACGCGGGCGATCTCGGCGCCGACCTTGTAGACCTCGGCCTGCACGCCATTGAGATGCTCGGTGGCGCCGATGTGGCGCTCGCGCACGCTTTCCAGCTGCGCCTCGACATGGCGCTGCCCCGCCAGTTGCTTCTCGATCTCGATCTCGGCGGCCGTCAGGCCCGAGCCTTCACGGTCGTGCTGACCCTTCAGCCCGCGGTACTCGAGCGCACGCAATTCGGCTTCCTTGCGCGTCTGCTCTTCCTTCAGCGCCTTCCAGCGCTCGGCGGCGCGGGCCTGGCGGTTGAGGTGCTCGAGCTGCTTGTCCACCTCGTCGCGCACGTCTCGCACGCGGTCGAGGTTCTCGCGGGTGGACTTGATGCGGCTCTCGGTCTCCTTGCGGCGCTCCTTGTACTTGGAGATGCCGGCCGCCTCTTCCAGGTGCGTGCGCAGCTCATCGGGCGCGGCCTCGACGATCTGGCTGATCATGCCCTGCTCGATGATCGAGTAGCTGCGCGGCCCCAGGCCGGTGCCCAGGAACAGATCCGTGATGTCACGGCGACGGCAGCGGGCGCCGTTGAGGAAATACGCCGACTGACCGTCACGGGTCACCTGCCGCTTCACCGAAATCTCGGCGTATTGCCCGTACTCGCCCTGGATGGTGCCGTCGGCGTTGTCGAAGATCAGCTCCACCGTAGCCTGACCCACCGGCTTGCGCGCGTTGGAGCCGGAGAAGATCACATCGGTGAGCGAGTCACCGCGCAGGCGGCTCGCCGCGCTTTCGCCCATCACCCAGCGGATGGCGTCGATGATGTTGGACTTGCCGCAACCATTGGGCCCGACCACACCGGTCATGTTGGTCGGCAGGTGCAGAGTGGTCGGGTCCACGAAGGACTTGAAGCCGGCGAGTTTGATCGTGGTCAGGCGCATGGGAGGTAAATACTTGAAAGTGGTGGCGAAAGCTAGCTTTTCCGGAACGTGATCTCGACCTCAGACGACGACATCTGGTCCGGAGATCAGGGCGCCCGGCCTGTATTTGCCGAAAGACCGACGATCCTGCCGTCAGGCGCCACCCTGTAGGCCGCATCAGGCGCGTCGAAGCGGGCATCCGGCCTGTAAAGCGGCAGCAAGGTCCGGGTGTCCTTGACGAGCTGCAGCAAGGACATGCACTTGGGCACGTCGCTATTCACAAAGGACGGCCGAGACTCGTCGATCGAGCTCAGTCCTGCGCGCAGATTGTGGGCATAGTCATGACTCTGATTCATGAACCACAACATGCTCCATTGCGAATGTCCGGTGGCGTGCAAATTGACGGCATTGATGACGCCATAGGCCGCCACCCCCGCCAACGCAGCAGACCACGCTAACCGACCATTCTTGAATTCAGGGTTTGTCGACAGAACGCAATGCCACCACGCCACGGCGAACAGCGCGACGATGTGCCATTCCTCGTAGAGGAATCGCTCGAAGTGAGCCGTCTGAAAGCCAAGCAACGTGCCACGGCTGGAGAACGCGATGGGCGCAAAGTCAAGAGCCAGCACGAGTGGCAGGCCCAACAGAACGACCCACGTCCGGGGAAACTTCCAGACGCTGAACGAAGCGAAGGCGCCGGCAAGGCAGAGCGCCAACCAGCCACGCGGCCCCAGCCCGCCCAAAGGCAGATCTCGATTGCCTTCACTACTCAGGCCAGTCACGGCCCCCAGCATCTGCTTCAGGAATTCGAGCTCGGTACGACACGACAACAGGAAAAGATGCCAGCGCAACAGCAGTGGCCGCATCGCCCGGAGCTTTTCCAGCTCGGCAGGCTGATTGATGTACTGGGCCAGCACCGCCATTTTCAGGGAACGGATCTGGATCACCTGGTCCGCCAGCCCGGGCTGATTCAGCCGAATGTAGAGAACCACGTACAGGGCGGACACGCACAGCAGGGCCAGCGGCGGCGCTGCCAGCCTCAGTGCATCGCGCCCCCACGGGCGTTCGCGGGTGAGCCAGCCAAATACCAGCATGTGTACGGGGATCAGCACGGCCTTTTCATAGAACGCCATCGCCAGCACGGTGCAGATCGCGGCGATGGCGATATGCGAACGCCCACCTCTCCGCAGCCACGCCAAGTAGTGGAATACCGCGACCATGCCAAGGAAAACATACGGCGCGCGATGCTGCGCGTGCGCCCACCAGATGAGGCCAAAGGCGACCAGGCAAGACACGGCGTAAAGCCCGACGATCACCTGGCCGCCGCGCTCCAGAGCCAGCAGACGGCAGATTCGATTGAGATAGACCAGCGTTCCAACGTGGAACGCCATCAGCACGGCCACGGCTACGCCGAAGTTCATCGGCGCCAGATGGTAGACAAGCCAGGTCAGCAACCGGTGCCCGGGAACGAAGTGGACGTCGGTGGGCGTCAGCAAGAACGGCCACAGAGCCATCCTGCGCATGAGCAGGAAGTTATCCAGATCGTCGTTGTTGAAGTCGCAGTGGCGCAGGATGTAGATGGCGTAATACGCCACAAACAAAGCCACAAGCGACCAAATCGCCCAACCTTCCAGACGGCGCGGATCCGCCGCGCCGGTTGCCAACCCCATATCCCCTCCCCGGATGACGCCTTACCCCTGCTTTGGCACGTCCGCATCGATGGACAATGCATGGACGCCATGCTCCATCAGATCACCCAACGCTGCATAGACCATCCGATGACGCTTGATCGGCAGCTGCCCCGCAAAGGCGGTGCTGACGATGCGCACATGGAAATGCCCTTTGCCCTCGTTGGCATGCCCGACGTGCTTGTAGCCCTCGTCCAGCACTTCCAGGGCCACTGGGTCGAGCGCCTGTTGCAGGCGCTCGCGGATCTGTTCGGCCATCGACGTGCTCATGCGGCCGGCAGCGCCTTGCGGAACGGCTTGATGCTGACGCTGGCGTAGACGCCAGCCGCCACGTACGGATCGTCCTTGGCCCAGGCTTCGGCCTCTGCCTGCGACGGGAACTGCGCCAGGATCAGGCTGCCGGTGAAGCCGGCCGGGCCCGGGTCTTCCGACTCGATGGCCGGGAAGGCGCCCGCCACAAACAGGCGGCCTTCGTCCAGCAGCTTCTGCAGGCGCTCGATATGCGCCGGACGCGCGCCCTTGCGCCTCTCCAGGGAATCAGGGACGTCGGTACCGGTGATGGCAAACCACATGGCGCAGCTCCTGCAGGCAAAGGCGGAAGTTTAGCCGACTATCGCCACGGCGACGTCTCGGCGGGCTTGAAACGCCACCCAACACGCCCATGTCCCAGCCATCACCAGGGGGAGATCGACATGGAACCATGGAATGCATTCGTCGCCGTGATACGCCAGTTGCTCGGCAGCCTGGCGCAAGGGCTGGACCACAGTTACGGCCTGGCCATCATCGCCATGGCGCTGGCGGTCCGCCTGGGCCTGTTGCCCTGGACACTGCGCGCCGCCGAACAGGGGTGGGTCCAACGGCGCAAGATGGAAGCGCTGAAGCCCCAACTGGAGCAATTGGCCAAACGCCACGCCAGCGACCCGGCGGCGCATGCCGCAGCGATGCGCGCGATGTACCGCGAGCATGGCGTGGGCCTGGGCATGGGCGGCGGCCTGCTGACCGCTCTGGTGCAGGCCCCGCTGGGCCTTGGCGTGTACAGCGCCATACGGCAAGGCCTTGCCGGAGCCGGCTCGTTCCTGTGGATTCCCCGCCTGGCCCGGCCCGACCTGTGGCTGGCGCTGCTGGTGGCGGCGTTGAGCTACGCCGCGATCGCACTGAATCCGGCAATGTCGACGCAGGCCAAGACCCTGCTGCAGGTGTTGCCGGTACTGGTGTCCTTCGTGGTGGTCTGGCACGCCGCCGCGGGGCTCGGCCTGTACTGGGCCGCCTCCAGCGGGGTGAATGTGTTGCAGGCGGCGCTGTTACGTCGCCGCCTGCGCCGCCTCGCTCTCTGACCCTCAAAAGAAAAGCCCCGGCAAGGCCGGGGCTTTCGGTGGACGTGGTGCTTACGCTTCCGGTCGCATGTACGGGAACAGCAGCACGTCGCGGATTGACGACGAGTTGGTCAGCAGCATCACCAGACGGTCAATGCCGATGCCCAGGCCGCCGGTCGGAGGCAGGCCCACTTCCAGCGCGCGGATGTAGTCGGCGTCGAAGTGCATCGCCTCGTCGTCGCCGGAGGCCTTGGCCTCCACCTGGGCCTGAAAGCGCGCCGCCTGGTCTTCCGGGTCATTCAACTCGGAGAAGCCGTTGGCAATTTCCTTGCCGTTGACGAAAAGCTCGAAGCGATCGGTGATGCCCTTGTCCGTGTCGCTTTCGCGGGCCAGCGGCGAGACTTCCACCGGATGCTGCGTGATGAAGGTCGGCTGGATCAGGGTGTGCTCCACCGTCTTCTCGAAGATCTCCAGCAGCAGGCGGCCCCAGCCGAAGTCATCCTTCACCTGGCAGCCGAGGCGTTTGGCGTGCGCGGCCATGGCGCCGCGATCACGCAGGTCTTCGCGACGGATTTCCGGATTCAGTTCGAGCACGGCGTCTTCCATGCTCCAGCGACGGAACGCCGGACCGACGTTGATCTCGGTACCTTCCCAACTCAGGGTGGTGGTCCCGATGACGTTCTTCGCCGTCTCGCGGATCACTTCCTCGGTAATGTCCATGATCTCGGTGTACGTGGCGTAGGCCTGGTACAGCTCGAGCATGGTGAACTCGGGGTTGTGTCTGGTCGACACGCCCTCGTTGCGGAAATTGCGGTTGATCTCGTAAACGCGGTCGAAACCGCCAACCACCAGGCGCTTCAGGTACAGCTCCGGCGCCACGCGCAGGTAGAGGTCCATGTCCAGCGCGTTATGGTGCGTGACGAACGGACGCGCCGTCGCGCCGCCCGGGATGACGTGCATCATCGGCGTCTCGACTTCCATGAAGCGGCGCGGCTCGGCCTCCAGCCACTTGCGGATGAAGCCGATGATCTTCGAGCGCTGCGCGAACGTGCGACGCGCTTCCTCGGTGACGATCAGGTCGACGTAGCGCTGGCGGTAGCGCTGCTCCACGTCAGCCATGCCGTGATGCTTGTCCGGCAACGGGCGCAGGCTCTTGGTGAGCAGGCGCAGCGATTCCACCTTCACCGACAGCTCGCCGGTGCGCGTGCGCATCAGGGCGCCTTCGGCGCCCACGATGTCGCCCATGTCCCAGCTCTTGAACGCCTTGTAGGTGTCCTCGCCCACCGTGCCCTGGTGGATGAACAGCTGGATGCGACCGTTGAAATCCTGCATCTGGACGAAGGCGACCTTGCCCTGGTCGCGCTTGAGAATGACGCGGCCAGCCACCTTCACGCGACGGCCCAGCGCCTCGATGGCCTCGGCCGTCCACTTCTCGACATCGGCGAATTCGGCCTGCAGGTCGCCGGCGAACGCGTCCATCTTGAAGTCGTTCGGAAACGCCACGCCCTGCCCGCGCAACGCTTTCAGTTTCTCGCGACGCTCGGCGATCAGCTTGTTCTCGTCGATGGGCTGGATGTCGGTCGTTTCAGTCATGGGGTTTCCGTAGCTGCCGGCGTCCGCACGGTTCTGCGGACGCATGTGTGTTGTCATCCGATCACCGGGCGCGCAGGACGGTACTTGCCCGCTGCGCCGACGATCAATTGTCCTTGCCGAACACGTGCTTTACCGCGTGCTTGGTGGCGTCCCAGCCCTCTTTCGCGCCATGCCCGATGCCCTGGCCGGCTTCTTTTGCGCCGTGGCCAACTTTTATGGCTACGTCCCTGGTCGCGTGCCCGACATCGCGGGCGCCGTTGCCAATATCCTTGCCTGCCGCCTTGGCGTCCTGCTTGATGCCCTGGCCGGAAGAGGAGGACGTGTTTTCCTGCTGCGCGCTCGCCACTCCGCTGCATGCCGCGAGGGCAGCCCACACGAGCAGGATAGGGAATGTCTTCCTTCTGTTCATGCGGGCAACACCTCGGTCGTCGGCAGGTTCAATGGCTCGCAATCAAGCATCCACGCGCTTGGCGCCCGCATCCAGGCCCGACTTCAGGCTGGCCTCGATGAATTCGTCGAGGTCACCGTCGAGCACTTTCTGCGTATCCGAACGCTCGACTCCGGTGCGCAGATCCTTGATACGACTCTGGTCCAGCACGTAATTGCGGATCTGGCTGCCCCAGCCGATATCGGACTTGGAAGCCTCCAGCGCATCCTTTTCGGCATTGCGCTTTTGCAGCTCCAGCTCGTACAGCTTGGCGGCCAGCATCTTCATCGCGCGATCGCGGTTGGCATGCTGGCTGCGTTCGGTCTGGCACGCCACGACCGTATTCGTCGGGATATGCGTGATACGCACGGCCGATTCGGTCTTGTTGACGTGCTGGCCACCGGCGCCGGACGAACGGTACACGTCGGTACGCAGATCGGCGGGATTGATGTCGATGTCGATGTCGTCATCCACTTCCGGCGACACGAACACCGAGGTGAAGCTGGTGTGGCGACGGTTGTCCGAATCGAACGGGCTCTTGCGCACCAGGCGGTGCACGCCGATCTCGGTCTTCAGCCAGCCATAGGCGTAATCGCCTTCCACGCGGAACGTGGCGGACTTGATGCCGGCCACTTCGCCGCCGGAGACTTCCAGCAGCTCGGTCTTCCAGCCCCGCGATTCGGCCCAGCGCAGGTACATGCGCAGCAGGATTTCCGCCCAGTCCTGCGCCTCGGTGCCACCGGCGCCGGCCTGGATGTCCACGAATGCGTTGTTGGCGTCCATCTTGCCGGAGAACATCCGCTGGAATTCAAGCTTGGCCACCTTGGCCTCGAGACCGGCCAGATCGGTGACCACGGACTGGATGGTGTCCTCGTCGCCATCGGCGGCGGCCATATCGAGCAGCTCGCCCGCGTCGGCCAGGCCGGCCGTGAGGCTGTCGATGCCACTGACGATGGTGTCCAGGCGGGCGCGTTCACGGCCCAGCTCCTGTGCGCGCGGCGGATCGTCCCACACGTTGGGGCTTTCCAGTTCGCGGCTTACTTCTTCGAGACGCTCACGCTTGGTGGCGTAGTCAAAGATACCCCCTAAGCGACTCGACGCGGCCCTTGAGGTCCGCGATCTGCGCAAGGATCGGATTGGTCTCGATCATGGATGGGAAATCATCAAAAAAACGGCCCATCATGTTAACAGAGTGTGGGCAAGGAGCGCCGGATGCGGGCCGGAGCCCGCAAAACGGCACAGCCAGTCCCTTGGGCTCTTTCATTTCGCCCGTGACCGCCCCCTCTCCCGGCAAGGAGAGGGGGTCGAGGCATCAGGCCAGGGCCTGCTGATGCACGCCTTTCACTGCGCGCCCTGACGGGTCGGCCGCTGCCGCGAACGCCGGGTCCCACGCCAGCGCCGCCGGCGACGAGCAGGCGATCGACTTGCCGCCAGGCACGGTCTCCGCACAAGCCTGCCCCGGATAGAAGCGTTCGAAGATCCGGCGGTACAGATAGGCTTCCTTGGTCGCGGGCGGGTTGTGCGGAAAGCGCGTGGCCGCCGCGGCAAATTCGCGATCGCTGACCGCCTGTTCCGCGTGCGCCTTCAGCCCGTCGATCCAGCCATAGCCCACGCCATCGCTGAACTGTTCCTTCTGCCGCCACAGAATTTCGTCCGGCAGCGCGCCCTGGAACGCTTCGCGCAACACGGCCTTCTCGATGCGCCCCGATCCGGCCATCTTGTGGCGCGCATCCATGCCCATCGCCACGTCGAGGAACGCCAGGTCCAGGAAAGGCACTCGCGCCTCCACGCCCCAGGCCATCATCGACTTGTTCGCGCGAAGGCAGTCGTAGCTGTGCAGGGCATCGAGTTTGCGCACGGTTTCCTCGTGGAAGGCCTCCGCCGAAGGCGCCTTGTGGAAGTACAGGTAGCCGCCAAAGATCTCGTCGGACCCTTCGCCCGACAGCACCATCTTCACGCCCATCGCCTTGATGCGCCGCGCCAGCAGATACATGGGAGTGGAGGCGCGGATGGTGGTGACGTCGTAGGTCTCGATGTGGCGAATGACCTCGGGCAGCGCATCGAGCCCTTCCCAGAAGGTGTAAACGAATCCGTGATGCACGGTGCCCAGCGCATCGGCCGCGACCTGTGCGGCAGCCAGGTCCGGCGAACCTTCCAGCCCGATCGCGAAGGAGTGCAGCCGCGGCCACCAGGCCTCGGCGCGGTCATCCTCTTCCACGCGATGCCGCGCGAAGCGCGCCGCGCACGCTGCCACCAGAGAGGAATCCAATCCGCCGGACAACAGCACGCCATAGGGCACGTCCGTCATCAACTGGCGGTGCACCGCCTGCTCGAAGGCCTCGCGAAGGTCCGTGGCTGACACGTCATGCCCGCTGGTCTGCGCATAGTCACGCCACGGCTTGTGGTAGTAGCGCTGCAACTCACCGACGGCGCTGTCGTACACATGCCCCGGCGGGAATGGCGCCACGTCGTTGCATACCCCAACCAGCGCTTTCATTTCCGAAGCCACGCACAGGCGCCCCTGGCCGTCGTGGCCCCAATAAAGCGGGCAAACGCCGATCGGATCGCGGGCGATCACGTAGCGCGCCGACTCGCTGTCCCACAGTGCGAAGGCGAAAATGCCGTTGAGCGTGGAGACCCATTCGGTCGGCAAACTCTGCGCCCGGTAGAGCGCATTGATCACCTCGCAATCCGAGCCGGTGGTGAAGTCGTAGTCACTGGCGGCGCGCAGTTCGCGATGGTTGTAGATCTCGCCGTTCACCGCCAGGGCCAGCGTGCCGTCGCGCGAGCGCAGCGGTTGCGCGCCGCTGGCCGGGTCGACGATCGCCAGGCGCTCGTGCACCAGGATCACGCCGGCATCTACGAAGACGCCGCTCCAGTCCGGCCCGCGATGGCGTTGGCGCTGGGAAAGCTCGAGCGCCTGCTGGCGCAGCGTGGCCAGGTCATCACCGGGTTGCAGGTCGAACATGCCGAAGATCGAACACATGACTAGGGATTCCTTGAGGTCTGCTTTTCTCGTGGTGGAAAAACAAAAAGGCCCGCTGGTAGCGGGCCTTTTTGCGTGTGTATGTGTGTTGCTCTGTCTACACGCCGGCCCACCCGTCGATGCGGGTATTGTTATTGGCGTTATTGTTATTCAGCGCGCGCGCACGATCGTTCGCCGTGGCGACGGCGGCAATCATGGTGACAAGGCGGGCGTGAATGCTGGACATGACGCCGAGTTCAGCACATGCCGCAACGCCTGGCAAGGGTGTCACGACAGTTTCATTTGTTCCCATCATCACTGTCCGCGCGCGGCTCGCTGATCCACGCAATGGCCTGCTGCAACTCGGCGTCCTGGAACAGCCTGAATTCCGCCGGCACCGCGAATCCCATCGCCTTGGCCGTGATGCGCAGCCATTGAACGTCTGTCACCAGCGCCACGCGATCCCAGCCGCTGAAATGACGAAAGCCAAGCATCGCGTCTTCCCACATGGCGCCGGGGTCGAAGCCGGTGAACTCCGGCCCCACCTGATACAGCAAGCGCAGCTTGCGGTTCATGGCAAACGCCGCCTCGATGTCGGGCACCAGCACCTGCGCATAGTCAGCCGCCGTCACCTGCCCGATGGCGCGAAAACCCAGCGCGCCGGGCGGCAATCCTCCGATTTGCTCGATCATGGCGACCTCCTGCTCATGTTGTCCTTCTGTATCGCAAACACCCTGTCACGAAGACGTCATGAGCGGCGCGCGCGGCGCGCCTAATGAGTCGTATCGTCCCCACGCCTGGCACGACGTTTGCGCACCGCGCCGGAGGGAGCCGCCGATGCCGCTATCAGCTGCTGCAGGTAGGCAATGCCCTCTTCCTCGGGAAAGAACGCCACCACGTCGGCCACGCTGAGCCCATAGCGCTCGCGCAGTTCGTTGAACTCACGCCTGGCGCGCTCCATGGGCGCTTCGGCGGCTTGCTTGCGGCGATCTTCCTGATCTCGATCGAGGGCGGCGAGCTCTTCCTGAAACTGCCGGTACGCGTCTTTGGAGATGGCCATCGCGGCATGCTCGGGGCGATGAGGGGAGACGCATTGTGGCACGCGCCACCGCGAGTGGATGAATGCGGTTGATCACGCGACCTGCCTTGCAACGGTGGCGCGTCATCAAATCGTCAACTCTCACATGCTCGGCGTGGTTCATAAGTTTTGCGTTGATGCCCAGACGTACGCTCTTTAACCGCGCTCGAACAAGTGGATCGATACGCTGAATACCCAAGCGAAGACATCGAGGCATGCTTATGGATCCCGCGACCCTTACCGCCCCCATTGCCAACACCGAATACTCCCCCGACGCTCGCCGCGTCTCGCCGGATCCACAGGATGGCTATGTGCTGAATCCATGGTCCGGCCTGTACCAGGAGACTGAGGCAACTTACCAACATCGCCTCAAGGCCATGCCGGCCCTCTCCGTCTGAATTCGACAGCCCCGCAAAGTGCGGGGCTTTTCCTTTCAGCTGCCTGTAGCGTGTTCGACGAACTGGGGCAAATCGTCGGTGATGGTGAACCACGACGCCTTGGAGCCCACGAAGATGTGTTTGTCGGGACGGATGCTTGGCGCGTCCACCAGCGTACCCATCGCCACGTGCGCGAAGGCGCCCGCACGAACCACCGAGTACAGCAACGAACCGCAATGGCTGCAATGCGCATCGTGACCCTGCGCATCGCCAACGATCAGCAACTCTTCCAACCCTTGCATCAGGACCAGCTTTTCGCGCTCGATGCCGGCAAACGGCTTGAATGCCGAACCCGTGGTGCGGCGACACTGCGAGCAATGGCAATACGCCGCATACAGAAATGCATCCTCGACCCGATAGCGCAGAGCGCCGCAAAAGCACGCGCCTTCGAGTAGGCGTACCTCGCTGCTCGACATCGCCATGCCTGTCTCCTCGTGGTGGCGCCCCTGCCACTGATCGTCTCAACCAACTTTGACACATGCGCGAACGAGGGGCACGAGACCTCCGAACGATGGCTTGGCGACATTTCGCCCAGTCCGCGCTCTTCACAACATTGAAAGCACCATCTTGACCCCGCGCAACACCAGCGGAGAATCGCCCGTGCTGGGGCGCCGCGCCAACTCCCATACACGGATCACCACTTGGCCGATACCGTCGACAAGGCCACGCGTAGCCGAATCATGGCGCGCGTGCGCAGCAAGAACACCACGCAGGAATTGCGCCTGCGCCACGCGCTGCATGCGCGCGGCCTGCGCTACCGCCTCCACGATGCAACGCTGCCCGGGACGCCGGATCTCGTACTGCCAGGCCCCAAGACCGTTGTCTTCGTGAATGGCTGCCAGTGGCATTGGCATGGGTGCACCCGCAGCCGCATGCCCGCCACCAATCGGCCCTACTGGGAAGCGAAGATCGCACGCAACCAGGCGCGCGATCAGGCCAACCTAAACGCGTTAGTCGCGCTTGGCTGGCGGGTATTGATCGTTTGGGAATGCGCCCTTAAAAGCAGCCTTCTTGACTCCACGGCCGACGAAGGCGCTGAGTGGATACGCACCGATAACGACGGCGCCACCGTTCACGTCATACCTGGCGCCTCAGTGGAAACGGCCGGCAACTAACGTCGGGTTGCGCATAAAGGCACTTCACCAGGCGGAGATGGAGAACGGGCGAATGCGGTTGACCGCTTCCACATCCGTGCATGTGAGCTCGATCCCGAACATCACTACGACCCACAGTTTGATGTTGCGCGCGCGGGCCAATGCGTGCGTGTTCTGCGTTCCTGCTTATTCACAAACACCTGAATATCTGAAGTGAGGCGCGTGGCTCACGCAACCTCAGGTCGCATTTACTTCGAATGGCGTTTTACTCCGCCCCAAGTATCGGTTCAAAGATGGTCTTGGCCAGGTGTCTTACGACCGGCACGGCAACGCCATCGCCCGCAACGTGATAGGCATCGGTGTAGTTGTCCGGCAGCTTGTAGGTGTCGGGCAGCCCCATCAGCCGCGCGGCCTCACGCGGCGACAGCAGCCGAGATCGAATGTCCTTGCCTTTGATCAGCAGGATGTGCTGCCGACTCGACCCGCCGCCAGGTGTACGGAGGCAGCCGGCAACATCATCGAAGCGTACTTCCGCACGCTGTACTTTGCGGCCGTCCTTGTCGAGCCGGGTTCGCTTGTACAGGCCGCCCACCGTGCGGATGCCAGAGGCTTGTGCCTGGCGCACCTTTTCGCGGTTCACGTCGCTCATCATCGCGAGCAACTTCTTCGTCCTCTCTGCGGTATCCCAGGCGACGCCAGACGGATTGTCTTCAATCAGATCGACAAGATTCTTCTGTCGCGCAGAAGGGCCGGGAGAATTCCACCACACCCAGTTTTTCCTGGCTTCCTTGGTGAGCCGCCGATGGCCTTCCGTCATGCCGTCGGGGTGCCAGGGGGACACCGGCACGGGCGAAACCAGAGAGGCGGGGATTTCTACACCTGGCCGGACGCCGACTACGAATACACGAGGTCGTGACTGCGGAACGAAGTGGCGGGCGTCGATGACCATGGCGCCAAAGCGATAGCCAGCCCCCGAGAACGCCGAGCCAATGGCGGCAAAGTCCTTGCCGTCATTCGAAGTCAGAACACCGTAGACGTTCTCCAGCACGATCAATTTCGGAGCGCGCCTCTCATCCATCAGGCTGCGCATAAGCCGCCAAAAGGGCCAAAACGTGCCCGAACGGGTCGGCGCCTTGTTCTGCCAATGGCCGATGCCGTTGTAGTTGCCGGCCAAGGACAAGTCCTGGCAAGGAAACGATGCCCAAACCAAATCGGCATGGGCAGTCAGGTTCGAGGTGTCCACCTTGTTGATGTCTTCAACCAACAAGTCACTGCCGCCATCCCAGTTGTCGCGGTATGCCCGCGCCTTCATGGGATCAAAGTCGTTTGCGAACAAACACTCCCAGCCAGGGCCGAGGCCGGCGCGGGCCATGCCCCCACCGGCAAAGAATTCGTAGAAGGCGTGGCGCGTCGAGTTCGCGCAAGCGTCGTGACTCACGAAGGGCGTTGCATGCTCAGGCATCAGCAAGGACCACTCAGGTGTACAAAAGTCACCCTCATGCACAAGAGCATACCCAATATTCCGGGACTCACTGAGACGCGCTGAAAATCGCAGGCACAAAAAACCCCGCCATATGCGGGGTTTCGTGCGTTTCATGAGAGTCGCTGAGATTCCCTGAAACTTGTGTTGGTGCCCAAGGGGGGACTCGAACCCCCACGCCTCTCGGCGCTACCACCTCAAGGTAGTGCGTCTACCAATTCCGCCACCTGGGCAGGTGTCTTGCTTAATTCTTCTTCGCCGGCTCCGTCGCGGCTGGCACGTCACCCGCGGGCTTGGCCGGAGTGGTGGCCGCCGGAACTTCCTGGCTGGCCGCCGGCTTGGTGGCCTGCGGAACAACTGCATTGGCCGGAGCAGCGGGCTGCGCATTCTGCGTTGCAGCCGGCTTGTTGGCAAGACCGGACATCACACCCAGATCGCTGCCGGCTTCAGCCTGCGGCTGACCGTGGTGACCGAGGTACATGCCCATCCCCAGGCTGAGCAGGAAGAACAACGCGGCCAGCACCGCCGTGGCGCGGGTCAGAAAGTTGGCCGAGCCGCGCGCGCCGAACACGGTTGCGGACGCGCCGCCGCCGAAGCCGGAGCCTGCGTCTGCGCCTGCACCGCGCTGCATCAGGATCAGCACGATCATCGCCGCGGCGATCAGAATGTAGAAAACGCTGAAGATGACGAACATGGTTCTCTTTAAGAGTCCGTAGCGCTCAGTGCGCCGCAGCGCAGATTCCCAGGAAATCGGCAGCCGCCAGTGAAGCGCCCCCGATCAATCCTCCATCCACGTCCGACTGCGCGAACAAATCCGCAGCATTCGCCGCTTTGACGCTGCCACCATAAAGTAGCCGGGTCAGACGGGCAATCATAGCATCTTCTTTTGCCAATTGGCTACGGATGAACGCATGAACGTGTTGCGCCTGTTCCGGCGTGGCCGTGTGCCCTGTGCCGATGGCCCAGATGGGCTCGTAGGCAATCACCGCAGTGTCGAAACTAGCGATGCCGTTGTGCTCGATCACGGCCTTGAGCTGACGCGCGACCACGGCTTCGGTCAAGCCGGTCTCGCGTTCGGCCAAGGTCTCTCCCACGCAGAGGATGGGCGTAAGGCCACCCGCGCGCGCAGCGGCAAATTTGCGGGCCACCATCTTGTCGGTTTCCTGGTGGTACTGGCGGCGCTCGGAATGCCCGACGATCACCCACTGTGCGCCCACGTCGGCCAGCATCGCGGCCGACACGTCGCCGGTATAGGCGCCCTGCCCGTCATGCTCACTCACATCCTGCCCGCCGAAACCGAGGCCGGAACCGGCGTGCTGGCAGGCCAGCTCGCCCAGGTACGGATACGGTGGAAACACGGCGACGTCGATGGAAGATGGCAGCGCGGCGACGATGTCCCCCACCAGGGCGGCAGCCATGCTGCGGCTACCATGCATCTTCCAGTTGCCCGCCACGAGCTTCTTGCGCATATCCAGTTCCATTGCGTGTAAACCCGAAAGCTTAGCGATCGGCCCGGCGACAGGCAATGCCAGCGCCGACAACCCATTGCCGCCACGACAAAAATCCACCGAACCACAAGGAGACCAGTTGATGCCGCCAGCCCGCCCCGTCTCGCTCATCACCGGCGCGTCCGCCGGAATCGGCGCCGCCTTTGCCCGCGATCTGGCGGCACGCGGGCACGATCTCATACTTACCGCCCGTCGCGCTGATCGCCTGGAATCGCTGGCCGAAGAATTGAGGGCCCGCCACACCTCGACCGTGACGGTGCTTCCCGCAGATCTGGCCGATCCACATGCCGTCTCTGCTCTGTGTGACGCCCTGGCGGCGCGTGGTCTGGCGGTGGACTGGCTGATCAACAACGCTGGCTACGGCGTGCCGGGCACCTTCGAGGCGAACGACTGGCCGACCCACGAGGCCTTCATCCGTGTGCTCATGACCGCGCCAACCGAACTTGCGTGGCGCCTACTGCCAGGTATGCGCCAGCGTGGCTACGGCCGAATCATCAACGTCGCCTCGCTGGCGGGCCACGTGCCGGGCTCCGCGGGTCACACGCTCTATGCGGCGAGCAAGGCCTATCTGATCAAGTTCTCGCAGTCGCTCGCCCTGGAGAACCGCCACCTTGGCGTGCATGTCTGCGCGCTCTGTCCGGGCTTCACCTGGTCGGAATTCCACGATGTCACCGGCACGCGCGAGCTGATGAACAAGCTGCCGGGCTTCATGTGGCAGACCGCCGAGGCAGTGGTGCGCGAAGGACACGACGCGGTCGAGCGTGGTGAAGTGGTGCACGTCACGGGTGGTGTAAACCGCTTCATCAAGGCTCTGGTGAAGCTGCTGCCTGACCGACTGGCGCTTTGGCTGTCGGGGCGGGAGTCAAAGCGGTATCGGGATTTGGGCGAGGCGGTGTAACGACTCGCCCGCAGAAGCGAAATGGCGAGCCCACCGTAAAGGTGGCAGTGCCCGGCCCTCTCCCCCAAGGGGAGAGGGCGCAGATTGCATCAGATCAACTTGATCTCACGCAGGCGCTGCATCAGGTACTCATGCGAGGTGATGCTGGTGTCGTAGCGGCTCGGGTTTTCGGCCGTGATGGTCTGCGGCAGCGGATCGAGCACCACGTCCGGGTTCGGATGCAGGAAGTACGGCACCGAGTAGCGCGGCTTGCGGGCGTTGTCATTCGGTGGGTTCACCACGCGATGGGTGGTGGACGGATACACGTGGTTGGTCAGGCGCTGCAGCATGTCGCCGATATTCACCACGATGGCGTCGCCCTCGGTGGTGATGGGCAGCCACTCGCCTTCGCGAGTGAGCACTTCCAGGCCCTCGGCGCTTGCGCCAACCAGCAGCGTAATGAAGTTGATGTCCTCGTGCGCGCCGGCGCGCACATTGGGGACGTTTGCCTCGGTGATCGGCGGATAGTGGATCGGGCGCAGGATGGAATTGCCCTGGTCGATCTTGTCGTCGAAGAAGCGCTCCGGCAGGCCGATGTGCAGGGCCAGCACGCGCAACACGCGCGAACCGAGCTGGTCGAGCGCCTCGAACAGGCCGTAGCCGTTCTCCTTGAAGGTATCCACCTCGACCGGCCACAGGTTTGGCGGCATCACGTCGGCGAACTTCGAATCGCGCGGGATCTCGCGGCCTACGTGCCAGAACTCCTTGAGGTCGGCGTGCTTGCTGTCCTTGGCCGTCTCCACCTTGTACGGCGTGTAGCCGCGCGCACCGCCGCTGCCGGCCAAGTGGTAGTGCATCTTGGTGTCGGTCGGCAGCGCGAAGAAGCGCTGGAAGGCATCGTAGGCGCCGTCGATCAGCTCACGGGGAATGCCGTGGCCGCTGATGCAGCAGAAACCGAATTCCTGATAGGCGGCGCCGAGCTCGGCCACGAATGCGGCACGGTCGGTCTCGTATCGACGGATGTCGAGGGTGGGAACTTTCTTCATGGCTTGTCCACAGGTTGTGCGCGGTCCACTTGTGTTTCCGCCACCGCAGGGGCGGGGCACGTCGGGCCAATCCTTGGCGACCTGGGTTCGAACTGCTTACAGGCTCACGAACGTTCAGCGGATGATTTTACGACACCAGCAAGCTGTTCGGCCAACTGGCGCACTTCACCCTCGTCGGCCGCCTCGATGGTGACGCGCACCAGCGGCTCGGTGCCCGATGCGCGCAGCACGACCCGGCCTCGCCCGGCCAGCACCTGCTCGGCGCGCGCCAAGGCCTCTCGCACGTCCTCATGCTGCAAGGCCTCGCGCGCACCCGGCGCGCGCACGTTGATCATCACCTGCGGCATCTTGTGCAGGCCTGCGCGCGCCTGGGCCAGATCCTGGCCGGCGTGCACCAGCGACTCCAGCACCGCCAGCGCGGACACGATGCCGTCGCCGGTGGTGGCGCGGTCCAGGCACAGAATGTGGCCGGAGGTCTCGCCGCCGAGGTTGCCCTGGTGCTGCTTGAGCTGCTGAAGCACGTAGCGGTCGCCCACATTGGCGCGGATCAGCGACACGTCCAGCTTGCCCAGCGCCAGCTGCAGGCCGTAGTTGCTCATCAGCGTGCCGACCACCGGGCCATGCAGCAGCCCCTGCGCATGCCATGCATGGGCCAGCACGTAGAGGATGTCGTCACCATCGGCGAGCTTGCCGTGGCGATCCACCAGTTGCACGCGATCGCCGTCGCCATCGAAGGCGACGCCCAGGTCGGCGCCCTGCTCCACCACCGCGCGCTGCAGCGCCTCCGGATGGGTGGAGCCCACCTCGCGGTTGATGTTGAAACCATCGGGCTTGTCGCCGATGGTCGTGACCTGCGCGCCCAGCTCGGAGAACACCTTGGGCGCAACCTGGTAGGTCGCGCCGTTGGCGCAGTCCAGCACGACCTTCATGCCGCGCAGGCTGAAGTCCTCGGCGACGGTGGATTTGCAGAATTCGGCATAGCGCGTCACCGCGTCAGCAATGCGGATCGCCTTGCCCAGCTGCTCCGACGGCACGGTGGTGAATTCGAGGTCCAGTTCCTGCTCGATGGCCAGCTCGATCTCGTCGGACAGCTTCTCGCCGTTGGCGGAGAAAAACTTGATGCCGTTGTCGTGATGCGGGTTGTGCGAGGCGCTGATTACGATGCCCGCATCCGCACGCAGCGATCGCGTGAGGAAGGCCACGCCGGGCGTGGGCATCGGGCCGAGCAGCGCCACGTCGGCGCCGGCCGCAACCAGGCCAGCCTCCAACGCCGACTCGAACATATAGCCGGAAACGCGCGTGTCCTTGCCGATCAGCACCTTTGGACGAGGATGGCCACGCTGCGCCAACACCACGCCCACGGCGCGGCCCAGGCGCAACATGAAGTCCGCGCTGATCGGCCACTGGCCGACCAGTCCGCGAATGCCATCGGTTCCAAAATACTTGCGTTGCGTCATTACCTGCTCCTGAAGGCGTCGGCCGTGCCGGCGTCTGATCGTGCTGTCCTGATTCGGTTCATTCGTCGTCGGGCCATCGCGGGGCCGGCGGCTTGCTGTCGCGGCGCACCGGCGTGTCGCCGGCCTGCACGGCGTGCCACACCGCCAACGCGTCGACCGTGGCCGCTACATCGTGCACGCGCACCATGCGGGCGCCACGCTGCACGGCAATCAGCGCCGCGGCGACCGAACCGGCCGCGCGTTCCGCCGGCTGCTGACGACCCGTCATGGCGCCGATCATCGATTTGCGTGACATCCCCACGTACACGCCGCTGCCGAGGTTGGCGAAACGATCCAGCGCGCGCAGCAGGGCCAGGTTGTGCTCCAGCGTCTTGCCGAAGCCGAAGCCAGGATCGACCATCACCTTGCGCCGATCGATGCCGGCCAGCTCGCAGGCGAACAGACGATCGGTGAGAAAACGGTGTACATCGCCGACCACATCGTCGTAGTGCGGATCGTCCTGCATGCTGCGCGGCTCGCCCAGCATGTGCATCAGGCACACCGGCACGCCCAGCTCGGCGACGGCATCCAACGCGCCGTCGCGCCGCAAGGCGTACACGTCATTGATCATGCCGGCGCCGGCGGCCACGGCGGCGCGCATCACCTCCGGCTTGGATGTGTCCACCGCCAGCGGCACGCTGGTGCGCGCGGCCAGTTGCTCGAGCACCGGCGCCACGCGACGCAGCTCTTCCTCCAGTGGCACCTCCGCGGCGCCAGGGCGCGTGGATTCGCCGCCGACGTCGATCATGTCCGCGCCCTCTTCCACCATGCGCAGGCCATGCGCCACGGCGTCCTCGAGGCTGGCGTAGCTGCCGCCATCGGAGAAGGAATCGGGGGTGACGTTGAGGATGCCCACCACGCGCGGTCGGTCCAGCCGCAAGGGGCGACCAGCGCAATCGAGCACGGGAGCGAACAGATCAAGGGACATGGTGACTCCCGAGGGTCCGAAAGGTCAGGGCTCGCCGCCCAGCGGCCCCATGAACTGGCGGTAGTAGCGCAACTCGTCGATGGAGTCGCGGATGTCCGACAGCGCCGTGTGCGCGGACTCCTTCGCGAAGCCCTTGCCGATCGCCGGCGCCCAGCGTCGGGCCAGCTCCTTGAGGGTGGACACGTCAAGGTTGCGGTAATGGAAATAGCGCTCCAGCCGCGGCATCTGGCGATGCAGGAAGCGTCGGTCCTGGCAGATCGAGTTGCCGCACATCGGCGACTTGCCCATCGGCACCCAATGCTTGAGGAAATCGAGCGTGGCCTGCTCGGCCGCCTCATGGTCGTCGGCCGAGGCCACCACCTGGTCCCACAACCCGGAACGACGGTGCTGGTTGCGGTTCCAGGCATCCATGCTCTCCAGCCGCTCCAGCGGGTGGCGGATCGCGAACACCGGTCCTTCGGCGAGGATGCGGAGATCCTTGTCGGTGACGATGGTGGCGATCTCGAGGATGGAGTCGGCATCCGTATCGAGCCCGGTCATTTCCAGATCGATCCAGATCAGATTGTCTTCGTTCGCTTGGCTCATGCGCCCTCCTGGACGCGAAGTCTAGCAGCAGCGTTCCGGACCCTAGCCGATTTTCCGGCGCGGCCCGGGTGAAGCGCACGCGAAGGGCATGCGATGATCCCCTCATGCAGACCTTTTTCTGGCATGACTACGAGACCTTCGGCGCAGACCCTTGGCGGGACCGGCCCGTGCAGTTTGCCGGCATCCGCACCGACCTCGAGCTGGAGATCGTCGGCGAGCCGGTGATGTTCTTCGGCAAGCCGCCCCGCGAGATGCCGCCACACCCGGAAGCCTGCCTGATTACCGGGATCACCCCGCAGCAGGCCGAGAGCGAGGGGGTGATCGAAGCCGACTTCGCCGCCCGCGTGCACGAGCAACTGGCCCAGCCGGGCACCTGCGGCGTGGGCTACAACTCGCTGCGCTTCGATGACGAGGTGACCCGCCAGTTGCTCTACCGCAACATGTTCGAGCCGTATGGGCGCGAGTGGGAAAACGGCAATTCACGCTGGGACCTGATTGATCTCGTGCGCATGTGCCAGGCGCTGCGACCTGAAGGCATCGCGTGGCCAACGCGCGAGGATGGCGCGCCCAGCTTCAAGCTCGAGCACCTGGCGGCAGCCAACCACCTCGAGCAGGAGCGAGCGCACGATGCGCTGTCGGACGTGCATGCCTTGATCGGCCTGGCGCGGTTGATCCGCGTGCGCCAGCCACGGCTGTGGGACTGGTACCTGGGGCTGCGCCGCAAGCAGCGCGTGTTCGAACTGCTGGACGTGGCTACGATGACGCCGCTGGTGCACGTGTCATCGCGCTATCCCTCCAGCCGCCACTGCCTGGCCGTGATCGCGCCGTTGGCGGCCCATCCCACGCGGCCGGCCGAAGTGATCGTCTACGACCTCTCCGTCGACCCGTCGAACCTGCTCGCGCTGGACGAGGAGGAGATCGCCGATCGCGTATTCACCGCGCGCGCCGACCTGCCCGAGGGCGTCGAACGCATTCCGCTGCGCACGGTGCGCGCCAATCGTGCGCCGGCTCTGGCGCCGCTGTCGGTTCTCAAAGGCGTGGACCTCGAGCGCCTGCAGATCGACCTGGACCGCGTGCAGGCGCATCGCGACCTGCTGGCATCGGCCGATGGCCTGGCCGGCAAGCTGCGTCGTGTCTTCCAGCGCGCGGCCGACCTGCCGCCGGCGGAGGACCCGGAGCTCGCGCTGTACGGCGGCTTCCTTCCCGACGCGGACAAGCGCCTGCTGGCCGAGGTGCGCGGCACGCCGCCCGGACAGCTCGGCAACAGGGATTTTCCCTTCCGCGACGCCCGCTACCCCGAGCTGCTGTTCCGCTACCGTGCGCGCAACTGGCCCGAATTGCTCAACGCCGAGGAACAGGCCCGCTGGGCCCGCTTTCGCCATGAACGCCTGCACAAGCATTCGCCCCTGACCGGCCTCACGCTCGACGAGTACTTCACCCGCATCGCCGAACTGCGCGCCGACCCGGCGCGGCAAGACAAGCTCGCCCTGCTCGACCAGTTGCAGCTATGGGGTGAACAGTTGGCCGCCGAGTCCACGCCACTTTCCGTCTGAGTCCGCCATGCCAAACGCCTATTTCACGCCTGCCACCTTCCGCTTCCTGCGCGCCCTGGCCAAGAACAACAACCGCGAATGGTTCCAGGCGCACAAGGTCGACTACGAGCGCGACGTGCGCGATCCCTTCCTCGCGCTGATCACCGATCTGCAGGCGCCGCTCGCCAAGATCAGCCCGCACTACCGGGCCGATCCGCGCAAGAACGGCGGTTCGCTATTCCGCATCTATCGCGATACGCGCTACTCCAACGACAAGCAACCATACAAACCCTGGCAGGGCGCACGCTTCTTCCACGAGCGGCGAAACGAGGTCCATGCGCCGTCGTTCTATGTGCACATCCAGCCGGGCGAGTGCTTCGCCGGCGGTGGCATGTGGCATCCGGAGTCCGACGCGCTCAAACGCATCCGCGCGTTCCTGGCGGACAATCCCGAGGCATGGAAGCGCGCGACGCGCAGCAAGACGTTCCGCGATCACTTCGAATTCTGGGGCGAATCGCTGGTGCGCCCGCCACGCGGCTTCGATCCGGACCACGAGCTGATCGATGACCTCAAGCGCAAGGACTTCGCCTGTGGTGAAAACTTCGACGAGAAACTGGCCTGTTCGGCCGAGTTGCTGCCCTGGCTGGTGGAAACCTACAAGCGCGTGGCGCCGATGATTGATTACCTGTGTGCTTCGCAGGAGTTGGATTTTTGATCGTTGGAGTTACGCGAAGTTTGGACGTTTGCACAAGATTCGCACCCTCTCCCCAGCCCCTCTCCCGGAGGGCGAGGGGTTGAAGCCCGGGCCTTCAGGTGCAAACCCTTCTCCCTCCGGGAGAAGGTGGCGGCAGCCGGAAGAGGGTGCGTTCGGAGCGAGGCGCCGAACGTTGGGCTAGGTCCGCCCCCCCTCTCCCGAAGGGAGAGGGGCCAGAGCTAGGCGCCTTCATCAATCAACCGCAGCCCCGGCCGCTGCTTCGCCAACTTGCGCAGCAGCCCCGCGAAGTTCTGAACGTCCTCGTGCCACGGCGTGGCGTCGCGCCAGTACAGCGCAATCTCGCGTCCCAGTTCCTGACCCTTGAGCTTGGCCAGCACGATGTTAGGCATCGAGGCGAGGCGGTCATGCGCGAGCGCCGGCACCAGCGCATAGCCACCTCGCAATTCGACCAATGCAGCCAGGCTTTCGAGGCTCACATCCTGCACATGGCCGCCGCCCAACACGTCCTCGCAATGGCTCTCGGTCATCAGGGTCGCGTCGCTCGCCTCCAGTTGCTCGAGATCCACGCTGCGCTTGCTGGCTAACGCGTGGTCCGCGCGGAACATGACTTCCCATGGCTCGAAGAACAGCGGGCGCATGGCGATGCCGCTGACAGGAGTCACGCGCGGGGCGAGCACGGCGTCCAGCTCGCCTTCGTTGAGCCGGCGCAGCAGGCCGCGCGGCTTGCCCTCCGACAGGCTCAGGCGCGTGCCGGGAAAGTGCTGAGGGAACGGCGTGATCAGATGGGGCAACAGGTAGGGGCCGAGCGAAGCCGGCACGCCCAAGCGCAATTCGCCGCCAAAGGGAACCTCCCCGGCGCGCGCCACCTGCTGCAGATGTTCGGCGGCGGCCAGCACGGCGTCGATCTGCTCCAGCAGCCGCTGCCCACCCGCCGTCGGCACGACCCGTCGGCCTCCCCGCTCGAACAAGGGCGCGCCCAGCGCCTGCTCGACCTTCTGCACCTGGTGCGACAGGCCCGAAGGGCTGATGTGCATCGCCCGCGCGGCGCTGTTGAAGCTGCCATGGCGATGGACCGCCTGCACCAGCATCAGGTCACGCAACGAGACTACCGAGAGATGGCTGGAGATCATGCGCTGGCGAGGGGCCCTGGCTGGTTACGGGGCGAAAGCATAAACGAGCAGGAGTGAGTTTAGAGAAGTGAGTAGTGAGAGAAGAGCCGGCCAGAACTGGTGCACAGTCGGATCGGGACCGTAGAAACGGAAAAGCCCGGCGCAAGGCCGGGCTTTTCCTGAGGTTCAAAGCGAGAGAGTGCCCCTCTCACTTCTCACTCCTCTCAACTCACTTCCCGCCCTCAGGCAGTGACCGTGTTGGCCACGTCCTGGTAGTCGGCGATCTGGTCGAAGTTCATGTACTTGTAGATCTTCTCGCCATTGGCGTTGATCACGCCGATGTCGGTCATGTACTCCGCCTTGGTCGGGATCTTGCCCAGACGCGAGCAGATCGCGGCCAGCTCGGCCGAACCCAGGTACACGTTGGAGTTCTTGCCCAGTCGGTTGGGGAAGTTGCGGGTGGAGGTCGAGAACACCGTGGCGCCCTCGCGCACCTGCGCCTGGTTGCCCATGCACAGCGAGCAACCCGGCATTTCCATGCGGGCGCCGGCGGTGCCGAGCACGCCGTAGTGGCCTTCCTCGGTCAGCTGCTGCTGGTCCATCTTGGTCGGCGGAGCTACCCACAGCTTGGTCGGGATGTCGCGCTTGCCTTCCAGCAGCTTCGAAGCGGCGCGGAAGTGACCAATATTCGTCATGCACGAACCGATGAACACCTCATCGATGGTGGCGCCGGCCACGTCGCTGAGCGTCTTCACGTCGTCCGGATCGTTCGGGCAGGCCACGATCGGCTCATGCACGTCGGCCAGGTCGATCTCGATGACGGCGGCGTATTCGGCGTCGGCATCGCGCTCCAGCAGCTGCGGGTTGGCGAGCCAGGCTTCCATGGCCTTGATGCGGCGCTGCAGGCTGCGCGGATCCTTGTAGCCCTGCGCGATCATGTACTTCAGCAGCGTGATGTTGCTGTTGATGTATTCGATGATCGGCGCCTTGTCGAGGTGCACCGTGCAACCGGCGGCCGAACGCTCGGCCGAGGCGTCGGACAGCTCGAACGCCTGCTCCACCTTCAGGTTGGGCAGACCTTCGATTTCGAGGATGCGGCCCGAGAAGATGTTCTTCTTGCCCTGCTTGGCGACCGTGAGCAGGCCGCTCTTGATCGCGTACAGCGGGATCGCGTTGACCAGGTCACGCAGGGTGACGCCCGGCTGCAGCTCGCCCTTGAAGCGCACCAGCACGGATTCCGGCATGTCCAGCGGCATGACGCCGGTGGCGGCCGCGAAGGCCACCAGGCCGGAACCGGCCGGGAACGAAATGCCGATCGGGAAGCGGGTGTGGCTGTCGCCGCCGGTGCCGACAGTGTCGGGCAGCAGCATGCGGTTGAGCCAGCTGTGGATCACGCCATCGCCCGGACGCAGCGAGATGCCGCCACGCGTGCTGATGAATTCCGGCAGCGTGTGGTGGGTCTTCACGTCGACCGGCTTCGGGTACGCGGCGGTGTGGCAGAACGACTGCATGACAAGGTCAGCCGAGAAGCCCAGGCAGGCCAGGTCCTTCAGCTCGTCGCGGGTCATCGGACCGGTGGTGTCCTGCGAACCCACCGAGGTCATCTTCGGCTCGCAGTAGGTGCCCGGGCGCACGCCCTGGCCTTCCGGCAGGCCGACAGCGCGACCGACCATCTTCTGCGCCAGCGTGTAGCCCTTGCCGGTATCGGCCGGCTGCTGCGGCAGGCGGAACAGGGTGGAGACCGGCAGGCCCAGCGCTTCGCGCGCCTTGGCGGTGAGGCCACGGCCGATGATCAGCGGAATGCGGCCACCGGCGCGCACTTCGTCGAACAGCACCTCGGACTTCACCTGGAACTCGGCGATCACTTCGCCATTCTTCAGCGCCTTGCCGTCATACGGACGCAGTTCGACCACGTCGCCCATTTCCATCTGCGAGACGTCGAGTTCGATCGGCAGCGCGCCGGCGTCTTCCATCGTGTTGTAGAAGATCGGGGCGATCTTGCTGCCCAGGCACACGCCGCCGAAGCGCTTGTTCGGGATGAACGGGATGTCTTCGCCGGTGAACCACAGCACCGAGTTGGTGGCGGACTTGCGGCTGGAGCCGGTGCCGACCACGTCGCCCACGTAGGCAACCAGATGGCCCTGCTTGGTGAGATCCTGGATCAGCTGGATCGGGCCGCGCTTGCCGTCTTCTTCCGGCAGGAACGGGGCGCCGTCGCGCTTGTTCTTCAACATCGCCAGCGCGTGCAGCGGGATGTCCGGGCGCGTGGTGGCGTCGGGCGCCGGCGAAAGGTCATCGGTGTTGGTCTCGCCCGGCACCTTGAACACGGTGATGGTCAGGCTCTCCGGCACTTCCGGCTTGCTGGTGAACCACTCGGCATCGGCCCAGCTCTGCAGCACGGCCTTGGCGTTGGCGTTGCCCTTGTCCGCCTTCTCCTTCACGTCATGGAAGGAGTCGAACATCAGCAGGGTGTGCTTGAGCGCATTGGCGGCCACGACGCCGATCTGCGCGTCGTCGAGCAGCTCGATCAGCGGATGGATGTTGTAGCCGCCCAGCATGGTGCCCAGCAGTTCGGTGGCCTTCTCGCGCGAGATCAGCGCGCTCTTCTCCGTGCCGAACGCCACGGCCGCCAGGTACGAGGCCTTGACCTTGGCTGCATCGTCCACACCGGCCGGCACGCGGTTGGTGATGAGATCGACCAGGAAGGCTTCCTCGCCGGCAGGCGGGTTCTTCAGCAGTTCGATCAGGTCGGCGGTCTGCTGGGCCGACAGCGGCAGCGGCGGGATACCCAGCGCGGCGCGCTCGGCAACGTGTTGGCGGTAGGCGTTAAGCATGAGATCTCGTCCGGTGAACAACATAAGGGGCAGCGAGCGGTGGTTTGCACCACCGCGGCGGAGGTCGCCCGAGGGAGGTTCCGCGTGGCCGCTACCGGCGCTCGACAAGGCGTGAAACCTTGTCGCCAGGCCGCCTGGAGGCGGCATGACACCCACTTATTTTGCCAGTCGCATACTGAATGCCGCAACGCAAGACAACGCTTCCGGCAGCGTTCGAAATCTTGCAATGAGCTTGTGGCGCAATCCCCAAACGGGTCTCTTGCACCGCCCGGCAGTTGTCCCAAACTGGAGTGCAGACCCCACCCCATCGGGAGGCCGGAAGACCCGCAAGGCCCGAGCCGTTCGGCCCGGCGAAGCCCGCCAGGCCTTTGCAATTCCCCTCACGTCCCGTGCCTTAGGATCCCGAAGTTGCGCCCCCGCGCATTGCCAGACTCAAGCGACAGGAGTTAGCCCCATGCTGGATTCATTCGCCACCCGCGACACCCTTACCGTCAACGGCAGTCCGTATCAGATCGCCAGCCTGACCAAGCTCGGCCAACGCTTCGACCTCAAGACCCTGCCCTTTTCGCTGAAGATCCTGCTGGAAAACCTGTTGCGCCACGAGGACGGCGTCAACGTCACCGCCAAGGAAATCGAGGCGGTGGCCAAGTGGGACGCCAAGGCCGAGCCCGACACCGAGATTGCCTTCATGCCTGCCCGCGTGGTGCTGCAGGACTTCACCGGCGTGCCCTGTGTGGTGGATCTGGCCGCGATGCGCGATGCGGTGGTCAAGCTGGGTGGCGACGCCAAGCAGATCAACCCGTTGGCGCCGGCCGAACTGGTGATCGACCACTCGGTGCAGGTGGACGTGTACGGCTCCGAGCAGGCGCTGGAGAAGAACGTGGAGATCGAATTCCAGCGCAACCAGGAGCGCTATGCGTTCCTGCGCTGGGGCCAGAAGGCGTTCGACAACTTCAAGGTGGTGCCGCCGCGCACCGGCATCGTGCATCAGGTGAACCTTGAGCACCTCGCCCGCGTGGTGTTCACCGCCAGCAAGGACGGCAAGCCGTGGGCCTATCCGGACACCGTGTTCGGCACCGACTCCCACACCACCATGATCAACGGCATCGGCGTGCTGGGCTGGGGCGTGGGCGGCATCGAGGCCGAGGCCGCCATGCTGGGCCAGCCCTCGTCCATGCTCATCCCGCAGGTGGTGGGCTTCAAGCTCACGGGCAAGCTCTCGGAAGGCGTCACCGCCACCGACCTGGTGCTCACCGTCACCCAGATGCTGCGCAAGCTCGGAGTGGTGGGCAAGTTCGTCGAATTCTTTGGCGACGGCCTCAAGCACCTGCCGCTGGCCGACCGCGCCACCATCGCCAACATGGCCCCGGAATACGGCGCCACCTGCGGCATCTTCCCGATCGACCAGGAAGCGCTGAACTACCTGCGCCTGTCCGGTCGCGACGAGGCGCAGATCACCCTCGTGGAGAGTTACGCCAAGGCGCAGGGCCTGTGGCATGACGCCAACGCGGTGGAACCGCGCTTCACCACCACGCTCGAACTCAACCTGGCCGACGTGAAACCGTCGCTGGCCGGCCCCAAGCGTCCGCAGGACCGCGTGCTGCTCGAAGGCGTACAAAAGAGCTTCCAGGATGCGGTCGGCCCGCTCACCGCCAGCCGCAAGCCCCGCAGCGCCGACACGTCCAACTTCATCGCGGAAGGCGGTACGGCGGCGATCGGCAACCCTGCCAACGACATCACCGACACCGGCGTGCGCGTGGTCAAGGACGGCGAGTCGTTCAAACTCGGCGACGGCGCCGTGGTGATCGCTGCGATCACCTCCTGCACCAACACCTCCAACCCCGCAGTGATGCTGGGCGCTGGCCTGCTGGCCAAGAAGGCCGCGGCCAAGGGCTTGAAGGCGCAGCCGTGGGTGAAGACCTCGATCGGCCCCGGCTCCAAGGTGGTCAGCGACTACCTGGAGAAGACCGGCCTGTTGAAGGAACTGGAAAAGGTCGGCTTCTTCATCGTCGGCTACGGCTGCACCACCTGCATCGGCAATTCCGGCCCGCTGCCTCATGAGATCAGCAGGGGCATCGCCGAGGGCGATCTCGCCGTGGCCTCGGTGCTGTCGGGCAACCGCAACTTCGAGGGCCGCGTGCATCCGGAAGTGAAGATGAACTACCTCGCCTCGCCGCCGCTGGTGGTCGCCTACGCGCTGGCCGGCACGCTGGACATCGACCTCACCCAGCACCCGCTGGGCACGGGCAGCGACGGCAAGCCGGTGTATCTGAAGGACATCTGGCCGAGCAACAAGGAGATCTCCGACACCATTGCCGGCGCGATCAATCCGCAGATGTTCGAAAAGAACTATGCGGACGTGTTCAAGGGCGACAACCGCTGGAACACCATCGCCTCGCCGGATGGCGCCGTCTACAAGTGGGACGACTCCACCTATATCAAGAATCCGCCGTACTTCGAGGGCATGAGCAAGGAGCCCGGCAGCATCGAGGACGTCCACGGCGCGCGCGTGTTGGGTCTGTTCGGCGACTCCATCACCACGGACCACATCTCGCCGGCCGGCTCGATCAAGAAGGACAGCCCGGCGGGCCGCTTCCTTATCTCCAAGGGCGTGGACCCGAAGGACTTCAACTCCTACGGCTCGCGGCGCGGCAATGACGACGTGATGGTGCGCGGCACCTTCGCCAACATCCGCATCAAGAACCTGATGCTCAACGGCGTCGAGGGCGGCTACACGCTGCATGTGCCGTCGGGCGAGCAGATGGCGATCTACGACGCGGCGATGAAGTACAAGGCGGACAAGACCCCGCTGGTGGTGCTGGCAGGCAAGGAATACGGCACCGGCTCCTCGCGCGACTGGGCCGCCAAGGGCACCCTGCTGCTGGGAGTGAAGGCGGTGATCGCCGAGAGCTTCGAGCGCATCCATCGCTCCAACCTGGTCGGCATGGGCGTGCTGCCCCTGCAGTTCCAGGACGGTCAGAACGCGCAGTCACTGGGCCTCACCGGCAAGGAGACTTTCGACATCACCGGCCTGGACGGCGGCGAGTCGAAGACCGCCAAGGTCACCGCCACCGGCGAAGATGGCAAGAAGCGGGACTTCACCGTGAAGGTGCTGCTGCTCACTCCGAAGGAACGCGAGTTCTTCCGCCATGGCGGCATCCTGCAATACGTGCTGCGCCAACTGGCCGGGAAGAAGGCGGCCTGAGTCGAAGTTGTGCTGTTGAGAAGACGCCGCCATCCGGCGGCGTTTTCTTTTGCAGGCGCAGCTCCCCCAGCAGGAGCACACGCTGTGCGCGACAGGACGCATTGGCACCACCGCTTCCACGGTGGATCTCGCATTGGGCGCCCTCCTGCAACAGGCGGTCAGCACCACCAGCCGGGGGAACTCAACCTGCCGACGTCCACGTCGCTGAATAACATCGCCACGCGCGCCCCTCCTTCCGCCACGCCGTTTCGACCCGGTACACACCCATCTGCTCCGGCAGCAGCTTGCCGCCGCTGGTCAACGTCACCGTGAAGCGCGCCACATAACGATCTCCGCGCTGTTCGACTTCCAGCGGCCCCGTCAGCGCGTGGATGGCGTCGCCACGAAATGCCGCGGCTCGCAGCAGACCCAGCAACTGTCGCCGGTCGGCGCCGCCATCGTTGCCGTCGAAATCCTCGCTGATCACCTCGCCCAGCGACGACGCATCGGCGTGTTCGGCGGCCCGCTCGGCCACCGCGATGCCTTGCCTCACCAGACTTTCGTCGGGCGGCCGGTGGCACCCCGCCAGGCCCGCCATCATCAGCATTCCAAGCAGCGGAAACAGCACTCGTTTTTGATTCATCGGCGTCCCGGAAATTCGTTGCGGCGCGGCTTGCCGCAATACGCAGGCGTATGCTCCAATGCCGCGTCGTCATTTTGCCGCACCCGTGCCATGCTTGGACTACGGGCCGTCACACAGAGGAGCGTTGGATCCAACATGACAAATGAGCGTCCGTGGCTGGCCCATTACCCGGAAGGCGTTCCCGCGCAGATCGACACCAGCCAGTACGCCTCGGTGGCCGCGGTCGTGGAAGAAGCCTTCGAGCGTTTCCGCCAGCGCCCCGCGTTCGCCAACTTCGGCAAGACGCTCAGTTATGGCCAGGTCGATGAGCTGAGCCGCCAGTTCGCTGGTTACCTCACCGGCGTGCTCAAGCTGACCAAGGGCGATCGCATCGCGATCATGATGCCCAATGTTCTGCAGTACCCGATCGCCCTGTTCGGCGCGCTGCGCGCCGGCCTGGTGGTGGTCAACACCAACCCGATGTACACCGCGCGCGAACTCAGGCACCAACTGGAGGACGCCGGCGCCAAGGCCATCGTGGTGCTCGACAATTTCGCCGCCACCTTGCAACAGGTGGTGGAAGAGACCGGCGTCAAGCACATCATCACCACCGGCATCGGCGACCTGCTGGGCGCCAAGGGCGTGCTGATCAACTTCGCGCTCAAGCACGTCAAGAAGATGGTGCCTGCCTACCACCTTCCGCAGGCGGTCCGCTTCAACGACGCGCTGTCCCAGGGCGCGTCCCACCCGCTGCCGAAGGTGCAGTTGGGCCACGAAGACATCGCCTTCCTGCAGTACACCGGCGGCACCACGGGCGTGGCGAAGGGCGCCATGCTTTCGCACGGCAACATGATCGCCAACATGATGCAGGCTGGCGCCTGGGTGGGCACGAACGCCAAGCCGGGCGAAGAGGTGGTCATCACGGCGCTGCCGCTGTACCACATCTTCTCGCTGACCGCGAACGGGCTGGTCTTCATCCGCCTGGGCGGCCTGAACTGGCTGATCACCAATCCTCGCGACATGCCTGGCTTCGTCAAGGAGCTCAAGGAATCGAATTTCACGGCGCTCACCGGCGTCAACACGCTGTTCAACGGCCTGCTCAACACGCCCGGTTTCGCGGAACTCGACTTCTCGCGCCTGCACCTGAGCCTGGGCGGTGGCATGGCCGTGCAGCGCGTGGTCGCCGAGCGCTGGAAGAAAGTGACCGGCTGCACCCTGGTCGAAGCCTATGGCCTCACCGAGACCTCACCGGCAGCCTGCATCAACCCGCTGGACCTCAAGGACTACAACGGCTCGATCGGCCTGCCGATTCCCTCCACCGACGTGGCGATCTGGTCCGAAGAAGGCCAGCCGTTGCCGCAGGGCGAAGTGGGTGAGCTGATGGTGCGCGGCCCGCAGGTGATGAAGGGCTACTGGCAGCGCCCCGACGAGACGGCGAAGGTGCTGGAGCCCAGTGGCTGGCTGCACACCGGCGACGTGGCCCGCATGGACGAGAAGGGTTACTTCTTCATCGTCGACCGCAAGAAGGACATGATCCTGGTGTCCGGCTTCAACGTCTATCCGAACGAAGTCGAGGACGTGGTGATGCAGCACCCAGGCGTGGCCGAAGTGGCCGCAGTCGGCGTGCCCGACGAGCACTCCGGCGAAGTGGTGAAGCTGTTCGTCGTCCGCAAGGATCCGAACCTCACCGTGGAGGAACTCAAGCAGTTCTGCCACGACAACCTCACCGGCTACAAGCGCCCCAAGATCATCGAGTTCCGCGACGCCCTGCCCAAGAGCAACGTGGGCAAGATCCTGCGCCGCGAGCTGCGCGACGAGAAGAAGGTCGCCGCGGGGTAAGGGCGAGGAGTGAATTGAGCGTCGTGAGAAACGAGAGGAATGAGTCTCGCTTCTAGGCGCAATAAAAAGCCCGGCTTGAGCCGGGCTTTTTCATGGATGGGGCTGAGACACCTTGAGGGAGTGCGACCTCTCACTCCTCACTTCGTCTCAACTCACTCCTGTCCTTCAGTCGTGCCACAGCTCCAGGATATCGGCGTAGCCACCCAGCAGGTTCCACAGCGGCACCTGCTTGTCCTCAGGGATGCGCGTATAGGCGAAACCCAGGTGACGATCGGAAATGCGCGCGACCTGGGCCTCCAGGTGGATGTGCAGGTCATGGCCGAAGATCATGTCCAGGATCCAGCTCTGGCCCTGCTCGCCGTGCCATCCCAGGGGGCGGCGCAGCAGCACCCCGGTGGCGGAAATATCCACCAGCTCGGTGGGATGCGACTCGTCGCCGCGGCTCATGAGCACCGTGGTCTCGATCCGCATGCGCGCAGGACGCAACTGCTCCGGATCGGAGCCGTTCCTGGCATTGTCTTCCGCTCTGCTCATCCTGCCTCCATCTCCCCTTGCCGGGCGCGTGTGCGCCGACCACTTCTTCCTGAAAGCACCACCATATACCGATACCGCCGATCTGGAGTGCTTCCGTCCAACTTCAATCCTGCCGGTGAGTACGCAGAACACCTGCGCGCACCAGGCTTCCCGAGCCGAACTTCGCATTGATCCGGTCCTGCACCTCGTCCGGCAGGCGCGCTGTCGGCGCCGGGTCGAACAAGTCCTGCTGGCGTCGCTCGGCAAACCCCGAGAGGCTGACTCCCAGCAGGCGCAGGCGCGGGTGTCGCTGCGCTCGCCACCACGTTTCAAGCAATCCTCGTGCCACTTCATGAATGTCGCGAACCGACGCGCTTGGCGAGCACAACTGGGCCTGGCGGGTATGCGTGACGAAGGGTGGCTCGCGCAGCTTCACGGTCACCGTGCGCCCGCTCAGTCCCCGTTCGCGCGCCCGCGCGGCAATACGCTCGCAATGCCGCAGCAACCACGACTCGGCCAGGCTCAACTCGGCCAGGTCCGTATCGAAGGTGTGCTCGGCGCCGATCGATTGTTCAGCTTGTTCAGCTTCAACGCAACGATCATCTTCGCCCCGCGCCAGCGCCTGCATCGCGCCAGCCTGACGCCCTAGCGCACCCGCAAGACGCGCTGTGTCACATGCTGCCAATTCACCGATGGTGCGAATGCCCAAACGGTGCAGCGCCTGCTCGGTGACTTTGCCCACTGTCCACAGCCGCCCCACCGGAAGCGGCGCGAGTTCGCGCTGGGCGCGCTCGGCCGTGATGCGACGAAAGCCGTCCGGCTTGGACAACTCGCTGGCCAGTTTCGCCAGCAACTTGTTGGGCCCCATGCCCACCGAAGCCACTAGTCCGGTGCGCTCGCCAATCGCATGCTTGATGCGTTGCGCGATCGCCTCGACCGAACCCAGCAGGCGCAGGCTGGCGGTGACATCGAGGAACGCTTCGTCCAGCGACAGCCCCTCAACCAGCGGGGTCACCTCGTGGAATACCTCGAAGACGCGGACCGAGAATTCCTCGTAGCGGGCCATGCGTGGCCACAGGTACACCCCGTCCGGGCACAGGCGGCGCGCCTGTGCGGTGGGCATGGCCGATCGCACGCCGAAGGGGCGCGCCTCGTAGCTGCAGGTGGATACCACGCCACGCGGCCCGAGCCCACCCACGATCACCGGCATGCCGCGCAGCTCGGGATGATCGAGCTGTTCCACGGACGCGTAGAAGGCGTCCATGTCGACATGGATGATCGAGCGTTCGTCGGGCGGCATCCCCGCTATTGTGCCGCTGAACCGGGTTTCCAGCGTACTGGACTTGCCGCCTTTCAGCGGCTAATCTTGGTCACGCGTGGGTCATAAGGGTGCGCCGCACGATCGGCCAGGATCGACCGCTACGGCACCCATCCCGATGCACTCAGCCGACCGATTGAAGAGCCCTGTGACGCAGGTTTCGTCACCTTGTGGCTTGCGCCTTTGTCGTGGCCCGCAGCCCGCCGAAGACGCTCAAGGGTCGCTCGCGGCCAGCCTGATCGAAACGCCATTGGTGCGCTTTCATCAAGCTTCCCCGCGACGGTGACGCAAGGCGCACCGGCTAGGCATCGCGCAAGTCGGCTTCAATGGATCGCCAGCCTTGGGCCGCGGTCCGGGCGGGGACATTCGTCGAACGAGTGCGGTGGGACGGAACGTTTCCTAACGTGTTGAAAGCAACGCAAGCCGTCGTGGACGGCCCAACGACATGTATTGATGAGCACTGAGCCAGTCGAGCCTCAGGCGGTCGCCGCGCCGCAGGACGCGTTTGCGTCGGTACCTCAACAGCAGGAAATGCCGCTGGCCATCGTGCGCGGCGAACCGATGTTGCAGATGCCGCAGGACCTGTACATCCCGCCGGATGCGCTCGAGGTCATCCTGGAGGCGTTTGAAGGACCGCTCGATCTGCTGCTGTACCTGATCCGCCGGCAAAACCTGGACATCCTGGACATCCCTGTCGCCGAGATCACCCGGCAGTACATGGATTACATCGAGATGATGCGCGATGTGATGCGCCTGGAGCTGGCGGCGGAGTACCTGCTGATGGCCGCCATCCTCGGCGAGATCAAGTCGCGGCTGCTGCTGCCGCGACCGCCCGCGGAGGAAGGCCTGGAGGAGGATCCTCGCGCCGAACTGGTGCGGCGACTGCAGGAGTACGAGCGCTTCAAGCGTGCGGCCGAGGACATCGACGCCCTGCCCCGCATGGAGCGCGACATGGCGCCCGCCCATGCCGACACGGGCGAGCGCACGGTGATCAAGCTGCCTCCGCCACTTGATCTCAAGGAGTTGTTGCTGGCGCTGAAGGACGTGCTGCACCGCGCCGAGCTGTTCGGGCATCACGCCATCAAGCGCGAGGCCCTGAGCGTCCGCCAGCGCATGGGCGAACTGCTCGGCAGGCTCGGCGACCTGCGCTTCGAGCGCTTCGAGACCTTGTTCGACCCGAGCGAAGGACGGCTGGGCGTCGTGGTGACCTTCCTGGCCATGCTGGAGCTGGCCAAGGAAATGCTGGTGGAGATCGTGCAGGAGGAACCCCTCGGGCCGATCTATGTAAGGGCGAAGGCCGGGCGTGCCGAAGAGGACGCCGAAGAGCCGATCGCCGACGAACCGGCGGCTGCCGCCGAGTAGGCGGCACGTCGCGCTGTCACCCATTGATGAATCCGCATCCGCGCTGAGGCCATGCAGATCGACCAACTCAAACCCATCATCGAGGCGGCTCTGCTGGCGTCCACCCAGCCGATGACCATTCCTCAACTGCTGGAACTGTTCGGTGAGGAGGACGAGATCGGCCGCGAGGAAGTCGCCAAGGCCCTGGAGTCCCTCGCCGAGGACTGCACCGGCCGTGGCGTGGAACTGCGCGAAGTGGCCTCCGGCTTCCGCTACCAGGTCAAGCAGGATGTACATCCGTGGATCTCGCGGATGTGGACCGAGAAGCCCAGCCGCTATTCGCGCGCGCTGCTGGAAACCCTGGCGTTGATCGCCTATCGCCAGCCGATCACCCGGCCGGAGATCGAGCAGATCCGCGGCGTGGTGGTGTCCTCCAACATCATCAAGACGATGGAGGAGCGCGAGTGGATCCGCGTGGTCGGCTATCGCGACGTGCCGGGCAAACCGGCCCTGTTCGGCACCACGCGAGCCTTTCTGGACTACTTCAACCTCAAGTCGCTGGACGAGCTGCCGCCACTGTCGGAGATCCGCGACATGGAGGATCCGCAGATGAGCATCGCGCCGGAACCGCTGCCCGTTCGCGTGGCGCGTGACCTGCCGATCGATCCGGACGAAGACAACGAGACCCTGGTGGTGGCCGGCGAAGAAACCGCCGCGATCATCGGGGAAACAGTCGACGAGGCAGCCGAAGAGGCTCCCGTCGCCGAAGCACCTGACGAAGAACAACCGCAGGCGATGGAAGTCGCCGGCGCCGAACCCGGCGATGCACCGCACGCCGATGCCCCGAATGACACTGCCGACGAGGCAGCGACCCACGCGGACGCCGACCATGGCGACGCCACGCAAGACACCGAGGAGTACCGCGCATGACTGCGCCCCAGAAATCCGTTTTGACCCTTAAGCGCGCGCCGCGCGACGAGAGCACCCCCGCCCTGGAAGAACGCCTGCACAAGGTGCTGGCCAACGCGGGCCTGGGCTCGCGTCGCATGCTCGAGCAGCGCATCCAGGCCGGCGAGGTGGAGCTCAATGGCTCGCCCGCCACCATCGGCGCCAGCGTGCACGCGGGTGACCGCGTCGTGCTGGACGGCAAGCAGTTCATCGTCGCCACCGACAACCGCGACGAAACCGAAGTGCTGGTCTACCACAAGCCCGAAGGCGTGGTGACCACGCGCGAAGATCCCGAAGGCCGCCCCACCGTGTTCGAACAGCTGCCGCGCCTGAAGGGCGCCCGCTGGGTCGCCGTGGGTCGTCTCGATATCAACACCACCGGCCTGCTGCTGCTCACCACCGATGGCGAACTCGCCAACGCGCTGATGCACCCCAAGAGCGGCCTCGAGCGCGAGTACCTGTGCCGCGTGCATGGCGAAGTGCCCGACGAGGTGATCGAAAAGCTCAAGGCTGGCGTGGAGCTGGAAGACGGCCCTGCCCGCTTCGACGAGATCGCGGTGATCAGCCGCGGCGGCAGCCACAGCTGGTTCCGTGTGGTGATCCGCGAGGGTCGCAACCGCGAAGTGCGCCGCCTGTGGGATTCGCAGGGTTTCCTGGTCAGCCGCCTCAAGCGCATCCGCTACGGCAGCGTGGAACTGCCGCGCAACCTGCGCCGCGGCGACTGCGAAACGCTCGGCGAGGAATCGGTGAAGGAGCTTCGCAAGACCACCGGCCTTGGCGCACCGCAGCCAGTGCTGACCCTGAGCCCGGTGCTGCATCAGCGCCGTGCGCCACGCAACGTCACCGAGTATCGCCCCGAGCGCGGCGCGACCGGCGGCTGGAGCGGCGGCTACCACGACGAAGCCCGTGAGCTGCGCGCCTATGACCGCATTCGCGAGGAACCGGCGCGCGGCAAGCAGCAGCGCCGCAAGCCGGGCAAGGAAGTGAACGGCAACGTCGCGCGCCCCGAGCGTCAGGCAGGCGGCATGCAGCGCAAGAACAAGCGCGGCGTGGCTCCCGGCCAGGAACTGCCGTCGGTGCGCACCTGGTTTGCCGGCGAAAGCCGCGAGGGTGGCGCAGGCGGCGGTGGTCGCGGCGGCGCAGCCGGCGCGGGCAACCGTCGTGGTGGCGGCAAGCCGTTCGGTGCTCGTGGTGGCGCCGAAGGTCGCAGCAGCGCTCCTTACGGCGGCTTCGGCGGCGGCAGCGCGGGCGGCAATCGTGGCAAGCAGGGTCGCCCCGGCAGCCAGGGTGGTCAGGGTGGTGGTCAGGGCGGCCAAGGCGGGCGTCCGCAGAGCCGTGGCGGCAATCGTCCGCAAGGCCACGGCGGCGGTAATCGCCCGCATGGTGGTGGCGGCAACCGCCCGCAAGGCGGCAACCGCGGCGGCAATCGCCACGGCAACCGTTGATTGTGGTCCGCATCTATCACAACAACCGCTGCACAAAGTCCCGCGCCACGCTGGATCTCCTGCAGTCGCGTGGCGAGGCGTGCGAGGTGATCAACTACCTCGACACGCCGCCCAGCGCCGACGAACTGACCCGGCTGCTGGACATGCTGGGCATGACGCCGCGCGAGTTGATGCGCAAGGGTGAAGCCGAGTACGTCGACCTCGGCCTCGATGATCCGTCGCTCGACGACACGACGCTGATCGCTGCAATGGCCGCCCATCCGCGATTGATCGAGCGGCCGATCGTGGTGGCCAACGGCAAGGCGGCGATTGGCCGTCCACCCGAGGCGGTGCTGTCGATCCTGTAACGGCTGCGTTCGAAAGCGCGGCCGTTGCGCTCAACATCCCGGCGCAGGCTGGAAGCGCTTTACAACAGCAACGACCATGTGCCGACCCGGCCCGGAAGGCGCTGGATTCCTGCGTTCGCAGGAATGACGAGCCTATGGAATCCCCGCCCTCGAATTACTCCGGGCACGCCGTGTTCGTCATCCCGGCGTAGGCCGGGATCCAGCGACTCAAGTCGCGCCGTAACTACACGTCCAAGGTGAACCTGTCCGCGTCCATCCACGCCGGGAAACGCTCGCGATGCGCGAGCAGCGGCGCAGGATCGATGGTGACCGTCACCACCTGTTCCTGAGGCCCCAGTTCCACCAGCGGTTCGCCGACCGGATCCAGCACCGCGCTGTCGCCGGCATAGGGATGATCATTGCCGTCCACGCCGACGCGATTGAGTCCCACCACGTAACTGAGGTTCTCGATCGCGCGTGCTCGCAGCAGCGTGCGCCACGGCTGGCGTCGCGGCGCCGGCCAATTGGCGACGAACACGGCGAGGTCATAGTCCATGCCGGCGACCGCCGATTCACGACGGCCGTTGCGCAGCCATACCGGGAAACGCAGGTCGTAGCAGACCTGGGGCAGGATGCGCCAACCCTTCAGTTCCACGATCAGCCGCTCGTTGCCGCCGCCGTAGCGGGTGTGCTCGCCCGCCATGCGGAACAGATGGCGCTTGTCGTACTGCGCATAGCTGCCATCGGGGCGCGCCCAGATCAGGCGGTTGTAAACCGTGTCGCCTTCGCGGATGGCGAGACTGCCGCACAGCACCGCGCCCACCTCTTCGGCGAGCGCGCGCATCCAGGCCACGCCTTCGCCATCCATGGACTCGGCGCTGGCATGCGTGTCGTTGCTGAACCCCGACAGGAAGGTCTCCGGCAACACCACCAGGTCAGTCTGCCCGGCGGCGCGTCGCACCAGCTCACCGTAGTAGTCGCGGTTGGCCGGCGCGTCGTGCCAGCGCGTGGCGCCCTGGACCAGGGTGATCCTCAGAGTTTGCATAGACGCTCCGCAGCAGCCTCCATGGTGGCGTCGCTCTTGGCGAAGCACAGGCGCAACAGGTGCGTGCCCGGCGCTTGCTCGTAAAACGGCGTAAGAGGAATGGCGGCCACGCCGCCCTCCTTGACCATCCACTCGCAGAAGGACACATCGTCCTTGTTGCTGATCGCGGAGTAATCCACCAACTGGAAGTAACCGCCCGGCACGTCGAGCAGCTTGAAGCGCGAGGGTTTGATCAGCGAGCGGAAGTAGTCGCGCTTGGCCTGGTAGAACGCCGGCAGCTCCAGGTAATGCTCGGGCGAGCTGGCGAGGAATTCGGCGAACGCCACCTGCGCGGGATGGAAGGTGCAGAACGTGAGGTACTGATGCACCTTGCGGAATTCCGCGGACAGCGCCTTCGGCGCCACGGCGTAACCCACCTTCCAGCCGGTGCAGTGGTAAGTCTTGCCGAACGAGGACACCACGATGCTGCGCGCGGCCAGCTCCGGATGGCGCAGCACGCTCTCGTGCTGTGCGCCGTCGTACACGATGTGCTCGTACACCTCATCGGACAACACGACGATCTCGGTGTCGCGCACGATGGCCGCCAGCTCTTCGAGATCGGCCGACGACAGCACGGCGCCCGTCGGGTTGTGCGGGCTGTTGATCAGGATCATGCGCGTCTTCGGGGTGATCGCATCGCGCACGCGCTGCCAATCAACGGCGAAGGTCGGCGCCTGCAGCGGGATATGCACGGCCCGGGAGCCCTGCAACTCGATGGCAGGCTCGTAGCTGTCATAGGCCGGATCGAACACGATCACTTCCTCGCCCGCACGCACCACCGCGGCAATCGCGGAGAACAGCGCCTCGGTGCCGCCGGAGGTCACCGTGACTTCGCTGTCAGCGCTCACCTTGTGGCCATACAGGCGCTCGGTCTTGAGCGCGATCTGCTCGCGCAGCGTCGGCAGGCCGATGCCGGGCGCGTATTGGTTGCGCCCCTCGGCCATTGCGCGCGCCACGGCGTCGCGCAATGCTTCGGGCGGCTCGAAATCCGGAAAGCCCTGCCCCAGATTGACGGCCTTGTGTTCAAGCGCCGACTGGCTCATGACGCTGAAGATGGTGGTGCCGACTTTGGGCAGCTTGGTCTGGATCTGCATATTCCGGATGTCTGGATGGCTAAACATGGATGCTAACACGCTGCGGATGAAGGGGTTTGGTCAGACGTACCTGCTGCACTCGGCGTGCTTTTCGCGCACGGTGTCCGGCAGCTTTTCCGCCAGGAAATCCACGAAGGCGCGCACGCCGGGAAGCAGGCCGCGGCGACTTGGGTAGACGAAGTGCATCGTGCCCTGCGGCACGCTCCACTCAGGCAACACCACGGCCAGTTCGCCGCGTGCGATGCCCGGACCACAGACGAATTCAGGCAGCAGCGCCACGCCGATGCCCTGCTTGCAGCTTTGCAGCAGGGCCGCGAAATCACCACAGATCAGGCGTGGCTGGATATCCACGATGACACGCTCGCCCTGCGCGTCGAGAAGCTCCCAACTCTGCGCGCCCTCGTGCTCCTGCTGGCTCAGCGCCGGCAGGCTGGAAAGATCGGCTGGCTCCTTTGGCTGGCCATGGCGCTTGAGCAGGTCGGGGCTGGCCACCAGCAACACACGCGACTGACCGAAGGTGCGCATGACCAGGGTGGCGTCGGTGTCGAGCTTGCTGCGCACGCGGATCGCCACGTCGAAGCCTTCGCCGATGAGGTCCACGCGGCGGTCGGTCGCCTGCAGGCGCACCTGCATCTTCGGATGCTGCTGCAGGAAGTCCGGCAGGATATGCCCCACCACGGTCTGCACCAGCGACACCGGGCAGCTGACCCGCACGACGCCACGCGGCTCCGAGCGCACTTCCTCGACCGCCTCCTGCGCCGCCCTCGCCTCTTCCAGCACGGCGCGGCAATGGCCGTAAAAGCGCTCGCCCACCTCGGTGACCACGAAACGTCGGGTGGTTCGTTGCAGCAGCCGCACCCCGAGTCGCTCCTCCAACTGCGCGATGCGCTTGCTCAGGCGGGACTTGGGAATGCCCAGGGCGCGCCCAGCCGACGAGAAGCCGCCGTGCTCGACCACCGAGGCGAAGAAGTACAGGTCATTCAGATCCTGCAGGGCGCCATCCAACACCGTCATCGCCGTTTCCTTATCTGAACAATACGTCCGATTTTACCCGACTTATCACGGGATTGTCCGAAGAATACCTTAGTCACGTCGCCGGCAGGTCCGGCCCGTTACCTGAGGAAATACCATGAAACTGCTTCATCTCGACGCCAGCGCCCTGGGTAGCCACTCTGTCTCGCGTGGCCTGACTGCCGCCATCGTGCGCGAATTCACCAAGAATGCGCCGGCAACCGAAGTGATCTACCACGATCTGGTTGCCAACCCGATTCCGCACTGGACCCCGGTGGCTGACGCCAGCGATCCCGCCGCCGTGCTGGGCAGCCAGATGCTTGAGGAATTCCTGGCTGCCGATGTGGTGGTCATTGGCGCCCCGATGTACAACTTCGGCGTTCCCAGCCAGCTCAAGGCGTGGATCGACCGTGTCGCCGTGGCCGGCAAGTCGTTCCGCTACACGGCGAATGGCCCCGAGGGTCTGGCCGGCGGCAAGCGCGTGATCATTGCTTCCGCTCGTGGCGGCATCTACAGCGAAGGCAGCGCCGCGGCCCCGATGGACTTCCAGGAAACCTACCTGCGCGCCGTGTTCGGCTTCCTTGGCGTCACCGACATCGAATTCGTTCGCGCCGAGGGCGTGGCGATCAGCGAGGACAACAAGGCCGAGTCGGTGAAGTCGGCGCACGCCTCGATCGGCGTCGTGACCCGCAAGGCTGCCTGAGCCACCTACCCTCTCCCCAGAGGGAGAGGGTGATGAACGCCGCGCCTCAGGGCGCGGCGTTGTTTTTTTCTGCGCGATACACCGCCTTGCCATCCACCCAGGTGCTGAGCGGTTTGAGGTCGGCGATCTGGCGGGCCGGCGCAGTCATCGGATCGCCATCCAGCAACACGAAGTCGGCGCGCATGCCTGGCTTGAGCATGCCCACCTCGTTCTCCATGAAGGCGGCATACGCCGCGCCGCGGGTGAAGCCGGCCAGGGCCTGCAGGCGACTGACCCGCTGATCAGGCAGCCAGCCACCGGGCGGCTGCCCGTTGAGGTCCTGCCGGGTCACGGCGGCATACAGGCCAAGCATCGGATTGACGTGCTCCACGGGGAAATCCGAACCAAACGCCAGCGGCACATGCTCGTGGATGAAGCGCTGCCAGGCGTACGCCCCCTTGAGGCGCTCCGCTCCGAGGCGTTGCTCGGCCCACGGCATGTCCGAGGTCGCGTGGGTCGGCTGCATGGAGGCAATCAGGTGCAGCGAGGCGAAGCGCGGAATGTCGTCGAGCGCCACGATCTGCGCATGCTCGACGCGCCAGCGGTGATCGCTCGACGCGCCATCACCGAGCACGGCCTGGTAGGTGTCAAGAACCATGCGGTTGCCGCGGTCGCCGATGGCATGCGTGGCCACCTGCACATGGCAGCCATGGGCCTTTTCGACCGCCGTGCGATAAGCGTCGGGCGCCGTCACCAGGATGCCCCGATTGCCATGGTCATCGTTGTAGTCGGCCAGCAAGGCGGCGCCACGGCTGCCCAACGCGCCGTCCATGTACAGCTTCACGGTACGCATCTGCAGCCTGCCGCCGGCGTCGGCCCAGTGCCCGCCCTGCGAGCACAACCAGTCCAGCGCGGCGTGGTTGCCGTCGGCCATCTCATACAGGCGCAGCGGGACTTCGCCCGCCGCAGCCAGCTCCTGCAGAACCTTGAAGTCGTCCAGGCTCACGCCCGGGTCATGCACACCGGTGAGTCCAGCGGCGACGGCGTCTGCGAACGCAGCCTTGTAGGCCTCGCGGGTTTGCTCATGGGTGAGCGGCGGCATCGCCGCGGCCACAAGTTCGACGGCGCCATCGACCAACACGCCCGTGGCCTTCTTGCCGGCGCGCACGATGCGCCCGCCATCGGGCTGCCAATTGCCGTCCAACGGCTTGGTGGCATGCTTCATCGCGGCGGTATTGACCCAGATGGCGTGGCCGTCAACGCGCTCGAGGTACACCGGCTGATCGGGAAACGCCGCATCAAGATCCGCGGCCGTGGGAAATTGCTTGCCCTCCCAGCGGTTCTGGTCCCAGCCCCGGCCCACCAGCCACGCCCCTTTCGGCAGGCGCGCCGCCCCGGCCTTGAGCCGCGCCAGCACCTCTGCCTTGGAATTGGCGCCGACCAGGTCGACCTGCAGGTGCGTCATGCCCAAGCCGAGCATGTGGCCATGGGCGTCGATCAGGCCCGGGACCACCGTGGCCCCGCCAGCATCCACCGTGGCGGCATCGGGATAGCGCTTTGTCAGGTCGGCGGCGTTACCTACCGCCAGCAGGCGCCCATCGTCCTTCCACGCCAGCGCAGTGGCCTCCGGCTGCGCGGGATCCATCGTGTGGATATGCGCGTTGAGCAGCAGCGTCGTCGCCTGCAAAGGCAGCGACGCCAGAACCAGCAGCGCGAGGGCGGAACGGCGGAGCGAAAGACGCATGGGCGGATCCAGGCAGGAATGTCCGCCGACTTTGCCTAGCCTGGCGCTCGCGCACAAGGAGGCCTGCGGCACAGCCCCCGGCGGGAGCGCACCGCCTCACCGTGGTCAGGCCGCCTGGTCCAGCGCCATCGGAGGGCGCGCGTACTGCGCAAGGCGGATGGACGACTCCATGCCCGGCATTTCCACGCACACCGGGCGTCCCGAGCGAAGATGCTCATCCCGTGCGACTTCGCGAGCCAACGTGATGGCCGCGCCGAGCCGCAAGTCACTGAACAGCGAAAATCCCAAACGACATACACACCACAATCCGTCAGCGGACTGCTTCAGTGAATAGGTGACCATGGTGCAACCCTGTCGAAAGTGGAGAGTCTTGCTACCGCTTGATCGTGTGAGGACAGATGCCATCACGCCGTCCTATCGGACCGAAGAAGAGTGCACTTTTTCTCACGATGAACCTATCGGCCCATCACCGCGCATCTCGTAGGAAAGTGACTACATTGCCTGTGGGGAAGCTTGCATTTCTCCTGCCAGCCACTGTTGTTTCACCCCTGATACACGGTTGCTTGGCATCGATGAACCGCGCGCAAGCCAAGCCTGAACTAAGCCTTGTCCCGAGCCCGCGCATCACTCTTGATTAATCGGGAAGTCTGCAAGTTGGATGTCCCCAACACGGAGACATGCGCCATGTCTCACGACAGCGAAGAGTTCCAGGCGCACTTGCAGGATGCTTTCGACGACCTGCTCGCGCTCTATCGGTTGCTTGAACAGGAGAACGAGTTGCTGCGCGCACAGTTGCGGCGTCACGCCGTCGGCGAGATGCAGATACGCGAAACCGATCGCAGGATGCTGGACCTCCGCGTCACACTGCCACCCTCCCTGCAGGAGCGATTGCGCACGCTGCACGCATCGCGCCATGCCTGACATCGGTTGATACTGGTCCAAGGCTTCGCGCCCCACTTGTAGCGCGGGCCAGGCGCTTCGCCCGAACCATCCAAGGAATGCGCATATGCACCCACCCGCACGCGTTCCCATCACGCACCCGGATCGCCTGGTGTTTCCCGACCTGGGCATCACCAAGGGGGACGTGGTCGCTTACTACGACGCCGTGATGAGCCGATTCCTCCCCGGCGTCGCCGGACGTCCCACCTCGGTCAAACGCTACCCCGAGGGCATCGGCAAGGAAGGCTTCTTCCAGAAACATCCCATGCCTGGACTGAAGCACGTCGGAAGCGTTCGTCTGCGTGAGGAGAGCGGCGCACTGGCCGACTATCTGTGCCCGCGGAACGCGTCGGCCATCATTGAGTTGGTGCAGTTCGGCACGATCGAGTTTCATCCCTGGGCCGCGCGGGAGAGATCCCTCGAAGAGGTGGATTACCTGGTGTTCGACCTCGATCCAGCCCCGGAGCTCGCCTGGAGTGAGGTGACCGAGGCAGCGCGCCATGTGCGCGGGCGCCTAGCGGACGTTGGCTTGCGCAGCTTCGTGCGCACCACGGGCGGCAAGGGTCTGCATGTGCTGGCGCCGCTGCACTCGGGCTGCTCGTGGGAGGAAGCAATGGGATTTTCGCGCGGCTTCGCACAACGACTGGCCGCGGAGCAACCACAGTCGTTCGTCGCCAAGGCGACCAAGCGCGAACGCACGGGCCGGATCTTCATCGACTATCTGCGCAACAGTCGCGGCGCCACCAGTGTGGCGTCCTATTCGCTGCGCGCACGCGCCGGCGCTCCGGTGGCGATGCCTTTGCGCTGGCAGGAGCTGGGCAAGTGCGAGCATGGCGCCATGTTCGGTATCGTCGCCGCGCGCCGTCGCGTGACCAGGCTGCGTAGCGACCCGTGGGAGGGTTTCGCGTCACTTCAGCAAGCACTGCGCAAGAACGTCTGGAACGATGACAATGCAGCGCCTTAGACAGCCGGTGATGAGCCAGAGCGCCCGACCAGACTCTCCACCCTGCCCAGCGCGGGCGACACGAAGTAGCGATGGTCAAGCACGGCCTTGAGCGCGTCGACCAGTTCCTCGCCGGCGGAGGCCTTCAGCACGTAACCCTCGCCGATGGACAGGGCCGCGCGGGCCAGTAGCGGGTCGTCATGCACGGTGATGAAGACCAGCGGCAGGCCAGGCTGTTCGCTCTTCAGTTCCCGCGCCGCCTGCATGCCATCCATCCCCGGCATGCTGATGTCAGTCACCACCGCATCAGGGCGCAAACGTCGGGCCGCCTTCACCAGCGCCTCGCCGTGCCCGACCACCGCGAGCACGTCAAACTCCTCTCCCAGCAGATCACGAATCTGCTCGGCGACGGGAGGGTGATCCTCGGCCAGCACGATGGTGGCTCGCGTCACGCTGATCTCCGATGAGCGCATGGCTGCCGAAGTGCAGCATGTCTGATCGCGAAGACTTGCGCCACCGAAAGAGAACCGAAGTCGGGCTAAGTAAAATTACCCAGTCCGACCCCATCACGCTTCAAGGAAGTCGTCTCTGCACGACCGCGACTCAGAACAGCAAGCCCAGTTCCTCGGCCCGTCGCACCAGTTCCAGCGTCGAGTGCACGCCCAGCACCTGCATCATGGTGTATTTGTGCGCCTCGACGGTGCGCACGGACAGGCCCAGTTGCATGGCGATCTGCTTGGAGCGCAGCCCCTCGCCCACGAGACGCAATACCTGCAACTGCTTGCTGGTGAGATTGCGCGCGTCGGTCAGCTGCGCGCTGATGTAACGCGCGCCCAGCGCCGGCGTCACATAGGTGCCGCCGGCCAGCACCTGCTGCGCGGCGTGGCGCAGATCCTCGCCAGCCGAGCTCTTGAGGATGTATCCGCTGGCGCCTGCGCGAAGCGCGGCCACGGCCAGCGCCGGCTCCATGTGCATGGTGAGGAACACGAAACAAGTATCGATGCCCGCTTCGCGTATCCGCTTGAGCGCATCCATGCCGTTGCAGCGAGGCATGTTGATATCGGCCACCACCAGATCCGGATGCAACCGACGCACGGCGTCGACCAGGGCGTCGCCGTCGGCGACGATCTCCAGCAGCTGGAAGCTCTCGTCCAGGATGTGTTGCACGCCTTCGGCCACCATGCGGTGGTCGTCAGCGATGATCAGGCTTGGCCGTGCAGTGGCCTGGATGGTCCTAACGGAATGCAGATGCATAGCTCAGTTCCTTTCCCCAGAGTCGAATTCAGCCGATAACTCCCCCCCAGGAGCTTCGTGCGCTCATCAATGCTCATCAAACCCAGTCCCTTGCGGCCGTCTCCCTCGGTAACAAATCCCTTGCCGTCGTCGGCCACGGTGAGATCCACGCGGTCGTCCTCGATCTGCAGTGCAATCTCCACGTGCTGCGCGTCCGCGTGCCTGACCGCATTGCCCAGCGCCTCCTGGGTCACGCGATACAGGCATAGCGACACTTCCTCGGAAAGATCCTTCGCCTGTGGCGACACTTTCAAATCGATGGCCGGCCCACTGCGGTGACGTTGCGCCTGGCACAGCCCAGCCAGCGCCGCGGTCAAGCCAGTCTGGGCAAGCATGCTCGGATGAAGATCATGTGAAAGATGGCGCACGTCTTCGGAAAGTGCGATCAGGTCGCTCTGCAGTTGGCTCACGTCCTGTCGGTTGCTCTCATCCACCTTGCGGCGCAGCGCACTGAGTCGGATGGACGCTACGGCCAGCCGCTGGTTGATGTCGTCGTGAAGGTCACGCGCAATGCGGGCGCGCTCCTGCTCCTGCGCCACGATCAGGCGGCCGGCCAGTTCGCGCACTTCAGTGCTGCGCATCGATAGGGCGCGCTGCGTGGCCCGTCGCTGTTCCACCAGTGCCGCCAGGAACAGGGTCGCCACGGCGATGCCAAGCATCCACAGTTGCACGCTGACGGCGGTGAGTTCGGAATCCGATTGCGCGAACGGCCCCTCGCCTTCGAGGCTCAGCTGAATCGCGATCGCTCCCATCAGGAGGTTGACCACGCAAGTGCCCGGGATCTGCGCACGCAGCGCCACGAAGATGGCGAGCGGCACGGGGGCCAACAACAGCAACGGGCGCGCGGTGGCGTAGCCACCCAGTTCGCGCCAGACCAGCCAGAGCAGCACCAGGCCACCGATCGTGGCGAGCAACATGTCCCAACTGGGCAAGGCGTCGCGCCGCAGCGTTGAGCCGGGATTGGCGAGGCTGACGATGGCCGGGGACACCAGCACGTAGCCCAGCGAATCGGCCAGCGCGACATGCCACCAGCCGCTGCTGCCCAACCAGGAGGGCATCGGCAGGCGGCTGGCGATAGCTGTCACCAGCAGCGCCGAGGCCAGCGGCAGCAGCACCACGGCGATCACCAGATAACCCAAGAGGCGGAGGAAGTCATCGATGGACTCCTCCTGCCGAAAGCGGGACAGGACGTGCGCGGCCAGGTTGACCAGCAACAAGGCGCACAGGAACGCAGGCAACATGCCGGCGAGTGGAAGACCGACCACCGCCGTCAGCGCCACCAGGCCGAGCAGCCATGCGGCGCCGTAGACCCAGCGGAATTTCGCGGGTTCGCTCAGCAGCACACCCAGCAGAAGGGGCCCTGACAGCCAGATCATCAGGGCGTCGCCCGGGTGATTCCACATCAGCAGCGAAACCCACTGGGCAACCAGCGCAGCGACAAACATGCCGGCGCCACGAACCAGATATGGCAGGCTCCCAACAGCAGGCGCCTCAATGCTCGTCATGCCCCATGCTCCATGCATTCGGTCACCTCACCCCTGGCGCCGACGCGAGACCCGCTCCCTGTGATCTCACCGCGTCGTGGCGCCCCATCGCCATCTCGCATTTCTCCACGACGAACGTCATCGCCTCGTGATGATTTGCGTAGTTTTACCGACGACTACTTAAGGGCTCTTGCGCCGTCGCAGGAGCATCAGGACACGCCCCGCGCCGCGGCATCGCCGCCACCGTCCGGGCCCGGCGCCGGACTGCCCATGCCAGTCCTGCGTGCTCGGTAAATTTACTGAGCAAAGTTGAGTGAAAGTTCGCTTATCAGCCGCGCCGGAAGAGACCAAGCTGTGAGCTGGTCAACCGTTCTCCGGAACCGTGCCTGCAGCGCCGTGCGCCGCGCGCTGCCCGGCGCCATCCGGGCTGGATCGGAGCGCTTTTGCCGGCGTCGCTCGCCTGGCGAAGCCCCCGGAGACGGTCTGACTGAACCGACCTTGCCAGGCACACCGGAGGTGAACGCAATGAGCGAAGTCGCATGGACTCCCCTTACGAAGGCGGCTGGCGGGCGCCCCTGACGCATGAAGAACACGGCGCCCACCCGCGGCAAGCGCGCGCAACGATTCAGGGTGCTGCTGGCCGACGAGCATCGCTGCGTGGCCGAGGGCTTGGCGGGCCTGCTGGCCAAACGGATGGAATCGGTGCGGCTGGTGCACGACGGCGAGGCGCTCATGCAGGCCGTACTGGGCGACGAGGTCGACCTTGTCATCACGGATATCGCCATGCCCCCGTTCAGTGCGCTGCAGGCGCTGCGGCGACTGCGCCGCCAGGGCAGCGCGATCCCCGTGGTGGTGTTGTCCACGCACGCAGAACCATTGATCGTGCGCGAGGCCATGCGCGCCGGCGCCAACGGTTACGTGCTCAAGCAGTCGCCGAGTGAGGAGCTGTTCACGGCGATTGCCGAAGTGACATCGGGCAATCAGTTCATCAGCCCCAACCTGATGGCCTCGCTGCTGCAGGCGCCCGAAGCGGTGCACCGGCTCACGCGACGCCAGCGCGACGTCATCGAGTGCATGGCCAGGGGCCGGCGTACCAGCGAGATCGCGCTGGAGCTTGGCATTTCAGTGCGCACGGTGGAGAGCCACCGGCAGGCGTTGCTCGAACTGCTTGGCGTTCATAGTGGCGTCGCGCTGATTCGCGAAGCCGAGCGACTCGGCCTGATCCCGCTGGCCCCTTACGAGGCCGTGGCGGGGGAACAGGTAGGCGAGATCCTCCCCGGCGCCGAGCCCAAGACACCGCCGGTCCCGACGATTCCACCCAGGAGAACACAGCCATGAAGCTGCAGCGATACGCCATGCTGGTCCTGCCGCTGGTGCTTGCCGCCTGCTCCACTTTCAGCATCAGCAACCAGTGGAAGGATCCGAACTGGCCTGGCCCGCCGGCCTCCAACGTGCTCGTGCTTGGCATTACCAAGAGCGACACCACTCGCCGCATCTTCGAGGACACCTTTACCCAGCAGCTGGAAGCGGCTGGCGTGAGGGCGGTACAGAGTTACACGCAGATTCCTTCCGGCGGCGCATCGGCCAAGCTTGGGGATGTGATCAAGTCCAGCGGCGCCGACGCCATCCTCGCCACGCGCGTGCAGCGCATCGAGCAGAAGACCACCGTCACGCCGAGCGGTCCCGGCTGGGGCGGCTTCTATGGCTGGTATGGCGGCGCCTGGGCGAGCACGCCGGACGTCAACCAGTACGACGAAGTGACACTGGAAACCACCGTGTGGGACGCGCGTACGCAAAAGGTCATCTGGACCGTGACCACCCAAAGCATCGGCACCAGCAACATCCCGAAGGCTGTGCAGCAGCTTGCCAGCACGCTCATCCCCAAGCTCAAGAGCGATGGCGTGATCCGCTGATCCTGCGTCCGCCCGCGCGCGGGTGATCTTCGCGCGGACCGCCCGGTCTCTTTCACTACTCATGGAGCGCCCACATGAAAACGTCGATGACCCGCAGCATTGCCCTCGCCAGCTGCCTGATGGCCGCCACCGCCACCGCCCAGCAGATGCCCGCGGCCTACCCCGCCAACGGCCAGAATGCGAACCAGCAGGAATCGGACAAGAACGCGTGCATGTCGTGGGCGCAGAGCAATGCACCGACGCAGGCGCCGCCCCCACAGCAAACCGGCCCCGCCGTGGGCGGCGGGCAGCGCCTTAGCGGAGCCGCGCGCGGCGCGGCGGCAGGCGCTGTCGTGGGCGGCGTCGCCAACAATGACGCCGGGCACGGCGCCACCGTCGGCGCCGCGGCCGGCGTGGTCGCCGGTGGCGTGCGGGCGCGCCAGCAGCGGCGCGAGCAGAATGCCGCGTCGGCAGCCACGCAGGATCAGAACTCCGCCTCTTACGCGCAGGCCTATGGCGCCTGCATGAAGGGCAAGGGATACACCGTCAACTGACCATCGTCGGCGCTTGCGTCATCGGGTCACCCACGCACGGTGACCCGATGATCGACTGTTCCTCGTTGACGAGTGGACCAGGGTCAGCGCCAGGCGCTGCCGACCTGGATGTAGTAGGCGTGATCGCCGGCGCTCCATGCCCAGTCAAGACCCGCATACAGGCCCAGCGCCCGCGCGATCAGATAGCGGAAGCCCCGGCGGAGCGCTTCAGAGACAGCCGCGACGCCGCACCTATCGTCACTCGCCCGGCTTGACCTCTTCCCAGCTGCTGTCGGGATCGAAGGACTTCATGGCTTGCGCGATGGCCTGGCCGTTCTTGCCGAGGTCCTTCTCGAAGACCTCGCCATCATGGCTCACCATGAAGCTCATGACGCCCGTTTCGCCGTACTCGGCAGGCCAGGCGACCAGCGCAAATCCGCTCGTCATACGACCGCCCACGACGTAGTTGTACGCGCCACCTGGCGCGGAAGGACCTTGCGCGGTCAGGATGCGATAGCGATAGCCGTGGAAGCCCTGTCCCGCCGGTGGCGGAGGCACGTCGGCAAAGCGTTCGCCCAGCGGGCTCTGTTCCTCGTTGCCGGTGACCGGCCAATAAAGGCCATCATGCTTGCCGGGGCTGCTCCTGAGCTTCTGCGCGTACTGCAGCACATGGTCGCCGTCACGGTCTTCCGTGGCGTATTCGCGCTGCGCGTCGTAGTAGGCCAGCATCGCCTGCTGGGCAGACAGCTCGTTGGCGCCAATGCGCCGGACGCGCACCTCTTCGGCGCCCTTCTTGAGGTCGAAATGCCACCCGGCCGTTCCCTGCACGATGGGCAGCGGCAATTCCCAGTTCTCCGAGCCCACCTCGAGGTGCGCTACGCCTTGCCCTGCGTCGATGCGATGGCTGGCGTCATAGCGCTTGAGGAACAGATCCACATCCTCGCGATCGACGTCGCCCTCGGGGACGTAGTCCCGCCAGTTGCCGCCAAGCACCTTGGCGAGCCCCTCCTTGTCGCCGCTGCGCACTGCCTGCACGAAAGCGGTGGCCGCCGCATCAGCCGAGGGAAAGTTGGTCTGTTCCGCCACGGCGGCGGCGAGAGCGACGCCCGATGTCCACAGCATCAACGCAGCGGCCAGGCGCAAAGAGTTTGGAGTGCGATTCATGATCAGGCTCCTTATCGACGACGTCCGCCACCACCACCGCCTCGGCTCGGCGATGGGCGCGACATTTGTCGACCGCCACCACCACCACCGCGGCTGCCACCACGCGACTGCGACATCGAGCGCTGGCTCGCCTGTCCGCGATTCATCTGCGAGCGGGACGAACCGGCCGAATTCATGCCGCCAAAGGCGTTGTTGCGTGGTCCGCCCCCGCCCACGTTGCCGCCGCCATAGTTCCCGCGGTTTCCGCCACCGACGCCACCACGATCGCCAACGCCGCCGCGATTCCCGCCAGCGACACCACCTCGATCACCGACACCGCCACGATCGCCAACACCACCACGATTACCAGCACCGCCGCGATCGCCGACTCCACCACGATCGCCAACACCGCCGCGATCGCCGACACCGCCGCGATCACCAAGACCACCCCGATCGCCCCCCGGGCCTGCCCCGCGCCGCGCCGCATCGGACGCGCCGCCTCCGGTACTGCGGTCGAAGCTGTTCAGTGCATTCTGGCGACTCCTGTCTGCCGCCTGGTCCCGCCCACGGAAGCCTTCGCGCCCCTGGGCGCCGCCCAGACCCTGGTCATAGCGCTGGCGACTGCCCGAATCGCGATATGGAGTGCCGCGTCGGTTGTCCGGGTTGTGATTCCAGCGCTGGTTGCCGTTGCCGGACATCCGGTTGTTGACGTTGTTGACGCTGTTGTAGCGATTGGTGTTGATGTTGACGTCGCCATGGCCCCAGCCGAATCCGCCCCACAACGCGCCGGTGACGGCGATGCCCACACCGAACGCCAAGCCCGCGGCCAGCGCCTGCCCCGGATAGTAGTAACCATACGGCGGCGGCCAATACGTCGGCGGATACGCCGGGTAAGGCCATGAGCCGTACACGACCGTGGGGTTGTACTGCGGCACGTAGACGACCTCCGGATTCGCCGGTTCGATCTGGATGATCGTCGTGCCCTCCGACGTCGCGCCCGCTGGCGCCGGACCTTCCGACACCTTCATCTGCTCGTTGGATTTGAGGTTGCCCGACGCCTTCGCCTGCCCACGCAACCGCTGGATCGACGCCATCACATCGTCCGGCTGGGCCAGGAAGGCATCACCCGCGTTCTGCACCCAATCGGGATGCGCTTTCATCTGCGCCAGCACCTGCGGGAAGGCCACCAGCGATTGCACGCTCGGATCCCACGGCTTGGTGTTGACCTGCTTGACCGCATCGTCGCCCTGCGCCTTGGGATTGGCGGCCGACCATGCGGCCGCCTCGGCGACGTCGCTCGGATACGTGGCCGCCATCAGGATCTGCGACAGCAGCGCATCAGGGTAGAGAGCCACCGGGGCCATCATCTGGTCGAGCTGTTGATTGCTGTAGATTTTCTGGCTCTGGGCCGGAGCCTGGCCTTGTGGTTGGCCTTGTGCTTGGCCCTGGGCTTGCACCGGACTAGCCGGCGCCGGACTGGCCTTTGCCGGGCTGACCTGTGCATGCGCTGCGCCCAGCGGCGCCAAAGGCAGCAGCAGAACGCACCAAAGGCAGGTTCGCTGGAATCCGTGAGGCATCGTCGTCTTCATGGTGCCACTCCCATGCCGCCATCGCTTGCATCAGCTTGACTCTTCGCGGGCCAGCTTGACCACTGCATTTATGCGGTAGCAGTACTACGTAAATCTACCTAGAGCTCGGGTCGCTTCAGCCCACAGTCATTGGTCTCCGTAGAAATACGGATGGGCGATTAGGTAATAGTGCGCTGTGTCATCTCCTCGAATCGTTCCACCATAGGCCCATCAGCCATTCGGGGAGTTATCGTCATGCGCCGTGCAGCCTTTCTGCAGTCGAAGGTCTCCCGCGTCTCGCTTGCCATCGCGCTGGCAGCCGCTTTCTCAGCGCCGACGGCGAAGGCAGAGCAACCGGACCTCTGGGACGGCAACTGGCACTACAGCATCGAGCCCTACATCTGGCTTCCCGGCATCAGCGCGGAAACGCGCTATCAACTACCCAACAACGGTGGCCAGGTCCAGCAAAAGTCCACTGGCAACATCTTCTCCAACCTCAGTGGCGCCTTCATGCTCGACGGCTCCGTGCGCAAGGACAACTGGGGCTTTTACGGCGACATCGACTGGGTGAACTTCACCAACGAAAAGGGGCGCTTCAGCCAGATCGGTGGAGAACGCTTCGGGGCGGGCGCCAACCTCGACACGAGCTGGGACCTGAAGGGCGGCATGATCAACCTGGCTGGCCTCTACTCCATGGCGCACTCCAATCAGGGCTATATCGACCTGGTGTTCGGTATGCGCTACCTGTGGATCAAGGGCAATCTTGACTGGAACCTCACGGTGAACGGCAACGCCGGCAACCTGAACATCGACAGGACCGGCAGCCTGCGCAACTCGACCAACGCTACCGACGGCATCATCGGCATACGCGGTCGCTGGACACCGTTTGAAAACCAGCGTTGGTTCCTTCCGTACTACCTTGACCTCGGCGCAGGCACTTCCAACACGACCTACCAGGTCAGGTTCGGCGTCGGCTACGCCTTCAACTGGGGCGATATCGGGCTCAACTACCGCGACGTGGGCTACAACCAGAGCGGCAGCAGATTCCTGAAGAGCCTCCAGCTCAGCGGCCCGACCTTCAGCGTCAACTGGAACTTCTGATCGAGGCCGTCCGACGCTCCGACATCACGCCGGAGCGAGATGACGAAGCAGGAGACGCGGACTCTCTCGTCCCTGCCAGTCATTGATGACCAGTTCGTACACCGCGCGGAACTGCACTGGCGGCGGCGTACCGTCGTAGGCGTTGAACATCACCGCATCGTGCACCGAACCGTCGCGGGGATCCCGCAGGCTCAGGCGCAGATGCCGTTCGCCCATCACGCGCCAGCTGGCGCAGTCGAACAGATTGTCGAACACCGGCTCGGGGAAGGCCTGCCCCCAGGGCCCGGCGGCGCGCAACTGCCTCGCCAGTTCCAGCGTCGCGGCGCCGGGCGGCAACTCACCATCGGTGAGCTGCACGGCCTGCAACTGGTCGTCGTGCAGCCATTCGCGCGCGATTCCATCAAAGGCCTCGGCAAAGCGCGCATAGTCGGTGGTGCGCAGACTCAAGCCGGCGGCCATGGCGTGGCCACCGAAACGGATGATCAGGCCGGGGTGGTGCGCATCGATCATCGCCAGCGCATCGCGGATGTGGAAACCGCTGATGGAGCGCGCCGAGCCGCGCAGTTCGTCAGGCGCGTCTTCGCTCGCAGGCGCAAACGCGATGACAGGCCGATGCAGCCGCTCCTTCAGCTTCGATGCCACCAGCCCCACTACGCCGGCATGCCAGGTCGGTTCGAACAGCGCCACGCCGACCGCATCGATATCGGCGGCGCGCGACACCATCACTTCCGCCTCGGCCACCATGGTGTCCTGCAGCTCTCGACGCTCCTTGTTGATCGAGCCGAGCAGATCGGCGTACCGGCGCGCCTGCGCCGCGTCGTCGGTGAGCAGGCATTCGACGCCGATGCGCATGTCCTCGAGACGACCGGCAGCGTTGAGGCGCGGGCCGATCGCGTAACCGAGATCACTCGCGCAGAGCGTGCTCGCGCTGCGCTGGCTCGACTCCACCAGGGCGCCGAGGCCTGCGCAGCCCTGCCCTGCGCGCAGCCGGCGCAGGCCGGCTTCCACCATCACGCGGTTGTTGTAGTCCAGCGGCACCAGGTCGGCCACGGTGCCGACCGCCACCAGATCGAGCAGCGTCGAAAGATCGGGTTCGCTACCGGCGGCGAAGGCGCCTTGCGCGCGCAAGGCGGCACGCAAGGCCAGCAGCAGATAGAACATGACGCCGACGCCGGCCATCGCCTTGCTGGGGAAGCCATCGCCAACAAGGTTTGGATTGACCATGGCGTCCGCCGCGGGTAGCTGTTCGCCGGGCAAGTGATGATCGGTGACGATCACGCGCATGCCGCGCTCGCGCGCCGCCGCCACGCCGGCGATACTGGCCACGCCGTTGTCCACGGTCACCACCAGTTGCGGACACGGATGGAGTGACTCGACCAGCGCCGGACTCAGGCCATAACCGTGAACGAAGCGGTTCGGCACGACGTAGTCCACCTGTCGCGCGCCAAGCATGCGCAAGCCACGCACCGCGACCGCGGTGCCGGTGGCGCCATCGCAGTCATAGTCGCCCGCAATCACGATGCGCCAATCGTCTCGAATCGCCTCGATCAGCAGCGCAACGGCATCCTGCACGCCGCCAAGCTGCTGCGGCGAGAGCATGCGCGCCAAGCGGTATTCCGCCTGCGCAGGCGACAACACGCCACGCGCGGCGTACACCTGTTGCAGGACGGGATGCACCGAATTATCCCAGCCGTCAGGGACACCCTGCGCCTGTCGGCGACGCAAGGTCACCGTCTTCATCGACCACCCCGGCGCCACAGGCGCAGTCGATGCCACGGACGGTGCAGCCAGCGCTCGCCGCTGGAGAAGCTCAGCAGCAGCGGCTGCTTCTGCGCCAGCACCTGGATGCTCGGCCACCACTGTCCGGCCACCTCGTCGGCGGGAAGGTCCTGCAAGTCCACCAGCCAACCGCGCGTCGCCGCCTCGACCGCAGCGACAGAGCGCGGCGTCATCGACAGGCCGGCACGCTGAGCCAGCGCGCGCAGCAGCAAGTCGTCGCCGATCGCGCCGCCCAGGCGGGAGCCCACCGTCTCTGGCAAACGTCCGCCACCCCACAGCCACAGGCTGTTGATCGGCGGCAGGCCACGTTCGCGCCGCTCGGCATTGAGAGGATGCTGGTGCAACAGCACCTGCACTTCGTTCATCAGCACTCGCCAGCGGCGCCCATCAGGGCCTTCCGGGAGGTGCTCGTACAGGTCCTCGCCGAGCGCCTGCTCGGGCGCCGCAAACGCAGGGAAAGAGACGTCGTCAGGCACACGCACATGCCAGCGATCAGGCGAGGACACTTCCAGCGTCATGCCGGCGTCGTCGAACACTGCCCGCAGCGGCTCGGCCAACGCCAGCGCCTCTTCCAGATCGAGCTGCAGCTGTCCGCATGCCAGCAGGCGCGCGCCATTGAGATCGGGCTGCACCCACGCCGGGTCGGCGCACAGCCAATGGCCCGTTCCTGCATCACCGACGATCAGTTCGCGCGTCAACGCGCCGGCCGGCAGATCGCCCGCCACGTCGAAATGCCCAACCAGTCCGGCCAGGTAGCCTCTGGGGCCCGCGGGAAGCGGATCGGCCCTGCGCAGCAGCGCGAGCAACGGATGCGCTGGATCGAAGCGTCGCAGGTCCGGCAACCACAACTCCAACGGCGAGACGCTCGGCTGTGTCATGCCTGCCTCACGCCTCCAGCTTTTCGTAGAGTTCGAGCCACTCGACCTCGAGCGTCTCCTTCTCCTTGCGCAGCTCGGTCTGGCGCTGTCCAAGCCGCATCATTTCGGCGGTGGGACCGTTGTAGGTTGCCGGATCGGCGAGCTTTGCCTCGAGCGTGGTGAGTTCGCCCTCGATGGTGGCGACGCGCGTCTCGATCTTCTTCACGCGCAGGCGAGCCGCCTTTTCGTTGTCGCGCTGGTCGGCGGCGCGGCGGCGACGCTCCTCAGGCGACTCGACCGGCGCCTTCGCCTCGGCCTTACGGTTTTTCTTGTTGGCGGATCCGCGACTGCGCAGCCAGGCGGCATAGTCCTCAAGGTCGCCATCGAACGGTTCGGCGTCGCCATCGGCCACGCGCCAGAAGCTGTCGCACACCATGCCCAGCAGGTGGCGGTCATGCGAGACCAGCACCAGCGCGCCGTCAAACTCGGCCAGCGCGTCCGCCAGCGCCTCGCGCATGTCCAGGTCCAGGTGGTTGGTGGGCTCGTCGAGCAGCAGCAGGTTCGGCTTGTCCCAGGCGATCAGCGCTAGCGCCAGGCGCGCACGTTCGCCGCCGGAAAAGCCATCGACCGATTCAAATGCCCGATCGCCGGCGAAATTCCAGGTGCCGAGGAAGTCACGCAACGGCTGCGCGCCCACGCCCGGCGCCTTGTCCTGCAGATGATCGAACGGCGAGTACCCCTCACGCAGGCTCTCTACCGTGTGCTGGGCGAAGTAGCCGATCTTCAGATCCTTGTGGGCCTTGCGTTCGCCACCCAGCGGCGTGAGCTCACCCACCAGCGTCTTCACCAGAGTGGATTTACCGGCGCCGTTCGGGCCCAGCAGGCCGATGCGCTCGCCCGCTTCGAGGCGAAAACGCACGTTGCGCAGGATCGACGCCGGCGGCTCGCCTGCTTCACCGGGGTAACCCGCTTCGACCTCTTCCAGCTGCAACATCGAATCGGGCAGTCGGTCCGGCACGGCGAAGTTGAAGTGGAACGGCCGCTCCACGCGCACCGCCTCGGTGCCGGCCAGCTTCTCCAGGCGCTTGACGCGCGACTGCGCCTGCTTGGCCTTGCTGGCCTTGGCCTTGAAGCGATCGACGAAAGATTGCAGGTGCGCCCGCTCGGCCTGCTCGCGCTCGTGCGCGATCTGCTGCTGGCGCAACTGCTCGGCGCGCTGGCGCTCGAAGGCGCTGTAGTTGCCGGTATAGAGCTTGGCGCGACCGTCATTGAGGTGCAGCGTGTGGGTGATCACGCCATCGAGGAACTCGCGATCGTGCGAGATCACCAGCAGCGTGCCCTGGTAGCGGCGCAGCCATTCTTCCAGCCACAGCACGGCGTCCAGATCGAGATGGTTGGTCGGCTCGTCGAGCAGCAGCAGTTCCGACGGGGCCATCAGCGCCCGCGCCAGGTTCAGGCGCACGCGCCAACCGCCGGAAAATTCCTTGACCGGCGTCTCGTGAGTCTCCGGCGAAAAGCCCAGGCCATGCAGGAGGCGACCGGCGCGGGCACGCGCGTCGTAGCCATGCAGCTCTTCGATGCGGTGGTGCGCCTTGGCCATGGCCTCGGTATCGCCACGCGCCTGGGCGTCGAACTCGTCGCGCAGGGCTGTGGCCAGTTCCTCGTCGCCGCCCATCACGTATTCAATGGCCGGGTCGGGCAGTGCCGGCGTCTCCTGCGCCACCGAGGCCATGCGCAGCCTGGCCGGCAGGTCCAGGTCGCCGGCATCGGGCTCGACCGTGCCCTGCAGGGCGGCGAACAGGCTGGACTTGCCGCAGCCATTGCGGCCGACCACGCCGAGCCGCCAGCCACTCTGGATCACCAGGTCGATATCGGAGAGCAGCAAACGGCTGCCGCGGCGTAGGGCAAAACGACGAAAGGAGATCATGGGGCAAGCTTATCCGGACCGGGCGTCCTGCCGCCCGCAGCCGCCCATGATAGCCGCCGCCCGTGTCGATCGCCCCGCCAGGGATGGGTTGATCTGAGCTTCCTTAATGCCCACCCCATCGCACTAGCCGCAGAATCACGTGGAACGGCCGCCATAGTTCTGCTACAACGGCGCGGCAACGCCTTGCGCGGAGAGGGGACCCGTGAATACGTACGGTATCAACAAGTTTGGCATCAGCCTGTCGATGGTCGTGCTGCTGGCGGCCGCCTGTGCAACCGCACCCGCGCATGCCGAAGAGGTGCTCGTCCAACGCGTGCAGCAGGAACAGGGCATGAACCTGCCCACTCGCGGCATGAGCATGGACCAGGTCGAGAAGCAGTTTGGCGCCCCGCAGCGCAAGCTGACACCCCGCGGCGGCGGCAGCGCCCGGCAACCGGTGATCAATCGCTGGGACTACTCCAACTTCATCGTCTATTTCGAAAAGAGCCACGTGATCCATTCCGTGCTCAATACGCCGGCGGGCAACAACACCAATCCGGCTGCGGTCAATTAATTGACCCACCTGCGCTGGCGCGGCCCGTGGCGACGCGGGCCGCGCCGGTGTTGCCGACGCCCCCGCGCCACATCGACTACACTGCGCCACCCCATGCGGCCTTGCCTCCCGGCAAGCGGCCGCTTTCCTGGTTTGCATGAGACCCTCGCGATGACTGAGCACCGCCTGCGCCTACCGGCCGAATGGGAGCCGCAATCGGCCGTCCTGATCGCCTGGCCGCATGCCGGCACCGACTGGGCCGACCGCCTGGCCGAGGTGGAGACGACCTATGTGGCGCTCGCCGCCGCGGTCACCCGCTTCCAGCCGCTCGTCATCGTGGTATCCGGCCACGAGCTGCGCCTGCGCGTGCAGTCCTTGCTGACCGGTGAAGGCGTGGATCTGTCCAAGGTGCGCTTCGTCGAACTGCCGTATGACGACACCTGGCTGCGAGACTCGGGTCCGATCACGCTGACGGCCGACGGTGGCGGCTTCCAGCTCACCGATTTCCGCTTCACCGGCTGGGGCGGCAAGTTCGGCGCCGAGCAGGACGACGCCCTGATCGCCGGTCTGGTCGACGAAGGCGTGTTCGGCAAGGCGGCGCACAAGCGCATCGACTGGGCGCTCGAGGGCGGCGGCATCGAAAGCGATGGCGTCGGCACCGTGCTGACCACCTGGCGTTGCCTGACCCAGCGCCACCCCGAGCAGTCGCGTGAGGAGATGAGCGCGATCCTCGCCGACAGCCTGCACGCCCGCCGCGTGCTGTGGCTGGATTACGGCTATCTGGAAGGTGACGACACCGACGCCCACATCGACACGCTGGCGCGCTTCGCGCCGGGCGACCGCATCGTGTTCCAGGCCTGCGACGACACTCAGGACCCGCATCACGACGAGCTCAGGCGCATGGGCGACGAACTGGCCGCGCTGCGCACGCCGGATGGACGTCCGTATCAGCTCCACCCCCTGCCCTGGGCCCGGCCCATCATCGACGAAGGCCGTCGTCTGGCCGCGTCCTACGCGAACTACCTGATCGTCAACGGCGCGGTGCTCGTGCCCGCCTATGGCGACGTGGCTGACGACGAGGCCGCGCGCATCATCGGCCTGGCGCACCCGGGCCGGGAGATTGTGCAGGTGCCGTGCCGCCCGCTTATCTGGCAGAACGGCAGCCTGCACTGCATCACCATGCAGCTCCCCGCCGGGATTGTCTGATACCGTCGCGCTGGATATTGGCGCACCACCCCCTATATCGGGCCATGGCCGGGCCGCCCACCGCGGGTGGCCTGGCCCTATCCGTTAGACTTGGCGGCCCGCCCGCACCGGCAGCCCCACGCGAGAACCACGCCGATGACCCGCAAGTCCCTCAAAGTCGCCCTGTTGCAGGAAACCGATCACGGCAGCCGCGACGCCAATCTGGACGCCATCGAGGCCGGCCTGCGCGAGGCGGCGAGCAAGGGCGTCGAGCTGGTGCTGCTGCAGGAGCTGCACAACGGCCCGTATTTCTGCCAGCACGAGTCGGTGGACGAGTTCGACCTGGCCGAGACCATTCCCGGCCACAGCACCGCGCGCATCGGCAAGCTCGCCGAGGAACTGAAGCTGGTGGTGGTCGCATCGCTGTTTGAGAAACGGGCCACTGGCCTGTACCACAACACCGCGGTGGTATTTGACCGCTCCGCGGCGATCGCGGGCAAATACCGCAAGATGCATATCCCCGACGATCCGGCGTTCTACGAGAAGTTCTACTTCACGCCGGGCGACCTGGGCTTCGACCCGATCGACACCTCGGTGGGCCGCCTGGGCGTGCTGGTGTGCTGGGACCAGTGGTACCCGGAAGCGGCGCGCCTGATGGCGCTGGCAGGCGCCGACCTGCTGCTGTACCCCACCGCGATCGGCTGGGATCCCAAGGACGAACAGTCCGAGAAGGATCGCCAGCGCGAGGCATGGGTCACCGTGCAGCGCGGCCATGCCGTCGCCAACGGCCTGCCGCTGCTGTCGTGCAATCGCACCGGTCTCGAGGCCGACAAGGCGGGCGTGGGCAACGGCATCCAGTTCTGGGGCACCAGCTTCGTGGCCGGTCCGCAGGGCGAGTTCCTGGCCCAGGCTGGTACTGACCAGCGTGAACTGCTGGTGGTCGAGGTGGACATGGCGCGCAGCGAGCACGTGCGTCGCATCTGGCCGTTCCTGCGTGACCGTCGCATCGACGCTTACCAGGACCTGCTTAAGCGCTTCCGCGACTGAACACCCCGTCGCCCATGCCGGCGGTCAGGCTTGCCCCCTGCCCCGGCCATCCCCATGCAGTGATCCAGACGCCTGAGCGACCGTACGCATGAGCCTGACCGACCTCGCCGACTCCCTTCCGAACGTGCTGCACGACCAGCCGATCGAGCGCGTCACGCGCGACGGCGTGGAGTACGTGGTGCTGGGCACGGCGCATGTCTCACGCACCAGCGTGGATGCGGTGACGGCTCTGCTGGGGCATGAACACTTCGATGCCGTTGCGGTGGAGCTGTGCGAAAGCCGTGCCCAGGGCATGCGCGATCCGGATGCCTTCAAGCAGATGGACCTGTTCCAGGTGATCCGCCAGGGCAAGGCCGGCATGGTCGCCGCGAGCCTGGTGCTCTCCTCGTTCCAGAAGCGCCTGGCCGAGCAATACGGCATCCAGCCGGGCGCCGAGATGAAGGCCGGCATGGATGGCGCCGAACAGCGCGGCCTGCCGCTGTGGCTGGTCGATCGCGAAGTGGGCACCACCTTGCGCCGCGCCTGGCACAACGTGGGCTTCTGGCAACGCTTCGGCTTGTTGGGCGGACTGGTCGCCAGCGTGTTCGAGCGCGAGCAGATCGAAGAGACCGAGATCGAGAAGCTCAAGCAGGGCGACATGCTGGAAAGCGCCTTCAGCGAATTCGCCACCAATTCCGCGCCGCTCTATCGCAGCCTGATCGCCGAGCGCGATGCCTACATGGCCGCGCGACTGCGCGAGCAGGCGGCGCTGGCAGGCTTCGGCGAAGGCAAGCGCGTGCTCGTGGTGATCGGGGCCGGCCACCTCAAGGGCCTGTGCGAACAACTGCGCACCCAGAAAGGCGACCCGTCGGCGGAAGCAGAGGTCCTCGCCGCCGCGCCACCGAAGGCAAGTTGGCCCAAGTGGCTGGCCATCGGCCTGGTGCTGGCCGTGTTCGTCGCCATCGGCTTCGCCTTCCATCGCGATACGTCGTTGGGCACGGCGGCGCTGCGTGACTGGGTGCTCTACACCGGCGGCTTCTCCGTGCTGGGCGCGATGATCGCCGGCGCGCACCCGCTGAGCATCCTGGCGGCTTTCATCGCGGCGCCGATCAAGCCTTTCCGCCCCGGCATTCCCTCAGGTGGCATCAGCGCGATGGTGGAAGCCTGGGTGCGCCGCCCCCGCGTGGCCGACTTCGAGTCCCTGCGCGACGACATCGGCCACTGGAGCGGCTGGTGGAAGAACCGCGTCGCGCGCACGCTGCTGAATTTCTTCCTGGTGAGTTTCGGCACCATCATCGGCGAGTACACCGCCGGCATTCATATCTTCAGAAGCTTGTTCTGACGGTCTGACGAAAGTCGCTGGATGACTCGCTGCGCTCGCCCCTTCGGGGCCGCCCTACGGGCGTTCTGCGCGCTTCGCGCTCCGTCCAGCCTGCGCTGGGATGACGAGCAAAAGCGATCGAATCCTTACCGTCATCTGAAGGCGGGCAAACCCTCAACGTCATCCCGGCGAAAGCCGGGATCCAGTGACTTTTGCGTTCCAACGCGGCGCGTGAATGACTCCGAGTCAGGGCGAACGCAACGCCTGATCAAGCACCCCGAGCAACTCCTCGTTACGGTCGAGACCCTGCTCCCAATACATCACGCCGCCCAGCCCCCTGGACTTGATGAAGGCGGCCTTGGCGCGCAGCGATTGCGGGTCTTCATAGCTCACGAACGTGCGCGTCTTCCCATTCCACAGGAACGGCGCCTGTGCCTGCGCATCCCAGTGCCGCACGTAGCCATTCTTGTCGATGTAGTTCGCCACCAGCTCGCGCCACGACGGATCGCCCACGTACTTCGCGTACTTCTGCTGCAATCCGTCATGGGCGGGATCGACACCGGTAAACGCGCGCCCGTAAAACGCCGCGCCGAGCATGAGCTTCTTCGCCGGCACGCCGGCCGCCTCGAACTGGGCCACCGCCTTGTCGCCGGCGCGGTCGTCCGCCGGCGCCGGCGCCGACAAATGCAGGCCCGCATGGTGGCCCGTCGTTGGCGTCAGGCTCTGATGGAAGTCGTAAGTCATCAGGTTGAACCAGTCGAGCGAACGCGACACGCGCGCCAGCTCGATGCCTTCGACGAACTCGCTGTCCGCCGCGGCGATCGTCAGCAGGTAGTGTCGCCCGCCGTGCGCGGCGCCAAGCTGATCCAGCCGTGCACGCAAGGCCTCCAGCAGCAGGCTGAAATTGCGCTTGTCTTCCGGCCGATGATGGATGCCAGCACCCGGGAGCGTGGGATATTCCCAGTCGATGTCGATGCCGTCGACATCATGCTTTACCAGCAGGTCGGCCACGCTGTCGGCCATGCGCTTGCGCGTGGCCTCCGTCAGCGCCACGTCCGAGAAGTAATCGGCGCCCCAGCCGCCAATGGACACGACGATCTTCAGCGCGGGGTTCTCCTTGCGCGTCGCCACCAGGCTCGCGAGCGTGCGGTCGGCGATAGGGCTGGGAAACACCACCTCGCCGGTCGGCTCGACCCGGGCGAAGGCGTAGTTGATCACGTCAAGCTTGTTGGCGCTGATCGGCGGCAGGGGCGACGCGTCAAGCACATAGCCGACGATGCGGTAATCTGCCGCAGGTGAAGCGGCGCAGGGCTGGGCCACGACCAGAGCGAGCACACAGGCGATTCCGACGCGCCACCACAACGCCACGCAGGCGCGCTTCAGCCCTTCTTTCATGCCATTTCCCCTGTGATGTCACATCCGCCGCCGCACTCCCCTGCGACAGCGCGATCGCCCCATCCTGCATAGTGCATTGATGAGAATCAGTGGCTTGCGACATGTTGTCGCGCCGTGAAAGCAACGACTATACTCTCGAGACATTCACATGTATCAGCGGAATCGTGGGGACGATCCTGATGACTCGACTGCAACTGCTTGGCCTGACCGTGGCCGCAGCTCTCTTCGCCACTGCCAGCGTGCATGCAGAGGGAGACAAGGCCGCTGGACGAAAATTGATCTACACCTGCAACGGCTGCCACGGTGTCCCGGGCTACGCCAATGCCTATCCGAACTATCCGGTGCCGCGCATCGCTGGCCAGAACCAGCAGTACATCATCAACGCGCTGCATGAATACCGGAGTGGCGAGCGCAACCACCCGACCATGACGGCGCAGGCGCAGAGCCTGTCCGACAAGGACATCGACGATATCGCCGCCTATCTCTCCAGCCTCGCCAAGTAAGCCAAGGATCCCAACCGCATGAAACGTGCGCTCACCCTGCTTTCATTCGGCGCCGTGCTGGCGTTCGCTTCGACCCAGCTGCTCGCCACCGGCAACCTTGAAAACGGCAAGCAGAAGGCCGCCACCTGCTTCGCTTGCCACGGCGCCGACGGCAACTCCGTCGACCCGCAGTACCCGCGCCTGGCGGGGCAGTACAACCTGTACATCCAGCAGGCCCTGCACGAGTACAAGACCGGCCAGCGCAGCAACCCGATCATGAAGGGCTTTGTCGCCACGCTGTCGGAGCAGGACATCGAGGATGTCGCGGCCTACTTCTCCAGCCTGCCGACCAAGCTCGACACGCTCCAGGGCCATATCCAGGGCGACAAGTAAGCCCTCCGCCGCCTCATGGAGAACGACGAAGGCCCGCTTGATGCGGGCCTTCTCTTTTTGTGCGGGAGGTGACCCTGGTTCAGCCGAGCGCCGACTGACCTTCCTTCTTGCGGTAGTAAGGGTTGCTGCCACCGCTGTGGTCGGTGGCGTCTCTCACCGCGGTGATTTCCGGCACTCGCTCGCGCAGCGTCTTCTCCACGCCGTGCTTGAGCGTGACATCCACCGAGGCGCAACCGTGGCAGCCGCCGCCGAACTGCAGCACCACCACGCCCTCGGCATCCACCTCCAGCAGGGTCACGCGTCCGCCGTGGGAGGCGATCTTCGGATTGATCTCCGACTCCAGCACATAACGCACGCGCTCGATGATGCCGGCATCCTGCCCCGGGATTTCGCCCTTGATGCGCGGCGCGCGGATATTGAGCTGGCCGCCGGTGGCGTTGGGCTCGTAGTCGATGCTGGCGCCTTCCAGCCATGGGGCGCTGTTGCCTTCCACGTGGAACTCGAAGCCCTCGCAGACGACCGTCCATTCCTGGCCGGTCAATTCGTCGGATTCGACGAACTCCAGCTCGCAGTTGGCCGCCGCGGTGCCCGGCGACGTCACGCGCAGGTGGATCCCCAGTCCCTCCGTGCCCTGCTGGGAGAGCAGGCGCAGGAAGTGTTGCTGCGCGCGTTCTGAAATCTCGATCATGTCAACTCCAGCGATACCCGAGCCTTACCGGGCGAAACAGCACCATTTTAGTCCTATTTCGTCATGACTGCTCGCTTTTGACTTTTACGTGCCAAGCTCTGACCCTTCGCACCTTTCTTTGCATGGGACATCCGCCATGAGCATCAACCCTCTCGCCAGCCAGCACTGCACGCCCCGCAAGGGCAAGGAACACGCGCTCGACACGGCCAAGGTGGATGAACTGCTCGCCGGCTTGCCCGGCTGGCAGGTCGCGTCAGGCGGCAAGGCCATCGTCAAGAATTTCAAGTTCGCTGATTTCCATCACACGCTGGGCTTCATCAACGCGGTGGGCTTCATGGCGAACCAGGAAGACCACCATCCCGACCTCGAAGCGGGCTATGGCCACTGCCAGGTGCTGTGGTCGACCCACGACGTCGGCGGCTTGTCGCTCAATGACTTCATTTGCGCCGCGCGTGTCGAGGCTCTGCTCCACCGTTGAGCACATCACGCGCCAGGCCTCACTTCGCAGCCACTGCCGGCTTCCTGCTGGCGGTGGTCGTGCTGTTCTGGGCGATGGCCGCGATATCCGCCTGGGTCACGCGGACCCGGCTCGCCAGCGACGCGCATCGCACCTATGCCGCCTTGCGCGACGATCAGCCGTTGTGGCGTTGGACCCTGCACCACGCCAGCGACCTGGTCGCAGGCCGGGCATTCGGCCCGGTCAACCTGGCCATCGACCGCGATGGGCTGCGCTTGACCAGCCTCGACGGCGCACCGTTCGAACTCGGCCTGCCGCTGGCCAGCCCGATCGACCTGGGGCACTGGCCATTGATCCGGCTTCATCTGCACAGCTCTGGCGCAGGCACGCTCGGCCTCACCTACCAGCGCAGTGAGACCAGTACGGCCTGCCTCGCCGCCGACGCCGTGCGCATCGCCGCCGGTGACAGCGAACCGCTGGTCGATGTCCGCTCGCTGACATGGCGCACGCCGAACGGCGCGCCTTGTCCGCCTCCGCAGGTGGTCACCTATATGTGGCGCCTTCGGCCCCAGCTTCCGCCGGGTGACTCGCTGCTGATCGACCAGGTGGCGCTGCTGGCTCCGGGCGCCGCTTCGCGAGCAGCAGACATCGGGAAGGATGTCGCCGACATCCGCCTGGGCCCCGACGCCAGTCTCGACGGCGCCAGCCCTGCGGCCGCCCAGTCCGGCACGCCGGTTGTGCGACTGCCCGAAGACGCCTCGGCCGAAGCGATGCTCAACTGGCGCGATCAGGCCCGGCAACGCTGGCCGGCGGCGCTGATCCTGCCTTTCGGCCTTTCGTTGCAGCCGGTGGCGGGCAGCAGCATGCCTCCCTGGCTGGACTGGCCGGTGGTTGCCATCTACCTCGCCTGGCTGGGCTGGCTCCTCCGGCGACAGACGCGCGAGGTCCGCCACCCCTGGGTGGAGGTGGCCGCCATCGCCGCCGGGCCGTTATGGCTGATCGCCGGTCTGCGCTGGAGCGAGACACCATCGATCCCGGGCATCGTCGCCTTCACCTCGGCTCTGGTGTATGCCGGATGGAGTGAATGGAAGCGGCGCCCGGTGGCCTGGCGCTGGGTGGCGCGCGGGTGGTCGGACTGGTTATGGGCGTTCGTGCCGCTGCCGGTCGCCATCACGCTGGTGCTGCTGGACGGCCACGGCCTCACGGCGCTGCCACTGCTGCATGTAGCCGCCTATTTCGGCTGGGCGCTGCTGCAACAGTGGGCCATGCTGGCCATTGTGATGGGTCGGCTCCAGCATACCGGCCTGCCCCGGCCGGCCATCGTGCTGGTCACGGCCACCCTGTTCGGCCTGCTGCACACGCCCAACGGTTCGCTGATGCAGCTGTGCCTGGTGGCCGAGCTATGGTGGGCCTGGCGCTTCCTCAAGGCCCCACGGCTGCTGCCGATCGCCGTGGCCCACGCCCTCTGCGCCCTCCTGGTGGAGAGCGCGCTGACCGGCCACCTTCTCCGCTCACTTCAGGTCAGTGCGCGCTTTTTCCTGTAGGTGCTCCTGCAGGCGCCGAATCCTTTTTCCTTTTACAGCAAGGACATCCAGGAAATCCTTCAAGTCATCTGGCAAGGGTGCAGAGAAGCTGTAGGCGCGCCCGTCGAGCTCAAAGCTCATGTGGGAGGCGTGCAGGAACATCCGGTTGAGCCCCAGGTCCTTGAATTTCTTGTTCATCTCCTTGTCGCCGTACTTCGGATCACCGGCCAGCGGGTGCTCGACATGGGCCGCATGTACGCGGATCTGATGGGTACGGCCGGTGCCCAGCGTGGCCTGCATCAGGCGGGCGCTGGGGTACTGCTCCATTTCCTGGAAAAAAGTGAGTGACGGCTTGCCGTTATCGGACACTCTTACCATGCGTTCTCCGCCCTGGAGCACCGATTTCTGCAGCGGAGCGTTGACGCTGAACTTGGCCTTGCGCGGGTGGCCGACCATCAGGCACAGGTACTGCTTGGTCACCGTGCCCTCGCGGATCGCTGCCTGCAGTCCGGTCAGGCCGGCACGGGTCTTGGCAAACACCAGCACGCCACTGGTGTCACGGTCCAGGCGATGGACCAGTTCCAGGTGCTCGTTAGGGCGCGCAGCACGCAGCAGTTCAATCGCGCCATGGCTCACCCCGCTGCCACCGTGGCTGGCGATGCCGGCCGGCTTGTCGATGGCCAGGAAATGCTTGTCCTCGAAGATGATCGAATCAGTGATGGCTGAGACGAGACCGGGCGCCGGACCTTTCTGCACCTCCTTCTCCGCGGTACGCACGGGCGGAATACGCAGCGTATCGCCCGCAGCGAGACGCGTATCGGGCTTCGCGCGCTTGCCGTTCACGCGCACCTGCCCGGTGCGCAAGAGCCGGTAAATCATGCTCTTTGGTACGCCCTTGAGCAGGGTCATGAGCGCATTGTCGATGCGCTGCCCGTCGCGCTCGGGTCCGATCTCAACTTGACGCACGCCGTGAGGTGCGTCAGGGGAAGTTGCCGTCTGCATTGAAAAAAACCTGACGAAATAGGATACTCGGCCGGCGCTTTCGTCCCGCCCTGCCGAAGTTCGGATGGAGTCGGGAAACCCGCTCGTGACGTCGGCGAGGATAGCGCCGGTCGCCTTTTCTGGCAGCCGGTTGCTGCTCCCTTTCATCGTAACGGTTCGGGTGGTCGTTGTCCGGTTCCAAGAGGTTCCGGGGCGGCGGGCGCATTGCCACGAATCATCCCGGCACCGGAAACGATGCCGACATGTTGCCGCTTAACCGCAGCGGCGCGATCCCCGGCAGGCCGCCGAAACGACGGCGCCACCGCGGCACGCGACGCGCGGCAAGCCGAGGAAAAATTACAATGAAACGTATGTTGATCAACGCAACTCAGCGTGAAGAGTTGCGTGTGGCCATTGTCGACGGCCAAACCCTTTACGATCTCGACATCGAAATCCCTTCTCGCGAACAGAAAAAGGCCAATATCTACAAGGGCCGCATCACTCGCGTTGAACCCTCCCTTGAAGCCTGTTTCGTCGATTACGGCGCCGAACGCCACGGCTTCCTGCCGCTGAAGGAAATTGCCCGCGAGTACTTCACGCCGGGCCTGGATCCGAACAAGGCCAACATTCGCGACCTCATCAAGGAAGGTCACGAAGTCGTCGTGCAGGTGGAAAAGGAAGAGCGCGGCAACAAGGGCGCCGCACTGACCTCCTTCATCAGCCTCGCCGGCCGCTACATGGTGCTGATGCCTAACAACCCGAAGGCGGGTGGCGTCTCGCGTCGCATCGAGGGTGAAGATCGTCAGGCGCTGAAGGAAGCGCTCGATCATCTCACCGTGCCTGACGACGTCGGCCTGATCGTGCGCACCGCCGGCCTTGGCCGCGACGCCGAGGAACTGCAGTGGGATCTCGATTACCTGCTGCAGCTGTGGAAGGCCATCTCCGGCGCCGCCCAGGCGCAGAAGGCGCCGTTCCTGATCTATCAGGAGTCGAAGCTGTTCATCCGCGCACTGCGCGACTACCTGCGCAACGACATTGGCGAGATCCTCATCGACGAGGAGTCGCTCTATAACGATGCGCGCGAGTTCATGCAGCAGGTCATGCCCAATGCCCTGCGCAAGCTCAAGCTGTACCGCGACGACACCCCGCTGTTCTCGCGCTACCAGATCGAGACGCAGATCGAGAGCGCGTTCGACCGCCAGGTCCGCCTGCCCTCCGGCGGCTCGATCGTGATCGACCAGACCGAAGCCCTGACTGCCATCGACATCAACTCGTCGAAGGCGACCAAGGGCAGCGACATCGAGGAAACGGCGTTCAACACCAACCTCGAGGCCGCCGTCGAGATCGCCCGCCAGTTGCGCATCCGCGACGCCGGCGGCCTGATCGTGATCGACTTCATCGACATGGACAGCCCCAAGCACCAGCGCGAAGTGGAGGAGCGTCTCAAGGACGCGCTGAAGCTCGACCGCGCCCGCGTGCAGATCGGCCGCATCAGCCGTTTTGGCCTGCTTGAGATGTCGCGCCAGCGCCTGCGCCCCAGCCTCGGCGAAGCGACCCAGATCGTCTGCCCGCGCTGCGAAGGCCACGGCCATGTCCGCGGCGTGGAGTCGCTGGCCCTGTCGACGCTGCGCCTGATCGAAGAGCACGCGATGAAGGACAACACCGGCCAGGTGCTGGTGCAGGCCCCGCCGAGCGTGGCCAACTTCATGCTCAATGAAAAGCGCGCCAGCGTGGTCGAGATCGAGCTGCGCAACAAGGTCCACGTCATGATCGTGGCCGACGACAAGCTCGAAACGCCTCACATCGAAATCCAGCGCATCCGCGAATCGGAAATGGGCGAGCACAGCAAGCCCAGCTACGAGCGCCTCACCGCGGTCGAGGCCTCGCCGGTGGCGAAGATGGGCCAGGCCCTGGGCAGCAGCGAACAGCCGGCCGTCAGCGGCATCGTGCCGTCCACGCCCGCCCCGGTTCGCGAAGAAACCGCCAGCGCCCCGGCAGCCGTCGCGCCGACCCAGCCCGCGCGTTCGCCGGCTGCGGCTCCTGCGCCCACCGGCGGCGTGATCTCCCGCTTGTTCGGTTGGTTCCGCGGCACCTCGGCCCCGGCCACTCCGGCGCCGGTCGCGGCGCCCGAACCGGCCCAGGCCAACGCCCGCGGCAACCGCCGCGACGAGCGTGGCCGACCGGCCCAGGGCTCGCAGGCCCAGGGCAGCCGCCAGCAGCCCCAGCAGCGCCGTGAACAGGCGCAGGGCCAGGGCCAGAAGGGCCAGCAGCAGGCCAAGGGCAACCGCCAGCAGGCGCGCAACGAGCAGCCGCAGCGCCAGCAGCAGGCGCAGGCCGGCAAGCCGCAGGAAGCGCGTCAGCAGCCGTCCAAGGCTGAAGCCGCACAGACCCAGAATGAGCAGTCACGCAAGCAGCCGCGCCAGGAGCAGCAGCGCCAGCCGAGACAGGCCCAGCAGCAAGCTCAGCCACAGCCGCAGCAGCCGGCTCAGGCTCAGGCCCAGGCAGCCCAGGGTGCAGAACGCCCCGTCGCTGCGCCGCTTGCCGAAGCCGCCAAGGACGCAGCAGCCATTGTCCCGGTCGTGAACGAGGCCGCAGCGAATGCCGAGGCCGCAGCCGAGTCCAGCCCGGAAGCCGAGGGTGGCCAGTCGCGTCGCCGCCGCGGTCGCCGTGGTGGCCGTCGCCGTCGCCGCCACGAGGACGTCGCCCAGGTCGGCGGCCAGTTGCCGGAAGGCGCCGAGGGCGACGATCTCGACGATGAGGATCGCAGCGAAGAACTCGCCGCGTCGTCCGCTGAACACCAGACGCCGGCAAGCGCGCCGACGACTGCTGCCGCCCCGGTCGTGACAGCCGCGGCCGCCGTGGTCGCGGCGGTCGAGGCACTGCCCCCCGTGTCCGGCGCCTCGGCCATGGAGACCCCGGTCGAGCCGAAGGTGCATCTGGAACCAATCGACGAGCCCGTGCTTAGCGCCGTGGCCCCGAGCTCCTTCAACCTGCCGACGCTGCCGCCGATCCCGGACAAGCCCGAGGGCGAGACCGAGGCCAGCGCAGAAGTGGTGAAGATCGAAACCCACTCCGTGGAGATGGACGCACCAGTGGCCCCCATCGCCCCGGTGGCGGCGCATGCCACCGATGCATCGGAACCCGTCGTTGCGGCAGTGCTGACCACCGACGTGGAAGCGTCGACGACCCACGCGCCAGCGGTTGCCGCCACTGTGGCAGAGCCGGCGCCGGTCGAACCTGCCGCGACCACGGTGGATTTCCGCGCTCCGCTGGAAACCGTCGCTCACATCGAGGCGACCGCCCCGTTGGCGTCGCCTGAGGTTGCCAAGGACGAAGTCCTGGAATCGGCGCCTGCCGTCGAGCCCGCGCCCGCGGTAGCGCCCAAGCAGGGCGACCTGCTCGCCCAGGCTCCGCTCAGCCACCATCCGGCGAGCGAACCGGCGATCAACGAATCGAGCGACGAAGAAGCCGCCGAAACGCAGAAGAAGGATGCTTCCCACGGCTGATCGCCGTGCCTCCTTCAGGCACAAAAAAGCCGGACGAAAGTCCGGCTTTTTTGTGCAACGTCAAGGCGAGGTTTGCAGTCCCTAATTACCCACTTGGTTGTTGTGTGTATCCAGCAGGCCGTGAATCGTCATCAGGTGCGCCAGGCTGATCACGTGATCCACCTGCAGCTTCTCCATCAGGCGCTGCTTGTAGGTGGAAACGGTTTTGGGACTCAGGTTCAGCTGCTCGCCGATCATGGTGAGCGGCTTGCCGCGCACCAGCATCATGGCCACTTCGAGCTCTCGGCTGGACAGTGCGTCGAACGGCGAACCTTCACCATCCAGCGTGGCAAGCGCCAGCTGTTGCGCCACCGCAGGCGCCAGATAACGACGACCCAGCGCGACGTGCCGCACCGCCTCCAGCAACTCCTCGGCGGTACAACCCTTGGTGAGATACCCCAGCGCTCCCGCGTCGAGAAGGCGCTTCGGAAACCGCGCGTCATCCACCACGGTGACGATGATGATGTGTGTGGGGAGCTTTGAACGCGCGACGCGTTCGGTCAGCTCGATGCCGCTCATACCCGGCATGTGCACGTCGACCAGGGCGATGTCCGGTGCACGTGAACGGATGAGCCGCAACCCCTCCTCGGCCGTGCCTGCCTCGCCGCTGATCTGTATGTCTGGCTGCTGCTGCAGGATCATCCTGAATCCCGTACGCACCAGCTCGTGATCGTCAATCAGAACCACCTTGATCACTGCCGCCCTCCTTGGGTTTATTGAGCGAACATAGGCCTCGGTATGGCTTAATGCAAGCAGCTTCAACAGGCCAGAACTGCATCATCCACGCAGGCCTACTGAAGCATCCGCCATTGCCCTACACGGCCTCTCCGTAATCGCGGGCAGTCAATTACTCGACAGCGGTTGCCCAGTTACGCAGGCCCGCCTCATCGAGATCGAAGTCCTCCACCATCACGGTCAGGTCGTGGCCATCGCCATCCGACCACTGCTGTTCGCCGGTACGCCTGATCACGCCACGGATCATGGTTCCGTGCTCGATCACACAGTCGCCGACACACGTGCCCACCACGTAACCCTCGGCCAATTCAGCCGCGACGCGGTCGGCATAAGGTCCCAGGAATTTCATCGCACTCATGACTGCCCCCCGGATGCTGCAAGTGCGCTCGCACGCCTTGTCGTTCCGTGGTGCCGGAGCGGGGATCGAAACCCGAGGAAAATTACTAGCTCCGGAGGGTCGGGTCAAAAGTTACTCCCAAAGTTACTCACCACATTGGCCCGTACCCAGTTGTAGCTCGGTCGCCTATCCCAAAGGGGCCCCAATCAACTCATGGCCCAGAAATGAAACACCATACACAAAGCGTGCAGTAGTTCTACCCCGTTTCCACACGTGGTTGCGTTAAGAATCCAGCGGCTTGTTCCTTCGCCCCCCGCTTTGGCCGAACGATCGAGCCGCCAAAGAGCCCGATGAAGCCAAACACGCCCCGTCCACTCCCTATCAGTCCGTCATCAGCGACGCCGTCAGCACAAGCTCTCCGTGCTCCACAAGTGGCATCAACTACGTCAAGAACCTCCCTGTCTGGTCGCGCCCCCAATGGGCTATCGTACCCTTCAAGCCGCACACGAGGCTTCAACCAACAGCGGCGCCCTTCCGATTTGAATTCGCACAATCGCGCGCCAGTTTTTGATTACAGCACAGGGATAACAGTGATGTTGATTCACTCGAAAGTGTCCAGCCTCTTGCGCGCCGAGCTGCTCACTTCTCGATATCTTCGATTCCTGACAGCAAGCGGAGCCTCGGCGATTGTCAATATTCTTCTGAGAATTGAACTGAGCCGCTCCATGGCTTACAACCCATCCGTTGCATTAGCGTATGTCTTTAGCACGCTATTGGCGTTTGTGTTCAATAGGATATTTGTATTCAGTGCACAAGGCAGGGCTAGCCACATTCAATTAGCCCGCTTCTTTGTGGTGAACATCATCGGCTTGATACAGACCTTGGTACTAAGCAATGTGCTTTCCAGACTTTTCAGTGCGGTTACTCATCTGCCGCTGCAATTGAACGAAACACTAGCTCATGCCTTTGCTTTGTCGACATTGGCGATCACCAGCTTCTTTCTACATAAGAATTTTACGTTCTCGAATTTCGCCAAGACACCAGACTCAAGTGATTTGTTGAAGCCGACCAAGCGGCCATTAAATGTAGATCTGCTTGTTGCCGCAGCACTAGTCTGCACCTGGACCATTCTCGCTTCTGTTGTTCATCCACTAGGCAATTTTGCCCTGAATGACGATTGGTCCTACGCACGCAGTGTTCAGGTGCTGCTTGAGCAACATCGTGTCTATATGGATGGCTGGACAACAGCCACATTCTATTTTCAGGCGCTTCTTGGCGCACTCTTCTGTCTGCCGACAGGCTTTAGCTTTTCCGCACTTCGCGTATCGACCATTGTGATGGGCGGCTTTGGCATTATCGGGCTGTACTTTTTACTGAAGCAGGTGGCCGGGCGCAGGGATTGGGCTGCGTACGGAGCAGCAGCTTTGATGCTGAACCCCATCTACTTTCAGAACTCATTCAACTTCATGACGGATGTTCCGTACTCGGTGCTGGCGACGTTTGCCTGCCTGTTTTTTGCCAGGGCATTCGCGACCAGAGCATGCAGGGATGAACTGATCGGGTTCCTTTTCCTTGGTGCCGCCAGCTTAATTCGCCAAATCACCCTGCCGATAGCACTTGCGTATGGGTTGGTTGTTCTGTGGAGGACCAAGCTTTCCTGGCAAAATCTTGTACGTGCTTTCTGGCCAGCGGCCGGGGTACAGATTCTTTTGACGGCATACAATCTCTTTATCATCAAGCTTGGTATCGAGTTGCCGCTCGCTGATGCCAAACAGCGGCAGATGTCTTTTTATGTATCCAAGCTAGGGTACACAGAATTCGTGCACCAGATGCTTGTGAAGATATACATCGTATTCGTCTATCTGAGCGTCTCCCTACTCCCATTAACTATCGTAATCTCGTCGGCCGTTTGCGTACGTTGTTTAAAGACCGCGCGCGAAAGATCCATGAGGAAAACGCTCGGTCCGATAACTCTCCTAGCCGTGACGTTTCTTGTTTCCCTTAGCATCAACGACAATTGCCTCCGATTCCTAGGAAATAATCTATATTCGACGATGGTGCTTGGGCCCTGCGATATGGGGGCAAACTGCGGCCTGATTTACCCGCGAATCAACCCGGCATCGTGGCTACCCGATTTCGCTTGGAACTCGATATTTGCTTTAATTGTCACGGTTACCTTTGGCCTCCTTTCGGCCGGAGCGACCGTCGCATTATTGCGACCCGACCCCAAAGAAAATTCTTATGTTCGAAGTGCGGCATTCTCGCTCGTGGCGCTCATAAGTACATTGATTCCTTTTGCCCTGTTCAATGTATTTGATAGGTATGTGATTCCACTGGTACCGATGTTTGGAATTCTTCTGACCGCGGCGGGCGGTTTACTTTTATCTAATGAATATTCGCAAAGTAACGCAAGGCAGGTGTTGCTGAGTCGTACAGTGTCCCTCTCGATCCTCATGATTTATGGTGTAGTTGCCGTGGGCGGAACACATGACTACCTGGCTTGGAATCGCACAAGGTGGAGTGCCATTTCGGATCTCATGGAGCGAAAGCACGTTACACCGGCAGATATTGAGGGCGGGTTTGCGGTTACCGGATGGAATCTATATGTAACCAATACGGAGGTAAGGAATCGCTACAACCAACAATTTTATGGTCCGGGCAGATTTTCCATGCCGACGGCGAGTTACGTGATTGGGCTAGATCACCGCACTAATGCTCTCGGCACCTGTGTGCGACCCCATCAGGGCGGTGAGGTCAAGCTCGCCAGTTACCCCATTTCGGGGTGGTTGCTCGATCCGAGATTGGAGATTGCGGTATTTGAGCGATGCCACGATGGAGGCGGCTAACTTCAGCAGAGCTAGGGATGGCTCATCATCTTTGCTTGTCTAGCCGTTCCACACACAACCTAGCCGTGATGCGCATTCCCACGCGACTAGAGTCCGTTCCGACCGTCTTGCTGCGTTTCAGAGCGACACTTCGGTCACCAAACTCCGGTGACCAACTTCGCCTTCGCGGCAACGATCGTAATGGCACACCTTTGAATCGCTTTATTTCCAGTCAAGCTGAGTGGAAGCATCCGCCCGCCCCTGCTATCTATTATTCCCAATGCGCCCTCTTCGCTGCCACCCAACACCACCGGGACAGTCAGTGCGACTAACCCCTTGTCTACCCGGCCCTATTTTGGATATCCAAGCCAGCCGAGCGCCACGCCGGAAGGGCACGAGAACTAGACGCAACAATTATTACCGCGCCACACAACCAAAGCACCGCCATGATGAGTGCCCCGAAATGAAGATGGTCTGCGTTGACAATCGGACTTACGATCCATACTGCAGCGAAGTACGCCAGCCAAGTACCGAAAAGGATCGTCGGAATCCTGGAGTGTTGATCCGCCAGATACATGGCTCCAGCCGCCGCGATAAGGACGATTGAACCGTACGCCTGATGAGGGACGTAGCCATGCCGGACAATGAGGAGGGTCATGGAAACAACCCCCACGACACCACAGAGGATCAACTTCTTCTGGAAAGCCGAGCCGCGAAAAATGGCCAGAATCGCTCCGACCGAGGCAATGCCAATGGTTCTGGCAAGTACGACAAAATCGCCCGCACGCTGATTTTCCGCAAAACTGGACGTTCGGTTATCTAAAGCCCCACCAAACCCTATCGATAGCGGCACATCGACAAGCATATGGAATGAATGCAGTTTCATCGCCAGCCATTCTTCAAGACCAAGGCCTTTCCAGCACTGCAAAACGCTGGCAAGTATGGAGCTGGATCGATGATCGAAGCCGGTATCGTTTGCAAGCTGATATCTCACCAAAGCATTTCCGAATGGCTGAACAACCTTTATCCAGTACACCCAGGGCGCCATGACGACGAGCGCCACGAATGCTCCGTAGGTAAGCGTTTTTACATCACCCCATCGAAGCGCATTGGCAAATACAATAAGAAATGCCGCTCCCGCAATCGCGTTACCCGAATGCGAGAGATAACACAGCACCAGTGCTGTCGGGATCAAGCCGAGGTTGCGGCGCTCGGGCAACAAAGTGAGGCCCACGGCAAGCAGTATGTAGGCGGCGCCAAGCATTTTTCCCCAAGTGTAGACAGTGTTGAACAACATAAATGGCGAGATCGCCACGATCGCGATGAACAGCATCCGGTGACGCACTTTGGCCCGGAATGAGAACCACAGAAGCACCGGCGCCCACAGGGCGAGTAGCAGTACGCCAATGGCGCTGTCTGCCGTATAGATAAAATCGGTACCCACCAGCCTCGACAATGGCTCTATGAAAAGCGTCTGCGGGACAATCATGAGAACCGTAAGCAACGGCGTACGGTCGTCGAAGTACCACGGCCCAGCAACAAGCGCTTCGCCCTTCGTGGCATGCGCGAAGCGGTAGGCAAATAGCACTGGATTCTGGTTATCGACTGACCAGCTCAACGGAGAGAACATTGCGTTTGCGGCCCATCGACCGCCTCCGTTGTCAATGCCAGCGACGAACAGAAAGGCGACCATGCCGATCGCGAGCCATAAAAGCATCGGCATGCGAAGTTCGCTCCATATCCGCCTACGCCGATTTGAGAGCAACGTGAGAGCTGAAATGGCCACCAACGTAATGGCAGCATAGGATGAAAGGTGAAAATTCAGGAGGCCGGTGGCAAAGACGATCACTCCGCTGACGCCAATGCCGATAATGGCACTGGGCAGCGCGTCAAGACTGTGTAGCGACAGCAGGATCGCAGACGCAAGCCCAATCAATACAAACGCAGTCCACGCCAGAATAAGGACCGCCGCCCTTGCGCCGATGTCCGTGTGGGCAAGAAAAGTGGCGCGAGACACTTTGAAGGGCGTCGCCACACCGAGATACGACTCTGCACTGGCGGCATTGGACGTGCCGACCAGGATGACATCCCCAGAGCAAAAGGACCGCGGAACGTGACGATAGGCAACGTTCCATTCGTCAAAAGTCTGCGCACTGCTGATCAGGTAGGTGTTTCCGGATTTGAGGCACTTCAGATACAGAAGGTCCGTGTTTGGATTGCCTCTTAGGCCACCACGCTGAAATGGAAAAGCCATGTAAGGCGTTGGCACGAACGGGGGGCTCGTGATCTTTCCCTTCAATGGGCCGGCAGACGTCCACGTCCGGAACATACGAAAGGAAGGATTACCCGACATGGCATCGGGAACTTGAAGACTCTCGGGTTTGCCCTCAACCGGGGGGAACTTACCGGATTCCTGCCAACCAGTTGCCCCAACGAGTGGGATGGGGGCCGAGAACGTGCCTTGGCCGAAAACGAAAACCCCAATCGTCAGCGCGATCAGAGCGAGAAAGGTGCGGTTTGTTGTATTCAATTTCGTTGCACTCGTGTCCGGCTCGCTGACCTGAGCAGATTGATCCAGATGCTAGATTTGTTTAGCCAGGGATCCCCGCACCATCCCTCAAAAATGCGAATCAAGCTATCGCCTCGGCCCACTCGCCAACGATTCGTATGGGGCAGCCGCGGCTATCGAAGCCTTCAACGAGTCATTGTTACCCATTGTTCGCAGTACCCGGCCCCGCCGTTCCGTGGCTGTCCATCACCACTTTAGTGATGCCGGTCAGCCCCCGCCTTTTCTCTTTCCCTCTACATTAGAAACTCGATCGACGAGAATTGCCTGAAATTCTTGATATTTATTCGGCAGTCTTGGGCCACACGACCGCGATCGGTTAGCTCGACCAGGGTGCTGGTTAGTCTGCAGCAAGATAACCACCGATATCTGCACTTCATAGAGGCCATATGGATCGCGACCAAATCTACGCCAAGTTGCAAGCCTCGGCCCAATCCAGAGAGACCTTGTTTGCGACGCTTCGCTCACTTCCCATAGATGTAGTTGGCGACGCCCTTCACTACGTACCTCCGGAATATCCGGAAGTACGCGCGCACCTTCCGGCCATGGCTAGTTCCGACGTTCAGGAAGCTTGGACAGGGTCTTCGGGCTACCCTCTGCTTATGCAGAGCTGCGCATTCGTTCGCAATCTGGAATCCAACTTCTTTCGTTACACAGGTCGTTCCATTGATGACACGCGGATTCTCGACTACGGCTGTGGTTGGGGTCGGCTCATTCGCCTGATGTACAAGTTCACTGCTCCGGACAAAATTTACGGGTGCGACCCTTGGGACAAATCTATTGCCTTGTGCAAGGAAGCGGCCCTTCTCGGAACCATTGAACAATCAGAGTACCTGCCAACGGCACTCCCGTTCCCTGAGGTCAAGTTTGATCTCATATATGCCTTCTCTGTCTTCACGCATCTCTCGGAACAAGCTGCCCATGCAGCAATGAGCGCTTGCCGAAGATACATTGCCCACGACGGACTGATGGCCATTACAGTCCGACCACGAAGCTACTGGGACTTTCATAACGAAGTACGACCACGCAAAGTCGATGCGGCCGAACTTCAACAGCGGCATCAAATGGCCGGGTATGCCTTCAGCAGCGATGGAAAAATCTCGATTGATGGTCAACCCGTGTACGGTGACGCCTCGATCTCACTTGAGTATATGGAGCGGATGTGGCCACAGTGGTCGGTAGTCGGCACGGACGCCATGCTTCAGGATGGATTCCAGACAATTGTTTATTTGCGCCCCGCATGAATGCCATCATGCAATGAGCGGACGATGAAGTCGGCACACGTTCAAGCCACCCCACGGACAACCGTGGCTGACCATGAAGAACCTTGCCCTGATCGCGCTGCTTCCGGTCCTGCTGTTCGGCTTCCTGTACGCGCTGGGGGTCTACCTCTGGTTCGCGTTCGTCGATACCACTAAGGCCTGGACGATCGCCTACCAGGTGGATGAACTCGGCAACGTCAGCGCGAACGGGAAAGAGAACACGACCATTTCAGCCCGTGCGGCGCGCGCAAGGAATGCAGGGCGCCGCTGGGGCTGCGTGTTGTGCAAGATCCTCAACTGGTTCCAGAAGGACCACTGCGACAAGGCGCTGTCTTAAGCGGCCACAGGTTGCGCAGAAGGCGACACCTTGGCCGATATGGCTGCGGTGACCTTTCGCACGAGCTTGTTGAGCGGCTTCTCGACCAGGTGGTGCACGACCAACCCCACCACACAGCAGACCACCAGATAGATCAGGCATGCGCCATCGGGACCGACGTACTTCTGGATGGCCAGCGTGTACAGGAGCAGCATGCTGATGCCGATGAAGCACATGGAGTGCACCAGGTACAGGGCATAGGAAGCATTGCCGAGGGCAAGCATCATCCGATTCCTGAATAGCCACATGTGCTTGTTCGCGACGTCCATGGACACCGCCCCCAGCACAATCAGCATGCTAGGGATACCCCACGGCACGAACTGCCTGGCTCCGAACGAGGCGTCAGGCATGTGCCAGTAGATGGAGGACAGGAGAAGAGCTACGCCGGCCACGAAGATGGCCGTGGCCTCCTTTTTGACCCAATCCAATCGGTGGATATGGAAGATGGCGATGCCGGCGAGGAAGTTGGTCACCACCGCATCGCTGAAAAGCCTGAACACGAAGAACCCGGTGATCTCGCCTATGATGTGCATCACCAGGAAGGCCACGCCGATCCAGATCGCCGAGCGCCGCATAACCAGCATGACGAAGGCGAAAAGGGCGTAGAACATCATCTCGAAGTTCAGCGACCAGCCTGGGCCGAGCACGGCGGTGTTGTCTGGGTTGGGAATGAAGAGCAGCGATTCGATGATCTTCCTGGCGCCGTAGAACGACGGGTCGGCCAGAATGCATGACCAGACCAGGGTGCACACCCAATAGAGCGGAACGATGCGGGTGAGGCGCCGGCCCATGAAGGCGCCGAAGGTACGCGTCTCCGCGATGGCATTGAGGTACGCCATGATGAAGCCGCTGATGACGAAGAAGATCTGTATACCGACGCCGCCGAAGCCCTTGAAGTTGAAGAAGTGGAACATCCACGGGTCAGGACCGCCGATGTACTTCATCGAGTCGCCGTAGAAAAACAGGATATGCATGAGGGCTACGGACATGGCGGCTACAGCTCGCAGGGTCTGAACAGACTTGTACGAGTACGGCTGAATGGTTCCTTGCATTCCCCTGATCCCTGTTGGCGCGGCTGTCGAGCCCGTGGCTGAGGTGGCGATATTACCGTTTTGATACCCTTCTTGTGCCTGCTGCTTGTCATTCCCTGAGACACCGCCGCCGTACACTGGCGGCATGAGTGATCACATCGTCATCGAGTGGGAGCAGATCAGCGTGGGTGGCGTCCTGGTCAACCACTACCTCGCGCGTCTGGTCGAGCCCATCACGACTGGCCACTTCGCCACCGTCATCCACGAGGGCGGCGCGTGGCGGGTCATCTGGTATCCGTCCGGCATTTCGTCACAGGTAAGCAGCTTCGAGGTCAGCAGCCTGGAGACCCGTAAAATTCTTGCTCATCCGCCTTCAGAGCCGTCAATCCGCCTCTCCCCCGGTGAGAGAGAGATGGCTACGCCCGTTATCCACCGTTCTCTGCGGAAGGCCAACCGTAGGTTGGATGCCCATCACTTGTTTAGAGATGCTAAACATCTTCGCCTACTTACCTCTGTTTTAGACGACCTACAAGCTCACTTGGCCTGATTTTTCTCGATATTTAATTAGGCGGTGTCCGGAGGGACTGACGCTTACGTTCCTTTTTATAGCGTCAGAAAATTCACAAAGGGCGAGCTGGCGGGCCGACTGTCGCCTTTTACTATGTCCAAAAATTCGGACCTGCGCCCTGCCCGGATGGCACTCCATCGCACTATGCGATCACGCGTGACCCACGCCCGCAGCCTCTAGACGCGGGCTGCTTGGTCAACCAAGTGCCACTGGTCAACGGTCTGCCCACCGTCGCCCACGGGTCAACCCTGCTCCCGCGTTCGGTGCCATTCCGCCGCCAGCAGTTCTTGGCGACGATACGCCCAGCAACGGTATGGGACGACATAGAGCTGGCAGGAACCCAAGCGGAAGTGCTTCACCTCGCGTGGGCGGTTGTTCCAACCGGGCTTGCGGTCAGCAGCAGTCAGCGCAGCGGTTACCTCTACCGGCAGTGCGTGATGGCGGCTCATTGCGGGTCACCCATACAGGCAAAATGGCCGCCGAGGTGCCGAGGCAGGAAAAGAGCACTTCCAGGAGCAGAAGAGCGAGAGCCAAGAGAACACCCCTTGGTATATATCTTAGAGGTGCCCAATGAGCGGGGTAGACTTACCCGATTATCGGGGCGGTAGAGGCTCATTTTGCGACCCTCTTAAGCTGGTCTTGCCCAACTATCGGGGCAGACTTGCCCGATGAGCGGGGTGGCGATTGCGTTTTTGCATCTACCTGGATGATCTCAGCCGACTGCCTCCATTTGCCGGAGGCAACTTTGGTAGGCGCGATCTCCGGATGCGCTTTGCACTCGTCAACTGGCCGCCAGGTGAAGGCATAGAGGCTGGGTCCATGCAGACCACCTTGCCGGGTTTGCTCGATCATGCCTGCATGCAGCAGTTCCTTGATCGCTCTGTGCAGAGTGTCCTTCGAGCGCCAGCCTCGCTCCTGCATCCACGACCAGGGGGCAGCAAGATCACCGTTGTTGAAGCCGGTGAATCGGGCTCCTAGATCTAGAATGAGCGCCTTCGCTTTGGTCGACAGACCGAGGAAGTTCGGACTCTTGAGCACGTCAGTAGGAACCGGGAGGAATGTCCCGGTCTCCTTCCGGCCCTTGGCCCGCTGAAGAGTTGAGGCCATCGCTCATGCCCCCTGTAGGGTGGTAGCGGGGGCACGATTCGAGCCAGCGTCTAGCTCAGCGGGACCACCTTCCAGAGCCCTTCTGATCCAGAACCCTCGGTTGTTCTGAACCCACCCAAGAGCCGACATCTCCAGCCGGGACAGACAACGGCGGTCAATGCCGTGTTGCCCTACCCTGTGGCGGTCGAAGACCACGACGTTTCCGAAGTACTCACCGCAGGCGCAGCACTGACAGCGGCAGCCAGTCAGTTTGAGCGTGCTCATGCCGCCACCTCGCGGGAGGCAGCGATGCGATCAGCACACCATTGGAGAACTTCAGATTCGATCCAGGCCGACGCGGACTGCCCAAGCTTCACGCGCTTGGGAAACTGCCCAGCAGCCTCTAGCCGATAAATCTGCGAACGTGACAGCCCTGCAGTGCGACAGACTTCTGCAAGACGAACAAAACGGAAGTCGGAGGGCCGGGTCATTGCTCATCTCCATCGCGAAATGAGAATTCTTGAGACAAAACCAATCGATCGTGCAGGTCGGCACGATTTCCGCTCGCAAGCGGTGAAGAAGCCAAATTGTGGGAGGTCATGTTGGTCCGTTGCTCTCTTGGCGAGGGCAAGCTTGCGGAGCCGCCAATGAGTCAACCTCCCAGTGACCCAAAGACGAATGTTACTTAGATCGGAGTTACAGCCCCGCTCGCGTTGCCAATGTCATTGCAACCCCAGTTACGAGCCGCCACGCTTCGTGCCCAGGTATTTCCTACTAGGCAGGGGTTACCTCTATCGGCGATCCCGCACGATAGAAGGACACCCGAAGTCGCCAATTGCGCCCCAAGGTGTCCCACAGCGCGAATGCTGATACCGGTGCTTTGCGATGTAAAGTGGTTTTGCCGCATTGGCAGCCACGTAGCAAAGCATGCGACGGCAGGGGACAGTATGGGAAGAATCTGATGAGATCTGGCCATCTAGACTGCCGCGCCAGCCGGGGAAGGTGCCCGGCATTCGGATGGCCGTACGTATCCAAACGGCGATAGTGTGCAATCAATGGTGTTTCATATCACTTACCATTGCTATGTCGATGATGCGGTGATCGATAGCATCTTGTACTACACAGGGCCGCAAGCATCGGGGAAGCTACTTCGGAAGTCGACTAAATTGCATTTGAACTTGCCGCGCAGTCCCGGAACAGTCGCCGAGCAAATGCGGATATATGCCTGCACACACCTGAGCTAAGCCGGGGGCTTGGCGATAGAGAGCTCCACAGGCCACCTCTCCTTCGTGAGCTCGATCTTTTGGCGTCTCAATCGCTCTACAGCCTTCGTTACTCACGCCCCAACCTTCAGCTTCCCTGAGGCCGTCCCAATGCTGCGGGCGTCAACCAGCGCCAGCACATTCGCTCCGACGCCCCGAATCCAACGTCGAGCCTATCCACCATTTTGATTAACGGCGCACATTCCACCCGAAGCGGACGCGGCCTGGCGACAGGACTGCGCGTCGTAATAGAAGCACTGCGTGCCGGCTGAACCAACGACACAGAATGGTGCATTGCCCGAAACAGACGACTGCTCTTGGTTTGGAACGCAAGCCCCCTGCGCCCCTACTGCTTGGAGACAGGCTTCATAGGTGTAGTAATAGCACTGCTTTCCGGTAGCAAAGACTGCGCAAAATGGAGCAGCCGTCGCGCTAGCACAGAGCAACAGGGATCCGACAAAGAGTGGAAAGATCGACCTTTTCATCATACCCTCCTTTTCCAATACGCATGCACGGCATCAGCCTACGGCAGAGCACGAGTCCGCCGGCCAACACCAACAGGGCGTTCAGCGCCGGAATTGCTCTCGGTACGGTGCCGAAGTGCGCCCACGAACCCGATTCCCAGTCCCCCGCTGCATCACGCAACTAGGCTTCCTTGCGATGGATGGCGATGACTTTCGCCCCTGATCTCAGTCCGTCCAGATAGTCTGCCCACGCCTGCATCATCCGCTTGCGCTCATCCAGATACTGCGCGGCATGGGTGTATGCCTCCCGGACCTTGTTTGATTCCGCGTGAGCAAGCTGGCGCTCGATGGCGTCTGCGTTCCAACCCATCTCGTTGAGCCGGGTTGCTGCCAGACTGCGGAAGCCGTGGCCGGTCATCTCATCGCTGCTGTAGCCCAGGCGACGCAAGGCGGCGTTGACAGTGTTCTCCGACATGGGACGGCTAGCCGAACGTAGCCCAGGGAATACGAAATCACCCTGCCCCGTCATGGCATGTAGTTCGCTCAGGATGGCCACTGCCTGCTCCGACAGGGGCACGAGGTGAGCCGCCTTCATCTTCATGCGGGTGGCTGGTATGCGCCAAATAGCCCCTTCCAGGTCGAACTCTGACCATTGGGCTTGCCTAAGCTCACCAGGCCGCACAAACACCAGCGGGGCCAGCTTCAGGGCACACAGGGTGACGAACTGGCCCGAGAATCCCTCGATAGCCCGAAGCAGCTCGCCAACCTTCAACGGGTCCACGATGGCGGCATTGTGTTTGACCTTGGGGGTCTTCAGGGCTCCCCGCAGGCTCGCGGTCGGGTCACCTTCGGCCCAGCCCTCAAGCATGGCGAATCGAAAGACCTGACCCGCCTTGATCTTCGCCCGATTAGCGGAGTCCAGCAGTCCCCTTTCTTCCGTCTTGCGGAGGGTATCCAGTAGCTCCCGGGAACCAATGTCATTGACGGGGCGCTCGCCCAGGTCGGGAAACAGGAATCTATCGAAAATCCACCGAGCCTTATTCGCGGTGACCTCCGCAACGTGCTGGCGGCTCAGCCAGACATTGGCAACTTGCCGGAAGGTCCGCACAGGCATTTGCGCTCTTACCTGAGACTCTTTGGCTGCCTGCTTGTGAGCGCTCGGATCGATGCCTTGCGCCAGCTGCGCACGCGCCGCATCACGACGAAGGCGTGCTTGGGCCAAGGTGACTGTTGGATACGTGCCAAGACTGAGCATCTTAGCCTTCCCTGCGAAGCGATAGCGGTAGCGCCAGCGGAGGGCTCCAGACACGGGCACTTCGACGGCTAGACCGTCACTGTCCGCCACTCGATAGAGCGCAGCACGCGGCTTCAAGGCCCGAAGTTTGGCATCGGTGAGCATGTGAGTAACTCCCCTGGCGTGTTAGACCGTGGGCATATGTTACTCCCAAAGTTACTCACATGTTTGATGCGCTGCCTTGGGTCGTCGCGGGACGTCACGAGACGAAGGATCGCCCGAAATACCCTGAATTAGGGGCTTTGCGTTGTACGGAGGGGAGGCCTTGCGAGGGGGCGGGATGCCCATATGGTGCCCGGAGCGGGGATCGAACCCGCATAGCCTTGCGGCTGAGGGATTTTAAGTCCCTTGCGTCTACCAGTTTCGCCATCCGGGCGCATTGCGGAAGGTTCTGCATGCTAGCACGCACGCCACCCTGCCCCTTGCGCGCAGGCTCCAGGCGCCTCCATAAAAAAAACCCGCCAGCGGCGGGTCGTTTTAATTTGCGCAATGGAGGCCTGGGTCGGAATCGAACCGGCGTACACGGCTTTGCAGGCCGCTGCATGACCACTCTGCCACCAGGCCATTGCGCGAAGATCGTAACCCTAAATGCAGCTGCGATCCGCTGAAAAAACAAAACCCCGGGGTACCGAGGTTTTGCTGGAAACTGGAGCGGGAAACGAGACTCGAACTCGCGACCCCGACCTTGGCAAGGTCGTGCTCTACCAACTGAGCTATTCCCGCATCGGAGTCAGAAATAGTAACAGAACATCAGGATTTGTGAAGAGCCCGGGACGAAATTTTTCACCTGTCGGATGCGCCGATGCCGATGGCCGCGCCTTCACCGGTCTCAGACCGGCAGGGTTCACGCGGCCGTCGCAGGCCCCGGCGAACCCTCGCAAGGTAAGCCTACGGCAACAATCCGTTCGCGGTGCGACGACTGGCGCCACCAGTGCGCCGGCCTCATCTTGGCGTCCAGTCACTTTCCAGGAGAGCAGCATGATCGAACGTCGACCCTTCGATTCGCTTGGCGGCGCCAACCACGGCTGGCTCGATGCCAAGCATCATTTCTCATTCGCCAACTACTACGACGGCGCGCGCATGGGTTGGGGCGCCCTGCGCGTGTGGAACGACGACACCATTGCGTCCCAGACGGGCTTTCCGCCGCATCCCCACGGTGACATGGAGATCATTACGTACGTCCGTGAGGGAGCCATCACCCACCAGGACAACCTGGGCAACAAGGGCCGCACGGTCGCGGGCGATGTGCAGGTGATGAGCGCGGGCACCGGCATCACGCACGCGGAGTACAACCTCGAGCCGGGCACGACGCGCATCTTCCAGATCTGGATCATCCCCAACCAGCAGGGCAACCCGCCGTCCTGGGGCACCAAGCCGTTTCCGGTGGGCGACCGTTCTGGCCGCTTTGTGGCGCTGGCCAGCGGGTTCAAGGACGACACCGATGCGCTGCCGCTGCGCACCGATGCACGCGTCCTTGGCGCCACCCTGAAGAAGGGTGAGACGGCCGAGTACAGCTTCGGTGAGCATCGCTTCGCCTACCTGGTGCCGTCCAAGGGAAAGGTGGCGGTAAACGGCATGACCCTGGACGAACGCGACGGCGCGGCCATCCGCAATGAGTCCAGCATCAGCGTGACGGCGCTCGAGGATGCCGAGCTCGTGCTGGTCGACGCCTCGCCCTGAGCAATGTCGCCATGAGTGTCGAGCAGCGCACGATCGCTCGGCACTCGACCAAGGTGGGGATGCCCCTTAACGAGCGCCTTGCTAACCTCAACGAATGCATCCGGCACAGGTTGGGCGATGAGTCACGGCATCCACACCATCGATACGGGATTCGTGCGGCCACGCTTTGACGCGGCCTACCTGCTGGTTGAACAGGGTCGCGGCGCGTTCATCGACTGCGGCACGAATTTCGCCGCGCCTCGCATGCTCGACGCGCTTCGCGACGCTGGACTGTCACCGGCCGATGTCGACTGGCTGATCCTCACGCATGTGCATCTGGACCACGCCGGTGGCGCTGGTGAATTGATCGCGCAGTTGCCGAACGCGCGCCTCGTCGTGCACCCACGCGGCGCGCGCCACATGATCGATCCCAGCCAGCTGTGGGCGGGCGCATCGGCCGTGTATGGCGAGGCCGTGATGGAAAGCACCTATGGCCGATTGCGCCCGATTCCGGCCGAACGTGTGATCGAAGCGGCAGACGGCCATGTGGTGGATCTGGCTGGACGGCCATTGCGTTGCATCGACACGCCGGGACACGCGCGCCACCACATGAGCATTTACGACGCACGCGCGCAGGTGTGCTTTACCGGCGATACCTTCGGCCTCTCCTATCGCGAGTTCGACACGGCGCAGGGCGCCTTCATCCTGCCGACCACGTCGCCCGTGCAGTTCGATCCGGCCGCGCTGCATGCCTCGATCGACCGCCTTGTGGCCCTGAAGCCCACCGCGATTTATGTGACCCACTTCGACCACGTGACCGAGGTCGAGCGCCTCGCCGGCGACTTGCACGTGCAGATCGACGCCATGGTGGCGATCGCGCAATCAGCCGATCAGGCGCATGACGACCGCGACGCGCGCCATGAATCGATGAAGCGCTCCCTCACCGAGCTCTATGCCTCGCGCGCCCGCGCGCATGGTTGGCAAGGAAGCGATTCAGAGTCGCTGGCGCTGCTGGGCATGGATATCGAACTCAACGCGCAAGGGTTGGGCGTGTGGCTGGACGGCGCGCGCAAGCGCGCGTCCTGAAGCCGGCTCAGCGCAGGGAGGCGTCGATGAGCTGTTCGGCCACGGTGACCAGCGATGCAGCCGGGCCACCGCGCCCGAAGAGTTGGCCCGAGGCGTAGGCGCCTTCGAGCAGCAGCAACAAACCGTCAGCGAGTTGCGCAGGTTGCCTCGCTCCCATCGCAGCCGACAGGTCCACCAGACGCGCTCGCAGCTTGCGCTTGTGCGTGAGCGCCACCCGGCGCGCAGGATGCTCGTCACCTGGATACTCGACCACCGCATTGGTCAGGCCGCAGCCGCGATAGCCGGACTGGGTGGCGCGCTGGGCCAAGCCTTCGAAGTAGGCCATCAGCTGTGCGCGCGCATCGCCGGGATGAACCTGCGCGCCAGCCTCGAACACCTCCCAGAACGCCGCTTCGTAGTCGCGCAGGTACTCCGCCGCCAATTCGTCCTTCGACGCGTAGCTGCGGTAGAGACTGGGTTTGGTCACCCCTGCCTGGCTGACGATTTCCTCCACGCCGATCGCGCGAATGCCCTCGCGGTAGAACAGCTCGCGCGCAGTACGGCGGATACGCTCGGCCGCCCGGGGCTTGTCCTCGGTGGCGTCGGGCGCGGGAGACGGCGATGGGCGTTTGCTCGGCATGTCGAGATTGGCAGTTGACGATGTTACCGATCGGTACGTATGATCAGCCCGCCAACCGTACCGATCGGTAACATGACTATATCGCGCACCCGCCCATTCGGCCAGAAGTACGCCTTTGTCGTTGCCGGCGTGATCTTCCTCGCGCTGCTCGCCGCCGCCGGCGTGCGCGCCGCGCCAGGCGTGCTGATCCTCCCGCTGGGCAAGGCGTTCGGCTGGAGCCGCGACACCATCTCGTTGTCCGCCGCGCTTGGCATCTTCCTGTACGGCATGGTCGGTCCGTTCGCCGCTGCGCTGATGCAAGCCGTAGGCATCCGACGCACGCTGATCGGGGCGCTGGCCCTCATGGCCGCCTCGATCGCCTCCAGCGCGTGGATGACCCAGCCCTGGCAACTGATGCTCAGTTGGGGGGTGTTCTCGGGGATAGGCTCGGGCTGCGTGGCGATCGTGCTGGGGGCGACAGTGGTCAACCGCTGGTTCGTCGCTCACCGTGGCCTGATGATGGGCCTTCTGACCGCCAGCACTGCCACGGGAACGCTGGCTTTCCTTCCGGCGCTGGCCGCCATCGCCGAGCACGGCGGCTGGCGACCGGTGGTGTGGACCGTGGCCACGGCATGCGCGGTTCTCATACCGCTCGTCTGGTGGTTGTTGCCCGAGCGCCCGGCCGACATCGGGCTGCGTCCCTACGGCGCCACCGAGGACGTGGCCATCGACGCGCCACGGCGCAACCTCATCGCCATTGCGCTGGGCACGCTTGCGACCGCCAGCCGGCAGCGCACGTTCTGGTTCCTGTTCGCCACGTTCTTCATCTGCGGCTTCACCACCAATGGCCTGATCGGCACCCACTTCATCGCGATGTGCGGCGATCACGGCATTCCCGAGGTGCGCGCCGCCAGCCTGCTGGCGATGATGGGCGCGTTCGATCTGGTGGGCACCACGCTGTCGGGATGGCTGACCGACCGCTACGATCCGCGCAAGCTCTTGTTCGTCTACTACAGCCTGCGCGGACTCTCGCTCATCTGGCTGCCCTACTCAGATTTCTCATTTGCCAGCTTGTCCCTGTTCGGGGTGTTCTACGGGCTGGACTGGATTGCGACCGTGCCGCCCACGCTGCGGCTGGCGGCGGAGGCATTCGGAGATCGCGATGCCCCCGTGGTGTTCGGCTGGGTGGCGGCAGGTCACCAGATCGGCGCCGCAAGCGCGGCCTTCATGGCCGGCGCGCTACGTACGCAGGGTGGCAGCTATCTGCAGCCGTTTGTCGTGGCTGGCGCCAGCGGGCTGATCGCCGGCGCGCTGGCCTTGATGATCCGCCGCCACACGCGCACGCCATCGCAGCCGGCGCTCGCCACCGCGTGATCAGGCCAGCCGCGTACCGTTCGGCACCCGGCGCTCGATGGCGGTGAGCACGACGCCCTCTTCCGTCGGGAACCCGGTGAGCAGGAACTGCGAGCGGAACGGCCCGATCTGCTTCTCCGGAAAGTTGATCACGCCGACAATCTGGCGCCCGAGCAGATCCTCCGCGCTGTACAAGTGAACGACCTGTGCGCTGGTCTTCTTCTCGCCGTAGGGACCGAAGTCCGCCCACACCTTCCAGGCCGGCTTGCGTGCTTCGGGAAACGCCTCCACCCGCGTCACCGTGCCCGCCACGATCAACACCTTCTCGAAATCGGCCCAGCTGATCTCGCTGCTCTCGCTCATCCTTCCAACCTCGTCTTGAACCAGTCCTTGCCCTGCTGCCACCAGTAGCTCGACTGCGCGCCGAGGTAGCCGAACGGCCGCCAGGTGCGGCTCAGGCCGTAGTCGGCAAACTGCTTCCAGCGATCGTCCCCTTCGGCCAGCGCAGACGCCAACAACTCACCCGCGGCGCAGGTTGGCGCCAGGCCGTGTCCGCCAAACGCCTGTGCCCACCACAGGCCGTCGCCGCTGCTGCCGATCTGCGGCATTTGGTGGCGTGCGTAGCTCATCAGGCCAGACCAGGCGTAATCCACGCGCACGCCCTTGAGCTGGGGAAACACCTTCATCAGGTCTTGCATGAGTACGCGCTGCACCGCTGCGGGAGAGCGATTGCGCACCGAGATGCGGCCACCCCACAGCAGGCGGGTGTCCGACAGCGGCCGGTAGTAATCGAACGCAAAGCGCGAGTCATACACCGCCGAGCGCGTTTCCAGGCAGTCGACCAGGCGGTCGCCGAGAGGCTCGGTGACCATGACGTAGGTCGCGATGGGCAGGATCGCCCGATCCACCTGACGGCGCAGTCCCGCCAGGTAACCGCCGCAGGCCAGCACCACCTGTTCCGCAGTGACCGCGCCCTGCGCGGTTTCCACGCGCCATTGCGCGCCATCGCGGCGTAGCTGCCACGCGTCGGTGTTCTCATGGATCCGTACGCCCTGTTCAGCGGCAGCGCCCGCCAGGCCGATGGCGAAGTTGAGCGGGTGCAGGTGCAGCGCATTGCGTTCGTACAAGCCGTCGTAATAGCGCGTGGTGTGAATGCGTTCGCGTAGCTGATCCCGCGGCATCCACTCCCAGGACACGCCATACCGGCTCGACAACAGCTCCTGCCGTTGGCGCAGCACGGCCGGGTCACGGAACCAGTTGGCCCAGATCACGCCCTCGTCGACGACATCGCAGGGGATGGCGTAACGCGATGCCCGGTGGCGAATACGCTCCACCGCATCAGTGGTGTAGCCGAACAACGTGCGTGCGTTGGCCTCGCCACGCTGGTCGAGCAACGACTGCTCACCCAGCGAATAGCCGCCAAACACGAAGCCGCCATTGCGACCGGAGGCGCCAAAGCCGATCTGTTCCTTTTCCAGCAAGACGACATCACGAACGCCCCGCTCGGCCAGCCCCAAGGCTGTGTTCAGTCCGGCGAAGCCGCCACCGATGATGGCGACCTTGGCGTGGATGCGCTCCTGCAGCGGCGCGTACGGCGCATAAGGCGTGGCCGTGGCGCGGTAATAGGAGCTGTGGTTCGGTGGACGCATGGCGCAGCACAGGCCCGTGATCAGCAACAGGAACCTGCAACGCTAAGTCATTTTCCAGATGGTGTCTGCTGCCGGGACGTCACGCCCGTCACCCTTGCGCGACTTGGAGGCCACCCGATTCCTGGCGGGCCGTCAGCTCGGGCATGGCGCCGGATGCTGGCTGGCGTAGCGGCCTTTGTTAGCGGGCAATGCTCACCGGCCCTCAAGGGCCGGTGACCACGCACGACGTCAGAGCGCCGTGACGAACTCGCGCACCACCGGCGCGAGCTTGGGGTCTTGCATGGCCATGTGCATGGTGGCGCGCACCAGGCCAGCCTTGTTGCCGCAGTCGAAGCGGGTGCCCTCGAAGCGGTACGCCAGCACCTTGCCCTGCTCCTTGAGCAAAGCTTCGATGGCGTCGGTCAGCTGGATTTCGCCACCGGCGCCCGGCGTGGTCTTCTCCAGCAGTTCGAAGATGCGGCCGGGCAGCACGTAGCGGCCCACCACGGCAAGGTTGGAGGGCGCATCGGCCGGCTTGGGCTTCTCCACCATGTGGCGGATCCGCGCGCTGCGATCGTCGACCGGAGTCGCGTCCACGATGCCGTACTTGTCGGTCTCGTTCTGCGGCACTTCCTCCACGGCGATCACGCCGGCGTCCTGCACCTGACCCAGCTCGGCCATCTGGCGCAAGGCGCCCTTGCCCTGGTTCCAGATCAGGTCGTCCGGCAGCACCACACCGAACGGCTCGTCGCCCACCACCGGCTTGGCGCACAGTACTGCATGGCCCAAGCCCAGCGCCTCGGGCTGCGTCACGAAGATCGCGCGCACATGCTTGGGCAGAGTGCCCTGCACCAGTGCCAGGAGCTCGTCCTTGCCCTTTTCGTGCAGCTTGGCTTCCAGCTCGTAGGCCTTGTCGAAATAGTCGGCGATGGCGTGCTTGTAACGGTTGGTCACGAACACCAGCGTGTCGGCGCCCGCGTCCACCGCCTCGTCGACGGCGTACTGAATCAACGGACGATCCAGCACCGGCAGCATCTCCTTGGCGACCACCTTGGTGGCCGGCAGAAAGCGCGTGCCCAGGCCGGCCACGGGGAATACCACTTTGCGCAACGGCTTGCTCACTTACTTCTCTCCTGATTCACTGCGGCGCAACGCCACCACGTTGCCCGGCTGCGGCGTCTCGGTCCAACGGAACGAGGGCAACAGATGGGACACGCACTGCCGCAACGCATCCTCGTCATAGGCGACCACGGCGTCCGCCGCTTTTGCCAACTGCGCATTAAGCTGATCCCACTTCACCGGACGATACTGCGCGAGGAAGATCTTCGCGTGCGTCGTTTCGATGTAGTTCTCCAGCGGGTGGAACAGCTCTTCGAACAACTTTTCGCCGGGGCGCAAGCCGGTGTACACGATGGGAATCTCGGTGCCCGGCTTGCGTCCGGCCAGGCGGATCATCTGCTCGGCCAAGTCGCGGATCTTCACCGGCTCACCCATGTCCAGCGCGAAAATCTCGCCGCCCCTGCCGATGCTCGCAGCCTGCAGGATCAGCTGGCAAGCCTCGGGAATGGTCATGAAGTAACGGGAGATTTCCGGGTGCGTGATGGTCACCGGGCCGCCGTTGCGGATCTGCTGGCGGAACAAAGGCACCACCGAGCCAGCCGAATCGAGCACGTTGCCGAACCGCACCGTGATGAAGTGCGTGCTCGAACGCTCGTTGAGGTTCTGGCACCAGATCTCAGCGATGCGCTTGCAGGCGCCCATCACGCTGGTGGGGTTGACCGCCTTGTCGGTGGAGATGAGCACGAAGCCCTCCACCCCATGGCGATCGGCCAGGTCCGCGACGTTGCGCGTGGCCAGCACATTGTTGCGGAAGGCAGCCCGCAGTTGCCCTTGCAGCATCGGCACGTGCTTGTAGGCGGCGGCGTGGAACACCACCTGCGGTTTGTACTCGCCGAACAGCTTGCGCATCGCCGCCGGGTCGCCGCAGTCGGCGAGGATGGCCTCGTAGATCAGCTCCGGATACTCCGCGCGCAGCTCCTGGGAAATCCGATACAGATTGAACTCGCAATTGTCGACCACGCACAGCGCCTGCGCGCCCAGGCGCGCCACCTGGCGGCACAGCTCCGAGCCGATCGAACCACCGCCACCGGTGACCAGCACGCGGCGCCCGGTGAGGGTCACACGAATAGCCGTCCAGTCCAGTTCCACCGTGTCGCGACCGAGCAGGTCTTCGATCGCCACTTCCTTGATCTCGTTGAACTGGGCGCGGCCGGAAACCACGTCCTCGAGCTTCGGCACGGTGCGGTAAGGCAGACCGCTCTGGTCGCACAGCTCCACCACGCGGCGCATCTCCTGGGTGGAGGCGCCGGGCATGGCGATCAGCAGCATCTGCGCGGCCACTTCGCGGGACAGCTCAGGGATCTGCTCGATGCGGCCAATCACGGGACGCCCATTGATGCTGGCGCCGCGCAGGCTCTCCTTGTCGTCGACAAAGCCCACCACGGTGTAGCCATTGTCGCGATTCAGATCTCGCGATAGTGCCTCGCCAGCGCGGTCGGCGCCGACGATCAAGACGCGCTGCATCGGCTTGGCCTGGAACAGGTCCAGCCGGCTGTCCTTCCAGAAACGGTAGGCCAGGCGTGGCGCGCCGAGCAGTACGGCCAGCACCACGGGGTACAGCAGCAGCACCGAACGTGGCACGTCCTCCAGGCGGTTGTAGAGCATCAGGGCCGCGGCGATGGCCAGTGCGCCAAGCACCGCTGCGCGAAGGATGTTCCAAAGGTCCGGCAGGCTGGCGAAACGCCACACGCCCTTGTAGAGGCCGGTCCAGCTGAGCACCGCGCCCTGCACCAGCAGCACCAGCGGGAATTCCAGGGTGTGGAAGTTGATCGAGGCATTGTCGATCAAGGCGTAACGCAAGGCCTTGGCCACCCACCAGGCCAGCGCCGCCATCGACAGGTCGTGCAATACCACGGCCGTGCGCGGATGGATGACACCGATCAATTTACGAAGCGACATGACGGCCCTTGTGCTTTACGCGCCAGATGCAACGGCGCTTCATCAGTATCCATACGGCGGTCGCTATCAGGTAGGTACCGAAGAACAACGGTATCGACCATGCCGGCCTGGTCCATGCGAGCGCAGCCAACGGGGCTGCCACCAACAGATTCCAGACCAGATAGCACGCTCCCCCGGTTGCGTGCGTGAAACCACTGCGAACCAACCACTGGTATAGGTGTTCGCGGTGCGCAGTGTACCAACGACGACCACCGGCCATTCGCCCAAGGAGGGTAAGACTGGCGTCTGCTACAAAAGATGAACTGAGGATCAGCGCCGGCCACAACAGGCGCCAATCCACCCGCCACAACAGGGCGGTAAGCACGAACAGCAGCAGCCCCATGGCGCCGCTGCCCACGTCGCCCATGAAGATGCGTGCTCGCGGCCGGTTGTACAGCCAGAAACCCGCGGCCGCTGCGGCAAGGCAGATACCGGCGGCAGCCAGCGCGGGCTGGGCGACGACCCAGGCCAGCAGGCCCAGCCCGGCGCCGACGAACATCACCTGCTGCGCCAGCAGGCCATCGATGCCGTCCATGAAGTTGTGCAGGTTGATGCTCCAGGCGCCTGCCAGCACCAGCAGCGGCAGCCACCACCAGGCCATGCCGGTGACAGTGAGGGCAACCGCAAACAGGGTCGCCGACAGCAACTGAATACCCAGGCGAGGCAGCACCGGCAGGGAACGATGGTCGTCCCACCAACCGACCGCAGCGACCAGCACCGTGGCTACCGCGACCGCCGCGGCGACCGCCAGCGGCCACGGCTGCGGCAGCATGCACAGGCTGGCCGGCAGCGTGAGCAGCACCGCCACGACGATGCCGATGCCGCCGCCACGGGGAGTGGGAATGGTGTGCGAACGCCGCTGCCCTGGCAGGTCCATCATGCCGCGCTGATGGGCGTAGCCGATCGCACCTCGCACCACGGCCACGGCAACCAACCACGAAGCCAGCACCATCCCTAACGCCAGCCAAGCAGGACTCATCCGTGCCTCATTCGTTGGCCACGCCATGGATCGGGCGAATCGTGCTCCAGCTCTTGCAGCTGGGGCATTGCCAGTGGTGCGCCTTGGCGCCGAAACCGCAGCGGCTGCAGCGGTACATCGCCTGCCCCTCGAGCAACTTCTTGGTCAGGTCGCGAAGGATCAGGAAGTTCTCGCGCGCCTCGCCTTCGATCTTGTCCATGGTGGCGTCGATCAGCGCCATCAGGCCGCGCACCGAGGGGCGCTGGCGCAGCTGCGAAGTGAGGAACTCGATGGCGGTGCGCTCACCGTCGCGCTGCTGATACAGGCGCGTCAGCGCCAGCACCGGCGAGATGCCGTGGTAGCGATCGAGGATGTCGCGAAGGAAGTGTTCGGCGTGCTCCATCTGCTGCGACCGCGCATAGCTGTTGAGCAGCGGCGGCAGGATTTCCGGCACGAAGGCGATGTCTGCTTCCACGGCTTGCTCGTAGGCGCGGGCAGCTTCGGCATGCTGGCCTTCCTCGGCATACAGGCGGCCGGTCAGCATGAAGGCGCGTACGCAATCGGCCTGGCAGGCAAAGGCCTGGCGCAGGTATTCGCGCGCTTCCTGGCGGGCGCCATGCTGGCGCGACTGCTCGGCCAACTCGCAATAGAACTGCGCGATCATGCCGGCCTCGTCCTCGCCGGTCATCGCCTCCAGCCGACGCGCGTGCTCGATCGCCTTGTGCCAGTCGCGCTCATGCTGGTAGATCGCAATCAGGTGGCGCAGCGCCGACGGTGCATGCGCATCCATCGCCACCAGATCGGAGAACAGCGTTTCGGCGCGGTCCAGCAGGCCGGCGCGCATGTAGTCCTCGCCCAGCTCAAGCAGGGCAACGGTCTTCATGGCGTCCGAGAGACCCGGCCGCGAAACCAGATGCTGATGCAAGCGGATGGCCCGATCCACCTCACCCCTCCGACGAAACAGGTTGCCTAACGCTAAGTGCGTTTCCACCGTGTCCCGGTTGTATTCGGCCAGCTTGAGGAACACCTCAATGGCCTTGTCCTGCTCTTCATTCAGCAGGTAGTTCAGGCCGCGGAAGTAGTCGGAGGACAGCTCGCTGACCTGGGCGCCCGATCGCCGCACGCCGGCCTTGCGGGCAGTCCACCAACCACTCGCGAACGCTGCGGGTACCAGCAGGATGAGGACGTACTGAAGCGCGCTCATGCACCAGCCGCGGACGTCTTGGCCTTGCCTCGCGCCTCCGCGGCGACCTGGCGGCGCTGGCGCCGATGGCGCGTACTGACGCCCAGCCAGGCGGTCAAGCCGCCCAGTAGCCAACCAATCACCAACGCCAGCAACAAGGCCGCCCCCTTGGGCAGCTCAAGTCGGGCAAATCCCAGGTCATAACCGACCAAGTCAGCATTGAGCGCCCCCAGCGCGATGCCGGCGGCAATGAAAAGGAGAAGGATCAGCGTCACGATCAGTCGCATGCGGCGACTTTAACCGATACACGTTGGTCGTCACAGGCGCTGGCCGGCCCCTCCGTTCAGAAAATGTGGCGGCCGTCTGCCCGGGTCCTTCATACGTGCAAAAAAGAAGGCAGGAACGGCTCATCGCCGCCTGCCTTCGCAAGATCATGTGGTGACATCCCTGACCGGGAGGTCAGTCCACCAGCAGGTTGACGCGTTCGCGCAGTTCCTTGCCCGGCTTGAAGTGCGGGACATGCTTGCCCGGCAGCGCCACTGCTTCGCCCGTCTTGGGATTGCGGCCCATACGCGGCGGGCGGTAGTGCAGCGCGAAGCTGCCGAAACCGCGGACCTCGATGCGCTCGCCATTGGACAGGGCGTGGCTCATCTGTTCGATCACGCTCTTGACGGCCAGCTCCACATCCTGGAACGCAAGATGGGTCTGACGCCGTGCCAGCGCCTCGATCAATTCGGATTTGGTCATGGGTCCCCAATGTCCGTGACGTGAACCAAGCAGGGCGGCCACGTGGCCGCCCTGCCCTTCCTTCTACTACAGCTTAGTCAGCCTTGTTGAGCTGCTCCTTGAGCAGCGCACCGAGCTTCGTCGTGCCGCCGGAGGCGTTCGAGTACTCGGCCATGGCGTCGTGCAGTTCTTCTTCGTCCTTCGCGCGGATCGACAGCTGCAGCTGACGGCCCTTACGGTCCATGCCAGTGAACTTGGCTTCGACCTTGTCGCCCACCTTCAAGTGCTGGGTGGCGTCGTCGATGCGCTCCTTGGCGATGTCGTTGGCGCGCAGGTAACCCTCGACGCCCTCGCCCAGGTCGATCACGGCGCCCTTGGCGTCCACTTCCTTCACGGTGCCATTGACGATGGTGCCGCGCGGGTTGGTGGCCATGAACTGACCAAACGGATCCTGCTCCATCTGCTTGATGCCGAGGGAGATGCGCTCGCGCTCCGGATCCACGGCCAGCACCACGGCCTCGATCTCGTCGCCCTTCTTGAAGTTGCGCACGAGGTCTTCGCCGGAAGCCTGCCAGGAGATGTCGGACAGGTGGACCAGGCCGTCGATACCGCCGTCCAGGCCGATGAAGATGCCGAAGTCGGTGATCGACTTGATCTGACCGGACACCTTGTCGCCCTTCTTGTGCATGGCGGCGAAGGCTTCCCACGGGTTCGAGCGGGTCTGCTTGATACCCAGCGAGATGCGGCGACGCTCTTCATCCACGTCCAGCACCATCACTTCGGTCTCGTCACCAACCTGCACGACCTTGGCCGGGTTGACGTTCTTGTTGGTCCAGTCCATCTCGGACACGTGGACCAGGCCTTCCACGCCCGGCTCGATCTCGACGAAGCAGCCGTAATCGGTGACGTTGGAGACCTTGCCGAACAGGCGGCTGCCGACCGGGTAGCGGCGGGCGATGGCGACCCACGGATCGTCACCCAGCTGCTTGAGGCCCAGCGACACGCGGTTGCGCTCGCGGTCGTACTTCAGCACGCGGACGTCCAGCTCGTCGCCGACGTTGACGACTTCGGACGGATGACGCACGCGCTTCCACGCCATGTCGGTGATGTGCAGCAGGCCGTCGATACCGCCCAGGTCCACGAACGCGCCGTAGTCGGTGAGGTTCTTGACCGTGCCCTTGACCACCGCGCCTTCGGTCAGGCGCTCAAGCAGCTTCTCGCGCTCCTCGGAGAACTCGGTCTCGACGACGGCGCGGCGGCTGACCACAACGTTGTTGCGCTTGCGGTCGAGCTTGATGATCTTGAACTCGAGGTCCTTGCCTTCCAGGTAGACCGGATCGCGGACCGGACGGACGTCGACCAGCGAGCCCGGCAGGAATGCGCGGACGTCCTTGATGTCGACGGTGAAGCCGCCCTTGACCTTGCCGGAAATCTTGCCGGTGATGGTCTCTTCCTTGTCGAAGGCCGCCTCGAGGTCGTCCCACACCATGGAACGCTTGGCCTTCTCACGGGAGAGCTTGGTCTCGCCGAAACCGTCTTCCAGGGCGTCGAGGGCAACCTTCACCTCGTCGCCTACCTGCACTTCCAGCTCACCGCCCTCGTCCTTGAACTGCTCGATCGGGACGATGCCTTCGCTCTTCAGGCCAGCGTTGATCACGACGACGTCGTTGCGGATTTCCACAACGATACCCGTGACGATCGCGCCCGGCTTCAGCTTGGAGATAGCCTGTTGGCTCTGTTCAAACAGTTCGGCAAAACTTTCAGTCATGTTGATTCCAGAAATGAGAAAAGGCCTTAGGTCCTTGTGCGCACCTGGTATGAACGGCGCACGGACGGTCGGCCCACCGGTTATGGGTGTCGTGGGATCGCTCCCTTGGCACCGTTGACCAATATCCCCCGCCAAGGCAGGGGCACCAAAAGCCGTCGGCAGCCCCTTCAGGACCGCACGACAGCCAATACTTTCGCCACGACGTCTTCGATGCCCATACCGGTGGTGTCGATGAAAACCGCATCCACGGCCGGCTTGAGCGGCGCAACCGTCCGCGAGGCATCGCGGGCGTCACGCGCTTCGATCTCGCGCTGTAGGGTGGCAAGTGTAACGCTCAGACCCTTTTCCTTCAACTGCTTATAGCGTCTTTTCGCACGTTCGGCCGCGCTTGCGGTCAGGAATACCTTGAACGGTGCGTCAGGGAAGATCACCGTCCCCATGTCACGGCCGTCTGCGACCAGCCCCGGGGCCTTGCGGAAGGCCAGCTGCATGTCGACAAGTGCCTGACGCACCGAGGGAATCGAGGCGATGGCGGACGCCGCCGCACCGGCTGTTTCGGTACGCAACTCGTCGGTGGCGTCATGACCGTTGACCACCACCCGGGTATCGCTGCCATCGACGGCCGCGTGGAAGCGGATCCGGGTCTCCTGCGCGCACCGTGTCACTGCCTCGACGTCGGACAGGTCCAACCCCTCGGCGCCGGCCGCGTAACCCACCGCCCGGTATAGCGCCCCCGAATCGAGCAGCCGCCAGCCCAGCGTCTCGGCGACGCGCCTACTGATGGTGCCCTTGCCCGATCCGGACGGCCCGTCGATGGTGAGCACGGGGGCGGACGTGGCGGTGGGACTCATGGGGACTCCTGACGGCGGCGAAAGAAAACGCATATGCTATCGCGTTGGTCCTCGCACGGAACGCGGGTTGTCCAGTTGCCCTTCCTCAAGTCCGTCAGAACCATGCCCGTCCACACCATGACCGATCTGCGCCACGAATTCGAACAAGCCGCCGAAGACATCCAGCGACTTGGGCACCGGCCGGACAACGACACCCTGCTCAAGCTTTATGCCTTGTACAAGCAGGGGTCGGAAGGCGACGTGCGGGGCGACCAGCCGGGCTTTTTCGACTTCGTGGGCACGGCCAAGTACGAGGCCTGGGCAAAGCTTCGCGGTCTTTCCGGAGATGAGGCGATGCGCCGCTACATCGACCTCGTGCAAGAGCTGTTGAGCTGAGATTGCTCCCGGCCTCCCAGGTTCGCTGGCCTTGATGGCCCGAACACGGACGGAACCAAAATCTACCTGTTTGTCATCCCGGCGAAGGCCGGGATCCAGTGTCTTTCGCCTGTAGCGAGCAAGGAAAGTCGTCGATGACTTGCGGCGCCCGCCTCCTTCCGGGGTCGCCCGGCGGGCGTTTCGGGCACTTCTCGCGCGACGGGATCACGCCCTCTTTCCAGGGTTCACCCGGATGACATCAAGACGGGCTACGCCCTCCTAACCGCCGCCCCTTGCTTTCAAACGCCTCCAGCAGGCACATTCATACGATCGTTTGAACTTCATCGACGGACCGTATGAACTTTCCGCGCCTGTTCTCCCCGCTCGACCTCGGGCACACCACGCTGCCCAACCGCATCCTGATGGGCTCGATGCATACGGGCCTGGAGGACAAGGCCAGCGACTACGACAAGTTGGCGGCGTATTTCGCAGAGCGCGCCCGCGGCGGCGTGGGGTTGATGGTCACCGGTGGCATCGCGCCCAGCATCGAGGGGTGGCTCAAACCCTTCGGTGGCCGGCTGACCATGCCCTGGCACGTGGCTCGCCACCGCAAGCTGACCCACGCGGTACAAGCGGAGGGCGGCAAGCTGTGCATGCAGATCCTGCATGCCGGTCGCTATGGCTATCACCCGCTGTCGGTGGCGCCTTCCCGGCTGAAGTCGCCGATCACTCCGTTTACCCCACGCGCGCTGTCGTCGCGCGGCGTCGAGCGCACGATCCGCGACTTCGTGCGCTGCGCGAAGCTGGCGCAGGACGCGGGCTACGACGGCGTCGAGGTGATGGGATCGGAGGGCTACCTGATCAACCAGTTCCTAGCCGCCCGCACCAACCAGCGCACCGACGCCTGGGGCGGCAGCGCCGAGCAGCGCACGCGTTTCCCGGTGGAAATCGTGCGCCGCACGCGCGAGGCGGTGGGCCGCAACTTCATCATCATTTACCGCCTGTCGATGCTCGATCTGGTGGACAACAGCCAGGATTGGCCGGAGATCGTGACTCTGGCGAAAGCCATAGAGGCGGCCGGCGCCAGCATCATCAACACCGGCATCGGTTGGCACGAGGCGCGCGTACCCACCATCGTCACCAGCGTGCCGCGCGCGGGTTTCGCGTGGGTCACCAGGAAGCTCAAGGGCGAGGTGGCGATCCCGCTGATCACCACAAACCGGATCAACATGCCCGAGGTGGCCGAACGCATCCTCGCCGATGGCGAGGCCGACATGGTGTCGATGGCGCGACCACTGCTGGCCGACCCCGAATGGCCAAGCAAGGCCAAGGCGGGCCGCAGCGAGCGCATCAACACCTGCATCGCCTGCAACCAGGCCTGCCTCGATCACGTATTCCAGAACCGGCGCGCCAGCTGCCTGCTCAACCCGCGCGCCTGCCATGAAACCGAACTGCCGATCGTGGCCACGACCGCGCGCAAACGACTGGCCGTGGTTGGCGCAGGCCCCGCCGGCCTGGCCTGCGCAAGCACGCTCGCCGAGCGTGGACACGCAGTGACCCTGATCGATCAATCAACGGAGATCGGCGGGCAGTTCAACTACGCCAAACGCATTCCGGGCAAGGAAGAGTTCCACGAAACGCTGCGCTACTTCCGCCATCGCCTGGACGACACCGGCGTCGACCTGCAACTCGGCCGGCGCGCGGACGCGGCAACGTTGGCGACGGCAGGCTACGACGAAGTGGTGGTCGCCACCGGCATTACGCCACGCGCGGTGAGCTTCCCTGGCAGCGACGATCCGCGCGTGCTGAGCTATCTGGACGTGCTTGCCCACAACAGGCCGGTCGGCTCCAAGGTGGCGATCATCGGCGCTGGCGGCATCGGCTTCGATGTGGCGGAGTTCCTGGTCGAACATCAGCCCTCACCCAGTCTGGACGTCACCCGCTGGACCCGCGAATGGGGCGTGGACATGCAGCTCAACGCCCGCGGCGGTCTGGCCCCGGCCAAGCCCGAGGCGCCATCGCGGCAGGTGTGGCTCCTGCAACGCAGTGAGGGGCGTCCCGGCGCCCGCCTGAACAAGACCACGGGCTGGGTGCACCGCGCCACGCTCAAGGCGAAGAGCGTGAGCATGCTCGGCGGCGTCACCTACGAGCGCTTCGACGACAGTGGCCTGCACATCACGGTGGACGGCCAGCCGCAGGTGCTGCCGGTCGACAATGTGATCATCTGCGCCGGCCAGGAGCCGAATCGCGGCCTCGCCGACGCGCTGCTCGCCGCCGGCGTGAAAACCCACGTGATTGGCGGCGCCGACGTGGCCGCGGAGCTCGACGCCAAGCGGGCCATCGATCAGGGCACGCGCCTGGCTGCGACGCTCTGACCCTCTGCAGGAGCGCACCCTGTGCGCGATCGGGCGGGCAACACAGCGCCACTGAGCCCGATCGCACACACGGTGCGCTTTTACGTTAACTACGTCTGCTAATTAGCTGTTATGAAACGACAACGCCCGGCCAAGGGCCGGGCGTTGTGCGGAAAAGAAAGCGCCCCGCTGGGCGACGCGTCGATATGGGTCAGGGGGGAGGAAGACCAGATATCGCGGGGGTAGCGTCGCAGCGGGGCGAGGGTCGCCGCCACCTGGGGGGAGGGGACGGTGGCGGGACGGAAGGAATAATATGACCGGGGGGTTATAGAAACAAATATATATTTTGTCCCATACTTATTCGAAATCCATATTAAAGTCCTCCCATGTTCGACTTCCGTCAGCTTCGTTACTTTGTAACGGTCGCCGAGGAGCTCAGCTTCACCCGCGCTGCCCAGCGGCTCTACATCTCTCAGCCACCGCTTTCCCAGCAGATCCAGGCACTTGAGAACGACCTTGGGGTGCGCCTGCTCGAGCGCAACAAGCGCAACGTCTCCCTGACCGAGCCGGGACGGCTGTTCCTCGAACAGGCCCGCCACATCCTCGACAAGGCCGAGGAAGCCCGCGCCCAGATGGCAGACGCCGCCACCGGGTTCAGCGGCAAGCTGCGCCTCGCCTACACCGTGTCGGTGACCTTTCACCCTGCGCTGCCTCAAACCCTGCTTCGCTACCGCAGCTTTGCGCCGCAGGTGCGGCTGATTCTCAGCGAGATGTACACCGAGCAGCAGTACGCCGCCCTCCTCTCGGGCGAGTTGGACGTCGGCTTCGTGCGCGACGAGCCGGAGCATCCAGGGATGGCCCGCAACCTGCGTCTGGACGTGATCGACCGCGAACCCCTGCTGCTCGCCCTGCCCGCCAACCACCCCCTGACGGACCGCGACAGCATCTGGCTGCGCGAAGTGGCGATGGAAGCCTTCGTGGTGCAGCCGCGTGAACTGGCGGCCACCCTGTACGACCGCCTGGCCCAGATCGCGGCCAAGGCCAATTTCCACCCGCTGATCCGCCAGCACGCCCAGCAGATCAATGGCCTGCTGGTGCTGGTTGCTGCCGGAATGGGCCTGGCGCTGGTTCCGGCATCCATGCGGTCCGTGAACCTGCCTGGCGTGAAGTACCTGAAGCTGGAGGACCCCGACGCCTACATGCTGCTCGCTCTGGCCAGCCGCCTCGATGACCCCAACCCGGTGGTGCGCCGCTTCCTGAGCGCCATGACCGAGCCGGAGTGATCCTCCGCATCTCACGGCGGCATGAACAGGCATTTGCGCAAGCGATCCAAGGACTTGTACGAAGTCAACAAACTGTTTATAGTTGACGTCTTGTCTTTTCTCTTTCGTTAGTTTCAGGAGCTGGCCGTGAAGGTGCTTTCCTCTTTGAAGTCCGCCAAGGCGCGGCACCGTGACTGCAAGGTTGTGCGTCGTCGCGGCAAGGTGTTCGTGATCTGCAAGAGCAACCCGCGTTTCAAGGCTCGTCAGCGCTAATTCCTAGCTGCGATGAGTCGACGAAAAAGGGCCGCGCGAGCGGCCCTTTTTTGTTGGGTGCGAAGTACAGGATTTTTTGTAGGAGCGCACCCAGTGCGCGATCACCTGACGGCGCCGTGACGGCGATGTTCTGCGGTCGTGCACTGGGTGCGCTCCTACATGCGTAACGAAAAAAGGGCCGCTTGCGCGGCCCTTTTCCTTTTCATACATCAAGCGGAATGCGCTTACGCGACGTAACGCACACCCGTGATCTCGTAGTGCTTCACGCCGTTCGGTGCGGTGAACTCGAAGCTGTCACCTTCGCTCTTGCCGATCAGCGCACGCGCAATCGGCGAGGACACGGCAATCAGGCGCAGCTTGATGTCGGCTTCAAGGTCACCCACGATCTGGTAAGTCACGGCTTCGCCGCTGTCCTCGTCTTCCAAATCCACCGTCGCGCCAAACACCACGCGGTTGCCCGCGCCGAGGCGGCTCACGTCGATCACCTCCGCCGTGGACAGCAGCCCCTCCAGGGCGGCGATACGCCCCTCGATGAAGCTCTGCTGTTCGCGCGCGGCGTGGTACTCCGCGTTCTCCTTGAGATCGCCGTGCGCACGCGCCTCGGCGATGGCCGCGATGATGTTCGGCCGGTCGCTGGACTTCAGCCTTTCCAGTTCACTGCGCAGACGCTCCGAACCAGCCTTGGTAATGGGCGCACGACTCATGCCTTCAGTTCCTTGTGCAGTTCCTGCAGGCTGTGCACCTGGCCGTCACCGTGGTAGTCCAGCGAATGCACCAGCGCACGGGCGCCCGCCACCGTGGTGGAGTACGTGACGCGCTGCTGCAGGGCTTCACGTCGGATCGAGAACGAGTCGGCGATCGCCTGCTTGCCCTCAGTCGTGTTGACGATGTACACAATTTCGCCGTTCTTGATCAGGTCGACGATGTGCGGGCGGCCTTCGATCACCTTGTTGATGCGCTCGCAGGTCACGCCGTGCTCGGCCAGGTACTTGGCCGTGCCTTCGGTGGCGACCAGGCTGAAACCCTTTTCCAGCACTTCGCGCGCGACCGGCAGCAGGCGATCCTTGTCGGCATCACGCACCGACACGAACACCTTGCCCTTCGGCGGCGTCTTGATGCCGGCGGCGTCGTGGCCACGGGCGAAGGCGGCGCCGAAGCTGCGGCCCACGCCCATCACCTCGCCGGTGGAGCGCATTTCGGGGCCGAGGATCGGGTCCACGTTCTGGAACTTCAGGAACGGGAAGATCGCTTCCTTCACCGAGTAGTACTCGGGGATCACTTCCGTGGTCGCGCCCTGCGCCTTGAGCGAACGGCCGGCCATGGCGCGCGCCGCGATCTTGGCCAGCGGCACGCCGGTGGCCTTGGACACGAACGGCACCGTGCGCGAAGCGCGGGGGTTCACTTCGAGGATGAACACGGTGTCGCCCTGGATGGCGAACTGGGTGTTCATCAGGCCGATGACCTTCAGCTCCTTCGCCATCGCCGTCACCTGGCGTCGCATCTCATCCTGCACTTCAGCAGTGAGCGAGTACGGCGGCAGCGAGCAGGAGGAGTCGCCCGAATGGACGCCGGCTTCCTCGATATGCTCCATGATGCCGCCGACCAGCACGTTGCCTTCGGCGTCGGCGATGATGTCCACGTCCACCTCGACCGCGTGGTCGAGGAAGCGGTCCAGCAGCACCGGCGAATCGTTCGACACCTGCACCGCCTCGCGGATGTAGCGCGAGAGGTCGGCGTCGCCGTAGACGATTTCCATCGCACGGCCACCGAGCACGTAACTCGGGCGCACCACCAGCGGATAGCCGATCTCTCGCGCCGACGCCAGCGCCTCTTCGGGCGTACGCGCCGTGCGGTTCGGCGGCTGCTTCAGGCCGATCTTCTCGATCATCTGCTGGAAGCGCTCGCGGTCCTCGGCGAGGTCGATCGAATCCGGCGAGGTGCCAATTACCGGCGCGCCGGCAGCTTCAAGCGCACGGGCCAGCTTCAGCGGCGTCTGGCCACCGTACTGCACGATCACGCCCTTGGGCTTCTCGAGATCGATGATCTCCAGCACGTCTTCCAGCGTCAGCGGCTCGAAGTACAGGCGATCGGAGGTGTCGTAGTCGGTCGATACGGTTTCCGGGTTGCAGTTGACCATGATGGTCTCGAAACCATCCTCGCGCAGGGCGAGCGCCGCGTGCACGCAGCAGTAGTCGAACTCGATGCCCTGGCCAATGCGGTTCGGACCGCCGCCGAGCACGATGATCTTCTCGCGGTCGGTCGGGTTGGCTTCGCACTCTTCCTCGTAGGTCGAGTACATGTAGGCCGTGGTGGTGGCGAACTCGGCCGCGCAGGAGTCCACGCGCTTGTACACCGGGCGCACGCCCAGCGTACGACGCAAGTGGCGCATGGCGGCTTCGTTGGTGTCCAGCAGTTCGGCCAGGCGCGCATCGGAGAAGCCCATGCGCTTGAGCTCGCGCATGCGCGCTGCATCGAGCGCGGTCACGCCCTGCGCCTGCACTTCCTTCTCGGTCAGCACGATGTCTTCAAAGGCCGCCAGGAACCAGGGGTCGACGCGGCTGAGGCTGTACACCTCGTCCAGGGTCAGGCCAGCGCGGAAGGCATCGGCGAGATGGAACACGCGATCCGGACGCGGCTCGCGCAGCTCGCGCTTGAGCGCGTTGACGCATTCGTCGGAAGTGAGGTCCAGGCCCGTGGGGTTGAGACCGGTCTTGCCGATTTCCAGGCCACGCAGCGCCTTCTGCAGCGACTCGTGGAAGGTGCGGCCCATCGCCATCACCTCGCCCACCGACTTCATCTGCGTGGTGAGGCGCGCGTCAGCCGACGGGAACTTCTCGAACGCGAAGCGCGGGATCTTGGTGACCACGTAGTCGATGGTCGGCTCGAACGACGCGGGGGTCAGGCCACCGGTGATGTCGTTCTTCAGCTCATCGAGCGTGTAGCCCACGGCCAGCTTGGCGGCGATCTTGGCGATCGGGAAGCCGGTGGCCTTGGAGGCCAGCGCCGAGGAACGCGACACGCGCGGATTCATCTCGATGACGACCACGCGGCCGTTCTCGGCGTTGATGCCGAACTGCACGTTGGAGCCGCCGGTGTCCACGCCGATCTTGCGCAGCACCGCGATGGAGGCATCGCGCAGGCGCTGGTATTCCTTGTCGGTGAGCGTCTGCGCCGGCGCGACGGTGATCGAGTCGCCAGTGTGCACGCCCATCGGATCGAGGTTTTCGATCGAGCACACGATGATGCAGTTGTCCGCCTTGTCGCGGACCACTTCCATCTCGAATTCCTTCCAGCCGAGCACGGATTCCTCGACCAGCACCTCGCCCACTGGCGAGAGCTCGAGGCCGCGCTTGACGATTTCTTCGAACTCTTCGCGGTTGTAGGCGATGCCGCCGCCGGAACCGCCGAGCGTGAAGCTCGGACGGATGATGGTCGGATAGCCCACCTTCGCCTGAGTGACGAGCGCCTGTTCGAAAGTACGCACGACTTCCGCCTTCGGGCACTCCAGGCCGATCTCGGCCATGGCCACGCGGAACAGCTCGCGGTCCTCGGCCATGCGGATGGCTTCGCGCGAGGCGCCGATCAGCTCGACGTTGTACTTCTCGAGCACGCCGTGGTCGGCGAGGTCGAGCGCGCAGTTGAGGCCGGTCTGACCGCCCATGGTGGGCAGCACGGCGTCCGGGCGCTCCTTGGCGATGATGCGCTCCACCGTCTGCCAGTTGATCGGCTCGATGTAGACGGCATCGGCCGTCTCCGGATCGGTCATGATCGTGGCGGGGTTGGAGTTCACCAGGATGACGCGGTAACCCTCTTCCTTCAGCGCCTTGCAGGCCTGGGCGCCGGAGTAGTCGAACTCGCAGGCCTGACCGATGACGATCGGGCCGGCGCCGATGATGAGGATGCTCTTGATATCGGTGCGCTTAGCCATTCGTGCGGGCCTCCTGCATCAGTGCGGCAAAACGATCAAACAGGTAGCCGATGTCGTGCGGCCCCGGGCTCGCTTCCGGATGACCCTGGAAGCAGAACGCCGGACGGTCGGTGAGCGCGAAGCCCTGCAGCGAGCCATCGAACAGCGAGGAGTGGGTGACGCGCACGTTGGCCGGCAGCGTGGCCGGGTCCACCGCGAAGCCGTGGTTCTGCGACGTGATCAGCACGCGGCCGTCGTCCAGATCCTTCACCGGATGGTTCGCGCCGTGGTGGCCGAACTTCATCTTCAGCGTCTTGGCGCCGAGCGCCAGGCCCATGATCTGGTGGCCCAGGCAGATGCCGAACAGCGGGATCTTCGCGTCGAGGAATTCGCGCGTCGCAGCGACCGCGTAATCGCAGGCCGCCGGATCGCCGGGGCCGTTGGAGAGGAACACGCCATCGGGCTTCATCGCCAGCACGTCGGCGGCCCGCGTCTGCGCGGGCACGACGGTGATGTCGCAGCCCTGCTCGGCCAGCAGGCGCAGGATGTTGTACTTCACGCCGAAGTCATAGGCCACGACCTTGAAGCGCTTGGCCGGCTGGTTGAACCGCGTGTTGTCGAGGTCGTAGACGCCCTCTTTCCACTGGTACGACTCGCCGACGCTCACTTCCTTGGCCAGGTCCATGCCGTTGAGGCCGGGGAAGGCGCGCGCCTTGGCGAGCGCGGCGTCGGCGTCGATGGACTCGCCGGCGACGATGCAGCCGTTGAGCGCGCCCTTGTCGCGCAGGATGCGCGTCAGGCGACGGGTATCGATGCCGGCAATGGCCACGATGCCGTGGCGCTTGAGGTAATCGGGCAGGCTTTCGGTGCTGCGCCAGTTACTGGGGCGACGCGGCACGTCGCGCACGATCAGGCCGGCCGCGTGGACGGACGCGGACTCTTCGTCCTCGACGTTCACGCCGGTGTTGCCGATGTGCGGATAAGTAAGGGTAACGATCTGTTTGGCGTACGAGGGATCGGTGAGGATCTCCTGGTAGCCGGTCATGGCGGTGTTGAAAACCACCTCGCCGACGGTTTCACCAGTCGCACCCACGGCGTGGCCGTGGAATACGCTGCCGTCTTCGAGGGCAAGCAGAGCAGAAATAGGCATGGGAGGGCCGCCTTTAGGTGCAGCAAAGTCCGCAAGCCGCTGCGAAAGCAGCTTGTGGACCTTGGTCGAGGAACGTTTCTGGGCGGGTGGCAATGATAGGTGCAAGGCCCCTTGCTGTCCACCCGAAACAGCTGAATATCCGCTCCCCAAAAAGGCCTAACGCCAGCAGCGGCGGGCGCTACACTAGCCTCGCCTAGTTGCTGAAAGGACATTCATGAACTCAGCCGCGCTGCTCGATCCCACTCGCCTGGACCGACCCGATACGGACGTGCGGAGTGAGCCTTTCCCCTTCCTGATCGCACATGGGCAGCTGCCGGACGAGGCGCGCGCGGACCTGGAACGGGATTTCCCCCGCTATGCCAGCGCCGGCTTCTTCCCGTACGACGCCACGGACTGCGGCCCCTCGATCAACGCCCTGGTGCAGCGATTGAGCTCGGCCGACTTCGCCAGCGCCATCGGCACGCGCCTGGGCATCACCAACCTGGGGCAGTACCCCACCCTGATCACGCTGTGCCGTTCACTGAACAAGCGCCACGGGACCATCCATACCGACAGCCGCTCCAAGGTGGCCACGGCCCTGCTCTATCTCAACAACCTGTGGCCGGACACCAGCGACGGCTGCCTGCGTTTCCTCGGCAGCATCGACAACATCGACAACATGGTCGCGCCGGAACTCAAGCCGCTGTACGGGGAATTCGCGGTGTTCAAGCGCTGCGACAATTCGTTCCACGGCCATCTGCCCTATGAGGGCGAGCGCCGCGTGATCCAGGTCGCCTGGCTCACCAGCGAGAAGGAAAAGCTGCGCAAGACGAAGCGCGGCAAATTCTCGCGTGCTTTCAAGAAGCTGTTCGGTTCGCTGGACCGCAAGCTGGGCGCAGGCCGCGACCGCAACGCCGCGCACCGGGACTAAGTCGGCGCGACTCAGGCCCGGACCATGTAATACCAGGCGATGTACGCGGCGAACACGCCGTACAGCAGGCCCACTGGGGCGATCCAGCGCGCGTCCACCCGACCGCGCTGGAACATCCACCAAAGGTAGATCACCGCCACACCGGTCAGCACGCCGGCCACCATCAGCGGCGCATCGAACAGCCAGGGCGTGGCGAAAATGGCCAGAGAACTGGGGATGGTCGCCTGGATCATCATGGCCCCCGAAATGTTGGCCAGCGCCAGCCGTTCCTTGCCCTGGCGCACCCAGATCAGCGCATTCATCGTTTCCGGCAGCTCGGTCGCCACAGGGCTCAGCACCAGCGCCACCAGGTGCGGTGACAACTGCAGCGCGATGCCGATCGCTTCGATCTGTTTCACGAAGACGTGTGAGGCAAAGGCAATCACTGCCAGCGCCAAGATCGTCTGCAGGAGCACCCATCCCAACGAGGGATCGGCTGCGCCGGGACGCAGTTTCAGCGGCTCGAGCACCTCATCCTCGGGCGCGGTGTCGACACGCTTGAGCTCGCCCCATACGTAGAGCGCATAGGCAACGAGGAACAGCACGCCGAGCCAGGGCTTGAAGGCAAACGCCACCAGACCGAGGCCGCACTTCACCACGAAGATCGCAAGAAACCAGGACTGGTCGCGTGCGAGGCGCCCATGTTCGACGCGCACCACGTGATCGGCCCGCTGCAGGCGGCGGCGGTTCATCCACAGCGCCAGGCCGACCACGGCATAGGCAATGGTCGCCAACGCCAGCGGGCCGCCGAGCGCCGCGCCGACACCGATGTCCCGCTGTTCCGGCGTGCGCCCGAGGATCACCGCAACGAAGGTGACCGCGCTCTCCGGCAGGGCCGTTCCGAATGCGGCCAGGACCGTGCCCGTCGCCGTGGCGCCCAGGTTGAGCTTCTGCCCGAACCACTCCACGCCGTTGACGAAATATTCGCAGGCGACATAGATGGCGCCAGCCGATAGCAGGAACAGCAACGCGATGAGCATGTTTCATCCATGGCCGGGCGAGCAGAAACCATTGGCTCGACGACGCGAGCTCGCCCGGCAAAGGTGAGCGCGTCGCGGCCAAAGGTCTCGCCGGGCCACGGGCGCCGAAAGCGCCCTGGGCCATCCACGCCATGAGGCGCAAGCCTCAAGTCTGTTGACGTGGATTCCTCAGATATCGCCGGTCGGATCGACGGGCGGTGGGGTGAGGATGGCTACTCCCCAATGACAATGCGCGAATTTTAGCGAGCGCCCTTCCGTCGGACAAGTGAAGACGGCTGCCGCGCAACCCCATCGCCCCGGGCGTTCGGCGCGATGGTCCGGCCATCGGCGGCCTTAGTGCGAGGTGCGGTCAGCCAACATGGCGTCGAGGTCGTAGTCGCCCGGGGCGCGGCCACTCAGCCAGTACGCGGCCTCCAGCGCGCCGCGCGCGAAGATCGAGCGGTCGGTGGCGCGATGCACCAGCTCCAGCCGCTCGCCCTGCCCCATCAACAAGGCCTCGTGCTCGCCGACGATGTCTCCCCCGCGCACCACCGCAAAGCCAATCGTGCCGTGCTCGCGGGCGCCGGTCCGGCCCTGCCGCGCATAGACCGCGCTCTCGCGCAGCGTGGTGTTGCGCGCCGCGGCGGCGGCTTCGCCAAGCGCCAGCGCGGTGCCGGACGGCGCGTCTTCCTTGCGGTTGTGATGGGCCTCGACGATGTCCAGGTCCCAACCCGGAAGCGCGGCGGCGGCCTGCCGCAGCAGGCGCGTGAGCACCGCGACGCCCAGGCTGAAGTTGGCGGCGCGCAACAGGGCAATCCGTTGCGCGGAGGCATTGAGTCGCTGTGCGAAGGTGGCGTCCAGGCCGGTGGTGCCGGTGACCAACGCAACGCCGCGAGATTCGCAATAGGTGAGCGCTTCGGCCAGTCCGGCCGGCCCACTGAAATCCACCACCACGTCGATGGTTTCCTCCTCGGGCCAGCCGTGGCTGTAGAGCGGGGCCTCGTCACCCTGGTGAACCGGCTGGCCGAGCTCTCGTGAGCCGGGCGAAGTCACCGCGGCGGCGAGCACGAAACGGGGATCTTTCTTTTCCAGGGCCAGCAAGGCCTGGCCCATGCGGCCGGTGGCGCCATTGATGGCGAGGCGAACGGGCTGGCTCATGCAAAGGACTCCTTCCGAAAGAGCAGCGGGCACGGAGACGCGATGCTAGCGCCCGCCGCGACGGGCGTATATGGACCTTGCTCGCGAAAACACCGACGGCGAAACGCGCCGGCGCAGGGAATTACGACGTGACCCGCGACCAGAACTGCTTGACGCCGTCGACCCAGGTCTTGGCGCGCGGCGTGTGCTTCTCGGCCTCGCCGCCCGCGAAAGTGGCTTCCAACTGCTCGAACAGTTCGCGCTGCTGCTTGGTCAGGCGCACCGGCGTTTCAACCACGACACGGCAGATCAGGTCGCCGGTGCGGCTGCTGCGCACCGACTTCACGCCGCGGCCGCGCAGGCGGAACAGCTGGCCCGTCTGGGTTTCCGGCGGGATATTGATCGGCACCTCGCCTTCCAGCGTCGGCACGGACAGCTCGGCGCCCAGGGCCGCCTGCGAGAAGCGGATCGGCAGCTCGCAATGCAGGTCGTTGCCGTCGCGCTGGAAGATGGCGTGCTCGCGCACGCGCACTTCCACGTAGAGATCACCCGCTTCCGCGCCTTGCGGACCGGCTTCACCCTGCCCCGCGAGGCGGATGCGATCCCCATTGTCCACGCCGGCGGGAATGTTCACCGACAGCGTGCGCGTTTCCTGCAGCAGGCCCTCGCCATCGCACTCCTTGCAGGGCTTCTCGATGGTCTGGCCGCTGCCACCGCAATGCGGGCAGGCCTGCTGGATGGAGAAGATGCCGTTCTGCATGCGCACGCGGCCATGGCCGTGGCAGGTCTTGCAGGTCACCGTCTTGCCGTCATCGGAGCCGCTGCCATTGCAGTGGTGACAATTGACCTGGGTGGGAATCTCGATCTTCTTCTCGACGCCGAACACGGCTTCCTCGAGATCGAGCTCCATGATGTAGCGCAGGTCAGAGCCACGGCGCTGACGCCCGCGGCCGCCGCCCATGCCGAAAATGTCACCAAAGATGTCGCCGAAGATGTCGCCCATGTCGCCGAACCCGGCGCCACCGCGACCGCCCATGCCGTGCTCGAACGCGGCGTGGCCATGCTGGTCGTACATCGCGCGCTTCTGCGCGTCCGACAGCACTTCGTAGGCCTCCTTGGCCTCCTTGAACTTCTCCTGTGCATGCGGATCGTCCGGGCAACGGTCCGGGTGGTACTTCATCGCCAGCCGACGGAAGGACTTCTTCAGGTCCGCCTCGGTGACGGACCGTTCAACGCCCAGGACTTCGTAGTAATCGCGCTTGCTCATTGTTGCATCCGACATGGATCGTTCTCTTGCCACATGAATCGGCCGATCCATGTCTAACTAACAAACAGCCCGCGCCTAGGATTCGAGTCCCGGGCGCGGGCTGCATCAGATCGGCAGCGCCGACCCGCGTATCTTACTTCTTGTCGTCCTTGACTTCAGTGAACTCGGCGTCCACCACGTCGTCCTGGGCGGCCGAGCCCTGGTGGGCGCCGGCGCCGGCATGCGCCCCGGCGTCCGCCTGGGCGCCGCCCTGAGCGGCGGCGTAGAGCGCCTGGGCGACCTGCTCGAGCTTCTCAACCTTCGCCTCGATGGCTGCCTTGTCGTCGCCGTCCTTGACCTTCTCCAGATCCGAGAGGGCGCCCTCGATCGAGCTCAGCTGGTCGCCCGGCACCTTGCCGCCGTGCTCCTTGAGCGCGCTGCGGGTGGCGTGCACCAGCTGGTCGGCCTTGTTGCGGGCGCCGACGAGCTCGTGGAACTTCTTGTCTTCTTCCTTGTTGGCCTCGGCGTCGGCCACCATGCGGTTGATCTCTTCCTCGGACAGGCCCGAGCCTGCCTTGATCTCGATCTTCTGTTCCTTGCCGGTCTTCTTGTCCTTGGCCGACACGTGCAGGATGCCGTTGGCGTCGATGTCGAAGGTGACCTCGATCTGCGGCATGCCACGCGGCGCGGCATCGATGCCCTGCAGGTCGAACTTGCCCAGCGACTTGTTGGCGCTGGCGCGCTCGCGCTCACCCTGCAGCACGTGCACGGTCACCGCGGTCTGGTTGTCGTCGGCGGTGGAGAACACCTGCGAGGCCTTGGTCGGCACGGTGGTGTTCTTCTCGATCAGCTTGGTCATCACGCCGCCCATCGTCTCGATGCCGAGCGACAGCGGGGTGACGTCGAGCAGCAGCACGTCCTTGACCGAACCACCCAGCACGCCGCCCTGGATCGCGGCGCCGACAGCAACGGCCTCGTCCGGGTTGACGTCCTTGCGCGGTTCCTTGCCGAAGAAGTCCTTCACCGACTCCTGCACCTTGGGCATGCGGGTCTGGCCACCGACGAGGATCACCTCGTTGATGTCGGACACGCGCAGGCCGGCGTCATTCAACGCGGTGCGGCACGGTTCGATGGTGCGCTTGACCAGATCTTCCACCAGCGCCTCAAGCTTGGCGCGGGTCAGCTTGATGTTGAGATGCTTCGGACCGGAGGCGTCAGCCGTGATGTACGGCAGGTTCACTTCGGTCTGGTGGCTGGACGACAGCTCGATCTTCGCGCGCTCGGCGGCGTCCTTCAGACGCTGCAGCGCCAGCGGATCCTTGCGCAGGTCCATGCCCTGGTCTTTCTTGAATTCCTCGACGAGGTAGTCGATGACGCGCATGTCGAAGTCTTCGCCACCGAGGAAGGTGTCGCCGTTGGTGGCCAGCACTTCGAACTGCTTCTCGCCGTCGACTTCGGCGATCTCGATGATCGACACGTCGAAGGTGCCGCCGCCGAGGTCGTACACGGCGATCTTGCGGTCACCGCCCTTCTTGTCCAGACCGTAGGCCAGCGCGGCCGCGGTCGGCTCGTTGATGATGCGCTTGACGTCCAGGCCCGCGATGCGGCCGGCGTCCTTGGTCGCCTGGCGCTGGCTGTCGTTGAAATAGGCCGGCACCGTGATCACCGCTTCGGTGACGGTCTCGCCGAGATAATCCTCGGCGGTCTTCTTCATCTTCATGAGGACCTTGGCCGAGATCTCCTGCGGAGCCATCTTCTTGCCGTCGGCCGTCTGCACCCAGGCGTCGCCGTTTTCATGGGCAACGATGCCGTAGGGCACGATGTGCAGGTCTTTCTGCACTTCCGCGTCGGTGAACTTGCGGCCGATGAGGCGCTTCACCGCGTAGAAGGTGTTCTTGGGGTTGGTCACGCTCTGGCGCTTGGCCGGCGCACCGACGAGGACTTCGTTGTCCTTGGTGAAAGCGACGATCGACGGCGTGGTGCGATCGCCTTCCGAGTTCTCGATGACCTTGGCGGTGGTGCCGTCCATCACGGCGACGCACGAGTTGGTCGTGCCCAGGTCGATACCAATGATCTTGCCCATATTGTCTACTCCCGAATTCTTTAAGCGACCCCTCGGCCGCAACTGGTTTCCAGATGGGGTTCCGCGCCTGGCATCTCAATGCCGCAAAGACCCCCGATGCCTCGCCTTCGATCCCGGCAGGGGACGCTGTTCAGGCGTCCTCGTCCGCCGTCGAGGGCGTTAGTCCTTGGCGACCGCCACCAACGCCGGGCGCAACAGCCGGTCGTTCAGCACGTAGCCCTTCTGCAGCACGTTGACCACCGTGTTGGGTGCCGCGCCCGGCGCATCCACCATGCTCACGGCATGGTGCTTCTCCGGATCCAGCGGCTGGCCCACCGGATCGACCTGCACCAGGCCATTGTTCTCGGCGACCTTCAGCAGCGACTTCAGGGTGAGCGCGATGCCTTCGCGCATGCTGGCGACATCACCGCCTTCCACCTGAAGGCCGCTTTCCAGACCGTCGTAGACCGGCAGCAGCTCGTTGAGCAGCTTCTCGTTGGCGAAGCGGCGAGCCTGCTCCACGTCGCGGTGCAGGCGTCGGCGCTGGTTCTCGATTTCCGCCTTCTCGCGCAGCACGGTATCGCGCAGCTCGCCGTTGCTGGCTTCCAGCTCGGCGATGCGCGCCTTCAGCGCTTCCAGTTCAGCCTGGGCCGAACCGCCCTGCCCGCCGGAGGCCTGCGCCTCACCGGGCGTCGTTGGATCGTTGCTTTGCATTGAATAACTCCAAGCCTTATCCGTGGCCGGCGCCACCTGGCGCCAACCGTCAAAAACCTGCGGGTAACCCCGCCTCCCGGGCGCGTTATAAGGTCGTCGCGACGCGATTCAAGGCGTCGCTGAGCAAACCGGCCGTGGCCTGCACTACCGGGATCACCCGCTCGTAGGCCATGCGGGTGGGGCCGATCACGCCGACCGCCCCCAGCACGCGGCCCTGGGCGCCGTAGCTGGCGGTGACCACGCTGCAGCCATCCAGCGCGGCAAAACCCGACTCTTCACCGATGAACAGCCGCACGCCGGGGGCCTTGGCGCAGACCTCCATCAGCTGCAGCAGCTCGTTCTTCTTCTGGAAGGCCTCGAACAGCTCGCGCAAGCGCTCCAGGTTGGCCAGCTCCGAATAACCCATCAGGTTGGTCTGGCCGCTGACCAGCACATCGTCGCTCTCGGCCTGCGGTGCGAACGAGGCCGCCGCCAGCTCGACCGCGCTGGACATCAGGCGGTTGAGCTCGCCGCTGGTCTCGCGCAGTTCGCGCAGCAGGTGGGCGCGGATGTCGTCCAGACGCAGGCCGGCGAACTGGCTGTTGAGATAGTTGGCCGCCTGCTCCAGCTCTCGGCCGTCCAGCGGCCGGGCCAGTTGCACGATGCGGTTCTGCACCTGATTGTCCGAGAACACCAGGATCACCAGTACGCGCGCGTCGGGCAGCGGGACAAAATCGATATGCCGCAGCGGGAAGTCGACCTGGCGCGGCACGGTCACCACACCGGCGAAGCGGGTCATCGCCGACAGCAGGGCCGAGGCGTTGCCGAGCAGGTCGCGGGTGGTGGTCGGCCCCGGCGGCAGCTCGCGGCGCAGGCGCGCCATCTCGTCCTGCGGCAAGGGCTGCAGCTCGATCAGGCTGTCCACGAACAGGCGCAGGCCACGCGGGGTGGGGATGCGACCGGCCGAGGTATGCGGCGAGGCGACCAGGCCGGCTTCTTCCAGGTCCGCCATGATGTTGCGGATGGTGGCTGGGCTCACGTCCAGCCCTGACGAACGCGAAAGCGTGCGCGATCCCACAGGCTCGCCGTCGGCGAGGTACTGGGCGATCAATGTGCGCAACAGGCGGCGTGCGCGGGCATCGAGTTCGGAGGCAGGCATGCTGTAGCAATCCGTGAGACGTAAAAGAAATAAGGTCTCGGGAAAAAGTTTGCAAGAAAGGGGTGGGTCCAGGGGCATCGGGTGACGCTCGGCCAAGGCGCCGGGGGTGCATCGCGCAGCCCCTCTATCCGTCCCCCATCCCCCGCCGCTTACAATCCACCGACTCCAACATACCCTCGCCCATGCTCACCTCGCTCTACGTTCGTCATTTCGCCGTCGTCGAAGAAGCCGAGATCGCCTTCGGCCCGGGTCTTACCGTGGTCAGCGGCGAAACCGGCGCGGGCAAGTCCCTGCTGGTGGATGCACTGATGTTGCTGGCCGGCGCCCGTGCCGACAGCGGCATGGTGCGCGCCGGCAGCGACCGCGCCGAACTCACCGCCGAGTTCGACCTGACCGACCTGCCGGAGGCGCGCGAGTGGCTGCGCCGGGAGGAGCTGGACGAGGAAGACAGCTGCCAGCTGCGACGGGTGATCCGCGCCGAGGGCAGCTCGCGAGCCTGGATCAATGGCCGTCCGGCCAACGCCAGCCAGCTGGGCGAGCTGGCCACCCTACTGGTGGAGATCCACGGCCAGCACGAGCACCAGGCCCTGCTGTCGCGCGCCCACCAGCTCGAGTTGCTGGACGCCTACGCTGGCAACGAGGCGCTGGTGGCGCAGGTCCGCGAGCTGGCGCAGCAATGGCGCGAACTGGGCCAGCGCATCCGCAAGCTCAGCGGCGGCGACGACCGCGAGCAGCGCATCGAACTGTTGCGCCATGAGCTGGGCGAACTGGAGAAATGGGCGCTGCCGCCCACCGAACTCACCGAACTGGAAGCCAGCCACAAGCGGCTAGCCAATGCCGGCCGCCTCGCCGAGGGCGCCGGCGGCGTGGTCGAGCTGCTCGACGGCGACAGCGAATTTGCGCTGCGACGTGCGCTCGGGCGCGCCCAGCTGGAGATGACCAAGCTGGCCGCGCTGGACGACAAGCTCGCCCCGCTGCTGGAGTTGCTCGACAACGCCTCGATCCAGTTGACCGAGGCCGCTGACGGCCTGGGTCGCTACGCCCTCGACGTGGACCTGGATCCCGAACGCTTCACCGAGGTGGACACCCATCTCACCAGGCTGCACGAACTGTCCCGCCGCCATCGCGTGGCCACCACCGAACTCCACGACAAGGCCCAGACCCTGCGTGATGAGCTCGGCGAACTGGAGGGCGCCGGCGACGCCCTGGAAAAACTGGCCCTGCAGCGCCAGCGCCTCCAGCAGAGTTACGACGAGGTCGCCGGCAAGCTCAGCCACGCGCGCGAAACCGCCAGCCAGCGCCTGGGCGAGGAAGTGAGCGCGCTGATGGCCGAGCTCGGCATGAGCGGCGGCCGCCTGGTGATCGAGCTGGAAGCCACGGCCGAGGGGGACCCGGACGTCCAGGGTCGCGAGCGCTGCGAGCTGCTGGTGAGCGCCAACCCCGGCCAGCCGCCGCGTGCGCTGCGCAAGGTCGCATCGGGCGGCGAACTGGCCCGCATCAGCCTGGCCATCGAGGTCGCCACGCTGGGCAAGGACACGGTGGGCACCATGGTGTTCGACGAAGTTGACACCGGCATCGGTGGCGCCGTGGCCGAAGTGGTCGGCCAGAAGTTGCGCGCCCTGGGTGGTCAGCGACAGGTGCTGTGCGTGACCCACCTGCCGCAGGTCGCCGCTCAGGGCCATGCGCACCTTCGCGTCAGCAAGGCCAGTGACGGCGAGTCGACCCGCACGCGGATCGAGACGCTCGACGCCAACGGCCGTCGCGACGAGCTGGCGCGCATGCTGGGCGGCGTGGAAATCACCCGCGAAACCCGGGCGCATGCGAAGCAGATGTTGGAGCGGGCGCAGGTTTGAAATGACGCGCGCCATTTGGCCGAAACGCCCCCTGCCCGTCATTCCGGCGAAAGCCGGAATCCAGGGTCTTTGCTCTGCCCTTAAGTGCGGCTATGAAGAAAGTCGCTGGATTCCGGCTTTCGCCGGAATGACGGTGAGGGGAATGACCGGCTTCGCCGGCCTGGCGAGCATTCGACGCCAGGGAAGAAATCAGTTCTTCCGCGGCAGCAACCCGCGTTCGGCCGCCATGCGGTAGAGGTCCAGTTCCGAACCGGCGCCCAACTTGCCCATCAGGCTGGCGCGGTGGATGTAGACCGTCTTCTGGCCGATGCCCAGCTCGCCGGCGACCTGCTTGGGCGCGCGACCGGCCGCCAGCAGCAGGAACACCTCGCGCTCGCGGGCGGTGAGCCGGTTGATCGGGTCGCGGGCCTCGTTCGGACGCTCCGCCCGGCGCTTGCGCAGGTCGGAGCTGAGGAAGCACTCGCCCTGCATCACCGCGCGCAGGCCGGCCACCAGCTCCTCGGGCGCCACACCCTTGGTCACGTAGCCACTGGCGCCCCGGCGCAGAGCCTCGGAAACGTACGGCTCGCCGTCGTGCATGCTCAGCACGACGATGCGGCTGTCGGCGGCCACGCTGCGCAAGTGCTCGATCAACGGCAGCCCGCTGCCATCCGGCAGCGAGAGATCGAGCGCCACGAGATCAGGCTTGCGCGTACCGACCGCTTCGACCGCATCGTCGGCGCTGCGGCACTCCGCAACCACCTCCAGATCCGGCTCCATTTCGATCAGTCGTTTGAACCCCTCGCGTACGATGGCATGGTCATCGACCAGGACAATGCTGTACATGGCTGCATGTATAGCAGTACGGAAGGTGGTCGCCTATCCCCTCAGCCACTGTTCATGACAGGTAACATCGGCCGCATGTCATCGAAATCTTCTGCGATCCCCGGATCGAACTTACTTCTTGGCGTGGCCTACCTGCTGCTCTGGCTGCTGCTATGGCCTACAGAGCAACCCTACTGGATGCTTCCCTACGGTCTGCGCTTCGGCGCGTTGCTGCTCGCTCCCGGGCGCATGTGGCCGTGGCTGCTGGGCGCCGAATTCGCCGCCAGTGGACTCATCACCCTGGTCCACCACCAGCCGATGGGGTGGATGAGCTTCCTGCTGGGCGACCTGCCGGAACCGACCGTGGTGGCCATCTGCCTCTGGCTGATGCGCCGGGCGAACCTGCACGCCGGCCTGCGCGACCCGGAAGACGTGGCCCGCCTGCTGCTCTCGGCGGCCTTTACGGTCGCGGCGACCACCGCCACCGACGCGGTCCTGCTCGCCCTGATCCACGCCAGCCCCGGCTCCGGCATGCTGGTGCAGGCCCTCGGCCAGGACCTACTGGGCAACTACGTGGGCGTGCTGCTGGTGGTGCCCCTGCTCATCATGCTGGTGCGGGCGCGCCTGAACCGGCGCGCGCTGGGGCGGCTGCTGATGGACGGCCTGCTGGTGTTGATGCCCGCGCTGGCGATTCTGCTGGTGCTGTCCTCGCACGAGGCGCCGCAGCCGCAGTTCGCCCGCGTGCTATCGCTGGCCCCGGTGCTGTTCTTCGCCTTCCGCCATGGTTGGCGCGGCGCCAGCCTGTCCATGCTGATCTCCAGCCTGGGCATGACACTGGTCGACCATTATTCCGGCCATGGCGCCCCGGGCGCGGCCGGCGTGCTGTTCCTGGCCGTGGCCGGCACTGGCGCGCTGATGCTGGGTTCGGCCACCGACGCCCTGCGCCGGAGCAGCGAGCGCGTGGCTGAGCAGAACGTCTACCTGGCCGCGGTCAACCGCAGGCTGGATCACCTCGCCCGCCAGCTGAGGGACGCCGCGCGCGGCAACCTGCAGACCGAGGAAAACCAACGGCGCCACATGGCCGCCGAGCTGCACGATGAGCTGGGACAGAACCTCACCGCCATCCAGACCCACCTGAAACTGGCCCAGTCACGCCTGACCCAGGCGGGGATGGATGACATCGGGGTGTCGATCAACGCCATTCTTGGTCATATGCGTCGCGCCCTGCGCCGGCTGCTGGACGACCTGCGCCCAGCGGTGCTGGACGAATTCGGCCTGCTGCGCGCCCTGGACGAAGGCCCCATCCGCGACCTGCTCAACGCCGCCGGGGTCGCCTACCGTACCGACCTGCACGGTGATCCCCGCCTGCTCGACGACGACACCCGCACGGTCATCTATCGTCTTGTTCAGGAAAGTGCGACCAATGCGGTCAAGCACGCCCACGCAGACGTTTTCCAGCTACGCCTGCGCATCGGCGAGCGGCAGGGCGTAGCGCTGGCCCTGCTGGATATCCGCGACAACGGCATAGGCCTGCCGGCACGGGTGCCCCGCGGCGGCCGCGGCATGCAGGGCATGCGCGACCGGGTCACCTCCCTGGGCGGGCTTTTCCGCGTCCGCCCCGAGTCGCAGGGCGTGCATCTGCGCATTTTGCTGCGCAGCAGCACGAACGCCGTCGAACCGGCCCGGGTATAAGTTCCGTTACATAGGAAATTTTCTGATACCCGGCGTGTGAAGGCTTCGTTAGTCTGGATTCATCGATGTGGGGGAGCCACCATCGCAAGATGGTGAGCCTTGCCAACCGTGGGGACGGTGGGCAAGAAGAGCGGCAGGATGCCGTTCCGCCGGAATCGGTGGCAAAACCGGGTTGAGCGAGCAACTCGCCTTCCTCTGGAGCCATCCGGTAACGGATCAGCCGCTGGGCGGACAGGAGTCCTCCCGCGGCTTTTTTTATGGGCGCTTTTTGAGCCAATGACGCCACTGGCGACGTCACCCACCCGCATTGCTTGTGACCTTCGTAAAGGCGCTGGATCCCAGCTTTCGCTGGGATGACGGGTGAAACCGCCCCTCTTCTTTCCGAGACCGGCTGAGTTCTCCCATTGGGCCCTCCAAATCTCTCTGAGGTAGCGCGTCTCAACTTGCTGCCACCCGAGTGGACGCTGAGCTATCGCGCAATGCGCAGAATGCCTGCTTTGCTGCCCGACTGGGCCACCAAAGCGAGTCACCCAGCGATTTTCCCGCGCTCGCCCGAACCATCCCCGCCAAAACAAAGGCCGATGGCGTCACCGCCACCGGCCTAGCTGCTTTCGGGCCCGCCCGGATTTACTTGTGGGATTTCTTGGGCCGCACGTACAGCACCAGGCTGTGGTCCTCGATGACGTAGCCATGGCGGGCCGCGATTTCGTGCTGGAGACGCTCGATCTCCTCGCTGACGAACTCGATGACCTTTCCGCTGTCCACATCGATCATGTGGTCATGATGCTTGCCGCGGTCCAGCTCGTAGACGGCCTGGCCGCCTTCGAAGTTGTGCTTGACCACGATGCCGGCGGCCTCGAACTGGGTCAGCACGCGGTAGACGGTGGCCAGGCCGATGTCTTCCTGGTGGGCCAGCAGCCGTTTGTAGACATCTTCGGCGGTGAGGTGGTGAGCCTCCTCGTCCTCGAAGATTTGCAAGATCCGCATCCGGGGGTGGGTGACCTTCAGCCCGGCTTTGCGCAGTTCTTTGGTTTCCTGTTCCATAACAAGCTCCACGCACACGGCGGCACGAGGCCGTTAGTGTATCATCCGACACCTTTACGATCCGGACGCAACACGCATGCATAAGCTGATTCGCACGCTGGGTTTCGCCATGTTGGCCCTTTCCCTGGCCAGCTGCCGCCTGATTTATACCCCCGACGTGCAGCAGGGCAACCTGCTCGACAAGAAGAACGTGGATCAGCTGCAGCCCGGCATGACCAAGCGCCAGGTTCTGGTGCTGCTCGGCTCGCCCTCGGTGGACTCGCCGTTCGCCCAGAACCAGTGGAACTACGTCTCCACCCAGCAGCACCGCGGCGGCGACATCAAGATTCACACCCTGACCCTGACCTTCAACAACGACTCGCTCGTGCGCACTGACGGCGACTTCTTCGCCGAGGACGCGCAGAAGCTGGTCGATGACCAGAAGAAGTACCACGCCAATTACCCGGTCGATGAAACCAAGGGCGACAAGAACGCCGGCGGTGGCGGCGGTAGCGACAAGGGTGGCGACAACAGCGGCGGCAGCGAAGGCCACTGAGTTCCCTTGGCCGGCGTCAGCCCTCGTGGGCGCGGCGCCGGCGTGCTTCCTTCGGATCGAGCGTGAGCGGCCGGTAGATTTCCACGCGGTCGCCCTCGCCCACCACCTGGTCCGGCGTCGCCTTGCGGGAAAAGATGCCCAGCCGCGACGGATCGACGATCAGCCCGGGCACGTCCCGGGCCAGACCTGACGCTTCGATCGCCTGCATCACCGTGCTGCCGGCCGGCACGGCAACGCGACGCACGACTTGGCGCGAAGCCTCGGCATAGACGACCTCGATGTTGACGAGCTCAGCCATAGGCTCGCTCGGCCTCACGGCAGAAGTCGTCCACCATGCGACCGGCAAGGCCCTGGAAACCAAGCTTCAAGGCCGTGCCACCCAGCTTGCCGGCATAGTCGAAATCCAGCGCGAAAGAGATCTTGCAGCCAGCATCTCCCAGCGCAATGAAGTCCCACACGCCGTCGAGGCTGCGGAACGGACCATCGACCAGGCTCATGTGCAGGCGTTGCGGACGCGCCGTGGTGTTGCGGGTGGTGAAACTCTGGCGGAAGCCGGCGTACTTGAGATCCAGCCTCGCGACCAGCACATCATCGCCACGCTCGAGGACCTGCGAGCCAACACACCAGGGGAAACGCTTTGGGTATGCTTCGACCTCATTGACCAGGTCGAACATCTGGGCCGGTGAATATCGCACCAGGGCGCTGCGGCGGATCTCGATCACATCAGCCTCTTTTCGGAATCATCTGGATCCGGCCATGCACCGGATCCGCATCAGGGCAAACAGCCCGAAGTTTAACGGACATGGCCAAGCCTAAGGACAAAGACAAGCAAGGCGGCACCATCGCGCTCAACAAGCGCGCCCGCCACGAGTACCACATCGACCAGCGCTTCGAGGCCGGCATCGAGCTGCAGGGCTGGGAAGTGAAGTCGCTGCGCGCCGGCCGCATCAATTTCGGCGACAGCTACGCCATGGTCATCGCCAACGAAATCCAGCTGGTGGGCACGTCGATTCCGCCGCTGATCAGCGCCTCCACCCACGTGGTGGCCAACGATCGGCGCACGCGCAAGCTGCTGCTGCACCGCGCGGAGATCGACACGCTGATCGGCGCGGTCGAGCGCAAGGGCTACACCCTCATCCCGATGGCGATGTACTGGAAGGGCAACAAGGTGAAGGTGGAAATCGGCCTGGCCAAGGGCAAGCAGGCGCACGACAAGCGCGAGACGGAAAAGGAACGCGACTGGCAGCGCGAGAAGCAGCGCACCATGCGCGCCCACAACCGCTCAGCCTGACTTTCCCCAGCGCAGTCCGGGCTCGCCTTCGGAGAGCCCCACCACGTCCTCGTGCAAAGTCATGTTCATGGCATCCACCGAGGTGCCGAAGCCGAAGCGCTCGTACATCCGATGGGCTTCGGAGGTGGAATGCAGGGTCATGGAGTCCACCTCCTGCTCCCTCGCCGCGGCGCCGACGGCGGCGAGCAGCGCATTGGCGACGCCCTGCCGCCGATGGGCCGGCTTCACGTACATGTTGAGCACATACCAGCCCACGCCATGCCGGAAATAAGCGGACGGCATATGCGTGTACGGATGGACCGCGACGCACCCGGCTATCCGGCCATCCAGCTCGGCCAGCCAGTACAGCAGGCGGCCATCCGGGATGGCCTCCTCGATCCAGCCGTGCAACTCGTCGGCGAAACCCGCCGGCAGCTCCTGATGGAGCTCCTGCTCCAGAAATGCACAGCGCAATTGGGTCAGCACACCCGCATCGGACAGCCCAGCCTGACGAATCCGCATCATGGCCCTTCCCTTCCGGTGGTTGACGCCGCACACGATAGCCTTGCTATGCCGCCTTGATGGAAGCCCGGCCGCCTACATATACTGGACGGCCAGCAATCGTTTTCCCCGGGGGTGTCATGGCTTCGACGGGGGTAGTGAGATGGCTTGGTGCATGCCGAGGGGGCAGCTTTCCTCGTTAATCCAGCGGCAAAACTCATAGTTGCCAACGACGACAACTACGCTCTGGCCGCTTAAGGCCTAGCCCCGAACCCACTTGTGCTCGTGCTCGTGGATGTAGGGTCATTATCACGAGATCGCCCGAAGCTGCCGCCTGTCGGCAAGGGTTAAATCAAGCAGGCTGGTCCTTCGATGCGCTTTGCACGCTGTGCTGTCGCGGGACGAGATCTAACGGCGAGCTAAGCATGTAGTACCGGGCGTCAAACGCCTTCGGACGCGGGTTCGACTCCCGCCACCTCCACCAATCCAGCCATCCAAGCAATTGATTTGCTTGGATGGCTTTTTTTATTGGGTGGTCGGCTTGGTCGCCGTCTGGCCAGTTTCAGGCCTGCCCTCTTCCGTTGCTGGAACAAGCATCCAACGCCGCTGGCTGGCACGGCGGCGACATCAGGCGTGCGAACCTGATTCGCGTCGGCGAGGGCGCCCCGGGCCGACTGGCCCCGACCGTGGTCCTGAGGCCCGTCCGCCAGGGATGTATCAACGGCAAGGGCGTGCCGCTTGGCATGCGGCTCCTGTTGCCTGGAAAACGCATGCGGCGACCGGGATCCCACGGACCGGACACCAGGAAGCATCAGCCTGACCCGGTCTACCTGCGCCCGATTTTCGACCGGACAGGCCTCACCCAAGCGCAAGCGGCCAATGCCATCGGCGTCACATCCTGCACGATACGCTCTGACCGCGCGTCGGGTGACCCCTCACGCCCGGCGCCGCACCTGGTGAAGTACGCATTGGAGCAGCTTGCCGCGCACGCCACGGAGTAACCCATGAAAACGCGAATCATCGTCATCGGTATCCTGTGCGCCTTGATTCTCACGGCAATCGTCCTGACCGTCTTTGAGAAATCCAGGCATCCGAGAGTGACGCCGCAAGCCGACACGCCAGCGGCAGCCAGCACCCGCTAATTACCCCCGGCCAGCGCCAGTGGGGTATCCAGGGGTCGGCTACAGAATGATTACGGCGTAACCGCGGCAAGCCGCTGACGATCCAACACGCTCCATCTTTCACAGCCCCTTTAGGAACACTGGCGCAGCTTTGGGAGTTGGCGATGAGCCGCGCCCGCGCGTGCGTGTCGCCGGAGAATGCGTTGATCGCACGGCTCCGGTCGCGGCCCCGTACGCGAGTGGCGTCCGCGGGTCTGGTCAATGCCAGAGATCGCCACTGGCATGGCGCGCAGCAGTATCTGGACATGTTTCCTGCCGAACAATCGTGCGCTGGCTGAAAGGATGCAGATCTCGGGCCGCGCAACGCAGACGCCAGTCATGGCGCCACTCCGGGGAGACTTCGAGCCCTCAAGGCACATTCCCAAAGGGATTCATATGGCCACCGCAGCGTACGTACAGGGCGAGCGCAAAAGCGGCGCCTGGCGCGGCTTTGCTCCGGGCTCCTGGCAGGAGCGCGTCAATGTCCGCGAATTCATTCAACGCAATTACACACCCTACGAAGGCGACGCCGCCTTCCTCCAGGGCGCCACCGAACGTACGGGCGGCATCTGGAAGACGCTGCAACCACTGCTCGCGGAAGAACGCGCCAAGGGCATTCTCGATGTCTCGCAGATACCCTCCGGCATCCTCGCGCACGCTCCCGGTTACATCGACAAGGCCAACGAGATCATCGTTGGCCTGCAGACCGATGAACCGCTGAAGCGCGCCATCATGCCGTTCGGCGGTTGGCGCGTGGTGGCGGCGAGCCTGGAGTCGTACGGGCGCACGCCGGACCCCGCGCTCGGCGAAATCTTCACCAAGTATCGAAAGACGCACAACGACGGTGTGTTCGACGCCTATACCCCGGATATTCGCAAGGCGCGTTCGTCCGGCGTCGTGACCGGTCTGCCGGACGCCTATGGCCGCGGCCGCATCATCGGCGACTACCGAAGGGTCGCCCTCTACGGCGTCGACTTCCTGATGTCGGACAAGGAACGCGAAAAGCACGAACTGGACGACCGGCACTCCACCGAAGAAGTGATCCGTCTTCGCGAAGAGCTAGCCGAGCAGCTGCGCTCGCTCAAGGAGCTCAAGGAAATGGCGTCGCGTTATGGCTACGACATCTCGGGGCCCGCCACGAGTGCCAGGGAAGCCGTCCAGTGGACCTACTTTGGTTATCTCGCCGCCATCAAGCAACAGAATGGCGCCGCGATGTCCGCGGGCCGTCTTTCCACGTTCTTCGACATCTACTTTGAGCGCGACTTGCGCGACGGAACGCTGACCGAGACGCAGGCACAGGAGATCATCGATGACCTGGTGATCAAGTGGCGCATCGTGCGGTTCCTGCGCGCCCCGGAATACAACCAGCTGTTCTCGGGCGATCCGGTCTGGGTCACCGAAGTCATCGGTGGCAATGGCGAGGATGGGCGCACGCTCGTCACCAAGACCGCGTTCCGCATGCTCAATACCCTTTACAACCTCGGCCCGGCGCCCGAACCCAACCTCACAGTGTTCTGGTCGCCCCGGCTACCGGATGGTTTCAAGCGGTTCGCCGTCAAGGCATCCATCGACACCAGCTCGATCCAGTACGAGTCGGACGACCTCATGCGGCCCAAGTGGGGCGATGACTGCGCCATCGCCTGTTGCGTTTCGGCCATGCGTGTCGGCAAGCAGATGCAGTTTTTCGGCGCCCGCGTCAATCTCCCCAAGACCCTCCTCTACGCGCTCAATGGCGGGCGCGACGAGGTGACCGGCCAACAGGTGGGCCCCAATCTCGCGCCGGTTACCGGTGATGTCCTCAAGTTCGAAGAGGTGATGGAACGCCTCGATCCCATGATGGACTGGCTGGCCAAGACCTACGTGAATGCGCTCAATGTCATCCACTACATGCATGACAAGTACTGTTATGAGGCCATCGAAATGGCGCTGCACGACCGTGACGTCCTGCGCACCATGGCCTGCGGCATCGCCGGTCTCTCCCACGCGGCGGACAGCCTGTCGGCGATCAAATACGCCAAGGTGCACCCTGAAAGGGACGATCGCGGCATCATCGTCGACTTCCACGTCGAGGGAGACTTCCCCTGCTACGGCAACAATGACGATCGCGCCGACGACATGGCGAAGATGCTCGTGTCGATGATGATGAACAAGATCCGCATGTACCCGAGCTATCGCGGCGCCGTGCATACGCAGTCGGTGCTCACCATCACCTCCAACGTCGTGTATGGCAAGGCCACGGGCAATACCCCGGATGGAAGAAAGAAGGGCGAACCGTTTGCACCCGGCGCCAACCCCGCCAATGGAAAGGACACCCACGGCGCGCTGGCCGCACTGATGTCGGTTGCCAAGATTCCCTATGACGATGCCGAGGACGGAATCTCGCTGACCATATCGGTGGTCCCGTCGGCGCTGGGATTGGATGAAGACCGCATTACGCGTGGCGTCGATGCGCTGGATGCCTATTTTTCCAGTGGCGGCTTCCACGTCAACGTCAACGTTCTGAACAGGGAAACCCTGGAGGACGCGATGGAGCATCCGGACAAGTATCCGCAACTCACCATCAGGGTATCGGGATACGCGGTGAACTTCGTCCGGCTCACACGCGAACAACAGCTTGACGTGATCCATCGCACCTTCCATGGCGCCATCTAGGCACTTGCCATGAGCGATCCACTGGTCGGCAGCCGCTACGAGCTGCGCATCGACAGCGAGGGCGCAAGGGAAAGCGAGGTCGTGCACGACTACTTTGCCGTGCACCCCGCCGACATAGAAGAGACGCCGGAACAGGACGATCTCGTTGGCTACGTGCATTCCTACGAGATAGGCAGCACGGTCGACGGGCCGGGAATTCGCTTCGTCGCCTTTCTTTCCGGATGCCTGCTCAGGTGCCAGTACTGCCACAACCCCGATACCTGGCATAAGCGAAACGGGTACCCGGTGACGGTGTCGCGCGCGATGGAAGAAGTCGCCAAATACGCGCATGTCCTGAAGGTGTGCCGCGGAGGGATCACCCTCTCCGGCGGCGAGCCCATGGTCCAGCGGCCGTTCGCCCTGCGCATCTTCCGGCGCTGCAAGGAGCTTGGCCTGCATACCTGCATGGATACATCGGGCCGCCTTGGCGAGCGTTTCACCGATGAGGACCTGATGGACATCGACCTGAACCTGCTCGACATCAAGTCAGGCGATCCGGATATCTACGAGAAGGTGACGCGGCAGCCCCTGCAACCCACCCTCGACTACGCGCACCGACTGTCGTCGCTCGGCCGCCCCATGTGGGTCCGCTTCGTGCTGGTGCCCGGCCTCACGGACGGCTACGACAACGTCGAGCGGGTCGCCGATATTTGCGCCGGATTGAAGTCGCTGGAACGCGTGGAGATCCTGCGCTTTCATCAGATGGGGAGCGACAAGTGGCGGGAACTTGGGCTGGATTACACGCTGAAGGATCACGAGGGACCTAGCCCCGAACTCACCGAGCGCGTCCGCAAGCAGTTCCGCGACAGGGGATTGACCGTCTTCTGATGTCATGAGAACCAGCAAACTGGATTTCTCAAGGGGCGGCCTGGACCGCAACCGGTGATCGCGCTGACAAGGCATTCCCGATGTCAGGTGCGGGCCAACACGTGGCGACCCTGGAAAGATCGGCGCCGGTGCTGGCTGCGACGGCCCTGATGCGTTCCAGCGGGCCGACCAGGGTGGGTGAGATCAATCCCAGCCTGGCGGCTTCCATGGCGCCCATCAGGGACGATTCATCGCAAGGATGGGCAACGGCCGTCGGCGTCGGTGGCAGCGACTGGCAGCGTTCGATCAGACGCTGGTACTTCGCATGAGCTGCTTCCATCGAATCGCCTCGTCGGTGGATCAGGGGAACGGATAGACGGCCATCCGGCATCGCGAAATCGCGCAATCGCGCAATCGCGCAATCGCGCAAGCATCTCTTCTTCATCGTGAAGTCGACGCCAACCAGCAGCGGTCGGTGAAACTGCCACGCAACGCCGCCATCTGGCGCGTCGCGCCATATGTCACTCTGGACGAAGCGCCTGGCGGTCGTCGCACTGATTGAGGTCGAGGCTCACGGTGCGTAGCGAATAGTCATCCGGGTACGGGCCGTCTTTGAAACCCAAGCGTTTCGCCAGACCCCGCATGCTCGTGTTGGAGGACAAGACCGTGCCCTCCATGCGACGGACGCGCCGCGAGCGAGCGATGCCAATAAGGGTCTCCATGAGCTGTCGTGCAAGTCCGAGGCCATGCCAGTCGTCGGCCACCGTGACAGCGAATTCGCAGGTTTCACCGCGGGCATCCGTCACGTAGCGGGCTCCCCCCGCCATCACCTGGGCCTCTCCTTTTCCACTGAGCGCGACCAGCGCCACGACATGGGCATGCGCGCCGGGCGCCCTTGGATGCAGGATGTCATCGGGCACGTCCCGCACGGTGGCGAAGAAGCGTGAATATCGCGCCTCCTTGCAAAGCCGCTCGAAGGCGACGTCGAGCATGTCTTTGTCTTCGGGGCAGATCTCTCGCACGGTGACCGTCCGACCATCGCGCAAGGTCAGGAGATTGGGACGCTTCCAGCCATCCATATCGTCATGCAGCATGTTCAACCTCGAACGACCATGGGTCGCCTTCCTGCGAAGCTCCAACAAGCCGGAGTTACACGCGGTTCGTTATCACGGATGGACAAGTCCCCCACCCCATCCGACACCGGGTCGATGCTAGCAAGGCATGACTCAAAGCCCTGTCTAGCGTCGGAGGCCGCCAGGGAACGGATTCCAGGCCACCGCGGGTCCGAGCGCGTAGTCAGCCCTGCTCATGCGACCTCTTCCCTGTCGCCGCGACCAACTGAAAATTCACCTTAAAAACACTGCCATGGCGAGGAAGCTAAGTGCTGTCTGTTCGCCTCACCCGCCGTCGGGCCGCGTCCCTGCGGCGGCCCGTCATCCGGTCAGACTCTTTGAGGGCGCTCCGCTGCCATGAATTTCAACTCGTCGGCCAGCGAATCCATCAACCGGCGGTTCCGGCATATCGTCCTCACCTTCTACGGCGTGGTCCTGCTCCTGCTGCTGCTCATCATCGCCGAGCAATGGATCGGCTACCGGGATGCGCGCCAGGCCCAACGCGAATTCGTCGTGCTGCAAGCGGCCTTGCAGACCATGTCGAACATCTCCGGTGAACGCCTGCCGATGCTCTATCACCTGGCCCTTGGCGGCTACACGACAGAACTGGATGCGGCCAGGCAAGCGACGGATGCGAGCCTGGCGGAACTCGACGTCGGACTGAACGACCCCAGTTGCCAGACCTGTGCGTCCCTGGCGGCCCCGATGACCAGCGTGAAGGCTACGATCCACGACGCGCGTCATGAACTGGACGCCATCGGCCGCCTGCCCCGCGCCCAACGCATAGCCGAAGACGCCATGCGGGGATTCGACCGCCTGGTGAGCGTCATTCCCAAGCTCGCGTCCATGGCCGACACCAGCGCCACGGGCGTGGTGAGGGAAAATGCCGATGTACAGAACTATCTATTGGCGGCACGCCTGGCGGCCTTGCTGCGTGAACATGCCGGCAAGCTGGGCGGGCAGTTCGTTCCGGCGTTGGTCGAACACCGGGCATTGACCGCAGACGAAACCTTCGGCATTGGCCAGACGTTGGGCAAGATCGAACAGTTGCGCATGCTGATCGGGCCCAGCCTCCAGGGCACGCCCTACGCATTGCGAAAAGACTTTGCCGAGCTGAACCAGGGCTACCTGAGCGAGGGCATTGCATATATCGAGCAGTTGCGGGCGCTGGCATCCCGTCCCGGCGGCGCCGATGTCAGCCCCCTGGAACTGGCTGCTCATTACACGCCGCATATCGGCCTGATCATCCGCTTCCGTGATCACGACCTGTCACTGGCCGATGATGAAATCCGCCATAGCCTGCGTTGGCACCTGGCGCTTTTGCTCGGCACCAGCGCGCTGGCGTTGACGCTTTCGATCTTGCTGGAGCTTCAGCTCCAGCGCTTTCGCAAGAAGATCGTGCAGCCTTTCGTGGAGGCCCGACGACTGATTCTGGCTATCGCATCGGGTGACCTGTCGGTCGCCGTGCCGGAGCATCGTTACGCCGGTGAGGTCAACGACCTGTTCGGCTCCGTCGGCGTGCTCAAGAACATCAGCGAGGAAAAGGTGGAGCTCGAACAGGAGCGCGATCGGCTGATCGGCGAACTCCAGATCATGGCGGAGACCGACCCACTCACCGGCCTGCTGAATCGACGCGCCTTCGAGAGCCGCGCCAAGGTCCTGTTGTCGGACCAGCGCGGCGGCGACGCCTATGCGGCGGTGATCATGCTCGACATCGACCGCTTCAAGCGGGTCAACGACACCTACGGACACGAAACCGGCGATCGCGTGCTGGTCCAGCTGGCCAATCTCTGCCGCGAAACCTGCCGTTCGGAGGATGTGGTGGGCCGGCTGGGCGGCGAGGAGTTCGCCATCCTGCTCCGCGTGCGCAGGCCGGAGCAGGCACGCGAATTGGCGCAAAGGCTGCAACAGGGGTTGCGCCAGCAGACTGTCGTCGCCGCCAGTGGCGAATCCTTCGGTTTCACGGCGAGCTTCGGCGTCGCGTCGGCGCCATTGACTCACCCGATCGATATCGCCGATTTGCTGCGTGCGGCGGATGACCTGCTCTACCAGGCCAAGAACAATGGCCGCGACCGCATCGAGGAAGGCGCCCTCGCCTGATGCCGCGAGCGCGGACGGATCAAACGGCAGCCGACCTCAGGAACCGCTGGTCCGACGCTCTGTCGGATGCAAAACCGCATCCAGCAGCGGCCAGCGCCGCCGGGCCGCCAGCCAGACCTCCTGCGCCTGGCTGTCGAGGTACCGCGCCGGGTCGATCCCGTCCACATGCTGCGCGTACGCGTCGATGTCGTTCGGCAGCATGTCCTGCTCGCCGTGTGCTCCGTTCATCACTTGCCCTCCATCCACACGCCATCAGGCGTATGCACCACATAGCCCGTGGGCGTGCTCATCGTCAGTGTCTGCTCGTTCTCTCCCACCAGGCGCGTCTGCGGGAGGTCGGCGGCGTACTGCGGCAGCGGCTGCGCTCCGGCCTTGAAGGGACTCTTGGCGATCAGGTTGGAAAGCAACTGGGCGAGCGCCAGGTAGCTGGTCGGCGCGTCGATCACCACGGTATGGCCCTGCGCCGACTTGTCCTGCGGCAGGCCGATCAGCTTGATGCCGACGGGCACGCGCACGATGCGTGGTGTCGGTATTTCCCGCAGGCCGGAGACCTGGCCGGCATCGCCGCGCAGTGCGGCGCCGTGCTCGGGCACGAACACCAGCACCGCCTTGCGACCGGATTGCGACACCACGTTGATCAGCCGGTCGACATCGTTCAACAACATGTTCAGGCGGATCGGATAGGACTGCAGGCTGGTCAGGTTGGGGTTGCTGGGCACCTTGTTGCCGTCGTGCAAGGTCACGGTGTTGTAGTACAGGGCCACCGGGCCGCCACCCTTGGCGAGCCGACCTTGGTACCACCGCGCCAGCACGTCGTAGTCGCCGACGATGACCGAGCCATCGAACGCCTTCAGCTCGGGATTCAGGCCTTCATTCGATGGCGGCTGCAGGCCAGGTACGCCGATTTCCTTGTCGACCTCGCCGCGGAAATTGTCGAAGCGCCCGTCGTGGTTCAACAGCAGCTGCACATCGTAGCCAGCCGCCGCCAGGTCGGCGAACAGATGGCAGTCCTGCGGCGCTGGATTGTAGAGATCCTTGTGCGCCTGCTGGCCGCAGGACGCGCGCAGCACGCGGATCGCGGCCGGACCGCTGTAGCTGGCCGCACTGCTGAAGTTCTTGAAGAGGTAGTCGAAGCGGCTGAACAAGGGATTGTTGGTCATGTTGACGACATCCAGGTCATCCCATGACAGCGAACAGATATGGACGACGATGATGTCGAACTGCGCGCTGGCATCCTTGTCCATCGGGAAGAACGCGACATGCCGGGCCTTTTCGGCGTCGCGGAAGGCGGCAAGCTGCTGGTCCCATGTGCCCGTGGTCGCGTTGGCGCCCGCGTTGCCCACGTTGGCGCCGGCCTGGGCATTGGCGCCGTTGCCGGACGGTGAAGCGGCCTTGGCGATCAGCGTGTCGACGCCCTGCCACATCGGCGCAACCAGCAGCGCGAGCAGGACGAACGTGCTCACTCGCACCCAGCGATTGATCACCGCGTAAACCAACAGCGCGATCACCGGGATATACACCATCGCCGGCTTGAACACGCGCCTCGCCAGTTCCAGCAGATAGGCAGGCGAAAACCCGGCGAGGCCCGAGAGTTGCTTCAGCACATAGCCGATCGGCGGCACGTCCGCCTCGTGATACATCAGCGCGGCGCCCGCCGCCAGCGCCAGGCCCAGCCGCAGGTTGCGTTGCCAGCGCTTGTGCAGCGGCACGATCAGCACCAGCGCGAACAGTATGTTGAGCCACCAGACCGGCATCAGCTTGCCGGTAAAGGCCAGGTAGATCTTGACGATGAAGTAGAGATTCCACAGTCCCATGGCTTATCCCATCAGCCCGGCTGGCGCGGTCGGCGGACAAAGATGGCGTCGACCGCATCCAGGCAGGCGTCGAACAGCCTGAGAACACCCTGGTAGCCCATGTCGATCACCTCGAGGAAGCTGCGCAGCGGCGCATCGGGCACATATTCCTGGTCCCAACGTATCCACGCGTCGGCACGGCCGAAAGTGCACTGGATCAGCTGCCGCTCCTTTTCATACGACCAGTCCTCGAATTTCAGGCCGAGGTGGGCGCCGCTGCAGCGCGCCACCACAGCGCGGAAGTAATAGTCCATCGAGCCGCGCGACAGGCTCACGCCGATCGCCTGCCCGCGCTCGAGCTTGAACTCGACCGGAAGCACGATGCCCAGGCCGCCGGTCGAGTAGTTCTCGGTATGGCAGGCGACGGTCTTGCCATCTGACAGGATCAGCGTGGCCGGCACCCGCAATGGCACGTGATGCGCCACGCGCACCTGTCGCGATTCCTTGGCCACGCCGACCGCGGCGCCCAGCATGGCCACGTTGAACATGCCCCAGAACATGTTCATCAACACCGTGGTCGGCTCGTCGCGCTGCGTGGTGAAGATGCGCACCACGCCGGCCAGCATGGCCAGGATGTTGATGCCAAGCAGCCACACGTACGGCTTGGACACCGTCCAGTCGAGGTACTCCTCCTCGATCAGGCCGCCCTTGGCCGTCACATTGAACTTGCCCTTCTTCGGATTGATGAAGGCAATGGTGGTCGGCAGCACGGTGTACCAGGCAAGTACGGACTCATAGACCTCCGCCCAGAACGAATGACGATACTGGCCCTGGATGCGCGAGTTCGCCATGCCCGCGATGAACAGGTACGGCATCACATAGGCCATCACCGAAATGCCATCCGCGGCGAACACGTGCAGGCCGAAGAACAGGTAGGCGCACGGCATCAGCAGGAAAATCAGGCGCGGCACGCCATAGAAGAAATGGAGCATCGCGTTGCTGTAACACACGCGCTGGAAAAAGCTCAGGCCCTTGCCCCGCCAGGGATTGTCGACGCGGAAGATCTGCGCCATGCCGCGCGCCCAGCGGATGCGCTGGCCGATGTGCCCCGACAGGCTTTCGGTAGCCAGTCCAGCCGCCTGCACGATGCGCAGGTAGGCAGAGTTGTAGCCGCGGCGATGCAGCTTCAACGAGGTGTGCGCGTCCTCCGTGACCGTCTCCACCGCGATGCCGCCGATTTCCTCCAGCGGCCCGCGCTTGATCACCGCGCAGGAGCCGCAGAAGAAGGTCCCGTTCCAGAAGTCGTTGCCGTCCTGGATCAGTCCGTAGAACAGGCTGCCCTCGTTGGGAATGCGCAGGAAGGTGTCGTAATTGCGCTCGAAGGGATCCGGCGAGAAGAAATGGTGAGGTGTCTGCACGATGGCGCACTTGGGATCGCGCAGGAACTCGCCCATGGTGGTCTGCAGGAAAGACCGGGTCGGGATGTGGTCGCAATCGAAGATGGCGATGTACTCGCCGCTGGTCAGCGTCAGAGCGTGATTGATGTTGCCGGCCTTGGCCGAGCGGTGTTCCTCGCGCGTGATGTAGCCCACCCCCACCTCGACCGCAAAACGATGGAACTCCTCTCGCGTGCCGTCGTCGAGCACATAGACGCGGAGTTTGTCGCGCGGCCAGTCCATGCTCTTGGCCGCCAGCACCGCCGGACTCACCACCGACATCGGCTCGTTGTAGGTGGGGATGAACACGTCCACGGTGGGCCAGCTGGCCACGTCAACAGGCAGCGGCACAGGCCGGCGGTTCAGCGGCCAGGCGGTTTGCGCGTAACCGAAGAACAACACGACCCACGTGTAGATCTCGGCGGAGAACAGGATGTAGCCGAAGATCGCTTCCACCGGCGTGACGAAATGCAGGGTCTGCGTGGTGCGCCACCACATGTAGCGACCGGTCATCAGGATCGACAGCGACACCATAAGCATGGTCGGCCATCGTCCCGGAATGCGCCGCGTGACAATCATCACCGCAGCCACCATCAGGAACAGCTGGAATTGCGCTGACAACGGCAGCGGGGTGGTCCAGAACACCAGCGCCGCCACCAGCGCGGCGAGCAGCACCACGGTCTTCATGTGGGACATGCGATCGAGCTGTGCGGACCACCCGTCAACCCGGTCGCTCACCTTTTGCCAGGGCACCGAGGGCAACCAGGCCTCCAACCTGCGGCTCACCCCGCCGGCCACGCCATGGACGGGCTTGAGCCACGCCGCAAGGCGCCCGTTCAGCAGCGAATGACGCTGCCGTCCACGCCGCTGGCCAATCTTGCGCATGTCAGCGGCCAGGCGCACGCGGCGGCGGCGCGGGCGGAAGAACAGGCGCCGGAACCACACACCCATGCCATCGCGCTCGCCCACCGCCAGTTCGTCACGCATATGGCGCGCCAGCGCGTTGGACCAGTGCAACGCCCAGTCACGCTGACCGGGCCGCGGAGGACGGAACAACAGGCGCACCAGCCACACCCGCCCGCCGGCGTCGGCGCCGACGCCCAGTTCCTGCGCCGCCATGTGCTTGAATTGTGCAAGCGCCTGCGCGGGCTGTGCACGGGTCACGACGCACCTCCGGCCGCCGCCACGGTTCGCCGCGCCTCCGAGGTCGCCCAGGAGGACAACCACGAGGCCAGGCCCTGCATGTCATGCGCCGCCTGCGAATGCGGCGCGCTGACGCAGAAATTCTCGTTGCGGGCGAGCGCCTCGGGGACGCCGGCGTCGGCATGGATGCGATAAGGAGACAGCGTGGCGCCGAGCAGGTTGCGCAGCAGCACGAGAATGTCCGTGTGCAGCTGCAAGGCGGGAGAGACCGCGTTGGCTACGTAGAGCGTCGCCTTGTTCCGCGCCGCCAACTCGGCGCGCAAGCGCGGCAGCGTGGCGCACGCCAGCGGTTGCGGCGGCACCACCACCAGCACGAGGTGGGCGGCGTCGATCGCCTGGGAGGCGTGTATGGATGGCCAGGCGGCGGTATCCACCAGCACCACCCCGTTGGCCGGCAGGTCCACGCGGGACAGCAGGTCGCGCAACCAGAATCGCTGCCCGTGCAGGATGCTGTCGATGGCCGCCGCCTGCGCGGCATCCGGCCCACGGCCATCGTCACCGGCGCCGCCCCAGGGCAACCACAGCACGCCATCCTCACCTTCAAGCGCGGCGTCACCACCATCGCCTTCCGCCGTGACGTAGCTGGCGAGCCCACGGCGCGGAGGATCGCTGGCGCCGCCATACAGGCCCAGCACATTGGCCGGATCACACTCCACCGCAAGCACAGGGTGCTTGCGCACCGCCAGCAGACCGGCCAGCGCCGCCGTGAGCATGGTGCGCCCGGCGCCGCCGACCGAAGAGAGGATGGCGATGGTCTTCATGCGCGCTTGCCCTCGCCTCCGCCACGTCGCTTGCCCAGCAGCACCAGTGGCACGAGTTGCGATGGCAGTTGCACGGTGCGGCGCCGCCACAGCGAGCGCAGTCGCGGCAGCCAGTACTTGACCCGCAGGCGCCACCCCAGCCAGTACAACGGCCCCGCCAGGATCAGCCCCCAGATGAACCAGCCGCCGAAAATCGTCATCGCCATCACCCCCTGGCCTTGAGCGGCAACGAGGCCGGCCGTGGCGGCCGACGCACTGCAGCGACCGCGGCCGCACTGGCTGAGCCAGCGGTCACCCCATCGGACAGGCCAGGCAGCGGCAGGCCATCCAGCTCTTCCGCGGGCGACGTTTCGGCCTTGGCGTCCGCTTGCGGCTCCAGCGGGACGGCGACGTGGGATGGCGCTGTATCGATCAGGCTCGAATAGTCCGGCGGCGGCAGCTCGGTCACCTCGTCTTCCAGCGTCGTAAGCATGGAAAGGATGGTGTCGCGATCGCCGCAACGCAGCTCACCGCGGAACAGCTCCGACAGGGGGCGATCGAATACCTTCACCGCCGCCTTGCCCGCGTAATCCACATGGCAGGCGAAGAAGAACAGGTACACGCTGTCGCCGCTGGCCGTGCAGAGGTCGCCGGCGCGCCTCATGCGGCAGGACCGCACCGCATCAACACCGGCCACGTCCGGTTCCAGCGGCAGCTGCAGCAGCACGTTGGGCAGGCGTATGGGGCGACTGCGCTCCACCGCCTCGCGCACCAGGGCGATGAAGCGCTGCGCCGGCACGTAGCCGGTGGTCGAGTCGCGCATGGCCGCGGCCAGCGCCGCGCGATAGTCCTCGGGCACCGGGCGCGAGAACAGTTGTCCCTGCACGCCATCGACCTGGACCTCCACCTGGGCCAGCGTGGTGTTGCGAGGGATGATCGCGTTGGCACCCAGGCTCAGCATCAGCAGCTCGTAGCGGATGCTCACGTTGTCTTCGCGGATGAGGATCTTCAGCGCCTTGCCGCACTCGCGGCGCAGGAAGTTCACGTGCTTGGCCAGCTTGCCCAGGTTTTCGTTGATGCCGTAATGGAAAATCACCGTGGCGGCCACCGCGTGGCCCGCCGCTTTGACCAGCGCGCTGTTGTCGGGCAGCACTTGCCAATCGCGCGGCACCGAGCGCTCGTTCCGCACGGCGTCACCGGACACCATCACGGTCTTCTCGTCGGGCGCCAGCATGCCTGTACGCTCCTTCGCCTCGTCCAGCACCGCCACCAATCGGTGGTCGGTGGCTGAGAAGCGCAACGGAATCGATTCCGCGGCGGCCAACTTGTTCCGGTTGTCGCGCCAGAACGCGACCTCCCAGCGGAACTCGCCTTGCACCTGCAGCAGTTGCGCCGCGCCGCCGAAGCGGATCTGGAAGTCGGTCAGCGGCAGGAATCCGCCGCCCTGCTCAACCAGTGGCGGCAACATCACCAGCAACACGCTGTGGCGGGTCTGCGCGCACCAGCTCGCCAGGGCCGCCCCCTGCCGGATCAGCGTCTCCCGGTCCTGCCAGGCGAAGCACGCCGCCGCGCCTTCAATGAGGAATTGCGTCGCGGGCGACGCGCACTGGTCGGACAAGGCCTGCAGCGCCTCGATCAACACCTCGCAGCCGTCGCGATTGGGCGGCAGTCGCAGGCAGCAGATGTTCGAGCGCGGATGCACCGCCCCGGGCTCGTCGATGTCCAGGCCATGCTGTTTCAGCGCGAGCGCGACTTCTTCCGGCGTGCGCGTGGAAAGGATCGTCACCGGCGTCGCCAACGCAGTGACCGCGGTCTTCCAGAACAACGCATCGCGCGCTGGCGAGCGGCTCGCGTACACCGCGTAGACCAGCCCCGTGGCCAGCGCCGCCAGCGACGGCGGCAGGCCGTCGATGGACAGCGACTGGTTCAGCCGCAACCGTGCTGGCGCGAAACGGCGCTGCTGTTGTTGGTTGGTCTGCTCAGGCTCGTTCGTCACGGCGGTCGTCCCAGGTGGCTGTGATCCGGTCAGTAGGTGGAATACGGCTGGACCGGATCGGGCGGGTACGGCACCGGCATTCGTTGCCGATCGAAGAAGTAGCGCAGGTAGATCGTGCCAAGGTTGGGGGCGTAATCGTGTGAACGATCGAGCTTGAAGCGCGTGCCCATCACCCAGTGCGGGGCTAGGCGATATTCCAGCGCGCCGGCGACCGTGTAGCTGAATCCGCCGCCGTTGCCATTGCCGAAGATGGGGGCCCCCAGGTCGGCCGCCGCCAGTCGCACCACGGCGGCCTGCTGCAGGTCCGGGCGGGTGGGAAAGTAAGGCGCATCGTCCTCACGCGTCCTGGACTCGCCCACCGAGCCCTCCAGTTCCCACGACCAGCGCCCGTGGCGCCCGGTCCAGTCCAGGGGAATGCTCAGCGACACGTATTTCTGCGGGCTGTAGTAGCCACCGTTGCCGAACGTGTAGAAGTGCTGGTTGTTGTCGTAGTGCCAGTAGTTGAGGACCAGGCCGGTGGTGAATCGCTGGTCGGGCCGCTGGATTGCTGGCCAGTCGAAACCGGTGCGTATCTTGAAATCGTGGTTGTCCTCGGTGTTGCGCCCGGTCTCCAGGCCATAGCCCACCGAAGCGAACACGGTGATGTTCCAGATGTCCTTGGCCCCGCGCACGGAGGCGCCGCTACGCACTACGCCGCCCCAGGTTTCGCCGGATATCGGATCCCGCGCCCCGGCATAGGACACCAGGCTGCTGGTGATCGGCCGGCGCGAAACATCCAGGCTGAGCGAGGAGTCGAAAAAGTCGTGGCGATACTGGAAGCCACCCAGCACGTTGGTGACGGTGAACCCCACCGGAGACGTGCCGATATCCGCACGCCAGCTGTTCGCCGCGCCATTGAAGTCGTAGCCCGCGGCCAACGCCACGCCGCGGTCGGTCTGGTCGATCGATGGCAGGCCGGCGTTGCCGAGCGCGGCGATCTGGCCGAACTCGTAGGACGGGTCGAAATGTTCGGCCGGCAGGGTACCGGCGCTCAGCAACACCGTATCGGCGTGAAAGAAGTAGTGGCCGGTGTAGCCGTCGGGAATGCGCACGTAGATCGGCGCCTCGGTCGCGTACAGGCGCGACATGCCAGCGCTGCCGGACTCGTTGGACTGCACGATGCCTGTGGCCACCTGGCCCTGGCGCCGATCTTCCAGCCCCTGCATGGCGCGCCCGGCGGAGGTGAGGCCATCGTCCGCACTCGGCAACTCGCCTTCGGCTTGTTCCTGCCCGAGCGCGGTGCGGTAGAGCTGCGCGGCGCTATTGAAATCACCCTGCGCCTGCGCGATGCGTCCACTCTGCAGCGTGACATCGGAACGATCGGGGTACTGCGCCCGCAACGGGTCGACCACCGCGACCGCTTCATCGTTGCGCCCGAGGGCGGTCAGTCGTCGCGCGATGGCCAGCCGCGTGTCCACGTCGCTTCCTGGCGTATCGGCCAGCACATCGCGCACGGTTTGCTCCGCAGCCTTGCGTTGGCCCAGGTGAGCCTGCATGCGGGCGATGGTCAGGCGCGCATCGGCATCGCCTGGATGGGTGGCGAGCACCTTGCGCGCCGACTCCTCCGCGCCGCGATAATCGCGCCGCGCCTCACGCAGATCGGCCTGCGCCAGCAGCCAGCGGCGATCGGCCTGTTGCGCAGCGGGAACGGCATCCAGCGTGTGCTCAGCCCCGCGCAGGTCACCCGCGGCGACCTGACGCCCCGCAGTGCGCAGCGAGAGTCGCAGCAGCTGGTCGTCGAAGCGGGCCTGCTGCTCGGTGGTGACGCCGGGACGCGTACGCGCGTCGGCAATCCAGGCGCGCAACTCATCATCGCGGTTGGCCGATGAGAGCAGCTCGCCATAGCGCAGGCGCACATCGATCGCAGGATCCCCGGGGTGCGCATCGAGCCAGTCGCGCACCAGCTTCAGGCCCTTGTCGGGCTCGCCCAGCGCAATCCACTGGCTGGCCACGGTGGCCAGCATCTGCGGGTCATCGCGCACTTCCACGGCAATGCGATCCAGCGCCTCGCTCGCTTCCTGCCGCCTGCCCTGGGCCACCAGCTGCCGCACGTCGCGCAGCTCACGTTGCGCCTTGAGATTGACCGCCAGCTCGCGCATGCCCTGGGAGCGATCGGCGTCGGGCACCTGCGCCAGCACCGCCGTCGCGCCATCGATGTCATCCAGCGAATTCAGATAGAGCGCGGTGGCATAGCGCATATCGGGTGAAGGCGCGGTCCGTATCCCATCCTCCATCACGGACCGCCCCATCTCCGGCAGCGCAAGGTCGCGATACTGCCGAGCCAGCGTGTAGCGCAGCCAGGCGTCCTTCGGCGTCAGCCGCACCGCCTGCTCCAGCTTGAGCACGGCGGCGCCGCGCTTTCCCTCGGAAATCAGCACGTCGGCATCGATGGAAAGCAGCTCTGCCCGCAGCGACGCGGTCGACTCGCCGCCGCCGGCGTAGTGTTGCTCCACCTTGTCGATCAGTGGCTCCATCTCGTCGGTGCGATGGGTGGCGATCATCACCTTGGCCAGCAATCCGAGCGCATCCACGTCGGGCTGCGCGGCATTGACCATCGGGCGCAGCACCGCTTCCGCCTGGCTCCACTTTTCCTGGGCGATCAGCGACGCGGCCAGCACCTTGTTGGCGTCCGGCTGGTTCGGCTGTTGACGCAGCGCGTCGCGCGCCAGCGCCTCGCCCTGTTCGGGATGACCCTGTGCGTTGGCCTCGCGCGCTTTCGCCAAGGCGCCCCAGAACGCGGACGTCTCCATCAGGCCGCGCCACTTCGAGGCATCGTCCGGGTCGAGCTTCAGCGCTTGGGCAAACAACGCGCGCGCCTCGTCGTGGCGACCGGCGCGCATCAGGGTCAGGCCCTGCTCGCCCAGCGCCTGCCCTCGCCGCGCCGTGGGAGACGGTGGCGACGACGCCGCGCCGGCCGAAGCGCCCGGCGGTGGCGCGACATACGTGGCGCCGCCTTTCTTGGCCAACGCCGCAAGCGCCTGCTTGGCGTTGTCGTCGTCGGGCACTTCCTTGAGATAACGCTGGTACCAGACGTAGTACGCCGGGTCATCGCTTCCGGCGCTGTTGAGCGCGCGCCGCCACATGTCGAGTGCACGCGCGTGGTCACCGTCCTGCCGCTGATAAACGCGATAGATGATCTGCAAGCCCTCGATGCGCGTCCCGCCGCGATCGGTGAGCAGGTCGGCCAGTACCAGCGCGAGGTTGAGATCATCGGGATCCTTCGCGATACGCGCGCGCAACTCGGCCAGCGCGCGGTCGCGGCCACCGGTCGAGGCGGCCATGGCGCGGTAATAGTCTCCGGCCAGATCACCGCTCGGCGCGCCGTGTGGAAACAACGCCTGCATCTGATGCCAGGCTTCGTCAGACTTGCCGGCGCGCAACAGCAGGCGCGCCTGGGCCAGAGCGTTCTTGTCGCTGGTCGCCAGGCGATAGGCATCGGCGAGTCGCATCGTCGCCGGATGATGGGGGTAGAGACTCTGCAACTGCCGCAGCACCTTGCCCGCTTCTGCCGGCTTGTTTGAGCGCAGTTCGATCTCGCCCAGCATCGCCAGCGCGTCCGGTTGCGTGGGGTTGCTCAGCAGCGCCTTCTCCACGATGCCGCGCGCCATGTCCGGCCGGTTCTTACCCATCCACACGCGCGCCGAATCCAGCAACATCCTGGTCTGCGGACTGGGTTCGGCCGCCTGCGCCTGCGCGATCACGGGCACGCTAGCCGCGATCAGCAGCACGGCGCCGGGCGCGAAGATGGCGGTCAGTGCGTCGCGGGACACGTGGTGGTCCAGGCGGGAACGACGGCGCCGTCCGCGTTGAAGCGGTACAAGCCGTCGAGGTAACCAAGGCCGAACAGCGCCAGCACGCTGCTGTAGTAGCCCAACGGCTGCTGCTGCGCCAACGTGCGCGTGCGCTGCGTCTGCGCCTGCGCCAGATCGTTGCGGCCCAGCGCGGCCAGGTACGGCGCCACCGCGGCGGAAAAGCCGGCGTTACCCGCGTTGCTTCCCGCGGTGCCGGTCTGCGTGTCCACGCGTTCGGGCGGATAGCCGTGCGCCGCCACGAAGTCAGCCAGCGGCTGGAAAGTCGGCAACACACCCGCGCGATCGGGCGCGTCTTGCGCCAGCGTGCCGGCCCACAGATAGACGCGAATCGCGTTGTACGCGCTCTCCGCCTTTGTCTGCTCATCGGGGAGAAAGCCGTGACCGCGCCGGAACAACACCCAGTCAGGAGAGAACCCGTGCGGGGCGGTCTCAGTCACCAGCCGCTTCGAACTTCCGCGCAACTCCTTCCACTCCGCCTGTGCGGGCAAGGCGGTGGCCATGCGCTGGATCACCTGCAGCGGAACATAGCTGGGATTGAGCCGCCACAGGTCGTCCTGCGGATGGAAGCCGACTGATCCAGGCAGCAGGGTGCGCCCCAAATCGGGCAGCACGGCGGTTTCGTGGTCGAGGATGTTCCGCGCCAGCAAGGTGCCCAGCGCGGTATAGCTGCGCTCGCACCACAGCCTTCCCGCTTCCAGCAGCGAATAGGCAATCCACAGGTCGGCGTCGGACGCCGGGTTGGCATCCAGCACGCCCCAGCCCGGCTCTTTGCCGCCGGCGCCATCCTTGGCCGCCTTGCTGTCGAGCCGCCCCCAGATCCACGCCGGCAGATGCGCAGTCAAGTCGCCCTGGGCGAGGTTGTTCTGCGTCCAGGTCAATACACGATCGAAGGTGGCGCGATCATTGGCGACCAGCGCGAAGAACAACGCATAGGCCTGCCCTTCGGACACGGTGACCTGTTGCGGGGTGCTGGCGTCGATCACGCGCCCGTCGCTGCTGACCATCGCCTGCTTGAACTGCCGCCAGTCGGGCCAGTCACACGTAGCGGCCCGCACCACCGGTCCGCCCATGACCACCGCAGCCACCAGCACGGTCCGAAGCAACGGAATCAGCACGCCTCGCATGCATCACCTTTCCAGCCGGCGCGCAGCGAGACGGCCCAGCGCCCAGAACACCGTGAGCGCCACGAACAGGCCCGCCAGGATGCCAGCCAGCGCCATCAGTGCGGGGTACTTGGAGATGCGCACCCAGACCCACGCGTACCACGGCAAATGGCCCACGTAATACGTGTCGCCCACGGTCAGGCTGGCGACCGTCTTCCCACGCACCACCGTGAGATCGCCCTGCACCTGGGCCACCCTGGCGTCATCGCCCAGCACATCGAGCAGGTCGTCGAGCCGGCTGGACGCATTGGCCGCCAGGGCCACCACGCTCCTGTCCGTGGCGTAGGGTGACTGAAAGCCCACGAAAGCTGCGGTGGGACCATTCACGTCCATGCTGGCGCGCCCCGGCGAACCTTTGGCGAAGCCGCCCCGCGCATTGGATGCCCCGCGCACCGACAGGTCGTTCTCGCTGCGCTGGATCAGCATCGGCAGCGGCTTGCCCCACTTCGCCAACAGCTCGCCCGCCGAGCCGGTACCGATCACCAGCAGGTCACGGCCACGCACGCTGTCCACCGCGCTGGCGGGGACCAACTCGACGCGCAAGGCGGGCAACCCGCTCCAGCGCCCCATCTGCCCCAGCATGGTGAGCAGCGCTTCGTCCTCGTTCGCGTCCGGCGCATCGGGGATCACCACGGCGGTTTCAGCCAGGTCCGCCAGTCGGGTGAACGGAAATCCGCTGTTGGCGAAGAAGGTCAGGTTCGGCATCGTCGTGTAGTGCACGAACTGGCTGAAGTCGATGCTCGAATCGGGATCGATCGCAGCGCGTGCACTGTCGGTGGCGGCCGAAGCGCACAGACCGGTCTTCTGCGAATCCAGGTGGAACTGGAACTGGAACTGATTGGTGCTGCCGATACGCAGCGAGGGCACGCGAATCTCTTCCTCACCGTGCGCCTCCGAGCCCGACAACAACGGCACGTTGAACTGTCGGTCGGCGCCCGTGGTGCTGGCCGGACGCAGGCGCAGCGAGCGCAATAGCTGGTCGTTGACGCCCACATTGAGCACCGAGTCATTGACGGTCGACGGCGCGGTGTAGCGAAAGTGGACATCCAGCGGCACGCTGTGGCGCGCCCAGGCGAACAGGTCGGGCGGCAGGCGCATGTCGACGCGGATAGCCGTCGGATTGAACCCCGACGCCTCCAGTTGCAGTGGATCGGTGACCAGCTCCTTGAACTGCACCGGGCGATTCACTGGCGCCCAGTTCGGCGCGTCATAAGGCCTCCGTGGCGAGCCCAGGTCCACCTTGTTGATGATGGCCCGGTCGCCCGACATGCCGATCTGCCCAAGCACCAGCGCGTCCGCGGCCAACTGCAGTTCCTTGACGTCGCGGCCGGCGATGACCAGCAGCTTGCGTCCCGACTCTGGCGGGCTGGCGGGGTTGGGCATGATCATCACGGTCGGGCCCTTGATCTCCCCGAGTCGAATCCCGGCCGGCTGCGCGTTGGGCAGCGCGAACGCGATGGCATGGGCATCGGCCGGCGGCGTGTTCGTCACTGGAAAACGCGCGCCGCGATACGCGGCAAGAGCGCCGAGCCACGAGGACACCACGCCAGCCGCGCGCAGCATCGGCACATCGGCATGCGCCGGCAGAACGAAGGGCACGGTCACGCGCCGGTTGTCGCGTCGATCGAAGAACGGCGCCGGCAATAGCGCCAGGTTGTTGGGCAACGCGATATCGCTGGTGGTCAGGGTGAGCGTGGTCTCGGGACTGATGTCCGTCCACAGCGACGAGTGGTAGGGGTCCTCGCAATGCTCAAGCGTGTAGTGCGCAATCATCTGCACGGTGATGCGGTTGAAGTCGGTGAACAACCGCGGATCGAGATCGATGACGCGTGTCACCGACTGCCCCGCCGTCGCCTTGTCCATGGGCACCGTGGTGATCACCTCACCATTGAGCAGGACCTTCAAGTGAGAGAGTTCAAACACCAGTGCGGGGGAATAGGTGTAGACGAGCCTGAGTCGTGCGGCGGTCACCACTTCGTCGTTGCGCACGGCCACATTCATGACGCCGTTGGGGTCCTGGCCGCGCAGCTTGATCGGACCGTAGCTCCCCATCTGCTTCAACGTCAGGTCACGACTCTGGCCGGGCACGCCCTCCGCCGGCGCAGCAACCTCACCGGCAGGCAGAGGCTGCGCCACCGTCGCCGCGGCGGCAGGCGCCTGTGCAACGTGCACGCGCGTCGCATCCTCGGCAAACGCCACACCAGCCAGCAGCATCAGCCAGCTACCCAAGAGCAGTAAGCCCAAACACACCTGAGGAGGTCGCCGCATGGAATGTTGCCTTGGGTAAAGAATGGAATGTCGCGGACGTGACGGATCGCGAAGGATCCGCGATCGCGCCCTCATCTCTCGTCCAACGCACCTCGATCGCTGGTCCCCTGATGACGCGGCGCGCGACATGCGCCTCCCACGCGCGCCCACACACATGCAACACGCCGACCGAACATCCAACGATGCAGGTGGTCGATAGCGTGCAAGGAATAGTCGCCGCAGAAAGCCCTCATCGATCCATCCTCAAGGAGCTGTCACACACTGCATGCCATCCGGGCATGGAATCTCTGGCCATGCAGCAGCCGCCCCTGGCCAGGACATCGACACGTGGGGGAGACGATTAAAGAAATCGGCATAAAGGAAACGTGAACCGGGAGGCCCGTTTTCGTGTGCGCGAGCGTGGCCCGTTGGCTACGCCGACCGAAGCAACCTGCGACGCATCGCCTCTCCGCCGCACGACTGGCGGCGTGGCGATCAGATGTAACTGTGCGCGTGTGCGCCGGCCAGCGCGTGCCTGATCAACGGACAGTACAGGCGCCCCGGCATGCGCTCGAGCCGGAAGCGGCGCACCAGGCCGTGCATGAGGCCTTCAAGGTCGCCGCCGACACTGGCGGCGCAACGATTGACGGTGGTGTTGAGCGCACGCAGGTCCCAATCGTCGAGATCGATCGCGGGATGTTCGTGCAAGCGCACGCCCAGCGATTCGGCGAGCGAACCCGCGCGCGGCGGCACCCACCGCAGCAGCAGCGTCACCACCAGGCTGGCCTCCCGATTGAGCGGCGACATGCCTGCATCGTCCGTTTCAAGCTCATCGGCGCCACGCATCAGCCGAAACCGGTCCACTGCGAGCACGTCGAGCGGGTCGCGGAACCATGCCGGGCGGATGGCCGCATCGCCGGCCAGCGCATACAACCGGCTGGCGCAGGTGGCCTCCGCGTAGCACAGGTCGACCTGCATGCCGCTTGCCCGTGGCATCGCACGAAACAGGTGGAACGGATGTCCCTGGGCAATGGGCGCCCCGCAAAAGCAGCTGATGAAATCGCGCGCCGGCGCAGCGCTGTATTCGACGGGCGCGATGCGATAACGATCGAGCAGGATTAATTTGGCGTCGTCGCCTTGTCCGATGCATATCGGCATAGGCTCCCTCCGCGGTTAATGTTCGTGCCGGGTGATGGCCAGGAGTGATGCAGCCCCGACCGCACGAGCACATGCGTGCAAGGTTGATGAGTCGGGTCGATGGCAGCCGACGCCTGATGTCGCGAAGCGACGACAAGGCCATCGGGCTGGAGGCAGGCATGTTGCCCGCTCACTCCGGCGCGATCTTTAGGAAAATTCCGATAAATGCCGGGGCGTGCACCGGCTATTCCGGCGGCATTGCACCAACGTTTACTTCGCTGGAATCGCGGGCTCCGACCATCCACCCGCCGACATGCCATGAAGCTTCACGCCGAGAGCGAGCCGGCACGCAGCGCTTGACGGCGTTGCCCGCGCGACGCCGCGCTCGGCGCCATTCAAGCGGATCGAGCCCGGTCGCCTCGACTCAGATCACGCTGGCCTTGCCGCCATCCATGGGAATCACCGCGCCGGTGACATAGCTGGCGAGCGGCGAGGCGAGGAACACCGCCACGCTCGCGATCTCGCCGGGTTCGGCCAGGCGGCCCATCGGGATTTCCGCGAGCTGCTCGGCGAGCAGTTCATCCACCGGCCGACCACTGGCGCGCGAAGCGGCCGCAAGCCCTTCCTGTAAACGCCCGGTTCGAGTGAGGCCCGGATTGATCACATTCACGCGCACGCCCTTCGACGCGTACGCATTGGCGTAACCCACTGAAGCGAGCATCAGCGCCGCGTTGGCGGCGCCGCCGCCAATATGCAGAGGATTCGCCTGACGACCGCCCTGCCCGACCACGCTGACGATGCTGCCGTGGCCGCGCAAGGCCATGCGGCGGATCACCGGGTCGATCATGTGCATGTAGGTGAAGTATTTCGCCTGCATCGACGCCTGCATGGCGTCGGCGTGCAGCTCGTGGACCGGCGTGCGACGCGCAGCGCCGGCGCAATTGACCAGCACGCCGATCGCGCCGAACTCGTTCTCGATGTACTCGACGACCATCTGCGCGGCCACGCTGTCGCTCAGGTCGGCGGCGGCCACATCCATGTGCAGACCCTCACGCGCCAGGTCATGTTGCGCGGCATGCAGGTGCGTCAGTTCGCGCGAGATGCCCACGACCCTGGCCCCTTCCCGCGCGAACGCGAATGCGCATGCCAGGCCAATGCCCTTGCTGGCGCCGGTAATGACCGCTACGCGCCCCTGAAGTCCGACATCCATCCACTACATCCTCGCGGGAGACGGCTTTGATTGAAGCACGGCGTCCACCCGGGCGATGTGAGGTGATGCCTGTCACCCGCGATGGCTGATGGGCCACCCTGCCGGGATGCGGCTGGGCGGAGGACCATCTTCAGCAGGATCCGGAACGCGGCCGCCCGGCATCCCGTTCAGCCTTATAGGCCATCAGTCATGTTGCGAAATTCGCCTCTTCCCTATTGACGGCCTCGGATATGGTGTTATAGTTCACTACAACACCGGTCCACGAGGTCACTAAAGGAGTCCCGCCATGAAAGCGAATAATCTGCTAGCCCTGACCGCCGCCGCCCTGTTCACTACGGTTGGCCTGGCCGCAATCCATTCCAACGTCAATAGTCTCCCGCCCAGTGAGATCAATGGCGTCAAAGTCATCACCCTGGCCCCGGTAGTCGTCCATCCGACGGCTGAAGACATGCGCGCCGCGGCCCTGTACGCCGACGCCGGCGTGACCGCCACCACGGTGTCGCCGCTGCTCCGCCCGGAAGCCGCCGCCAGCCGCGGGGTGCTCGGGGCACAGCTGGCCATGCCCTACTATTCGTTTGGCAACCAGTTCGGCCGCATCAGCAAGGAATAACCGTATGACCATTACCTGGAACGACAGCGTCCCGATTTATCGCCAGCTCCGCGAACGCGTGGTGGCGATGATTCTGGACGGCGCCTTGAACGAGGGCGACCCGCTGCCGTCAGTACGCCAGGTAGCCGCAGACTTTCAGATCAATCCACTGACGGTCTCCAAGGCGTACCAGGAACTGGTCGATGATCAACTGGTGGAAAAAAGGAGGGGGTTGGGCATGTTCGTCATCGATGGAGCCAGGGAGGCGCTGCTCAAGTCCGAACGAGAGCGTTTTCTCCGGGAGGAGTGGCCGGCGCTCTACGCGAGGCTGCAGCGCCTCGGGCTGGACCTGAAGACGCTGATGCGCGAGGCGCCGGATGCCGCGCCGGCCGACGGGGAGCACCAGTCATGAATGCTGTCATCACCGCCAACGGTCTCAGCAAGCAGTACAAGAACGCCGTGGCGCTGGACCACGTGAATTTCCGCATCGAGTCCGGGCGCATCGTGGGCCTGATCGGGCCCAACGGCGCCGGCAAGACCACGGCCCTGAAGGCCATCCTCGGCCTTACCGATTTCCAGGGCGAGCTGAATGTATTGGGCCTGGACCCACGCACTCAGCGCGACCGCCTGATGGAACAGGTCTGCTTCATCGCCGACGTGGCCGTGCTGCCACGCTGGATCCGGGTGCGCGAGGCGATCGACTTCGTCGCCAACGTGCACCCACGCTTCAACCGCGCCAAGTGCGAGGCCTTCCTCGCGCGCACCAAGCTCACGCCGGACCAGCGCGTGAAGCAGATGTCCAAGGGCATGATCGTGCAGCTGCACCTCGCCCTGGTGATGGCCATCGACGCCCGCCTGCTGGTGCTGGACGAGCCGACGCTCGGCCTGGACATCCTCTACCGCAAGCAGTTCTACCAGAGCCTGCTGGAGGACTACTTCGACGAGAACAAGACCATCATCGTCACCACGCACCAGGTGGAGGAGATCGAGCACATCCTCACCGACCTGATGTTCATCCGCGATGGAAAGATCGTGCTGGACACCGACATGGACGCCGTCGGCGAGCGTTTCGCCGAGGTGATGGTGAGCGCCGACAAGGCCGCCACCGCCCGCAGCATGAAGCCACTGGACGAGCGGCAGGTGTTCGGCAAGAGCATCTTCCTGTTCGACGGCGCCGATCGCGCCACGCTGGAAAGCATGGGCGAGGTACGCCGCCCCACCGTCAGCGACCTGTTCGTCGCCACCATGAAGGGAACCTACGCATGAAGACCTTCTACTGGCTGGTGAAACGCGAATTCTGGGAGCACCGCGGCGGCTTCCTGTGGGCCCCGGTGATCACCGGCGTGGTGTTCCTGGTGCTCAACGTGATGGCCATCATCACGGCCGAAGTGTTGGGCGCCCGGCACGGCGTGCACATCGGCGGCGACAACGTGCAGATGATGATCGCCAGGGCCGACGCGGGCGACCTGAAGAACATCGGCACCGGGCTGGACGTGGCCATGGTGTCTTCGATGGGCCTGGTCAGCATCGTGATGGGCATCGTGGTGCTGTTCTACTGCCTCGGCGCGCTCTACGACGACCGGCGCGACCGGAGCATCCTGTTCTGGAAGTCCCTGCCGGTGTCCGACACCAGCACGGTGCTGTCGAAGGTGGCGAGCGCCGTGATCGTGGCGCCAGTGATCGCGGTGGTGGTGAGCATCATCATCGGCATGGTGCAGCTGGTCATCTTCGCCATGGTGTTGTCGATGCACGGCGTCAATGCGTTCGAGCTGATCGGGCTGGCGCATCCGTTCCGGGCGGTGGCGACGCTGATCAGCGGCATCCCGCTGTATGCGCTGTGGGCCATTCCCTCGGTTGGCTGGCTGCTGTTCTGCTCGGCCTGGGCCCGCACCAAGCCCTTCCTGTGGGCCGTCGCAGTGCCGGCGGTGGCCGGTCTGCTGGTGAGCTGGTTCGGCATCATGGGTCTGTTCAACCTGCCTACCGTGTGGTTCTGGAAGAACATCGTGCAGCGCGCCCTGCTCAGCGTGTTTCCCGGCTCCAACATCGTCTACGGCGATGGAGCGCTCGGCGCTACGGCCGACGTGGGCAACGACCCGCTGAGCGTGCTCTCGCCGCTGCACACCTACGGCCTGCTGGCCTCGCCCAATCTGTGGCTCGGCGTACTGGCAGGGGCGGCGCTGATCGCCGCGTCCATCTGGTTCCGCAGGGTGCGCGACGACAGCTGATGGTTTGCGCCCTGCCGGCAGCCTCCGCACGGATGCGGACTGCCGGCGGGGCCTCTTGTGTGGGCCGCGCTGGCGACGGACCCGGTGAGAGTGCACAACATGTCGACGCCATCGACGCGACAATCTACCGAGGTAGGAGCCTGTCCCATGACGTTTCGGCAAGTTACCTGGTTATTGGCAGCCGCCCTGCTGAGCGCCTGCGGCCAGGGCAGCGGTGATGTGCAGGTGTTCGGCGGCGACACGGACACCATCAACCACCACATCACCCTGCACCAGCACAGGGTCGCCATCCGGGTAGCGAGCGCACCCAAGGCGGTAGTCGACGCAAGCGGCCAGTTGTTCGTCGACAGCAAGCCGGTGCCGGTGAACGACGCGCAGCGAGCCCTGCTCCAGCGCTATAACGCCTCGGCGGAGGCCATGCGCACTGACGCCATCGCCACCGGCAAGGCCGGCATGGCCACCGCCGCCCAGGCCTTGAACGCCGCCGCCGGCCACATCATTGGCGGCGACAGCGCAGAGGGCACCAAGGACAAGGTGGAAGCCGCGGCGCAAAGCGTCAAACAGTCGGCCGCGAAGATCTGCGACGACCTGGCTGAGATGAAGTCAGCCCAGGATGCGCTGGTCACCCAACTGGATGCGTTCAAGCCCTACGGTCAGGCACTGGCCGACAAGGACGTCGAGAAGTGCCGCCACGATACGGCGCACTGACACCGGCGAGCGCCCGGTGGTGACGGCGTCTCAACCGCCGCCACCACCGCCGCCGTGGATGCCCCCGTGCGTCAGGGTCATGGGATCAAGCAGCTTCTGCAGCTCGGCCTTGGGCAGACCGGTGGTTTCCAGCGCGACGTCCAGGATGGGACGCTTTTCCTTGTAGGCCTTCTTGGCGGTCGCCGCGCCCTTCTCGTAGCCGATCACAGGATTGAGCGCCGTCACCAGGATCGGATTCATCGCCAGCGCCTCCTTCACCCGCGCCGTATTCACCTTGAAGCCGGCGATGGCCTTGTCGGCCAGCAGCGTGCTGACGTTGGACAGGATGCCGATCGACTGCAGCAGGTTGTGCGCGACCAGCGGCAACATCACGTTGAGCTGGAAGTTGCCTGACTGACCGGCGATGGTGATCGCCGCGTCGTTGCCGATCACCTGCGCGGCCACCATCGCGGTGGCTTCGGGAATCACCGGATTGACCTTGCCCGGCATGATCGACGAGCCCGGCTGCAGCGCCGGCAGCTCGATCTCGCCCAGTCCGGCCAGCGGTCCCGAATTCATCCATCGCAGGTCGTTGGCGATCTTCATCAGCGCCACCGCCAGCGCCTTGAGCTGACCCGACAGCTCCACCGCCGCATCCTGGCTCGCCATGCCTTCGAAGAAATTGCCGGCCGATTCGAAACTCACGCCGCTGAGCTTTTTCAGCTCGCGCGCCACGGTCAGGCCGAATTTAGGATCGGCATTGATGCCGGTGCCCACCGCCGTGCCACCCAGCGGCAGGCGCCGCATCCGCAACAGGCTGTCCTGGATGCGTTCGATCGCTGAACCAATCTGCGCGGCCCAACCGGACAGCTCCTGGCCGAACGTCACCGGCATCGCGTCCATCAGGTGGGTGCGCCCGGTCTTGGGCACGTTGCGCAGCTCGCGCGCGCGCCGTTCGATGGTGCGCTTGAGGTGCTTGAGCGCCGGCAGCAGCCGCTGGCTGGCGGTGAGCGTGGCGCTGACATGGATCGCAGTGGGGATCACGTCGTTGGAACTCTGCCCGTAGTTGACGTGGTCGTTCGGGTGCACCTTGCCACCGCCGCGACTGGCGAGGTGGGCGATCACCTCGTTGGCGTTCATGTTGGTGCTGGTGCCCGAGCCAGTCTGGAACACGTCGATGGGAAACTGCGCGTCGTACTGACCCTCGGCCACTTCGAGCGCGGCCTTGCGGATGGCATGGGCCTGGGCCTTCTTCAGATGCCCCAGCAGGAAGTTCGCATCGGCCGCGGCGGCCTTGATCAGGCCCAGCGCCCGGATGAAATCACGCGGCAGGTGCAGGCCGGAGATGGGGAAATTGTCCACCGCGCGCTGGGTCTGGGCCCCATACAAGGCCTGGGCCGGCACTTTGAGTTCACCCATGCTGTCGTGCTCGATGCGGAACTGGCTCATGTCCTTGCGATTCCTGCGGGAAATGGTCGGCAATATAGGTCGGGGCACGTTAGTGCGCCGCCAAGGGGGGAGCGAGCTTCTCGCCAGCGATGTGCCGCGCAGCGGCACGAGCCGTCACACGTCCCCTGTGAGGCGGTGAGGGGTGGACGAACAGGCCCCATCAGGTGTGCCTGGCAGGGACGCCAGGCACTTTTCGTCCGGGCAGGAGCCCGGTCGAAAAGCCCGGCCGCCCCTCACGCACTGGTCGGACCGCAGGCCCGGCCAGCGCCGAGGGGGGTGCCGTTTCTTTGGGCTACTTTTCTTTGGGCAAGCAAAGAAAAGTGACCCGGCGACCGACAGGTCGTCGGAAGCCCGCGGCAGGCGAGCCCGGTCGCCGTATCGCTAAAACCTAGCGATACGGCGCTGGATCCCGGCCTGCGCCGGGATGACGATCAATGAAGCTCGAGGCGAAGGGCAATCGCTCAACCGGCCCGCTCCCAACTCGCTCCCAACCCTCGCCCGACAGGGCCGCGGGAGAACTACCGCGCCCCTGTTGTAAAATCTCCCTTTTCCCGCCTCTGGAACGCCCCATGTCCTCCCACGCCCTGACCGCCCTGTCCCCTCTGGACGGCCGTTACGCCAGCAAGGTCGAAACGCTGCGCCCGATCTTCAGCGAGTTCGGCCTGATGCACCGCCGCGTGCACGTGGAGATCGAATGGCTGCTGGCGCTGGCCGCCGACAAGGGCATCGTGGAGCTGCCGGCGTTCTCCGCAGAGCAGGTCGTCAAGCTCAAGGGCATCGCCGCGGACTTCAGCGTGGATGACGGTACGCGCATCAAGACCATCGAGGCGACCACCAATCACGACGTGAAGGCGGTGGAGTACTTCATCAAGGAACGCATCGGCAATGACGCCGCGCTGGCGCAGGCCAAGGAATTCGTGCACTTCGCCTGCACCAGCGAAGACATCAACAACCTCTCCTACGCCCTGATGCTGCGCGATGCGCGCGAGCAGGTGCTGCTGCCGATGATCGACGGCATCATCGCCCAGCTGCGCACCATGGCGCACGACAACGCCGGCCTGCCGATGCTGTCGCGCACACACGGCCAGACCGCCTCGCCGAGCACGCTGGGCAAGGAACTGGCCAACGTGGTGGCGCGCCTGGAGCGCCAGCGCAAGCAGCTCGCTGCAGTGGAAATCCCCGGCAAGATCAACGGCGCCGTGGGCAATTACAACGCCCACGCGATCACCTACCCGGAACTCGACTGGCGCGGTTTCTCGCAGCGCTTCGTCGAGAGCCTGGGCCTGGACTACAACCCCTATACCACGCAGATCGAGCCGCATGACGGCGTGGCCGAATACTGCGACGTGATCCGCCGCGCCAACATCATCCTCATCGACCTGGCGCGCGATATCTGGGGTTACATCTCGCTGGGCTACTTCAAGCAGGCGCTCAAGGCCGGCGAAGTGGGCTCCTCGACCATGCCGCACAAGGTCAACCCGATCGACTTCGAAAACGCCGAGGGCAACTTCGGCCTCGCCAACGCCCTCCTCGGCCACTTCGCCGAAAAGCTGCCGATCAGCCGCTGGCAGCGCGACCTCACCGACTCCACCGTGCTGCGCGCCCTCGGCACCGCATTCGGCCACTCGCTGGTTGCGCTGGAGTCGCTGAAGAAGGGCCTGGGCAAGCTGACCGTCAACGCCGACCGCCTCGCCGCCGACCTCGACGCCAGCTGGGAAGTGCTGGCCGAAGCCGTGCAGACCGTGATGCGCCGCTACGGCCTGCCGGAGCCGTACGAACAGCTCAAGGCGCTGACGCGTGGCCAGGGCATCACCAAAGATTCGATGCGCACCTTCATCACCGGCCTGGACCTTCCTGCCGATGCGAAGCAGCGCCTGCTCGACCTCACGCCGGGCGGCTACATCGGTCTTGCTGAGCCGCTGGCGCGCGATATCTGAGTGAGCTATGGGGGGGCGCATTGGGTGCGCGCTTGCAGAGATTAGGCGGTGTTCCGGCGAGCACCCGCCCCTCACCCCAGCCCTCTCCCCGATGGGGAGAGGGAGCTAAGAGCGGCGCCGCACGGCACGGTTCGCAGCTTTAAGTCCTCATTACGACGACGCCCCGCGGCGTAGCGGCTATCCCTGAGGTAGCACGCGACGAATTCGGCTGACCGCGGTCATCAAGGCTTGTATGCCAGGCAGTGCTGCGCCCCCTCTCCGCTACGGCGCGTTGCGGGGTAGCCGCTGTCCCTGAGGTAGCACGAAGCTGATCCGGCTGGCCTCAGTCGCCCGGGCTTGTATTCCGCATATCGCTACGAGCCCTTAAGGCCATTTTCTTTGGGTTACTTTTCTTTTGGGCCAGCAAAAGAAAAGTGACTCGGGCGCCGGCAGGCGGTCGAAACGCCCGCCGCGTAGGCGGCACGCTGGCGAACGCGTCGAAGACAGAGCCAAAGGCAAAGTCACTGGATCCCAGCCTTCGCTGGGATGACGGGCGTGGGAGCGTGAGGCAAGGGTGCTCTTCGGGACTGCCTCGCGGGCATTCTCCGCGCTTCGCGCTCCGCCCCGCTCGGCCAGCATTCGGCCGTTGAGAAGCGCTTCGCAGGGATGACGAGTTGGTACGTAGAGCAACAGTGCCCGTGCAAGGCCGCCCCCGCCCTCCACACGTGGAGGGCGGCGACGACTCAACTTACTCGACCTCGTCCGACCCCTCATTGACGCCCTCAAACAAGAACGTCGACAAATAACGCTCCCCTGTATCCGGCAGCATCGCCAACAACACCGAACCTTCCGGTGCGTCCTTCGCCACCTGCAGCGCCGCCGCCAAGGTTGCGCCAGACGAGATGCCGACGAAGATGCCCTCCTTCTGCGCCAGATCGCGCGAGGTATCGCGCGCGAGCACGTCGTCGACCGGCAGGATCTGGTGGGCTACGTCGCGGTTGAGCACCGCCGGCACAAAGTCCGGCGTCCAGCCCTGGATCTTGTGCGGCTGCCACTCCTTGCCTGACAGCATCGCGGCGCCGGCCGGCTCGGTCGCGATCACCTTCACCTCGGGACGCGCCACTTTCAGCACCTCGCCCACGCCGGTCAGCGTGCCGCCGGTGCCCCAGCCGGTCACGAAATAGTCCAGTCGCTTGCCGGCGAAATCGCGCAGGATTTCGGCGGCCGTGGTGTTGCGGTGATAGGCCGGGTTGGCCGGGTTCTCGAACTGACGCGCCAGGAACCAACCGTGCTTGTCCGCCAATTCCTTCGCCTTGCGCACCATGCCGCTGCCGCGCTCGGCCGCCGGCGTGAGCACCACCTTCGCGCCATAGGCGCGCATCAGCTTGCGTCGCTCGATCGAGAAGGTTTCGGTCATCACTGCCACAAACGGATAGCCGCGAGCGGCGCACACCGCGGCAAGCGCCACACCGGTGTTGCCCGAAGTCGCTTCGACCACGGTCTGTCCCGGCTTGATCAGACCCTTCTGCTCGGCATCGATGATGATGGCGTAGGCCAATCGATCCTTCACCGAGCCGGCCGGGTTGAACGCTTCCACCTTGGCATACAACGTCACGTGCTTCGGCGCGAGCCGGTTGATGCGCACGATGGGCGTATTGCCGATGGTGTCGAGGATGCTGTTGTAAATCATGGAGTCACTCCGTGGCGCGGCATGGTGATGGAAACGGGTCGCGCGATGGTGCGCCCACCCAGGATTAAGGTTGTGTCAAGCAGCAACGGCCTCGGAGGTCGCCACCGGATCGGCCCCCAGCGGCGGCGTTCCGAACCAGGCCAGCGTGTGGGCCAGCGCCGCAACCTCACCGATGATCAGCAAGGCCGGCGAGCTGACCCGATACGTGGCGGCGCGTTCGACCAGATTTGCCAGCGTGCCGGTGATCACCCGCTGCTCGGCGCGCGAGCCGTTCTCGACCAGGGCAAACGGGGTGGACGCGGCGCGTCCGTGGCCGATCAGGCGTTGACGAATCACAGCCAGTTCGCTCGTGCCCATGTACACGGCCAGGGTCTGTCGCTCCTGCGCCAGCGCCGGCCAGTCCAGGGTGTCGATCGAGCCTTGGCAGTGTGCGGTCACCAGCCGGACCGATTGGGCATGGTCGCGGTGGGTCAGCGGCACGCCCGCATAGGCCGCGCAGGCCAGCGCGGCGGTGATGCCGGGCACCACTTCATAGGCGATGCCATGCTCGCGCAGAAACTCCAGTTCCTCTCCGCCGCGACCGAACACGAAGGGGTCGCCGCCCTTGAGCCGCACCACGCGCTTGCCCGCCGCGGCGTGCTGCAGCATCAGCGCGTGGATCTGCCCCTGGGTGGTGTGATGGTTGCCGGCCTGCTTGGCCACTTCGATGCGCTCGGCGTCACGCCGCGCCAGCGCGAGCACCTCAGTGCTCACCAGCCGGTCATGCAGGATCACGTCGGCCTCGTTCAGCGCGCGCAGGCCGCGCAAGGTAAGCAGGCCGGGATCACCAGGACCCGCGCCGAGCAGCACCACCGAACCGACCGCCGCTCCATCGGCCGACGCCAGCAAGCGTTCGGTGACGGCTTCGGCAAGGCCGCGCTGCCCCCGTCGCAACAGGCCTTGCGCCGGCCCTTCCAGCAGTCGCTGGTAGAAGCGGCGGCGCGCCGCCAGGTCGGGCAGGCGCGCACGAATCTGCCCGCGCATGTCGGCGAGCATGGACGCGAGCGAGCCGATCACCGGATCGACCAGCAACTCCAGCCGCTCGCGCAGCATGCGCGCCAGCATGGGGGCATGGCCGCCGCTGGAGATGGCGATGGTGACGGGCGCGCGATCGACCACCGCCGGGACCTGGAAGCTGGACCGTTCGGCATCGTCCACCACATTGACGAACAGGCGGCGGGCCTCGGCCAGCGCCACGATGCGGGCATGCAAGGTTGAGTCGCCGGTGGCGGCGATGACCAGCCAGGGCTCATCGAGCCAGTGGTCGTCGAAGCGGCCCGCCAGCCACCGGATGCGCCCGGCCTCAGCCCACTGGCGCAGGGTCGGGGTCAGTTCGGGCGCCCCGACGGTGACTCTGGCTCCGGCGTCAAGCAGACCGGCCGCCTTGCGTTCGCCGACCGCGCCGCCGCCCACGACCAATACGTGACGCCCGGACAGTTCGGCAAACAGCGGGTACAGCTTCATCGGTCCTCGGACTCCAGTAGCATCGGGTGGCAACAGTGATTGCTGTCACGCTAGGCAGGCGCCCGCGGAGACACAAATGATTTGTACGGCGACCGATATGCCCGACGGTTATAAGCCGAACAACCGACCACCCTGCGTATTGACGCATCGCAACAACGGATGTATAGACGTCCAATTCACGTAGAACGCTGGATTCCGCCCCGTGGACACCCGCCGCCCCTCGCCACACCCCCGAAGGACCGCCTGCGCCAGCGGGCGGGTGGATGAGGCCATGCGATGTATTGCTCCCGCGACCACGAGCCACCCTTCTCTCGATCGATTGCGGAACCCAAGTCATGACTCTCACCCAATTGCGTTACCTGGTCGCCATAGCTGACGCGGGACTCAACATCACCCTGGCGGCCGAACGGGTGCACGCGACGCAGCCCGGCCTCAGCAAGCTGCTGCGCCAGCTCGAGGACGAACTGGGCTTCCAGTTGTTCCATCGCAAGGGTCGCAGCCTCCATGCGATTACTCACGCCGGCACCCACGTGCTCGAGCGTGCGCGCATCATCCTGGCCGAAGCGGCCAACATCCGCTCGATCGCGGCCAACCTGCGCAACGAGTCGCGCGGCACGCTGCGCATCGCCACCACCCATACCCAGGCGCGTTTCGCCCTGCCCGCCGCCGTGGCCGCGCTCAGCCGCAGCTATCCACAGGTAAGCGTGCACCTGCAGCCGGTGAACGACGCCGATGTGATCTCGTTGCTGGAGGGCGGTCAGGTCGACCTGGCCATCGTCAGCACCGCCGCCGGGGCGCCGCCGCCGAACGGCATCGCCCTGCCCGCCTATCGCTGGAGCCGCACGGTGGTGGTCCCCAACGGCCATCCGCTGAGCCGCCAGAAGCAGGCGCCCACGCTGGAACAGCTGGCCGCCCATCCGCTGATCAGCTATGACTCCTCGCTCAAGCCCGAGTCCTCGCTGGCCCGCGCCTTCCAGTCCGCCAACCTGCACCCGCAGATCGTCATGACGGCGAGCGACGCGGACCTGATCAAGACCTATGTGCGCGAGGGGCTGGGCGTCGGCGTGCTGGCCGAAATGGCCTATCAGCCCGAGCACGACACCGACCTGCACGAACTGAGCGCCGACCACCTGTTCGCGGCCTGCACGACCTGGATCGTGCTGCGTCGCGAGAGCGTACTGCGCGAATACACGCTGGACTTCATCAGCGTGTTCGCGCCGCACCTGGAACGCCGTGCGGTCAGCCGCGCCCTGGCCACGGGCGGCATCGGCGCCTCGCAATGGCCCGGCGTGCCGCACTGGCGCGAGCGGCAGGTTCCCCACAAGGTGGTGGAGCTGGAAGTCGAGGCGCAGTAGGCGCCCCCGGGCGCGGGGCGACGCGGCCGACACAGCCGACACGGCGAGACTTTCCAGAGTGCAGTCGCGCCAACGCCCCCGAAAGGGGGCGGGAGCTGGGGCCTGGCGACCTTGAAACGCCACGGGTAGGTAGGCAGGGTCAAGCGACACCGGGTCCCAGCTCTCGCCCCCTTGCGGGGGCTGGCCAGCGCGACGGAGCGTGGTCGTTACAGCAGGCCGCGCTGTTCCAGCACGGCCACGATGCGCTGCGCGAGCACGTGCGGCTGGGCCGCATTGCCGTCCACGCGCAGCTCAGGCTGCTCCGGCTCCTCGTAGGGATCGCTGATCCCGGTGAAATGGGGAATCGTGCCAGCGCGCGCCTGCGCGTAAAGGCCCTTGCGGTCGCGCGCCTCGCAGACTTCCAGCGAGGTGGCCACGTGGATCTCGATGAAGTCGCCATGCGCCTCCACCAGCCCGCGCGCCTGCGCCCGGGCCTGCGCGTAGGGCGCAATCGGCGCGCACACGGCGATGCCGCCGTGGCGGACGATCTCACTGGCGACGTAGCCGATGCGGGTCACGTTGGCGTCGCGGTCCTCGCGCGAGAAGGTAAGTCCCTTGGACAGGTGCTTGCGCACCTCGTCGCCGTCAAGCACCGTCAAGGCGCGACTGGTGCGCTCGAGCAGCTGCGCCACCACCGCTTGGGCGATCGTCGACTTGCCCGCGCCGGAAAGCCCGGTGAAGAACAGCGCAAAGCCGCGCTGCGCATTCGCCGGATGGCGTTCCCGCAGGATATCCACCACCTCGGGGAACGAGAACCACGCAGGAATCTCGCTGCCCTCATGCAGGTGCCGGCGCAGCTGCGTACCCGAGATGTCGCGCACCTCGTCGTCCGCCTGCACCTCGGTCGAGGGCAGATAGGTGTCGCGGTTGGCCACGTAGACCATCGCCGGGAACGGCACGATGCGGATGCCGAGCTCGTCCTGGTGGCGCTCCAGCAGGTGTTGCGCATCGAACGGGCCGTAGAACGGCTTGCCGCTCGCATCCTTGCCCGGACCGGCATGGTCGCGCCCCACGATGAAGTGACTGGCGCCGTAGTTCTTGCGGATGATCGCGTGCCACATCGCCTCGCGCGGACCGCCCATGCGCATCGCCAGCGGCAGCAGCGACAGCTTGGCGCTGTGCGCCGGGTACTGCGGCAGCAACGCCTGGTAGCAGCGCACACGCGTGTAATGGTCGATGTCACCCGGCTTGGTGCGCCCGACGGATGGCTGCACCAGCAGCTTGGCGCCTACCTGCTGTGCGGCGCGCAGGGTCAGCTCGCGATGCGCCCGGTGCATCGGGTTCCGCGTCTGGAACGCCACGATGCGCTGCCAGCCGTTTTCGGCGAACCACGCTCGCAGGCTGCGCGGCGAGTCGCGCAGTACGGTGAAGTCGTAATGCGAGGGAGCCTGGATGCCGCGCACGCGGCCGCCGAGATTGACCGGGCGATAGCGTTGCAGCAGCTCGGCGACGCCCGGATGGGTGGGATCGGTGGTGCCGAACACCTGCGCCGCCTCGTACTGGCGATCGGGCCGGTAGATGTCCTCCACTTCCAGCACGGCCAGCGGCACGCCCTGGGTATCGCGCAGGGCCACCTCGCTGCCCGGCGCCAGCCGCGCGGCGAATTCTTCGCTCACATCCAGGGTGATCGGGATCGGCCACAGCGTGTCGTCGGCCAGGCGCAATTCGTCCACCACGCGGCGGTAGTCGCGCTCGGTGAGGAAGCCTTCCAGCGGCGAGAAGGCGCCGTTGAGCAGCAACTCAAGATCGCACTGCTGCCGCGTGTCGAGATCGACACCCGGGAGCCCGGCGCTGCGCTGCTTGAGCCTCTCGGCCTCGTCAGGCGGCAGGTAGAGTTCCTTCAGCACCCCACCGTGCGGGGCGATCAGTTCGGCAATGGCAAGGCTATCGGTCGAGACCTCGACCTGGGCAAGTGCGCTCTGGCTCATGATGTCTGTTTGTCGTATCGGGGGAGCGGCCAGCGCCGGGCGCTGGGGGGATCGTATCGTTGTCGTGTTCAGGCCAGTCCGTGCAGTCCGCATTCGCGCTTGAGGCCGAAAAAGCGGGTCGATTCGGCATCCGTGCCCGGTTCCCAGCGGTGCGTGGTGTGCACATCGCCAATGGAGATGTAGCCCTGGTCCCACAGCGGGTGATAAGGCAGGTCGTGACGGCGCAGGTACACGCCGACGTCGCGATCGGTCCAGTCCGCGATGGGATGGAATTTCCAGCGCCCGTCGCGGCGCTCGACGAACGGAATCTCCGCCCGCGTGCGCGCCTGGCTGCGGCGCAGACCGGCAAACCAGGTGCCGGCATCGAGCTCGCGCAGCGCGCGCTGCATCGGCTCCACCTTGCGCAGCTGGTTGTAGCGGTCAATGCCCGCCACGCCCTGCTCCCACAACCGGCCTTCGCGCGCCTCGAGCCACGCCGGGCTCTGCGGCGGGCTGAACACCTTCAGATTCAGCGACAGGCGCGCGCTCAACTCGTCGACGAACTGGTAGGTCTCGGGAAACAGATAGCCCGTGTCGATCAGGATCACCGGCAGGTCCGGGCGGTGACGCGTGAGCAGGTGCAGCGACACCGCTGCCTGCGCGCCGAAGCTGGACGAGAGCACGTGCCTGCCAGGTGCATACGCCAGCGCCCACAGCACGCGCTGTTCGGCGTCCAGCGTGCCCAGCCACTCGTTCAGCGCGACCAGCTCGGCCGGGCTGTGCTCGGCCTCATCCAGCCATCCCGGCTTCATGCCACCACCTCCGCCGGGATGCGCCGCACGTTGCCAGCCAGCACGCCGACCCGCAGCAGGAAGTCGCCGAAGTGCTCGCCGGTGCTGCGCTCGGCGGCATAGCGGGCGAACAGGGGCGTCAGCGCCTCCAGGATGGCCGCTTCGTCCACGTTTTCGAGGTAGACCTGATTCAACCGCTGACCGCGAAAGTCCGCGCCAAGGCGCAAGTCGTAACGCCCCGGGCCGCGACCGACCAGGGCGATCTCGCCGAGGTAGGGACGCGAGCAGCCGTTCGGGCAGCCGGAGAGGCGCAACAGGATCGGCGCGTCCCTCAACCCATGCGCCTCGAGCACCGCCTCGAGCTTGGGCAGCAACTCGGGCACGTAACGTTCGCTTTCCGCCATGGCCAGCCCGCAGGTCGGCAAGGCTACGCAGGCCACCGCCAGCTGCCGGATCGCGCTATGCGTGCGGTAGCCGTCGAGTCCATGCGCGGCCACGATCGCGTCGATGCGAGCGCGCTCGTCAGCCGCCACGTTGGCGACGATCACGTTCTGGTTGCAGGTGAGCCTGAAATCGCCCTGATGCACCTTGGCAAGCTCGCGCAAGCCCGTGAGCCAACGCCGTTCACCGACGTCGGCCAGCCGGCCCGATTCAATCTGCAAGGTCAGGTGCCAGCGACCGTCGGCGCCTTCGATCCAGCCATAGCGGTCGCCGTTGTCGTCGAACTGGTAATCGCGCTCCGGCTCAAGCGCAAAACCCACGCGAGCCTCCACTTCGGCCTTGAAGGCATCCAGGCCGCGATGGTCAATGGTGTACTTCAGTCGCGCGTGCTTGCGCTCGCTGCGGTTACCCCAGTCGCGCTGCACGGTGATCACGGCTTCCGCGACCGCGCGCAGCTGGTCCGGCGTCACGAAGCCGATCACGCTGGCCAGGCGCGGATAGGTAGTCGGATCGCCATGGGTGGCGCCCATGCCGCCACCGATCGCCACATTGAAGCCCTTCAGCTCGTCCTGTTCGATGATGGCGATCAGGCCGAGATCCTGCGCGAACACGTCGATGTCGTTGAGCGGCGGGATAGCCAGGCCGATCTTGAACTTGCGCGGCAGGTACGTGGCGCCGTACATCGGCTCTACGGGCTCAGGCTCACCCACCAGCGGCTCGCCATCGAGCCATATCTCGTGATAGGCCCGCGTCTGCGGCGCCAGCTCACTGGAAAGTCGCGACGCCCACTCATAGGCCACTGCATGCGCCGCCGACTCCACCGGGTTGGCGGTGCTCACCACATTGCGCACCACGTCGCCGCACGCGGCGATGGTGGAGGCCAGCGCGCCGTGAATCGCGGCGATGGTCGGCTTGAGGTGGTGCTTGATGATGCCGTGCCACTGGAAGGTCTGGCGCGTGGTGATGCGCAGCGTGCCGTTGGCGTGCTCACGCGCCAGGCGGTCGAACACCAGCCACTGCCCGGGCGTGACTACGCCGGACGGCAGGCGGGCGCGCAGCATGAACGAGTACGCCGGTTCGAGCTTCTGCTTGCGGCGCTCCTCGCGCAGATCGCGATCGTCCTGCAGATAGCTGCCATGGAATTTCAGCAGCTTGTTGTCGTCGTCGCTGATCGCGTTGGTGACGGGATCGCGCAAGCCTTCGGCAATCGTGCCGCGCAGGTAGCGGCTTTCAATCTTGATGCGCTCGAGATCGGAAAGTGGGGTGCTCATATTCAGTACACGTCGCGGGCGTAGCGCCCCTGCTGCAGGAGATCGGATAGCCACTCCTTGGCCTGGTCCGGAGATTGGCCGCCATGGGTGATCGCCACGTCGATCAGCGCGGCGTGCACGTCCTTGGCCATCTGGCTGGCGTCGCCGCACACGTAAAGGTGTGCGCCATCCTGCAGCCAGTCGTAGAGCTCGCGGCCCTGCTCGCGAATGCGTTGCTGCACGTAGACCTTGGCGTCGCCGTCACGCGAGAAGGCCAGGTCCAGCTTCTGCAGGGAGCCGTCGCGGAGCGCCGCCTGCCATTCGATCTGGTAGAGGAAATCGCGGGTGAAATGGCGGTTGCCGAAGAACAGCCAGTTGCGTCCGCCAGCGCCGGTTTCGCGGCGTTCCTGCACAAAGGCGCGGAACGGCGCCACGCCAGTACCCGGGCCAATCATGATGATGTCGCGGGCGCTGTCCTTGGGCAGCCGGAAGCGTTCGTTTTCCTCGATGAAGACGGGTACGCGATGGTCGTCGCCAGCCGCGGCGACAAACGAGGAAGCCGCGCCCCAGTGACGTTCGCCGTACGCTTCATAGTCCACCAAGGCAACCGTCAGGTGCACTTCGTCACCGACCGCCTTCTGGCTGGATGCGATGGAGTACAGGCGCGGCGTCTGCGGGCGCAGCGTGGCCACCAGCTCCTCCGCCGACCACCTGGCGGGGTGGCGACGCCACAGGTCGATCGGCTGGTCGCTCGCCAACAACGCAGCGAGGCTCGCCGAACGGTCGGGGCGAAGCAGGCCGGCCAGTTTCTCGTCGCCGCTGGCATCGGCGACCGCGGCGATCAACGGACGGCTCAGCCGCGTGAGTTCACGCTCGTGGGTCAGCCATTGCCGCAGCGGAAGTTCCTTGCCGTCATGGCGGACGGCCTGACCGCCGTCGAGGCTGAGCAGGGAAAGCCACTGATCGACCAGCGCGGGCGGATTCTCCGGCCATACGCCAATGGCGTCACCGGGCTCGTAATGCAGCCCGGAACCTTCCAGCGAGAGCTCAACGTGCCGCACGTCGCGGCCGGCATCGCGCGCCACGATCGGCTGGTTATCCAGCACGGAAGCCGCAAAGGGACGCTCCCGCGTGTAGACCACGCGCGACGGCACCGGCTGCAGGTTGGCCACGCGCACCGTAGGTTGCGCCGAGCCAAGCAGCTGGCGCGCCTGTTCCAGCGCGCCTTCCGCCCAAGGCGCGGCTACGGCGTCCACATCCACATCGGCTTCACCGAACGGAGCGAACCGCTTGGCGCCCAGTTCTTCCAGTCGCGCGTCGATCTGTCGCCCGATCGCGCAGAACTGCGGATAACTCGAATCGCCCAGCCCCAGCACCGTGTAGCGCAGGCCCGGCAATTTGGGCGCGCGCTTGCCGAGCAGGAACTCGACCAGGCCGCGTGCATCATCCGGCGGCTCGGCGTCGCCCTGGGTGCTGATCACCACGGCGAGGTGGGTTTCCTTGGCCAGGTCGCGCTGGGCATAGCCATCGGCGCGCACCAGCCGCACGCTGAGGCCGGCGGCCTCGGCCCGGGCGCTCAGCTGGGCCGCGATGCGCTTGGCCTGGCCGGTCTGGCTGCCGTACAGGATGGTCAGGCGGTCCCCCTGGGCCTTGCCTGCCGCCAGCGGCGGATCCACCAGGCCGCGCTGCAGCCGGTCGGCCTTGGCCGCGCTCCATGCCGCCAGCCAGTACAGTTCTGCCGGGCCCAGGCCCTCGGCCAGGCGCTCCAGGGCGGACAGCTTGTCCGATCCCAGGGAGGCCAGGTGGTTTTCCGTCGCAACGACCGCGTTCACTATCGACTTCCTTTGGACGTCTATACCGCTGTCCGTCCAAAGTAGTCATGCGCTTATGTCATGTGAAAGGACGTGTTGACATATGCATATGTCCACGTGCTTATTTCCCTTACGGCGGAACTGTCCCTTAAACTGGGCCCATCCACCCTCGTTAATGGCCCATGCCCACGGATTTTCTTGCGTCCGCCCTCGTCGGCGCGCTCGCCCAGCTCGTCGACGGTGCGCTAGGCATGGCCTACGGCGTGACCTCGGCCGCCCTGCTGCTGGCGCTGGGCGTCCCCCCGGCGCTGGCGAGTGCCAGCGTGCATTACGCGGAAACTTTCACCTGCGGGGCTTCCGGCTTCAGCCACCTGCTGGCCGGCAACGTGCTGAAAAAGCTGTTCTGGTCGCTGGTGATACCCGGCGCAGTGGGCGCCACCCTCGGCGCCTACGTCGTCACTCACCTGCCGGCCGGCGCCATGAAGATGGTGCTCACCCCTTACCTGATCGGCATGGGCCTTTTCCTGCTGCTGCGCCCCACCCGTCGCCAGCATCTGCATGACGAAACCCCGCGCATCACCGGCCCGCTGGGCCTGGTGGCGGGGTTTGCGGACGCGGTGGCCGGCGGCGGCTGGAGCGCACTGAACGTGACGACGCTGGTGGCGCGCGGGGTTCGGCCGCGGATGGTCATCGGCACCGTGCACCTGGCCAAGTGTCTGGTCAGCGCTGTCGCCAGCATCACCTTCTTCCTGCAGGTCGGCCTGCCGCACAGTGGATCCGTGCTGGGCCTTATCGCCGGCGGCGTCGTGGCGGCGCCGTTCAGCGCCCTGCTGGCGCGACGCATGCCGCCGCGGGTGGCCACCGTGCTGGCGGCGCTGGCGGTGCTGGCTATCGGCCTCAACAACGTGGCTCATCTGATCTTCACGCACTGACCGCGATCAAGCGGCCTTCGCGCGGCCTTCGCTTAGAATGCGCGGATGACCACGCCACGCCACCTCCCCATCGAAGTCCGCGGCAGCGCCAAGCAGCCGCTGGGCATGAGCCCCACCCAGTTCCTGCGCGACTACTGGCAGAAGCAACCGCTGCTGATCCGCCAGGCCTTCCCCGATTTCAAGCCGCCCATCCAGCCGGACGACCTGGCCGGCCTGGCGCTCGAGGAATCGGCCCTGTCGCGCCTGATCATCCATGACGAGAAGCGCGACCGCTGGAAGGTGAAGAGCGGCCCGCTGACCGAGAAGGATTTCGCCAGCACCCCGGACCGCAACTGGACCCTGCTGGTGCAGGACGTGGACAAGTGGGACGCGGACGTGGCCGCCCTGCTGGAACACTTCACCTTCCTGCCCAGCTGGCGGATGGACGACATCATGATCTCCTACGCCGAACCGGGCGGCGGCGTGGGCCCCCATGTCGACCAGTACGACGTGTTCCTGCTTCAGGCCATCGGCCAGCGTCACTGGGCGATCAGCACCGCTCCCGACGCCCCGACCGATTTTCGTCCCGACATCGAGCTCAAGCAGCTCCAGCAGTTCGACGCCACCCACGAGTGGATGCTGGAACCGGGCGACATCCTGTACCTGCCGCCGGGCGTGCCGCACGACGGCATCGCCTTTGGCGGTCCGTGCATGACCATCTCGGTCGGCATGCGCGCGCCCTCGCGCGCAGAGCTCACCGGCGACCTGGCCGACTATCTGGCCGAGCGCCTGCCGGACGAACTGCGCTACGCCGACCCCGACCTGGCCCCGGCCAGGTCGATCGGTGAGATCGATCGCCCCACCGTCGCCCGCCTGAAGCACGCTCTGCCGTTCGCCGCCGGCCTGGACGAGGCGATGCTCACCGACTGGTTCGGCCGCTTCATCACCCGCTACCGCAACGCGCAGCTGCCGGTGCCGCCGGCCAAGGAACTGGCCGCGCCCGCCCTGCGCAAGCAGCTGGAAGGTGGCGCCGAGCTGCTGCGACATCCGTGGGCGCGCATGGCCTGGGCCAAGGGCAAGGGCGGCGCCACCCTGTTCGTCAATGGACACGCCTACCCGACGTCGGTCGAGCTGGCCGAACAGCTTTGCGCCGAACGCCAGCTGAGCCCCGGCAAGGCCGTCCCGGGCGCTGCGCTCACCCTGCTGCTGGCCCTGGTCAATGACGGCCATCTGGTCGTGCACAAGCCGCGACGCCGGTGAAGCTTCAGGACTTCCACGTCGAACCGGCTGACTGGGCCCGCTCGGGAGAACGCGAGGCCCTGCGCGACATCCGACTGGAAGTCTTCGTGGGCGAGCAACGGGTGCCCGAATCACTGGAGTGGGACGAGCTCGATGCCAGCTCGCTCCACCTGCTGGCCCGCGCCGCCGACGGCAAACCGATCGGCTGCGCCCGTCTCACTCCGGCGGGCAAGATCGGCCGAGTTGCGGTCCGCCTGCCCTGGCGCGGCCAGGGCGTCGGCGCCGGTCTGGTCCGTGCGCTGGTGGCCAGGGCGCGCACCGATGGGCGGGCCGAGCTGGTCCTTGATGCCCAGATCGATGCGGTGGAGTTTTACGAGCGCGAAGGGTTCATTGCGCATGGCGACACCTTTCTGGATGCGGGGATCGTGCATCGCTCCATGCGCCTCGCCTTGACCACGCCAGGCGACGAGCGTGTCGCACCGGCCACGGTCGACACCCGCCTGCCCGCCGCCAGCCGGACCGAACTGGCGAGCGCCCGCCTGCAACTGCTGGCCGAGGCCCGTCACCGCATCGCCATCTATCAGCCGATATTGGCCGGCGAGTCCTACGCCAGCCCCGCCGAGCTGGCGGAGCTGCGCCGCCTGGCCACTTCCGGGCGCGGCGCCGAGGTCCGCGTGCTATTGCACGATCCGGCCGGGGCCTTGCGCGACAGCCATCGCCTGGTGGCGCTGGCGCAGCGGCTGCCCAGCGCCATCCAGGTGCGCGCGCCACTGGAGGAGCTCGACCTGGCCTACGGCTCGAGCTACCTGCTCACCGACCAGGGCGGCTATCTGTTCCAGCCCGACGCGCAACGCATGGCTGGCCGGGCCGCCAGCCGCGATCGCGCCGCACAGGCGCCCCTGCTGCAACACTTCAATGAGGTATGGGAGCGTTCGTCGCCGGCGACGGTCCTGCATTCACTCCATCTTTGAATCCCTAGCCGCCGGCTGAACGGCCGCTGGTCACCCGCGGCTGTCGCGCCTTCGCCGCAAATCGCGGCGATTCACCCTCTGACGCAGCGCTTTACGACGATGGTCGGTACCCCCAGGGTCGAAAATTCCCCGATCGACCCCACTTCCAATGGGCATTTTGGGTTGCCGCGTCGCAGCACCCCAAGGCTATAATTAACAGGATTTTTCCCAGCCATCCGGCCAACCCCGGCCAGACGGCTGCAAGCCTCCCTTCCTCACCGGTGGTGACGTGAGCACTAATCTGATCCGCGAGTTCTTCGAATCTTCCCAACTCGCCGGCGGCAACGCCGATTACGTTGAACAGCTCTATGAATCGTGGTTGGCGGACCCCTCGTCGGTCGCCTCCGAATGGAGCAAATATTTCGAAACCTTCAAGGGCCGCGAGTCGGGGGATGTACCTCACTCTGCGGCCATTGCGCGTATAGAGGCCGCGCAAAAGCAGCGCCGCAATGGCTTCGCCGTCGCTGCGGGCCCTGTCGACGACGCCCACGCCCGCAAGCAGGCCGGCGTGCTGCGCATCCTCACCGCCTACCGTTCGCGCGGCCACCTGGCCGCCAACCTCGATCCGCTGGGCCTGGCCGAGAAGCTGCCGGCGCCGGATCTGGAGCCCGCCTTCCACGGCCTCTCCGACGCTGACCTGGACACCGAGTTCGACTGCGGCAACTTCGCCGGTGGTGGCCAGCGCATGAAGCTGCGTGACCTGCTCGCGCGCCTTAAGAAGGTGTACACCAACACCCTCGGCGTCGAGTTCATGCACATCAGCAACCATGAACAGCGCAACTGGATCTACAGCCGCCTGGAGCAGGCCAACGGCAGCGCCGGCCTCGACGCCGCAGGCAAGAAGCGCGTCCTCGCCGGGCTGACCGCCGCCGAAGGCCTCGAGCGCTACCTGCACACCAAGTACGTGGGCCAGAAGCGCTTCTCGCTGGAAGGCGGCGACAGCCTGATCCCGATGGTGGACGACGTGGTCCGCGCCGCGGGCGACAACGGCATCAAGGAAGTGGTGATCGGCATGGCCCACCGCGGCCGCCTCAACATGCTGGTCAACATCCTGGGCAAGCCGCCGCGCACCCTGTTCAACGAGTTCGAGGGCAAGTGGGACCATCCGGACGATCCGGCCCACTCGGGCGATGTGAAGTACCACATGGGCTTCTCCGCCGACGTCAAGACGCCGAACGGCGGCACGCACGTGGCGCTGGCGTTCAACCCGTCGCACCTTGAGATCGTCAACCCGGTGGTGGCCGGCTCGGTGCATTCGCGCCAGATCCGCCGCCGCGACACCGAGCGCAAGCAGTCGATGGCCGTCATCGTGCACGGCGACTCGGCGCTGGCCGGCCAGGGCGTGAACATGGAACTGTTCAACATGTCCCAGGCCCGCGGCTTCAAGATTGGCGGCAGCCTGCACCTCGTGGTGAACAACCAGGTGGGCTTCACCACCTCGAACCCGCAGGACACCCGCTCCACGTTGTACTGCACCGACCTGGCCAAGATGGTCAACGCGCCGGTGTTCCACGTGAACGGCGATGACCCGGAAGCGGTGATCCAGGCTACCCGCCTCGCCTACGACTTCCGCAAGCAGTTCCGCAAGGACGTGGTGCTCGACCTGGTGTGCTACCGCCGCCACGGCCACAACGAGGCCGACGAGCCGGCAGCCACCCAGCCGGTGATGTACCAGATCATCCGCAAGCGCCCGACCACCCGCGACCTGTATGCGCAGGAGCTGGTCAAGCAGGGCGTGATCGCCGAAGGCGATGGCCAGAAGATGTTCGAGGACTACCGCAACCGCCTCGAGGCGGGTGCGCCGATGACCGAGCTCACCACGGCCCTGGTCAAGGACATCGAGGTGGACTGGGACAAGTTCATCGGCGGCAAGCTGTCGACCGAGACGAATACCGGTTACCCCAAGCAGCGCCTGGTGGAGCTGGCCAACCAGATCCTCAAGCTGCCGCAGGACCTGACCCTGCAGTCGCGCGTGGCCAAGATCTACGAAGACCGCGCCAAGATGGCCGCCGGCGAGCAGGCGGGCGACTGGGGCTTTGCCGAGAACCTGGCCTACGCCACGCTCATCGACGAGAACTACAACCTGCGCCTGGTGGGCCAGGACGTGGGCCGCGGCACCTTCTTCCATCGCCATGCCGTGCTGCATGACCAGCAGACCGGCTACACCTATATGCCGCTGGCCGACGTGCGCTCCGGCGCCGACGTCGAGGTGATCGACTCGCTGCTGAGCGAAGAAGCGGTCATGGCGTTCGAGTATGGCCACGCCACCACCGATCCCTACACGCTGCACATCTGGGAAGGCCAGTTTGGCGACTTCGCCAACGGCGCCCAGGTGGTGATCGACCAGTTCATCAGCTCGGGCGAAGCCAAGTGGAACCGCCTGTGCGGCCTGGCCCTGTTCCTGCCCCACGGCTACGAAGGCCAGGGTCCGGAGCACTCCTCGGCCCGCCTGGAGCGCTTCCTGCAGCTGTGCGCGCTGGACAACATGCAGGTCTGCGTGCCAACTACGCCGGCCCAGGCGTTCCACATGATCCGCCGCCAGATGGTCCGTCCGACCCGCAAGCCGCTGATCGTGATGACGCCGAAGTCGCTGCTGCGCCACAAGCTGGCTGTGTCCACCATCGACGAACTGGCCACGGGCAGCTTCCAGCTGGTGATCCCGGAGCATCGCGAGCTGGCCGCCAAGAAGGTCAAGCGCGTGGTGCTCTGCTCGGGCAAGGTCTACTACGACCTGCTGGAAGACGCCGAGAAGCGCGGCCTCAACGATGTCGCCATCGTGCGCGTGGAACAGCTCTATCCGTTCCCGCGTCCGCAGGTCACGGCCGAACTGGAAAAGTATCCTTCCGCCAAGGAAGTGATCTGGTGCCAGGAAGAGCCGATGAACCAGGGCGCGTGGTTCCAGATCCGTCACCACTTGCAGGCCTGTGTGGGCAGCAAGCAGAGTCTCTCGTACGCGGGACGCGCTCGCTCGCCGGCTCCGGCCGCTGGCCACCTCAACACCCACGTCGCCGAACAGGCGGCGTTGGTGGAACAGGCGCTGGTGGCGCCGGTCGGCGCCGACCACTCGGCCGAATAGTTTCTTATTGAAGAGTGCGGCCATGGATGGCCGCGTTGTGATCTTCGCGCTCAGGGATGAACGCACCAACATTGAAGAGTGCGGCTATGGATAGCCGCTTTTTGACCTTAGCGTTCATGGATGAACGCACTAATCAAAGGAATACACATGTCCATCGAAGTCAAAGTCCCCGTCCTGCCCGAGTCGGTCTCCGACGCCACCATCGCCACCTGGCACAAGAAGGCCGGCGAAGCGGTCAAGCGCGATGAGAATCTGGTCGACCTGGAAACCGACAAGGTGGTGCTGGAAGTTCCGGCCCCCGTCGACGGCGTGCTGAAGGAAATCAAGTTCCAGCCCGGCGACACCGTGACCAGCCAGCAGGTCATCGCGGTGATCGAGGAAGGCGCCGTCGCCGCCGCCCCGGCTCCGGCAGCTGCCGCTCCGGCCGCCCCGGCTGCCGCCAAGGCTGGCACCGCCGACCTGTCGCCGGCCGGCCTGCGCGTGGCCACCGAGCAGAACATTGACGCCTCCAAGGTTGCCGGCACTGGCCGCGACGGCCGCGTGACCAAGGAAGACCTGGTCAACTACGGCAAGGGCGGCGCCCCCGCTGCTGCCGCGCCGGCCGCCGCGCCGACCCCGGGCGCCCGTCCGGAAGAGCGCGTGCCGATGACCCGCATGCGCGCCCGCATCGCCGAACGCCTGATGCAGTCGAAGAACTCCATCGCCATGCTCACCTCGTTCAACGAAGTGAACCTGGCCGAGGTGGTCAAGATGCGCAAGTCGCTGGGCGAGTCGTTCGAGAAGGCCAACGGCGTGAAGCTGGGCTTCATGAGCTTCTTCGTGAAGGCTGCCGCCGAAGCGCTGAAGCGCTACCCGATCGTCAACGCCTCGGTCGACGGCAGCGACATCATCTATCACGGCTACCAGGACATCTCGATCGCCGTGTCCACCGACAAGGGCCTGGTGACGCCGGTGCTGCGCGACGTGCAGGACATGGGCTTCGCCGATGTCGAGAAGGGCATCCTCAACTACGCCAAGAAGGCGCGTGACGGCAAGCTGGGCCTGGACGATCTGCAGGGCGGCACCTTCACCATCACCAACGGCGGCACCTTCGGCTCGCTGCTGTCGACCCCGATCGTGAACCCGCCGCAGAGCGCCATCCTGGGCATGCACACCATCAAGGAGCGCCCGATCGTCGAGAACGGCCAGGTGATCGCCGCCCCGATGATGTACCTGGCGCTGTCCTACGACCATCGCATCATCGACGGCAAGGACGCGGTGCTGTTCCTGGTCGACATCAAGAACCAGCTCGAGAATCCGCAGCGCATGCTGCTCGGTATCTAAGTCCCCGCGTCAGCCCCTCTCCCCGTGGGAGAGGGGTTGGGGTGAGGGTTCGGTCATGCCGCAACGCCTCGCTCCGCACGCACCCTCACCCGCCCTCCGGGCACCCTCTCCCACCGGGAGAGGGGTAATAAGAGAAACGACATGAGCGAAAAATTCGACGTCATCGTCATCGGCGCCGGCCCTGCCGGCTATGTGGCCGCGATCCGCGCCGCGCAGCTGGGCCTGAAGACCGCCTGCGTGGATGCGTTTGTCGGCAAGGACGGCAAGCAGGCCCTCGGCGGCACCTGCCTCAACGTGGGCTGCATTCCGTCCAAGGCGCTGCTGGACTCGTCCAAGCAGTACTACAACATCGCCCACAACCTGCCGGTGCATGGCATCACGGTGGAAGGCGCCAAGGTCGACCTGGGCACGTTCATCGGCCGCAAGGACAAGATCGTCAAGCAGTTCACGGGCGGCATCGGCCAGCTGTTCAAGGCCAACAAGGTCACTGCGTTCTTCGGCAAGGGCAAGCTGCTGAAGGGCAATGACGTCGAGATCACCGGCAACGACGGCTCCAAGCAGACCATCAGCGCCACTAACGTGATCCTGGCCTCGGGTTCGGTGCCGATCGAGCTGCCGTTCGCCAAGTTCGACAACAAGTTCATCGTCGACAACGCCGGCGCGCTGGACTTCACCGAAGTGCCGAAGCGCCTGGGCGTGATCGGCGCCGGCGTGATCGGCCTGGAGCTGGGCAGCGTGTGGAAGCGCCTGGGCTCGGACGTGACCGTGCTCGAAGCGCTGCCGGATTTCCTCAGCGTCGCCGACGCGGACATCGCCAAGATCGCCGCGAAGGAATTCGCCAAGATGGGCTTGAACATCAAGCTCGGCGCCAAGCTCACCAAGGCCGAGATCAAGGGCAACGAAGTCGCCCTGACCTATGAAGACAAGGACGGTGCGCACGAGCTCACCGTCGACAAGCTGCTGGTCGCCGTGGGCCGCCGCGCCTACACCGACGGCCTGCTGGCCGCCGACACCGGCGTCAAGCTGGACGAGCGCGGCCGCATCGTGGTCGACGAGCACAACCACACCGGCGTGAACGGCGTGTGGGCCATCGGCGACGCCGTGCGCGGCCCGATGCTGGCGCACAAGGGTTCCGAGGAAGGTGTGGCCGTGGCCGAGTGGATCGCCGGCAAGGCAGGCCACATCAACCTCGACACCGTGCCGTGGGTGATCTACACCGAGCCGGAAATCGCCTGGGCGGGCAAGACCGAGAAGCAGCTCAAGGATGAAGGCGTTCCGTACAAGGTCGGCACCTTCCCGTTCGCCGCCATCGGCCGCGCCGTGGCCATGAACGAGGCCATCGGCCAGGTGAAGATGCTCGCCCACGCCGAGACGGACCGCATCCTGGGCGTGCACATGGTCGGCCCGGGCGTGTCCGAGCTGATCGCCGAGTGCGTGGTCGCGATGGAGTTCAAGGGCTCCTCCGAAGACCTCGCCCGCATCGTCCACGCGCACCCGACGCTGTCGGAAGCCGTTCACGAGGCGGCGCTGTCGGTCGACAAGCGCGCCATCCACAAGGGCAACTAAGCCCTCTGGCCGAAAGGCCAACGCGGCCCGCTCGTGGCAACATGAGCGGGCCGTTGTCGTTCAGGAGTGAGTGAAGAGGAGTGAGAAGTGAGAGGTGGTAACCCCTCGCTTCAGGCTGCCCCGTCCCCTCCCGGCACCATGGAACGCGTGACGGGGGCTGAGCGCAAACGTTTGCCCCTCACGCCAATCCCCTCTAACTTCTCACTCCTCCCCCCTATTTTCTCGCTCTCATGCCTAACGCCCTTTGCGTCTACTGCGGCTCCAGCAGCGGCAGCCATCCCGAATACGTCGAACAGGCCCGTGCCTTCGGTACGGAAATGGCCCGACGTGACATCGCCCTGGTGTATGGCGGCGGCAAGGTCGGCCTGATGGGTACAGTGGCCGAGGCGGTGCTGGCCGGCGGCGGCAAGGCCATTGGCGTGATTCCGCGCCAGCTGCTTGAACGCGAAGTGGCGCACACCGGCCTGAGCGAACTGGTTGTGGTTGAAACCATGCACCAGCGCAAGACCCGCATGTTCGAACTGTCCGATGCCTTCGTCGCCCTGCCCGGCGGCTTCGGCACCATGGACGAGATGTTTGAGATGCTCACCTGGGCCCAGTTGGGCCTGCATCGTTACCCATGTGCCTTTCTCAATGTGCGCGGTTACTACGATCAGCTGCGCGGGATGGTGGACCATATGGCCGATGAAGGTTTCATTACGCACGGGCAACACGACAGTGTATGGTTTGGCGACGACATGGCCGCCCTGTTCGACTGGATGCCCACCTATCAGGGCGAGCGTGCCTCGCGCCTGGTCGACAAGCGTATCGTCGACGCCTGACCTCCCCGCACGGCACGCCGCAAAAGGATTGTCCCCATGAGTTCCCCCTCCGCCTTTCGCGCCTTCCGCATCCACCAGGACGACGCCGGCTATCGCGGTGGCATCGAGACGATCGGCGCCGACGCGCTGAGCCCCGGAGAGGTCCTGGTCAAGGTCGCCTACTCGTCGGTCAACTACAAGGACGCGCTCGCCGGCACCGGCAAGGGCAAGATCCTTCGCCAGTACCCGCTCAACGGCGGCATCGACGTGGCTGGCCACGTGGTGGCCTCGGACGACCCGGCGTACAAGGAAGGCGACGCCGTGCTGTGTACCGGCAGCGGCCTGTCCGAGACGCGCGACGGCGGCTACGGTGAGTACATCCGCCTGCCCTCCGCCTGGACCATCCGCCTGCCCAAGGGCTTGAACCTGCGCGAAAGCATGATCATCGGCACGGCCGGCTTCACCGCCGCCCTGGCCGTGCTGCGCATGCAGGACAACCGGCAGACGCCGGCGCTTGGCCCGATCGCGGTCACCGGCGCCAGCGGCGGCGTCGGCATGCTGGCGATCGACATCTTCACGCGGGCCGGTTATGCCGTGCATGCGATCAGCGGCAAGGCCGCGCACTTCGATTTCCTGCGCGACCTCGGCGCGGCCGAATGCATCGACCGCCACCAGCTCGCCTTCAGCGGCAAACCGATGGATTCGGTGCGCTTTGGCGGCGCGCTGGACAATGTCGGCGGCAGCACGCTGGCCGGCCTGCTGCCGCTGGTCGCCCCGTACGGCAACGTCGCCATCTGCGGCAACGCGGGCGGCATCAGCTTCGAATCCACCGTCATGCCCTTCATCATCCGAGGCGCCAGCCTGCTCGGCATCGCCTCCGCCGGCACGGCCCGCGACATCCGCGACCGCGTGTGGGAGCACCTGGCCAGTGACTGGAAGCCGCAGCATCTTGAGCGCATCGCCACGCGCGAAGTCGGCCTTGGGCAGTTGCCGGACGTCTTTACGCGCATGCTGGCCGGCGAATCGTTCGGCCGGACCCTCGTACGCGTAAGCGAAAATGCGTGACTACGCGCTTGGAAGCTTCGCGACAGCGTCTTAGAATCCATCGAAACAACAAGGGGAAATTCACCTTATGGCACGCATCCTGATCGTCGACGATTCGCCCTCGCAGCTGCTTGGTATCAAGCGCATCGTCGAAAAGCTCGGGCACGAGGCCCTGACGGCGGAGGATGGCGCCGCGGGTGTCGAGGCGGCCAGGCGTGAACGCCCCGATCTGATCCTGATGGACGTGGTGATGCCCAACCTCAACGGTTTCCAGGCCACCCGCACGATCAGCAAGGATCCGGATACCTCGCACATTCCGGTCGTGCTGGTCACCACCAAGGACCAGGAGACCGACAAGGTGTGGGGCCTGCGCCAAGGCGCCAAGGCTTATGTCACCAAGCCGATCCGCGAAGAAGAACTGGTCACCACGCTCAAGGAGCTGCTGCCGGCCTGACTGGTTGCAGCATCGGATAAAAAAACGGCGCCCGAGGCGCCGTTTTTTGTTTTGCCGTCTGGACGTCCATCCAGCGTGCATAGCCATCCATGTATCGCCCCATCATTCCCGCCTTCGCCGAAATGACGGCTCAGGCGACGCTCTATCAGTGTCGCGGGTCGTAGTCCGCAAACTGCTCGCGCAACGCCTCGTAGGCCTGGCGCTGCGCATCCGTCTCGGGCGTCGGCACACGGATCGACAGCTCCACCAATTGGTCGCCCGGATGCGCGCCCGGCAGGCCGCGTCCCTTGAGGCGCAGCTTGCGCCCGGACTGTGAGCCTGCAGGAATGCGCAGGTCCACCGTGCCCGCCAGCGTCGGCACCGGCACCGTGGTGCCCTGCGCCGCTTCCCAGGGCGCGATCGGCAGCACATGCAGCACGTTGCGGCCGTCCAGTCGGAAGCGCACATCGTCGCGAATGCCGACCTCGAGCAACAGATCGCCATTCGGCGCGCCGCCCGAGCCCGCGTGTCCCTGGCCGGCCAACCGGATCACCTGCCCGGGCTGGATCCCGGCGGGAATCTTCACCTCCAGCACGCGCTCGTCACCGCTGCTGCCCTGCAGCGCCAGGCGCGTGCGCCCACCGTCGTAGGCCGTCTGCAGGTCGATCTGCACGTGCGCATGCACGTCGCCGCCGCGTCGCGCGCGCGGCGCTCCGCGCGGACCGGCGCCGCCACGCCCGAACAGGCTCTCGAAAAAGTCGCTGAAGTCGCCGCCGCCATCGCCACCGAAATCGAAGCCATGACTCTGCCCCCAACCCGGCGGCGGGCGAAACTGCTCACCGCCACGGTAACCGCCGGCGCGCAGCTCATCGTAGGCGCGGCGCTTCTCGGTATCGCGCAGCACCTCGTTCGCTTCGTTGATCGCCTTGAACTTCTCTTCGGCCCCGGCGTCCTTGTTCCTGTCCGGGTGATATTGCTTCGCCAGTTTGCGATAAGCCGCCTTGATGTCGGCCTCGGTCGCTTCCGGCTTCACGCCCAGAATGTCGTAATAATCTTTGAATTCCACTGCCACTCCCCGGCGATCGATCCACCCCATCCGGCCCCGCGAAAGATCATGGTCTCCCGCCACCCGGCCGGCAAGGCAGGACCTGCCCGATACGGTTGGGTGATGCTGGCGCAGCCTGCCGCCCTCTCTATGGTGGTCGAGATGGGTGCGAAATCCACGTGATTCAAGGCGACAAGCGAGGCGGCAAGCGCTAGCATCCGGCTCCTCCACCACGACTGTGCAGGCGCACCGCCATGAGCATCCAGGTTGGCCAGATGCTGCCCGACGTCGAGATCCGCGCGATCTACGAGGGCATCGAGCAAACCCGCACCGGCCAGTTGTTCGCCGGGCACAAGGTCGTGATGTTCGCGGTGCCCGGCGCCTTCACGCCCACCTGCTCCAACCGGCATTTGCCGGGCTACGTCGAGCACTACACCAAGTTCCGGGAGCTCGGCATCGACGTCATGTGCCTGGCGGTCAACGACGCCTACGTGATGCAGGCCTGGGCCGCCTCCCAGCATGTACCACCGGGCCTGCTGATGCTGGCCGACGGCAACGCCAGCTTCACCCAGGCCCTTGGTCTGGTGCTCGATGGCAGCGCCTACGGCATGGGCCCGCGCGCGCGGCGCTTCGCGCTTTACGCCGAGGACGGCGTGGTCAAGCTGCTGCAGGTGGAGGCTCCGGGCGAGTTTCGTGTGTCTTCGGCCGAGGCCATGCTGGAGGCGCTGGGCTGGCCGCAGCCGCCGATGGACCCGATTCCGACGCTGTAGAGTCGGACGCCTGCGCGGCGCGCATGACACCTGGCCGACGATGCGCGGAGGAAGAACGGCGCCCGCTTGACGGGATTTCACGGCGACGGGAGTAGCCTGACCGCTCCCACAACCGTGCCGCGCCGCCATGACCGACAAGCTGCGACTCACCCCCGGCCCTGACCATCCCATCACAGTCGAACCCAGTTCCCTGCATATCGTGGTCAGGGTGGGTCACCACATCGTTGCCGATACGCGCTCGTCGCTGGAACTGCGCGAGGCCACCTACTCGCCGGTCTACTACATCCCACGTCGCGACGTGGACATGACGAGGCTGGCGCGCAACGAACATCACACCTATTGCCCCTACAAGGGCGACTGCTCGTACTACAGCATTCCGCTGGGCGGCGAGCGCGCCGTCAACGCCGTGTGGACCTACGAAACACCCTACGACGCAGTGACTGCCATCAAGGACCACCTTGCCTTCTATCCCAGCCGCGTCGACGAGTTCAGCGTCACGCAGGATTGAACGAGCCATCTGCCCCGCCCGTCTTCCGGCCTATGGCGCACCGCCACGTCGGTGCATTAGAAACGCCGAAAAGCCCCCGCCCACGCCAGGAGCCACTCATGAAGCTTGCGCCTATGCGCACGTTGTTGGTCGCGTTGGTTCTCGCTGGCCTGCAGCCGTCCGTCCATGCCGAGCAAGCTGCTCCCACCGAACAGGGCAGCTTCGTGCTGCACAAATTCGCCCGTGCGATCGGCAAGGAGACCTACACGTTGGCGCGCGACAACGGCGAGCTGGTGCTGCATTCGGATTTTCTCTTCACCGACCGCGGCACGCCCGTGCCGCTGAAAACCGAATACCGTGCGCTTGATGACGCTCACCCGCTCTCCCTCGCCACCGATGGCAAGTCCTCACGCTTCTCCGCGCTGAAGGATGCATTCTCCTTCGACCAGCAACGCGAGCATGTGCAGCTGGTGCGCGATGGCGCCACGCGGTCGTATCCGGCCAATCCGCACACCTTCCTGATGGACGGCTATTCGCCGGTGGCCATGCAGCAGATGCTGATGCGCTACTGGCTGGCGCAGGGGCGGCCGGCGCAGATCAGCGCGCCCCCGGGAGACGACATCCGCATCACGCCCACCGCCGACCTCAAGGTCCCGCTGGACGGCCACGAAGTCACCGTGCACGGCTACCAGGTCACCGGGCTGGCCTGGGGCAGCGAGGCCGTGTGGATGGGCGATCAGGGCCAGTTGGTGGCGCTGGTCACCCGCGACGCCGAGTTTGACCATTTCGAAGCGGTGCGCGAGGCCTACGAACCGGCGCTCGGCGACTTCATCCAGCGCGCCGCGCAGGACGGCCTGGCCAACCTGGCCCGCATGGGCTCCAACGATGGGCAGGCGGCTGCCCGGCATCTGGTGGTCACCCATGTCACCCTGATCGACGGCACCGGCGCGCCCGCCCAGGCCAACGTCTCGGTCTTCGCCGATGATGGACGCATCACTCGCATCGTGCCGGATGCCAAGCATCCTTCGACGCGTGGCTACACGATCGTCGACGGTAGCGGCAAGTTCCTCATCCCCGGTCTGTGGGACATGCACGCGCACTATGAGCAGGTGGAATGGGGACCGGTCTATCTCGCCTCCGGCATCACCAGCGTGCGCGACTGCGGCAACGAGTTCGACTTCATCATCGCCGTGCGCGATGCGCTCGACCAGGGACGCGGCATTGGTCCGCACGTGCTGATCGCCGGCGTGGTGGATGGCACCGGCCCACTGACCCTGGGCGCCGTCATCGCGGATACGCCGGAGCAGGCAGTGGCCGTGGTCAGGCGCTACAAGCAGGCCGGCGCGCGGCAGATCAAGATCTACAGCAGCATGAAGCCCGACCTGGTGCCGGTGATCACTGCCGAGGCGCATCGCTTGGGCATGACGGTGACCGGGCACGTGCCCGAGGGCATGACTTCAGCCCAGGTGGTGGAAGATGGCTACGACGGCATCAACCACATCCACTACGTGGCGCGCGACCTGTTGCATATCGAACGCGGCAAGCCCCTGCCGCCGCTGGATTTCGACACGCCCGCGGCAAGCAGCCAGCTCGCCCTGTTCCGCCAGCACCACACGGTGATCGACGACACCATCTCGCTCAACGAAATCCAGCTGCATCCCGCAAGCACACCACTCGCTTCCATCGAGCCAGGCATCACCCATGTCGCGCCCACGCTGGCCGCAGCGCTTGACGATCCCGGCATGCCGCCGGACCGCGCCGCAGTAGCGGCCCAGCGCTATCAATACCTACTCGCCACCCTGCGCGAGTTGCATCGCCAGGGCCTGCCCATCGTGGCGGGCACCGACCAGAACATTCCGGGCTATTCGTTGCACCGTGAGCTGGAGATCTATGTGCAGGCCGGCTTCACCCCGATGGAGGCGCTGCAGGCCGCCACCAGCGTGCCGGCGCGCGTGATGGGGCTGGAAAGCGAGGTCGGCACGCTGACCGTCGGCAAGCGTGCCGACATGGTGCTGCTGCAGGGCGATCCGCTGGCGGATATCCGCAACACGCGGCGCATCGACAAGACCATCGAGGGCGGCGCGGTCTACGACCCCGCGCCGCTGTGGCAATCGGTAGGCTTCGCGCCCTGAGTTTTCGCCCAAACAAAAACCCCGGCCAGGCCGGGGTTTTTGTTGGTACCGATGGTGAGGCTTACTCGGCGCTCGGCGGCGTATCCGCTTCCGGGGCGCCCGTGGCTGCATCGCCCGCGTCTTCCTCACCCTCGCCGTTCTCGCTTTCGGCATCCAGACGCACCACGCTCACCAGCTTCTCGTCGGCCGGCAGGCGGATCAGGGTGACACCCTGGGTATTGCGGCCCAGCTGCGAGACCTCGGCCACGCGGGTACGCACCAGCGTACCCTGGTCGGAGATCAGCATCATCTCGTGCGCCTCGGTGGCCTGCGTCGCCGCCACCAGCGCGCCGTTGCGCTCGGAGCACTGGATGCCGATCACGCCCTGCGTGCCGCGGCCCTTCTTCGGGAACTCGTCGAGCGCCGTGCGCTTGCCGTAACCACGCTCCGTCGCAGTGAGGATGTCGCCCTCGGCGGCCACGATCAGCGACACGACTTCGGCCTCGTCGGCCAGCTTCATGCCGCGCACGCCGGTGGCGGTACGGCCCATCGAACGCACTTCGGATTCATCGAAGCGCACCGTCTTGCCGTTGGATGCGAACAGCAGCACGTCGCTGTTGCCGTCCGTCAGCGCCACGTTGACCAGCGCATCGCCCTCGTCGAGGTTGATCGCGATCTTGCCCTTCTGCAGCTGGAAGGCGAACTCGGTGAGCGGCGTCTTCTTGACCGTGCCCTGCTTGGTGGCGAAGAACACGAAACGGTCTTCGGCGTATTCGCGCACCGGCAGCACCGCCTGCACCTTCTCGCCCTGGGCCAACGGCAACAGGTTGACCATCGGCTTGCCGCGCGCGTTCGGGCCCGACTCCGGCATCTGGTACACGTTGAGCCAGTACACGCGGCCGGTGCTGGTGAAGGTGAGCAGCGTGTCGTGGGTGTTCACCACCCACAGCTGCTCGACAAAATCCTCGTCCTTCAGCGCGGAGGCCGAACGACCCTTGCCGCCGCGGCGCTGCGCACGATACGTGCTGGCCGGCTGGCGCTTCACGTAACCGGTGTGCGACAGCGTGACGACCACGTCTTCCGGCGCGATCAGGTCGAGGACGTTGAGGTCTTCCTGCGAATGCTGGATCTCGGTGCGGCGCGCGTCGCCGAACTCTTCCTTGATCGCTTCCAGCTCACCGCGGATCACCGCGAGCAGGCGTGCCGGATCCTCGAGGATCTCGATCAGGCCACGGATCGTCTCGAGCACCTGGCGGTATTCGTCCGAAAGCTTTTCCTGCTCCAGGCCGGTGAGGCGATGCAGGCGCATGGCCAGGATTTCCTGGGCCTGCACCTCGGACAGCTGGTAACCGTCGGCCTTGAGGCCGTCGCGCGGATCCATGTCCTCAGGACGCGAGGCATCCGCGCCAGTGGCCTGCAGCAGCGTGGCCACCATGCCCGGCTGCCACTTGCGGGCCAGCATGCGCTCGCGCGCTTCCTGCGGCGACGCCGAGGTGCGGATCAGCTCGATCATCTCGTCGATGTTGGCGAGCGCGACCGTGAGGCCTTCGAGGATATGCGCGCGGGCACGAGCCTTGCGCAGTTCGAAGATGGTACGGCGCGTCACCACTTCACGACGGTGACGGATGAACGCCTCGAGGATGTCCTTGAGGTTCAGCAGACGCGGCTGGCCGTCCAGAAGGGCGACCATGTTGATGCCGAACGTCACCTGCAGCTGGGTCTGCTGGAACAGGTTGTTGAGCACCACGTCGGCCATCGCATCGCGACGGATCTCGATCACCACGCGCATGCCGTCCTTGTCGGACTCGTCGCGCAGCTCGCTGATGCCTTCGATCTTCTTTTCCTTGACCAGCTCGGCGATCTTTTCGATCAGGCGAGCCTTGTTCACCTGATACGGCAGCTCATGGACGAGGATCGTCTCGCGGCCGTTCGACTCGGTTTCGATCTCGGTGCGTGCACGCACCAGGATGCGGCCGCGACCGGTGCGATACGCCTCGATGATGCCCGAGGAGCCGTTGATGATGCCGGCGGTCGGGAAGTCCGGACCCGGGATGAACTGCATCAGGTCATCGATCGACAGCGACGGGTCGTCGATCAGGCCGATCGTCGCGGAGACCACTTCGTTGAGATTGTGCGGCGGTACGTTGGTGGCCATACCCACCGCAATACCGGCCGAACCGTTCACCAGCAGGTTCGGCACGCGGGTGGGCAACACCAGCGGTTCCTGCTCGCTTTCATCGTAGTTGGGACCGAAGTCGACGGTGTCCTTGTCGATGTCGGCCAGCAGCTCCTGCGTGAGGCGCGACATGCGCACCTCGGTGTATCGCATCGCAGCGGCGTTGTCGCCGTCGACCGAACCGAAGTTACCCTGGCCATCGACCAGCATGTAACGCAGCGAGAACGGCTGGGCCATGCGCACGATCGCGTCGTAGACCGATGCGTCGCCGTGCGGGTGGTATTTACCGATGACGTCACCGACCACGCGGGCCGATTTCTTGTACGGCTTGTTCCAGGCGTTGCCCAGTTCGTTCATGGCGAACAGGACGCGGCGATGCACAGGCTTGAGGCCATCGCGCACATCCGGGAGGGCGCGTCCCACGATCACGCTCATGGCGTAATCGAGGTAGCTCTGGCGCATCTCGTCTTCGATGTTGACGCGAATGACTTCTTTGGCGAGTTCTGCCATCAATCGGCTTCCCTGATGATGAAAAGGGCCGCGGTGCGCACGCCCTGAATGACTGCGCTAGCGGCCCGAAAGGCAACCCGCCAAGTGTAACATGTCTGGCGTCGAATTCACAGTATTTTCACATTAAAAATCAATCACTTACGTGGCCGTCTTGGCGCGCTTGAAAAGCATCAGGCGGGCTGTCGAAAAATTGAACACCGCCGCGACGACGGAGCCGCCCGCCGTGGCGATGGCAGGCCAGCGATGGAACATGGGAAACAGCAGCAACAGCACGACGTAGGTGCCGTAATTGACCAGTGCGCCGACGCCCATCAGCGCCATCCAGTGCAGCCATTCGGAGAACAGGCCACGCCCGCTGTGGTGCCCCGCAAACGTCTGTCGGCGGTTCCACCACCACGTTGCGGTGGCCGCCAAGGGGATGGAAACGAGGCGCGAGTAGTACGCACTCCAGTCTCCCCACGACACCAGGGCCTGCGCCAGACCGGCATCCACGATGAAGCCGATCACGCCGCCGATGGTGAAGAGGAAGAATTGCTTCGAAAGCTTCATGAGCCGAACAGCGCCTGCATGGCCTTGGTGGTCGGACGCTCGATCACACCCTTTTCGGTGACGATGGCATCGATCAGGTCGGCGGGCGTCACGTCGAACACCGGGTTCCACGCCTCGGCGCCCTCGACCACGGTACGGCGTCCGGCCACGGCAAGCAGCTCGGCCGGCTCGCGCAATTCGATTTCGATGTCCTCGCCCGAGGCGGTGGCCATGTCCACCGTGGAGGACGGCGCCACCACCATGAACTTCACGCCGTGGTGGCGTGCGGCGATGGCCAGTTGGTAGGTGCCGATCTTGTTGGCGGTATCGCCGTTGGCGGCGATGCGGTCGGCGCCCACGATCACCCATTGCACCGCGCCCGAACGCATCAGGTGCGACGCCGCGGAGTCCGCGATCAGCTTGGCCGGAATGCCGTCGCGCACCAGCTCCCACATGGTCAGGCGCGCGCCCTGCTGCCACGGCCGCGTTTCGCCTGCAAACACCTGCTCGACACGACCGCTCGCCACGCCGGCGCGGATCACGCCCAGCGCGGTGCCAAAACCCGCCGTCGCCAGCGAGCCAGTGTTGCAGTGGGTCAGCACGCCGGCATGCGGCGCGATCAGGGACGCGCCCAGCTCGCCCATGTGCCGGTTGGCCGCCAGATCTTCGTCCTGGATCGCCTGCGCTTCGCGCTCCAGCGCCACGGCATCGGCCCCGGCGGTGATGCGGGCCTTCATGCGATCGAGCGCCCACATCAGGTTCACTGCGGTCGGACGCGCGGCGCGAAGCAAGGCCAGCGCCGACTCGAGCGGCTCGCCCTGCTTCGCGGCAAGCACCACGCCCCAGGCCGCGGCGATGCCGATGGCCGGCGCGCCGCGCACGGCCAGATCCTTGATCGCCTGGGTCACATCAGCGGCGCTGCGGCAGTCGATCCAGCGCTCTTCCTGCGGGAGCAGGCGCTGGTCGAGCAAACGCAGATGGTCTCCCTGCCACTGCACGGCACGGATGCGGTCGTAACGGTCGAAATCCATAAACGGTCTTGCCAATCGGAGTCAACGGAAGGCGGGCGCGATGCCCGCCACGAAAAGTTCAGGGGCCGTCTGGCATCAACAGCCAGAGCACGAGATAGGCCACGACGCCGGAGCCGCCCAGGAAGGTGAGCACGATCCACAACACGCGCACCAGGGTCGGATCCCAGCCGAGGTATTCGGCGATGCCGCCACAGACGCCGGCGATCTTCCGGTCGGTGAGCGAACGGTGCAACCGCTTTTCCATGGTCCAAACCTCTCCCTTGAGGAGGGCCTAGTTTCTCGTACTAAGCCACTGGTGGATAGCCGGCGGCACTTCGCGCTGCGCGCGGCTGGACACGTAGATGCCGATGTGGCCGCCCTTGAAGGCGAGCTGGGTGTAGTCGGTCGTGCCCACGTGGCGACCCAGCGCACGTGAGGCGTCCGGCGGCACCAGATGGTCCTGCTCGGCGAAGATGTTCAGCACGGGGTGCGTGATCATGCCGAGATCCACCGGCTTGTCGCCGATCATCACTTCGCCCTTGATCAGCTTGTTGTGCTGGTAGAACTCCTTGATGAACTCGCGGAATGCTTCGCCCGCCTGGTCTGGCGAGTCGAAGATCCAGCGCTCCATGCGCAGGAAGTTCTGCAGTTCCTTCGGATTGTCGAGGATGTCGACCAGGCCGACGTACTTCTGCTGGTTCAGACGAACCGGCTTGAGCGTGAGGTACACCCAGTTGAGCAACTCCGCCGGGATGTTGCCCATGGTTTCGACGAAGCGGTCCACGTCCACCTCGCGCGCCCACGCCGACAGCATGTTGTCGGGCGTCTGGAAATCCACCGGCGTCACCATGGTGATCAGGTTCTTTACCTTGTCGCCATGGGTCGCCGCGTAGCACAGCGAGAAGGTGCCGCCCTGGCAGATGCCGAGCAGGTTGACCGCGTCCACGCCGGCGGCCTTGCGCACGGCATCCACGCAGCGATCGAGGTAACCGTTGATGTAGTCGTCCAGCGTCAACCAGCGATCGGCGCCATCGGGATAACCCCAGTCGAGCAGGTAGATGTCTTCGCCCTGCTCGAGCAGGTTGCGCACGAGCGAGCGGTCGGCCTGCAGGTCGGTCATCCACACCGTGTTGACCAGCGCGTAGACGACCAACGTCGGTGTCTTGGCGGTGGGCTTGCCCTGCCCCTTCATGTGCCAGAGCGTGAGCTTGTCTTCGCGATACACCGCCTCACGCGGCGTGTTGGCGTATTCGGGTTCGGGCTGGTGCGCGAGGTTGCCCACGCCAGCGGAGAGCTTGCGCTGAAACGCGGAAATTTCACCGAGCAGCGCCGCGGGATCGAGTCGGAACGGGGGAAACATGGGCTTTCCTTACTTGCGCGTACGCGTGGCGCCGCGCACGACGGACTTGCGGGCGACCACGGCGGCGGCCGGCTTGGCGCGGCGCACGACGGCCTCTTTCTCTGTCTCGGCTCGCTTGCTGCTGCGCGGCGCCGGCTTCTTCGTCGCGGGCTTGCCCGGGGCGGCCTTGCCCGCGAGTTCGCGCTTGAGCGCAGCCACTTCCGCACGCAGCGCGGTGATCTCTTCGGAGGCAGCAGGAGACGTGCCTGCGCGCACCTCGCGACGCAGTTCCTGCAACCGCTTGCCCAGGGCGCTCACCTCGCCACGCGTCGGCATGCCCAATTCGCGGCAGGCGGCGTCGAGCATCTGCTGCTTCAACTCGCGCACGCGGCTCTGCGCGTTGACCATGTCGCCATAGGCGCGGCGGAACTCTTCGGACAGCGCGATCTGCGCATAGGCCTCTTCGGCGCCATCGACCCACAGGTCATACAGGGCCTTGAGCGAGTCGACCTGCCGTTGCGAGTTGGTAAGCTCGGTCAGCTTGGCCTGCAGACGTTCGAAGCCTTCGGTGTTCGCGCGCTGGATCAGGGCCTGGTACTTCCCGGCGCTTTCCAGGTAGGCCTGCATCGCTGCGGCCAGGGCCTGTTGCTGCAGTTGCCGTTCGCGCGTAAAGCCGAACGCAGCCATGTGCTCCACGTCGAAATGCGCGCCGGCCAGGCCGCTCTGCCCTGCCTGCAGCCAGGCCTGCCACATCTGGGTGAAGCTGCGGGCGGCTTCGCTGTCGATGCTCGCAAAGGCGTGGGCGAACGGCTGTCCGCCAAGGCTGGCGAACAATTGCTGCAATGACTGTTGCCAGTCACCCGTGCCCTGGCCCAATCCACTGCCGACGGCGCCCTGCAACCACTCCCCATAGCCTTTCATGGCGGCCATGCTGCGCGTCAGCACGTCTTCGCCGGCGCCGAAGGGGGCGCCCCAGGCGGTCTGCCCGAAAGGCTGGGCCATACTCGCATGCTGTTGCAGGTAATGGGTCCAGGCATCCCAGGACTGCTGCGCCATCGCCTGGTAATCCTTCAACAAATCACTTGCCTGGTCAGACATGCCTGCATCCTCTCTACTCTCCGGGCATCCTAACAAAAGCCTGTGACGGCGAACGCAAAAACGCCATTAGCGGCGGCGCCTTCTGCGTGCTGCAGCGCAAGAAAACGAAAGCCCGGCACAGGGCCGGGCTTTCGTGACTTCTTGCTGCCGTCAGGCTCAGGCGTTGGCGCCTTCGTCCTCGGCAACGGCCTTCATGGACAGGCGGATACGGCCCTGCTTGTCCACTTCCAGCACCTTGACCTTGACGATATCGCCTTCCTTCAGCTTGTCGGAGACCTTCTCCACGCGCTCGCTGGAAATCTGCGAGACGTGCACCAGGCCGTCCTTGCCCGGCATGATGGTCACGAACGCGCCGAAATCCATCAGCTTGGCGACCTTGCCCTCGTAGATGCGGCCCGGCTCGACGTCGGAGACGATCTGCTCGATGCGCGCCTTGGCGGCATTGGCGGCCTCACGATTGACCGAAGCGATGACCACGGTGCCGTCGTCGCTGATGTCGATGGTGGTGCCGGTCTCTTCGGTGATCGAGCGGATGGTGGCGCCGCCCTTGCCGATGACTTCGCGGATCTTGTCCGGGTGGATCTTGATGGTGAGCAGGCGCGGGGCGAACTCGCTCATCTCGGTGCGATGGGTGCTGATGACCTTCGCCATTTCGCCGAGGATGTGCAGGCGGCCACGCTTGGCCTGCTCCAGCGCCACCTTCATGATCTCTTCGGTGATGCCGTCGATCTTGATGTCCATCTGCAGCGCGGAGATGCCATCGGCGCTACCGGCCACCTTGAAGTCCATGTCACCGAGGTGGTCTTCGTCACCCAGGATGTCGGACAGCACGACGAAGTCGTTGCCTTCCTTCACCAGGCCCATGGCGATACCAGCCACCGGAGCCTTCAGCGGGATGCCGGCGTCCATCATGGCGAGCGAGGAACCGCACACCGAGGCCATCGACGAGGAACCGTTGGACTCGGTGATTTCCGAGACCACGCGGACCACGTACGGGAACTCTTCGATGGTCGGCTTGACGGCCTGCACGCCGCGCTTGGCGAGACGGCCGTGGCCGATTTCGCGACGCTTCGGGGCGCCGAAGCGACCGGCCTCACCCACCGAGAACGGCGGGAAGTTGTAATGGAACAGGAACGGATCCTTCGATTCGCCTTCCGGCGCGTCGATGATCTGCGCATCACGCGTGGTGCCCAGCGTGGTGACGACCAGCGCCTGGGTTTCGCCGCGGGTGAACAGCGCCGAACCATGGGTGCGCGGCAGCACGCCGACGCGGATGGAGATCGCGCGGACATCGTCCAGGTTGCGACCGTCGATGCGGACCTTGGTCTTGAGCACGCCGTCGCGCATGGTGCGGTATTCGAGCTCGGCGAATTCCTTCGACAGCTCGGCCTTGTCCCAGCCCTTGGCTTCGGCATCGGCCTTCAGCGACTCGAGCACATCGGCCTTGATGGCGGCGACGGCGTCGCGGCGCTGCAGCTTGTCGCGCACCTGGAAGGCGGTCTCGAGCTGGTTGCCCACGGCGCCGGTGAGGGCGGCGACGAGCGACTCGTTGCGGGCCGGAGCCTGCCAGGCCATCGACGGACGAGCCGCCTCGGTGGCCAGCTCGGCGATGGCGCGGATGGCCGTCTGCATCTGCTGGTGGCCGAACACCACGGCGCCGAGCATCACTTCCTCGGACAGCAGCTGGGCTTCGGATTCCACCATCAGCACGGCATTGGCCGTACCGGCGACCACGAGGTCGAGCTTGGAGGTCTTGAGTTCCGAAGCAGTCGGGTTCAGCAGGTACTTGCCATCGGCGTAACCGACGCGAGCGGCGCCGATCGGACCCTTGAACGGGATGCCGGCGAGGCTCAGCGCAGCGGAGGCGCCCAGCATGGCCGGAATGTCACCGTCGATCTCGGGGTTCAGCGACACGACCTGTGCGATGACCTGCACTTCGTTCTTGAACTCTTCCGGGAACAGCGGGCGCACCGGACGATCGATCAGACGCGAGGTCAGCGTCTCCTTCTCGGTCGGGCGGCCTTCGCGCTTGAAGAAGCCACCGGGGATGCGACCGGCCGAGTAGAACTTCTCGACGTAGTCGACGGTGAGCGGGAAGAAGTCCTGGCCTTCCTTCGCCTTGGCATTGGCCACCACGGTGACCAGCACCACGGTGCCGCCCATGCTGACCATGACGGCGCCGGAAGCCTGGCGGGCGATTTCGCCCGTCTCCAGTGTGACTTCGTGATTACCGAACTGGAATGACTTGGTTACTTTCGCCACGAGTCTTTTCCTGAATTTTGGAGTGCGGCCAGGGTTGGCCGCTTTTTGACCTTTGCGTCCACGAATGAACGCAAAACCTAAACCTTAGCGACGGAGGCCGAGGCGCTCGATCAGGCTCTGGTAACGAGCCAGGTCACGGTCCTTCAGGTAACCCAGCAGACGCTTGCGCTGGTTGACCAGCTTCAGCAGGCCGCGGCGGGAATGATGATCCTGCTTGTGGGCCTTGAAGTGGTCGGTGAGGTGGTCGATGCGGGCGGACAGCAGGGCGACCTGCACTTCCGGCGAACCGGTGTCGTTCGCCACGCGGCCGAAGTCAGCAATGATCTTGCCGGTCTGTTCTGCGGTAAGGGACATGGGTATCTCTTCCTAAAAAAACGGGTGCGAAGCTTGCGCAACGTCACTTACATGACGTTGCGCAAGCTTCGCCTAGATTGATGAAAAGTCTGGAACAAGCTCTGTATTGTAGCTAGCCGGACCCTGTAACAACAAGACCGTCATGGTCATACGGCATCCTGCCCGGTGGGCGGCAGGTTGAAACCACGCACGATGCGCAACTTGCCACCGGCATCCTCGCCCAGGGCCAGCAGGCGACCATCCTCGCCCAGCACGACAAACTGGCCGTCGATCGGGCTCTCCAGCGGAATCTGCTGGCCCTGTGAGACAGCCAGGCTGCGAGCCTCGTCCAGATGAACGACCGGCAGACCGGCCAGGCCGGCCGAGACCGGCAGCAGCGCAGTGAGCAAGGCCTCGTCCCCTTGGGCGGCCAGTTCCTTCAATTGGTCCAGGGTCAGCATGGCCGGTTCCCTGAACGGCTCCACCCACAGCCGCCTCAAGGCGGTGAGATGGGCGCCGCAGCCCAGGTCCTCTCCCAGATCGACCGCAAGGCTCCGCACGTAGGTACCGGAGCCGCATTCGACCTGGAAGGTGAGCGTGTCGTTGCTGCGTGACAGCAGATCGAGCTCGTAGACCTCCACCTCGCGAGCGGGGACATCCACGACTTCGCCGCGGCGGGCCTTCAGGTAGAGCGGCTCGCCGTCCTGCTTGATGGCTGAATAAGCCGGCGGAATCTGGGTAATGCGGCCGCGCAGTTTCGCCAGCGCCTGTTCGATGGCCTCGTCGGTCAACGTCGGGATGGGCCGCTGCTGCACCACTTCACCTTCGAGATCCGCCGTGGTCGTGGTGACGCCCAGCCGGCACTCGGCGATGTAGGCCTTGCGCGAACCCAGCAGCATGCCGGCGATCTTGGTCGCCTCGCCGAAGCACAACGGCAGCAGACCGGTGGCCAGCGGGTCGAGTGCGCCGGTATGGCCGCCTTTCTCGGCACGAAAAATACCCTTGCGCACGGCCTGCAGCGCCTCGTTGGAGCTCAGCCCCAAGGGCTTGTCCAGCAGGACGATGCCATGCAGGTCGCGAAAACGGATGCGGCTTTTCTTCTTGCTCATGAGGTCACGCGGTCCCGCCGCCCTGCCCGGGCGATACGCGCCACCCCGTTACGATAAACACGCCTCAGTCCTCGGCAGCATCCTCGGCCTCGTCCTTGGACGGCGCCGGGTTACGCGTGCTGTCCTGGCGGAGCAGCGTTTCGATGCGCTCGCCCTTGTCGACCGAGTCGTCGTACTTGAAGCGCAGCTCCGGCACGCGACGGAGGCGCATGCTGCGCGACAGCTCGCGGCGGAATTCGACCGCCAGTTCCTTGAGGGCCTTGACGGCCTCGACGGAACGCTCCGGCTGCAGCGCGGTCACCCAGACCGTGGCCCAATCGAGATCGCGGGTGACCTCGACGTCGGACACGCTCACCGACGGCAGCCCGTGGTCGCGCACGGCGGCATGGACCAGCAGGCCAATTTCACGGCGCAACTCGGCGCCGACGCGGTCGGTACGTTTGAAATCGCGTGAGGGCATGACGCACTCCTTGGTTTTTGCGTTCATCCGTGAACACGAAGGTCAAAAAGCGGCCAGCCATGGCCGCACTTCTCTATCGATTTTGCGTCCATCCTTGAACGCGAGGGTCAAAAAGCGACCATCCATGGCCGCACTCTTCATATTTGGGACCCGCCGCTTGGCCGGCCCCGAAAAACGAAGCGAGCGATGTGGATGCCCACACCGCCCGCCTGGGAAACACCACTGGTGGGCGTCGGCCCGTCAAACGGGCCGCACCGTTACAGCGTGCGGGCCACCTCGATACGCTCGAAGCACTCGATCTGGTCGCCGACCTTGACGTCGTTGTACTGCTTCACGGCGATACCGCACTCCATGCCGTTGCGCACTTCGTCGACCAGGTCCTTGAAGCGACGCAGCGACTCCAGTTCGCCCTGGAAGACCACCGTGTTGTCGCGGAGCACGCGGATCGGCTTGCTGCGCTTGACCGTGCCTTCGATGACCATGCAACCAGCCACCGCGCCGAACTTGGAACTGCGGAACACCTCGCGGACCTGCGCCACGCCGATGATCTCTTCGCGCACTTCCTTGCCCAGCAGGCCGGAAGCCGCCTGCTTCACCTGGTCGATCACGTCATAGATGATCGAGAAGTAGCGGACGTCCAGACCCGAGGTATCGATCACCTTACGCGCGGAGGCATCGGCACGGACGTTGAAGCCGATGACCAGCGCCTTGGAAGCGGCGGCGAGCGTGGCGTCGGACTCGGTGATGCCGCCGACGCCGGCTGCGATCACGTTGACCTTCACGTTCTCGTTGCCGATCGCGCTGAGCGACTCGCGCAGCGCCTGCACCGAACCCTGCACGTCGGCCTTGACCAGGATGTTGAGCGTCTGCTGCTCGGCGCCCTGGGCCATCTGGGCCATGATGTCCTCAAGGCGGTTGGCCTTGCTGACCATGCGCGTTTCGCGGCGCTTGAGCTGGCGCTCGGCCGCCACTTCGCGGGCGAGGCGCTCATCGGCCACCACCACGAAGTCGTCGCCGGCCTCCGGCACGCCGGACAGACCCAGCACCTGCACCGGAATCGACGGGCCGGCTTCCTGCACGGTCTTGCCGTTCTCGTCGATCAGCGCGCGCATGCGGCCGTACTCGATACCGCAGACGACGAAGTCGCCGCGCTTGAGCGTGCCCTGCTGCACCAGCACGGTGGCCACCGGACCGCGACCGCGGTCGAGGCTCGATTCGATCACCACGCCCGAGGCAGGGCCATCTTCCACGGCCGTCAGTTCCATCACTTCGGCCTGCACCGAAATGGCGTCGAGCAGGTCGTCGATGCCCATACCGGTCTTGGCCGAGATCGGCACGAACGGCGTGTCGCCACCCCATTCTTCCGGAATCACTTCCAGATTACCCAGACCCTGCTTGACGTGGTCCGGATTGGCGTCGGCCTTGTCCATCTTGTTGAGCGCCACGATCAGCGGCACCTTGGCGGCGCGCGCATGTTTCACGGCTTCGGCCGTCTGCGGCATGACACCGTCGTCGGCCGCGACCACCAGCACCACGATGTCCGTGGACTGGGCGCCGCGTGCGCGCATCGAGGTGAATGCCGCGTGGCCCGGGGTATCCAGGAACGTGATGACGCCCTTGGGCGTTTCCACGTGGTACGCGCCGATGTGCTGCGTGATGCCGCCGGCTTCGCCCGAGGCCACCTTGGTGCGACGGATGTAGTCGAGGGTCGAGGTCTTGCCGTGGTCGACGTGGCCCATGATGGTGACCACCGGCGGACGCGGCTTCTTCTCGCCTTCCAGCTCCGCGTTCTGCGTGTGGGCAGCCAGCGCGGCTTCCGCGTTGTTCTCGCTCACCGCCACAGCCTTGTGGCCGAGCTCCTCGACCACCAGCACCGCGGTGTCGTGGTCGATGGTCTGGTTGATGGTGGCCATCACGCCCATCTTGAAGAGCGCCTTGACCACTTCCGAACCCTTGACCGCCATCTTGTTGGCAAGATCGGCGACCACGTTGTTGTCGCTGACCACCACCTCACGCACGACGGCTGCGGTCGGGCGGGTGAAGCCGTGCGGGCCGCTGCCGCCGACCGACGCGCCGCCACGCGGCACGTCGCGGCTCGGGCCCTTGCCGGGCTTGCCACGCTTGCTCGAACGGCGCGCGCGATCGGCTTCGCTCAGATGCAGTTCGCCACCGGCGAAACGCTTGCCGCCCGCCGTATCGTCGCGGTCGCGACCATGACGGGCCTTGTTGCGGCTGTCGCCAGCCGGGGCATTCGCTGTGCCATTGGCAGGCGCAGCACCACCACTCGCAGCAGGACCGTGTCGGGTTGCCGCCGATGCAGCCGGCGCCGCAGCAGGTGCGGGCTTCGGCGCCGGCGAGGCCGGGACGATGACCTTCTTTTCGCGACGGCGCGGCTCATGAATGGTCGGCACGATCATGCCGAACACGCTGTGATCGACGCGCTGGGTCGGAGCCGCTTCGGCAACGGGAGCCTTTTCCTTGGGCTCGACCGCCGGTGCGGCGACAGGCTCTGCAGCGGGTGACGTCTCGGCACGGGCACGATCGGCAACCTGCTGGGCCTCGGCTTGCGCGGCCGCGGCCGCAGCTTCCGCTTCGGCCAGCGAGCGGCGATGCGCTTCCTCGGCTTCGCGCTGACGCTCGGCTTCTTCCGCGCGCAGCTGGGCTTCTTCGTGGCGGCGACGGTCGGCCTCGAGGCGCTCATGCTCCTCGTGCTCGCGCTGCTGCTGAGATTCGTGCAGCTTGCGCACGGCCTCTTCGCGCTCGACGTCGCTGCCTGCTTCCTCGGCGATGACGCTGCGCTTGACGTAGGTGCGCTTGGCGCGCACTTCCACGTTCACCGTCTTGGCGCCGGCAGAGGCTCCGCGGGCGCCTGGCGTCGACAACTTCAGCTCGCCGCGCGTGCTGCGCTTGAGCGTGATCTGGCGCGGCGACGCGCTCTCGCCTTCCGCCGGCACTTCCTTGCCGTGGCTACGACGAAGAAAGCCGAGCAGTTTCATCTTCTCGGTACTGCTAATGATCTGCTCAGGGTCTGAAAAGGACATGCCAGCCTGACTCAGCTGCGTCAGCAGCCTGTCGACGGGCACCTTCATGCTCTGGGCAAGTTGTTTGATCGTTTCACCGGACATCGTGTTCTTTCTCCGCCGTTCCCGCGCTTATCGTCCGTGCGGCCTTGCCTGCACGGCCACCCCCATCCCTGGTGGAAGGCCGGAAGGCCTTCCTCGGCGCGCCCATCCAGGGCGCTGCCGCCCGCGGTTAGCCGCCCTTCTCCAGCCGCGCGATCATCGGCGCACGTGCTGCCATGATCAGCGCCGCTGCGCGATCCTCATCCATGCCTTCGATATCAATCAGGTCGTCCACTGCCAGGTCGGCCAGGTCGTCCACCGTCACCACCTCACGGGCGGCCAGCGCAAACGCGGTGGCCTCGTCCATGCCCGGCAGGTGCAACAGCTCTTCGGACGGCTGGTGCTCGTCGATGCTTTCTTCGACGGCCAGCGCCTCGGTCAGCAGCGCATCGCGGGCGCGGGCGCGCAGCTCTTCGACGATGTCCTCGTCGAAGCCTTCCACGGCCAGCAGCTCGGCGCTGGGGACATAGGCGATTTCCTCGACGCTGGAGAAACCTTCCTGCACGAGGATGTTGGCGATTTCCTGATCCACTTCCAGCTTGTCCATGAACAGCTGGCGCGCCGATTCCTGCTCGGCCTCGCTCTTGGCGGCGACCTGGTCCTGCGTCATCACGTTGAGCTGCCAGCCGGTCAGCTTGCTCGCCAGGCGCACGTTCTGGCCACCACGACCGATCGCCTGGGACAGCTTGTCCTCGGCCACCGCGATGTCCATCGAGTGCTTTTCCTCGTCCATGATGATCGACTGCACTTCCGCCGGCGCCATCGCGTTGATCACGTACTGGGCCTGGTTTTCGTGCCACAGGATGATGTCCACGCGCTCACCGTTGAGCTCGTTCGACACCGCCTGCACGCGCGAACCGCGCATGCCGATGCAGGCGCCGATGGGATCGGTGCGCGAATCGTGCGCCACCACGGCGATCTTGGCGCGGTCGCCCGGGTCGCGGGCGCAACCCTTGATTTCGACCAGACCCTGGCCCACTTCCGGCACTTCGAGCTTGAACAGCTCGATCATGAATTCCGGCGCGGCGCGCGACACGAACAGCTGCGGGCCGCGGGCTTCGGAGCGCACCTCGTAGAGGTAGCCGCGCACGCGGTCGCCGACGCGGGCCGACTCGCGCGGAATCGTCTTGTCGCGCGGGATGAAGGCCTCGGCATTGCTGCCCAGGTCCAGGTAGACGTTGCCGCGCTCGACGCGCTTGACGATGCCGGTGACCAGCTCGCCCACGCGCTCCTGGAACGCGTCAACCACCTGCTGGCGCTCGGCCTCGCGCACGCGCTGCACGATCACCTGCTTGGCGGCCTGGGCGGCGATGCGGCCGAACTCGGCGTTCTCGATCTGGGTCTCGATGTACTCGCCGATTTCCGCGCCTTCGCGCTCGTCGACGGCATCCATGAGACGCACCTGGTGGAACGGCGATTCCATCTCACCGTCGTCCGCGATGATCTCCCAGCGACGGAAGGTCTCGTAGTCGCCGGTGTGGCGATCGATCACCACGCGGATGTCCGGATCTTCGTCCGGATAGCGCTTCTTGGCCGCGGACGCGAGCGCCGCTTCCATCGCCTGGAAAATCACTTCGCGCGGCACGCCCTTCTCGTTGGCAACCGCGTCAACCACCAGCAAAAGTTCTTTGCTCATTGCAGCAACTCCGTAGACACCACCGGCGTCCGATCGGTTTCGAATGGTTTAGTTCTTTGGCGACTTCTTGGCCGGACCCTTGCCGGGCTTGGGCTGGGGCGCATAACCGAGCGCCACCCAGTCAGGCACCACGCGCGCGCTTTCCACCGCGTCATGGTCGAACTCGAAGGTCTTGCCTTCGGCTTCCAGCGAAATATGTTCGCCTTCCACCGCCGTTACCTTGCCGCGAAGACGACGCCGGCCTTCCAGCGGCGCCTTCAGCAGAATCTTCACTTCCTTCCCGGCCACCTTGGCAAACTGCGCCGCGGTGAAGAGCGGGCGGTCGATGCCGGGGGAAGACACTTCCAGGACGTAGTGGCCGGGAATCGGGTCTTCCACATCCAACATCGCCGACAGCTCGCGGCTGCCCGCTTCGCAATCGTCCACCGTGACTTCGCGCCCTTCGGCGTCGATGTAGACACGCAGGGTACTCTGCCCCTGCGACGGGGTGAACTCCACGCCGATGCATTCCAGACCCAGATCGGCCAGAACCTCGGTGAAGCGTTGAGCCAGTGCCTGCGTATCCATGATTTGCCTATCTTTACCAGTCGCCAGAAACAAAAAATGGGCTCAAGCGGCCCATTCCCTTATCTCGCCGATGTCCCGACTCATCCAGACCTTTCCGGGGCACCTTGGCGCAGACAGCATCAAAGCAGCCTGTGACGCACGTGCGACGCTTCCTTGCGCCCAACAAAAAAGCCTCACGAGGAGGCTTTCTTGTTCTAAGAAAGATCTGGTAGCGGGGGCAGGATTCGAACCTGCGACCTTCGGGTTATGAGCCCGACGAGCTGCCAGACTGCTCCACCCCGCATCAGAGTCCAGAAATATTAGCGAGATGGCCGAATTCTTGCAAGCCTTTTCGCGAAAATATTTTACAGGACTGAAATAGTCGCGGTGACGGCGAACGACCGTCACCACGACCATCAGCCGACAAACACCGACTGACACCAGCCGAACAGCGGGCCCCAGGTCAGGCCCAGCACCAGCAGCGCCAGCACGTTCAGGGACAACACCAGGCGCACCGACACGTCACCCTGCAGGTGGATCTCCGTGCCCTCCACCGGCTTGTCGAAGTACATCACCTTGACCACGCGCAGGTAGTAGTAGAGGCCGATGATGGCGAACACTGCGCCCACCAGGGCCAGCCACAGGAAACCAGCGTGGATGGCTGCCTGGAACACCAGCAGCTTGGCGAAGAAACCAAACATCGGCGGCACGCCGGCCAGCGAGAACATCACCAGCATCATCAGGAACGCAGCCCACGGCGAACGCTGGTTCAGGCCCTTGAGGTCGTCGATTTCCTCGCACTCGAAACCCGCGCGAGCCAGCGCCAGGATCACGCCGAAGGCCGCCGCGCTCATCAGCGCGTAGCTGATGGCGTAGAACAGCGCCGAGGCATAGCCCTCGGGACCGGCATTGACCAGGCCCAGCAGCAGGTAACCCATGTGCGAGATGGTCGAATAGGCTAGCAGGCGCTTGAGGTTGGTCTGCACCAGCGCCACCACGTTGCCGATCGCCAGCGACAGCACCGCAAGGCAGGCCAGCATCAGCTGCCAGTGGTGGGCCAAGTCACCCAGGCCGTTGGCCAGCAGGCGGTAGGCCATACCGAACGCGGCCAGCTTCGGCGCCGAGCCGATGAAGATGGTCACCGCGGTCGGGGCGCCCTGGTACACGTCCGGGATCCACATGTGGAAAGGCGCCGCGCCCAGCTTGAAGGCGATGCCCACGATCATGAAGATCAGGCCAAACACCAGCAGGTTAGGCATGGAGGTCTGGGTGGCGGCCATGTGCAGGTGGGCCAGGTCCAGCGTCCCGGTGGCGCCGTACACCATCGACATGCCGTACAGCAGCATGCCCGAGGCCAGCGCGCCGAGCACGAAGTACTTGATCGCCGCTTCGGACGACAGGCGCGAGTCGCGGTTCAGCGCGACCAGCGCATACGAGGACAGGGTCAGCTGCTCGAGGCCCAGGTACACGGTGATCAGGCTGCCGGCCGAGACCAGCAGCATGATGCCGATCACCGCGAAGATGGTCAGCGTGTAGAACTCGCCGATGAACAGCTTCCGGTCCATCAGGTAGGGCTTGGCGTAGACGAACACCAGCACCGTGCTGAGCAAGGCAAACACCTTCAGCACTTCCGCGACGCCGTCGCGCACGAACATGCCGTTGAAGGCGGTCACCGCCTGGCTGGGCTGCCCTTCCACCACCAGGTAGACGCCGACCAGCAGCACCGCGATGGACAGCCAGTGCAGCAGCGGACGCTGCTCGGGCTTCATGAAGGCATCCAGCAGTAGCAGCAAGCACGCCGCCACCACCAGATACAGCTCCGGCAACAGGATCAGAATGTCATTGAGATTCGCCATGATCGGTCCTGCTTAGATCTTGTGGTTGCCAAGCTGCGTGACCAGCTGCGTCACCGAGCTGTCCATCAGGTGCACCAGCGGGTGCGGCCAGATGCCCAGAACCAGAGTGCCCGCGGCGAAGGCGCCCAGCACCAGCCACTCGCGACCGTTGATGTCCTTCATCTCGGCCACGTGCGGATTGGTGATGTCACCCCACAGCACGCGCTTGACCATGTACAGCGTGTAGGCCGCGCTGATGATCAGCGTGAAGGCGGCGAAGAACGCGATCCACGGGTTGGCCTGGAAGCTGGCCAGAATCACCTGGAACTCGCCCACGAAACCGCTGGTGCCCGGCATGCCGCTGTTGGCCATGGCGAACAGCACGTAGAAGAAGCCGAACCACGGCATCACGTTGATGACGCCGCCGTAATCCTTGATCTGGCGGGTGTGCAGACGGTCATACAGCACGCCGATGCACGAGAACATCGCGCCCGACACGAAGCCGTGCGAAATCATCTGCACCATCGCGCCCTGCATGCCCAGCTTGGCCGCGTCGGCATTGCCGGCGCCGCGCACCAGCATGAAGGCGATGAAGATGCCGAGGGTGACGAAGCCCATGTGCGCCACGGACGAGTACGCCACCAGCTTCTTCATGTCCTCCTGCACCAGCGCGATGTAGCCGATGTAGACCACCGCGATCAGGCTCAGGCCGATCACCACCCAGGCATAGGCCTCGGACGCATCCGGGGTAATGGGCAGCGAGAAGCGCAGGAAACCGTAGCCACCGATCTTCAGCATCACCGCAGCCAGCACCACCGAACCACCGGTCGGCGCTTCCACGTGGGCGTCCGGCAACCAGGTGTGCACCGGCACCATCGGCACCTTCACCGCAAACGCGATCAGGAAGGCGAAGAACAGCCAGGTCTGCTCCTGCATGGTCAGCGGCAGCGAGGCCAGCGTGGCCAGGTCGAACGAGCCTGCCTTCAGGTACAGGTAGATCAGGCCCACCAGCATGAAGATGGAGCCGAAGAACGTGTAGATGAAGAACTTCAGGGTCGCGTACACGCGACGCGGACCACCCCAGACACCGATGAGGATGAACATCGGGATCAGCATGGCCTCGAAGAACACGTAGAACAGCAGCGCGTCGGTGGCGCAGAACACGCCGATCATCAGGCCTTCGAGCACCAGCATGGCGGCCATGTACTGGTGCGGGTTGGTCTGGATGACCTCCCACGCGCCCACGATCACCAGGATGCCGACGAACGTGGTGAGCAGGATCAGCGCCACCGAGATGCCGTCGACGGCGAGGCTGTAATGGACCCCGAGCGAGGCGATCCACACGTGGCTTTCCACCAGCTGCTTGGCGCTATCGGCCGTGTTGTACATCGGCAGCAGATAGAGGCTGAGCACGAAGGTGAGGATGGCCACCACCAGCGCGATCCAGCGCGCCGTGTTGGGGCGACCGGAGCCGGCGAGCAGCACCGGGATGGCGCCCACGATGGGGAGCCAGATCAGCAGGCTGAGCAAATGATTGAACATGGAGCAGGTTCCCTTATTGCCCGACCAGCCAATACCCGCCGAGCAGCAGGATCAGGCCGAGGATCATCGCGAAGGCGTAGTGATAGAGATAACCGGACTGCAGGCGACGCACGCCTCCGGCAATGCGGTCCACCAGATTCGCCGAGCCATCGACCAGCACGCCGTCGATCACCGCCGTATCGCCACCCTTCCACAGGGCGCGACCCAGCGCGATGCCGCCGCGGGCGAAGACGATGTAATACACCGCGTCGAACCAGTACTTGTGGTTCAACATGTTGTAGATCGGCTTGAACGTGGTCTTGATGCGATCGGCCACGGCCGGGTTGAACAGGTAGATGTAGGTCTGGATGGCGAACGCCGTCAGCACCAGCAGGAACGGCAGCTGGAAGAAGCCGTGCAGCGCCATGGCGGCCGAGCCGTGGAACTCCTTGGCCAGTTCGCCCAGCACGTTGTTCGCCTCGTTGACATGGATGGCGCTGCCGAACCACTCGCGGAACAGCAGCGGCTCGACCGTGAAGAAGCCCACCAGCAGCGACGGGATCGCCAGCAGGATCAGCGGCAGCGTCACCACCCAAGGCGTCTCATGCGGGGTCTCGTGCATGATGCCCTGCTCGTGGTGGCCGTGGTCGTCGATGTGATCCACGTGGTGGCCATGACCATGGTCGTGGACCACGGTGAAGCGCTCCTTGCCATGGAACGTCATGTACATCTGGCGAAAGGTGTACAGCGCGGTCACGAAGGCGCCGGCCATCACGCAGAAGTAGGCGTAGTGCGAGCCCCAGCGATGCGATTCGCCGACGGCCTCGATGATGGCGTCCTTCGAATAGAAGCCCGCAAAGAACGGCACGCCGCACAGCGCCAGCGAACCGACCCACATGGTGATCCAGGTGATCGGCATGTACTTGCGCAGGCCGCCCATGTAGCGCATGTCCTGCTCATGGTGCATGGCGATGATGACCGAGCCGGCGCCGAGGAACAGCAGGGCCTTGAAGAAGGCATGGGTCATCAGGTGGAACACCGCGCCGGCATAGGCCGACACGCCCAGCGCCACCGTCATGTAGCCCAGCTGCGAAAGCGTGGAGTACGCGACGACGCGCTTGATGTCGTTCTGCACGATGCCGATCAGGCCGGTGAACAGCGCACCGGTGGCGCCGATGATCATCACGAAGCTGAGCGCGGTCTCCGAGAGCTCGAACAGCGGCGACATGCGCGCCACCATGAAGATGCCGGCGGTCACCATGGTCGCGGCGTGGATCAGGGCCGAGATCGGGGTCGGGCCTTCCATCGAGTCCGGCAGCCACACGTGCAGCGGCACCTGGGCGGACTTGCCCATCGCGCCGATGAACAGAAAGATGCAGATGACCGTGGCGGCGTCCCAATGGGTGTTCTGGGTGATCTGCAGCGTCTTGCCGACCAGGCTGTCCGCGCTGGCGAAGGCGGTGGCGTAGTCCAGCGTGCCGAGGAAGTACAGCACGCCGGCGATGCCCAGCAGGAAGCCGAAATCGCCCACGCGGTTGACCACGAAGGCCTTGAGGTTGGCGAAGATCGCCGTCGGGCGCTTGAACCAGAAGCCGATCAGCAGGTACGACACCAGGCCCACCGCTTCCCAGCCGAAGAACAGCTGCATGAAGTTGTTGCTCATCACGAGCATCAACATCGAGAAGGTGAACAGCGAGATGTAGCTGAAGAAGCGCTGGTAGCCCGGGTCCTCATGCATGTAGCCGATGGTGTAGATGTGCACCAGCAGCGACACGAAGGTGACCACCACCATCATCATGGCGGTGAGGCGGTCGATCAGGAAGCCCACGTGCGCGGAGTACTTGCCGATCTCGAACCAGGTGTAGATGTTCTGGTTGTAGACCGGGGCGCCGCCGGCGGTGAGCTGGTACAGCACGTAGAAGGACAAACCGCAGGCGATGGCCACGCCCAGGATCGTCGCGGTGTGCGCGCCGGCCCGGCCAATGAATCGGCCGAAGAAACCGGCGAGCAGGCAGCCGACGAGCGGCGCCAGCGCGATGGTCAGCAATACGGAGGTAGACAGTTCCATCGGGTCAGCCCTTCATGCTGTCGATTTCGGCGACATTAATGGTGCTGCGGTTGCGGAACAGCAGGACCAGGATCGCCAGGCCGATGGCGGTTTCCGCCGCGGCCACGGTGAGGATGAAGAACACGAACACCTGCCCCGCCACGTCGCCGAGGAATCGGGAGAACGCCACGAAGTTGATGTTCACCGCGAGCAGCATGAGCTCGATCGACATCAGCAGAACGATCACGTTCTTGCGGTTGATGAAGAGACTGGCCAGGGCGATGCAGAACAGCACGGCGCCGAGCACGATGAAGTGCGAGAGCGTGATCATGGGGTGGTCTCCTTGCCCGGTGCAGGCTGCGGCGCCGCCGGAGCGACCGCCGCCATCTTCACCACGCGGATGCGGTCACGTGCATTGACGAGAACCTGCTGCGAGGCCTTCTGGTGGCGCACGCCGGTGCGATGACGCAGGGTCAGCACCACGGCCGCCACGACGCCCACGGTGAGGATCAGCGCGGCGATCTCGAACGGCAGCAGGAACTGCGTGTACAGCGCCTGGCCCAGCCACTCGGTATTGGACATGCCAGCCACGGTCGCGGGGTTGGCGCCCATCACCTGCTGGTGCATGGCGCGCACGCCGATCAGGCCAAGCATCTCGCCCAGCATGATCAGGGCCACGATGATGCCCACCGGCAGGAACTTGATGAAGCCCTCCCTCAGGTGCTCCTGGTTGATGTCCAGCATCATCACCACGAACAGGAACAGCACCATCACCGCGCCCACGTAGACCACGATGAGGGCAATGGCGAGGAACTCGGCCTCGGCCAGCAGCCAGATGCAGGCCGTGCTGAAGAAGGTGAGCACCAGCGCCAGCACGGCATGCACCGTGTTACGCAGGGTGACCACGCCCAGCGCGGCCACCACGGTGACCGCGGCGAAGGCGTAGAAGCAGACGAGTTGGAACATTTGCGGATCAATCATGATGTCCCTTCCTCACCGGTACGCGGCGTCTTGAGCGCGGGCCGCGGCGATGTCCGCTTCAAAGCGGTCGCCGATGGCCAGCAACTGCGGCTTGGTCACCACGTTCTCGCCACGCTGCTCGAAGTGGTATTCGTGGATATGGGTCTCGACGATCGAGTCGACCGGGCAGCTCTCTTCGCAGAAACCGCAGAAGATGCACTTGAACAGGTCGATGTCGTAGCGCGTGGTGCGGCGCTGGCCGTCGCTCTCGCGCGGCGCCGAATCGATGGTGATGGCCAGGGCCGGGCACACCGCCTCGCACAGCTTGCACGCGATGCAGCGCTCTTCGCCGTTCGGGTAACGACGCAGGGCGTGCAGGCCACGGAAGCGGTTTGACTTGGGGATGTGCTCCATCGGGTAGCGCATCGTGTACTTCGGGCTGAACATGTAGCGCATGGTCAGCGCCAAGCCCTTGGTCAGCTCGATAAGCAGGAGGCTCTTGAAATAGTGAGTAACGCGGGACATGGTTTTCTTCAGCCTCCCGTGCCCACGGTGACCCAGCCGAAATACTTCATGCAGCCGGCGACGAGGACCCAGGCGATGGTGATGGGGATAAACACCTTCCAGCCCAGACGCATGATCTGGTCATAGCGGTAGCGCGGGAAGCTGGCGCGGAACCACAGGAACATGAAGGCGAACAGGAAGACCTTGGCGAACAGCCACAGGAAGCCGTCGTGGCCGAGAAGGCCCCACGACGCTGGGAACGGAGACAGCCAGCCGCCCATGAACAGGATCGAGGCCAGGAAACTGACCAGGATCATGTTGGCGTATTCGGCGAGGAAGAACAGCGCGAAGGCCGAACCGGAGTATTCCACGTGGAAACCGGCCACGATTTCCGACTCGCCTTCCGCCACGTCGAATGGCGCGCGGTTCGTTTCGGCCACGCCGGAGATGAAGTAGATGATGAAGACAGGCAGCAGCGGCCACATGAACCAGCCGAAGATGCCCTTGCTGCCCGCCTGCGCATGCACGATGTCGGTGAGGTTCAGCGAACCGGCCAGCACCAGCACGGAGACCAGGCACAGGCCCATGGCCAGCTCGTAGGAGATCACCTGGGCAGCCGAGCGCATGGCGCCGAGCAGCGCGTAACGCGAGTTGGAGGCCCAGCCGGCGAGGATGATGCCGTACACGCCCAGCGAGGTCATCGCCAGCAGGTAGAGCACGCCGGCGTTGACGTTGGCGAGCACCAGACCGTCGTTGAATGGAACCACGGCCCAGGCCGCGAGCGCCGGGACCAGGGCGATCAGAGGCGCCATGTAATACAGCGCCTTGCTCGCATTGGTCGGAAGGATCACTTCCTTCAGCAGCAGCTTGACCACGTCCGCAAAGGCCTGCAGCAGGCCGAAGGGACCAATCTTGTTGGGCCCCATGCGCACGTGCATCCAGCCGAGGACCTTGCGCTCCCACCACACGTACAACGCCACGCCGATCACCAGCGGCAGGACGATGCACAGGATGTAGATGACCGGCCAGACAACCTGGTTGAGAATCTGTTCGCCCATGTGCTTACGCCTTGCTCAGGGTGAGGGCCGCGCCGTACGGCGGCAGCGTGACGGTGTCGTCGTGCGTAGCTTCGATCCAGGCGGCGCCATCGGGCACGCTGCCATCGATCACGAGCGGCAGCACGGCGTCGGCCACGCGGACCGCGTTGCCCTCCCCCAGGCCCAGACGCCGGGCTTCGGCCGAGTTCACGCGCACCGCCGGTGCACGATTCAGCGGATGCTTGCCCAGGGCCGTGGCGCGGCGAAGCACCGCGTCGGTGCGATAGATCGGCCAGGTGGCCAGGCGGGTCACGCCGGCAACCGCCGGACGGGACGCCAGTTCGGCGCGGGCCTGGTGGCCACGCTCGGCGATGCCTTCGCGCAGCCCTGCAAGGTCGTCGAACTCGAAGCCAGCGACCTTCAGCACGCCACCCAGGGCACGCAGCACCTTCCAGCCCGGGCGAGCGTCGCCCGGCGCCTTCGCGCCGGCGGCCACGCTCTGCGAGAGGCCGTCGACATTGACCAGGGTGCCGTCGATTTCCGGCAGCAGGCCAATCGGCAGGATCACGTCGGCCACGTCGCGCAACGTCGGGCTGGCGTAGGCAGAGAACGCGACGACCTTCTGGGCGCCCTTGAGCGCCTTGAGGAAGGCAGCGCCGTCAGCCACGTCCTGCGGCTCCACGCCATACAGCACGTAGGCCTTGCGCGGCTGGGCCAGCATGGCTTGGGCATCCAGGCCGCCGTTGCCCGGCAGCACGCCGACGCGGGCCAGGCCCACGGCGTTCGCGCCGACCGGCAGTTCGTTGTAACCGGCGCCGGTGGCTTCGGCGATGAAGCGCGCCACGGCGCGCAGCCACGAGGCCTGCGGATGGGTCACGGCCGCTTCGCCGAGGATGACGACGGCGCTGCCGCCCTTCATCACGGCGATGGCGTCCTTGTCGCCTTCGTCCGACGTAGCGCCGCTGATCGCGGAAGCCAGTGCGGCGGGCGCGGCGGCGCCGGACTCGACTGCCGCCTTGGCCAGCGACAGCAGCGCATCGACCAGCGCCTGCGGCGCCACGATCGCCTCGCCGGCCAGCTTGTAGTTGAAGTTGAAGCTCGCCGGATTGACGGCGTAGACCTTGGCGCCCTTCTTCACCGCCTGATGGATGCGGTGGTTGACCAGCGGCATCTCGTGGCGCAGATCGGAACCGACCAGCAGCGCGGCCTTGACCTTGTCCAGCTCGGCGACCGGCTTGGCGAACGCCACGGCGGCGGCGTTGTCGGCGAAGTCGAGCTGGCGCACGCGATGGTCGATGTGGGCGCTGCCCAAGCCGCGGGCGAGGCGCACCAGCAGGTCGCCTTCCTCGTTGGTGGTGGCCGGATGGACCAGCACGCCCAGATCGCTGCCCGGCGCCGCCTTCAGCGATTCCACGGCCGCGCCCAGCGCGTCTTCCCAGGTGGTCGTCTGCCACTGGCCGTTGCGCTTGACCTGCGGCGCATGCACGCGATCGGCGGCGTACAGGCCCTGATGGCTGTAGCGGTCGCGGTCCGACAGCCAGCACTCGTTGATCGATTCGTTGTCGCGCGGCACCGTGCGCAGCACTTCACCGCGGCGCGTATGCAGCCACAGGTTGGAACCCAGCGCGTCGTGGTAGGCGACCGACGGCTTGGCGACCAGCTCCCAGGCGCGGGCCTGGAACTGGAACGGCTTGTTGGTCAGGGCGCCAACCGGGCAGACGTCGATGATGTTGCCCGACAGTTCCGTCTCGATCGTCTTGCCGATGTAGGTGCCGATCTGCAGGTTGTCGCCGCGGCTCATGCCACCGAGTTCGTACGTACCGGCGATTTCGCTGGTGAAGCGCACGCAACGCGTGCACTGGATGCAGCGGGTCATCTCGGTGGCGACCAGCGGGCCGAGGTTCTCGTCCGCGATGGTGCGCTTGCGCTCGGTGTAGCGCGACACGCTGCGGCCATAGCCCAACGCGACGTCCTGCAGTTCGCACTCGCCGCCCTGATCGCAGATCGGGCAATCCAGCGGGTGGTTGATCAGCAGGAATTCCATGACGTCCTTCTGATACTTCAGGGCGACGTCGGTACGGGTCTTCACCTTCATGCCTTCCGCCACCGGGGTGGCGCAGGCCGGCTGCGGCTTGGGCATGGGCTTGCCGCCCATCTCCACTTCCACCAGGCACATGCGGCAGTTGGCGGCGATGGGAAGCTTGCGGTGGTAGCAGAAACGCGGGATCGACACGCCAATGGCGTCCGCCGCTTCGATGATCATGGCGCCCTTGCGGATCTGCGTGGGCTTGCCATCGACCTCGATGTTCACCAGGTCGAGGTTGGGCGTAGCGGGCTGCGCACTCATGCGGCGGCTCCAAGCTTGTCGTCGACGATGGAGCGACCGTTGACGATGTAGTACTCGAATTCATCCCAGAACTGGCGCAGGAAGCCCTGCACCGGCCACGCGGCGGCTTCGCCGAACGCGCAGATGGTGTGGCCTTCGATCTGGCCGGCAATGGCCTTCAGGCGATGCAGGTCGTCCATCGTGCCCTTGCCTTCCACGATGCGGTCCAGCACGCGGTGCATCCAGCCGGTGCCTTCGCGGCACGGCGTGCACTGGCCGCAGGACTCCTTGTGGAAGAACTGCGAGATGCGGCGGGTGAAGCGAACCGTGCAGACGGTGTCGTCGAGCACCACGATGGCGCCCGAGCCGAGACCGGTCTTGAGGTCGCGCAGGGTGTCGTAGTCGAACGGCAGGCCCTTCAGCTGCTCGGCGCGCAGCACCGGCATCGACACGCCGCCCGGGATCGCGCCCTTCAGCGTACGGCCCGGACGCAGACCGCCGGCCATTTCCAGCAGCTCGTCGAAGGTGGTGCCCAGCGGCACTTCGAAGTTGCCGCCCTTCTGCACGCAACCGGAGACCGAGAAGATCTTCGGACCACCGTTCTTGGTCTTGCTCTGCGCCAGGAACCAGTCCGCGCCCTTGCGCAGGATGGCCGGCACCGAGGCATAGGTTTCGGTGTTGTTGATGGTGCTGGGCTTGCCGTACAGGCCGAAGTTGGCCGGGAACGGCGGCTTGAAGCGCGGCTGGCCCTTCTTGCCTTCCAGCGACTCCATCAGCGCGGTTTCTTCGCCGCAGATGTAGGCGCCGGCGCCAAGCGCGCCATAGATGTCCACGTTGAGGCCGGTGCCCTGGATGTTCTTGCCCAGCAGGCCGGCCGCGTAAGCTTCCTTCAGCGCCTCTTCGAAATGCTCGAACGGCTCATGGTGGAACTCGCCGCGCAGGTAGTTGTAAGCCGCGGTCGAACCCGTGCAGTAGCACGCGATCGCCATGCCTTCGATTACCGCATGCGGGTTGAAGCGCAGGATGTCGCGGTCCTTGCAGGTGCCCGGCTCGGACTCGTCCGAGTTGCAGAGGATGTACTTCTGCATGTCGCCCTTGGGCATGAAGGACCACTTCAGGCCGGTCGGGAAGCCCGCGCCGCCGCGGCCGCGCAGGTTGCTCTTCTTGATCTCGTCGATCAGAGCGTTCGGGTCGGGCTTCTCGGCGAGGATCTTCTTCCACGCTTCATAGCCACCAACCTGGGTATAGCTGTCCATCGCCCACGGCTTGTCGAAATGCAGCGTGGTGTAGACGACCTGGTGTTCCTTGGGTGCGGGTCCGTAAGCCATTGCGCCCTGCCCTTACTTGAGACCGTCGAGGATCTCGTCGATCTTCTGGATCGACAGACGCTCGTGGTAGTGACCATTGACGGTCATCGCCGGCGCGCTGGCGCAGGCGGCGATGCACTCTTCTTCACGCTTCAGATACACGCGGCCATCGGCCGTGCTCTCACCGAGCTTGATGCCAAGCTTCTTCTCGGCATGCGCCACCAGCTCCTCGGCGCCATTGAGCCAGCACGAGATGTTGGTGCAGATGGCGACGTTGTTGCGGCCGACCGGCTTGGTCTCGAGCATCGAGTAGAAGCTGGCGACCTCGTACGCCCACACGGCGGGCAACTCGAGGTACTTGGCGACAGCCGTGATCAGCTCATCGGTGAGGAAGCCCTGGTTCTGCTCCTGCGCGGCGAACAGCGACTGGATCAGCGCCGAACGCTTGCGGTCGGGAGGAAAACGGGCAACCCACTCCTCGATGTGATGACGAGTGTGTTCGTTGAGTACGACGAGCGGGTCGACGTTCTTGACCTGCTCGTAATTTCCGGTGGCTTTCATCAGTGATGCTCCCGTGCGCTCAGCGATCGACTTCGCCGAACACGAGGTCGTAGGTACCGATCATCGCCACCACGTCGGCCAGCATGTGGCCGCGCACGATGGCATCCATCGAGGACAGGTGGGCGAAGCCCGGCGCACGCAGGTGCACGCGGAACGGCTTGTTGGCGCCGTCGGAGACCAGGTAGCAGCCGAATTCGCCCTTCGGCGCCTCGACGGCGGCATAGGTCTCGCCCGCGGGCACGCCATAGCCTTCCGTGAAGAGCTTGAAGTGGTGGATCAGCGCTTCCATGTCCTCCTTCATTTCTTCGCGCTTGGGTGGCGCGACCTTGAAGTTCTGGACCATGACCGGGCCGGGGTTGGCCTTCAGCCACTTCACGCACTGCTGGATGATGCGGTTGGACTGGCGCATCTCTTCGACGCGCACCAGATAACGGTCGTAGCAGTCGCCGCCCGAGGCCACCGGGATGTCGAAATCCATCTCCGCGTACTTGGCGTACGGCTGCTTCTTGCGCAGATCCCACTCGATGCCCGAGCCGCGCAGCATCACACCGGTCATGCCCCAGGCCTGCGCCTTCTCCGGCGGGATCACGCCGATGCCGACGGTGCGCTGCTTCCAGATGCGGTTGTTGGTGAGCAGCTCTTCGTACTCGTCGACCTTGGTCGGGAAGTCGCTGGTGAATGCTTCGAGGTAGTCGAGCATCGAACCTTCGCGCCAGCTGTTGAGGCGCTTGAGGTCCTTGCCCTTGTGCCAGGGCGACTCGCGGTACTGCGACATGTGCTCCGGCAGGTCGCGGTAGACGCCGCCCGGACGGTAGTAGGTCGCGTGCATGCGCGCGCCCGACACCGCCTCGTAGACGTCCATCAATTCCTCGCGCTCGCGGAACGCGTAGAGGAACACCGCCATCGCGCCGAGATCCAGCGCGTTGGAGCCGATCCACATCAGGTGGTTCAGGATGCGGGTGATCTCGTCGAACATGGTGCGGATGTACTGCGCACGCTCCGGCGCCTCGATACCCATCAGGGTTTCGATGGCGCGCACGTAGGCGTGCTCGTTGCACATCATCGACACGTAGTCGAGACGATCCATGTAGCCGATCGACTGGTTGAACGGCTTGGACTCGGCCAGCTTCTCGGTGCCACGGTGGAGCAGGCCCACGTGCGGATCGGCGCGGACAATGGTCTCGCCATCCATCTCCAGCACCAGGCGCAGCACGCCGTGCGCAGCGGGATGCTGCGGGCCGAAGTTCATCGTGTAATTGCGGATCTCTTGCATGATCAGTTGTTCCGCCAGTTGTCGGCCGCCTCGGCCTTGGCCTGCAGCAGGTCGGCGTCGTCACGGATGACGCGCGGCACCAGCACGCGCGGCTCGATCGACACGGGTTCGTACACCACGCGCTTCTGCTCGGGGTCGTAGCGCACTTCGACGTTGCCGATCAGCGGGAAGTCCTTGCGGAACGGATGACCGACGAAGCCGTAGTCGGTGAGGATGCGGCGCAGGTCCGGGTGGCCTTCGTAGACGATGCCGAACAGGTCGAACGACTCGCGCTCGAACCAGTTCACGCCCGGGTAGATCCCCGTAAGCGACGGGACCACCGGCAGCGTGTCGTCTTCGCAGAACACGCGCAGGCGCAGGCGCTGGTTGTTTTCCAGCGACAGCAGATGCACCACGGAGGCGAAGCGGCGCGGCAGCGATTCCGCACGCGGACGATCCGCCCACTTGAAGCGACCCACGGCCTCGCCTTCCACGCCACGCGAGAAGCCGGTGCCCGACACTGTCTCGGTGTCCCACTCGGTCTGGCCGTAGCTCAGGTAGTCGATGCCGCAAACGTCGATCGGCACGCCGAAACGGAACGGGGTCTCGTCGCGCAGCGCCGTGGCCACCGCGAGCAGGTCGGCGGCGGCCACTTCGGCGGTGACTTCATTGCGCACGACGCTGACTTTCAGCGTGTCGCCGAATCGCGCGGAGAGGCGCTCGGCCAGCGAGTTGATCGGTGTATCAGTCATGGCTCAGCTGCGCCTTTGTCAGGAACGCGCGATGGTGTTGGTGCGGCGGATCTTCTTCTGCAACTGCAGGATGCCGTGGATCAGGGCCTCGGCCGTCGGCGGGCAGCCCGGTACGTAGATGTCCACCGGCACGATGCGGTCACAGCCGCGCACCACGGAATAGGAGTAGTGGTAGTAGCCGCCGCCATTGGCGCAGCTGCCCATCGAGATGACCCACTTGGGGTCCGGCATCTGGTCGTAGACCTTGCGCAGCGCCGGGGCCATCTTGTTGACCAGGGTGCCGGCCACGATCATCACGTCAGACTGGCGCGGGCTCGGGCGGAACACCACGCCGTAGCGGTCCAGGTCCAGGCGCGCGGCGCCGGCATGCATCATTTCCACGGCGCAACAGGCCAGGCCGAATGTCATCGGCCACATTGAACCGGTGCGCGCCCAATTCATCAGCGCATCAACACTGGTGGTGGCGAAGCCGCGCTGGACGACGGGGTTGTCCTCAGCCGGACGCAGGATGTCGTCCACCAGGTTCAACGGCTGCGGGTTGTGCATCACCCGGTCGAGGGACGAGATCACTCCCATTCCAGTGCTCCCTTCTTCCACACGTAAGCGAAACCAATGACCAGCAGCAGGATGAACAGCGCCATCTCGACCAGCGAAACGAAGCCGATCTTCGTGAACACCACCGCCCACGGGAACAGGAAGGCGATTTCCAGATCGAAGATGATGAAGAGGATCGCCAGCAGGTAGTAGCGCACGTCGAAGCGCATGCGCGCGTCTTCGAAGGCTTCGAAGCCGCACTCGTACGGCGAAAGCTTCTCCGCTTCGGGGCGACTGGGGCCGGCCAACAGGCCAATGACCAACAGCACCACGCCAAGACCAACGGCGACGCCGATGAACAGCAGAATGGGCCAGTATTCGGCAAGCACGACGGAACGTACCTCCGCGCCATATCGGCGCATCAGTGACCGTTGGGGGAAACGGTCTAGAACTGGACTCGGTAGGCCGATGAAGGCCACGGGCTTTACGCCACGATCGCGCGTTTGGGGGCCACGAACGTCCGACTTTCCACGATCAGAGTCGGGAATCGCGACATTGTAACAGCGCGCTTAACAACAACAAGCCTTGTTGGGTATTTCCAAGGCGATTTGCACAGAGCCCTGCGCGCCTCACGGCGGGCTGGCCATGCCAATGCGACGAAGGTATTACATCGTGTGGGTCGGACGCTCGGAACCGTTGATGCCGACCAGCAGGTTTTCGATGCGGGTGCGCGCCACCTCGCCATCGGCGGACTCATTGAATTGCACGCCAATGCCCGCCAGGCGATTGCCCTGCGCGCCCACCGGGGTGACCCAGACCACCTTGCCCGCCACCGACAGACGCTCACCCTCGTCGGTGAGGTTGATGAGCAACACCACCTCGTCACCGAGCGCGTAGCGCTGGGCGGTAGGAGCGAACAAACCACCGTTCTTCAGATAAGGCATGTAGGCGCTGTACAGCTGCGCCGTGTCCTTGATCTTCAACGAGATAATGCCCTGGCGGGCGGCGATGGCCGGATTCATGGTTGCGATTCCTGCGGGCCGAGCGGGCGGCTCCCCTTGGCGGCATCGTAGCGAGCGCCACGGTCGAGCGACAAGCGATGCGTGGACGGAATGTGACGAAGACATCCTGCCGAGGATGCCCGGAGCCGTTCATTGCGAGGGATCCGTTCTGTTGAACTGCCAACACCTGAGGCGGCGAAGGCAGGCTTCTGGCGTGCAGGAACTGCGCGGCAATCGACGGAAAGCGAACCCGGAAGGCCCCTCTGCCTGTTCCCCGGCGCAATCAATCAGAGTGCAGTCAGAGCTCGCACCAGCCCCAGCGATCGAAAATCCAGGGCGACGGCAGGTTCATGTGCAACTTGGCGAATGCAGGCCCTCGCGCACCATCCGCCCGCGCATGGAGCACGTACCTACCCTGCCCGTCTCGCGCCAACGGCGCCTTTGCCCATGGCCAGCTGTGCACGCCACTGCCATCGGCCATCAACAGGTGCAACCAGGGGTGCAGCGCCGACGGAGGCTGCCACGGCAATACGGAGGGCGACGCTTCGCGATCGTCGGTCTTCACCAGGCGATAGCGCTCGGGGCGATCGGCCAGGCGACGCATGCGCTTGCCGCTCAGCGCCATCTGGCTGAGATGACAGCCGAGCGCCGCCATCTTGTTGGCATGCAGACCTACGGAGGAGTCGAGTTTCACACGACCGGTCACTTCACCTTCACGACCATGAACCAGATAGGCCAGCATCTGCGGCGCAGCGCCCTCCCAACTGGCGACGGCCAGCCGGGTCAGCACGTGGGCCGCACCGTGGTCGGGATGATGGTCACCCAGTGCCGGGAGCGCCAGCAGGTTGGGCTGGATGGCATCCAGCGCTTTGGTCAGCGCAGCCAGGCTGGGAGCCAGCTGGGAGCACAATCGGTCGGTGATGCCCATGTCTGGCCAGCCCAGCGCCTCGAACGCGTCCGGTTCAACACCCAGCCGGGCCAGCGCCTGGGCAACTTCGCCCCGACGACGCTCACCCCAGCGACGACGTTCATCGGCGCCGATGCGCAGGCGCCGCTCCATCCAGCGCTGGGGCCAGGGGTTGTTGTCCCCATTGGTGAGCAGCAGGATCCGCACCTGGCCGCCCGACTGGCGCACCTGCTGGATCAACTCGCCCGTGGCGATCGACTCGTCGTCCGGGTGTGGGGACACCACCAGCAGCCGCGTGCCGGCATGCAGGCTCAAGGCCATGTCAGCGCCCCTCCGCCACCGTCATGGGAGGCGGCTCCGGGCGCCAACCGCGATCGAATGCCTGGCTCCACACCAGCGCGACCGGCAACCCGCGGCCCACAGCGAAGTGATGGACGCCGCGATCGAGCTGCCAGTGGTCGGCCACCGGCCCGCCGTCCACACTGGCCTGCAAGCGCTGGTGACCGTCGGTCAAGACGTAATCTCCGGGTATCGCCACCTCGATGGCCTGTTCGGCGTCATGCGTGGCAAGCATACGACCCGCCACCCAGATGTCTCCGCCGGCCCGCACATAATTGAGCATGACGAAGCGCCCGCTGGCCTTGGGCAGGCGCCGCAACACCACCAGCATGGTGCGATGGCTGACCAGGTCGTCGGCGATGGTGTCAGTCATCTGCCCCTTGCGAAGGCGGCGCATGGCCAGGCTTTCGAGCACCGGATAGTAGGGGCGCATGCGAAACACCGTGTCGCCCTTGGGATCCATCACGGTGTCGCTCCGGTCGGTCAGGCGCAGCACGGTGGCCAGCTCGGCGCGCTGCCCGGCGAGTTCGTCACGCCAGGGCGGCGCATCGGAAACCACTGTGGCCAACTCGGCCACCAGCACCAGCAACAGCAGGCCCGCGCCCCGCCACGGACGATCGCCCAGCCAGGTCCACGAGGTCACCCAACCTGCTCCGGCCAGCACCAGCGTCGGCAGCACGGGCAGGAAATCCTGCTTGGTGATCAGCGGCCAGATGAACCAGATGAGAAACAGGAACAGGCCGCCCTGCAACGCCAGGAACACGGTCCAGTCGAATTCCCGCAAGGCCCGCTGGCGCACCTCGCGTACACAGAACACCAGCAGTGCGATCGCCAGCAGCGCGAACCAGAGGATCTGCTGCGCCGCGTGGCGCTTGTTGGCGCCGCCGCCCACGTTGTAACCGGCAAGACCGTACCAGGCATCGCCCAGCACCCCGTGCGCCGCCAGCCACGCGATGAAGATGGTCGGCACCACCAACAGACCGAGCAGCCCAAGCGCCCAGCAGCGGACGCCCCCGCGCGGCGCATCGGACGGACGCAGCGCGCGCACCACCAGCGCCGCCACGATCGTGGTCGACAACAACACCAGGGTCTTCTGCGATACCGACAAGGCGCAGCCGAACAGCAGTCCAGCCATGAAATAGCGCCAGCCGCGCGGTGGCGCGCCGACCACGAAAGCCAGGCCGGACAGCCACAGGGCCATCCACATGTCATCGGTGCGGAACTGGCCGCTCACCACGAAGAAGCGCGGGAACAAACCCGCCACCAGCACCACCGCCAGCGCCACCCGCCAGCCGTGAAGGCGCTGCGCCATCCAGCCGGTGGCGACCAGGGCGACCACATACCAGAACTGCATGGCGAGGCGCAGCCACGTCAGCACATCAGGTCGGCCGTCGAGCAGCGCGAGCAAGGGCGAATGCAGCCAACTGAACAGCGGGCCGTGATTGTCGAAGACGTCCCGATACGGCAGCAGTCCCTGCGTCCACGCCCACGCCACGTGCGCATGCTGCGCCTCGTCAGAGTTGAACGTGTACGCGTTGAGCCATGCCAGTCGCAGGACCAGCAGGAGCAACAACGAAATCCAAGGCCACAGGGAAAGGCGGGGATGCTGCGGGGACGTCATCCGGCCAGCGTAGGGAGGGGGCCTGTCACCGGGCTTTCCCGTGTTTTGGGCTTACCTCAAGCCGATCATCGCCAGCGCGCGAGCAACTCCAGCAACAGCAGGTCGCCGCGCAGCGGGCCTCGCAAGGAATCACGCGTGCGGTTGGCCAGCATGTACCACTGGTCCAGCGACTCGGCATCAAGCTGGCTGGCCAGCGGCCCGGCCCCGGTCGCCGCGCGCGCCTTCACTTCATCGGCCACCGCCTGCGCCGCAAACCACAGGCGCTGCTCGGGCTCGTTGTCGAGCCAGCGTTTTGCGACCTCCATGGCCTCGCCGCGACCGGCAGCCAGCGCGCCGAGATCCTTGCGCACCTCCTGCCGTCGCGCCAGCGCGCCCTGCTCCGACCAGGCGCGCGCCAGGCCGGGATTGCCTCCGGCGGCGTCGAGCGCCGCGACCGCATCCTTCACTTCGAGCTGCTGCAGCCACGCCAGCGCCTGCTCGCGCGGCGGTAGGTGGAATTCGATGCGCTGGCAGCGGCTGCGGATCGTCTGCGGCAAACGCCAGGGCGCGTCGGCCACCAGCAGCAGCAAGGTCTGCGGCGAAGGCTCTTCCAGCGTCTTGAGAAGCGCGTTGGCCGCCGCCGCATTCATAGCGTCGGCCGGATCGATGCATACGATCTGCCACCCGCCGAACTGGCTGGACATGGCCAGGCGCGAAGAGAGTTCGCGAATCTGGTCCACCACGATCTCGCTGCGCTGCGCGCCATCCTTGCGCAGACCGTAAGTGAGCACGGCATAGTCCGGGTGCGTGCCCGCCACGAACAGCTGGCAACTGCGGCAATGTCCGCAGGGCTCACCGTCCTGGCTCTGGCTGCACAACAGCCCCTGCGCGAAGCGATGCATGAAGTCGCGCTTGCCCAGTCCCGCGGGTCCGCACAACAGCAAGGCATGAGGCATGGCGTCACGGGCGCGACGAGCCTGCAGGCGTGACCAGTGCTCGGCGTGCCAGGGCATCGGGCTCACGCGGCGACTCCGAACAGATGACCCGTGGCCTCGATCGCGGCGGCGAGCACCTCGGCCGGCGTCTGGCTGGCGTCGATGACGCGGAAACGCGCCGGCTCGGCGGCTGCGCGAGCCCGATAGGCCGCGCGCACGCGCTCGAAGAAGCTGTCGGCCTCCACTTCGATGCGATCGGCTTCGCCACGCCCCGCCGCCCGCGCACGACCGGTAGCCACCGGCAGGTCGAGTAGGAGCGTCAGATCGGGCGCCAATCCTTCGGTGGCCCATTGCTCAAGCATCGCGATGCGCTCGACCGGCACGCCGCGTCCACCGCCCTGATAGGCGTAGCTGGCGTCGGTGAAGCGGTCGCACAGCACCCACTTGCCGGCCGCCAGTGCGGGCTCGATGCACTCGCGCACCAGCTGCGCGCGCGAAGCGAACATCAGCAGCAGTTCCGCCTCGGCGCTCATGCCACGCTGCACGGGATCGAGCACGATGGCGCGCACTGCCTCGCCCAAGGGCGTGCCGCCCGGCTCGCGCGTCTGCACGAGCTCCACGCCCCGCTCGCGCAGGTACTGCTGCAGGCCGGCGAGCAGCGTGCTCTTGCCCGCGCCCTCGCCGCCCTCGAGCGTGATGAATTTGCCGCGTGGTGTCATTGGCAGCGCTTCAACTGGTAACAGGCCACATTGCGATTGTGCTCGTCCAGCGTACTGGAGAACACGTGGGTTCCGTCGCCCTTGGCCACGAAATACAGCTCGGTGCCGGTGGCCGGGTGCAACGCCGCCTCGATGGCCGGTTTGCCCGGCATGGCGATCGGCGTCGGCGGCAAGCCCGGGCGCGTGTACGTATTGTAGGGGGTGTCCGTGGTCAGGTCGCTCTTGTGGATGTTGCCCGCGTAGGCATCACCCATGCCGTAGATCACCGTGGGATCAGTCTGCAGCAACATGTGGCTCTGCAGGCGGCGGACGAACACGCCGGCGATGCGCGCGCGCTCGTCGGCCCGCCCCGTCTCCTTCTCCACGATGGAGGCGAGAATCAGCGCGTCGTAGGGCGTGGCCAGCGGCAGGTCCTGGTCGCGCTGCGGCCACAACGTGTCGAGCATCTTGGTCATCGCGACATGCGCACGACGCAGGATGTCCAGGTCGCTGTCGCCCTTCACGTAGGCATAGGTCTCCGGAAGAAAGCGCCCTTCGGGCGACTCGCCCGTCGCGCCGATCTTGGCCATCAGCGCAGCATCGTCCAGTTGGGCGCCGTCCTGGCGCAGCTTGTCCGCCTTGGCGAGCGCCTGGCGCAGCTCCTTGAAGCTCCAGCCGTCGACGATGGTGAAGTTGCGTTGCAGCACCTTGCCCGCCGCCATGTTCAGCAACAGGTCGCCCGGCGTCATGCCGACCGTTAGCGCGTATTCGCCGGCATGCAGGCGTCCGGCCACGTGCAGTTGCTCGGCCAGTACGCGCCAGTACAGCGGTCCGGTCTGGGTCACATGCGCATCACGCAGCATGCCCACCACGTCGCGCAGGTTGCTGCCCTTGCCGACATCGACGCTCGGCGTCTGCTCGGTCACGGCCAGCGGACCGTGCACGAAACGCTGGTAATCCATCCAGCCATAGCCCACACCGCCGGCCACGGCCAGCAATACCAGCACCGCCAGGACGCCCCAAATTGCGCGCCCCCGCATGTTCACTCGACTCATGCCTGCTCCATCGGAAAACCCAGACCGCGCCAGTGCTGCTGCAAGGCGCGGGTGACTGGGCCGGGAACATACACGGTATCGCCCACGGCCTGAACAGGCAGGATGCCCCGGACTGCGGAAGTGAGGAACACCTCGCTGGCGCGCTCAAGCTCCTCGGGCGTGATCCTGGCCACCCGGCCGCCCGCGCGAGCAGCCAGCACTTCGGCGCGAGCCACGCCCGCCACGCCGCCGCGCTCCACCGACGGGGTCACCAGGTCGCCATCAATGAGGGCGAACAGGTTGGCCATGGTCGCACTGACCACACCGCCATCGGTGTCGCACAGCAGGCCCTCGGCGATGGCCGGATCATTCCACTCGGCCCGCGCCATGACCTGCTCGAGGCGATTGAGATGCTTCATGCCGGCCAGCTGCGGCTGGACAGCCAGCCGCAGCGCGCACCAGCGCACGCGCACACCGATGGCGTAGCCCTCGCCTGCCATCGGCGGCGCCTCGAAGGCGGCCACGATGCGGGTGGTGCATGGCGACGGCGGCGGCGCGTAGCCACGTTCGCCCACGCCTCGGGTGAGCGTAATTCGCACCACCGCATGAGTCAGCCCTTCAGCCGCTGCGATGGCTTCGCCCAGCAGCTGTGCTGGTTCGGGGACGGGCAGGCGCAGGCGCAGGCAGCCCTCGCCGAGACGTTGCATGTGCCGCTCCCACAGCGGCGCGCGGCCCACGACGAAGCGGATCGTCTCGAACAGGCCGTCGCCATAGGACAGTCCGCGATCGAACGCCGATACCGTGGTCGCCGCCATGCCATTGACGAGCACGCGCGACACGGCGGGCATCAGTCCTGCACTCCCAGCGCGCGCAGCAGGCCGCGAGCCTTGGCCCGCGTCTCCTCGAGTTCCTTCCCCGCCTCCGAGTCGGCCACGATGCCGGCGCCAGCGCGCAAGGTGACGTCCTGGCCGCTCAGGGTGAACGTGCGAATCAGAATGTTGAGGTCGAGATCGCCGTTGCGATCGAGATAACCCAGCGCGCCGGTATACGCGCCGCGCGGCGCATCTTCCAGCGCGGCGATGATCTCCATGCACCGCACCTTCGGGCAGCCGGTGATGGTGCCGCCCGGGAACGTCGCGGCAATCACCTGGCCCGGCGTGACATCCGCGCGCAGGCGGCCACGCACATTGGAGACAATGTGATGCACGTGCGCGTAGCTCTCCACCACCATCAGCTCGTTGACCTCGACCGTGCCGGGCACGCACACGCGTCCCAGGTCGTTGCGCTCCAGGTCGATCAGCATCACGTGCTCGGCGCGTTCCTTCGGATGCGTGCTCAGCTCATGGATGCGCGCGAGTTCGTCGTCGCCTGGCGTGCGTGGGCGCGTACCAGCGATGGGCCGGGTCTGCGCCAGTCCGTCGCGAACCTCGACCAGACGCTCGGGGGAAGAACTCACCACCGCCCAGGCGGGTTGCTGCAACAGCCCGGCGAACGGCGCCGGGTTGGCCTGCCGCAGCGCGGCGTACAACTGGGCCGGACGCGGCGACACCGCATAGTGCGCATGCCACGCGCGCGAAAGGTTCACCTGGAAGATGTTGCCAGCATGCAGGTGTTCGTGGATACGCCCCACACCGTCCAGGAACTTTGCGGGCTCGTCCTCGCCGTGGCGGTCCGGGGCAGGCAGCGTCGGCAGCTCCACCTGCACGGACAGGTCTGCTTCCATCGTATCGAGACATGCCTCGTGCCCGTGCTCGGCCACCAGGATGGTGCAGCCGCGCTGGTGATCGACCACGATCGCGGCCGGGCAGCGCAGCGCCAGCGCCGTCGGCAACGGTTCCGGCGGACGCAACTTCAGTCGCGGCTCGATCTCACCCACCAGCTCGTAGGCCAGCAGCAACAGCCAGCCACCGTGGAACGGCAGGTCGTCCACGCCACCGCGCGGCAGGCGCTCGGCGCGCCACACTTCATCGAGCGCATCGAGAAAACGTCCCGGACGCTCGACGCCCTGCCCGTCGACCAGACGGCCATCGGCGCAAAGGGTCAAGCGATCCTGCGGAAACGCGAACAGGATGTCGAAGCGTGCCTGCGGCGTGCCATGGGTAACGCTCTGCAACAGGCCCGGATAGCGCTCCGGAAATGCAGCGGCCGGCGCGAGCAAGTCGCGCCGGCCGTGCAAGGTACGACGATGGAACGCGGTCACGTCGCTCAAACGCGACGGAAGGCCAGCGTGCCGTTGGTGCCACCGAAGCCGAACGAGTTGGAGATGGCCACCTCGAACTTCGCTTCGCGCGCGGTGTGCGGCACGAAGTCGAGGTCGCAGCCTTCGCCCGGCTCGTCCAGATTGATGGTGGGCGGCAACACCTGGTCGCGCAGCGCCAGGATGGTGAAGATGGCCTCCACGCCGCCCGCAGCGCCCAGCAGGTGGCCGGTCGCCGACTTGGTCGAGCTCATCGCCAGCTTGTACGCGTGGTCGCCAAACACGCGCTTGGCGGCCAGCACTTCACCGAGGTCGCCCAGCGGCGTCGAGGTGCCGTGCGCGTTGACGTACTGCACGTCGGTCGGGTTCAGGTGACCATCCTTCAGCGCGGTTTCCATGCTGCGCGCCGCGCCCTCGCCACCCTCGCTCGGGGCGGTGATGTGGAAGGCGTCGCCGCTCATGCCGAAACCCACCAGCTCGGCGTAGATCTTCGCGCCACGCGCCTTGGCGTGTTCGTACTCTTCCAGCACCAGCACGCCGGCGCCGTCGGACAGCACGAAGCCGTCACGATCCTTGTCCCACGGACGGCTCGCCTTGGTCGGCTCGTCGTTGCGGGTGGACATGGCCTTGGCCGAGCAGAAGCCCGCCATCGCCGTGCCAGTGGTGGCGAACTCGGCGCCGCCTGCGATCATCACGTCGGCGTCGCCGTACTGGATCATGCGCGCGGCCAGGCCGATGTTGTGCGTGCCGGTAGTGCAGGCGGTGACGCAGGCGATGTTCGGCCCCTTCAGGCCGTACATGATCGACAGGTGGCCCGACACCATGTTGATGATCGACGAAGGCACAAAGAACGGGGACACGCGACGCGGACCCTTGTCGTGCAGCTCGATCGAGGTGTGCTCGATGGTGTGCAGGCCGCCGATGCCGGCCGCCACGGCCACGCCGATGCGCGGCGCGTTTGCCTCCGTCACTTCCAGGCCAGAGTCGCGCAGGGCTTGCGTGCCCGCGGCGATGCCGTAGTGGATGAACGGATCCATCTTCTTGATCTCTTTCGGGGCAATCCATGCCGCCGGATCGAAATCACGTACCTGGCCGGCAATGCGCGTGGCATAGGCGGTGGCGTCGAAATGGGTAACCGCGCCGATGCCGCTGACGCCCTTGAGGATGTTGTCCCAGGCGGAGGCGATATCGTTGCCGACCGGCGAGATGATGCCGAGGCCGGTTACAACCACACGTCGTTTGCTCATGCTGATCTTCCCTCGTGTTTCCGTGGCGCTGCCGCCGATGGCGACAACCGTTCGCGCTATCGCGGCCACGTCATCCGGGCCGCTCGGCGCGCATGCGCGCACCATACGGGATCGGACGTTGCAAAATGCAGAAACGAAAACTGCGCCAAGGAGGCGCAGCTTCCGGTATCGCTAGTGGACCGACGCATCATGAAACGCGCCTGTCATCACGGCGCGATCACTCCTTGGTGTGGGCCTTGATGTAGTCAACAGCCTGCTGCACCGTGGTGATCTTCTCGGCCTCTTCGTCCGGGATCTCGGTCTCGAACTCTTCCTCGAGGGCCATCACCAGCTCGACGGTGTCCAGCGAATCCGCGCCCAGATCGTCCACGAACGAAGCGTTCGCCGTGACTTCATCCTCCTTCACGCCCAGCTGCTCGATGACGATTTTCTTGACGCGCTCTTCGATGGTGCTCATGTTGCCAATACCTCCCAAGGAGTAGTTACCTGTCACACCGGCCGCCAGGCCGGCATTTGGCCGGCGGATTGTAGTGGCTAAGCCGTAGGGCCGCCATGATCCGCCAGCAGGGGTTAAACGCAGGCCACGGGACCGGCGCGAAAGAAGCAATTGTCGCCTAAAACGAATCCGCTTGCGACAACTCCTTGTTAAGCCGGCCCGTGCCGGCGCATCGGGCAGCCCCGCCATAAGGGGGAGGACTACCCGACCGTTTCAAACAATCAGCGTAAAGCGGGGTTTGCCGCCGCTTTTTCACGCCTTACGGCATGTACATGCCGCCGTTGACATGAAGGGTTTCACCGGTGACGTAGCTCGCCGCGGGGGATGCCAGGAAGGCCACCGCCTGCGCAATGTCACGAGCCTCGCCCAGGCGTCCCAGGGCAATCTGGCCCAGCAGCGCCTGCTTGGATTCCTCCGGCAGCGCCCGCGTCATGTCGGTGTCAATGAAGCCCGGCGCCACCACGTTGACCGTGATGCCGCGCGAACCAATCTCGCGCGCCAGCGACTTGGAGAACGCAATGATGCCGGCCTTGGCCGCGGCGTAGTTGGACTGGCCGGGATTGCCGGTCAGGCCGATCACCGAGGCGATCGAGATGATGCGCCCCTTGCGCGCCTTCATCATGCCGCGCATCACCGCCTTGGAGGCGCGGTAGACCGAGGTGAGATTGGTGTCGAGGATGGCCTGCCAGTCTTCGTCACGCATGCGCATCAGCAGCTGGTCGCGGGTGATGCCGGCGTTGTTGACCAGGATCGAGACCGAGCCGAACTCCTTGGCGATGCCATCGACCAGCGCCTCGATGGCGCCCTCTTCGGTGACATTGAGCACGCGACCGTGGCCGCCATGCGGCGCCAGGCGCTCGCCGATCGCAGCGGCGCCGCTCTCGCTCGTGGCGGTGCCGATCACGGTGGCGCCGAGTGCGGCCAGCTCGTCGGCGATCGCCGCGCCGATGCCGCGGCTGGCGCCGGTGACCAGCGCGATCTCACCCTGCAGTGTCTTGCTCATCTTTCAGTTCCCTTTGGATGGCTGGACGTCGATCCGTCCAGCCGCATGAATGTGTGCCGATGCGCGCGAACTCAAGCCCACTCGGCGCGCGCAGCGTCGAGCTCGGCCGGCGTGCCAATCGCACGCGCCTCGACGCTCTTGTCGATGCGCTTGATCAGGCCGGCCAGCACTTTGCCCGGGCCCGCTTCGGCCACGCGCGTCGCGCCGCCGGCGACCAGCGCCTGCACGCACTCGGTCCAGCGCACCGGCAGATACAGCTGGCGCTGCAGCGCGCCGCGAATGTCTTCCAGCGTTGCGTAGCTGCGCGCCTCGGCGTTCTGCACAACCGGGATCGCCGGCAGCTGCCACTGGATCGATGCCATGCGCTCGCCCAGGCGATCGGCCGCATCGCGCATCAGCGCGCAGTGCGAGGGCACCGACACCGCAAGCTTGATGGCCTTCTTCACGCCCTGCTCGGCCAGCTTGGCCAGCGCACGGTCGACTGCTTCCGCATTGCCGGCGATCACCAGCTGGCCGGGCGAATTGAAGTTGGCCGGCGATACCACTTGGCCCTGCGCGACTTCTTCGCACACGGCGGCGATCTGCGCATCGTCGCCACCGAGAATGGCTGCCATCGCGCCCACGCCCGGCGGCACCGCCGCCTGCATCAGGCGGCCGCGCTCGGCCACCAGCGCCGCCGCGTCATGCAGCGCGATGGCGCCGGCGCAGACCAGAGCGCTGTACTCGCCCAGGCTGTGACCCGACAGCTGCGCCGGCTGGGCGCCGCCCAGCTTCTGCCACACGCGCCACACCGCCACGCTGGCGGCCAGCAGCGCCGGCTGGGTGTTCTCGGTGCGGTTGAGGTCCTCTTCCGGACCCTGTTGACTCAGCGCCCACAGATCGACGCCCGCACCCTGCGAGGCTTCGTCGAACGTGGCTTTCACTTCCGCGTGGGCAGCAGCCAGATCGGCAAGCATGCCAACCGATTGGGAGCCCTGGCCAGGGAAAACAAAAGCAAGCGAGGCGGCGGTCTGGGTCATGGAGCAGGAATGTTCCGGGGTGAAAAACGGAATGGTGCCAGCATTGGCCGCCATACGCAGCTGTATTCACTCGTAATTGGGCGAAACGCCGCACCCTGCCCCACCCCGAGCGCCAAAGACCCGACATTTCTGGCTCGCCTGTAGGAGCGCGCGACTGTGCGCGGCCGAGGAGCCGCGGACTCATGGCTTCGCAGATCTTTCACGCACCAAGTGCGCTCTTGCAGTAAAGCAAAAGCCGCCCCGGAGGGCGGCTTTTGTGGGAGTGACAACCCGCAGGCAATCAGTAGCGCAGCAGCGCCGACGCCCAGGTGAAGCCGCCGCCAAACGCTTCCAGAAGCAGGTTCTGGCCGCGCTGCACCTTGCCCGAGCGCACCGCGTAATCCAGCGCCAGCGGCACCGAGCCCGACGAGGTGTTGGCGTGCTCCTGCACGGTGACGATGACCCGCTCCATCGGCATCTCAAGGCGCTTGGCCGTCGCTTCGATGATGCGCAGGTTGGCCTGGTGCGGAATCAGCCAGTCGATCTGCGAGGCTTCCATGCCGGCGGCCTGCAGGGTTTCGTCGACCAGCGAATCAAGCGTCTTCACCGCGACCTTGAACACTTCGCGGCCGGACATGTTGATGCGCACACCATGGTTGGGCTCATCCGTGAAACCGGCCGACACACCCACCGGGTTGTACAGCAGGTGCTTGAAGCCGCCATCGGCATGCAGCAACGTGGCGAAGATGCCGGGCTCTTCCGAGGCTTCCAGCACTACCGCGCCAGCGCCGTCGCCGAACAGCACGCAGGTCTCGCGCTCGTTCCAGTCGATCATGCGGGTCAGCGTTTCCGCGCCGATCACCAGCACCTTCTTGGACTGGCCGCTGCGGATGAACTTGTCGGCGATGCCCAGCGCATAGACAAAGCCCGAGCAGGCGGCATTGACGTCGAATGCGGCGCAGCCGTTGGCTCCCAGGCGGTGCTGCACCAGGCAGGCCGTCGACGGGAAGATGATGTCGGGCGTGGTCGTGCCCAGCACGATCAGGTCAAGCTCGGACGCCTTGACGCCGGCCGCCTCGAGTGCGCGCTGTGCGGCCTCGGTAGCCAGGTCGCCGGTGGTCTGGCCCTCGGCGGCAATATGACGCCGCTGGATGCCGGTGCGGGTGCGAATCCATTCGTCACTGGTCTCGACGATCTTCTCGAGATCGGCGTTGGTCACCACTCGCTCGGGCAGCGCGCTGCCGGTACCGGTGATGCGGGCGTAGATCTGGGCCATTAACTTTCCATGCGACGGGTTGCGATGGAAGACGTTCACACGGGAGTGCAGACACCTTCCAAACCGCCAACGTTACGTGGGTGATCGCACAAACGCAAAGCGGCGCGAATTCGCGCCGCCCTGCGAAACCGTATCCCTTGCGGGAACGATCAATCCTCTTCGACCACCGAGGTGTTGGTGTCGATGACCTTCTTGCCGCGGTAGTAGCCATCCTTGGTGACGTGGTGGCGCAGGTGCACCTCGCCACTGGTCGGATCGGTGGCCAGCTGCACGGTCTTCAGCGCATCGTGCGAACGACGCATGCCGCGGGTGGACGGGGTCTTGCGGCTCTTGGCAACGGCCATGGCGAATCTCCAGCTAAATCAACGTTTCTTGAGTTCGCGCAAAACCGCGAACGGGTTATCGGAACGCCCTTCGCCCGAGGAAACTTCCTCCGGCCCGGGGCCTACTACTTCTTCGGGCAATGTGCTGTCCGGATTGACCGGCACCAGCGGCAGCGCCAACAACAATTCGTCTTCGATCACGTCCGCCAGGTTCAGCTTGCCGTCGTCGGCCACGAGCAGCGGCTCGACCTCCGGTGGCAACGCCGCTTCCTCGCGCTCGGAACGGATCAGCCCAAGCCGGCTGTCCAACGTCACCGGCAGCACAAACGGCTCCAGGGTGCGCTGGCAAGTCAGCGTGAGCGGCGCCTGGACGCGCAGGTCCAGGTACGCTGTACCGAACTCGTCGCGACCAAAATCCAGCTCGTATTGCGCTGTTCCTTCCGTACCGGCCAAGGCCTCGCCCAGTCGCGGCAAAGCGGCAATGGGCAGTACCCCCTGGAACGAACGCCGCGCCGAGACCATGCGCCAAGCGTCCACGGACTCTGGCAGTGTCACGGACATAGACATGAAATCTTAGGATTACAACACCTTGAAGTCAACGGGTTGGCCGCACTGAAACCACGCCTTGACGCCATTTTGCCTGAACGCCTCCGGTACGGCAGACTGCTGACCCATCTTTAGAGTGAGCCGGCCGATTCCGTGAATGCCTATCTGCTGCTTGGCCTGGCCGCCCTGCTGGTGCTGGCGATTGCCCTGATCGGGGCCGCCCTGGCCTTCCGCCGCCGCGGCGATCAGCGTTCAGCCAGCCTGCACCAGCTGCTGGAATTGGCTGATCGGCTGGAGGCGGATCTCAAGACCTGCCGAGCCGGCCTGCAGCAGGCCCATGCCGTGATGTCGCTCAACCCTGACCTGCCGGCCAGCAGCGAACAGGAAGCGCGGCATGCCATCGATGCCGGCCTGCGCTCGTTGCTGCAGCAACGCATCTGGATCCGCGACCAGGCGCCTCGCGCCAGCCAGCAGCAGCTGGACCAGGCCGTGGCCAACATGAACGACACTCGCGACAAGCTGCGCCCATTGCTGGCCGCCTTGGACCGGGCCCAGCACGACCTGGACAACGCCATGCGAGAGCATCTGCGCCGGGAGCACGACTCGTGAGCCAGCCCGTGCTGGTGCTGGGTTCCACCTCACGCTATCGCGCTGAACTGTTGCGTCGCCTCGTGGCGGATTTCGAGCAACGCTCACCGGGTACCGACGAAAGCCCGCTGCCGGGCGAAACACCCCGCGAACGGGCGCTTCGCCTGGCCGCGGCCAAGGCCCGGGCGGCCGCCGAGGGACTGGACGACGCGTTGGTGATCGGCTCCGATCAGGTGGCCGAGCTGGAAGGCATCGTGCTGGACAAACCCGGCACGATCGAACACGCCCACGCCCAGTTGGCCGCCTGCTCAGGACGCGAGGTGCACTTCCACACGGCGCTGTGCCTGTACGACACGCGTGATGGGCAATCGCGAGTCCATGTCGACCACACGCGCGTGCATTTCCGCAGCCTCGACGCAGCCGAAATCGATCGCTACATCGAGCGCGAGCGACCGCTGGACTGCGCCGGCAGCTTCAAATGCGAGGGGCTGGGCATCAGCCTGTTCGAACGGATCGACAACGAGGATCCCAGCGCCCTGATCGGCCTGCCGTTGATTGCGCTGGCCCGCATGCTGCGAGAAGCAGGCCTCCCGCTGCCCTGAGCCGATGCTCAGCGGTGGCCTGAATCCGCCGCATAGGCGTCCTGCCAGATCAGGCAACGCTCGTCGAATGCCGGATCCACCGGCGGCCCCGAAGGCACCCGCCCGGCATAGAAGGCCACGCGGATGCGCCCCGCGTACAGGTCCAGCCGTTGCAGCGGCTGCGGATCATCGATGCGCCCGCACAGGCTCCGCAGCCACGGGGCCCGCTCGCGCTCCTTGATCGACTTCTCGTCGACCGCCAGCACCATGGGCTCGCCGCCATGCTGGAGGTGCAGCGCGGTTTCATCGAGTCGCCAGATCGCCAGCTGCGGCGCGCGGCCGTGCTTGACGTTGATCGCGTGGTCCAGCGTGTAGACCGGCACGCGTCCACCCAGCTGGAAGTCGATTTCCGCCGCCAGCATGAAATTGTCGGCGACCACCACCGCCGGACGGGCCGCAAGCAGCTGGCGCGCCAGCTCGCCGCTTTCGCGCCAGCCGACGAAGCGCGCCGGGAACGCCTTCACGTCGGCGAGCGCAGTCGCCCCACCGGCGCTGGCCGCCAGCCCCAGGTACATCAATCCGCCAAGCTGGCCGATGATGGTCAGCGCGAAGGCTGCCGACAGCCAGGCCTTGCGCCAAACCCACTGCTCTCGCAGCAGCACCGGCAAGGCGGCAAGCAGGGGCAGATAACCAGGCAGCGGCCAATGGGCGCGGAAGCGCACATCGTCGGCAAACAGCCCCAAAACGAAGTAGCCAACGATAAAGCTCACCGACACCACGGTGATCAAGTCCCATGGCGCCGCCGGCTCATCACGGCGCCGCCAGCTTTGCCAGGCCGCCCACAGCAGCAAGAGGTACAGGAGCGGAGTGCAGGCCAGCGCCTGCTCCAGCGGCTGCACCAGCGCGTCGGCATGGAAGCTCCACGGATTGCGCTCAAGCACCTGGAACGCGATCCCGGCGCCTTGCTGCTGCCAGTTGGATACCACCAGCGGAACGAGGCCCAGTGCGGCCACGCCCATCGCCAGCCAGAATCTCCCGCGCCGCCACTGCCGGCGGCCGCGTGGCGTCACCACCATCAGCAACAGGCCCGACAGCATCGGCATGGCGGCGCGGTAATGGGTGAGCCAGCACAGACCCAGCGCCAGGCCCAGCAGCAACCAGTCGCGCAGACGGTCATCAGCCGTCGCGCGCGCGAAGGCCAGCACGGCCAGCATGATCGCCACGGTCAACGGCACGTCCGGCACCGCCATCACGCCGAGGCTGCCGGCGAGAGGCAAGGCCAGGCAAAGCAGGCCGGCCTGCCAGCCGGTGCGCTCGTCGAAGTGCTCCCGCGCGAATGCGCGCACCAGCCAGGGCAAGCTGCTGCCGATCAGCAGGAATGGCCAGCGCATGCCGAGCACGCCGTGCCCGGCCACGGTTTCGCCCAGCCGGATCAGCCAGGCCGTGAGCGGCGGCAGGTCGCTGTAGCCCCACGCAAGGCGCCGACTCTCCTGCCAGTAATAGGCCTCGTCACCAAACGGTGACAGCGTGGCGGCAAGCATGAGCCTGGCGACGAACAACACCGCGAAGCCGGCCAGGAACGCCGCTCGCCAGCGCGCGAGGCCCACGGCTACACTGCCGTCGTCACGCATCGGCTGTGCTCCGCGCCCCTCTTCCCCGCTGCCAGAAAACCATGTCCGCCATCACTCCGCTGCACGATGAACCGCTGCGCTCCCGCCTGGACGCCGCCATGGCCCAGGTCAATCGCGTGCTGTTGGGCAAGCCGCGCCAGGTGAAGCTCGCCTTCACCTGCCTCGTCGCAGGCGGTCACCTGCTGCTGGAAGATGTGCCGGGCGTGGGCAAGACCACCCTGGCGCATGCGCTGGCGGCGAGCTTCGCACTGGATTTCCAGCGCGTCCAATTCACCAGCGACCTCCTGCCCTCGGACATTATCGGGGTCAGCGTGTACGAGCGCGAGACAGCGCAGTTCCGCTTCCACGCCGGTCCGATCTTCACCGGATTGCTGCTGGCCGACGAGATCAACCGCGCCACGCCCAAGACGCAAAGCGCCTTGCTGGAAGCCATGGCCGAAGGCCAGGTGACGGTCGATGGGCAGACCCATGTGCTGCCGCAGCCGTTCTTCGTGGTCGCCACCCAGAACCCGCTCGACCTGGCCGGCACCTTCCCACTGCCGGATTCGCAACTGGACCGTTTCATGCTGCGCGTTTCGCTGGACTATCCCGATGCGGCCGCCGAACGCGCCCTGCTTACCGGCAGCGACCGACGCGACCTGCTCGCTCAGCTGAAGCCTCAGCTCGACGCGGCGGGCCTGGCCGAACTGTCACGCCAGGCCCAGGCTGTCACCGCCAGCGGTGCCTTGTTGGACTACCTTCAGGCCCTGCTCGCCGCCAGCCGCCGACACGCTGATGTGCGGGTGGGCCTGTCACCTCGCGCGGGCCTGGCCTTGCTCAGCGCCGCGCGCGCCTGGGCCATGTTGAGCGGACGCCAGCATGTGCTGCCGGAAGACATCCAGGCGCTGTTCGTGCCGTTGGCCGCGCATCGACTGGTCCCCACCCGCGGCGCCAGCGGCGACAGTCTGGCGCGCAGCCTGCTCGCCGACGTCGCGGTGGGTTGATGCTCGCGACCTTTCGTCGCCTGCAAGACTGGGCCGAGCGACGCCTGCCCGCGCTTACGCGCTACAAGCGGCCGGAAAGCCTGCCCATCGTGCTGCACCGGCGCCGCGTCTATATCGTTCCGACCGGCTTCGGCGCCGCCTTCACGGTGCTGTTGCTGGTGATGCTGCTGGGCTCGCTCAATTACGCCAACAATGCCGCCCTGCTGCTGACCTGCCTGCTCGGCGCCGCCAGCGTGGCAAGCATGCTGATCGCCTTCCGCAGCCTGCACGGCCTGCGCCTCAACGCCGTCCGGCAAGGGCACGCCATCGCCGGCGAGCCGCTGACGTTCCAACTGGTGTTCCAGGGCGGCGATCACGCGCATCCATCGATGCACGCCCAGATCGGCGACCAGCTCGCCCTGTTCGCCGCCAGCGCGGGCGAGACGTTGGTGTCGCTGGATCTGCCTACGACCGAGCGTGGCTGGCATCCGTTGCCGCGCATGAAGCTGTGGAGCAATTGGCCGCTCGGGATGTTCCACGCCTGGAGCTGGATTCACCCCGACCACGCGGTGCTGATATGGCCACGCCCGGAGACCGGCGGCCCGCCCCCGGTGCTGCCGGGCGACGACGAACAGCGCCATCGCCTGCATCAGGGTGAGGACATCGTCGCCTTGCGCGACTACCGCCCCGGCGATCCGATGCGCCACATTGCCTGGAAGAGCAGCGCGCGCCACCACAACCTGCTGGTGAAGGATTTCGAACAGCCCGAGTCGCAGGAGGAGTGGCGGCTGGACTGGCGCCAGCTTTCCCAACTGGCCACCGAGGCCCGCATCGCCCGGCTGGCGCGCTGGCTGAGCGAAGCCGAAGCGGTCGGGCGACCGAGCAGCCTGTGGGTGCCCGGCGAGGAGATCGGTCTCGGCCACGGCCGCAGCCACTACGTGCGCTGCATGAACGCGCTGGCGCAGCTGCCGTGATTCGCTTTCGACTGTTCCATCGCAAGCCGGTGGCGCCGATCGACTCCCGTGCGTTCGACCTGCTCTGCCTCACTGTCGCGGTGGTGCTCGGCGTACACGCGCCGCACCTTCCGCTGTGGCTGAGCGCCGCGCTGGCCATCGTCCTGGCTTTGCGCTGGCGACAGCGGCGCCAAAGCGGTGGACGGGCGCCGCTCTACCTGAAGCTGCCCCTGGTCGCGCTGCTGTCCGCGGCGGTGATCTTCCATTACGGCAGCCTGTTCGGCCGCGAGCCGGGCGCCGCCCTCGCGGTCGGCCTGCTGGTACTGAAACTGCTGGAAACGGAGGCCCCGCGCGACGCGCGCGTCGGTGCGGCTTTCGCCTGTTTCGCCCTGATGACCGCGCTGCTGTTCGACCAAGGCATGCTGTCCACGTTCTTTGTCGCGCTCGGCCTGTTGCCCGCGCTGGCCACGTTGCGGGCCCTTGAACCGGCCCACCAGACCACCAGCCTTCCACGTGAACTGCTGCCGGTGCTTGGGCTGCTTGGCGCCTCACTGCCGCTGGCCTTGTTCGCCTTTCTGCTGGCGCCGCGGCTGAGCTCGCCGCTGTGGGGCGCGCCGGACTCGGCGCAAAGCCGCACCGGCCTCAGCGATGACATGTCGCCTGGCGAGATCGGCGAGCTGCTGACCGACGATCGACCCGCCATGAGGGTCAGCTTCGAGGGGCCGCCACCCAGTGAAGCGCAACGCTACTTCCGGGCCTACGTGCTCTGGCGCTTCGACGGCAAGCGCTGGAGCCGCCTCGATGTCCCGGCCGCGCCGGCGCCGGTGGAGGCGACCCACGACATTCGCTACACCGTCAGCCTCGAAGCCAGTCACCAGCGCGCACTGCCGGCGCTGGACGTCCCACTGGAAGCGCCGGATGAGGCCAGCCTGGGCCGCGACCGCGAGGTGCTGAGCGCCCAGCCGGTGAGCGACACGCATGTCTACACCCTGCGCTCGGCGCTGGACTATCGCCTGCAGCCGCGCCTGGATGAGTCCGAACGCAAGGCAGGCCTGCAGCTTCCGGTGGGCTTCGCTCCCCGTGCGCGCGCATTGGCCGACCGCTGGCGCACGCAGTTCGGCAAGGACGACAGCGCCATCGTGCGCGCGGCGCTGTCCCTGTTCCACGATGGTGGCTTCAGCTACACGCTGCTGCCCGCGCCACTGGGACGCGACAGCGTGGATGACTTCCTGTTCGGCACCCGCGAAGGCTTCTGTGAGCACTACGCCTCGGCCTTCACCGTGCTGATGCGCGCCGCCGGCATTCCCGCGCGCGTGGTCACTGGGTACCAGGGCGGCTACTGGAATCACCTCGGCAACTACCTGCTGGTGCGCCAGGCCAATGCGCATGCGTGGAGCGAAGTGTGGCTGCCGGGGCGCGGCTGGACGCGCGTCGACCCGACCGCGGCCGTGCGGCCCGAACGGGTTCGGCAGAACACCGCGGCCGCCGCCAATGCGTCCACCGGCATCGCTGCCGGCGGGTGGTGGCTCGGCATGCGCAACCGCTGGGATATCGTCAACCAGTGGTGGAACCAGGGCGTTATCGGCTTTGACACGCTCCGGCAACACGGCTTGCTGGCGCCTTTTGGCATGCGCGATACCGACGCGGGCACCTTGGGTATCCTGCTTGCTATTGTCAGCGCGCTGTTCGGCGGACTGGGCGTAGGCTGGGCCTTGTGGAAGCGCCCATCAAACGATCCGGCGCGCGAGGCGATGCAGTTGCTGGAACGAAGGCTGGCCACGGCGGGCGTGGTTCGCCGACACAGCGAAGGGCCGCAGCACTACTTCAGTCGCGCCGCCCGGACGCTACCCAACCAGCGGGCGCAGCTGGAGCAATTGATGAGGGCCTATCTGGAATTGCGCTACGCCTACGACGAACCGCCTGCGGATCTGTTGAAGAACTTTCGACAGGCTGCGAAGGACTTTCGGCCTCGTCGCATGGTCAAATGATATTGAACCGTGGATGCGCCGCATCCACTACACGATGGAGACAAGCGTCATGTCCATGTACAAGCCGTTGATCCTCGCAACCGCCCTAGCCACGTTGGCGGCCTGCGCAACGGTGCCGCAACCGCTGCAAGGCACATACACCGACATCACTTCGGTCGCCGCCCAGCAGGGCGGAACCAATGCGGTCCAGGTGCGCTGGGGTGGCCAGATCATCGAGACCAAGCCTGGCCCGCATGAAACCTGCTTCTACGTGCTGCAGCATCCGCTCGACAGCGAGGCGCGGCCGAAGACTGCCAGCAGCAATCCCGAAACGCAGGGTCGCTTCGTGGCCTGTCGCGCCGGCTTCTACGATCCGGAGGTGTTCACCAGCGGCCGTGACATCACCGTCACCGGCGTGCTGCAGGGCTCGATGCCGGAGAAGGTCGGCGAGTACACCTACCCCTATCCGCACATCGAGGCCAGCGTGGTCTACCTGTGGCCGGAGCGCGTGGTCAATCCGTATCCGCCTGGCTGGTACGACCCGTTCTGGGGTCCGTATTGGGGCCCGTACTGGGGTCCGTGGGGCTGGGGTGGCTACTGGGGCGGCTACTACCCGTCGCGTGTGATCGTCGTGCGCCCCGCGCCACACGGTCACTGAGCACCATCAGTCGCCACACACGAAAACGCCGGCCTCAAGCCGGCGTTTTTTTGCGCCTGGCGCCGCCGGCTCAGCCCGGCGGCCAATGCATGTGGCGTCCGCCCAGCAGGTGCACGTGCAGGTGGAACACCGTCTGCCCACCATGCTCGTTACAATTGATCACCGTGCGATAACCCTGCTCGGCCAGGCCTTGCTCGCGGGCATAGGCCGCCGCCGCCAGCAACAGTTTGCCGAGCAGTTCGGCATCGCCGGTTGCAGCGGCGTCCAGCGTCGCGATCGCCTTCTTCGGCACGAACAGCACGTGCACCGGAGCCTGCGGATTGAGGTCGCGGAACGCCAGCACGTCGTCGTCCTCATAGACGATGTCGGCCGGAATTTCGCGTCGGATGATCTTGCCGAAGATGGTGTCGCCCATGGCTCGCTCCTTTGCGTTCACAGACGCAGCAGCATACCTTGCGCCGCCGGCGCCACCAGCTTGAAGCCGAATTTCTCGTAGAGCTGATGGGCCGTGCCGTCGGCTATCAGTCCCACCATCGTGCGTGCCGGCGCGCGGGCATGCACCTCGTCCATCAGGGCCTGCATGATGCGCCGTCCCCAGCCCTGCCCTTGGCGGCCCGGGGTCACGGCGATGTCGACCACCCACAGGAACAGGCCGCCGTCGCCGACGACGCGCCCCATGCCGATCAGCTCGCCGCCTTCGCGGACGCACACCGAGCACCAGCTTGCCGGCAGGCCGGTCGCCGCGCCCTCGGGGCTCATCGCGCTCAAGCCAGCCGCCACGCGCAGCGCACGGTATTCGTCGCTGCCGGGAATCTCCAGGGACAGGTGGGCCGTCATGCGTCAGTCTGCGGCGTGGCGGCTACCGAAGGCATGCGCCAGCGTGCCGCGATCGACGTATTCCAGCTCCCCGCCCAGCGGCACGCCATGCGCCAGGCGCGTCGGCTTGACGCCGGCGGCGCGAGCCAGCTGCGCCAGGTAATGCGCCGTGGCCTCGCCTTCCACCGTGGGATTGGTGGCGATGATCATCTCCTCGATCTCCCCCTCGCCCAGCCGCTCGACCAGCAGGTCCAGGCCCAACTCGCGCGGACCCAGGCCATCCAGCGGCGACAACCGGCCAAGCAGGACGAAGTACTGCCCGCGATACCCGGTGGCCTGCTCGATGGCGGCCAGGTCGGTGGGCGACTCCACCACGCACAGCACCTGGCGGTCACGACCGCTGCTGGAACACAGCGCGCAGACCGGGGTTTCGCTGAAGTTGCGGCAGCGCGAGCAATTGCCGATCTGCCGCATCGCCTCATCCAGCACCCGCGCCAGGCGCAGGCCGCGCTCGCGATCGCGCTCGAGCAGGTGGAAGGCCATGCGCTGGGCGCTCTTGCCGCCCACGCCGGGCAGGCAACGCAGGGCTTCGACGAGGTCGGAAAGAAGTTTGCTCATGCCAAGGCTTCACCAGTAAAAGCGCACCTTGTGCGCGACGGGCACAACCACACACGTCCGCGCAGAGCGGTCGCGCACCAGGTGCGCTCCCACAGGAGTGCGTCAGAACGGCATCTTGAAGCCGGGCGGCAGGTTCAGGCCCGACGTCACGCCGCCGAGCTTGTTCTTGCTGACCTCGGCCACCTTGTTGACCGCATCGTTCACGGCGGCGGCGACCAGGTCCTCGGCCATCTCCGGATCGTCCGCGAACAACTTGCGGTCGATCTGCACGCGACGCACTTCGTGCGCGCCCGTCATCTGCACGGTGACCAGGCCACCGCCAGCGCTGCCGGTGACTTCGAGCTTGGCGATCTCTTCCTGCGCACGCTTCATTTCGTCCTGCATGCGCTGGGCCTGCTGCATCAGCTGACCGATCTGACCTCTCATGACATCAACTCCGCTATCTCTTCAGTTTTCGTAGGGCTTGATCGACTGGGGCACCACGCGCGCGCCGAACTCGCGCTTGAGCGACTGCACCAGCGGATCCTCGTCGATGGCGCGCTCGGCTGCCGACTGGGCTGCCTCGCGGGCGTTGGCGGCGCGCGCCGCCGGTGTTTCGCTGGACGCGCCGCGCTCCTCGACGAAGCGAAGCTTGATGCGTTCGCCCAGCGCCTGGCTGATGCGCTCTTCCATCTGGCTGACCATGGGCTCGACCGCCAGATGCATGTGCGCCGGCTGCAGGGCCAGCACCAGGGTCTGGCCTTCACGCTCGCGCAGGGCGGCGTTCTGACCCAACTGGCCGAGCGGGCCGCGCAGGCCTGCTTGTTCAATCAGCACGTCCCACATCGGCAGCCCGCGAGCATCCAGCGCCACCGGCGCGCGCGGCGCGCTGGGTGCAGGTGACGCAGCCGTTACCGGCTGGGGCGCGGCGGCGCGCGGCGCCTCGGCCACGCTGGCCATGTGCATGCGTTCGTTCGCTGCCGGGGCGGCCGCCCTCGGGGCCGCTGCCGGCGCGCGCGCGGCGCCAGGCGAAGCGGCGCGCTCAGCCGGCGCGCCACCACCATCGGCGGGACGGAAGGCGAGCATGCGCAGCAACGCCATCTCGAAACCGGTACGTGCGTCCGGCGCCATCGCGAGGTCGCGGCGGCCGGAAGTGGCGATCTGGTAGTAGAGCTGCACGTCCTCGGGGGACAGCTGCTGGGCCAGGGGGATCAAGGCGTCGTCGTCGCTGCCGTCCTGGTCGGGGCGATAGCCGGGCACCAGTTGGATCAGCTGCAAACGGTGCAACACGCTGGCCAGGTCGTCCAGCACGCCGCCGAAATCGGGCGAGAAAGAGGCGATGCGCGTGCACTCGGCCATCAGCGCCTCACCACTGCCCTCAGCCAGGGCCTGCAACAGCCCCAGCACCTGGCCGCGCGCGACGCTGCCCAGCATGGCGCGCACTTCGTCCACGCGCAGCGAGCCGCCGCCGTAGGCGATGGCCTGGTCCAGCAGCGACAGTCCATCGCGCAGCGAGCCGTCGGCGCCGCGCGCCAGTTCGGCAATCGCCGCGTCCTCGTAGGGAATATTTTCCGCGCCCAGGATGTGGCGCATCTGCCCGGAGATCTGCTCAGGCAGCAGGCGCTTGAGGTTGAACTTCAGGCAGCGCGACAACACCGTCACCGGCAGCTTCTGCGGGTCGGTGGTGGCGAGCAGGAATTTCACGTGCGGCGGCGGCTCTTCCAGCGTCTTCAGCAAGGCGTTGAAGGCCGGCTTGGAAAGCATGTGCACCTCGTCGACCAGGTACACCTTGAAGCGGCCGCGGGCGGGAGCGTACTGCGCGTTCTCGATCACCTCGCGCACGTCGTCTACGCCGGTGTTGCTGGCCGCGTCGATTTCCAGCAAGTCCACGAAGCGGCCGGCGTCGACCGCGGTGCACACCGCGCACTCGCCGCAGGGATCGGCCGACTCACCGCGCTCGCAGTTCAGCGACTTGGCGAAGATGCGCGCGATGGTGGTCTTGCCCACGCCGCGCGTGCCGGTGAACAGGTAGGCGTGGTGCATGCGCCCCGTGTCAAGCGCGTTGGTGAGCGCGCGCACGACGTGCTCCTGCCCGACCAGTTCAGCGAACTTGCGGGGCCGCCACTTCCGAGCGAGTACCTGATAAGACATGCGTAGCCAGATGTAGGGGCAAGATCCGATTGTGCCAAGTCGACCGTGGCAAGTCAGTAATGCCTGCGACACCGGCGCATCCGGGGCCTGAAAAGGCGGCGGCCCTGCCAGCCACACCCCGGCGCCCGAATCATTCGCTACCGTTGCTCCCTTCCGGGCCTGGCGGAGTTTACGAACTATCGTCGCGGGGGGACCGACAGGGCCACCATAGAGACGTTCTTTGTGTGTCAGTCCAGGGACTGTCGCTCGGCTTCACTCACTGGCGGAGAGGGCGGGATTCGAACCCGCGATACGGGGATAAGCCGTATACACACTTTCCAGGCGTGCTCCTTCAACCACTCGGACACCTCTCCGCAATGGTGAAACCGCTCGCCGGGCACTCAGGCCCCGGCAAAGAGGCGAAAGGATAGCGGGACGGGCCCATTCACACAAGATAGTCCGGCGGCGTCTCAGCTGGCATCTTGCGGTGCGTCCCGCAGGAATACGGGCAGATCGGTGGCCGGCGGCCTGGCTGGCACCTGATAGAACATGTCGGCCACGAAGCCGCGGTGGTAAGTGGCGTGATTGACCACGTGCAGGATGATGTCCTCGCGGCTCATGCGCCCTTCCCCGCCACCGACGAACTGGAAGCTGACCACCTCGGCCGCCTGTTCGGGCGTCAGCCCGGCGGCATAGTCCTGGTACCACGCATTCATCAACTGCTGGCGCCGCCACAGCTCCTCGAACGCCAGCGGCTCGGGCGTGTTGCGACTGGTGTAGCCGTGGGGACGCCCCTGCAGGTGCGCCTGGAAAATATCGTCGATCACCCAGGTATGGGTGAGCGTGCGCAGCATGTTGCCGAAGATCGTGGCCCGCGGCGCCGTCGCGGCGCCTTCGGGCAGCGCGGCCACGGCCTCGTAGGTCAGGCGGTCGGCCCAGGCGCGATAGCGAAGCATGCGTTGCAGATAGTTCGAAGGCATGGGGATCGGGAAGCTCCACCGTTTCCAGGTTATCCAGCATCCGGACGCAGCGGCCCAGGCGCAGGCAGCGCGATGCGGTCACCCGCACGCGCAATGGTGTAACCCCTCGCCTGCAAGGCGGCGCCATCCGCCTCGCTGCCGTAGTGATAGAGGCGCAGGCGTCGGCGCAGCGACTCCGGGTACTCGCGCTCGATGTCGTCGATACCGGTGTGCGATGGGTTGCCGATCAGCCCGCAGTCATGGGCGATCAACTCCTCGCCGGCGCCGACCCGCGCCAGCACCTCGGGGACCGGCCGCGTGTCGCCGGTGTAGACGAAGCTGCCGGCCAGCGCCACGCCATAGGAAGTGCCAGCCATGTGGTGGCGCGTGGCGAACACATCGAACCAGTGGCCATCCAGCCAGAACCCGCGCGTGCACGTCACCAGCCGGAACGCCTCCCAGAAGTTCACGCCACCTTCGGCCAGCGCATTCGGGTAATCGGCCACCCGCGTCTGCAGCCAGGTCATCAGGCCGGCGTGGATGAAGAGCCGTGTGCGTCCGCGCCACTGCTCATCGAACCAGAGGCGGAAGAACAGGCGCTCCATGCCACCTACGTGGTCCATGTGCGTGTGGGTGATGTACAGCGCGCGCGGTGGTTCGCCGTAAGCAGCGATGTAGCGATCCAGCGTGTCCGGGCCACAGTCGATCAGCAGCAGCGGGGCGCCGTCGCGCTCAAGCACCACGGCCGAGGAGCCCAGCTCCACCGCATGCGCTGCGCCAACGCCGAGAAAATGCAGGTTCCAATTCATGCGCGAAGGGTACGCTCATAGCGATAGACCAGGGGCTTCCAATGCTCCTCCTCGAACGCCGCCTCCCCATGAGCCGCCGCGCCGAGCTTCAGCAACGAGCGGCGCAGGCGCATCAGGTTGGACTGTTGCCAGCCCTCGCCGGGTTCACGCTGCCGACCACGGTCGAAATCGATCAGGAACAGCTCGTCCGACCTCACCAGCACGTTGTGCGCATTGAGGTCGGCATGCCAGATACCGGCGCGGTGAAAGCGCGCGACCAGCGCGCCGACCAGCTCGGCCAGCTCGCCGTCCAGCAGGCCGTCCGCCAGGCACTGGGCCAGCGTGTGTGCGTCCGCGATGCGGCGGGTGATCAGGTCGGCGCTGTAGAACAGCCCATGCCGGCGGTAACGGCAGGCCACGGCCTCAGGACCGGGCAAACCCAAGGCGCCGATGACACCCAGCAGGCGAAATTCAGCGAAACAACGCGTGCGGTCAGCGCCCTTCCACAGATAGCGATCCCCCATCAAACGGGCCACCATGCCGCCGCGCCGGTAATGGCGCAGCACGCATTCGCCCACCGGCGTGTCGATCACCGCCACCCCGCCGCGGCCGCCGCCCTGGACACGCAGGGCCCCGCGTGCCCGCCAGGTTTCGGGCTCGAACCAGTCGGCGTCGACTTGTGGCGACACGGCAGCGTCGAACAGAATCGCCCCGGCGGCATCCTCGCGGATTCGTTCCAGCATCGCCATTGTGCGTTCCGACGCGCGCCTCAGCCCCAAGTCCTTCGATTCTAGCCCAATGCCTGCACCTTCCTCGATCTGCCTGCTACGCACCTCCGCCATCGGCGATGTCACCCATGTCGTGCCGCTGGTGCGCACACTACAGGCCGCCTGGCCACAGGTCCGGCTGAGCTGGATCGTCGGCAAGCTCGAGCGCCGCCTGGTCGGCGACCTGCCCGGCGTGGATTTCGTGACCTTCGACAAGGGCGCCGGCCTGGCTGGCATGCGTGCGGTGGGCGAGGCGCTGGGCGGCCAGCGCTTCGACGCCCTTTTGCAGATGCAGGTGGCGCTGCGTTCGAACCTGCTGAGCCTGTTCATCAAGGCCGACCGACGCGTGGGTTATGACCGTGCGCGCGCCAAGGACGGCCATGGACTGGTGGTCAATCAGCGCATCCCCGCCCGCACCGGCGAACACGTGCTCGACGCCATGGGCAGCTTCTGCGAACCCCTGGGCTTGAAGCAGACCCAGGTCCGCTGGGATATCCCTATCCCCGAGGAAGCTCATGCCTGGGCGGCTGAGCAACTGCCCGGCGATACGCCGACGCTGCTGGTCAGCCCGACCTCCAGCCACACGCTGCGCAACTGGCGGCCGGAACGCTATGCGGCGGTAATCGACCACGCTGCCGCCAGGGGCTGGCGCGTGGTGTTGGTCGGCGGACCGTCGGCGTTGGAACGACAGATGGCGGACGCCGTGCTGGCGGCCTGCCAACACGCCCCGCTCGACCTGACCGGCAAGGACACGCTGAAGAAGATGATGGCCATGCTGGTACGTGCGCCGATGCTGCTGACGCCCGATTCCGGCCCCATGCACATGGGTAATACCGTGGGCTGCAAGGTGCTGGGCCTGCATGCCGCCAGCAATCCGCACCGCTCGGGCCCCTATTCCGACCGCCGCTGGTGCGTGGACAAATACGACGACGCCTCGCGCAAATACCTTGGCAAGCCCGCCAGCGAAATTCCCTGGGGCAGCAAGATCGAGAAGCCCGGCGTGATGGACCTTATCGGCGTTGACGAGGTGATCGAACGGTTCGAGGCTTGCGCCACGCACCTCGGCCTCGGCTGACTAAGCTCGTGTAGGAGCGCACCTTGTGCGCGACCGGCTGATGGCCAGTGATGCCGTCAGGCAACGGTCGCGCACTGAGTGCGCCTGGAGCGGGGATTCGCTTACTTGGCGCGGTAGTCCTGGTACGACTTCTCTTCCACCAGCTGCGAACCCAGCTTCAGGTTGATCTCGCGCTTGACCGCTGCGCGCTCGTCATTTTCGAAGTAGACCGAACGGGCCAGCTCGACGAACTCGGGGTCGAAGGCCTGGGCCTTTTCTTTCAGGCGGATGCGGTCCTCGATATCCCACAGTGCTTCGTTCACCGCCAGCAGGCGGGCGCGCTCGGCGGCGATATCGGTATGCGAGGCCGGGTGGGCCGCCCAGGTGGTATTGAGCAGATCGAGCTCGGTGCGCACGTTGGCCAGCTTGGCCGGGTCGGTGATCTGCCTGGACTTGATTTCCAGAATGGTGATCTTGTCGATCAGCTCGCCGTAAGAAACCGGAACTTGGATGAGGCTCATGGAAACTCCAAAGGGCTTGGCCTTCACGGCATGACGGACCTGTCACGACGACCGGGCAGGAAAGTGCACATCATAAGTGGTCTTGTCCCGTCGTTCAGTCTGTCCCGCTAGACTGTTGCGGCAACCGACCCAAGGAGAGTGAGTCCATGCTTAACCCCCGTTTCCTCGTGCTGCCGCTGGCCGCCCTGCTCGCCGTCAGTTCGTTCGCTGCGAGCGCGCAGTCCGCCCGCGGCAACGGCGCCGTGCTGGTCCGCAACGACGGCATTTTCATCCGCTGCGACCAGTGTGGGACCGTCGAGGGCATCGACCAGAACATCAGCCAGGGCAGTGATCACAGCATGGCCGGCACCATCATCGGCGGCATCGCCGGTGGCGTCCTGGGCAACCAGGTCGGCAAGGGCAAGGGCAACACCTTGGCCACCGTGGCGGGCGCCGTCGGCGGCGGCTACGCCGGCAATCGCATTGGCGCGAACAGCGGCGCGGGAAAGCAGAGCTTCACGCTGCACATCCGCATGGGCAATGGCGCCGTCAGCAACGTAACCGTGGCCGACGCCAGCTCCCTGCGCACGGGCGACCTGGTACAGATCGACCCGAACGGCAACGTCGCTCGCATCCAGTAAGGACGGGCCCGAGGCCAACAAAAAGCCGACCCACCGGGTCGGCTTTTTTGTGCCCTGGACCTGACATTCAGCGCGGCCGCGCCTGCCTGAGGCGAGCCTCGACATCATCAAAGAAGGCTGGCGGCAGCACCGCCCGCACCGGCGCAGCCCACCAGTGCGCCTGAGCCACGGATCGGCACTTAACAGCATCCTTTTCGGTCATCAGCACCGGCTTGCAGTCGCCAAAAGCCAGGTCTGAGGCGGTGAACGCATGGTGGTCGGGAAACGCGTGCTCGATCACCTGCAGGCCCTGCGAGCGGAGACTGGCAAAGAACCGCTGCGGATGCCCGATACCCGCGACGGCATGCACGGTCTGACCAGCAAGTTCGGACAACGGCTTGACGTGGCCATCCGCCAGCGCGCGCAACTGGCCACCCAGCAGTTGCATGGGCACATCCCCCGTCGCCATCACGCCACCGTTGCAGATGCGGAAGTCCACCTGCTGGAGGCGCGACATGGGTTCACGCAACGGCCCGGCCGGCAGCAGGCGACCGTTGCCGAAACGGCGCACGCCATCGATCACGCAGATTTCCACGTCGCGGGCCAGCGCGTAGTGCTGCAGGCCGTCGTCGGCGATCACCACGTCGCAACCCGCCGCGATCAGCAGCTGCGCCGCCGCAGGACGGTCACGCCCCACAGCGACCAGGGCGCCGCTGGCGTGGATCAGGCACGGTTCGTCGCCTACCACGGCCGGATCGGGCGCTTCGCCCAGCAACGTCGGAACCGTCTGCGTTCCACCATAGCCGCGGCTGACCACGCCCGACCGGTAGCCGCGCCGGCGCAAAGCGTCGGCCAATGCGATGGTGACCGGCGTCTTGCCGGTACCGCCGGCGGTGAGGTTGCCGATCACCACCACCGGCACGGCGAGCCGCGTGCTACGCAGCAGGCCCACCCTGTACAACCAGCGGCGCAAGGCAGTCACCGCGCCGTAGAGTCCCGCCAGTGGGCGTGTCCACCAGGGCGTTCGGCCGACGCCATACCATGCCGCTTCGAGCCGCTCGGCCAGTGTCATCGCGCCGGCTTCAGTCGCTGGCCTGCTGATGGAACTGCATGCGGTGCAGCGCCGCGTACTGGCCATTCAAGGCCAGCAGCTCGGCATGCGTGCCACGCTCCACGATGCGCCCCTGGTCCATCACCGCGATCTGGTCGGCATGCTCGATGGTGGACAGGCGATGGGCGATCACCAGCGTGGTGCGGTCACGCATCAGGCGTTGCAGCGCCTGCTGGATCAACCGCTCGGACTCGGTATCCAGCGCGCTGGTCGCCTCGTCCAGCACCAGGATCGGCGCATCCTTGAGGATGGCCCTGGCGATGGCCAGACGCTGGCGCTGGCCACCCGAAAGCAGGTTGCCGCCCTGGCCGATCGGCGTGTGGATGCCCTGTGGCAGGCGCTCGATGAACTCCAGCGCATTGGCCGCTTTCGCCGCCGCCAGAATCTCCGACTCGCTGGCGCCGGACAGCTCGCCATAGGCGATGTTTTGCGCCACGGTGCCGTCGAACAGCACCACGTTCTGACCCACCCAGGCAATCTGGCGACGCAGCGAGTGCAGTTTGATCGATTCGTAGTCCGCGCCATCCAGCAGGATGCTGCCGCTGGTCGGCTCATTGAAGCGCGGCAGCAGGCTGACCAGGCTGCTCTTGCCGCTACCCGATCGACCCACCAGGGCCGTCACCGTGCCCGGGGCGCAATGCAGGCTGACACCACGCAGCGCTGCGAAGTTGCCACGCGCATAGACCAGTCCCACGTCGTCGAAACGGATGTCGCCGCGCGCGCGATCAACCACGTGCGTGCCGTTGTCCGTCTCCGCAGGAAGATCAATGATGCCGAACAGACTCTCCGCCGCCGCCATACCGCTCTGCACGTTCGACTGGATGTTGGCCAGACGCTTGAGCGAAGGCAGCATGCCGCCCATGGCGGTCAGCACGGCGATGAACACACCGGCGGACATATGTTCGATCTGGTAGGGCCGCGTAGACAGGTACACCATCGCCGCCAGCGCCAGGGCGGCCACCGTCTGGATGGCTGTGCTTGACTGCGCATTGGTCGAGGCGACCTTCAGGTTGAGCTGGCGCGTGCGGGTGGTGACATCGTCGAAGCGCTCCTGCGCGTCGTCCTGCCCGCCGTAGATACGGATCTCGCGATGGGCCTCGACCGACTCCTCCACCGTACCGGTGACGGAACCCATCATGCCCTGGATGCGGCGACTGATGCTGCGGTAGCGGCGGCTCACGATGGAGGCGATCAGCACGATCAGCGGCACCATCACGAACAGCGCGAGGGTCAGGTAAGGACTGGTGCTGATCATCACGTACAGCATGCCGATGACGGTCATGCCCTCGGTGACCATCACCTTCACCGCGTCGGTAGAGGCGGAGGCCACCTGCTCGCTGGTGTAGGTGATACGCGACACCTGGTGGCCGGAATGCTCCTGCCCGAAGAAGGTGGCCGGGAGGCGCAGGTAGGCGGCGAACACGTCGCGCTGGATGGCCTGCACCACGTTGCGGCCGACGTAGGCCACGCCGTAGCTGCTGGCGAAGGTGCCCACGCCGCGCACCACGAAGATCATCACGATCCAGATCGGCATCCAGAAGATCAGCGCCGGGTCCTTCTCGGTGAACAGCTTGTCGATCATCGGGACCAGCAGCTTGGTGAACGCTACCAGGCCGCCTCCGTCGACGATCATGCCGAGGATGGCGAGCACCGCCACCACCCAGAAACGCCTCGTATAGCCGAGCAGGCGCTTGTAGATCTGCCGCGTGCTAGCGTCCCAGACCCCGACTTTGCGGGCGCTCATTGACCCTTGTCCGCCTGGCTCGGCGTGGTCGCAATGGACAGCTTGGTGAAGCCAAGCTGGCCCAGCGCGTCCATCGCGGTGACCACGTTCTGGTGCGGGGTCATCGCGTCGGCGCGGATGGTCACCTGGCGCTCGCGGTCATCGCCGGCCACGTTGGCGATGGCCTGCTTGAGCGGCTCGATGCCCTCGCCCAGCACTGCGTCGCTGCCGACATAGAAATGGCCGTCGCGGTCCACCACCACGGTGACCGCGGGCGCCTGCATGTCGCGCTCTTCGGCGCTGGCGCTGGGCAGGGTCACCTGCATGCGCGAATGCTGGATGAAGGTCGTGGTGAGCACGAAGAACATCAGCAGGGTCAGCAGCACATCGATCAACGAGATCACGTTGATCTCGAAATCGTCCTGCCGACGATCGTTACCGATACGCATCGTTCAGCCCGCGCTCGACTCGGTGGTACGGGCGGTGCGCGGACGCGCGGCGGCGGGCTGATTGAAGGTCAGCTCGTCCAGCAGTTCGGTGGCCTGCTTCTCCATCTCCACGCAGTAGCCGGCCACCTTCGAACGGAAATAGCGGTGCAGCACGTAGGCCGGGATCGCCACGATCAGGCCCGTGGCCGTGCAGATCAGCGCCTCGCCGATGCCGCCGGCCATCTTCATGGGATCACCCACGCCGCCCCGCATCACTTCCATGAACATGCGGATCAGGCCGACCACGGTGCCCAGCAGGCCGAGCAGCGGGCCGATCAGCGCGATGGTGCCGAGCGTGTTGAGGTAGCGCTCCATGCGGTGCACCACGTGACGGCCGGTGTCCTCGATGCGCTCCTTGATCAGCTCACGCGGACGGTTGCGCACGGCCAGTGCGGCCGCCAGCAGTTCACCCAGCGGAGAGCCGTTGGCGAGGGTGGCGAGATGGTTCGGGTCGAGCTGGCCCGAGCGGGCCCAGGTACGGACCTCTTCGCCCAGACCCGGCGGCAGCACCGACCGGCGACGCAAGGTCCAGCAACGCTCCAGCACGATCGCCAGGGCGACCGCCGAACAAATCAGGATGGGCAACATCGCCCAGCCACCAGCCATCAGGATTTCCAGCACAACGACTCCGCGACACTCGATCGTTAGGAAGGGCGCATCATAACAGTCTCGCCGGGCTGTTCCGCGGCGCCGGTGGCAGTTGCGCGACAGCCGCGATCCGCCCCCTCGTTCATGTTCACCCGGCGAATCATTCGCGCCAGTAGCGAGACTGGCGCTGGCGCCACCGCGCCGCCACGTAGGGCGGCCGGTCCGGTGGAAAATCCACCTGGATGGCGCCGGTGGTGGCAGTATTCAGCCAGGGCACGCCCTCCTGCTCGTAGCGTTCGATCACCCGGGGATGAGGGTGACCGAAGCGGTTGCGCCAACCGGCTGAAACCAGGGCCAGCGTCGGCTCAGTGGCCCGGATGAAGGCGACGCTGGACGAGGTGCGGCTGCCGTGGTGCGGCGCCGTCAGCACCAGCGGCGGCCCCGGCGGCAGGCTGGCGGCCACGGCGGGCTCAACCCGTCTGGTCATGTCGCCTGTCAGCAGAATCCGCCCACCCCGCCCCGCCACCAGCAAGACGCAGGAGCGGTCGTTGCCAGGCCCGCCGGGTGATCCGGCGGACAGAACCCGCAGACTGACGCCATCCCAGGACCAGGATTTGCCGACATCGCAGGGATCCATCGGAATGGACTGGCGTTCGGATTCGCCAGCGACGCGCTGCGCTTCGGGAAACGCTCCCGCCACGGCAGGCATGCCCCCTGCGTGGTCATTGTCGGCATGGCTGGCCATGAGAAGGTCGAGGCGGTCGATACCCAGCGCGCGTATGGATGGCAACACGGCGGCCTCGCCCAGGTCGAACTCCGATGGATAGCGCGCGCCCGCGTCATACAACAAGGCATGGTGGCGGGTGCGCACCAGCACCGACAGCCCCTGCCCCACGTCCAGCATCCATACCTGGAACCCACCGTGCTGCGGCAACGCGCGCGGTGGCAACAGCAATGGCAGGAACAGCAGACCGCCCAGCCAACGCATCGGCGCCCCTCGTGGCGTCCACAGCCACAGCGCCCCCAGCACGGCCAACAACAGCGCCCACAACCGCACCTCGGGCAGGTACCAGTGCGCACCCGGCCAGCCGGCCATTTGCTCCAGCAACCACCATTGCGCGTGCGCCATCCGACCAGCCAGCGTGAAGCACGGCCCAGCCAGCGGCGGACACACACCCAGAAGCAGCATGCCCGTCAGCGTGCACGGCACGATCAGCAGACTGACCAAAGGCACCGCGACGAGGTTGGACGCGGCGCCCACCAGGGACGCCTGCCCGAAGAACCACATCGTCAGCGGCAGCATCGACACGGTCATGGCGAGCTGCGCCGCCGTCAGCTCGTGCACGAAACCGCGCAAGCCACGGCCACGCACGGTCAGGCAGATCATCAGGAATCCGACCGCGTAGAAGGACAGCCAGAATCCCGCCGACAGCACGCTCAAAGGATCAAACAACAGCACCACCACCAGCGCCAAGGCCAGCGATGAAACGCCCTCTGTTCGACGGCGCAGGCAATGCGCCAGCGTCACGGTGGCGATCATCAGCAACGTGCGCACTGTGGGCAGGCCGAATCCTGCCAGTGCGCTGTAGAACGTCGCCGCCAGCAGCGCCGTGGCCGCCTGCGCATGCAACCGTGGCACGCGCAAGCCCAGGGCCGGCCAACCCCAGTAGCACAAGCGCGCCAGCCACGCGCCAAGCGCGGCGGCGACGCCCACATGGAAGCCGGAGATGGCCAGCAGGTGCGAAATGCCGTTCGCTCGCGCCACGTCCCAATCCCGCGAGGTCAGGCCGCGCGTATCGCCGACGGCCAGCGCCTGCAGCAGCGCGGCGTCACGCGGATCGGCAATCCGCGCAGCGATCTCGTGGCTTACGGCTTCCCTGACGCGACCTATGCAGAGGCGCGCAGCCCCCTGCTGCTGGTTCCCGGGGCCGTCGCGGACATACCCGGTCGCCACGATACCGCGCTCCAGCGCACTGCGCTCGCCGTCACCGCCACCGGGATTGACCAGGCCGCGCGGCCGTTTGACCCGCAGGGTGAGCTGCCAACGACTGCATGGCGCCAGTGTCGGTGCTCCCCGGTACCAGTTGACGCGCACGCGACCGCGGAGGTCCAGCGGCGCGCCGTTCCAGCTCGTGTGATCGATCTGAAGGACGAAGGCAGTGGCATCGGCGGTCACCACGGGCAGGCCCGAGACCACGCCGGACACTTGCAGGTCCTGCCCTTCCAGCTCTCTCGGCAAGCGTGCGTCCATCGCCATGCTGCCGCGCAAACATGCCCACGCGATGCCCAACAGGCACCAGGCCGGAGCCCGCCAACCACCGCCACGCCAAAGTCCTGCCACGGCGATGAAAGCCATCACCAGGCAAGCCCAAAGCGGTGGCAGCGTGGTCATGCGCTGAACGACGGCGACGCCGCCAAGCAGCAGCGCGCCGGGCCAAACGGCGCCATCCCTGTGCATGTCCGCCCCTCCATGGGAAAGGACACAGCCTAGGGCGCCGCATCTCGGCGACGCGGCCGAAAATCATGTAGGCAACGGATCACCGCGCAGTCGCACGGCGATCCAGAGATCAGGCGTAGATCTTGTCCACCAACTGGCCGTTGTGCAGTTCCAGCGTGCGATCCATCCGCCCCGCCAGGCGGCTGTCGTGGGTGACCAGGATGAAGCTGGTGCCGATCTCGCGATTGAGCTCCAACATCAGGTCATAGACCTGGGCGGCATTGCCCTCATCGAGGTTGCCGGTGGGCTCGTCGCCCAGCACCACCGCAGGGCGCGTCACCAGGGCGCGCGCCACGGCGCAACGCTGGCGCTCGCCGCCGGACAGCTCCGACGGCTTGTGGCCCAGTCGCTTTGCCAGGCCCACGCGGCCGAGCAGTGCGCTGGCCTGCCGTTCCGCCTCGCCGATCGCCACGCCGCGGATCAGCAGCGGCATGCACACGTTCTCCAACGCGGTGAACTCGGGCAGCAAGTGGTGAAACTGGTAGATGAAGCCCATCGAGCGATTGCGCACACGGCCGCGCTCGGCGTCGGACAAGCTGGACAGCATCCGCCCTTCCACCTCCACTTCGCCACGCGTCACCGTGTCCAGCCCGCCCAGGATATGCAGCAGGGTGCTCTTGCCCGAGCCGGAAGCGCCCACGATGGCCAGTGTCTCGGCGCGCTTCAGCGTGAAGCTCACGTCCGACAGCACATCGGTCTTCAGATCGCCTTCCTCGTAGATCTTGGCGATATGGCTGGCGCGCAGCACGACGTCGTTGTTGGTGCTCATCGGTTTATTCATAGCGGAGCGCCTGCGCGGGCTGCGTGCGCGACGCACGCCACGCGGGATAGAGGGTGGCCAACAGCGAGAACAGGAAGGTGATCAACGCCACCCAGCTCACGTCACTGAGTTCCAGCTTGCTGGGCAGCTCGCTGATGTAATAGACGTCCGGCGACAGGAAAGTGACGCCGGTGACGTGCTCGATCCACTTGACGATGCCGGGCAACCGCCACGACAGCAGCGAGCCCAGGCCCACGCCGAAACCAATGCCGACGAAGCCCACCAGCACGCCCTGCACCATGAACATGCCCATGATGCTGCGCGGCGTGGAACCCAGCGTGCGCAAGATGGCGATGTCGGCCTGCTTGTCGGTCACCAGCATCATCAGCATCGAGATGAGGTTGATCACCGCGACCAAAATGATCAGCGAGAGAATGATGAACATCACCTTCTTCTCCATCGAGATCGCGGAGAAGAAATTGGCGTGGCTGTCCATCCAGGTCTCCACGCGGTAGACCTGCCCCAACTGGTCGGCCAGTTCGTGGGCCACCTCGCGCGCGTTGAACATGTCGTCCAGGCGCAGGCGGATGCCGGTGGGACCATCGAGCTGGTTGAGCCGTTGGGCATCGCTCATGTTGACCAGGGCCAGGCCCGAATCGAACTCCTGCATGCCCATCTCGAACACGCCGGACACACGGAAGCTGCGCAGGCTGGGCACGCTGCCGGTGATCGGCGAAGAATGGAACGACGGCACCGCTACGATCACCTTGTCGCCCACCGAAACGCCCAGCGACAACGCCAACTCCCTGCCGAGCACGATGTTCCAGCTGCCCGGCGTCAAGTCGTCGAGCTTGCCCTCGACCATGTGCTGGCCGATGTCCGACACCCTGGGCTCTTGCGCGGGCTCAATGCCACGCAGCAGCCCGCCGGCGGATCGGCGCGCCTGGAAGAACGCTTCGGCCTCCACATAGGGGGCGGCGCCCTGCACGTGCTTGTTGGCCTCGGCGATCTTTACCGCGCGCGGCCACTCCTCCACGGCTTGTCCCGGCATACCGGAAACGGTGGCATGCGAAATGGCGCCGAGGATGCGCGAGCGCAGCTCGTCATCAAATCCGTTCATCACCGACATCACCGTGATCAGTGCAGTGACGCTGATCGCAATGCACACGATGGAGACGGTGGAGATGAAGGAGATGAACTGATTGCGACGCTTGGCGCGGGTGTAGCGCAGGCCGATGAATAACTCGAGCGGTCGGAACATTAGGACGGTCGCTTGTGGAGTTCTTGGGGGCTGGCCGCCCGGGTGGCGCGATTATCGCCTGAGACGCGGCTAAACCGTAGGACCGCGATCGACCGGAAGAGTGCCCAGGGCTTCCTGCGTGGGCGCCGCAGCAAGGCGCATGCGCATGCGGCGCCGGATATCGGCGTCGCTGTTGTCCGGAGCCAGCAGCAGCGGGAGCTGCCCCAGGCCCGGCGCGCGCAGCAGCAGCCACAGGCCACGGTCGGTCAGCACCCGGGCGCCCACGAGAGTGGCGGTTACGTCCTGGCCACCACGCGTGCGTAGCGTCCAACTGCCGTCCCGGGCCATGCCGGCCGCGGTCACCGGGGAGCCGGCGAAGCGGCTCAGGCTGTGCGCCGCCGCAATGATCACCCATGGCGCAAGGATGGCTTTGGCCACCCACGCCAAGCCGCTCAGCCAGATCGCGGCCAACGACAGCACGATGACGGGCCACACGATCCGCGCCAGCCAGCGCGACGGGTGGTATTCAAAGCCGATGGCGGGCGCGGATGTCATCGATGATCGCCTGCCAGTCCGGCCGCGTGGCCTTGGCATGACCCATCACCCAGTCCCACAGGTCCGGGTCCTGCACGTCGAGCAGTTCATCGAAGGCCTGGCGCTGTGCTTCGTCCGCCGAGGCAAAACGCTCGTCTAGCCAGCCGCCGAACAGCGCGTCCAGTTCACGGGTGCCGCGGCGGGTGCGCCAGCGGAGGCGTTTGATGCGGGCTTCGTCCATAAATAACGCGAAAAGCCTCCTACCGAATGCTTCCTCTCCCCGCCGGGGAGAGGATTGAGGTGAGGGGGCGGGTGCTTGCGATATCGAAGCTACAGAGCCGGCTCCACATTAGCTTTCTCGCAAGATTGTCCCCTCACCCTACCCTCTCCCCAGAGGGGAGAGGGAAAGAGCCACTGCTTACGCCCGACGCTCGACGATCAGCTTCTTGATCTCCGCGATCGCCTTGGCCGGGTTCAGGCCCTTCGGACAGGTGCGCGCGCAGTTCATGATGGTGTGGCAGCGGTACAGCTTGAAAGGATCTTCCAGGTCGTCCAGGCGGGCGCCGGTGTCCTCGTCGCGGCTGTCCACGATCCAGCGGTAGGCCTGCAGCAGGATGGCCGGGCCGAGGTAGCGGTCGCCGTTCCACCAGTAGCTCGGGCAGCTGGTCGAGCAGCAGGCGCACAGGATGCACTCGTACAGGCCGTCGAGCTTCTTGCGGTCTTCCGGCGACTGCAGGCGCTCCTTGTCGGCCGGGGCCGGGCTCTGCGTACGCAGCCAAGGCTTGATCGAGGCGAACTGCGCGTAGAAGTGCGTCAGGTCCGGCACCAGGTCCTTCACCACCGGCATGTGCGGCAGCGGGTAGATCTTCACGTCGCCGGAGGCGCAATCCTCGATGGCCTTGGTGCAGGCCAGCGTGTTGGTGCCGTCGATGTTCATCGCGCACGAGCCGCAGATGCCTTCGCGGCACGAACGGCGCAGCGTCAGCGTCGAGTCGATTTCGTTCTTGATCTTCAGCAGCGCGTCCAGAACCATCGGGCCGCACGAAGCCATGTCGACTTCATAGGTGTCGATGCGCGGGTTCTGGCCGTCGTCCGGGCTCCAGCGATAGATGCGGAACGTGCGCGGCTTCTTGGCGTCCTTCGCGGGAAAGTGCTTGCCCGGCTGGACCTTGGAATTCTTGGGTAGCGAAAACTCTGCCACAGTGGCTCTCCAGTCCGGGTATCAGTAAGTGCGCTTCTTCGGCGGGACGACTTCGACGTCGCTCGTCATGGTGTACATGTGCACCGGACGGAAGTCGAAGCTGGCTTTGCCGGCCTCGTCGACGGAGACCATCGTGTGCTTCTGCCAGGTGGCGTCGTCGCGATCAGGGAAGTCCTCGCGAGCATGGGCGCCGCGACTCTCGTGACGCTGTGCTGCCGAGTACATGGTCGCCACCGCCTGATCCAGCAGGTTGGCCAGCTCCAGCGTCTCGATCAGATCGGAGTTCCACACCAGCGAGCGATCGCTCACGCCAACGTCCTTGAACGACTCATGGACCTTGGAGATTTTCTCGCAGCCTTCCTGCAGCGACTCGCCGGTGCGGAACACCGCGGCGTCGGACTGCATGGTGCGCTGCATTTCCGCGCGGATCTTCGCGGTCGGCAGGCTGCCCTTGGCATTGCGCAGGCCGTCGAAACGGGCCAGCGCCTTGTCCAGCACGCTGGCCGGCAGGTCCTTGTGCGGGGTTTCCGGCTTGATGATCTCGGCGCAACGATGCGACACCGAGCGACCGAACACCACCAGGTCAAGCAGCGAGTTGGAACCCAGGCGGTTGGCGCCGTGCACCGACACGCAGGCCGCTTCGCCGATGGCGAACAGGCCCGGGACGACGGCGTCGACGTCGTCACCCTTCTTCTGCACCACTTCGCCGTGGTAGTTGGTCGGGATGCCGCCCATGTTGTAGTGGACGGTCGGGATCACCGGGATCGGCTCCTTCGTCACGTCCACGCCGGCGAAGATGCGCGCCGACTCGGCGATGCCCGGCAGGCGCTCGTGGATCACTTCCGCGCCCAGGTGCATCAGGTTGATGTGGATGTGGTCCTTGTGCTCGCCCACGCCACGGCCTTCGCGGATCTCCATCGTCATGGCGCGGCTGACCACGTCACGCGAAGCGAGATCCTTGGCGTTCGGCGCATAGCGCTCCATGAAGCGCTCGCCGTTGGAGTTGGTGAGGTAACCACCTTCGCCGCGCACGCCTTCGGTGATCAGGCAGCCCGAACCGTAGATGCCGGTCGGATGGAACTGCACGAACTCCATGTCCTGCAGCGCGAGGCCCGCGCGCAGCACCATGCCGCCACCGTCGCCGGTGCAGGTATGCGCCGAGGTGGCGCTGAAGTAGGCGCGGCCGTAGCCGCCGGTCGCCAGCACCACCGCGTGGCCGCGGAAAAAGTGCAGCGTGCCCTCGTTCATGTCCAGCGCCAGCACGCCGCGGCACACGCCCTCTTCGTCGAAGATGAGGTCGATGGCGAAGTACTCGATGAAGAACGTGGCGTCATGCGCCAGCGCCTGCTGGTACAGCGTGTGCAGGATGGCGTGGCCGGTACGGTCGGCCGCGGCGCAGGTGCGCTGCGCGGTGCCCTTGCCGTAATGGGTGGTCATGCCGCCGAACGGACGCTGGTAGATCTTGCCTTCCTCGGTGCGCGAGAACGGCACGCCGTAGTGTTCCAGCTCGATGATCGCCGGAATCGCCTCGCGGCACATGTACTCGATCGCATCCTGGTCGCCGAGCCAGTCGGAACCCTTGATGGTGTCGTAGAAGTGGAAGCGCCAGTCGTCCTCGCCCATGTTGCCGAGCGCGGCCGAGATGCCGCCCTGCGCCGCCACGGTGTGCGAGCGGGTCGGGAACACCTTGGTGATGCACGCGGCCTTGAGGCCCTTCTCGGCCAGGCCGAAGGTGGCGCGCAGGCCCGCGCCGCCGGCGCCGACCACGATCACGTCATACTTATGCTGTTGGATCTTGTAGCTTTCCATCGACTCAGGCTCCCAGCGCCACGCGCAGCACGGCCATCAGCGTGGCCAAGGTGCCGAGCACCGCAAAGAATTTAACCAGCACCAGGAGGGCAACCTCCTTCCAGCGGGTGTGCACGTAGTCCTCGATCACGATCTGCAGACCGAGCACCGCGTGCCAGCAAACGGTGAGCACGAAGGCCACCAGCAGCACCGCGTTCCACGGCTTGGCCACGATGCTCCGCGCCGTGGCGTAATCCGCGTGCAGTGCGCCCAGCACCGTCACCACGAACCACAGGGCGAGGAACACCAGCGCCGCCGCGGTGACGCGCTGCGTCCACCAGTGGGCGACGCCAGACTGCGCCGAGCCAAGGCCGCGGGCGCGCTTGAGGGGGTTGCGCAGTTCGCCGCGCACGTCATGTTGCTGCCCGTTCGTGCTCATGCTGCGCCTCCGGAGGTGAGCACGTACGCCCACACGATAACGGTCAACACGATGCTGCCGATGATGGACAACCAGCTGGAACGGACAAACTGGGGAATGGCGTAGCCGATGCCGCCGTCCTGGATCAGGTGACGGACGCCGTTGCACAGGTGGTAGAACAGCGCCCAAGTCCAACCGAACATCAGGATCAGCCCAATCGGGCTGCCCATGCAGATCTTGAACTGGTTATAGGCTTCCTCTCCACTGGCCAGGGAGAACACCCCCCACAGCACCAGCAAGGTTCCTACGGCGAGGGCGATGCCCGTGGCGCGATGCACGATGGAGGTCACCATCTGCACTTGCCACTTATATATGCCCATGTGGGGAGAGAGCGGTCGTTGCGTGTCTGCCATGGCGGCTATCCTGGGTGGAATCGCTGATGCCCTTTACCGCCCTTCCCTATCTCCGACGACGCCGGCGCGGAGCCGGCGCGGCGAATCAGAAGTCGATACAGCGCCCGTTCTTTTCCCAATCGCCGTAGCGGGTGGGATCCGGGGCCGGCCGCTCAACCGGAGTCTTTTCCGTCGCCGGAACGGCAGGCACGGTCGCTTTCTCCGCAGGAGCGGAAGCCGGCGTGGACTTTGGTTGGGAGGACGTATCGGACATGGTATGTGAAAGCCGTAAAAGCGTAATACTTGCGTAAATGCAGCACAACCTTGACGGCAATGCGATCGTCTGACATGAGGCGCGCCACACTTGTGCGCCGGGTGCCCCGCCCCTACTTCGGCAAGCTATGACGACAGACTACTCCGCACAGACGTTGCTGATCGAAGGCGCCGACGCCGTCGCCTTCGCCCAGGCCCAATTCAGCAGCGACGTCCGACTGCTCAAGGTGGGGCAATGGCAATTCAGTGCATGGCTTGACGCCAAGGGTCGCGTACTCGCCTTGATCCAACTTGCACGATTGGCGGACGACGCATTGCTCGCACTGCTGCGCGGTGGCGACGCCGCCTCCCTGGCGCAATCGCTGCAGCGCTTCGTGTTCCGCTCCAAGGTCAAGTTGACCGCGCAAACGCCACGCCACCTTGGCACAGGCCCCGCGCTTGAGAGTTACGCCTTCGACAGTGAAGGCGATGGCTATGTCTTCGGTTGCGGCACGCACAGCCTCGTCGTGGGCGCCGCCGCGGACGACGCGTGGCGGTTGCCGCAGCTTCAAGCGGGCTGGCCCTGGCTTCCAGGCAACCTGCCCGGTGAATTGCTGCCGCCCGCGATCTCACTGGAGCGCCTGCAGGCGGTCGCCTTCGACAAGGGTTGTTACCCGGGACAGGAGATCGCAGCCCGCCTGCACTTCCGTGGCGGACACAAGCGGCATATGCATTGCGTCGTATTGTCGCAGCCCTTGACTGGGGGCACCTTGCTGCGCCATGGCGGCAAAGAGGCCATCCATTTGCTCGACGTTGTCGTTGGTGAAACGGACGTCCAAGCGCTTGCCGTCATCGATGACGACGTCGTGAAGCTGCTGGAAAGCGACGCCATGAATGGCGTCGACGAAGGCATCTCGCTCCGCATTACGGCGAACTGGCCGGCGTGATGAAGACGTCCGCGCAAGTCCTCACGATCGTGTGCACGCAACGTGAGCACGACGTGAACCTGGAGACCCAGGCACTTGCCAGATGTGAATCCCGCCACTAGTCTCCGCCAACCAATTGACTGACACCCCACTGCCCGAGGGTGTCGATATACGCGACGAACCGGAGGGGTCCGGATCAGCGCGACCCGGCAGGTGATGCCGGAGTACATGCCGCCGAGAGCGCGGCCGAAGTTGCAGGCAACGTGGTCTTACGCACCCGAATCAACGCCTTTGCAGCACAAACAAGTTAGGAGCGGCGCCGGATCAGTCGCTCAACTGGCCACAATCCCGTGGCAAACCGCCTGGCCACAAGTTTCGGCCGAGGCGATCAATCCAGGTGGAACGGCCTGCCCGCCCGTCCACCGCAACGGCGCATGGAGTCAGCAGCACCGACTTCGCGCGTACAGCACGTTGGAGGCAGACAATGAAACTTTCCATGCTGTTGTGGCTAGCGTCCGTGCTACCCCAACCCCTCGCGGACCAGACCTGCCTGGCCACGACGGTGTATCTCGAGGCACGCAGTGAGTCGACCATAGGCCAGTACGCCGTGGCCGAAGTCGCCCTTCGACGTCGCGATCGCGGCACCTGGGGCGGCAGCGTTTGCGATGTCGTAACTTCCCCGCGTCAGTTTGCACTGACGACGACTGCGCAAAGTTTTGAAGTGACTGATCTCAATTCCTGGACGAAGGCATGGAAGATTGCTGGTGATTCCATCAGCAACTGGAGCCTTCCCAAGGGTGAGCGCACGGTCTACGTGCCGCAGGCAGATCACTTCGCCACGCTTGCCGTGGCCCCCACCTGGTCAACGCGCCGCATCGTCAAGACCATCGGAGACCACGCGTTCTACGCGGTCAACTGAAGCAATAATCCATAAAAAAGGCCCTCGCAAGAGGGCCTTTTCATTTGGACGTCTATACGCCTATAAGCTCAAAGGCGATACACCAGGTTGTTCCGGACCTGCACGTAGTCACCGACGCGCACCTGCGGATCCGCAGCCTGCGTCACGGTGGCATAGCGGCCATCATCAAGCTTGATGGTGACCTGCCACGCCACGTCCGGGCCGCCTTGGTTCTTGCCGACCTGGTTGCCGATGGCGCCGCCAGCCACCACGCCGGCAGCCGTCGTGAGGGCCTTGCCAGTACCACCGCCGAACTGGTTGCCGATCACGCCGCCGGCGACGGCGCCGATGACCATGCCCAGCGGCGACGAACTCTTCTGCTGCTCCGTCTGGCGTACGTCAGTCACCACGCCACATTGCTCACAACGGTTGGAACTGCCGCTATACGTCACCTGGCGCTGCGGTGGCGTTTCGCAACCGGAAAGAACCCCAAGGACGGAAATCAATCCAACGACAGCCAGATGTCTAAGCAATGTCTGCATGGCGTGAATCCTCAGTGAGCGTCGGAGACGGCTACCACACCTTCCTGTACCTGCAGCCTGTCACCCGGATCGTGATCCATGCGTACAGAGCGGGTCACGCCGTTGTACTCATAACTGACGTCGTAAGCCACAACCTTGTCGCCCGCGCTGCCGGGGACCGTGGTGCACTTGCGCTGCGTGGTCTGCTGCGTCGCGTTCGCCTGGTGATTCGCCTGGATTTCGTGGCCGGCGTAACCGCCACCTACCGCGCCCGCCACCGTAGCCAGCGTACGACCCTTGCCGCCGCCGATCTGGTTGCCCAGCAGGCCGCCGGCCACCGCGCCAATCGCCGTACCGGCGATCTGGTGCGTGTCCTGCACCGGCTTGTGCGTGGTGACGACTTCGTCGTGGCAGACCTGCTGCGGCGCCGACGCCTGCTCGTGCACGGGCGTCACGCTGACCACTCGCGCATACTTGGCGCCATCCTGCCCGGCCGCCTGCTGTGCCGTGCCGCCGACGCCGCCGTCCGCATTCGCGTCGCGGTTGCACGCCGAAAGACCCAACACCAAAGCAGCGCTCATGCCAGCATGCAGCGCCGCGAGAACCAACCTGTTCATAATGCTCTCCTGTCTGAACCGGCGGAGCACCCCGCTTCCGCCCTGTTCGATCCAAATGTGCATTCATTGAAACCTTGGTTCACTGAATGCTCGCTTAGACCGAAGCCAGCGATTTTTTCAAATTCAGGATGGCGAAATCTGTGCTCGATCTCACTGACAGCCATGCGCACATCGACGATCCGGGCTTTGATGCCGATCGCGAGGCCATGTTCGCGCGCGCGGCGGACGCCGGGGTCCGGCAAATTGTTGTACCCGCGGTCGATCGCGAGTCGTGGAATCGCATCGCGGCGATCTGCGCCAGTCATCCGCAAGCCCTCCCGGCGTATGGACTGCACCCGATCTATATCGCGCGCCACCGCCCCGAGCACCTTGCCGAACTGGCGACGCAGCTGAAGACACGGCGTCCGGTGGCCGTGGGCGAGATCGGGCTGGACTTCTTCCTTACCGAGCTGGACCAGGAACGGCAGCGCCATTTCTTCGTGCAACAGCTACGCCTCGCCCGCGAATTCGATCTGCCGGTCATCGTGCACGCGCGGCGCGCCATGGACGAGGTCACCTCGACCATGCGCCGGATCGGCGGCCTGCGCGGCGTGGTGCACAGTTTTGCCGGCAGCCTGCAGCAGGCGCAGCGACTCTGGGACCTGGGCTTTTGCCTCGGCATCGGCGGTCCGGTCACTTACGAGCGGGCGCAACGCCTTCGCCACGTCGTGGCGACCATGCCACTGGATCGGCTCTTGCTTGAAACCGATGCGCCGGACCAGCCGGGCGCATGCCACCGTGGCGAGCGCAATGAACCGGCCAACCTGCGGGAAGTACTTGATGTCGTTGCGCAACTGCGCGGCGAAAGCCAGGCGTCGATCGCCGCCGCCACCAGCGAGAACGCACGGCGCCTGTTCAAGCCTTGATCACGCACTTGCCAGTCGCGACGGCAAAGTGCTAACTTCGATACTTCACTGACGAACTATCCTCTAGTGAAATGAAGCGCATGCCCGAATGTCTCGCGCACATGGACGCGGGGATCGCCCGCGTCAGTGAGAGCCTTCCGGACGCCCCGTTGCAGGAGATCGTGCTCACGCGACTCCTCCTGCTGGTGGGCGGCCACTTGCTGAACGAGCTTGAATTAAACCTAAAGCCGTTCGGATTGAACGACAGCGACTTCCGCACACTGATGATGATCTACACCAGTCCAAGCGGCAGCGCGACACCCAGCGAACTGTGCGAGTACGCCCAGCAAGGCGCGACCAACATGACGCGCATCGCCAACGTGCTGGTCAAGGCGGGCCTGGTCACGCGCGCCAGCAGCGCCGAAGACCGCCGCAAAGTGGTGCTGAGCATCACCACCGCCGGCAAGCGACTGGTGCGCAAGATTCTTCCACCGCTGTTTCCCCAGGTGCACGCCGCCTTTGCCTCCCTGAGCGCATCGGACAAGCGCACGCTCGACCGCCTGCTGCGCCAGGTGGCCGTCAACATCGATTTGCTCACCCACCCGGACCCACGTCCATGACCCCATACCTTTCCCTTCGCCGTGGACTCGGCCAGCGCGCGCTGCTGGCCTGCGCCGTGGCGCTTGCCGTGGCGGGCTGCTCAATCCCCGCGAAGCTGCACCACCCGGCGATCCGTGACGACGTGCCGCTCGCCGGCCTCGACGTCGGCCAGCGCGCCGGCTGGCCAGATGCCGAATGGTGGCGCCAGTACAACGATCCGCAGCTGGACCAGCTGATCGCCATGGCGATGAAGGATTCTCCCGATCTGGCCCAGGCGCGCTCGCGCATCGAATCGGCCGAGCAGTCGGCCCGCGCGGCCAGCGCGGAGTCGGGACTCAACGTCAGCGGCAGTGCGCAGGTGGAGCGCCAGCGCCTCAGCGAAACCGGGCTGATCCCGCCGAAATTCCTCGGCTTCACCTGGTACAACCAGGGTGACCTCGGCATCCAGGCGCAGTACGACTTTGACTGGTGGGGCAAGAAGCGCAACACCATCGAAGCGGCCATCGATCAGGCCCATGCCGCCGAAGCGCAGCACAGTGCGGCGGCGCTCGCACTGCAAACCACCGTGGCCGACACCTACCTCGGCTGGCTGGCCGACGAGGCGCGCATCGACATTGCCAAGCAGGCCGTGCAGACGCAGGAGCAACTGGTGCGGATCGCCGAACTGCGCGTGCATCAGGGCGTGGATCGCCCGGATACCCTGCAGTCGGCACAGGCCCAGTTGTCCGCCACGCGCCAGATGCTGGTGGCGATCGAAAGCTCGGCGCGCATCCGCCAGGCCGCCCTGGCCAGCCTGGTGGGTGTGGCGCCCGCCAACCTGCCGACGCTGCAGCCGCGTTCCTTGCCCGCGGTCACCAGTGGCCTGCCCGACAAGGTCGGCGTGGACCTGATTGCGCGTCGCCCGGACATCGCCGCCAGCCGCTGGCAGGTGGAATCCGCGCTGCGCCAGACGGATGTCGCGCGTGCGCAGTTCTATCCCGACATCAGCATCAGCGCGATGGCGGGCCTTTCGAGCCTCGAGCTGGACAAGTTCTTCGAGCCCGGCAACCGCGTCTTCGCGCTGACCCCGGCGCTGCATCTGCCGATCTTTACTGGCGGCCTGCTGCAAGCGAACTACGGCGTCAGCAAGGCCCAGCTGGATGCAGCGGTGGCGCAATACGACAGCACGGTGCTGAACGCGGCGCGCGACGTGGCCACGCAGAGCCTGACGGCCCAGCAACTGGACGACCGTCGCAAGGAACAGGCGCGCGAGATCGCCGCCGACCAGCAGTTGCTCACCAGCGCGCAGTCACGCGCCCATCGCGGCGTCAGCGACATCCGCGAGACGCTGGGCGCCAAGGCGCAGCTGCTGCAGCAGCAGGACAACGACGTCAATCTGCATGCGCAGGCGCTGTCGACCGACATTTCGCTGATCAAGGCGCTGGGCGGCGGCTACCGCGCCGCCACGCCAGACCAGGTCTCCACCGACCAATCCCCCACTTCCCCTACGAACCTTTCCGGAGACGCCCCGAATGAGCGCCACTGATTCCGCCGCCAAGGCGCAGGACAACGACAGCGGCATGGCCGCGAAGGATCCTGCCAAGCGCCGCCGCGCGCTGCTGATCGTCACCGCGGTCTTCATCCTTGCCGCGGTGACCTGGGTGTTGCTGTGGCTGTTCGTGTTCTCCAGGCGCGAGACGACCGACAATGCCTACGTCGGCGGCAACCAGGTGGCGATTTCGGCCCAGGTGCCCGGCACGGTAGTGGCCATCCTGGCCGACGACACCCAGCGCGTGGAAGCTGGCCAGGTGCTGGTGAAGCTCGACAGCACCGATGCCGACGTGCGCCTGCACCAGGTCAGCGGCGCGCTGGCCCAGGCCGTGCGCCAGGTGCGCCAGCAGACCGAATCGGCCACCAGCGCCGATGCTCAGGTCGCCAAGGCTCGGGTGGATCTGAAGAAGGCCCAGGCAGACCTCGCCCGCCGCCAGCCGCTGATCGCCGAACAGGCCGAAGCGCCGGAGACCGTGCAGCACCTGCGTGACAGCGTCGACCAGGCGCAGGCCTCACTGGATGCCGCCCTGGCCGAAGCCGCCGCCTCGCACGCCGCCATTGAAGGCACCCAGATCGCCAACAACCCGGCGGTCGAACAGGCTCGCGCCAATTTCCGCGCTGCATGGATCGCCGCGCAGCGCAACGCCATCTTCGCGCCGGTCACCGGCTACGTGGCGCAACGCAGCGTGCAGCTCGGCCACAGCGTGCAGCCGGGCGAGCAGCTGATGACGGTGGTGCCGCTGCATGACCTGTGGGTGGACGCCAATTTCAAGGAAAACCAGCTGCGCCACATCCGCGTGGGCCAGCCGGCCACGCTGGAAGCCGACATCTACGGCAGCGGCGTGCAGTACCACGGCAAGGTGATCGGCCTCGGCGCCGGCACCGGCAGCGTGTTCTCGCTCCTGCCGGCGCAGAACGCCACGGGCAACTGGATCAAGGTGATCCAGCGCGTGCCGGTGCGCATCGCACTCGACGACAAGGAACTCGACCAGCATCCGCTGCGCGTGGGCCTGTCCACCACGGTCAGCGTGGACATCACCGACGACTCGGGTCCGAAGAACGCGCCGGTCGGCAACGGCAAGCCGATCGCCACCACCGATGTCTACGAGCAGATGGCCAGCAAGGCCGACGAAGAGGCCGAAAAGATCATCCGGGCCAACCTGAGCCAGCGCAGCGCGAACTGACGAGCGAGCCAAGCCCCCATGGCCACCACCCCCGACGAGGCCCAGCCGCTGCCGCCATTGCACGGCACGGCGCTGGTCCTGCTCACCATCGCCGTCGCGTTCAGCACTTTCATGGAAGTGCTGGACATGACCATCGTCAACGTCGCCGTGCCACATATCGCTGGCAGCCTCGGCGTCAGCGCCAACGAAGGCACCTGGACGATCAGCTCCTACTCGCTGGCCAGCGCGATCATGCAGCCGCTGACCGGCTGGATCGCTCGACGCTTCGGCGAAGTGAAAACCTTTGTTGTCTCCGTGATGTTGTTCGTCGTGTTCTCCATGCTGTGCGGCCTGGCCACCTCGATGCCGATGCTGGTATTCGCGCGCCTGATGCAGGGCGCCGGCTCCGGCCCGATGGTCGCGCTGTCACTCACCCTGCTGTTGGCCAGCTATCCCAAGACCAAGCAGGGCATCGCGCTGGCGCTATGGGCGATGACCGTGGTGGTGGCGCCGATCTTCGGACCGATCCTTGGCGGCTACCTCACCGACAACTTCTCCTGGCCGTGGATCTTCTACATCAATCTGCCGGTGGGCGTGCTGGCGGGCGTGATCACCTGGACCCTGCTGCACAAGCGCGAGACCAAGACCTTCCAGGCGCCGATCGACGTGATCGGCCTCGTGCTGCTGGTGGCCGGCGTGGGCTGCCTGCAGTTCATGCTGGACAACGGCAACGACCATGACTGGTTCTCCTCGCCCCTGATCACCACGCTGGGCCTGATCGCCCTGGTATGCCTGACCTTCCTGGTGGTGTGGGAACTGCACGCCAAACACCCGGTGGTGGACCTTGGCCTGTTCCGGCAGCGCAACTTCACCGCCGGCGTGGTCGCGCTGTCGCTGGGCATGTTCGCCTTCTTCGGCATCAACGTGGTGTTTCCGCTGTGGCTGCAGACCACCCTCGGCTACACCGCCACCTGGGCCGGACTGGCTACGGCGCCGGTGGGCATCCTGGCGTTCCTGCTGTCGCCGATCCTGGGCCGCAACATGCACCGTCTGGACCTGCGCATGGTGGTGACCTTCGCGTTCCTGGTGTTTGCCGCGACCGCGTACTGGTTCTCCACCTTCGACAGTTCCGCCTCGTTCTCCACCCTGGTCCTGCCCCGCTTCGTGATGGGCGTCGCCATCCCCTGCTTCTTCATCCCGCTGAACCAGATCTACCTGTCCGGCCTGCCTGCCCATGAAATCGCCAGCGCCAGCGGCCTGGCGAACTTCTTCCGCACGCTGGGTTCGAGCGTGTCGACCGCGGTGACGGTCACCCTGTGGCAGCACCGTGGCATCTGGCACCACGCCACCCTGACCGAGAGCGTGGCTCCGGCCAACCCGGCGGCCAACCAGGTCATCCAGGGGCTGACCCAGGGAGGCCTGGGGCGGATGCAGGCGCTGGGCGTGACCGATCAGCTGGTCAATCGCGAAGCCCTGACCCTGGCCGTGAACGACATCTTCTGGCTCTGCGCGATCCTGTTCGTGCTGCTTATTCCGGTGATCTGGCTGGCCAAACCACCGTTCGGCAGCGCCGGGGGCGCCGTGGGGCACTGATGCCCCCGGGGCCTTCCGGGGGGGGCAGGTGGCTGATCCTTGGGCAATTGCTGCAACTGACCGGTGCAGCAATTAATACCAATTGGGCGACTGGTGCGGCGCAATACGATCTGCTAGCTTGTGTCGCATGGCACAAACAATCCGCACCATCAAAAAGTATCCGAATCGCCGGCTCTACGACACGGAGATTTCCAGCTACATCACGCTGGAAGAAGTCCGACAGCTGGTGCTGGATGGCGAAACCTTCGAGGTCCGCGACGCCAAGAGTGGGGAGGACCTGACCCGCTCCGTGTTGCTGCAGATCATCTCCGAACACGAGGAGAAGGGGCAGCCGATGCTGTCGCCCCAACTGCTCAGCCAGATCATCCGTTTCTACGGTGACTCGCTGCAGGGCTTCATGGGTCCCTATCTGGAGCGCAGCCTGCAGGTCTTCCTGGACCAGCAACAACAGTTCCGCACACAGCTCAACAGCCTGCTCGGCCAGACGCCCTGGTCGATGCTCAACGATCTGACCGAACGCAACATGGAAGCCTGGCGCAACATGCAGCGCGGGCTGATCGACACGGCTACGCAAGGCAATCCGCCGCGCGGCGGCAAGAAGCCGGGCTGACCCCACCCCGGGCCGGCGCCCCGCTCGCGCCGGCCCCCATTCGCCTTCAAGGCCGCTGCAGCACAACACGTGTTGCCCTGCGGCATGTGCACGAGTTTTTCACATGAACCAAACCGCCCCCACCCCGCGCGTCGCCGTTGTCACCGGCGGCCTAGGTGGCCTCGGTACCGAGATCTGTCGCCAGCTGGCCGAGGCCGGCCACCAGGTCATCGCCGTTGACCTGCCCGCCCGCGAGGAACGGCTGCAAGCCTTCCATGAGTCGCTCGCCGACCTGAATGGCGCGGTGAAGTACGAGCCCGCGGATGTCAGCCAGTTTGATAGCTGCGCCGATCTGGTTGCGCGCGTCGAACAACGCCACGGCAGCGTGGACATCCTGGTCAACGGCGCCGGCATCACGCGCGACACGAGTCTGCGCAAGATGACCCCGCAGCAGTGGCATGACCTGATGCGGGTGAACCTCGACGGCGTGTTCAACATGTGCCGCAACGTGGTCGAGGGCATGACCACGCGTGGCTTCGGACGCATCGTCAACCTCAGCTCGGTGAACGGCCAGACCGGCCAGTTCGGCCAGACCAACTATTCGGCCGCCAAGGCGGGCGTTCACGGCTTCGGCATGGCGCTGGCGCGCGAAACCGCACGCAAGGGCATCACGGTGAACACCGTCTCGCCCGGCTATTGCGACACCGCCCTGGTGGCGGCCGTATCCGCCGACGTCCGCGCCCAGATCATTGCGGACATTCCGGTGGGCCGACTTGGCTCGGCCGGCGATATCGCCCGCGCCGTGACCTTCCTCGCCGCCGACGATGCTGGCTACATAACGGGCGCCAACCTGCCGGTCAACGGCGGGTACTTCATGAGTTTCTGATTGGGCTGATGATTGAGCTTCGCCGGATGACTCGCTGCGCTCGCCCTTTCGTGGCCGCCCGGCGAGCCTTCTCCGCGTTTGGCGCTCCGTCCTGTTTGGCCAACCTTCGGCTGTTGAGAAGCGCCCCTCAGGTGTGACACGGAAGAATCTTCGCGCAGCCGTTGAGCTCGTCATCCCTGCAAAAAAGCAGGTATCCAGTGACTTGCGCCCTGGCGACAGATCCCCGGCGGGAGTCGCTCCGTCCAGCGCCGCGGCACTGACACTGCCCACGAAGCCTGGCGCCACATGCGTCGCCACCCGGCCCAAAGACGCTGGATTCCTGCTTTCGCAGGAATGACGGGCAGGAAGGTGGGCGCAGCCTAGCCCACCATCGCCGCACCGATCCCGACCCGCTACTCTTGGCGCCCTACGCATAGCCCACTTCACAGCGGAGCCCCATGGCGCAGCAAATCACTCTCATCGGCGGCGGCCTGGTCGGCGCGCTGCTGGCCCAGCAGCTGGCCGGTCGTGGTTTCAAGGTGGACGTGTTCGAAAAGCGGCCTGACCCGCGCGTGGCGGGCTTCGTCGGCGGACGCTCGATCAACCTGGCGTTGGCCGAACGCGGCCTGCAGGCCCTGCGCAAAGCGGGACTGGCCGACGACGTGCTGCAGCGCGCGGTGATGATGCGCGGACGCATGGTGCACACCCGTGACGGACGTTCCGGCCTGCTGCGCTACGGGGTGGACGACAGCGAGGTGATCTGGTCGGTGTCGCGCGGCGCGCTCAACATGCTGCTGCTCGACGCGGCCGAGGCGGCCGGCGTGCGTTTCCACTTCGGGCAATCGCTCACTGGCGCCGACTTCGACGGCGGGCGCATCCAGCTCACTGACGAGCACGACCAGACACGCGATTTCGACACGCCGGTGGTGATTGGCGCCGATGGAGCCGGTTCGGCGCTGCGCGCGGCGATGAACGCGCACACGCCGCTGGGCGAGCGCGTGGAACCGCTGGGCCATGCCTACAAGGAGCTGGAGATCCCGCCCGCTGGCGGCCTTTCCGCCGCGCTGGTGGGCCAAAGCGGAGGTCACGACCAGTTCGCCCTGGAGCCGCATGCGCTGCATATCTGGCCGCGCGGCGGCTACATGTGCATCGCGCTGCCCAATACCGAGGGCAGCTTTACCGTGACGTTGTTCCTGCCCGCCCACGGCCCGCATCCGAGTTTCGACACGCTTCCCGACGCCGCCGCGGCGCGTGGGTTCTTCGGGGACGAATTTCCCGACCTGCTGCCGCTGATCCCCGATTTTGCTGCGGACTACGACAGCCACCCGGTCGGCACACTATCCACGCTGTACCTGCAGCGCTGGCACCTCGGCGGGCGGGCGCTGCTGGTGGGAGATGCCGCGCACGCCATCGTGCCATTCCATGGCCAGGGCATGAACTGCGGCTTCGAGGACACCGTGGTGCTGGCCGCCCTGCTGGCCGAGGCGCCGGATGACACGGCCGAAGTGTTCGCCGAGTTCCAGCGCATTCGCCAGCCGAACAGTGATGCGATTGCCGCGATGGCGCTGGAAAACTACGTGGAAATGCGCGACTCGGTGGCCGACCCGCACTTCCTCGCCAAGCGCGAGCTGGGCTTGCTGCTCGCCGAGCGCGCCCCGCAGCACTTCATGGCGCGCTACCGCATGGTCACTTTCACCCACCTGCCCTACGCCTATGCTTTCGAGCGCGGCCGGGCGCAGGACCTGCTGCTGGAACAGTTGCTGCGCGGCTCCACCGAGGCCGCCGCAGTCGACCTCACCGCGGCCGTCGCCACCCTGAAGGCCACGCTGCCGCCGCTGCCCGACCTGCGGCATGGATGAGCGCCTGCTCGCCGCCTACCTGGCCACCGATTACCGGGTGCGCCTGACGGGCGGCGGCTGGGCCAGCATCCGCATTGGCCACCCGCTACCCCCGGCGCTCCGGCTATTGGTCGGGTCGCAGTTCTGGAGCGTCATCACCGCCTGGAATCCCCGCTCGCAGCACCAGCCACGTCGGGACAACCGCCGGGCGCAGCAAGCGTTGCTGACGAACCTGCGGGCGCTGGCAGATGTTCAGGCGATCCGCGGCGCCGCGGGCGTGGGCCAGGACGGCCAATGGCGGGAGCCCAGCCTGTTCCTGCTAGGTCCGAAACAGGAGGCGCTCGACCGCCTGGCCCAACGTTTCGGCCAGCATGCCTACGTGCACGGTCGCGGCGACGGCGTGGCCCGTTTGCGCCTGCTTCCGCCCCACTGAATGGGCGCGAGCCGAGGTCTCAAGCCGATTTGATTTTGTGCGGCCCAACGCTCGCCCGGGCGGCGGCACCCCGCCGCATGGACAAGCCCGCCGGCCATTGCGGACAATCGGCCAATGACTGCCTCGTCCGCCGCCGCGCCACTGCTACTCGAAGCCCGGGCGCTCTGCTTCTATCGCCAGGACGAACCGGTGTTCGGCCCGCTCGATTTTCGCCTCCATGCCGGCGAGGTGGCCCTGGTGGAAGGCGACAATGGCAGCGGCAAGACCACCCTGCTGCGCATCCTCGCTGGCCTGCTGCACATTGATGAGGGCAGCCTCGACTGGCGTGGCCAACCATGGCGTCGCGAGGAACACCTGGGCGACACGCTGTTCCTCGGGCATCACCTGGGCCTGAAGGGCGATCTCAGCGCGAGGGAAAACCTCGCCGTCGCGGCTGGCCTGTACGGCGCCCGCCCCGGCCGCGGCGTCGATGATGTGCTCATGGACGTTGGCCTAGCAGGCTACGAAGACGAACCGGTGCGTCGCCTCTCAGCCGGCCAGAAGAAGCGCGCCGCGCTGGCCCGCCTGCTGCTGCTGCCGGCGACACTGTGGCTGCTGGACGAGCCGTACGCCAATCTCGACCGCACCGGCATCGAGCTGGTCAACCGCCTGCTGGCCCAGCACTCGGCCGAAGGAGGCGCCGCCCTGGTCACCAGCCATGGCGCGGTGAGCTTCCTTGGCGGCGAGCCGAAACGGGTGCGCATGCACGCATGAGTCACGCGCCGCTTGCTTCCGCCTGCGCAGCCATGTTGCGCCGCGACCTCACCCTGGCCTGGCGTCGCCGCGGCGACATCGCCATGCCGGTGTTGTACGCGCTTATCGTCACCACCCTTTTCCCATTCGCGCTCGGCCCGGAAAACGCACTGCTGCAGCGCATTGCCGGTGGCGCGGTGCTGGTGACCATGCTGCTGGCCATCCTGCTGGCGCTGGACGCCATGTTCCGCAGCGACATCGAGGACGGTTCGATCGAGCAGCTGATGCTGTCGCCACAGCCGCTGGCCCTGATGCTGGGCATGAAGATCCTCGCGCACTGGATCACCACTGCCCTGCCCCTGATCGTGATCGCGCCGCTGCTGGCCGGCATGCTGCACCTGCCGGCGCCCGTGATGCCGGTGCTGGTCTACGCACTGCTGCTCGCCACGCCGCTGCTCAGCCTGCTCGGCGCCGTACTGGTGGCGCTGACGGCCGGCACGCGCCGCTCTGGTATGCTGCTGGCGCTGATGCTGCTGCCGCTTTGCGTGCCAGTGGTGATCTTCGCCGCCGGCGCGGTCGCCGCGGCTCAACAGGGGCTGCCATGGCTCGCGCCCATTGCCTGGTTGGGCGCCGCGCTGGCCATGGCCCTGGTGCTGGCCCCGCTGGCCTGCGCCGCCGCCCTTCGCATTGCCTTGGATGCATAAGACGATGGCCAACTGGATCCCCTTGTGGGTGCACAAACTCAGCTCGCCGCCGAACTTCTATCGTTTCGCCGGCGTGGTGCGCCCCTGGGCACTGGCCCTTGCCCTCCTGCTGGGCGCCATCGCGCTCTACGGCGGCCTGGTGCTGGCGCCGGCCGATTACCAGCAGGGCGACGCCTACCGCATCATCTTCATCCACGTGCCCTGTGCCTGGATGGGCCTGTTCATCTACGGCCTGATGGCCGTCGCGGCGTTCATATCTTTGGTGTGGCGCATCAAGCTGGCCGAAGTGGTGGCGATGGAGTCGGCGCCGATCGGCGCGGCCTTCACCTTCATCACCCTGGTCACCGGCTCGCTGTGGGGCAAGCCGATGTGGGGCACCTGGTGGACCTGGGACGCCCGCCTCACTTCCGAACTGGTGCTGCTGTTCCTGTACCTGGGCGTGATCGGCCTGTACCACTCGTTCGAGGATCGCCGCCAGGGCGCGCGCGCCGCGGCCTTCCTCGCCATCATCGGCATCATCAACGTGCCGATCGTGCATTTTTCGGTGAACTGGTGGAACACCCTGCACCAGGGTTCCACCGTGCGCATTCTTGGCCCGTCGAAGATCAGCGGCGACATGCTGTGGCCGCTGCTGACCATGATGGTCGCCACCAAGTTCTATTACATCGCGAGCCTGTTCGGGCGCGTGCGCGCCGACCTGCTGGCGATGGAGAGCGGCAAGGACTGGGTGCGGCAGATCGCGCAGCAGGAGGGCCAGTCGTGACGCCTTTCTCGTGGGAGCATTTCCTCGCCATGGGTGGCTACGCCGCTTATGTGTGGCCTGCATTCGCCGTGTTCTTCCTGGTGCTGGCCGCCGACTACGTCAGTCCCAATCTGCGCCGGCGCCGCAACCTGCGCGAGCTGCGCACCCGCATGGCGCGCCAGACGGCGCGCCAGCAACGCAACCCCTCTTCGCCCTGAGCAGCACTTACGACCATCACCATGAACCCCACTCGCAAGCGCAGGCTCACCATCGCTCTTCTCGTGATCGCAGCGGCCGTCGTGTCGGTCGGACTGATCGTGTTCGCCCTGCAGCAGAACATGAACTACCTGTTCACCCCCAGCCAGGTGCAGTCCGGCGAAGCCACCAGCTACAAGAACTTCCGCCTCGGCGGCATGGTCAAGGCCGGCTCGATCCAGCGCAGCAGCGATTCGCTGAAGGTCACCTTCACCGTGGTCGACGCCAGCGGCTCCATGCCGGTGGAATACACCGGCATCCTCCCGGACCTGTTCCGCGACAACCAGTCGGTGATCGCCACGGGCCACATGGACAACGCGCGCTTCATCGCCACCGAAGTGCTGGCCAAGCATGACGAAACCTACATGCCCAAGGAGCTGAAGGACGCCATGGCCAAAGCGCACGCAGGCAAGCAGGTGAACGCGGAAGCCGCGCAGGACAAGCCGTAATGACACCCGAACTTGGCCAGCTCGCCCTGATCCTCGCCCTGCTGCTGGCGTTCGCCCAGGGCGTCCTGCCGCTGGTCGGCGCCTGGCGCGGCAACCGCGCGCTGATGGCTGTGGCGCGCCCGGCGGCTGCGGGACAGGCGGTGTTCGTCGGCATGGCCTTCGTGGTGCTGACCCTGGCCTTCCTGAACTTTGATTTTTCGGTGCAATACGTCGCCGACAACTCCAACCTCGCACTGCCCTGGTATTACCGCATCGCCGCGGTGTGGGGCGCGCACGAAGGTTCGCTACTGCTGTGGATCTTCATCCTCAACCTGTGGACGTTGGCGCTGGCCATCCTGAGCCGCAACCTGCCCGAGGTGTTCGTGGCGCGCGTGCTCGGCGTGCTTGGCCTGGTGGCGGTCGGCTTCCTCGCCTTCATCATCTTCACCTCCAACCCGTTCGCGCGCCTGCTGCCGATGCCGCCGGATGGCGGCGACCTCAATCCGGTACTGCAGGACCCGGGCATGACCTTCCACCCGCCCGTGCTCTACATGGGCTACGTGGGCTTCTCGGTGGCCTTCGCCTTCTCGATCGCGGCGCTGCTCGGCGGTGAGCTGGAACAGGCCTGGGTGCGCTGGGCGCGTCCGTGGACCAACGTCGCCTGGGGTTTCCTCTCTGCCGGCATCGTGGCGGGCAGTTGGTGGGCCTATGCGGAACTGGGCTGGGGTGGCTGGTGGTTCTGGGATCCGGTGGAGAACGCCAGCTTCATGCCCTGGCTGGTGGGCGCGGCGCTGATCCACGCACAGGCAGTCACCGAGAAGCGCGGTGGACTGCGTGCGTGGACCATCCTGCTTTCCATCTTCGCCTTCTCGCTGTCGCTGCTGGGCACCTTCCTGGTGCGCTCGGGCGTGCTCACCTCGGTGCATGCGTTCGCTTCCGATCCCAGGCGCGGCCTGTTCATCCTGTGCTTCCTCGCCGTGGTGGTCGGTGGCTCGCTGCTGCTCTACGCGCTGCGCGCGCCCAAGGTGGCGGGCGGCAAGCCGTTCAGCGTGGTGTCGCGCGAAACCGCAATCCTGATCGGTAACCTGATGCTGACCGTGGCAGCGGCGATGGTGCTGCTGGGCACCCTGTTCCCGCTGGTGGGCGATGCGCTGAACCTCGGCAAGATCTCGGTGGGCCCGCCTTATTTCGGTTTCCTGTTCACCCTGCTGATGATCCCGGTGGTGGCGCTGCTGCCGTTTGGTCCCTATCTGCGCTGGGGCAAGAGCGACAAGCCGCAGTTGGTGGCGGTGCTCTGGCGCGTCGCCATGGCCGCGGCTGCCTGCGCCATCGTGGCCGCCTTCCTCACCGACGGCGAAGCCAAGGCTATTGCTGGCGTCGCTGCGGCAGTCTGGTGTGGTTTCGGCACCCTGCTCTACGTGATCAAGCGCTGGCGCGAGATGCCGGCGGGCCGTCGCTATCCGCCGGAGATGGCCGGCATGCTGCTGGCGCATATGGGCGTGGGCGTGTTCCTTGCTGGCGTGTTGCTGACCAATGCGCTCAGCGTCGAGCGCGACGTGCGCGTGGCGCCCGGCCAGACCGAGAGCATTGGCGGCTACGAGTTCCGCTTCGATGGCGTGCAACAGACGCAGGGACCGAACTGGCAGGGCGACCAGGGCACGGTGACGGTGATGCGCCATGGCCAGGAGGTCGCCGTGATGCATCCGCAGAAGCGCACCTACCTGCGCGGCCAGGTGCAAACCGAATCGGCGATCAACCCCGGCCTGTTCCGCGATCTCTACGTGGCGCTGGGCGAACCGATGGACCGCAATCAGCCGGGCGGCGCGTGGGCGCTGCGCCTGTATGACAAACCGTTCGTGCGCTGGATCTGGGCCGGTGGCCTGCTGATGATGCTGGGTGGCTTCTTCGCCGCCGCCGACCGCCGCTTCCGCACCAAGCGCGTCGCGGAAACCGAAGCGGTCCCCGCCGTCGTGCTGCAGGAGTCGGGTGCATGAGCCGCCTGCTGCCCTTCTTCGGTTTCCTGCTGCTGGTGGCCTTGTTCGGCTTCGGCATCTGGTGGAACACCCAGCACGACCAGCGCGAGGTGCCCTCGCCGCTGATCAACAAGCCGGCGCCGGCGTTCGTGCTGCCCAAGCTGGACGACCCCGCGCAGACCGTCAGCCGCGACAGCCTGATGGGCAAGCCGTATCTCATCAACGTGTTCGCCAGCTGGTGCGTCGCCTGCGGTGAGGAACATCCGGTGCTGATGGCGCAGGGCAAGTCCATCGGCGTGCCGGTCATCGGATACAACTACAAGGATGCGCCGGATGACGCGAAGGCCTGGCTGGCCCAGCACGGCAATCCCTACGACACCGTGATCGTGGATCAGGAAGGCCGCACAGCCATCGACTTTGGCGTGTATGGCGCGCCTGAGAGCTTCCTCGTCGATGGCAAGGGTGTCATCCGCTACAAGCGCATCGGGCCGCTGACGCCTGAAGCGATCGACAAGGAACTCAAGCCCGCCATCGCCGCGCTCGCCAAGGAGCAGCCATGACCCACGGGTTTGCCTCGGCAGGCGCGCATCCCGTGCGCGGCCACCAGACGCAGCGGCGCTCATGGCATCGCGCGCTGCGTGCGCTCCTGCCGCTCCTGCTCTTTCTGCTTGCCGGCGTGGCCATGGCCCAGGCCATCGATCCGCTGCCGTTCAAGGACCATGCGCAGGAAGTCCGCTTCCAGAACCTCACGCGCGAACTGCGCTGCCTGGTGTGCCAGAACGAAAACCTTGCCGACTCCAACGCGGATCTCGCGCGCGACCTCCGGCATGAGGTGTTCGACCTGATGCAGCAGGGCAAGAGCGACGAGGAGATCAAGCAGTACCTCGTCGACCGCTATTCCGATTTCGTGCTGTACGACCCGCCGGTGCGGCGCAGCACGCTGCTGTTGTGGTTTGGCCCGCTGGCGATCCTGCTGGCCGGCGCCACGGTGGTGGTGGTCACCGTGCGTCGACGTGGCCGGGTAGCCCCCGCTGCCGCCGATGACAAGCCGAGCGACGAAGGGGACGATTGGTGAGGCTGGCTTTCTTTGTGATCGCCGCGGTGATGGTCGCCGCGGCCCTGTCTGCGTTGTTGCTCCCGCTGATGCGTCACGGCCGCCGGCAAGGCCGCTCACGCGGCGTGTTTGCGCTGGCGCTGGGCCTGGCGTTCGTGTTGCCGATCGCAGCGGTAGGTCTCTATCTGGCCGTCGGCACGCCGGTAGCGTTGAATGGCGTGGAGCATCAGCCCCAGCAGATGAACATCGAGCAGGCGGTGGGCGAACTCAAGACCCACCTCGCCCAGCAACCCGATGATCTGCAGGGCTGGATGCTGCTCGGACAGACTTCCAGCGTGATGCATCGTCCCGCGGATGCACGCGATGCCTACGACCACGCGCTGCGTCTGGACGCCGACAACAGCGTCGCCATGGTGGGCTGGGCCGAAGCCGATTCCCTGCTGCGCGAAGACCATCGCATCGAAGGCCGCGCCGCCGAGCTGCTGCAACGCGCGGTGAAGCTGGACCCACAGAGTCAGCGCGGCCTTTGGCTGCTCGGCATCAGCCAGTTCCAGCACGATCAGTACGCTGAAGCCGCCGCCACCTGGCGCCAGTTGCAGCCGCAGCTGGAACCGGGCTCCAGCGTTGCCAAGGCGGTAGCCGAGCAGATCTCGGTGGCTGACGCGCGCGCCGGCCATGACGGCAAGACAGAACCGTCCACCGATGCCGCCCCGCAGGGGCCGGCGCTGCAGGTGCAGGTGAACCTGTCGCCGGCGCTCAAGGGCAAGCTTGCTCCCGGTGATACGTTGTTCGTCTACGCACGCGCCGAACAAGGCCCACCGATGCCGCTGGCCGTTGCAAGACTGGACGCCACCGCCCTGCCCGCGACGGTCACCCTCACCGATGCGATGGGCATGACACCCCAGTTCAAACTATCCTCGGCGCCGCGCGTGTTCGTCGGCGCCCGCATCAGCAAGAGCGGCCAGGCCATCGCCCAGGCTGGCGACCTCGAGGGCGATGCCGGCGTGGTTGACGTCAACACCCACTCGCCGATCAAGATCACCATCGACAAGGTTCATTGATGACCCGGGATGCCCGCCGTTACGTTGCCCTGCCCTCGCCCTTCGCGATGAAACGGGGCGGTGAACTGCACGGCGCCCGTGTCGCTTTTGAAACATGGGGAGAGTTGAGCGCGGCGCGCGACAACGCCGTGCTCATCCTCACCGGCCTCTCGCCGAGCGCGCACGCCGCCTCCAATGCGGTCGATCCCTCGCCAGGCTGGTGGGAGCCGATGATCGGGCCGGGCAAGGCCATCGACACCTCGCGCTGGTTCGTGATCTGCGTGAACTCGCTGGGCAGCGACAAGGGCTCCACCTGCGCAGCTTCCCTCAACCCGGCGACCGGCGAACCCTACCGCCTCGATTTCCCCGAGCTGTCGCTGGAGGACGTGGCCAACGCAGCCAACGTCGTGGTCGACAGTCTCCGCATCGAGCAGCTTGCCTGCCTGATTGGCTGCTCGATGGGCGGCATGAGCGCGCTGGCGTACATGGCGCTGCATCCGGGCAGCGTACGTGCGCACATCAGCGTGGACACCGCGCCGCAAGCGCAGCCGTTCGCCATCGCCATCCGCTCGCTGCAACGCGAAGCGATCCGGCTGGACCCGAACTGGAACCACGGCCACTACGACTACGATCGTTACCCGATCGATGGCATGAGCATCGCCCGCAAGCTTGGCGTCATCACCTATCGTTCGGCGATGGAATGGAATGGCCGCTTCGCGCGCATCCGGCTGGACGCGGAACATCGCGACGACAATCCGTTCGGGCTGGAATTCGAGGTGGAGTCGTACCTCGAAGGCCACGCGCGACGCTTCGTGCATACGTTCGACCCCAACAGCTATCTCTACCTGTCGCGCGCCAGCGACTGGTTCGACATCTCCGAATATGGCGACGGCAGCGTGATGGAAGGCCTCAAGCGCATCCGCATCGAAAAGGCGATGGTGATCGGCGTCAGTACCGACATCCTGTTCCCGCTTGAGCAGCAAGAGCAAATCGCCGATGGCCTGCGCGCCGCTGGCGCAGAGGTCGACTTCGTGGCGCTGGATTCACCGCAGGGCCACGACGCGTTCCTGGTCGACATTCCCAACTACAGCCGCGCGATCGGCGGTTTCCTCGCCCGACTCTGAACGGCTGCCTGCGCCCCTCGCCCGGCGCTGCTAAGATGGGCGGGCAGCACCGCAGCCCGAGAACGACATGCTTACCCTGGACTTCCCCGGTTCCCGCAAACTGATCGACGCCATTGACGCCGCCGTTGCACACGATTGCACGCGCGCCGTTACCGACAGCCTGCGCAACAGCCTGTGCAACTTGATCCGCGGCAAGGAAGTGAAGCTTCCGGACTGCGTGTTCGAGACCGCCGAGGGCCGCTATGCCCGCCGCGAGCTTTATCGCAGCGATGAGCACGGCTATTGCGTGGTGGCGATGACCTGGGGCCCGGGCCAGGGCACCCCGATCCATGATCACTGCGGCATGTGGTGCGTGGAAGGCGTCTGGAGCGGCGCGCTCGAAGTGGTGCAGTACGAGCGCCTCGCCGACGAGGACGGTAATTACCGCTTCCAGCCGGTCGGCTCGATCCAGGCCGGCCCCGGCTCCGCCGGCAGCCTGATCCCGCCCCACGAGTACCACACGATCCGCAACCCCAGCGACGACGCCGTCGCGGTCAGCCTGCACATCTATTCGGGCCAGATGACGCACTGCGCCATCTTCCAGCCCCTGGGCCACAACCAGTACCAGCGCACTGATCGTCAGCTGGGACTCGACCCGGTCCACTGAACCCGGCATAATGGCTCGCTGCAGTGCCGGTGTGGCGGAATGGTAGACGCGGCGGACTCAAAATCCGCTGGCAGCGATGTCGTGTAGGTTCGAGTCCTATCACCGGTACCAATCGAAGAAGAAAAAGCCCGCCTTTTGGCGGGCTTTTTTGTTGGCGCACCGCAGGCCTCAAAATCTTCGCGCGAGTCTCACGTCGGCACCACGTGCGAACGTGTGCAACCGATCGTGAACGGATGACGCACATTCACGGGTAGGCAGGGCAGCGGCTGTTAGTCTCGGATGACCGTCCCCACGGAGGTCATGCAGATGCGAACCGTGATCCACACCGAAGAGATTGGTGATGACGTTCTGAGCGTCATTGAGATCAACCCTGAGGGTTCTCCCGAACTCAGTGTGTTTGATTACGAGATCCGGCGGCGCCTTGCCGGCACCAAGCTGACGGGTCCCTATGTCGATGGCACACGCTCGTTCAATTCGGCGCGCGAAGCACTCAGGGCCGGCCGAGCGAGGCTTCAGGCGCACGAAACGGCAAAGGCCTGAGTTCCAATCCGTCGCCAAAGGCGTTTGCGAGATGCATGAGCACGACGCGCCATGGCAATCGCGCCTGTCGGGTCTCGTCGCAAACTGGCCCGATCTGTTCGCCGCCGATGGATCACCGTCCCGCCGTCTCTTTCATGCCGCAAGTCGGTTGGCGTAGTACGGTCGCGCCCGATCATCCAGGATGGCGTATTGCGCCGCCAGGTTGTCGGGGTCGGGGTTGAGCCAAGCGTCGAGGTGCTCGGGTTTGATCGGCACGATGCAGCGGTCGTGGCCGGCCGCGGCGATTTCCTCGGGCGGTTCGTCGGTGATCGCCGCAAAGGAAAACAGATCCATGCCTTCGTCGCCGTGGGGGGACATGTTCCACAGGCAGGCCACCAGCATCTCCTGCGGTGGTTGAGGATCGAATTCGAGCACGACGTTTTCCTCCTTCTCGCCGGGAGCGAGTTCCCTGCCCTCTGCCTTGTGGCGCGCGACGTTCTCGTAGAACCGGGTGACGATCACGATGCCGTGCCGGTGGCCGAACAGCTTGCCCCAGGTCTCCTCGAGCTTGTCGCGCCGCGCGTTGTAGGTGCCTGGGTATTTGCGCTCGATCGCCTCGTTCCAGCCGGGTAGCCGGCACTGGTAGCGCATGGGAACGACGATGCGCTGACCGTCCTTTTCGATCATGACGGGGGCCCACATGCCCGGGTAGATGCGCGAATCCTTGTCTGCGGGCTGGGTGCGTGTCAGCTCGTGCAGGTTGCCCTGCGCCGCCTTCACTTTCCTGGACGCGATGCGCTGATCGTCGGCCGCCTTCCTGGTGGGCTTCGGGCCGGCCAGAACGGCCTCCGCCTTGGCCAGGCGCTCCTGTTGGGCCGCCACTTCCTTGTAGAGCTTCTCGGCAAGATCCCGGTCGCCCTCGGCCACGAGCTTCGCCAGCTCGAAGCCTTCCTCGCCCTGCGGCGCTCGGAACGCCTCGCGCATACTCTTGGGAATCTTGGACCAGCCGCCGTCCTTGCGCTTCTCCCAGAACAACTCGACGAAGCGCTTGATGCTGATGACGGCGCCCCAGGTGCGCACGAAGTCGTGATAGTCAGCCTTGATCTGCGCGGAATAGCACACGGCCTGCGCCTCCCCGGCGAAATGGCCCCTGCGTAACCCTGCAAAGCGAAGTCGATGGCGGCAGGCCCACGATAGTCCATCCGGCCGGAACCGGGGTAATCCGGCCATTGGCGCGTGTGATTCTTCCACCTTCGGATAGCGAAGATCAGCCAGGTATCGGAAACGCCAGAGTGGGCGTGGATTCAACGGTGGGGCGGCGCCCGTCCGCCGTCCGGATACTCATCTCGCCACTTCCTGGTCAACGCCCGATGTCTATACCGTCGAGCCGCCATGCATCATCGACACCTTCTTCAACCATCCTTGCGCACGGCGCCGATATCAGCACTCCGCGCAAGGGACGCGTCTCGGGGACGCGCTTGCTATCAACGTGCCGTTCCACCGCATCGGTTCGAGGCTAGAGTCGGACTGAAGCGTGCGAGCGTTCTCGGCGCCGGCCTCGAGGGCAGCGTCCAGCGCAGCCTGCATGTTGTCGAAGCTGATCAGCGTACGACCCGTGGTCAATGCTTCCCACCGGCAATGGTCGGCGTTGGGCGAACGGAACAGGGTCCAGGCGCCAATCCAGGTTTCTCGATGGTCGTGCCCGCTCGCGACGGCTTCGCAATCCAGCAGATAATTCCCGACCAGCACAGCCATGCATGAACTCCATTTCAGGATACGCACGTGCACGAAAACACTGCACCGACGGCAGGCGTGGCGCGCGAATGTTCGGATGGCTGTTGGGGAGGGGGGAAGCCGCGAACGGCGGTAGCTTACTGCCGTCGACTGAAATACCAAACATGACAATGGTCATGGGCGACGGGCCCAGAGCACATCAATCCGCCGCAATCAATTCGGGCGCGGCGATCTTGTGTGCGAGGGTACTGATGGACGGCGGATCCTCAGTGGATCCGCCGCCACGCGGCAAGGCTCAGGTCGCCTTGCGCAGCAGGAAGTGCGAAAGCGCCGGGATGAGGATCAGCGCGCCCACCATGTTCCACAGGAACATGAAGGTCAGCAGGATGCCCATGTCGCCCTGGAACTTGATCGGCGAGAACGCCCAGGTCACGACGCCGGCGGCCAGTGTGACACCGACCAGCGCCACCACCTTGCCGGTGAACTGCACCGCACGGCGGTAGGCCTGGGCGAGCGGCACGCCGGCCCGTTGCTGGGCGAGCTGGATCGACAGCAGGTACAACGCATAGTCGACGCCGATGCCCACGCCAAGCGCAATGACCGGCAGCGTAGCCACCTTCACGCCGATGCCCAACGCGACCATCAACGCCTCGCACAGGATCGAGGTGAGCATCAGCGGCACCACCGCCACCACCACCGCCCGCCACGAACGGAAGGTGATGAAACACAGCACGATCACAGCGCCGTACACGTAGAACAGCATGGTGCGATCAGCTTCGCGCACCACGATATTCGTCGCCGCCTCGATACCGGCGCTGCCGGCCGCCAGCAGGTACTGGCGATCGGTCGCGCCGTGGTCCTTGGCGAAAGACTCGGCGGCGGCGACCACGCGATTCAGCGTCTCGGCGCGGTGGTCGGTGAGATAGGCGATGACCGGCATCACCGAGCAGGCGTTGTTGAACAGGTCCGGGTTGTTCACCGACGCCTGCTGGGCGCCGTAGTTCAGCACGTCCTGGTTGCGCGCGATGGTGAGCCACTTGGGGCTGCCCTCGTACGAGCCCGCCGTGATCTGGCGCACCGCATCGCCAAGGAACAGCGTGGTCTGCACGCCGGGCACCTGCCGCAACGCCCAAGCCAGCCGGTCCGCCTCGACCAGCGTCGGATATTTCAGGCAGCCTTCGGCCGGCGTCTTCACGATCACCGCGAACACGTCGCTGGACAGTGAGTAGTTGCCGGTGACATAGGCGTTGTCGCGGTTGTAGCGCGAGTCGGCGCGCAACTCGGGAGCGCCGGATTCGAGATCGCCGATCTTCAGGTGCCTGCTCACGGCAAAGCCACCCACCGCCAGCACCGCCGCCACAGCCAGGGCGGCCACCGCCCAGCGGCGGCTGGTGAAGCGATCGAGCACGTCCCACACGCCGCCTTGGCTCGCGCCTTCGGCCTCCGCAAATTCGGCGCGAAGGCTGCGCTCGGCCGCGGCCGGCGAGACGCCGGTGAAGGACAGCAGCACTGGCAACAGCAGCAGGTTGGTGAAGATCAGCACCGCCACGCCGACGCTTGCGGTGAGCGCGAGATCCTTGATGACCGGAATGTCGATCACCATCAGCACGCCAAACCCGACGGCATCGGCAAGCAGCGCGGTAACGCCGGCCAGGAACAGTCGACGGAATGTGTAGCGCGCCGCCACCAGGCGATGGGTGCCACGACCGATGTCCTGCATGATGCCATTCATCTTCTGCGCGCCATGCGAAACACCGATGGCGAAGATCAGGAACGGCACCAAAATCGAGAACGGGTCAAGCGAGAAACCCAGCGCAGCGACAAGACCCAGCTGCCACACCACCGCCACCGCCGAGCACAGGATCACCAGCGCGGTGCTGCGCACGCAGCGCGTATAGGCGTAGATCACCATCATCGCGATCAGCGCGGCGATGCCGAAGAAGCTCATCACCTTGACCAGGCCGTCGATCAGATCGCCGACCAACTTGGCGAAACCGATCACGTGCAGGTGAACCTTCACGCCCGGCGTTGCCTCATAGCGCTGACGAATCTCGTCCAGCTTGCGCGACAGGTCGCGGTAGTCGATCGGCTTGCCGGTCTCCGGATCCTTCGCCAGCAGGGGCACAAAGATCATGCTGGACTTGAAATCGTTGCCGACGAAGCGGCCGACGATGCCCGAGCGGGCGATATTCAGCTTGAGCTGGGCCGTTGCTTTCGGCGATCCATCGAAGTTGTCCGGCATCACCGGGCCGCCGCGGAAACCTTCCTCGGTCACTTCGGTCCAGCGCACGGACGGCGTCCACAGCGACTTCAGCCAGGCGCGATCCACGCCACGGGTCAGGAACAGATCGTCGTTGATCTTCTTGAGGACGTCCTGGTACTTCGGATCAAAGATGTTGCCGTCCTCGTTCTCCACCACCACGCGCAGGGAATTGCCCAGGCCACGCAGTTCGCCGGCGTTGTCCAGGTAGTTGCGGATGTAGGGATGGTGGCTCGGTATCATCTTCTCGAAGCTGGCGTTGAAGCTCAGCCTCGTCACCGCCACCCAGCCAAGCAGCACCGTGGCGACGGCGCAGACCAGCATCATGACCAGGCGATGATTGAACACCAGGCGTTCAAGCAGGTTGCCGGAGTTCTTGTCGAAATCGTTCAACTCGCTGACCACGGGCATGCGGTCCAGCTGCATCGTTACTGCGCTCATCGTGGGTGTCTCCTAACCTTCTCAGTGCAACGCCTGCGCGCTCACCCCAAGCGCGCCGGCAATCACGATGGCGTCGCCGGTCACGGCGACCGCCGATGCGGGCACGGGCTTGGCCGGACGGTATGACGTGAAGTGCGCGCCGCTGTCGCGGCTGAGCAGTACGTTGCCGGCCTGGCTCACGAGGGCCAGTCCATGCCTGCCAAACGTGGTGGCGCCGGTAATGCCTTCCGGGACGCCGGTGTCGATGGATTGCCAGTTCGCGCCGCCATCGGTGCTGCGGTAGGCATTGCCGCGAAGGCCGTACACGATCACTGCGTCAGCGTTGCCGACGGCGCCGAAATAGGTGCCCTTGTAGGGCGTGGTGACGGCACGGAAGCGGTTGGCTGCGCGGTCGAGCTTGAGCACCAGGCCCTGCTCGCCGGTGATGTAGACGTCCGAACCGATGCCGCGCACGGCGTACAGGTGGAGCTGGTCCGGGTTCTCCGTGCGTTCGAACCAGGAGATCCAGGTCTGGCCACCGTCGGTGGTCTCGAAGATCAGGTTGAAGGCGCCGACGATGAAGCCGTGGTGCTCATCGGCAAACCAGACGTCAAGGAACGGATTCTCCGCGCCCTGCGCCGCGATGCGGTTGGCGTCGTCGATCACCTTGTCGGCTTCCTCGGTGCTGCCGAGCTCGCCCCTGGCGGCGCGCGCCCGAAGCTGCTCCATCATCAGCTGACCTACCCGCCGTCCGTCCAGCTGTCTGATCCAGGTGGCGCCGCCATCACTGGTGTGCAACACGACGCCGTCGTGCCCCACCGCCCATCCCTGTTGCGGCGTCGGGAAGCTCACCGCCACCAGATCCGAAGACACCGGAACCACCGCCTGTCGCCAGCTGCCGCCACCGTCATCGGAGTACACGATCTGGCCACGCTGGCCGACGGCAACGACACGCTTTCCCGCCAGCGCCAGGCCGTTGAGCAGTCCCTTGGCAGCCAGGGGGCTCATGCTCGCCGGCGAGTCCAGCACGTCGGTGAAGCCCGCGAACGACGAGGCTGGCAGGAAGAGAGCGAGCGCGACCAGCGCGCGACAAAAGCGTTGCAGCATCATGGGATGTCCCAGGAAACGAATAACCAGTGCTTGCATGTCAGCGTGACCGCGCGGTTCGGTGACTCGCGACATGCGTCGAGTGGGCTGGCGCCTCAGAGTGCGAAGGCAGGGCCACCGCCGCTCCGAACCGACAAAGCGGGAAGCGCGGCCCGTGACGGGCCGCGCCTTTTCCTTCACGGAGCGGCATCTCACCCATATGCCACCCCGCTCGCCACGCGGTGGTGATGCGCACGTTGTGCTTCACTCGTGCGCCATCACCGCCGCGCCATCCGCAACAATCAGCGGATGCCCGAGCCCGCCAGCGACGACGGCGCCCAGTCGCGCTCCGACAGCGGCTTGGTGTAACGGTAGCCGCCGGTTTCGCCAGCGAAACCGGTCACCTCGTACGAGCCCCCGACCAGGTCGTAGATGCTGTGCAGGTCGGCCAGCGGCGCAGGCACGTCGTAGCTCGGCGTGATGTACGCAAAGCCAGCGCGGAACAGTTGGCCACGGGCGTCATATTCGTCCGAGGCCACGGCGGCCCAGCTGTCCTCGTCGAGGTAGAACCGGCGCTTGCTGTAAATGTGGCGCTTGCCGTCGACCAGCGTTGCCTCCACCACCCACACGCGATGCTTCTCCCAGCGCACGTCGTCCGGGTTGATGAAGCCCGGCTTGAGCAGGTCGCTCGCCTTGGAGTCGTACGCCATCTTGTAGTCGTTGTAAGGAACGAACAGTTCCTTCTTGCCGATCAGCTTGAAGTCGTAACGTTCCATGGAACCGTTGAACAGGAACACGTCATCGAACGTCGAGGCGCCGCCCGAACCGGGATTGGGCGTATCGAAGGAAAGATCCGGCGCCACCTTCACGCGACGCTGGCCGGGCAGGTACTGCCAGGCGCGACGACCGTTGGCGCTGTAGTTGAGCGGATCAATGATCTGCATCGCTTCGCCTGCACGGCGGGCGGGGCCGCTGTAGGTCAGGCGCTGCTGCCAGTACGACTCGGCATTGGGCTTGGAGACATCCCAGTAGGGATATTCCTCGACCGCATCGGCCTCAACGGAGAGCGCCGGCGTGCCCGAAGCGTCCACGTTGTAGTTGCGATACTTGGCGGCGTACGCCACGCCATTGAAGCGGACCAGGTGATTCCACATCGCCTCAAAACCGGTCGACGGCTCCGGGAACGGGAAACCGGCATGGCAACCGCTCATCGAGCGACCACCGTCGGACGTCTTGGCATCGACCGCGCACTTCGCCGTGTTGTCAGTCACGAACTTCGGAAAGGCCGCCGTGCGATGCGTCGGATAGACGTCGATGTGGTAGCCCGGATACTTCTTCATCAGGGCCTTCGTGCCTTCGGTCAGTTCGGCCGAGTACTTGTCCATGTTCTTCGCATCGATCGAGAGCAAGGGCTTCTCGCCAGCGAAGGGATCCGGGCGCACGCCGCTTCCCGCCTTGAACGACGCCGGTGCGCTGGTGAGCCCACCGGTGTAGGCAGGGATCGAGCCGTCGGCGTTACCGGCCTTTTCGGCCCCGACCGCCGTAAGCGTGGCGCCGAGCTTTTGGGCTTCCACGGACGATACGCCGGCGTGGCTCACGCCACACAACAGGGCGGCGACGGCCCCAGCCATCAGGGCTTTGCGGAATTGCATGCGCATACTCCTCACAATTGTGATTCCAGTGTCGGGAGCCTGCGGTACAACACGTGCGGCAGCATGCATTGCATCGCCTCCTCCCCAGGCAATGAGCACAAGCCCCGTCACCGCTGCGATGTGCATGTGCACAACGTTGTTGCCGGCTACGCTGCCTTGCTCGTCTCGTCCGCCGACGCCGGTTTCGCCCTGTCGTGGACGAAACCGCACGAGGGCGGTCGGTACCCATTGTTGGAAGTGGCGCGGCGCGCACCCCCCCCAAAACGCCGGGGGGAGGGGTGGATGCGCCCGTCACGCCGTGGCTCTCGAAAGGCGTGGGATTCCCGCTGAGGCGGGACAAGCGCATGGCGCGCGAAAGGCCCGTAGGGCCCGGCCGGAGCGGTTGATGCAGATCGCTAGCGCCCTGAAGGGACGAGCGCTAGATCCCGGCGTGCGCCGGCATCAAAAGCAGGACGGCCACGTTTGCCCCCCCGACCGGGTGGCGCAAACGCCAGCGTATGGCTATTCCAGACCCTGCAGCAGCCCGAGCAGCTGGGCCCGGTGCACGACGTGCCGACGCGTGCCCACGCCGAGCTTGCCGAACAGGTTCTTGAGGTGCCACTTGATGGTCGCCTCGCCCACCGCCATGGCCTGGGCGATTTCCTTGTTGGAAAGATTGCGCGCCAGCAGCTCCAGTACTTCACGTTCCTTGGGCGTCAGCACCATGCTGGGCACCACGCGCGGCCCGCCCTGGCGCAAGTCGGCCGGAGGATTGACCACGCGCGCCGGCGCCGACTCGGTGTCCGCCGCGCCACCGCCTTCCTCGGCGACGCGATAGGCCCAGTCGGACAGCACAGGATGGGTGTCGACGAAGATGCGCTTGTAGCCGTAGGTCCGGGCCAGGCTCATTGCTTCGAGCAGCAGCACGCGGCCATCCTCGCCATTGCGATCCAGCGCAAAGGCGCGCAATGCCATGCACTCGATACGGAAACGCCCCAGCCGCGCCTGTTCCGCCAACGGCGCGGCGCGCGACACGGCCTCGATCACCCCCGGCCAGTCCTGCGCCGCCATCGCGGCGTAGGCGTACGCCATGCCCGTCAGCATCTCCACATTGCGCCGCCACAGCGGTCCACGCCGGGGCGACTCGGTCGAGATCAGTTCCTCCATGCGCGCGATCAGCGCGTTGCAGGTCTCGCGACGGAAGCGGCCAGCGTGCAGGCGCACCTGCTCGCCCAGACTGGCCACGCACAGACGCGGCAGGCGCCGCGCCACGCCGATGGCATAGGAGGCCTCCAGCAGGTCGAGCGCGCGGTGCTCCTCGCCCTGCGCCGCAGCCACTCGAGTGGCGGTGCGGTACCCGACCAGCATCGCCTCCGGCGCCCCTACCCGCTCCAGCACATCCAGTCGGTTGGCCAGCAAGGCGACAGCCTCGTCCACCCGGTCACGCTCGTAGGCCACGGTCGCCAGCAGCGAGGCGAACATGCAGGCCAGCGGATGCCTCCGGCCGAGCTTGGCGTCGATGGACGCCAGCGCCAGGCGCAAGCCTTCCTCGCCGAGCAACAGCTGTCCTTCCCACAGATAGCTCAGCCCGACGATGAATTCCCCCCAGCGCACCACGTAGTCCGCTGCGGGCGGAAACTCCCCGTTCGAAAGGCTCAGCAAGCGGCGACGTGCCTCGGCCGGATCACCCTGCAGCAGCGCCAACATGGCCAGTCGGTTGACATGCATCAACCTGAATTTCGGCTCGACGCCGGCAGGTACTTCACTCCATGGCGCGAACATGGCCACGCAGCGATCCGGATCGTCCGCGTAGTAGGCCGCGCCGCTGGCGATCAGGACGCACTCGTAGCGCAGCGCGAAATCGACATCCGGGCGCGAGAGGATCAGGCCGACCATGCGCTCGGCCTCTTCGTGTCGCTCGCTCACCGCGAGCGCCCAGGCCGCTGCCAGGCGCAGCTGGGGGTGCTGGTCGAGCACGCTCTCCGGCAACACTTCGAGCCAGTCACGCATGGTGCTGGTGTGCCCTTGTGTCACCGCCTCGTACAGGCCCTGCTGGGCCAGATCGAAAGCTACCCCTTCGTGCCCTGCCTCGCGCGCATGCCGCGCCGCCGGGGTGAGCATGCCGTGGCTGGCCAGCCAGACCTGCGCGCGGCCGTGAAGCTCGTTTCGCTCCTGTTCCGGCAGCTCGGCCAGCCGGCTGCGCAGGGCGTCACTCGCCAGCAAATGCAGGCGGTACCAGTCCGAATCCTCGCCGACCACGAAGATAGGCGTGTCCCGGGCCAGGCGCGCCAGGCGCTGCGGGGACTCTTCGTCCCCCGTCAGCGCAACGCACAGCTCGGGATGCAACTGGTCGACAATGGCGATGCGTGTGAGGAAGGCGACGTCCTCGGGCGCGAGCTTGGCGGTCAGGGCATCGACCAGTTGATTGCGCGAGGTGGGCGAATGCGCCCCCACGACGCTGCGTGGATCACTGCCCCGCTCCATCGCGGCAAGCAGCAACTGCAAGCCGAGCGGCCAGCCTTCGGTCATGTCGTGCAGGCGGGCGCAGGTGTCGGGGTCGGCCTTGGCGCCGATGCGGTTGCGCACCAGCGACATGGTCTCCTCCAGCGTAAAGCGGAGGGTTTCCACGCCCACCGAGGCGCAATGGCCGTAGGCGCGCAGGTCGGCCACCATGGGGTTGAGGTCGCCGCGTCCGGCCACCACCACCCGCAGGTTCGGCGGCGCGTTGTGCAGCAGGTAGTCCAGCGAGGCGAGGACATTCGCGGACATGCGATCGCCTTCGTCGATCATCAGCACCAGCGACAGCGAGGCCTGGGCCACTTCGCTCAGCCAGGCCGTGATGCCTTCGAACTCGCCCACCGTCGCGGCGAGGCCTTCCAGCAAGGTGGCGCCGAAATTCGGGCGCCCGCAGCCCATGCGCACGGCCAGCACCAGGCTGTACAGCATGCGCTGGGGGTCCGGGCTGCCCTCGGCCGAGATCCACGCCACCGCCGAGCCCTTCGCCAGGTACTCGTGTCGCCATTGGGCCAGCAGGGAGGTCTTGCCGAAGCCGGGCGGAGCCTGCACCAGGATGATCGACCGGTCGCGAAACTGCTCGTCGTCCAGGCTCAGCCGGGGACGCACCAACAGGTGTCGCGGCGCCCGCGGCGGCGTGGTCTTCAACACCAGTTCGGCGATGGCGGGGGCGGCTCCGCCGGGGGTGATGGCCATCAGGCGAGTCCAGAGAAGCGGAAACCAAGATCTCCGATGTGATGACACAAACCCGACCGGGGATGCGCGCCACCTCTTGCCGCTCGCGTCCGTGGCCGGCGTGGCAACACGTCGATTGTAGACGCGCGGCGGCGGGCCTGGCCACCCGCCGCGCCGCTCCAAGCCCCCTCCTAGCAGGGGGGGGAGTCGACACCGTGCCGTCCGTAGTCTGAGCCTCGTGGCAAATGGGGTGGGGACGTCCCTGCCGGGCTGCCGAGGCGGCCCGGCAGGCGCGACGTCCACCGTCCGGATCATGCCCGGGGACCGCCGGCCGTGTCTGGCGACGGTGACTGTGTGAAGGAGCAGCGGTGAGTTTGATCGGCGTCTGCGCGTGGGGAATGGATCCAGCGACCGCAGCAGGCGCGCTGGGTAACCGACTGGCCGTTGTGAGTCGCGGGTAGCGCACCCGTCAGGAGTCTGCATGTACCGTCATCTGCTCGTTCCACTCGATGACACCGAACACTCGATCGAGACGGTGAGCCGGGCCGTTCATCTGGCGCGCACCCTGGGAGCCCGCGTGAGCTTCCTGCAGGTGCAGGCCGAGGCGCCGCCCCCGAGCACGCATGTCGAGCACCCGGATGCCTATCAGGACCACGCGCGCGCCTTGCTGGCCAGGGCGGAATCCGCCGCACGCGCCTTGGGCGTGCCGTGCGACTCGCACGTCCGTACCGACCAGCCGCCCCATGAAGCAATCCTGGACGTGGCGCACAAGGCCGGCTGCGACCTGATCGTGGCGGGCGCTCGTGGACAGCACGATCCGTCCGGCGGGGCTCTCGACGGCGCGATCTTCAAGGTGCTTGCCCAGGGCGAGCTCCCGGTGCTGGTCGACTTTCCCCGAACCTCCGCCAAGGCCTACCCGGTCATCGGCATCATCCGCGACGAACATCGTTCACTGGCTGCGGTCCTCCATGCGTGGCTGCATCATCTGGCCACGTGCGCACAGCAGGGCTGCGCCGCAGACGTCGCGTTGATGCGCTCCATGGTTCGCTACATCATGGAGTTCCCGGTAGCCCTGCACCATCCGAAGGAACACGAGTACCTGTTCCGCCGGCTGCGCGACCGCACCGCGGTGGTTCACGCCGAGCTCGATGAGCTCGAGCGCCAGCACGAGCGCGATCACGCGATGGTCGAGGCCCTCGCCGACCTGATCGGGCAATACGAAACCGGCGCGGCGACCCTCGCCATGCTGCACCAGGCGGTCGAACGGTACACACAGTTCATGTGGGACCACACGGGGCGTGAGGAAGGCGTGATCCTGCCGGCCGCCCAGCACTACCTCTCCGACGCCGACTGGAGCGAGATCCACGCCGCCTTCGCCGGCAACCTCGACCCTCGTTTCACCGGCGAGACCGAGGCCGAGTTCAAACAGCTATTCGCGCGCATCGTCGAACTGACCCCGCCGTGACATGAGCAGCAGCCACCTACCAGCAACACCTCGGGCCTCGCGCCCGCGCATTTGAGTCAAGGAGTATCGCTTGGAACACGCCATCCGCTTTTACGAAGCCGGCACGCCCGACGTGCTGCGCTATGAGAAGGTCGAGGTCGGGGCGCCCGGCCCGGGCCAGGTGCGGCTGCGTCACCAGGCGGTGGGCCTGAATTTCGCCGATACCTATTTCCGCAACGGCACCTATCCGATTCCGCTGCCCAATGGCATCGGCGTGGAAGCCGCCGGCATCGTCGAGGATGTCGGTCCGGACGTGACCAACGTCGCCGTGGGCGACCGTGTCACCTACACCGGCTTCATCAACACACTGGGCGCGTACAGCACCGCCCGCCTGGCGCCAGCCGCACCGCTGATCAAGCTGCCCGCCGCGATCGCCAGCGAGACGGCCGCCGCGATGACCATGCGCGGCCTGACCGCCGCCTACCTGCTGCGTCGCATTCATCCGTTCCACGCCGGCGACACCCTGCTCCTGCATGCCGCCGCCGGCGGCGTCGGCCTGATCGTGTCGCAGTGGGCCAAGCTGCTTGGCCTGCGCGTGATCGGCACGGTGTCGACCGAAGAGAAGGCCGCCGTGGCCCGGGCCCATGGCTGCGACGAGGTGATCAACTACAGCCACGAGGACGTCGCCAAGCGCGCGCGCGAACTGACCGACGGCAAGGGCGTGTCGGTGGTGTTCGACTCGGTCGGCAAGAACACCTTCATGGGGTCGCTGGACTCGCTGCGCCGGCGCGGCCTGATGGTCTGCGTGGGAACGGCGTCGGGCACCATCCCGCCGTTCGATCCGCAACTGCTCGCCATGAAGGGCTCGCTGTATCTGACCCGGCCCGCCTTGGCCGACTACATCGCCGATCCCGCCGAGAAGGCCGAGCTCGCACGCGAGCTGTTCGACCAGGTCGCGTCGGGCCGCATCAAGATCGAGATCAACCAGCGCTACGCGCTTGAGGACGCGGTGCAGGCGCATCGCGACCTGGAGTCGCGCAAGACGACCGGTTCGTCGATCTTCGTCATCTGAGAGAGCGACATGCGCATTGAACCATTGACCTGTCACATCGGCGCCGAGCTGTCGGACGTCAATCTCGCCGACGCCGTCCACGACGATGGCCTGTTCGCGGAGATCAAGGCGGCGCTGCTCAAGCACCGCGTGCTGTTCCTGCGCGACCAGGACATCAGCCGCCAGGACCATGTCGCCTTCGCCCGCCGGTTCGGTGAACTGGAAGACCATCCGGTGGCGCCGAGCCATCCCGACGCGCCGGGCCTGGTGCAGATCTACAAGACACCCGACACGCCCAACGACCGTTACGAGAACGCCTGGCACACCGACGCCACCTGGCGCGAGCACCCGCCCATGGGTTGCGTGCTGCGCTGCGTGGAATGCCCGCCGGTCGGCGGCGACACCATGTGGGCCAACATGGCGATGGCCTACGAGATGCTGCCGGACCACGTGAAGTCGCAGATCGCCAACCTGCGCGCGCGCCACAGCCTCGAGGCCTCATTCGGCGCGGCGATGCCGATCGAGCGTCGCCTGGCGCTGAAGGCGCAATACCCGGATGCCGAGCACCCGGTGGTGCGCACGCATCCGGAGACGGGCGAGAAGATCCTCTTCGTCAATGCCTTCACCACGCACTTCACCAACTTCCATACCAAGGACAACGTGCGCTTTGGTCAGGACGCCAATCCGGACGCGGGCTCGCTACTCAGCTACCTGATCCGCCAGGCCCATATCCCCGAATACCAGGTGCGCTGGCGCTGGAGCAAGAACAGCATCGCGATCTGGGACAACCGATCCACCCAGCACTACGCGGTCATGGACTACCCGCCCTGCCATCGAAAGATGGAACGCGCCGGGATCGTCGGCGACGCCACGTTCTGAACTGAACCCCAACTCCACAGAGCAACAGGACAAAGCCATGCACTTCCTCGACGGTTCGCTGTTTCCCGAGCACCAGGACAAGCTGGTCATCACCGCCGCGCCTTATGGTCCCGAGTGGTTCCCTTCGGATTTCCCGGAGGACATTCCCGTCACCATGGAGCAGCAGATCCAGAAGGCGGTCGACTGCTATAACGCCGGCGCCAGCGTGCTACACCTGCACGTGCGCGAGCTGGACGGCAAGGGCTCCAAGCGCCTTTCCATGTTCAACGAACTGATCGCCGGCGTACGCAAGGCAGTGCCCGACATGGTCATCCAGGTGGGCGGCTCCATTTCCTTTGCGCCTGAAACCGACGGCGCGACCGCCAAGTGGCTGAAGGACGACACCCGCCACATGCTGGCCGAGCTCGATCCCAAGCCGGATCAGGTGACGGTCACCGTCAACACGACGCAGATGAACGTGGTCGAGCAGATGGAGATGGCCGACCTCGCCGGCACCTCGATGGCGGAACAGACCTACGAGGCCTACCGCGAGATGATCGTGCCCTCGGGCCCGGCCTTCATCGAGGAACACATCAAGCGCCTGACGGCCGCCGGCATCCAGAGCGCGTTCCAGTTTTACAACATCAACAGCTACGAGACGGTCGAGCGCCTGATCCGCCGCGGCGTCTACAAGGGCCCGCTGGTGTGCAACTGGGTGGCGATCGGCGGCGGCATGGACCAACCGACCATCTACAGCCTGGCCAACTTCCTGCGCGCCATCCCCGACGGCACCATGCTGACGGTGGAAAGCAGCATGCGTAACGTGCTGCCGATCAACATGATGGGCATCGCCATGGGCCTGCACGTGCGCTGCGGCATCGAGGACAACCTGTGGAACCAGTCGCGCACCGGCAAGGTGACGACGGTGCAGCAGATCGAACAGCTGGTGCGCATTTCGCACGAGTTCGGCCGCGAGGTCGCCAACGGCAAGGAGGCGCGCGAGATCCTCAAGATCGGCGTGTTCTACGACACCATCGAGGAGACGTTGGCCGCCAACGGCTTCTCGCCGAACCGCAAGCCGGGAAAGCTGGGTCTCGCCGACCTCGCAGCCTGAGTCGTAACGGCCAGACGGGCGGCGCGCCGTGAGCGCCCCGCCCCGCTGGCCACAGCGTGACGTTCACCGTCGCGCCATCACATCCGGCGTCAACGCCGGCGAGGAGACCGCTTTGGGAATGCACTACGTCGAAGCATCCACACTGGGCGCCCCAGTCACGTCCGCCGCGAAGCCGCGCGTCTATGCGTGGCTGGTGTTCGCGCTTACGTTCGGCCTACTGCTGTCGGACTACATGTCACGCCAGGTGCTCAATGCGGTCTTTCCGCTGCTGAAGGCCGAATGGGGCCTTTCGGATACGCAGCTGGGCTCACTGTCCGGCATCGTCGCGCTGCTGGTTGGCCTGCTCACCTTCCCGCTCTCGGTGCTCGCCGACCGCTGGGGCCGCGTGCGCAGCATCATCCTGATGGCGACGCTGTGGACGCTGGCCACGCTCGCCTGCGGCGTGGCGACCGGCTATGGCCAGATGTTCGTCGCGCGCTTCTTCGTCGGCCTGGGCGAGGCAGCCTATGGCAGTGTCGGTGTGGCGGTGATCATCAGCATCTTCCCGGCGCACCTTCGCTCCACCCTCACCGGCGCCTTCATGGCCGGTGGCGCGTTCGGCTCGGTGGTCGGCATGGCGATGGGCGGCGTGCTCGCCACCCGACTCGGCTGGCGCTGGGCCTTTGTCGCCATGGCCATCTTCGGCGCTGCGCTCTTGCTGCTCTACGCACTGACGGTGACCGAGCGCCGGTTGCGCGAGCACAGCACGGTGACCCAACCGTCGCGCGATTCGCGTCCAGGTTTCAGCATGTCGCTGCGCGCCCTGTTCAGCGGCCTGTTCTCCACCACCTCGGTCATTTGCGCCTACATCGGTAGCGGCCTGCAGCTGTTCATCATGGCGGCGGTCATCGCCTGGATGCCGAGCTACCTCAACCGCTACTACGCCATGACGCCGGACAAAGCCGGCGTCACCGCCGCCGCCTTCGTGCTGATTGGCGCGATGGGCATGGTGGTTTGCGGCATCGTCACCGATCGCCTGTGCCGCCAGATGCCGGCGCGCAAGATGGCGATGGCCATCGTCTATTGCCTGGTTACCGCGATCCTGCTCGGCGTGGCCTTCCAGTTGCCGCCCGGCCTCAACCAGCTGGTGATGATCGGCCTTGGCATGTTCCTCGCCGCCGGCACGTCCGGTCCGGCGGGCGCCATGGTGGCCAACCTCACGCCGACGCCGATCCACGCCTCCGCCTTCGCCACGCTGACCCTGGCCAACAACCTGCTCGGGCTGGCGCCTGGCCCGCTGCTCACCGGCGTGCTGGCCGACCACATTGGGCTGCTCGGCGCCTTCAAGCTGATTCCGATGATGGGAATCTTCGCCGCCGTCGCCTTCTGGATCGGTCGCCACCACTACGGCAGCGACCTCAGCCGCATCCAGCATGCCAGCGGCGCCGCCGCACACTGACGCCACGCCCACGGACTTGTCATCGATGCACAACGCCACGAACCCGACCATCCTGATCGTGCCCGGCCTGCGCGACCACGTCGCCGAGCATTGGCAGACCCTGCTCGAAGCGCGGCTGCCGAACGCCTGTTCGGTGCCGCCGCTTGAGCACGACAGGCTAAGCCGCGCTGCGCGTGTGGAGGCGCTCGAGCGCGCCCTGGCCAAGATCAAGGGCGCGGTGATTCTCGTCGCACACAGTGCTGGCGTGATGATCACCGCGCACTGGGCGCAGACGCATCGCCGCAAGATCCATGGCGCCCTGCTCGCGACGCCGGCCGATCTGGAATCGCCGATGCCGGCGGGATACCCGACCATGGATGCGCTGCGCGATCACGGCTGGCTGCCGATTCCTCGCACACCGCTGCCTTTTCCCAGCATCGTCGCATCCAGCGTCACCGACCCGCTGTGCAGTGCACCGCGCGCGGCCGCGCTGGCGGCCTGCTGGGATAGCCGCCTGGTCAATCTCGGCGATGTGGGTCACCTCAACCCGGCGTCCGGTTACGGCGAGTGGCGGGCTGCCGAGAGCCTCATCGACTCGCTGCGATGACAAGTTCGTTGCGTGCGCATGCGCCGGATTCCCGCCGGCGCATCCAGATCGACTTCTATTTCGACCTGATCTGCCCCTGGTGTCTGATCGGCAAGCGACGCCTGGAACGAGCGATCGATCTCATTGCCCTGGGGTACCCGGACGTCGAGGTCGTCGTGCGCTGGAAGTCGTTGCCGCTGCTTCCGCAACTGCCGATCGAAGGCGTGCCCTTTTCCGCTTTCTACCTGAAGCGGCTGGGCAGCCCCGAAGCGGTGGCAGCGCGTCGCCAGCAGATCCGTGATGAAGGACTGGCCGCAGGTGTCACCTTCTGTTTCGAACTGATCGAGCGCATGCCCAACACAGTGGCCGCGCACCAGCTGGTTGAGTGGGCCGGGACCACCGGCGGTTCCAGCCTCCAGGCGTCGTTGATCGAAAGCTTGTTCGAGGCTTACTTCCTGTATGGCCAGGACATCGGCGATCGGCGTGAACTCACCCGTATCGGCGAGATGTTCGGCATCGAGCATACGGCGAGCCTCGCACTCATGGAGCCCTCCACGAGCGACGCGCTGCTGCAGCGATGGCTTGGCGAAGCGCGTCGCCTTGGCCTGTCCGGTGTGCCCGCGATCGTGCACGAAGGCCGCGTGCTGCATGGCGCATTGCCGCCGGAAGCACTGGCCAGGGCGCTGCTGGATTTCATTCCGGCCTGAGCGACGCCGGGTGGCGCCCGGCACGAATTCGCTGCCCGGAGGCGCGTCGTCGCAAGCGTCGACTCGCGCCATATCGCCTTGAATATCGTCGCCGCCCGTCGCCTGGCCGCGGCGCGGCGCCGCTGTCTCCAGCATCCGGTCGATGCGCGCTGCTCAGCGATCCCCTCCCCTATCCGAGTTGGGGGGGGTGATTCGACGACCGTCGCATAACTCTCATGCAACCGGAGTCATGACTGCTGAACCGTTGGAAAGCAGGTCTGGCGACCATGGCATGGCCACGTCGCGCCGCGTTGCGCGATAGGGATCTGCCGGGCCGGTAGTGGGTTCCACTGGTATGAGATTCGCCGCGTAGCCGGGGAGAGTTTCTGAGGCCGCCTGGCGACACATACCCGCGGATGGACCGCCGACAACCTGATCGCACCGGGCCTCTGGCCGCAGTGCGTCCTTGCCTGCTCCGCGCCAGCCGTCGGCGCAGGCAAGCACGGTGATCGGTTCCACCGCGGGACTACAGAAACGGCACAAAGGGGGAGGAGTACTGCATGAAGATCGTTAATGGGGCGAACAAGCGCCAAAGTGGGACGGCCATCCGTCTGATGGCGCTCGCTGTGGCAGCGGCGCTTGGCGCCTCGAGTGTGGCGCATGCCGTCGAGATCGACACCGGCAACCCGGACATCTCGATTCGCTGGGACAACACGTTTCGCTACAACCTCGGCCAGCGCGCGCATTCACAGGATCAGTCGATCCTCAACAGCCCGAACTATGACGACGGCGACCGCAATTTCGGCAACCACGCCATCGTCACCAATCGCCTCGACGTGATCAGCGAGTTCGACTTCATCTACAAGAAGGACTACGGCTTCCGCCTGAGCGCCAACGGCTGGTACGACAACGCCTATCAGTCGCTGGACAACACCCACGTGGCCTCGTCCAACCACATCGTCAATGGCCAGCCCGCGCTCGGCCTGCCGAACTACACCAATCGCTATTTCCACGGTCCGTCCGCCCAGTGGCTCGATGCTTTTGCATTCGCCAACTTCGACGTTGACGGCGTGAACGTGAATACCAAGGCTGGCCGTTACGACGTGTTCTGGGGCGAGGCCCTGCTGAACCCGATCCACTCGCTCAGCTACGGCCAGTCGCCGCTGGACATCGGCAAGCTGCTGACGGTGCCGGGCGCCACCGCCAAGGAACTGTTCCGCCCGCGTTCGCAGGTGTCGACGCAGATCCAGGCCACGCCGACGCTCTCGATCGAGGCCCAGTACTACTTCAGCTGGGATCCGGTGTTCTTCCCGGAATCGGGCTCCTACATGGCGCCCAATGACGCCTTGCTGCAGGGTGGCCAGTCGCAGTACCTCAGTGCGACCCAGCGTGTGTTGCGCGGCACCGACATCACCCCGCAGCAGCATGGCGACTATGGTCTGGCGATGCGCTGGAGCCCGGACGCGATCAACTCCACCATCGGCGTTTACTATCGCAACACCTCCGACATCCAGCCGCAGGCCATCGCCGCGCTCGCGGTGGCGCCGAATGTCCCGGCCGCGACCTGCAAGGCGCTCGGCTTCAAGGCGATTTCGCCGACCATCTGCTACATCGACCCGGCCATGGCCTCCGTCCCGCAGATTCTGAAGGGCAACGTCGGCCAGTACATGGCCAGCTACGCCGACGGCATTGATATTTACGGCCTCAGCTTCGCCAAGCAGATCCTCGGCGTCAGCTTCAGTGCGGAAGTGAACTACCGCCAGAACATGCCGCTGGTCAGCGTGCCGGTGCAGTTGTTGCCGGCGCCCCTGGCGGCCAAGGTGCCGGGCGCGATCACCACCCTGCCCGCGCAGGGCGAGACCGCCGGCGCCCGTGGCGACACCTGGCACGCCGTGACCGACTTCGCCGGCATCGTGCCGAAGACGCCGCTGTTCGACACCGCCAACTACATCGTCGAATTCCAGTGGAGCCGTTGGGACAAGGTCACGCAGAACCCCAACGCATTCCTCGGCACCAGCCCGGGCTACACCGGCATCGACAAGCCCACCAGGAATTTCGTCGGCACCCAGATGAACTTCACGCCGACCTGGTTCCAGGTGTATCCGGGCGTGGATCTGCTCGCGCCGATGACCTACACCATGGGCCTGTCCGGTAATTCGGCCGTGTCCTTCGGCGGCAACAAGGGCAACGGCAACTACTCCTTCGGCGTGGGCGCGGACGTGCACCAGAAGTACCGCTTCGACCTGAAGTACATCGGCTACGTGGGCCGCATCGCGGTCAACCAGGCCGGACAGGTCTCCTCCTATGCGGGCCTGGGTTCGCTGCTGCGCGACCGCAACTACATCGACTTCACCTTCCAGACCACGCTTTAAGCGGAACCGGCCCTGCATCAGCGTCCCAGGGACGCCGATGCAGGGCTTTCTGTTTGCATCGAAGCAAGGGCATGACGATCGCGTCGGCCGTGCTCGTTACCCAAGTCGGAGCAGTTGACAATGAAAGGCTTGATGATGGAGCAGCCGCTCCTGGTGGCCTCCCTCCTGACCCATGCCGAACGGCATCACGCGGACCAGGAGATCGTGTCCCGACGGGTCGAGGGCGATATCCATCGCTATAGCGTCGCTGATCTGGGGGCGCGCTCACGTCGCATGGCCAACGCGCTGGCAAGCCTTGGCGTCGGGCGCGGCTCCCGGGTTGGCACGCTCGCGTGGAACGGCTACCGCCACATGGAGTTGTACTTCGCGGTATCGGGCTCCGGCGCCGTGTTGCACACGATCAATCCGCGCCTGCATATCGACCAGCTCGCCTACATCGTCGACCACGCGGAAGACCGGGTCATCTTCTTCGACCTGACCTTCCTGCCGATCATCGAAGCGCTGGCGACGCGGGTGACCCGACCCACGCTGTTCGTCGCCATGTGCGACCCCGACCGGATGCCGGTGGCCGGACCGCTCGAGGGCTCGCTGCTGTGCTACGAAGACCTGATTGAAACCTACCCCGACGATTACGTCTGGCCAAGGCTGGATGAGGAATCCGCGTCGTCGCTCTGCTACACCTCCGGCACCACGGGCAATCCGAAGGGCGTGCTGTACAGCCACCGCTCGACGGTGCTGCACACGTACGCGGCGGCGTTGCCTGATGCACTCAACTGCTCCGCGCGCGACGTCATTCTTCCGGTCGTGCCGATGTTCCACGTCAATGCGTGGGGCCTGCCCTATATCGCGTGCATGGTGGGCGCGAAGCTGGTGTTCCCCGGCCCGGCGCTGGATGGCAAGTCGCTCCATGAGCTCATCGAGGCCGAACAGGTCACCGTGTCGGCTGGCGTACCGACTGTGTGGCAGGGCCTGCTCACCTACGTTGCCAGCAGCGGCTGTTCCTTCTCGTCGATGAGGCGCACCATCATCGGAGGCGCCCCATGCCCCACCGCGATGACCGTGCAGTTCCAGGACCTGTACAAGGTGGACGTGCTGCACGCCTGGGGCATGACCGAGCTCAGTCCCGTGGGCACCGTCTGCAACCTCAAGCCGCACCAGCTGGCCATGTCGCCGGAAACGCGCCACGCGATCCAGGCCAAACAGGGGCGCGCCGTGTTCGGCATCGACATGAAAATCGTCGACGCCAATGGCAAGGAACTTCCCTGGGATGGCGAAGCCGTCGGCGACCTGCTGGTGCGTGGCCCGTGGGTCGCGCGCGCCTACTTCCGCGATGAAGCCCACCAGGTCCTGCAGGACGGCTGGTTCCCGACCGGCGATGTGGCCAAGATCGACCAGGACGGCTTCATGCAGATCACCGACCGCAGCAAGGACGTGATCAAGTCCGGCGGTGAGTGGATCAGCTCGATCGACATCGAGAACGTCGCGTGCCTGCACCCGGGCGTGTCGAGCGCGGTATGCATCGGCGCGAGGCATCCGAAGTGGGACGAGCGCCCCTTGCTGCTGGTCGTCAGGAAGTCCGGAAACACCGTGTCGAAGGAAGAGCTTCTGGCCTTCTTCGATGGCAGGGTCGCCAAGTGGTGGAAGCCGGACGACATCATCTTCGTCGAGACCCTGCCACTGGGCGCAACGGGCAAGGTGTTGAAGAACCGGCTGCGCGAACAGTTCCACAGCCACTATGGGGCGGACCCGGCGCCTGCGTCGCGCTGAATCGAGGGCGACGCAGCCGTAGCCATGAACGCCTGGCCGTGCACTGGCACGCGTTGTGGCCTGGCCACATTCCGCGTGCGCAGGCCACGCGCCTCAACACTGGGGCCTCGCCCGCTGGTGAGGGGCGCAGGCCTCAGGCGATGCCCGGCATTCCCTGCTCGCTTTCCGACTCGAGCTTCGCGATCCACGCCTCCAGTGATCGAAGCTGGCGAACCAGCTCGTCGCGCCGTGGGCCCGGTTCGGCGTTGTCCGCCAACATCGTCCCGCCCAACACCCTCAGCGCGCCCTCGATGTGATGCAGGATTTCCCGCTGCCGCGTTTGATTGCCGGCTTCGAACGCTGCATCCAGGTCTGCGAGATTGGCCTGCGTGTGCGTCGCCAGCTCCCGCAGGATCGCCAGCACCCTGGGTTTGGAACCAAACAGCTCGAACAGCGCATTCAGGCGATCGCCACCATCGACATCCGCATCGTCAGCGTCCACCGCGCCCCGTGCGACGGTGAGACAGGATGACAACATCCGATCGAGAGCAGCCAGCTGCACCGGCTTGGCCAGGAATTCATCCATGCCCGCCTCGCGACAGCGCACCACCTCTTCCGGCAACGCGCTTGCCGACAGCGCCACGATGGGCAGGTGACGAGCACTCCCCTCTTCCTGCGCACGAATGCGTCTGGCGAGTGCATACCCGTCCAGCACCGGCATGTGGCAGTCGGTGATGAGCAGGTCGTAGTGCGCCCCGGCGAGTGCGCGCATGGCTTCCTCGCCGTTGTCGACGATGGTGTGCGGATAACCAAGTCGATCGAGTTGGCGCGCGATCACCGCGCGATTGATGGGATGGTCCTCCGCCACCAGAATACGTTCCCCGTGGCGCGCCGTTTCACCGGCGATGTTCCGCTCCCGCCCTGGCATCGCCAGCCCGAATACCGCGTGGCAGGCCTCCTGCGCCGAACGCCACAGCAGCGGATAACCGCTCAGCATCACCTCGCCATCGTCGATGTAGAAGCCGCGGGGATCAGGCGCGCCGGACAAATTGATGACACGCGCTTCACCGGGCTGCCAGCCTTCGCCGGCCAGATCCTGGTCAAGCACGAATACGTCGGCGTCGCAGACGGCAAAATCACCCAGGTCTTTCGCGTCCGCGCCCATCACTGACAGCCCGAGCGCCGACAGGGCGTTGGACAGTTCGCGTTCCAGCATGATGTCGCGCGTGCACAGCAGCGCCCGTTTCCCCACCAGTGCCGGCTGAGGGCGCAACGCCTGCTCGACCGGGAGCGGCAGTTCGAACACCGCCTGGGTACCGAAGCCCGGGGCGCTGCCAAGGCGAATCTCCCCGCCCATCAGGCGCGCGAGATGCCGGCAGATGCTCAGGCCCAGACCCGTACCGCCGTATCGCCGCGAGGTGGTGTCGTCCGCCTGCACGAACGGCTGGAACAGTCTTTCCAGCTGTTCGGCGGAGATGCCTACCCCTGTGTCGCTGACGGTGAAGCGCAGGCGCTGGCCAGCAGGCGTCTCGCCCATCAGCTCCACGTGCAACTCAACGTAGCCCTTTTCGGTGAACTTCAGCGCATTGCTGAGCAGGTTCGTGATCACCTGGCGCACGCGGGTCACGTCACCGCGGTACCCGCCCGCCAGGCGCCAGTCCAGCGTGCCATAGAGGCGCAGACCCTTCTCCTGCGCCTGCGCCGCGTGGAGCCCCAGCGCCGCATCGACCAACGCGCGCAGATCGAAGACCTGCTCGTCCAGGCGCAGGCGACCGGCCTCGATGCGGGAGAAGTCCAGCACATCGTTGAGGATCTGCAGCAGGGCGCCGGCCGAGTCATGCACAAGGTCGAGCATGTGCTGCTGTTCGCGATCGAGCGGCGTCTTGCCGAGCAGTTCGATCAGGCCGAGCACGCCGGCCATCGGCGTGCGGATTTCGTGGCTCATCATGGCCAGGAAAGCGCTCTTTGCCGCCACCGCCGCTTCCGCCGCCGACTTGGCTTCCACCAGGGCCTGCGCCTGTGCCTTCTCGGCGGAGACGTCCATCGAAAAGATGCTGCAGGACATCGTGCCGTCGTCCTCGATGCGCGGCAGGCCGAAGGAGGCGCGGATCCAGCGGAGGCCTCCGGGCGTCTGCGCCCGGAACTCGGCGCTGCGCACACCAGAGCCCTCGCGCAGGTCGCGAATGGCCTGGCGCACGATTTCCATGTCCTCCGCCGGCATGTGGTCAAACGGGCGATGGCGCCCCTGCAGCAAGTCCTCGTTCGTCAGGCCGAACAAGGCTTCCGTCGGTCCGCTCACATGGTCGTAGCTGCTGGCGCCGTCGGGCCTGTAGCGCGCCCGCATGACCACGCCCGGCAGGCTCTCATTGGTTTCCACCACGAGTTGTTCCGAGGCCAACGCCCGCGCCTCGGCCTGGCGCAGGTCGGTCACGTCCACCACGGTGCCGAACAAGCTTCCATCCGTGTCTGGGCTCGCCTTGAAGCCGTGCAGCCACAACAGCACGTCACGTGCGCCGATCTTGCCGCTGACGCCGCCGAGCCGCAGTTCCCGCCGTACGTCCTGGCCATGCGCCAGCAGATCCAGATCGGCCTGGTGCAGCGCATCGGCGTCGGCGCCTTCAATGTGTCGCGTCTGCGCCAACGTTCGCCCGAGCAGGTCCTCACGCCGGCAGTCGAACATCGCCTCGTAGGCTTGGTTGACCGCGAGATAACGCCCCTTTGCATCCTTGACGAACACGGGGTACGGCACCGTCTCGAGCAGCGCCTGCTGGAAGCGCAGCTGCGCATCAAGCTGGCGCTCCGCGCCGCGCTGCGCGCGCAGCGCCCCACGCAGGCGAAAGTAGGAAAAGCCGATGGCGCCCAGAATCAGCACCGCGGCGCCCAGGCCCGCAAACACCCAGCTCCAGGGAACGCCATAGCGATACTGCGTGGTCAGCCAGCGGCTGCGGATCGCCTGTCGCTGCCCCGCACTCACCTGCGTCAGGACACGGTCGATCATCGGCATGAGGTGCTGGTAGCGGCTGGCGACGGCAACAGTGAAGTCCTGGTCCACGCCGGCGGGCCCCACCACCCGCAACGTCGCCGCATAACGGTCGCGGATGAGCGGATCGATCGCGGGCAAGGTGCCGATGTAGGCATCGGCACGGTGGGAAGCGACCGCCGCCAGGCCCTCTTCATTGCTTCCGACGGGCAACAACTCGCTGTGCGGAAGCAACATGGCCAGGCGCGGCGCCAGGCCCGCCTCGTCGCGTGTGGCGACCACATGGCCGGCGAGGTCTTCCGGCCCTGCAAAGACCGGCCCGGCTGTCCGCGCAACAATCACCTCGGGAAAGTGCTCGTAGGTGCGGCTGAACAGCATGTCCTTCGCGGAAAAGTCGTCGGGCATGGCCGCAGCGACCAGGTCGACTTCACCCGCCCGCACCATCTGCTGCAGACTGCGCCAGTCCTTGGCGGGCACAAGCTGGACGCGCAAGCCAAGTTCCTTCTGCACCAGTTCCATGTAGTCGGCGGCGAGCCCGGCGAACTGGCCGTGCGCGTCGGCAAAGCTATACGGCGGTCGGTCCGCCTCGTAACCGAGCCGCAGCGGTGGCAGTTCGCCCAGCCACATGCGATCCGCCGTGCTCGGCTCGCGCACCGGCGATTGCATGTTGTCGCCTTCGAGCAGCCCCCAACGGGAACGCAGGCGCACCAACTCGGCGCTGTCCAGGCTCGCTTCCGCCTTGCGCAACAGCTGCAACAGCATCGGTTGATCACGAGGCACGGCCAAACCCACCGCCACCGGCGGCAGATCGAGCGGTCCCAGCGCCACCAGGTCGTCGCTGCGCCGGCCCTGCAGCAGCATGCGCGTCCGCGACGCCGTGGTGCCGACATAGGCGTCCGCCTGGCCGGTCGCCACCATGTCCATGGCCTGTTGGCCGTCATCCGCGTACAGCAACCTGGCGTCGGGGAAACGTTCGGCCAACTGCCGGATCACGTGATGAAAGCTGCGCTCGATGACAATGCGGGAGTCCACCAGATCCTGCTCGGAGCGCATCGTTTCATCGCCCTTGCGCGCCACCAGAAACAGCCGGCCGCCGCCATAGGGCTTGAGGAATTCGAATCGCGCCGCATGCTCCCTGGTCTGCGACACGGCCAACAGCAGTTCATAGTGGCCGCCGGCGTCGGTCTCCGGCGCGGCGAGGACGGCGTCCAGGTCGGTGAAGGGATGGAACACCAGTTGCAGACCCAGGCGACCAGCCAGCAACCGCGCGTAGTCCACGGCAAATCCTTCAGGCCGGCCCGCAACCCAACTCTCGGCCGGCAAATGGTCACCTGCGAACACGCCCACATCGAGTTTGGGATGCGCGCTACGCCACGCTGCTTCGTCAGGCGTCAACTGCAGCGTCGGAGGAAGGGTTACGTCGGCGACCTGACCCGAGTCGCCGTGAGGGGCGTCCCCCCGCAGCGGCGCTGTCCTGGCCCAACCACAAGGTCCCGTGGCCAGCGCCAGGATGAACCCGAACACCAGCCACGGTCTCGTCCAAAACCGATTGGTCGTGACGTCGATTGTCATGAAACCGTGAAGGTCCACACGATTGTCCATGGAGGCGTCCATCGCTTCGGCGTGCCCGCAAAGGACTCAGCCTAAATCGACACCTGAAACCGTCACTATGAGAATCGTCTGAAGACTTCTCTGAACGTCGTAGGCATCAGACTCATCTGCCTGGCGTACGGAATCGGATAACCTAGTCGCGACAAGACATCCTACCCGGCGCACCGTGACTATTCGCGTCATCCTGGCTGATGATCATCCCATTGTTCGCAGCGGTGTACGTTCACTGCTGGAGAGCAGCATCCGTGCCGATGTCGTGGCCGATGTCGGCTCGCCTGCCGAACTGCTCGCCGCGATCGAACGGCATTCCTGCGACCTGGTGGTGAGCGACTTCAGCATGCCCGGCGGACAACTGGCCGACGGTTTGCACATGCTGGGCATGATCCGGCGACGCTGGCCTGACTTGCCGGTGATCGTGCTGACCATGGTGAGCAACGCCGGCGTGCTCAGTTCGATACTCGCTGCCGGCGTGCGTGGCTTGCTCAGCAAGTCCGACGCCCTGAACGAGTTGACGCTGGCCATCCAGGCCGTTTCCCACAACCGCCCCTATCTCAGCGCGGAGATTCGCAAGGCGATGGAGGTGAGCGGAGCAACTGTTCCAGGTGGAGCGCCGCCCGCCTTGTCGAAACGCGAAGCTGAAGTGCTGCGACTGTTCGCTTCGGGATTCACCGTGTCGGAAATTGCCGGCCAGCTCAACCGCAGCGTGAAGACCATCAGCCGGCAGAAGATGGACGCCATGAGCAAGCTGGGCCTGAAGAGCGACCTCGAGGTCTACAGCTACGCGCGGGAGCACGGCATCCTGGCCTGAGCTTCAGGTGGCGGCCGAGTGGCGCGGGGCCTCGAACCCATCGCATGCGCCGTTTGGCAGCCAGCCGATGACTCCGGCCCCGGCCACTTGTTGCACCGCCACACCGCGTCGCCGCTCCGCCGACAGCGCTGGCCAGAAACGGCAAGGGCCGGCATCGCTGCCGGCCCCTGGTCTTCATCCGAATGGCGCCCCCGATACGATTCGAACGTACGACCTTCCCCTTAGGAGGGGGACGCTCTATCCAACTGAGCTACGGGGGCAACAGCGGAATTCTGGCATGGATCGCCGGCCAGTGCGATCCGGGGTCCCGAGGGGCCTGCTAGAATGGCTGTTTTCATCCCGGCGCCATCCCCACGCGCCTCGGTCCAGGAGCAGGCATGTCCCACGAAATCCTCACCGCACTCGGTATCGGCAACACGCATTCGGGCTCGTATCTCGGTCACGGCGAGTGGTCCAGGACCACCGACGCCGGCGCCTTGCAGCCGGTCAACCCGGCAACGGGCGAAGTGATCGCCTCGGTGCATGCCTCCAGCGCGGCGGACTACGACATCATCGTTCAGCGTGCGCAGGACGCGTTCAAGGTGTGGCGCACCACGCCGGCGCCGCGCCGCGGCGAAGCGGTCCGCCTGTGCGGCGAGGCCCTGCGCAAGCACAAGGACGCGCTGGGTTCGCTGGTGGCGCTGGAAATGGGCAAGATCAAGCCCGAAGGCGACGGCGAAGTGCAGGAGATGATCGACATCGCCGACTTCGCGGTGGGCCAGAGCCGCATGCTCTACGGCTACACCATGCATTCGGAACGCCCGGGCCACCGGATGTACGAGCAGTATCAGCCGCTGGGCCTGGTCGGCATCATCAGCGCGTTCAACTTCCCGGTTGCCGTGTGGGCATGGAACGCGTTCCTGGCCGCCATCTGCGGCGACATCTGCATCTGGAAGCCGTCGCCGAAGACCCCACTGTCGGCCATCGCCACCATGAAGATCTGCAACGAGGCGCTGAAAGCCGGCGGCTTCCCGGACATCTTCTTCCTGTTCAACGACGCAGGGACCGAGCTGTCGCAGGCGTTCGTGGACGACCATCGCATTCCGCTGATCAGCTTCACCGGTTCCACCAAGGTGGGTCGCCACGTGGGCGAACGCGTGGCCAAGCGCATGGGCCGCTCGCTGCTGGAACTGGGCGGCAACAACGCCATCATCCTGGACGAGAGCGCGGACCTGAAACTGGCCATCCCGGCGATCGTGTTCGGCGCCGTCGGCACCGCCGGCCAGCGCTGCACCACCACGCGTCGCCTGTTCGTGCATGAAGCCATCATCGGCGAGGTCACGGACAAGCTGGTTGCCGCCTACAAGCAGGTGGAAGGCAAGATCGGCGACCCGACCCTGGCCACCACGCTGATGGGTCCGCTCAACAGCGCCGACGCCGTGAAGGCCTATCTCGCCGCGGTGGAAAAGGCCAAGGCCTCGGGCGGCAAGGTGCTCACTGGCGGCGCAGCGCTGACGGACCGCAAGGGCAACTTCGTGCTGCCGACGATCGTCACCGGGTTGAACAACAGCGACGAAGTGGTGCAGACGGAAACCTTCGCACCAATCCTCTACGTGATGCCGTTCAAGACGCTGGACGAGGCGATCGATCTGCAGAACAGCGTGCCGCAGGGCCTGTCGTCGGCCATCTTCACGCAGAACCTCAAGTCAGCCGAGCAGTATCTGTCGGCAGCCGGTTCGGACTGCGGCATCGCCAACGTCAACATCGGCACCTCCGGCGCGGAGATCGGTGGCGCTTTCGGCGGTGAGAAGGAAACTGGTGGTGGTCGCGAGTCGGGCTCGGATGCGTGGAAGGTCTACATGCGCCGCCAGACCAACACCATCAACTACTCGAACTCGCTGCCGCTGGCGCAGGGCATCAAGTTCGACCTGTAAGACAGCTGTGGCGACCGGCCATCGCCGGTCGCCACTTTCGACTCGCGCGTCACCTGCGGTGCATTGCATGAGCTACCAGCCCACCACCTATCGCAGCACCAACGCGCTGGCCGTGGTCAGCCTGAGCTTCGGCATCGCCTGCTGGCTCGTGTTGCCATTCATCGGCGCCATCGTGGCGGTCATCTGCGGCCACCTGGCGCGCGCCGAGATACGCCGCGCCCAGCCGGGGACCATGGAGGGTGATGGCCTTGCGGTGGCCGGCCTGGTGCTGGGTTACGTGCACCTGGCGATCGCCCTGCTCGCCGTCGCGGTGGTCTTCGCCTTCCTCGCATTGGGCGTGGGCATCGGCATCCATTCGCTGCATTGGTGAGGTCATGAGCACCACGCAAGACACCACCGCGGGCCAGCGCTCACGGTTCGACTTCCAGGGTTATCGCGTCGTCGTCGCGGGCGGCAGCAAGGGCATCGGCCGCAGCATCGCCCTGGCGTTTGCGCAGGCGGGCGCGTCGGTGTCGGTTTGCGCCCGTGGCGAAGCGGCGCTGGACGAAGTTCGCCATGCGATCGCCGCCCAAGGCGTGACGGCGCATACGCGCAGTTGCGACCTCTCCGATCCCGCCGCCATCGAGGCCTACATCCGCGAGGCGTCCGAAGTGCTGGGCGGCATCGACGTGCTGGTCAACAACGCCAGCGGCTATGGCTTCACCAACGACGATGCCAGCTGGCTGGCGGGCTTCAATGTCGACATCATGGCCGCCGTGCGCGCCTCGCATGCAGCGCTGCCCCACCTGAAGGTGTCGCAGCACGCGTGCATCCTGCACACCTCGTCGATCGCGGGCTTCCATCCCAGCCCGCGCAGCGCGCCGTATGCGGCCGTCAAGGCGGCGCTCAACCAGTACACCAGCTCGCAGGCGCTGGCACTGGCCAGGCACCACATCCGCGTCAACGCCATCGCGCCGGGTTCGATCGAGTTTCCGGACGGCCTGTGGGACCGCCGCAAGGCCGAAGCGCCGGAGCTGTACCATCAGACGCTGGCCAAGATACCGTTCGGTCGCTACGGCAAGCCGGAAGAAATCGCCAACGTCGCGTTGTTCCTCGCTTCGCCGTTCGCCGGCTGGATCACCGGCCAGACGCTGTGCGTCGATGGCGGCCAACTGTTGATGGGATGACGCCGATGACCGACCTCAGATCCACCGAGCGCTTCAGCGACCGCGTCGCCGACTACGTGCGCTACCGTCCCGACTACCCGGTCGCCATGCTGGAGTGGCTGCAGCGCGAGTACGGCGTCAATCCGCACTGGCAGGTGGCCGACATCGGCGCGGGCACCGGCATCTCCAGCAAGCTGTTCCTCGATGGCGGTTACCGCGTGACCGCGGTGGAACCGAACGAACCGATGCGCCTCGCCGCCGAGCAATGGCTGGGCGACAACGAGCGCTTTCGCATGGTCGACGGCCACGCCACCGCCACAGGTCTCAACGGCGCGAGCTTTGATCTCGTGACGGTGGCGCAGGCCTTCCACTGGTTCGATCAACAGGCCGCGCGGCGTGAATTCCAGCGCATCCTGAAGCCCGCCGGATTGGCCGCCATCATCTGGAACTCGCGTCGCCTGGTAGGCACGCCGTTCCTCGAAGGCTACGAGGCCCTGCTCAAGACCTATGGGACCGACTACACCAGCGTGGCGGAACGCTACGGCGACGAGCCCCAGCTGCGCGCCTGGTTCGGCGACGGCTACCTGGGCATGGGTCGCTTCGATCATGGCCAACAGCTGGACTTCGACGGCGTACGCGGGCGCCTGCTCTCGTCCTCCTACGCGCCACGCGCGGACCAACCGCAACATGAGCCGATGATCCACGCACTGCGCGAATTGTTCGACCGCTGCGCCGTGAACGGCCGCATCAGCTTCGACTACGACACCGTCATCTACGTGGGCGCCCTGCCTTGAGCATGTACAACCTGATCCGCCCCCTGCTGTTCGCGCTCGACGCGGAAACGGCCCATGGCCTCACCCTGTATGGCCTGGATGTGGCCCAGCGCAGCAACTTCGCGCACCTGGTCGCCAAGCCGCCGGCCGAACTCCCGACCACCGCGCTCGGCATCCGTTTTCCCAATCCGGTGGGCCTGGCCGCCGGCCTGGACAAGAACGGCGACCATCTCGACGGCCTCGGAGCGCTCGGCTTCGGCTTTGTCGAGATCGGCACCACCACGCCACGACCGCAGCCGGGCAACGACAAGCCGCGCATGTTCCGGCTGCCCCGCCACGAGGCGGTAATCAATCGACTTGGCTTCAACAATGCCGGCGTCGATGCGCTGGTGCGCAACGTGCAGCAATCGAGCTATCGCGGCGTGCTGGGCATCAACATCGGCAAGAACAAGGACACGCCGAACGAGAAGGCAGTCGACGACTACCTTTTCTGCCTCGAGCGGGTCTATGCGTTGGCCAGCTACATCACGGTGAACATTTCCTCGCCCAACACGCAGGGACTGCGCGACCTGCAGGAAGAGGCCACGCTGCGACGCTTCATCGAGACGCTGCGCGAGGCGCAGGAGCGCCTCGGCTCGCAAAGCGGCGCGCGCAAGCCGATGCTGCTGAAGATCGCACCCGACCTCAGCGAGGCCGAGCTCGACGCCATCGCCGAGGTGCTGCTGGCCGTGAAGATCGACGGCGTGATCTGCACCAACACCACCATCGACCATTCGTCGGTGGCCAGCGATCCGCTAGGCAACGAAACCGGCGGCCTGTCCGGCAAGCCGTTGTTCGCCCGCTCCACCGCCGTGCTGCGCGGCATGCGCAAGCGCGTAGGCAACCAGCTCGACATCATCGGCGTGGGCGGCATCCTCGATGGAAGCGACGCCGCGGAAAAGATCAGCGCCGGCGCTTCGCTGGTACAGATCTATTCCGGCATGGTCTTCCTCGGCCCGGCGCTGATTGCCGAATGCGTGGACGAAATCCGTCGCCAGCGCGGGGACAACCATGGCGGTTGAGCGCATCGACATGGGCGGCTATACGCTGATCGAGAATGCCCCGCTGGGTGCACGCAACACGTTGCGTGTCGACGCACGCGCCCGCCTGCTTGCCGAGATCCACGACGCGGCCAAGCTGCCCGAACTGCTGGCCTTCCCTGCCGTTCGCCAGGGCAAGCTGCTGGTGCTGGGCGAAGGCAGCAACATGCTGTTCACCGGTGACTTCGACGGCACCGTGCTCGCGATGGCGACGCGCGGCGTGCAGGTGGAGCAGGACGGCGAACTGGCTCGCATCGCGGTGGCCGCCGGCGAGCGCTGGGATGATTTCGTGCGCTGGACGCTGGGCCAGGGTTATGCGGGTCTTGAGAACCTCATCCTGATTCCCGGCACCGTCGGCGCGGCGCCGATCCAGAATATCGGCGCCTACGGGGCCGAGGTCGCCGAGTTCATCGAGAGCGTGGAGGCGTGGGATACGCAGGAGCAGCGCGTGGCCGTGCTGGATCGCACCGCCTGCGCCTTCGCCTATCGCGACTCGGTGTTCAAGCACCAGCCCGGTCGCTACATCGTGACCGCGGTGCGCTTCGCTCTGCCCCGCTCGCACGAACTGCGCCTGGACTACGCCGGCATCCGCGAGGAACTGGCGCGCATGGGCGTGGACAAGCCCGCGCCGTTCCACGTGGCCGAGGCGGTCGTGCACCTGCGCACCAAAAAACTTCCCGATCCCGCCGTCATCGGCAACGCCGGCAGCTTCTTCAAGAATCCCATCGTGGACGCTTCGGTCGGCGAAGCACTGAAGCAGGAACATCCGGAACTGGTGTCATGGATCGGCGCCGACGGGCGCTGGAAGCTCTCGGCCGCGTGGCTGATCGAGCGCAGCGGCTTCAAGGGCGAGCGAGAGGGCGACGCCGGCATTTCCAACCGCCATGCGCTGGTGCTGGTGAACCACGGCCGCGCCAGCGGCGCCCAACTGTGGGCGTTCGCGCAGCGCGTCATCGAAGGCGTGCAGGCGAAGTTCGGCGTGCGGCTGGAACCGGAGCCGGTGGTGGTCGGCGCCTGATCTTGCCCCTCCGATAGGAGCACGCGTCGTGCGCTCCTATCGGGAGGCAGCATCGATCACGCCTTGGCCGACCTGGCCTCGAGGTTGGGAAGGAAAGCCGTGATGATGCCCAGCAGCGGCAGGTAAGCGCACAGCCCGTAGACGTACTCGATGCCCCTCACATCGGCGATTTGCCCCAGCACCGCGGCGCCAATGCCGCCCATGCCGAAGGCGAAGCCGAAGAACAGGCCCGACACCATGCCCACGCGCCCGGGAATCAGTTCCTGCGCATAGACCAGGATGGCCGAGAACGCCGAGGCCAGGATCAGGCCGATGATCACCGTGAGCACACCTGTCCAGAACAGGTTGGCGTGGGGCAGCAGCAGCGTGAACGGCGCCACGCCCAGGATCGAAGCCCAGATCACCCACTTGCGGCCGATGCGGTCGCCCACCGGGCCACCGATCAGCGAACCGGCCGCCACTGCGAACAGGAACACGAACAGGTGCGTCTGCGCGAGCGGCACGGACACACCGAACTTGTGGATCAGGTAGAACGTGTAATAGCTGCTGATGCTGGCCAGGTAGAAGTACTTGGAAAAGATCAGCAGGCCGAGGATCAGCACCGACCACGCCACTTGCCCGCGGGTCAACGGCGCCAGCGCGGCGTGGCGCGACTTCGCCTTGCCCCGCACCGCGTGATGGTCACGGTACCAGCGGCTCACCTGCAGCAGCACCACGATCGCCAGCAACGCAGCCAGCGCGAACCAGGCCACGCTGCCGCGCCCGTGCGGCACGATGATCCATGCGGCGAGCAACGGTCCGAGCGACGCGCCGGCATTGCCGCCGACCTGGAACAGCGACTGGGCGAGGCCGTGACGTCCGCCCGAGGCCATGCGCGCCACGCGTGAGGACTCCGGATGGAACACCGAGGAGCCGGTACCCACCAGCGCCGCGGCCACCAACAGCACGGCGAAATTAGGCGCGGTCGCCAGCAGCAGCAGGCCGCACAGGGTGAAACCCATGCCGATCGGCAACGAGTACGGCATCGGCTTCTTGTCGGTGACCAGGCCCACCGCCGGCTGCAGCAGCGAGGCGGTCAGCTGGTAGGTCAGCGTGATCAGGCCGATCTGCGCGAAGCTCAGGTTGAAGCCGCTTTTGAGGATCGGATAGATGGCCAGGATCAACGACTGGATCATGTCGTTGAGCAGATGCGAAAAGCTGATGGCGCCGAGGATGCGGAACTCGGTGCCCGGTTCGGCGTGGGAAGCTGCCGCCGGCATGGGGACGTCTTGAACGCGGGTCTGCATGGATGGAAAGGCTCTGGGTTGCGGCATGGCGTCGCGGGTTGCTGCGCCAGGGCGCTCACCTTAAAGTGAACAGCCCCGGCCCGCACACATCGTCGGGTCAATTTCTGTTGAATTTGGGCCAAAACCGTGCGCAATACCCGCGCCGACGCCTACGAGAACACCCCGCGTGACGTGATCGCCACCGGCAACGACTATCCGACGCACTATGTGCTGCCGGCGCACTCCCACCGCCGCGGCCAGCTGCTGTATGCCTCCACGGGAGTACTGACCACCTTCACGAGCGAAGGCAGCTGGGTGGTGCCACCACGTCGGGGGCTCTGGATTCCGCCCGGGGTGACCCATGAGGTGCACATGGGAGGAACCGTCGCCACCCGCAGTGCCTATGTGACGGCCGAGGCCGCGCGTCTGGCCGGGCTGCCCCAGCACTGCCAGGTGATCGCCGTCTCGCCCTTGCTGCACGAACTGTTGCAAGAGGCCGTCGACCTTCCGGCCGAATACGACATCGATGGCCGCGACGGCCGCGTCATGGCGCTGCTGCTGGACGAGATCAGGCGAATGCCGGCGCTGCCGCTGAGCGCACCGCTGCCGCATGAGAAGCGGCTGGCCGCACTGTGCCGTGAACTGCTGCAACAGCCTTCCCAGGAAGTGAAGATCGACCACATGGCGCAGCGCGCCGGCATGAGCCGTCGCCATTTCACCCGCACCTTCCGCGAGGAAACCGGCATGAGCTTCACCGCATGGCGGCAGCAGGCCTGCCTGCTTTCGGCGCTCACCCGCCTGGGCAACGGCGAGCCGATCACCCAGGTGGCAGTGGACCTGGGCTACGGCAACCCCAGCGCGTTCACCGCAGCATTCCGGCGCGTGCTTGGCGTCGCGCCGAGCCGTTACTTGGGCTTGCCCTGAGTGCTTCCTTCTCAAGCGGCAAGGCGCCCAGTGCGCAACATGTCCTTGCGATGCTGCGAGCAAACGGCAGGCTGGATCGCGCACAGCGCGCGCTCCGTCAGGAGGGGCGAACGGATAGTTTCGCGTCACGAAGCCATGACGCAGCCGTCGGCATTGTCACGAACATGTCAAAAACGATGCACAAGATGTACGTCACGTGACAGCGCGAGACGCCTGCTGCGCTGCCATGGCCCGGTCTTTATCGGAGCCGTACTATGTGCCTTTGCGGACTCGCGGCGCCGCCGCACGTCCGCCCCATGAACGGTGAGCCGATGAGTACCGATGTCGTTCGTTCCAGCGCCGCCCGCGACAACGAGCGTGCCGAACCCGCGCGCAACCCGCCCGCCGAGCCCGCTGCGCCCGCGTCCGCCACGGCGAGTGCGCCGCCGGACCTCAACGATCCCAACCTGTACCTCAACCGCGAACTCTCGCAGCTGCAGTTCAACATCCGCGTGCTCGACCAGGCGCTGGACGAGAGCAAGCCGATCCTCGAGCGATTGAAGTTCCTGCTGATCTTTTCCAGCAACCTCGACGAATTCTTCGAGATCCGCGTGGCCGGCCTGAAGAGCCAGATCGCCTTCGACCACGAGATCGTCGGCTCCGATGGCGTATCGCCACGCAAGGCGCTGGCCGAGATCAGCGAGATCACGCACAAGCAGATCGAACGGCAGTACGCCATTCTCAACGATCGCATCCTGCCCGAGCTCGCGCGCAACGGCATCCGCATCGTTCGGCGCAACGAGTGGTCGCACAAGCAGAAGCTGTGGGTGCGCAGGTACTTCCGCAATGAGGTGGCGCCGCTGGTCACGCCGATCGGCCTGGACCCGACCCATCCCTTCCCGCTGCTGGTCAACAAGAGCCTCAACTTCATCGTGCAGTTGGAAGGCACCGATGCGTTCGGCCGCGACTCGGGCCTCGCCATCGTGCCGGCGCCGCGCGTGCTGCCGCGCCTGATCCGCCTGCCCGACGAGGTGAGTGAGGGCGGCGAGAATTTCGTGCTGCTGTCTTCCATCATCCATGCCCATGCCGAGGAGCTGTTTCCTGGCATGTCCGTGCGCGGCTGCTACCAGTTCCGGCTGACCCGCAACGCCGACCTCACCATCGACCCTGAAGACGTCGAAGACCTGGCACGCGCGTTGCGCGGCGAGCTGTATTCGCGCCGCTTCGGCGACGCCGTGCGCCTGGAGGTGGCCGACAACTGCCCCGCCGAACTCACCGATTACCTGCTGCGCCAGTTCGGCCTCGCCGCGGCGGAGATGTACGAGGTCAACGGCCCGGTGAACCTGGCGCGCCTGTTCGGCCTGATCAACAAGACCGACCGCCCCGAGCTGCAATATCCCACGTTCACCCCGTCCATCCCCAAGGCGCTGAAGAAGGCCGAAGACCTGTTCCAGGTGATCGGCCGCCAGGACGTGCTGCTGCTGCATCCGTACGAATCGTTCGCGCCGGTGGTCGATCTGCTGCACCAGGCGGCGAAGGATCCGAGCGTGCTGGCGATCAAGCAGACGCTGTACCGCAGCGGCGCCAACTCCGAGATCGTCGACGCGCTGGTGGATGCGGCGCGCGCGGGCAAGGAAGTGACCGTGGTGATCGAGCTGCGCGCACGCTTCGACGAGGAATCCAACCTGTCGCTCGCCTCGCGCCTGCAGCAGGCCGGCGCGATGGTGATCTACGGCGTGGTCGGGGTGAAGACGCATGCCAAGCTGATGCTGATCCAGCGCCGCGAAGGCGAGGAGCTGGTGCGCTATGCGCACCTGGGCACCGGCAACTACCACACCGGCAATGCGCGCCTGTACACCGACTACAGCCTGCTGACCTCCGACCAGGCGCTGTGCGAGGACGTGCACAAGCTGTTCAGCCAGCTCACCGGCATGGGCAAGCTGCTGCAGATGAAGAAGCTGCTGCACGCGCCGTTCACCCTGAAGAAGACCCTGCTCGAGCTGATCGCGCGCGAGACCGCGCATGCCGCCGCCGGCAAGCCGGCGCAGATCATCTTCAAGATCAATGCGGTGACCGACGCGAAGATGATCCGCGCGCTGTACAAGGCCAGCATGGCCGGCGTGAAGATCGACCTGATCGTCCGCGGCATGTGCTGCCTGCGCCCCGGCGTGCCGGGCGTGTCGCACAACATCCGCGTGCGCTCCATCGTCGGCCGTTTCCTGGAGCACAGTCGCGTGTACTGCTTCGCCAACAACGGCGAGGAGCAGTTCTACCTGGCCAGCGCCGACCTGATGGAGCGCAACCTCGACCGCCGCGTGGAGACTGGCTTTCCGATCGAGGGCAAGAAGCTGCAGGCGCGCCTGAAGAAAGAGCTGGAGATGTACCTGTGCGACAACGCCAGCGCCTGGCTGCTCCAGCCCGATGGGCGTTACGTGCGGACCAAGCCCGCCGCCAGCCAGCCGGCGCGCAACGTGCAGGTGCAGTTGCTGGAGAAGCTGTGCGGCTCGGGCGCCAACGAGGCCTGAGTCCGTCCCTTCGCCCCATGTAGGTGGCCGACACCCCATCGTCCCGCCCCGACGGCCAGACAGGTCGGGCGCCGGGACTTTCTGCCTTGCGTGGCCGACTTCGCCGAGGCCTGCGACTCCCTATCGTGCATGGACTTTGGCCCACGCCAAGTCCGCTCAAGATAGGGAGATCCCATGAAAAAGCTGCTCGCCGCCATCGCCATGACCAGCCTGGCCGCCCATGCCGTGGCTCAGACCACGGCCCCGATGGCGCAGGAATCCGCAACATCGCAGGAAGCTCCGGCCACGTCGCTGGGCGCCGCTCCAACCATCCCCGGCGCCGGAGCGGCGGGCGCGGCCGCCAACGGCAACCTCACGCCGCTCTACGTGGGCGCCAGCGCCGTCGGCGTCGCGGTGGTGGCCGCCGCGCTCAACGACGGCGGCAGCCACAACGGTACCCAAGGCACCACCGGAACGACGGGTACAACCGGCGCCCATTAAGGCCCGCAGGCCCGTTCCCGCTTCCGCCCGACGCCCCGGCCAAGCCGGGGCGTCGCATGTTAGGCGCCCTATTTGGGGAAGCGCTTCACCCAAGCCACATAGCGATCCACGAACCCGTGCACGAATTTCTTCGTGCTCTCGTGGGTGAAGTTTCCCTCGGCGTCAAACATGCCTTCCTTGTGCTGGATGAACACCTCTGGCTGTCCCAGGGTGGGCACGTCCAGATAGGCCAGGACGTTGCGCAAATGCTGCTGGGCCAACGCCGTGCCGGTCGCTCCGACCGATATGCCGATCACGGCGCCCGGCTTGCCGGCGAAGGAATTGGTCCCCCAGGGACGCGAGGCGATGTCGATGGCGTTCTTCAACACGCCGGGCATCGAACGGTTGTACTCCGGCGTGACGAACAGCAGCGCGTCGGCTGCCTCGATCACCTTCTTGAGGTTGGCGCACTCGGCCGGATAGGCCGCATCAAGGTCCTGGTTGTACAGGGGCAGATGATCGATGCGCACATGTTCGAACTGGAAATCAGCTGGCGCCAGCCGCTCCACGGCATGGGCCAGTTGGCGATTGAAAGACTCCTTGCGCAGGCTTCCTACGAATACGGCCACGCGGATCGTGCTCATGCTTGCTCCTCCTCTGGGGAAAGGCGGGCGCCTTGGGGGGATCCGCAAGCATGGCAGCGGTGACGGTCAAGCCTTCGTGAGCGCCGGCGCCCGACGCTTACCTATGACTTTCGATGTAAAGCCATCCCGCGTGCGCTCCATCATCATGGCTACCCGACCAGCAAGGACGACGGCATCCCTGCGCGACCGGTAGCGCGGGAATCCACCCACAGGGATGAGCGGGAGCGCCACGGAGTGACGCGACTCCATCAGGGAGCCGCGCGCCGAGACCAGGGGACCGGCAGATGGGTAGCAGGGGCATGGCGGCAGGGCGGCAGGGTCGGTGGCGGATGCTCGGCATCCTTGCCATGTGGCTGCTTGCGTCCGTGGTCCACGCCAACACGCCCCTGACCGGGGCCGCGCGCGAAGTTCGCCCGGGGGACACGCCGCAAAGCGTCCTGGACGCCTTCCACCGGGGCGACCTGGCCAGCTTTGACCCCAACCTGCTGCAACGCTTCCCGCCGCAGGGCCTGGGCACCTGGGTGGTGCTGCAACCCCAACCCCCGCTGGTCGATGAAGAGCGCGTACTGTCGATCTATCCACCGCCAACCACGACGGTGACCCTGATCGCCGGGGACGGCGCCTCCTCGCCGCTCTCGATGGAAGACTTTTCCACCGCCGCGCACGGCAACGGACGTCTGGCCTTCCGCATCCGCGCAGGCGTACCCGCCTCCGACCCGATCCTCCTGCGCTTCGAGCCGACCGCACTGCGAAGTTCGCCGGTGAGCTTCCAACTGCAATCCTGGGACGAATTCCTGCGCCATGATGCGCGCTGGCTGGTGTTCGCCAGCGCCTGCTTTGCGGTGATGCTGGCGATGTCGCTGATGGCGCTATGCCTGGCGCTGATGCTGCGCGACGCCACGTTCGCCTGGTACGCCGGCTACGTGCTCTGCTACGCGCTGATCCAGGGCGTGCAGACCGGCTTCCTGTTCCACCCGCTGGAGATAACCTGGCTGGCCGGCTCGGCGGACATGGTCGGTTCCTCCGCCGTGGCGGTGTCGCTGGCATTTGCCGCGATGTTCGTGGCGCGCTTTTGCGAACTGCCCCGCTACGCCCCGTGGCTGCACACGCCGACCCTTGCGCTCGCCGTGGGCATGCCGCTGGTGGTGCTGCTGCGCATTTGCCAGATCGGCCTGCTGCAGGAGACCGCGCAAGTACTGCTCGGCCCCCTGATGGTGATCGGCACCCTGCTGGTGTTGCTTGCCGGGGTGATGTCGGCGGTGCGTGGCGCGCGGGCCGCGTGGTTCTTCCTGGCCGGCTGGACGCCGCTACTGGCGCTGACCACGCTGTCGCATAGCCAGTTCGACGGCTCCCTGGCAGACGTGATCTGGCTCGGCGACGCCGGCCTGGCGGTGGGCGCCTTCTCAGCCGTGGTGTTGTCGCTGGGCCTGGCAGACCGCGCCCTGATCATGCGTCGAGACCACAGCATCGTGCAGGAGCTGGCCGACAACGACGCGCTCACCAACGTGCTCAATCGGCGTGCCTGGAGCGACAGCGTGCGCAAGGTGCTTAACAGCGGCAGCGGGCAACCCGTCGCGCTGCTGTTCCTGGACCTGGACCACTTCAAGATGCTCAACGATCGCCAGGGCCATGCCGCCGGCGACCGTGCGCTGGTCGCCGTGGCCGACGCGCTACGCCACGAGCTGCGCCCGCACGACCTGCTGGGCCGGTATGGCGGTGAGGAGTTCGTCGCCATGCTGTTCGGCATAGAGCAGGTGCAGGCCATGCAGGTGGCCACCCGCCTGTGCCGCCGCGTGCATCGGCTGGAGATCCCGGTGAACGACTCCGGCCTGCTGCTCACCGTCAGCATCGGCATCGCGATGCGGCTTCCCGATGACACCATCGAAGCGCTGGTCGAGCGCTCCGACCACGCCATGTACCGGGCCAAGCTTGCAGGCCGCAATCGCGCCCGGCTGGAGGAAAAGCTGGAACCCCTGGTGCGGCGACAGTGGCCTCGCGCTGTCGACAACGACGGCAACGCTTAGTCGCGCCTGCCAGCCCCCACTCGGAAAATCGACAAGACAACGCAGCGACCCGGACTAAGCTGGGGTCCTCCATCCGAAGGAGCACGCCCATGGCCAGTTCACACATTTCCGGCAGCACCATCATCCCCGGCCTGCGCTATCGCGACGCCCACGCGGCGATCGCATGGCTGTGCCAGGCATTCGGCTTCACCAGGCATGCGGTCTACGACGACGGCGAAGGCGGCGTGGCCCATGCGCAGCTTGTCTACGGTGGAGGCATGCTGATGCTGGGGTCAATACGCGACACCGAGTTCGGGCGTCAGCTCACACAACCGGATCAGATCGGCGGCATGGAAACCCAATGCCCCTATGTCGTCGTCAAGGACGGCCGGGCGCACTACGAGCAGGCCAAGGCCGCCGGCGCCGTGATCGTGGACGACTATGCCGAGAAGGATTACGGCGGCGCCGGCTACAGCTGCCGTGACCCTGAAGGTCATCTCTGGTGTTTCGGAAGCTATGACCCTTGGGCCGAATCCTCCACCTGAACCTCGTCCGCCGGCGCGATCGGCAGATAGACGTCCGCGCGCAGCAGGGCCTGCGGCGTCTCCTCCGGATCGTCGAGGAAGTGCCGGAACGGCAGTTCCTCGCGCAATGCGTATCCGCTGGCGGCCCACCAGTCGCCGATGAAGCGGTCGGTGAATTCGTCGAGTTCCTCCTAGGGACCCACGTGGCGCGGCCGCAGGCGCCCTGTCGTCGCCCCCACCGTTTCGCCGGTCAAGGCGCGGTAGATCCGATGGAAGTGGAACGGCGACAGATGCGCCGCGGCGGCCAGTTGCGGCACCACCGGCAACTGGCCGCCGGCGTCGACCGCCGCCTGCAGCAAGGCCACCGCCCGGTCGATCCGTCGCAGATAGTCGTCGCGCGTGCTGGTCTTCATGGCCGGGCTTCCTTGATGAGGACGAGCACCAGACTGCCGGCATCCCGCCGTCGCCGCGGCTCCATGCTTGCGCACCCGCAGCCTGTCGCCCGCCCACGCAGCAGACTAGGCAGGAAGTCATGCTGGGAGCCGACCCTTCGCTCCCTTACAGTCAGGCACGGGACCCGTCATCACTAACCCATCAACCCCGGACCGGCCGCCGCCACGGCCAGCCCGCCAGGAGGATTCATGCCCTTTCGCCGTACCGTGCTTGCCGTCGCCACGCTGGTCGCCCTGACTGCCGGCCTTGCCCAGGCCCAGACCGCGCCGCTCACCCCGGATATTCCGCACGCCAAGTTCGTGCCGGACACCGCCGGCTACGACTATGTGAAGCGCGAGGTGATGATCCCCATGCGCGACGGCGTGAAGCTGCACACGGTGATCGTGATTCCCAAGGGCGCCAAGCACGCGCCGATCCTGCTCACGCGCACGCCGTACAACGCCGACGGCCGCGCCGCGCGCTACCAGTCGCCGCACATGGACGCGACCCTGCCGCAGGGCGACGAGGTGTTCGTCAAGGGTGGCTACATCCGCGTGTTCCAGGACGTGCGAGGCAAGTACGGCTCCGAGGGCGAGTACGTGATGACGCGCCCGCTGCGCGGCCCGCTCAACTCCAGCGAGGTGGACCACTCCACCGACGCCTACGACACCATCGACTGGCTGGTGAAGAACATCCCCGAGTCCAACGGCAAGGTCGGCATGCTCGGCTCCTCCTACGAGGGCTTCACCGTGGTGATGGCGCTGGTGCATCCGCATCCGGCGCTGAAGGTGGCGGCGCCAGAGAGCCCGATGGTCGACGGCTGGATGGGCGACGACTGGTTCCACTACGGCGCCTTCCGCGAGACCAACTTCGACTACATCCGCGGCCAGACTGCGCAGAAGGGCAAAGGTGAGGCCACGCCGCGCGTGGGCTACGACGATTACAGCAACTTCCTGGCGGCCGGCTCGGCCGGCGACTACGCGCGCGCCAACGGGTTCGAGCAACTGCCTTACTGGCGCAAGCTGCACGAACACCCGTCCTACGACGCCTTCTGGCAGGAACAGGCGCTGGACAAGGTCATGGCCGCCCAGCCGCTCACCGTGCCGACCATGTGGTTGCAGGGCCTGTGGGATCAGGAAGACATGTGGGGCGCGATCCACAGCTACATGGCCACCGAACCCAAGGACAAGGGCAACGACAAGAACTTCCTGGTGATGGGCCCGTGGCGCCACAGCCAGGTGAACTACGACGGTACGTCGCTCGGCCCACTGAAGTGGGACGGCGACACCTCCCTGCAGTTCCGCCGCGACGTGCTCAAGCCGTTCTTCGACCAGTACCTGGTCGATGGCGCGCCCAAGGCGAACACGCCGCCGGTGCTGATCTACAACACCGGCGAAAACCACTGGGACCGCTACAAGTCCTGGCCGCTGAGCTGCGAGCAGGGCTGCGCCAACAAGCCGAAGGCGCTGTATCTCGGCGCCGGCGGCAACCTGTCGTTCAATGCGCCGGGCGCGGATGCCGCCAAGTACGACGAGTACGTCTCCGACCCGGCCAAGCCCGTGCCCTACCAGCCGCGCCCGGCGCATTTCGCCGACCACGACGCCTGGACGCGCTGGCTGGTGAACGACCAGCGCTTCGTGGATGGACGTCCAGACGTCCTCACCTACGTCAGCGCGCCGCTCACCGCGCCCCTGCACATTGGCGGCGCGCCTCAGGTGAACCTGTATGCCTCCACCAGCGGCAGCGACAGCGACTGGGTGGTGAAGCTGATCGACGTGTACCCGGATACGGTGCCCTCGGACCCGGAGATGGGCGGCTACGAGCTGGCGGTGTCGCTCGACATCTTCCGCGGCCGCTACCGCACCAGCTTCGAGCATCCGCAGGCGCTCACGCCTGACCAGCCGCTGCTGTACAGCTTTGGCCTGCCCACCACCAACCACGTGTTCCTGCCGGGCCACCGCATCATGGTGCAGGTGCAGTCCAGCCTGTACCCGCTGTACGACCGCAACCCGCAGACCTTCGTGCCGAACATCTTCGACGCCAAGGCAGGCGACTACCAGAAGGCCACGCAGCGCGTGTGGCATACGCCTGGCACGGCCAGCTCGATCAGCCTGCCGGTTGTGCCGAACGGTTGATAGCTCCTGGCGCCCCCTCTTCCTCACCAGGGAGGGGGCGTCACGCAATCGGGCATCGCCCTATCTGCCCTCACCGTCATTCCGGCTTTTGCAGGAATGACGGAACGAGTGCGGGGTCTACCCCAACTTCACGCAAAGGCCGGCCTTGCCGGCCTTTTCCATTGCGACAAAACGCCCACGTATCCATGACTTGCAATTAATTATATGTATGATTAATTAGCAGACATGAGCCAGCCAACGCCATCCACGCCGCGCCGCAGGCAAAGCGCGCGCCGCTCACCCGGGCGTCCGGGCACCGACAGTCCCGACCTGCGCCCCCACCTGATCGAAGCCGCGCTGGCCTGTTTCGTGCGCGACGGCATCGCCGCCACCTCCTTGCGCAGCATCGCCAGCGAGGCCGGCGTCACCCCCGCCCTCCTCAACTACTACTTCGGCAGCAAGCTCGCCCTGCGCGATGCCGTGTTCGAGGAACGGCTGATGCCTGCCGTGCACGCCTTGCGCGCCGGCATCGTCGACGCCGGTGACGATCCGCAGGCCCTGGCGCACGGCTTCGTGCGCGGCGTGTACGGGCTGATCGAGGCCTACCCCTGGTTCCCTGCCCTGTGGGTGCGCGAAGTGCTGTGCGAGGGCGGCGCCCTGCGCGAGCTGCTGCTTTCGCGCATCGGCCCCGAAGTGCCGCAAATGCTTGCCAAGCGCTTCGCGATGGCGCAGCAGCGCGGCCAGCTCAACCCGTCGCTCGACCCGCGCTTGCTGGTGGTATCGATGATCGGCCTCACGCTCTTTCCCGCCGCCGGCGCGCCGATCTGGCGACAGATTTTCCAGGCCGACCTTGGCATCGACGCCCTGACCAACCACGCGCTCGCCCTGCTCGGACATGGCATGGAGCCCCGGCATGAAGATTGACCGTCACCTGGCCCGGATTCTGTTGCCGAGCCTCCTGTTGCTGGCCGGCTGCCAAGCCTCGCCGCCCCAGGTGCTCGGCACGTTGGAGTTCGACCGAATCACCCTGCCCGCCCCGGCCGCCGAACATATCGTGCGCATCGACGTGCGCGAAGGCCAATACGTACCTGCCGGCGCCGTCATCATGCAGTTGGAGACCACCCGTACGCAGGCCGCGCTGGACTCGGCGCGCGCCGATCTGAAACAGCAGCAACAGGCCCTGCTGGAACTGGTGAACGGGCCGCGCGAGGAACAGATCCGCCAGGCCCGCGCCAACCTCGTCGGCGCGCAGGCGCAGGCGCGCGACGCCAACGCCTATTACCAACGGCTCTCCGCCCTGGCCCGCCAGCGCTTCATCGCCGACGCGGATCTCGATCGCGCCAAGGCCGCCGCCGGCAATGCCGATGCGGCCGTCGCCGCCGACCGCGCGATGCTCGACCAGTTGCTCAACGGCTCGCGCGCGGAAGACATCGCGCAAGCGCGAGCCGGCGTCGCCGCCGCCACTGCCACGGCGGCCTCGCGCGCGGTCGACCTGGAGAAACTCGACCTCACCGCGCCGCGCGACGTGCGCGTCGACAGCCTGCCCTACAAGCTGGGCGACCAGGCCCAGCCCGGCACGCCGCTGGTGATCCTGCTCGCGAGCGACACGCCTTTCGCCCGTGTCTACGTACCTGCGCCGCTGCGCCCCTCGGTGAAGGTCGGCGATGAAGCCGTGGTCACCCTGCACGACGGCAAGCGCAGCTTCCACGGCAAGGTCCGCATGATCCGCAGCGAACCGACCTTCACGCCCTACTACGCACTGAGTGGCGATGACGCCACCCGGTTGAGCTACCTCGCGGAGATCGCGCTCGGCCAGGACGCCAAGGATCTGCCGCAGGGCTTCCCGCTCTCCGCGGTGTTCCCGGGTAAGCACGAATGACCGACACGGCCATCCATGCGCGGAACCTGACCAAGCGCTTCGGCGCCCTGGCCGCGGTCAACGCGGTGGACCTGGACGTCCCGCGCGCCTGCGTCTACGGCTTCCTCGGCCCCAATGGCTCGGGCAAGTCCACCACCATCCGCATGCTGTGCGGCCTGCTGACGCCCACCGAGGGCGACATCGAAGTGCTTGGCCTGCGCATTCCGCAGCAGGCCGAAGCGCTCAAGCGGCGCATCGGCTACATGACACAGAAGTTCTCGCTGTTCGACGACCTGTCGGTGCGGCAGAACCTGGAGTTCCTCGCCACCGTGCAGGGCCTGTCGCAGCGCGCAGGCAAGGCGCGCGTGGACGACCTGTTGCGCTGGTACCGGCTGGATGACCGCCAGCAACAGCTTGCCGGCACCCTGAGCGGCGGCCAGAAGCAACGCCTGGCGCTGGCCGGCGCCATCGTGCACGAACCGGAACTGCTGTTCCTGGACGAGCCGACCAGCGCGGTCGACCCCGAATCGCGCCGCGACTTCTGGGAGAAGTTGTTCGACCTGGCCGACGATGGCACGACGATACTCGTGTCCACGCATTACATGGACGAAGCCGAGCGATGCCATCGGCTGGCCATTCTCGACACCGGCAACCTGGTAGCCGACGGCACGCCCGCCGAACTCACCGCCAAGCTTCAGGGCCGCACCTACCTCGTGCGCGCCAGTTCACCGCGGCAGGCCAAGGACACCCTTGCCAGCCACCCGGATGTGTTGAGCGTGGCGCAGATCGGAAACGAGCTGCGCGTACTGACCCGTGGCAGTAATGCCGATGCAGATGCGCTGCGCGGCTGCCTCGACGGGACCAACGTGACGGCGGAAGTGACGAGCGTCGAACCCAATCTGGAAGACGTGTTCGTGGTCGCCACGCACGGACAGGCCAGGCGCGAGGAGCAGCTCGCGTGAACCTGCGCCGCCTGTGGGCCATCATGATCAAGGAACTGCGCCAGCTGCGACGCGACTGCGTCACGCTCGCCATGATCATGGGCATGCCGGTGTTGCAGTTGATGCTGTTCGGCTATGCCATCAACCTCAATCTGCGCCACCTGCCTGCGGCCGTGGTGGACCAGGCGCAGACCAGCGGTTCGCGCGCCGCCGTGCAGGACCTGCTCGCCAGCGGCGTGATCGAACTACGCGCCTCCGCGCAGAGCCCGCAGCAGTTGATCGATCTGCTGCGGCAGGGGCGCATCAGCGTGGGCATCGCCGTGCCGCCGGACTTCGAACGACGCAGGATGGACGGCCGCGAGTCGATCCAGGTCATGGTCGACGGCAGCGACAATGTGGTGCAAGCGGCTGCGGTCCAGCTTGCGCAATACCCGCTCAACCAACCGGACAACTTCCACGCGCAGACCGAACAACCGATCAGCGTGGTGAGCTTCTACAACCCCGAGCGGCGTTCGCCGGTGAACATTGTGCCGGGATTGGTGGGCGTGATCCTCACCATGACCATGGTGTTGTTCACCGCCGTAGCCATCGTGCGCGAGACCGAGCGCGGCAACCTCGAACTGCTCATCACCACGCCAGTGAGCCGCACCGAGCTGATGATCGGCAAGGTGCTGCCCTATGCGGCCATCGGTCTGGTGCAGACCAGCGTGGTGCTGCTGCTCGGCGTATGGCTGTTTCGCGTGCCGATACGCGGCGGCCTGTGGGATGTCTACATGGCGTCCAGCCTGCTGATCCTGGCCAACCTGTCGTTGGGCCTGCTGATTTCCACGCGGGCAAAGTCGCAGTTCCAGGCGATGCAGATGACGTTCTTCGTGTTCCTGCCATCGATCCTGCTGTCGGGCTTCATGTTCCCCTTCGACGGCATGCCGCGCCCGGCGCAGTGGATCGCCGAGCTATTGCCGCTCACCCATTTCATGCGACTGATCCGCGGCATCATGCTGCGCGGCGCGGACATGACCGACTTGCTGCCGGACAGCCTGGCGCTGGCCGCCTTCATCGTCATCATGCTGACGTTGGCGATTCGCTTGTTCCACAAGCGTCTGGATTGAAAAGGGCCGGCAGGCGCCGGCCCTTTTTTCGATTTACTCAATGCATCCGCGAGATGCATCGAACCATGGCTTCGGACTGCGTCATCCCCGCGAACGCGGGAATAACGAGGCAAGGCAGGGCTCGCTTACTTCTCGCACGCCTTGCCGTGGTCGGCGTGATAGCCCTTGGCCTTGGCGTCCGCTTCGCTCATGTAGGCTCCGGCCTTGGTCTTGCCGTACCACTTGTCACCCGGGCAGTGGTAGACCTTGCTGCTCGAATTGACCCATACCATGCCCGGCCCACCACCCGGCGCCGCCGTGGCAGGTGGCTCGTTGGCGGATTTGCCATTCGCTGCCGGCGTGGCCTTCGGCGCTGCGCTCGGCGCCGGGGTGGCCGCCGCGCTCTTCTCCGCCGCTGCGGCAGGCGCCGCGGCGCCGGCGGCGCCCCAGAACTCCTTCACGCCCTGATGGCCGGAGCAGGCGCCCTTCTTGGTCGCGTTGCTGGTGAAGCTGCCGTCCTTGCATTGGCCGGTGGAACCGGCGGGCGCCGACGCCTGCTGCGCGTAAACGGCGGGGCCCGCCAGAAGACCCGCAAGCAAGACTGCGATCAAACCGTACGATTTCATCTTCGATCCCTCCAGCGCGAATTCGTCTGTTCCAAGGAGACGGCTTCCCGAATGGCGGCCGTGCTCTCCATTGTCGTCATCGCATACGGCGCGGACCGCGTCGTCGCAAGACGTCCCCAAGCGCCCCTGCGCCTGTGCGAAAGACTATGCACCTGGCGCATGACGCCGGATCAGCGTGCACGGCGCGGCGTTCATGCGCCGTGAGGTCGATTCGAATTTTTTTGCGGAAAGGAATCGCGGTACTGCAGGCCGCGCCTGTAGTCGGCGCGGCCCTCGTACTCAGTGGGAGAGCACGATATTGGCGATGATACCGGTGGCGACGGCGACCAGCAGGAACTCGCCGGTATCGCTGCGCACATACTGGTAATCGCGCGGCGGCGGCGCGAGGTGGTATTCGTTCCAGTTCTCCACCACGTAGCGGTGGTCGCGGTATTCCACCGGCACGTAGCCGCCGCGGCGATACCAGCCTTCGTGCTGGCCGCGGTCGTGCACGATCACGTAGTCGCGGTGATCGCCCTCGCGGCGGTCGTGTTCGACCTCGCGACGGTCTTCTTCGTGGCGGTCGTGGTCGCGACGGTCATCGTCACGGTGGTCACGGTCGTGGCCATGGTCCTGCTCATAGCGGTCATGGTCTTGGTCGTACTGGATCGGCGCAGCCAGGGCGGACGACGACGCCACCACGGCGCCAAGCATCAGTGCGATCAGGGTCAATCTCATGCGAACTCTCCATCGTGTGATGCCGCGACATGCTCCCCTGTGGCGCAGTGTTCTACGGCGGCGCCATCATGTGTTTCGCAACGATGCACGAAAGGTGAATCCGTTCGCAAAAACGCATGCCTTGCATATCGCAATTTCATGCGTTGAAGCGCCATTGGGTTTGCGTCTCCCATTCACGTGCAAGACCCGCGGAATGGTCGACGCACGGGCCGCCGCGAAGCGGCCCGCCGGGGGCAACACTCCCCGGGTTATTTCACCGGCGTCAGGCGCAGATCCTGGAAGTCGAAGCTGAAATCCGTCAGCGGCGAGACCGGCTGCATGCGCACTTCACGCACCTTGCCATCCGCATCGAGCGAGTAAGTGACGAAAGCGTCGGCGTTGAGCGAGCGATCGTCCCAATGCACGATGAAGCTGTCGTGCTGCCACGGCTCCATGGTTCCCACCAGTTGCGCCGTCTTGGAGAAGCTCATGCGCAGCTTGCCGCCCTGCTGGCTGACCACGATGTCGCCGTACCACGGGTCGCGGAAAGAACCGGTGTAGCCGGCCAGCGGCAGCGACGGCTTGGCGGCCTTGTCGCGCGCGGCCTCATGCCGCTTCCAGCTGTCGTCGGCGTTGCCTTCGTTCTTCTTCACCGAGGCCGCATAGGCGGCCACCCAGTCCTTCTTGTCACGACCGAGGAAGGCGTCGAGCACGCGATAAGTCACCGCGTTGAACGCCGCGCCGGACTCCTGGTTGGTCAGCACCACCACGCCCAGCTTGAGATCCGGCACCAGGGTCACGCGCGACACCATGCCGGGCCAACCGCCGGTGTGCCACACCAGGCGCTGGCCATGGTAGTCGGACAGGAACCAGCCCTCGCCATAGCCGGCGAAGTTGGGACGCGTGTCACTGAGCTCCGGCACGGACGGCTCGGCGATCTTCATCGGCGTGAGCATCGACCACATCTGCTTCTGGCTGCTCTCGGAGAACAGCGCCTTGCCGCTGGGAAGGCGGCCGCCGGCGAGCTGCACGTTCATCCACTTCGCCATGTCGTGCACGCTGGCGTAGATGCCGCCCGCGCCAGGATTGTTGGACCACGCCATCGGCGGTACCGGCTTGAGTTCGCTGAAGTTGAACTTGGCATGGCCGGTAGCCGCGTTCATGCCGGGCTTCAGGTAGGTCATGTCCACCAGCGTCTCATCCATGCCGACCGGCTGGAGGATGCGCGTGCGGATGAAGTCGGCGTAGCTCTGCCCGGACACCTGCTCGATCACCAGCGTCGCCACGGCGAACAGGATATTGTCGTAGGCATAGGCGCTGCGGAAGCTGGTGGCTAGCGGCACGTTGCGCAGGCGCTGCACCACCTCCTTGGTCGAATACGACGTCGGCGGCCAATACAGCAGGTCGCCCGCGCCCAGGCCCAGACCGCTGCGATGCGCCAGCAGGTCGCGCACGCGCATCTCGTGCGTGACGTAGGGGTCGGACATCTGGAACCACGGCAGGTAGTCGGTCACCCGCGCATCCATGTCGAGCTTGCCTTCCTCGGCCAGCATCTGCAGCGCCGCGGCGGTGAAGGCCTTGGTGTTGGAGGCGATGGCGAACTTCGTGCGCGCATCCACCGGCTCCGGCTTGCCGAGCTCGCGCACGCCAAAGCCCTGTTCGAATACCACCTGGCCGTCCTTGACGATGGCCACCGCGATGCCCGGCACGTCGAACTGCTTGCGCACGCTGTCCACGTAGGCGCCGAAATCCTGCAGCTGGGCGGGCAGCGGCGAGGCCGCAACGATGGCTGCAACCGGGTGCGTCGCCGGGACAGCGCCGTCCTGCGCCCACAATGGGGTGGCAAGGATCAACAGGGCGCAACAACCCGCCACGCGCGGCGACAGCATTCGCAGGGACATCGAACAGCTCCGGGATGAAAAGCGAGCACTATCGCGGTAAACGTGCCCGCCTGCCAGCACCGGAAGTCACATCCACGGACGGCTCTTGGCGCATGGCCGGCCCGCGGACATGATGGGGGACGTACCGCGGAGGAGGCCCATGCAGGACCCCATCGACTGGATCGCCGACAACGCCATGCCCATCTGGGCCGTGCTGATGGTGCTGGCCTTGCTGGCCGGCGACCTTGCCTGGCAATGGAATCGTCGCCAGCGCGATGCGGCCCTCACCGCCGGACGTGAGCCACAGGTCGTTCGTGGCCCTACCGTGCTGTGGCTGCTGTTCGCCATGTTGCTGCTGTTTGGCGCGATCGCGCTGGCCGTCACGGAGGTGGCCTCGCGCGGACTGACCAGTCTCGATGCGGCGCTCGCGCAGGACCTCCATGTCCATATGCGACCGGCCACGCTGCAGGTGGTGGCGGCGGTTTCGCATCTGGGCGACCTGGGTTCGGTGGCGGCGGCCACGGTGGTCGTGCTGGCCGCCCTGCTGCTGCGCCGCCAGCTGCGCCTGGCGACCTGTTGGACCATCGCCATGGCTTGCGTCGTGCCGCTCAACAGCGGCCTGAAGGCGCTGTTCCAGCGTCCCCGTCCGTTGCAGAGCCACGGCTTCATGGTGGAACACGGCTGGAGCTTCCCCAGTGGCCACGCCTTTGGCGCGATGGTGTTCTACGGCATGCTGGCCTATGTGCTGCTGCGCCTGCTGCCGCAGCGCTGGCACCGCTGGGTGATTGCCGGCGCGGTGGCGATGGTGACAGTGATCGGCATCAGCCGCATCGTGCTCCAGGTGCACTACCTCAGCGACGTGGTCGGCGGTTATGCGAGTGGGCTGGTGTGGCTGCTGATCTGCATTGCCGGCGCGGAGGCGTGGCGGCTGCGGCGGCGCTGAGTGGACGCAGCCGAATCCACCACGTCATCCCTGCGAAAGCTGGGATGACGAATGGGGAGGAGACGCGGCGACTGTTGGGTGCACCAGCGCCGCCCTCAGGACATCAAGCCATCTTGCGCGCGGCAGCCACCACGTCCGCCTCGCCCGGCAGCACCAGCAGCGCGGCGCCGGCCAGTGGCGTGTACGTGTCTGCGCCCACCACGCGCTCCAGCGGCGTGGCGCCACTGCCGCCTTCGACGATGGCGGTGATGATGCCCTCGCCCACGCCAGCGCTCCGGCGTCCTTCATCCAGCACCAGGATGCGCTTGGCCGACTTCGCCTGCGCGGCGATGAACGCATCGTTGAGCGGCGCCAGCCAGCGCAGGTCCACCACGCGCACCTTCCAGCCCAGCTCGGCCTCGATCGTGCGCGCGGCGCGAAGCGCCATGGTCACGCCGTTGCCGAAGGTGAACACCACCAGGTCGTTCGCATCCTCGTGGTAAAGGCGACCTTCGCCCAGCGCCATCGCCTCGCCCGGAGCGGGATAGGCAAACTGCCACTGGCCGTCGCCGGCCTCGTACAGATCCTTGGTCATGTACAGCGCAATCGGCTCCAGGTAGGCGCACACACGACCGTCCACCTTCGACAGCGCCGTCATCGTGCGCAACATGGTGGCGGCGTCGTCGCCGCGGCTGGGGCAACCCACCACGAGGCCCGGGATGTCGCGCAGCGCGGCGATCGAGTTGTCGTTGTGGAAGTGACCACCGAAGCCCTTCTGGTAACCCAGGCTGGCCACGCGCATCACGATCGGGTTGCGGTACTGGTCGTTGGAGAAGAACTGCAGCGACGCCGCTTCGCCGCGAATCTGGTCGCAGGCGTTGTGGAAGTACGCCAGGTACTGGATCTCCGGGATCGGCAGCATGCCCATGTTGGCGTAGCCCTGGGCCAGGCCGAGGATGATCGTTTCATCCAGCAACGTGTTGAACACGCGGCTGCCCTTGAAGGTCTTGTGCAGTCCCTTGGTGACCGTATACACGCCGCCCTTCTGCGCGACGTCCTCGCCGAACAGCAGCGACTCGGGGTACTTGGCCATGATGTCGTGCAACGCCTGGCCGATCTGGATCGCCAGGTGGCGCGGCGGCTGCTTCTCCGGGAGCTTGTCTTCGCCACCGAAGGCTGCAAGGCGGCGATCCTGGTAGTCGGCGCGCTCCGCCTCGGCCTTCACCGCGGCCGGCGTGTACGGCGCCAGCGGCTTCATCACCTGCTCCAGCGAGGTCAGGCGCGGACGGCGGTCGGCATCCTCGGCGGCCTCGAAGCAGCGCTTGCGGGTGGCTTCGTACAGCGCCAGCAGCGACTCCCGCGTATACAGCCCCGAGGACAACGCGATCTCGGCCGAGCGCAGCAGCGGATCGCCGGCCTCCACCGCGAACAGCTCTTCCACGCTGCGCCACTCGATCTCGAAGTCGGTGCCCGCGTGACCCATCACGCGGGTGGTCTTCAGGTGCAGAAAGGTGGGACGGCGTGTGCTGCGGCAATGCTCCACCGCTGCCTGCACTTGGGCGTAACCTTCTGCCAGGTCCAGGCCGTCGGCAAAGAAATAGTCGAGGTCGGCGCGATGGCGGAAGTTGTTCGCCACCCAGCCGGAGGGCGTCTTCACCGAGATGCCGATGCCGTTGTCCTCGCACACATAGAGCACCGGCGCCGGCAGCTTTTGGTAGGCAGTCCACCCCGCCGCGTTGAACGCAGTCTGCGCGGTGGCGTGGTTGGACGAGGCATCGCCGAAGGAGCAAATGGCGATGCTGTCCTCCGGAATCGGCAACTGGTGGCCAATGCGACGCGCCTGCTCGATGGCGACCGCGGTGCCCAGCGCTTTGGGCAGGTGCGAGGCGATGGTCGAGGTCTGCGGCAACACCCAGAGCGGCTTGCTGCCCCACACCTTGTGGCGACCGCCGGAGGCCGGGTCTTCCATGCTCGCGGCGAACGACAGCGCCGAATCCATCACTGGATCCATGCCCGGCAGCTTGCGGAAGCGTTCGGCCATGAAACCGCCTGAGCGGTAGTGCAAAAAGGCCGGATCGGTATGGCGGGTCAGGCGCGCCACCATCGCGTTGCCTTCATGGCCGCTGGAGCCAATGGTGTAGAAGACCTTGTTCTGCACGCGGAGCACGCGCGCCATCAGGTCGAGATGTCGGCTGATGAGCTGCGATTCCAGCAGCTCGCAAAAGCCCCGCGCATCGAGCGAGCTGCCCGGCAGCACCGGCGCGTGGTCGCCATGCGGTGTGTGCACCTCGCCCTGCCACAGCTGCACGAACTCGATGAAGTTCTGGTCGACGATCTCGGCGCGGTTGAAGCCTTTATGGCGAGCCGTGAGGGAGTACGGGATGGCGGTCATGGGGTCTCGTCAACGAACGGCCGCGGGGGCGGCGGGTTGGGGAATGGAGGTGCGTCTCATGCGAGGCGGATTTTCCCTCTCCCCTCCGGGGAGAGGGTTGGGTGAGGGGCCAATCTTGCGTCGTGGCTCCATCGAAGCGTGCTTCGTAGATGTGTCATCGCGAGCACCCGCCCCTCACCTCAGTCCTCTCCCCGGAGGGGAGAGGAAGCAGAAGCTCGCAACAGTTCAGCGCGCAGCAAATCCTTCTCGCGCCCGAAACTTTCAAGAATGCGGATCTGATCCTCAAGCGACGGCACCGGCACAGCGAGCCCGTTCAAGCCAACCAGCGTGAGTTTTCCGGCCTTCACCGGCTTCCACCCATCCCCCTGGTTGAGCTCCAACTCACCCATCACTTCCACCGGCAACCCGGGAAAGCGAAACCGCGCAAAGTGCGAGCGGAAGCGCTCCGCACTGACAGGCTCATGGGTGTGTTCGCGGCGCTCGGCCCACAGCGTCATCAATTGCTCGGCATCGTTGCGCGACACCAGCACGTCGACATCGGCCACGCCGACGTCGGCGCCCGCGAGCAACGCCGCTGCGCTGCCGATCAGGCACCACGGCTCCACGCAATGCACGTGCAGCTCCGGCACGATCTCTGCCAGCGTGGCGTACAGCGCGGGGTTCACGTGACTCATGCGTGTCGCCTCCGCCATTCCTCGCGCGTCTGGCCCCAGATATCGACGGCGATGTTCTGGAATGGCTCGGGAAGTTTTCCGGGCCCGCGCGGCGTCGAGCCCAGTTTGCGCGCGACCACCTGCGATGCGGTGTTGTCCGGCGCGATGGTGTGGATCACCTCGGCCCAGCCCAGGGTGTCAAACGCCCAATGGATCGCTGCGATGGCGCCTTCCGGCGCATAGCCCTTGCCCCAGGTGTCGCGCAGCAGGCCCCAGCCGACTTCGGTGCCGGGCCAGCCTTCCGGCTGCCACGGCCCCAATCGGCCGATCCAACGCCCGCTGGACTTCTCGATCACCGAGAACATGCCAAAGCCCTGGATAGCCCACGCGCCGGCCATGGTGAGAAACCCGCGCCATGCGACGGCGCGCGGCTGCGGTCCGCCGATATGGCGCGAGTTTTCCTCGTCGGCCATCAGCGCCGCCCAGCCTTCGAAATCCTCCGCCAAGGTCGGGCGAAGGATGAGTCGTTCGGTTTCGATGCGGATGCTTTGCCAGCTCACGGCTTAACCTCGAAACGTGGTTTTCCTCGTCGTCATCCCAGCGCAGGCTGGGATCCAGTGACTTCGGAGGAGGGGCGAAGACGCTGGGCCCCAGCCTGCGCTGGGGCGACGGCATGGAAGCGCAATCAGAACGCGTTGATGCCCGTCAGCTCGCGCCCCACCACCAACTGGTGCACCGTCTCGGTACCCTCATAGGTGATGACCGATTCCAGGTTCAGCGCATGGCGAATCGCCACGTGCTCGGTGGTGATGCCGGCGCCGCCGAGGATGTCGCGGCATTCGCGCGCGATGTCGATGGCGATGCGGCAGTTGTTCCACTTGGCCAGCGACACCTGGGTCGGCTGCATGTTCCCGGCATCCTTGAGGCGGCCAAGCTGCAGCGACAGCAGCTGCGCCATGGTGATGCGCCGGGCCATCTCGGCCATCTTGATCTGGATGGCCTGATTGGAAGCGAGCGGACGACCGAACAGCACGCGTTCCTGCGTGTAGTCGAGCACTTCCTTCAGGCAGGCCTGCGCGGCGCCGATCGGGCCCCAGGTGATGCCGTAGCGCGCCTGCGTGAGGCAGCCCAGCGGACCCTTCAGGCCCTTTACGTTGGGCAGGCGATTGGCTTCCGGCACGCGCACGTTGTCGAAGAACAGCGCGGAGGTCACCGACGCGCGCAGGCTCATCTTCTTGTGCACTTCCTGCGCGGTGAAGCCCGGCGTGTTGGTCGGCACGATGAAGCCCTGGATGCCGTCCTCGGTCTGCGCCCACACAATGGCGATGTGCGCGAGGTTGCCGTTGGTGATCCACATCTTGGCGCCGTTGATGACCCAGTCACCGCCGTCCTTCTTGGCGTGGGTCTTCATGTTGGCCGGATCGGAGCCGCCGTGCGGCTCGGTGAGGCCGAAGCAGCCGATGATCTCGCCCGCCGCCATCTTCGGCAGGTAGTGCATCTTCTGCTCTTCCGTGCCGTAGGCGTAGATCGGGTACATGCACAGCGAGCTCTGCACCGAGGCGAAGCTGCGCAGGCCCGAGTCGCCGCGCTCCAGCTCCTGGCAGATCAGGCCGTAGCTGACGCCGTTCATGCCGGCGCAGCCGTACTTCTCCGGGATGGTCGCGCCCAGCAGGCCCAGGCTGGCGATCTCCGGAACCAGCTCCTTGGGGAAGCGGCCCTGGTCGAAGCAATCCCCGATGATCGGCAGCACCTTCTCGTCGACGAAGCGGCCGACGGAGTCCTGCACCATGCGCTCTTCGTCGGACAACAGCGAGCGGACGTCGTAGAGGTCGAGGGGATTCAGGCGAGCGGACATCGTCAGCGGTTCCGTGAATGGGGACAATCTTCCATTCTAGCGGGGTAGCCTGAGGCGGTCATGACGGGGTGCAGCAGTCCGGGGTAGGCGCTAGGGCTGGCCTATGGGACCATGCGTCTCATCCCCGATATCCCGGCCGGCGCCGCCCCAGGGGGCAATCGCCGGGATTCACATGCCTTGAGTCCCCGTGAAAGCCGCCAGGCCCCGTCCAGGCGGGTTTCCGGGCCTTGCTGGCACGACGCATCCCCTGCCGGATCATTCATGTTCAAAGGTGTCCTACTCGGCTTTGCCTGCTACGCGGCCTACGCGATCAGCGACGCCTTCGTGAAATCCCTGCACGGGACGCTGCCGGCGTTCGAGGCGGTGTTCTTCGGCGCGGTGCTGATGCTCAGCGCCCTGCCCTTCATCCGCAGGCCGGGCGACCGTTACGTCGAGGTGTTTCACGCGCGCAAGCCGAGCCTGTGGTGGATACGCGCGATCACCGGCGCCATCTGCAACATCGCCGCGGTCATCGCCTTTACCGCGCTGCCGATGGCCGAAGCCTTTGCGCTGATCTTTCTGCTGCCGATCTTCGTCACGCTGCTCTCGGTGATCTTCCTCAAGGAACACGTGGGCTGGCGGCGCTGGTCGGCGGTGATCGTGGGTTTCATCGGTGTGCTGGTGGTGCTGCGCCCGGGCTTTCGCGTGCTGGGTGTGGGCCATTTTGCGGCAATGACCTGCGGCCTGTCCGGCGCTGTCTCGGTGGTGGCGCTGCGCATGGCCGGTCCCCATGAGAAACGCATCAGCCTGTACGGCGCCGGCGTGATCGGCCCGCTGGCTGCTGGCGGCGTGCTGATGTTGTCCAACTTCGTGTGGCCGAACCTGCACCAATGGTTCCTGCTGGCCGGCTATGGCTTGATGGCGGGCCTGGCCGGCGTGCTGCTGATGCTGGCGACCCACCATGCGCCGGCCAATCGCGTGGCGCCCACCCAGTACAGCCAGATGCTGTGGGCGATCTTCTTCGGCTACTGGCTGTTCGGCGACCACCTGGACTGGCCCATGCTGATCGGCATCGTGCTGATCCTTGGTTCGGGTCTGTTCACCCTGTTGCGCGAAGAACAAGTCACCGGCTGGTGGAAGCGCGCCCGCATGGTCTGAGTCCGCGGCGCCCCGCCGCCGGACATGCCCCGTCGTCACGATCACCACGCCATGACGGCCGGTGTGCCATCTGTCTGCGGCAGTGACACCCCCTGTGGGGTCAACCACTTGCGTGAAGGATCGTTAAAGATGTCTCGACCGGGCTTCTGACGGCGCCGCACTGACGGCGCCGCAGAACGTCGAGCGTTGTTGCTTCACCCGTGGACTGCGGAACCGCCGGGAGATGCTGCATGAGTGCCGACACTCCGAACGCCACCGCTCAGCCGCGCAAACGGCGTGGCGTGATGATCGCGGCCATTGTCGGCGCCGTGCTGATCGCACTGATGGTGATCCACGTGATCACCGGCCAGAAGAGCAAGGCCGGTAACCCGCCGCAGGTGGTGAGCGTGGCCACCGCCACGCTGGGTGACATGCCGGTGATTCTCAGCGCACTGGGCACCGTCACGCCGATCGCCACGGTCAACGTGCTGCCGCAGCTCAGCGGGTACCTCACCGCCGTGGGTTACCAGGAAGGCCAGGACGTCGCCAAGGGACAGTTCCTCGCACAGATCGACCCACGCCAGTTCGAGATCAACAAGCAGCAGGCGGAGGCGCAACTGGCCAAGGATCAGGCCAGCCTCGCCCAGGCCAGGGCCGACCTCGTGCGCTACACGCAACTGCACGAGCAGAACTCGATCGCCGAACAGATCTATGCGAACCAGAAGTTCACCGTGCAGCAGGGCGAAGCTGCGGTGAAGGCGGATCAGGCTGCGATCGCGCAGGCCGAACTGGACCTCATCTACTGCCATATCACGGCGCCGGTGGCCGGGCGCGTCGGATTGCGCCTGGTCGATCCCGGCAACTTCGTCACCCAGTCGAGCTCGCCGGGCATCGTCACCATCACCACCATGAAGCCGACCACGGTGCAATTCGCCGTGCCGCAGAACTCGCTGGGCCAGGTGCTGGAACGCGTCAACAGCGGCGCCACGCTGCCGGTGACTGTCTACAACAGCGACAACACCAAGGAGCTTGCCACCGGCACGCTGTTTGCGCTGAGCAACCAGATGGCCACCAGCACCGGCACGGTGACGCTGCGCGCGAAGTTCGCCAATGACAACGAAATATTGTTCCCCAATGAGTTCGTCAATGCGCGGCTGCTGGTGGACACCATGCACAAAGCAGTGGTGGTGCCGACTCCGGCGGTGCTGAGCGGCGCGCCGGGCAACTATGTCTACCTGGTCAATGCCGACCAGACCGTCACCGTGCACAAGATCACTCCCGGCCCAAGCGACGGCCGGCGCACGGTGATCCTCGCCGGCCTCCAGGCCGGACAGCGCGTGGTGACCGATGGCATGGACCGGCTCAGCGACGGCGCCGCCATCCGCGTCGCCTCGCCCGCGCCAGCAGCGGCAAGCACCAGCGGCCATGCTGCGCCGGCGCAAACCCATGACAAGCACGCGCGCACCGCCAGCGCGTCCTGATCGAGCCGGGCGCGCGGACCGATGAACATTTCCCGCCTGTTCGTGCTCAGGCCGGTGGCGACCTCGCTGTTGATGATCGCGCTGGTGCTGGTGGGCCTGGTGGCGATGCGATTCCTGCCGGTGTCGTCGCTGCCCAACGTCGACTACCCCACCATCCAGGTGCAGACCTTCTATCCCGGCGCCAGCCCCACCGTGATGGCGACCACGGTCACCGCGCCACTGGAAGTCCAGCTGGGCCAGATCCCCGGCTTGCAGCAGATGACTTCGTACAGCTCGGCCGGCGCCTCGATCATCACCTTGCAGTTTGACCTCTCACTCAACCTCGACGTGGCCGAGCAGAACGTGCAGGAGGCCATCAACGCCGCCAACAGCCTGCTGCCCTCCGGCCTGCCGGCGCCGCCGACTTACGCCAAGGTCAATCCGGCCGACCGGCCCATCCTCACCCTGGCGGTGTCGTCGCGCTCGATGTCGCTGCCGCAGTTGCAGGACGTGGCCAACAACCGCCTCGGTGCGAAGATCTCGCAGGTATCGGGCGTGGGCCTGGTCACGCCTGCAGGCGGCAATGTGCCGGCCATCCGCATCGAGGCGGACCCGAGGAAACTGGCCGGCTACGGCATCAACCTGGATGACCTGCGCACGCTGATCAACAACGTCAACGTCAGTCAGCCCAAGGGCAACATCGACGGCCCGGAACTGAATTACACCATCAACGGCAACGACCAGATCCATGATCCGCAGGATTACCTGGATACGGTAATCGCCTACCAGAATGGCGCGCCGGTATTCCTTCGCGACGTGGCGCGCGTGAGCCAGTCCGCGCAGAACACCGAGCAAGGCGCCTGGTACAACCGCACCCAGGCGATCGTGCTCAACGTGCAGCGCCAACCGGGCGCCAACGTGATCGCCACGGTCGACAAGATCATGCAGGTGCTGCCCCAGCTCGAATCGACGCTGCCGGCGGGCATGCATGTCGAGGTGGTTTCCGACAGCACCGGCGTGATCCGCGCCTCGGTGTCGGACGCCGCCTTCGAGCTGATCCTTGCGGTGGTGCTGGTGGTGCTGGTGATCTTCGTGTTTCTGCGCAACCTGCCGGCGACGGTCATCCCCAGCATCTCGGTGCCGGTCTCGCTGGTCGGCACGCTGGCGCTGATGTACCAGCTCAATTATTCGATCGACAACCTGTCGCTCATGGCGCTGATCATCGCCACCGGTTTCGTGGTGGACGATTCGATCGTGATGATCGAGAACGTGGTGCGCTACCTCGAGGAAGGCAAGCCACCACTCGAGGCGGCGCTGGTGGGAGCCGGCCAGATCGGCTTCACCATCCTCTCGCTGACCGTGTCGCTGATCGCGGTGCTGATCCCGCTGCTGTTCATGGGCGGGGTGATCGGCCGACTGTTCAGCGAATTCGCGGTGACGCTCGCCGTGACCATCGTGTTGTCGGCGGTGGTTTCACTCACCCTGGTGCCGATGCTGTGCGCGCGCCTGCTGCGCGCCAAATCCGAGCGCCATCCCAGCCGCTTCGAACAGATCAGCGAGCGCCTGTTCGACCAGACGCTGGCCGCATACAAGCGCGGCCTTTCCTATGTGATGGCGCACCAGACCGCCACCCTGCTGGTGTTCATGCTGACCCTGGCGCTGACCATCGTGCTGTACGTGGTGATCCCGAAGGGCCTGTTCCCGGTGCAGGACGTGGGCGTGATCCAGGGCATCAGCGTGGCCGACAACTCGGTCTCCTATGCCGCCATGGTCGATCGCCAGGCGGCGTTGGCCGAAGCCATCCTGAAGGACCCCGACGTCACCAGCCTCACTTCCTATGTCGGCATCGATGGCACCAACACCACCCTCAACAACGGTCGCTTCCTGATCAACCTGAAGGCCCGCGACGACCGCTCGTCGACCGCCGGCGAAATCGCCCGACGCCTGCAGGAGGAAGCGGCCAGCGTGCCCGGCATCAAGCTGTACCTGCGGCCGGAGCAGGACCTCACGCTGGATACCACCATCTCGCCGAACCAGTACCAGTTTGTGCTTCGGGGTCCCAGCCAGCAGGCTTTCTCGCAATACGTGCCAGAGCTGACCGCACGACTGAAGCAGATCCACTCGATCACCGACGTGACCAGCGACCTCAACAACGATGGTCTCGCCGTCAACATCGAGGTGAACCGCCAGCTGGCCGCGCGCTACGGCATCACCGCGGCCACCATCGACAACGCGCTGTACGACGCGCTCGGCCAGCGCATTGTCTCCACCATCTTCGAACAGGCCAGCCAGTACCGGGTGATCCTGGTAGCGCAGCCGGAAAGCCTGCCGACAATAGATTCGCTGGGCGACCTCTACCTGCCCAGCCAGACCTCGACCTCAGGCCAGGTACCGCTGAAGGGCATCGCCACACTCAAAGTCACCAAGTCGCCGCTGGTGATCAGTCATCTCGCCCAGTTTCCGGCAGTGACGGTGTCCTTCAACCTCGCCAAGGATGCCTCGCTGAGCAAGGCAGTGAAGGAGGTCGAACAGGTCGAGCAGGCGATCCACCTGCCTTCCTCGATCACTTCCTCATTCCAGGGCGCCGCGCAGGCCTTCCGTGATTCGCTGGCCAGCGAGGTCTATCTGCTGATCGCCGCGCTGGTGGCGGTGTACATCGTGCTGGGTGTGCTCTACGAGAGCTTCATCCATCCGCTGACGATCCTGTCCACCTTGCCATCGGCCGGTATTGGCGCGTTGCTGTCGCTGATGATTGCCGGCAGCGACCTGGACGTGATCGGCATCATCGGCATCGTGCTGCTGATCGGCATCGTGAAGAAGAACGCGATCATGATCGTGGACTTCGCCCTGGAGGCGGAGCGGGTCGAGGGCAAACCGGCCGAGGAGGCGATCTTCGAGGCGTCGCTGCTGCGCTTCCGCCCGATATTGATGACCACGCTGGCGGCCATGCTGGGCGCAATGCCGATGCTGCTCGGCACGGGCACCGGCTCGGAGCTGCGCCGTCCGCTCGGCCTTGCCATCATCGGCGGCCTCACCCTGAGCCAGGTGCTGACGCTGTTCACCACGCCGGTGATCTATCTGTTCTTTGACCGCCTGGCCCAGCGTGTGGGACGCAAGCAGGCCGGCCCGGCCACCGAGGGCGCGCCGTGAACATCCCCGGGCTGTTCATCCAGCGACCGGTGGCGACCACGCTGTTGGCCGCTGCGATCCTGCTATCGGGCCTGCTTGCCTACTTCCACCTGCCGGTGGCGCCGCTGCCCAATATCACCTTCCCGGTGGTGGTGGTGCAGGCGAGCATGGCCGGCGCCAGCCCCGAGATCATGGCCTCCACCGTGGCCGAACCGCTGGAACGCCGGTTGGGCACCATCGCCGACGTCACCGAGCTGACCTCGCAGAGCACCGTCGGCACCGCGATCATCGTGGTGCAGTTCGGCCTCAATCGCGACATCAACGGCGCTGCGCGTGACGTGCAGGCGGCGATCCAGGCCTCCCGCGCCGATCTGCCCACCACCCTGCGCAACAATCCGACTTACCGCGAGTACAACCCTGCCGATTCGCCCATCATGGTGCTGGCGCTGACCTCGCATACGCTGACCCGCGCGCAGCTGTACGACTCGGCCAACTCGGTGATCCAGCAGCAGCTCTCGCAGGTGGATGGCGTGGGCCAGATCACCCTGGGCGGCAGCGCCCTGCCCTCGGTGCGCGTGGAGCTGGAACCGGACCAGCTCAACAGCTACGGGATCGGCCTGGAAGACACTCGCGCCGCCATCAGCGCCGCCAACGCCGACAGCGTCAAGGGCCATATCGACCAGAACGGCCAGCGCTTCGAGGTGCTATCCAACGACCAGATCAGCAAGGCCGCGCCCTATCGCGACCTGGTCATCGCCTACCGCGAAGGCGCGCCGGTGCTGTTGCGCGACGTGGCCCAGGTCGTGGACTCGGCCGAGAACATACGCAACGCCGGCCTCTACAACGGCCAGGACGCGGTGCTGGTGATCGTCTTTCCGCTGCCAGGAAGCAATATCGTCAAGACCGTGTCGCAGATCCGCCACGTATTGCCGGCGATCGAAGCGACGCTGCCGCACAACGTGCATATCGGCATTGCGATCGATCGTTCGCAGTCAGTCAACGCCGCCGTCAACGACACCGAGCGCACTTTGGTGATGGCCATCGTGCTGGTGATCGGGGTGGTCTACATTTTCCTGCAGTCGCCCCGCGCCGTGCTGGTGCCGGCGGTGGCGCTGCCGCTTTCCATCGTCGGCACCTTCGGCCCGATGTACCTGATGGGACACAGCATCGACAACCTGTCGCTCATGGCGCTCACGATTGGCACCGGTTTCGTGGTCGACGATGCGGTGGTGGTGCTGGAGAACATCGTGCGCCATGTGGAATCGGGCATGGAGGTGCATGAGGCCGCCATGGTCGGCAGCGCCGAAGTCAGCTTCACGGTGATCTCGATGAGCCTGTCGCTGATCGCGGTGTTCCTGCCGATCCTGCTGATGCCCGGCATCGTGGGCCTGTTGTTCCACGAGTTCGCGGTGACCCTGTCCACCGCCATCCTGCTGTCGCTGGTCATTTCACTCACCGTCACGCCCTGCATGGCGGCCCACGTGCTGAGCCGCCAGACCCTGCATTCGCGCGCTCGCTGGGCTGTGTGGTACGAGCGCCAGTTCGAGCGCTTCAAGCAGGCCTATTCGCGAACGCTGACTGCGGTGCTCGATCACGCATTGCTGGTCATCCTGTTGCTGATCGGGCTGATGGTGGCCAATGTGTTCCTGGTCAGGCTGCTGCCGTCGACCTTCTTTCCGGAGCAGGACAACGGCATCCTGATCGGACAGATCATCGCCGACCAGAGCATCTCCTTCCAGGCGATGGAGCAAAAGCTCGCGCAGCTGCAGTCCATCGTAAACAAGGACCCGGCCGTGGCCTCGGTGGCCGGCTTCACCGGCGGCCGCGCGCTCAACACCGCCAACGTGTACGTGGAACTCAAACCGCTGTCCCAGCGCCGACTGACGGCAGCGCAGGTAGTCGATCGGCTGCGTCCGAAACTCAACGCGGTCTCCGGCGCCAAGCTGTTCATGCAGGCCGCGCAGGACCTGCACATCGGCGGACGACAGTCGGCCGCGGAATACCAGTACACGCTCACCAGCGACGATCCGGATGCGCTGTACACCTGGGTGCCGCGGCTGCTGACCGCGCTGGGCAAGTACCGGACCGAGCTGGTCGACGTCAATTCCGACCTGCAGCAGAACGGCCTGCAGATCTACGTCAACCTCGATCGCCCCACCGCCGCCCGCTTCACCTTCGCACCCAACCAGATCGACAACGTGCTCTACGACGCGTTCGGCCAGCGCACCGTGTCGACCATCTACAACGAGCTCAACCAGTACTACGTGGTGATGGAAGTGGCGCCGCGCTACTGGCAGTACCCGCAGATCATCGACCGCATGCACTTCAGCACCGCCGCCGGCAATCCCACCGGCACGCAGCAGACGCAGATGTCCAAGGCGCTGGTCAAGGGCGTTACTCCGGTGCTTGCGGTGAGTGGCGCCGCCGCCGAGGGCGAAAATACCAACGCGCTCAACGCCGACGCCGAGGCCAACCAACAGACCAACGCGATCTCCAACGCCAGAGGCGGCAGCTCCAGCGGCAGCGCGGACAGCACTGCGGCCGAGACCATGGTGCAGTTCCCGGCGATGGCCAACTACATCACCAACCACACGGCCACCCAGGTCAACCATCAGGGCGGGCTGGTCGCCGGCACGGTGTCCTTCAACCTGCCGCCCGGCGGTTCGCTCAGCAAGGCGCTGGCGGCGATCCAGCAAGCCGGGCAGGAAATCGGCATGCCAGCTTCCATTCATGGCGGCAGCGCCGGGGCCGCCCAGGTCTATGCGCAATCCATGTCCACCATGCCGCTGTTGATCCTGGCCGCGCTGGGGGCGGTGTACATCGTCTTGGGCATCCTCTACGAGAACACGGTGCACCCCATCACCATCCTGTCCACGCTGCCCTCGGCGGGCATCGGCGCCACGCTCGCGCTGCTGATCTTCGGCACACCGTTCTCGGTGATCGCGCTGATCGGCATCATCCTGCTGATCGGCATCGTCAAGAAAAACGCCATCATGATGATTGACGTCGCCATCCACCTTCAGCGCGACGAACGTATGGCGCCGCACGACGCCATCCACCAGGCCGCCGTGGTCCGACTGCGGCCAATCATGATGACCACCGCCGCCGCCGTGCTCGGCGCCGTTCCGCTGGCCATTGGCATCGGCCAGGGTGCATCGCTACGCCAGCCGCTGGGCATCACTGTGATGGGCGGCCTGATCCTCAGCCAGGTCTTCACCCTCTACACGACGCCGGTGATCTACCTCTACCTGGATCGTCTGCGCGCGCGGCTGGCCCGCTGGTCGCAGAGCCTGCCGTGGAATCGATCGGACGTACCCGCATGAACATCCAGCCACTTCGCACCATCCTGGCCACTTCGCTCACGCTGCTGCTCGGCGCGTGCATGGTCGGGCCCGACTACCACCGTCCCGACTCGCCGGCGCCGCCACAGTACAAGGAGCTGCCCGGCTGGGTCGCCGCCACGCCCGCCGCCGAAGCGCCGAAGGGCGATTGGTGGACGACTTTCAACGATCCGCTGCTCGATGAGCTTGAGCCGCAGGTGTCGGTGTCCAACCAGACCGTGCAGCAGGACTACGCCAATTACGAGGCGGCCATGGCCGAGGTGCAGGTGGCGCGCAGCAGCCTGTTCCCCACCATCGGCATCGCCGGTTCGGTCAGCAAGCAACGCAGTGCGGCGGGCAACGTCGGCAGCGGTGTGGAACACCTCAAGCCGGTGAGCACCTCCGGCTCGCTCGAGGGCAATGTGAGCTGGGCGCCGGACTTCTGGGGCAAGGTGCGGCGCACGGTGGAAGAGAGCAAGGCCAACGCCCAGGCCAGCGAGGCCACGCTGGCCAATGCCACGCTGGCCGAGCAGGTGGCGCTCGCCACGGCGGTGATCGACCTGCGCGTCACCGACGCCAACATCGATCTGTTGCAGCGGACTGTCACCGAGTACCAGGAATACCTTCGCGTTGTCGCCAACCAGGACAAGGCCGGCACCGTGCCGCCTTCGGACGTGATCACCGCCCGCACGCAACTGGAAAATGCCCAATCCAGCCTGCTCGCGCTGGGCATCTCCCGCGCGCAATACGCGCATGCCATCGCCGTGCTGGTGGGCAAGACACCCGAGGAACTGGACATCCCCCACGACAGCAACCTGCCCAACCTGCCCTCCGTACCAGCGGGCGTACCGTCCACCTTGTTGCAGCGCCGCCCCGACATCGCCGTGGCCGAACGTGAGATGGCCGCGCAGAACGCGGCGATCGGCGTCGCGATCGCCGCCTACTATCCGTCCATTTCGTTGTCGGCCGCTGACGGCTTCGCGCAGTCGCCACTCTCAGGGCTGCTGCATGTGGCGAACCACGTGTGGTCGTTGGGCGCAGACGTCAGCCAGACCGTGTTCGACTTCGGCGCTCGGCACGGCCAGGTCGCCGCCGCCCGCGCCAACTACGAGGCCGCGGTCGCCAACTACCGCGGCACCGTGCTGACCGCGTTCAAGAACGTGGAGGATGACCTCTCGGGCCTCACCATCCTGTCCCAGCAGGCCGACGTGCTGGACTCGGCGGTACGCAACGCCACCCGAGGCGCCGAGATCGCCTTCAACGAATACAAGGCCGGCACCGTCGACTACACCACCGCCGCCATCGCCCAGACCACGCGGCTAAGCACCGAGGAAAGCGCGCTCAGCGTGCGCCAGCAGCGCCTGGTCGACACCGTGTCGCTGATCGGCGACCTCGGTGGCGGCTGGTCCGCCGCACAACTGGACGAAGCAACGCCCGTGGCGGCCAACGCGCCAGCGCACTGACAACGCCGTCTGGCGTGCGTCGGGAGGGATTGGCACACTGCCTGCCTCGTTCCCTGCTGGCCTCGTCATGTCGACTGCTCCCTTCGCCCTCTCCCCCATCGTCGCCGGACTTTGGCGCATCGTCGACTGGAGGCTCAGCGTCGCCGAACGCGTGCGCTGGATTGAGCAAGCTCTGGACTTGGGCATCACCACGTTTGACCACGCAGATATCTACGGTGGCTACCAGGCCGAGGCGCAATTCGGCGAGGCGCTCAAGGCGGCGCCGTCGCTGCGCGCCCGCATGCAGCTGGCGACCAAGTGCGGCATCCGCCTGCGATCGCCGCAGCATGCCTACCGCATCAACTACTACGACAGCGCGCCGGCCTATGTACGCGCACAGGTCGAGCAGTCACTGCGCAACCTGCACACTGAGCAGCTCGATGTGGTGATGATTCACCGACCTGACTACCTGATGGACGCGGCCGCGCTGGCCGACACCTTCGCCACGCTCACCCGCGAAGGCAAGGTGGAGAACTGGGGTGTCTCCAATTTCAGCGCCAGCCAGTTCGCCCTCCTGCAGCAGCACCATCCGCTGGTGACCAACCAGCTGGAACTGTCGCCGCTCCAGATGAATGCACTCGACAACGGCGCCCTCGACCAGTTCCAGCAGGTGGGCGTGCGCCCAATGATCTGGTCACCCCTGGCCGGTGGCCGCCTGTTCACGGGTGACGACGAGCAAGCCGTGCGCGTACGCGCCGAGATGACCACCATGGCCCATCGCTACGGCATCAGCCTGACCACGCTTGCCTTCGCCTGGGTGCTGCGCCATCCGTCACGCCCCCACCCCATCACGGGCTCGGGCCGCATCGAGAGCCTGCGCGAGGCGGTCGCCGCACTGGATGTCACGCTCGATGCCGAGGACTGGTACGCGATCTGGACGGCGAACAAGGGCCATTCGGTGCCCTGATCGACGCAGAGCTGGTGGATTGCACCTCGTGCACGGATAGCCGATTCCGAAGGGATGGGGCGTAGCTACGTCTTCCCGACAGCAACCGTAAGGACGCTGCGCCACCAGCGCGCGCAGCGTGAACCTGTACGAGCGTTCTAGCGGTTGCTGACACCGTGCGGCACATGGCCCGTCGCCACGTGCTTGCGCGCCGACTCCACGTTGGCCGGGGAATCATCGAAGAAGATGTCCGCGCCGAACGCATCCAGGAACGGTCCCTTGTCGCGCCCGCCGAGGAAAAGCGCCTCGTCGATGCGCACGCCCCAGCGACGCAGCGTGAGAATCACCCGTTTATGCGCCGGCGCCGAGCGCGCCGTGACCAGCGCAGTGCGGATCGGCGAATGCTCGGCAGGGAACGCCGCCTGCAACCGATGCACCGCGGTGAGGAAGCCGCGGAACGGTCCCACCGACAAGGGCTCGTCGGCGAGGGCGTGCTCGTTGCGGTGGAATGCTTCCAACCCTTCCTCACGCGAGACCCGCTCGCCCTCGTCACCGAAGATCACGGCATCACCGTCAAAGGCAATGCGAAGCTGCTCGGTGGCGCGCGGCGGCGCCGTGGACGGGAGGATAGTCGCCGCCGCCACGCCTGCGGCCAGGGCCCGGCCCACGTCCTCGGCATTGGCGGAGAGAAACAGGTCGGTCTTGAACGGCGCGATGTAGTCGGACGTCGGCGCCCCGCTGGTGAAGGCGGCACGACTGATTTCCAGCCCGTAGTGCTGGATTGCATTGAAGATGCGCAGTCCCGTGTCGCCGGAGTTGCGCGACAGCAGGATCACCTCCACTGGCGGCACATCGCCCGCAAGCTTGTTCAGATCCAGCAGCTTCTGCACCAGCGGGAACGCCACGCCGGGCTTGAGGATCTCGTTCTCGTGCTCGATCTGGAACGAACGATAGGCATCCAGACCCTCACGCTCGAACAGCTCGTGGCTGTCACCCAGATCGAACAGGGCGCGCGAGGAAATGGCCACCACCAGGCGGTTGTCGCCTACCGAGGTGGGATCGTGGGCGTCTGCTTTTGGGCGGGTCATGGGGCCAATTTAGCAAAAGTTGTGTTTCGGCTGATGGATGGTGGAGGTATTGGTGTCGTTCCTCCCACCTTCATGGGATTCGAAAGACGCTGCGCTACGGCTCTAAGCGCTCTCTGTTTGGAACACGGCGAAGGCAAGATGGCTTCTCCCATCACAGTCTCACTCTGCAATCGCCAGTTCCGTGACCGCACCAGTCAGTTCGACTTCTGCACGAACGGAGGACAAAGGGCGAAGCGCTTGGAACACCAGGAGGAAGCTACGCGTCTCCGCGTGCTCCCCCTCGACGTCATCCCAGCGAAGGCTGGGATCCAGCGACTTTCGCTCTTGGTTTGACCGCACGGCTATCAGGCTCGCCTGCGGCGGGCTTCCGCCCTCCTGCCGGAGGCCGGGTCACTTTCTCTTGCTTGCCCAAGAG
>NZ_QQSY01000001.1:562123-1276662 GCF_003351225.1 Dyella solisilvae
CATCGTCCACCCCTCACCGCCTCACAGGGGATCAGGTGCAGGCTCGTGCCGCTGCGCGGCACATCGCTTCACTAAACCTCGGTCCTTCTTCGTAGGAATGCACCCAGTTCGAGATAGCTGAGAGGCTCCCTAATTCGGGTTTCCGCACAGCTTGCGCTACTACAGAGACGACGCGGCTCTTGGCTCTTGGCTTCTGGCTCTTGGCTTCTGGCTCTTGGCTTCTGGCTCTTCGCTTCGGCTCTTGACCTTCCCTCCCCTATGGCGCGGCGGGCGGGTGGAGGAACAGCCCGAAGGGTGGCCGGCAGGGACGCCGGCCAGTTTGGCGTCAGGGCAGGATGCCCTGTCGACAAACCCCGTAGCCCGTCCGCGAACCTGGAGGGCGTAGCCCGGAAGGCGCGCCATCGGGGTGGCCTTTCTCTTGGTTACTTCTCTTTGGCCAAACAAAGAGAAGTAACCCGGCGGCCAGCAGGCCGGCGGAAGCCCGCCGCAGGCGAGCACTCTAGCGATCGCACCAAATCGAAAGCCAAGGGCAAAGGCGCTGGATCCCAGCCTTCGCTGAGATGACGAAGCAGGAGATGTATTGGCTGAAACGAAGAACTAGCAGTGCCCGCGCAAAGACACGCTCAACCCCAAGAACCCTTAATCCTGCGCGAACTGCTCATCCAGAATGCGCTGCTCCAGATTGTGCTCCGGGTCGAACAGCAGGCGCACGCCCTGCCCTTCGGACTGGCGGATCTGCACCTCCCGGATGTCGCGCACCTCGCGATAGTCCGCCGTAGCGCTCACCGGGCGCTTGCCCGGATCAAGCACGCGCAGAGTGACCAGGGTACGGTGCGGCAGGATGGCGCCGCGCCAGCGGCGCGGGCGGAAGGGGCTGATCGGCGTCAGCGCCAGCACGTTGGCGTCCAGCGGCAGGATCGGTCCGTGCGCGGAGAGGTTGTAGGCGGTCGAACCCGCCGGCGTGGAGATCAACACGCCATCGCACACCAGGTTGGGCAGCTTCACGGCATCGTTGAGCTTCACTTCAAGATGCGCGGCCTGGTTGCTCTGGCGCAAAAGCGAGACTTCGTTGAAGGCCAGCGCGTGGAGCACATCGCCGTTGCCGTCGATCGTGCGCATCTCCAGCGGATAGAGCGCCGCTGCATGCGCACGCGCGATGCGCTCCTCCAGCTCGTCAAGCCGATGCTTGTTCATCAGGAAGCCGACACGCCCGAGCTTCATGCCGTAGACCGGCGCGGGCAAAGCGCGATACGCGTGCAGCGTGCGCAGCATGAAGCCATCGCCTCCGAGCGCGATGATCACATCGGCCTGCTCTGGCGGGACGTCGCCGTAGCGATCGACGAACTTGCGCCGGGCCTGCTGCGCGACGTTGGTTTCGCTGGCGACGAAGGCAAAGCGCATAAGGCGAGTCATCGATCCAAGGATGAGGCGCACAGTTGAGCGTAGATGGACAAAGGGCGCAAGACCGTCGCCGGCCTGCGCCCTTTGCGTTGATGTCGCGGAACCCCGGCGCCGGCTCCCGTGGGAGCTGCGCCGGGGCGTCGACCTGGCTTACTGGTTCACCGGCACCTGCGCCAGCTGCGCCAGGCGACGGACTGCGACCGATGCGATCGGGTAGTCCGCGTTCTGGGTCAGGATTTCCGCCAGCATGGCGCGGGTGTACTTCAGCGTGGCGTCGTCACGCTGCAGCCACGCCTGCACCGGCGAGACATCCTTGGCGCCACCGGTCATGGAAAGCACCTGCAGGGCCAGCGCGCGATGCTGGTGGTTCAGCTCATCCAGCAGCGAACCGCGGGCCTGGGCATGCCAGGCGCCTTCCACCGGCAGCACTTCGATCTGGCTGCGCAGCCATTCCAGATCAAGCGACTCGCCCAGTTCGTAGAACACGCCGGCCACCTTGCTGATCGGCTGGCCGCTCTGCTGCGCCACTTCGACGATGTCGAGCATCGCGCGCAGCTCCGACAGGCGGGCCATGCGCAGGGCCAGCTCCGACGGCAACCCAAGACCTTCCCACTTCTCCTGGCTGGTGATGAACTCCTGGCGACCCGTCTCGGTAAGCACGTTGGGCAGCGCCGCGCGCAGCTCCGTCACGCCGGCCTGGTAGCGCTCGACGTTGGCGTTGATGTCCAGCGTGCCGCCCGGGCGATTGAGCAGCCAGCGCGCGGTGTGACGCAGCAACGACCAGATCTGCAGGATGGCGTCGATCTGGGTGTTCTCCGCGACCTTGCTGTCCAGCGCTTCAACCTGCGCCCACAGTTCGCGCGCATCGAGGATCTCGCGTGCGGCGGTGTAGGCCTTGGCGATGGCCGCCGGACCCTGGCCGGTATCTTCCTGCATGCGCATCATGAAAGTGGCGCCCATGCGGTTGATGGTGGAGTTGGTCACGGCCGTGGCGATGATCTCGCGCTTCAGGCGGTGGCGCTGCATGTGGTCGGCGTACTTGCCGTGCAGCGGCTCGGGGAAGTAGCGCACCAGTTCCTTGGACAGGTACGGGTCTTCCGGCACGTCGGAGTCGAGCAGCTGCTGGTACAGCTTGATCTTGTCGTAGGACAGCAACACCGACAGTTCCGGACGGGTCATGCCGATGCCGCGAGTCTTGCGCTCTGTCAGCTCGGACTCGCTCGGCAGGTTTTCCACCTGGCGATCGAGAAGGCCTTCCTGTTCCAGCATGCGAATGAAGTGCGCCATCGAGCCGATGCGGTGCACCGACTGGTGCTCCATCAGGGTGATGGCCTGGTTCTGGCGGTAGTTGTCCCACAGCACCAGCTGGCCGACTTCATCGGTCATGCTGGCCAGCAGGGTGTTGCGCTGGTCGAGCGTGAGCTCGCCGCGCTGCACCGCATCGCCCAACAGGATCTTGATGTTCACCTCGTGATCGGAGGTATCCACGCCGGCCGAGTTGTCGATGAAGTCGGTGTTGATCAGCACGCCGTGCTGGGCAGCCTCGATGCGGCCCTTCTGGGTGAAGCCCAGGTTGCCGCCCTCGCCCACCACCTTGCAGCGCAGCTCGGCGCCATTGACGCGCAGCGCGTTGTTCGCGCGGTCGCCCACGTCGGCGTGCGTTTCGCTGGTCGCCTTCGCATAGGTGCCGATGCCGCCGTTCCACAGCAGGTCCACCGGCGCCTTCAGGATGGCGCTGAGCAGCTCGTTGGGCGCGAGCTGGGTGACCTCGGGTTTCAGGCCCAGCACGCCGCGCACTTCCGGCGAAATCGGGATCGACTTGAGCGTGCGTGCATACACGCCGCCACCCGCGGAGACCAGCGACTTGTCGTAGTCGTCCCAGCTCGAGCGCGGCAGCTTGAACATGCGTTCGCGCTCGACAAACGAACGCTCGGTGTCCGGATGCGGGTCGAGGAAGATGTGGCGGTGGTCGAATGCGGCCACCAGGCGGATGTGGCGCGACAGCAGCATGCCGTTGCCGAACACGTCGCCGGACATGTCGCCAATGCCGACGCAGCTGAAGTCTTCGGTCTGGCTGTTGCGGCCCAGCGCGCGGAAGTGCCGCTTGACCGACTCCCACGCGCCCTTGGCGGTGATGCCCATGCCCTTGTGGTCGTAACCGTTGGAGCCGCCGGAAGCGAAGGCGTCGCCCAGCCAGAAGCCGTGCGCCACGGAGATGGCGTTGGCGATGTCGGAGAACGTCGCGGTGCCCTTGTCCGCCGCGACCACCAGGTACGGGTCGTCGTTGTCGTGGCGCACCACGTCATGCGGCGGAGCCACCTTGCCCTCGACGAGGTTGTCGGTGATGTCGAGCAGGCCACTGATGAACATGCGGTAGCAGGCGATGCCTTCGGCCAGCTGCGCATCGCGGTCGCCGTTCACCGGCGGGTGCTTCACGAAGAAGCCGCCCTTCGAACCGACGGGCACGATCACGGTGTTCTTCACCATCTGCGCCTTCACCAGGCCCAGTACTTCGGTGCGGAAGTCTTCGCGGCGGTCGGACCAGCGCAGGCCGCCACGCGCCACCGAGCCGAAGCGCAGGTGGATGCCTTCCACGCGCGGCGCACTGACGAAGATCTCGCGGTACGGCACCGGCTTGGGAAGGTCCGGCACGCGGTGCGAGTCGAACTTGTAGCTGATGTAGCTGCGGTAGGCGCCATCCCACTGCTGGAAAAAGCTGGTACGCAGGGTGGCGCGGATCAACGCCACGAAGCTACGCAGGATGCGGTCGTCGTCCAGACTGGAGACGGTTTCCAGCAGGGTGTTGATGCTCTCCTCCACCACCGTGAACTGCTCGGCGCGCGGCTTGGACAGTGCGCCCACCAGGCCATCGATCAGGCCCGGGTGTGCGGTGCGCACGGATTCGGGGATCAGCGCCTGCATTTCGCCGCGCAGCAGCTCGCCAGCGCGACGCAGCTCGTCGGCCGCCAGCGTCTCACGGCGGGGGTCGAACTTGGCGAGGAACAGCTCCACCAGCAGGCCGGCGATCGCCGGGTAGCGGTTGAAGGCGTCTTCCATGTAGCTCTGCGAGAACGCCACGCCGGTCTGCAGCAGGTACTTGCAGTAGCCGCGCAGCATGGCGATCTGGCGCCAGCTCAGCTTGGCGCCGAGCACCAGGCGGTTGAAGCCATCGTTCTCCGCATTGCCACGCCAGATCTGCTCGAAGGCGTCCTCGAACAGCGTGCCCACCTGCTCCACGCTGAAGGCCAGGCTGCCGGCGGTCTGCACCTCGAAGTCCTGGATATACAGCGTGGTGTCACCCACGTGGATGTCATACAGGTGCTCGGTGAGCACGCGCAGGCCAAGGTTCTCCAGCTGCGGCAGCACCTCGGACAGCGCGATGTCGCCGCCGATGCGGTAGATCTTGAAGCGCAGCTCCTGCGGTCGGGCCGCCGGGTGATAGAACGACATGCGCACCGCATCGTCGCCCTTCAGCAGGGACAGCTGACGGACATCCTCGGCGGCCGCCGCCGGCGCTACGTCTTCCACGTAGCCTGCGGGCATCGACTTGCCATAGCGGTTGGCCAGCACGACACCATCGTGGTCGCCCAGCTTGGCCACCAGCGCATCGCGCAGGTCGTCCTGCCAGTTGCGCACGATGGCGGAGATGCCCTTTTCAAGCTCGGCCACGTCGTACTGCACCGGGTCGCCGATCTTGGGACGCACCACCACGTGCAGGCGCACCAGGGCGGCCTCGCCCATCAGCACGGAGGAATCGAGGTACTCGCCGCGCATGGTGGTGCGCAGCAGCGACTCGATGCGCTCGCGCACCGTGGTGTTGAAGCGTTCGCGCGGCACGAACACCGTGCAGGTGATGAAGCGGCCGTAGCGGTCACGGCGCGTGAACAGGCGCGTACGGGCGCGCTGGCGCAGTTCGAGCACGCCCATCGAGATGCTGTACAGCTCCTCTTCGCTGGCCTGGAACAGCTCGTCGCGCGGCAGGACCTCGAGGATGTGGCGCAACGCCTTGCCCGAGTGCGAGTCGCGCTTGAGGCCGGAGCGGTCCATCACGTACTCGAACTTCTGGCGCACCAGCGGCACGACCTGCGGGCGCGACATGTAGGCGCTGGAGGTGAACAGGCCCAGGAAGCGCTGCTCGGCGATCGGCTTGCCGGCGGCGTCGAACCTGAGCACGCCCACGTAATCCATGTAGCCCGAGCGGTGCGCGTGCGAGCGCGCGTTGGTCTTGGTGAGGATGATGGCGTCGGTCGAGCCCGACTGCGGCAGGTCATGCGCCACCAGCGTGCTCAGCGAACGCGGGGCCAGCGAGCGCTCGCTCTTGTGCAGGATACCCATGCCGGACGACTCGTCGGCGCGCAGCACTTCCTCGCCATTGACCTCGGTCACCACGTATTCGCGGTAGCCGAGGAAGGTGAAGTTGTCATCGGCGAGCCAGCGAAGGAATTCCGAGGCCTCCTGGACCGAGGCGTCATCCAGCGGCATCTGGCGCGACGGCAGGTCGGCTGCGATGGCCAGCAGCTTGTCGCGCATCTTCGGCCAGTCGGCCACCACGATGCGCACATCCTCCAGCGCGGTCTCGAGCCGGGCTTTCAGCGTGGCCTGTGCATCCTCGTCCGCCACGCGGTCCACTTCGAAATGCATCACCGATTCCGGCTGAGCATCCTCGGCGCCGAGCTTGAGCAGCTTGCCCGACGGATCGCGCGTCGCGTTGACCACCGGGTGGATCACGGCGTGGATCTGCAGGTGTTCGGAGGCCACCATGGTGACCGTGTCGACCAGGAACGGCATGTCGTCGGTAACGACCTGCACGTAGCTGCGCCCGGCATGGCCCGTCGCCGGATTGATCACGCGAACCGCGGCGCGGCCGGACTGGCGCTGCTGCATGAAGCCCACCAGATCGCCAACCAGCGCGGCCCATTCGGCCGGCGTGTGCAGATCGAGATCACTTTCGGAAAGGCGCGCAAAAAAAGCGCTGATAAAAAATTGCGCCTCATCAAGGCGCTCGACAGGGAATCCGCTTTGCTTCAGTTCTTCGAAAACAACAGTGGGGAAGGAGCTGTTGCTAGCCGCACGAATCGCGTTCATGGCATCTACTGTGTTGGGGAGACGGAATGAGGCAAAAAAAGCCCTAAAAGGATACGCCTCGCATCAGGCCTTATCCACCTTCGCCCGCGCTTCACTTAAGCCTGCAGTGGGCCATGACGGCGTTGCAGCAAAGCCGGTCGACAACGCTTTTCATCTGCCTGCAACGACGTTGTGCATGCATGCCGTGAACAGTGCGTGTGTGCGAAAACGTTTGCTGCGTTCGTGCGTTGGCGTGACCATCGCTTGCACGGTCAGCGCGAGCATGGCGGCAATACCCATGCGTATGCCAAGGCGTTTGGATCGATTAGGCGCTGCAACGCAACAAGTGCGCGTGAGCGCCGGGGCGCCCGTCGATGCCGACGGCGGCCAGACGCAAAACGCCGCCGGCTCCCTCGACCTGTCGTTCCATCCACGGAATATCGGGACTTGCGCACTGCCCCAGCCTCGGGACAACCGGACAATTGGCACAGGCGATCCAACGGAATGGTTGGCAGCATCGCGGCGTGGGGTTGGATGCCCGTCCGCATGGAGGCCGACACCCTACCTTCACGGTTTTAAGCCAAAATTGTTGGGGCCGGATCGGCACGGGGGCACACATAACGCTCCCGGCCGCGCTTCGGCGCCCTCCCGGCCCCCGTAGAGCAACGTTTTGGGGCCGGGTCAACGGCTCTACAAATTTTAAACTGTACGGTATAGTCCAAGCTCGTCTGCTCTTATTGAGACACGGCTGCCATACCCCGCCCCACGCCATCCCCCGTGGCATCCAGGGCAAGCTGCCAAGTCGTGTGCTCGAAGATGAACCGCCTTTTGGTCGATGCCCGGAGAGGCGTCGCCGCGCTACATCCCCGACAACATTAGAAGATTGGAGCTCACATGAAGTCCTCGTCATTGCGCGCACCCTTGTTGTGCCTTGGCCTGCTTGCTCTGACTGCCTGCGGTAAAGGCAAGGAACAAGGACCGCCACAACCGCCTGCAGCGGAAGTCGGCGTGGTGAAGGCGCAGCCGCAGAGCACCCCCCTGACCAAGGACCTGGTGGGTCGCGTGTCCGCTTACCGCAGCGCCGACGTGCGCGCCCGCGTTTCCGGCGTGCTGCTCCGTCGCGTGTATCAGGAAGGCACGGACGTCAAGCAGGGCCAGGTGCTGTTCGAGATCGACCCGTCCGTCTACCAGGCCACGCTCAACTCCGCACAGGCCAACGTGGTGTCGGCCCAGGCCACCTATGTCAACTATCACAAGACCGCCGAGCGCTTCCGCTCGCTGCGTCCGCAGAACTACGTCTCGCAGTCGGATCTGGATGCCGCCGAAGCCAACGAGCGCAGCAGCGCCGCTCAGGTGAAGCAGGCGCAGGCCGCGGTGGAGAACGCCCGCATTGCCCTGGGCTTCACGCGCGTGACGTCCCCGATCGATGGTCGGGCCGGCCAGCAGCAGGTGACCGAGGGCGCCATCGTTGGCAGCGCCAACGCCGATACCGGCGCCACGTCGACCCTGCTCACCACGGTCGACCAGCTCGATCCGCTCTACGTCAACTTCACCGTCAGCGCCGCCGACCTCGATCGCCTGCGCAGTTCCCAGAAGGCCGGCAACGTCTCGCTGGCCGACCAGAGCAAGACCACCGTGCAGGTCACCCTGCCCGACGGCAGCAAATCTCCCGAGGCCGGCACGCTGGACTTCTCCGGAGCCACCGTCGACCCGACCACGGGCAGCGTGAACCTGCGCGCCCAGCTGGCCAACCCCGATCACCGCCTGCTGCCGGGCACCTACGTGACCATCACCGCCAACCTCGGCGAACAGCACAACGTGTTCCTGATTCCGCAGGCCGGCGTGCTGCGTGACGTGGCCGGTGCATACACCCTGGTCGTGGGGCAGGACGGCAAGGTTGTGCGCAAGAACGTCAATGCCGACAACGTGCGTGGCGGCGACTGGATCGTCACCGGCGGCCTGAACAGCGGCGACCAGGTGATCGTTTCGGGCTTGCAGACGGTGCAGCCGGGCGCGCCCGCCAAGGCGACGCCGTGGCAGCCGGACCAGAAGTCCGGCGCGCCGGGTCAACAGGGAGCCGCAGCTGGCGCCAAGTCCGCTGCCGGCAAGCAGTAAGGGAGCCGACCAACATGCCGAGTTTCTTTATTGACCGCCCAATCTTCGCTTGGGTGGTCGCCATTCTTATCTCCCTGGTCGGCATCATCTCGGTGCTGAACATGGGCATCGAGTCGTACCCGAACATCGCCCCGCCACAGGTGGTGGTGTCGGCGACCTATCCCGGCGCCAACGCCGATACGGTGGAAAAGAACGTCACCCAGGTGATCGAACAGCAGCTCACCGGCATCGACCACCTGCTTTACTTCAGTTCGTCGTCCAACTCGAACGGTTCGGCATCGATCACGCTGACGTTCGAAACCGGCACCAATGCGGACATCGCCCAGGTGCAGGTGCAAAACAAGGTGCAGCTGGCGCAGCCGCGCCTGCCCACGGCCGTGACCCAGCAAGGCGTGGTGGTTTCCAAGAACAACCCCGACTTCCTGATGTTCGTCTCCCTGGTGTCGACCAATCCCGAGATCGACGCCAATCGTCTCGCCGACATCATCGCATCGCAGGTGGCGGACCAGGTCGGCCGCATCGCCGGCGTTGGCAGCACCTTCCTGGTTGGCTCCGAATATGGCGTGCGCATCTGGTTGAACCCGGACAAGCTGCAAGGTTTCGGCCTCTCGGCGAGCCAGGTGTACGCCGCGGTGGCGGCGCAGAACGTGCAGTTCGCCGCCGGCTCGCTTGGCGCCGACCCGTCCCCGAAGGACCAGAGCTTCACCGCCACGGTGTCGGCCGAGGGACGTTTCTCCACGCCGGAAGAGTTCGGCAACATCATCCTGCGCGCCAACAACAATGGCACCGTGGTCCGGCTCAGCGATGTGGCGAAGATCAGCTTCGGCCCGCAGACCTATGGCCGCGCATCCACCTGGAACGGTCAGCAGGTCGGCGGTCTCGGCGTGCAGCTATTGCCCGGCGCCAACGCACTGGACGTGGCCGATGCCGTGAAAGCCAAGATGACCGAGCTCTCCAGGGACTTCCCTGAAGGCGTCACCTGGTTCGCGCCCTACGACACCACGCCGTTCGTGAAGATCTCGATCGAGGAAGTGGTGCATACGCTGGTGGAGGCCATCATCCTGGTCTTCCTGGTGATGCTGATCTTCCTGCAGAACTTCCGCGCCACGGTGATCCCCACCCTGGTGATCCCGGTGGCCTTGCTCGGCACCTTCATCGGCCTCGTGTCGCTGGGCTTCACCGTCAACCAGTTGACCTTGTTCGGCATGGTGTTGGCGATCGGCATCGTGGTGGACGACGCGATCGTGGTGATCGAGAACGTCGAGCGCATCATGAGCGAGGAGCACCTCTCGCCGAAGGAAGCCACGCGCAAGGCGATGGGCCAGATCACCGGCGCGGTGGTGGCCATCACGGTCGTGCTGGCCGCCGTGTTCGTGCCGTCGGCGCTGCAGCCCGGCGCCTCGGGTGTGATCTACAAGCAGTTCGCCCTGACCATCGCCATCTCGATGGGTTTCTCGGCGTTCCTGGCCCTGTCGTTCACCCCGGCGCTGTGCGCCACCCTGCTCAAGCCCACCCACGATGAGAAGAAGAATCCGCTCTACCGTGGCTTCAACAAGCTGTTCGACTGGGTAACGCACACTTATAGCGGGCACATCGGCAGCGCGGCACGCCATGCGCCCCGCTGGATGATGGTGTTCGTGCTGGTGGCGGGCCTGGCCGGCCTGCTGTACACCAGGCTGCCGACCAGCTTCGTGCCCAGCGAGGACCAGGGCTTCGCGCTGGCCATCGTCAACCTGCCGCCGGGCGCCACCCTGCACCGCACGCAGGAAGTGATGACCGAGATGCGCGAGCGCATCGCCAAGAGCCCGCTCAACGATGCCATCGTCGGCATCTACCAGATCAGCGGCTTCAGCTTCATCGGCTCGAGCGAAAGCACGGGCATGGCCTTCATCAAGCTCAAGGACTGGAAGGAACGAAAGATCACCGCAGACGAACTGATCCTGCAGGCCAACGGCGTGCTGCATGGCATCCGTGACGCGCAGATCTTCGTGGTCAACCTGCCCACCATCCGCGGCCTCAGCCAGTTCGGAGGCATCGACATGTACCTGCAGGCGCGAGGCGGCCAGACGCATGGCGAGCTGATGCAGGCGATGGGTACCGTGCTGGCCAAGGCCAAGGACAACCACGCGCTGTACGGCGTGCGCCCGAACTCGCTGCCAGACGCGCCGCAGTGGGACCTCAACGTGGACCGCGTGCAGGCCCAGGCCATGGGGCTGTCGGTCAGTGACGTGTACACGGCCATCCAGCTCGCACTAGCGCCGGTGTACGTCAACGACTTCGTCTACGGTGGCCGCGTCAAGCGCGTCTACATCCAGGCGGACCAGCCCTACCGCATGGGCCCGGATGCGCTGCAGCATCTGTTTACGCCCAGTAGCCTGGCCACCGGCTCCACCAGTGCCTCGACCACCAACCCGTACAACATGATTCCCATCTCATCCGTGGTGCGTTCGAAGTGGGACATGGGCTCACCCGCCCTCACCCGCTACAACGGCTACGCGGCGGTGGAAATCGTGGGCAACGAAGCACCGGGTTATTCCACCGGCCAAGCGATGGCGGCGCTGCAGGGCATCGTCGAAAACGACCTGCCCAGGGGCTTCGGCTCCGACTGGACCGGCCAGTCCTATCAGGAAATCCTCGCCGGCAACTCGGCGACCCTGCTGATGGTGCTGTCGATCTTCATCGTGTTCCTGTGCCTGGCCGCCCTGTACGAAAGCTGGTCCATCCCGGTCGCCGTGCTGCTGGTGGTGCCGCTGGGCCTGCTCGGCACCGTGGTGTTCTCGATGCTGCGCGGCCTGCCCAACGACATGTACTTCAAGATCGGCCTGATCACAGTGATCGGCCTGGCTGCGAAGAACGCGATCCTGATCGTGGAATTCGCGGTGGCGCAGCAACAGGAAGGACACACTTTGTTCCAGGCGGTGGTCACTGCCTCGCGCCAACGACTGCGGCCGATCCTGATGACCTCGATGGCCTTCATCCTCGGCGTGTTCCCGCTGGCGATCTCCACGGGCGCCGGCGCCAACTCCCGTCACTCGATCGGTACCGGCGTGATCGGCGGCATGTTGTTCGCCACCTTCCTGGGCCTGCTTCTGATCCCGGTGTTCTACGTCACGGTGCGCCGCCTGCTGGGCGACAAGCTGGATGAGACATCGCACGGCATCCGCCATGCGCATGGCGGTGAGGCGGGCGATCAACCGCCACACGCGCCGGAACCGGGTGGCATGCAGCCGTTCGATTCCGATCCGCGACGCGGCGCGTAAGCGCCCCGCCGTCACCGGCACATCGAAAAGCCCCGGTCGCAGGACCGGGGCTTTTTTTATCGGGCATGCAGAGGGTCAGACCTCGCTGCTCACCGCCATGTTGCGTCTCCGCAGCCTGGCTTGGTGAGGGTGAGCACCGCAGCGCTGGGTCTCATTCCTCCGTGCGGAAATGAGCCCGCATGAAATCGATATACCCCTCTTCAGGCAGTTCACGGCGCGCCTTGACGAAGCCGCGCGCGTCGTCCCCCACCAGGTAACGCAAGCGGTCGCTGCCATCGGTGGCGGCCTCGTAGATCACCTGCGCCACTTCATCGGACGTCATCATGCGCGCAGCGCGCATGCGGTCAAAGGCCTGGTTGGTCGCGGCGACGAACGCGTCGTAGTCGGCGATCGCCGCATGGCCGGCGTACTCACGCCCGGATCGCTCGCCGAAGCGCGTGCTGCTGACGCCGCCATGCGGAATCACCAGCTTCACCGCCACGCCCTGCGAGGCCAGTTCGTAGGAAAGTGATTCGGAGAAGCCCTCCAGCGCGAACTTGCTGGCGCAATACAACGAGATCATCGGCAGGGTGAACATGCCGGCGCCGGAGCTCACGTTGACGATGACGCCTGCACGATGCTGACGAAAATGCGGCAGCATCGCGCGTATCACTTCCATCACGCCGAAGACGTTGACGTCGAACTGCTCGCGGATCTTGTCCTCCGGCGTGGCCTCGAACAGGCCGTACTGGCCAAATCCCGCGTTGTTGACCAGTGCGTCGATGCGGCCGAAGCGCGCGATGCCGGCTTCGATGGCGTCATGGATGCTGGCGCGGTCCTGCACATCCAGTCGCGTCACCAGCACCTGCTCGGGCCACGCCAGCTCAACGGCCCTGGCCGGTGAACGCATGGTTGTCACAACGTTCCAACCCGCCTCGGCAAAGCGCCGGACCGCGGCCTGGCCGATGCCTGACGAGGTTCCGGTGATGAGTACGGTCTTTTTCATGATTCCTGCTCGATGGTGGGCATGCATGAAACGTAGCGGCGAGGCATTGATGTAACAATCGACGCAACCCCGCATGGCCTGATGCACAATCCAGCACAATGAAACGCGCCGGGCTGGACGAACTCAACGCCGTGGTTTCCGTAGCCACGCACCGCAGCTTTCGCGCCGCGGCGGCCGAGCTGGGCATGTCGCCCTCCGCCCTCAGCCATGCGATCGCCACGCTCGAACAACGCATGGGCGTACGCCTGTTTCATCGCACCACGCGCAGCGTGGCGCTGTCCGAGGCTGGCGAGCAGTTCCTCGCAAGGGTTCGACCGGCGCTACGCGACATCTCCGAGGCCATGGAGGCGGTCAACCAGTTTCGCGACACGCCGGCCGGCACGCTGCGCATCAACGTCTCGCTGGGCGGAGCGCGCATGGTGCTGACGCCCATCGTGCTGCGCTTCCTCCAGCGCTACCCGGAGATGCATGTCGACCTGGTCTCCAACGACCGGATGGTAGACATCGTGGCCGAAGGCTTCGACTCCGGCATCCGCCAGCTCGAGGCCGTGCCGAACGACATGATCGCCGTGCCCTGCACGCCCGAGCTGCGCTTCGCGGTGGTCGGCTCGCCGAGCTACTTTCGTGATCATCCGCACCCGCTGACGCCCGGCGACCTGATGTCACATACGTGCATCCGCGCGCGCCTGCCTGGCGGTACGCCGTATCGCTGGGAATTCGAAAAGCACGGCGAGACTGTGAGCGTGGACGTGGCCGGTCCACTCACGCTCAACCAGTGGGACCTGATGGTCGAGGCCGCGCTGCAGGGCGTGGGGCTGGCTTATGCGAGCGAATGGACGGTGGCCGGCCATATCGCCGCCGGCCGGCTGATTCGCGTGCTGGACGACTGGACGCCGCCGTTCCCCGGTCTGGCCCTGTACTACCCAGGCCATCGGCATGTGCCGGCGGGACTGCGCGCCTTCGTCGAACTCGTTCGCGAAACCATGCGCACTGACGCATGAGGTTGTGCGGCGGCTGGGCGGCGAAAGCAGGCTGAAGAATGAGGCGCCGTCCATGGCGGGAGGGACCAATCCCTGGCTAAACGCAAGTATTTACGAAACTTGATGCCCCGTCAATCGAACTGCGGCATCAGGTCAGTCATGGCGCCCCCAAAAACATGCCTGACCGGGTCACCGGCCGGGCCATGGTGATCAGCGCAACCCGGTTTCCGCGCGGGCGATCACGATGCGCTGGATCTCGCTGGTGCCCTCGTAGATCTCGGTGATCTTGGCGTCGCGGAAGTAGCGCTCCAGCGGCATCTCCTTGGAGTAGCCCATGCCGCCATGGATCTGCACCGCCTGGTGCGCGATCCACATGGCCGCCTCGGAGGCGGTGAGCTTGGCCATGGAGGCCTCGGTGCCAAAACGGCCGCCATTCTTCTCGGCCTCGCCCTTGGCCCAGGCCGCACGCAGCGTCAGCAGCGTCGCCGCGTCCAGCTTGCACTTCATGTCAGCGATCTTCGCCTGGGTCATCTGGAACGTGCCGATCGGATGGCCAAACGCCTTGCGGTCACGCGACCACTGCAGCGTGGCCTCGTAGGCGGCGCGCCCGATGCCCACCGCCTGCGACGCGATGCCGATGCGCCCCGCGTCGAGCAGGCTCATGCCCATCGCGAAGCCCTTGCCTTCGGCGCCCAGCAGGTTCTCCTTCGGGCACACGTAGTCGGTGAACTCGATCTCGCAGGTGGCCGAAGCGCGAATGCCCAGCTTCGGCTCGCTCTTGCCAGCGTGGAAGCCCGGAAGCTGCGTATCGATAATGAAGGCGGACACGCCCTTGGCGCCGATGCCCGGCGTGGTGATGGCGAACAGGATGATGTAGCGCGCGACCATGCCGGAGGTGATCCAGCTCTTCTTGCCGTTGATCACCCAGTCGCCGTCGGCGTTCTTCGTCGCCCGGGTGTGCATGGCCGACGCATCGGAACCCGACTGCGGCTCGGTCAGCGCATAGGCGCCGATGGCCTCACCCTGCGCGATGGCGCGCACGAACTTCTGCTTCTGCGCCTCGTTGCCGTGCTTGAGGATGCCGTTGCAGAACAGCGAGTTGTTGACCGACATGATGGTCGCCGTGGCGGCGTCGGCCGCGGCGATCTCGATCATCGCCAGCACGTAGGCGATAGGGTCCATGCCGGCGCCGCCGTACTCGTGCGGCACCTCGACGCCCATCAGGCCCAGCTGGCCCATCTCGCGGATGTTCTCCAGCGGAAACTCCCCCTTTTCGTCCAGTTCCGCCGCCACCGGCACGATTCGCTTCTGGGCGAAATCGCGTGCAATGGCCTGAATGGACAGCTGGTCTTCGGTAAAGCGGAAATCCATAACGACTCCAAAGGGAAGGAGGAAGCCGCCCATTTTAGCCCGCCTGGCCCGATACCCTCTGTGCGGGTGCAGCAAGCCGCCACGCCGCTCCACCCTTGTTGGAAGCACGCCCTGCCGCCCCACCGGCTCTCCATCGGACCTTGACGCCTCGCGGCGTGAGGCCTAGCCTTACGCATCTCTGTATCGCGATATAAGGATACCCATGGATCTGGCCACCGCCTCCAGCGTGCTGCGCCTGCTGGCGGACCCCACCCGTGTGCGCCTGCTCGCCCTGCTGGAACGCGAGGAACTGACCGTGGCCGAGCTGGCCGCGGTGTTGCATCTCGCCCAGCCGCGCGTGTCGACCCACTTGGCCAAGCTCAAGGAGGCCGAACTGGTGCGCGACCGCCGCGCCGGCGTCTCCGCCTACTACCGCGCCAACAGCGAGTCGGACGAGCACCAGCAGGCACTGCTGAAGTCACTGCGCGACAGCATAGACGACGCCCTGCTCCGCGAGGATGCCGCCCGCCTGCCCGGCGTGCTGGCCCAGCGCGCCCGCGAGGAAGGTTGGGCGGACACGGTAGCCGGCGACATGGAGCGCCACTACTCGCCCGGCCGCACTTGGGAAACGCTGGCCCGCTCGCTGCTGCAGCTGCTGGGTACCGGCGACGTGCTGGACATCGCCTCCGGCGATGGCATCACCGCCGAGCTGCTGGCCCCGCACGCGCACTCCATTGTCTGCGTGGACAGCAGCGAACGTGTGGTCGAGGCCGCCGCGCAGCGACTGAAGCCGTTCGCCAATGTCGAAGTACGCCAGGGCGACATGCACGCGCTGGACCTGGGCGAGCGTCGCTTCGACCTGGTGCTGATGCTGCACGCCCTCACCTATGCCGAACAGCCCGCCAAGGCCGTGTCCGAAGCGGCCCGCCTGCTTCGGAGCGGCGGCCGCCTGCTGGCGGTGACCCTGGGCAAGCATGACCACCGCGCCGTGGTCGAGCCGTTCGACCACCGCAACCTCGGCTTCGCCGCCGACGAACTGAGCGGCTTCGCCGAAGCCGCCGGCCTGTCCGTGCTGAGCTGCACCCGCCTGAGCCGCGAGCGCAAGGCGCCGCATTTCGAAGTGATGAGCCTGCTCGCACGCAAACCCTAAGGTCTCCCCATGAGTACGCTCCCCTGGCTGCATCCCGAACGCGTCGCCCTGCTGGATAAACGGCTGCGCGAACGCATCCTGATCCTCGATGGCGGCATGGGCACCATGCTGCAGCGGCATCAGCTGGACGAAACCGCGTTTCGCGGCGAACGTTTCGTTGATGGCCATGACAGCGCGCATGCGCACGACCATCCCGGCGGTTGCGATCTCAAGGGCAACAACGACCTGCTCACGCTGACCAATCCGGAGGTCATCCGCGGAGTGCACGAGGCCTATCTGGAAGCCGGCGCGGACCTGGTGGAGACCAACACCTTCAATTCCACCCGCATCAGCCAGGCCGACTATCACCTGGAACACCTCGCCTATGAGCTGAACCTCGAAGGCGCTCGCCTCGCCCGTGCCGCGTGCGACACCTGGGAAGCGAAGACGCCGGACCAGCCGCGCTTCGTGATCGGCGTGCTCGGCCCCACCAGCCGCACCGCCTCGCTGTCGCCGGACGTGAACGACCCAGGCTTCCGCAACGTCACCTTCGAGGAACTCGTTGCCAACTACACCGAGGCCGCCAGCGGACTCATCGACGGCGGCGCCGACCTGATCATGGTCGAGACCATCTTCGACACGCTGAACGCAAAAGCCGCGCTGTTCGCGGTGAGTGAGCTGTTCCTCCAGCGCGGCGCGCGCCTGCCAGTGATGATCTCCGGCACGATCACCGACCGCTCCGGCCGCACGCTGTCGGGGCAGACCGCCGAAGCCTTCTACTACTCGGTGCAGCACGCGCGCCCGATTTCCGTGGGCCTCAACTGCGCGCTGGGCGCGGCCGACCTGCGCCCGCACGTGCAGACCCTGGCCAACGTGGCCGGCTGTTTCGTCAGCACGCATCCCAACGCCGGCCTGCCCAACGCCTTCGGCGAGTACGACGAAACGCCCGAGCAGATGGCGTCTGTCATCGGCGGCTTCGCCCGCGACGGCCTGCTCAACCTGGTCGGCGGCTGCTGCGGCACCACGCCTGCGCACATCAAGGCCATTGCCGACGCGGTGCGCGATGTCGCGCCGCGCGTGCTGCCTGCCGACAAGAAGGAAGCGGCCTGATGGCCCCTCTCTCCCCTAGGGAGAGGGCTGGCGTGAGCGACCAGGCTCGCCTCGCGCCACCATCGACGCGCACCCCGATGCACACCATCTCAAGCCCCACCCCCTCACCTCAATCCTCTCCCCGCCAGGGAGAGGAGGACAACGCATGATGCCTCGCTACACCCGCCTCTCCGGCCTCGAACCGCTGGTCATCACCCCTGACCTGCTCTTCGTCAACGTCGGCGAACGCACCAACGTCACCGGTTCGGCGCAGTTCCGCAAGCTGATCAAGGAGGATCGCTACGAAGAAGCGGTGGACGTGGCGCGCCAGCAGGTGGCCAACGGCGCGCAGATCATCGACGTCAACATGGACGAGGGCCTGATCGATTCCGAGGCGGCGATGACGCGCTTCCTGAATCTGATCGCGGCCGAACCGGATATCGCCCGCGTGCCGGTCATGGTCGATTCGTCCAAGTGGACCGTGATCGAGGCCGGCCTGCGTTGCCTGCAAGGCAAGGGCATCGTCAACTCGATCTCCATGAAGGAAGGCGAGGAGGTGTTCCTCGAGCACGCCCGCAAGGTGCAGCAGTACGGCGCCGCCGTGGTGGTGATGGCCTTCGACGAGCAGGGCCAGGCCGACACCTGTGCACGCAAGGTGGAGATCAGTTCGCGCGCCTACGAGCTGCTCACCAGCAGGCTCGACTTCCCGCCCGAAGACATCATCTTCGACCCCAACATCTTCGCCATCGCCACCGGCATCGAGGAACACAACAACTACGCGGTGGACTTCATCGAGGCCACCCGCGAGTTGAAGCGCCGCTTCCCCGATTCGCACGTCTCCGGCGGCGTTTCCAATGTGTCGTTCTCGTTCCGCGGCAACAACGTGGTGCGCGAGGCGATCCACTCCGTGTTCCTCTACCACGCCATCAAGGCCGGCATGGACATGGGCATCGTCAACGCCGGTGCGTTGATGATCTACGACGACCTGCCCGAAGAACTGCGCGAGCGCGTCGAAGATGTAGTGCTGAACCGCCGCCCGGACGCCACCGAGCGCCTGCTCGAGATCGCCGACAACTACAAGGCAAAGAAAGGCGAAGTCGTCACCGAAAACCTCGCCTGGCGCGAGAAGCCGGTGCGCGAGCGCCTCAGCCACGCGCTGGTGCATGGCATCGACCAGTACGTTGTCGAAGATACCGAGGCCGTGCGCATCCAAGCGGCGCGTCCGCTGGATGTGATCGAAGGCCCGCTGATGGACGGCATGAACGTGGTCGGCGACTTGTTCGGCGCCGGCAAGATGTTCCTGCCGCAGGTGGTGAAGTCCGCCCGCGTGATGAAGAAAGCCGTGGCGCACCTGATCCCCTTCATCGAGGAGGAAAAGGCACGCACCGGTGATGCCGGCAAGTCCAACGGCAAAATCGTCATGGCCACGGTCAAGGGCGACGTGCACGACATCGGCAAGAACATCGTCGGCGTGGTGCTCCGCTGCAACAACTTCGAGGTGATCGACCTCGGCGTGATGGTGCCGACGCAGAAGATCCTGGACACCGCCATCGCCGAGAACGCCGACATCATCGGCCTGTCCGGCCTGATTACCCCCTCGCTGGAGGAGATGAGCCAGGTGGCGCGCGAGATGCAGCGCCAGAACTTCTCCATCCCGCTGATGATCGGCGGCGCGACCACCTCGCGCGCGCATACGGCGCTGAAGATCGAGCCGCATTACAAGTCGCCGACGGTTTGGGTGAAGGATGCCTCGCGCGCCGTCGGCGTGGCGCAGTCGCTGCTCAGCAAGGAGCTGGTCGACGCCTTCATCACCAAGGTGAAGGCCGAATATGCCGAAGTGCGCGAGCGCCACCGCAATCGCGGCAGCGGCAAGCCGCTGGTGCCGATGGAAAAGGCCCGCGCGCAGCGCTACAACACCGACTGGGCCAGCTACGAGCCGCCGCAGCCGCGCCAGCCCGGCATCACGGTGTTCGACAACTACGACCTTGCCGAGCTGCGCCAGTACATCGACTGGTCACCGTTCTTCAATGCCTGGGAGCTGGCCGGCCACTACCCTGCCATTCTCGACGACGAGATCGTGGGCAAGCAGGCGCGCGAACTGTTCAAAGACGCGCAGACCATGCTGGACGCACTGATCGCCGAGAAGTGGCTGACTGCCCGCGCCGTGATCGGCTTCTGGCCAGCCGCCAATCTCGGTGACGATATCGAGATCCGCCTGGACGATGGCAGCAAGACCGTGTTGCATCACCTGCGCCAGCAGGTCGACAAGCCGGTCGAGCGTCCTGATTTCTCCCTCTCCGACTTCATCGCGCCAAAGAGTGCAGGCAAGCAGGACTGGATTGGCGGCTTCGCCGTCACCGCCGGTATCGGCATCGATGCGCACGTCGCGCGCTTCGAAGCGGCTCACGACGACTACTCGTCCATCCTGCTCAAGGCGCTGGCCGACCGCCTGGCCGAGGCCTTCGCCGAGCGCCTGCATCAGCGCGTGCGTCGGGAATTCTGGGGCTACGCGGCGGACGAATCGCTGGACAACGAAGCACTGATCAAGGAGCAGTACAGCGGCATCCGCCCGGCGCCGGGATACCCGGCTTGCCCGGATCACACCGAAAAGGCCACCTTGTTCCGCCTGCTCGACGCCACCCGCAACACCAGCATCGAACTGACCGAGGGCTTTGCGATGTTTCCCACGGCGGCGGTATCCGGCTGGTACTTCTCGCATCCGGACAGCCAGTATTTCGTGGTCGGCCGCATGACCCGCGAACAGGTGGACGACTATGCCAAGCGCAAAGGCTGGACGCGCCAGGAAACCGAACGCTGGCTGGCCTCCAATCTTGACTACGACCCGGACTAATTGCGGGATTGTCCTCTGCCGCGACCTTGGTTTTGCTTGTCATCCCAGCGCAGGCTGGGATCCAGAGTCTTGGCCTTCCGCTGCGTAAAAAGACGCTGGATTACTGCCTTCGCGGGAATGGCGAGCAATGAAGCGGGAAGACGTCCCCCTGCTCAAACCTCGCTTTCGACCAGCGAGCGGCGCTTCACCTCGCGCATGTGCACGGCGAGGTTGTAGACCGAAACGAACGCCGGGAAGAAGTTTGACAGGATGCCCACCGAGTCGTTCTTGCCAAAGATGAAGTAGGACAGCAGCAGCGCACTGCCGATCACCGACAGCCACCAGAACGACAGCGGCATCACCACGCGCCGAAGCTTGCGGGTGTAGTACAACTGCACGAACCAGCGGCTGGTGAACATCACCGAGCCAAGGTAGCCGACCATCTTCCAGGGCGTGAACTCGAAATTGTGCAGGGCATTGATGATGTGCGTGAGTTCGTGCTGCAGGAAGTCCATGAGCCTGGGCCAATAACGAGGGAAACGCGCCATTGTACGCGGCCACCTTTCGCCCAACTGCCTCGAACGTGAATTTTTTGCATGCAAAGCCTTGACCCGGCCCCTCACTCCTCGTATATTTGCGCGCTCGGCGGGCGATTAGCTCAGCGGTAGAGCACTGCCTTCACACGGCAGGTGTCGCAAGTTCGATCCTTGCATCGCCCACCACCGAATCAAAGACTTAGGCCGCCCCAACGGGTGGCCTTTTTCTATTGCGGACGCCGGTACGGAAAGGGATTCCGGCATGCCGTCGCACGAGAACTCTCCGTTCGATTGAATGCCGCGGTCGCCCCCCGATGGCGCGCATTTGCCGGTGGCTGTGGTGCGCGAGCGTCGCCACGGGGAGGCATCAAAACCTCATCGCAACTCGCTGTGTTCGCAACGATGCGACCGACTGAGCGCGCGTATCAGGACGTTATCCGAGGCCCCGAACAAGATCATGTCCGCAACGTCCCCGGAGCATCCGCGACGATAGCTACTTAGTGGCGATGCACGGATGGCTCGGTCAATTCCGCCAGCGACAGATTTCTACGCCGACCAAGTCCAGGCAATCAAAAACGATCCGTGCTTGCCAGATAGCGCCACTGTCCTGGCTGCAGTCGGGACATGGGAATGCGGCCGATACGGAGGCGTTTGATGGCGAGGACCTTCAACCCGACGGCGTTGCACATGCGCTCGACCCTGTCGGGCGAAATCCGCTTCAAGGCGAAGCGCAGGTGGGTTTCGTTTTGCCAGCTCACCTTGATGGGTGGCAGCGCGTAGTTGTCGAAGCTGAGTCCGTGGTTGAGCAGGGCAAGTCCGTTCGGCGCCAGCTTGCCCTCAACTTCAACCACCAGTTCCTGCTCGATGCGGTCGGAATCGTCTTCCAGGCGACGCTTTACCCGCCAGTCCTGCGTGAACACCAACAGGCCACTCGCCTTGTCGGGCAAAGGCAGCGGCGATTCCAGTCGAGCGAAGTGCCGCTTTAGCAGGCGCACGCCGGAGGCGTCGTCAGCGGCGTGGCTCTCGGCGTGGATCAATGCGCGAGCCTGATCCACCGTGATGCCGGCGGGCTTATGCAACACCATCGTGGCAGGTTCGGGCGGTTCGAGCCTGGCGTGCGGATCGATCTCGATGTGCTGTTCCAGCACCTTGAACTGCGGCTCTTCCACGGTCACGCCGTCCACGCGCACCCAGCCGCCTTCGATGTACATCTCCGCCTCGCGACGCGAGCACTGAGCCAGGGCGGCGACACGTTTGGCGAGGCGCAGAGGTTCGGTCATTGGCAGGGCCTGGGAGTCATGCCGGGCATTATAGGCGTGCCCGCTCCGGCCAAGACTTGCCGCTTAGCGCCGGCCACGTCATCGGCTTGCCGTCGCCGGGGGCCATCACCAACGAGGCACGCCTCCTGAAGGGGGGCCAAACTCATGGCCGGGGATCAACGACCACCGGCCCCTTATTCAGCCTTCTCCAACGCAGACGGCATCGCTCCGCCACGACCACTGTGCAGCGAGCCGATAGGGAGTATGGTGGTGAGGTTACTCACCGACCAGGGCAGACACCCAAATGAATGACACAACCAAGCCGTTGTCCGCCGCCACCATTCATTCCGTCTATTCCGGCAAGAAGATTTCATCTGTGGTTGATCAGGCCAAGGAATTCAAATCGACGAACCGCTTCGTTCGCGATCCTTCGCACTCCGGTGAGGCGCCGCAGCAGCCCAAAGTCGGCAAGGGACCGTTTCGCCGCTAACCTCAAAGCGCGCAAACCTCGTGCGTTCCATGGAGCCGGGCGAGTCGGCATGCGACCCGGCGCTGGCCCTTCGTAAGCACTGAACCGAAGTGCCGATGGCGGCGCAATGCGGTATTCAGGAGGACGCAACAAGAAGGCTTCCCGAGGCAACGACGTGCCGCCACACAGGCAACTCCGTCCGGCTCGCCTCTAGCCTGACGCAAGCAACCCTGCAAGCACCGCAACGCGCCTTGTCGCCAATACCAAAGTGAGGCGTCCTAGCCCCGCCACATGTCACGGCCGGAGCTGCAACTCCCCTCCACGCCATAGGCCCCCATGAAGCCTTGCCGATACATGGTTGTCGGCTGACGGTCAAAATCGACGCCTACCCTGCGCTCAAACCCGGGAATGATGCCGGGGAGACTGCGACGGAGGTCCGTGTCGTCATGTCATGCGAGCGGGAGCATGTGTTGTTGGTCAATGCGCTGGGTACCGCATTGGATGAGAACCTCCGCCTGAGGCGTGAGATCGATTTGTTGCAGGCGCAACTGCGGCGGCATCCGAGTGGCGAATTGCAGATACGGCAAGCGAGACGTCAGCTCGCTTCGCTTGGCCGGGCGGCGCCGGTCGATTACGTGCCAGGTACTCATTGAGGGGAGTCCCAGGTCGTCGGCTGTCCCCGCGAAAGGGGGAACGAAGGAGGTTCGCGCCTTCCAACGCGAAGGCGCCGGATCCCGGCGTTCGCGGGGACAAGAGGCTGGAGGGGTGACCTCCGGATTTCCTGGGGCGGCCAGCCAGGCGCCGCAAGTTGTTGCATCCCACCTCGATCAGGCTCCGCCCCGGCTCCGCGAGCACCCTGCCCGTGCGCAGATTTGCCTTGCCGATCAAGGCTGTCACCCTGCCTTGCCCGATTGACACAAATTTCCGATATCCAAAGCGCCCTGCCCTGTGGAGAATACGGCGTCGAATTCTCGGAAGGGGACGGGAAGATGAGCCAGAGCAACGCCACGGCGTATCCCGTGTCGCAACTGCTCGTTGTGACGCGCAGCCTGGTCGAACTCACGGATAGAGCCATGTCCGATAGCGAGCTGTCGCATGCAGCTGCCGACGTGCTGGTGTTCGCCGCGCGACAGGCTGCCCGCCTGGTGGAAGACGTGGTGAGCGTTCGCTCGAACGATCCGGCGCGGGCCAGCGACTTCGTATTGTGTCCGAGCAGCGGTGATCTCGACCGCGCCTACACCGACCTGGAATGCCTGGCCGAGGCCGCAAGCATGATCCGCGCGCACGGCATCGGCTCGCAATACCGCGCCCACCTCGCCTACCTGATGCGCTACGCGGCCGAGTCGGCCTGCCATGCCCTTGAGCGCGCCGAGCGCGCGATGCATCGCGCCGACGCACTCAGCAGCATCCCGGGTGTTCCCTCGGCCGCCTTCCTCGACTGACGCATCGAAGTCGCCGCGGCACACAGCCGCGACGACTCTGCTTACTTCGAACGCTTCCCGTCGTCTGGCGGCGTTGCCTGTTCCAGCTCCCCTACCTGGACGTGGCCAACCCATCCATCGAACACGTTGGCCGCCGCTGCGTCCACGGCCTTCACCACCAGTTGCGCCGGTGGGCAGCTGGTGGGATTGGTGGTGGGCTGCGCCGTGTTCCCCGCGCCCGCCATGCAGTACTGGCCCCCACTTCTGCTGAGCCGGGTCAGTTCGGCCATGCCGGCTGCGTAGCGCTGCTCCGCCCGCTTGGCGGCGACCCCGTCGCCATAAATCGGACGCATGCCGACCAGCAGCTGTTCGGCCGCCTTGCGCTCCTCGTCCGAAGCTTTGGCGTACGCCGCCTGATAGGCCTGCTCATAGTCCGAGCCGGAACGCTCCGCCGCCAGCGCCAGCCAGGCCAACGCGAGGGGGCGGTTCACCGGCTGCTGATCACCATTGAGAGCCATGATGCCGAGCACATACTGGGCTGGCTTGCTGGCCCAACTGGCGGCGGTGGTGAAGAATCGCTGCGAACTGGCGTAGCGGTGATTGCCATAGCTCTGCTTGCCCAGGCAGTAGTAGTAATCACCTGGCAGGAATCGCTCTTCGCCAATCGCACACTGCGTATTGGCCAGATCAGCGTCGGTCGGAACCGGCTCGCTGTCCGGCAGCGGAACCCCGCTGGCGGACTGGCCGAGTACGGCCAGCGGACTCGCCAACAATGCCACTGCCAGGCCCCAGGGCCAGATGGCGCGCTTTCCCTGCATGGTCTTTGCTCCTGTGCTCGATAAGGGGACGAATGCGTCGCCGATCGTAACGGGCCGGGTGATCATCAGGATGACAGGCGGCGCGCCGAAGCGACGCGTCGCCCACGCGCGCGCATGAGGAACGAGCGCAGTTGGGTGGGCCACCCGTCCTGGGTTGCACGCCACCCGGTGGTCAGACATCCCTTGCCGACCTTGGCTGGCGCCTCACGGCGCGGGCCTGCGTGTCGAACGACGGTTCCGCTGACACGTCGCCTCGCCGAGTCTTGACGGGACACAAGGCCTAGGCGGGCCCCCGTCGCCAACACGGCGAGACGCGCGCATTGTGTCGATCCGGTTGCGGACCAAACTTGAGAGGACTCTCAAATCGGACGTTAGTCGCCGGGCGAGCTTCCGAATGTGTGGACTGCGTAGCAGGCGCAAGCAGTGCCGGCACAAACGTCAGCGCGAGGAGCCCATTGAGGTCGCCAGACGAGATCCACTGCTGCCCCACCTTGTTGAGCATCACGGAACGACACGTCGGCGGCGTGCGTGATGCGCGCAATCCGCTGAACGCCCAAGCGGCCCTTTCACGCATCGCGCATGGCTTCCGCCTTGGCGCCATTGGATGCGATGTCGGCGCCATCGATTACCGGCATCGTCCAGTGCAAGCACTGGTGCGACGACTGTGCCTTTCCTCAGGAATCCCGAGTCATCTTCGTTTGGACATCCATACGCTCGCGTCGCATGCTGGCGCTGACTCTGGGCAAGGCATCTTGCGCAACGCAACAAACCCGGTGACACGCACTTGATCTCACTCGGTGCGACGGCCAGCGGCGAGCATGGGCGACATCCTCCGCCCGCTCGGCGAGAATGTACCCATGAGCGAAGCCGCCCCTTGCCCGACGTGAGCCATAGCCTGGACCTGCCCCTGGAGGCCCCGATCGAACCGGGCCTGATGGTGATCCATGGCAACCGCATGGAAGACCTGCGCGACCTGCTGGCCGCGTGGCTGGCCCGGGCGCCGCTGCGTCCGCTGGAAGACGAGCTGATGCTGGTGCAGAGCAACGGCATTGCCCAATGGCTGAAATGGGCGCTGGCGCGACCGGTCGACGACGGCGGCCTGGGTGTGAGCGCGGCGATCGACGTGCAGCTGCCCGGCCGCTTCCTGTGGACGGCCTACCGCAGCGTGCTGGGCCGTGATGCAGTGCCCACCACCTCGCCGTTCGACAAGTCGCGCCTCTGCTGGCGCCTGTTGCGCCTGCTGCCCGCCCACCTGCACGAGCCGGACTTCGCCCCGCTGCGCGATTTCCTCCGCAACGATCCAGACGAACGCAAGCGCTTCCAGTTGACCCAACGCGTGGCCGACCTGTTCGATCAATACCAGGTCTATCGCGCTGACTGGCTGGCGGACTGGGAGCATGGCAACTACCGCCTGCGCGACGAGTTGCGTGGTGAACACACGTCTCTGGCGGCCGACCAGCGCTGGCAGGCGCGGCTGTGGCAACTGCTGCTGGACGACGTGGGAGAAGAACGCCACAACCACCGCGCCGCCGTGCACCAGGCCTTTATCGAACGCGTCGGTCAGCTTACTGTTCGGCCGCCACGGCTGCCGCGGCGCATCGTGGTGTTCGGCATCTCCTCCCTGCCCCAGCAGACGCTCGAGGCGCTCACCGCGCTGGCGCGCTTCAGCCAGGTGCTGTTGCTGGTGGCCAATCCGTGTCGCCATTACTGGGCCGACATCATCGAGGACCGCGAGCTGCTCAAGGCGGCGCAGCGCCGCCATGCGGGCAAGCCCGGGCTGCCAGCCGAGCCGCGCTACGAAGACCTGCATCTGCACGCGAACCCGCTGCTCGCCGCGTGGGGGCGACAGGGGCGCGACTATATACGCCTGCTCGACGCCTTCGACCGCCCCGAACGCTACCGGCCGCAGTTCGCCGCATGGAACCGCAGCATCGACCTGTTCGCCGACACCGATGGCGGCACGCTGCTGCGCCAGGTGCAGCAGGCCATTCTCGATCTCGAGCCGCTACCGGCAGAACCGACCCTGCGACGGCCATGGCGCGACCGCGACGGTTCGTTGCGTTTCCACGTGGCGCACAGTCCGCAGCGCGAGGTGGAGATCCTGCACGACCAGTTGCTGGCGATGTTCGAGCAGGCCGAGCAAGCGGGCGCCCCGCTGTCGCCACGCGACGTGATCGTGATGGTGCCTGACATCCAGGCCTATGCGCCCCACGTGCAGGCGGTGTTCGGGCGCCTGCCGCCAAACGACCCGCGCCACCTGCCGTATGCCGTGGCCGACCAGCCCACTCGCGGCGCCGTGCCGCTGATGGTGGCGCTGGAACACCTGCTCTCCCTGCCCGAGTCGCGCTTTGCAGTAAGCGACCTGCTCGACCTGCTTGACGTGCCCGCGCTGCGCCGCCGCTTCGACATCGACGACGCCGGCCTGCCGATCCTGCGCCGCTGGATCGAGGGCGCCGGGATCCGCTGGGGCCTGGACGCCGCGCAGAAGCAGAGCCTGGACCTGCCCGGCGTCGAACAGAACAGCTGGCGCTTCGGCCTGCGCCGCATGCTGCTGGGCTATGCCGTGGGCCAAGGAGAGAGCTGGCAGGGCATCGCCCCTTACGACGAAGTTGGTGGCCTCGACGCAGCCCTGGTCGGACCGCTCACACTTTTGCTGGATCGCCTCGAACAGTGCTGGGAGCAAATGCGTGCACCCGCCACTCCCACCGAGTGGCACGCCCGCCTGCACGCGCTGCTGCAGGATTGCTTCCAGGCGGAGGACTCCGACGACAGCGACCGACTCACCCGACTCGGCGATGCGCTGGACGCCTGGCGTGAGGCCTGCGCGGAGGCCGACTTCGAATCGCCACTGCCGCTGGGCATCGTGCGCGAGCATTGGCTGGGCGCCATGGACGAGAGTCGCCTTTCGCAGCGCTTCATGGGCGGCGCGGTGAGCTTCTGCACACTGATGCCGATGCGCGCGATCCCATTCCGCGTGGTCTGCCTGCTGGGCATGAACGACGGCGACTATCCGCGCCAGCAGGCGCCGGCCGATTTCGACCTGATGGCCCTGCCGGGTCACGCGCGCCCGGGCGACCGCTCGCGCCGCGAGGATGACCGCTACCTTTTCCTGGAAGCCCTGGTTTCCGCGCGCGACACGCTCTACATCAGCTGGGTCGGCCGCAACGTGCGCGACAACAGCGCGTTGCCACCCTCGGTGTTGCTGGGCCAGCTTCGCGACTACCTCGCTGCCGGCTGGCATCGCGAGGGCGACGACCCCGATTCACTCGCGACCGCCCACGCGCTGCTCGACGCGATGACCACCGTGCATCCGTTGCAGCCGTTCAGCCGTCGCTATTTCAACGCTGATGCCGACCCGCACCTGTTTACCTATGCGCGCGAGTGGCGCGAGGCGCATCGCTCCCACCAGGACACCGCGAACGCCGACTTGCCTGACTGGCAGCCCGACGCCGCACTCGGCATCACCCAGCTGCGCGGTTTCCTTGCGCAGCCGGTGCGGACGTTCTTCAACCAGCGCCTGAAGGTGTATTTCGGCGAACTGGAGGCCGAGGCCAGCGACGACGAACCGTTCGTACTGAACGCGCTGGAGCAGCATCAGGCTTCCACTGCCGTGGTGCAGTCCGCCGTGCGCGCAGGTGATGCCGGCGACGCCGTGCTGAGCGCGGCACGACAGCTTGCCCGGGAAGGCCTGTTGCCGCCCGGTGGCTTCGGCGAGCTGGCGCAGGACGAGCTCGCGCGCGAAGGACACGTGCTGGCGCAAGCCTGGCTGGACGCCTGCCAGCGCTGGCCGCTGCTGGACGACAAGATCGAACTGCAACACGAAGCCCACGGCGTGCGCGTGGAAGACTGGCTGACCGATCTGCGCCGCGGCGACAACGGCGCCCTGCTCCGCCTGGAGCTGGCCGCCGGCAAGCTGGCGCAGAAGGGCGGCGGCTTGCGCCACGACAAGCTGAGTACCGCCTGGATCATCCACCTGCTGGCCCATGCGCAGGGCCTGACATTGACCACGCGCGTGATCGGCATCGATGCGCAAGTGAGCTTGCGCCCGATCATCCGTGAGGAAGCGACGCGTTGGCTGGGCGAGCTGTTGGCCGCGTTGCGCGTCGGCATGAATGCTCCGCTGCCGCTGGCCCGCCGCACCGCCTTCGCCTGGCTGCAGGCCGCCGACGAAGGCAAGGCGAGCAGCCAGGCGCAGCAGGCGTACGACGGCAACAGTTTTGGCGGACGACATGGCGAGCGGGACGAGGACCCTTACCTGACCCGAGCCTGGCCCACTTTCGAGGCGCTGCTCGACGGCGGCTTTGAGCACTGGCTCGTGCTGTACCGGCCGCTGCTGGAGATCGCCACCATGGACGAGGAAGCATGAGCGCCAGCACGCCACTTCAACCCTTGCAGCTGCCGCTTGAGGGCATCCAGCTCATCGAGGCCAGCGCCGGCACCGGCAAGACCTGGACCATCGCCGCGCTGTACCTGCGCCTGGTGCTAGGCCACGGCGTGGCAGGCGGCGTACCGCTGCTGCCGGCGCAGATCCTGGTGCTCACCTTCACCAAGGCCGCCACGGCTGAGCTGCGCGAGCGCATCCGCGAACGGCTGGGCCAGGCGGCGGACGCGTTCCGTGGCCGCCAGGCGCCCGACGACTTCCTGCGCGAGCTCATTGCGGTCTACGCGGACGAGGACGCGCGCGCACGCGCCGCGCGCCAGCTGGAGCTGGCCGCGCAATGGATGGATGAGGCGGCGATCCACACCATCCATGCCTGGTGCCAGCGCATGCTGGGACAGCACGCCTTCGACAGCGGCCATGCGTTCGTGCAGGACACCAACACCGACGAGAGCGCGCTGCTCGGCGAGACGGTCCGCGACTACTGGCGCAGCCACTTCTTTCCGCTCGACCGTGGCAGCGCCGCGCTGGTCTCCGGCTGGTGGCGCAGCCCTGCCGAGCTGCAGCAGGCGTTGCGTCCGCTGCTGCGCCAGCCGCTGGCCAACCTGTGCCTGGATGGCCGGCCGCTGCCCGAATCCGACCAGGCCCTGGCGCATTTTCATCAAGGCATCGCCAACACTGGCAAAACCGAAGAGCGTGCGCGCCGGGCGTGGCGCGACGATGCGGACGCAATCGAAGCGATGTTCGCCAAGGCGTTGGACGCGCGCGCGCTGAATGGCAGGAAGATGCCGCGCGAGGCGGTCGAAGTGCAGTTGGCGGATTTGCGCCAGTGGTCGCAAGGGCAGCCGATCGACACGGAAACCCTGCGTCGCTACGCGCAGACCGCGCTGGACGGTGCGCTCAACAAGAACGCCGAGCCGCTTCGCCACGCCGCATTCGACGCGATCACTGCCTGCGTCGAGGGCATCGATCAGATGGAACGACTTCAACCGGCGATACTGGCGCAGGCGACTCGCTGGGTCGCGCAGCGTCTGGAACAGACCAAGCAGCGCCGCGCCCAGCTGGGCTTCGACGACATGCTGCGCCGGCTGGACGATGCGCTGCACGAAGTCACTGGCCCCCGGCTGGCCGACACCATTGCCCGGCAATACCCGATCGCGCTGATCGACGAGTTCCAGGACACCGATCCGCTGCAGTGGCGCATTTTCCAGACCATCTACGCCAGGCGCGAACGCACCGGGCTGCTGCTGATCGGCGATCCCAAGCAGGCCATCTACGGTTTCCGCGGCGCGGACATCCACACCTACCTGCGCGCGCGTGATCGCGCGCGCCAACCCACCTGGACCCTGGACACCAACTACCGCTCCACCGAGGCCCTGGTGAGCGCGGTCAATCGCGTATTCGAGCATGCGGACACCCATGACGACGGCGCCTTCGCATTCGGCCGCGAGGCGCTGCCGTTCCTCCCGGTGAAGGCACGCGGGCGACGCGACCAGCTCGTACTGGACGGCCAGCCGTTGCCGCCCATGCGGCTGAAGGTGCAAGTCGGCGACGAGGCCATCAGCAGCTCCGCCTATGCCGGCGAAATGGCCAGGCAAGCCGCCGCCTATCTGGTGCGACTGCTCGATGCCGCACAGGAAGGCCGCTGCGGGTTCCTCAACGACGAAGGTGCGCTCACGCCGCTCAAGGCAGGAGATGTCGCGGTTCTGGTGCGCAGCGGCGCCGAAGCCACCCGGGTGCGCGAGGAAATGCAGCGTCGAGGCATCCCCAGCGTCTACCTGTCCGATCGCGATTCGGTCTATGCCTCGGCTGAAGCGACCGACCTCCTGCGATGGTTGCAAGCCTGCGCCGCGCCGGGCTCCGATCGCGCGATGCGCGCCGCGCTCGCCACGCCCACGCTGGGACAGAGTAACGCCGAGCTCGACCGGCTCAATCTCGACGAACACCACTGGGAAGCCTGCGGCGAGCGCTTCCGCCGGCTGCACGAGACCTGGCGGCGCCACGGCGTGTTGGCCATGCTGCACGACCTGTTGCACGCCTTCGACCTGCCCGCGCGCCTGTTGGCCCGTCCCGACGGCGAGCGCGCGCTGACCAACCTGCTGCACCTGGCCGAACTGTTGCAGCACGCGGCCGCCACCCTGGATGGCGAGCACGCGCTGATCCGTCACCTCGCCGCGCAGATGGCCAGCGCCACCGACCCGCAGTCCGAGACTGCGGAAGAACAGATCGTGCGGCTGGAAAGTGAAGCTGCGTTGGTCAAGGTGGTGACCATCCACAAATCCAAGGGCCTGGAGTACCCGCTGGTGCTGCTGCCATTCGTGTGCAGCGCGCGCGAAGTGAAGCAGGACGACAGCTTCATCTGGCACGACCGCGATGGGCAGGCCCGCATGGACCTGCGCGCCAACGACGCCGCGCGCGTGCAGGCCGATCGCGAGCGCCTGCAAGAAGACCTGCGCCTGCTCTACGTCGCGCTCACCCGCGCCCGCTACGCCTGCTGGCTGGGCGTGGCCTGCTACAGGGTAGGCAACAGCAGGACGCCTGCGCTGCACAAATCCGCGTTCGGCTACGTGCTCTCCGGCGGCGCGGTGATCCAGCCCGAGCAACTCATGCCCCTGCTCGAACAGCTGCGCGGCGCGCACGCCGGCCTGCACATCGAGACGCTGGTCCCCGCGGATTCCCGCCCCTTGCGACCAGTCGAAGACGACACCCGGCCTTTATGGGATGCCCGACCCTACCAGGGCTCGCCGCAGGAGCGCTGGTGGGTCGCCAGCTACAGCTCGCTGAAGGTGGACGAAAGCGAGTCGACCGCGCACGCCCCGGAAACCGCCAGCCAGGATGTCCTGATTGAACTGGGCCAGGAGCAGCCGCCCACCGGCGAAACCACGCCAGCCATGGCCGAAGGCATTCACGCCTTCCCGGCCGGCGCCGAGGCCGGCACCTTCCTGCACGACCTGCTGGAATGGTCGGCGGCGGAGGGCTTCGCCGGCGTGGCGACCGATGGGGCTGCGCTGGACATCGAAATCGCACGTCGCTGCCTGCGTCGCGGCTGGCAGGCGCACGCCCCGCTGCTCGGCGAGTGGCTACCGTCGCTGCTGCGCGTGCCGCTGTCCCTTCCTGACGGCACGGTCGCCAGCCTCGCCGACATGGACGCCTATTACGCGGAACTGGAATTCTGGTTCGAGGCCCATCGGGTCGACACGCTGGCGCTGGACCGCCTGGTCACCGCGCATACGCTGGAAGGGCGAGCGCGCCAACCGCTCATCGCCGAGCGCATCAACGGCCTGCTCAAGGGCTTCATCGACCTCGTGGTGGAGCGCCAGGGGCGCTACTACGTGATCGACTACAAATCCAACAAGCTGGGCAACGATGCCAGCGCATACACCTCGCAAGCCATGCGCGACTCCATCCTGCGCGAGCGCTACGACCTGCAGTACGCGCTTTACACCCTTGCGCTGCACCGGCAACTGCGTGCTCGCCTGCCCCACTACGACTACGACAGGCACATGGGAGGCGTGGCCTACCTCTATCTGCGCGGCGTGGACGGCCATGGGCACGGCGTGCATGGAGAACGCCTGCCGTTCGCGCTGATCGACGCCATGGACCGACTGTTTTCCGCAGAAGGACGCAGCCATGCCGCATGAAGTCCTCACACTCATCGAGGCCGGCATCGAGCGCGGCCTGCTCCGCCCCCTTGATGTCGCCTTCGCCCGTTTCCTTGCCGAGCAGGCGCCGCAAGCGCCCGAAAGCCTGGCCCTACTGGGCGCGCTGGTCAGCCGGCAGCAGGCCGACGGCCACCTTTGCCTCGATCTCGCCGGCTGGGAAGCATTGGCGGAAGAAGCCGCCTGGCCAACATCATGGCGTCGCCTGATCGGCACCGCGGCGGCGGACCCCGACCTGCTCGCCGCCAGCGGCGCGCTGGGTCTGCCGGACGAATCCGATGACGAAGGCTCGCCGTTGGTGCTCGACGGCAGTCGCGTCTACCTGCGGCGTTACTGGAACCACGAGCAACGCGTCGCACGCGCGATCACCCGTCGCCTATTGCAGGCGCCCCAGGAGCCCGCGCCGTGGGGCGAGCAACTGCGGCGACTGTTTCCCGCCAGCCCGGACCTCGGCATCGACTGGCAACGCGTAGCCTGCGCGCTGGCTGCGCGCAGCGCCTTTACGGTGATCACCGGCGGCCCTGGCACCGGCAAGACCACCACGGTGGTGCGTTTGCTGGGTCTGCTGCAGACACTCAGCCGGCAGCAGGCCCAGCGACCACTGCGCATCCGCCTGGCCGCGCCCACGGGCAAGGCCGCGGCGCGTCTGCAAGGCTCCATCAGCGCGCAGGTCGACCAACTCGACGTGGTCGACGAGGTGCGCCCGACGATCCCCACCCAGGTCGACACTCTCCATCGCCTGCTCGGCGCCCGCCCCGATAGCCGCCGCTTCCGCCACGACAGCGGCCATCCGCTCCATCTGGACGTGCTGGTCATCGACGAAGCCTCGATGGTGGATCTGGAGATGATGTCCGCCGTGCTGGACGCGCTGCCCGACGATGCGCGACTGGTGCTGTTGGGCGACAAGGACCAGCTCTCCTCGGTCGAAGCCGGCGCAGTGCTTGGCGACCTGTGCCGTCGCGCCGAAGCGGTCCACTACAGCCAGGCCACCGTCGACTGGCTGCGCGCGACCACCGGCGACACACTCGACGCCTGGGTGAGCAACGACGCGCAAGCGCTGGACCAGCACATCGTCATGCTGCGGCATAGCCACCGCTTCGGCGCGGATAGTGGCATCGGCACTCTGGCGCAGCTCGTCAACCATGGCGAGGTCGGCGCCACCATGGCCTGGCTTGGCCAAACCCACCCGGATGTCGCCTGGTCCGATGGCCCGGCCATTGCCCAGCCATTGCGCGAACTGGTGCTGGAGGGTGGACGCGAACGCTTCGCCGCACGCGCGGATGGCGCCTCGCCGCAAGGCTATCGTCACTATCTGCAATCGCTGCGCGAGCAGCGGCCGTCGCCGCTGGCGGATAAGGCTGTCTACGAGACTTGGGCGCGTGATGTGCTCCGCACCTTCGGCGGTTTCCAGCTGTTGTGCGCGCTGCGTCAGGGACCACAGGGGACCGACGGCCTCAACCGTCAGATCACCGGCATCCTGCACCAGGCCGGACTGATCGACGCCAGCCATGAATGGTACGAAGGGCGCCCGGTGATGGTGACGCGCAACGACTACAGCCTCGGCCTGATGAATGGCGACGTCGGCATCGCCTTGCGCGTTCCCGATGATCGTGGCGTGCTGCAACTACGGGTGGCGTTCGAAGTGGCCGGCGAAGCGGGCGAGACTGCTACGCGCATGCGCTTCGTACAACCGTCGCGCCTGGGCGACCGCGAGACCGTCTACGCCATGACCGTGCACAAATCGCAGGGCTCGGAATTCGACCACGCGGCTCTGGTGCTGCCCGATGAATCCAGCGCCGTACTAACTCGCGAATTGCTCTATACCGGCATCACCCGCGCCCGTCGCTGGTTCAGCCTCCTGTCCACGGCCCAGGGAATCGTGCATGGCCTGGGCAACCGCAGACGTCGCGAGTCTGGTCTGCCGTGGGCGTTCGATCAGTGGCCGGGCCCACAGGCGGACGCTGAGCAGTAAATCCGGGGACTCGAGGCTACGGTCCGGCGTGATTCAGCCCTCGCAGCCGATGTGGGGTGCACACGCGCATGAATGCGCCATCGAGCCCCCTCGGGCGCCTTGCGCTCAAGGTCCAGCGTCATCGAACTTCGGGCACGCAACTTTCGTCGACCGCCAGCCGTCGACGCTGCAAGCTGCCAGAGGCAATCGCTGCAATCTCAGTGCCTGGAATCGCAGACGTCGACACACCGCTGCCCAAATGACCTGTATCGCTCAAGATGCAGAACCGCCACGATCGCCCTCCCCGTTCGCCGGAAGGCTTGAGCTGCCCTTGCAGGCCGAAGGTGACGATGTCGCCGTCGGCAGCCGTCACGGTCAAGGCGCCCGACGTGCGTGAATATCGCAAGAGTCGAAAGGTCTGGTCAGCAGCCGCAAATTCGCGATTGGCTCCGCTGCCACTGACGGGATAGCTATAGGTCATCCAACCCTGTCCGTAGGAGGAGTCATCTGAACAGCGCACGCCGTCCCGACTGGGACAAAGTGACACGAAAGTCGCCCGCTGCATGGCCTCCATCCGCGCATAGGTCAGATCGGCGGCCAATGCGTCGGCGGCGGCGCTGAGCTGGTGGCGACCCACCGTGTCGTGGAACGCAGGAGCAGCCAGCATGGCAAGCACCGCCAGCACGGACATCGCAATCAGCAGCTCAATCAGGGTAACGCCTCGCCCTTGCGCCCCGCTCGACAGGGACGCCATCACCAGCAACGTCCATTGATGTTGAGCGACTCGCGCGATGCATCCGGCGATCGCTGGCCGGTGTTGTCCATGGACAGAGCGCCGCACGCATCCTTCACTTGCACGCCCTGTGGCGTGGCCGTCGCCACATAGCCCTGGCCCACGCCATGGATATCCTGCAGTGTCACTTCCGCCTGGTAGTGGCCGGCTTTCGAAGTCACAGCGGCCGCGCCACCAAAGCCGAGGTCCCCAAGGTCGCCATAATGATGGCTCACCGCGTAGTAACGTTCCTGCGCCTGGGCGATATGCAGCAGCAAGGTCTGCCCATCCACACGACGCGCCCGATAGGCATAACGCCCATAGGCGGGTATGGCCACGGCGGCAAGCACCGCCACGATGGCCACGACGATCATGAGTTCGATCAGCGTGAACCCCAGATTCCGTGACATGAGGCGCTCCTTGTCATTGATCACTGTTGAGAACACGCCAGGAGCGGCGGCGCCAGATCGCGTCCCCCACCGAGAACGTGCTGCCGTCCCTGGACAGGGTCATACCCGGAAGGTAAACCCGCCCTCCACCGGCCCGGACCGCCGCTGGAAGAAAACCGCTGGTCGGTACATTGCTGAGGCGAGCCCCGGTCTGCGCGAAGCCGGCATCCCATCCGGCGACCACCCCAAGATCGACGCCGACCGCAGCACCGCCCGTCGCCGCGTCAACGACCATCACCGCCCCCTGTGGCGACGGGTTGCATGGATCGGCTTTCTGCGGGATCAAGGTGGTGATCACGGCGCGATTGCTGTCAAACAGCGCCGTGGCGTCCACCACGACACGCTCACCGGCGTTGGCTTGGTGCCCATCGCCGCCAACCAGCTGCAACAGGAAATACCATCCTCCGACATAATTTCCTGCGCGATCCTTCAGCGGCACGGCGTTCCGCGTGAGGCCGCGAATGCCATCCCGCTCATACAGCGTCTGCTGAACGAGGACCGCTGAGCCTTCGAAAATTGGCATGGTGCCCTTCGCGCCGGGATCGCGAATGCCGTAGACCGCCTGCACCGGCGTCGAGCCATCGATGATGTTGTCGCTACTGCCGAGATACTTGCCCGTGCCGAACACCACGATGAAATGCCTGGTGGCAGGATCGGGAAACAATCGCGGCATGACCGTGATGGGCCTGCTTCCTGGAACGGACGGCTTGAACAGCAGATCCACCTGCCACCGGGACGGGTCTTCGTCGGTAAAGTCAAAACGCCAGAGGTTGCCCTCCAAATCGCCGGCGAACGCGACGTCGTCGACCTGGTCGTTCTCGTAGTCGCCCAGGACCGGTGTCGACAACCCGCTGCTGACAACGTCCATGCCCTCGACGGCTGTCGGCGTACGCAGTTCGCGCAGCAGGGATCCGGTTTGGGCGTCCAGCACAAACAACGAGCTGAATCGATTGGATGCTGCAGCTTCCGTGCTGTCGGTGGGGAAATAGCCCCCGGACACCAGCACCACCCACTTGCCGTTCGCGAGCCGGCCGACGTTGGGTCTGCCAAAGGTGTAGCCCAGATTGGCGGCCACGCCCTGTCCAGCCATCGAGTCATGGCTGAACTCCCAAAGCACCTTGTCGGTAGGGCCCGGCATGCCCGCCGTGGAAGGCCCCTCAGTGGCGCCTGCGTCAGTCACGTCCAACGCATAGACGCCGCGCCCGCCCAGCCGCAGGCCCGCAACGAGAATGGAATGCCACCCAACGTTCGCTCCAGCGCTGAAGTAGACGTCGCGGACCACCGGCGTTCCATCCACCGTCGGCGCATATTGGTAATAGGTCAACGCACCCATGTCCCTCAATCGACCATAGACGGAATAAGGCACGTAAGCCCAACGCTCCGCACCGGGATGGGGGGCGAGATCAACACTTGCCGGCTTCGTGCCGGCCGTTGTGGCGTCGAAGGCATGAAGCATGCCGTCGTTGGCTCCAACATAAATCGTCGGCGCCCGCTTGAGGTGATCGGCGACGAATTGCTCGTAGCTGTGCAGCAGGCGGCCATCGGGCCTAGTCTCCATCTCCGGTGCCCGTTCTTCCGGATGGCTGCGCCTCGGTGGAAAGGCATCGCGATAGCCGCTGGCCGGATAGGCGACGTAGACGGCCTGCGCGTTGACCACCGCGCCGAGCACGGAACTGCGCTGGCGGAAAACCGTACCTTCCTTCGCCCTGTTGCCACGAATCCAATCCAGTCGATCGCCGCCGGCGGAGCCACTGGCAAACACAGGGTCGACCGAACGAATGGCGACGAGTACCTCACTTCCACGGAAAGGGGTTCCATGCCCACCTCCCGGAGCCGAACTGGTGAGGATGACTCGATTTTCCGTCGCGCCCGTGCGTGCATCCAGAAGATCGCCGGCACTCCATAGTGTTGCGCCTAAGTTGCCCGACTCGTCCACGCGCACCGCCTGCACGACGCCACTCCAATCGTCGCTGCTGAATCCGGTACGAAAATAGGCGGCATCCGTTGCAAGCACCGTCATGCTCATCGCCCCCGCAGTCGATGCAGCACTCCTCGCAACGATGCTGTTGATGACCCGCTTGATCTGGTCGATCAGCTGTTGCGGATTGTTGGCATTGAACAACTCACCACGACTATTGATGGCCGCGTGCCACGTGTCGTCTACCTTGGCGGGCGTGTCGGCATTCTCGGTGTTCGGCGGCGAGGCCCAGTCCGACCAGGTCTTGATGCCTTTACGCAGGTCCGTGAGATCGCCCGGAAAATCCAGCTGGCCAGCCAAGCCGAACGTCACGATGAACTGTGAAAGGTGCTGCCATGTGGCGGGATCGTTCGCGGGATTGAAGTACACCTCGTCAGGCAAGGATGCGACATCACTGCCGATCGGCGTGGCGATCAACGGGCCTGTCACGCCGGTAGTTCGATCGGGCAAATATGGCGCTACGTTGTTTCTCAAGTCCGGTCGCAGGTCGGTTGCCCAGTAGTGGAATGCGACATCGGCGAAGCCGGAAAGCCCAAGCTGTGACGGTCCGCCTCCATAGACCGCGGAAACCGCGGCGCCGGGGTTGTATCGGCGACCATCGGGTAATGTCGTAGTGCGCTGATCGGGATTGGCGGCGACAGGACCGGCGCTGGCCCCCATGACAGCGGTATCCGACCAGTTTTTCGTGAAATCGCCCTCGTTATATGTATTCCATCCGCCATCTGTCACGAGCAGACTGTAGTTGCGTCGGCAACTCACCTCCGTTCCCGAGCCGGCATCGAAGTATGGATTGGTTTCGGACAGCTTCGCGTTGTTGGTCCCGAAATAGATCGCCACCCGCGCCATGCTGCTTCGCGTGGGCGTACCTGCTTCAGGTACGCTCGCATAGAGAAAATCCATGAGCTTCCTGAGCTGGCTAGCATCCGAAAGCGGCCGTATCACGGCGGTGTTGCCAAGTTCCTCGCTATTCAACCGCTGCCACTGCATCCGGATGGAGCGCGGAACACTCTCGAAGGCGCGAGCAAGCGAACTGCGCGCGGCCTGATTCCGTGTGCGGTAAAAGCCGTACCAGATGGCGAAGTTCTTCTTCTGTGCTTCGCTCAGCGTTGCAACGTTGACAGCCTCGTATTTGCCAGGGTCAAACAGGTCAACGCGCTGTGTGCGGTCGCCCTTGAACCGATAGTGGAACGCGGGAGCGATTCCGGTACTCGGATTCGAGAACGGGAATGGCATGTAACCCTTATCGACGCTGCATTTGCTCGACGCTGGATGCGAAACACTTGCCGGGTAGATGATTTCCGGCCAGATGGTGTTCCCGCCCCAGTAGATCGAGTAGTCGGTAAGCAGATTCTTGACCAGGCGGCTTCCCCCTGTATTGGCTGCCACGCCGTCGTCCCATGCCTCGGTGAAACTGCCTGCATCCATGGGCGTGCCGTCCGTCTTGTTCGGAACGACATAGGTTTGCTGTTCGTCGTAGTAGATCGTGTTGACCGCGGGCGAGAAGTTCCAGGGATGGATGACCTTGCTGTCATCCGCGCTGTACCAGCCGCAAATGGCCATACCGGTCCGCGGATCCGTGATCAAGCCACTGCGCTCCCCATACCTCACCTCACCGTCGCCGATATATCCAGGCACATACGTATTGCGCATGCTGTTGGAGTCGTCGTAAGTCAGGATGATGTTGGGCGCCACCGCCGGAGTAAGCTCCGGCGGTGTAGCCGACAGATCCACCGTCCCTGCATGCAGCGAGGGCGCCCCCATGGCGCCACCGACTACAACCATGAGCGCCAACACCGGCGCCATCAAAGAACGCATGGGAAGCTCCTTCTAATCGCCCTTGGCTGAGAACGTGCTTTCGAGAACGCGAACCGTGGTTTCGCTTCCCCCTGTGGAGCGCGCCGTGATGCGATAGATATGGCGGGTGATGGAGGTGTAGCCGGTCCCGGTCGATCCCGTGGCTCCCGACTCGTGCTGTGCCCCGGTATCCGGAGGCAGCTCGGCTCCCAGGTCCTCGATGAGGTAGCGCGGATTGTGGGCCAATGCAGCGTTGTCGAATCCCGCCCCGGGTTTGACGAAATTGGCGCCACCGTTCGCCGAGTTGTATTCCGTGCCGTTGCTGGAATTCCAGCCCACGCCGGTGCGAAAACGGCTCACCGCGGGCGACTGGAGACCCGAAAGATCAAACTGGTAACAGTCTGTGAGCACAGTGGATCCGCACCTCAAACCGGCTGAGGTCGCGCTTGCTTTCCACAAGCGCCATTCCGCGCCACGCAAGGCGGCCTCTGCGCCCATATCCGCCAGTTGCGCATCCCTCAGGCCGCCAGCCATGCGCTCCTGGAGCAGCGAGCGACTTGCTGCGCTGATCGCCAACAGGCTTAGCAACATCAGGAATACCAGCGCTATCACCAGCACCACGCCGCGCTGACGGCACAGCCCTCGTCCATCCATGGATGACGCTCCCTGTCGCATCTTGTTTGCTCCTGCTTAGGCGCTTCTTAGTGCGCGCGGTCCGCTTTCACGGGTTGTAATTGCGCAAGGAAACCAGCGCGATGAACTCGCGCCGCACCTTGGCGTCGACAAACCCCTGCGATGCCGGCGATACACGTCGTTGCTGAGCACCCGGCGGCGCCGGACGATCCAGGCCATCCGACTGGTAGGCATACATCCGTTCTTTGTCGGTCAGCGTATAGAGGGGCTTTGGACCGCTCAGGAGCAGGCGCACCTCGATGCTTTTGATCGCCCGCCAGAGGCAACCGGGGTCGGTATTCAGCGGCAGCGCCGTTGACGGTGGGCAGGCGATCCGGCCGCCCGCGTTGCTGTCCACGTCATCCGCCGTGAGGTAACGCGTATTGCCGTCGCTGTCTTCCACACCGTAGAGGAAGTCGAGGCGCTCCACACCGCGCACCAGCTCCTGGCCTCCGGTGTAATCCTTGCGAATCAGCGCGCCGGTTGTGGAGCCGTCTTCGTCCGCCACCACCTTGAGGTAATAGGTCACCGTGACGAGGTCACGATTGAAATCAAACAGGCGAGGCGCCGAGTACGGCGTGCGGGCGATCGGCTGTGCGAAATTGCGACTGGGATCAGGCGCCAGATCGGGCGACCCGCTCACCGCGAACACCTGGGCTCCCGAACAGTCCGCGAACATGGCCAGGTCGCCGGCCTTGAAGTCGGACAAGGGGGGCTCGTCGGCGGCGGGCGCGAGGTGGATAGAGGACACCAGGCCGGTCGTCGGATCCGCAACGACGTAACTTCGACTCCCCAACGCCCAGCCTCGCGCATTGTCGATGTATCGCAGCGTGAGCACGCTGCTGCCGATGACGCGACTCCCGGGCGTCACGCCCATGGCTGGCGCCACGGCAGCAGGTGGCTTGATGGGCATGCAAGTCTGCTTGTCGCAGTCGTAGCCACGCATCCACAGGAACGACGGCATCGAATACGGCGCCGCAGGCATCGCCGGATAAGTATTGGAGCCGGAGGTATGTCCCCAGTCCGTGGTCAGGTCCTTGTCCTTGAACGCCCCGCTCAGATCCCGGGCGTACACCACGGGCGCGCGAAGGCCATCCAGCAACAATCCACTGGCCCCCTGTGACGCGACGCCTCCGGTGGACGTGCAGTACTGGGCATTGGCCATCCGCAGGTCGTCGGTCAAACGCCCTATCGCGTAACGTCCCTCTTCCTGCACCTGGGCCAGCTGGCTTTGCGCGCGGTAGTTCGCCAAACCGGAAATGAAGATGTTCACGATGCCGGCGGCCACCAGCAGTCCAAGCACCATGGCCACCATCAGCTCGATGAGGCTGAGGCCAGATTGGCGACGCATGCAACCTGTCCCCGTCATGGCTGGAAAATCCAGGCAAACGATTGTGTGGCCGCCTGCGCATTCTGCTGACGGCCGATCCCCTGCTCCGTCCAGGTAATCCACATCGTGCAGGTACCGCCAAAGGGCGGCCGTTTCGCCAACTGTGCCGATGGGTCATAGCCGACCCTGTCAACGCCAGTGCATTCAATTTTTGCGCTGGCGTCGGGAAGCTGGCTTGCGAGCAGTTGGCTCCAAAGCCCCTTGTCGCGCGCCGCGACAGCATCGGGCGAGCAGGCCGTTGTCGCGTCGCACTCCACGGAACCGGACGTCACCGGATAGGCGCCGCCGTTGTAACGACCGGTCCAGACCCCGACAGGATTGGCGCGCATCCGGTCAGCCATGTTGTTGGCCAGGAACGCCACTTGCGTGCGCAGGTACGCCGCATGCTTGGACCGGGCCGAGACCAGCATCAACCCGGACATGCCCACCAAGCCGATCCCAAACACAAACATCGCCACGAGCACTTCAATCAGCGACACGCCGCGCTGATGCTTCGGTCTATCCATGACCGTCCCTCCGTTTGACGGAAGGACTCTAGGCGATGCTATCGACGCGCGGCGCACCCGGCCGACCAGCGGTGGGAAACGTTGGACGAGCGGCCAACAAGTTGCCCGAAAAATGACGCAACCCAATCGGTTGCGTCAAAGCACCACGTCGGTTCGCCCACTCACTGTGAAACCCCGTCGTACGTCAATCGCAGGTGGCGTCGGCCTTCATGGACGACAGGATCAAAATGCCCGAGCCGCTGATCCGCAGATCGCTACCGGGCACATACGAAGAATTCTCCGGCCGCTCCGTACCGGGCGGAAACGAGCAGACCAGGAAGTCGTAGCCGCCGCCAGCAAGATCGCGCTTGATCTGCCCCTGCTGCCCATAGCTGATGACGTTCCCGTCGGCCGCGTGAACGGAGACACCGGCGGGCGCATCAGTCGCGCGCAGCAACTGGAACCCGTCGGAGCTCTTGCTGGCGTCGTACTCCTGATCCGCGCCAGCTGAACCCACCCGGTAGCTGTAGACGATCCACCCGGTGGAATAGTCCTGCGACTTGCTGCAGGACTGGCCCGTGCTGCTGGCGCATATCGAAACAAAGCTGCCGCGGCTGACCGCCTCCGCCCGGGCGTAGGCCAGGTCGGCACGCAATTGCGTGGCGGCGCCATTGACCCGCTGTCGTTTCATCACGCTGCTGAATCCTGGCGCGGCGACCATCATCAAGACGGCCAGTACGGCCAGCGTGACCATCAACTCCACCAGAGTGACGCCCTTCACCCTTCCGCAATGCATGTGCATGGCGTTCACCAGCAATGACCGTTGCTGTTGGCGGCGGCATCACTGGTCTGCGGCGTCTTGACCCCGGCACTGGTAATCGCGAGGTTGCCGCAGACATCAGCCTGCTGCGCGCCCTGGCGCGTTGCCGTTGCGGTGTAGCTCTGGGCGCCATCGGCCACGTCGACCGATGCCTGGTAGTACTGGTGCTCGGAAGTCGCCGAATCAGCCGACGCATAGCCGATGGCCGCAAGCCCTGCGTACTTGTTGTACGTCGCGTAATAACGCTCCTCCGCATTGGCGATATGCAGCAGCAGTTGCTGCCCATCGGCCCGGCGCGCGCGATACGCGTACCGGCTGTAGCTGGGAATCGCGATGGCAGCCAGGATGGCGATGATCGCCACCACCACCATCAATTCAACCAGGGTGAATCCTCGAGTCCTCGACATGTCTCGTGGTCCTTATTGAGCATCGTTGAGCGAGCGCCAGGAGCGACGCCGCCATACGGGGATACCGAACGATGGTGTCTTGCCGTCGCTGCCGCCCACGCTGGTGTCGGAGGTCAGGCCGGGGATATAGGCCACGCCACCGCCCATCGCCGAGGCCACCGGCAGGAAGCCTCCGGTGGGCGGGTTCTTCACGCGCAGGCCGGCCTGGGCGTAACCATCCGGCCAACCGCCGATGGCGCCAACATTGCCGCCGAGGTTGGCCTGGCCCGTGGCCGCGTCGAGCACCATCAGCGCGCCGCGCGGCGCCGGATCGCAAGGATCGTTGTTCTGCGGAATCAGCGTGGTCAGGATGGCCTGGTTGGTGCTGAAGATCGCCGAGGCGTCCACCACCACTCGCTCACCCTTGGCGGAGCTGATGTCCAGGTCGATGTACCAGCCGCGGATGGGCACGTTCCCCGAAGTCTTGACTGGCACGGGATTGCTGGTCAGGCCACGCACGCCCGACATCTCCACCATGGTCTGCTTCACCAGTGGCGTGCTGGTGTTGTTGCCGACCACCGGGGTCTGCCCCGCCACGCCAGAATCGCGGATGCCGTAGATCGACTGCACCTGGGTGTTGTCGTCAATCACGTTGTCCACGCCGCCAAGATACTTGCCGGTGCCGAACAGGACGACGAGGCCTCCCGCGATCGGATCGGGGAAAAGTCGGGGCATCACGGTGACCGGCTGGTAACCGGGGTTCTGCGGGCGATAGAACAGATCGACCTTCCATTTGGCCGGATCACTGTCCGTGAGGTCGAAACGCCAGACGTTGCCCTGCAGGTCGCCGGCAAACGCGACATCGTCAATCTGGTCGCTGTTGTAGTCGCCCATCACCGGCGTGGTCAGGCCATAGCTGACCACGTCGCCGGTCATGCCGGTGACCGTGGTGGGCGTCTTGAGCTCCTGCAACAAGGCGCCGGTCTGCGCGTCCAGCACGAACAGCGAGCTGTAATTGTTGCCTGCGGCCGTCTCCGTGCTGCCGGTGGGGAAATAGCCACCAGGGACCAGCACCACCCACTTGCCGTTGGCGAGCCGGCCGATGTTCGGACGGCCATAGGTATAGCCGAGGTTGGCGGGATCGCCGTTGGCGCCGGACGCCAGCGAGCTGTTGAACTCCCACAGCACCTTGTCCGCCGGCCCCATCACCTTGCCGGAGGCGCCGCCTTGGCTGGCGGTGGGCTCGGTGATGTCCAGGGCGTAAACACCGCGCCCACCCAGGCGCAGCCCACCCACCAGGATGGTGCGCCAGCCCGTATTTGCGCCCGAACTGAAGTACACGTCGCGGGTCACTGGCGTGCCATCCACCGACGGCATGAACGAGAAGTTCGTCAGCGAAGACCAGCCGGTCAACCTGCCATAGGCGGACTGCGGCACATAGGCCCAGCGTTCGGCGCCCGGATTGGGCGTCACATCGACACTGGTGGCCTTCGTATCGGAGGTGGTGGCGTCGAACGCGTGGAGCATGCCGTCGTTGGCCGCCACGTAAATGGTCGGCGCACGCTTGGCATGGTCGTAGCGGAACTGTTCGTAAGTCTTGCCCAGTGCGACGCCATCGGCTTCCGGCGATTTGGCCGGCCAGACGTCGCGATAGCCGCTGCTTGGCTGCGCCACATAGACCACCTGGGCATTGATGACCGCACCGAACACCGAGTTGCGCTGACGGAACGTGGTGGCCTCCTTGCTCTGGTCACCACGCAACCAGGCCAGGCGATCCGTGCCCGTGGAGGATGCGTCGAAATTGGCGTCGACCGCCTTGATCGCCGCCACCACGCTGGCGCCAGTGAAGGCGGCGCCCTTGCCGGTACCGGCAGCGGTGCTGGTGAGGATCACGCGGGTGTCGCCCTTCTTGGCCTGTGCATCCAGCAAGGTGCGACCATTCCACAAGGCTGCCGTGGAGATCGAACCATCCGTATTCACCCGGTTGGCGGTCAGGCTGCCCTTCCAGTCATTGGTGTCGTAGCCCGCCTGGTAGGTCACGGAACCAGAGGTGAGCACCGAGGAGTTGATGCTGCCCGCCACCGAGGTGGTGCTGCGCGAGATGATGCCGTTGATGATGCTCTTAAGCGCATTGCTGAGCGCCGACGGGCTGCTGGCGGCAAAGAACGCGCCGCGGCTGTTGATCGCCGCGTGCCACATGTCATCGATCTTCTTGCCGTCGTCCGTGGCCACCACCGGTACTGGCCACGCAGTGTTGCCCTGGCGCAGGCTCTTCAGCGTCGCCGCCGTATTGTTCAAGGTGCCTGAGGCGCCAAAGCCGATCATGTACTGCACCAGATGCGGCCAGGTGGCGGGATCGTTGGCCGGGTTCCAGTAGATCTCCTTGTTCGTGCGCGGATCCGAGTCGGCCGAGAGCGTCTTGCCGAACAAGGTGGTCGACTGGTCCGTCAGGCTCGGCGTCACTTTCAGGCGATTGGCTGCGGTCGAGAACAGGCTGGAGCCGCTCGTCACGCCGGCCTGAAGGTCGGTTGCCCAGTACTTGAACGCGATGTCCGCCATGGTGGGGACCGAGTTGCTGGCCTCGTTCCAGATGACCTTGCTTTCCGCGTCCGACGTGGAAAAGCCCTGCAGGCCGTCAGGCAGCTTGCTGATCGAAGTCGTATCGTTGGGCGACTGCGCCGATGGCGTATCGCTGTTCCACATGCCGTCCGTCATCTGGATGTGGTAGTTCTGGCGACAGACCAACTCCTTGTTGACGTCGCGGTCCCAGTAGGGGTTGTTGTCCGAGGCGCCGGTGCGATTGGTGAAGTAGTCGCCGACGCGGATGGCTGCGGTGCGATTGGGCGTCGAGCCGGTGGCCGGCATGGCGAACAGCCAGTCGTAAAACTTGCTGCGCACGTTGCCGGTGGAGATTTTCTTGGCGGCGTTGTCATCCACGAACTTGTAGATATTCGTGCTCGTGGAAAGCACGTTGCTGCTGTTGTTGATGTTCTGCCAGGCCACACGCACGTTGTCGCTGAATGGCTGGAACGCCAGTGACACCGCCGAAACCGCCGCCATGGTTCGAGTGCGGTAGTACGAGTACCAGTTGGCGAAGTTCTGCTGCTGGGCTGTGGTCACGGCCACCCAGGTCCAGTTGCCGCTGGTGTAAAGACTGGTGATGGAGGCGCTGGTGAGCTTGCCTGTGCTCGAATCCACCGACAGCGTGGCGCCGGTGTACTTGTAATAGCCACCGCCGGTCTTGCCGCAGAAGCTGGCGGCGCCCAGGTTGGTCTTGGTGGATGTGGACGGGCTGGTCGGCCGGTTGTTCGTGATGCCGTTGTCCCAGGCGCTGGCGTAGGTCGCGTTGGCCATCGAACTGCCATCGGCCTTCACAGGGGGCGTATAGGTATTGTTGGGGTTGAAGTACACCCCGTTCATGCTCCATGAACGGACGTCCGCCGTATCCGTAATGGCCGAATTGATCGTGCCGGCGCATAACCAGGGATAGTTGGCGGTATACGTGCGATTGCTGGTGTCGTCCTGCTTCTGGTCAGTGGTGCTGTTGACCCAAGCCTTGTCGTCGTAGGGGCGCGCGTCGGGCATGTGATGCCAGTTCATCGAGCCCGAGTCGTCGAAAGTCAGCACCAGGTTCGGCGCCACCGAGGTGGTGGCGGACGGCGGGCCGGGACTCAACTCCACGGTGCCCGCCATGGACAGGCCGGCATGGCCGGCCAGCGTGGTCAGCACCAGTCCAAGCAGGGTGTGACGAAGACGGTAGTTGGCAGCGATCGTCATCAGCATGAGGGGCATTCCGTGTCTCAGTTGCTCTTGGCGCCGAAGGTGGATTCAAGCGTGCGCACCACGTTCTCGCTGGCGCCCACGCCGCGCGCGGTGATGCGGTAGATATGAGTGGAGGGATTGTCGGCGCCGGTATTGGTGCTGCTGGTCACGCCGGACTCGTGCTGGCTGCCGACACCCGGCGGTAGCTCTTCGCCGAGGTCCTCGATGAGGTAGCGCGGGTTGTGGGCCAGCGCCGCGATGAGCTTCTGGTCCGAGCTCAGCTTGCTGTTGTCGAGCTTGGTGTAGTCGAGGCTGCCAGCCGAACCTTTGTATTCGGCCGAACCATCCGTCACCCAGCCAGCGCTGGCGCGGAACTTTTCCACCGTCGTGATCGGGCTGCTCGGCGAATACACATAGCAGTCCGTGATTACCGTGCTGCCGCAGCTGATGCCGCCCTGGCTGCCGGCGGACCACAGCTTCCACTCCGCGCCGCGCAATGCGTTTTCCGCCGCCATCTCGGCCAATTGCGAATTGCGCAGGCCGCCTGCCATGCGCTCTTGCAACAGCGAACGGGTCGAGGCGCTGATCGCCAACACGGTCAGCAGCACCAGGAAGATGAGGGCCACCACCAGCACCACGCCCCGCTGACGACGCGGCGACCGGGGGCGACCATGGGCAACAGGCTTCTTCATCACGCGCTCCAAGGGCGGCCGCTTGCGCGGCGCCTTGTCATCAAGGGTTGTAGTTGCGCAGCGCCACCATCGCGCTGAACTCGCGGCGGAGCATCTGGTCGGCAAAGCCCTGCTGGGCTGGCGTGATGGTGTGGTCCGCCGGCGCCGCCACCTGGCCGCCGCCGTCGGAGGCATAGGAGTAGGCGATCACGGTGGAATTGAGCGAGGGCAACCGCTGCTGTCCGCTCATCAGGATGCGCACTTCGATGCTCTTGATCGCCCGCCACAGACAGCCCGGGTCGCTGCCCAACTTGATCGGCACGGATGGCGGGCAGTTGGCGCCACTATCGATCTGCTGCGCGGTCAGGAAGCCGGTATTGCCGTTGCCGTCTTCCACGCCATAGAGGAAGTCCAGGCGCTCGACGCCATGCACGACCTCGGTTTCCACGCCGTTGGCGCGACGGACCAGTGCGCCGGTGGTCTGACCGTCGCCGGCATCGACCACGCGCAGGTAGTACGTCACCGTCTGGTAGTCGGTGTTGAAGTCGAACAGGCGCGGCGCCGACTGCGGCTGCTGCGCCACCGGCTTGCCGGTGTTGTTGGCGCTGTCGGTGCCGACAGCCGCCGGCGACAGCTGCCCGGCCGCGTTGGGACCGTCGACAGCGAAGATCTCCGCGCTCGAGCAGTTGGCGAGCAAGGCGAGGTGACCCGGCTTGAACGTGCTGATAGCCGGCTCGGTGTCCTTGTTGGGCGACAAGGTGATCGAGGACACCGTGCCATCGGCTGCCGTGTTCACCGAGCTGCTGCCGCCGAGCGCCCAACCGCGCGACGTGTCCAGGTGGCGCACCGTGAGTACGCTGCTGCCGATCACGCGGTTGCCCACCGCCTTGCCCTGCGCCGGGATGGTGTTGGGCAAGGCCGGCGTGCAGGCTTTGTCATCACAGTCGTAGCCGCGCATCGACAGGAACGACGGCAGGTAATACGGACTGTCCGGCTTGGCCGGATACGGCGAACTGCCCCAGGGCGTGCTGACATCGTTCAACGCCGACATCAGGTCGTTCGCATAGACCTTGGGCGCGCGCAGGCTGTCCAGCAGCAGGCCGCTGGAGGTCTGATTGGCCACACCGCCGGAGTTCGTGCAGTAGTGGCCGTTGGCCAGGCGCAGGTCGCGGGTGAGCGTGGCCATGGCAAAGCGCCCTTCCTCCTGCAACACCGCCAGTTGATTCTGTGCGCGGTTGCTGCTCGAGGTGGACAGGAACACGGTCACGATGCCGGAGGCGACCAGCAGGCCGAGCACCATCGCCACCATCAGCTCGATCAGGGTTACGCCCGACTGCGGGCGACTTGCCGTGGCGCGCATCATGGCTGGAACTCCCACGCGAAGGTCTGCTGCGCCGCGTCGCTGTGGCTGGCGTCGCCCGCATGTCGTTCGGACCAGCTGATGGTCATTTCGCAATTGCCGCCATAGGGCGGCCTCGCCCCAAGCTGGCCGGACGGGTTGTAGTCCATCGCGTCCGCGCCGGTGCAGCTGATCGAAGCCGTGGCGACCGGCAGCAGGTTCGTGAGCATCTGGCTCCACATGTACTGGTCGCGCACGGCCAATTGCGCCGGAGTGCATGCGCTGGTGTTGGTGCAGGACTGCTTGCTGCTCGTGGGATAGCTCGACGCGTTGTAGGCGCCAGTCCACACACCCTGTGGATTGGCGCGCATGCGATCGGCCATGTTGCCGGCCAGGAAAGTCACTTGCGTGCGCAGGTACGCCGCGTGATTGGAGCGCGCGGCCATCACCAGCAGACCCGCGACACCGATCAGGCCCACGCTGAAGATCAGCACGGCCATCAGCACCTCGATCAGCGAGACGCCCCGCTGTCGCGACACTTTCCCCATGGAAGCTCTCCCCCTGTCATCCGGCGGTGAGACTCCCGCCATCGCGCCGTATCGTAAATAGATGCGACGACAAATGGTAAGAAATTGCCGACAAACGGTGTCAGAACTTACGAAAGCTTGAGCGATGTCACTAAATATCCCGCATATTCAACGCACTTATCGCATGCTTACGGTGCGCTTGCGCGTAATTACTTGCCATTCAATTACTTACGTATAACTGACGCAGGAATTCACGCGCCAGGAAAGAGGCCCGCTGACATGGGCCTCATGGACATTGGGAAAAACGCCCTCGGCAGCAAGGTTCCCGTCTTGACCGCTATCGCCGCCAGGTCGACGTCTGGATGGGGCTCGGCATCCGACTGCCCGGCCACTCAGAATCGGGAGAGGTTGCTACGTGTTCAGTCGATGCAGTGCGTCACTGATCCGCTCCGCGTCCGCGGGCGTCGCCGGGTTGTAGACCACCATGCTGAGATCGGTCCGTCCATCGACGGCGAACGCCGAATATTCGAAGGCAAGCGGGCCAAGCACCGGATGGCGGATGTGCTTCACGGCATCGCCATGCGCTCCGCGAACATCATTGTCGTGCCACATCGCTTTGAACTCGGGGCTTAGTCGGCACAGCTCCTCGACAAGCGGCTCAACGTCCAACGCGGCTCCCGCTCGGGCAGCATCCACGCGGAACGCGCCCACGACAAAGCGCGCCACACTTTCCCAATGGGGCTGCGTCACGCGGGCCCGCGGGTCGAGGAAGATGAAGCGCAGCACGTTGCGTTGTTCTGGTGGCAGCGATGCATAGTCCATCAACATCACAGTGGCGGCCTGATTCCAGGCGACGACATCCCACATCGCCGTCCTGATGATGGCAGGCATGGGATTCAACGCATCGAGTACACGCTGCAGACGCGGAGTGACCGTCTCGTTCTTCTGATAGCGCACTTCCGGCGGGCGGCCGAGCCCCACAAGAAAAAGATGTTCGCGCTCAACATTCGTCAACATCAGCGCGTGTGCGATCCGGTCGAGCACGTCGGCCGAGGGAGCGCCGCCACGACCTTGTTCCAGCCACGTGTACCAAGTCGGGCTGATGTTGGCGCGTTGTGCCACCTCCTCGCGCCGCAAGCCCGGCGTGCGGCGCCGCGCGGAGGAGAAGCCGAACGACACCGGATCAAGCTTCATCCGGCGGTTTCTCAGATAGACGCCGAGCTGGTTGTCGTGCGACATGGCCGGTCCATCCTGTTAGTCGGTATAACATGATGACGTCACTACTTTACTAGCATATGCCTCTGGTGGAGATTTGTCTCTGACAATCCAAGGAGACGTCTCTCATGCGTGTATTCGTCACAGGTGCTACCGGATTCATCGGATCGGCAGTCGTCAGAGAGTTGATCGATGCGGGCCATCAGGTGCTGGGCCTTTGCCGCTCGGACGACAAAGCGGCGGCTCTGGTTGCTGCGGGGGCTGAGGTTCAGCGCGGATCGCTTGAGGATCTGGATAGCCTGAAAGACGGCGCCGCCCGAGCGGATGGCGTCATCCATCTCGCCTTCAATCACGACTTCTCGAAATTTGCGGCAAATTGCGAAGATGATCGACGTGTCATCAAGGCGCTGGGCTCGGTTCTCGCCGGCTCCAACCGGCCCCTGATCGTGACTTCCGGGACCGGGATGGCCCACGCCGCGCCAGGTCAGCCGGCGACGGAACGGCACGCGGCGATCGGCTCCGATGTGATCCCCCGTGCAGCCTCGGAAGAGGCCGCCGCGGCCATCGCTGCCGATGGCGTCAACGTGTCGGTGGTGCGTCTTCCGCAAGTTCACGACACGGTGAAGCAGGGACTTGTGACCTACGCGATCTCGGTGTTCCGTGACAAGGGTGTGTGCGCCTATGTCGGAGACGGGCACAACCGGTGGCCGGCCGCTTCCGTCCTGGATGTAGCGCGCCTTTATCGGCTGGCGATCGAAAAGGCCGAGCCGAACGCCATCTATCACGCCGTGGCGGAAGAAGGCGTACCACTGCGCGACATCGTGCAAACCCTCGGTCGACGCCTGAAACTACCGGTCAAATCTCTCGCTCCCGAGGAAGCACAAGACTTCTTCGGCTGGCTCGCGATGTTTGCAGGACACGACGCTCCCGCATCGAGCGAGCAAACACGCAAGAAGCTGGGTTGGCAGCCGACCGGGCCGGGCCTGATTGCCGATCTCGCGCAACTACATGTCGCCGAAACGTGACGATGTGGAGAGCCGCATCGTCTGCAGCTCACCCCTGACCCTGACATCGTGAGCGTGTCGTGTCCCACCCCAGGCTGCGAAGTGACGGCTCGTCAAATCACGCGAACCCCACGGGGGTTTGCGGCCGCCCCTTGCCAGAACGCATCGTGCTCAAAGCGCCGGAATAGATCCGGCGGCAAGATCGTAGGTCGTTCGACCATGGACACGTTGGGACGGACCACGTGCAGGCCCGGCGTGCCGGCACGCTGATCAAACTCGTCCGCGCTGTAGGCAACATGCTCGACATCGTGCGCGAATGGCGGCTCACCGATGAAGTCGTAGATCGCCTTGAGCACCGTGTGGGGATCCTTCACCAGGCTCTCGTACTGCACCAGCATCAGGCGATCGGTGTCCTCGCCGTAGAATGCTTCCTTCAGCGCATCGTACGCATAGCCAACCACGCCATCGTTGGCGACCACGCCATTGGCGCGGGTATAGACCGTCCCGCCCAGGGCGTAGTTGAAAATCGATGAGGGGCTGAAGGCATTCTTGCGCACCAGGCGCTCGATGCTGTCGACGATCCAGCCCACGTGACGGACACAGGCGATGACGCGGCTGTCTGGCAACAGCTGCCTGAGCGCTGGCAAGCGCGTACACCAGGCGCGATTCGTATCGAAGATCACGTCCTGTGGGGAATCGGCGTAGTAGTTCTCGAACAACCCATGCAGCACGCGTTGCCGCAGGGCATCGGTGATGAACATCGAGAACTCGTTTCGGCCACTCATTTCGCCCAGCATCGCGGCGAACATGCCGGCCATCGGCCCACTCATCCCGGCATGAAAGCGCGGGTTCTGGCGCAGCAGGGCGGCCAACAACGTGGAGCCCGAACGCGGCAGGCCCGAGATGAAATGGATCGTGCGTGACATGCCATAGCTCCTGGAGAGGTCGCGATGGGGCGAACGGTCCGGTCATGGTACCGGAGGTGGCGCGAACGCCCCGGCGCGGCCCGGGGCGTTCGCGATCACGCTTACCAAGTGTACTTGACGCCCATCTGCACCTGCGCGCCGTGGTAGTCGTTGCCACCCGCCTGATAGCCGAGCGCACCCCACAGGCTGATCGCCCGCGCCAGACTGCCTTCGACGCGGTTCGCCGGGAGCGGGTCGGTGACTGCGATGCCACCGAAGGTCGTCGTCTGCTTCTGCGGCCCATGCCACCAGTTCACTCCTGCAAACGGACGCATCGGCAGGCCGTCGCCCCGGGTGAAGTCGCCGCGCAGGCGCAGGCGCGTCGCCACCACGTTGGCCGACTGGCCCGACACCACCGTGCCGGTCTGTTCCGTGTGGGTGCCGGTGCGGTAACCCCACGCAGCGCTACAGAGAGAAGCGCGTGCGGAGGAGTTGCCGTTGCATGGCCTAGTAAAAAGGCGGGTCCCTCAGCGCCCAGGGACGCCATTGGGACAGAAAAAGCGGAGCACAAGCGCTATAGATCGGGACAAAACGGGGACATTGCAAAAGAAAAAGGCCCAATCTTGAAGATTGGGCCTTTCGCTAACTACTTGATTTTGGTGCCGGAAACAGGAGTCGAACCTGCGACCTACGCATTACGAATGCGCCGCTCTACCAACTGAGCTATTCCGGCGATGAACCCGCAATTCTACGGAGCACGGGCAGACCGCGCAAGACGTCGGCGCTCAGAGGCTGGCCGAAACGCCACCCGCCAGACGCAGTTCCTTCGGCAGTGCAAAGGTGATCGTCTCCGGCTCGCCGTCGAGCTCCTTCACTTCACCCGCGCCCCACGACTGCAGGCGGGCGATCACATCGCGCACCAACTTCTCGGGCGCGGATGCGCCGGCGGTCAGGCCGATGCGCGTGACGCCATCGAGCCACTGGCGCTCAATGTGCTCGGCGCCGTCGATCAGGTAGGAGCGGACGCCCTGCTTCTCCGCCAGCTCGCGCAGGCGATTGGAGTTGGAGCTGTTCACCGAGCCAACCACCAGCATCAGGTCGACCGCGTCGGCGAGGCGGCGCACGGCGTCCTGGCGGTTCTGCGTGGCGTAGCAGATGTCGTCCTTCCGCGGACCTTCGATGTCGGTGAACTTGGCGCGCAGGGCCTCGATGATGGCCTTGGTGTCATCCACCGACAGCGTGGTCTGGGTGACGTAGGACAGCTCGTGCGGAAACTTTGGCTCCAGCGCGTTTACGTCCTCGACCGACTCGACCAGCAGGATCTCGCCGCGATTGGCGGCATTCCATTGGCCCATGGTGCCCTCCACTTCCGGATGGCCCTCATGGCCGATCAGCACCACGCTGCGGCCGGTGCGACCGAGGCGCGCGACTTCCATGTGCACCTTGGTCACCAGCGGACAGGTGGCGTCGAACACCTTGAGCCCGCGCTGGTCGGCCTCTTCGCGCACCGCCTTGGACACGCCGTGGGCGCTGAAGATCACCGTGGCGCCGTCCGGCACCTCATGCAACTCCTCGACGAACACCGCGCCATCGGCGCGCAGCTTGTCCACCACGTAGCGGTTGTGCACGACCTCGTGGCGCACGTAGATCGGCGCGCCATAGGATTCGAGCGCGCGCTCGACAATGGCGATGGCGCGATCGACGCCGGCGCAGAAACCACGGGGGTTGGCGAGCAGGATGTCCACGAAAGCTCCAGACCCTGAGGACGGGTCGACTGACAGGCGTCGCATTATCGCACGGCCCGCCGGGCCGCACGAAACCGGCCGTTCAGGCCTTGGCCTTGCCCGTGAACAGCCCGAACACCACCAGCATCACGGCCCCCACGGTGATCCCGCAGTCGGCGAGATTGAACACCGGGTAGCTCCAGTCACGGAAGTACACATGAATGAAGTCGGTGACCTGCGACGCATGCAGGCGGTCGATCAGGTTGCCCAGTGCGCCGCCGATGATCAAGGCGAGCGGCATCGCCGTCTTCCAGTCGCTGCGCGCGGTGCGGGCCAGCCACACCACCAGCACGCCGCTGATCACCACCGCCAGCAGCACGAAGAACCAGCGCTGCCAGCCGGAGCCGTTGGCGAGGAAGCTGAAAGCGGCGCCCGTGTTGAAGGCCAGGGTCCAGTTGAGGAATCCCGGGATCACCGGATGCGGCGTACCAGCAGGCTGCAACGAGGTGAGCGCCCACCACTTGCTCAACTGGTCGAGCACGATGACGACGGCGGAGAGCCAGAGCCACGGCAGAGCGTTGGATTTGGGTTTCATGAGTCAATCAACGTTCGACTGAAGTCCCGTCCCTGATGGGAAGAGAGATTTGAATGTCGTGGAACCGCTGCACCCCGCGTCATTCCAGCGAAAGCTAGAATCCCGTGCCTTGGCTTGAAGCTCAGGCTTCAAAGTCACTGGATCCCAGCCTTCGCCGGGATGACGGATAGGTCATCCAGCGGCGAGATTTGGTTTTTGCTCCACCCTCCCCTCGCCGCACGTCTTGCGACCGCTGGATGAGGGAAAGTTGTGTCTTGCCGCCTCAGAACCAGCGCCGATCTTCGCCCGGACCATCCACATTGCTGATGCAGCGGTCGCACAGCTCCGGATGGTTCGCATGCGTGCCGACATCATCGCGACGATGCCAGCAGCGCACGCACTTGGCGGCATCGCTGACGGTTGCCGAAACCCACACGTCGGCGCCTTCCAGTTCCGTCAGCACGGCATCGGCGGGCTGGCCACCGGCCAGGTCCAGGCGCAGGTCCGAGGTGATGAAGAAGAAGCGCAGCTCGGACGCCGCCGGCTGGTAGCGTGCCACGATCGCCTGATCGGCGTGGATCGCCAGCTTCGCTTCCAGCGAGGCGCCGATCTGCTCGCCCTTGCGCATGCCTTCGAGCACGCGCGACGCGGTTTCGCGGATCGCCAGAAGGTCCGACCAGTAGCGACGCTGTTCCGGTGAACCCTGCGTGGCCGCCAACCCTTCGTACCAGGTTTCGAACAGCACGCTTTCGCTGCGCTCGCCCGGCAGGTGCTGCCAGATTTCCTCGGCAGTGAAGCTCAACACCGGCGCCAGCCAGCGCACCAGCGCCTCGGCGATACGGTACATCGCACTCTGCGCGCTGCGGCGACCATGGCTGTCGGTCGGCATCGTGTAGAGGCGATCCTTGGTGATGTCGAGGTACAGCGCACCCAGCTCGTTGGTGCAGAAGTTCTGCACGCGCTGCACGATCTCCGGGAAGTCGTAGCGGTCGTACGCCGCCGCCACGGCCTGCTGCACGTCGTACGCCTGCTGCACGGCCCACTGGTCCAGCAACAGACTCTGCTCCACCGGCACCAGGTGCTTGGCGGGATCGAAGCCGTCGAGGTTGCCGAGCAGGAAGCGCGCGGTGTTGCGGATGCGGCGATAGGTATCGGACACGCGCTTGAGGATCTCGTCCGACAGCGACATCTCGTTGCGGTAGTCGGTCGAGCAGATCCACAGGCGCAGGATGTCCGCGCCCAGGTTCTTCATGATGTCCTGGGGCTCGATGCCGTTGCCCAGCGACTTGGACATCTTGCGGCCCTGCGCATCCACCGTGAAACCATGGGTGAGCACGTCGTTGTACGGCGCCTTGGCGAACATCGCCGACGAGGTCAGCAGGGACGACTGGAACCAGCCGCGATGCTGGTCCGAGCCTTCCAGATACATCACCTTGTAGCTCGCGGCCTTGCCCTGCTGCAGTTCCGGACGCTGACCGACTACGGCGAAGTGGCTGACGCCGGAGTCGAACCACACGTCGAGCACGTCGAGGACCTTTTCATAGTCCTTCGCCTGGTCGCCCAACAGCTCGGTGGCATCCAGCGCGTACCAGGCATCGATGCCGCCCTGCTCCACGCGCTTGGCTACCTGCTCCAGCAGCGCGACGGAATCCGGATGCGGTTCCTGCGTGCCCTTGTGGATGAACAGCGCGATCGGCACGCCCCAGGTGCGCTGGCGCGAGATGCACCAGTCGGGACGATCGCCGACCATGCCGGCGATGCGCTCCTCGCCCCAGCCCGGCACCCAGCGCACCTGCTTGATCGCATCGAGCGCGGTCTTGCGAAGACCTTCCTTCTCCATGCTGATGAACCACTGCGGCGTGGTGCGGAAGATCACCGGCGTCTTGTGGCGCCAGCAATGCGGGTAGCTGTGTTCAATCTTTGCGAACGCCAGCAGCACGCCGCGACCACGCAGCAGCTCGACGATTTCGTCGTTGGCCTTCCACAGATGCTTGCCGGCGATGACGGTGCCGTCGAGCGCCACCGGCGTGTCGGCACGATAGGTGCCACGCGCCTCGGTGTAGTTGAGCGTCTCGATGCCGTACTTGCGCGAGACGACGAAGTCTTCCACGCCATGGTCAGGCGAGGTGTGCACGGCGCCGGTACCGTCTTCGGCGGACACGTGGTCGCCGATCAGCACGGGCACTTCGCGCACGTAAAACGGATGCTTCAGCAGCACGCCTTCCAGCGCCTGGCCGGCGACGTGGCCAAGCACCTTCGCTTCGCCTTCGATGCCGTAGCGCTGCGCGACCTTTTCGACGAGCGCGCTGGCGACGACCAGCAGCACGCGATGCCCGTCGCGCGCGAGGCCTTCGATCAATGCGTATTCGAGATCGCCGCCCAGCGACACCGCGAGGCTTTCCGGCAGCGTCCACGGCGTGGTGGTCCAGATCGGGATGGCGACGATGGCATCGCCCGCATCGACACCGAACTTCTGCGCGAGCGCCTTCGGATCGACGGCGTCATAGGCGACATCCACCGCGGGCGAGGTCTTGTCGGCGTATTCGATTTCGGCTTCCGCCAGCGCGGAGCCACAGTCGAAGCACCAATACACCGGCTTGGCGCCGCGCACGACGTGGCCGTTCGCGACGATCTTCGCCAGCGCGCGCACCATGTCGGCTTCGTACTTGAAGTCCATGGTGCGGTACGGGTTTTCCCAGTCACCCAGCACGCCCAGGCGCTTGAAGTCGGTACGCTGCAGGTCGATCTGCTGCTGCGCGTATTCGCGGCACTTCTGGCGGAAGGCGGCGGCGTCGAGCTTGTCGCCGACGCGGCCGAACTTCTTCTCCACCGCCACTTCGATCGGCAGGCCGTGGCAATCCCAACCCGGCACGTAGGGCGCGCGATAGCCGGCCAGCAGGCGCGACTTCACCACCACGTCCTTGAGCACCTTGTTGACCGCATGGCCCAGGTGGATCGCGCCGTTGGCGTACGGCGGGCCATCGTGCAGCACAAACACCTTGTCGCGGTTCGCCGCGCGCTCCTGGATCTGCACGTAGCGGTTCACCTGCTGCCAGTCGGCCAGCCACTTGGGCTCGCGCTTGGGCAGGTCGCCGCGCATCGGGAATTCCGTCTGCGGCAGGTTGATGGTGTTTTTGTAATCCTGGGTCATTGCCTGGGGATGCTCTGATCGGGTTCTGGCGCGGTCCTGCCGGCGCCGTCACTTGCCTGCGGCGCCCGCCGGTGGACCGGGGCGGAAACGCCAACGTTACCGGATTTGACGGCCTTACGCCTCGCTGAGCCTCGGATTCATGCCGAGCAGTTCGCGCGCCTGGCGGGCGTCTTTGGCCATCTGGACGGTCAAAGCCTCCAGCCCGTCGAATTTCTGCTCATCGCGCAGCTTGGCCACAAACTCCACCGCCATGCGCTGGCCGTAGAGATCGCCTTCGAAGTCGAACAGATGGACCTCCAGCAGCGGCTCGGGGACCTCGTTCACCGTGGGACGCACGCCCAGGCTGGCCACGCCCGGCCAGCTGCACTCGCCGTCGCCCAGCCCCACCCGCACGGCGAAAATGCCGTGCACCGGGCTGGCCCGGTCGCGCAAATGGATGTTGGCGGTGGGATAGCCCAGGTCGCGTCCCAGCTGCTTGCCGTACTCGACCTTGCCCTCGATTACGAAGGGGCGACCGAGCAACGGCGTGGCGCCGGCGAATTCACCCGCAGCGAGCAGCAGACGGACCCGGCTGGCCGACACGCGGGCGCCGTCCAGCAGCACCGAGGGCATGATGCGGGCGGTAAAGCCATGGTCGTGCCCCATCGCCTCCAGCATCGCCACGTCGCCGCCGCGCTTGTGGCCGAAGCGGAAGTCGGCGCCCACCCATACTTCGCGGGCCGCCAGTCGTTCAACCAGCACGCGCCGGACGAAATCCTCGGCAGGCATCGCCGTTAACGCAGCGTTGAAGCGCAGCAGCAGGGCGTCCGCCATCCCGGCGGCCTCGAAGCCGCGAAGCTTCTCGCGCACACTGGACAGCCGAGCCACCGGCTCCGGCGAGAAAAACGCGCGCGGCAGCGGCTCGAAGCTCACCACCACGGGCGTGAGGCCAAGCTCACGCGCTCGCTCACGCACCCGGGCGAGCAAGGCCTGGTGTCCACGATGCAGGCCGTCGAACGCCCCGACGGCTACCACACTGCCGCCGGGCGCCAGACTGGGGCCGGCAACATCCCTGGAAAGTCTCATCATCGGGCGAGTATAGCGGCTGGAGCACGCGCCCTCGTCGCTTCGGTGCTTGCCACCGTCCGTCAGCGCCATCATCCCAACGTTCGTTGGAATGAGGAGCCAGAAGCCGATCAGACGCCCCGCAACTCACGCAGGCGGAAACCCGCCGCGAACAGCGTCACCGCGTAGGCGCCACCGCCGGCGAGCACCAGCACGGCCAGACGCCACACGCGGGTCCACTTGTCGGCAGAGGTCCAGTCCGGCCACATCCACATGCCCACCAGCAGCACCGCCACCATCACCGCGCAGGCCACCACCAGACGCAGCAGGTGGCGCGCCCAGCCCGGCTGGCGCTGGTAGACGCCGGCGCGCCGCAGCCAGTACCACAGCAGGCCCAGGTTGAGGTAACTGGCCAGGGCGCTGGCCATGCCGAGCGCCATGTGCAGGCCCGGCACCGCGGCGATACCGTCCATCCAAGGCAGCTCGCGCTGCTCGGGCTTCGCCCACAGCACGTACAGCAGCGCCACGAACAGCACGTTGAGCACCATGTTGGCGACCAGCGAGGCCACGCCGGCCCGCACCGGGGTCCGGGTGTCCTGGCGCGAATAGAACGCCGGCAGCGCCACCTTCACCAGGGCGAAGGCCGGCAGCCCGAAGCTCAGCGCAGTGATCGACAGTGTCGCCATGCGGGTGTCGAACGGCGTGAACTGGCCATGCTGGAACAGCGTGGCCACCAGCGGCCGCGCCAGCAGCATCAGCGCGAACATCGCCGGCACCGCGATCAGCAGCGTGATGCGCAGGCCCCAGTCCAGCGCCTTGGAGAAACCGTCGCGGTCGGTGGTGACGTGATGACGCGACAGCGACGGCAGGATCACCGTGCCCAGCGCTACGCCGAACAGGCCAAGCGGCAGCTCCAGGAAGCGATCAGCCTGGGACAGCCAGCTTTGCGAGCCGGTCATCAGGTAGGCGGCGATCACCGTATCAAGCAGCAGGTTGACCTGCGCGATGGAGGAGCCGAACAGGGTCGGCACCATCAGCTTGAGGATGCGGCGCACATCCGGGTGGCTCCAGCCCCAGCGCGGCAGCGACAGCAGGTCCAGGCCCTTCAACGAGGGCAACTGGAACAGCAACTGCAGAACGCCGGCGGCGAGGATCGCCCAGCCCATCGCCATGATCGGCGGATGCAGATAGCGCGAGAGCCACAGCGCGCCGCTGATCATGCAGAGGTTGAGGATCACCGGCGTCAGCGCCGGCAGCGCGAAGCGGTGGAAGCTGTTGAGCGCGCCACCGCACAACGCGGTCAGCGACACGAACAACAGGAACGGAAAGGTCAGGCGCAGCAGTTGGGTAGTCAGCGCGAACTTCTCAGGCGTGTCGGCGGCGCCCTGCGAGAACAGCGCGGCGACTTGGGGCGCGAAGATCACCCCCACTGCGGTGATCACCAGCAGCACGCCTCCCAGCGTGCCTGAGACGCGCGACATCAGCTGCTTGAGATCGTCATGGCTGCGCTTCTCCTTCACTTCCGTGAAGACCGGCACGAAGGCCGTCGAGAACGAGCCTTCGGCAAACAGGCGGCGCATGAAATTGGGAATGCGGAACGCCACCCAGAACGCGTCCGTGGCCGCGTTGGCGCCGAACACTGCATTGATCGACATGTCCCGGACCAGCCCGAGCACGCGCGAAATCATCGTCATGCTGCTGAACGACAGCAGCCCACGGAACATGCTGGGAGACTTCATGCGTAGAGACGGTGCCTTTGCAGGTGAGACGACGCGCCGGGCTGGATCCCCTCCCCCGGCTGAAAGGCGCATAGTGTGACAGCGCTTGTGGGCGAGATCACGGCCCCTTCATGGCATAATGCGGGCTTCCGCTTCCCCAATCGGCGCCCGTCAAAGCGCGCCGCAGCAGGCTTGGTGCTTGACATTCGGCTAAGCGGTTGACGTAACGGCGCATTCATCGCATAATCGCCGTCTTTTTCCAACCCAGCTATTCCGGAGTTCTACCTTGGCCAACATCAAGTCCGCGAAGAAGCGCGCGCGCCAGTCCGAGCAGCGCCGCCTGCGCAACGTCAGCGCCCGCTCCATGGTGCGCACCGCCCTCAAGAAGGTCGTCAAGGCCATCGAGAACAAGGACAAGGCTGCTGCCGTCGAGGCGTTCGCCGCCGCGCAGCCCGTCATGGATCGCTACGCCGCCCGCGGCCTGATCCACAAGAACAAGGCTGCTCGCCATAAGAGCCGCCTCAACGCGAAGATCCGCGAGCTGGCGTAAGCCAGCTCCGCGTTCTGAATTTCGGGTTGGCGAAAAAGCCGGCGAAAGCCGGCTTTTTTGTTGTTCCATAAGAGCAGGCCGGCGCATGTCGGCTTTTTTGTTGTTCCACAAAAGCAGGCCGGCGCAACCCGGCTTTTTTTGCTTCATGAGAGCAGGTCGGCGCATGCCGACTTTTCTTTTGATCGTCATTCCGGCGCAGGCCGGAATCCAGCGCCTCACGGCGGGATTGTCGCCGTGATACAGGGGCATGCAATTTAAACCTGGGGCGACAATCGTGCTCACCGCGACTGGATTCCGGCGTGCGCCGGAATGACAAAAAAAGCGGCCAATCGGCCGCTTTTTTTTGGATCAACGCCTGTACGAGCCGTAACTCACTCGCCCCGCTGCCGCACATCTCCCGGCAGCATGTCCGTACGCTCCTTATGAGCCAGCTGCTCGGCCTCCAGGAAGCGCCACACGTTCTGGCATACCGGCATGGTGTTCTCTCGCGCAATGGCGGAGACCAGGAACCACGGCCCCTCCCACCCAAGCCGCTGCACGATGTCCTCGGCAATGGACTGCCGCTCATCTTCGGGCAGCACGTCGGCCTTGTTGAGCACCAGCCAGCGCGGACGCTGCAGCAACTCGGGATCGAACTTCTCCAGCTCCTGCTCGATGGCACGCACCTGCTCCACCGGGTCCGCGCCATCGATCGGCGCGATGTCGACCACGTGCAGCAGCAGGCGGGTGCGCGACACATGGCGCAGGAACTGGATACCCAGACCAGCGCCGTCGGCAGCGCCCTCGATCAGGCCGGGGATATCGGCGATCACGAAGCTCTGGTCGGTGCCCAGGCTGACCACACCCAGGTTCGGATGCAGCGTGGTGAACGGATAGTCGGCCACGCGCGGCGTTGCTGCGGACACGGCACGAATGAACGTGGACTTGCCGGCGTTCGGGAAGCCCAGCAGGCCCACGTCCGCCAGCAGCTTCAACTCCAGCTTCAGCTCGCGCACGTCGCCCGGCGTGCCCGGCGTGGACTTGCGGGGCGCGCGGTTCACCGAGCTCTTGAAATGGATGTTGCCGAGGCCGCCCTTGCCGCCCTGCGCCACCAGCAGGCGCTGGCCATGCTGGGTGAGGTCGCCGATGGTCTCGTCGGTGTCGACGTTGGTGACGACCGTGCCCACCGGCACGCGGATGAAGGTGTCTTCGCCGCCCTTGCCGTACATCTGGCTGCCCATGCCGTTCTGGCCGCGCTCGGCCTTGAACGAGCGCTGGTGGCGGAAGTCGATCAGGGTGTTGAGGCCTTCGTCGGCCACCAGCCACACCGAGCCGCCGCTGCCGCCGTCGCCGCCATCGGGACCGCCAAAGGGGATGAATTTTTCGCGACGGAAGCTGATGCATCCGTTGCCGCCGTCACCGGCCAGGACCTTGATGATGGCTTCGTCGACGAATTTCATGGGAGGAATCCGGGGAAAGGGAGACTGGGAATCGGATACGCAGCCGTGCTGCATCATAAGGGAAACCGGTACTTGCGCCGTGCGCCGCCCGAATCACCCACCTGCTTCCCTATAAAAACAAAGGCCCCGCCGAGGCGGGGCCTTCGCTGCAACATCGAAGGGGTTTAAGCCTTGACGACGCTGACGAACTTGCGACCTTCGGCGCCGCGAGCCTTGAATTCGACGGTGCCGTCGACCAGGGCGAACAGCGTGTGGTCACGACCCAGGCCCACGCCGGTACCGGCATGGAACTTGGTGCCGCGCTGACGCACGATGATGTTGCCGGCTTCGATGGCCTGGCCACCGTAAACCTTCACGCCGAGGTACTTCGGGTTCGAATCGCGACCGTTGCGGCTGGAACCTACGCCTTTTTTATGTGCCATGACTCAATGCTCCAGTTGCTCAGGCGTTGATGCCCGTGATCTCGACTTCGGTGAAATGCTGACGATGTCCCTGCTGCTTCTTGTGGTGCTTGCGGCGGCGGAACTTGATGATGCGGACCTTGTCGGCACGGCCGTGCTTGCGCACGGTGGCGCTGACGGTGGCGCCGGCCACAACGGGTGCACCGACGGTGATCGACTCACCGGCGCCGACCAGCAGGACCTGGTCGAAGGTGAAGGCGGCGCCTTCTTCGGCGTTCAGCAGCTCCACGCGCAGGACGTCGCCCTGCTGAACGCGGTACTGCTTGCCGCCGGTCTTGATGACTGCGTAACTCATGGGAATATCCCTTCTGTCGTTATTCTCTTGGGTTCACCAGGCCCAAATGGACACCGGCGAACTCGGGATTATAGCGAGGGCGCGAGCCATTGGTCAAATACTGACCAATCCTGCCCGCAAGCCCCTGCCCTCACTGACCGCCCGATGGGCTGGCCGAAGGGCTGGCCGGAGCCGGCGCTTTGGCGGGAGCCGCCTTGGCGTCGGGCTTGGCATCCGACTTGGTGTCTGACTTCGCCTCGGTCTTGGCAGCGGGCTTGCTGTCGGCCTTGGCGGGCGTCTTGCTCGCGGTGGCCGGCTTCTTGGCTGTGGTCTTGGCCGGAGCCTTGTGCGCCGTGGTCTTGGACTTGGCCGGCGCTTTGCTCGTGGCCTTGGCAGGAGTCTCTTCTGCATCCGCCTCGTCGGCCTGATGCGCTGCCACGCCGGCCAGCGCCGCCGCGCCCGCCACCGGGGCCGCCGCGATCTTGGCCGGGCAACGCCCATTGGCGTCCAGGCTGCCCATCTGCTTGAGCTCGGCGATCATCTGGTCGCTGCGCTCGTGGCTCCACTGCTGCCCGGCCTGGTTGGCTTCGGCCATGGTGGTGGGCATCTCGTTGATGACCTTCTGGCCCAGCGGCGACCGGTAGAACTTCAGCAGACCGTCCAGCTCATCGGCCGTGAAATGGTGCTGGTAGACCGGCACCAGACGCCCGATGAACAGCTGGGTCTGGTTGGCGTCCATGTAGTTCTGCCAGAAATCCGGCGACACGCACGGCATCGACTGCTGCAACGTGGTGATCGCCTGTGAATTCATCTGGGCCAGCATCTTGCCCACGCCCACGACGTCCATCAGCTGGCGCACCTGCGCCTCGCTGGCCGGCGCCGCGGTGGCCCATGCCTGCCCACCCGCTATTGCAAGCGCCAGAGCGGCGCCCCATCTCATCCACTTAACCATCCGCACTCTCTATCGAAAACTGGGCCCGACCCTGGCCAAAGATCCTATTAAGCCACAGTCCGGCCCGTCTTCCCTGAAGACGGCCAGCTTGGCGTCAGGCAGCCAATAACTAACCTGGTTAGTTTGATATAGTGCAGTTTTTCCCTTTCCCCAACCCTTCCGGGCGACATGGACACCATCCGCATCCGCGGTGCGCGCACGCACAACCTGAAGAACATCGACCTGGACCTGCCCCGTGACCGGCTGATCGTGATCACCGGCCTGTCCGGCTCCGGCAAGTCCTCGCTGGCGTTCGACACCATCTATGCCGAAGGCCAGCGTCGGTACGTCGAATCGCTGTCGGCTTACGCCCGGCAATTTCTGTCGATGATGGAAAAGCCGGACGTGGACCACATCGAAGGCCTGTCGCCGGCGATTTCCATCGAGCAGAAATCCACCTCGCACAACCCGCGCTCCACCGTCGGCACCATCACCGAGGTGTACGACTACCTGCGCCTGCTGTACGCCCGCGTGGGCACACCGCGCTGTCCCGACCACGGCATCCCGCTGGAAGCGCAGACGGTGAGCCAGATGGTCGACGCCACCCTGGCGCTCGACCCGGAGAAGCGCTTCATGCTGCTCGCCCCGGTGATCCGCGAGCGCAAGGGCGAGCACGTGCAGGTGTTCGACCAGCTTCGCGCGCAGGGATTCGTGCGCGCCCGCGTCGACGGCGCGGTGTACGACCTCGACGCGGTGCCGCCGCTGACTCTGCGCCAGAAGCACACCATCGAGGCGGTGATCGACCGCTTCCGTCCGCGCGATGACATCAAGCAGCGCCTGGCCGAGTCGTTCGAGACCGCGCTGCGCCTGGGCGACGGCCTGGTGATCCTGGCCGACATGGACGACACCTCGGCGAAGGAGCAGTTGTATTCCTCGCGCTACTCCTGCCCGGTGTGCGACTACTCGCTGCCAGAGCTGGAGCCGCGCCTGTTCTCGTTCAATTCGCCGATCGGCGCCTGCCAGACCTGCGATGGACTGGGCGTGACCCAGGTGTTCGATGCCGCCCGCGTAGTGGCGCATCCGGAGCTGTCGCTGGCCGGCGGCGCGATCCGCGGCTGGGACCGCCGTAACGCCCATTACTTCCAGCTGCTGCTGTCGCTGGCGAGCCACTACAAGTTCGACGTCGACACCCCGTGGCGCAAGCTGCCGGCCGATGTGCAGAAGGCCATCCTGTACGGCAGCGGCAAGGAAACCATCGCGTTCAAGTACCTCACCGAGCGCGGTGGCCGCGTCACGCGCGAGCACACGTTCGAAGGCATCATTCCGAACATGGAGCGGCGCTACAAGGAAACCGAGTCGCCCGCCGTGCGCGAGGAACTGGCCAAGTACATCAGCGACCAGCCCTGCCCCGAGTGCCAGGGGCAGCGCCTGAACCGCTCCGCCCGCAATGTGTTCGTGGCTGACCACGCCCTGCCCTCGCTCACCGCGCGATCGATCGACGACTCCCTGGCCTTCTTCGAGCAGCTCAAGCTGAGCGGCTGGCGCGGCGAGATCGCAGTGAAGATCGTCAAGGAGATCCGCGAGCGCCTGAGCTTCCTCAACGACGTGGGCCTGAATTACCTCACGCTGGATCGCCAGGCCGACACGCTGTCGGGCGGCGAGGCGCAGCGCATCCGTCTCGCATCGCAGATCGGCGCCGGCCTGGTCGGCGTGATGTACGTGCTCGACGAACCCTCGATCGGCCTGCACCAGCGCGACAACGAACGCCTGCTGGGCACGCTGACGCGCCTGCGCGACCTCGGCAACACGGTGATCGTGGTCGAGCACGACGAGGATGCGATCCGCATGGCTGACCATGTACTCGATATCGGCCCCGGCGCCGGCGTGCACGGTGGTGAGGTGGTGGCGCAGGGCTCGCTCAAGGACATCCTGTCCACGCCGCGCTCGGTCACCGGCCAGTACCTGTCCGGCAAGCGCGGCATCAAGGTGCCCACCGAGCGCCGCCAGCAGCTGGACGCTGATTCGTGGCTGCACCTGAAGGGCGCCAGCGGCAACAACCTGAAAAACGTCGACCTGGCGATTCCCGCCGGCCTGTTTACCTGCGTCACCGGCGTGTCGGGCTCGGGCAAGTCGACGCTCATCAACGACACGCTGTTCCGTCTTGCCGCCGCCGAACTGAACGGTTCCAGCGAACAGCCGGCGCCGTACCAGTCGGTCGACGGCCTGGAGCTGTTCGACAAGGTGGTGGACATCGACCAGTCGCCGATCGGCCGCACCCCGCGTTCCAATCCCGCGACCTACACCGGCCTGTTCACGCCGCTGCGCGAATTGTTCGCGCAGGTGCCGGAAGCGCGTGCGCGCGGCTACACGCCAGGACGCTTCAGCTTCAACGTGCGCGGCGGCCGCTGCGAGGCCTGCGAAGGCGACGGCATGATCAAGGTGGAGATGCACTTCCTGCCGGACGTGTATGTGCCTTGCGACGTGTGCCACGGCAAGCGCTACAACCGCGAAACGCTGGAAGTCCACTACAAGGGCCACACGATTGCCGACGTGCTCGACATGACGGTGGAGGACGCGTTCAAGCTGTTCGAAAACGTGCCGACCATCGCGCGCAAGCTGGAAACCCTGCGCGCGGTGGGACTGGATTACATCAAGCTCGGCCAGAGCGCGACCACGCTCTCGGGCGGCGAAGCGCAGCGCGTGAAGCTGTCCAAGGAATTGTCCAAGCGTGACACCGGCCGCACGCTGTACATCCTCGACGAGCCCACCACCGGCCTGCATTTCCACGACATCGAGCAGCTGCTCGACGTGCTGCACCAATTGGTCGAACAGGGCAACACGGTGGTCGTGATCGAGCATAATCTCGACGTGATCAAGACCGCCGACTGGCTGGTCGATCTCGGCCCGGAGGGCGGCGCCGGCGGTGGTCGCATCCTCGTGACCGGCACACCGGAGACGGTGGCTGCCACGCCTGGTTCGCACACCGGACACTTCCTTGCCTCGCACCTCGACATGAAGCCAGCCAAGGCGGCCAAGGCCGAGGGCAACGGCAAGAGCAAACCTGCATTACGGAAGAAGATTGCATGAGTTCCCCGCAACCCGCGCCCGAGAAACGCACGCGGGCCCGCAAGGCCGAAGCACCGGACAGCAACGCCGCCGCGCCCGCCGCTGAGCTGTCGGTGGCGACGCCGCGCCCTCTGTTCATTGCGCCGATCGGCGTGCGTTGGCGCGACCTCGACGCGTTCAATCACGTCAACAACGCCAACTACCTCACCTACCTGGAAGAGGCCCGGCTGCAGTGGCTGCGTCACGTGCCGGGCTGGTTCGACGAGCACTCGATGCCGGTGCTGGCCGCCAGCGAAATCAATTACCGCCGCCCGATCGAGTGGCCGGCGCAGCTGCAGGTGGAACTCAGGTGTGAGCGTCTGGGCAACAGCTCCATCACGCTGGCCCATCGTATCGTCGACACCGAGCAGGCGGATTGCCTCTACAGCGATGGCAAGGTGGTGATGGTGTGGATGGACCCCACCACCGGCAAGCCGGTGCCGCTGCCCCAGGCGATCCGCGACGCCGCCGCGGCGAGCGCTTGAACGAGGCCAACTCCATTCGGGGTTAAGGCCACGGATCGACGGATGCCCCAGCTTCATGCGGCATCCGTACCATCGGCGGCGACCACCCGAATGGAGTTCGACCGTGATCCCCCTACGCCTCCGCACCCTCGCGTTCGCCATCGCCACCAGCAGCTGCACTGCCGCGGCCGCCGCCCCCACAGCCACCAGCCTCACCCTCTATCGCAGCGACGACGCCGCGCTCTACAGCGCGGGCGACAGCGGCAGCGTGGGCGCCGGCTACGCCGTCGCGCGGGAACCGCGTGAACTGCAACTCAAGGCCGGCATGCAGGACATCAGCCTGGGCGGCCTCCCTCAGTTCCTTGATCCTGAGGCGCTGGCGCTCACCGTCGATGGCGATGCCGCCCATGTGGTATCCCAGCACCTGTTGCTCGCCCAGGGCGAGAATGCCGCGCTGGGCAGTCTGGTCGGTCAGCCGGTGGAAGTACTGGGGAGCAGCGGCCAGCCGCTCGCCACCGGCACCCTGCTGCGCGCCAGCAACGGCCTGCTGGTGGAGGACGCCTCCGGACGCACCAGCCTGGTCCGCGAATACGCCTCGGTGCGGGCGCAGGGTCACTTCCAGACCGGTTCCAGCCTGCAGCTGCGCGTCGACGCCAGTCGTGCCGGCAAGGCGCAGGCCACGCTGAGTTACCCCACCGGCGGCCTGGGCTGGCGCGCCGCCTACGTAGGCACGCTGCAACCCGGCAATACCTGCAAGCTGGAGTTCGAGTCGCGCGCGAGCGTCGCCAACCGCAGCGGCCGCGACTGGAAGGACGTGCACCTCACCCTGGTCGCCGGCGAGCCACGCATCCTCAGGTCAGCGGCGCCGCGCCCGATGGCGGCCGCGCCGACTGCCTTCGCCATGCACGCCAAGGTGGGTGGCTCCGCGCTGCCCGAGCAAGACACGCTTGCAGACTTCCGTACCTATGCGTTGCCCGCCGCTGTCGACCTGCCGGACGGCAGCGTCAGTCAGGTACCGCTGTACGCCACGCGCAACATCGACTGCGAACGCAGCGCCGTGTTCGAGAACGGCGGCGGCTGGATGCCGCCACAGCCGATGATCGCCCGCGACTTTATGCTCATCGACAACCATGCCGTCACCACCACGCTGCAGCTGCGCGCATTCGACAGCCTGCCGGCCGGCTTTCTGCGCGTCCTCGCCAGTGACCGCAACGGCACGCCGCAATTCATCGGCGAAGGCCGCATCAACGACACGCCCAAGGGTGGCGACGTCCATGTCGTGCTGGGCGAGGCCTTCGACTTGCGCGGCGAGCGCGAGCGCACCGCGTTCAACGTGGACAAGGCGGGCCACACGCTCAACGAGGGATTCCGCATCACCCTGACCAACGCGAGCAACGCTGCGCGCACGATCACCGTGCGCGAACATCCTGCACGCTGGCGCCAATGGACTCTCGTGTCCTCCAGCAGCAAGCCCAGCAAGCAGACCACAGATACGCTGGAGTTTAAGGTGACCGTGCCGGCGGGTGGCAAGGCCACGCTGGATTATGCGGTGCGTTATCAGTGGACGGCGGAGGAGCACCCGCAGTAGAGCGCATCGAAGAACCGCATCTTTGGCCCGTCATTCCCGCGCAAGCGGGAGGCGCTCCACAACAGCGAAGCTGGTCATCCAGCGTCTTTATCGCCCTCCAAAGCGAAGACACTGGATCCCCGCTTGCGCGGGGATGACGAGCCGTGCGGGCCGCATGCGCAGCCTGCTGACGACGCGCTGTAAGTGAAACAAGAGCGGCCCCACTGCCCGGTTAGATGGCCAGGCGATCAGGAATCGATGCACCGCAGCGAGAGCACCTGCCCTGCCTTTGCTACTCTCGCTCTCCATCTACCTCCACACACGCCAGGTCCTCATGCTCAACGTCATCACGCACGACGCCATCACCGAGATCAACCTGGCGCGCCCGCCGGTCAACGCGCTCAACACCGACTTGTTGCGTGGCATTCGCGACGCGATCGATGCCGCCCTGGCCTCCGGGGCGCGAGGCCTCGTGCTATCCGGCGCTCCGGGCCTGTTCTCGGCGGGCGTGGACGTGCCGGCCCTGCTCGGCTGCGACCGCGAGGGCGTGCGCGCTTTCTGGCGAGAGTTCTTCCACACCGCCTCCAAGCTGGCGATGTCGCCGGTGCCGATCGTGGCCGCGATCACCGGCCATAGCCCGGCAGGCGGCGCGGTGCTGTCGCTGTTCTGCGATTACCGGGTGATGGCGGAGGGTCCCTTCCGCATCGGCCTCAACGAAGTGCAGGTGGGCCTGGTCGTGCCTGAACCCATCCAGATGGCCCTGCGCCGCGTCGTGGGCGCGTATCGGGCCGAACGGCTGATGGTGGCCGGCGCCATGATCGAGTCCGCCGAGGCGCTGGCTTGCGGCCTGGTGGACGAACTCACTGGCGTCGATGAAGTCGTTACCCGCGCCATCCACTGGATGCAGGGCATGCTCGCCCTGCCCTCCAACGCGATGCTCACGACGCGCGCCCTTGCACGCGCCGACCTCACCACGCTCTGGGCTGATCCGGACGCGCTGCCGATGGAGCAGTTCCTCGAGGCGTATTTCCATCCGGAAACTCAGGCTGTCCTGCAGCAGTTGGTGGCTCGACTGAAGAAGAAGGACTGATCCTCCTTCACCGCTTCAGTGGCGGACCCTGCGCGAGACAAACGGACGTAGTGGCTACCCGCAGCAATGCGGTCGCCCACAGGGGGCTCCAGCAGCAACCTGGGACCAGGTTCAGCCGGGGAGATCGCCCTTGGCCACTGGCCTCGCCGCGTCGCTCACCCACCCGCTCCACGACGGTGCATACAGGCGTGAACCGGTCAGGCCGGCGTATTCCATCGCCAGCAGGTTGTGGCACGCGGTGACGCCGGAGCCGCACATGTGCACCACGTCGCCCGGCGTATGCATGCCGAGCAAGGCGAGGAATTCCTCGCGCAACGCAGCGGCCGGCTTGAAGCGTCCGTCGGCTGCGAGGTTCTCCGAAAACGGCCGGTTGAACGCGCCGGGCACATGGCCACCAACACGATCGATGGGCTCCACCTCACCACGGTAGCGTGGCGCCGCGCGTGCATCGAGCAGCAGGCGCGCGGGGTCTTCGCGCAGGCTTGCATGGTCCGTCAGATAGAGGCTGCGATCGAAGTGCAGCGACACCTGGGCCGGCGCGCGCGTCACCTCGCCGGCTTCCACCGGCAGGCCGGCCGCCACCCACGTGGGGTAACCGCCATCCAGCACCGCCACCTTGTGCACGCCGACCAGTCGCAGCAGCCACCACAGCCGCGCGGCAGCCAGCGAGCCACTGGCCGCGTCGTAACAGACAACCTGCAGGTCGGGTCGCCAGCCCCAGCGCGCGAGCGTCCGGGAGAACGCCAGCTCCAACGGCAGGGGGTGCCGCCCCAATCCTTCGGACTGGCGCGACAGATCGGAAAGATCGGTATCGAGGCTGGCGTAAACGGCGCCGGGAATATGCCCCTCGAGGTAGTCGCGCTCGCCCTTGCCCGGGTCGCGCGCACCAGTGCCCGGCGCCATCAGCTCGAAACGGCAATCCACGATGAGCACCGCATCCACGGGCAGCGCGGCCAGATCATCGACATCAATCAAGGTGGTCTTGATAGTCATGCTCGCCCCATCCTTCTCAGCAAGTTGAACACCATCGCGGCGGTGGCGCCCCAGATGCGATGGCCACCATGCACGAATTCCACCATATCTCGGCGATGGCCACGGAAATCCATGGTGTAGCGCCTGAGATTGGCCGGCTCGAGGAAGAACGACAATGGCACCTCGAACACTTCGGCCACTTCGGCAGGCGCCGGGTACAACCGGGCCTCGGGATCGATGCGCGCCACCACCGGCGTGATGCAATAGCCACTGATTGTCTCGAAGCGATCGAGGAAGCCCATCGGCGTGACCAGCCGTCGCGCCAGGCCGATCTCCTCTTCGCTCTCGCGCAATGCGGTGGCGATGGCATCGGCGTCGCCCGGGTCAGTGCGTCCTCCCGGGAACGCCACCTGCCCGGCATGATCCTGCAAGTGGTCGGTGCGTACCGTCAGCACGATGCGCGGCTGCACGCCTTCGCGCACGCCCACCAGCACCGCCGCAGGCCGGCGCGGCGTGTCGCCCAGCAGTCCGGCCATGTCGGTGTGGTTCCAGCCCTCGCCGGTAGGCGGCGTGGACAGCGGCAACAGCGCCGAGCCCAGATCGGCCAGCAATTCGCTCATTGCGAACCTTTGCGCAGGGGCAACACGGCGCGCATCAGGTGCATGCGCTCGTCGTCTCCCATGCTGCGCCAACGCGCGATCTCCTCGCCCGTGCGCTGGCAGCCGATGCAAAAACCATGCTCGTCGAGTCGACACACGCCGACGCACGGCGTGAGGGGAAGGGCATCAACAGCGGGTTCGCAGGGATCGGAGGGCATGCTCAAACGGGGGACAGCGGCGACAGGGTCACGACATGATAAGTCGTCCGGCCACCCAGCTTGCCAGAATCGGACCCGGCTGAACTCGCCGGAGCTCTCAGGACTTGATTTCGAGCAGCTCGATCTCGAACACCAGCGCCTCGTTCGGGCCGATCCGCGGCGGATCGCCGCGCAGCCCATAGGCCTGGTTCGGAGGCACCGTGACCTTCCACAGGTCACCCACGTGCATGCGCTGGATGACCTCCTGCCAGCCCGGGATCACCTTGTTGTTGACCACGAAGCTCACCGGCGACCCATGCGCCCAGGAGCTGTCGAACTCGGTGCCGTCGATCAGCATCGCGCGGAAATTGACGGTGACCACGGAGCCGACCGGCACATCCCGGTTGCCCGTGCCTTTTTTCAGCACCTCGTACTGGATGCCCGAGGGCAGCTGGATCACGCCTGGCTTCTGCCGGTTGTGCTCCAGGTATTCGGCGCTCTTGCGCGCGTTCGCCTCGGCCAGGCTCTTGAACTTGACCATGGCCTCGGTGCGCATCTGCTGGTCCAGCGCTTGCAGCTGGTCGTGCATGTCCTGCATGGACACGGTAGGACGCTTCTTCGAATACGCGTCCTGGATCGCCCTTTGCAGGGTGGGAATGTCGATATCCGGATCGCCGTTGGCGAACTGGCTGCCGATCTGGTAGCCGATGGCATAGGACAGCTTGATCTTGTCCAGCTTGACCGTCGCCACGTCCGCCGCCTGCGCACTGTTCTGCGCATGCGCTGCCGCACCCCATATCAGGATGCCCAGAGCCAGCCAACGCAGTCGTGCCATGCCTATCTCCATTGCAGCCGGAGCTCCCATCGTAAGCGGTCCGGGCGAATCGTACAGCGAGCGCCCCGGGGATGGGCGCTCCTGCTGAGAACATCGGGGGCTCCAAAGGTTCCCGCTGTTACCATGATCACTTTACCTGCCGGAGTGTAGTCATGGCCTATCGCAACCTGGAAATCGCCAATCGCGGCGCGGTGCGCACGATCACCGTCAACCGCCCGGACAAGCTCAACGCGCTCAACCGCGAGACGCTCAACGAGCTGACGCTGGCCTTTACCCAGGCAGCCCAGGACGACGCCGTGCGTGTGGTGGTGCTGACCGGGGCGGGCCAGAAGGCCTTCGTGGCAGGCGCCGACATCGCCGAGATGAACGGTTATACGCCAGTGCAGGCTCAGGGCTTCTCCCGCGCGGGCCAGCGGCTGATGAGCCTGGTCGAACGCCTGGGCAAGCCGGTCATCGCCCGGGTGCAGGGCTTTGCCCTCGGCGGCGGCATGGAACTTGCCATGTGCTGTCACCTGCGTGTAGCAAGCGAGAAGGCCAAGTTCGGCCAGCCTGAGATCAACCTCGGCCTGATCCCCGGCTTCGGCGGCACCCAGCGCCTGCTGCGCCTGGCCGGCCGTGGAGCGGCGCTCGAGCTCTGCCTGATCGGCGCCCCCATCAGCGCCCAGCGCGCCTATGAGCTGGGCGTGGTCACCCGCGTGGTGGCGCCCGAAGCGCTGGACGAGACCGTCAACGCGCTCGCCGACCAGTTGGCCGCTGCGGCGCCCTTGGCTGCCGCCGGCATTCTCGATGCCGTGCTGCAAGGTGGTGAGACCAGCATCGACCAGGGCCTGGAATTCGAAACCCAGGCGTTTGCCCTCGCCTTCTCCACCGAGGACATGCGCGAAGGCACCACGGCGTTCCTGGAAAAGCGCAAGGCCGTGTTCAAGGGCCAGTAAATAACGAAGAGGAGTGAGAAACGAGAGTGGCTTTCTCTCACTACTCACTCCTCTTCACTCACTCCTCGCTCAATGCCCGCCGCGGTATTTCTTCTCGCCCGCGGTGATGGCCAGGTCCAGCCGGTTTTCCGGTGGCGCCAGCGGACAGGTGGCGTACGGCGTGAACGCGCACGGCGGGTTGTAGGCGCGGTTGAAATCGAGCACGACCTTGCCGTCCTTCGGCAGATCCGCATACATGAAGCGCGCGGCGCCATAGGTTTCGCGGCCGGACGTGCGGTCGGCGATCACGAAGAACAGTGAGTCCGGCTCTTCCTGGATCGGCATCAACTCGTAGGTGTGGCCGTCGCGGTGGAACACGGCCTTGCCCGGCACCTTTTCCTTGTTGATCGTGCCCAGCACCGAGCCGATTTCCAGTTCATGCGGCGGGTCGAACGGCACCCAGTCGGCGACGATGCGCCACGTCGGGTCGATCGGGTAATAGTCCAGGCCGGCGAAGTGCGCGCGCGTCTCCGCGTCGCTGTCCTTCACGCGCAGCGCCAGGCGGCCATCGCGGGAGATCACGATAAAACTCGCCGAACCGAAGCTCACCAGGGTCGGGCCGCTTTCGCCCGCATGGGCATCATCCACCAGGGTCGCCTCGTGCACGGCCTTGCCGTCGACGGTGGCGCCGCTATGCGCGTCGAGCACCAGATGCAGGCTGCCATTCTTCGCCAGCGTCACCACGCCCAGATGCGCCGGGCCCGCCTTCAGCACGATGTCGTTGCCGGCGGCGCTGCCGATCCGATTGGCCCCCTCTTTCAACCACTCCAGTCCGATCAGCGTCAGCCAGCCGTTCGGCGCCGTGAGGCTGGCCAGGCGTTGCTGCTGCCATTGCTGGACCTGCTGGGAGATCTGGGCCGCATCGGCGGCGCTGGTGGTCTGGGCATGCACGGTGACAACTCCAACACTCAAGGCTAAAGCGATAACGGCGGTACGCAACATGGCAAGCCCCGTCGGGTTCGGACGACGAGTATGGCCATCCATTTGGCGTCGAGGCAAGCACGGGCGCGATGTCATGCGTTCATCATGGGGCCGCGCACGTGCGAAAAAAACCTGCGGGATGGTGATGTCGCCTCGCCGTGGTCGCGCACAGGGCGCCCTCCTGCAGGGCGCTACTGGTCGCTGATCAGCGGCCGCGCAGGAACAGCTTGTCCAGCTCGGTCAGGCTCAGCTGGGTCCAGGTCGGACGGCCGTGATTGCACTGCCCGGAGCGTTCGGTGGCCTCCATCTCGCGCAGCAACGCATTCATTTCGGGCGTGGTGAGTCGCCGGCCGGCCCGCACCGAACCGTGGCACGCCATGGTCGCCAGCAGTTCGTTTTCCAGTTCCTGCAGGCGACGCGAACTGCCGTGCTGGGCCAGCTCGGCCAGCACGTCGCGGCACAGTTGCGCGACGTCGGCGCCTTCCAGCAGCGCGGGGATCCTTCGCACCACCACGCCGGACGGCCCACTGCGCGACAGTTCCAGCCCCCACTCGGCCAGCGCATCGGCGTGTTCTTCGGCAGCGGCAGCTTCCTTCGCACTCACCGACACGTTCAACGGCACCAGCATCAGTTGCGAGCGCAAGTTGCTGCATGCACGCCCGGTCTTGAGCTTTTCATAGGTGATGCGCTCGTGCGCGGCGTGCATGTCCACCAGCACCAGGCCCTGCGCATTCTCGGCAAGGATGTAGATGCCCTTGAGTTGCGCGATGGCGAATCCCAGCGGCGGCGCTTGGTCGTCCGACACTTCCGGCATGGGCGCATTGGCGGCGAAAGCCAGCGGCGCTTGCGGCGCCGCCGTCGGCGACGCGCCGAGCAGGGCGGCATAGTCGGCGAGCGGCTCGTCGCGCACGCCCAGGCTGAGCCGGCTCTGGCTGAAGGCGTTCGGCCAGGCCGGTCCACCCGTGGCGGGCGTGCTTGAAAAGCTGTAGGACGACGCGGCGGCGGGCATGGGTTGGTCCTGTGCAGGCAAACCCACCTGCCCTGCACGCGTCTGCGCCAGCGCCTCATGAAGCGTGCGGAACAGGAAATCATGCACCAGGCGCTGCTCGCGGAAGCGCACCTCGTGTTTGGCCGGATGCACGTTGACGTCCACGCCGGCGGGATCCAGCTCCAGGTACAACACGAATGCCGGGTGCCGGCCGTGGAACAGCACGTCCGCATACGCCTGGCGCACGGCATGCGCCACTATGCGATCGCGCACGAGCCGGCCGTTGACGTAGAAGTACTGCGAATCGGCCTGCGAACGAGAGGCCGTGGGCAGGCCCACCCAGCCGGACAAATGCAGGCCGGCAGCGGCGTGGTCAACGCGCAGGCTCTGCGCGGGGAAATCCTCGCCCATCACTTCGGCCACGCGCAGCAGCGCCGCGTGCTCGTCGCGCGCCGCCTTGAGGATGCGCACCGGCTTGCCGTTGTGGCTGAGACGGAACTCCACCGAGGTGCGCGCCAGCGCCAGCGACTTCAGCAGGTCATCGATATGCGCGAATTCGGTGCGCTCGGCACGGAGAAACTTGCGTCGCGCAGGCACGTTGTAGAACAGGTCGCGCACTTCCACGCTGCTGCCCTGCGGATGCTGCGCGGGGCGCGCCGCCTGCATCTTGCCGCCGTCCACTTCGATGCGGAACGCAGTGTCCTGCCCTTGCGCGCGTGAGGTCAGCGCAAAGCGCGCCACCGACGAGACGGACGCCAGCGCTTCGCCGCGGAAGCCCATGCTGGCCACGTGCTCCAGGTCATCGAAGCTGCCGATCTTGCTGGTGGCATGCGAGGCCACCGCCAGCTGCAGTTCGTCCGGCGAGATGCCGCAACCGTCGTCGCGCACGCGGATCAGCCGCGCGCCGCCCTGTTCGATATCCACTTCCACGCGCATGGCGCCGGCATCGAGGCTGTTTTCGACCAGCTCCTTGACCACGGACGAAGGACGCTCGATCACTTCGCCGGCGGCGATCTGGTTGATGAGTTCGGGGGGAAGCGGACGGATCACGGGCATCGGCGAAGCTTAAGGCCTGCCGGCGGAAGGGGAAAGCGCAGGAGTGAGTTCAGAGGAGTGAGAAGTGAGAAAAAGCAAGGACTTGCCTGCCCTCTCTCACTTCTCACTCCTCTTCACTCGTTTCTCATCCCGCAGGGATGGTGAGCACCATGCCTGCATGGACGCTGCTGTCGCTGTCGATGCGGTTGGCGCTCTTGAGTGCGTTGACGCTCACGCCGTACTGGCGCGCGATGCTGCGCAGGCTTTCGCCACGCTCGACGCGGTGCAGGTCGCGCACGCCGTCATCCGAGCGACTGTCGTTGTCGGAGGAGGACGCCATGGCTTGGGCCACAGCCTTGTTGGCGCGCGCGGAGGTGTCGTCATCGCCCTGCGCAGAGGCCACCGCCGCGACGCCATTGCGGCGGCCTGCCTGGGCGGCAAACCAGGTGCCCGGCGGCGGGGTCGATTCGAAGTAGCTCTTCACGCCGCTCATCACGGCCGTGGCCAGGTGCGCCTGATGCGAAGGATCGCGCAGCTTGCGCTCCTCGTCCGGATTGCTGATGAAGGCGGTCTCGACCAGGATCGACGGGACGTCCGGCGAGCGCAACACGACGAAGTTGGCGCGCTCGACGTAGCCGCGATGGGTCGGCCCCAGTCCACCAAGCGCCTTGAGCACGTTGCCCGCCACCGACTCGCTGGCCTGCATCGAATAGCCCTGCTGCAGGTCCAGCAGCACGGCGGCAAGGCCATCGTTCTTGTCGTCCAGCGTCACGCCGCCGATCAGGTCGGCGCGGTTTTCACCGTCCGCCAGCCATTGCGCGGCCATGTTGGTCTTGCCGCGCGGCGACAGCACCCATACCGACGAGCCCTTTGCATCGCCGTTGATGAAGGCGTCGGCATGGATCGACACGAACAGGTCAGCCGAGTTGTTGCGCGCGATCTGGTAACGCTGCTGCAGCGGGATGAAGAAGTCCGCATTGCGGGTCAGCACCGCGCGCATGCCCGGTTGCTGGTTGATCTGGTCGGCCAGCTGCCGCGCCACGGCGAGGGTGACGTTCTTCTCCAGCGTGCCGCCGGGACCATGCGCGCCCGGGTCATCACCGCCATGGCCGGCGTCGATGGCGATCACCACCTTGCGCTCGCCGTTGAGCATGGCGGCCGCCGCGCGGGTGGAAGCCATGCCGCTCTGGGTTGGCTTGAGACTGGACTTGCCGGAGGCGCGCGCCGGCACAGGCGTCGGAGCGGTGTCGACCAGCGGCGTGACGACGGCCGCCACGGGCGCCGCGCTGTCATCGCGGGATGGCGACGTGCTGGGCTTGGCGGCCACCGCGCCGCTGCCCGGGTACAGGTCGACCACCAGCCGGTAGCCATAATCGGCCTGTGGCTTGAGCAGGAAGCTCTTGACCGTGCTGGCGGGGGCGATCGTGGCGGTCAGGCGCACATTGCCGCCCTGGCGCGCGCCGCTGAGGCCCTTGTACAGGCCCTGCGCGGACGGCGAGCTGAAACTGCTGGCGATGGAGCTGTCGTTGACGTCAACAACCAGCTGGTCGCCGTCCTGGCTGAGCTTGTAGGTGACCGGGCCAGATACATCGAGCACCACGCGGGTGTATTCGGGGCCTGCCCAGACCCGGGCCGCCTTCACATCCGCCGCGCGGGAGACGCAAAAAGGCGCCAAGGCCAGCAAGGCCACGGCGCCCAACACGGCAGGATGCGTCCTATATCCCTTCATGGGGCGGAATTGAAGCCCAGCCGCTTGCTGAATGCAAGAGGTTTTCCCTTGTATATCCATAACCTGCAATCATTTTGTCAGACGGCCTCCAGCTATCGGCCGCAACCCACGCAAACTGAAGGCTTCGTCCACCCATCGCGCCTCGACAAAATTCTCAAGCAGGTCCGATACTTAGGTCGGATCGACGGTCAGGCGACGTCCCCCGCATCGACCCGGGACAGCCGGGCCAGGGCGCCCGCGCCACGCTCGCTGCGCGGCTCCATCACCGCACTGCGGCCGGCTCCCGCGTAACCCAGGTGGACGATCAGATCGGCCGCCGGCAGGGCTCCGGCGCCCCGCTCGGGCCACTCCACCAGCACCAGGGCCGCGGGGTCGTACAAGGCGTCCAGACCCAGCCACTCCAGTTCGCCGGGATCGGCAATGCGGTAAAGATCCAGATGCCACGCAGGCCGCCCCTGGGCGCTATAGGACTCGACCAGGCTGTAGGTCGGGCTCTTGATGCGCTCCCCCACCCCGAGCGCGCCCAGCAGGGCTCGCGCGAAGCTGGTCTTGCCGGCGCCGAGATCGCCGTGCAGGTAGACCACCAGCCCCTCGTCCAGCACCGCCGCCAGGCGGGTGGCAAGGGCCGCCGTGGCCCCCTCGTCAGGTAGTTCCCAGCGTCGTTCGGTCATGACTCGCGTCCGTTGAGCAGCCCGCGCAAGGGTTCCAGCAGGTCGCTGGCGATGAGACCACGCTCGCCTCCTCGCCGCGCAGCGAGGTCGCCAGCCCGCGCGTGCAGGCCGACACCCAGGCAGGCTGCCTCCCACAGCGAACAGCCTTGCGCCAGCAAGGCCGCCACGATGCCGGTCAGGAGGTCGCCCATGCCGCCCGACGCCATGCCAGGGTTGCCCCACGGGCACAGCGCGACGTGGCCAGTTGGATCGGCCACCAGACTGCCGGCCCCCTTGAGCACCACCACCGCATCGTAACGTCGGGCCAGCTCGCGCACGGCTGCAAAGCGATCGGCGCTGATCGAGGCGGTATCGCGACCAAGCAGCCGCGCGGCTTCGCCCGGATGCGGCGTGAGCACGGCCAGGCCATGAAACTTGCGCGGCTCCTGCGCCAGCAGGTTGAGTCCATCCGCATCGAGCACCAATGGGATGCCGGCATCCAGCGCCGTCAGCCAGAGCGCATGCCCCCAGGCGCCCTGCCCTAGGCCTGGCCCCACGGCCAGCACCGTGGCTCGGGGCAGCAACGGCTCGAGCGCCTGCGGGCCATCCACCGCATGCGCCATCAATTCGGGTCGCGCGCTGTTGAGCGCGGGCAGATGCTCGGCACGCGTCGCCACGCTGACCAGCCCGGCGCCGGCGCGCAGCGCCGCCTCGCCGCACAAGCGGATCGCCCCGGCCGTGCCGTGTTCCCCACCGATGGCCAGCACGTGGCCGTTGTCGCCCTTGTGCGACTGCCGCGGTCGCGGCGGCAGGGCAGCGGGCTGCATCAGCACCGCGTCCGCCTCGCGGCCCTGCCACAGCGCGGCGGGCAGACCGAGCCCGTCCAGTTGCAACTGCCCCGTGTAGCCGGGGGCCTGCCCGGTGTACAGGCCACGCTTGGCGGCGATGAAGCTGATGGTGACGTCGGCGCGAATGGCCTCGCCTGGCGCCTCGCCCGTGTCGGCATTGATGCCGGAAGGCACGTCGAGCGCGAGCACCGGCCGGCCACTGGCGCGAATCTGCCGCACCAACTGCGCCACCTCGGGCGCCAGCGCGCGCTGCAGGCCGGTGCCGTACAGCGCGTCGACCTGCACCTCGGCATCGGGAAGCTCGTCCTGCCCCTCCCACGACAGCACCTCGCCGCCACCGCGTTCGTACGCTTCACGCGCACGCTCGGCATCGTCGCCTCGGCTGTCGCCCAGCGCGACCACGGCAGCCTGCAGGCCCGCTTCACGCGCCAGCGCCGCGAGCAGAAAGCCGTCGCCGCCGTTGTTGCCGACACCGCAGTACACCGCCATGCGGCGCGCGTGGGGCCAGTGCTCGCGCAGGCACACCAGCGCGGCAGCGGCGGCGCGCTCCATCAGTTCGTAGCCGGGAATACCCAGGTCGTCGATGGCGTGGCGGTCAAGCGCACGCACCTGCTCGACGGTGTAAAGCTCTTGGCGATGTGCACTGGCGGTCATGCGCGGATTATAGGCATGGGGCGCCGCAGCCGCCGATCGTGCACGGCCTACAATAGGCGCATGTCCACGCTGCAACTCTCTCCCCACGACTACGCCGCACTGGCCAGCGACATCAAGCGCTGGGCGCGTGAGCTGGGTTTCGCCGACGCCGGCATTGCCAACACCAACCTGACCGAGGACGAACTGCACCTCAAGCGCTGGCTGGGCGAGGGAAATCACGGCGAGATGGACTACATGGCGCGCCACGGCGACAAACGCAGCCGCCCCGCCGAACTGGAGCCCGGCACGATACGTGTCATCTCGGTGCGCATGGACTACATCCCCCCGGGCACACGCAACGCATGGAACGTGCTGCACGACCCGGAAAGCGGTTACGTCTCGCGCTATGCACTGGGCCGCGACTACCACAAGCTGATGCGCAACCGCCTGCAGAAGCTGGCCGAATGCATCCATGGCGTGATCGGCGACTTCGGCTATCGCGCTTTCGTCGACTCGGCGCCGGTGCTGGAGAAGGCGCTGGCGCGCAACGCGGGCATGGGCTGGATCGGCAAGCACACCGTGCTGATCAACCGCCAGGCGGGCTCGTACTTCTTCCTCGGCGAGCTCTACACCGACCTGCCGCTGCCGGTGGACACGCCGGCCACGGCCCACTGCGGCAGCTGCCGGCGCTGCATCGACATCTGCCCGACCCAGGCGATCATCGGGCCTTACAAACTCGACGCACGCCGCTGCATTTCCTATCTCACCATCGAGCTGCGCGGAAGCATTCCCGAAGAGCTGCGCGAACCCATGGGCAACCGCATCTTCGGCTGCGACGACTGCCAGCTGATCTGCCCCTGGAACAAGTTCGCACAGGACGCCACCGAGCCGGATTTCGCGCCGAGGCACGCGCTCGACGGCGCCAAGCTGATCGAACTGTTCGCCTGGAGCGAGCAGGAGTTCCTGCAGCGCACCGAGGGCATGGCGATCCGTCGTACAGGCTACGAAGGCTGGCTGCGCAATATCGCCGTGGCGCTGGGCAATGCGCCGCATACAGAGGAAGTACGGCAGGCGTTGCTTTCGCGCGCCGAGCATCCGTCAGCCATCGTGCGCGAGCACGTGGCATGGGCGCTGCAGCGGCACGCGGCATAGCGGAGCCATCACAGGCGCAACCTTCCAGCGCAAAGCGCGCGATGACGACACGGCGCCCCGACCACGCGCAGGGCGCAGTCCTGGATCAAGGCGTCGTCAGGGCGCGAGACGACGCTCGTGGATCGCTTCGATCAGCGCACGCGTGGCCGAATCGAACATCGACGTATCGGCACTGCCACCGTCCAACGCCGGCAGGATCTGCCGTGCGATCGACTTGCCCAGCTCCACGCCCCACTGGTCGAACGCGTTGATGCCCCACAGATGGCCGAGCATGAACACCTTGTGCTCGTACAGGGCAATCAGGCCGCCGAGGCTCTCGGGCGTCAGCTCGTCGAGCAGGATCACCGTGCTGGGGCGATCGCCAGGGAAGGTGCGCTGGGCGGCAAGCACGCGACGCTCCTCGTCGCTGCCATGCTTCGCTTCGGCGAGCGCCTCGTCTAAGGTCTTGCCCAGCGCCAATGCCGCCGCCTGCGCGAGCAGGTTCGACAGTAGAGCATCGTGGTTGGCCTCGAGGTCATGCGCCGGCTTCACCACGCCGATGAATTCCAGCGGCACCACGTCGGTACCCTGGTGCAGCGACTGGAAGTACGCGTGCTGCGCATTGGTGCCGACACTGCCCCACACCACCGGGGACGTCGCCTCGGCGACCGGCTTGCCCTGCGGGGTCACCTGCTTGCCCAGGCTTTCCATTTCCAGCTGCTGCAGGTACGAGGTGAGATCGGTGAGCAGGTCCGCGTACGGCACCACCGCGCGGCTGGAGCGGCCCTGCGCGTTGCGGTTCCACAGCTCGACCAGGCTCAGCAGCACCGGCAGGTTGGTCTGCCACGGCGCCGAACGGAAGTGGTCATCGACCTGCGCGGCGCCCTTCAGCAGCGCGTGGAAGTTGTACGAACCGATCGCCAGCGCCAGCGACAGGCCCACCGCCGACCACAGCGAGAAGCGGCCGCCGACGAAGTCCCACATCGGGTAGACCTGCGCCGCGGGCACGCCCCAGCTCTCCGCAGCGGTGACATTCGCGGTCACCGCCAGGAAATGACGGGACACCTTGGCGTTGTCGCCGTGGTAGGCGCGACGGATCCACTCGCGCATGACATTGCCATTGAGCAAGGTCTCCTGCGTGGTGAAGGTCTTGGAGACCACCACCACCAGGGTGCGCGTGGGATCGAGCTGGTGCATCAGCTCGTAGGCCGACTGCCCATCCACATTGGTGAGGAAATGGCTGCGCACGCCGGGCACGTGGTACGGCGCCAGCGCGCCGACGGCCAGGCGCGGCCCCAGGTCGGATCCACCGATGCCGATGTTGACCACATCGGTGATGCCGGGCGCGACGCCAAATTCGGAGGCATCGCCAAGCCCGATCGCGTGCACCAGGGCGTCGATGCGCTGCAAGGTGTGCTGGATCTCTTCCAGCGCCTCGCGCGGCGCTGGCGACGGCAACGAGGAGCCACCGGCGCGCAACGCCGTGTGCAGCACCGCGCGTCCTTCGGAGGTGTTGATAGGGGCCCCGGCGAACATCGCATCGCGGGCGGCCTGCCAGCCACTGGCCTCAACGTGGTCGCCCAAGGCGGCCAGGGCCTGGCCATCGAGCTTCTGGCGGCTCAGGTCGAGCAGGATCGGGCCGGCACGCTGGCGCAACTGTTTGCCGCGTGCGGCGTCCTTCAGCAGGTCACGCAGGTGGGTGCGTGCAAGACGGTCAACGTGCTCTGCCAGGAAGGACGAACGGCGCTCGGGCGACATGGATGCTCAGGCTTGACGGAAGTGAACGCCGATCTTACGCAGCTCTCGCCCCCTGACGCCAGCAGATTGTTGCACTGCAACCGGACCCGGTCCGTCGCAGTCGGGTGAGCTGGATCCTGTTCACACTTTCCGCATGGCGGCTCGCGAATCGACCCGGACGCCAAGCAAGAAATTACGAGGCCATGGACGTCATGACTCGACCGGGTGATGACCTGGGACGACGGGCGAACAGCCTCATTTCCGAGGCAGACGTCCCATGCGCGCGGCTTGACCTGGCAGCCACCCACGCCGTCGCCGCGTGCTGCTCAGCGGCGACTACGGAACAACAATTTGGGCTACACGCAAGGCGCGCGCAGCCCCACGCCCTGGGTCAGGCGACCGCCATCTGCTTGGGGATGGAGCGGTTGGTGTGGGAGATGCGATTGTTCGCGTCCACGTACACGAGGGTCGGCTGGAACTGCTCGACTTCGGCCTCGGACATCTGGGCGAACGCGGCGATGATCACCAGGTCGCCCGGCTGGGCGCGATGCGCGGCGCTTCCGTTCACCGAGATGATGCCGGAACCTTCTTCGGCGCGCAGCGCGTAAGTCACGAAACGCTTGCCGTTGTTGATGTTCCACGCATGGATCTGCTCATACTCGCGGATGCCGGAGGCATCGAGCAGCAGGCCGTCGATCGCGATGGAGCCTTCGTAATGGAGCTCGGCGTGGGTCACCGTCGCGCGGTGGATCTTGGCCTTGAGCATGTTCAGGTTCATGACATCTGTATCCGGCAGGTAAAGCCTGCGTAGCTAACCATTATCCGGCCGGGGAACGTCGCATCGCAACTTCCCCCGGCCCGGCCCCTATCTGGGGGCGCTCAGTCGAACAACAAGTTGTCGATCAGGCGCGTCGTGCCGAGCCTGGCGGCGATCAGCGCCACCAGGCCGTCGCGCTCGCCATCGGCGGGCTCGGCGAGGTCCTCGGCACGGCGGATGGCGGCATAGTCCGGCTCGAAACCGGCACGGGCCAGCTTTGAGGCGGCGGCCTGCTCGACCACCGCGCGGGCATGCCCTTTGGCGATCAGGTCGCGCATCTGCCGCAAGGTGGCGTAGATCTGGATGGAGAGCGCGCGCTCGTCAGCCGACAGGTACTGGTTGCGCGAGCTGAGCGCGAGGCCGTCGTCGGCGCGCAAGGTGGGCGCCGTCATGATCTTCACCGGCAGCGACAGGTCGCGCACCATGCGCTCGATCACCTTCAGCTGCTGGAAGTCCTTCTGGCCGAACACCGCCAGGTCGGGCTGCACCAGGTTGAACAGCTTGCACACCACCGTGGCCACGCCGTCGAAGTGCCCCGGGCGATGTGCGCCCTCCAGCGTCTCAGTGAGCTGCGGCACGTGGATGCTGACGCTGCCTTCCGGTCCGAACGGATAGAGCGTGGCCACCTCGGGCGCGAACAGTAGATCGCAATCATGCTCGGCCAGACCGACCTGGTCCTGCACCAGGGTGCGCGGATAGCGCGAGAAGTCCTCGTTCGGACCGAACTGGGTCGGATTGACGAACACGCTGGCGACAACGCGATCGGCGCGGGCGCGCGCCAGCTTGATCAGCGAATGATGGCCCGCGTGCAGGTTGCCCATGGTGGGCACGAACCCCACGGTCTGGCCCTGGTTGCGCCAACCGCGGATCACGGCGCGCAGCGCCGCGGCGTCTTGCACTGTCTGCATGTTTGTTCTGCTCAGTCGCTTCAGTCGAAGCAGTGTTCCGGCGCCGGGAAAGCGCCACTGCGCACGTCCTCGGCGTAGGCCGCGATCGCCGCAGCCACAGAGTCGCGTCCTGCGAGGAAGTCCTTGCTGAACTTGGGTCGCTTGCCCGGGGTGACGCCCAGCATGTCGTGCAGCACCAACACCTGGCCGTCGCAATGCGGACCGGCGCCGATGCCAATGGTCGGAATGGATACCGCTCGAGTGATGCGTTCGCCCAGCGCACTGGGGATGCCCTCCAGCACGAGCAGTTCCGCGCCGGCCGCCTCCACCGCCTGCGCTTGCTCGACCAGATGGTCGGCCGCCTCCTGCGCGCGCCCCTGGATACGGAACCCGCCGAACTTGTGCACCGACTGCGGCGTCAGCCCCAGATGCGCGCATACCGGAATGGCGCGCTCCACCAGCGCCGAGATCGCCTCCAGGATGTGCGGCGAGGCGCCTTCGATCTTCACCATCGCCGCGCCACCCTCGCCCACCAGCTGGGCGCCGGCCTCGAGTGCGTGCGCTATGTCGCGGTCGGCCATGAACGGCAGGTCGGCCACCAACAGGGTGGCATGGAGGCCACGCGCCACGATGCTGGTGTGATAGACCATGTGATCGAGCGTCACGGGCAGCGTGCTGGACTGGCCCTGCACCACCATGCCGAGAGAATCGCCGACCAGCGCCACGTCGATGCCGGCCAGTTCGAGTTGAGCCGCGAAGCTCGCGTCGTACACGGTGAGCATGACCACGCGGCGCCCTTCCGCCTTCATTGCGCGCAAGGAGGGCACGGTGACCGTCTTGCGGGTGGGTGCATTCGCTTTCTGCGCGTACACAAGGGTTCCTTGAGGCGGAAACAGACGCCGATTATCCCGCGTGAGACGTGAAGGGCTCAAGGCAATCGTTCGAGCCCGGTGGTATCGACCCTTGCCAGCAGGTCCGCCACGCGCCCCTGGCCCGGCAACTCCAGCGACGGAGCCAGATCATTCAGCGGCAGCAGCACGAAGGCGCGCTCACCAATCCGCGGGTGCGGCAGCTGCAAACGCTCGTCCGACAGACTCACCCCATCCATGTACAACACGTCGAGGTCGAGAATGCGCGGCCCCCAGCGTTGCCCGTCGCGCACGCGACCGGCAGCCCGTTCGATCGCCAGCAGCGCGTCGAGCAAGGCGTGCGGCGACAAAGTGGTATCGAGCCTGGCCACGGCGTTGACGAAAGGCGGCTGGTCAAGCACGCCCCACGGCGGTGTCAGGTAAAGCGGCGACTGCGCCAACAGACGAGTGTCCGGCAGGCGTGCAAGCGCCGCGAAGGCCTCCTGCACCTGGGCGCGCGCGTCACCCAGGTTGCTGCCCAGCGCAACAAATGCTTCGGTCACGCCGGATCCGACTGTCCGCCGGCCTTGCCGGCTGGCTTGCGGCGACGGCGTCGACGCGGCTTGGTCGACGCAGCAGGTTCGGCGCTGACCGGCCCCGGCGGCGTATGGCCGGAGAGCGCGGCGGCCAGCGTCTCATGTGGCAGTTGCTGGGCGTGGTCCCACCACTGGCCAAGCTCGCTGATTGCGGGCGACTCGGCCGCACGCAACAGCAGGAAATCGAAAGCGGCGCGGAAGCGCGGATGCGTCATCAGGCGGAACACCCGCTTGCGCTGCACCTGCTCGAAGCGCGGCTGCAGCGCCCAGATCTCTTCCATGGTCAGCGTGAACCGGCGCGGGATCGCCACGCGCTGGCACTGCTCGGCCACCACGCGCGTGGCGGCACGCTCCCACGCGGCGCTGGACTCCACGCCCTTGGTGATCCAGGTGTGCGCCAGGTCGCGCACTTCGCCCCACAGCAGCACGGCGAACAGGAACGCCGGCGTCACCGACTTGCCTTCGAGGACGCGGGCATCGGTGTTGGCGAGGCCACGTTCGATCAGTTCACGCAGCGCCTGGTCACCGCGCTTGAGCGCGCGAGCGGTGGCGGGGAACATGAACTTCAGCAGCCCGGTCTGCTCGAGCATATGGAAGCTCTTGAGGCCATGGCCAGCCAGGAACAGCTTCAGCGACTCGTCGAACAGGCGCGCCGGCGCGGCGTCGGCCAGCAACGGGCCCAGTTCGCCGAACGGCTTGGCGGCGGCGGCGTCGATGCGGAAATTGAGTTTCGCCGCCAGGCGCACGGCGCGCAGCATGCGCACGGGGTCCTCGCGGTAGCGCGTGGCCGGATCGCCGATCAGGTGCAGCACGCGGTCTTCCACGTCCTTCACGCCGCCGACGTAGTCGCGCACCGAAAAATCGCTGATGTCGTAGTACAGCGCATTGACGCGGAAGTCGCGGCGAATCGCGTCCTCTTCGATGGTGCCCCACACGTTGTCGCGCACGATGCGGCCATCGACGATGTGGCGGTCGCCCTCGCCCTCTTCCTCACCCGTGCCGCGGAACGTGGCCACCTCGATGATCTCCGGCCCGTACACCACATGCGCGAGGCGGAAGCGGCGGCCGATCAGGCGGCAGTTGCGGAACAGCTTCTTGACCTCTTCCGGCGTGGCGTTGGTGGCCACGTCGAAATCCTTCGGGTGGCCGCCGAGCAGCAGATCGCGCACGGCGCCGCCGACCAGATAGGCCTGGTAACCGGCCTCGTTGAGCCGGTACAGCACGCGCAGGGCAGCCTTGCTGATGTTCTTGCGCGAAATCACGTGCTGCTCGCGCGGAATGATGCGCAGTGCAGGCGTAACAGTGGTCCTTGCGTCGTGACTCAAGCGGTTCGGATCCTTGCAGGCGGATGGCGCCGTTCAAAGCGATCAGTCGCGGCCGGCGAGGCCGCATCCGTTCCCTTCACGGCCCACCGGGGCTAGGGAACTGTTCATACGTTAGGACAAAAGTCGTCCCAAGGGCATTGCCGGGCGAAACAATTCCGCTATACTAGCGCGCTCCGGTGCATTTCGCTCCCTTCGTCTAGTGGCCTAGGACACCGCCCTCTCAAGGCGGGAACACGAGTTCGAACCTCGTAGGGAGCGCCACTTCCGGCCTGGCACGGGCCGCGTCCATACCGAAATAGGCGCGCGACAGCATGACTTTTGTCGTCACCGACAACTGCATCAAGTGCAAATACACCGATTGCGTCGAGGTTTGTCCCGTCGACGCCTTCCACGAAGGTCCCAACTTCCTCGTGATCAATCCGGACGAGTGCATCGACTGCACCTTGTGCGAGCCGGAATGCCCTGTCAACGCGATTTATCCCGAAGACGACGTGCCCGCCGGGCAGGAGTCGTTCCTCGCGCTGAATGCTGATCTGGCCAAGAACTGGCCGGTGATTACCGAGCGCAAGGACGCCCCGGCTGACGCGAAAGACTGGGAAAACAAGCCCAACAAGATCGGCCTGCTGGAGCGCTGAGCGCCCGCCCTCTTGCGACCCTCCGGTCGAAGGTTCTCCGCGAAAGCATCAAAAAAAACGCCGCCCCAGGGCGGCGTTTTTCGTGGTCGGATGCGACCGCCTCAGCTGCCGCCAAGGCGACCCTTGAGCGTGTCGACCACCTTGGCCACGGCGCCGGCGTCGCCCTGGGCGCGCACTTCGCTGGCCTTGGCGCCGCTGCTGCCGACAGTCAGCTGCACCTGGTGGGGCTTGGCGCCCGGGGCATCGGCGGTCTCCTTGGACTTGCCGTTGAACATGCTGCTGAAGAAGCCCTTCTTCTGGGTCGACTCATCCGAGGCCACCACGCTCAACGTGAAGGTACGGGCGTCGTCGTCATGCGCCACCACCTGGCCGATGTCACCGTTTTCCAGGGCCTGGCCCACGCGGCGATAGGTGTTCTCGACGCTGTCGTTGATCACGAAGCCGTCGGCAATCGTGCCACTGCTCCCACCGAGGCGGGCGGTCGCGCCATTGGAGGTCGGGTTGTTGGCGCCCTGCTCCGGAATCACCAGGGCGGCGCTGCTGGAGGGCGTATCCAGTCCCGGCGGGATTTCCAGCGGCGATTCCTGTTTGGCGGTTTCCCAGGCCTTCTGCGAACGGAACATGCCGCAGCCGGAGAGCAACATGGCGGATAGGGCCAGCACTGGCAGGGCCACGACAAGCGGGGATTTCTTCATGTAAGCAGATTCCGTAGAAGTATCAGTTGCCCGACGACGTCAGGCCGCATTCGCCAAGGATGCCAGACCGGCCAGCGCTTCGCCCAGACGCGCGCGGGACGGACCGTCCTCCAGTTCCACCAGGGGCAGGCGTGGCGCCGCCGATCCCAGGCCCAACAACGGCAGGCCAGCCTTTACCGCGATCGGATTCGGCGCACAGTTGAGCGCCTCCACCAGTGGCGCCAGCGCCGCATCGCAGCGCTGCGCCTCGATCCGGTCGCCAGCCGTGGCCGCATCGCACAACATGCGAAACGCACGAGGCGTCAGATTGGCTACCACCGAAATGGTGCCGGCTCCCCCTGCAAGCATGGCCTTGGCCGCCGTGCCGTCGTCTCCAGACAGATAGACGAAATCCGGGCGCGCAAGTTCCGCACAGGCACGGATGCGCTCGTCCGACCCCACGGCCTCCTTGAGACCGATGATGGCCGGGTGGTCGCGCAGCTGGGCCACGGTCTCCGGCAACAGGTCGCAAGCGGTGCGGGTCGGTACGTTGTACAGCAGCACCGGCAGGCCACCCTGCTCGGCCACTTCGAGATAGTGGCGACGCAGGCCTTCCTGGGTCGGGCGCACGTAATAAGGCGCGACCACCAGCGCGGCATCGGCGCCCAGCGCCTTGGCGCGGCGGGTGAGCGCGACCGTCTTGGCGGTGCCGGCTTCGCCAGTACCGGCGATGACCGGGACGCGCCCGGCGACGCGCTCGACCGTGAAAGCCAGCAGGCGCTCGAACTCATCGTGTTCGAGCATGTGCGCCTCGCCGGTGGAACCGGCAACCACCACACCCTCCGTGCCGCCCTCGAGCTGGTAATCGAGCAGTCGCGCGAAAGACGCAAGATCAAGCGAGCCGTCGGCCGCGAACGGCGTCACCAGCGCACAGATGCTTCCACGAATGTTCAAGAGCCGCTCCGGCGGAAAACCAAGCCCTGCATGTTACTGGAAAACCTTCTTCCGCCAATACAGGGGCTTGCCGGGCGGGGGCGGCCGCAAGGGCCACCCACGAAAAACCCCGGCGGGGTCACCGCCGGGGTTGCGCTCATTCGGGGCCGATCCGCCCGCGGCGGAGTTAGTGGCCGACCTTGTTGGCGGGCAGCATGGTGTGCAGCATGTCGTCCTTCATCTTGATGGTGTCCCGGCGGTCCCGCTCGATATCGCTGTACTTGCGGCACGTGGTCTTGGGGATCAGGGATCCGGTGGGCGGCGCCTGCTCGCAGATCTCCCGGTCGCCGTCACGCCGCGTCAGGATCGCGTTGACCTCGGACTGGTAGTTGTAGAGCTGGATCTTCGACTTGTCGTCCATCTTGTCCACGCTTTCGAACTTGTCGAACAGCGCGCCCATGCCGGTGAGGTCCTTGTCCACCGTGCCGCGCTCGTCCGCAGTGACGAATTCGAAGCGACCACCACTCTGCATCTGCCCGCGGACCTGATCCGCCAGCGGAGCGAACTTATCCTTGGTGTCGGCTTTCACGCTCGGCGGCGTGGGCTGCTTGGCCTGGGCCAGGGTGAGGGGCAACAGCAGTGCAACTGCAAACAACAGTGATGTCTTCAGCTTCATGGCTTCCTTCCCGAGTGGTCGATGATCACGGCAACCTGTTCCCGCAGCGCTCGATCCTATGACTCGCCCCAGCCAGCTTCAATGGCCCAACGGCGCGCATCAGGCGGCCAGTCGGCTTACTTGCGGCCCTCAGCCGGCGGCAAGTAAGCTCGACGGATCAATCTTCCAACCCGCGTCGTGCGGGGGCCGCCACAGGTGGATCTCCTTGAATCGTTCTTCCGCGCGCACCAGCAGTGACAACCAGCTGCTGATCCAGACGCTGACTCCCTCTCCGCGCACGCCCCTGCTCGCCCTGGCCAAGCGCATCGCCGAGGCCGGCTGCAATCTGGCCGATGCCCGCGTGGCGACGATCGGTCCGGACACCTCGCTGACCCTGCTCGCCACCGGCGCATGGGATGCCGTGGCCAAGCTGGAGTCGGCGTTGACGAAACTGGCGCGCGAGGAAGACCTGCGACTGGTGCACTACCGGACGGGCCAGCGCGAACACCATTCGCACCTGCTGCCTTACCTGATCGAAGTGATTTCGGCCGACCGGCCGGGCATCCTGGTGAAGATCATCGACTTCTTCGATCGCCGCGACATCGTGATCGAACAACTCAGCTCGCTGCGCTACCAAGCGATGCAGACCGGCGCCGAAATGTTCCAGGCGCAGATCACCATCGGCATTCCGGCGGCCACTCATATCGCCGCGCTGCGTGATGATTTCCTGGAGTTCTGCGATGGCCTGAACCTCGATGCCATCATGGACCCGGTGAAGTTCTGAGTCGTCTGTAGGGCCAGACCGCGGGTCCACGGGCGCCCCGTCGATGCAGGGTGTCGGGTGACTCAGCATGCGCCCTGGCGGGAACGCCCGCAAGAGCTGTCATTCCTCGACGCAAGCGTTAGTCTCTGTCTCCAGGCAGCACTGGAGTCACGCGCATGCAGCATGCTGGGCAGGCAAAACCCGTCGCAGGACTGTCGCCTGCCGCCTGCTCGCTGTTCCTCGCTGCCGCCTTCCCTTCAACTCTCAATCCCCAGTCGAAGCCGGCCCTGGCTTCGCAGGAGAAGTCATGCCCGAAGTTGGCAAGAAAGTCCCCAAGCTCAAGGGTCCGACCGGAGACGGCGGCGAGCTGAAACTCGACAGTCTCAAGGGCCAGTGGGTCGTGGTCTATTTCTACCCGAAGGACAGCACGCCCGGCTGCACCAACGAAGCGAAGGATTTTCGCGATCTCTATCCCGCCTTCCAGAAGCGCAACACGCAGATCATCGGCGTCTCGCGCGACTCGGTGAAATCCCACGCCAATTTCGCCACCAAGCAGGAACTGCCTTTTCCGCTGGTTTCCGACCCGGACGAGACCTGGTGCCAGGCCTTCGACGTGATCCACGAGAAGGTGCTGTATGGAAAACGTCACATGGGTGTCGTACGAAGTAGCTTCCTGATCGACCCCGAAGGCAGGCTGGCCCAGGAATGGCGCAACGTGAAGGTTCCAGGACACGCCCAGGCCGTGCTCGACGCCATCCCCGCCAAGTGATCGACGATCGCTCCACCCGCCTCATCGTGGCCTGTCCTGCAGGACAGGCAAGCGATGCGGTGCACCGCTTGCCGGCCACCTTGGCCGGTTCCCCGCGGCATGCCGCATGCCGCGGTTCCTCCACCTCGCACGCCCAAGAGGTTCCTTCCGCATGACCGGAAGCAAGCGCATCTACGCCCTGGACACCAATGTGCTGCTGCACGACCCGACCTCGCTGTTCCGCTTCGAGGAACACGACGTCTTCATCCCCATGACAGTGCTGGAGGAGCTGGACGAGAAGAAGAAAGGCGCTTCGGAAGTCTCGCGCAACGGACGCCAGGTCAGCCGCTTCCTCAACGAACTGATCGAGCACGGCAACGGCCATGGCATCAGCAACGGGCTGGAGCTGGTCAACCCCGAAGGCGTGAACCTCAAGCGCGGCAACGGCGTGGGCCGCCTGTATTTCCAGCAACGCACCACCAATGGTCACGGCAAGGCGGACAACCTGATCCTGTCGGCGGTGATCGAGCTGCGCGACCAGAACCCCGATCGTGCGGTGGTGCTGGTGAGCAAGGACATCAACCTGCGCATCAAGGCCAAGATCTACGGCATTCATGCGGAGGATTACGAGAACGACCGCGCGCTGGACGACTTTGCCCTGCTCTACACCGGCTCGTCCGCGCTGTCGGAAGACTTCTGGGACAAGCACCCGGAAGTGCAATCGTGGAATGAGCGCGGCCGCACGTACTACAAGCTGGACCGTCACGAGGACGAGGACTGGTACGCCAACCAGTGCCTCTATCTCCCCGGCGACAACAGCGTCGAACTGCGCGTGCTGCACGTGGACGACACGCGCGCCACGCTGGTGCTGCTGGACGATCACAGCCACTCCAACCACGCCGTCTGGGGCATCGCCGCGCGCAACCGCGAACAGAACTTTGCGCTCAACGTGCTGATGGATCCGGACATCGACTTCGTCACCCTGCTCGGCACTGCCGGCACCGGCAAGACGTTGCTGGCGCTCGCCGCCGGTCTGGCGCAGGTGATGGATCAGCAGCGTTACCGCGAGATCATCATGACGCGCGCCACGGTGTCGGTCGGCGAGGACATCGGCTTCCTGCCCGGCACCGAGGAAGAGAAGATGACGCCGTGGATGGGCGCGCTCACCGACAACCTCGAAGTGCTGGCCAATCCCGAGGAAGGCGGCAGCTGGGGGCGCCAGGCCACCAATGATTTGCTGGCGTCGCGCATCAAGATCCGCTCGCTCAACTTCATGCGCGGCCGCACCTTTCTCTCGCGCTACCTGATCATCGACGAGGCGCAGAACCTCACGCCCAAGCAGATGAAGACGCTCATCACCCGCGCCGGCCCGGGCACCAAGATCGTGTGCCTCGGCAACGTGGAGCAGATCGACACGCCCTACCTCACTGAAACCACCTCGGGCCTCACCTACGCGGTGGACCGCTTCAAGCACTGGGGCCACTCGGCGCATATCACGCTGCGTCGCGGCGAGCGCTCGAGGCTGGCGGACTTTGCGTCGGAGGCGTTGTAGTTGCTTGAACGGCCTGCCGGCAAACGCCGGCAGGCCGCTGGTCGGGCGTGCGGCTTCGGCGGGCGTTGCTGACGCTGGATGACCAGCTGCGCTGTTGTAAAGCCACTCCGGCCTGCGCCGGAATGACGGCAGAAGCCGGATCGCCGTATCTTCGCTTGTCATTCCGGCGCGGGCCGGAGTCCAGCGGAGAGCACGCCATGGACGGGCGAAAACCTTGCGTGTACATGCTGGCCAGCCGGCGCAACGGCACCTTGTACGTGGGCGTCACCAGTGCCTTGGCGAAGCGGATATGGCAGCACCGCAGCGACGTCGTGGAAGGGTTTACGTCGCGCTATCACGTGCATGATCTGGTCTGGTACGAGCTGCACGAGAGCATGGAGTCGGCGATTTTGCGGGAGAAGCAGCTGAAGGAGTGGCGGCGAGCCTGGAAGCTGCGTCTGATCGAAGGCGAAAACCCCGAGTGGCGCGATCTCTACCCAACCTTGCTGTAACTGGATCCCGGCCTACGCCGGGATGACGGCAGAACCCGGCTCCCCCGCTCTTGATCGTCATCCCGGCGTAGGCCGGGATCCAGCGCCTCGGTCACCACTAGCCACCCTATGACCGACGGGTTGGTCCCACAAGCCAAACTGCGATAATCCGCGGCATCGCCAGAGACTCGCCATGCCCCACACCGCCCCTCCCATCGCCCTCACCATCGCAGGCTCGGACTCCGGAGGTGGGGCCGGCATCCAGGCTGACCTGAAGACTTTTCACGCCCGAGGCGTGCATGGGCTCTCGGTCATCGCGGCCATCACCTCGCAGAACACGCGAGGCGTCAGCGCCGTGCACACGGTCCCGCTCGCACACATCCGCAGCCAGCTCGAGGCGGTCTTCGACGATTTCCCGATCGGCGCGGTGAAGACCGGCATGCTCGGCAGCGCGGCGGTCACCCGACTGGTGGCTCGCGAGCTGCGTCGGCGCCGGCCTGCATGGCTGGTGGTTGATCCGGTGATGATCTCCACCAGCGGCGCGCGCCTGCTGGACGAGGATGCGGTGCAGGCGATGGTGGACCAGCTGATTCCGCTGGCCGACATCCTCACGCCCAACCTGCCCGAGGCCGAGGCGCTGCTCGGCCGAAAGCTGCGCAAGCCCGAGCAGTTCGATAAGGCCGGCGAGGCCCTGCTCGGACTCGGCGCCCGGGCGGTGTTGCTCAAGGGCGGCCACTCACAGGAACGCGAGGTAGTTGATCGGTTCTATGACGAGCGCGGCGTGCTGGAGCTGCGTTACCCGCGCCTGCCTCTGGAAGGCCACGGCACCGGCTGCACGCTGGCCTCGGCCATCGCCGCCGAGCTGGCCAAGGGACAGGCGCCTAGAGCCGCGGTGCGGCGCGCGGTGGCCTACGTGCATCGTGCACTGGAACGCAGCTACCGGCCGGGCGGCGGTCCGGTGCACGTGCTGGGCCACTGATGCGATGAACCCGCATGCCGGCTGAACCGCGGCCGGGGGCCGGTCCCGCCAGGGAGTAGAATGGGGGTTTCCGCCCATCGGCCGCGATTCGCACCATGATCCTCACCGCACGCCTCGTCCTGTTGATCCTTTTCGCCATGTTTGCGCTGTGCGTGCTGCTGGTGCATCTGCGCGGCCGCAGCAGGCTGCGCTTCGATCGCCAGCTGGTGGACCATTCGGCGGTGTTCGCGCCGTACAACTTGCTGATGTACGCGTTCTCGGCGGTGCCAGCAACGCCGATCCTCGATCGCCGCGGTTTTCCCCAACTCGACCTGCTGCAGGCCAACTGGCAAGCCATCCGCGAAGAGGCTTTGCACCTGTTTGACGAGGGCTACATCCGCGCGGCGGAGAAGAACAACGACGCCAGCTTCAACAGCTTCTTCAAGCAGGGCTGGAAGCGCTTCTACCTGAAGTGGTACGGCGAGCCGCTCGCCTCCGCCGAGACGCTGTGCCCGAAAACGGTGGCCTTGCTCAATTCCATCCCCAGCGTGAAGGCGGCGATGTTCGCCCTGCTGCCGCCGGGCAGCAAGCTCAATCCGCACCGCGACCCTTTCGCCGGCTCGCTGCGCTACCACCTTGGCCTGATCACGCCCAATTCCGAGGACTGCCGCATCTTCGTCGATGGCGAGGTGCACAGCTGGGGCGATGGCAAGGACGTGGTGTTCGACGAAACGTATGTGCACTGGGCCGAAAATCGCACCGACCAGACCCGCGTGATCCTGTTCGCCGACGTGGAGCGCCCGCTGCGCACGCGCCTGATGAGCGCGATCAACCATCGCGTCGGCGCGTTCATGGGCAAGATCACCGCCTCGCCCAACACCGAGTCGCCGGAAGAGAAGACCGGCTTCGTCAATCGCGTGTTCGCGCTCAACCAGCGCAGCCGCGAGCGCAACCGCGTGTTCAAGCGGAAGTACCCCAAGCTGTTCCGCACGGCCAAGTATCTGGGCATCCTGGTCCTGCTCTGGCTGCTGTTCATGGCGCCGCGGCCGTTCATCCACTGAGCGGTCACGTTTGGCGGTCGTCGTGCGTCCTTGATTCGTATCCCGCAGGAGAACGTCATGGACCACGCCACCGCCCTCTTCCAGCAGCACCGCCCGCGCCTGTACGGCCTGGCCTATCGCATGCTGGGCGCCCCCGCCGATGCCGAGGACGTGTTGCACGACGCGTGGCTGCGCTGGCACCAGCAGGACCCATCCACCCTGGATGACGCCGAGGCCTGGCTGGTCACGGTGACCACGCGCCTGGCGCTGGACCGCCTGCGTCGCGCCAAGACCGAACGCGAGCACTACACCGGGCCCTGGCTGCCCGAGCCCCTCGTCGCCGAGGAAGAGCAGCCGGAGCTGATGCTCGAACGCAGCGAGAGCCTGAGCCTGTCGTTCCTGGCCCTGCTGGAACGCCTCAGCCCGGAAGAGCGCGCCGCCTTCCTGCTCAATCAGGTGTTCGACTACAGCCACGCCGAGGCGGCCGCGATGCTGCAGATCAGCGAGGACGCCAGCCGCCAGCGCACCCACCGCGCGCGCCAGCGTCTGCGCGAGGGTCGCCCCCGATTCACGCTGGAGCCGCATGCCCAGCTTCGCCTGCTGGAGCGCTTCCGCGACGCGCTGGAGCGGCCCGACGTCGCCAACCTGCAGGCGCTGTTCGCCGCCGACGCGGTGCACGAGGCCGACGGTGGCGGCGTGGTCAGCGCCACCCTGCGTCCGCTGCATGGCGCCGACCGCATCGCACGCCTGTATGCCCAGGTGGGCCTGCGCAACCTGGAGATCGGCGCCGTGCACCAGGTGCGCTGGATCAATGGGGCGCCGGCGATGCTGACCTGGGTCGATGCCGAACTCACCACCGTGGTGTGGATCGAAACCGACGGCGAGCAGATCACCGCGATGCACGCACTGCGCAATCCCGGCAAGCTGGCGCGCCTGAAGGCTGTCACGAACGGACCGGATGGCGCGTCCTTGTCATGAGCGGCCGCTGTGGCCGCACTCGAGGAGTCATCCATGTCCAAGCGTCTTTCGGTTCTCAAGTATCCCCAGGCCATGAAACCGCTGATGGATTTCAGCGCCGCCGTGCATGCCAGCAGCCTGGAGCGCCCACTGGTCGAGCTGGTCCTGCTGCGCGTTTCGCAAATCAACGGCTGCGCCTATTGCATCGACATGCACAGCAAGGATGCCCGTGCCGAAGGCGAAACCGAGCAGCGTCTCTACCTGCTGCAGGCCTGGCGCGAGGCCCCGTTTTACACCGAGCGTGAATGCGCCGCGCTGGCCTGGGCCGAGGCGGTGACGCAGCTGGGCGAGCACGGCGTGCCGGACGAGGTGTACCAGCGCGCCATCGCCTCGTTCAGCGAGGAAGAACTGGTGAAGCTCGACCTGCTGGTGATCGTCATCAACGCCTGGAACCGCGTCGCGATCCCGTTCCAGTCCGAGCCCGGCCACTACAAGCCCGCCGCAAGGCACGCCGCCTGACGGCCAGCTCAAGGCGCCGTCTCGCCGTTCCAGGAGGCGGTATCTGCGTGGGCGGCCGGCCAGGGTCGCCCGTGCTTTTCCAGGACATGCAGGTCGATGTGCCGCGTCGACACCGGGCGGTAACGCTCATCGAAGGCGACGTCGCCCGGCGTCCACCCGGCGCGGCAGCTGATCGCGCCCCAGCACCGCCGCAGCGTCATCCACTGCTGGGCGAGGATGCCATGGCGGTTGTCGGCATCCACGGTGGGATCGCACACCCCGGTGGGACGCGTCGCCTCCCCGTAGAGGGCGGTGCCGAACAGGATGTCCCAGATCGGGAAGATGAAGGCGTAGTTGCAGGCGTGCAGTGTCGGCCGGTCAGGATCGACGCGCATGTGGTGCAGACGGTGGTAGCGCGGATCCACCAGCACCCGCCCCAGCACCGGGCCGAAAGTCAGGCGGATGTTGGCATGGCCGAGGTTCTGCAGTAGTTCGCCGAGCAGCACCAGCAGGGCGAATTCGGTCGGAGCCACCCCGATGACCACGCCCACCGCGGCGATGATCAACGCCTCGAGCATGTCGTCGAGGTAGTGGTCGCGATCGTTGGACCAGCAACTGAGCTGGCGCTGGCTGTGGTGCAGGCTGTGCAACGCCCACCACCACGGGATGCTGTGCTGCAGCCGGTGCACGACGTAGTAGACGAAGTCGTAGATGGCGTAATACATCAGGAACAACACCACCGGATGACGCCCCAACCAGGGCACGCCCTGCTGGATGCTGACCAGGCCAACGCCGTCGCCATGGCTGTCGCCGCCCATCCACTGGTTCAAGGGAAACAGCACCAGATAGGTGAACAGCGGCAGCACCAGGAACAGCTTGATCATGGTGTAACGGCAATCGATCGCCGTGGTGCGACGTTGCTCCCATGGCTCCGCAGGCCACACGTTTTCCAGCGGGCGCAGCACCATCGCGATGATCACGACCTGGATGGCGGTGAGCACAAAGTACCGCCCGATATCGGGCGCCTGGCTATGCAGCCACTGCAGGTGCAAGGCCAGCAGCGCCGGCTCGACCAGGTGCAGCGTCGTCCAGTTCAAAAGCTGCGACCACGGGTCGGCCAGGGCAAGCATCGCGTGCACTTTCCGCAGGGGCGGGAGCCGATTTTAAGGCGATACGCACAGCACGATCTTGGCAGTCGGGCGCGCACGTTTCTGCGCTTATCAGTCGTTTACACGCGAATAAATTCGCAAAAAAAAGCCCCTCGTGACGAGGGGCTTTTTCGCAGCAGATGCGGTTGCGTCAGGCTGCGCGGACGCGCTTGACGATGGCGTCGCCAAAGCTGTCGGTGCTGCCCTTGCCGCCGATGTCCGGCGTGACGCTGTCGCGGTCGTGGGTCATCACGTCGCGGATCGCGTTGCGCACCTTGTCGCCCTTCTCCACCATGCCGAGATGGTCAAGCATGTCGGCGGCGGCCAGCAGCAGCGCGCACGGATTGGCAATGCCCTTGCCGGCGATGTCCGGCGCCGAACCATGCACCGCCTCGAAGATCGCAGCCTCGGTGCCGATGTTGTCGCCCGGCGCCAGGCCCAGGCCGCCGACCAGGCCGGCGCACAGGTCGGACAGGATGTCGCCGAACAGGTTGGTGGTGACGATCACGTCGAACTGCTCGGGCTTCATCACCAGCTGCATGCAGGCGTTGTCAACGATCATCTCGTTGAACTCGATCTGCGGGTATTCCTTGGCGATTTCGCGCGCCACGTTGAGGAACAGGCCCGAGGCGGTCTTGATGATGTTGGCCTTGTGCACCGCGGTGACCTTCTTGCGGCCCTTCTTCACGGCCAGCTCGAAGGCGTAGCGCACGATGCGGCTGGAGCCCTTGCGGGTGTTGCGCACCATCGAGATGGCGGTTTCGCCGTCTTCGGAAATCGACTGGCCTTCGGAGAGGTACGCGCCTTCGGTGTTCTCGCGCACCGTGATGATGTCGATGTTGTCGAAGCGCGCCTTGGTGCCCGGGAAGCTGATCGCCGGACGCACGTTGGCGTACAGGTCGAAGTGGCGACGCAGGGTCACGTTGATCGAGGTGAAGCCACCGCCCACCGGCGTGGTCAGCGGGCCCTTGAGGGCCACCTTGTGCTTGGCGATGGCGTCGAGCGTCGGCTGCGGCAGGAGGTCGCCGCTCTTCTCCAGCGCGACCATGCCGGCGTCGACGAACTCGTAAGACAGGCCGCAGTCCAGGGCATCGAGCACGCGCAGCGTGGCGTTCATGATCTCGGGGCCGATACCGTCGCCCGGAATCACGGCAATGGTCTTGCTCATGGGGACACTCCTTAGGGATGTGAATCGTGCAGCCCTGCAGAGGTGGGGAGGCAGGGCTTAAATCCCGTCAATTATCGCCCATGCCATGTCAGGCAGCCAGTGCGCGACGGCCCCGCGCCGATGCAAATCCTCGCAGCCTGCATTGAATAAACTCGCACGCGTCAAGATCGCGGCAAGAGGCGGCGGCTAGGAGTTGGCCGCCGCTCTGTCAGGGGCTCAACCGTGGCTGCTGCAGTCCGCGGCGGCGGTGGCGCCGGATTCGAGCTGGTCCAGGAAGTCCACGGCGCGGCGCAGGTGCGGGATCACGATCGAACCGCCCACCACCAGGCCCACGCTGAAGGTCTCGAAGAATTCCTCGCGGGTGACGCCTGCTTCCTTGCACTGGGCGACGTGGTAGCTGATGCAGTCGTCGCAGCGCAGCACCATGGAGGCAACCAGGCCCAGCAGCTCCTTGGTCTTCACATCCAGTGCGCCGGGCTTGTAGGTCTGCGTATCCAGCGCGAAGAAGCGGCGCACCACCTGGTTGTCCTCGGACAGGATGCGCTCGTTCATGCGCTGGCGGAACGCAGTGAATTCCGCCACGCGGTCCTTGCTGGCCTGCTCGTCGGTCGGCTTGCTCATGCGGCGGTTCCCAGCAGTTCGGCCAGCTTGCCACTGCGATCGGCGGCGACCAGGTCGTCGAAGCCGCCCACGTGGTGGTCGTTGATGAAGATCTGCGGCACCGTACGGCGGCCGCCGCTGCGTGCAAGCATCAACTCGCGTTGCGCGGGGTCGGTGTCGATGCGCACTTCGCTCCATTCCAGTCCCTTGGACTTGAGCAGGTTCTTGGCGGACACGCAGTAAGGGCATACCGCGGTGGAATAGACCTCAATCTTGGGCACTGGAAACTCCGGAACCGAAAAAAAGTACGACGCCGCCAACATGGGGCTGGCCGCACCGGGAAACAAGCGGATGTTGCTGAACTGACACCGTTAATCGATGTCACTAATGGTATTGTCGCTGACCTATGCGCATGGCACCACGCCCCTCCCAATCCGCTGCTGGAACCCACCCCAGCCCACGGCCTGGCGCGCCCGCGCGCGGCCTGGCCAAGGACAGCAAACGGCATGCAGACGCACTTCCCATGGGCAGGACGCCCATGAACCGGTTTTCGCCCACCCGGCTGCTGACGGCCCTGCTTTGCGCCGGCCTGACGCTGAGCGCCCAGGCCCAGGACCGCGATGTCCGCCTGCCGGACCTGGGCAGCTCCGCCAACGCGCTGATCTCCCCGCAAGAGGCGCAGGACTATGGCGCGGCCATGCTGCGCCAGATGCGCGCGCTCGACATGGTGCTGGACGACGCCATGCTCGACGACTACATCAACGACCTCGGCTATCGCCTGGTCTCCGGCAGCGAGAAGCCCAAGGACCATTTCCAGTTCTTCATCGCCAAGGACAACATCATCAACGCGTTCGCCGCTCCCGGCGGCTATATCGCGGTGAACTCGGGTCTGATCGTCCTTACCAACAACGAAAGCGAACTGGCCAGCGTGATCGCTCACGAAATCGGCCACATCACGCAGAACCATCTGGAGCGCGCCTTCGAAGCCTCCAAGAAGGACACGCCGCTGATGGCGTTGATCCTGCTTGGCGCCATCGCGGCGGGCGCGGGCGCCGGCGCGGGCGACGCGGCCGGCGCCATCCTGATGGGTGGCCAGGGTCTGCTGATGCAGCGGCAGATCAACTTCACCCGCAAGGACGAGATCGAGGCTGACCGGGCCGGCATCCAGACGCTGGCCAACGCCGGCTACGACCCCAACGCCATGGCCGCGTTCTTCGGACGCATGGAAGACACCCTGCGCGTGGGTACCGGCGGCGACCTCGGCGACGTGCCCGCCCTGCTGCAGGACCACCCGGTCACGATGGACCGCATCAGCGACGCCAAGGCCCGCGCCGGCGCCTTGATTGCCCAGCAGATGAAGCGCCCGTCCGGCTCCACGCTGGACAAGACGCAGTGGGAAAAAAGCACCGCGCCGATCGCTTATGTGAAGGACGCGACGTCGATCGCCAAACACGACCACAAGGGCGATCTCGACACCTACCTGCTGATGCGCGAGCGCATCCGCGTGCTGTCGAATGACGCCGGCCAGATGGCCACGTACTACGCGTCCAACCTGCAGAACGAGCATGGCTTCGACACGCCCTCGAACCGGTATGGCTATGCGCTGGCGCTGATTCGCAGCAACCGCGGCGCCAAGGCCGTGGACGAGCTGCAGCCCCTGTTGACCGCCCACCCGGACAACCAGATCCTGCGCATGGCGATGGCCGACGCCAAGCTGCAGGCCGGCCACCGCGCCGAGGCGGTCAGCATGTACGCCGCTCTCAACCAGCAGTCGCCGCGAAACCGCGCCATCGCCCTGGGTTATGCCAAGGCCCTCACCGACGGCGGCAACCAGGACGACGCCAGGCAGGCGGCGGTGATGTTGATGCCCATGCTCGACAACAACGACGAGCCCGAGCTCTATCGCAGCTTCGCCCGCGCCAGCGACAAGGCCGGCGACCCCGTGCGCGCCGGCGAGGCGTATGCCGATGCGTCTTACCTGTCCGGTCGACCGTTCGACGCCATGGAGCAGCTCAAGCGCCTGCTGCAGCGCCCCGATCTCGACTACTACGCGCGCGCGCGCATCCAGGCTCGCATCAGCGAGCTCACCCCACTGGTGATGGAGCTGCACAAGCGCAAGGTGCAGACCGACGACAACCCCGACGGGCACAGCCAGCAGCCGTTGCAGAACGGCGGCAATTGCCAGGGCCGCGTGTGTTTCAGCGCCTCCGGCAACTCGCACTGAGACGCGTCTAAGCCACTGAGGCGCCTGTGATTGACATGGCTGTCACGTGGCCGCTACGTGAAATGTCATCGCAGCGTAACATTGGGCCGCTGCAATAATTGCGTCATAGCCCCTACAGCGGACCCTATCGCGTGCACAAACGCATCTTGATCGTCGAAGACGAAGCTTCGATCCGCGACATGGTCGCCTTTGCGCTACGCAAGGCCGGCATGGACGCCATTCACGCCGCTGACGCGCGCGCCGCGCAGTTGGCCATCGCCGAACAGGTGCCCGACCTGATCCTGCTCGACTGGATGCTCCCGGGCACCAGCGGCCTGGACCTGGCGCGCCGCCTGCGCAAGGAAGAGCTGAGCCGCGAAGTCCCGATCATCATGCTCACCGCGCGCGGCGAGGAGATGGATCGCGTCAACGGCCTGGAGGCCGGCGTCGACGACTACGTCATCAAGCCTTTCTCCACCCGCGAGCTGGTGGCCCGCATCAAGGCGGTGCTGCGCCGCAGCCAGGGTGATGACGGCTCCGGCATGGTGGAGCTCGGCGGCCTGCGCATCGACGGCCCGGCGCACCGTGTGTTCGCCGGCGAGGAACCGGTGACCATCGGCCCTACCGAATACCGCCTGTTGTATTTCTTCATGACGCACCCGGAACGCGTGTACTCGCGCGCGCAGCTGCTCGACCATGTGTGGGGCGGCAGCGTGTACGTGGAGGAGCGCACCGTGGACGTGCATATCCGCCGCCTGCGCAAGACGCTCGAACCATGGAAGCTCGACGACATGGTGCAGACCGTCCGCGGCGCGGGCTATCGCTTCTCCGCCAGCGTCTGACGTTTCCACTGTTGCGGGAGCGCAGGCTTTTGCCGATGCTGGCGCACCGCCGGCCCGGCGCCTTTGACCACCGCCCCATGCCCAAGACTTTCGACCGCCCCTGGATGCTGCCGGCCGCACTTGCGGGCGGGCTGCTCGTCGGCGCGGCGGTGGGCTGGCTGGCGGGAGGTCACGTGGCCACCGGTGTCGCGCTGGTCGCGATCGTGGAAATCGTCTTGCTCCTGACCCGAATCCGTCATCAAACGCGGCACATGATGACGCACAGCCCCACGGCGCACTCCCTCCAGCATGACCGCTTCATGACGCGCTCCCGTCGCATTGCCTCCAGTCTGCGCGACTTGCGCAGCGCCGCCGGCAGCCTGCCGGATGCGGTCGTCCTGCTCGACTACGAGCAGCATGTCCGCTGGTTCAATCACGCCGCCGAGGACCTGCTCGGCTTGCGTCGCCCGCAGGATCGCGGCGCACACCTTGACGAGCGCCTGAGCACCACCGAGCTCGCCACCTGGCTGAAGGAAGGCGCGCGCGAGCCGCTCAACGACGTGGCGGCGCCGGGACTCCCGAACCGCCACATCAACGTCACCCTGCTGCCATTCGGCCGTCGCCAGCGCCTGCTGCTGGCGCGCGACATCAGCCACCTGACGCGTCTCGAACAGATCCGCCGCGACTTCGTGGCCAACGTGTCGCACGAGCTGCGCACGCCGCTCACGGTCATCCACGGCTATCTGGAACTGATCGATCCGGAAGACGTGCCGGAGCTCGCGCCAGTGCTCAACGAAATGCGCGCGCAGTCCAAGCGCATGGGCCAGATCGTGGAGGACCTGCTCACCCTGTCGCGCCTGGAGACCCAGGATCACGTGCAGGACGAGCGCGTGCAGATGACCCCGCTGCTGGCCACCATCCGCAAGGAAGCCGAGGCGCTGAGCCAGGGCCGCCACCAGATCAGCGTCGAGTCCACCGCCGAGATGGACCTGCTCGGCTCGATCAAGGACCTGCACAGCGCCCTGTCCAACCTGGTGAGCAATGCCGTGCGCTACACGCCCACCGGCGGGCGCATCACCATCCGCTGGCGGCGCACGCCCGAGGGCGCGGTCTATTCGGTGACCGACACCGGTTACGGCATCCCGGCCTCGCACCTGGCGCGTCTCACCGAGCGCTTCTACCGCGTCTCTTCCAGCCGTTCGCGCGAGAGCGGCGGCACCGGCCTGGGCCTGTCCATCGTCAAGCACGTGCTGAACCTGCACCAGGCCCGCCTGGACATCCAGAGCGAGCCGGGCCACGGCTCGACCTTCTCGTGCTGGTTCAGCAACGAGCGCCTGCTGGCCCCGGGCAGCACCGACCCGGAATAAACCCGGCGTCGGGTACCGCCGGGCGCCCATCCGGGCTCCCGGCCACGGCTGGCTGAACGCCCATCACACTACGCGGCACTGCGCCATGTAACACAGCGCCGCATGCGCCAGAATGGCTGGATGCGCCGTAAACCCGCCACTCCACCGCCCGTCGTCGACCGGGCCCCGCCCGAGCTGTACCTCAGCCGCGAGCTGGCCGCCCTCGAATTCAATTTCCGCGTGCTCGCCCAGGCGCGCGACGCTCGCATACCGCTGCTGGAACGCCTGCGTTACCTGAGCATCGTGGCCAACAACCTCGACGAGTTCTTCGAGGTGCGCGTGGCCATGCTCAAGCACCACCACATGTTCGGTTCGGCGGCGCCGGGACCTGACGGCCTGTCGTCGGGCGAGCTGCTCTCGCGCATCCGCACGCGCGTGCTGGACCTGGTGGCCGAGCAATACGAGACCTGGCAGGAGGACATCGGCCCGGCGCTGGATGCCGAGGGCATCCACTTCCTCAAGCGTGACCGCTGGACCAGCCGCCAGCGCCGCTGGCTTCAGGGCTATTTCGAGAACGAGGTGATGCCGGTGCTGTCGCCGCTGGGCCTGGACCCGGCGCACCCGTTCCCGCGCATCCTCAACAAGACGCTCAACATCGCCGTCGTGCTCAAGGGTCGCGACGCGTTCGGCCGCGAGGGTCATATGGCGCTGGTGCGCGCGCCGCGCTCGCTGCCGCGCATCATCCGCCTGCCCGACGAAGTGTCCGACGGCGGCGTGCACTACATCTTCCTCGCCGAGCTGCTGCAGGGCTTCGTCGACCTGATGTTCCCCGGTTTCAAGGTGGCCGGCTCGTACCAGTTCCGCGTCACCCGCAACAGCGAGCTGATGGTGGAGGAAGCGGAGGTCGACAACCTCGCGCGCGCACTCAGCGAGGAGTTGCTCGGTCGCGGCTATGCACGACCAGTGCGGCTGGAGATCGGCAACGACTGCCCCAAGGCGATCGTGCAGATGCTGGTAAGCAACTTCGAGCTGGAGGAAACGGACGTCTATCGCTGCGACGGCCCGGTCAACATTATCCGCGCCGGCACCATCTACGACGGCCTGGAGCGGCCGGAGCTGAAGTTCCCACGCTTCATTCCGCAGCTGCCGGCGATCTTCAAGGACGCCCGCTGCAAGTTCGAGGTGCTACGCCAGCGCGACGTGCTGCTGCACCATCCGTATGAATCCTTCGCCGCGGTGGTCGACCTGCTGCGCCAGGCAAGCCAGGACCCGGCGGTGCTGGCCATCAAGCAGACGCTCTACCGCGCGGGGGAAGACACGCCGCTGGTGGACTTGCTGGTGGAAGCGGCCCGCAACGGCAAGGACGTCACCGTCGTGATCGAGCTGCGCGCGCGCTTCGACGAGGAGGCCAACATCCGCCTGGCCACGCGCCTGCAGGAGGCCGGCGTGCAGGTGGTGTACGGCGTGGTCGGCTTCAAGACCCACGCCAAGATGCTGCTGATCGTGCGACGCGAAGAGGAAATGTTGCGCCGCTATGTGCACCTTTCCACCGGCAACTACCACCAGGCCAACAGCCGCAGCTACACCGACATCGGCCTGATGACGGCGCACCCGGGCATCGGCGAGGATCTGCACAAGGTCTTCCAGCAGCTCTCCGGGCTGGGGCCGGTGATCGAGTTGAACCACCTGCTGCACTCGCCGTTCACGCTGTACCGCAGCGTGCTGGAGAAGATCGAGCGCGAGACCGCGCACGCACTGGCCGGCAAGCCCGCGCGCATCGTGGCCAAGCTCAACGCGCTCAACGAGGCGCACGTGATCCAGGCGCTCTACCGGGCCTCGCAGGCCGGCGTGGAGATCGACCTGATCGTGCGCGGCGCCTGCACCCTTCGACCCGGTCTGCCCGGCATATCCGAGCGCATCCGAGTGCGCTCGATCGTCGGTCGCTTCCTCGAGCACAGCCGCGTGTACTGGTTCGCCAACGACGGCGCGCCGGAGATCTACTGCGGCAGCGCCGACTGGATGGAGCGCAATCTCAAGCGCCGCATCGAGGTGGCCTTCCCCATTCTGGATCCGGCCCTGGCCCAGCGTGTGTACGAGGAAACGCTGGCCAACTATCTGGCGGACAACACCGAAGCCTGGCTGCTCGACGGCAACGGCCGCTACGCGCGCGCCCAGGTTGGCGCCACGCCACCCCACAGCGCCCAGCAGTGGTTGCTGGACAAGCTGGTTCCACCGAGCAATTGAGGATGCGTTGGGCCGCCGTGGCTTCGCGGCGTGGCGGTGGCGTGAGAGAATTCGGGCCTTGCAGCCCGATATGAGCCCCGCATGAGCCAAGGCGATCAGATCCAGATCAAGGACGGCGAACTGATCGCCGCCGTGGACATGGGCTCCAACAGCTACCACATGGTGGTGGCGCGTGTGGAACACGGCGAGCCGCGCGTGATCGATCGCCTGCGCGAAACCGTACGCATGGCCGCCGGACTTCGTGCCGACGGCACGCTGGACGCGGAGCATCGCGCCCGCGCGCTCAACTGCCTGGCCCGCTTCGGCCAGCGCATCGCCGGCGTACCCACCATCCGCGTGCGCGCCGTGGCGACCAACACCGTGCGTCGACTGGCCTCGCCGCAATCCTTCCTCACCGCGGCGGAGGCGGCGCTGGGGCATCCGGTGGAAATCGTCTCCGGTCGCGAGGAGGGCCGACTGATCTTCCTCGGCGCGTCGCACGATCTGCCTTCCTCACGCGAGAGCCGCCTGGTGATGGACGTCGGCGGCGGCAGCACGGAATTCATCATCGGCCGAGGCATCGCACCGATGCATACGGAAAGCGTGCAGGCCGGCTGCATCGCGTCCACCCTGCGTTTCTTCCCCGGCGGCAAGCTCAACCGCAAGCGCTGGCAGCGCGCCAACAACGAGATCGGCGTGCTGCTGCAGCAGTTTGCCGAGGACTATCGCGAGTCCGGCTGGGTAGAGGCTTTCGGCTCGTCCGGCACGGCCAAGGCGATTGGTTCGGTGGTGCAGGCGATGAGGCTGTCCGACGACGGCATCACCCCGGGCTCCATCGCCGCCCTGCGCGACGCCCTGCTGGCCCAGGGCCAGATCAGCACGCTGAAGCTGCCGGGCCTGGGCGAGGACCGCGCGCCGGTGATCGCCGGCGGCGTGGCCATCTTCGAGGCCGCCTTCGAGGCGCTGGGCATCGAGCGCATGCGCGTGTGCGAGAGCTCGATGCGCGAAGGCCTGCTGTGGGACCTGATCGGCCGCGCCGGCGGCACCGACCCGCGCACCGCCAGCATCGATGCACTGGCCAACCGCTACGGCGTGGACCGCGCCCAGGCGCGACGCGTGGAATCGACCGCCCTGCTGTTCTTCGACCAGGTCGCACGTATCTGGAAGCTCGATGCCGAAGCGCGCGAGTGGCTGTCGTGGTCGGCGCGCGTGCACGAGATCGGCCTGGCCATCGCGCACAGCCAGCACCATCACCATGGCGCCTACATCCTGCGCCACGCAGACCTGGCCGGCTTCTCCCGCCAGGAGCAGCAACTGCTGGCGGCCATCGTCGAAGCCCACCGCCGCAAGCCGGACAAGGCCACCTTCCTGGCGCTGCCACAGCGCTACCGCCAGCTCGCCCGTTACATCACCGCCCTGCTGCGCCTGGCCGTGCTGTTCCGCCGCGCGCGCCGCGCCGAATCGCTCCCGCCGATGCAGCTGGCCGCCACCAGCCAGCGCATGCGCCTGAGCGTGCCGGGCGCCTGGCTCGACCTGCACCCGCTGAGCGAGGCCGACCTGGAACAGGAGCAGTCGCCGATGAACGAGCTGGGCCTGCTGCTGGAAGTTCATCCGTCCTGAGCGGCGCCCGTATGCCGCTGGTCCGCGCTGAACCACAGCGCGCCTTCGCCGCGTATCATGTCGCGATGCCATCCGCCGCCCGACCTGCCATGACCCGACTGCTGCTCGCCACGCTCCTGCTCATCTCGCCGTTCGCGCTGCTCGCTCAGGCCGCCAAACCTGCGGCGCCGGCCGCCGCCACCGCCGCACATCCGGAAGTGGTGCTGCACACAACGCAGGGCGACATCACCATCGAGCTCTATCCCGACAAGGCGCCCAAGAGCGTGGCGAACTTCCTGCAGTACGTGCGGGATGGTTTCTACAGCGGCACCGTGTTTCACCGGGCCATCCTGGGCTATCTGGTGCAGGGCGGCCTGTATACGCGTGACCTCCAGGCCAAGCGCACGCGCGCAGCCATTCCCAGCGAAGCGGACAATGGCCTGTCCAACCTGCGGGGCACCGTGGCGGTGGCGCGAGGCGCCGATCCCAACTCCGGTACGTCGCAGTTCTTCTTCAACCTGGTGGACAACCGCCGCCTCGACTTCGTGGGCAACCAGAGCGGCCTGACCTGGGGCTACGCCGTGTTCGGCAAAGTGGTCAAGGGCATGGACGTGGTCGACAAGATCGCCGCCCTGCCCACCCGTGGCATGGGGCCCTTTGCCGGTGACGTGCCCAATCCGCTGATCGCGATCGACAGCGCCAACGTGGTGGGCGAAGAGCCACCGGCCACCGAAAACGCTCCGGCGGCGCCCGCTGCCGAGAAGCCAGCCAAAGCCGACAAGCCCGCCGCCAAGACCAAGGGCTGAGTTCTGATGGCCACGCTGTTCATCTCCGACCTGCACCTGGACGACAGCCGGCCGCAGATCACCCACCTGTTCGAGACGTTTCTCGCCGGCCCGGAGGTTCGATCCGCCGACGCGCTCTACATCCTCGGCGATCTGGTCGAAGCCTGGGTCGGCGACGACGACGACGCCGAGTTGCCCACGCGCATCGCCAACGCCACCCGTGCAGTGCACGACAGCGGCGTGCCGGTGTACTTCATGGTCGGCAATCGCGACTTCCTGCTCGGCGAGGCGTTCGCCCAGCGCGCTGGCTTGACCCTGCTCGACGACGGCGCCGTGCACGAGCTGTACGGTCGCCCCACCCTGCTGATGCACGGCGATGTGTTGTGCACGGACGATCTCGCCTATCAGGCGGTGCGCCAGCAGGTGCGCACGCCGGCGTGGAAGGCGCAGGTCCTCGCGATGCCGTTGCCGGCCCGCCGCGCCCTCGCCGCCAAGGCCCGCGAGGAAAGCCGCGCGCACACCGGCAGCGCCATGGAGACCATCATGGACGTCAATGCCAACGCCGTGGCCGAAGCCATGCGCCACGCTGGCGTGACGCGGCTTATCCACGGGCACACCCATCGCCCGGCCATTCACGCCTTCGACCTGGACGGCCAGACGGCCGAGCGCATCGTGCTGGGCGACTGGTACGACCAGGGCTCGCTGCTTCGCATCACGCCACAAGGCACGGAACTGCGCGGACTGCCGCTGGGCTGAGTTGCCCCCGTCACAGGCGGCTCCCTATCGCCAAACCTGACGCGAAGCTGTCATGATTCCTTGACAGAACCGCCACACATACTCGCAAGTATGGCGGACTGCTCTCGATTGAGAGTCCATCGCGTCACCAAGGGGAAAACATGCCGATCAAGGATTCAGGCTGCGCGGGCTTGCCGCGCCGCCGATGGTTGTCGCTGTCCATTTCGTGCCTGCTGACGGGCCTGCCGCTCACCGGCCACACGCAATCCAGCCCCGCAAACAGCGACACCGCCGCGCCCGCCACCGCCAACACGCCGTCGACCTCGAATGCCGTCAACCTCAACCGCATCGTGGTGACCGCGCAGAAGCGCGAGCAGCAGGTGGTCGACGTGCCGATCTCCATCTCGGCCTTCTCCGGCAACTTCCTGAAGACGATGGGCCTCACGCGCATGGAAGACCTTGCCCGCTACGTGCCGGGCGTGCAGATCCAGGTGCAGAGCCCGAACAACCCCGGCTTCGCCGTGCGCGGCATCACCACCGACGATGGCTCGGCCAACGCGCCGTCGCGCGTATCCATCTTCCAGGATGGCGTGGACATCAGTCGTTCCCGCGGGTCGGTGGTTGCGTTGTATGACATGGACCGCATCGAGGTGCTGCGCGGTCCGCAAGGCACGCTGTTCGGTCGTGGCGCCGAGAGCGGCGCGATCTCGCTGATCCAGAACAAGGCGCAGGACAACACTTCCGGCGCCTTCACGACCGAGTTCGGCAACTTCAACAGCCGGCTGCTGACCGGTTACTTCAACACGCCCATCAGCTCCAGCGTGGACGCGCGCGTCGCCGTGTACGACAGCGAGCACGACGGCTACATCAAGAACCTCAGCGGCGGCAGCCTCAACGGCGAAGACACCAAGGCCATCCGTGCCTCGCTGCACATCAAGACCGGTGATCAGAGCGGTATCGACCTGATCGCCAACTACCAGCGCGACGCACCGCCGGGCACGGATTTCCGCAGCGCCACCGTTCCCACGCGCAATGGCTCGACCGATGTGTTCGGACCTGCCGACCTCAACGAGGGCGACGCCCTGGGCATTCGCCGCAAGGTGTATGGCCTCACCGCGCTGGGCAACTTCGTGCTGAGCGACAGCTGGTCGCTTTCCACGGTGACCGGCCTGCGCAAGTTCGATTCCCTCGAGACCTTCGACGCCGATGGTTCGCAGGTGGACATGCTCAACTTCCAGGAGCATTCCAAGAGTCATCAGGCCAGCCAGGAAGTGCGCTTCAACTTCGACAATGGTGGCCGCTTCACCGGCTTCATGGGCGCCAATTTCTTCTACGAGAACGGCAGCCAGGCGGTTCCGTTCAACACCGACGAGCGCAGCCTGCTGGTGCAGCTGGTGAACATCGCGCCCTCCATCTCACCTGCGTCGGCGCCTATCATCAAGCTGCTGTTCGGGCCCAATCCGATTCCGCTGCTGACGCCGGATTTCCAGCCAAACCAGCCGTACAGCAGCGTTCCTCTGCTGGGCTACCCGCTCAACCCGGATGAGCGCGAAGGCTACGAAAACTACGGCAGCACGCGCTCCTACGAGGCGTTTGCCGATGGCACGTTCCATGTCACCGACCAGTTCGACCTGACCGGCGGGCTGCGCCTGTCGCACGAAAAGATCACCGCGGGCTACCAGGTCTTCAACTCCTATGGGCCGTACGCGGCCGGCATCGGCCCTGCCCTCACCCTGCTTGGTGTCGGCGTGAACGGCATCACCGAGATGAACGACCTGTTCCCGCCGACCGGCGGCAAGCTCACCAACGAGGAGAGCACCACGTCGGTGGTCGGGCGCCTGATCGGCAGCTACCGCTTTGGGGACGACACCAACGCTTACCTGAGCGTCTCGCGCGGCCGCCGACCGAACGTGCTCGCCTTCAACATCAACACGAATGGCGTCGGCTACTACAACGCAGTGCTGCCCGCGGAGATCCTCTGGAACTACGAAGCGGGCCTCAAGGGAGCGGCCGCCAACGGCAACTTCCTCTACGATCTCTCGGCGTTCTACTACAGCTACACAAACTTCCAGAGCCAGGTGATCCAGGGCGGTCGCTACGTCACGGTGAACTCAGGCCGAGCCCACAGCCCGGGCTTCGAGGCGTCGCTGCAGCAGTTGCTGGGCGAGCACGCCAGTGTGTTCCTCAACTACAGCTACCTGCACGCACGTTTCGACGACACCGACCAGAACGGCAACCCGCAGCAGTACGCAGGCAACCACCTGCGCCTGGCGCCTGACAACTCGGTGGCGCTCGGCTTGCTGCTCAACTTCCCGCTGGACGACAGCCGCGCGGTCTATGTTCGCCCCAGCTACACGTGGCGTTCGAAGGTGTACTTCGAAGACGACAACAACCCCAACTACGTGCAGCCTGCCTATGGCCTGTTCAACCTGCGCACCGGCATCACCTTCGACCACGGCCGCTGGGACCTGGGCCTGTGGGGCAACAACCTCAGCAACAAGAAGTACCTCATCGATGCGGGCAACTCGGGCGAAACGTTTGGTCTGCCGACCTACATCCCGGGCTCGCCGCGCACCTACGGCGTGAGCATCTCAGGGAAGTTCTGAAAGTGCCGAGCATCCCCGTGCGCCGCGCGAGCGGTCACGGGGATGCTTACGCACCAGCGGCTGGCGCAAGCGCTCGGCTGCCCTATTCCCTCTCATCCACCTGACGGGTCCTGACCCTCGAGCCATCGATGCACTGCGCCGCACAGGCATGGCGGCGTTGATCCCTGGTGTGACCCGTGATCTGCACGGCAGCACCGTTTGCCCGCGGTATCAGTGGTGCGCCCTGGGGTCAGCGTTGTGGCCACCACTCGGCGCCCGTGCCGGAGCCGGATGCGCCGCAGGCGCGTGGGCCATGCCCGGGCTTCCTGCCGGGCGATAGGCGTAGTTAGGAGACATGCGCCCCGGATTCCATGCGCGCGCTGCCGGCGGAGCGAAGCCCTCCGTGCGTGGCGCCGCCGCGTGCATCGGTCGGTTGGCCGGGGGCTCCATCGCTCGGTTGGTCGCCGGCGCCATCGCCCGACCGCCCGGTGTCTCCATTGCTCGGCTGGCCGGCGGCGTCATTGCCGCGTGCGGCGCAAAGCCCGCTGAGCGCAATGCCGTCACGTTGCGGGCCGACGGACGCGCCTGTCCGCTCGGATGGGTCGCGGCCGAGACACCGGCCGCTGCAGGTCGCGCTGCCCCCGCCACCAGAGGCGCGCCGTGATTGACGCCAACACGCATGGCAGGATCGCGGTTCGCCATCTCAGCCTGATGCTGCTGCGCGGCCACTGGCGCAACGTGCGCCTCTCGTCCCGCCACAGCCTCTTCCATCGTCGGCCTGGCGATCACGCCACCGCGACCACCATTGAAGCTCGTGCGGTTGGCGAAGCGACTCCCAGCGCCCACCCCGTTGTAGACATGGGTGATGCGCGGATCGTTGATCTGGTTGACCGAGCGGTTGTAGTAGAAATTGCCATGTTCCCAGTGGCCGCCCACATAGCCATGGCCGGGATAGCCAAACCCGTAGTCAATGCCGCCATAGAACCCCACATGCCGCCCCCAGTAACCGGGATGGAACACGTAGACATCACCAAACCAGCCCCAATAGGGTGGCGTCCATAGCGCACCTATGTAGGGCGGCAGCACCCAATAGCCGGGCACCCAGTAATAGTCCGCCCCATCCCACGCCCAATAGCCAGGCACCCATAGGTAGTCCGGTCCTGGAATCGCCGGTTGCACATAGAGAGGCAACGGTGGCGGAGGAAAGCCAACCGAGACTCCAACATCGACGTCGACAGCAGCCCTCACGGTCAACGGCGACATCGCGCCTGCCGCCAGCACCAAAGCCAGCACGACGAGACGAACCAGCCGACGGCGGTTGAATGGCAACGAGTGAGCAGTCTGGAACATGTCCATGACGCGCCCTCCTCGGGGACGACGGTATTCAAAGTATCGCGCGGGGCGTTGAACCACCTGACAACGGGCCGTTGCCTGGTTCACATGCGTTCATTCGCGAGAAAACTTGAGTGGCGCGCCGGGCGCGTGATCTGCGGTGAAGGCGGCAACCGATGGCCCGAAAGCAACAACCGCTCCAGGCGTCGGCTCACGGGATCATTGATCCTCCTCACCTGTCCTGCCGAATCGCGAAGAACTCAACAAACCTCGTTACACCACTCCGTTGCATCTCTGCCGGAATGGTCCGTCCAGACACCGCTCAACCGGATACGCAAGAAGCCTCGCGAGTGGGTTTTGTTGGGTGGAGCTGTTTTGTGCAGGTCGGGATTGTTCGGCCCATCCATGGGCCGGACCCTTCCGCGCGGCGCGCTCCAGGGCCAGCCTGCGGCTGTCCAGATTCGCTCCAGGCGAATTTGTCGAACCAAGAGGGTTCGTCCACAACTCTCTCTCCGCCAGATACGCAAAAAGCCCTACTAGGGGCTTCGTTCAATGGTGCTGTTGCGTGCAGGGAGGGATTGTTCGGCCCATCCATGGGCCGAACCCTTCCGCGCTGCGCGCTCCAGGGCCAGCCTACGGCTGTCCAAATTCGCTCCAGGCGAATTTGTCGAACCAAGAGGGTTCGTCCACAACTCTCTCTCCGCCAGATACGCAAAAAGCCCCACTAATGGGGCTTTTTGCGTATCTGGCGGAGAGAGAGGGATTCGAACCCTCGATAAGGCTTTTGACCCTATACTCCCTTAGCAGGGGAGCCCCTTCGGCCTCTCGGGCATCTCTCCGGACTTTGGTCCGCATTACTGCGGAGCCGGCAAGGATACTAACCGGCGCGCTCGAGGTAAAGCCTTTTCTTGCTCGTCAGTGTTCGCCAGCATCCCCGGGGGCGCTGCCCTCCGGCTCGTGCTCGTTCTTGATGCGCTGATAGATCTCTTCGCGATGAACGGCAACGTTCTTGGGTGCGTTGATACCGATGCGCACCTGATTGCCCTTCACGCCCAGAACGGTGACGGTCACCTCGTCGCCGATCATCAAGGTTTCACCGACCCTGCGGGTCAGAATCAACATGTTTGCCACTCCATGAATACTTTGGTCATAGGCCAACAGACGGTTATGCCTCACCCCTGAGCTTCACCGTCTGGACAGTTCGACGATCATTGTCCGCCGAAGGCCCTACCGCCTTCCCCGGTTCACAAACGCAGCATCCCTGTGATGCCAAGTCGGTCGACACCGGCGCAACTATCGGTGTCGGCAGTGTTTGATACTAGCCGAGCGCCGGATCGCAGTGCAATGCGTAAACGGCAACGGAGTCTGCTCCGTTGACTCGTTCAGGAGGCCAATCGTTCACCCACCCAACCGGGCAGGCCATTCAGGATTCCCGGCAGCGCAGCACTATCCATGCCACCACCTTGGGCCATGTCGGGACGACCACCGCCCTTGCCGTCGATCTGGCTGGCCACGTGGGAGACCACCTCGCCCGCCTTGACCCGGCCGAGCGCCTTGCCGTTGACGCCAGCGACCAGCGAAACGCGGCCGTCAGCGGCCCCCGCCAGCAGGATCACGCAATCGGCAAGCTGCTGCTTGAGCTGATCCATGCTGTCACGCAGGGCCTTCGAGTCCAGGCCTTCCAGGCGCGCCGCCACGACCTTGACCCCGTGCACGTCCTGCGCCGAAGAGGCGAGGTCCGCCGTGGCGGAGCCGGCGGCCTTGGCGCGCAGCGATTCCAGTTCGCGCTCGAGCTTTTTCTGCCTGTCGAAGAGCTGACGCAGCTTCTCCACGGCGTCATCACCGGCGGACGACAGCAACTGGGAAAACTCACCCAGTCGACGCTCTTCATCGGCCACATAAGCCAGCGCGCCAGCGCCCGTGACCGCCTCGATGCGGCGCACGCCCGAAGCCACGCCGGCCTCGCTGACGATCTTGAACAGACCAATGTCGCCCGTGCGACCCACGTGGGTGCCACCGCACAGCTCGGTGGAGAAGTCGCCCATCTTCAGAACGCGCACTTCGTCGCCGTACTTCTCACCAAACAGCGCCATCGCGCCGAATTCGATCGCGTCGTCATACGCCATGTGACGCACTTCGGCCGGCGCATTGCGACGCACTTCGGCGTTCACCAGCGCCTCGATCTCGCGCAGTTCGTCCGCGCTCATCGGCTTGAAGTGGGAGAAGTCGAAGCGCAGGCGCTCGGGCGCGACCAGCGAACCCTTCTGCGTGACATGCTCGCCCAGTACCTTGCGCAGCGCGGCGTGCAGCAAATGGGTCGCTGAATGGTTGAGCACGATGGACTGGCGACGCACGCCGTCGACTTCGGCATCAACCATGTCGCCCACGCGCAACGGCTGAGCGCCATTCCAACGACCGGCGTGACCAAAAAACACGCCGCCCATCTTGAGCGTATCGGACACCTGGAACGCGCCGGCCGCGTTCTTCAGCGAGCCCATGTCGCCCACCTGGCCACCGGATTCCGCATAGAACGGCGTGCGGTCGAGGATGACCAGGCCCTCTTCACCCTGCCCCAGCTGCTCGAGCTGCTTGCCGGCCTGCACGATGCCGACCACCTTGCTGCCCTGGCTCTGCAACACCTCATAACCGAGGAACGCCGTAGGCTGCAGCTGGCTGGCCAGCTCGGCCGGCATCTGGCCCTTGGCTTCGAACTTGCCGCCTTCGCGACTGCGCTCCTGCTGTTCCTTCATGGCCTGCTCGAAGCCGTCCATGTCCACCGTGAGGCCGCGCTCGCGCGCGATGTCGGCGGTCAGGTCGACCGGGAAGCCGTAGGTGTCGTACAGGCGGAACGCATCGACGCCGGGAATGCTGCCGTTGGCCTTGGCGGCGACGGCGTCGAACAGGCGCATGCCGTTCTCCAGCGTTTCGCCGAAGCGGCGCTCTTCAGTACGCAATGCGTCTTCGACGAAGCCCTGCTTGGCGGCCAGCTCCGGATAGGCCTCGCCCATCTCTTCGACCAGCGGCTGCACCATCTTCCAGAAGAAGTCGCCGCGCACGCCCAGCATCCAGCCGTGGCGCAGCGCGCGACGGATGATGCGGCGGAGCACGTAGCCACGACCTTCATTGGACGGCAGCACGCCGTCGACGATCAGGAAGGAACAGGCGCGGATGTGGTCGGCGATCACGCGCAGCGACTTGTTGGCCAGGTCCGGCGTATGGGTCAGCTTGGAGGCCACCTGGATCAGGTGCTGGAACAGATCGATTTCGTAGTTGGAGTGCACGTGCTGCAGCACGGCGGCCAGGCGCTCGAGGCCCATGCCGGTATCCACGCACGGCGCCGGCAGCGGCGACAGCGTGCCGTCAGGCGCACGGTCGAACTGCATGAACACGAGGTTCCAGATCTCGATGTAGCGGTCGCCGTCTTCGTCCGGCGAACCCGGAGGACCACCGGCGATCTCGGCGCCATGGTCGTAGAAGATCTCGGTGCACGGTCCGCACGGGCCGGTATCGGCCATCTGCCAGAAATTGTCGGAAGCGAACGGGGCGCCCTTGTTGTCGCCGATGCGCACGATGCGTTCGGCGGGCACGCCCACTTCCTTGTTCCAGATGTCGAAGGCCTCGTCATCGGTGTGATAGACGGTGACCCACAGCTTGTCCTTGGGCAGCTTGAGGACGTCGGTCAGCAACTCCCACGCGTAAGCGATGGCGTCGCGCTTGAAGTAGTCGCCGAACGACCAGTTGCCCAGCATCTCGAAGAAGGTGTGGTGGCGAGCGGTGTAGCCAACCGAATCCAGGTCGTTGTGCTTGCCGCCGGCACGCAGGCAGCGCTGCACGTCGGCCGCGCGCACGTACGGCAGCTTCTCGCTACCCAGGAACACGTTCTTGAACTGCACCATGCCCGAGTTGGTGAACAGCAGCGTGGGGTCGCTGGCCGGCACCAGGGAGCTGGACGGCACGATGGTGTGCCCTTTCGAGCGGAAATAGTCGAGGAAGGTCGAGCGGATTTCGGCGGTTTTCATGCGACTGGGGAGGACCTGGCAGATGGACCACGCCCTGGAAACGGCGCCGAAACGGCGCTCACCCACCCCACGCATCGGGGCGGTCAGGCTTCATCATCGGCTGCGTCGTCCACGTCGGCGTGGGTAACACTCCGTACTGTGGCGGCGGGAAAGCCACGACGCAAGAGAAATTGCGCCCTTCGGGCCTTCTCGGCGGGGTCCGGAGCCCCTCCTGAGCCATATCGCCGGCGCAACTGGGCGGCGGCCGAGGCGGTCCAGTCGACCTCAGCGGCGTCCAGCACTGCGCGGATCCGGGCGTCGGACAGCCCGTGGCTCTTCAGCTCGGCCCGCAGCCGCAGGGGGCCGTAGCCCTGGGCCACCCGGCTCCGCACGAGAACTTCGGCGAACCGGTTGTCATCCTGGTAGCGCTGCTCGCCGAGGCGATCCAGCGCCTCACCGGCCTCCGCCCCCTCGTAGCCCCCCTTCCTCAGCTTGAGCTGCAGTTCGCGCCGGGAGTGCTCCCGGCGCGCCAGCAGACCCATCGCCTTGCTATAGGCGCTTGGGCGGGATTTCCCGGATTCGTCGTCTCGTCGCGTCATGGAGCGCCTGCGGCGGGGAGCGGGATGTCAGCGCACGATGGATGGGACCACCCGGGTTTCCGGCGATGAAACCCAGGCTCATTGGGCAAACGCGGCAGGGAAATGACCCGAGTCAGTTTCACGATTTCGAGCGGTCCTAAAATCAGCCTGCAGTAGTGTCAGCAAAGGCCAATACGTATGTCCAAGCATTTTCCGTCCATCACCAAAGATATCTCCGCCAATCTGAAATCCCTGCGTGCCGACATCACCGACACGATGCAAGGCTTCTCGGCCATGGCGCAGGCCGCGACCCGCGACGGCGCCCTCGACAAGAAGACCAAGGAGCTCATCGCCCTGGCGTTGGGCGTCGCCGCCCGCTGCGATGGCTGCCTTGGCTTCCACGCCGAGGCGCTGGTCAAGCTCGGGGCCACCCGACAGGAAGTCGAGGAAGCCCTGGGCATGAGCATCTACATGGGCGGCGGCCCGTCACTGATGTTCGCCGCCGACGCCCTGGCCGCCTTTGAACAGTTCTCGGCACTGGCGGCGGCCAAGGCCTGAAAGCGGGGCCGGCAGCAGGCAAGGAGCGGCGTCCCGCTCGGAGCCTCAAGCTGGCCGGGAGGCAACCCACCTCTCGGCTAACGCCAGATACGAGCGTGCCGCGAAAGTCGCCCTTCGCGGCACGTGGTCAACCGACGGAGCCGGTCAGATCTCTTCCATCGCCTCTTCGGACACCGGCGTGCCCTTGCCACCGCCGGTGGTCAACAGGCGGGCGCGCAGCTCGGCGTCCACTTCGTTGGCGATGGCCGGGTTGTCACGCAGGAACTGGCGGACGTTTTCCTTGCCCTGACCGATGCGGTCGCCCTTGTAGCTGTACCAGGCGCCGGACTTGTCGATGAGGTTCTGGGCCACACCCAGCTCGATGATTTCGCCTTCGCGCGAGGAGCCCTCGCCGTAGAGGATCTCGAACTCGGCCTGGCGGAACGGCGGGGCCACCTTGTTCTTGACCACCTTGACGCGGGTCTCCGAACCGATGACTTCCTCGCCCTTCTTCACCGCGCCGATGCGGCGGATGTCCAGGCGCACCGAGGCGTAGAACTTCAGCGCGTTGCCGCCGGTGGTGGTTTCCGGGCTGCCGAACATCACGCCGATCTTCATGCGGATCTGGTTGATGAAGATCACCAGGCAGTTGGACTTCTTGATGTTGGCGGTGAGCTTGCGCAGCGCCTGGCTCATCAGGCGGGCGTGCAGGCCGACGTGGGAGTCGCCCATCTCGCCTTCGATTTCAGCCTTGGGCGTGAGGGCGGCGACCGAGTCGACCACCACCACGTCCACCGCGCCGGAGCGCACCAGCATGTCGGCGATTTCCAGCGCCTGTTCGCCGGTGTCGGGCTGGGAGACCAGCAGGTCGTCCACGTTGACGCCCAGTTTGGCGGCATAGGTCGGATCCAGCGCGTGCTCGGCGTCGACGAAGGCCGCAGTGCCGCCATTCTTCTGGCAGTTGGCGATCACCTGCAGGGTCAGCGTCGTCTTGCCCGAGGACTCCGGACCATAGATTTCAACCACTCGACCGCGCGGCAGGCCGCCGACGCCCAGCGCAATGTCCAAGCCCAGCGAGCCGGTGGAGACGGTCTCGATGACATCGTCGGTACGGTCGCCCAGGCGCATGACCGCGCCCTTGCCGAATTGCTTCTCGATCTGGCCGAGGGCGGAGGTGAGCGCACGGCGCTTGTTGTCATCCATCGTCTTGAATCCCGGGTGGCAGTGAATGGAAGGCATGATGCCCGCGGTTAGTCTCACGGGCTAAGAATCTGTGGCGTACGAGTATCCCACACCGGTCAAGCCGGTCGGCAAAGGCTTGGCGCGTCAGTCCGTCAGCGCCTTCAGCACGCCGCTGAGCGCCGCCGCCACGGTCTGTCGGCGGACCGCCTCGCGGTCGCCATCAAAATGGAAGAGCTGCGCGTGGGCGTACCCACCCCGCCGTTTCCAGCCGATCCAGACGGTGCCTACCGGCTTGTCGGCGGTGCCGCCGCTTGGGCCGGCGATGCCGGTGACCGCAACCGCCATACCCGCGCCAAACCGCGCCAGCGCGCCTGACACCATCTCCAGCGCGGTTTCCTCGCTGACGGCGCCGGTGCGCTCCAGCGTGCGCGGGTTGACCCCCAGCAGCGCCTCCTTGGCCTCGTAGCTGTAGGTCACCACGCCGGCGTCGAACCAGGCGGAGCTGCCAGGCAAGTCGGTCAGCGTCTTGGCGATCCAGCCACCCGTGCACGATTCGGCTGTCACCAGCATCAGGCGCTGGCGCAAGGCGACGTCGGCGATCTGCTCGGCCTGCGCCTTGAGCTCGGCATCGGTGGGGACGGCTAGGGTCATCGGGAGTTCCTGCGGACGGGCAACAGTCGATCCTTCTACCTTGCCCGCGCCATCCCGCCAAGGGCCGGCCGGCACGCAGGCCAGCCGCCCCCATCCTCGCCGGGCCTCAGCTGCCCCAGATGGTCTGCGCGTAGCGGAGGAAATTGAGGCCCAGGATCTTCTCGATCCGCTCACTGGAATAGCCCTTCTGCGCCAGCAGTTGCGCCAGCCGCTGGAATTGCTGCGGACCGCGCAGGTCGACCACGAACGGGAACGTGTCGGGCCGTTCGCCCGCCGCACTGATGCCGGCGGCGCGGCGCTCTGCAATCTCCTTGGCCAGCGCCGTCTGGTACGCCTTGAGGTCGTCGATCTGGGTCACCGAGCCATCGGTGCCGATGCCCACGTGGTCCTCGCCGCAGACCTGCACCGCATGATCGATGTGTGCCACCACGTCCTCGGCGTGGGCGTGGCCGGAGGCGTTGAGGAAGGGCATGAAGTAGATGCCGACAAAGCCGCCGCGCTCGGCCACCAGGCGCAGCTCGGCGTCGGTCTTGTTGCGCGGCAGGTCGGTGACGGCGCGGCAGCCGGTGTGGTTGATCGAGATCGGTGCGGTGGAAACGCGCGCCGCCTCCAGGCAGGTCCGCTCGCCGCTGTGCGAGAGGTCGACCATGACGTGACGCGCGTTGAGCCTCGCCACCACCTCGCGGCCGAAGTCGGTCAGGCCGCGGTTCTCCGGCGCCATCGAGCCATCGCCAAGCTGGTTGGCCGGGTTGTAGGTGAGCTGGAACACGCGCACGCCGAGGTTGGCGAAGATGTCCACGCGCGATGCGTCCTTGCCCATCATGGCGCCGTTCTGGAAGCCGTAGATGAGCCCGATCTTCTTTTCCGCCTTGGCGCGGCGCATGTCAGCGGCCGTCAGCACTTTCAGCACATCGTGCTCGTGCTCGCGCACCAGCGCGTCGGTCGCGGCGATGTCGCGCACGCTCGCCTCGAACGGATCGTCCGGCCCGGATACATAACCCAGTGTGATGTTCACCGCGGTGAGGCCCGACGCATGGGCCTCGGCCAGCACGCGTGGCGTCAGTGTCGGCACCAGGCTGTCCGATCCGCGGTTGGGATCGTCCAGGCCGCCCAGCGCGTTGATGATGATGCCCGTGTCCGTCATGCCAGCGGCCTTTGTCGACGCCTCGCCCGCTTCCCAGGGCAGCATCGATGCCGCTGCCGCCCACGCCATGCCGGACAGGAAGGTCCGTCGATCAATCGTCGTCGTCATTGCCCATCTCTTCCTTCGTCACGGGGCGATAGTCGGTGCGCGGATACTCATGCCCGCGCTTCACGGTCATGCGGATGCTGCGGATGTTGCCGATGTCCTTGACCGGATCGGCGGAAAGCACGGCGAAATTCGCGAGCTTGCCTACCTCGATCGAACCCATGTCCTGCGCCTGCCCCGCCGCCTGAGCGCCGACCAGCGTGGCCGAGCGGATCACTTGCAGCGGAGGCATGCCCACGTCATGCGCCAGGAAGAACATCTCGTCGAACTCCGTCGGCCAGGCGCTCTTGGCGCCACCGTCGTTGTCGGTGCCGGTCGAAATGGGGACGCCTGCCTGCCACGCCTGGCGGACCAGCCGGATGGTGGTCGGACCGGTGCAGCGCAATGGCTTGCGTTCGGGATGAGCCTTGCGCTCGGCGTCGTAGTGGACGAACAGGCTGCCCGTCGCGTCCAGGATCGTGCCGTGCTTGAGCATGTCGCGGTACAGGCCCGCGATGACCGGATCGTCGCCCTTCGGCGCAAGCAGTGCGTCGTGAAACGGCGTGTGATCCTCGTAGGACTTCAACATCACCGGTTCCAACTGGTAGGCCAGGTAACAGGCGTGGCTGACCACGTCGACGCCGGCATTGATCACGTCGGCCGGCCGCGTGGGGAACACCGCGCTATGCGCCCACACCATGATGTGCTGCCGATGGGCTTCGCTGGTGATCGCCGCCACCAGCTCGGGCGGCAGGTCCGCGTAGACCTTGATCGCCGTGGCCGAAGTACCACGCGCCAGCGTCACCGCCTCGCGCAGGTCGGTGTCCTTGTCGATGGCCTGCATCCACGGGCTCTTGCCCGGCGTCACGCCGTAGCTCGCCGCCGCCACGCGCGGATCAGCGAAAAACTCCGGGCCAGCCATCACCGCCGCGTAATAGATATCGGGTGACGGAATCTCGCCCGTCCGCGCCTGGCGGGTCAGCTCGCCCACCGAACGCAAGTCGTCGGCCATGTCGCGCACGGCGGTGACGCCGGCATAGAGGTTGCGCCGAAGAACCGCCTGCGCGCGCTTGGCGTCCGGCGGCGTGGCCAGGTGCACGTGACTGTCGATCAGGCCGGGGATCACGTAGTCCCCATGCAGATCGATCGTACGAACGCCTGCCTCCTTCGCGCCGGCCAGCGAACCATGCGGCCCCACCCCCACGATCCGCTCGCCGCGCACCAGGATGTCCTGGTTGGAACGGGAGGCTGCGCCGGTGCCGTCGATGACGGTGGCGCCGGCGTAGAGGGTGACGGGCTCGGTCGCCGATGGCCTGGATGCCTCGCTCCCGGCGGAGTAGACGGCGGAAGCGGACAGCGCGAGGACCAGCGCCGCCACCCGAGGGAAGGCAGTACGAAATGGGATATGCATGGCGAACGATCCTACACAGCGGATTCTCCGGGCCACAAGCCGCAGGAGAATGCGAACACGCCTCACCGGGCGCCCGTCATCACTTGAGTTCTGGAAATGGCGGCGGGGCCTTCGATGACCCCGGCGATGCCATGGCGCGGCATCGCATCGCCCGCCACGCCGGATCCTGGAAGCAGCGCTCGTCTATCGGGCCAAGGTGTCGATCAGGCCCTGCGTCAGCGGCTTCATGTAATAGCTGCCCGCAGGGACGACTTGCACCTGCACACCATGCCGCGCCAACGCCTCCGCCACCACGGGACCAACCGCCGCCACCACCGTGCGGGATAGCATGTCCTTCAGTGACCCGACTTGCCCGTTCGCAGCCGCCAGTTTCGACAGGCGCTCGACTTGCTGCAGGCTGGTGAAGGCAATGGCGTCGATGGCGCCCTGCCTCATGCGATCCAGCATCGCCAGCACCTCCGCGTCATCGGCGGCGTCCGCGTAACGATAGGGAGCCACCGGCAGCGCATCGGCGCCGGCTTCCGCGAGGAAGGCCATCAGTGGCGCATTGGGCTCGCTGCCGTACAGCTGCACCCCAATGCGCCTGCCGCGCAGGTCAAACTGTTTCAGGCAAGCGATCATCCCCTCCGTGGTGGCGGGGTCGGCCACCACCGACGGGCGCAAACCGAGTTCACGCAGCACCCTGCCCGGCTTCGGGCCGCGCGCCACGATGCGAACCTCGGCCAGCCGCTGGACAAATGGTGCTCGCCACGGGGGCTGGTGCTGGTCGAGCACGCCAAGCAGGCGACGCAGCCCTTCGCCGGTGAACAGCAGCAGGTCGTCACACCCGCCGTCGTTGAACCGAGCCAGCCATTCGAGCAAGGGGGCCGGATCCGGGGCATCGCGAATATCCACCAGCGGACAGCGCAGCACGCTCGCGCCCCGCCGCTCAAGCAAGGCGGCGAACACATCCAGCTCCCGGGATTCGGGCACAGCGATGCAGCGACCGGACAAGGGTCCTGCGGACTCGGCGGACACGTTCACGACTCTGGCTCCGTGTGGGGGGAGGCCATGATGCCTGACGGACAGTCCGCCATCACGCCAACGCCGCCTGCGCCAACGACAGGGAGGGCGAAGGCTCGGTGATCCGTTCGCCAAACCAGGCATGCTCCGTGGCGAACGCGGCCACCTCGCCAATGATGAGCAGCGCGGGGGTTTTCACCGCGTGCCGTCGGGTGAGTCGCGGCAAGTCGCCCAGTGTTCCTGTAATCACTCGCTGCTCCGGCAAGCTGCCATTCTCGACGATCGCCACCGGCGTCTCTGCGGCGCGGCCGTTCGCGATCAGCCGTTCCGTCAATGCGTCGACCCGCTCCACGCACATATAGACGGCCAAAGTCTGGCGCTCAGCGCCAAGCATCCGCGCATCCAGCGTATCGGTCGCGTCCTTGCCATGTGCCGTCAGCAGGCAAATCGACTGCGCGTGATCGCGATGCGTGAGCGGGATACCCGCAAAAGCCGCGCACGCCACTGCGGCCGTGATCCCCGGCGCGACTTCGCACTCAATGCCGTGGCGACGAAGGAACGTTATTTCCTCACCGCCACGCCCGAACACGAAGGGATCGCCGCCTTTCAGGCGCACCACGCGCCGCCCCTCCCGCGCATGGGCCAGCATGAGGCGGTGGATCTGTTCCTGCGCCACCTGGCGACCGCCGCAACGCTTGCCCACGTCGATGCGTTCCGCGTCGCGCCGCGCCATCGAAAGAATCTCCGGGCTCACCAGTTGGTCGTGCAGGATCACGTCCGCCTCATTCAGCGCGCGCAACGCCTGAAGGGTGAGCAGCCCCGGATGCCCCGGCCCGGCGCCGACCAGGGTGACCGATCCCGCACGGGGCACGCCTTTGTCCGCATGAAGCGCATCAAGCAACACCCGCTCCGCCTGCTGCGGGCGCGCCCGGCGAAGCAGGGAAAGCACCGGCCCATCGTGCAGCCAGTCATAGAACGCGCGCCGGCTCGCCAGATCGCCACGGCATTGGACGATGCGCGCTCGGTGACGCTGCGCCAGCGCTATCAGCGCGCCCAACCCGTGGTCCAGCACCTGTTCCAGCGTCTCGCGAACACGGCGCGCCAGCGCGGGCGCGGCGCCCGCCGTGGAAATGGCCACCATCAGCGGCGAGCGATCGACCACGGCGGGCACGTGGAAGCGCGACTGTTCGGCGTCGTCCACCACGTTGGCGAAGATGCGCCGCTTGCCCGCTTCGGCAGCCACCCTGGCATTGAGTTGGCGATCATCGGTGGCGGCTATCACCAGCCACATGCCCTCTAGCCAATCGGGCGCGAACTCGCCGCATCGCCAGGTGATTTCCCCTCCCTCCGCCTGGTGCGCCAGTTCCTCGTCCAGTTGCGGCGCGCCTACCGAGACTCGTGCACCGGCCCCAAGCAGCATCTGCGCCTTGCGACGGGCGACGCTGCCGCCGCCCACCACCAGCACCGGCAGACCATGCAGATCCGCGAAGATGGGATAGAGCTTCATCGATGGCCTCCGCTTCGACATTGCCTCATTTCAGACACCCGACGCTGCATGCGCGTCGGCAATCAGCCGACGCAGCTCAGGTATGCACGACCCGCAATTGCCCCCCGCCCGCGTCGCCGCCGTCACTTGCGCCGCGGTTTCCAGCCCCTTCGAGCGGATGACCTCGCTGATGGTGTTTCGTCCCACGCCAAAGCAGGAACACACCACAGGGCCAACATCAACGCTCGGGCCAGGCGGCTCACCCGCGAGCAGCCCCTCGCGATCCGCCGGCTCCAGCGGCTGGCGAGCGAACAGCCCGGCCAACCAATGGCGGGACGGCAGGTCGGGGCGCGGGGACAGGAACACGCAGGACTCGATACGGCCATCCACAACATGCGCAGCGCGGTAGACCCCCGTGCTGGGGTCCTCGTATTCCAGCCAATCGGCGTCGGCATCCTGCGCACCAAGCCACGCCCTCGCCCAGGCGCTGCAGTCCTTCGGCCGCTCGCGATGGGCGATCTCGTAACGCAGGAAGCGGTCGCCTCGAATCAAAGTCCAGTAGCTGAGTTCCGAGGCCGGCAGAAAGCGACGGCCGAACGCGAAGCCATACCAGCGCACCGCAAACGGTTCCACGCGTACAGGCGTGTGCTTGAACTCCGGCTCGCCGGAGACCGGATCGACCACGGGATTCACCAGGCCGCCGACACGCGCATCGGAGGCAAACTGGTCGTTCCAGTGGATCGGCACGAACACGTTGCCGGCAAGGATGCCACCGCTGTGGCGAACGCGCGCCACCATCGCGCCCCACTGAGAATGCACGCGCGCGAGCTCGCCTTCGCGGACGCCGCTGTGCAGGGCGTCGCGTGGATGCATGTCTACAAACGGTTCGCTGATATGGCCGGCCAGTCGCGGGGATTTCCCGGTACGCGTCATCGTGTGCCACTGGTCGCGCACCCGGCCGGTATTGAGCACAAGCGGGTATTCACGGCCCGGCGCATTGGCGGGTGAACGCGCGACCGTGGCCACAAATCGTGCGCGGCCATCACCATGGGCAAAGTGTCCGGCGCCGAACAGTCGGTGCGTGCCGGTTCCGTCTTCGTGCACCGGCCACTGCACCGGCTGCAGCGCGTCGTAGGCCTGCTGGCTGAGCGAACCCAGTCCACCGAGATTCAACAACCGGCGGGCCGCAGGGACATCACCACTGGCGTCGTGATTGCGGAACAACGTGAGCCGGGCATGTTCGACGAAGATGTCGCGAGCACTCTCGAAGTTGAAACCCTCAGCAAACCCCAGCCGACGCGCCACGTCGCACACGATGCGCCAATCCGCCCGCGCTTCGCCCGGCGCCGGGAGAAAGGGGCGCTGGCGGGATATGCGCCGCTCCGAGTTGGTCACCGTGCCATCCTTCTCGCCCCACCCCAGCGCCGGCAGCAGCACGTGGGCGTGCGCGTTGGTGTCGGTGCGCTCGATGATGTCGGAGCACACCACCAGCTCGCAGGCTTGGAGGGCGCGCTTCGCGCGATCGGCATCCGGCAGGCTGACCACCGGGTTGGTGCCCATGATCCAGACCGCCTTGACCCGCTTCTCCAACAGGGCGTCGAACAACTCGACCGCTTTCAACCCGGGCTGCGACGCGATACGCGGCGACGACCAGAACGTCTGCACGATGTCGCGATGCGTGGCGTCCTGCAGATCCATGTGCGCAGCCAGCATGTTCGCCAGCCCGCCCACCTCTCGACCGCCCATCGCGTTGGGTTGCCCGGTGATTGAAAACGGCCCCATGCCCGGCTTGCCGAGGCGCCCGCAGAGCAAGTGGCAATTGATGATGCTGTTGACCTTGTCGGTACCGCTGGACGACTGGTTCACGCCCTGCGAGAACAGGCTCACCGTGCGCTCATGGCGTGCAAACAGGCGATAGAACGCCAGCAGGTCGCCCAGCTGCACGCCACAGATGCGCGCCACCTGCGCGGGATCACCGGCATCCGCCGCGGCAGCCGCCAGCGCGGCATTCAGCTCGCCGGTGTGGGCATCGACGAATTCGGCATCCATCACGCCATGCTGGAACAGGAACACGAGCAGCCCGTTGAACAGCCACACGTCGGTGCCCGGCTTGATCGGCAGATGCAGGTCAGCCGATTCGCAGGTGGCGGTGGAGCGCGGATCGATGACCACCAACCGCGCGCCGCCTTCTTTCACCTTGGCGATGCGCTGGAACAGGACGGGATGGCACCACGCGGTGTTGGACCCCACCAGCACCACCAGCTCGGCCTGCTCCAGATCCTCGTAGCAACCTGGCACGACGTCTTCACCAAAGGCGCGCTTGTGCCCCGCCACGGCCGAGGACATGCACAGGCGCGAGTTGGTGTCGATGTTGGCTGTGCCCAGGTAACCCTTGGCGAGCTTGTTGGCGACGTAGTAGTCCTCGGTCAGCAGTTGGCCGGACACGTAGAACGCGACGGCGTCGGGACCATGCTGGTCGACGATGCGGCGGAATCCGTTGGCAACGCGGTCCAGCGCCTCATCCCAGGTCGCCCGGTGAAGGACGCCGTTGGCGTCGCGCATCTGCGGATGCAGCAGGCGCCCCTCCAGGTCCACCGTTTCCCCGAGCGCAGCGCCCTTCACGCACAAACGTCCGAAGTTGGAACCGTGCTCCGGATCCCCGGCGACACTCACTGCGCCATCGGCTTCGACTCGGGCGAGCACCCCACAACCGACTCCGCAATAGGGACAGGTAGTAGCGACCCGACCGGTCATGTGTTCGCCCCGGCTGCCACGGACTGACGGTCACCCTGTCCCATCGGCGGACCGTTGCAGCAAGTCCAGGCATTGGCGTTCAGCCCAATCAGATCCTGACGACGGGCGCCACGCGTCGAAGCGCCATCAAAGGCAGCGACGACGACCTCCAGCCGGGGCCGATGTCTGCTCATCGATCGCCGCGCCTGACTTGTATGGCGTCACCCTCTCGGCGCACCTGCCACGCGCGTACGCCGTGCTCCGGCGCCTCCAGGCATTCCCCGCTGCGCAGGTCGAAGTGTTGCTTGTAGATGGGCGACGCCACCACGACGCGCTCGCCCAGGCTGCCGAGCAGTCCCCGGGAAAGCACGGAGGCGCCGGAGTTGGGATCGATGTTGTCGATCGCGAAGAGCGCCCCATCCCCAAGCCGGAACACGGCAACCTGCTCTCCACCTACCAGCGCGCATACGCCGGTATTGGGAACAATCTCGTCGATCTGGCAAACGGTCGTCCAATCGATCTGTGTCATGTCGTGGCTCATTGGTTCACTCCGTTTCCACCACGACGGGAATGCGACCCAGTCGGCGGCGTTTCTCTTCCGACGTGGCAGGCCGTATCTGGCCACGCTCGGGCACGAAGGCCACCTGGTCATCGCCTGCATCACTGTTCACGAAGTGCTGGAAGCGGCGACGGACTTGCGGGTCGCTGACGGCCTTCTTCCACTCGCATTCGTAGGTGTCGACCACATGCCGCATGTCCGCCTCAAGCTCATCGCCGATACCGAGCCGATCATGGATGACCACATCGCGCAGGTAGTCCATGCCGCCTTCGAGGTTGTCGCGCCACACACTGGTGCGTTGCAGGCGATCGGCCGTGCGGATGTAGAACATCAGGAAGCGGTCGACGTACCGGATGAGGGTGTCGGTATCGAGATCGCCGGCCAGCAGCTCGGCATGTCGCGGCTTCATGCCGCCGTTGCCACATACGTACAGGTTCCAGCCCTTCTCCGTGGCGATGATGCCCACGTCCTTGCTCTGAGCCTCGGCGCACTCGCGCGCGCACCCCGACACAGCGAATTTCAGCTTGTGGGGTGAACGAAGGCCTTTGTAGCGGTTCTCGAGGTTGATGGCGGCGCCCACCGAGTCCTGCACGCCATAACGACACCAGGTCGAACCGACGCACGACTTCACCGTGCGCAGCGACTTGCCATAGGCATGTCCCGATTCAAAGCCGGCGGCGATCAGTTCTTCCCAGATCAGCGGCAACTGCTCAAGCCGCGCCCCGAACATGTCCACCCGCTGGCCGCCGGTGAGCTTGGTGTAGAGACCATACTTGCGTGCAACCGCCCCGATGGCGATCAGCCCGTCGGGAGTCACCTCGCCTCCCGGCATCCTCGGCACCACCGAGTAGGTGCCGTCCTTCTGGATATTGGCCAGGAAATAATCGTTGGAGTCCTGCAGGGATGCATGCTCCTGCTGCAGCACGAACTCGTTCCAGCACGACGCCAGGATGCTCGCCACCGTGGGCTTGCAGATGTCGCAGCCCAGGCCCTTGCCGTGACGCGCCAGCAGCTCATCGAAACGGCGGATGCGCTCGACGCGGACGAGGTGGTAGAGCTCCTGTCGCGAGTACGCAAAGTGCTCGCACAGGTGATTGCTCACCGCCAGCCCCTGGCGCTTCATCTCCACCTTCATGATCTGCGTGACCAGCGGCACGCAGCCGCCACACGCGGTACCGGCTTTCGTCACCTCCTTGAGTGAGCCGATGGAGGTCGCGCCTGCCGCCACGGCGTTGCAGAGCTGCCCCTTGCTCACGTTGTTGCACGAGCAGATCTGCGCCGAGGCAGGCAGCGCTTCCACCGCAAGACCCGGCTTCGCCTTGCCATCGGCTGCGGGAAGAATCAGGGATTCGGGCGCCTCAGGCAGATCCATGCCGTTGAGCATCATCTGCAGCAGCGTGCCGTAGTCGGTGGCGTCGCCCACCAGCACACCGCCGAGCAGGCGCTTGCCGTCCTCCGACACCACCAGCTTCTTGTAAACCTGGCGCCGACCGTCGCTGAACTGGTAGCTGCGGCTTCCTGGTGTCGCGCCGTGCGCGTCGCCAATGCTGGCCACGTCCACACCCATCAGCTTGAGCTTGGTGGACATGTCCGCCCCGGCGAATTCTGGTAGGGCGGGCGCAGGCTTTCTGATCAACAGCGCGTGCAGGTGGTTGGCCACCACGCGCGCCATGTCGTAGCCCGGCGCCACCAGGCCGAACACCTTGCCGCCCCACTGCGCGCATTCGCCGATGGCGTAGACATCGCGGTCGCGGGTGCGGCAGAAGTTGTCGACCATGATGCCGCCGCGCTGCCCCACGCCCAGCTCGCTTTGCCGCGCCAGTTCGTCGCGCGGCCGGATACCGGCGGAAAACACGATGAGATCGGTTTCCAGATGGCTGCCGTCGGCAAAGCTCATGCGGTGACGAAGCGTCTGTCCCTCGGTGATCTGCTGGGTGTTCTTGCCGGTGTGCACGACCAGGCCAAGATCTTCGATGGACTTGCGCAACACCTGTCCACCGATGTCATCCACCTGCACGGCCATCAGCCGCGCCGCGAATTCCACCACGTGCGTTTCCAGGCCCATGTCGCGCACCGCCTTGGCGCACTCCAGACCAAGCAGGCCACCACCGATCACCACGCCGTGCCTGGAGCGACCACCCCATTGCGCCAGCGCCGCGAGGTCGTCGAGCGTGCGATACACCAGGCAGCCCGGGCGGTCATTGCCGGGAATCGCCGGTATGAACGGCGTCGAGCCGGTGGCGATCACCAGTTTGTCGTACGCAATGACCTCGCCGTCGCTGGTGGTCACGCGTTTCATCGCGCGATCGATGCCCACCGCTCGCGTCGCCAGCCGCAGGTGCATGCCGGCTTGCTCGAAAAAGCCGGGCGTCACCAGCGACAGATCCTCGGCGGTCTTGCCTGTGAAGAATTCCGACAGATGCACGCGGTCATACGCGGGACGCGTTTCCTCGCACAGCACCGTGACGTCCAGGCCCGGCGGCTGCAGCGTCGCCAGTTCCTCCAGCAACTTGTGGCCCACCATGCCGTTGCCTACTACGACCAGCTTCATCGTCATCTCGATGCCCTCCCCGTCGATTCAGTCGATGGCCAGCGCCGGCGCGGCGCCGCTGACCTGCTGCAAGGCTTCCTGATAGAGACGCTCCTCATCGGCCAGGTGCTCGCGACTGAAGCGCACGGCGAGCGCGCACAACGAGCCGGCGATGACGAAGCCGCCGAGCACCATGAAGGTGTGTTGCACCGAGCCGGTGAATTTCTGCAGGAACCCGGCCGCCACCGCGCCAACGTTTCCGCCCGCGCCGATGATGCCGGTAACGCCGCCCAGCGCCTTGCGGTCGATGAAAGGCGCCAGCGCATAGGTCGCCCCGCACGCCATGTGGGTGAACAGGCCGAAGGCCAGCATCGCAGTTACCGCCGTGCGCGCGGCCTGTGCGTTCGAAAACCAAAGAAGCCCGACGCCCTCGCACAGCATCAGCACGCACAGGAGTCGAGTACGTGATTGCAGGCCCTGTCTTCGCGCGAGCCTGTCGGACGCCACGCCTCCCATGGCGCGCGCAAACAGGGCGAGCAGGCCGAATCCGCCGACGGCCAACCCGGCGCTGCGCAGATCCAGTCCAAAACGGTCGATGTAGTAGGACGCCGCCACCCCGTGCACGAACAGTTCAATGCCGAAGCAACCCGCATAGGTGACGAACAGCATCCACACCCGGTAATTGCCGGCCGCCTGGCGAAATGCGGCCCAGCCACCCTGCTTACCGCTGCCCCCGGTGACGCCGCGTGCGCGCAACGCGCGGAAGTCGCCTTCCGGGGTGTCCTGCGTGAATTTCCAATACAGGATGCCCACGACCACCATCAGCACGCCGGGCAGCACCATGGCGATGCGCCAGCCCAGGCCTCCGCCCACGCCAAGCGCAAACAGCGCGGCGAGCACCAGCGGCATTACTGCCTGCGCCGCGCCGCCGCCCGCATTGCCCCAGCCAGCCGCGGTTGCGTTGGCGGCGCCCACGACATTTGGCGCGAACATCACCGAGGTGTGGTACTGGGTGATCACGAAACCCGCGCCCACGGCGCCGATGGCCAGCCGCGCGACCAAGAACGAGGTGTAGCCCTGCACCAGCGCCATCCCGAATACCGGGATGGCTCCGAGCAGCAACAGGCCTGTATAGGTGCGCCGCGGCCCCAGCCGGTCGCACAGCGGACCCACCAGCAGGCGCCCGAAGATGGTGACCGCGACCGCCGCGATGGTGATGTTGGCGACCTGATCGGGGCTTAGCCGGAACTCCGCCCTCACCAGGGGCATCAGCGGCGCCACGGCGAACCATGCAAAGAAGCATGCGAAGAACGCCATCCAGCTCAGATGGAACGCTCGCATCTGCGGCGTGCGCCATTGAAACAGTTCGATCCGCGTCGCCTTGCCCGACATAACACCTCCGCCCGAAGATGACGAATCGCCCCATGCGCACCGCCTTGCGGCGGCGGCCATTGGTCGCCCATATGTTGCTTAGCAACACATATGCCAGTGGTCGATCTCGCCGAAAAACACGGACTTGGCGAATTTCTCGAGAAATGTCGGCCGATTTCGTGCACCAGCCATGGCCTAACACCCGGCAGCTTGCACCACCGCAGTGCAGCAAATACCCCAACAGTTATGAGTGGCCGCCAGCGACATCCGCTCAACAAGCCGTGGCCGAACCGCTAAAGTGAGCGCCTTTGACCGGCGCCGCGACGCCGGCGGGCAACATCAGGACACCGCGCAGGAATGGCCGAGAACAGCACCGAACACACCCCACTCATGCGCCAGTACCTGGGCGCCAAGGCCGAGCACCCGGACGTGCTGCTGTTCTTCCGCATGGGGGACTTCTACGAGCTGTTCTACGACGACGCGCGCAAGGCAGCGCGGCTGCTGGACATCACGCTGACCCAGCGTGGCCAGTCCGCGGGTCAGCCCATTCCCATGGCCGGCGTGCCGTATCACGCGGTGGAGAACTACCTGGCGCGGCTGGTGCGGCTGGGCGAGTCGGTGGCGATCTGCGAGCAGATCGGCGATCCGGCGCTGGCCAAGGGTCCGGTCGAACGCAAGGTGGTTCGCATCGTCACGCCGGGCACGGTGACCGATGCCGCGCTGCTCGAGGAGCGCCGCGACAACCTGCTGATGGCGATCTCGGCTGGCGCGCATGGCGCCTATGGCCTCGCCTGGGTCGATCTGGCCAGCGGCCGCTTCCTGCTGAGCGAGGTTCCGAGCGCCGAAGCACTGGCTTCCGAACTGGCGCGCCTGCAGCCGGCCGAGACGCTGGTCGGTGAAGATGTGGCGTGGCCGAAGTTCGTCAGCTCCCTCCCCGGCCTGCGCAAGCGTCCGCCGTGGCATTTCGATGGGGACGCCGCGCGACGCGAACTCAATCGCTTCTTCGGCACGCGCGACCTCGGCGGCTTCGGCGTGGACCGCCTGCCGCTGGCGATCGCCGCGGCCGGCTGCCTGCTCGGCTATGTGGAAGAGACGCAGAAGAGCGCGCTGCCGCACCTGTCCGGCATGGCGGTGGAAAGCGCGGGCGAAACCATCGCGCTCGACGCCGCCACGCGCCGCAATCTCGAACTGGATACGCATCCCAGCGGGCGCACCGAACACACCCTGCTCGGCGTGCTGGACGAATCGGTGACGCCGATGGGCGCCCGCCTGCTGCGTCGCTGGCTCAACCGCCCGCTGCGTTCGCGCGAGCTGCTGCGCAGCCGCCATCAGGCGATCGGCACGCTGATCGACAACCGCCAGTACGAAGCGCTGCGTGAGCAGCTGCGCGGCATCGGCGACCTGGAACGCATTCTTGCGCGCGTGGCGCTGCGTTCTGCACGTCCGCGCGATCTGTCCACCCTGCGCGACGGATTGGCTGCGGCGCCGGAGTTGCGCGCCCTGATCGCTTCACTCGACAGCCCGTTGCTGCATGCGCTGGTCGAACGCATCGGCGACCACGCCGGCACCGCCGCCCTGCTCGCACGCGCCGTGGTGCCGCAACCGCCCGTACTCCAGCGCGACGGTGGCGTGATCGCCGACGGCTACGACGCCGAACTCGACGAGCTGCGCCGCCTCTCCACCCACGCTGACCAGTACCTGGTCGAGCTGGAAGAACGCGAGAAGGCCGCCAGCGGCATCCCGACGCTGAAGGTCGGCTACAACCGCGTGCATGGCTATTACATCGAGATCAGCAAGGGCCAGGCCGACAAGGCGCCCACGCACTACACGCGCCGCCAGACCACCAAGAACGCCGAGCGCTACATCACCGAGGAACTGAAGACCTTCGAGGACAAGGTGCTCTCGGCCAAGGAACGCTCGCTGATGCGCGAGCGCGCGTTGTACGAGGCCTTGATCGACACGCTGATCGGCGAACTCGAACCGCTGAAGAACGCCGCCTCCGCGATGGCGGAGCTGGACGTGCTCGCCACGTTGGCGGAACGCGCCTCGACGCTCGACTGGAGCGCACCCGAGCTTACCGATGAGCCCGGCATCGCAATCGAGCGTGGACGTCACCCCGTGGTGGAGAAGGTGCGCGACGAGCCATTCGAGCCGAACGACCTCGCGCTCGACGACAGCCGCCGCATGCTGGTGATCACCGGCCCGAACATGGGCGGTAAGTCCACCTATATGCGCCAGAACGCGCTGATCGTGCTGCTCGCGCATATCGGCAGCTATGTGCCGGCTTCGCGCGCGCTGATCGGTCCCATCGATCGCATCTTCACCCGCATCGGCGCGGGCGACGACCTTTCGCGCGGCCAGTCCACCTTCATGGTCGAGATGAGCGAGACGGCCAACATCCTGCACAACGCCACCGAGCACAGCCTGGTGTTGATGGACGAGGTGGGACGCGGCACCAGCACCTACGACGGTCTTGCGCTGGCGCGCGCCGCCGCCGTGCATCTGGCGGCGAGCAGCCGCTCGTACACCTTGTTCGCCACGCACTACTTCGAGCTGACCGAGCTGGCCAACGAATATCCGTCCATCGCCAACGTGCACCTGGACGCTGTCGAGTACGGCGAACAACTGGTGTTCATGCACGCGGTGAAGGAAGGCCCGGCCAACCGCAGCTTCGGCCTGCAGGTCGCCGCGTTGGCCGGTCTGCCCCGTTCGGTGATCGCCGATGCGCGGCGCACGCTGGCGGAACTGGAGCGCGGCATGTACCAGCAAGCCTCGGCCGCCACCACCAAGACCCCGGCGCAGGAATCGCCGCAGCTTGGTTTGTTCGCCGCCGCACCATCCGTGGTGGAGCGCGCACTCGAAGGCATCGACCCCGACGCGCTGTCGCCCCGCGAGGCGCTGGAAGCGCTGTACCGGCTGAAGGCGCTCACCTGAAGCTGCTGGCGGGCCCCTGCGTTGAGCGCAGCGGGCCCGCCTCTCGAGGCCCCACCGCCTGGCGGTCGCCGAGCATCACTCTCCCCTGCAAACTGACGAGCGCCCGGCAGCGGGCGTGAACTCGTCCGCGCACGGCGCAACGCCGTCGACGCAACTGACCCCACGGAAACTCTCCTCGTTCCCTCCACGCGGGCCACGACGCACCGCATCGATGCCGACGCGGCCACTGGCCTGTCTTCATGCATGGCGGATGTTGACCAACCCGCATCACGGCCAGGGCCGGGAGCGGTTGAAGGCGTTGCGCTTAACGCAATGTCACGCTTCTCGTCACGTCTTCATCACCGCGGCGAAGGCCAAGCTTCAGGGGTTGTCTCCGCATGCGCATGCTCATAGTCCGCGCCTATGAAATGCATCGAAAAAATCAAATTCCGCGAGCCACTCGGCCTGCGTAGAGTCTCAAGAGAGACGAGCATTCGTCCGCCTCACCCTGCGACCAAGGAGCACGTCATGAGTGCATAGCGCAGAGTCCTCGCCCGTGCATCGGGTGATGCCATCGCCCGACATGCCAGGCGGCCCTGCCGGCCATGCGCCGCGGGAACGGAAGCACCCGAGCATCCAGCATCACCTACAGATGCGGATGCCAACGACAAACAGACTCCCTTATCGGTGCTCGGTGCCGAACCGGTCCGAGTTGTTGCATTGAAACAGCGAAAGGTACAGAACCCATGTCTACCGTAGCGAAGTGCCCGTTTCATCAAACCGAGGCCGATGGTCCATCCAACCGCGATTGGTGGCCAAACCAGTTGAACCTCAAGCTGCTGGCCCAGCACTCGTCCAAGTCCGACCCCATGGGCCATGGCTTCGACTATGCGAAGGAGTTCAACAGCCTCGACTTTGCAGCCCTGAAGAAAGACCTTCATGCGCTGATGACCGACTCGCAGGACTGGTGGCCGGCCGACTTCGGCCACTACGGCGGTTTGTTTATCCGCATGGCATGGCATGCCGCCGGCACCTACCGCACCGGCGATGGCCGTGGCGGCGCCGGCTCGGGCCAACAGCGTTTCGCGCCGCTCAACAGCTGGCCCGACAACGTCAGCCTGGACAAGGCGCGCCGGCTGCTGTGGCCGATCAAGCAGAAGTACGGCAGCAAGCTCTCGTGGGCGGACCTGATCGTGCTGACCGGCAACGTCGCGCTGGAGTCGATGGGCTTCAAGACCTTCGGTTTCGGCGGCGGACGCGAGGACGTGTGGGAACCGGATGAGGACATCTATTGGGGCAGCGAAACCACCTGGCTGGGCGACAAGCGCTACACCGGCGATCGCGACCTGGAAAACCCGCTGGCCGCCGTGCAGATGGGCCTGATCTACGTGAATCCGGAAGGCCCGAACGGCAATCCGGATCCGGCCGCCGCGGTGAAGGACATCCGCGAGACCTTCGCGCGCATGGCCATGGACGACGAGGAGACCGTCGCGCTTATCGCGGGCGGCCACACCTTCGGCAAGACGCACGGCGCCGGCCCGGCCTCCCATGTGGGCCCCGAGCCTGAAGCCGCCGGCCTCGAGATGCAGGGCTTGGGCTGGAAGAGCAGCTTCGGTACCGGCAAGGGCGGCGACGCGATCACCAGCGGCCTGGAAGTCACCTGGTCGCAGACGCCGACGAAGTGGAGCAACTACTTCTTCGAGAACCTGTTCGGCTACGAGTGGGAGCTGACCAAGAGCCCTGCCGGCGCGCACCAGTGGATACCGAAGAACGGCGCCGGCGCCGACGCCATTCCCGACGCGCACGATCCCAAGAAGCGCCGCGCGCCAAGCATGCTCACCACCGACCTGTCGCTGCGCACCGACCCGGCCTACGAGAAGATCTCGCGGAACTACTACGAGAACCCCGACAAGTTCGCCGATGCGTTCGCCCGCGCCTGGTTCAAGCTGACCCATCGCGACATGGGCCCGCGCGCACGCTATCTCGGCCCGGAGGTTCCGGCCGAAGAGCTGATCTGGCAGGACCCGATTCCCGCAGTCAATCATCCGCTGGTCGATGACAAGGACATCGCTGCGCTGAAGGCCAAGGTGCTGGCCTCGGGCCTGAGCGTGTCGCAACTGGTGTCGACTGCCTGGGCGTCGGCTTCCACCTTCCGCGGCACGGACAAGCGCGGCGGCGCCAACGGCGCGCGCATCCGCCTCGCGCCGCAGAAGGACTGGGCAGTCAACCAGCCCGAGCAGCTGGCGAAGGTGCTCAAGACGCTGGAAGGGATCCAGCAGGAGTTCAACAAGGCGCAATCGGGCGGCAAGAAAGTTTCGCTGGCTGACCTGATCGTGCTGGCCGGTGGCGCAGCGATCGAACACGCGGCGAAACAGGCCGGTCACAACGTCACGGTGCCGTTCTCGCCGGGCCGCATGGACGCCTCGCAGGAACAGACTGACGTCCATTCGATGGCGGTGCTCGAACCGATCGCCGACGGCTTCCGCAACTACCTCAAGGGCAAATACAGCGTGTCCGCCGAGGCGTTGCTGGTGGACAAGGCGAGGCTGCTGACGCTGACGGCGCCGGAAATGACGGTGCTCATTGGCGGCATGCGCGTACTGGACACCAACGTTGGCCATACGCAATACGGCGTCTTCACCAACCGGCCCGGGGTGCTCACCAACGACTTCTTCGTGAACCTGCTGGACATGCACACGGAGTGGAAGCCGACGTCGGACGCCGATGAACTGTTCGAGGGACACGACCGCAAGACCGGGGCGCCACGCTGGACCGGCACGCGCGTCGATCTGGTGTTCGGTTCGAACTCGCAGCTGCGCGCCCTGTCCGAAGTCTATGGTGGCTCGGACGCGCAGGGGAAGTTCATCCACGACTTCGTCGCTGCCTGGCACAAGGTGATGAACCTCGACCGCTTCGACCTTGCCTGATCACTATCGGCAGCAGCCGGCCTGGCGCTGACGCCAGGGAAATCAAGGGCGGCCATCCGTGAGGGTGGCCGCCCTTTTCTTGCCGGCATGAGGGGTGCCGGCGCGAACCTTCAGGCAGCAAGCTCCGGCGCCTGGCCGCCCTCGGGCAGCTCGGCGGTGGCATTCGCCAGCATGTCGGGGATCGCCTCCACCGGCACGGTGACTGGCAGGCTCACCACGGTCGCCACCTCGCGCGCCGGCAACCGTCCCAGGCGTACAAGGCGATCGATGCTGCCGGCAACCTCGCCCTGGCCGAACGGCTTGCTGATGAAGTCGTCGGCGCCGAAGCGCTGCACGTAGAACTGCTCGGTCGCCTGCTGGTTGCCGCTGATCATCACGATGGGAATGTGCTCGGTCAGCGGGTCGTGGCGCAGCGAGCGCAGCACGGCAAAGCCATTGATGCCGGGCAGCACGATGTCCAGGAAGATCATCGCCGGCGGGTCCTGGCGAACCAGCTCCAGGGCGCTCTCGCCGTCCACGGCGCGGACCACCTGGTAACCGTCCACTTCCAGCATCCGGCCCAGCACCGCGCGGATGGTCGCCGAATCGTCCACGACCAACACCCGGGCGCCCTGCGGCGCCTTGCGCATCGGTTCCGGCGGCCGAGCCTGTGTCGCCGCCCCAAGCCAACGCTTCAGGAAAGCCAAGCCCGTCATAGTCATCCTCCAGCTTCAGGTCGTTGGAAGGCCGCTCCTGTGCGGCGTTTCCTTGGACGAGATGCTCCCGCAGAACCGCGGCCGGTTCTGCGATGGGTGACTCACATGAAATCCTTAAGGCGTCGCAATTCTCGACGTGCCTGCTTGTCCGGACGCCCTGGCGGGGCCATCGCGCCCACTAACTTGCGCTGGGCTTGCGCCGCCAGGCGGGCGGCGATGCTGGACTCGCTCTCGCAGTACAGCGCCTGTGCGACCGGGGCCGGCCCACGTTGCTCGGACAGCGCCAGCACCTCCACTTCCAGGCGTTCCTCGCCGCGACTGATGCGGAAGACGTCGCCTACGTGCACGGCCTTGGCTGGCTTGCAGGCGCCGTCATTGAGGTCGATCTTGCCGCCGTCGATGGCCTGCTTGGCGAGGCTGCGGGTCTTGAAGAATCGCGCGGCCCAGAGCCACACGTCGGCGCGCACGCTGGGCGCGTCTGGAGTCGGGGATGAAGACATGCGCCGTATTCTCCCCCAAACCTCCCGCCGTGGGGCGCATGCTGCGCGCAAGCGCCCAGCGCAGCGCGTGACAACCGCGTACGGCGGATGCGCCCTTACAGCGCCGTGCCCTGGTGGAAGACCATCTGCCATTGGCCTTCGCGCCGCCGCCAGATCGAGCTGCGCAGCGAGTCGGCCTCGGGGCGCTCCGCCGTCGCGAAGCGGTGGGCGCGGTAGGTCACCAGCGCCACGTCGTCGGCCAGCGGGGTGAGGCGAAAGTCGCTCACGCTTCGTGGCGAAAAGGTCTCGCCGTGCAAGGCGGCGATCACGCTCTCTCGCGCCCACACCGTGCCGGACACACCAAACTCGACGAAGTCCTCGGCGATCAGCCGCCGAAGCGCCTGTGCATCGGCGCGAACGTCCTGCCGGTGAAGCTGCATCTCCAGGTCGAGCAGGTGTTCGGCCAGATCCATCGCATCACCCGCCCAGCAGCAGGTTGGCCAGGGGCACCGTGGCCAGCGACAACACGATGCCAGCGCCGAGGATGGTGTTCGCCAGCGCGGGTTCCAGCCGGTGTTCGTCGGCCAGGATCGCGGCGGAAATCATCGGCGCCATCGCCGCCTGCAGGACGCCCACGGTCAGCGTGAGTCCACCCACGCCAGCCGCACGACCCAGCAGCCATGCCGCCAGCGGCGCCAGAGCCAGCTTCCAGCCCAGGCCAAGCACCAATGCGGACCGCTGCCCCGGGCGCAAATGGAACTTGAACTGCAGTCCCACCGAGAACAGCGCCAGCGGCGTCAGTGTCGCCCCGATCGGCACGAATACGTCGTCCGCCCATGCCGGCCAGCCACCCAGCGCACCGGCGATGACGCCGACCACCAGGGCCAGGAACGCGGGAAAACTCAGGATGCGTCGCGCGATCACCGCCGGTTGCGGCGACTTGCCCGCATACCACGACGCCACCGCCACGCCAGCCGAAGACAGCAGCGGAAAGCAGCCGAGCTGGTCTGCAACCACCGCTAGCGCCAGCCCCTCCTTGCCGTGCAGCGCCTGCATCATGGGATAGCCCATGAACGAGGTGTTGCCCAGACCGCATACCAGGGTCAGCGCGCCGACGCGTTCGCGCGACCAACCCAGCCAACGCCCCAGCGTCGCGAACAGCAACCAGGCGCCAAAGAACACCACCCACATCGCCGCCACGGGAAACCACAGCTGCGCGTCGATCTTCACGCGCGGCATCAGTTCCAGCACCAGCGCCGGCAACGCGATGTTGATCACCCACCAGTTGATGCCGTGGACGATGCCGGAAGGTGGCTTGGCGAAACGCGCCACCAGCGCGCCGAGCAACAGGCAGGTGAACAACAACAGCAGCGCGCTCATGGATTTCCCGCAAAAAGAGACGGCCGCAGTATAGCGGCCGTCTGCAGTTGCCCTTGGGGAGGCTAGTCAGGGCACTTCCATAGCCGCCTTGTCTCGCCTATCGATCAACTATCGCGCTCGCGAAAGACAGGCCACTGCATTTGTCCTGTCTCGCGAAAGACACTGGATCCCGGCTCTTGCCCCCTTTTGCGGGTTCGCCGGGATGACGACTCGGTGACTCGGCAGCCTCTTGGCTCGTCATTCCGGCGAACCCCAAAGAGGGGGCAAGCGCCGGAATCCAGTGACTTTGGCACGAGGCCCGAAAACGGCCATTCCGAGCGCACTTCAAGGCAAGCGAGCCCCTCTCCGATCAATCACCCACCAATCAAGCGATTAAGCCGCTGCACGAACGCCGCCGGATCCGGCAGTTGCGCGCCGGCGGCGATCTCCGCCTGGTCGAGCAGCAGGTTGGCGAGGTCGGCGGCGCGGGCCTGGTCGCCCTCGCCTTCCAGGCGCTTGAGCAGCGGGTGCTGCGGGTTGATCTCGAGCGTCGGCTTGCTCTCCGGCATGTCGTGGCCGGCCTCGCGCAACAGGCGCGCCAGGTGCGGGGCCATCTCATAGTCAGACAGCGCCAGGCACGACGGCGAGTCGGTCAGGCGCGCAGACACCCGCACGTCGCCTGCGCGATCGCCCAGCAGGTCCTTCAGCTTCTTCAGCAGCGGCTCGGCCGCCTTGTTGGCCTCCTCCTGCTGCTTCTTGCCAGCCTCGTCCAGCGGCAGTTCGCCCTTGGCCACGTTGCGCAGCTTCTTGCCCGCGTATTCGTTGAGGCTGCCCAGCATCCATTCGTCGATGCGGTCGGACATCAACAGCACCTCGGTGCCCTTGGCCTTGAAGGCTTCGAGTTGCGGACTGCCGACGGCGGCGGCATAGCTGTCGGCGGTGATGTACCAGATGGTGTCCTCACCCACCGTCATGCGCCCGATGTAGTCGTCCAGCGACACGGTCTGGCCCGCGCCCTCGCCCTTGGTGGAGGCGAAGCGCAGCAGCTTGGCGATGCGCTCGCGGTTGGCGCTGTCCTCGGCGATGCCTTCCTTCAGCGTGTTGCCGAAGGACTTGTAGAACGTTGCGAACTTCTCGGGCTCGTCACGGGCCAGCTTCTCGATCAGGTCGAGCACGCGCTTCACGCAGGCGGCGCGGATGCGCTCGAGCTGGCGATTGTGCTGGAGGATCTCGCGGCTCACATTGAGCGGCAGGTCGTCGGCGTCCACCACGCCGCGCACGAAGCGCAGGTAGTTGGGCAGCAGCTCCTCGGCCGCGTCCATGATGAAGACGCGCTTGATGTAGAGCTTTAGTCCCTTGCGCTCGTCGCGCCCGCCCATCATCAGGTCGAACGGGGGCTGCTCGGGGACATACAGCAGCGTGGTGAAGCTCTGGCTGCCCTCGACGCGGTTGTGCGTCCAGGCCAGCGGGTCGTTGAAGTCGTGGCCCAGCGACTTGTAGAAGCTCTGGTAGTCCTCGTCGGAGATCTCGTTGCGCGGCTTGGCCCACAGCGCGGAGGCGTCGTTGACGGTCTCGAACTCCTCGCCCGGCTTGCCGTCCTGCTCCTTGGGCATGCGGATCGGGAAGGCCACGTGGTCGGAATACTTGCGGATCAGCGAGCGCAGCTCCCAGCCCTTGAGGAACTCGTCCTCGTCGGCCTTCAGGTGCAGGATCACCGCGGTGCCACGCTCGGGCAGGTCGACCTGGGACAGGCTGTACTCGCCCTTGCCGTCACTCTCCCACTTCACGCCCTCGCCCGTCGCCAGGTCGGCGCGGCGACTCAGCACAGTGACGCGGTCGGCCACCACGAACGCCGAATAGAAACCCACGCCGAACTGGCCGATCAGGCGCGCGTCGGTCTTCTGCTCGGTGCTCATCGCCTCGAGGAAGCGGCGCGTGCCGGAGCTGGCGATGGTGCCGATGTTGGCTACCACTTCGTCGCGGCTCATGCCGATGCCGTTGTCGCGCACGGTGACCGTGCGCGCCTGCGGATCCCAGCTCACCTGGATCTGCAGTTCACCCTCGCCCGCCAGCAGGTCCGGCTGGGCGATGGACTCGAAGCGCAGCTTGTCGCAGGCGTCGGAGGCGTTGGAAATCAGCTCGCGCAGGAATATCTCCTTGTGCGAGTAAAGCGAGTGCGTCACCAGATGCAGCACCTGGGCTACTTCGGCTTCGAATTTGCGGGTCTCGGGTGTGGCGTTGGTCATACGAAAGACTCGGGCAAAGGTAGGACGAAAGGGATACACAAACGAAGGGGCCGACGAATCGGCCCCTCATGCTGCCCGCCCTCTCGGCGAGGGCGGGTGAATTCAGCCGTTGGACGAGGCGCTTTGCAGTGCCGCGATGCGCTCTTCCAGCGGCGGGTGGCTCATGAACAGGCGGCGGAAACCGCCGGCCAGGTGGCCGGAGATGCCGAAGGCGGCGATGGTCTGCGGCAGCGTGCTCTCGCCGTGCTGCACCTGCAGGCGCTGCAGCGCCGAAATCATTGCGCCACGGCCAGCCAGCTTGGCGCCGGCCGCATCCGCGCGGAACTCGCGCCAGCGCGAGAAGGCCATCACGATCATCGAGGCGAACAGGCCGAACACCACCTGCAGCACCATCACCGACACGAAGTAACCGATGCCGCCGCCACCGTCACGGTCGCGACCACCCGACAGCCAGCTGTCGACCAGGCGGCCCACGATGCGCGCGGCCACGATCACCAGCGTGTTCAGCACGCCCTGGATCAGGGTCAAGGTCACCATGTCGCCATTGGCGACGTGGCCGATCTCGTGGCCGAGCACCGCCGCCACCTGTTGGCGATCCATCTGCTGCAGCAGGCCGGTGCTCACCGCCACCAGCGAGCTGTTCTTGGTCATGCCGGTGGCGAACGCATTCATTTCCGGCGCGTCGTAGATCGCCACCTCCGGCATGCCGATGCCGGCTGCCTGGGCGTGGCGGCGCACGGTGTCCACCAGCCAGCGCTCGGCCTCGTTCTGCGGCTGCTCGATCACGCGGGCGCCGGTGGACATCTTCGCCGTCCACTTGGACATGGCCAGCGAAATGAAGGCGCCGCCCATGCCGAACACGGCGGCAAAGATGAGCAGGCCCTGCATGCCGCCGTAACCACGGGCGGCGGCCCACTGATCGACGCCAAACAGGTGGCAAACGATGCTCAGCAGGAACAGGACGGCGATATTGGTAAGCAGGAACAATGCGATGCGACGCATGGCTGTCTCTCGGGCAGTCATGAAAGGGAATGGGCGGCTTTCGCCTCCGTGGAAGCATCGTGGCGAAACCTTGCGGTTTCAAGGCCCATGCCCTGCGGCATCGCACCCCGCGCGACTGGCGTTCATGCTGGCGCGGCCTCGTACAGTCGCCCACAGGGCGCCCTCCTGCAAGCCGAAACATCCTTCGTACAATGGCGCGATGAGTTACCGCGGACGCTTCGCTCCTTCCCCGACCGGCCATCTGCATTTCGGCTCCCTCGTAGCCGCCGTTGGCAGCTGGCTGTGCGCGCGGCGCGCCGGGGGCCAGTGGCTGCTGCGCGTGGAGGACATCGATCCGCCCCGGGAGATGCCTGGCTCGGCGGAAAGCATCCTGGCCGCACTGCCGGCCTTTGGGCTGGTCGCCGATGCGCCAGCGCTGTACCAGTCCTCCCGGATGGCGGCGTACGACGCCGCATTCGAACAGCTCAAGGCCCGCGACCTGGTCTTCCCCTGCTGGTGCAGCCGCAACGACCTGGCCGGCGGACTGCACCTGGACGGGCATTGCCGGGCGGCGCCCAGCTCTGATCGTGAGCCGGCCTGGCGCTTGCGCGTGCCGGACCTTGCTATCCACTTTGACGACGCCCTGCAGGGTCCGCAGCGGCAGAACCTGCGCAACACCGCGGGCGACTTCGTGATCCGTAGGGTGGAGGGCTATTACGCCTACCAGTTGGCCTGCGTGGTGGATGACGCCTACCAGGGCGTCACCGAGGTGGTGCGCGGCAACGACCTGCTCGACTCCACCCCTCGTCAGATCTACCTGCAACGCTGCCTCGGCCTGCCCACGCCCGGTTACCTGCACCTGCCGCTGGCCCTGGACGACAGCGGACGCAAGCTGTCCAAGTCCGAGCAGGCGCATCCGGTGGACCCCACCCACCCCATGCCGGCGCTGCGGCGCGCGCTTGGCTTCCTCGAGCTGCCCATCGCCAGCCATGCGCACGCCCCTGTGGACCTGCTGGAGCATGCGCTGGCGCATTTCGACCCCACCCTTTTGCCGCATTGCAGCGAACGCGTCGCGGCGTAAAGGTCTATAAAGAACCTTCCCCGTGACCCGCCCCCGTGTTTACCGCCAACACGTGCATTCCATCGACGTTTTGCCATATTTGGCGTGCTAGACATGACGTCGCCCGCGACGCACGATCCGGGTCTCAACCGCAGCAGCATCTTTTTGGAGAACAGGCATGACGCAGCGTACGGCATTGGTCACTGGCGGCACGGGTGGTATCGGCACGGCGATCATCCGCTACCTCGCTCGCCAGGGACATCGGGTCGCCACCAACTATCGCGACCAGGCCAAGGCTGAGGCGATGAAGGCGATGATGGCGCAGGAGGGCATCGAGGTATTGCTCGTGCCGGGCGACGTGAAGGATCCCGATTCCTGCGAGGCGATGGTGCGCATCATCGAGGGCGCGTTGGGGCCGGTGGAGATCCTGGTCAACAACGCGGGCATCACCCGCGACACCACCTTCCACAAGATGACCTACCCGCAGTGGATGGAAGTGGTGAACACCAACCTCAACGCCTGCTTCAACGTCACCCGCCCGGTGATCGAAAGCATGCGCACGCGCAAGTGGGGCCGCATCGTGCAGATCAGCTCGATCAACGGCCAGAAGGGCCAGTACGGCCAGGCCAACTACGCCGCCGCCAAGGCCGGCATGCACGGCTTCACCATTTCACTGGCGCAGGAAAACGCCAAGTTCGGCATCACCGTGAACACCGTGTCGCCCGGCTACGTGGGTACCGACATGGTGATGGCGGTGCCGGAGGAAGTGCGCGAGAAGATCATCGCGCAGATCCCGGTGGGTCGCCTCGGCAAGCCTGAGGAAATCGCCCACGCCGTGGCCTTCCTCACCGGTGAGGAAGCGGCCTGGATCACCGGCGCCAACCTGTCCATCAATGGCGGTCACTACATGGGCTGGTGATGGGGACAGGAGTGAGTAGTGAGAGACAAGCCGGGGAACGCATGGCTCTCTCTCGTTTCTCACTTCTCGTTCCTCATTTCTCGCTCTTGAACAGCCGTTCCATGACCCGGCCCACCGCCGCGAAGGCGAAGGCGCCGGTCACGTGGGTAGCGGCGCCAAGGCCGCCGCCGCAGGCGAGGTTCAACGCCTCGGCGCCATTGGCTACCGGCGGACGCGTGCCGCACACCGTGCCGTCCGGCTGCGGATACTGGACGTTCTGCAGCGAATAGACGGCCGACACGCCGAAATACCGATCGGGGTTCTTTGGAAAGTTGAAGTCCTGGCGGAGCTTCTTGCGGATCAGGCTGAACATGGCGTCGTGCTCGGTGCGCGACAGGTCGCGCACGCGGATCTGGGTCGGATCAGTGCGGCCACCGGCCGAACCAACCGTCACCATCGGCAGCTTGCGCCGACGGCACCATGCGATGGCCTCCAGCTTCACGCGGAAGGCGTCGCAGGCGTCCAGCACCACGTCGTAGCCGCGGTCTAGCAATTCATCCAGTGTCGAGGTGGTGAGGAAGCGCTCGATCGCGTCCACCTTGATGGCGGGATTGATCGCGCGCAGGCGCTTCTCGATCACACCGACCTTGGACTTGCCGTACTCGCCATCAAGCGCGTGCAACTGGCGATTGGTGTTGGACACGCAGATCTCGTCGGCGTCGATCAGGGTGAGGTGACCCACGCCACTGCGCGCCAGCGCCTCGGCTGCCCACGAACCCACGCCGCCGATGCCGATGACGCAGACATGACTCTGCGCCAGCCGATCCACGCTGCCCACGCCATACAGGCGCTCGACACCGGCAAAACGCTCGCGCGGAAACGCCGCCGACGCCTCTGCCGCTGGCTCTGCCGCTACGCCGGCCGCACTCTCTGACTGCTTCACTGGAACCATTCCAAGATCTTGATGACACGACATTTTAGCGGCTGCTGGCGAACGCCGCAGCACGCCTGCCGTGGGCGCAGGTTATGCTTGGCGCTTTCGCAAACCCGCGGGACACCACTGCATGCGCAATGCCCTCCTGATCGTGCTCGGCCTGGTCATCGGCGTCATGGGAACCGTGTTCGCGCTGAATGCACTCCACGAGCACCAGCCGTTGTCTCACACGGTCATGACCATGATGGACCACCACGCAGGCGCTCTGCGCCAGGCCGTGAAGTCCCGCCAATGTGACGCCGCCCAAACCCAGCTTCACCTTACCCGCCTGCTGCAAACCCAGGCCGATCTCAAGGAGGCTTTCCCTGGGGTGGACCAGCCGTTCCTCGACGAGGCGGCGAAGCTCAAGGACAAGACCCAGGCCGCCTTGCAGGCCGCGCCTGCCGACTGCGCGGCGCTGGCGACGGCGCTCAAGCCGATCGCCGAAACCTGCCAGTCCTGCCATCAGCAATACCGCTGACCGGCTACGAACACTGCCGCAGCGCAAGGCCTCAGATCTTGACCTTGCCCCGCAGGATCTCCCAGTACATCACCCAGTCGCCCATCAGGCTGTACAGCGGATGGGTGAAGGTCGCGGGCCGGTTCTTCTCGAACACGTAGTGCCCGACCCAGGCGAAGCCGTAGCCCATCACCGGCGCCAGCAGCAGCCACCATGCGTTGCCGGTGACCAGCGCCGCCACGATCACCGCCAGCACCAGCGTGCTGCCCACGAAGTGCATGCGCCGGCATTGCCGGTCGCTGTGTTCGTTGAGGTAGTACGGGTAGAACTCGCGGAAGCTGGCAAAGCCGGACATGGAGATCGCCGTCAAGGGAGTACCGCCAGCCTAATCCGGCCGCCCTGCCGTTGCATGCGCGAATGCAACAAAGGCTCTCAGGCCGGCAGCGGGATGAACTCCTCTTCGTCACCGATGACCTTGCCCATGCGCTGCGCGGACCAGTCCGCCTTGGCCTGCTCGATGCGCTCGCGGCTGCTGGCCACGAAGTTCCACCAGAGGTGGCGCTCGCCATCCAGCGGGGCGCCGCCGAACAGCATCACGCGGCTGGCCACCGTGGTGCGCAGCGGCGGCGAATCGGCGCCGGCCTGCACGGCGGCCTGCATCGGCTGCACGGTCACGCCATCCCACTCCACTCCGCCGTCGACCACGCAGACGCCGCGTTCGGTGTGTTCGGGCGGCCAGGGCAGCTCGGCGCCAGCTTCCAAGGTGGCCTCGATGAAAAACATGGGTGCGAACACCTTCACCGGCGAAGCCTTCCCATAGGCCGTGCCGGCGATCAGCACCAGCTTGGCGCCGGGCCGTTCGATGCGCGGCAACTCGTCGGCGCCGTGGTGATGGAATTCGGGCTCGATCTCGGCGTCCTTCTGCGGCAGCGCCACCCACACCTGGATACCGTGCGCACGCATGCCACCGCCGCGCGCCTCGGGCGGCGTGCGCTCCGAATGCACGATGCCGCGTCCGGCGGTCATCCAGTTCACTTCGCCGGGACGGATGTCCGCGATGCTGCCGAGGCTGTCGCGATGACGGATCACGCCCTCGAACAACCAGGTCACCGTGGCCAGCCCGATGTGCGGATGCGGCCGCACATCCATGCCCTTGTCCTTCAGAAAGGTCACCGGCCCCATGTAGTCGAAGAACACGAACGGCCCCACGTGCCTGGCCTGCAGCACAGGCAGCAGGCGCCGCACGTTGAAGCCATCGCCCAGGTCATGCACGCGACCATCGATCAGCATCGGTTGTTGTTCCATGTTTCGTGCTCCCTGGATGATGGGTGCGCCTGTTTACCAGGCGCGCTGGTACTGCATCGGCGCATCGATCGACACGCCCAGCTCCTGCGCCGCACGACGCGGGAAATACGGATCACGCAGGCTCTCGCGGGCGATCAGCACCACGTCGGCGCAGCCCTCCTCGATGATGCGCGCAGCGTGTGTGGATTCGGTGATGAGTCCCACCGCGCCGGTCGCGACGCCCGCCTCGTGACGAATGCGCGATGCGAATGGCACCTGGTAACCCGGCGCGACAGGAATCTTTACGTGGGGCGTCAGGCCGCCGCTGGACACGTCGATAAGGTCCACGCCCAGCGTCTTGATCTCGCGCGCCAACTGCACGCTTTGCTCGACGTCCCAGCCACCCTCGGCCCAGTCGGTGGCAGAAATGCGCAGCCACAGGGGCAACTGCTCGGGCCATACCTCTCGCACGGCGGTGGCGACCTCGCGAACCAGGCGTGTGCGGTTCTCGAAGCTGCCGCCGTACTGATCGGTGCGCTGGTTGCTGAGCGGCGACAGGAACTGATGCAGCAGGTAGCCATGGGCCGCGTGCAGCTCGACCAACTGGAAGCCCGCTTCCAGCGCGCGCACCGCGGCGGCGCGAAAATCCGCCACCACCTCGGCGATGCCGGCCGCATCCAGCGCTTGCGGCACGTGCCAGTGCGCGTCAAACGGGATGGCCGACGGCGCGACGGTCTGCCAGGCGCCCTTCTCTGCCGTGAGCGGATGCCCGCCCTCCCATGGCGGCAGCACGCTGGCCTTGCGGCCGGCGTGCGCCAGCTGCACACCCGCGATCGCGCCCTGTTCGGTGACAAACCGCGTGATCGGCTGCCAGGCGGTCCGCTGCGCGTCATTCCACAGGCCGACGTCGCCGGCGGAAATGCGCCCCTCCGCCGAGATCGCGGTGGCCTCCACGATCACCAGCCCGGCGCCGCCCACGGCGCGGCTGCCCAGATGCACGTGGTGCCACTCGTTCGGCATCCCGTCGACGGCCGAGTACTGGCACATCGGGGCGATGACCAGGCGATTGCGCAGCGAAAGGCTGCGTTGGGCAAACGGGGTGAACAGCTTCATCGTGTCATTCCAGTAGAAAGTTCCATCACACATTCAGGCGACCATGCCCGACTTCAAGCTTCCACCCCGGCCCGATCGGTCGATGCGGCCGCCAGCCACGTCATCGTGCGCGCGACCAGGGGTTCGGGCGTCTTCATCCAGCCGAAATGCTCGGCCGGTCGGCCATCGAGATCGGCGGCGCTGATGACCTCGCGGGTAATCGCGCAGTGCGGCATCTTGCCCAGCAGCCATTCCAGCGACGCCGGCGGCCCCATCCAGTCGTCGGCCAGGCGCAAGGCGAGCAAGGGCACGCTCAGCGCGGCCAGGCGCTGCTCGAGGTCATCTGGCATGCCTTCGGCGGCATAGCGCCCTGTGCGCCCGGTCCGGGCCCAGTCGACGATCAGCCGACGCGCCTCGTTGCCGCCGAAACCGAGGCGACGCCCGGGCAGGTAACCCACCAGTCGCGCCAGCCACGGGGCCAGGACAAAGGCCAGCCAGATCGGCCCGCCCCAGCGAAACTGCCGCCAATACGGCGCCCCGCTCGCCACCACCAGCAGGCCAGCCACCTGCCGCGGATGCAGGCTCGCATGAAGCGACGCCAGCTGCCCTCCCAGGCTGTGCCCGCCAAACCAGTAGCGGGCCTGCGGCAGGCGTGCTTGCACCGCCGCCACGCCGGCCGGCAGGTCGTCCTGCAGCAGCTCGCGATAACCCCAGTCGTCGCGCCGGCTCGCGCGATGGTTGCTGGAGCCGATGCCCCGCCATTCGTGGATCGCCACGGCGACGCCCTGCGCGGCGAGCGCCTGCGCAAGCGGCAAATATTGTCGCGCCGGCATACCCAAGGCCGGCAACCAATACACCACGTCGTGAATCGCCCCCGCCGGCAATTGCAGAATCACTTCGGCACAGGCGCCATCCGCGGCGGATGCGGGCAGCGTTTCGCAATCGGGAAGTAGTGTCGGGTCAAACGAGGGCGCGGACATCATCGACAAGGGCACGCGTCAGTCGTGAAAACGTCGCAGGCTACCCAATACCTGTGTAATGAAAAAGTCTCGCGCATGAAAAAGGCCGGTTTGCACCGGCCTTTTTCACTATCGACGGCAATTAATCAGGCAGGCGCGACTTCGTCGGCCTGCAGGCCTTTCTGGCCCTGCACCACCTTGAAGCTCACCTTTTGACCTTCCTTCAGGCTGCGAAAGCCTGTGCCACTAATGGCCCGGAAATGCACGAAGACGTCGGGGCCGCTTTCGCGACTGATAAAGCCGAAGCCCTTGGCGTCGTTGAACCATTTGACTGTGCCAACTTCACGATCCGACATGACTCACTCCGATCTGCTCGATGCTGAGACAAGTCAGCCTCCCCTTTGGCCGACGGCTTACTGGGCATGCAGGGATCGGGTGAAGCGATGTGGACCCTGATGGGTCGCGCATCGGGCACGCGCGTGACCGAGCAACCACAGTAAATCCAGCATAACGGATTTTTCTAATACAAGTGAATGACCCGCGTGATTTTCACATTTCGTCGACATTTGCAAAAAGAAAAAGCCAGGCATTACTGCCTGGCTTATTCATTGCGTTATTGAAAACGCTTTTTAGGCAGCCATCACTTCGTCGGCCTGCAGGCCCTTCTGGCCCTGCACAACCTTGAAGCTGACCTTCTGGCCTTCCTGCAGGCTCTTGAAGCCGTTGCCCTGGATCGCGCGGAAATGCACGAAGACATCCGGGCCATTGTCACGGCTGATGAAGCCGAAACCCTTGGCATCGTTGAACCACTTGACGGTACCGATCTGACGATCAGACATATGAAACACTCCATAGGATTGAAGAGACTCAGCCCACGCGACATGCGCAGGCAGGCTTACTGGTGTGCAAGGAAACCCTAGGGGTGAGGCGATGTGGCTAGATCGAGATCAGCGGCATCGGGTCACAAAACTCTGGTGACCCCAGCAAACACAGCCTGACAATCATAGCGGGACATTGGTCGCAACGCGAATCCCCGGATATCCCGAAGCTGAATGGATGCCCGATGCCCGGCGTATCAGCCGATTTGATTTTCACGCCATCTTCCCATTTCATCCCTCTCTTTAAGCCTCAGGTCCATGGTCGCCCCCTTGGGCGCCGCCCGGCCCGGCCATGCCAGTGAAGGAGAAGCCCATGAAGTCAGCCCGTTACCGCCTTGCCCTCCTGGCCCTGTTGACCGGTGGAGTCGTCATGGTGGGCTGCTCAAACCAGCCGACCACCCATCCGGCGCCTACGGCTCATCCGGCGACCACCAGCGCCCCCACCAGCCATACCGGCGGCGGCGCAGCCACGACGGGAGCGGCCAAGCCCCACGGCGGCTCGCAGCAGGCCACTTCGGGGCTGTCGGACAGCACGGGCATTCCGGCCTGTGACGACTACCTGGCAAGTTATATGGCCTGCCACCGCGCCGCCGGCATCTTCCCGCCGGACCAGTTGGAATCCCGCTTTGAGGCGATGCGCACCAGCCTCTTGCGCGATTCGCAGGATCCAGCCACGCGCCCGCAGCTGGGAGCTCGCTGCACCGCGCTGGCGGCGCAGTTGAGGGAAGCGCTGCACGGCAAATCCTGCGTTCCTGGCAGTCCGGCGGCGGCCGTCACGAGCCCCGGCTCACGCTGACGCGCCAGCCTCGCGCCAGCGGGCCCGCAGCGCCGCCGACACACCTCGGGCGCCACACCGCCCCAGTCGAACCTGCGGCGTCTCGTGCCAACGCGCCGTTGCCGCGATCGCCTGCGCCAGGTCATCCAACAGGCGTTCCGACGGTTCCACCTCCGGTTCGAGGAACAGCGACTTGATCTCGAATACGCCTTCACTTCGATGCGCCTTGGCATCGAGCCGGCCGACCAGTTGCCCGCGATGCAGGATGGGCAGCACGTAATAACCGTAGCGGCGTTTGGACTCCGGCACGTAGCACTCGATGGTGTATTCGAAGCCGAACAGCGCCAGCGCCCGCGCGCGATCCCACACCACCGGATCGAACGGCGACAACAGCACGGTGCGCGTGGCGCGCAGCTTTCCCTGCGCGGCCTGCGCCAGCAGATCGGCGTGATCGCGAAGGACGTAAGCCGGCGTCGTCCAGCCCTCCACCTCGACCTTCAACAGCTCGCCGCGCGCCACCAGCGGCGCGAGCTCGCGGTCGGTGACCGCGGGCTTCAGGCGGTGATAGTCGGCAATCCAGCGCGCCTGGGCGATGCCGAGTGCGCGTACGCTGTCGAGCACGAAGTGTTCGCGCAAGGATGCGTGATCGAGTGAGGTCGACGTGGCGTCGATCGGCGGATCAAGTTTGGCCAACACGCGTTCGGCCAGATCGTAGACTCGCTGGAAGCGCTCACGGCGCGTCACCATCAACTCGCCGAGCGCGAACCACGCCTCGAGCCAGCGCTTCTCCGGTTTCCACGACCACCAGCCACCTGCACTGCGCTGCTCGCTTTCGAAGTCGGCGGCACGCGCGGCGCCGCCGTCGCGAATGCGCGCCAGCAACGTATCCATACCTTCGCGATGTTCCGCATGCATGCGCGCCGCATGCTTGTAGGCCCAATGCATCGCGCGCTGGCGACGCCATGCGTGGTGCAACGACACATCAGCCGCCGGCACGAAGCACGCTTCGTGCGCCCAGCATTCGGCCAGGCGCCCTGCTTCCAGTGCATCGTCCAGCCATTGCGGCTTGTACTCGCCAAGGCGCGAATACAACACCAGGTACGGACTGCGCGCCACCACATGGATGCTGTCGATCTGCAACAGCCGCATGCGCGTGATCGCTGCAACCACATCTTCGCGCCGCGCGCGTGCACGCGGCTGTTGCAGCAAACCTTGCGCCGCCAGATGAAGACGCCGTGCCTGCGTGATGCTTAACGCAGCCTGCGCGGGGAATGAAGGGACCGACAACGGTAACGACGACTTCACGCGATGACCATGCCTGTATTGAGGCGACATTAATCGCCGTTTGCTAGCGTTGAAACGAGCGCGAGGGAGTTCGCAGCGCGACCTCGCCACGCAACTTGCATCGCGCTCATCCGTTCACGAGCCAAGCATTCTGGCATGGAGTCAACACGATGAAAGCCCGCATTCCCATCCTCACCGTGGTCACCGCCGGTTCGCTGATGCTGGCAGGCTCGCTGTTGGCGCAGACCCAGTCGATGCCTACTGCGACCCAGTCGATGCCAACCGCGACCCAGTCGATGCCAACGTCGTCGCCGCCGGCCAACGCAACCACGCTTCCGTCCAGCGCGCCGACGCCTCCACCGCCTCCGGGCGGCACGCAGGCGCAGTTCAACAGCCCGCAGGGCAAAGTGATCATCAACTCGGAGGTGCCGCAGGTCGCCGCCGGCCCGGCGCCGAGCTTCGACCAGCTCTCGGGCGGCGCCAGGTACATCACCGAGGACCAGGCGTCGGCCTATCCGCCGCTGGCCAATGACTTCCTGTACGTCGACAAGGGCAAGACCGGTCACATCACCAGGGCAGAGTACGAGCACTGGGTGGAGAACAAGTAAGTAAGATGGAGCCCCCCGACGCGGGCCGCGGCATTAGCGGCCCGCGTCGTCCTGTGTGATGCCAGCACGTGCGGCGGGCCCATGCGCCACTCGCTACCATCGCAGACTGGATGAGGACGGAGCCCAATCATGCGATTGACCCTCCTGACGGCCATCACGCTGGCGTTGGGCCTTTTCCTGACTGCCGCGCGCGCGCAGAACCCGAACCCCATGGACATCCGCGCCTGCACCGCCATCGAAAGCGATGCGCAGCGGCTGGCCTGCTATGACCACGCGACGGGTCGCGACCAGCTTCCGGCGGCACAGAAGAAATCCAACGAAGCGGCGCAACCGGCGCCGCCCGGAATCGTGTTCAGCCATGAACCGCCGAAGGTCGGCACGGCATCGGCTTCCGTTGCGGCGCAGGAGCCTTCTCCTACGGGGCCGTCGCTTCTGGACAGTCGGTGGGAGCTGTCGCCCGAGAGCAAGCTCGGCACGTTCAACCTTCGCGGCTACAAGCCGATCACGGTGATGCCGTTCTTCGCCAGCAGCAACCAGAACCGGCAGCCGACCAGCCCCAATCCGCTCAACACGGTCGACACGCCGCAGCGTCTGGACAACATCGAAAGCAAGTTCCAGCTCAGCCTGAAGACCAAGATCTGGCAAGGCGTGTTCGGCGATGCGGGCGACCTGTGGGTGGCCTACACCCAGGCTTCGTACTGGCAGGTCTACAACGAACCCGAGTCGCGGCCGTTTCGCGAAACCGACTACGAGCCCGAGGCGATCCTGACGTTCGATACCCATTACGACTTGTGGGGCTGGGATGGTCGCCTGCTGGGCATTGGCGTGAACCACCAGTCCAACGGCCAGTCCGACCCGCTGTCGCGCAGCTGGAACCGGGTGATGGGCTATCTCGGATTCGAACGCGAACACTGGACGGTGATGCTGCGCCCATGGTGGCGCGTGCCCGAACATGGCGTGGACGACAACAATCCTGATATCAGCAACTACATGGGCCGCGCGGACATGCAGATCATCCGCGAATGGAACGGCCAGGAATTCGGCTTGCTGCTACGCCACTCATTGCGAGGTGGCAGCGAAAGCCATGGCGCGGCGCAGTTCACGTGGTCGTTCCCGGTGGCGGGCAACCTGCGGGGCTACATCGAGCTGTTCAAGGGCTACGGCGTAACCATGATCGACTACAACCACAATGCCACTTATCTGGGCATCGGGGTGTCGTTGCTCGATTGGTATTGAGGGCGCGTCGGTCGCGCACATGGCGCCCTTCTGGAGGGAGCGCGAATTCAGTTGAGTGACGGCGACGCTACAGGAGCGTCGCCGTCGCGAGCCATCAGTGGTGGTGGCCGCCTTCACCGTGCACGTGACCGTGCGAGAGTTCTTCCTCGGTCGCCGCGCGCACTTCGGTCACTTCCACGTCGAAGTGCAGGGTCTGGCCGGCCAGCGGGTGGTTGCCGTCGATGTGCACCTTGTCCTGGTCGACCTTGGTCACGGTGACATTGATCACGCCCTGCGGACCGCGGCCCTGGAACTGCATGCCCGGCTGGATGTCCTCCACGCCCTGGAACGCCTCGCGCGGCACTTCCTGCATCAGCTCCGGATGGTGCACGCCGTAGCCCTCCTCCGGCGCCACGTCGACCTTGAACTGGTCGCCGACCTGGCGGCCTTCCATCGCCTTCTCCAGGCCCGGAACGATCTGGCCCACGCCCTGCAGGTACACCAGCGGCTCACGGCCCTGCGAGCTGTCGATGACCTGGCCCTGGTCGTCGGTCAGCGTGTAGTGGAAGGAGACAACGGAATTCTCTGCGATCTGCATGACGTTCTCGAATGGGGATAGGGAGCGCCGGCACGCGCCGACACGAACGGCCAAGGGTAACAGACTGCGGCTTCCGGCATCGGCTGGCTTCCCGGTGGGTGGATTGGCGATACTTGGCCCATGGGCTGGTCGTCAATCCCGTTTCGCCGTCTTGCCGGCGCCTTGTTCTGCGTCGGGCTGACCCTTGCGCCGCTCGATTCCAGCGCGCTGGCCGCCACACCGCAGACCACCGCCGCACCTTCCTCGCCCGCCTCGGCATCGACGCTGGCCGAGCAGATCGACAACCTCATCAGCGAGGCCCGCTTCGCCGGCGCGGACTGGGGCATTTCGGTGGTTTCCCTCGATACCGGCCGCACGGTCTACACCCACCATGCGGACCAGCTGCTGCAGCCGGCGTCCACCGCCAAGCTGTTCACCGCCGCTGTCGCCCTCAGCGAGCTCGGTCCGGACTACCGCATTCCCACCCGCGTGCTCGCCACCGGCGCCATCCGCCAGGGCCAGCTCGAGGGGCCGCTGATCCTCTACGGCATGGGCGACCCCACCCTGGGCGCCGATCCATCGACACAGACCTGGCCCGACCAGTTGGCCGAGCAGCTGGCGTCGCAGGGGCTACACCACGTGCATGGCGACCTGATCGCCGACGCCACCTACTTCGCCAGCCCGATGATGGGTTCGGGCTGGGAGGCGATCGACCTGCAGAGCTGGTTCGCGGTGCCGGCCACCGCGCTCAGCGTGCACGAGAATCAGGTGGAGGTCACCGTGGCGCCCGGGTCCACCGCCGGCGCCCCGGCCACGATCAGCTTCGATCCGGCCGAGTCCATCCCCAACCTGGCGAGCGAGATCGTCACCAGCGCCCCGCATTCGCGCAACGATATCAACCTGTATCGCGCGCCTGGCGATGGCGTGCTGTACGCGTTCGGCAACATCGCCGCGCATTCGCCTGCACAGACCTACAAGCTCGCCGTGCCCGATCCGGCCCGTTACGCCGGAAATTTGTTGCGTGCAGCGCTGGCGCGGCATGGCATCCAGCTCGACGGCAAGCTGGTGGTGCTGCAATGGCCGAGGCGCGACATCGCGTTGTCGGCGCAGGCACACACGCTGGCGGAAGTGCGCTCTCCCCCGCTCGGTGAGATCCTCTCGCGCGGACTCAAGCGCTCGCAGAATCTCTACCTGCAGAACCTGCTGCTGCTCGCCGGCGTCAAGGCGCAAACCGATGCCGAGCAACGCGACGGCAGCTTCGGTTTCATCACCAGCGAACGCTGGGGGATCCGCGCCATGCACCAGTTGCTCGAACAGATCGGCATCACGCCGACGTCCACCCTGATCGAGGAAGGCACGGGCCTGTCGCGCAGCAACCTGACCACCGCCAACGCGATGGCGCGCCTGCTCGCCTATCTGGCCACGCAACCTTATGCGGCGACACTGCAGGACGCGCTGCCGATAGCCGGCGTCGACGGCACGCTCTACGGCCGGATGCGCAACACGCCGGCGGAGAACAACGTTCGCGCCAAAACCGGCAGCATGAATTTCGTGCATTGCCTGGCCGGATACGTCACCACCAGCGACGGTGAGCGCCTGGCCTTCGCCATCATGCTCAACAACTACGCGCCGCCCGCGGGCGCGCCCAGCGCCACCCGCGACCTGGATGCCATTGCCGTGATGCTGGCTGGCATGCGCAACCGCAGCGGCGCGGTATCAACGGCGCCGGCGGTGGCGACTCATCCGGCCAACTGAGGCTTATCCGGCCAACTGGGGCTTGAGGTCCTTGGCGATCTTCTCGGGCGTGTCGGTCGGCGCGTAGCGCTTCACCACCTGGCCATTGCGGTCAACCAGGAACTTGGTGAAGTTCCATTTGATCGACTCGCTGCCGAGGATCCCCTTGCCCTCGCTCTTGAGCCACTTGTACAGCGGGTGGGCCCCGTCGCCATTCACCTCGATCTTCGAAAAGAGAGGGAAGCTCACGTCGTAGCTGGTGGAGCAGAAGTTGCGGATCTCCGCTTCATTGCCCGGCTCCTGGTGGCCGAACTGATCGCACGGAAAGCCGAGCACCATCAGTCCCTGGTCGCGTTCGGCCTTCCACAGCGCCTCCAGCCCGGTGTACTGCGGAGTGAATCCGCACTTGGAAGCCACGTTGACGATCAGCAAGGTCTTGCCACGGTAGTCGGCGAGCGAGCGCTCATTGCCCTCGATGTCGCGGGCGGAAAAATCGTAGACGGACGTCATGCTGGCGGTCCTCAGGCGGGGAGTCCCCAGTCTAGGACTTGTTCGCGCACGCCGAGTAGCCCGCCGTCACGATCGCTCGCCACCACGACACACGGCGCGACATACCTTGGCCCCACACGGTGCGCACCCGCCAAGTCACATGCCTTATGCTTGTGCCCCCGCATCGGCACAGCCACTGCCTGTCCCGAGGCCTCGGCCTCAGGTTTCCCCGAAGGTATCCCGTGATCAGATTCCAGGATGTGCACAAGTCCTACCGCGTCGACGGCAAGGACGTCCCCGCCCTGCAACCGTTCAGCCTGGACATCGCCGACGGCGAGGTATTCGGCATCATCGGCCATTCCGGCGCAGGTAAATCGACGCTTATCCGTCTGATCAACCTGCTCGAGCGCCCCAGCGGCGGCCGTATCCAGATCGGCGACGTGGACATGACCACGCTTTCCGATGCCCAGTTGCGCCAGCAGCGCCAGCGCATCGGCATGATCTTCCAGCATTTCAATCTGCTTGCCTCGCAGACGGTGGCCGAAAACGTGGCCTTTCCGCTGCGCCTGGCCGGTGAACGCGATGCGATGGCGATCCGCAGCCGTGTCGACGAATTGCTGGCCCGCGTGGGCCTGAGCGCGCACGCTGGAAAATATCCTTCGCAACTCTCCGGCGGCCAGAAGCAACGCGTCGGCATCGCACGCGCGCTGGCGAATCGTCCGGCGATCTTGCTATGTGACGAGGCCACCAGCGCGCTCGACCCGCAGACCACCGCGTCGGTGCTGGACCTGCTGGCCCAGATCAACCGCGAACTGAAACTCACTGTCGTGCTGATTACCCACGAGATGGACGTGGTGCGTCGTGTGTGCGATCGCGTGGCTGTGCTCGACGCCGGCGCCATCGTGGAAAACGGTCCGGTGGCTGACGTGTTCCTGCATCCACGGCACGCCACCACGCGCCGCTTCGTCAACGAAGCCTTGCCGGAGGAAGCGGCCGGCGAGCAAGCGCCATTCGCACACGTGCCAGGCCGCATCCTGCGCCTGTCGTTCCGCGGCGACGCCACCTGGACGCCGGCGCTGGGCCGCGTCGCGCGCGAGACCGGCGTGGACTTCAACATCCTGGCCGGCCGTATCGACCGCATCAAGGACCTGCCCTACGGCCAGCTCACCCTGGCCATGCAGGGCGACCGCGTCGACGACGCGCTGGCCCACCTGCGCCAGGCCGGCATCGAGATCGAGGAAGTCACCGCATCGTCGCCGGAGCACCGCGCATGAGCATCGCACCGCTGCAATCCCTGTTCCCCAACATCGATGACTGGAGCGAGATCGGCCAGGCCTGCATCGACACCTTGCTGATGCTGGGTGGCTCGCTGCTGCTGACCGTGCTTATTGGACTGCCGCTCGGCGTGCTGCTTTACCTCACCGGCAAGGGCCAACTGCGCGCCATGCCCAAGCTGTACGCCGCGCTGTCGCTGGTGGTGAACATCCTGCGTTCGATTCCCTTCATCATCCTGATGATCGTGCTGATGCCGCTCACCTACGTGCTGGTGGGCACCAAGCTCGGCATTCGCGGCGCCATCCCTCCGCTGGTGATCGGCGCGGCGCCGTTCTTCGCGCGCCTGGTGGAAACCGCACTGCGCGAGGTGCAGCGCGGCGTGATCGAAGCCAGCCAGGCCATGGGCGCCAGCACCTGGCAGATCGTGCGCCACGTGCTGCTGCCGGAGGCGCGCGGCGGCCTGATCGCCGGCACGACCGTCACCGCCATCGCCCTGGTCGGTTACACCGCCATGGGCGGCGCGATCGGCGCGGGCGGCCTGGGCGACCTCGCCTACCGCTACGGCTACCTGAGCTACAAGTCCGATTACATGCTGGTGACCGTCGTCTTGCTGATCGTGCTGGTCCAGCTGCTGCAGATGCTGGGCGATCGCATCGTGGCGCGCTATACCCGCCACTGAGGCCCCCAGGCGCTGCGCTTCGGCAAGGAGGCGCAGCGCATGATTTTGCATCGGGCGATATGGACGGCTATTCTTGTGCGCCGCATCAAGACAACCGCCCCATGACGAAGATGAATAAGCTCATAGCCATGCTTGCCGCCCTGATCCTGCTGGCAGGCTGTTCTTCGTCGCAGTCCGGCGGCGACGCCGGCAGCCAGAAGCTGGTGGTGGCAGCCACGGCCGTGCCGCACGCGGAGATCCTCAAGCAGGTCAAGCCGATCCTCGCCAAAGAAGGCGTGGACCTGGAGATCAAGGTTTTCGCCGATTACGTGCAGCCGAACACCCAGGTGCTGGAGAAGGCGATCGACGCCAACTACTTCCAGACCAAGCCGTACCTGGACGCGTTCAATCACGAGCGTGGCACCAACCTGGTGATCGTCACCGGCGTGCACATCGAGCCGTTCGGCGCGTATTCGCGCAAACTCAAGTCGATCGACCAACTGCCCGATGGCGGCACCGTGACCCTGCCCAACGATCCGGCCAATGGCGGCCGCGCGCTGTTGCTGCTGGCCAGGCACGGCATCATCACGCTGAAGGATCCGGCCAACGAGCTGTCCACGGTCAAGGACATCAGCGCCAATCCCAAGCAGCTGAAGTTCCGCCCGCTGGAAGCGGCGATGCTACCGCGCACGCTGGACGAAGTTGACCTGGCCCTGATCAACACCAACTACGCGCTGGCCGCGGGCCTGAACCCGGCGAAGGACGCGCTGCTGATCGAGGACAAGGATTCGCCGTACGTGAACTACCTGGTGGCGCGCCCCGACAACAAGGACGATCCGCGCATCCAGAAGCTGGCCAAGGCGCTGACCAGCCCCGAGATCAAGGCCTTCATCGAGCAGAAGTACCAGGGCGCGGTGTTGCCGGCGTTTTGATGGGATGGGCGGGACGGCTGGTTCTGCCGCGGCCCAAGCCCTCTCCCACTGCCATTCACCCCATCGTTCCTCACCGTCATTCCGGCGCAGGCCGGAATCCAGTGCCTTTTGCGGTCCGCGGTCAATGCGAGATCAAAGGCGCTGGATTCCGGCCTGCGCCGGAATGACGCTGAGGGACCACGTATTTCAGCTTCATCTTCAAGGCGTGGAAGATAGCTGCGGTCACGCCACCTCCGGCTCCGCCGGAATCTCGAACACCTGCCGCAGGTACGCCACGTAGGCGCTGTCCTCGCACATGTTCTTGCCCGGCGTGTCGCTGATCTTCGCCACGGGCTGGCCGTTGCAGCGGATCATCTTGATCACGATCTGCAGCGGCTCGGGTCCCACGTCGTTGGTGAGGTTGGTGCCGACGCCGAAGGCCAGTTGGCAGCGCCCGTGGAAGTGCTGGTACAGGCGCATCACCTTGGGGATGTCGAGGCCGTCGCTGAACACCAGCACCTTCGAGCTCGGGTCCACGCGATTGGCGCGGTAATGCGCCAGCACGCGCTCGCCCCAGGCGAACGGGTCGCCCGAATCGTGGCGCGTCCCGTCGAAGAGCTTGCAGAAGTACATGTCGAAATCGCGCAGGAAGGCGCTGAGGCCGTACACGTCCGACAACGCGATGCCCAGGTCGCCGCGGTATTCGCGCGCCCAGGCCTCCAGCGCCGCCACCTGCGAGTCGCGCAGCCGCGGACCCAGCGCCTGGTGCGCCTGCAGGTACTCGTGAGCCAGCGTGCCCAATGGGGTGAGCCCCAGCTTCCATGCCAGCCACACATTGCTGGTGCCCGCCAGTTGCCTCCCGAGTCCGTTGCGAAGGGTGGTCACCACCTCCTCGTGCCAGGCGCGCGAGAAGCGGCGGCGCGTGCCGTAATCAGCGATGCGGCACTCCGTGAATCCGTCGGTGTCGCGCAACAGCGCGATCTTCTCGCGCAGGCGGCGGCGTCCTTCGCCCAGATCGAGTCCCGGCTGCGTGTTGCGGAAGTACACCTCATTGATGATGGCCAGCAGCGGCACCTCGAACAGGATGGTGTGCAGCCAGGGCCCGCGGATGTGCAATTCGATTTCGCCCGGCCCGTCCTGGGCGGGCCTGATTTCCACGTACTTGGCGTTGAGCTGGAACAGCCCGAGGAAGTCGACGAAATCGCTCTTGATGAATCGCCAGGTCCGCAGGTAGTCGAGCTCATCGTTGGTGAAACGCAGCGAGCACAGCGCGTCGATCTCGGCGCGGATCTCATCGATATATGGGACCAGATCGATGCCGGGGTTGCGGCACTTGAACTTGTATTCGACCTGCGCGGCCGGATAGTGATGCAGCACCACCTGCATCATCGAGAACTTGTACAGGTCGGTGTCGAGCAGGGAGGTAACGATCATCAGTCGCTCAGGCGCCGGATCGGCGCTACGGGGATGGATGCGCACGATTATCCCCGTCTGGCGGGCGGCAGCGCGAGTACGCGCCACATGGGGGCAAATAAAAACCCCGGTAGCCAGGGGAGGGGCTACCGAGGTTTTGTCAGGCCGGTCGCAAACAAAGAGGGGAAAAGGACCGACCCCTCAGTGGCACGATGGTGCTGAGCCACTTCCTGTCGCCGTCACGGCGATACGACTAGTTAGTGTGGTCCGCCCTGCCCCGGTTCAAGGGCTCGCTCGGCGCCGTTCAGGTTTCGGCAAGCTGGACGCCGACCGTTACAATCGCCCGCACCTTTCCGCGGACCAACCCATGTCATCGCTGTTGCGTCGCCTGTGCCTGCTCATCCTCTGCCTTGCACCACCCTTGCAGGCCGCCGACCTCAGCATCGATCTCGGCCACGGAACGCGCACCTACAGCACCGCGCAGCTGCTCGCGCGCCAGGACGTACGCACCATCAGCATTCCCGTCGATGTGGCTTACAAACGTTCGATGCGTTATCGCGCCGTGCCGCTGAAGGCGCTGCTCTCGGGCGCCGCGCCAGACGACGCCCTGCTGTTCGTGGCCAACGACGGCTTCGCCGCGGAGATTCCCGCCAGGCTGCTGCTGAAGGCCCACGGCGCCGAGGCCTGGCTGGCCATCGAGGAGCCGGAACACCCCTGGCCGGCGCTCGCCGACGACAAACCCGGCGCCGGGCCGTTCTATCTGGTGTGGACCGACCCGCAGGCGATGCGGATCGGCCCGGAGCAGTGGCCGTTCCAGTTGGCCTCGATCCGGCGGCTGGCGCCGGTCGCCGAGCGCTTCCCCGCGCTCAATCCCGACCCGTCGGTGCGACCGGACAGCGCCGTGGCGCGGGGCTTCGCCGTGTTCCAGCGCACCTGCCTGGCCTGTCACACGCTCAATGGCCAGGGCGACGCGCGGCTGGGGCCTGACCTCAATATTCCTCACAGCGCCACCGAGTACCTGCGCGAGGACCTGCTGCGCGCCTATATCCGCGACCCGCAGTCGTTGCGGCGCTGGCCGCAGGCACGCATGCCGGGCTTTGACCGCGACGCGCTGTCCAATGCGGACCTCGACGCCCTGCTCGCCTATCTGCGGCACATGGCCGCGCACAAGGTCCAGCACTGAGGGCCCTCAGGCGGGCGGCGGCGTACCCGGCGGAAGGAGCCGCTGCAACGCCTGCTGGCGTTCGGCATGGGACAGGCGCGCCAGGGCGCGCACACCGGCATAGAAGTCTGGCCACTGCTGGTTGGATTGCTTGAACAGCGCGGCGAACGCCGGCGTCCAGCGGTCGTACAGTCCGAATGGCAGCAGCCGCGCGTTGTTGATCGGACCGCTGACCCAACCGTCGTAGCGATGGTCGTCCGGCCAGTCGAGGTCGCGCCACTGCGCGTAGCGCACGCGGAAATCAGCGATCTCGCGCTGCTTGCCGGCCTCCATCGCAGCCTGGTCAACACCGCTCGCATAGAGCTTCTTCAGGCGCTCGCGCAGATCCATGACCAGCCAGGTGAAGCCGTCGTCCATGGTCTTGGCCAGCACGTCCTGCGGCGGCAGGCCGCGTGATTGGCGCCACTGACGCAAGCCCTCCTCCTGCACGAAGCTCGCGAAGGATTCGTTGAAGGCGCTGTCGTCCTTTACATAGATCAGCTGGTGCGCCAGCTCGTGGAAGATGGTCGCGGCGAGCTCGTCGTCGTCCCAGCGCATCATGCTGCTCATGATGGGATCGGCGAACCAGCCCAGCGTGGAGTACGCCGGCACGCCGCCGACGTAGACGTCGTCGCCGCCCTTCTCCAGGCGCGCCGCCTCGGCCTTGGCCTTGTCGTGCGAGAAATAGCCGCGATAGGCCACGCAGCCGGCGAACAGGAAACAGTGCCGGATGGGGTCCATCGAATAGCGGGGCGTGGCGAACACGTTCCACACCACGTAAGGCCGGTCGAGCTGGACATAACTGGTGTAGCTGCGGTTCTGGGGCAGCCCGAGATGCGAACTGGCGAAAGCGCGCGCTTCCTGCGCCAGTTGCAGGCGGCGCTTGAGCTTGGCGTCCACGGAGGGATCGTCGAGCACGCGCGCCACGTCGCGACGGTGCAGCATCAGCTGGCTCTGGCCGGCAGCCACGTGGGAGTAGTAGCCGACCGTCGCGCAGGCGGAAAGCACGAGGCCCATCGCCAGCGTGGCGATGGGCCTGAACATCATCCTGATGGGCGGCAAACCGGTGGGAAACCTCATGCCGCGATTGTGCCCTGACTCCGGGCGATGAAAGCGTGCGTCTAGTGTCCGCTGCCGCCGTGGCCGCCCCAGCTACCGTGGCCACCACCGCCATGGCCGTAGTAGCCGCCATGGCCGTAGTAACCGCCGTGGCCGTAATGACCGTAGTAGCCGCCGTGGCCGTAGTAGTAGGAGCCCCCGTACCAGATCCCGCCAATGCCTATCGTCGGCCCCCAGCAGCAACCGTAGTAACCCCAATAGCCCGGGTAGTAATACCCGGGGTAGGAGCTGTAGACGACGCCAGTGCCATAGTAGGCGTCACCTCCGCCGGTGCTCACCGGATGCGCGTAGGTGTAGTTCGGGTAGTAGTAGCAACCGGACAGTGCCGCCACAGCGGCCAACAGGACCAGGCCGGCAAGCATGCGTTTCATGGCACAGACCTCTACGGAGGACAGCTCTACGCTAGTCCTAAACCATTGAGTGCGCACTGAATGCCGCAGGCATGGCCGGAAGAATTTTTCCTGCCGGCCACGCGCTGCGGGAGGCCGCGCCAAGATGGCGGCCCGTCGCCTGTTTCAGTGACCGCCGCTGCGTCCCGGTGGCTGGAGGATGTGACGCTGAACCCCTTCAACGGGGGCGCCAGGGCCGCGGTCACCCATGCCGTGGTTGTCGATGTCGCCGGACGGGAAACGGGTAGCGCCGGGCCAACTGGGCCCCTGCCGGACGCGCTCCTGCTTGGCCTCGAGCAGCGCCTGGATTTGCGCGACGGCTTCCTGCGGCGTGAGTTGCCGCTTCTTGGCCTTGCGCGGCGCCCTGCGTGGACGGGCGAGCGTCCGGTGGCCGGCAGCCTCAGCGGCGGGCTTGGCGCTTGCCCTGCGCGCGCCTGACCGGGGAGGCATGGGCTTGCCCGTCACCTGGGCCGTCACCAGCTTGCTGGCGGCGGCCCTTCGGGTGGCGGTCTTCTTGGCGGGAGCCCGTTTGGCGGTCGCGCGCTTCGCCGGGGCCTTCCGTGCGGTCTTTCGTGCTGCCTTGCTGGCGGTTTTGCGCGGAGCGGCCTTGCGGGTGGACGGCCGCTTGGCGGCGGTCTTGCGTGCCGATGTCCGGGTGGCCGCGCTCTTGCGGACGGCGCTCTTGCGTGCCGCGGACTTGTGCGCGGTGGTCTTGCGGGTTGCCGTCTTGCGCGTTGCAGCCTTCCGCGTTGCCGTCTTGCGCGTTGCCGTCTTGCGCGTTGCAGTCTTGCGCGCTGCCGTCTTTCGCGTGGCGGTCTTGCGGGCAGCTGTCTTGCGAGTTGCGGTCTTGTGGGCGGTCTTGCGCGCTTTGGAGGTGGCGGCGGATTTCCTGGCAGTGGTCTTGCGGGGGGTTGCTTTGCGGGTCGTGGATCGTTTGGCGGCTGGCTTGCGCGTCGTTGCCATGCGTCTGCACTCCTGCGGTTGTCGAGTAGGCCCGACGCCCTGCTCGCCAGGCCACGCGAGGATTAGCACCGCAAAGATGTATCCCGGGTGAGCAGGAGCCTGTTTTTGCCGCTCAGAATCGCGGTTGCGCCAGTTGCGAGAGGAAGTACGAGAACACTTCCGGCCGCACCAGCAAGGTGAAGGCGACGCCGAACGCCCCGCCCCACAAATGCGCGCTGTGGTTGATGTTGCCCTGACCGCGACGATCCATGTAGATCGAATAGGCCACGTAGAGCACCGCATAGATGATCGCCGGCATCGGCACCACGAACACGATGATGCGTGACCACGGGGCGAGCAGGATGTAGGAGAACAGCACGGCGGACACCGCCCCGGAAGCGCCCAGGCTGCGGTAGTTGCTGTTGTTACGGTTGTTCAGGTAGGTCGGCAGGATCGAGACGACCAGAGCCGCGATGTAGAACAGCGCGAACCCCAGGGAACCCAGGCTCGCGGTGTAGAACCGCTCCATCAGGCGCCCGAAGAAGAACAGCGTGATCATGTTGAACAGCAGGTGGTTGAAGTCCGCGTGGACCAGCCCGTAGGTCACCAGGCGGTGGTATTCCCGGCTGCGCGTAATGGCCGGCGGCCACAGGATCAGGTCGTTCATCAGACGGACGTTGTTGAACGCCATGAAGGACACGACGCAGGTGATGGCGATGATGGCCAGGGTGATCATGCGGACTTCCGTATCGGATGCGGGAGGACAAAGAGCCCGCATCTTGGCCTCGCGCGAGGCCGTTGTCGACTCCGCCGGGTCCGGAAAACCGGGCACGACGGGGCAATCCGCACTATGATTCGCGACTTCGCGCGCCCTTCCTCACGCCAACCCAACCTGAAAACCATGTCGATCCGCTATCTGCATCTGGACGTCTTTGCTGCCACACCGGGCGGCGGCAATCACCTTGGCGTCGTCACCGACGCCACCGGTTGGAGCGACGCCCGCATGCAGGATTTCGCCCGCTGGACCAACCTTGTCGAGACCACCTTCCTGCTGCCGCCGACCCAGCCGAACGCCAGCTACCGCGTGCGCATCTTCACGCCGCACAAGGAGATTCCGTTCGCCGGGCACCCCAGCATCGGCAGCGCCCACGCGGTGCTGCTGCGCGGGCTGGCCGCACCGGTGGACGGCGTGCTGTGGCAGGAATGCGGCGCCGGCGTGCTGCCCATCCGCATCGAGGGCGAAGGCGAGTCGCGCCGGCTGCTGCTGAAGTCGCCCCACGCTACGGTGGAAAAGACCGGACGCGACGCGCACCCGTTGCTGCACGACGCCCTTGCAGGCATCGCGCTGGGCGCGCTGCCGCCGGCCTACGTCGCCGGAGGCCGCCACTGGTGGCTGGCCGAATGCGCGGACGAGGAAAGCCTGCGCCAATGGCAGCCGGACCATTCGGCGATTGGCGCGCTGGCGCACGCCACCAACAGCCTGGGCCTGTGCGTGTTCGCGCGCAGCGCCCATCCCGACTACCAACTGGTGGTGCGAGCCTTCCCCTCCGGCGTGGGCATCATCGAGGATCCCGCCTCCGGCGCGGCCAACGGCCTGATCGCCGCCTACATCGCCCATGCCGAGCCGCATGGCCCGCTGGCCCGCGGCTACACGGTGAGCCAGGGTCGCGAAATTGGCCACGACGCCAGCCTCAGCGTGCGCATCGACGGCAGCACGGTGTGGATCGGTGGCCATACCAACACCATCATCGACGGCGCCCTCCACTGGAACGGCGCGGCGTGAACCCGGCCGCACAAATCTGGGTGGATGCCGACGCCTGCCCGGCCGCGATCAAGGAAGTGTTGTTCCGCGCCGCCGATCGCGAGCAGGTGCAGGTCACCCTGGTGGCCAACCAGTGGCTGCGCACGCCGCCCTCGCGCTTTGTACGTGCGATCCAGGTCCCTGGCGGCTTCGACGTGGCCGACAACGAGATCGTGGATCGGGTGAGCGCCGATGACCTCGTGGTGACCCAGGACATTCCGCTCGCCGCCGCCGTGATCGCCAAGGGCGCCCTGGCCATGCATCCACGCGGCGAGCTGTACACGGCCGACACCATCGCGCAGCGTCTTGGCATGCGCAATTTCATGGACGAGCTGCGTGGCGCCGGCATCGACACCGGTGGCCCCGCCGCCTTCCATCCCCGCGACAAGCAGGCCTTCGCCAATCAGTTGGACCGCTGGCTGACGCGACGCCGACAGGCGCGCTAAAAGCCGGGCATTCCGCGCAGGAGTGCGACTTCCTGCCGTGTCAGAGTCCGCGTTCGTCCAGGTGCGCGCGGCGCGCGGCCACCTGCGCCAGGATCGCCCAGTCCACGTCCTCGACGCCGGACGACAACGCCTCCAGCAGGTTGTCGCGCAGCAGGCCGGCCAGCGGTAGCGGGACGCGCGTGGCGTCGGCGGCGCTGAGCGCCAGCCCGATGTCCTTGTAGCCGAGCGGCAACGCGAATCCGGCCGGGCTGTAGCGCTGTTCGGCAATCAGCTTCGCGTAACCCTGATAGGCCGGCGCGGCGAACAGCGAACCCGTCATCACTTCGAGGAAGTCGGCGGCGCCGACGCCGTGCGCCCGCGCCAGCGCCGAGGCCTCGGCCATGCTCTCGATGGCGGCGCAGATCATGAAGTTGCCGGCAATCTTCACCACGTTGGCGCGTTCGGGCGCGTTGCCCAGCGGCCATACGCGACTGCCCATCGCTTCCAGCAAGGGGTGCACGCGCGCAACCACCGCGGGCTTGCCGGCCGCGAGGATATTGAGCCTGCCCGCGGCGGCGGCATCGGGGCGTCCAAAGACGGGGGCGGCCACGTATTCCAACCCGCGCTGCGCGTGTTCGGCCGCGATCTCCCGCGCCAGCGCGACGGAGATGGTGGCGTGGTTGACGTGCACCATGCCCTTGTCCATCGCATCGAGCAGGCCGTCCGTGAGGAAGACGTCGCGCACCGCCTGGTCGTTGGCCAGCATGCTGAACACCACATCGCCCAGCACGGCCCGGTCGGCGCTTTTGGCCACCTTGGCGCCCAGCGAGGCCAGCGGCTCCGTGGCCGCCGGGGAGCGGTTCCAGACGGTCACCTCGTGGCCGGCCTTGAGCAGGTTGCTGGCCATGGCGCTGCCCATCGCGCCGAGGCCGATAAAACCGACTTTCATGCGTCCATCCTCCTCGACATGAGGCGCGGGCAGTGGACCACGCGCCACGTACAGCCCACGCGAATTCAGACGACTTCGCCCGCGGCGTGCCCGGAGGCCCACGCCCACTGGAAGTTGTAGCCGCCCAGCCAGCCGGTGACATCGACCACTTCGCCGATGAAGAACAACCCCGGCGTCAGCTTCGACTGCATGGTGGAGGAGGACAGCCCGTCGGTGTCGACACCACCCAGGGTTACCTCGGCGGTACGGTACCCCTCGGTGCCGCTGGCGACGATCGGCCAGTCGTGCAGTTGTCCGCCGATGGCGGCAAGTTCCGCCTCGCGGTACTGGCGCATCGGGCGGCTGTCAAACCACAGCTCGCACAGGCGCTGAGCCAGGCGCCGCGGCAGTGCATCAGCCAGCACGTTCTTCAATTCGGCCGCCGGACGGGAACCACGCTGCGCCTGCAGCCAGGCGCCGGCGTCCATGTCGGGGAGCAGGTCGATGCGCAGGTCGTCTCCCGGCTGCCAATAGGAAGAGATCTGCAGGATCGCCGGGCCGCTGATGCCCCGATGGGTGAACAGCATGCCGGCGCGGAAAGAGCGCTTCCCCACGCGCGCCTCGACCATGGGCAAGGCCACGCCGGCCAGGTCCTCGTAGCGCTCCTGGTGCTTGCCGCTCAACGTCAACGGCGCCAGTCCTGCCCGCGTCGGCAACACGTTGTGGCCGAACTGGCGCGCCAGCTCATAGCCCAGGCCGGTGGCGCCCATGCTGGGAATGGACAGGCCGCCCGTCGCCACCACCAGCGACTGCGCGTGCACTTCGCCGCGTGCGGTGTGCACGCTGAACCCCTCGTCCGTCTTGCGCACGCGATCGACACCGCAGTTGGCCTCGACACGCACGCCGGCCTGCGCGCATTCATCCATCAGCATGCGTACGATCAGCTTGGACGATTCATCGCAGAACAGCTGGCCCAGTTCCTTCTCGTGGTAGGCGATGCGGTGTTTCTCCACCATCGCGATGAAGTCCCACGGCGTGTAGCGCGCCAACGCCGACTTGGCGAAGTGCGGGTTGGCCGAGAGATAGCAGCCGGGCGTCACGCCAAGATTGGTGAAATTGCAGCGCCCACCGCCGGACATCAGGATCTTCTTGCCGACCTTGTTGGCATGGTCGACCACCAGCACGTCGCGCCCGCGCTGGCCGGCGGTGATCGCGCACATCAGCCCGGCGGCGCCGGCGCCAATGATCAGTACATCCACTTTCACGCGCCCACCACCATCTCGGCCTGCTCCAGGTCTCGCAAGTCGCGCATTATCCGACAGCCGGCGCCATATCGCTTAAACTCGGCCCTTCCAAATGCATACGGACCGCCACCATGCCCTCCTTTGACGTCGTCTCCGAAGTCGACAAGCACGAGCTGACCAATGCCGTGGACCAGGCCAACCGCGAGCTGGCCAACCGCTTCGACTTCAAGGGCACGGACGCGAAATTCGAGCTGGACAAGGAAGTGATCACCCAGAGCGCGCCCAGCGAATTCCAGCTGGAGCAGATGCTGGACATCCTTCGCGGCCGCCTGACCTCGCGGAAGATCGACATCCGCGCGCTCGATGTCGGTGATGCGGAAACCAACCTCGGCGGCTCGCGCCAGAAGATCACCGTCAAGCAGGGCATCGAGCAGCCGATCGCCAAGAAGCTGGTGGCCACGCTGAAAGAGGCCAAGCTCAAGGTCGAGGCCCAGATCAACGGCGACAAGCTGCGCGTCACCGGCAAGAAGCGCGACGACCTGCAGCTGGCCATGGCGGCGCTGCGCAAGGCCGATGTGGAACTGCCGTTGCAGTTCGACAATTTCCGCGACTGATGGCGAACCACCATCGCCGCGGACTTTGCCGGCGTGACGGGCGGATAGCCTAACCCGCCAATCCCGCGGCGATATTCACGCTCATGGCGATGATGAACACGTTGAAGAAGAACGCGATCACGCTGTGCAGCAGGGCCACGCGGCGCAGGTAGCGGCTGGTGATCTGCACGTCGGACACCTGGAAGGTCATGCCGATCACGATCGCGAAATAGGCGAAGTCCCAGTAGTCGGGCTGTGGCGTGCTGGGGAACTCCAGCCCCTCGTGCTTCTGGCCGAAGTCACCGTAGTAGCCGTGCGCGTAGTGCAGCGCGAACATCACGTTGAGGAACAGCCACGACAGCACGATGCTGGCGGCGGAAACCAGCAGGGCCTGGGCGCCGCCACTCCTGGCCGCGCCCAGCTCGGTGGTCAACGCCAACGCCACCACCGCGGTGAGCGCCAGGCCTGTCCACAACACGCCCCAGCGCCCGGTGTCCTGCCTTCGAGCCTGGTCGCGCATCAGCTCGGGCGTGGAGGTGCGATTGAACAGCAGCGCGAGCGTCATCAAGTAGATCAACGCGCCCAGGTCGAAGCCCAGCAGCAGGGCCTTGGCCGGCTTCAGATGCCAACCCTGCCACAAGGTCAGCCCGACGATCAGGAACACCACGGCGGACATGGCCATGCGTGGCCGCGCGCGCAGGCCGGGGAACCGAAGGGGGCGATTTTTGCTGGAACCGGCGGGCGCCGGTAGCTTTCCGTTCGGCACGTTCATGCCGGCGTACGACACATCGTCAAGGCGATCACTCCGATGACCCGGCGGCGGGCCCGGCCATCTTAATCGCTATCGGCCCATGGCAGGCCAGGTGGAAGGCGAAGCGTCAGACGTGCAGGTCCGAATACTCCGGATGGCGCTTCATCCAGATTTCCGAATAGGAACAAGCCGGATCCACCTTCCAGTGTTCGAACCGCGCCGTGTCCAGCGCGGTACGCACCAGGTTGGAGGCGATGCCGCGACCGCCAACGGCCGACGGCACAATGGTATGGGTAATGGTCATCACGCCGTTCTCCAGCGTGTAATCGAGCACGCAGGGAACACCATCCACCTTGACTTCGAAACGGTGGGTTGTCGGGTTGTGGTTGATCTCGGCGGACATGAAACGCTCACGCGGGCGGTGGAAGCGCGCAAGCGTAGAACAGACGCCAGCGAACCGCACGTGAAGGCAGCGCCGCGCGGCATTCGCATTTCATGGATGGGCGCCTCGGCACACTGGCGCCCATGAGCGCACTGCCGCGCCACGGGGATCACCCATGAAGAAGACCGCTTCCGCCGCCTGGTCCGGTGGCCTCAGGGAAGGCTCGGGCATCGTGTCCACAGGCACCGGCGTGTTGCACGACGCGCCCTACGGCTTTCATTCGCGCTTCGAGGATGGGCCGGGCACCAACCCCGAGGAATTGCTGGGCGCCGCTCACGCAGGCTGCTACACCATGGCGCTCGCCGCGGGGCTCGAGCAAGCCGGCTTCACACCTGCGCGCGTCGAGACCAAGGCGGTAGTGACGCTCGACAAGGATGGCGACGGCTTCGCCATCACCACGGTTGAGCTCATCTCACGCGCCGTGGTGCCGCGCATCGACGTGGCGACCTTCGACAGCATCGCGCAGGCCACCAAGGAAGGCTGCCCTGTCTCCAAGGTGCTGAAAGCCCGCATCACGCTCGACGCGCGGCTCGAAGGCTGAGCATCAGCGCGGCTGTCATCCATCGACTTCCCAGCGCGTTCGAAGACGGGCCATGCCTGCATGGCGCCCTTTCCTCGTCAGGACATGCTGTGAAGATCACCTGGAATCGACGCCACTTCTTGCAGGCGTGCCTGGGCGGCGTCGCCACCCTGCCCTTCGTCCGCGTTGCGCGCGCCCTGCCCGATGGACGCCCCGCGTGCAAGCTGAGCCCCGAACAGACGGAAGGTCCGTACTACCTGGACCGCGCCTTGCTGCGCCAGGACATCACCGAAGGCAGGAGCGGCCTGCCGCTGGCGCTGCATTTCGAGATTCTCGACAGCCGCACCTGCCGGCCGCTGAGCGGAACGGCGCTGGAAATCTGGCATTGCGACGCGCAAGGCCTGTACTCCGGATTCACCGCCATGTCCGCGGGTGGCCCGGGCATGGGGCCACCGCCGCCGGGACCGCCTCCGGGTGGCATGGGACCACCACCGGGATCACCGCCGGGCGGCATGCCGCCGGGTCCGCCGCCTGGCATGGGCGGCCCGGGACGCGGGGCGCCACCACGCAGCGTCGCCACCGACGAGCTCACCTTCCTGCGCGGCGTGCAGATCGCCGATGAGCGCGGACGCGTGGACTTCCACACCATCTGGCCCGGCTATTACGCCGGGCGCACCAACCACATCCATCTCAAGCTGCACGTGGGCGGCCAGATGCAGGATGGCCATTACCGTGGCGGGCAGGTGGTGCACACCGGGCAACTGTTTTTCCCCGAGTCGGCCAGCCTCGCCGCGATGGCGGACGCACGTTACGGGCGTCATGGCCTGGAGCGCATCACGCTGGATCAGGACAACGTCTATGCCACCCAGCGCGGCAGCACGTCGGTGGCCACGCTGTCCGCCGATCAAGGCGTGCAGGTGGCGCTGCTGACGCTCGCGGTGGATCCCAGCGGCCACACCCGCGAAGGCCGGGACTGACGCTCAGCAACCTGACGCCAACCGAGCCGGACGCGCCGCAGCGCGCTCGGCCGCGCGGCGCGAACGGACGGCGGCGGCAAGCCGCTCGAGCACCTCGACCGACGCGGCCCAGTCGATGCAGCCGTCGGTGATGCTCTGGCCGTAAAGCAACGGCTCGCCTGGCACGAGATCCTGCCGGCCGCCGACCAGATGGCTCTCCACCATCACACCCACGATGCGACGCTCGCCGCCCGACAGTTGCACCGCGATGTCGTCGATCACGCGAGGCTGGTTTTCCGGCTGCTTGCTGCTGTTGGCGTGGCTGGCGTCGATCATCACTTGCCCGGTCAGTCCTGCGCGCGCGATGGCCGAGCAGGCGGCGTCGACACTCGCGGCATCGTAGTTGGGCGTCTTGCCGCCGCGCAGGATCACGTGGCAATCCTCATTGCCGGTCGTCGCCGCAATGGCGGTCTGTCCTTCCTTGGTGACCGCCATGAAATGATGCGGCTGCGATGCGGCCTGCACGGCGTCAACGGCGATCTTCACGTTGCCGTCCGTGCCGTTCTTGAAGCCCACCGGGCAGGACAGTCCCGACGCCAGTTCGCGATGCACCTGGCTCTCGGTGGTGCGTGCGCCGATCGCGCCCCAGGCCACCAGGTCGGCGATGTATTGCGGCGTGACCATGTCGAGGAATTCGCAACCCGCCGGCAGGCCAAGCTCGTTGATGTCACGCAGCAGTCCGCGCGCCAGCCGCAGGCCCTTGTCGATCTGGAAACTGCCATCCAGGTCAGGATCGTTGATCAGCCCCTTCCATCCCACCGTGGTGCGCGGCTTCTCGAAATACACGCGCATCACGATCTCCAGTTCGCCCGCATGGCGCAGGCGCAGTTCGACCAGACGCTCGGCGTATTCCAGCGCGGCGGCCGTGTCATGGATCGAGCACGGGCCGATCACCACCGCCAGGCGGTCGTCGCGGCCGGCCAGGATGCGATGCAAGGCTTCGCGCGAGGAGGCGACGGTGTGGGCGGCGCGCGCGCTCATCACGCAATCGCGCATCACCTCGGCCGGCGTGCTGAGCGTGGTGATGGCGCGGATGCGCAAATCGTCAGTGGAGGGGTTCACGGTGGGGCTCCTGTCGGGGGTTCCACTCGCGACCCAAGAAAAAGGCCGCCAGTGGTTGGGCTGGCGGCCTTTTGGGATCTGGTGTCGTGTCGTTCAGGACATTCGAGACCAACCCTCCGCCAGCGGCATCGGATAGCCGTAAAACCAAAAATACTGGCGGGCGGTGTGGTTGATCATGGCCGCTAGAGATAACACAGGCTTTTCGCGGGTGCAAAGGATGCATTTGCAACCAAGCGATACACTCCGCGCATGCGAACACCTTGGCAATTGCTCGCCCTGCCCGCCCGTGAACCGATCCGGCGCTGGGTGCTCAGTGCGTTTCCGCGCGGCGGTGGCGGCCACGTCGACTACGACCAGCCGCTGGGCGATCCGGGAATTTTCGGTCCGCACAGCGCCACCTGGCGCGTGCATGCGGACTTTCCGGGAATGCTCTCTGGCGGCCTCGCCGCACTGATGTTGCAGACCCTGCATCCGCTGGCGCTGGCCGGCGTGTGGGATCACTCCAATTTTCGCGAAGATCTGGTCGGCCGCCTGCGCCGCACGACGTCGTTCGTCAGCGGCACCACCTATGCGCCGCGCGACCAGGCGCAGGCCTTGATCGAGCGCGTGAGGAACATTCACGCGCAGGTGCGTGGTGTCGCCGAGGATGGACGTCCATACGCGGCGGACGATCCTCACCTTCTGACCTGGGTGCATGTCACCGAGGCGTACAGCTTCCTGCAAGGCTATCGACGCTACAGCCGCATCACCTTGCCGGCGGGCGCGGCTGATCGCTACTACGACGAAGTGCGCCGTGTCGCCGAGGCGCTGGGCGCGCGCGAGGTACCCGCATCGGAGGCGCAGATCCATGCCTACTTCCGGCGCATGCGATCTGAACTGGTGTTCAGCGCCCGCTCGCGCACGGTGCTGGACGTGCTCTCGCGAGTGCGCTTGCCGGTGCGTATCGCTGGACTTTCACGCGATGTGTTCCTGCAAGCCGGCGCGGCGCTGTTGCCGGCGTGGGCCGAGATATTGCTGGAACGCTCGCCCCTGCAGCGGGCGCAGGCCCGGCTCGCTGCGCGCGCGCTGGCATCGGTGGCGCCGATGTTCCGCATGGCCCTGCACGACGGCATCGCCAGCCGCGCTTGCGCGCGCGTCGGCGTCTCGGCCGAGTCGCTGCAACATTGGCAGGGTATCGGCCCGTAGCCATAAGTGCGTCGTGGCGCCGATGAAAAGACACGATCGCGCCACGCCGCGAGATTGACACCCCGCGCCGATCCGCTAACGTCGCCGGATCGGAACGCCAGGGGGCCACGGTGGCGACGCTCATTCCTTCCCGCAACAGCTGCCTGCCGCGCATGACCGGCGGCGAGAAGCGCCTGTCCGAGCGACTGGAACAGAAGCTCGAGGACGACTACCTGCTGTGGTACGACGTGGCGATCGGGCCGCGCCAACGCCGCCCCGACTTCATCGTGTTCCACCCGCGCCGTGGCCTGCTGGTGCTGGAGGTGAAGGACTGGAAGCCCGGGACCATCCAGCACGCCGACCGCACGCTGTTCACCCTGCTCACCGGCAACAGCAGCGTGAAGGAGCACAACCCGCTGATGCAGGCGCGCGACTGCGCCAGCGAGGTCTACAAAGTGCTGGCGCAGGACCCGGCGCTGCGCCACCGGCCCGGCCACACCTACGAGGGCAAGCTGCTGATGCCGTGGGGCTATGGCGTGGTGCTCGCCAACATCAGCCGCAAGCAGTTCGACGCCGGTCAGCTGGACGCCGTGATTCCTTCGCACCTGGTGATCTGCCAGGACGAGATGTTCGAGTCGGTGGAGCCGGAGGCCTTCCAGGAGCGGTTGTGGGCGATGTTCCCGCAGGTGTTTCCCACCGCGCTCACGCTGCCGCAGATCGACCGCGTGCGCTGGCACCTGTTCCCCGAAATCCGCGTGGAACCCGGCGAGGGTCAGTTCGGCCTGTTCGGCGCGCAGGCGCAAAGCAGCACAAAGGTTGCGATCCCCGACCTGATCAAGGTGATGGACGCGCAGCAGGAGCTGCTCGCCCGCTCGCTGGGCGACGAGCACCGCATCATCCACGGCGTGGCGGGCTCCGGCAAAACCATGATCCTTGGGTTTCGCGCGATGCATCTGGCGCGCGCGCTATCGAAGCCGATCCTGGTGCTCTGCTACAACAAGACGCTCGCCGCGCGACTGGAACAGCTCATGGGCGAGCGCGGTTTGAGCGACAAAGTGCAGGTGTACAACTTCCACAAGTGGTGCCGCAGCATGCTCACGGCGTACCACGTGCCGTTGCCGCCCAATGGAAAGCACTTCGCCGAGCAACTGCCGCCCGCGGTGATCGCCGGCGTGGACAGCGGGCAGATCCCGCGTTTCCAGTATGGCGCGGTGCTGGTCGACGAAGGCCACGACTTCGAGCCGGAGTGGTACAAGCTGATCGTGCAGATGATCGACCCCAACACCAACTCGCTGCTGGTGCTGTACGACGACGCGCAGAACATCTACGGGCAGTCCAGCCGCAAGCAGCTCAGCTGGAAGAGCTTGGGCGTGCAGGCGCAAGGCCGCACCACCATCCTCAAGCTCAACTACCGCAACACGCTGGAGATCCTGGCGGTGGCGCGCGGCTTCGCCAACGAACTGCTGTTCGAGCGACCCGAGGACGACGACAGCGTGCCGCTGATTGCGCCGGAGAGCGCCGGCCGCCGCGGCGCCCTGCCGGAGCTGATCCGCGTCGAGCGCCAGGAGGACCAGCTGCCGGCGATCATCCAGCGCCTGCGCGATGAACAGGCCGGCGGCCGACACCTGTCGGACATGGCGGTGATTTTCCGCAACAGCTGGGAAGGCGAAAAACTGCACGAGGCATTGCAGCGCGCCAACATTCCCAGCCGCCTGGCCGAAGGCAACGGCAAGAGCGCGCTGTTCGTGGTCGATGACACGGTGAAGCTGGTCACCATGCACTCCAGCAAGGGGCTGGAGTTCCCGCTGGTGGTCATCCCTGGCCTGGGTTCGCTGCCCAAGCCGGGCAAGGACGAGGCCGACGAGGCGCGCCTGCTGTACGTCGCGATGACGCGCGCGACGGAACGGCTGGTGATGATCCATCACGAGGACTCGGTCTTCAGCCAGCGCATCCGCAACTCGATCAACGACGTTCAGGGACAATTGGCGGAAGTCGCCTGACAGCTGCGGCGTTTTCGTTCGGTTGTTCTTCCTGAAGGGCAATCGGCGCGCTTACACAGGATTGACAACGCGTTCTCGCAGCCGGGGGTCTCATGGGGTCGCATACCCACGAGAGACTTGCGATGAGAAATTTTCCTTGCGCGATTCTGCTCATGTTGGCGATGACGGGCCCGGCCGCGGCGCAGGGCGCCAACGGCGTGATCACCTCGGACGTCGACCTGTACGCCGGCCCCGACGTCGGTTATCCCGCCGTCGCCGGATTGCCTGCGGGCACGCCCGTGGACATCCAGGGCTGCCTCGAAGGGTGGAACTGGTGCGACGTGATCACCATGGACACTCGCGGCTGGGTGGCGGGCACTTTCGTGCAGTACACCTACGAGGACCAGCCCGTGATCGTGGCCGATTACGGGCCGCGCATCGGCATCCCCATCGTGGCGTTCGCCATCGGCGCGTACTGGGATCACTACTACCGCGACCGGCCGTTCTACCGGGACCGCGATCGTTGGTACAGCCACCCCATCGAGTCACGTCCACCGCCGCGCCCACCGGGATGGCGGGAGGCAGACCGCGGCAATCATGATCGCGCGCCGCCGGCTTCGGCTCACCTGGCGCCGGCTCCCGTCCATCAACCCAATGCTCCAGCCATGCAGCCCATGCCATCTGCTGGCTATCGACCGCAGCCGGAACGAGCGCAGGAGTACCGACCGGCATCGCCCAACTACCGGCCGGCGCCCGCCGCCAACCGACCACCGCCCGTCGAGGGCCACGGCCAGCCAGTACAAGGTCCAGGCGCCCATCCTTCGGGGCAGGTGCAGCGTCCGCCTCAGGGTGACCACCATGAGGGCCAGAAGCAGGCGCCACATCCGCAACCCAAGAAAGACGAAGATAGCGGGCACTGAGCAATCCTTATCCCTCCAAGGAAGCCGCGGCCCAACCGCGGCTTCTTTGCGCAAGGCTCGCCTCGCCCACTGGCGACAGGCGGCGCCAGACCAGTCTTATCCGGAAAAACCGCGATTCCTGGCCGCTTCCCGATCCAGCCGAGCTTGCGCGACGTTTGCCCTGATGCGAGGCGCAGGGCCAGCTGGCGGTGCTGGTCTGAAATCAGGCCGCATAGCCCCCTTCCCGCACCGTGGCGGGCCGACCCATACTCGGCCAAAACCACTGCCGGACGTTGATCCATGCGTGATCTGCTCGAAGCCCCTGCCCTTGCCTCGCAGCCGCTCGATCACGCCCTCACTTTGCCCGCCCGCTTCTATACCGACCCGCGCATGGCCGCCTGGGATGCGCGCGCGATCTTCGCGCGCAGCTGGCAGCTGGTATGCCACCAGACGCAGGTGTCCGGCGTGGGCGACCACGTGGTGACCGAGATCGCCGGCCTGCCTCTGCTGGTGGTGCGCGGCGAGGACGGCGCGATTCGTGCGTTCCACAACGTGTGCCGCCATCGCGCCGGGCCCATCGCGAGCTGCGACGGCCGCGGCGCCAAGGCGCTGCGCTGCCGTTACCACGGTTGGACCTACGGCCTGGATGGCGTGCTGCGTGGCGCCCCGGAAATGGGCCGCACGCCTGACTTCAATCCCTCCGACATCCGCTTGCCGGAAGTGCGCGTGCAGGTATGGCAGGGACTGGTGTTCGTCGCCATCGGCGAGGCGCCGCCATTCGCCGAACTGGTGGCCGGCATCGACGAACGCCTCGGCGCGGACCGCTCGCTGGAAGGCTACGTCTTCCATCACCGCGCCAGCTACGACGTGGCGTGCAACTGGAAGGTGTACGTGGACAACTACCTTGAGGGCTACCACGTGCCGCACATCCATCCGGGCCTCAACAGCCTGCTGGACTACCGCAGCTACATCACCGAGACGGCGCAGTGGTATTCGTTCCAGTACAGCCCGCTGGAAAGCGCCAGCGACCTCTACGGCAGCGGCGAGGCGCTGTACTACTTCATCCATCCCAACACCATGCTCAACATCCTGCCCGGCCGCCTGCAGACCAATCGCGTGTTGCCGCTCGGCGTGGATCGCTGCCGCGTGGAGTTCGACTTCTACTACCGGCCGGACCACAGCGACGAAGCGCAGGCGCGGCGCGCCAGGGACGTGGAATTCAGCGACGAAGTGCAGGATGAGGACGTGACCATCTGCGAGGATGTGCAGCGTGGCCTCGCCTCCGGTTCGTACGAAGCCGGAAGGCTGAATCCGCTGCGCGAGAACGCCGTGCACCACTTTCATGAGCTGGTGCGCCGCGGCTACCGCGAGGCGCTCGCCGACGCATGAGCACGCCCCCGCGGGTGATTGGTTTGTGGACGCTGATCGCATTGGTGATCGGCAACATGATCGGCTCGGGCATCTTCGTGTTGCCGGCGGCGATGGCGCCATTCGGCGCAGCCAGCCTGCTCGGCTGGGGCATCAGCGTGGGAGGCGCGCTGGCGCTGGCGATGGTGTTTGCGTGGCTGGCGCGCAGCATTCCGAACCATGGCGGCCCCTACGCCTATGCGCGACGCGCCTTCGGCGACGGCGTCGGCTTTCTGGTGGCCTGGAGTTACTGGGTGTGCACGTGGTCGGCCAACGCGGCGATCGCGGTGGCCTTCACCGGCAGTCTCGGCGCGCTCTGGCCAGCGGCTACGGCCACACCGCTGCGCAGCGGGCTGTGTGCGCTCGGCGCACTGTGGCTGTGCAACGGCATCACGCTCAGCGGCGTGCGCGAGGCCGGTCGCGTCGCTGTGCTGACCACCCTGCTCAAGCTGGTCCCGCTGCTGGTATTCGGCGTGCTGGGCCTGGCTGCGCTGCACGCCGGCGCCTACCGACCGTTCAATCCGAGCGGCATGCCACTGCCGCAGGTGGCGCTGTCCACGGCCACGCTCGCCCTGTGGGCGATGCTGGGACTGGAGACGGCCACGGTGCCAACGGGCGTGGTGATCGACCCGCAGCGCACCGTGCCGCGCGCCACGGTGATAGGCACGCTCGTCGCAGGCCTGGCCACCATGCTGACCTGCACTGTCGTAATCGGATTGCTGCCTGGCGGCGCGCTTGCCACGTCCGCCGCGCCCATGGCCGCGGCGGCCACGCAGGTATGGGGACCGCAGGCCGGCGTCGCGCTGGCGGTCGTGGCGGCAGTGTCCTGCTTCGGCACACTCAACGGCTGGGTGTTGCTGGTCTCGCAGACCACCCTGGCCACCGCGCAGGATGGCCTGTTTCCCCGCGCATTCGCGCGCATCAACCGACACGGCACGCCGTGGATCGGGCTGCTGGTGAGCGGCGCTCTCACCAGCGCGCTGATCGCCACCAACTACACCCGATCGCTGGTGGCCTTGTTCACCTTCATGATCCTGCTGTCCACCGCCACGACCCTACTGCCGTATCTGGTGACCACGCTGGCCTGGTGGCGGCTTGAGGGACGTGGCGCGCACTGGCTGAGACGGCTGGTCGCCATGGCTGCGCTGGCGTTCAGCCTGTGGGCGCTGGCCGGCGCTGGAGCAGAGCCATTGTTGTGGGGTCTCGTGTTGCTGGCGGCCGGATTGCCCATCTACGCGTGGCAGCGACGCCGCATGGTCGGTACTGCCCGGGTGCAGTCCCCCTCTCATTGACGGCCCCTTCGCGTCACGCGAGCTCTCATCGAGTCGTAGCTGCAGGAACGCACGTCGATGAAGCGGTTCATATGGCTGCTGATTGCTGTCCTCGGCCTGTCCACACCAGCGTTCGGGCAGGTCGGCAACGGCGTGGTCACCACCTTTGTGGATCTTTATGCCGGCCCGGATGTCGGGTTCCCGGTTGTTGCGCAGCTGCCCGCTGGCACCAGCGTCTCGATCATGGGATGCACCGCCGGATGGGGTTGGTGCGACGTGGCGACCCTGGGCATGCGCGGCTGGGTGGCGGGCACCTTCGTGCAGTACACCTACCAGAACCAACCCGTGATCGTGACCGACTACGGCGCCAGCATCGGCATACCGATCGTCACGTTTGCGATCGCAGACTACTGGGGCAGGTACTACAGCAACCGGCCGTTCTACGGGAACCGGGCGTACTGGTACAACCGTCCGTACATGCCACGGCCACCGCCCCGCCCACCCGTGCGGCCACCGGTCCATCCTGTGCCTCTGCAACGTCCGGGCTATCAGCCGCCGCAGGGTTATCGCCCGCCTCAAGGCTACCGCCCGCCGCAGGGCTATCAACCGCCGCATGGCGCCCGTCCGCCACCTCCCACCAACCGGCCGCCGCAAGGCAACCGGCCGCCCCCCAATCAGCGACCGCCGAACCAGGGCCCGCGGCCAGCAGGAAGCTCAAATCCGCAGGGCCAGGGCGGACCACGGCCGCAGGGTCAGGAGGGACAACGTCCGCCGGGCCAGGGCGGACAGCGCCCACCCGGCCAAGGTGGCAACCAGCGCCCGCAGCAGCGTCCGCCGCCTAAGAATGATTCCGGCGGCGGAGGCGGCTGAGCGCGTTGCCCGGGAGCCACGCGCCTGCGATTGCCCACGACTTGCTGTCGGGCAGGCCAGCAGCTCACCGGCGATCGCCTGGCCGCGATGTTCCCGACACGGGCCCACTCGATGGCGCTGTCGCGCACGGTTGGCGTGAACTGGACGGGCAGCCCTGCAGCGACGGCGAGGTTTTCCCGCGAAAGCGCATGCCCCCCCTGCGCGGCTACCGCCTGTTGACCTTCTGCGCACAGCCGGCATCGTCGCCGCGCGACCGCCACGGCCACCAGCCGGCGCCGTGGCGCGCGTAGTGGTCGGCTGCGCGCTCGAAGCGATTGCGCGCGCTGATGCCGCCGCACAGCGCGTACATCGGCAGGAACAGCGGCCCCAGCACCATGTACTGATACACGTGCGCGCGTTCGTGGTCGGCCAGCGAAATGCGTGGTTCGTCGTCCAGCCCGGCGCGATGCGCGTAGGTGTAGCAGGGCGTATCCAGTTCGTCGCCGGTGTGCAGGATCACGTTGCCCAGGGTGAGCGCGCCTCCCGGACCGGGCCAGGGCACGCGTCGGAACACCAATGCGCATTCCCGCTGACGCCACTGCGGACGTGCGCCCCAGGCCAGGCAGGCCAGGCCGGCCAGCAGGCCCAGCAGGCTGTTGGGCAAGGTCCAGCAGGCGCCGAGCAGGAGGGCTGCGCGCAACGCACCGCTTCGCTTCATCAGGGCGCTCCAGGTAAGCCGGCAACCTTGTGCGACGCTGCCGCGGACACCATCTCTGCGGCCATCGAGTCTTTACCGACGGAGCCCGCCATGTCCACCACCCTGGACGTTCCCTGCCCCCATTGCGGCGCGCTCAATCGCGTACCGTCCGAACGGCTGGGCGAGGCGCCCGTGTGTGGCCGGTGCAAGCAGCACTTGTTCGAGGGCGCGCCGGTAACCCTGACCACCGCCAACTTCGATGCGATCGCCGGACGTGGCGACCTGCCCGTGGTGGTGGATTTCTGGGCGCCGTGGTGCGGCCCCTGCCGCGGCTTCGCGCCGGTGTTCAGCGACGCCGCGCGCAGCCTCGAACCGCAGCTGCGCCTAGCCAAGGTGGATACCGAGGCGCAGCCGGCGCTTGCCCAACGTTTCGGCATCCGCAGCATCCCCACCCTGCTCGTGCTGCGCGGCGGCCGCGAAATCGCGCGCCAGGCTGGCGCGCTCAATCCGGCCCAGCTGCGGCAGTTCCTCGCCGGCGCGCTCGCCTGACGCTCAGGAACTGCAAGAGAGCATCGAACATCCCGCCTTGTGCACGGCCCAATCCGGACGCTTGCGCGCAAAGCGCTCGCGTCCGGGCTGCTCGTCGTACGGGCGCCGCATGACCTCAAAAAGTTCGTCGATGCCCGCGTAGTCACCCTGCGTGGCGCGATCGATCGCCTCCTGCGCCAGGTAGTTGCGCAGCACGTAGCACGGGTTGGCGGCGCGCATGCGCGTACGCCGCTGATCGGCGCTCAGCGGGTCGGCGGACAGGCGCGACGCATACCGCGCCAACCAGGCTTGAAAGGCCGGCTCGGACTGCACTCGCTTGCCTTCGTCGTAGAAGGATTCGCGCAACGGCTCGAACTCCAGCGCCGCCGAATCGAGTTCACCCAGCGCGCGGAAGAACAGCGTCATGTCGACCTCGGCCTCGGCCAGCAGGACATGCAGGTCGCGCATCAGCGTGACATCGTCATCCTGGCACTCGGCGAGGCCCAGCTTGGCGGCGATGTCGCTGCGATCCGCCTGGGCATACGTCGCCGCATAACGGTCCAGTCCCGCCTGCAACAGCTCGGTTCCGCTGAACAACGGCGACAGGGCCATGGCCAGCCGGCTCAGGTTCCACCAGGCCACGTTGGGTTGCTGGCCAAAGCGGTAGCGACGCTGGCCAGCGTCGGTGGTGTTGGGCGTCCAGTCGGGATCGAAGTTGTCGACCCAACCATAGGGACCATAGTCGATGGTGAGCCCGAGGATGGACATGTTGTCGGTGTTCATCACGCCGTGCACGAAGCCCACGCGCATCCAGTGCGCCACCATCACCGCCGTGCGCTCGCACACCTGGGCAAACCATTCGGCATACAAGGCCTCGCCTTGGCCCTCCAGTGCGGGATAGTCACGGGCGATGGTGTAGTCGACCAGTTGCTTCAGCAGCGCGATGTCGCCGCGGGCCGCGGGCAGCTCGAAGTTGCCGAAGCGGATGAATGACGGCGCCACGCGGCACACGATGGCGCCGGGCTCTTCCTCGGGATGCCCGTCATAGAACATGTCGCGCACGACCAGATCGCCAGTCACCACCAGACAGAGCGCGCGCGTGGTCGGCACGCCCAGGTGATGCATCGCCTCGCTGCACAGGAACTCGCGGATGGATGAGCGCAGCACCGCACGACCATCCGCGCCGCGCGAATAAGGCGTGCGCCCCGCGCCCTTCAACTGCAATTCCCAGCGCTCACCGGCGGCATTCAGCAGCTCGCCCAGCGAGATCGCCCGCCCGTCGCCCAACTGGTCCGCCCACACGCCGAACTGATGCCCGCCATAGTTCGCCGCCCAGGGTTCCATGCCGTCCAGCAGCGCATTGCCGCCGAAAACCGAGGCGAACTCGGGGCTGGCCACGTCGGTCTCATCCAGGCCGAGCCGCGCGGCCATTTCACGCGACCAGGCCACCACCCGTGGCGCGGCGACCGGCGTGGGCGTCACGCGCGAAAAAGCCGCACCCAGCACAGGGCGTTGCCAGATGCCCCGGTCCGGATCGCCGGGAAGCTCGCGAATGAACGAATTGTCGAAGGGCATCGAACGCATGCGTTAGAAAAGCTTTTTTAAGAGATGGTGTTACGAGGCCATCCTGATAGCACGTCGAGACTGCAGATTTCTGCGGCAAACCCGTTATTTCTAACGCTAACGTCTTATGTAATTTGCGACAGCTTCGCGTAATGATTTGTAACGCTGTTCAGTACCGATTGGCATTTGTGCACCGCTCGTGAACGTGGTTTAGTGCGCTCCAGTGGCTAACGCAGGGGTAGCCCGGAGTAAATTCATGCACATGCTTCTTGCCCGTTCCGCCTTCGAGCGCGGAATGCAGCTAGTAGCAGGGATGCTCTCCCATCGGGACACGCAGGACGCCTCACAAAAAGATTCACAGGACCACAGCTGTTCCCAGCTGGTTTCCTGGCAGCCTGGCGCGCAATCGCGCCGGGAAGACGAGCTCGCCCGCCGACGCATCGTCGCGGTCGACTGAGCGCTGCCTTCAGACGGCCGGAGGCGCGCTGAAGACCTGCGCGACCTCTTCCGCCGCCAGTGCGCGCCACTGCCCGGCCGGCAGCTCGCCCAGCGTCAGTCCACCAATGGCGACGCGCGTCAGCGTTTCCACGTGGTTGCCCGCCGCGGCGAACATCCTCCGCACCTGATGGTAGCGCCCTTCGGTGACGATCAGCCGCGCGTGACGGGGGCCTAGCACGTCGAGCACGGCCGGTTCCAGTGGTTCGCGCTCGGATTCCAGCATCAGCGTGCCGCTGGCGAACAGCGCCCCCTCGTCGCCGTTCAGATCACGCGCCAGCGTGGCCTCGTAGACCTTGGCCACCTGCGCGCGCGGCGAAATGATCCGGTGCAGCAACGCTCCGTCGTCGGTGAACAGCAACAGGCCGGAGGTGTCTCGATCGAGCCGCCCCACCGTGGACAGTGCCGGGTCGCGCAGGCGATAGCGCGGCGGCAGCAGGTCGTACACGACGCGGCCCGTGTCCTTGCGTGAGCAGGTCGCGCCCAGCGGCTTGTTCATCATCAGCAGGAGCCCGGCCGGCGGATCCAGCGGCTCGTCGTCGACGCGGATGTGCTCGTGGGACACCTTGTCGTCCGCATACAGCACCTCGCCATCGGGGTCGGTGATGCGACCTTCGCGAAACATCAACGCCACGTCCTTGCGGCTGCCATAACCCAGGTTGGCGATCAGCTTGACCAGTTTCATGCGCGTACTCCGCGGGACTCGATCACCTTGAATCCATCCTGCGTCACCACGGTACGTACCTCATTGAAACGTGAGGCCAGCGTGGCCTCGTAGGGAAGATGCCGGTTCGCCACCAGCCACAGCCGGCCGTGCGGCAACAGCGCATGGGCGGCATTGGCGATGAAGGCGCGCCCCAGCTCCGGCAGGTCGGCGCGCCCCTGGTGAAACGGCGGGTTGCTGACAATGGCGTCGTAGCGCTGCGACAGACCCTGGGTGACGTCGTGCCAGTTCAGCGCGAACGCCGCCGGCTGGGCGCGCGCCCGCAACGCCTCCTCCAGATTGATTCGCGCCGGCTCCAGCGCCCGCGCCTCAGCCTCGTACAGGTCGATCGAGGTCACCGCCGGGCAGCGCGCCAGCACCTGGGCGGACAGATAACCGTAGCCCGCGCCAAGGTCGGCCACGCGCCCGCCCAGATCGACCGACAGATGCGCCGCAAGCAAGGCGGAAGCGGCATCCACGCGATCCCAGGCGAACAGGCCCGCCCGGCTCATGTAGCCCGCCGCATTGCGGCGGGGTTCGTCGAGCGCGCTCCATGCGTCCAGCAGCTCGTTGTCGACCGCCTCGCCAGGGGTCGCCCAGAACACGCGGCATTTGTGCTTGGACAGTTGCTGCAGCGGCCCCGCCAGCCGGGCAAGGTCCGACTCGCCGGACTTGGCGCCCTCGGCGTTGGGCATCGCCGCCAGCACCACACCACGGGGCGCCGTGCGGCGCACCGCCTGGGCGAACAACGCCCGCGCTTCGTCGCGCTGCCGTGGCGGCAACACCAGCACCAGCGGGTAGCGGGATGCATCGTCATCGCCCGCCAGCGACAAGCCGCTGCGCTGCAACGCGTCGGCGAACGGCTTGAAGCTTTGCGCACACGCCCAGCCGGGACGGGCCATCTCACGCAGACGGAATCCATCGCGCGCGCGCATGAACAACACGCGTCCGTCGGCGGGCAGCGCCAGCGCACCCGTTTCGAACGGCACGAACAAAGCCTCCAGCACTGCATCGTCGGCAGCAACGGAGAACACGGCAGACATCACGGGCAGCCCGTCAGCTAGGGATTGGTGCGCATTTTAGCGGTCCGGCGCGCGCGACGTCCCGCCCTGCGCGATCACGGAGGCGACAGCAAGGACAACTCGCTGACGAACTCGCGGGGCCTGCCACTGAGCGGATCGATGAAGGCCAGCCGCCGCGCCAGCAGTTGCAACGGCCGCGCGGGGTCGTCGGGCGCCTGCTCGGACAGCTCGGGATAGAACGGATCGTGCAGGATCGGCGCGCCAAGCCCGGCCATGTGCACGCGCAACTGGTGCTTGCGCCCGGTGACCGGTCGCAGGGCATAACGCCAGCACTGCTCTGTGCGCTCGATCGGGTCGATCCAGGTCTCGCTGTTGGCCACGCCTTCGGCTTCGCGCATGCGGAAAAACGGTTCGCCCGGCTCGATGCGCGAGCGTCGCACATGCGGAAAGTCCAGCGCCGGCAGCGGCGCCGCCCAGGCTTCGTAGCCCTTGTCGATGCGTCGCTCGCGGAACAGCGCCTGGTACGCCGCCCGGCTGTCCGGATTGGCCGAAAACAGCACCAGACCTGCCGTATGCCGGTCGATCCGGTGCAGCGGCGCCAACGCCGGATTGCCCAGGTGGCGGGTGAGCCGCGCCAGTACGGTTTCCTCCACGAAGCCGCCGGCAGGCGTCACCGGCAGGAAGTGCGGCTTGTCCACCACCACCAGGTGCTGATCGACGTGCAGCAGGGTTTCGCGGAAGGGAATCGGTTGCTCGTCGATCACCTCTCGGAAGTAGCGCACGCCCAGCCCCACCCGATAGGGCGCGTCCGCGGTCAGCGGCGACCCCGCCTCGTCCTCCACCAGGCCTCGCGCGAAGCGGCTTTCCCACTGGCCGCGGTCGATCCGCGGGAAGTGCGCGCACAGGGCGTCGAGCACCGTGACCCAGGGGCCGGGCGGCAATTGCAGCAAGCTGGCGGCAAGCGGTCGGGTCATGCTGGCACCTGGCGCACGAATGTCTGCAGCTTAGGGCATGTTCCGCGATCCGGCGAATGACCGATCGCGGGCACAGGCGAGACGGCGACATGACTTCGTCGCCCATACCATTCCGGCCCCGCCCGGCTTCGCTACACTTCGACAGGCATCGGGCGCGAGCCCGAGGGTACGACGCCACCCGGGCGTCCTTGGAAAAGCAGACAGGGGCGGAACATGGAGCAGCGGGCAATCCGAGTTCAGCAGGATGTTTCTCCACGGCGACGTCGTCGACCACTCGCTTCATGGTTCGCATGGCTCGCGCTCGCCATGCCGATCGCCGCCGGCGCCGCCACGCTCGATCCTGCCGTGCTTCCGCGCGTGCAGGGCGCCACCTTCGAAGTGGTGATCCCCAAACCGGTCAACGATCCGCTCACCTACGAAAAGCCCTTGCCGATGGACCTGCTGCCGTTCCAGCAGCGCAACGACAAGTACTACTCGGTGGGCACGGCCTTCGCCGTGGGCGAGAACCGCTACATCACCGCCGGCCACGTGCTCTCCATTGGCATCGACAACCTGATGGGCGAGCCCGCCGTGCGCGACGCCAACGGCCACGTGTACGCCATCGACAAGATCACCCGCTTCTCGCTGCAGGAAGATTTCGTCGAATTCACCCTGAAGGATCCGCCGAAGGTCGCGCCGCTCGAGGTGAACACCCAGCCGACCATGAACGACGTGGTCTACGCCGTGGGCAATGCGCTGGGCACCGGCATCGTGATTCGCGACGGCCTGTACACCTCGCAGACGCCGGAGGAAGAGGACGGCCGCTGGAAGTGGATGCGCTTCTCCGCCGCCGCGTCGCCCGGCAACAGCGGCGGCCCGCTGCTGGACAAGGACGGCAAGGTGATCGGCCTGGTGCTGATGAAGTCACCGGACGAAAACCTCAACTACGCCCTGCCCATCGACCTGGTGCTCAAGGCGCCGGCCAACCTCGCGGTGGCGGACACGCGCGGCGTGTACCAGCTGGACGTGATCGACAACAAGCATCCCGGCCGCTTCCAGGCACAGTTCCCGCTGCCCAAGAGCTTCGCGGACTTCAGCGCCACCCTCCAGAAGCTCTACGACGCCAACGTCGACCAGCAGCTGCATGACCTGCTGGCGGAAAACGCGGCGACGCTGTTTCCGCAAGGCGATGGCTCCAGCCGCCTGCTGCACAGCGGCTCCACCCTCAGCCCCTTCCCCTCGCTGCTCCATCGCAGCAATACCGGCACCTGGATCATCGCCGCCGCCAGCGAGAGCAAGGGCACGCTGCCGCACAACGGCTATGTATCCAAGGCGATGGTGGGCAACCAGATCATGTTCCACCTGCGCAAGCCGGACGACGTCTCCAGCAAGCAGCTCTACAACGATCCGAAGCTGTTCATGGACCTGTTGCTCAAGGGCGCCCCGATGCAGCGGCGCGTTGCGTCCGAGCAGGTCCGCATCACTTCGCTCGGCCAGCCGTCCGAGCAGCGCATGTTCACCGACCGCTACCAGCGCCACTGGCAGGTGCGCGTGTGGCCGATGGCGTATGACAACTCCGAAATGATCGCTTTCCTGCTGCCGGTTCCGGACGGCTATGCGGCGATGGTGCGGGTGGCCACCACCCGGCATGCCCACGAGGAGGCCGGTGACCTGCAGGCGCTCACCGATTACGTGTATGTCTCCTACAGCGGCACGCTCGCGCAATGGAAGGAGTACCTCGCCAACACCGCGCTGCTGCCCGCGGCGCTTTCCGACATCGCCATCCATTTCGATTACGGCAGCGACTTCCACTACCAGTCCAGGCGCCTCTCGTTTGCCTATACCCCACAATTGCAGAAGATCGACCAGGACAGTCAGCTGGTGCTCGGCATGTCCTACTTCGAAGACCACGGCAAGGTGGTGTGGGACGTCTCCAACGTGGTGGTGAAGTCCAATATCGAGAACGCGGAAAAGATCGGCTTCAACCGCCACATCGCGCCCTCCGACGATCTCGACGACAGTTTTCGCAATTACTGGGGCAAGATTCTCCGCCGCGATCATCCCGACGACGGCGTGCCTTACAGCGAAAATGACATGACCTACATCGGCACGGTCGGCAGCACGCAAGTCGCCGCCGATGCCAAGCCGGGCGTGCTGTACACCGCCTACTACGGCGTGGACGGACCGCGGCCGGAGGAGACCATGAAGGGCAAGCTCAACCTGCTGGTCGAGAAGTTGCAGGTCAACGAGCACTGAGGGAAATGGCTGGGCGAGCGGCTGGCGATCCGGCCGCTCGAACCACGCCTGCAAGCCAGCAAACCATCACGGCAGCCAGTGTCTTTCACTGACGACTGCGTGATGGAAACAAACGCGCCGTGAAATGACACGTGCGCCCCAGCAGGAGCCATGGCGGCACGGTCGCCCCTACGGCCCCTGGAACGCCGCGAGCGTCTCACACCGAAACAACACACCGAGGCGCAAAGTGATGCCGCCACCTTCGAGGAGGCCCACGCATGAGGCGATGGCTCGGGATGTTGGCAGGCGCGCTTGTCGTCGTGCTGCTTGCCGGATCCACAGTGGCCGCCCCGGCCACTGGCGGGCCTACGCGCGCTGAACCCTTCGTGGCGCGGCTGGACCTGATCGGACCGATCGGCCCGGCCTCGGCCGAATACGTGGATGACGTGCTGCAGCGGGCAACCCAGGACGGCGCCAGCGCGATCATCGTGCAGTTGGATACGCCCGGCGGCCTGTCCGACTCGATGCGCCAGATCATCGCCAGCCTGCTCGCCGCCAAGCTGCCGGTGCTGGGCTATGTGGCGCCCAGCGGCGCGCGCGCGGCGTCTGCCGGCACCTACATCCTCTACGCCTGTCCGTTCTCCGCCATGGCGCCCGCCACGCACCTGGGCGCGGCGACGCCGGTGCCTTTGGGCGGCGAAAGCCCGTTGCCGGTCGGCAACCCACCGGCGCCGGCCGCGACGGCGGCCAAGCCGCCGCCCGATGCGGAAAGCACCAAGGTGCTCAACGACGCCATCGCCTCGATCCGCTCCCTCGCCCAGCTCAACAACCACAACGCCGCGTGGGCGGAACAGGCAGTGCGCGGCGCCGCCACGCTCACCGCGAACGAGGCCTTGCAGAATCATGTGATCGACCTGATCGCGCCGGACACCACGGCCCTGCTCGCGGGCGCCGAGGGCCACCACGTGCGCGTGGCCGGCGCCGACGTCACGCTGCATCTCGCCGGCCTTCCGGTGCGCGACTATCCGCCGAACTGGCGCACGCGCTTCCTCGGCATCATCACCCACCCCACCCTAGCCTATCTGCTGTTGCTCGCGGGCGTGTATGGACTGGTGCTGGAGGCCTTCCATCCCGGCGCGTTGCTGCCCGGCGTCGCCGGCGCCATCTGCCTGCTGATCGGCCTGTACGCCTTGCAGTTGCTGCCGGTGAACTACGCGGGACTGGCCCTGATGGCGTTGGGCATCGGGCTGGTGCTGGCCGAGGCGCTGGCGCCCTCGGTGGGCGCGATCGGCATTGGTGGCGTGATCGCCTTCGTGATCGGCTCGGTCATGCTGTTCAACACCGGCGTGCCCGGCTATGCGGTGAACGTCGGCGTGATTGGCGGCATCGGGCTTTCCGGCGCCGCCGTGCTGGCCATGCTGTTGCGCCTCGTGACCCGCTCGCGACGAGCGCGCCCGTTCAATGGCGACGCCCAGTTGCTGCTGGCCACCGGCGAGTTGATGCAGGCGGTGAGCGCCGGCGGCGAAGGCTGGGCGCGCATCGCCGGAGAACAATGGCGCGTGCATAGCGAAGCGGCGCTTCCGGCTGGCGCCCGCGTGCGCGTGACCGGCCGCGACGGGCTGCTGTTGCGGGTGACCCAGGCATGACTGGCTACCAGGAGGTGACACCTATGCTCGGCTTCTTCGGCGTGATCGTGGTGTGGGTCGCTGCGCTGCTGTTCCTGTCGATCAAGGTGCTGCCTGAATACCAGCGCGGCGTGGTGCTGACACTGGGTCGCTTCACCGGCATCAAGGGGCCGGGACTGGTGATCCTGATACCGATCGTGCAGCGCATGACGCGCGTGGACCTTCGCGTCACGGTGATGGACGTGCCGCCGCAGGACGTGATTTCGCGCGACAACGTGTCTGTGCGCGTGAATGCGGTGGTGTATTTCCGCGTGATGGAACCGGACAAGGCGATCCTGCAGGTCGCCGATTTCTTCCAGGCCACCAGTCAGCTGGCGCAGACGCGCCTGCGCTCGGTGCTGGGCCAGCACGAGCTGGACGACATCCTGTCCCAGCGCGACTCGATCAACCACAGCCTGCAGCAGATCCTCGACGACGCCACCGACCCCTGGGGCATCAAGGTGAGCAACGTTGAGATCAAGGACGTGGACCTCAACGAGACCATGGTGCGCGCCATCGCTCGCCAGGCCGAGGCCGAACGCGAACGGCGCGCCAAGGTGATCCACGCCGAAGGCGAGCTGCAGGCCGCCGAGAAACTGCGCGACGCCGCGAGCCTGCTGGCACAGGAGCCTCAGGCGCTGCAGTTGCGCTACCTGCAGACCATGGCCGACATCTCCAACAGCGGCAAGGCCTCCACCATCGTGTTCCCGCTGCCGCTGGACCTCGTGAAGCCCTTGCTGGACAAGCTGAGCCAGGGCTGACCCTGCCTGCGCGCGGCCAGTTTCGTCCTGGGGCCGCACCACCTCGGGGGTCGCGCACCGGGGCGCTCCTACAGGAGCAGCACGGGCCACGTACAATAGGCGGCTGACCGTCACCCGGATGCCGCCATGGCCCTCACCGCCACTATCTACAAGGCCGAACTGCAGGTCAGCGACATGGACCGGCACTACTACGCCACGCATGCGCTGACCCTCGCCCGCCATCCCTCGGAAACCGAGGAGCGCCTGATGGTGCGCCTGCTCGCGTTCGCGCTGCACGCCGACGAGCGGCTGGAATTCGGCCGTGGCCTGAGCGACGAGGACGAACCCGCGCTGTGGCGCCGGGACTACGGTGGCGACATCGAACAGTGGATCGAGCTGGGCCAGCCCGATGAGGCGCGCATCCGCAAGGCCTGCAACCGCGCGCAACAGGTGGTGGTCCTCAATTACGGCGGCCGGGCGGCCGACATCTGGTGGGACAAGAACGCGGGCGCACTGGCGCGCCACCGCAACCTGACGGTGCTGGACCTTGCCGGCGAGACCGTCGACGCCCTGGCCGCGATGAGCGCACGCAGCCTGCGCCTGCAATGCCTGATCCAGGACGGCCAGCTGCAACTGCTGGGCGACGACGCCAGCGTGACCGTGGAGCCGCGCACGCGCATGGCTCCGGCGGCCGCCTGACCGCTCGTTCGCAGCACGCCCTCATGCCGACCAGCCCCGCCCGCCCCCGCCTCGCCGTCATCGGTGGTGGCCCTGCCGGCCTGATGGCCGCCGAAACGGCTCGCGCCGGCGGCCTGGAGATCGACCTGTACGAAGCCAAGGGCTCGGTCGGCCGCAAGTTCCTCATCGCCGGCAAGGGCGGCATGAACCTCACCCATGGCGAGCCCAAGCCGGATTTCGTGCAGCGTTATGGCGCGCGGGCTCCGGAGGTGGCCGCCTGGCTCGACGATTTCGACGCCGACGCGCTGCGCGAGTGGGCGCGCGGGCTCGGCGTGGATACCTTTGTCGGCAGCTCCGGTCGGGTGTTTCCCAGCGACCTGAAAGCAGCGCCGTTGCTGCGCGGCTGGGTGCATCGCCTGCGCGAAAGCGGCGTGCAGTTTCACGTGCACCACCGCTGGCTGGGCTGGAACGCGGACGGAAGCCTGCGCATGGCCACACCCGAGGGCGAGCGCTCCATCCACGCCGACTCCGTGGTGCTGGCCCTTGGCGGCGGCAGCTGGCCGCAACTTGGTTCCGACGGCGCCTGGCAACCGTGGCTCACCGACCGTGGTGTCGACGTGGCGCCGCTCGCGCCTTCCAACTGTGGCTTCGATATTGGCTGGAGCGAGCACATCACCAGCCGCTTCGCCGGTGCTCCGCTGAAGCCCGTGGTCATCCACCTGCGTGATGCTTCCGGCAGCGAACACACGCGTCAAGGCGAATGCGTGGTCACCGCCACCGGTATTGAAGGCAGCCTGATCTACGCCTTCTCCGGAATGCTGCGTGATTCCATCGCGGCGCATGGCGGCGTCACCATCGAGCTGGACCTGTCGCCGGGACGCACCCTTGAGCGCCTGCGCGACGAACTGGCCCGGCCACGCGGCAGCCGCTCGATGAGCGATCACCTGCGCCGCCAGACCGGTCTCAGCGGGGTCAAGGCCGCGCTGCTGCACGAAGTGCTCGATCGCGAGCGATTCCACGACGCCGATGCCCTCGCGCGCGCCATCAAGCGCTTGCCGCTGCGCCTGCTGCGTCCACGGCCGATCGCCGAAACCATCAGCAGCGCCGGCGGCGTGCGACTGGAAGCACTGGACGAGAACCTGATGCTCAAGGCGCTGCCCGGCGTGTTCTGCGCCGGCGAGATGCTCGACTGGGAAGCCCCGACCGGCGGCTACCTGCTGACGGCCTGCTTCGCCAGCGGCTACCGGGCGGGCCGGGGCGTGGTCCGCCGGATTGGCGAACTGCCCGCCGCCAGCCTTTGATGACCGCGTCGCAACCTCGGCAATCCACCCTACATGTTCTGGACTTCCCGCCGATACAGGAGCGGAGCGGGGGCGGGTCATGAGTGGAGCAGGCAACGCAATGAGGGGGATCCGGGACTGGTTCTTTGCACGTGGCCGCGCGCCCGCGACGGCGGCGCCGCGCCCGTCTGCGAGCGAACTGACAAGGCTTTCCGGGGACGAAGGCCCGCACGGCACAGTGTCCTGCGACCAGTTGGAAGAAAGCTTCTACCGCTTCATTCTCAACCTGCCCGTCGATGCCGGCGAGCAGGCCCAGCCGGCGCTCGAACAGATGCTGTTGCAGCGCCTTAAGGACACCTGCGACAGCGGCCGCTTCGACGTGCGCAGCCTTCCGCGCATGCCCAGCGTGCTGCCCCAGCTGATGCGCGCGATGAAGAGCGACACCGTCAACGGCGCCCAGCTCGCCGACCTGATCCGGCGCGACCCGGTGCTGGTGGGCGAAGTGATGCGGGTTACCGGCAGCGTCACCTATCGCACCGCCCATCCGATCGGAAGCCTGCAACACGCCGTGGTGCTGCTCGGCCAGATCGGCCTGCGCCACGTGGTGACCTCTTACGTGATGAAGCCGATCCTGATGGCCAGCGCCGGCAACAGCGGGCAGGTCGTTGGCCAACGCTTGTGGGACCACGCCGAACGCAGCGCCCACGCGGCGGTGTTCCTGAGCAAGGGACAATGCGACCCGTTCGAGGCCTACCTCGCCGGCCTCGTCGGTTTCACCGGCCTGGGCGCCATCGCGCGCCTGATGGACAGAGGCCTGGGCCAGGACCAGCCAGCCTGCTCGTCACTCTTCATCGCCGGCTGCGCCCGCCTCGCCGCCCAACTCACGGTGCAGGCCTCACGGCACTGGGACCTGCCGCCGCCAGTGCTGGATGCGCTGGTCGAACAAGCCGAAAGCACGGCCGATGCGATGACGCTGCCAATGAGTCGCGTGCTCCACGTGGCGCAACGACTGGCGATGCGCCAGCTGCTGGCCGAACAAGGGCTGCTCGATGGCGACACCGACTACGCCGGCGAGGCGTTCTCACCATTCCCCGCGCCACTGCTGGCACGTTGCCGACAGGATCTGCGGAAGAACTTCGCCGAGCCCTGAGTTCTACCTTCGCATCGCCCTCTTCAGGAGGGCGCCAAAGAGCGCAACCGCGGGCAGTTTGCACGCCCCTCGCGCGCGGGGCCGTTTCCTACTGGGGGGGTGCGCCGCGTTCAGGCGGCGGCGAGCTGCTGGCGCACCTCGGCCACCATCGCGAACGAGCGGCAGCGCGCCTCATGATCGAACACGTTGGCCGTGACCATCAGCTCATCGGGGCGATGACGCGCGACAAACGCCGCGAGGCCATCTCTCACCGTGTTGGCATCGCCGACCACCGCGCACGCCAATGCCCGCTCCACGCCGAACTTTTCGGTGGGCGTCCAATAGTTCTCGATGTTGTCGATGGGCGGCGGGATCAACCCCGGCCGGCCGCGCCGCAGGTTGATGAAGCTCTGCTGCTGTGTGGTGAACAGCCGTCGCGCCTGCGCGTCGCTGTCGGCCGCGACCACGTTGATGCCCAGCATCGCGTAAGGCGCTGACAACCGGCGTGATGGCCGGAAATCGCGGCGGTACAGGGCTACCGCCTCGTCCATCTGGTCCGGTGCGAAGTGCGAGGCAAAGGCGAACGGCAGCCCCATCGTCGCGGCCAGCCGCGCACTGAACAGGCTGGAGCCCAGCAGCCACACCGGCACCTCGATCCCGGCGCCGGGCACCGCCCGCACGGGCTGGCTGTCGGTGGCCGGTTCGAAGTACGACAGGAGTTCGGACACGTCCTGCGGGAATGCCTCGGCGCTGTCGAAATAGCGACGCAGTGCGCGCGCCGTGGCGTGATCGGTGCCGGGGGCGCGCCCCAAACCAAGATCGATGCGCCCAGGATAAAGTGACGCGAGCGTGCCGAACTGTTCGGCAACCTGCAGCGGCGCATGGTTGGGCAACATGATGCCGCCTGCCCCCACCCGGATGGTCGAGGTGCCGCCCGCCACGTGACCGATCAGTACGGCGGTCGCCGCACTGGCGATGCCCGGCATATTGTGGTGCTCGGCGAGCCAATAGCGGCCATAGCCAAGCCGTTCGGCGCGGCGGGCCAGATCCAGCGTGTTGGCGAAAGCCTGTGCCGCGTTGCTGCCTTCGGTCACCGGCGCGAGATCAAGTACGGAAAACGGGATCATCGGGCGTCCTCTGCAATCAAGCCGGTGATATGGGGACGGATCGAGGCATTGCCAGCCCCGTCCGCCACGCCACTTGCTCCGCGGATGAAAGGACCGGTGAACGCCCATGATGCACAACCTGGCAAATAGCCGTCCAAACGTGCGATGCGCGAGACCAGGAATCCTCGTCTTTCCAATACGTGTCGAATGCCATAGGCGCCATGCATCGGCGCCGCAACGTAGAATGGGCAGGTAGGGCCGCTGCATTCCATCCCGAGGCATGCATGAATCGAACGACGGTTCCCCGCGATGTATTCGCCGCGCTGGCGGCCGCCGCGCTGTTCGGCGCGAGCACGCCCTTTGCCAAGCTGCTCGTGGGAAGCGTGTCGCCGTTCCTGCTCGCCGGCCTGCTCTATCTGGGCAGCGGCATCGGGCTGGGCCTCATCCGCACGGTGCACCTGCGCAGCCTGCGTCCGCCGACGATGCCGCTACACGAATGGGTCTGGTGGCTGGGCGCCCTGCTGTTTGGCGGCGTGCTGGGCCCGCTACTGCTGATGCTGGGCCTGGCCCGTACATCGGCGTCCACAGCGTCCATGCTGCTCAACCTCGAGGCAGTACTCACCGCTGTGCTGGCATGGGTGGTGTTTCAGGAGAACGCGGATCGTCGCATCGTGGCCGGCATGCTGCTGATCGTGGCCGGCGGTTTGTTGCTGTCGTGGTCGAGCGCCGCTGACGGCCTCGACTCCTGGCTCGGCCCTGCCGCCATCGCCGGCGCCTGCCTGTGCTGGGCCATCGACAACAATCTCACGCGCAAGGTCTCCGCCAACGACGCGCTGTTCATTGCAGGAAGCAAGGGCTGGGTCGCAGGCTTCATCAACTTGTCGCTGGGACTGGTGCTTGGCGCCAGACTGCCTTCGTTTGCGCACGCCGCGCCGGCCATGCTGATCGGTTTTCTCGGCTACGGTGTGAGCCTCGTGCTGTTCGTGCTCGCCCTGCGTGACCTGGGCAGCGCGCGCACCGGCGCGTACTTCTCGACCGCGCCGTTCATCGGCGCCGCCATTGCCATCGCCTTGTTCGGGGAACACGCAACGGTCGCGTTCTGGATCGCAACAGCGTTGATGGGCGCCGGCGTGTGGCTACACCTCACCGAGCGTCACGAACACGAGCATACCCATGAGCCGATGCGCCACACGCATCGCCACGTGCACGACGAACATCATCAGCACGAGCATGATTTCGACTGGGACGGCAGCGAGCCACACACCCACCCGCACTGGCACTCAGCGGTGACGCACACTCATCCGCACTTTCCGGACATCCATCATCGGCACCGGCACCGCTGAAGACATGCGGCAATGGAACCGCACTGTCTACGAACCGCGCGGGCGGTTCGTACGGGAATTCATCAACCCATTCGCCAGCTGCGCTGCTCCAGCCTCCCGCAACGCGCACATTCGCGACGACCGGGCTCCGGGCGCATCCACTTGTGCTTGAACAAACGGCACGCCAGCCGCCCGGACCAATGCTTCCACTTCACCGCCATCACCTCGACCCACCCTGTCAAAATGTGCTCTTCATCACAATTTAACAGTTGCCTTCGGCAAAGGCGATGCGTGGGTGTCAAAAATTTGGCGTAGGCATTGCGAACACGCGCGCAGGCAAACTACTCGCAAGGTTCACGCAAGAAAAAAGTTTTTGGGAATGAAGAAAGGTGGACGCAACCGCACCGTCATGCAGGTTCGGTTGCGAATGACGTTCGCACCATGTGGCCTTGCGCCACCGAGCCCATGCAAGATCCTCAACGCGCCTTTGCCTTCGGCGAATTGAAGGGTGATCCTTTCGATATCCGCCATCAGCGCATTCATCATGCTGCAGCGGCGCCTTGCTCCATCAGGAACTGGGACTCAGCCAAGGCGCCAGGCACGAAGTTGAACACCTCCGCAGCGGCGGCATTCGCGGCGACCGGGTTCCGGGCGCACCCATTGGTGATTGGAAACGCGGCATATCAGCCGCGCCAGCCACTGCTTCCCGCTCATGCTCGGCCCCTCGTATCGCAAGTCAAAATGTGATTCGCATCACAACTTGACCGCTATATTCGGGGCCGGCGATTGCTACGCGATGACAGTGCGGAGACTCGTGCGCGCAGCGGGGTGTCCTTCGTTACGACGAAGGACACCCAAAGCTCCCGATCAAAGGGCTTAGCGCATGATGCCGGTATGGCCCAGCGAGTAACGACCCGGCTGCGGCCACACGGCGAGGCCGTGGGGTTCCTGGCCCACGGGAATCTTGCGCACCTGGCCGGTGGTGGTGTCGAACGCATACACCACGTCATCAAAGCGGCCGGACAGCCACAAGGTCTTGCCATCCGCGCTGACGTTGCCCATGTCCGGGCTGCCGCCGCCAGGGATCGGCCAATTCGCCACCACCTTCTGCGAGGCGAAGTCGATCACCGACACGCTGCCCTTGCCGCCACGCGGACCATGCACCTTGTTCGAGCCGCGGTTGGCCACGTACAGCTTCGTGCCGTCACGGCTGGGATACAGGCCGTGCGTACCCACGCCCGTCTTGATGAAGCCGACCTGCTTGAAGTTCGCGCCGTCGATCAGGTAAACGCCATCGGCCATCATGTCGGCGACATAGAAGGTCTTGCCATCCGGGGACGAGCGGATGTCCTGCGGCATGCCCTTCTTGGACAGGTCGAGGTAGCCGAGCACCTTGCGGTTGACCATGTCGATCTTGGTCAGCTTGCCGGTGAACTCGCAGGTGAAGATCGCGTAGGTTCCGTCGATGCTGAACTCGGCGTGGTTGATGCCCTTGCACTCCGGCGCCTCGAGGCTGGAGTGCAGCGCCATGGTGTGCGCATCGCGGAAGTCCAGACGCGCGTGCGCCTCCGCCACCACGATCGCTTCCTTGCCGTCCGGCGTGAAGTACATGTTGTACGGGTCATCCACCGTCACCGCCTTGCCCGGCTTGCCGGTGCGCGCGTCGATCGGGGTAAGGCTGCCGGTGTTCTTGCGCTCGGCGTTGTTGGTGACCCACAGCGTGCGCAGGTCCCACGACGGCACGACGTGCTGCGGGCCCTCGCCCACCTTGAACTTGTCCACCACCTTGTAGGTGGCCGGATCGATCACGTAGACGTCGTTGGAACGCAGGTTCGGCACGTAGATGCGCGCCGGGTCGTTCGCCACGGCGGGGCTGAGCTTGTTGAGGCCAGCCTCGCTGTACATGTTGGCGGGGTTGACCACCGGCGGCATGCCCGGAACGGTGGTGACGGACGAGGCCGCCAGAACCTGGCCGCCGAAGCACGCCGCGGCGAGCGCGAGCGGAGCGAGGCGGAACAGGCGGGAAGAGCGCAGGGAATGTGCGATGGCCATGGGCAACAACTTATGGGTGGAAGTCTGGAGGTTTCCCCGGAGGGGCGTCATGGAGCCTGGGTGTCTTTCCTCAGGGCTTCGACGGTGTGTAACACAATAGCATCGACGCCCAACTGACCAAGGTCAGCGGACGCACGGCGCGGGTCGCCGCCGTAGACGCCATCGGCCTGCCCCAGCCTGGGGCCGTGCTGGAGCAGATCCTGCCGCACCATCTGCGGCGCCACCGCCAGCTGCAGCGAAGTATCCGCCAGGCCCGCGTGGGTGCCGATCTCGTCGTCGCGATAGCCGCGCTGGCGCAGTTGCTGGGCATAGCCGTCAGAGGCGCTGGCGTAATACTCCGGCGGGACGATGGCGCGCGCCTTGCCGGCCCACGCCTTGTTGAGCCGGGCCGCGACCTGGTCCAGGTCCTTCTGGTAGCCGCCGTGATCGCCGAGGAACACGATGTGGCGGAAGCCGTGCACGGCGAAGCTTTGCGCCGCCGATTCCAGCATCTGCTCGAACACCGCGTCCGGAATCGTGATGGTGCCCGGGAAGCGCATGTGCGAGCTCGGCGGCGCGTAGCCGCCTTCGGGGACATACGCCACTACCGGCGCGACCAGAGCGTTGCCCAATCGTTCGGCGATCTTCTGGGCGAGGAAAGCAGCCCGGGCGTTGTGCTTGCCGACCGCGATGCCCGGACCGCTCTGCTCGGTGCCGCCGATGGGAATGATGATGGTGGTCTTGCCGGCATGGACCTGGTCGCGGATCTCGGTCCAGGTCAGGTTCTCCAGCAGCACGGTGCGCGGCGTCTGGGCCAGGCCGGCCTGGCTGACCAGGAGCAGCAGGCCGCACGCGAGGGCACGCAGGGACAGGGAGTGCATCGAACCATCCGGCAAAACGGAGGCGCAAGTGTAAAGCCCAGCCTGTAGCGGCGCACCCCGTGCGCGACCGAGGCAGTGACTCGACGCTGTGGTCGCGTACAGGTTGCGGTCCTGCAGGGGCCCGGTTTATTCGGGCGATTCGCCGGGGTGGCGCTCCTTCCACGCCGCCAGTTCTTCGCGATAGCGGCCCATCGCCTCGTCGTAGAGGTCGAAGATGCAGGGCACGCAGCCCTGCCCGCAGCAATCCTCGTCATCGGGTCGCTGGGGGCGCGTGGGAGGCGGATCATCGGAGGGCGCCGCAGCGCCCTCCGTCGGGCTGGATCGAAGTGGATCAGTCAATGCTTTAGCCAGGCTTGCGGAATCGATAGACGAACTGGTCGGTGTGACCACGTATCGCCTTGTCGAATACCTTGATGTTATGCGGGTCGGCCGGGTTACGCAGCACGTCGCTCTCGCCGTCGAACACGAAGCCGACCGACTCCACCTGCTTCTTCACGATGGCCGGATCGATGCGGTGCAGCGTGTCGGTGTCGCGCATGCCCGAACCTGCTTCGGCCACATGATCGATCACCACGAACAGGCCACCCGGCTTGAGCGAGTCGAACACCTGCTTGTCGAACACCACCGGATCGACGTTGCCCATGAACTTGTCGGGATAGTCGTGGTAGTTCTGCGAGGTGAACACCAGGTCGACCTTCCCCGGCGTCTTGAATTCCTTGGACGGCACCATGAACACGCCCACGTTGGCGTAGTGCGGATTGGCGACCAGCGCCTTGGAGGCCTGCACATCCGACTTCGCCTCGGAGCCGTATTCGTTCGGCCACACGGCGTAGACATGGCCCGTGGGCCCGACGATGCCGCTGAACACGCGGGTGAAGTAGCCGCTGCCGGGAATCAGGTCCACCACCGACTGGCCGGGCTTCACTTCGGCGAACGCCATGATGTCGGCGATCTTGCGCCGCTCATCATTGGCGCTGTCGTCCTTGCGCGCCGGGTCATTGACGGCCGCAGTGACGTACGCGGGGATGGCCGACGCCGCCGGCGGCGTGGCCAGCGCTGCGGTGACAGGGAAAGCGAGGGCTACCAGCACTGCAAGTACGGTCGGACGCATAACGAACTCCGTGGTCAGGTTGAGAGCCGTGCAGAAACAGGGAGCCGGCTCTGGGGGCGCCATTTTGCGCCCCCAGAGCATAATCCGCAGCATGCGTTTCGGCACGTGCGGGAGGCGGCTTACCGGGCCGGGCCACCCACGGTCTTCAGCAGCACGTACCAGTAGGCCAGGTCGTCGTAGAACGACTTGACCATCACGCGCTCGTTGAGCCCGTGCGCGAAGTCGTCGCTGTTTTTCATGAACATGCCGTCGACGCCATAGGTGGGAATGCCCACGGCGCGGAAATAGATGCCGTCGGAAGCGCCGGAGTCCTGCACCGGGGTGACCGGCACGCCCGGATGAATGCTGTGCACCGCCTTGGTCACCGCAGCCACCACGTCGGGACGCAGCGGCGAGGGGTCGCTGGTGACCGCCTTGCCGACCAGGGTCACTTCGACCTTGGGCCCCACCTGCTCCTGCAGCGCCTGACGCACCGTGTCGATGGCCACGCCCGGGAACACGCGGCAGTTGATGGTGGCCGTGGCCGATTGCGGCAGCGCGTTGTCGGCATGGCCACCGCGCAGCAGGGTCGCCACGCAGGTGGTGCGGGTCTTGCCCACTTCGGACGGTTCGTCCGCCAGTACGGCAGCGGCCGCCGCGTCATGCGGGTTTTTGGCGAAGTCACGCATGGCCTGCCCCACATTGCCCTGGGTGGCGGCGCCCAGCGCCTTGAACGAGGCCAGCGTGGTGTCGTTCCACATCACCGGGAACTGATACGCCTGGACCTTCTTCAGCGCGTCGGCCAGTTCATAGATGGCGTTGTCTTTGCGCGGCAGCGAACTGTGGCCACCCGGATTGCGCGTGGTCAGCTCGAAGCTGGCATAGGCCTTCTCGGCGGTCTGCAAGCCGAACACCAGCGGCTTGCCGGCTTCGCTGAGATCGCCGCCGCCGGCGTCGGTGTTGAGCGCGTACTCGGCGTCCACCAGGTCGCGATGGTTCTTGACCAGGTCCTCCATGGTGTCCTGCGTGGTTTCCTCATCGCCGGTGAAAACGATGATGAGGTCGCGCGTGGGCACGAAGCCTTCCTTCTTGAGGCGAATGAAGTTGGCCGCGAGCACGGTGACCCCGCTCTTGATGTCCTGCGTGCCGCGTCCGTAGAAGTAGCCGTTCTCCTCGACCAGCTTGAACGGATCGCGCTGCCAGTCCTCAGGCTTGGCGGTGACCACGTCCATATGCGCCATCAGCGCGACCGGCTTGCCGCCGGTACCGTCACCGCGATAGCGCACCACCATCGACGCGGTCTCGCCCAGCGGCAGGATATGGATGTCCGAATCCGCAAAACCCGCCGCCCGGAACTGCTCGGCCAGGTACTTGGCCATCACCGGCACCTGCCCCTGGCCGATCTCCGTCTTCAATGCGATCACATGGCTGAAGATGTCGCGGGCCTGAGTCTGGTGCGGGTCCAGGGTGGTCGCCTGCGCAGGCAGCGCGATCGCGAGGGGCAGCATGGCGGCAAGCAGGGTTTTGATCATGGAGCGAATCACCGGCGTCACAAAGGTTCGGTGAGTATGTCTGGTTGCGACGCGCCATGGATCAACCGGCCGCACAGAAAGTTCTTGCCGCTATGGCTGGCCGGGTGGTGACGCCTAGCGGGACTGGAAACGCCAGGCGTCCAGCAGCTGGTATTCGCCCGCGCCGACCACGCTGTGCAGCAGCGCGAATCCTTCGACACGCCAGGCGACTGGCTCCACCCGCGTGCTGGGCGGCAAGCCGCCGCGACTGTAGGCAAAGGTCACGTGTGGGGCGAAGCTGCGTGAGATGTGCGAGCCGAGCCCGGCCAGAACCAAGGCCTGGCGCAGGTCCTGCCACAAGGTTTGCAGCGCGGCCGGCTCCTCCGACGAGCGCAGGACGCAGGGTGGCTCGCGCCCATGGAACGCTGTCGCGGTATCCAGCACCAGGTCGAATGGGCTTGCCTGCACTTTGCCGCCCGCCGAGATCGCCGCCCTGACGATGTCCTGGCGCAGCTCGTGGTGATCGCCAAGGAAATGCAGGGTGGCGTGGTAGCGCGAGCGCCGCACCATCCGCGCGCGCAGAAGCTGGCTCGCCGCCACGCCGGTCGCCACCGTCTCGATCTGCTTCGCCACCGCCTCGTCCGGGATCAGCGCGAAGAACAGTCGATGGATGGCGGCGGGCGCACCCGAACCACCTCCAAGCAGGTCGGGCTGCATGGCGTCAGGACGGGGATGAAGAGTACGCATGGGAACGAGCCGAGGAAAACGACACACCATACCGCAACCGGCCATCGACCTCGCCTTCCGCCCCAGCGGCGCCGCACTTGCCAGCCCTGCCCCGCGAGGGCGTAAGCTCAAGTCGCCAGCGCATCCCCAGGCCTGGCATCCCACATCGATGCAACATCACGCCGTCAGGAGGAAGAATCATGGCTTTCTCTGCACGTGTATCTGATGCGCCGCTGGCCCAGATCAACGTCACGCCACTCGTGGATGTCCTGTTGGTGTTGCTGGTGATCGTGATGATCACCTCGCCGATGTTGACCCATGAGTTCAAGCTCGACCTGCCCGGTCCGGGCAAAACGGAACGACAGACGGAACCCGAGACGGTGCATCTGTCGATCGGCGCCGATGGGTCCATGCGCTGGAACGATGTGCCTGTCGACGCCGCCGCGCTGGAGGTGCAGCTGGCCATCGCCGCGCATCGGAGCGAGCCGCCAGAACTGGTGGTGGCGCCGGACGACGGCGCCACCTATCAGGCGGTGGCGGGCGCCATCGCCGCCGCCAAGCGGCAAGGTCTGGACCGCATCGATTTCATGGATGCCCGATGACCGAACGCCAGGTGGAGGCGCGACACGCCTCCACCACGCCGAGGCGCCACGCCCGTCGCGCAACGCGGCATGGCGCCGTGGACGTCCTCGGCGCTGAAACCTGCGCGCGACGAAGCCCGGTGGCGATCGCAGGGATTCATCGCCGCTTCAATCTGCGGGTCACCCGCACACCACCTCAGGGGCGCCAGCCAACGCGAGCGCGGCCGTCTCTTCATCGCTGAACCGCAAAATTTCCCCGCAATACAGGCGCATGTAGCTCGCGCTCACGCGCCGCAGACATAGGCAAACCGTTCCCTAAGACACCGTGCGGCCGCGCATCCCGTTGGGTCGCCATGCACGTTGGCCGACCTATGGTTGGGTGGCACGATTCCGCCGCACCGCCGGAGGGAACTTCGATGAAATCCCGCTCGACCATCGCCATGCGCCACCGCATCGCCGCACTGCTGGTCGCGGCTCCCTGGTTCGCACTGCCGGCATCGGCACAGGATTATCGCCACGACCAGGACCGTTACGACCACGGCCATCCCGAGCACGTCGAACACCAGGACTACCATCGCGACTACTACCATCGCGATTACCAACATGGGCATGACGACACCGGCGCCATCGTCGCCGGCGCCCTGCTGGGCGTGGCCGCCGGGGCTGTGATTGCAGGCTCCACCACGCCCCAACCACCGCCCGCAGTGGTCTACACCTCCCCGCCCCCACCGCCTCCGCCGCCGGTCGTCTATGAGGACGACGGCTATTGATGAGCGCTCCGTCCCCGCCGCCAGGGAAAAACGACGATGAAAACATCACTTCGCAACCTGACCCGCCCGGCGCTGCTGTCGCTCGCGCTGGTGGCCGCGCCCTGCTGGGCGCAACAGGCCAGCGCGCCCACGGTGCCTTCCTCCACCCCGGCAGCCAGCAAGGATCACGGGCAACAGCATGCCGACGCTGTCGAGCATCGCATCGCCGACCTGCATACCCAGCTGAAGATCACCGATCAGCAAGCCAAACCCTGGGACGCCTTCGCGCAGACCATGCGCGACAACGCCCGCAAGGCCGACCAGGCATTTCGCGAGCGCGCGCAGAAACTGCCCGCCATGAGCGCGCCTGACGCGATGAGTTCATACGCGGACCTCACCGCGATTCACGCTGACAACATGAAGAAGCTGGCGTCCGCCTTCAACGATCTGTACGCCGTGCTGTCGCCTGAACAGAAACAGATTGCCGACACCATGTATCGCAACCCGGGCGACCACAAGGGAGCACCCCACAAGGGTGGCAAGAGTGGCAAGAGTCGCGCGACAGCAAATGCCTCCTCGTCCAGCGGTACGGGTGGCTGATGGCGCGACCTTCGCCGCTGCAGGCGCGCACGGCGCGGAAGAGCATGCTCCGCGCCGTGCGCCGGCCTAGGCCGGCGTACTGATGCCGCCCGGCAGCGCCAGCCGATGGTGGCTGTGCAAGGGGCCGAACTGGCTGCGCGTCTCATAGGTGGCGTAGTTCAGCGAGTGCGCCTGCAACGCCATCACGGGTGGATCGATCCCAGCCAGGCGGCTGCGCAGCACGGCCGCCGTCACCTCCTTTCGATAGAGCCCCAGCGTGATGTGGGGCACGTATGTCGACTGACGCACTTCATTGGCGGCGCCCCCCAGCCGGCTGCGCCATCGCGCCAGCCGGCCCTCGGGATCGTGCACCGGAATGAAGGCGGCCGTGGTGAAACTGTCCGGCGCAGACAACGGCAGCGCCAGCGCCGCGCCCAGGTCGCCGGACAGCATCGCGATCTGTCGTCGCAACTGCGCTGGGGAGAAATCATCATCCTCGGTCGCCGTGTCGCGAGCGAAGCCGCACACGAACACGGTGAGATGGGGCTGCCGCAGCGGGCAAGGATGCAGCAAGTCATCGAGCGCGCGCCGCGCCTCATCGATGTAGCCCAGCAGCTCCGGTTGCTCGACCGGCACGATCCACACGCCATAGCGCTCGCGCCCGCGATGCCACTCGGGGTAATCGCGCAGCTCGGCCACCTGCGTCTTGGCGGGACATCCGTTGGGATCGGAGAACAACATGGGGCGTGATGGTAACCGCGGTAGCGACCGGTCCACACGGGCAACCGCCCCGTCTTCGCCCGCGCGACCCGCGCCATGTTTTCAGGGAGCGTCGCCGTTGCTGCGCCTCTGGCATGAGCATGCCCCTGAGGAAAGTCATGTCGCCAGACGTCCGGGCGGCTACTAAAGTGGCCGTGCCAGCAGGCACGCCAGTACCGGCGCGCCGGGCGCCATGGGAGTACGTCATGCCACGTGCGCGTCACCCCGTCCTTGCCGCCACCCTGTGGGGTGGATTCGTCGCCGGCACCCTCGACATCGGCGCCGCTTCGCTGATCAGCGGCTACCACCCGCTCATCATCCTGAAGTACATCGCCGGCGGCTTGCTGGGCAAATCCTCGCTGGCCGGTGGCCTGTCCAACGCGGCGCTGGGCCTGCTGCTGCAATGGGCCATGTCGATCATCATCGCCGCCATCTTTGTGTGGGCGACGCGGCGACGCATCGCCGCCAGCAGCTGGTGGCCGGTCTGGGGCGTCGCCTACGGCGTGGTGATCTTCATCGTGATGAACTACGTGGTGGTCCCGCTCTCGGCGCTGCATGCCGTGCCCCATTTCAGCACCTTCAGCTTCATCGCCAATCTGGCCGCGATGTTGTTGTTCGGCTGGATCGTGGCGTTCTTCGCCCGGACCAAACTTGCATCGTCGTAATGGCGCTGGCGTGAGCGAAGGATCTGGAGGCACTGCCGCCTCGCAGCTCCTCCCTCACCCACCATGCGCAAGTGAAGGGCAGTTCGCCAGGAACCCAGCCATGCGGCAAACTTCCATGGCCATTCGATCGCTTCAGCACACCCGCACATGACCGACGCCGCCGCTTCCATCCCAGTCACCGACACGTGGTGGCTCTACCTGATCGAATGCCGCGACGGCACGTACTACGCGGGCATCACCAACGATCTGGAGTCGCGCTATGAGGCCCATGTCGCCGGCAAGGGCGCGCGCTACACGCGCTCCCACCCGCCATTGCGCCTGCTCGGTTCACGGCCCTACGCGAACCGCTCGCAGGCCTCGCGGGCCGAATGGGAGATCAAGCGCCTGCCGAAACAACGCAAGGTCGGCTATCTGACGGATCCCGCGACCGATTGATCCGGCCTCGGGATCCGCTGGATCAGGGATCAGGCGCTTACTCTCGAATATCGCGCACCGACGGTTTCAGCAGAGCGACGACGGCGGTCAACAAGATGGCCGCTCCCGCCAGCAGGAACGACAAGTTTTCATTCCACGCAATGAGAAAGCCCGCGACAGCCATCGACAGCGGCGCGGTTCCGAATGAGGCAAGCATGAGGACGCTGGACACGCGCCCGCGAACCTCGACGTCAATGCGTTGCATCATCCAGGCGCCGATGTGCACGTTGACGAGGCTGGCTGTCGCGCCCATGAGCAGCAGGACACCAGCGACGCTCGCCACGCCTCCCGCCCATGGAATGGCCATGAGGCAAAAGCCGAGCAAAGCCGAACCGGCGACAATCAACACGCCACGCCGACGGATTTTCCAGGCGCTGGCCACCAGGGCGCCGATCAGGCCGCCGGCCGCCAGCGCCGCCACCATCACGCCATAGGCGGAGGACGAATCGAGCCGGGTCTTCGCCAGGTAGGCAACGCCCACGGCCATCGGTCCGGCAATGCAGAAATTGAGGATCGTCGCCAACAACATGAGCGTCCGCAACGGCACGTCGCGCATGACATAGGCGATGCCCATGCCGATGCTCTTCAGCGCGCTTGCATGACGCGCCGTCAAGGGCGGATCAGGCAGAAACAGCAGCGCGGCGATGACGAAGAGGAAACTTGCTGCATCGACAAAGAGTGCGGGAGCGACACCCAGTCCAGCGATCAGGAGGCCCGCCGGCAAGGGCGCCAGGATCGCGGCGAGCTGCGCAACGATCTGCGCCAGCGACGTGGCCGCAACGAGTTGTTCGCGCTTGAGCAGCGATGGCACGTAAGCCGATTGCGCTGGCAATGCGAACGCATCGGCGACGCCGAAGGCGATCACCAGCGCGTAGATCGTCCAGGCTGAAAGCGCGCCGCGCCATGCCAGGATGCCGATCACGGCCACGCACACCGCACGGGCCGCCGCGGTCATCAACATGATCCGTCGGGCGGAGATGTGATCCGCCAATGCACCGCCGAACAGCATCAGCAGCGCGCGAGGCACGCCGCCTGCCATCAGCACGGCGCCGAGGGCGCCTGCCGATCCAAGATGCTGCAAGACCAGCCAGGGCAAGGCGACGAGGTAGAACTGGTCGCCCAGCAGGGAAATGGCGCTGCCGCCCAGCCAGCGCCGATAGATCCGGTTGCGCAGCGGGTGCTCGATGGCGGCTGGCGACGCGTCGCTGATAACGCTTGGAGATGCACTCACGGCAGGCCTCCCGGTTCAATTTGTATATGTAAATTTACATTTGCATTATGCGGGAGTCAACTGGGCGCTCGCAGGAGGAAAAGGCCGCTCGATGACCAGGAAATCCCTCGCTCCCCGCCAGGCGCGCAGCCGCGAATCGGAACAGAAGCTGCTCAAAGCGGCCATGGAGGTGCTTGGGCGCTACGGGCTCGACGCCACCACGATTCCGCGCATCGCCGAACACGCCGGATTGACCCCGGGGGCGGTGTATCGACGCTTTCCGGACAAGAACGCTCTGCTGGAAACCGTGATCCTGACCATTCTCGAGAATCAGGACGTGCACATTCGCCGCGTGCTCACACCGGCAATGACGCGCGAACACACCCTGCCTGAACTCATCGAGCAGATCATCTCCGCGACGCTGGCTTCGTATCGGGCCAACTCAGGCCTGTTGATGGGGCTGCGTCAGTTCGTGCAGGGCAGCGACCACCTCGCCTTCAAGAACAAGGCGGTCAAGCTGGAAAAGCAGTCGTACACGTATGTGCTCGACGTGTTGCTGGCGTACCGCGACGACATCCCTCATCCGGATCCGTCCCTGGCGCTGTCCTTCGCCTTCGCGACGCTCACGGGAACACTCATCGAGTTCTTCCTGATCGACGAAAACATGAAGAACTGGCGAGCGCTCATTCCCGATGACGACAAGGTGCTGCTTCGCGAGCTCAAGCGCTCGTTTCTCGGATACCTGATGTACCAGCCGCAGGAGGCTTGAGCTTCCTGCGGCCGGACTCTCGCCCCGACCTCCATACCAGCGCTTGCCGGCATGAAGGTCGGATGGATGCGAGACCTGCGACTTACGAGGTCTTCTTCAGCAACGCCGTCAGCTGGTCCAGCTGCGCGCGATAGTGATCCAGCACTTTGGCGGTGACAGTCGCGTACTGGTTGGCCTCGTCCCAGCGACGTCCTTCCAGCGCCTCACGCACGCCCGGCACGGTCTTCACCTCGTAACCGGTCAACATGCCGGGGGCGTAGATCATGTGCTGGAACCACGGACGCCCCGGCAGTCCACTGCGATCGGACAGCGCCTGCTCCATCTGCGCCATCAGCGCATTGACTTGGCGCCGCTGCGCTTCCGGCAGGTTGAAGCCCGCCGCAGCGCGTGCGTTGTAGGCCGCCTCATAAGCGTTGGCGCTCTGCTTGAGCGCCGCAGCCGCCTGGTCGAGTGGCGCCAGCTTGATCTCCGCGACGTCCGAATCGCGAGCGGGCCCCGCCACCGGACGGGTCGGGTCGACCGTGAGCGCATACGCGCGCTGGTCCAGCAGCTTGTGCTGTTGCTCGGTGTCCTTGCGGGTCGAGTCGACCAGCTTGTGCAACTGGTCGACGTAGCGATCCAGCGTGTCGCTGAAGTCGCTGAAGCGCATCGGCACCACGCTGGCGTCGGCCGTGCGCAGCACGATATGACCGGCCACCTTGGAGAGCGCGACGCCGTACTCGAAAGTCGGATCGCCGAAGCGCGCGTAGTGATCGAACGAATCGTAGGCAGAATGGTAGATGCCGTCGTTGTCTTCCTCGCCGCCGAAGCCGAGGTCCAGCGAGGCGATGCCCAGGTGCTCCAGAAAGGCGCTGAAGTCCGAGCCCGAACCCAGCGCGCCGATCGGCACATCGCCGCCCTTCTGCGCCAGCTCGGCCTCCTCCTTCACGCTGGCCTTGGCGTCCTTGTCGGCGCCATCCACCAGCATGCGCGCGCGCATGCGTTCCAGCACGCTGGCCTTGGTTTCCGGATCAGCCACGCCAGCCGCCACCTGGTTGACCAGGTGTTGCAGCGAATGGCTGCCGCCGGCATTGAGGTAACCGCGGCCGTTGGTATCGGAATTGAGGTACAGCACGGCCTTCTGCTGCAGCTCCTTGCCGTGCGTCTCGGCCCACTCGGTCGAACCCAACAGGCCCGGCTCCTCGCCGTCCCAACTGGCGTAGACCAGCGTGCGCTGCGGGCGCCAGCCCTGCTTGTACAGCGTGCCGATGGCCTTGGCTTCCGCCAGCAAGGCCACGTTGCCGGCGAGCGGATCCCAGGCGCCGAACACCCAGCCATCGTGGTGATTGCCGCGCACGATCCACTGGTCGGGCTCGGTCGAACCCTTCAGGGTCGCGATCACGTCGTACACCGGCTTCTGGCCCCAGTCCGACTGCACGGTCAGATGTACCGGCGCGTTGCTCGGGCCGACGTGATAGGTCAGCGGCAGCGCGCCGCGCCACTGCGGCGGCGCCACGTCGCCAGTGAGCGACTTCAGCAGCGGCGTGGCGTCGGCATAGGAGATCGGCAACACCGGGATCTTCAGGATGGTCTTGGCGTCCTTCAACGCCAGACGCTTGGCGCCCGGCGTGGAGCCGATGCCAGGCGTCAGCGGATCGCCGGGATATTGCTGCATGTCGGCCACCGAGCCGCGCTGCACACCGTCGGCCGGACGCCAGCCGCCTTGCGGATACGTGTCGCCTTCGCTGTAGCCATCGTCGCGCGGATCGGAATAGATCAGGCAACCCACGGCGCCGTGCTGCTGCGCCAGCTTGGGCTTGAGCCCGCGCCAGCCACCGCCGTAACGGGTGATGACGATCTTGCCGCGCACGTCGATGCCGCGGCGCTCCAGCTCCTTGTAGTCGTCGGGCATGCCGTAGTTGACGTAAACCAGCGGCGCAGTGACGTCGCCGTCGCCGCCGTACACGTTGTAGGGCGGCAGCACGTCCTTGGTGATGCCGGAGGTGGCGTCGCCATCGACGGCCGGCTCGCTCAGCTTCGCCGTGAACGGATGCGCGCCCTGCAGCTCCAGCGCCACCTTCTTCGGGGTCGGATAGAGCACCTCGAAGGTCTCGATGTGCGCATCCCAGCCCCATTCGCGGAATTTGGCCAGCATGAACTCGGCATTGGCCTTGTCGTGCGGCGAGCCAACCTGGTTGGGCTCGGACGACATCTGCTTGAGCCATTCGCGCTGATCGGCGGGATCCAGCAAGGCATCGAAGCGCTTTTCCAGGCTCGACTGGGCGGAGGCTCCCTGCGGCGTGAAGCCGAGCATGCCGTCGCTGGAAGGCGTGCTGTCGCCCATCGCCATGGCGCTGCCCACCGAAGCCAGCAGGCAGGCCGCCAACAGCGGCCGGATCGTCAATCGGGTCATGCGGTATGTCTCCCCAAGAATCTTGCAATGAATGGCCGGGCGTCGTGCCGAACAACAACCGTGACGACCGTCATTCCCGCATGGGCGCACAACCAGCGACATCCGCCGCCGCGCAACCACGCAGTCCCCACTGGCGCGGAAACGACGGTCGGGGGTCTGGATCCCTGACACGGCAGTTATAGCAAGCGCCCGACGGGCGCCGCCTAGGACAGAGGTCATGGATCACCACGCGGGAGGCCCTTGGGGAAAGGATTCGAAAATCCTTTCGCCCCGCGATGAATGTTGGCGCTATCGGCGCGACGCCTTCCACGCGGCCAGCCGTTCGGCGATGTAGCGCGTGTGGTCCTGCTCGGTCCTGAGCGGAGGCAGCTCATGATGCGTACCGCCCTTCTGGTCCGGGACCGGAAGGCGCGAGACCAGTTCGGCGTAGACCTGCTGCAGATGGGATGGCTGCCCTGCGGCTGGATTGGCGCCCTTGGAGGTAGGAACCACCACGCCAGCAAGCGGATCGTCGGTGCGCGGCTTGGACAGGCTCAAGGCCGCGGACACGTCCGGCGCCGCGGCATCCCGCGCGTTCAACGGCGGCAGGTTCCAGCGCAACTCCACCGTGCGCAGGATCGAGGTGTGGTCGAACGGCGCGCCACTGGCGGGCGCCCGCAGCACGGCTCCTGCCGGAATCAGCGGCGACACCAGCACGGTCGGCACGCGCGGCCCGAAGCGCCTGAAGTCGAAGCCGTACTCTCCGGCCGAGCTGTCCGGCGGGATCGCGCCCGTCGGCGGCGGCACGTGGTCGTAGCAGCCACCGTGCTCGTCGTAGGTGATGATCAGCAGCGTCTGGTTCCACGCCGGCCCATTGCGCAAGGCGACATACACGTCGTGGATCAGCTGCTCGCCCAGGGCCACGTCGTAGTTGGGATGCTGGCTGTTGCCGCTGGAGCCCCAGCTCGGTTCGAGAAAGCTGTAGGAGGCCAGCGTGCCCTTGGCCGCCGCGGCCTGAAAGTCCGCGAAGTGGCCGAACTGGCTGTCGGGCGCGTTGACCAGGTCCGGAAAATTCATCCGCGTGAGCGGATCGGCGTCGTAGCCGTAGATCATCCACGACACGCCGGCCTTGCCGAGCGCGCCATAGATGGTGGCCGCGGTGTACGACTTGGTCGCGTCGTCCATGTGTCCCTGCGAGGTCGCCGCATGCACGAACGCGCGGTTGGGCAAGGTCTCGGTGGGCGCCGAGCCGTACCAGTGGTCGACCACCGCAAATCCGCGCGCCAGCGCCGACAGCACCGGCAACGTGGTGGGCGTGTGCATGGCCATGATGTCCGCGGCGACCGTGCCCGGCAGGATCGACCACTTCTGCTTGGCCTCCCACACCAGCGTGTCGGCGAAATTGCTCACGAAACCCTGATTGGTCGCCACGGGCGGCGTCGGCGCGGTGCTGCTGCCGAACAGCTGGGCGTTGGTCGCCGCATAGCCTTCGCCGGGATCGGCGCCGGGCAGGAAATAGGTGCTGGCGGCGCCCGAGGCGATCCGGCTCACCGTGACAGGTGGCGCGCCTGCGACGCCCGGGTTCGATTCCTTGCCGGTGAGTCCTTCAAAGGGTTGCCCGGTAGGCGAGAGATTGCCGCTGTCGGCATACAGGAAGCCGAGCATGTGATCGAACGAGCGGTTCTCCAGCATCAGCACGGCGATATGGTTGATCGCCGCGAGTGAATTGGCGTGCGCCTTGCTCATCGGTGCCAGTCCTCGGTGGGGGCCGGCACGATTCCATCACGCGAGGGTGTCCGCGACGTGACCCTCCGGCGGGGCTGCTTTCGAGCTTGCCGCATCGGAGCACTGAAGTTTGAGACGCTGCCGCCGATAAGCCCATAGTGCCCAAATCGGGCGCGCCGCCGTCACATTCATGAACGACGACGGGTCTTGCCGCCTCGTGGAATCGACATGCTGCAATCGCCGCCGAACATCGCCTATCTCAAAGCCGCCTGGGCTGCTTTCGCGGGCATCAGCGGGGCCAATGCCCAGCAGAGCTACGAGGCGGCGGGGCTGAGCTTTTCGCGCATCAACCACTCCACCCTGGTCAGGAAGAACGACATCCAGGTATCCACCATGCCGCTGCACTACACGCGGCACGACCTGCGCGTGGGATTCCTGGGGCGCATCGAGAACGAGGTCCGCAAGGTGGTGGCGCAGATGGAGCCGATCCTGCTGCGCGAGCTGAATGTCCCCGAGGGCCACGAGCTGGTGGTCGACCTGGAGGACTGCCTGCGCCAGCTGCGCCGCAAGGGCAACCGCTCGTTGTCCATCATGGTGAGGCCCGAGCGGTCCGCCGAGCTGGACGCGACGGTGAGCGTGGACATGCGCGTGTTCCTCGATTCGCCCCGCGCCTGCCTGTTCATTTGCCTGGCCGACGCGGCCTCGCAACGCCAGTTCGACCTGCTGGCCGCGGCGCCCAAGCGCGTGCGCGTGCCGCGCGCGGACAGCTACGCCGACCTTGCCCAGCAGTTGGCCGCCTCGGTCAACGCGGCGCTCACGCTGGACTACGCCAACCAGCTGGCCGCCTGACCCTCCCCCTTGTCGATTTCCCGTGTGTCGATTCGTCGTCCTCGATGACGACGTCTTCAACGCGCCCGCTCCATGATCGACAGGAGCGCCACCACGGAGGTGATCGACCATGACAGCCCAGCCATTCGTACCCGCCGCCGAACTCGTGCGTCGCAACGGCGTGCGTTTTCCCCATGAAAGCGACGCCTACCGCCACGCTCGCGACGCTCTGCTGGCCGAGGAGATCGAACTGCGCCGGCATATCGAGCGCGTGGCCGAACAGCGCCGCGCCCTACCCCCGGGTCCCGAGGTGAGCGGCGACTACCGCTTCATGGGCGAGCACGGCCCGATGGATCTGGCCGGCCTGTTTGGCGACAAGCAGACCCTGGTGACCTACAGCTACATGTTCGGCCCGCAGCGCGAACGCCCCTGCCCCATGTGCACCTCCCTGCTCAGCTCGTGGGACGGCGAAGCGCAGGACATCGAGCAGCGCGTGGCGCTGGCCGTCATCGCCCGCTCGCCGATTGAGCGGCTGCTGGCGTTCAAGCATGAGCGCGGTTGGCGTCACCTCAAGCTGTATTCGGACGTGAACGGCGATTTCAGCCGCGACTATCGCGCCATCGGCGACAACGGCGGCGACGAACCGGCCTTCAACGTCTTCCACCGACAAAACGGCGTCATCCGCCTGTTCTGGGCCGGCGAGATGGGCGGCGCCACGTCGGATCCGGGCCAGGACCCGCGCGGCGCTCCCGACCTGATGCCGTTGTGGACCGTGCTGGATTGTGTGCCGGAGGGACGCGGCGCGGACTGGTATCCACGGCTCGACTACACCAACTGAGCGCCACGAACGCGCGCGTTGCGCGGGTCGCCCTGCGCGGCCCTCGCGCCCACTCAGTCCATCGACTTCAGGCAGTTGACCATCCAGCCCTTGCCGAAGCGGTCGGTGAGCAGCCCGAAGCGATGGGCCCAGAAGGTTTCGCCGATCGGCATCTGCACGCTGCCGCCATCGGCAAGCGCATTGAACACGCGCTCCGCCTCGGCCGGCGTCTTGACATCGATATTCACCACGCCGCCCTCGGTGTCCGACTGCGGCGGGCCATCGGCGCCCACCAAGATGCCGTTGGCCGATTCCAGCTGCGAATGCATCACGCGGCCATGCGTATCCGGCGGCATGTCCTTGGCCATCGGTGACTCGCCATAGGTCATGCGCATGGTGACCCTGCCGTTGAAGGCCTTGGCGTAGAAGTCGAACGCCTGTTGGCAGTCGCCGTTGAAGTTGAGGTAGGGAATGAACCGCATGGGGATCTCCCGAGTCAGGGATGGCGCCCAGTTCCGGCGCGCGCAGGCCGCCGAGGCCGGCATCCCGTGCCTTCGGCATGCCGCAGGCGCTGGAGCCCGGCCCAGCCGGAATGACGGCCGACCAGGCCGCCGCAAAGGTCACGCGCCGCGAGCATTCCACGGGACGTGTGACATGGAGGCGATGAAACGTCCTGCGCCGAATCCCTCCTACCGGCTCACGCGGCGTGATTTGGGCGTACCCTTGTGGGATCGCCGCCAGGAGGGTTGAACCATGTTCCACCGCACCTGCAAGCCGCTGTTCCTGCTCCCCGCTCTGCTGCTATGCGCCGCCGTCGCCCAGGCCGCCAACACCACACCCCCACCCGCGAAGGAAATCTCCTTGCAGGACGCCGTCGCCGGCAGCTGGCGCTCGGACGCCAACAAGGCGCGTGACGTCTACCGGCACCCCGTGGAAACACTGCAATTCTTCGGCATCCAGCCAGGCATGACGGTGATCGAGCTTTCGCCCGGCGGCGGCTGGTACACCGAGATTCTTGCGCCCTATCTGGCCGCGCACGGGCAGCTGATCGAAGCGTCGTCGCCCAAGGCGGAAAAATTCACCGCCAAGCTGAAAGCCAATCCGGAGGTGTTCGGGCACATCGTCAAGGTCATTCCTTTCGCGCCGCCGGATCAGGTCAATCTCGGACCACCGAACTCCGCAGACATGGTGCTGACGTTCCGCAACACCCATGACTGGCTGATCCACAGTCCGGAAACACTCGACGCGGTGTTCAAGGCGTCGTACGACGTGCTCAAGCCCGGTGGCGTACTCGGCATCGAGGAGCATCGGGCCAAGCCGTTCTCCGATGCGCGCGTCACCGCCGGCGCGTTGCACCGCATCTCCGAGGACTACATGATCTCCCAGGCCATGAAGGCCGGCTTCCAGCTTGGCGACGTGTCCGAGATCAACGCCAACCCGAATGACCCGGAAGACATCAACGTCCATCGCTTGCCCCCCGACCTGTCTGGCCCGGAGGACGAGCACGCGAAGATGAAAACCATCGGCGAATCCGATCGCATGACGTTGAAGTTCGTGAAGGTCGTCGCCTCGCCTGCAGTGACGGGGCATCCGTGACGTTCAAGGCCGCACATAAGCAGACCGGAGTAGCTGCATGCTGATGTCCAGGAAGACACGATGGCTATGCGTGCTTCTCTTGCTGATGTTCTCGAGCGCTTGTGCATTCCAGGAGCAGGCCGATGCCAAGTTCGGCGATCAGCACTTCAAGACGGCCATCGCGCTGATCGAGTTGTACAAGATCAGGCATGGCAGCTATCCGGATACACTGGACGACCTCACGTTCACTGGCGTCTGGGATGCGATCGCCCTGAACTCGGTCCATTACAAGCGGCTTGGCGAGGGATACCAGCTGGACATCTCGCGCGGCTGGGTTGGAAAACCCGCGTTGTCCTATCCGTCCGATTTCTGGAAGGGCCTCGGCATCATCGCTTCCAACGTCGGTGGCGCGCCACATTCGGCGCCTTGACCTGAGCCTTCAGGCCCGGTTACACAAGCGGTTGAAATCCCCTCAAAAAAAAACATCGCCGGCAGAAGCCGGCGATGCCTTCAATAGACCGCGCGCGCCGATACCGACTTCAAGCCGGCTCGGCGACCAGCTTGGGATCATAGCCAAACCGGTTGTCGCCTTGCGTGCCTTCCATGCAGGCAAATACCAGGTTGACGATGGGGCAAATGATCCACCAGCCGCTGTGGTCGGTGTCATGCATGCGGCGCACACCCACGGCGAGACTGGGGATGAACAGCGCCAACTGGTAAAGGCTGACCAGGACACTGCCCTTTCCGGACGGGCTGATCACCGTCGCCACGATCGTGAGGCCCATGATGATGAGGCAGTTGATCAAGGTGAACATCCAATACTCCTTGCGCCGGGCGCGACCACCGAACTCGGCGTACTGCTTCAGTACCGACAGATACCATTCCATGCCATTTGTCCCCTGTAGATGGTTGCCTTCGACCGCACGCTTGCGGTCGTGGCCTCGGCAGTATGCCGAGCCTCAATTTTCCGGCGCAAGCGATCGAGCCGTTTGAGGACCCCGCGTGAGCATTCGCAAGGTCGACGCAAGTGGTCGCGGACGCAAGCTGAGGTGTCTTTGACCCGGCCTGGGTACACTTGCCCGGCTCAGGTTCTGACACGATGTTCGATGTCACGGCAACGCCCATTTGCGAGCGCACCCGATTCAGGTGCTGACCCTCGCCTTGCCTGGCGCCACTACTTCGCCGTGGGCTCGAACCGACCGCAAAGGCGATATCTGGACGTACGACGACAGCATGAACGATGCACAGCGAATCTTTCCGCCACGCGCAATGCATGCCGCAACACTCATGGCCATGCGCCACGAACCGCCTGTCAGTGGAATTCCGCGCGGCGTGCCGCATTTTCGGCCAGACGGCTCGCCATATCCGCGGGCAAGGGCCCGATGAATATCGCCCTGAGCCGTTCACGGCCGATGAGGCGCGCCAGCTCGGCGAACACGCAGTAGTTGCCGATCAGCGTCAGCAGCAGGATCTGGATGGCCCAAAATCGCGGCCACACCATTTGAGTCAGCAACGCATGGTTGGCGGCAGCGAGGCTCGGGGCGTCCTTCCAGAACTCGTACAGCCGCTCCGCGTAGTGGATCAACAGGGCCACCGCGCTGTAGACGACGGTTTTCCAGCCCGCATTCCAGATCAGCGGTTTTTCCGGGAACCGGTTGATGAAAGGCAGCATGTTGGCGATCAGCACGGACTTGCCGAGGATCAATGCGGCAATGGTGACCGACGCCGTCGTGGGCAACGCTACGCCGGTGCCGCGCACCATCAACGCGCGAATCAAGGCGATGATGTGCAGGATCACGAAGAAGAAGATCGTGGGCGGCAGCATCTCGAGGAATTCATGCTTGATCTTGTCGATCACACGATTCACGTGAACCTCCCGCCGAGGCTGGTGTTCGCTGATTGGCTGAATTGCCGTCACGGCCCGCTGTGCGGGGATGCCATCCGGTGCACGGATGACCACCCCGGCGGACGCCGGCCATCGGCTTGACTGCGTAGAGGCTGCCTCTTGCGGGAGATGCATTCCAGCGTAGTTCTACTTAGTGCAGCCCGCTTTTTTTAGACTGGAACGCAAAGTGACGCGTGCACCATGGATGCGAAATGTGCCCTGCGGAGGCCACGCATTCTCGCGCCATGCATTGCGCGGAAGTTGCCATTGGCCAGTGAGCCCACGGCGACACCATGGGCTTAACGAAGGCGCGTGCAGGCGGCACTACACGCCACCTGCACACACGGCGCTCAGAACGCGTACACCACCGTGGCGCCAATGCCCCAGTCCGGGCTACCGTCGGTAAAGCCCTTGGTGACATACGCCTGCGCCTTCCAGGCGCTGGTGAACTTGTGGGAGTAGTAACCCGTCAATTCGTTGCGCGCGAAGCTGGTGCTCGAGGCCCTCTCGCGATAATCGTAATAGGCGCCGAAACTGTTGTGGGCATCCAGCTTGTAGCTGGCGCCGGCGTTCGCCGTCCAGACATCGTTGAGGCGGATGTATTGGGAGCTGCCAAGCCAGGTGTAACCGACGCCGCCAAACGCGGTCCACGCGCCGAATCCCTTGTAGAGATCGACATTGAAACTGTAGTCGTTCTGGCCCGTACCCAGGCCTTCATCCGCATTCGCCGTACCGAACTTGACCTTGCCGGTCAGATCGATGCCGAAGTTGGCGGCCTGGTTGTGGTAGACCTCGTAGGTCGCCGCCGCAGTAATGTCGCCAAGGCCCGAGGCGGACCCGGTGGTCGGTGTCCGGGGCGGTGTCACTGCGGCCGAGCTGTTCTTGCCGTGGCCACGCTTCTTCGGATTGGTGTTGGTCACTGGACCCACGCCTGGGATCACATTGTCAGCGCCCGTCACGTGGATGTAAGGCACGTCGAGCTTGAACGTCCAGTCGCCCGTTTCATAACCCAGCGTCAGCGGTACCTGGGTGATATCCGTCGTGGTCGACGTGCCGTACTTGCCTGAGGTGTAGTCGATGCCGGCGCCAACCTTGACGGTGGAGGCTTCATCCGCATGAGCCGACTGCGCCAGCAGGCCGAGCATACCCAGCGCGCACAGCGCGCCCGCATTCTTGGTGTTCATCAAGTCTTCCTTAGTACAGACAAAAAGCAGGAGGCCGCAGGGGCCTCCTGATAAGTGACACCTGAGCAGGTGTCAGCGACCGGCGCGTTCGGGCTTGTCCGGCCGCTCGGGTTTGTCGGGGCGATCGACCTTGTCCGGGTGATCCGGCTTGTCGACGTGCTGGGCGTCGGCCACGCTCTCGGACTTGTCGGCTTTATCGGCTTTATCAGCCTTGTCGTTCTTGTCGACCTTGTCGGTCTTCGCGACCTTGTCGTCGTGGTCGATGTCCTTGTGGTCCGGCAGTGGGCCACGCGCATGCGCCTCGTGCTCGACGGCGCCGAGTTTCAGGCCCAGCGCCTTCGCGACGCTGCCCCAGCCGTCCCCCTTTGCGCGCAAGGCGAGCACGCCAGGCATTTGCACGGAACCGCTCGAAGTCGTCACCGCGCCGCCATTCAGCGCAGCCGCAATTTGTGCAGTGGTGGGTTGAGTGATGCCAGCCTTGGCAAGATCGGCTTCGGCGAGGGCCAGCGCGAGGTTCACATTGCCATAGCCCATCTTGCCCGTGTAGGGCGTCAAAGTTGTCTGCACCGCAGGTGTCGTGGCGGTGGCAGGCGTCACCAGCACGATCGCCGTCCCGTTATGCAGCCCATCCACCAACGCCTGCGCGTTGGCGGAGGAGCCGGCGAACGTGGCGTACGCATTGGCCAGCTTGCTACCCTCGGCGCCATCCGTGCTCGATGGTGATGTGTCGGCGGCCCACGCATCGGCGGCGCCAACGGCGATGCCGGCAACGGCAGCAAGCAGCGAGATTGCGAGAAGATGTCTTTTCATGAGTGGCCCCGGGCAAGGATGATGTGCACGTACTTTCCTTCCGAGGCGCCCAAGCATGGTCATCAGATGAACTCCGCATCTGCCGCGGGCCGGGTAATTCGACCCCGCCATGGCCTCGGTGAAAGATCCTGTCGAAACCGGAGCTGCAAGAAAAGATGATTTCGACATCGGTTAAGCAAACGATGCGTCTGCTTTCAGTGACTGTTTATTCAGACGTCCATTTCGTGAGGCGCATCGCAAAAGCAGCGTCTTTTTCTGACGTGTAACTGACGCCAAAAAACCAAGACTGAACGAGAATTTTGCTGCATCGCGCCGTATACGTTCGTTCATCGTGCAGGCCACTGGTTGTGCGATGGTGACTCGGCCGTCGCCGCATCCACCGCGCCGGCCTCAGTCATTCTCCGGGAGTACCGCCATGCGCCAGCTCATTCCTCTCGCACTCGCTGCGTCACTCTTCGCCATGCCGCTCATGGCTGCGCCTCAGGCGCACGGTCACGGCGGAGGCGCAGCGCCAAGCATGCATATGAACAATGACGTGCATGGCGATGCCGTGTCTCATGCGGCGGCAACCGCCCGTACCAACGATACGAAGGTGGGCCCGTCCGTGCGCGATGTCGCCCGCGACAAATCCCACGGCAAGGGACTCACCAAGACCAACGGCAAGGGCCACTGAGCGACGAACACCAGCTCGCCTCGAATGTCACGATGCCGCGAACATCCGCCTCGCTGATTTGAACATGGGGATGCCCTCTCGTGGTCACGAAGGGCATCCCCATGCATCGCATCCACTCGCTTCAATGGAGATATCTCCCTCAAATCATCAAAGCGAGCACCTCGCCTGCGCCCCACTTTCAGCGCGCCATCTGCTCACCTGCGCCGGTCGTCATGTCGTCCGCAGCCTCCGATCGGCGCACCAGCTATCGCACTGACCACGATCACCCGCTATAACTGCGAGGGGTGACTTGCACCGACTCTCGCTGGGGAGCATCGATGGCAGCAGCCAGGCGGCTGGACCAACCCAGACTTTCGCGCACCTCGATGACCATCGCGGCGTTGTCCACCATCGCCGAATGGTATGACTTCACGCTGTACCTGTACTTCGCCACCGTGCTGTCCCGCGTCTTCTTTGGCGGTGGCGAGAGGTCATTGCTCGCCGCGCTTGCCGGATTCGCCATCTCCTATGGCATGCGGCCACTGGGCGCCATCGTGTTCGGGCACATCGGTGACCGGCTCGGGCGGCGTCATACGATGCTGCTGTCCATGGGTTTCATGACGCTGGCCATGCTGGTCACCGCGATGTTGCCCGCCTACGCGCGCATCGGGCCTTCGGCGGGCGTGCTGCTGCTGGCGCTTCGCTGCCTGATGACCTTTTCCGTGGGGGGCGAGTACACCAGCGTGGTGGCATACCTGCTGGAAGGCGCACACGACCATCGTCGTGGCCTGGTCACGTCGTTCGCGTCAGCCGCCAGCGAAATCGGCGCGCTTCTGGCGGTGGCGGTGTCGGCTCTTACCGTGAGCCTGATGAGCACGAGCAGCCTGGATGCGTGGGGCTGGCGCATACCGTTCTTCATCGGTGCGGCGCTGGCCGCCGGCATCTGGGTCGCGCGCTCAACCATGCAGGAATCGCCGGACTTTGAACGACAGAAGAGCAATGGAACGGTGCCGGTGGCGCCGCTGCGGCACGCGCTCGCCCACCACCGGCGTGCGCTATGGCGAACTTTCGCCATTTCCGCACTGGGTTCGATTACCTACTACGTCGGCATCACCTACGTCCCGGCCTTTCTGCATTCCACGGGAACACTGGGCGAGAGGAATGCGCTCGGGCTGTCGACCGTGGCGGCGGCGGCGGTGATCGTGGTGACTCCCCTGGCCGGTAGCTTGTCCGATCGCGTGGGCCGCAAGCCGGTGCTCGCCGTCCTCGCGCTGGCATGCACGATCCTGCCCCTGGCGATGTTCGGGCTGATGGCGCGCGGCTCTCATGTGCAGATCATGCTCGCGGCCATTGTGCTGGCTTGCGTCGCGGGCGGTGTCAGCGCCGTGGGGGCGCCGGCCACCGCCGAGCAGTTCCCCGGCGAAGGGCGCCTGAGCGGGCTGGCCCTGGGCGCGACCATGGCCACTGCCGTGTTTGGCGGCGCGACGCCATTCCTGGCCGAGCTGCTGATCAGGCTGACGGGATGGCCGGCAGCGCCAGGCGCGATGATCGCAGTGATCGCCATCGCCGTGTTGCCGGTGCTGGTGACGATGCCGGAGACGCATCCGGCGCTGCGCCGTCAGACCTGATCATCTGCCGGATCCGGCCGTGGTCACCGTTTGGACTTCCATACGGCTCATCTTGAAATCGATCAGGAGCCCGAAGCGTCCATGACCTCAATGGTGGTGACATGGCGGAGCCAGCGGTCGGCGCGCTTGTCCTTGGGCACGATAAGCCGGAACGAGACATCCTCGGCGAGCGGCTTGCCGTCCCTCCTGTCGGCCAGGATCACCTGGAGGTTGCCGAAATCAGGGTCGAGTTCGGCCGCGCTGAATACCACCTGGTCGCCATTCGCGGCAGTGACCCGAACCAGTCGCGCCAGCGCACGACCCGCCAGCGCATCGCCGGAGGCCACGCAGGCGCGACGCACAATGTCTTCCAATGCCACGCCTTGCCATGTGCCCGCCTGCTCACCCGCCGCGGCGGCGGTGACCGAGGCCTGTGGCATGGATGCCAGCGCCGCCTGATCGAATACATCGGAGGGTTTGCCATCCACCATCAGTCTTACGGTTGGATGGCCGACCTGGGCCACGGCCGGGCTTGCCGCATACGCCGACCAGAGCAGGCACCCAAGCAAGCCGGCGACACATCGAAGACGCATGGACCGGACCTCCGTCGGCCTAAGACATGGGCGGCCATCCCCAGCGACGATCACCTTGTGTTGACCGTTGCGCCCATCCAGCTTACGCCGACCACATGTGCCTTCAACGTGGCGGCGTTGTTCTATTCATGCAGTAGCGTCTGCCAACGTCGAGGGACCCTGCCCTCTGGACCCGGTGCCGGCTGATCCAACGGGTGGCATTGCGGTGGGCGCAACGACGGCCCGTCAAAGAACGCGCCGGTCCGGTAGTCGTAGAACCAGGGTTCGTCAGGCTCGAAATTGCTGATCACCGGATGCCCGGTGGCATGGAAGTGCTTGCTTGCGTGCTGGTTCGGCGAACTGTCGCAACAACCGATATGCCCGCATTGCGCGCATCGGCGCAAGTGAAACCACCACTCGCCGCTACGCAGACATTCGACACATCCCGTTCCACTCGGCTCGGCATCAAGATTGATGCCCGTGACCGTGACACCCATGGCTGCGCTCCCGGTTGGCCCCCATCGACATCAAGCGTGCATACCGGAACCTGGCGACCCGCGGGCCGCTAGGCCGGATCTGTATCGTAGCGCGCCATGGCGGCCGGCAAGTTCACCCATGCGTGCCGGCGGTGTTCATAGACGGAGACCCGTGGCGGAGGGAACGTCGGGTCCGCGAAAGCCCCGACCGCCACCGAAACCCTCGAGTCCTCTCCCTCCTCCGTGTGGAAGACCGTGCTGCCGCACACGGGACAGAAGCGGAAGCGAAACTGCGACCCGTGGTCGCCCGTGCGAACGAACTCGGTCGCCGTCCCCACCACGGCGTAGGGCGCGGAGAAGGACGCGAGCGCCGCAAACACGCTGCCGGTGCGTTGCTGGCAAGCCAGGCAATGGCAGATCCCAATCCCCAAAGGCTCGCCCTGGACTTCAATGCGCAACTGCCCGCAGTAACACGATGCCGTTTTTCCAGACATGGAGCACCTCGGAAGGGACGTGGGTAAGACTGCGTTATCTGAAAACAGACACCGCGCCGGGGGAAAGTTCACTTCACTCTGATGGCGAGCGCCCTGGTCGCGAGGACCTGTCCACGTTTGCATTTGCCTGTCGTGCCGCAGCGGCAAGCCGATCGGGTCGCCATGAAAATGGAACCGCCCCCGTGGGGACAGCATCGGCCTGCCTGCGACCCGTCAGTCGCCACGGCAATCACCGCGGATGACATGGCGACTGGGCAGGCGCAAGATCGCAGCCGCGAGAGCATGTTGCACGGCAGATCATCAACCCGGGGTCCTGGTCATGAAAACGATCGCCTTCGTGTTTGCCTTGTGCATGCTAACGGTAGGCCTGGTCGGCGTGCTGTCACCGCCCTTGTTGCTGCCCATCGCCCGGCTGAGCATTGAATCCGGCGCCTTCCTGGTGCTCGCTGCCATCCGGCTTGGCTTCGGCCTGCTGTTGATCGAGGTGGCGTCGCGCTCGCGCATGCCAAGGACGGTCCGTACCATCGGCATCCTGATCGCGGCCTTGGGCGTGGTCACGGCGCTGACGGCGTTCCTGGCGATGGACCATGCACGAGCGCTGATCGTCCAGTGGACGCAAGCGGGTGACGGCATCATGAGGCTCACCGGTGTGGGGCTCACCGTATTCGGCGGCTTCCTGGTTTATTGCCTTGCACCGGCGCGCGCGCCGGGAAGCACGTCTTCGTAGGGATGGTGGCGCGACGGGCAGCCACGCATGCTGCGAAGCCGATCGCCATTTTCGATCACTGAAGCAACCGCACACGACCATCGCAGGCGACTCGCGTAACCCTGGCTTCCTTCAGGCCAGACTCCCGCCAACGTCACAGGCGCGGAGGGCGATGTCTCATGACGCCGCATGCACTGAGGGCGCCGTGCTTGTCAGGTTGCGGCGTGGCCCAAATGGTGCACCGGGATGGCCCCAAAGCGCAGCAGGCGTTCGAAGTCCTTGGCCACCGCCGCGTTGCCGAAATTCTCGATGACATAGGAGCGCGCCGCCAAGCCCATCGCACGGCAACGTGGCTCATCGCACATGTCGAGGATGCGGTCGCGCCACGCCGGGACGTTGCCGGGCTCGATGAGGAAACCAGTCACGCCGTCCAGCATGGTTTCCGGCACACCGCCAATGTCGCTGCCCAGCACCGGCACGCCACAGGCCGCCGCCTCGATGGACACGCGCCCGAAGGTTTCCGGCTCGATCGAGGGAAAGGCAAGGAAAGTAAACGCCGGGTGGAAACGTGAGGTGTCGGCGACCCAACCGGTGAAGTGATGACGATCCTCGAAACCGCTGCGTGCGGCGATTTCGTGCAACCGTCCCTCCTCGTGCCCGTCGCCGACCCAAAGCACGTGCAGCCGAGGCTCGCGAGCCATGGCCTGGTTCGCGGCCTGCATCAGTTGGAAGACTCCCTTGCCACCGTGCATGCGACCGACGTAACCGAGCACGATGTCATCCTCGCCAATGCCGAACTCGCGTCGCACTTGCGCGCGCCGCTGCGGATCAGGCTGGTACTGCACCGTATCGACCGGGTTGTAGGAGATCCACACGTGCTCGGAGGGCACGCCCCAGCGCAGATAAGCGCCCCGCGCGTACTCGGAAACGGCGATGAAACGCTGCGCCAGGCGCGGCACGCCATATTCGGACAACTTGCTCATGCGTGGATTGCGATGCCGGAACAACGCCACCGGCGTATTCGTGAGGCGGCCGCAGGCGATGAGCGGCCAGTATTCCTTGCCGAAATTGCCGACCAGCCAGTCCGGCGACTGCCGGCTGATCTCTCCCAGCACCGCGGCGTATCCCCGCACGTCGAACGCGTTGCGGAAGATGCTGTAGCGAACGGGCAACCCCGCCGCTTCAAAGCCCTCGCCGATCAGGCCCTTGCGGGGAACAATGCCGGAGACCTGATGGCCCGCTTCCGCCATCGCCTTGGCCAGGGCGACGAAATGGGTCGCTGCCCCGGTGTTTTCGGGATTGGTGCCGACGAACAGCAGTTTCATGAGCGTTGGTCTTCGTAGCCGGTGAGGAGCTTGGCCGCCACCTGTGGCAACACGTGGTGCCGCGCCACCTGGATGCGTGGCAGGCGCCACAGGTTGATGTCCGGCCCGGTCTGCGCGCGTCCGCGTTGGGTCGTGGTGGCGGCCGCGTAGCCCGCCTTGCGCGCCACTTCGACAGCGCGTGCATCGTGATCACCGTACGGATAGCAGAACTGGGTGACCGGCACGCCGAGACGATCTTCCAGTTCCTCCTTGCTGCCCTGGATCTCATCCTGCTGCTGCTGATCGTCGCACTGGCTCAGGCGAACGTGCGTGCGCGTGTGCGCGCCCACTTCCATGCCCGCGTCGTGCCAGGAGCGCAGTTGCTCCACCGACATCAGCGGCTTGCGCACGCCGAGCTTGTCGGCGTCCCAGACGTTGTATTGGCCGATGCGTCCGCTGACGACGTAGCAGGTCGCGGTGAATCCATAGCGACGCAATGCAGCCAGCGCCGACTCGACATTGTCGACATAGCCATCGTCCAGCGTGATCACCGCCACGCGCCCCTGCTTCTCGCCTCGCAGGTAAGGCATCGCGTCGGACATCGACACGCCTCGGTACCCCAATACGCGCAGCAACCCCATCTGCCTGGCGAAAGCGCCCGGAGACACATAGAGACTGCGGTAGACCGCGGCGTCTTTCGGTGCGCGGGCGACGTTGTGGTACATGAGGATGGGGACTTTCACAGGGCGTTCCAGATACTCGCCAGAAGGCGAAACGACCCATGCTGCGTCTCGTCAAGCGAGACCCATCGACACGATATGCCGACGCGGGCCAACGCCCTGCATTTTATTAACTCGCGCCACGACTATGCTGTCGTGCGGCTTACAGTTCGACCGAAAATTCCACTCTGACCATGTGTATTTAATCTGGAGCAAACATGATTGGACGTCTAAACGATTCCGCAACTATTCAGCTGGCGCGGTAGGCGCAACATTTTTTGCCCGCGGATGTCTCCTGTAATTTTTTACGCGCCCTATACGCTTTCGCGGAGCTTTCGACTCGCTTCTTTACGAGCACGGCCCGGACAATGACGGAATGAAGAACATCAGCCGACGCGTTTCACGCCACCCCTCGCTTCGTGGCATTTGCATGGTCACTGCGACAGTGTTGTTCGCGATTTCGGTGGGGACGCTGATCCTTCACCCCGGCAACAACACCGCCCTGTGGCGAGGTCTTGCGCTGAGTTCGCTTTACCTGGCGCTGTGCCTTACGCAACGGCGACTATTTTCGGTTCGCGCGATTGGACGCCATCGCATGACCCTTCCGTAGCGATAGCTGTCGCCAGACGCGCTCGCCTCCAACTCGACGGAGGGTGACGCCGACGACCGATTGGGCAAGAAGCGCTCGATCACCAGCCAACGGTTGGCGTTGAACGAGGTTCAGAAGGTTTGCAGCCGGAGGCCGCAGGCTTGGCCAGCGGGCAGCAGCCATGCGCTTGCGGCTCCGGTTGCAAACCTTCTGGCCCCCATCTGGCTTCACCTGGCAGGAGCAGACCGAGCTCGCCAAGGCTCGGCGTATTGCGATCGCGCGTTGCGCGCCCGCAGAAGGCCGCCATTCGACCCCGCAGTTATGCCAGCTGGCTATAAGGGCCGCCGCGCTCCAGCGCCCGCTTGTAGGCCGGACGCTGATGGATGCGCCTGACGAAGGCGGCGACATGCGGCAGATGCGCCTTCATGCCGCTGCGCGCCATGGCCGCTTCCAGCGGAAAGCTCATCTGGATGTCAGCGGCGCTGAAGGCGTCGCCCACGAACCAGCCGGTGGTGGCAAGCGCCTGGTCGACATACGACAGATGCAGAGCCAACTGTGGATCCACGAAGCTCGATTGCAGCTTGTCCGCAATCTTGCGGGCGATGGGTTTGGCGAAGAACGGCATCGGCGCGGTGGCGATGCGTGACGCCACCAGCTTCAGCAGCAACGGCGGCATCGCTGAGCCTTCTGCGTAGTGCAGCCAGTAGGTGAAGCGCAGCCGCTCCGGCATCCCCGGCAGCGGCGCCAGTCCACCGGCGTCGTAACGGTCCACAAGGTATTCGATGATGGCCCCGGACTCCGCGATCACCTGCCCGTCGTCCTCGATCACCGGCGACTTGCCCAGAGGGTGGATCGCCCGCAACTCCGGCGGCGCCAGCAGCGTCTTCGGGTCCCGCTGGTATTTCCGCACTTCATACGGCACGCCCAGCTCCTCAAGCAGCCAGAGCACACGCTGGGAACGCGAGTTGTTGAGGTGGTGGACGATCAGCATGAGGGCACACGAGCGCGACTGGCGACGGCTGAGGCTAGCACGGTGGCCGGTGCGCAAAGCTGGCAACGGTGCGCATTGTGGGAAGTGGGTTTGGGGATATGCGCCTTGGTTCCTGGGCACCGCAAGATTGACCCCTCACCCCAACCCTCTCCCCGAAGGGGAGAGGGAGCAAAGACCGGCGCAACGCGAGGTCTCAAGCCCCCTGCATTAAGTCCTCGGTAGGACGACGCCCAGCGGTATAGCCGCGGTCCCTGAGGTAACACGCGACGAATTCGGCTTGCCGCAATCGCCATGGCTTGTATGCCGCGCAATGCTGCGCCCCCTCTCCGCTACGGCGCGTTGCGGGGTAGCCGCGGTCCCTGAGGTAGCACGAAGCCGATCCGGCTGGCCTCAGTCCACCGGGCTGGGATCCGACATATCGCTACGAGCCTGTCTGGCCATTTTCTTTGGGTTACTTTTCTTTTGGGCCAGCAAAAGAAAAGTGACTCGAGCGCCGGCAGGCGATCGAAACGCCCGCCGCGCAGGCGGCACGCTGGCAATAACGCCGAACAGAGAGCCAAGAGCCAAAGTCACTGGATCCCAGCCTTCGCTGGGATGACGGCCTCTAAGAACTGAGGCGAAATCGGTCGCGTGCCGACGCGCCGCCCCAAAATGGGAGTAACCGAGCGGCGCGTAACGACCTCTCGCCAAGGGGAGAGGGCGTGATCCACCCACTTACATGTTGCGCCGGTACTCGCCACCCACGTCATACAACGCGTGACTGATCTGCCCCAGCGAGTTGTACTTCACCGCTTCCATCAACTGCTCGAACACATTCCTGCGATCGCGCGCCGTGCTCTGCAGCGTCTTCAGGCTCTCCGGCGCGAGGCCGTTGCGGGCCTTGCCGAACGCCTGCACGTTGTCGATCTGCTGACCCTTCTCCGATTCCGTCGAGCGAATCAGTTCGATCTCGGTGGCGATTTCGCCGCCGTGGTCCTTGGGCAGGAAGGTGTTCACGCCGATCAGCGGCAGGCTGCCGTCGTGCTTCTTGTGCTCGTAGTACATCGACTCTTCCTGGATCTTGCCGCGCTGGTACATGGTGTCCATCGCGCCGAGTACGCCGCCGCGCTCGCTGATCGCCTCGAACTCCTTGTACACCGCCTCTTCCACGATGTCGGTCAGCGCATCGACGATATGGCTGCCCTGCCACGGGTTCTCGTTGAAGTTGAGGCCGAGTTCCTTGTTGATGATCATCTGGATCGCCACCGCACGACGCACGCTCTCTTCCGTCGGCGTGGTGATCGCCTCGTCGTACGCATTGGTGTGAAGGCTGTTGCAGTTGTCGAACAACGCGTACAGCGCCTGCAGCGTGGTGCGGATGTCGTTGAACTGGATCTCCTGCGCGTGCAGCGAGCGTCCGGAAGTCTGGATGTGGTACTTCATCATCTGGCTGCGCGCGCTGGCGCCGTAGCGCTCGCGCATGGCGCGCGCCCAGATGCGGCGGGCCACGCGGCCGATCACGGTGTATTCCGGGTCCATGCCGTTGGAGAAGAAGAACGACAGGTTCGGCGCAAAGTCGTCGATCTGCATGCCGCGCGCCAGGTAGTACTCCACGATGGTGAAGCCGTTGCTGAGCGTGAAGGCGAGCTGGCTGATCGGGTTCGCGCCGGCCTCGGCGATGTGATAGCCGGAGATCGACACCGAGTAGAAGTTGCGCACCTTGTGGTCGACGAAGTACTGCTGGATGTCGCCCATCATGCGCAGTGCGAACTCGGTGGAGAAGATGCAGGTGTTCTGCGCCTGGTCTTCCTTGAGAATGTCCGCCTGCACCGTGCCGCGCACGTTCTGCAGGGTTTCTTCCTTGATGCGCGCGTACGTGTCGGCATCCACCAACTGGTCGCCGGTGATGCCGAGCAGGCCCAGGCCAAGCCCTTCGTTGCCCTTGGGCAGATCGCCCGAATACTGCGGACGGCCCTGCGGGAACATCGCAGCCATCTTTTTCTCGGCCGCAGACCAGCGCGCAGGATCTTCCTTCAGATACTTCTCGACGTTCTGGTCGATCGCGGTGTTCATGAACATCGCGAGGATGATCGGCGCGGGACCATTGATGGTCATCGACACCGAGCTCGTCGGCGCGCTGAGATCGAAGCCGGAGTACAGCTTCTTCATGTCGTCCAGCGTGGCGATGTTGACGCCGGAGTTGCCGATCTTGCCGTAGATGTCCGGGCGCGGCGCCGGGTCTTCGCCGTACAGCGTGACCGAGTCGAACGCGGTGGACAGGCGCGTGGCGGCGCCGCCCTGGCTCAGGTAGTGGAAGCGGCGGTTGGTGCGCTCGGGCGTGCCCTCGCCTGCGAACATGCGGGTGGGGTCCTCGCCGGTGCGGCGGTACGGATACACGCCGCCGGTGTACGGGTAGTAGCCGGGCAGGTTCTCGCGCATCAGGAAGCGCAGCTGGTCGCCCCAGTCCTTGGTCTTGGGCGGCGCCACCTTCGGAATCTTCTGGTGGCTCAGCGATACGCGGTAGTTCTCCACGCGGATCACCTTGTCGCGCACCTTGTACTCGTTGACCGCTTCGGTCACCGACTTGTAGCGCTTGGGCCAGTCGTGTAGCAGGTGGATCGCCTCGTGGCTCAGCTCCTTGATCGCCGCGTTGTAGCGCTGGCGCAGGGTGAGCAGCGAGCGGTCGGCGCCCTCCTCATGCAGCGCCTCGGATTCGTAGCGCGCGAGCTCACGAGGCAGATGCGAATCGCCGAGCTCTTTCAGCGCCTCGTAGTAATGCTGCGCCTTGCTGGCGAACTCGGCCTCCCGCTCGATTTCCTTGTTGATGCCACGGCCCTGCTCGGCGATTTCCGCCAGGTAGCGCACGCGGCTGCCCGGGATAAGCACCGTGGCGCGCGGCTCCTTCACCGTGGTGTCGAGATTGGGCGTCCACTTCTCGGCCGGCAGCCCGAGCTTGTCGCGCAGCAGGCGGCACAGGTTGGTGAACATCCAGGTCACGCCCGGATCGTTGAACTGGCTGGCGATGGTGGGGAACACCGGCAGCTGCTCGTCGGTGAGCGTGAAGGCGGTGCGATTGCGCTTCCACTGCTTGCGCACGTCGCGCAGCGCGTCTTCCGCGCCACGCTTGTCGAACTTGTTGAGCACCACCAGCTCGGCGAAGTCGAGCATGTCGATCTTCTCGAGCTGGCTGGCGGCGCCGTAGTCGCTGGTCATCACGTAGGTGGGAAAATCCACCAGGTCGACGATCTCCGAGTCGCTCTGGCCAATGCCGGCGGTCTCGACGATGACGAGGTCGTACGGCTGCGCCTTGAGGAAATCGATGCAGTCGCGCAGCACCGCGCTGGTGGCGGCGTGCTGGCGTCGCGTGGCCATCGAGCGCATGTAAACGCGATGGCTGCGCAGGGAGTTCATGCGGATGCGGTCGCCCAGCAGGGCGCCGCCACTGCGGCGACGGGTCGGGTCGACGGCGAGCACCGCGATGCGCATCTCTGGGAACGCGTGCAGGAAGCGCAGCAGCAGTTCGTCCACGACCGAGGACTTGCCCGCGCCGCCGGTACCGGTGACGCCGAGCACCGGCGTCTGCTTGCCGGCCATCTTCCACTGCTTGCGCAGGTGCTCGAGCTCGGCGTCGGACAGCTCACCTTCCTCGATGGCCGACAGCACGTGGCCCACGGCGATCTCGTCGCCGATGTCGACCATCGGCGTCACCGCCGTGGCGGCGCCATCCTTTGCACGCTTCACCGCTCCGGCGCGGGCGCGATGCATCACGTCCTCGATCATCTCGGTGAGGCCGAGCTTCATGCCGTCGTTCGGGTGGTAGATGCGCTCCACGCCATAGGCCTGCAACTCGCGGATCTCTTCCGGCGTGATGGTGCCGCCACCGCCGCCGAACACGCGGATGTGCGCGGCCCCATGCTGCTTGAGCATGTCCACCATGTACTTGAAATACTCGACGTGGCCGCCCTGGTAGGACGACAGCGCGATGGCATCGGCGTCTTCCTGCAGCGCGGCGCGCACGACGTCCTCGACCGAGCGGTTGTGACCGAGGTGGATCACCTCCGCGCCCTGCGACTGGATGATGCGTCGCATGATGTTGATGGCCGCGTCGTGACCGTCGAACAGGCTGGCGGCGGTGACGAAGCGCAACGGGCGGGTTTCCGCCTGGGCGGCGCTGGCGGGAACGTGCTGAGCGGGGGAACTCATGGGGACTCCGGAACGTCGTGTGCGGCTAATCCCCGGATTTTAGTGGATGGTTACGTTCGGAACATGTTGCGGCGCGGAGAAAGCTTGATCCACAAAGGGTTTTCGCACGCCGCACGTGTCGAACATGCGCACTGGTATTGCTGTCCCGCGCCGAAATCGCCTGATTCGTCATTCCCGCGCAAGCGGAATCCAGGGTCTTCCGCCTTGCTTGACCGACATGCAGGGACACTGGATTCCCGCTATCGCGGGAATGACGGAACGGACGACTCAGTGCCTTTTCACCGGTGGAATCCGGCTGTGGCGCCGGCCGCTCAACTATCCCCGTAAGGCAGATTCGGCGACGACACCACGCGTTCGCCGACCACCTCGCCGCGCAGGAAAGCCAGCGACGCATCGATCACTTCCGGCGCATCCAGCACCCGATGGTGTCCCAGGCCCTGCGTGCTGAGCAGGCGCGCCCCACGCCAGTGGCGTGCATAGCGTTCGCCTTCGGCCCAGGGCACGTCGTGGTCATCCGTGTCGTGCACGATCAGCGCAGGCTGGCCCAGCGACGGCAAGTGGCGATGCACTTGCAGGTCATGGATGCTGATTCCGGTCATCGCCTGGAGCCTGTCGTGCAGCCGACCGCGAAGGTGTTCCCCGAGGTGCACCATCTGGCTGAAGCGTTGCGTCGCGGCGACCGGATCAGCGGCGGGTGCGATCAGGATGAGCTTCTGCGCGCGCCACGCCTCGCCTTGGGCCAGCGCCGCGGCGGCGCCGCCCAGCGAATGGGCGATGGTCAGCGCGGCGTCGCCGTAGTGACGACCGACCTCGCGCACGGTGTCCACGAAATCGGGCAACGTGCAGTGCTGGCCACCACTGAGGCCATGGCCCGGCTGATCGAACGCCACCAGTGCGTAGCCAAGCTCACGCAGCGGCGCCACCCACGGCAGGTAGCGCAGGCCAAAGCTGGACCAGCCATGCACCAACAGGGCGTACGGCTGGCGCGAAGGGTCTCCCCAGGTATAGGTGGCGATCCGCTTGCCATTGACCTCCAGCTCACCGCGGCGCATGTCCGCATCGGGGCGGGCGTTCTGCGCGCGTGCGCGGCTGCTGGCGAACGGCGTCACGAAGAGGCGCAGGGCCTGCTCCACCGTGCTCCCCGGCGCCAGCCGGCTGCCGAGAGTGAAGCCCGCGCGCACCGCGCCGAGCTTGAAGGCGCCGGGACCGTGGTGACGTTTGGCGGCGGTGGTTGTCGTGGCGTGGCGAGTCATGGTGCAGCCTCCCGGCCCGGAAGCGGGCGATAACTGACGAGCAGGCGTTCGAAAGCCGCCAGGGTGTGACGGCGGGCTTCCTCGAAACCGAACAGGGCCGCGTCGTGGTGCAAGCCCAGCATCAGCGCATAGATCTCGAAGGCCATCTGGGGCGCGTCGGTGTCGCCGCTCACTTCCCCATTGGCCACGGCATGGTCGATCGCGCGGCACATCTCCTGCCGCCATCCCGACTGCTGCCGGGTAACCATGTCATGCAGCGGTCCCTCGCGACCGTCGTACTCGCTGGCGGCCGTCAGCAGCACGCAGCCGCTCTGGTACTCCTGCGCCCAGGTCACCCAGTTGGCGACGATGGCGCGCAGGCGCGGCAAGCCACGCGGCAACTTCAGCGCCGGCCACTTCACCTGCTGCAGGAAGCGCAGCTGCCCAGCTTCCAATACGGCCAACTGCAAGTCCTCACGTGATCCGAAATGGGCGAAGACCCCGCTTTTGGACATGCCCACGTCCTGCGCCAGCGAGCCGATGGAGAGGCCCTCCAGACCGTCGCGACGCGCGAGCTGGTAGGCATGTTCGAGGATCAGCTCCCGCGTCGCTGCGCGCTTTCCCGTGCTGGTGGCCGTGTAGTTCATGTGCATAAAATAGCACGATCGTTCGTTCTTTTGACGTCAAGGGAAGCTGAACGAATGTCCGCAATCAGCCCACGTGAACCTGAACAAGGACGCCCTTGGGGGTCAACAGGGCCCGAAACACCCCGTTTTCCGCCATGAGGCCGCATGGCGCGGCCAGCCAGGAGGAGATCGTCATGATGCGCACCACCCGCACAATCGCCTTGCTCGCCGCCCTTGGCATGGCCAGCGCGGGCGCCGTCTACGCCCCGACCGCTGCAGCCGGCGTGTCGGTCTCGGTCGGCATCAATGTGCCGCCACCCGCCCCGGTCTATGAAGTCGTCCCGCCACCTCGCGCCGGATACGTCTGGGCGCCCGGCTACTGGCGCTGGGAAGGCCAGCGACATGTCTGGGTCAATGGCTACTGGATGCCGGCCCGCCCGGGCTACGTCTACCACCAGGCCCACTGGGAGCACGAACACGACGGTTGGCGCCTGCATGAGGGGCATTGGGGTCACTGAGTCGTAAGCCCTCGCTTCGGCGCCAGCCAACGCCATCCCCTGACCCGTCAACGAGATGGGCGGCCGGAACTTCCGGCCGCCGCGGGGAGGGCCATCACCAGCGATCGCAAGCCCTTGCTGTTGCGGCAAAAAGTTGAGCCTACGAGACGCCGTTCGTGAAAGCTGGCCCTCAGCCAGTGAGGCCATCTTCGCGCCACCAAATCACCCTTCCTTCACAAAGGCATCCTTCATGTCGAAGTCGATCCGTCTAGTCGCCCTGTCTGCCTTGACCCTGCTCGCCAGTGGCTGCGTGGTGGAGCAGCCGGCTCCTCGTCCCCACCCCGTCGTGGTGGAGGAGCGGCCGGTGCAGCGCGAGTATGTGGAAGTGATCGCGCCGCAGCCGCCACCGGTCGAACTGGTCGAACAAGAGCCGCCTCACCGTCCGGGCTACATCTGGGCCCGTGGTTACTGGCACTGGAATGGCCACAAATACGTCGCCATGCGTGGCCACTGGGAAGCCGAGCGCCCCGGCTATCACTATGTCCATCCGCACTACGAGCAGCGCGCCGACGGCTGGCACCTCAACGTAGGCGTGTGGGTCGCGGGCTGATCGCCCTCGCCGTCGCCGGCATACCCCAAGCCCCGCCCGCAAGGCGGGGCTTTTTTGTTGCCGGGCGCCACGTGCGCTGCTGCAGGGCCACACGCGGCGCAACGATGTGCGGTCGCTTTTTTTTGTACGTACGCCAGCGACTTGCGGCGTCGCAACAACCCACATCGCGGCGACGTACTAAACTATCGGACTAAATTCACCGCCCCGACCCCTGGTCGGGGTTTTGACTTTAAGGCTGTTGTTAGTACGCCCTGGCGGGGCCGCACTGGATCGACCCCCGCCTCCATCCCGCGGATGTCCATCCCCCGGCGCCGCCAAACGTGGAGTCTCCGTTCCAATGATTTTCGAAACCATCGCCAACACGGGTCACGAAGAAGTCGTCTTCTGCCACAACAAGGACGCCGGCCTGAAGGCCATCATCGCGATCCACAACACGGTGCTGGGCCCCTCGCTCGGCGGTCTGCGCATGTGGCCGTACAAGAGCGAGCAGGACGCGGTGAATGACGTGCTGCGCCTGTCGCGCGGCATGACCTACAAGAACGCCGTGGCCGGCCTGAACCTGGGCGGTGGCAAGGCGGTGATCATCGGCGATCCGAGCAAGGACAAGTCCGAGGCGCTGTTCCGCGCGTTCGGCCGCTTCGTCAACTCGCTCAACGGTCGCTACATCACCGCCGAAGACGTCGGCATCGACGTCAACGACATGGAATACGTGTTCCGTGAAACCGAATACGTGACCGGCGTGCACCAGGTGCACGGCGGCTCGGGCGACCCGTCGCCGTTCACCGCGTTCGGCACGCTGCAGGGCCTGATGGCCGCGCTGCAGGTCAAGCACGGCAACGAAGACGTGGGCAAGTACAGCTACGCCGTGCAGGGCTGCGGCCACGTGGGCAGCGAGTTCATCAAGCTACTGCGCGAGCAGGGCGCCAAGGTGTTCGTCACCGACATCAACAAGGATGCCGTGCAGCGCTGCGTGGACGAGCTGGGTTGCGAAGCCGTGGGCCTGGACGAGATCTACGACGTCGACGCCGACGTGTACTCGCCGTGCGCGCTGGGCGGCACGCTCAACGAGCAGACCATCGACCGCATCAAGGCCAAGATCATCTGCGGCGCGGCCAACAACCAGCTGGCCACCGACGCCATCGGCGACGAGCTGCAGCGCCGTGGCGTGCTCTACGCCCCGGATTACGCCGTGAACGCCGGCGGCGTGATGAACGTCTCGCTGGAAATCGACGGCTACAACCGCGAGCGCGCCATGCGCATGATGCGCACGATCTACTACAACCTTGGCCGCATCTTCGAAATCTCCAAGACCCAGGGCGTGCCGACCTACAAGGCCGCCGACCGTCTGGCCGAAGAGCGCATCGATGCCATCGGCAAGATCAAGCTGCCGAGCATGGGCAACCATGGTCCGCGCTTTGCGGGTCGCATGCGCGGTCAGTAAGCAACATCGTTGTTACGCTGTTGAAGACGCCGGCCCTTGGGCCGGCGTCTTTGTTTTGGCGACCGCTTCCGGGCCTGGTTTTCATCCAACGCACGCCCCTTGTCTCCCTCGTTCCGGCGAAAGCGGCAAACGCCTCACAGCGGCGAAGGTGGTCATCCAGCGCCTTTGCATGACCGCGAAAAAGGTCGGCCTTATGTTTTCGCCGGAATGCCAGAATGAAATTCGGCGACCGAGGCGAGCCCGCGCACCGCCCTCCTCCAAATGCGCACCGACATCGTATGCTGGCGCCATGCTCCACTCCCTCGGCCACCCTTGGCGCCGGCTGCGCGGCTCCGACCGTTTTGCCGAATGCCTCCTCGTGCTGCTCGCGCTGTCCGGCGCGGTCGCCTGGTGCCTCGGCACGGGCCGCGTGGAGGACGTGGTGTCCTTGCTGCTGGGCGTGATCGCCTGCGCCCTGGCGGAAACCGAGGACCACTGGCGCAACCGGCTCAGCACCCTGCTGGTGACCCTGGCTTGCTTCGCAGTGTCCGCCACGGCCGTGCACCTCCTGTTTCCCTATCCGTGGCTATTCGCCCTGGGCTTGCCGGTGTCGACCTTTGTGCTGGTGATGCTGGGCGCCGTCAGCGAGCGCTACGCCACCATTGCTGGCGCCACCCTGCTGCTGGCGGTCTACACCATGATCGGCGCCGACGCCGTGGGCGCAACGGCAGATGATCCCTGGCATCAACCGTTGCTGCTGTTGGCGGGCGCGGCGTGGTACGGCGTGCTGTCGCTCCTGTGGAGCGTGCTCGCGCCGCAACAGGCGTTGCGGCACTCGCTGGCGCGGCTGTTCGAGGCGCTGGCGGCGCTGCTCGACGCCAAGGCGGCGCTGTTCCTGCCCGTGCACGGCGTGGATCGCGAGGCCATGCAACTGGAACTGGCCATGCGCAACGAACGCGTGGTCGAGGCCCTCAACGACACCCGGCTGCTGCTGATCGACCGCCTCGGCTCGCGGCGTCCACGCGGCAGCAGCGCCGCCCGCCTGCGGCTCTACTTCATCGCCCAGGACATCCACGAGCGCATCAGTTCCACGCACTACGCCTACGATGCGCTGGCCGAAGCGCTCTTCCACAGCGACGTGCTGTTTCGTTGCGAGCATCTGTTGCGACTGCAGGCCCAGGCGTGCCGCGAGCGCGCGGAGGCGATGCGACTGCACGCCAAGGTCAGGGCCACCGGTGGCATCGCCGAGTCGGTCGAGGATCTGCAGGGCGCCTTGGCCGGCCTGCGCGACCAGGTCCAGACTCCGCCCACCCCGCTGCTTCGCTCGCTCGAGGCGCTGGTGCGCAACATCGCCGCCATCCAGCAGCAACTGGCCGGCGACGCTCCGATCGGCCTGCCTGCGGCGGGAGCGGAGAGCATGCTGCAGAACCCTGGCCCCCAATCGCCGGGCGAGGCGTGGGAGCGCATCCGCATACAGCTGACGCCGCGTTCATTCCGCTTCCGCCACGCGGTGCGGCTCGCCCTCGCGCTGCTGGCTGGCTATGCGCTGCTGCACCTGATGCACGCGCGCCACGGCTACTGGATCCTGTTGACCACGCTGCTGGTGTGCCAGCCCAGTTACGGCGCGACGCGGTTGCGACTGATGCAGCGCATCGCCGGCACCGTGTCCGGCCTGGTGCTCGGTTGGGCGACGCTGCGCCTGGCGCCGTCGCTGTCATGGCAGACGCCACTGATCATCGTCTCCGGCGTAGTGTTCTTCGCGGCTCGCCTGCGGCGTTATCCCACCGCCACGGCGGCGATCACGCTGTTCGTGGTGCTGTGCTTCAACGAAGTCGGCAGCGGCTACGAAGTCATGTGGCCTCGACTGCTCGATACCCTCGTCGGCGCAGCGATCGCCGCCCTGGCCATGCGCCTGGTGATGCCCGACTGGCAGGGACGCCGCTTCGACGACGTGCTCGCGGACATGCTGCGCAGCGATGGACGCTATCTCACACGCATCATCGGTCAGTACGCCAGCGGTCGCCGCGACGACCTGGACTATCGCATCGCCCGCCGCGATGCACACAACGCCAACGCGGCGCTGAGCGCCGTGGTGGCCAACATGCTGCGCGAGCCCGGCCAGCACCGACCCGGAAGTGAACGCCTGCTGCGATTCCTCGCCGCGGCGCACACCTTGCTGGGCCAGCTATCGGCGCTCGGCGTACACCGGCAGACCATCCCGTCGGCGGCGGCGCGTGAAGCCGTGACGATGGCGGGCCGCGCAACTTCCGAGGCGCTGGAGCAACTCGCTGACGCCCTGGCCAACAACCTGCAGGCTCCGCTGCACGCCAACGACGCTCCTCTCACGCAGGCGCTGGCGACGTGCGGTGAGGACGACACGGCGCGCCTCGTACTGAGCCAGCTTGCCCAGGTGCAGGAACAGCGCGACCGCCTGGCGGAACTGGCCAACGCGCTGCAGGCGGACTGATGCCGCTCGCGTCACCTTCGTGAAAAGTCGGTTATTCAAGCTGCGCGGAGATACGGCGAAGAAAATGCCTCACGGAAGGTTGTGCGACGCGCAACGGCTTGTCACGTCCAGCGCGGTACCATATTTGCCTCACGAGTATTTCGGAGTCGTCAGGCATGCGTCCGTTCCCGCTGGGTGAAGAAATCGATCTGTTGCGCGAGAGCGTGCATGCGTTTGCCGAAAAGGAGATCGCACCGCGCGCCCACCATATCGACCGCGAGAACCATTTCCCGGCCGACCTGTGGCGCAAGTTTGGCGAAATGGGCCTGCTCGGCATCACCATTCCCGAGGAGTACGGCGGCAGCGGCATGAGCTTCCTCGCGCACCTGGTGGCGATGGAAGAGATTTCGCGCGCGTCCGGCTCGGTCGGCCTCTCCTACGGCGCGCACTCCAACCTGTGCGTGCAGAACATCTTCCACAACGGCAACGAAGCGCAGCGCCGCAAGTACATCCCCAAGCTGTGCTCGGGCGAATACGTGGGCGCGCTGGCGATGAGCGAGCCGGGCGCCGGCTCCGACGTGGTCGGCTCGATGAGCTGCAGGGCGGAGCTGAAGGGCGACGTGTGGGTCGCCAACGGCTCCAAGATGTGGATCACCAACGGCCCTGACGCGGACGTGCTGCTGGTCTACATGCGCACCGCGCCGCGCGCCGCAGGCAGCCGCTGCATGACGGCCTTCATCATCGAGAAGGGCATGAAGGGCTTCAGCACCGCGCAGAAGCTCGACAAGCTCGGCATGCGCGGCTCCAACACCTGCGAGCTGGTGTTCGAGGATTGCGAGATCCCCGCCGAGAACATCGTCGGTGAAGTGAACGAAGGCGTGCGCGTGCTGATGAGCGGCCTGGACACCGAGCGCCTCGTGCTTTCCGGCGGCCCGATCGGCCTGATGCAGGCGGCCTTGGACATCACTCTGCCCTACGTGCGCGAACGCAAGCAGTTCAACGCGCCGATCGGCACCTTCGGCCTGATGCAGGGCAAGGTGGCGGACATGTACACCGCGCTGCAGTCGTCGCGCGGCTTTGCCTACATGGTCGCGGAGCAGTTCGACAACAACGTGCGGTCGCGCATCGATCCGGCGGCCTGCCTGCTCAACGCGTCGCAGAACGCAGTGAAGGTGGCGCTGGAGGCAATCCAGGCGCTGGGCGGCAACGGCTACATCAACGAATACCCTGCCGGCCGCCTGCTGCGCGACGCCAAGCTGTACGAGATCGGCGCGGGCACCAACGAAATCCGCCGCATGCTGATCGGCCGCGAGCTTTTCCACGGGAAGGCGTAACCGCATCATCCTGGCGCGCTAGCGCCACGACATCTCACTTCTCCCTTTTCCCTTCGGGGACAGAGCCGGGGCCTTGCCACCTTTACGATGGCATTGCCACCTTCATGGTGGCATTGCGACCTTTACGGTTGTGAGGGGCGGGTGCTCGCCTACGAAGCTCGCCTGGTCGAAAACGCGTCGCAAGAGTGGCCCCTCACCCTGCCCTCTCCCCTTGGGGGAGAGGGAAAGAGCATCGTGCTTAGAAATTCAGCCGGTAGTTGAGCATGCCCATCATGCCCTGGCTGTTCTGGCCGAAGTACTGGTCCATGCCGAACTGCAGGCTCGAGCGGGTGGACATGCTCCAGTCCAGGGTGAGGCCGGCCTGGCTCTGGTAGCGCGACAAGCCCACGCCGCCGACCGGCGCCCACTGGTCCACGCCGGTGAAGCTGGCGTCGATCACATCACCGTGCGTAGCCAGGGCCTGCTGCCATTGCAGGCGCCCCTGCAGGCTGAGGCTGCCGCCGTTGGCCAACGGCCAGCTGCGGCCGGCGCGCAGGCCGAGGCCAGCCTGCCAGCGCTCCACCGTTTGCGCGGACGACTTCAGCCCGAAACCATCGCCGCCAATCTCGTTGAAGCCGTCGCGGCGGATGCTCGCGTACTGCAGGTTGGCGTACGGCGTGAACTGCAGGCCACCGAACGAGGCGCGATAGCCGCTCTCGCCGTAGGCGACCGCGTAGCGCCCATTGGTGTCGCTGGACACCGCCGCCACGTCGCTGCCCAGTTCGATATGCCGGCGCATGTCCTCACGGTAGGTGCCGTAACCGAGCCGTCCCATCGTGTACCACGCGTCCTGCACGAGCCCGGCGTAGAGCATGCCCTCCACCGCCCGGCTCTGGCCCTGGTCGGCGTACTCGGCCAATCGTCCCAGGCCCTCGCTCTGGCTGACCGCAAAACCGAACACGCCGTTGCTGCCAAAACGGCGATCCTGTCCCGCCATCCAGCCGCTGAGGTCGTAGCCCACGTCGCCGTACCCGCTGCGGCTCATGCTGCCGTGGTAGCCCAGGGTCTGCGCCCAGCCACCGGTGTTGCGCGTGTCGACCAGGCTGTCGAAGTGATCGGACAGGGCGCGCGTCCCCGCGTCGATGGCCTCGAAGGTCATCGCCGTGCTGGCCGCGTGCAACTGACCGGAGAGGCTCTCCAGCGACTGCTGCAACGCCGCCGTGCTGGCGGTCTGCTGCAGGTTGGCGGCGGCGTTGACGAAGTTCGTGGTGACTCCGCCGCCCACCACCGCGCCCTGCCCCAGCTGGCTGTTGATCTGGCTGAAGGCGTTGTCCACGCGCTGCGCGGCGCCGAACGAGGCTGTGGTGTAGCTCATGCCCATCACCGCAGTCGCCTGCACCTGGCTCACGTTAAGCCAGGCATCGGTGCTGCTGTAGTTGAGCGTCGCGGCGAGCAGCACGCCCTGAGCCACGTCGAGCGAGGAAAACTTGCCGGTGATGCCGCCCGACGCGGTGAGCACGTCGGTGTGTGCGTTGGCGACATAGCCCTGCTTGGCGCCAATCACCAGCAGGTCGCCGCCGCTCAGTACGGCCTGGCCATCAACACGCAGCGTCGAGCCCAGCTCCAGCGCCAGTCGACCAATCAGCGGCGTGTTCGGGCTCAGCCCCTGGTAATAGCTGCCGCTGACGTGCACGTCGCCACCGGCCACCATCAGCGTGCCCATGTTCTGCACGTCCTTGCCGAAGCTGTGCGCATCACGCATCAGCGCATCGGCATTGTCGATGTACAGCGAGCCGGCCAGAGACGGCGCCGACAAGGTTCCGTGCACGATATGCGTGTCGCCCTGGTAGCTGGGCGCCTGGGTGATGATGAGCGTGCCGACGCCATCCTTGACCAGGCCGCCGGCGCCGCTGATCGCATTGCCCCAGGTGGAAGTGGTGTTGAGGTTGACGTCGAAGTCGCCCCAATCGAATCGCGCCGGCCCCTTCACCGCGCGGCCGACGTCGAGCGCGCCGTAGCCAAATGTGGCGTTGGGCTGCGAGCCGCCCAGCGGATCGGCGGTGCCCAGCAGGGTCTGGCGCACCTGGTCGTTGGTGAAGTACGGGAAGGCCTGCCACACCAGCGCGGCGGCGCCGGACACCGCGGGCGCGGCGAACGAGGTGCCTTCGACGATCCAGTAGGTCTGGCTCGAGGTGGTGTCGTCCTTGCCGCTGACGATCACGTTGCCCGGCGCCGCCAGGCAGTAGCTCATGGCGATGCCGCACTTGTTGGAATAGCTCGCTAGCTGCGTGGGGTTGTTGCTGTCCAGCGCCACCACCGTGAGCCAGCCCTTCTGCAGGTCCGGCGCTAGGCTGGGCAGCGAGGCGATGGTGCTGGGATTGGCCTGCGAGTCGTTGCCGGCGGCGAACACCACCAGCCCGCCCCATGAATTGATGAAGGTGCTGTAGGCGTCGTGGAAACCCTGGGTGGTCGCGGTGTCGCTCGCGTTCCAGGTGATGCCGCCCCAGGAATTGTTCATCACCTTCACGCCGGCCTTGATCAGGTCGGCGTTGATGTACTGGAACGGCGCGGCGTCCGCCGCGCTGACCGTGGTCGCCGGCGTGGAGCCGTTATCGTCCGGCGCCTTGTCCGAGATGATGCGCGCCGACACGAGCGTGGCGCCCGGCGCCACACCTCCGGCGAACTTGCCGAACGAATTGCCCGCGGCGACCTCGGCCACCCAGGTGCCGTGGCCGATCACGTCGTCGATCGAGAGGTTGTTGCTGCTGGGGTCGATGTAGACCAGGTTCTGCGCCACGCGCCCCGCCAGCGCCGGGTGATTGCGCATCACGCCGCTGTCGACCACGCCGATGGTGACGCCCGTACCGTCGAAGCCAGCGCTGCGCGCGGCATAGGTGTTGGTCAGCGACAGCTGCGCATCGGACGGCGGCGTCGGCAGCGTACTGGACGGCGGCGTCGAGGGCGGAGTCGACGGCGTGCCGGGGCTGGTTGGCGGCTGGTAACCGGAACTGGGCGGTTGGTAACCGCTACTCGGGGGCTGATAACCCGGCGAGGGCGGCGAATAGGACGATACGGAGGCCTTGACGTTGCCGTTGCCCCCGCCACCACAGGCGCTCACTCCCAGCGCCATCCACACCACGACCGACAACTGGCGGAAACGCATGCCGCCCAAACGACTATCCATAGCTTCCCCTGTGCCCATCCGGGCATCCCGTGCATTCCGTGGCGCGGCGGCTGCTTACTGGACTCCGCCAGCACCTCCTTGCGGCATGTTCGCACAACCTTGCCGGCAAATTCTTACGGTGCGTCACACGGCCGAACGGCCGCGCGCTGGCGCCCCCCGGCGTGGACGGGGGACATCGGCCGCGAGACGTCCTTCAGAAAGACAGGCGGTAGCTGAGCGTCTCCATCCTGCCGCGCTCGTATTGGGCCGCGTACTGCTCCAGCCCCAGCGACAGGCTCGCGCGTCGCGACATCGCCCAGTTCAGGTCCACGCCGGCGTAGCCGCCATAGCGGGAGAGCCCCACGCCGCCGACCGGCGCCCATTGGTCGAGCACGGCGAAACTGGCATCCGGCAAGGCCCCGCGCATGCTGAAGGCGCGCTCCCACAGCATCTGCCCCTGCAGGCTGAGGCTGCCGCCGTCAGCCAGCGACCAGTCGCGCCCCACCCGAACGCCGGCGCCGGCTTGGCCACGCTCGATGGTCTGCGCGCCAGCCTTGAGGCCAAAGCCATCGCCGCCCACTTCATCGAAGCCGTCGGACTGGATGTTGGCGTACTGCAGACTGACATAGGGCGTGACGTGCACCGTACCCAGCGACAGGTGGTAACCGCTTTCGCCGTAGGCGACGTCGTAGCGGCCGTTGCTGTTGCTGGCCACGGTTTCGACGTCGCCGCCAAGCTCGATATGGCGGTTCATGTCCTCGCGATAACTTCCCACGCCCAGGCGACCCATCAGGTACCACTGGTTCTGCGTCAGGCCGCCGTAAAGCATGCCTTCCACCGAACGGCTCCAGCCCTGGTCGGCAAACGCATTCAGGCGACCGACGTCCTGGCTCTGGCTGACCGCAAAGCCGAACACGCCGTTGCCGCCAACGCGCTTGTCCTGGCCCACCATCCAGCCGTTGAGGTCATAGCCCACGCTGTCGTAGCCGCTGCGGCTCATGCTGCCGTAGTCACCCAGCGTCTGCGTCCAGCCACCTGCCTTGCCGACATCGGCCAGTTGGTCGAAACGACTGGAGAGCGCGCGCGTGCCAGCATCCATGGCGTCGAAGGTCATCGCTGCGCTGGCCGCATGCAATTGTCCGGAAAGACTGGTCAGCGACTGCTGCAATGCACTGGTGGTGGCGACCTGCTGCAGGTTCGCCGCGCCGTTGATGAAGGAAGTGGGCAACGGCGATCCCGTCGTGCCGCCCTGTGTCACCTGGGTGTTGATCTGAGTGAATGCCCCATCCACGCGCCGGGCCGCACCGAACGACGCCGGTGTATACGTGGCGCCGGTAACGGTGCTGACCTGGACCTGGCTGACGTTGAGCCACGCGTCGTTGGCGTCGTAGTTGAGCGTAGCCGTCAGCAGCACGCCCGTGGCGGCGTTGAGCGCGGAGAACGTACCGGTCAACCCTGCGTTGGCGGTCAGCACATTGGTGTGCGAGTTGACCTGATAGCTCGAGTTGACGCCGGTGACGTAGAGATCGCCACCGGTGAGGCTCGCGCTTCCCGTCACGAGCAGCGCCGAACCGAGGGAGACGGCCAGACGTCCGGCGCCCTGTTGGGTGTAGTTGCCTCCCACGGTGACGTTGGAACTTCCCACCGCCAGCACGCCGGCATTGGTGACCGAACCGCCGACGTGCGGCGTGCCGCTCAACACGCCCTGCGCGCCAATGCTGACGCTGGAAGCCAGCGAGTTCGCCACCAGCATGCCGCCCTGCACCTGGGTCAGGCCGGTATAGCTGGACGGCTGGGTAAGGATCAGCGCGCCAGTTCCCTGCTTGATCAGGCCGCCGGCGCCGGAGATCGGATTGTTCCAACTGGAGGTGCCGCTGAAGCTCACCGTGACATCGCCCCAATTGAACTGCTCCGGCCCGTTCACCGCCTTGGCCACGTCCAGTTCGCCATAGCCGAAGGTGGCGTTCGGCTGGGAACCACCCAGCGCATCGGCCGTACCCAGCAGGGTCTGGCGCACCAGGTCGTTGCTGAAATACGGGTAGGCCTGCCACACAAGCGCCGCCGCGCCGGACACCTGCGGCGCCGCCAGCGAGGTGCCCTCGACGATCCAGTAGGTCTCGTTGGCCGTGCTGGTGTCACTCTTGCCGCTCACGATGACGTCGCCCGGAGCAGCCAGGCAGTAGTTCATCGCGATGCCGCACTTGTTGGAGTAACTGTCGAGCTGGGTCGGATTATTGCTGTTGATCGCCACCACGGTAAGCCAGCCCTTCTCCAGGTCGGGCGCGAGACTGGGCAGCGAGGCGATGGTGCTGGGGTTGGCCTGGGAATCATTGCCGGCCGCGAACACCACCAGACCACCCCACGAATTGATGAAGGTGTTGTACGCGTCGTGGAACCCTTGCGTGGTGGCCGTATCGCTGGAGCTCCAGCTGATGCCGCCCCAGGAGTTGTTCATCACCTTCACGCCATTGGCGATCAGGTCCGAGTTGACCTGGGCCAATGGAATGGCGTCGGAAGACGTCACCGTGGCGGCCGCGGTGGAGCCGTTATCGTCCGGCGCGTTGTCGTCGATGATGCGCGCCGAGACGATGTCCGCGCCCGGCGCGATGCCGCCGACGAACTGACCGAACGAAGTCCCGGCGGCGATCTCCGCGACGAACGTGCCGTGCCCGTTGACGTCGTCGACACTGAGGTTGTTGGTGCTGGGGTCGACGTAGGTGAGTTCTTTCACCACGCGACCGGCCAGGGCGGGATGCGTGGCCATCACGCCGGTATCGACGATGCCGATGGTGACGCCAGCGCCGTTGTAGCCGGCAGAGTGCGCGGCATACGTGTTGGTCAGGGCCAACTGCGCATCGATCGGCGGCTGCGCGACGCTCGACGACGGGGCCGGCGGCGTCGATGGCGGTGTCGGACTCGGCTGGCTCGCCCGGGTATTGCTGTTGCCGCCGCCCCCGCCGCCGCACGCGCCCAGGCCGAGCGCCAGCCACACCAGCACCGCCGCCCGGCGGTACTGCAACCCCTGCATCCCCGTATTCATGGCGTCCCCACCCCGAACCGCACCTGTTGATCCATCCCCGACGCGCGCCCACTGACCGGACCACTCGCGACAGCGCCCATGGTGGCACAACGAAAACGCAACTAAATGTCGGGAAGATCGCAGGGTTATCGCATTCCGGGCCGGTTTGCCCCTCTCCGGCGCGGACTGCGATAATTCCACAGCTGTATACCGGGCACCCTCGCCCTACCAAGTACTTGCGGAGATTCCCATGTCGGATGTCAGCGTCGTCATCGCCGGTGCCAAGCGCACCGCCATTGGCTCCTTTCTCGGCCAGTTCACCGGCGTCCCCACGCCCACGCTGGGCGCCACCGCGATCCGCGCCGCACTGGAGCAGTCGGGAGTGGCTCCGGCGGACGTCAGCGAATTGATCATGGGCTGCGTGCTGCCCGCCAACCTCGGCCAGGCGCCCGCCCGCCAGGCGTCCCTCGGCGCCGGCCTGCCGCCCGCCGTTGGCTGCACCACCATCAACAAGGTGTGCGGTTCGGGCATGAAGGCGATCATGCTGGGCCATGACCTGATCAAGGCCGGCTCGGCCTCGATCGTGGTCGCCGGCGGCATGGAGTCGATGACCAATGCCCCGCACATGGCCAATGCACGCACCGGCATCCGCTACGGCGACGGCAGCCTGGTCGACCACATGGCGTGGGACGGCCTGACCAACCCGTACGATGGCAAGGCCATGGGCGTGTTCGGCGAGCAGTGCGCGGACAAGTACCATTTCACCCGCGAGGAGCAGGACGCCTTCTCGACCGCCTCGGTCGAGCGCGCCAAGGCCGCGCAGCAGGCCGGCGCCTTTGCCGGCGAAATCGTCCCGGTCACCGTGGCCACCCGCAAGGGCGAAGCGAAGTTCGACACCGACGAGCAGCCGGGCCGTTCCGACGTCAGCAAGATCCCGTCGCTGAAGCCGGCCTTCCGCAAGGAGAACGGCACGATCACCGCCGCGAGCTCGTCCAGCATTTCCGACGGCGCCGCCGCCGTCGTGCTTCTCTCGGCCGACGACGCCAAGGCGCGCGGCCTCAAGCCGCTGGCCCGCATCGTCGCGCACGCCACCCACTCGCAGGAGCCGGAGTGGTTCACCACGGCCCCTGTGGGCGCCCTGCACAAGGTGCTGGAGAAGGCCGGCTGGAAGTCGTCGGACGTCGACCTGTTCGAGGTCAACGAAGCCTTCGCCGTGGTCGCCATGGCGGCCATGCGCGAGCTGGACATCCCCCACGACAAGATCAACGTCAATGGCGGCGCCTGTGCGCTCGGCCATCCGATCGGCGCCAGCGGCGCCCGCCTGGTCGTGACCCTGATCAACGCGCTCAAGACCCGCGGCCTCAAGCGCGGCGTGGCGTCCCTGTGCATCGGCGGCGGCGAAGCCACCGCCGTGGCGGTGGAATGCCTCGACTGAAGGTGGTCGTCGGCGGCCGGCCAGCCGGCCGCCGATGAAAGCGGGGTTAACCGGTTCGGCCCCTTTACATAATCCTTCACATAAATGTGTGGCGCATTTTCCGCGAAAGCGCTATTAATACGCCCGCCAAACGGCATTCCACGGCAAAGGAGATTCACCATGAAGTTCACGCGTACCCTTCTCGCCTCTGCGCTCGTCGCGCTGCTGGCGGCTTGCAGCAACGGCGCGCAGGATTCCGCGCAGGACGCTCAGAAGTCGGCTGACCAGGCTCAGCAGGCTGCTGACCAGGCTCATCAGGCTGCTGCGGCTTCCACCGCGGCTGCTCCGGCTGCTCCGGCTGCTGCCTCGACCGCCGCTCCGGCTGCTGCCCCGGCCGAACAGCCGGCTCCGGCTCCGGCTTCGACGGCTGCTCCGGCTGCCGCCTCGACCGCTGGTCACTAAGTACCCTCGTGTACTTTGGAAAACCGGCCGCCTCGCGCGGCCGGTTTTTTTTTGCGCGATCGCCATGCTGCGTCGCCGATTTAGCTGCGAGGCGCACGCCGCTATCATCCGGAGCTTCATTCGAACGGCAGCCGCGCGCCCATGAGTGTCATCGCCTCACAGATCGACCCCCGCTCCCCTGAATTCCAGGCCAGCAGCGCGCAGTTGCGCGGACTGGTGGACGACCTGCACCGCGAGCTGGCGCGCAGCGCCGAGGGCGGCGGCGACAAGGCCAGGGAAAAGCACACGGCCCGCGGCAAGCTGCTGCCGCGCGAACGCATCCGCGCCCTGCTCGACCCGGGATCGCCGTTCCTCGAGCTGTCGCCACTGGCCGCCCACGGCATGTACGACGACGCGGCGCCCGCGGCCGGCATCATCACCGGCATCGGTCGCGTCAACGGCGTCGAGGTGGTGGTGGTGGCCAACGACGCCACCGTGAAGGGCGGCACCTATTTCCCCATCACGGTGAAGAAGCACCTGCGTGCGCAGGAAGTGGCGCTGGAAAACCGCCTGCCCTGTGTCTACCTGGTCGATTCCGGCGGCGCCTTCCTTCCGCTGCAGGACGAGGTGTTCCCGGACAAGGAGCACTTCGGACGCATCTTCTACAACCAGGCGCGCATGTCGGGGCTGGGTATCCCGCAGATCGCCGTGGTGATGGGCTCGTGCACCGCCGGCGGCGCCTACGTGCCGGCGATGAGCGACGAGACCATCATCGTGCGCGAGCAGGGCACCATCTTCCTCGGCGGCCCGCCGCTGGTGAAGGCCGCCACCGGCGAGGTGGTGGACGCCGAGTCGCTGGGCGGCGCGGATGTCCATACGTCCATTTCCGGCGTGGCCGACCATTTCGCCGAGAACGACGCGCACGCGCTGTCGATCGCACGCGACATCGTGGCCAGCCTTAATCGCCGCAAGGACATGCCGCTGGCGCTGAAGGCGCCGAGCGAACCGCTGTACCCCGCCGAGGAACTGTACGGCGTGATTCCGCAGGACACGCGCCGCCCGTTCGACATCCGCGAGGTGATCGCGCGCATCGTCGACGGCTCGGAGTTCCACGAGTTCAAGGCGCGCTACGGCAAGACCCTGGTGTGCGGCTTCGCGCATATCCATGGCTATCCGGTCGGCATCATCGCCAACAACGGCATCCTGTTCTCCGAGTCCGCGCTCAAGGGCGCGCACTTCATCGAGCTGTGCAACCAGCGCAACGTGCCACTGGTGTTCCTGCAGAACATCACCGGCTTCATGGTCGGCAAGAAGTACGAAAACGCCGGCATCGCCAAGGACGGCGCCAAGATGGTCACCGCCGTGGCGTGCTCGCACGTGCCGAAGTTCACTGTGGTGATCGGCGGCAGCTTCGGCGCCGGCAACTACGCGATGTGCGGCCGCGCGTACGGCGCGCGCTTCCTGTGGATGTGGCCGAATTCGCGCATCAGCGTGATGGGCGGCGAGCAGGCCGCCTCGGTGCTGGCCACCGTGCGCCGCGACGGCATCGAGGCCGCCGGCAAGACCTGGTGCGCGGAAGACGAGGAGGCCTTCAAGGCGCCGATCCGTGACCAGTACGAGCGCCAAGGCCACCCCTACTACGCCAGCGCGAGGCTGTGGGACGACGGCATCATCGACCCGGCCGACACGCGCCGCGTTCTGGGCCTGGCCATTTCCGCCTCGCTCAACGCGCCGATCGAGCCGCAGCGCTACGGCGTGTTCCGCATGTGATGAAGGTCTGCCCGCTGGGCACGACGGCTTGGCGCCGTCACGCCCGACGGGCAGAACCGCGGTGGTCGCGCCTAGCGGGGAACCCGCAGCATCGAATCGCGCAAAGCGGCTTCGTGGTCGACTTCGTCGTGCCCGGCGATATCGGCGTTGTCCAGCACGCCGTGCGCCGGATGACGCATGGCGGTCGGCGGCACGGTGATCTCGCTGGTGTCGCCTTCGGGCGTGGAGCTATCGGTCGCGGAATGGGGTTGCATCGTGGACTCCTGACAGTCCGCGCGATTCTAGCGATGCTGCGCCCACAAACACTTAACCGCATGGTTGACTTTCCTCTTGCGTCGGCAGATATTCAACCGCATGGTTGAATCTAAGTCATTGCCGCTGGACGGCGTCTTCCAGGCACTCACCGATCCGACCCGGCGCGCCATGCTGCGCAGCCTAGCCGCGGGCGAACGCAACATCGGCGAGCTGGCCGCCCCGTTCGACATGTCGCTGGCCGCCGCCTCCAAGCACGTGAAGGTGCTGGAACGGGCCGGCCTGGTGCGCCGGGTGATTCAGGGCCGCACGCACGTCTGCCGGCTGGATCCGGCGCCCCTCGCGGCCGCCAACGAGTGGCTGCGCTACTACGAGCAGTTCTGGACCGACCGGCTCCATGCGCTCGACGCCCTGCTCAAGGCCGAGGACGGCGCCAGTGGCCATCCGCATCAACGAGGCACGCCGCGATGACCCAAGCTGTCCTGCGTTCCCTGCGCGTCACGCATCGCTTCACGGCCAGCGCCGAGCGCGAGTTCGACGCCTGGCTGGATCCCGCCACCGCGGGGCGCTGGCTGTTCGCCACCGACACTGGCGAGATGGTCCACGTCGGGATCGACGCGCGCGTGGGCGGCCGCTTCTGCTTCACCGACCGACGCGATGGCGTGGATGTCGACCACGTCGGCGAATACCTGGAGATCGAACGTCCCCACCGGTTGGTCTTCACCTTCGCCGTGCCCAGATACTCGACGGCGCACACCCGCGTGAGCATCGACATCACGCCATGGGGCGCCGGATGCGAACTCGTGCTCACCCATGAGGAAGTCCTGCCCGAGTGGGCCGAGGCTACGCAGCGCGGCTGGGGCGACATACTCGGGCGCCTCGACGAAAGCTTGCGATAGCGCGCGCCGTCACCGCCGCCCGAGCGGCTTCAGGTGAACGCCAGCGGCGCGACCAGCCACCATCGGCTGGTCGCCAGTGAACCATCGCATCGACCAAGCTGCATCAAGGGTCACCCCCTCGTCGTCATCGAATGCGCGCTTCAGGTTGACGACCCAAGGCAAGCAGGTTTCGTCCGGCTGACAGGCCCAGGCATCACGGCCGCGGCATTTGCGCGGCATCGGGCGCCGGCGTAGCGTTGCGCGGGCCGAACTCTCACGCAGCCGATGGATGGAACCGCCATGCCCGTGCAGAAGATCTCGACCCTCCCCGCCTGTCTCCTTGCCGCCCTGCTGATGTTCAGCCCGGGCGCCGGCATCGCTGCTGGCCAGGACTCGCCCAGGACCATCCCGATGGATGAGGCGCCGGTCACCTCGGCGCCGCCGGTCAACAACGATGACAACCAGGGCGAGGACAACAGCCGCGCCTTCAACACGCCCACCGACGACGGCAAGCCCGGCGAGTACTACTTCGCGCTCGGCGCCCAGGCGGCCAGGAAGGGCGACTACGGGCACGCCATCGCGATGTACAAGGTGGCCGCTTCCTGGGCCTACAAACCGGCCGAATACAACCTCGGCGTGATGTACCTCAGCGGCCAGGGCACGCCGGTGGACCTGCCGACCGCGATGGCCTGGATGGCCCTGGCTGCCGAGCGCCACGACCCGAGGTACGTGCGCGCCAAGCAACTGGTGTATGCCCACCTGAGCAAGGAACAGTTCGACCAGGCGAATGTGATCTGGCGTGACCTGTTACCCACCTATGGCGACGAAGTGGCGCTGGCGCGCGCGAAGGCAAAGTGGCGCGAAGCGCTGCAGAACCAGACCGGCTCGCGCGTGGGCTCCAGCGGTACCCGCGTGATGGTGGGCGGCGCCTCCGGCGTGCCCAACCGCATGAACTCGCCCAACTATGACGTGCACGACGGCGGCCACGTCAACACCAACCCCGCCGAGCTGGCAGGCGTGCATCAGGGCGATTCGGCCGTGGCCTATCAAGCGCTGCGCTCCACGGACAACCCCTACGATCCCAAGCTCAATCCGGTCACTGGCCATGTCTCGGTGGGCGAACTGACCCAGACCAGCAAGCAGGCCGGCGACGCCACCAAGGACGCTACCCCCGCCCCGGCCAGCAGCAGCGGCAACGCGCAGCACCCGTAAGGACGCGCCGCAGGCATTCGGACGTCCATTCGCCAATTGCCTCGCGGCGTCGCCGGGAGTAGCGTAAATGCACTGCATTCCCCGATGCAGGCAACCGGAGTGTCGCCATGAACAGGCAAAGGCTCCAGACGTTGTGCGCGTGCTGCTTCGCGGCCTCGCTCGCGCTACCGCTCACCGCGGTCCGCTCCGCCACCAACGAGACGCTGCCGACCATCCCCATCGACACCAGCTCGCCGCCGCCCAAGGTGGTGAGTTTCAGCGCCACCGCGGATGTGCCGACCAGCCGCACGGATGCGTTCAACACGCCCGAGGACGATGCCCGTCCGGGCGAGTACTTCTTCTATCTGGGCGCGCTGGCCAACCAGCGCCAGGATTACGCGCACGCCATCTCGATGTACGAGGTGGCCGCTTCGTGGGCGTTCAAACCGGCCCAGTACAACCTGGGCGTGCTCTATCTGAATGGCCACGGCTCGCCGGTGGACCTGCCCCGCGCGATGGCCTGGTTTGCGCTCGCGGCGGAGCGCGGTGAGACGCAGTACGTGTATGCCAAGCAGTTGCTCTACGCGCACCTGACGCCCGAGCAGTTTGCGCAGGCCAACGAGATCTGGCGCGAGCTGCTGCCCACCTACGGCGACGCCACCGCGTTGAGGCGCGCCAAGGCGCGCTGGCGCGAAGTGCGCTACGCAGCTACCGGCTCGCGGGTGGGTTCGGGCGCCACGCACCTGATGATTGGCGGCCAGGTCGGCCTGAACAACCACAATGCTCCAGTGAACTACGACGTGGGCAATGGCGGACGCCTCCTGGTATCCCCTGGCGAGATCACCGGCGCCCACACGACCGACGGCTCGATCGCCTATCTGAACATCCGGCAGAGCGACAATCCCTACGATCCGAAATTCATGAGCGAGTTGCTGTCGGGCACGGTGACGGTCGGCATCCTTACGCCGGTACGTCCGGACGACCCGGCCATTCGCAAGATCAACCCGCCGATGGACAGCAATCCGCCGGATCATCCCTGAGCAACGGGAAACTCACTTCGCGCGGGGGCGAAATTCCAGCGGGTGCGCGTCTCGCGCCGCCGAGGGAGGCTTGGGGCCACAGGCACCGCAGGTGCTGCAGCCATCGCTGCAGTTGCCAGTGGCCTGCTTCGGCTGCAGGTGGCGCCCCAGGGCGCGTTGCCAGGCCGCACGATCCGGCCGGTCGAAATGCAACGCCAGCGCAGCGAGCCAGCGGTTGGTGAGCTGCGGCGCCAGCTTGCGGACGGTGATCAGCACGCTGGCCAGCACGACCAGCCCGATCACCACGTATTGCGCCAGCAGTCCGGTGCTCATGTCAGCAGGTTCGTGATCTGGTAGGTGAGGAACGAGGCGACGTACGCCACCACGAACATGTAGCCGAAGGAGATGCCCACGTTCCGCCATGAGTTGGTCTCGCGGCGGATCACCGCCAGGGTGGACATGCATTGCGGCGCGAAGGCGAACCACACCAGCAGCGACAGCGCGCTGGCCAGCGAGAAGTTGGCGGCCAGCGCCTGCGCCAGCCCCGCGCCATCGGCGCCGTCGCCGCCCACGGCGTACACCGTGGCCAGCGCCGCCACGGCGGTTTCGCGCGCGGCGAACGCCGGGATCAAGGACACGCACATCTGCCAGTTGAAGCCCAGCGGCGCGAAGACGTATTGCATGCCCCGGCCGATGTAGGCGGCGATGCTGTAATCGATGGCCGGCCCCGTCGCGCCGTGCGGCGGCGCCGGGAAGGTGGAGATGAACCACATCAGCACGGTCAGGCCCAGGATGACCCCGGTGAGGCGCTTGAGGAAGATCATTCCGCGCTCCCACAGGCCGATCGCCACGTCGCGCACCTTGGGCAGGCGATAGGACGGCAGCTCCATCAGCAAGGCATGCTCGCTGCGCTCGCGGCGCATCTTCTTCATCACCCAGCCCACTGCCATCGCGCCCGTGACACCCGCCACGTACAGCGCGAACAGCACCAGCCCCTGCATGTTGAACACGCCGAACACGCGCCGGGTGGGGATGAACGCGCCGATCAGCAGCGCATACACCGGCAGGCGCGCCGAACAGGTCATCAGAGGCGCCACCAGGATGGTGGCGAGGCGATCGCGGGGGTCGGTGATGCTGCGCGTGCCCATGATGCCGGGGATGGCGCAGGCAAAGCTGGAAAGCAGGGGAATGAACGAGCGCCCGGTCAGCCCCACCGACACCATCAGGCGGTCCAGCAGAAAGGCCGCGCGCGGCAGGTAGCCGGACTCCTCCAGCACCAGGATGAAGAAGAACAGCACCAGGATCACCGGCAGGAAACCCACCACGGTGCCCAGGCCGCCAAACACGCCATCGACAACCAGGCTCTGCAGCGGCCCCGCCGGCATCCACGCGGTGGCGTGCGCGCCAAGCCAACCGAAGCCTTCGCCGATCAGGTCGCTCATCGGCTTGCCGGCCGCATAGACCGCCTGGAACACCAGGAACATCACCGCCGACAGGATGGCCAGGCCAAAGACCGGATGCAGCGCCCAGCGATCCAGCGCGTCGTCGATCTCGGCCGTGGCGCGCGGCATCGTCACGGTGGCGGCCAACAGCTCACGCACCTGCGCGTGCAGGTCGGCGCGACTGGCCGGATCATCCGGTTGCGCCGGCGGCGCCAGAGGAATCTCGCCATCGACCTGGGCGATCAGCGCCTTCACGCCATCGCGCTTCACCGCGATGGTTTCCACCACCGGCACGCCCAGGCGACGCTGCAGTTCCGCCACGTCGATGCGGATGCCGCGATGACGCGCGGCATCCATCATGTTCAGCGCCAGCACCACGGGGCGACCCAGGCGCTTCACCTCGAGCACGAAGCGCAGGTGCAGGCGCAGGTTGGTGGCGTCGGCCACGCAGACCACCAGGTCGGGGGCCGTCTCGCCGGGGTAGTTGCCTTCCAGCACGTCCCGCGTGATCTGCTCGTCCGGACTGGTCGCGTCGAAGCTGTAGGTGCCCGGCAGATCCAGCACGTGCAGCACACGGCCGGACGGCGCGCTGAAGCGGCCTTCCTTGCGCTCCACCGTCACGCCGGCATAGTTGGCCACCTTCTGCCGACCACCGGTGAGCTGGTTGAACAGCGCGGTCTTGCCGCAGTTGGGGTTGCCCACCAAGGCGATGCGCAAGGTGCTGGCGCTCATGCGGCGCCCTCCTGGCGTACCTTCACGCGCGCCGCCTCGTTGCGACGGAGCGCAAAGCGGGTCGACCCGATCTGGATCAGCAGCGGGTCGGCGCCCATCGGACCAATCGCCACCACCCGGAGCGGCTCGCCGGCCACGAAGCCCAGGTCGCGCAGGCGCTGCGCAATCGGGTCGGAGGCATGAGCATCGTCCACTCGGTCCACCACGGCAGTAGCCCCTTTCGGCAGGTCGGACAGGCGCACTGGTCACCAACTTAAATAAGAATGGTTCGCATTGTACATAAGTCCTTGATTGTCTGCAGCGTGGCATGGTGTCTCGGCCCCGCCGCCTGAACGGCCACAGGGCTGCCTTGTGGCAGGGTTGGCTTGGAAAAAGCCGGGCCGCCCCGATACGAATCTGCACAGGCCACCGACCCCGGCGGCTTCCCCACAAACCGGGCAGGTCCCTCCGGACGCTGCCCTGTCACCACGGCTTGCAGAGGTCGATATGGCTTTGTTCTCCCGCCACGCCACGGGACTCCGGCTGGAACGCATGCAGGCTTCGCGGCAGTACGCCGGCGAGGGTTTCGTGAACACTTATCCGTCCAGCACGCCCCGCGTGCCGGATGACCGCCCTTCGCTGGTCGACTTCGTATTCCGCGGCGAGGGGCGCACCCCGGCGCGCCCCTTGCCCGCGATCGATCCGCGCCAGGGCTGGGCGCGTCCGCCGCAGTCCGGACTGCGCACCACCTGGCTCGGTCATTCCACCGTGCTGCTGGAAATCGACGGCGTGCGCGTGCTGACCGACCCGGTCTGGGGCAATCGCGCCTCGCCGCTCCCGTTCCTCGGCCCCCGGCGCTTCCAGCCGGTGCCGGTGGACATCCATGCGCTGCCACCGCTGGACGCGATCCTCGTTTCGCATGATCACTACGATCATCTCGACTACCCGAGCATCCGCGCGCTGACCCGGCTGGGCGTGCCCTTCATCACGTCGCTGGGTGTCGGCGTGCATCTGGAAGCGTGGGGCGTGCCGGCCGAGCAGATCATCGAGCTGGACTGGTGGGAACAGGCCAGGCTGCCGGGCGGGCTGTCGATCACCGCCGCGCCCTCGCACCATTTCTCCGGGCGCAGCCTGCACGACCGCAACGCCACGCTTTGGTCCTCGTTCGTGCTGCGTGGCGAACGCCACTCGGTGTACTTCAGCGGCGACAGCGGACTGTCGCCCCACTTTGCCGAGATCGGCCGGCGCCTGGGCCCGTTCGACCTGGTGATGCTGGAGGTGGGCGCCTTCCATCCGTCATGGGGCAGCGTGCACCTGGGACCGGACAACGCCCTCGCCGCCTGGCGCGAGCTCGGCAGCGGTCGCCTGCTACCGGTGCACTGGGGCACCTTCAATCTCGCCATGCACGCATGGTCCGAACCCGCCGAAGTGCTGCTGGCGCGCGCGCCGGAAGGCTTGCTGATGCCTCGGCTGGGCGAAGTGGTCGAACCGGCGCACGACGATGGCGTGCAGCCGTGGTGGCGTGAGGTGGCTCCCGCCCACTGGCAAAGCTCGGCGGTGGAAGCTGCCGAGTTCCTGATCCTGCCCGCCAAGGACTAGGGCATGTCTGGCGGCGCCCTGTTCCGCTCTAAGATGTCGCCCCTCATCAGGAGTCACGCATGAGCGCCAGCATCCATATCGCAGACCAGGCCGGCGTCCGCCGCGTCACCCTCAACCGGCCGCAGGTACACAACGCCTTCGACGACGGGCTGATCGCCGAGCTCACCTCCGCACTGGAAGATGCCGGGCATGACGCGGGCGTGCGCGCCGTGGTGCTGACCGGCGAAGGCGCGAGCTTCTCGGCCGGTGCCGACCTGAACTGGATGCGTGGCATGGCGTCCGCCAGCGAAGCGGAAAACCGCGAGGATTCGCTGCGACTGGCGAGCCTGATGCGCACGCTGCAGTTCCTGTCCAAGCCCACCATCGCACGCGTCAACGGCGCCGCCTACGGTGGCGGGGTCGGCCTGGTCGTCTGCTGCGACATCGCCATTGGCGTGGACAATGCGCGCTTCGGCCTCACCGAAGTGAAGCTGGGCCTCGTGCCCGCGGTGATCTCCCCCTACGTCATTCACGCCATCGGGCTGCGCCAGGCGCGACGGTTGTTCCTCACTGGCGAGCTGTTCGACGCATCGGTGGCGCTGCAGATCGGCCTGCTGCATCAATGCGTGGTTCCTGCCCAGCTCGATGAAGCCGTCGACGCGACGCTGGCCTTGCTCGCCAAGGCCGGCCCAGTGGCGCAAGCCGAAGCCAAGCAGCTGGCCCTGCGCATGGCCGGCGCCAGCGAGGCGGAGGCCACACGGCTGGACCAGGAGAATGCGGCGCTGATCGCGCGCCTGCGCGTATCCGCCGAAGGCCAGGAGGGGCTGGGCGCGTTTCTCGCCAAGCGTCCTCCGGCCTGGTGCACGCCAGCCTGACGCCAGCCAACGCATACTCGATGGAGTGTTACATCCGTCGTTGAAGGAGTCTGGCCATGCTCGACCACGTGGGGCTGCATGTCTCCGGCTACGAACGCAGCCGCGAGTTCTACCGCAAGGTGCTGACGCCGCTGGGCGCCACGCTGGTGATGGAGATCAGCGAAGAACAGACCGGCGATGGCGCCCATGCCGGTTTCGGCGTGGATGGCCGGCCGACATTCTGGATCGGCACGTCGCAACACGGCGCCTCGGTCGGACCGGTGCATATCGCTTTCAGCGCCCCCGACCGCGGCGCGGTGGATGACTTCTACCTCGCCGCGATCGCGGCCGGCGCCAAGGACAACGGCCCGCCGGGATTGCGCCCGCATTACCACGAGCACTATTACGGCGCGTTCGTCCTCGATCCGGACGGACACAACATCGAGGCGGTGTGCCACCGCCCGGAGTGACAGCGCCGCGACAGCCAGGCCATGACGTCGTTCACCGCTGCTGATGTGGCGTCATACGGATACCGTGGCCCCCTCTTTCGGATACCCGACATGACGCATCCCATCATCAACATCGCCGACGTCAACCTGCAGCCCTTTCCACCCTGCATGGGCCCCACCGGCGAGACCGCGGAACGATTCGAGGCGCGCATGGGGCGCTTCTCCGCACAGATCGGCGCGCAGAAACTCGGCTACAACATCACCGCCGTGCCGCCGGGCAAGCGCGCGTTTCCCTTGCACTGCCACCGCGTCAACGAGGAGATGTTCTTCATCCTCGAAGGCAGTGGCGAAGTACGCATCGGTGATGAGCGCCACGCGATCCGCGCGGGCGACGTGATCGCCTGCCCGCCGGGTGGACCCGAAAAGGCGCACCAGATCATCAACACCGGCGCCACCGAGATGCGCTATCTCGCGGTGAGCACCAAGATGACGCCGGAAATCTGCGAATACCCGGACACCGGCAAGTACGGGATCATGGCCGAATACCCGCCCGGCGCCGACGGCAAGCCGCAAGTGTTCCGCGTGGTGAGCAAGCCGGACATGCAGGTGGGTTACTGGGACGACGAATAACTTCGCCGCGACCGCACTTTGCTGCGCCGCGCATCGGCTGCGGCGCGGCGATCTGCTAGGTTTATGGACTTCGCCCTACCCCCGGAAGCCGCATGTTCGAGCGCGTACTCATTGCCAACCGCGGCGAGATTGCCTGCCGCGTGATCCGCACCTGCCGGCGCCTGGGGATCCACACCATCGCGGTGTATTCGGGGGCCGACGCCAACGCGCAACACGTGCGCCTTGCGGACGAGGCCTGGCCCATCGGCGGCCCGCGTCCGACCGAGTCGTACCTTCGCGGCGACGTCATCCTCGAGGTGGCGCGCAAGAGCGGCGCGCAGGCGATCCACCCAGGCTACGGCTTCCTTTCCGAGAACACCGCGTTCGCGCGCGCCTGCACCGACGCCGGGATCGCCTTCATCGGCCCGCGTCCGGCGAGCATCGACGCGATGGGCTCCAAGGCCGCCGCCAAGGCGCTGATGGAAAAGCACAGCGTGCCGCTGGTGCCCGGTTATCACGGCGACGACCAGTCCGATGACGTGCTGCGCGAGCAGGCGCGCCGCACCGGCTTTCCGCTGATGATCAAGGCCGCAGCCGGCGGCGGCGGCAAGGGCATGCGCATCGTGCGCAACGAAAATGAATTTGCCGACGCGCTGGCCTCGGCGCAGCGCGAGGCCGCGAGCGCGTTTGGCGACACCCGCGTGATCCTCGAACGCTACGTGGAGCATCCGCGCCACATCGAGTTCCAGGTGTTTGGCGACACGCACGGCAACGTCATCCACCTCAACGAGCGCGAGTGCTCGGCGCAGCGGCGCTACCAGAAGGTGCTGGAGGAAACACCCTCGCCCTTCCTCGACGACGCACGCCGCGCGGCGATGGGCGCGGCGGCGGTGGCCGCTGCCAAGGCCGTGGATTACGTCGGCGCCGGCACCGTCGAATTCATCGTGGCCCAGGATGGCGAATTCTTCTTCATGGAGATGAACACGCGCCTGCAGGTGGAGCATCCGGTCACCGAGGAGACGCTGGGCCTGGATCTGGTCGAGTGGCAGCTTCGCATCGCCTTCGGCGAACCGCTGCCCCTGGCGCAGGATGCGGTGCATGCTCGCGGGCATGCCATCGAGGTTCGCCTGTATTCCGAGGATCCCGAGCAGAATTTCCTGCCCGGCTCGGGCAAGCTGCTCAAGCTGCGTCTGCCGGCCCCATCGCGCCATGTGCGCATCGACGGCGGCGTGATCGAAGGCGACACCGTCACCATCTTCTACGACCCGATGATCGCCAAGCTGATCGTGTGGGACGTGGATCGTCCACAGGCGCTGCAGCGATTGCGCGATGCGCTGATGGCCTGCGAGATCGTCGGCCCCAAATCCAACATCGCCTTCCTCGAGCGGCTGGCCCGCCATCCGGTGGTGGTCGAAGGCCGAATCGACACGGGCTACCTTGACCGCCACCTCGACGAATTCCTTGCCGGCCAGGCGACGCCGGCCGATCGCGTACTGTTCGCAGCGACCGTGGCCGCGCTGTTGCACGAAGAGCGCGCCGTGGTCGCTGGCGCGCAGGACCGTGCTGATCCCCATTCGCCATGGTCGCGCGCCGATGCCTGGCGCGTGGGACATGCCGGCAAGCGCATTGTCGCCCTGTCACTGCACGGCCAACGCTTCGAGGTTGAAGCGCATGGGCACGATGGCGACTACCACCTGCACCATGGCGAGGCGACCACGGAAGTGCGCGGCGCCCGCCACGACGGCGCATCGCTCAGCGCGCGCTTCGACGGCGAATCGCAGCGCCTCCCGCTGACCGCCGACGCCGCGCGTGTCACCGTGCACGATGCCCTCGGCCATCGTCATGCCTTCGAGCGCGCGGCGGCGTTTGCCTGGGCGGCGAAGGAAGGCGCCGGCGGCAACCAGATCGTGGCGCCGATGCCCGGCCGTATCGTGCTGGTCAAGGCGAAACCAGGCGACACGGTGCAGGAAGGCCAGGAGCTGCTGGTGATGGAGGCGATGAAGATGGAGCTGGCCTTGAAAGCCCCCCGCGCCGGCGCCATCGAAAGCGTGAGCGCGGCCCAGGGCGAATTCGTCGAAGCCGACGCCATACTGGTGAGGTTTGTTCCATGAATACTTCCTCGGCCCAATCCGATCACGTTCGCATCGTCGAAGTCGGCGCGCGCGACGGCCTGCAGAACGAAAAGACGCTGCTGCCGACCGATGTGAAGATCGCGCTGATCGACCGCCTGTCCGGCACCGGCCTGCAGACCATCGAGGCGACCAGTTTCGTCAGCCCCAAGTGGGTGCCGCAGATGGCCGACGCCACCGAGGTCTACCAGGGCATCCGCAAGGTGCCCGGGGTCAGCTACCCGGTGCTGGTACCCAACGAGCAAGGGTATGAGCGCGCCCGCGCGGTGGGCGTCAGCGAGATCGCCGTGTTCACGGCGGCCTCCGAGGCGTTCAACCGCAAGAACATAAACGCCTCCATCGACGAATCAATCGAACGCTTCCTGCCAGTGCTCACCCGCGCCAAGGCCGACGGCGTGAAGGTGCGCGGTTATGTGTCCACCGTGCTCGGCTGCCCCTATCAGGGCGACGTGCCGGTCAGCGACGTGGTGCGCGTCGCGCAACGCCTGCACGCGCTGGGCTGCTACGAGGTTTCACTGGGCGACACCATCGGCGTCGGCACGCCCGCCAAGGCGCGCGCGATGCTTCGAGCGGTTGCGCAGGAAGTGCCGATGACGGCGCTCGCCGTGCATTTCCACGACACCTATGGCCAGGCCCTGGCCAACATCCTCGCCTGTCTGGAAGAAGGCGTGCGCGTGGTCGACAGCGCGGTGTCCGGCACCGGCGGCTGCCCCTATGCCAAGGGCGCTACCGGCAACGTGGCCAGCGAGGACGTGGTGTACATGCTGCACGGCATGGGCATGCACACCGGCATCGACCTGGACATCCTCGTCGCCACCGGCGCCTGGCTGGCGGCGCAGCTGCACAAGGAAACCTCCAGCCGCGTGACACGGGCGCGCACCGCGGCCTGACCCACGCAACGTCGCGTCCGCTCAACTGAGACGCACGCGGTGCATGCTGTGGCGGTCCGCCTTGTGGCTCCGTTATCCCAGACCGCCATGCCACACGCCGCCAGCGATCAGCAGTCCGAAGAGCCGCGCTTCGCCTCGCGCGGGCGCGCCTATGTCTATGTGCTGCCCTGCCGCGACGCCGACCTGCTCAAGGTAGGTTTCTCGCGCGACCCGATGCAGCGGCTCCACGACCTGCACCCGCGCTTCTTCGAATTCTTCGACCTCGGGCGCGGACTGCTGATCGAGGTCGACCTCGTGGCGCAGGCGCGACGCATCGAGCGGCACTTCCTCACTCGCTGGCCAGAGTGCCGCGCGCCGGCGCCGCTGGCGGTGCACGCCGCCGCGGGAGGGCGCACCGAGTGGTATCGCGGCGTCGATGCCGAACTCACCGCCCTGGCGCGCGAGCTGGCTCGCGAGGAATCACTACCCCTGCATGAACCGCTGCGCGACTGGCTGGCCCGGCGGCTCGCCGATCGGGCCGGACTGCTCTACGACTGGAGCGAGCGGATGCTGGCCGAGGCATCGCTCGAACGCGAACACCACGGCGCGCCCGGCCCCTTCGAGCATGCCCTGCTGGACACGCTCTCGCTGTGCGAAGCGGTCGGTCTGCCGCTGGAGCAACTGCTGCCAGCCAGCGTACTGGCGTGGCACAGGTTCGGGCCGCATCGCCGGCTGTTTGAGCCGTAGCGTCAGCCTCGTCGAGCTTCGTCCCCACAAAAACCGCGGGATCGACCCATGTCGACCCCAGAATTGACGCCGGGCCCGGCGATTTTCATCCCTGCCAGCCGGCCCTTCGTCGCCGTCATCCCGTTTCCGTCGAAAAACGACACCCGGCCATGGATGGGCTGGGTATGCTCCGTCCGTCACCGCCGATGCCTGGGGTCCTTTCGTGATCAAGAGCCTGTTCTTCGTTGCCCGTCTGGTCCTGGCGTGGTTCTTCGTGCTGTTGTTCGCGGCCATCGTGATCTCCAACAGCCCGTTGTTCCGCCACCACAGCACCGGCGGCCTGTGGGTGCTGCTGGTGTTCCTGGCGCTGCTGATGGTCGCCACGGGCGCCATCTCGCATCTGCGCCGCGTGCGCCTGATCGCCGGGCACCTGGACGAGGACACCTTGGGCAACCGCCAGCGCCGCCGCGTGGAAGTCCCGTTCGAGGCCGGCGAGGCGTTCGACCTGGTCGAGGCGGCCATCCGCGAACTGCCGCGTACCGAAGAGATCGAAGCCGCGCGCGACAGCCTGCAGATCCGCGCCAAGGTGCAACGCCCCCTGCCCTACGGAAACAGCCCGCTGGAGCGACTGAATCCGTCCACCTGGTTTGGCCATCTGCGCAACCAGATCTACGCCACGGTGACACCGGGCGACGGAACCGGCAGCGTTACCCTGATCTGCGAACCGGAAGCCAGCGCATGGAGCGACTGGTTCCGCGTCGACGACGCCACCAACCTGGAGAATGCCGAAGCGATCACCCGCGCGATCACCCGCCGCGTGGCCGAGCGGCGCAGGCAGGAACAGCAGCGCGCGCAGCGCTCGGAGAGCGAGAAGGAACGCACCGTCGCTCGCCTCAACCTGCTGCACGCGCAGGTCGAGCCGCACTTTCTCTACAACACGCTGGCCAGCGCGCAATACCTGACTCGCAGCGATCCGGCGCTGGCCGACCAGATGCTCGGACACCTGATCCACTACCTGCGCCACTCGCTGCCGCTCACCGACGATGCGTTGTCCACGCTGGGCGAGGAACTCGAACGCACCCGCGCCTACCTGGAGATCATGAAGCTGCGCATGGGCTCGCGCCTGTCACTGCAGCTCGAAGTGCCCGACGCGCTGCGTTTACTGCCGCTGCCGCCGATGATGCTGCAGACGCTGGCGGAGAACGCGATCAAGCATGGACTGGAACCCAAGCCGGGTGGCGGCACGGTGTGGATCATCGCGCGTCGCGACGCCGACACCGTCGCCATTACGGTGGCCGACAATGGTCGTGGCTTCAGCGACGCCACCGCCGGCACCGGCATCGGCCTCAAGAACGTGCGTGAACGCCTGCGCCTGATCTACGGCGCCAGCGCCTCGCTGTCGGTGGTGAGCAACGTGCCTGAAGGCGTGGCCAGCACCATCACCGTGCCGGCGCAATCGGCTGCAAGCAAGGAGGCCACGCCGTGAGCACCGCCATCATCGCCGAGGACGAAGCCCTGCTGCGCGACGTGTTGCGCAAGCTGCTCGCGCAGGCCTGGCCGGAGCTGGAAATCCTTGCCGATTGCGAAGACGGCGCCAGCGCGCTGGAAGCGATCGCCGAGCAGCAGCCCGACGTGGCCTTTCTCGACATCCGCATGCCTGGCCTGAGCGGCCTGGAAGTGGCCGCCGCGGCCGCCGAAGCCAGCCCGGGCACCCGCGTGGTTTTCACCACCGCCTACGATCAATACGCCATCGACGCCTTCGAGCGCGGCGCCGTCGACTACCTGCTCAAGCCCATCGCGCCGGAGCGGCTCGCGGCGACGGTGCAGCGGCTCAAGGCGCGCATTGCGGCGCCGCCGGTCAATGCCGACGCGCTCGCGATGCTGTTCCGCGAACTGACGACCGATCGCGGCCAGGGCGCGCCGGCGCTGACCTGGATCACCGCCAGCCACGGTCGCGAGACGCGCCTGATCATGGTGGACGACGTCGCCTACTTCCGCGCCGACAACAAATACACCGTGGCCATGACCGCCGAGGGCGAGGTGCTGCTGCGCACGCCGATCCGCGAACTGGCCAGTCGGCTCGACCCCGCCCTTTTCAAGCAGATCCATCGTTCAACCATCGTCAATCTCAAGGCCGTGGCCTCCGTCATTCGCGACGACACCGGCAAGGGCACGCTGCGCCTGAAACAGCGACCCGAAACGCTGGTGGTGAGCCAGCCCTTCATGGCCTTGTTCCGCAACATGTGAGGTTTCCTGCCCCGCCGCGCAGCGTTTTGCGCCAGAGGTCCCCATGAGCAAGTTGATCGCTTTGTTCTACCTTTTGCTGTCTCTGGCCGGATGCGACCAGAGTCATACCGTAGTGACGCACTCGATCGTCGATGGCGTGGATGTCATCGACAGCCAGATCGAAGTCACCGGCAAGCTGGCCACCTTCCGCTGCCTGCGCAGCAACTCCGGCGAATGCCACTACACCGTGCTGCCCCAGCAGTGCGCCGCCAGCGGCAGTGCCTGCAGGCCGGCGCTCAGCAGCTTCAGCATGCGCGAAGGCAACTCCGTGATGATCACCGCCCTGCCGAAGGACTTCGCCAGCTGCGTCACCGCCGTCCCCTCCGCCGCCAGTGAATGCGCGCAACAGCTCGCCAGCGCGGTGCGGACCGCTCCATGACCTTTGGCCTCGCCGCCAGGCGCCATGCGTCGCTAGAATCAAGCTTCGTTGGTTGGGGAGCTTGCGATGTGGTGGACGCAGTGGAAGGTTTGGACGGCCATGTTCGTGGCCGGATGCATGGCGGGCACACCCGCGTCCCGGGCTGCTCCGGCATCGAGCGACATCCTGCTGCTCCCCTCGCGCGTCTGGACGGCTGAAGGCGACACATCGCACACCGGCTGGGCCGTGCTGGTGCACAACGGGGCGATCACCGCGGTCGGCCCTGAAACGAGCATCCAGGCGCCCGCGGGAACCCAACGCGTGGCCCTGCCCGGCGCCACGCTCACGCCCGGCTTGATCGACCTCCACTCGCACGTGTTCCTGCATCCGTACAACGAGACGCTGTGGAACGACCAGGTCCTGAAGGAACCGCAGGACTACCGCACGCTTGAGGCCGCCGCGCATGCGCGCGCCACCCTGATGGCCGGCTTCACCACCCTGCGTGATCTCGGCACCGAAGGCGCCGGCTACGCCGACGTCTCGGTCAAGCGCGCCATCGACGAAGGCATGATTCCCGGCCCTCGGCTGTTCATCGCCACCCGCGCCATTGTCGCCACCGCGAGCTACGGTCCCGGCCCGCGCGGCTTCCGTCCGGACATGGAATTGCCCGGTGGCGCGCAGGAAGTCAGCGGCGTGGACGAAGCGATCCGCGCCACCCGCGAGCAGGCGGGCCACGGCGCGGACTGGATCAAGCTCTATGCCGACTACCGCGTAGGCGCCGACGGCAGCACGCAGCCGACGCTCTCGCTGGCCGAGATGAAGGCGATCGTGGACACCGCGCATCTTTCCGGTCGCCCGGTGGCGGCGCATGCGGCCAGCGACGAAGGCGTGCGGCTCGCAGTGGAAGCCGGCGTGGACAGCATCGAGCACGGCTACGGCGCCAGCGAGGCTACCTTCCGCCTGCTCAAGCAGCACGGCGTGGCGTACGAACCGACGCTCACGGCGGTCGAATCGACCGCGCAGTATTTCGAGCATTACGTGCCCGGCCAGAGCGAGCCGACCGCCCGCATGAAGGAAGCCGAGCGCGCCTTCCGCACCGCCCTGAAGCTCGGCGTCACCATCGGCAACGGCAGCGACGTGGGCGTGTTCACCCATGGCGACAACTGGCGCGAGCCGGTCAACATGGTGCGCGACGGCATGACCCCACCACAGGCGTTGCACGCGGCCACCGACGTCGCGGCGCGCATACTGCGCCAACAGGACAAGTTCGGCCGCATCGCCCCGGGCCTGCGCGCGGACCTCGTCGCCTTCGAGGGCGATCCCGCTGCGCACATCGAAGATCTCAAGCATCCCGTCTTCGTCATGAAGGACGGCGCCATCTACCGTTCACCGCAAGCCACACCATGACCGACTTTCTGATCCGCCCCATTGAAGCCCGCGACAACGCCGCCATGGCCCGCATCATCCGCGCGGTGATGCCGGAATTCGGCGCCGACGGCCCCGGCTTCGCCATCCATGACGCCGAAGTGGACACCATGCACGAGGCCTATGCGCGCTCGCGCAGCGCCTATTTCGTGGTGGAACGCGACGGCGTGGTGCTCGGCGGCGGCGGCGTGGCGCCGCTGGAAGGCGGCGAGCCCGATGTATGCGAGCTGCGCAAGATGTATTTTCTGCCGGAAGCACGCGGCATTGGCGCCGGCAGCGCCATGATGTTGCGGTGCCTCGATGCCGCCCGCGCGCATGGCTTCAGCCGCTGCTACCTGGAAACGCTCACCGGCATGGACGCCGCGCAAACGCTGTATCGTCGACACGGGTTCACCACGCTCGCCGCTCCGCTGGGCGGCACCGGCCACTTCAGCTGCGACCAGTTCTATCTGCGCGAACTCTAGGAACACGCCATGGGCCAGCATGATCCGCGCATCGATGCCTACATCGCCAAGGCGGCGCCGTTCGCCCAGCCGATCCTGGAACATCTGCGTGCGCTGGTGCATGCGACCTGCCCGGAGGTGCAGGAAGGCGTGAAATGGAGCATGCCGTTCTTCAGCTACCGCGGCGCCCCCATGTGCTCGATGGCCGCCTTCAAGCAACATTGCGCGTTCGGCTTCTGGCTGCACAAGGAAGTGCTCGGCGAGGTCGAGCAGGATGGCATGGGACAGCTCGGCAAACTCGCCTCGCTCAAGGACCTGCCGTCAAAGCGCGAGCTGACCGCCCACATCCGCAAGGCGATGGCGCTCAACGACGCTGGCGTCAAGGTCAAGCGGGCCAAGCCAGCCGCGCAGGCGCCGAGCATGCCTGACGACGTCGCCGCCCTGCTCGCGCAGAAGAAGCACGCGGCCGCACGCAAGCACTACGAGGCGTTTCCGCCCGGAGCCCAGCGCGAATACGTGGCCTGGATCAACGAGGCCAAGACCGACGCCACCCGCCAGAAACGCATCGCCACCACGCTGGAGTGGCTGGCCGAAGGCAAGCGGCGCAACTGGAAGTACGAATCATGCTGAACGCGCCCGCGCTGCATTTCGCCGTCGATGATCCGGCCTCGCCGGAGGTTGCCCCGCTGATCAGGCAATTGGACGGCTATCTGGCCGAACTCTATCCCACCGGGAACATCCGCCCGATCGCGGTGGAAGAACTGAAACAGGCCAACGTCACCTTCCTCACCGCGCGGGTGGACGGAACCCCGGTCGCCTGTGGCGCCTGCGTCTGGCACGCGGATTACGTCGAGATCAAGCGCATGTACGTGCTGCCGGCCTGTCGCGGACTGGGCCTTGGCAAGCAATTGCTGGAGGCCCTCGAGGCCGAGGTGCAGCGAGGCGGCGGCAAGCGGGTCCGGCTGGAGACCGGCACAGCCCAGGCCGAGGCGCTGGAGCTGTACGAGCGCGCCGGTTATCGTCGCTGCCCGCCGTTCGGCGAACATCACGCCAACCCCCGCAGCATCTGCATGGAGAAGTCGCTCGCATGATCCGCATCGCCCGTGGCGACGACGCTGCCGCCTTCCACGAGATCTACACCCCTTCGGTGCTGCACGGCGCGGAAACCTTCGAGACCGAACTGCCCGGCGTGGCCGCCATGCGCCAGCGGGTGGAAACCCGGTTGCAGCACTATCCGTGGCTGGTCTGGGAGGAGGACGGCCGCGTACTGGCCTATGCCTACGCCAGCCGCTTCCGCGAACGTGCGGCCTACGACTGGATCGCCGAGACGTCGATCTACGTGCACCCCGATGCACGACGTCGTGGCGTCGCCCGCCGGCTGTACGTCGTGCTGCTTGAATCAATGACCCTGCAAGGCCTTAACCAGGCGGTGGGCGTGATCACCCTGCCCGGCGAGGGCAGCGTGCCGATGCACGAGGCCATGGGCTTCGCCCCCGCCGGGGTATGGCGCAGCTCCGGCTACAAGCTGGGCCGCTGGTGGGACGTGGGCGTCTGGCAGAAGGAGCTGCAGCCGCCGACCACGCCACCCACGCCGGTGATCCCGTTTGCCGCCTTGCGCGAGGACGCGGCCTGGGCCGCGTTCCTGCAGCGGGTCAACCGCTGACCGCGCTCAGTCGAAGTGCGCGGTCAGGCGGAAGTCGAAGCGCACGCTATCCTGGTCGGGAGTCACTGTGTCGAACGGCTTGGCTACATCGGCCGAGGCGGTGAACCAGCGGTAGGAGTAACTGCCGCCCAAGCCCGCGCCGCTGATCTGCTGGTTGCCGGGGAAAGAGGACGACACTTGGCCATGATCGACAAAGCCGAACAGGTCCAGCCGCTCGCCGATGGAGCGATGCAACTCGAGATCCGCGTAGTAGCCACGGGCGCCCGATAGCACGCCACGCTCGTAGCCGCGCACGCTGCCCGGGCCGCCGATCTGGAACAGGTTGGCCGAGGGCAGGTTGTCGGTGGCACTGAACTGCCAACCGAGGTCGGCGCGCACGGCCCAGCGCGATTGCCACAGCCGCTGGATGAAGTAGGCGCTTCCCGGGGCGATGGTGAAGTCGGACTTGCCCAGCAGCGGCTCGTCGGAACGTATCCGCGTCACCAACTGGGTAGCGCCCCAGCGCTGGCCGTCGGACTGATGGGCCAGGCTGGCTCCCAGGGTCCAGGCGTTGGTGCGCGTGTCGGCGATGTTCTGGCTGCTGATATGCGTGTTGGAGTCGGTGATGGAATACGAGCCGATGCCGCTGAACAGCCAGCTCAGGGTCGCGATCAACGGCTGGTTGTAGTTGAGCGAGGTGACCGACGAGGCGCCCTGGATGTCGATATTGCGGAAGGCCTGGTTGATCACGTTGATCTGGCTGTGCGAGTAGCTGATGCCCAGGCGCCCGTTGTTCGGGAACAACGGCACCGAATACGACACCGCGCCATCGTTGGCGCCGCTGGAGTGCGCCACGTTGCCGTCGAGCATGTCGTCGATGCCAAACAGGCTGTACAGGTGCCCTTGCAGGCCGACCCGGTTGCGCCCCGTGCTGTCCACGCCACCGTTGTCGACAAAGGCATCCAGCGCCCAGCGGCTTGGTTCCTGCACGTCTAGCTGGACGTCGGTGAGCCCGCGCGAGGCGCCCGGCGCCAGCACCGCCTGCGCCTGCAGGTCGCTGGTGCGGTTGAGCGTGACCAGGTGGTCACGCAGCTGCTCTGCGTCGACTACCTCGCCCTCCTTCAGGTCCAGGCGCTTGGCCAGGTAGTGGTCACTGACATGCCGCTTGCCCTTGATGGCCACCTTACCCAGGCGCCCTTCAACCAGCTCCACGTGCACCACGCCATCGACCACCGGCTGGTTCTTCAAGAACGCGCGCGCCGTGGTGATCTTGCGCGCGCGATACAGGTTGTTCACCGCATCGAGCATCTGCGCGAGCTCGGCGCCATCGACCTCCCTGCCCTCGTACGGCTTGACCGCCGCCGACAGGTCCGCCGGCTTGAGCAGGGCCGAGGGCGTGAACTCGACGCGCTTGAGCACGAAGCGCGTGGTCGCGTGGGCCTTGGCCGCCCCCGCCGCCGGTGCGGCCGGCTGCTGCAGCGGATCTGTCTGCGGCGCTGGCGGTGGCGTCTGCTGTTGCTGGTAATAGCGCTGCTGGCGCTGGGCGTCGTTCTGCAACGTGCTGGGCGTTACCTGCGACTGCGTCTGTGCCTGAACCGGCGTTACGGCAAGGACGCCACTTCCACATCCTGCCGCCAGCGCCGCACTCATCACCACGCGGCGCCACGGCGCCGCTCCCCTGTATCCCTGCATGTATTGCCTCACTCCGGAGCATTGATGTTGACGGCAGCCTCGTGGACATCCACCGGACGCACCAGCTGGCTGGGGTCGGTATGGGTCCACGCCGGCGTCGGGTGCGGATCGACCTGGTCATCGCCACGGTCATTGGTCTGCTCGCTGAGCATGCGGCCATTGAAGCGCAGCGCGCTCTCACCGAGATAGTTCGGCGCCAACCAGTAATGCGGCGCCACGTAGTCCGGCGTCGTGGTGTCGTCGCCGAAGCTGTAGCGGACGATGAAGGCGTCAGTGAGCGTGGCGATGCCGTCCTGGTGGAACTGGAAGTCGTAGGTCGGCTGCATCAACTGCACCGTGGCCGGCACCAGGATCGCGCTGTGCTGGTTCATCCACGCATAGGCATCAGGCGTCCTGACCGACATGGTCTGCTCGATGTGCGCTGAGCTGATGTCCACGTTCGGCGCGGTGGTGGCCAGAGCAGCGTTGACCGCGGCCAGGCGATCGATCATCCAGTCCTGCGGCGCATCGGCGGTCACCGCGATCTGGCGGGCCACGCCGCCCTGGTAGCCGGTGAGCACCGAATACAGCGGCTGGCCACGGGTGGTCTGCTTCACGTCGGCGCTGATGTTGTTAGCCTGCAGGTTGATGCGGTCGCCGATATAGGCGGCATCCAGCTGGATATCCCCGTTGGCCGCAACAAACGCATCGCGCGTGGTCAACGTGGCGCCGAGGATGCTGCCGTCGCGTGCCAGCAGCGTGATGCTGTCCGGCGCGGTGAGCCAGGTGAAGTCCAGTTGCTGCGCTGCCAGGCTGATGCTGTGCCCGGCGAAGCCATCGTGCATATGGATGGCCGCGCCGCTGTCCACGTCCAGCGCATTGCCCGCCGTGGTCGAGTACAGGTCGGCGTCGCCGCCCGACTTCACCATCACGTTGTTCCCCGCCGCCATGGTCTGGGTGACCACCATGCCACCCGCCTGCAGGTTGATGTCGGTCCCGGCCTTGAGCGCACCCACGCGGATGTCCCCGGGCGCCACGAACTGGATGGAGCCGCCCGCCTGCACGCTGTCTCCCTGGATGCCTGCCTGCTGCGACTGGCCGGACACCGAACCGCCGGCGTCGAGCGTGGTGAAGGCGAGTTGCTGGCCGGCCAGCATGCCGAGGTTGCCGCCGGTGGTGACGCTACCCAACGTCATGCCGGCGCCGGACTGCAGCGAGCCGTTGCCGCCCGCATCGAGCGTACCGGCCTGCAACGAGGTACCCGCCGTCGTCGACAGGTCCTGACCGGCGTTGACCGAGGACAAGCTCATGGCACTGCCTGCGCTCAACGCGGTGTCGCCACCCGATTGCAGGTTGCCGGCATCGAGCGTGCTGTCCGCCTTCGCCACGAGGCTGCCTGTCGCGGTGACCGAGCCGAGCGTCATCGCGTCGCCCGATTGCAACGAAGCATTGCCGCCGGCGCTGAGCGTGCCCGCCTGCAACGAGTCGCCCGCTGTCGCCTGCAGGTCATGACCGGCCTGCACGGTCGACAGGCTCATCGCGCCGCCCGCGCTCAGCGTGGTGTTCCCGCCCGACTGCAGGTTGCTCGCATCGAGCGCACCGCCCGCGTTGCCAACGAGGTTGCCTGCAGCCGTCACCGTCGCCAGCGACATGTTCCCGCCGGCGCCCAGCGTCGCGTTGCCCTGCTGCACGTTGAGCTGCCGCGTGACCGCCAGGTCGCCGCCGGCCTGGGCCTGCAACGATCCGCCAGTCAGCAGCACCGAGCCGAAGCTGATCGAACCGGCCGCTTGTGTCGTCAGATCGTCGCCGCCCGTGAAGTCGCCCAGGGTGAGGTCGCCGCCCGTTGTGAACTGGCTGGCGCCTGTCACCGTCCCTTGCGCGATCGTCGTGTCGCCACCGCTGCTGCTCACCAGCGTGCCGCCCACTGTCAGCGAATTCACGTCGATATCGCTACCGGCGGTGAGCATCGTATTGCCGCCGCTGGTCAACGCGTTGGTGATTTTCAGCGTGCCGCCGGTGGCGGCGAGTGCGGCATTGCGGCCGCTCTGGAGCGTGCCCACGATGACGTCGGTGGCGCCGCTGAGCGCGGTCGACCCCGTCACCGCACCTTGCGTCAGGCTCACCGCACCGATGGTGCTGGTGATGGCCAGATCGCCGCCCGTCGTGGCGCTCTGCACGGTTGCGTCCTGCACGGATTGCAACGTGGTATCGCCGCCGCTCGACAACGTGGTGGCCGACAGTTTGCCGCCAGTTTTGGCAGACAACGCGGCGCTGGTGCTTACGTCGGCGAGTGTCATATCGCCGCCCGAGGCCAGCGTGGCGCTGCCGTTCTGCACGCTCAACTGCTGCGTCACGTTCAGATCGCCGCCAGCGGTGGCATTGATGTCGCCGCCGGTCAGTGTCACCGCGCCGAGGTTGATCGTCCCGGTCGACTGCGCCGTGACGTCATCACCGGCGGTGTATCTGCCCAGCGTGAGATCGCCGCCAGCGGTGAGCTGGCTGGCGCCCGTCACCGTCCCTTGCGTGATCGTCGTGTCGCCAGCACTGCTGCTCACCAGCGTGCCGCCCACTGTCAGCGCATTCACGTCGATATTGCTACCGGCGGTGAGCGTCGTGCTGCCGCCACTAGTCAACGAGTTGGTGACTTGCAGCGAGCCACCGGTGGCGGCGAGTGCGGCATTGCCGCCGCTGTAGAGTGTGCCCACGTTGACGTCGGTGGCGCCGCCGAGTGCTGCCGCCCCTGTCACCGTGCCTTGAGCCAGGTTCATCGCACCGCTGGTGCTGGTGATGGCCAAGTCGCCGCCCGTCGTGGCGTCCTGCACGGTCGTGTCCTGTACGGATTGCAGTGTGGTATCGCCGCCGCTCGACAACGTGGTGGCCGACAGTTTGCCGCCGGTTTTGGCAGACAACGCGGCGCTGGTATTTACGTCGGCGAGTGTCATGTCGCCGCCCGAGGCCAGCGTCGCGCTGCCGTTCTGCACGTTCAACTGCTGCGTCACGTTCAGATCGCCGCCAGCGGTGGCGTTGATGTCGCCGCTGGTGAGCGTCACCGTGCCAAGGTTGATGGCGCCGGTCGATTGCGCCGTGACGTCATCGCCGGCGGTATAGCTACCCAGCGTGAGGTCATCGCCGGTGGAGAACTGGCTGGTGCCCGTCACCGTCCCTTGCGTGATCGTCGTGTTGCCACCGCTGTTGCTCACCAGCGTGCCGCCCACCGTCAGCGCATTGACGTCAATGTTGCTACCGGCGGTGAGCGTCGTGTTGCCACCGCTGCTCAATGTGGCCGCCGTGAGGTCAGTGCCGGCAGTCGCGGTCAGGTCACCACCAATGGCCGCCGTGCCCAGCGTCGTCGCGCCCGTGCTGTTGGTTTGCGCGGCGCCAGCGGTCAGGTTACTGCCGTCGATGGTTGCTGCCGTGAGCGTGGCGTTGCCACCCGCAGTGACCTGCGTGAAGTCCAGCGCGTCGGCCACCGCGAGAACGACGTTGCGGTTAGCGCTGATGCTCTGCGCGCTCAGGTTGCCAAGCGCATTGATGTAGATACTGCCCTGCGTGCTGGTGGCATCTAGCGTGCCCGGGCTCAGGTTCAACATCAGCGGATTCGATGCGCTGCCGATGTCGCTGACCGATTGCAACAACACGCTGCCGCCCGCTAATTCTTCCACATTCACATTCAGCGGGTCGCCATTACCCTGAATGCCGCCAGCGGCGGTAATGCTGATGGACGGGGTATCGCTGGCATCGGTGCTTTGCACCAGGCCGAGTACAACATTGCCGCCGGAAGCAATCGTTACCGTTCCAGTGGCGGCGATGCTGCTGCCGCTGTCCATTTGCACGGCATCGCCCGTTTGCATGGCACTCACGGCGACGTTGCCGCCGCTCGCGCTCAACGCAGCGCCCTGGCCGATGTCCAGCGTACCGGCACCCGTGAGATTGGTCAGCGTGGCATTGATATTGCCGTTGCCGGTAGAGACAGGGCCGCCAATCGTCACGCCGGTGGCGCCGTTGAGATCAACGTCGTCGTTGGGATTGCTGCTGCCGATGGCTTGCGTGCCACTGCTGGCGATGGTGCCGGTGGTGGTCAGCGCACCGGTGGTGGCATTGAGTACTACGCCACCTGCCGTCTGTACGGTCTCGAACCCAGCATTCAGATAACCAGTGGCGTTGACGCCGGCATCGTCGGACGTCAACTGCTGCGCGGTCAGGCTGCCCACCGTCGAAAGCAGCGTGATCTCGCCCGCGCTCTGGATCGAGCCCACGGTGAGATCGCCGGTGTCCGTGGCGATGTCCACGATGCCGTTGGTCGCCGTAGCCTTGAGCAGCGGGCTGCTGCCTGTTTCCTGCACCCACATCGCGCCCAGCGTGGGCGTGGCGGCAGTCGGCGTGCTGTTGTAGGCGACGTTGTCCAGCGCGGCGAAGGTGATCTGATTGCTCCCGACGCTGGTGACGTTGTTGATCGCGTAGATGCTGCCGTTACGCGATTCCAGCTGCACGGCGTCATTGGCTACGGCCTGGTTCACCAGCAGGTCGCCGGTGGTTTGTTCCAGTGCAAGGTTGCCGCCGGCCGATCCCTTGTTGAGCGTGCCCGTGATGGCGATCGGCAGTGCATACTTGCCGTTACTGTCGAAGCCGACATTGTTGTTGGCCGCGATGGTCAAGCTGCCACCGACCGTCAGCAGCGCGTTGCCAGTACTCGCATATGTCGCGTTCGGATCGGCCTGAATGCTGCCGGTGGCGCTGAGGTTCATGCCCAGGCCAGAGGTAAGTCCGGTCAAGTGCGTGTTCACATCGCCCTGCGCCTGCGTGGCCAGCGCCAGGTTGCCCATCGCCTGGATGTACACCGCGCCCTTGGACTTGCCTGCCAGGTCGCCCGCCACCTGGACGAACAGCGGATCGACCTGGGTGACCTGGATGCTGCCGATGGTGGTGCCGCCCGAGCTGGCTCCCACGCTCGACAGGGCATTCCCTGATGCCAATAGCGCGAGCTGCGTGCTGCTGATCACGTTGCCGTTGGTGTCGTACACCGTGATGTCGCCCGGCGTGTTGGCGCCGGCAAGCGCCTGCAAGACACCGGGGTTGTTGCTGTTGCTGAGCGTGCCGGTGAGCGTGCCGTTGGTGTAGAGATCGGCGAGGTCGCTTTCGTTGATGGTGATCGGCGTGCCCAGCTGGCCAATGCCGCTCTTGATGCCATTGGCAAGCAACGTCACGTTCACGCCACTGACGTTGGGCGTGAAGTCGCTACCAACCGTGGTGACGGTGAGGCCCGAGCCTGCGCCGCCGGTGCTTGGCACGGCGATCATGCCCGCGCTGCCAAGGCTGTACAGCAAGGCGTTTTCGCTCCACGACTGTGAAGCCAGCTGCTGCATCTGGGTCGTATTGAGTGCGAATACGTAGGGAGTGTTGGTCGAACTAACGGGATTGTTCGGGTTGTACGGACTGGTGAATTCGCTTTGCGTATTCCAGGACGAGCCGATCCACGGGATGAACAGCGAAATGTCGCTGGCGATCCGGCCGGAAAGGTAGTTCTCCACATCGGCCTGGTCGGGCGTCGCCGAAGCACTGATCGCACCCTTGCTGTTCTGTACCACCAGCGCCCAGTACGACTGCAGAAGCCCTGCCGATGGCGTCTTGTTGAAAGTGAACACCCCATTGCTGTAGGTGCCCTCAGCCATCAGGCCAATGTATTCGCTGTAGGCGGCGTTAACCTGGTTGGTGATCGCTGTATCCACGGCCGTCGGGGCGTTGATGGCATTGCCGTTTGTATCGAGTGACACGATGCCAAAACGCTGCCAAAGCTGCTCTTCCTGCAGCTGGTTGAGCGTGGACGCGGACGACAGCGAGCTGGCGTCGTAGATGCCGCCCCGCGTGGCATCCATGGTCACGTTACCGTGCTGCGACGCCACGCTGCCCACTTCGAAGTCGCCGGCGTCGTTGGTGACGTCGATATCGCCGGCAGCACTGAGGTTGAGCGTGTCGGCGGAACCTGGCGAATAGTGCGTCTGCACCATCAACGCCGTCTCGATGACCTGGCCGCCGATGGTGGTCTGCGAGCCGAAAATGCCGCCACCGCTGGTGAGGTTCACTGCGTTTCCGACGATGTCTTCCTGGCCGCCGAGCGCAGCGTTCACCGTGGGATCCGGGTTGCAGGAACTGCCGATGGCCATGCTCGTCGACAGGCACTCGAGGTAGCTCAGACCCGGGATCGCCACGCCGGGGTTGCGGCTGCTGCTGGTGCTCACCAGCGAACCGGCGCCTGCGCTCTTGATGTTGATGTCGCCGTAGACACTGGCGCCATTGCCGCCGGCCACTGCAAGGATAGGCTGATTGGCGCCCCCGGCATCGATGTTGAGGTTGATGCTGCCATCGTTACCGTTGCCCAACCGGCCGTTGGGATTGGTGAAGCCATCGGTGATCGCCACCACCGTGGTTTCGTTGCCGGTGTCAGTCACGTTGCCGTTGCTGCTGTCAGTGTTTCCGTAGCCGGTGATCTTCACGTTGATCGGCGCAGACGGCGTGCCGATGCTGCCGCCGCCCTTGGTGATCATGGCAAGGTCGTGGGTCCAGATCTGCTGGTTTATGCCGTTGGTGTTGTAGATGTTGCCGCCGTTGCTGGCCACCAGCAACGTGTCCGGCGTGGCCGACACGCCGGTGGCGGTGTTGCCGCTCACCACCGGGTTGTTGGTGTTGGCAATCACGCCATGGAGCAGGATGTTGGCGTTGGAGTCGATCTCCACGCGGTTGGTGCTGGAGGTGGCGAAGTTGATCGCGATCGGCAGCGAGGCGGTCTGGCTGACGTTGATGTTGAGCGTGCCGTAGTTGGGATAGAGGAAATCCCAGGCCGAGCCCCAGGTATTCTTCCAAGCGTAATCCCAGCCGGTAGAAGTGGTGCCGTAATTGCAACCCGAACCGATGCCGCCGCCGCACCCATGAAAGATGGTCGAATAGCCCGAATACCACTGGCCGTTGCTGCCTTGGTTCGGGGCGGTGTAGGCGTCCGTGAGTTGCACATTGCTGGCCGTCATCTTCATGGCCCAGGCGCCGCCATTCAGTGGCACGGTGGCCGACGAGCCGAACGTACCGGTGAGGTACTTCCAGGCCTGGTCGCCATTGACATAGCTGCCGCTGGCGCCAGTTTGCGGATTGACGAACGACCAATCCGAGGACGTACCTTCCGAGGTATACGCATAGGGCAGGCCAGTCGACGGATCGATCGCCCGGGCCACGCTGATGGACATGCCGTAGTTGTAATACTGGTTTTGAGCAGGCGCGTAACTGGTCAGTGCGGAGCCGTTTTCCGTCAACACGTACAGCGGGTCGCCGCTGGTGTTGGATGCCGTCACGATGGTTGGCACGCTAGACGCCAGCGTCGCAATCACGCCGCCTTGCGCGCTGTTGTAGGCGCCCTTGTTGTTGGTGAAGGTTTGCGTGGCGCCGCCATCCACACTGACGTACCAGGTGGTGGTTGGGACATTCGAATTGGCGATCAACTGCGAATAGTCTTCGATGGTGACCATGCCCGGCGATGCCTTGCCGGTATCGATGTTGTTCACCTGCAACGGCAGGCCCGTGGTGTTGTCCACCAGCACTTCGCCATAACCGCTGTTGACCGTGATGCTGCCGTTACCGGTGCTCACCACGTGGCCGATGAGCGTGGCCTGGCCACCACCGGTAGCCTCGACGCTATTCAGGTCAATCTGCTTCAGGCCGGTGTCGTAGGTGGCGCCGATGAGCTGGCTAGAGCCCGCAGACTGCACCAGACCAAGCAAGGGCTCGTAGGTACTGGTACTGCTGTTGAAGTAGTACAGCGTGTTGCCGGAGCCATCGGACAACGCCAGCGTGCCGGTCCCGGCCGAATTGGAGGTGTACGACGAGTAACCACTGTTGGTGCTGCTCACCGCGCCCGCATTGAACGAATAGAGCGTGGTGTTCTTGTTGCTGGCGTAGGCAGTGAGGAAATCGCTCAGGCCCTGTTGCGTCTGCACCGTCCAGACGCCGGACTTGCCTACCGTGTAGGCCGAATCGAAATCGATATAGCCATTCGCGCCGACATTCACGGTCAACGTCTGCGATTGCGACGACGGCATCGTATGCGTCGTGCTCCAGCTGCCGGAGACACCCGGGGCCGTGGCGCCCGATGCGCTGAGCGCAATCCACGGGATCAGTGGCGTGTAATCGGAGCTATCGTAATTCGGCCCCTCACTACCCGTGCCCTGGCCGATACCCGAACCACCGCAAGTGGTGCCACCGTACGAAAAGCCCATGCAGTTGCCGATGGTAATGATCGGCGTGTGCTCGAATGTGCCATAGGTGGACGATCCCTGGCTGGTGGTCATGTTCGTCGCCACCTCGCCGTTGTTGTAGTTCATCAACGCCGAATTGAGCGCGGAGACGCCATTTGAGCCGGGTGCGTAAGCCGCCTGCACGATCGCCGATGCCACCAGATCCGCATTCAGGGCGCCGCCGCTGCTGTACGTGAAATCCTGGTTGATGATGCTGTAAAGCCAGCTTGTCGCCTGGCTGGTCGCACTGGCCGGATCGCCACCGGTGAACGCCGGCGCGGTAGTGAATGTCACGTCACCGTTCGGCGCGTAAATCGACACATCATTGGCGTACAGGCCGCTGGTGGTGATCGATCCGAGACTGGTGCTTAGTGATACTTCGCCGCCGAAATCCTGGATGGCGCCGTTGACCATGATGTCCGGCGTGTTGGCGCCTGGCGGCAGGGTGTTGATGTAGGAGTTGGTGACGCTGATGTTCGGCTGCGCGGTGCTGGGTGCCTGCGTGATGCCGATGCCGCCGATGCTGGTGACGCCTTGGGTACTGGCGTTGTTGTCGTACACCGTACCGCTGACGCCGAAGCCCACGTCGATGCCGGCCAGCACCACCGTATCAGTACTGGCATTGTCGATGGTGATGGACGGCGCGGCATTGGCCGTGACCTTGCCGGTGCCGGTGATGCCGCCCTCGTTGTTGCTGGTGCCATTGCCGCCGTACAGGTAGACGTTACCGCCGCGCACGGTGAGCGGCACGCCGAGAATGTCACTGGCCGAACCACCGAACTCCCACGCCGTCACGTTGCCCGTCGAGCTTGGATCCTGTTCGTTGTAGTTATTCACAAGTTGCGCGAAGAACGGGACGGCGCTCGCGGTGCCACCGATCGTGGCGCCGGACGTCGTGAAGCCACCGCCCGTGTTCACGCCATATTCCAGGGCGTTGCTGGTGAGGCTGCCGCTGGCGTCGATGTTGATCAGCAGATCACCCCCCGTGCCAGCCACCACACTGCCGTTGATCACGGTATTGCTGCTGCCGCCAACGTTGGTGCTGTTGCCGCTGTTGGTGACCGGAATGAAGCCCAGCTCGTATCCGTGGCCTTCGCTGTCGGGGCTGGCGGTGAGCCCGCCGTTCATGCTGCCGACGTCCACATCGCCATCGCTGGTGACCGAACTGCCCGTGCCCAACGTCATTGAAGACTGGCTGGACACATTGGCCGTCGCCGATACCGCCGGGATGGCGATGAGCGCACGCACGTAGGCCTGTGCCACCGGGCTCGCGTCCAGCTGCGTGCCCACGCCGTCGCCGAAATCGTCGCCGGCCAGCACGTAGCTGCCTTCCAGGCTGGAGATCTTGGCGACGCCATGGCCGTCGGTGCCGACGTTGACCGTCTGGTTGGCGTCGAGCGTGGCGGTCGCACTGGCCGAGGCGACGCCATCCACGCCGTACGAATTGCCGATCGCCGTGTTCATCGCACCCATGATGGCGTAGGTGCCAATGTTGACGATGTAGCTACTCAGGTTGCTACCGCCATCGATGTCGATGGTGTTGTTGACGTTGCCGGTGAAGTTCGTCGTCGGGTTGGCGACCGGAATCGCACCACCGATGGTGATGCTGGCCTGGTCGTCCACATTCTTGATGGTGCTGTAGGTGATTACGTTCAGGCTGCTCAACGTACTGCCCGTGTCGTAACCGTAGGTGGCGAGGTTGTCGCCAATGCCGATGTGCGCGTAGTTGTTGGCGGTGAAACTGTTGTCCGCCTCGGCGGCGGTGCCCACGAACAGACCGCCGGCGCCGCTGGTGGCGCCGCCGTTGTTGGCGTCGGCCCCCATCGTGGTATCGGCGGTCACGTCGATGTTGCCACCGGTGACCACCGTGGTGTTGGCGCCAATGCTCGCCGCCGCCGTAATGCCGCTGGTGCCGGAGATGTTGTTGGCATACGCGCCACTGCCGCCGACAACCGCGCCGTTGCTCGCATTGGCGGTGACGCCGTAGAGGTAGTGGGTGTCGGCAGCGAGGTTGAACTCGCCACCCATCTCCAGGTACTGGTTCGCGCCAAGCGTCGCGCTGCTGGTGGACAGCGCCTTCGTGGTGGCCGTGGCCGCCACGCCACCGACCAGTTCACCGCTGCCTGATTGCACATAGGCGTTATTGGTGTCGGTAACGCTGGCGTTGATGCCGAGGCTGGTCAGATCGGTGATGGCCGTGGTCACCGATCCATTGCTGATGGTGGCATTGGCGATGCCGCCATCCAGCGAAGCGGTAGTGGTTTCGTTGGAACTGGCGGTCGCATTGAAACCGCCTCCGATGATGCCGCCGGCGACCACGCCATTGGCATTGGCTGAGGCCACCGGCGTGCTGTTGGCAAGGATCGACACGTTGCCCAGCGCCGGCAGCATCACGCCAATGCCAATCTCGGCATTATTGGCTCCACTGCTGCTGGCGGTCGCATTGGACGCATCGGCGGCGATGATGCCGCCACTGTTGCCGGTGGACGACGCAGTGAGGTTCGGCGCGAAATCGCTGGTCACGTTCAGCGAGCTGACCGCGGGGCTGATGATAGTCGTGGTGTTGCCGCTCGTCGGGTCGGTAACGGTAGTCGTGACCGTGGCGGGGATGAAGAGTACCTCGGAGTTGGACGACCCCACCAAGGCGCTGCTGTTGAGCGCAGCCGTGGCATTCACGTTGTTCACGCCGATCGAAATACCCACCCCCACCGTGGTGGTATCGGCGCTGGCCGACAGGGTTGGCGCGGCATCGGCGATGACGTTGGTGCTAGCCACGCCCGACAGGGTAGTGACCAGGCCGCTGCCGATGCTGTAGCCGGGGAAGAGTGCCGCGGACGCACTGCCGGCCAGTGTGTTCACGCCGATACTGGCGCCCACGGTGCTGCTGTCGCTGGCGGTGATATCCGCGCCATCGCCGGAGATGATGCCGCCGGTGCCCGCCACGCCCTGCGCGGTAGCGCCGCCGTTGTCGGTAGCAGCCACCGTCACGGTGCCGAAGCCCTTCACCGTCGCGCCGGCATCCAGCGAAGCAAGAATGTTGTCGGTGCGATCGGCGGTGTCCTGGATGGTACCGGCGGCGACACCGATGCCGACGTTGACGGTCGGGTTGCTGTTGCCCGAGGACGCCGTACTGCTGTCGCCAGCCGCGATGTTCAATGCGCCGCTGCCAGCGACGTTGCCGGCATCTTCGGCAACCACGTTGTTGTTGACTTCGCTGTCGGCGACGGCCACGTTGATGCCGAGCGCACCTACGGTGACGTTGCCTGCACTCTGCCCCGTGCTGATCGCGGTGTAGGCCGCGCTGCCACCCGCGCCGTCGGCGATGCCGGCGTGGACGGTCACATTGCTGGCGCCGGCGATCTGGCTGGTGTTGTCCACCAGCGCGCCGACCTGGTTGTCCAGCTTGGTATAGGCCACCGAAACGCCGATCGCCGCCGCGCCGCCGGTACCCGCGCCGGCCGTGTTGCTGGTGCTGTCGGTGATGTTGGCGGCGACGTCGACGATGCCATGGGTGTTGATGGTGCTGCCGTCAGTGATGCGCGCGGTGATGCCATTGCTGGCACTACCCATCGCCGTGGTCCAGGCACTGCTGAAATTGCCGCTGTCATCCACCGCCCCGGCGTTGTTGACACCGGTGATGCTGTCGCCGCCCAGGGAGCCCTGGCTGCCGAGCTGGCCAACATTGGTCAACGTGACTTGCTGCTGGTTCTGACCGCTGCCGTTGGATGCGGTTGGCGCGTTCGAGCCATCATTGAGCCAGGACAGCTGTTTGCTGTTGGCAATGGCATCGCCGGAGCCGGCGATCAGAACACCCACTGACACGCCCACGCCCGCCGCACCTGCGGCGATGTTGGTGGTCTGGTTGTCTACGTTGAGCGTGGAATTGGCATTGACGTTCACCGCGTCGCTGCTGCCGACGTAGCTGCTGTTGACGACGCTGTCACCGATGTTCGCATCGACGTGCGTCTGCACCAGGGTCACGTCCACGCCACCGCCCAGGCCGGCCGCGCCGATACCGATGCCGCCGATGCTGTTGGTGACGCCCTGCGTGTCCTTGGCCGTCACGTTGAGCGGGCCACCGACCGAGAGCGTACTGTTGTCCACCAGCGCAGTGGTGCTGTTGCCAAGAATGTCCACCGCGACCGTACCGGCCAGGCCAGCCCATAAGCCGCCGGCCAATTGCTCACCGAGCGCATTAGCGGTGTTGCTGGAAGTGGCCTGCACGTTGGCGCTGCCACCGTCGTTGAACTGCGCGACGTTGGTGACTTCCGCCGAGGTTTCGGCATTGTCGATGTTGACGAGTGCCATGCCGGAACCTGCCGCACTCAGCTCACCGACGGCCACCGCCAGCGCACCGCCGATCTGCGAGCTCTGGATGGCCGAGTTGGCGAGGACGTTGACGTTGCTGGCGCTGATGCTGCCGCCGTTGATATAGGCGTCGGTGTTGGCGCTGAACAAGGAGACGGCGCCAGTGAGGTTGGCGGAATCATCAATGCTTACAGACGCCGCACCAAGGTTGTTCAGCGACCACTGGTAGCTGTCGGCCTGCACCACCGTGCCTTGCTGGCTGGCCTGCGAATCGACCGTCGAGGCGTTGATGTACGCCTTGGTGTCACCGTTGAAGGTGTTGACCGGCGCGGCAGCGCTGACGGCGATGCCGCCACTGGCCGCTACGGCGGCGAGGTAGTTGGCCGCGTACTGTGCGTTGTAGGCATTGACGTAAACCTGCTGCGCGTTGCTGATGGACTGTTGCGATTCATCAGTCGTGGTGTCCCGCAGTGCATTGATGAGCGAGCCGCCATCGATGTACGCGCTGGTGTTGCCGCCGATCTGGTTGACGCCCACTTCGGCCGCGCCGGCGATGCCGCTACCCACACCCAGGCCCACGCTCAGCGTGAAGGCATGTTGCTCATTGCTCGCGTCCACAACCACGCCCTTGACGGACGTCTTCGCGCCATCCAGATCCGGATCCGGCACGCTGATGTTGCTGGTCGTGGCGGTCGTTTTGCTGAGCGTGCCGGTGAGGCTGTCGGGCAGCGTGACCGTGTTGGCCAACGTGCCGCCGGCCACGCTCAACGCAGCGCCGTTGGCATAAGCGTTGACGTCACTGTTGTCGATGTAGGCCGTGCTGTCGCTGTTGAGTGTGTTGACCACCACGCCCGCGCCCACGCCGGCCGATTCGCCCAACCCGGCCGCGCCGGCATACACGTTGATGCCCTGGTTGCTGGACGCCAGCACGCCCACGTTCTGGTTGGCCACGACATTGGCGTCCTGGTCCACGTAAGCGGTGGTGCTGCCGGTGATCTGGTTGACGGCAACCGAACCGGATACCCCCACGCTGCCAGCCAGGCCCGCGGCCACCGCGATGGTCTGGATGTTGGCGTTGTCGCTGGCCAGGCTGCTGGAACCGCCGAACAGGCCGCTGGTCTTGCTCGGGATGCTCGCCGTGGCCTCCACCAGCAGCGAACCGGTCTGGTACCAGTTGCCCACGTTGCCAATCGTGCTGGTGGGCGTGCCACCATCGCCATCGAATGCAGCGGTGGTGTTGGTGTTGATGTCGTTCACCGCCACCGCCGCGCCAAGCGCCGCGCTTCCGGAATCGGTCAGCGCGCCAGCCAGCGAGCCGATCTGCGCACTGTTGGTCGCCTGGATCGTGGTGGTGTTACTGCTGGTCGCCACCAGTGGATCGGTGGCCGTGCCCGTGGACACGTTGGTCATGCTGGCACGGATGGTGTTGTCGATGCTGTTGGCGGAGGCCGAACCGGCCACGCTCGCATCCCCCGATCCGGACGCGCCCACCGCCAGCGATTCGATATTGGCGCTGGATGTGGCTGTAACGTTGGTCTGATTGCCCACGTCCAGCAAGGTAAGCGTGCTATCGCTGCCACTGGTCGGCGCCGCCGTGCCGATACTCGCCGAGGTGGTCGTGCCGATGCCGCTGACGGCCACCGATGCGCCGACCCCCACACCGCTGGCGTCGGACACGTCCACCGCCAGCGTGCTGATATTGCTGTTATCTACGGCAGCGACATTCAGCGCATTGCCGATCACCGCGGCGCCCGCGCCGCCTGCCCCGGTGATGCCGCTGACCGCGGCCAGCGTGCCGGGACTGCCGGCGCTGCTGCCGGCGCAATTGCCATCACTGACGCCGCCGCTGCCGATGCAGTTGTAGGCCACCGAAGCCGCGCCCGAGCCGTCGCCACCGATCGCCGCACCGAGCGCGATGGACTGTTCGGTCGCGGTGGTGCTGGCGTTGACGGTGACATCGTCCGTCTGCAGGCTGGCATTCTGCAGCGAGGCCTGCGCGCTATCGCCGATTTCCTGCACGCTGGCGGCGGCTCCTACGCCTGCGCTGCCGCTCAGGCCCACCGCGCCGGACAGCGCCTGGATAGTGGCGTTGTCGGTCGCGATGATGCCGAGCGTGCCTTGCGCGCCGGCGTTTCCACTGCCCTGCGCGAGATTGGTGAGCGAGCCGCCGACGAGGCTGGCATCCACCGTATTGCTGGTCTGGTTCCAGCCGAAGGAGAGGCTGAGTGCAGCCTCCGAACCGAACGAACCGGCCACCGCGCCAGCCATGATGCTGGCGTTGTTGCTGGCCTGCAGGCCAAGGTCGTAGACGGGGTTGGTGGTCGAGGCTTGGGTGTCGGCGCCGTTGGTGGTGAAGGCGACGTTGGTCGCTTCCGCAGCGATGGTATTGCCGATGTTGTTGTAGGTGACCGCGCCGCCGGCCGCGACACCCTGGGTGTTTACGCCCACGCCGCCGGCCAGGCTGTAGATGGCCGATTTGTCCGTCGCGCTGGCGTTGATGGTGTTGGCAGCAAGCGAGGTCGCGCCGGTACCGAGGCCGCTGGCTTCATCGCTGTTGGGGCCGAGCAGGACTTCGTCGTGGTTGGCGATGGTGCTGACCGTGGCGCTGCCCAGGCCAGCGAATGGCCCGGCAGATACGCCCACGCCCAGGGCGAAATCGATGACGCGCGTGTTGTCCTGCGCGTTGAGGTTCAGCGTGCCGCCGGTGGCGGTGAGGCTGGCGTCGTTGATCACCACCTGATGGGTGTTGGCGATGTTGCTGTAGGCCAGCGACATGCCCACGTCGTTGGATGCGGCGCTGACGTCGCCCGCCACGGCGATAATTGAGCTGCCAAGCCCCGTGCTGTTCGGCCCGGACGTGGTGGTCGCGTCAGTGAGACCGGCCTGCGTGTTGGTGTTGCTGGCGGCGTTCTGGCTGGCGCTGTTGGCACTGGCGATGTTCGACTGCAAACCGCCGCCGCTGAAATCGTAGTAGCTGGTTGCCGGCTGCGGCGTGGGCAGGTTGAGCGCGGTCACCAGCGAACTGGTGGGATCGACCGCTTCGGCCTGCACGGCGATATTGCCGTTGGTATTCACGCTGGCGCCGTTGTCGACGCTGGCGACGGTGCCGTTCTGCACATCGCTGTAGGTCACGGCGCCCGTGACGCTCACGCCCTTGCCACCCGTGGCGAGGCTGCCGGTGGCAGCCACGGCCACGATCTGCGCGCTCTCCAGCGCATTCAGCGAGAAATTGCCGTAGTTGCTGATGCTGGCGCCATCGTCCACGCTGGCGTCGGTGTTGTCCTTGATCTGCGCGTAGGTGAGGCTCAACGCGCCGTTGACGTTGGTGCCGCTGCCCGTGCTCAGGCTCAGTGCACCGGCGCCGATGCCGATTTCAGAGGCGTCGTAGGCCGTGACCTGCACGCCGTCGGCGCTGGTGGTTCCGTTCGGATCGCTCAAGGCGGCGTCATCGATCGACGCGGTGGTCTGGTTGTGCGAGGCGCCGATCGACACGGAGCCGGCCAGCGTCACATCCGTGCCGCTGCCGCCCAGCGCAGCCGCCACGCCGATACCGGCGTCCACTTGCATACTGTTGTCGACAGCCTGCACCGCGACATTGCCGGCATTGATCTGGGTGGCATGGCTGCTGCCGTGGTCACCGATGATGGCGGTGGTGGTGTCGGCCACATTGGAATACGCCACCGTGCCGGCGATGCCGGCATTGCTGCCGCCGCTCTTCGCGCGGACGATCGCTGCGCTGCCGGCGGCGCTGTACAACTGCGCATCGTTGGTCGCCGTGACGCCCACCTGCGCGCTGCCGGCGGTGGTGCTGGCCGGCACGGTGACGGTGACGCCATCCACCCCCGATTGTGTGCTGAGGCTGGCCATGTCCACGCTGGCCGCGCCGGATATGCCAATGCCGAAGGTAGCGCTGGAGCTCGAGCTGGAACCCGAGCCGGAACTGGGCGTACCGCTCGATTTCTTGTTCAGGCTACCCAGCTTGCCCACAATGCCCTGCAAACCGGAGCTTGCGCCGGATACCGCGCTCAGGCCGCTGGAGATGGTGCTGAGCTTGCTGCTGGCGTCATCCAGCAGCGAACTGCCGGAGCTCGAGCTGGAGCTGGAACCGGTCAGATCGCTTTCGATCGTGGCGCCATAGCCGCTGATTTCATCCACCTTGCCCAACGCACTCTGGAGGGTGTCCGCGCCACCGCGCAACTTGTCGGCCAGCGAGGACACGCTCTTGAGCATGCTGAGCAGGCCACTGCCTGGCGCCGACGCGGGGGCCGGTGCGGGAGCCGGTGCGGGAGCCGGCGCGGGAGCCGGCGAACTCACATACGAGCCGGCCACGCTCAATCCGCCCGCTTCGCCACTGGTGTTGGCCTGCACAGCCAGGCTGTCGACCGTGATGGCGCCCCCCGTTTCCGCCGGCGTCGGCGGGGGCGCGGGTGGAGGCACTTCGTCGCCGCTGTTGTCGCCGATGCTCGCCACGGTGCTGGTGGTGATGTCGTTGATGCCCACGCTCAGGCCCACCGCACCGCTGCCGGACATCGACAAGGCGCCGGCCAGCGACCACACCATTACCGGGTTGCTGGCATTTACGTCCAGCGCGGATGCATTCACCGTGTCGCTGCCGCTCAACGTGGCGTGCGTGGCATCACTCACATCGGTGAGCGCCACCATGCCTTCGAACGCGACCGAATTAGCTTGCCCGGAAGTGGGGCTCAACACGAACAGCGTATCCGCGCCGGTGGCATTGACCGCCACGCTGTTGCTGCTGGTGATCGTGACCTTGGAATCCACGCCGGCGGTGGCGCTGTCGGCATAGCTGCCATAGTTGAACGCGCCACCGATGGCCGCCGATGCGCCCTTGTCGGCCCACGGCGCGAGGTCGCCCACCAGGTTGAATGCCGCCACGTGCGTGCCGGCCAGCACATCGATGGAATTGTTCCAGGTGAACGTGCTGCTGCCGTCGGCACCCGTACCGGTAACACCCGGATCGGCGGGCGTGGTGCTGTTGGCAATGTTCTGGTCGTTGACAGCACCCGTCAGCCAGCCTAGCGAACTGGTCCAGCTTTCGTTGCCACCCTTGGTCGGCGTGGCGGCAGTGGAAGTGAGCGAACTGCCGCTGCCGACCCAGGCGCGGCTGCTGTTGCTCATGCCGAAATAGTTGACCGAACCGCCAAGTGTGGCGGTTCCGCCATCACCGGCTGCGCCGGCAAAGCCGCTGACCCCATTCATGATGGTGGCGGGCAAACCCGTCACCGTGCTCTTGAGTGTGTTGAGATCGGAAAGGCCTTTCTCGAAATCATCCAGGCTATTGCCCATGCTCTCCAGATCTGAAAGATCGGAAGAAACCTGGCTGCCGAGGCCAAAGGTGAAATCGAATGGCACGATGACCTGTGCGTTCACGCCGATGTTCTGTGCCGTGACCTTGTCGCCGCTGCCGATTTCGGCATCGGCGGTGTTTTGGTAATTGGCGTAGGCGACGGCGGCCGAGACGTTGACGGTCGAGGAACCGCCACCGCTGGAGCCCGACGTGGAGCTGGCGCCTTCGCTGCCGGCATCTTCGGCAGAGGAGGTTTCGCTGTCGGCGCCATTGTGGATGCCGGCGTTGCTCACGATGGCCTGGATCGCCAGGTTGCCGCCAGTGACGATGACCAGGTTCGGCGCAGTGGAAGCGGTGGCGGTGTTGCTGCTGTCGGTCCACGCCACCGCCGAGCCGATCTTGAACGGCAGGTCACTGCCCAGGCCCTTGCCCGAACCGCTGCCATCGGCGTTCTGGGTCACGTTGCCCATGGTATTGGTGAGATCGCCGCTTTCGCCCTGCTCGCTCTGGCTCGGCGACGGACTTTGCGCCGGCGTCGGCGCCGTGGTGCCGGTCGACGCGCTGGTGTTGTTCTTGGTGGTGTCCGTTTCAGCGGCAACGGTGATGTTGCCGGCCGCGCCACTGTTGATGGTCGGCGCGCCGCCAAGGTACGCATCGGCGACGATTGTCTGCCGGCTGACCGCACCGGCCAGGCCGATGGAACCGGAACCGCTGGCGTTGCTGGTGGAAGCACTCGCTTCGGTGTCAAAATCGTTGGAGTTGTGTGCGCCGATATTCAGCGCGTTGGCCGTGACCGCGCCGTTGACCTGCGCGTTGGCATCCACCGCCGCCTGAGTCCACGCGACCGTGGCGCCGACCACGCTGTTGCTGCCGGTAGCCGTGCTGCTGGCCGTGACCGCCATCGAGTTGTCGGTGGTGGCTTTCACCGTGACGTTGCCGCCACTGGTCACGGTAGCGCCCGAATCCACCAAGGCATTGGCCTTGCTATACACGGCACCGTAGAAACCGGCGGCCGAAAGCGGACTGGAACCGCTGGTTGTCGCGGCGGTGACATTGGCGCTGGTTTCGGTGGTGGTGCCGGCTTGCAGCACCACGTCGCCGGCGGCGTTGATCCTGGCGCCGCTCGACAACTCGACATTGGCCGTGCTGAAGGCACGCGCGAACGCCACCTGCACGCCCAGCTTACCGGCCGCCAGATTGGCCGCGACCATCGCATCGGATTCCAACTGGGTCGTGGACGGCGCCAGGTTGTCGATGATCTCGGTCGGTGTTTGGCTGTTGAAGGTGCCCTGGTCCAGCATCAAGAGGGCGCCATCAGCCACGTTCTTGCCGGCGCTTTCCAGCGTGCTGATCTCGCTGCCAGTGGCGTAGTCGGAGTTGCTGGCGACATTGGCGGTCAGGGCGATTTCGCCCCAGCTGTCCTGGCTAGGCGCAGGCGTGGACGATTTCGGGTAAGCCACGTTGCCGGTGCTGAGCGTTCCACTCACGCTGACCGTTCCGTTGGCCTGCGCGTCGCCGCCGCCGGCGCTGCCGTTGCTGTCCTCGGCGATCAGGCGGATGGTGTTGCCATCCTGCTCCACTTGCGTCGGTGCGCCATTGCCATCGAGGTTGACCGCCGTGGCGAGGATATCGCCGCCGGTCCCAGTGACGCTGATGGTGCCGCTTACGTCGATGGTGGTGGCGTGGATGCGCACCGCGTTGGCGGCATTGATGGCGCCATCCACGCAGATCATCGCGCTGTTGCCCGACGCGCAGGCGTTGGCCGCGGCGGTGTCATTCACCGTCTCGGCGGTCGTGGTGTAGATGGTGTAGGTGGTACTACCGCTCTTGGGCGCGTACACCACCACTCGCGTGCTGACGTTGCCGCTGACGTAGGTGTAGTTGGTGGTGGTGTTGCCGTTCACGTCCGTGGACGTGGTGGTGCTGGTCGGCGCGCTGCCGTTGAGATAGGTGGGATTCTTGGAATCGGTGAAAGGCGAGGTGGTGGTCGCCGGCGTCGTCACCGTGCTCTGGGCTCCGAGCAGCGCATCGAGATTGGCCCTGGTGGCGCCTGCCGTGCCGATGTTGTTGGCATCGATCAACACATTCTGCATGAACGATGCGGTGGGTGCACTCAACGACAAGGAGCCGACATTCAACACGCCCGTTTTGCCGATAACGATGCCGTTGGGGTCAGCGAAGTACACGGCGCCGCCGTAGTTGCTGCCGCTCTGCCCGTGGAGGTAGCTGTTGACCGTGCCGTAGATCTGTGCCGCCTGGCTGGTGCTTTCACCCCAGATCAGGTTGACCACGCTGTTGGTGTTCTGCGGCAGATTGAAGTTGACCGTATCACCGCTGGCGACATTGAATTCGCCGTACGAACCGAAGGCGACGCTGCCGCTATTGTTGGGGCGCACCGGCGTGATGTTGGTTGTTTTTCCGCTGGTACTGATGTTGCCCGTACTGAAATTATTGAGCGTGTGGCCTTGCCCGCTCGCTACCGTGATCGCCGTGGACGATGGCGCCGCCGCCAATGCCTGTGAAGACAAGCCCATGCCCAGCGCACCGCACACGGCGGTAGCGAGGGTTCGCAATGACATCTTCTCCAGGCCATGCAAACGCGGGTTGGCCGGATTCTTCGAAATGATGCGCTGGTTCATGGCACTGACCGTATGGCGGTAAACGTGCGAGGACGGGCGCAGGCACGCGATGCGTGTCCGCGCTCGCAATCAATGCAACGGAGAAGGCACTTGCGAACGCGCGTCGAGGCGGCTGGCCAGACGTTTCACATTGCCGAGCGAAGCCACTTGCAGATACGCAAGGCCAAGTGCGCCGGTGCGTGAGAGTTTTTCCAGCGCGCGTGCGCTTAGTTTGCCGAGTCGCGATTCGTCGACGATGCAAAAACCGTTGAGCGATTGCCGCGCAGCGCCCTTGCGATCGACATGGATGGCCTTGTTGACCAGCAACTTGTGCTCGCGCAATTGCTCCATGAACGCGCGCGTGCGTGCCACCGCTTGCTGGTAATCGGCGAGAAATTTCACTGCCTGCGCGAGTACCGGCGTATCCGCACCGTTTTCGTCGAACAGCGGCACGGCATCGGGGTCATCGCTGATGAAGGATCCCTCCACGCACACCGCGAAGTTGTCGCCCTGATCCTGATCGGCGACAACGAATGGATAGCGGCGCAGGAAGGCGGGCACATAGGCGCCGGCGTCCCAAAGACCATCGTCCTGTACGAACAGGTTTTCGGCCTGCGTGAGGCCGAGCAGCGCCACCGGCATGGAAGCGTTGTCGGGGCTGCCTGCAAACACGATGGGGTAGTCGCGCAGCGCGTCACCGAATTCGGCGACGGTGAGCGGCACCGAATTGAGCTTGCTGGCGAACTGGTAGCCGGGCAGTGACGGCTTGATGCGCAGGTGACGGTGCTGGTTGCGATTCAGCGCGATCGGCCGGTCATAGATGAGCAGCTGCTTCATGCGCGCCCCCGGACCGTGAGCGTGCCCGACAGGCCATGATCAACCGCGGCATGCATCCTGTTTGCCGGACGCAGGCAACCCCTGTTCTCCATCACTACTCCCCTGTAGATGCCCGCACCTGGCAGGCGATGGCTAACGACCTGATCGCAACTCGACATCCCGCAACATCACCGGTCGCGACGGACCGGCTACTGCACGTTCCCCGATGCCTCCCCGCGTACCCCTTGCACGCATGGATGGACCCGGCCCTTCCCTTTGCCTGACACAGCCCCTGGGCTGCGCCGATCTGTATTGCCGTTGGCGGCCGATGCCGCCCCTGCCTGGAGCCATGCACAAAACCGGGAAGAATCCGGTCTTGTCTTTCTGGACTGGCTTGCTGGACTGGCTTGCCGGAATTGCTGCGGCCGGCGGATGCACACACCACGACGCCCGATCATGGCCGGACGCGGACATACAGCCCGTGGCGTTACTGCGGTCTTGCCCCCTGTCGCCATCCGGTGGACGGATGGGTGCGACGAACGAAATGCGTGATGGCTCACATTCCGACTGCGGCATTCTGGCATCGCCCGACCGCATTGCCAACCAAAATTCCTCGCAAGATCATGCGATTGGCCGCATCCCTGGTGAGGCTCGTGACGGCGCCTGCATGGCGTCGTGCAGGCCTCTCACGCCCAACGGTACAATCGACGCTTTGCCCCACAACGCCCGGAGATTTCTCATGCAGCTCAATCAAGTCAAGGCGATCATCACCGGCGGCGCTTCCGGGCTCGGCCATGCGGTGGCCCAGTACCTGGTGGCCCACGGTGGCAAGGTGGCGCTGTTCGACGTCAATGAGGAAAAGGGCCAGGAAGCGGCCAAGGCGCTGGGTGGCCACTTCTACCGTACGGACGTCACCTCCGAGGAAGGCGTCGCCACCAATGTCGCCGCCGCGCGCGAGGCCCTGGGTGGCCTGAACGTGGTGGTGAACTGCGCAGGCATCCTCGGCGCCGGCCGCATGCTCGGCAAGGAAGGCCCGATGCCGCTCAACACCTTCGCCACCACCGTGATGGTGAACCTGGTGGGCAGCTTCAACGTGTCCAAGGCCTCCGCCAACCTCATGCAGGCCAACGAGGCTGGTGAGGACGGTGAGCGCGGCGTGATCATCAACACCGCCTCCGTGGCGGCCTTCGAAGGCCAGATCGGCCAGGCCGCCTACTCCGCCTCCAAGGGTGGCGTGGTCGGCATGACCTTGCCGATGGCGCGCGAGCTGTCGCGCTTTGGCATCCGCGTGGCGACCATCGCCCCCGGGATCTTCTGGACCCCGATGGTGGACGGCATGCCGCCGCAGGTGCAGGAGTCGCTGTCGGCCTCGATCCCGTTCCCTTCGCGCCTCGGCAAGCCGGACGAATTCGCCAGCACGGTGGGCTTCATCCTCGGCAATCGCTACATCAACGGCGAAACCATCCGCCTGGACGGCGCGGTGCGTCTGCAGCCGAAGTAACAAGAAAATAGTGGAGAGGAGTGAGGAGTGAGAGATGCACTCTCTACGCCTTGCCCTCTCTCACTGCTCACTCCTACTTACTCACTCCTGGCCCTTATGAAAGCTTCCGACGTCAAGAAAGGCAACGTGGTCGAACACGAAGGCACCGTCTACCAGGTGCGTGACATCGAGCGCAGCTCACCGACCGCGCGTGGCGGCAACGTCACCTTCCGCTTCACCATGTATTCCATCCCCGGCGGCCGCAAGTTCGACCTGAGCCTGCGCGCCGACGACGACCTCAAGGAAATGGACCTGCTGCGCCGTGCGGCGAACTTCTCGTACATGGACGGCGACGCCTACGTGTTCATGGACAACGAGGATTACACGCAGTACACGCTCGGCCCCGAGCTGGTGGGCGACAACGCGGGCTACATCGTGGAAGGCCTCGAGGGCTACTACGTGCAGGTGATCGACGATGCACCGGTGGGCCTGCAGGTGCCGACCAGCGTCACGCTGACCGTGGTCGACACCGCGCCGGAACTGAAGGGCGCCAGCGCCACCAAGCGCACCAAGCCGGCCAAGCTCAACACCGGCATCGAGATCCAGGTGCCCGAGTACATCACCAACGAAGAGAAGGTGTGGGTGAACACGCTGACTGGCGAATTCGCCGGCCGCGCCTGATCTTCACCATCTTTTGATGGTCTCCACGGCGCCCGGGACACCGGGCGCCGTTTTTTTGTTGGTTGACCACAGCGCGCCGCTGCGGCAGCTTCGCGCCATTGCCCCGCGACGTGACCGCCATGCCCTTCCTGCCCCCACGGCGAGCGCTGCTGCTTTCCCTGCTGGTGGCCCTGCTCACCGCCTGTGCGCCGGCGCCGGTGCACAACCCGATCGCCCAATGGGTTCCCTCGCCCAACTTCGACGAACGCCGGCCCGTGCTGGTGGTGCTGCATTTCACCGACGACGATTCGGCCGAGCGCGCCCTGCATACCCTGCGCACCCGCAACAGCGGCGGCCCGGTGAGTTCGCACTACCTGATCGGCAAGAACGGGCACATCTACCAGCTCGTCGACGATCACCAGCGCGCCTGGCACGCCGGCGTCGGTCGCTGGGGCACCATCACCGACGTGAATTCCGCCTCGATCGGCATCGAGCTGGACAACGACGGCGACTCGCCCTTCACCCAGGTGCAGATCGACAGCCTGTTGCGGCTGCTGGCCGACCTGACCGACCGCTGGCGCATCCCGCGCACGCAGGTCATCGGCCACGAGGACATGGCGCCCGGCCGCAAGACCGACCCCGGCCCGCACTTCCCCTGGCAACAGCTCGCCCAGGCCGGTTTCGGTCTTTGGCCGCAAGGTCCGCTGCTCGATCCGCCGGCGGACTTCGACCCCTGGGCCGCGCTCGCGTTGATCGGCTATCCGCTGGATAACCGCACGGCCGCAGTGCAGTCGTTCCATCACCACTATCGCGGTCTGGAGGGCGACACGCTGGACGATCAGGATCGGCGCATCCTCTACACACTGTCGCGACAGCTGGGCGCAGGCGGAAGCTGAGCATCAAGGCGCGCAACGCCGCCTGCATGTCGGCGCCCCATCGTCGCGTCCGCTTCAGGCGACCTGAGGCAGAATGTCCGTATCGTTTAGGAGCGAACGTAGCGTCATGTCCTCGAGCGGTTATTCACTGCGCGCTTCCGTCGTCGACAGCCTGCTGACCACCAAGCGGCCGGACGTGCCGGTCCGCGTGGTGCTGCGCAATACCGCCGCGGTCGTCCTGCCGATGGGTTTGGGCCTGGCCACCGGACACCCGGGCGTCGGCCTGGGTATCGGCGCCGGCGCGTTGGACACCATGTTTTCCGACCAGCCGGGCCCTTATCGCCAGCGCATGGCCCGCCTGCTGCTGGCCTCGCTGGCCGCCGGACTGGCCTCCCTGATCGGCTTCCTGATCGGCGACCAGCTGATCCCCATCCTCATCGCCACCGCCGCCTTCGGATTCGTCGGCGGACTGCTGGTGGTGTTTGGCACGGACATGACCCGCGTGGGCATGACCAGCATGATCCTGCTGGTAGTCACGGCCGCCACGCCGCGTCCGCTGGCCGAAGCGCTGGGGGCCTCCGCGCTGATCTTCGCCGGTGGCCTGCTGCTCACCGTGTTCTCGGTCGCGGCCTGGCCGCTGCAACGCTACCGCCCCGAACGGCACGCCCTGGCGGAGGTCTACCGCGGGCTGGCGGCATTGGCCCGGCAACAGGCTCATGACGACGCCGATGTGCCTGCGTTGACCGAGGCCATGACCAAGCTGCAACACACCCTGCTGGGTCGGCACCATGCACGCGGCCGCGCGATGGAGGCCTTCGGCGTGCTGCTGGAGCTGGCCGAGCGCATCCGCCTCGAACTGACTGCCATGGCAGAGCTGCGCGCCAATCCCTCCATCCACGCGATGTTCCGCAGCGACGCCGCCCGCGTGCTCGCCGCCATCGCCGATGCGCTGGAAACGGGTGACTCGCCCCAGCAGGGAGAACACGCGCTGCAGACGCTGCAGGCGAGCGAGAATGCACTGCTCGGTAACGGCGGCGACGCGGACGGCCTGGCAACGCATCTCCACGCGCTTTCGGGCCAGTTGGCCGCCGCCGTGCGCAACGCGAACTGGGCCGGCAGCCGTGGTGAAATCCGCGCCGCCGCCGACGAGACGCCGCTACCCGCCGCGCTACGCAGCAGCTCGGCGCGCGCCACGCTCCGCGCCAACCTGACGCCGCACTCGGTGGCTTTCCGCCACGCGGTGCGCAGCGCCGTCACACTGACTGCGACCTTGTTCGTTGCACGCGAACTGGCCCTGCCCCACGGCTACTGGCTACCCATGACCGCCGCCATCGTGCTGCGCCCGGATTTCGCCGCCACTTTCAACTTCGGCCTGCTGCGGGTGGTCGGCACCGTGCTCGGCCTGGTGCTCACCACCGCGCTGCTGCACTTCACGCCGCACGAGGCATGGGCGCACCTCGCCCTGATGGCGGTGCTCTGCATGGCGTTCCGTTACCTCGCCACCGCACACTACGGCGTGGCGGTGGCGGCGCTGACCGGCACGGTGGTGATCCTGCTGTCCTTCTACGGCGTCAACTCCAGCGACGCGGTGACCGACCGCGTGATCAACACGGCGCTGGGCAGCGGCATGGCCCTGCTTGCCTACGTGTTGTGGCCCACCTGGGAGCGCGGCCGCGCACGGGCGGCGCTGTCGGACATGCTCGACGCCTATGCCGACTACCTGCACGCGCTGGCCCATCCGGAGCGACGCGATGGACGCCGCGAGGCGCGCACCGCGGCCCGCACCGCGCGCAGCAATGCCCAGGCCTCCCTTGATCGCATGCGCGCCGAACCGGCGACGCCGCCAGCGCTGCTGGAACTGGCCAACGCGCTGTTCGCCAACGGTAACCGCCTGGCCCGCACCGCGATGACGCTGGAAGCACTGATCGACGACCACGACAACCTGCCGGAGACGGTGGAAATGTGCACCTTCGTCGACCAGTCCGCCTATGCGCTGCACGAAGTGGCTATCGCGTTGCGCGCACAGCGCGCGCCCGAACGCCTGCCGGACCTGCGCAGCCTGCAGCGCACCTACGCCGCGCTGCTGGGCATGGCCGAAGACCATCAGGCAGCGGACCTGTTGACGCGCATCAGCGACCGTCTGGTGGACAACGTGAACACCCTGGCGCACGTCACCGGCCGCAGCCGCAGCAAGTCCGCCGCGACGGTGTAACCCACGTTCCTACGGGGGAAACCCAGGTCAGGCCCCCACGCTGCGCCGCACGGCGTCGATGTCGCGCACCGGCCGCACCTCGATCCGTCCCGTGCGCGACCAGGGAAACTGCTGGGCGATGCGCACGGCTTCGTCCATGTCGGCCGCCTCGATCAGGTTGAAGCCGCCCAGGTATTCCTTGGCCTCGGCAAACGGGCCGTCGATCACGCTCATGGTGTCCTCGCGCATGCGCAGCGACTTGGTCTGCGACGGCGCCTCCAACTGCATCGAATCAAGCAGGCAGCCCTCGGCGCGCAGTTCGTCGGCGTGGGCGAAGCAGCCGCGCATCATGCTGTCCCGCTCGTCCTGCGGCATGGCCCCCAGCAGCGCGTCGTCGTTGTAGATCATGACCAGGAATTTCATGCATGCCTCCCATGGCTGAGCTGGCGTGACCGCATCGCGCATGATGCCGACATTCCTCCGGTTGCGCACATGCCGGAAGGTGGCTGTTCACGGGGCATCCACGCTTCGGCCACGCCGATCCACGCCCCCTTTGCCAAGCCCGGCCGCTTCGCAATTCCGCCCGCCACTGAGACCGGCCCGGCGCCGCACGGCCGCGACCACCGTTCAGGCAGAACCGGTTCCCCGCCCGCCGCCCCAAGGCCGCAGATCCCCCCGCGACGGCCACGCGCCGAGGACTTACACTCGGTGACATGCTGAAGATCGACACCCACGCGCACATCCTGCCCCGTGACTGGCCGAACCTCGCAGCCAAGTTCGGCGACGACCGCTTTCCCGTGATGATCCACAACGACGGACGGCATCGCATCTACAAGGATGGCAAGTTCTTCCGCGAGGTCTGGGAGTCCGCCTTCGACGCGCGCCAGCGCATCGATGACTACGCGCGCTTCGGCGTCGGCGTGCAGGTGGTGTCCACGGTGCCGGTGCTGTTCTCCTACTGGGCGCCCGGCTACCAGGCGCTGGAGCTGCATCGCCACCTCAACGACCAGATGGCCGCGCTGTGCAACGATCACCCACGCCACTTTGCCGGCATCGGCACGGTTCCGCTGCAGTCGCCGGACCTGGCCATCCGTGAGCTGGAGCGCTGCATCGACGAGCTGGGTTTGCAGGGCGTGCAGATCGGCTCGCACTGCAACGACTGGAATCTCGACGCGCCGGAACTGTTCCCGTTCTTCGAGGCGGCGGCGGACCTCGGCGCCGCCGTGATGGTGCACCCCTGGGACATGATGGGCGCCGCCAGCATGCCCAAGTACTGGCTGCCCTGGCTGGTGGGCATGCCGGCCGAGCAGTCGCGCGCCGCCTGCTGTCTCGTGTTCGGCGGCGTGCTGGAACGCCTGCCCCGGCTGCGCGTGATGCTGGCCCATGGCGGCGGCAGCTTCCCGTGGAGCATCGGCCGCATCGAGCATGGCTTCCGCATGCGCCCGGACCTGGTCGCCACCGACAACCCGCGCAACCCGCGCGAGTACCTGCAGCGCCTGTATTTCGACTCCTGCGTGCACGATCCCCACGCCCTTCGCTATCTCCTGGATGTGACCGGGGTCGAGCGCGTGATGCTGGGTACCGACTATCCTTTCCCGCTGGGGGAGCAAGTTCCGGGCAGCGGCATCGAGGCATTGGTCCTCGACGATGCGGACCGCGCGCGGCTCTTCCACGGCACGGCCCTGGAATGGCTGGGGCTGCCGCTCAATCGTTTTGAACCCATGGCCGTTACTCAGGAGCAGGCATGAGCTTTTCCCGCAACATGGTTCTCGCCGCCGCCCTCGTGCTCGCTGGCGCCGCCCACGCAGGCGAAGTCAGCATGGCCGGTGGTAGCGTCAGCTTCAGCACCCCCGACCAGTGGGTAGGCATCATGGAAACCCAGGGCGATCCGGAAGTGCGCGTGTTCCAGGTGCCCGACCCCTCGCCCACGGCGAGCAGCAGCCTGGCCCGCGTGACCGTGACGGTGAAGCAGGTGGCCAATGCCAATGAATTCCAGCAGTACGTGAACAACGCCATGAGCAAGGCCAAGGCGCTCACCGGCTACCAGGCCGGCAGTGGCCAGGGTTCGGACAACTTCGCGTATACCGCGCAGGAGAACGGCGCCCCGTATACCTACAGCGAGCGCTACTGGTTCAAGGACAACCACGCCATCCAGCTGCGCTGCGTGCGTCCCTCGCAGAGCCAGGCCGGCGCCCAGTGGAAGGCCGCGTTCGACAAGGGTTGCGACGCGATTGCGGCGCGCCTGAAGTAGTCTCCCGCTGGAACTTCCTCGACGCTGCCCGGCGGACATGGATGCCCCGGACGCGACAGGTGAAGAACGGAGACAGGTACCCCGCATCTTTGCCTACGAAGCAACGGGAAAAGTCCGGCGGCATTCTTTGGGGACATCTCGAACAGTAGTGTTGCACCGCAATTTCATGCGATGCCAAACCGTCTACTGCGAGGTGAAAACCCATGAGAGCTTGCTTTCTTCCATGCTTGGCCATTGCACTGGCTGCCTGCGCAACAAACGTGGCGCACGCGTACGACGGCGTCGTGGACCAATGCGCGTCATGTACAACCGATGCAGCATTCCGCCAGACAGCGAAGCAATACTACGACATAGGCGGCGTCACGCTTTACAACCTCAAGACTGGAGCAATTCATTCATACGTCTTTGGCCTGAAGCGGGGATATGCCGATCAGATTGAACCGCCGCCCGAGGCCGTTGAGGTTATGGAGGTCGCAACTGACCCCAACATCTATAGTGCATTCGCTAATGTAAGCGGTTTTTACCAGGCCGCCGGGTATAGGTTGCAGGCCGCCATCAGTATTCCGTATACCGACTTGGGACCGAATGTCCCCGGCCTTAATCAAGGCACGTCTGCTTACGATGTCACCGAGGATTACAACCTTCGCAATCGCATTGGCATCGAAATCGTCAACAACAAGGATAAGTGGAATCAGGTACGTGCCTTCGTAAACAAGGTCGATCAAACGATGCTCATGTTGCTTGGCCTAAAGGACGAAGGTGTCCTGGAAGTTCGGGTGATATTTTCTGATGGGAGCACTGCGCTTTACCGGCTCAGCACCAAAAGCACGAACTCGACCAAGCTGGAGTATGTTCCAGGCAGTGCCACGACACCCAAGAACCGGGGCATACCGGACTCCAATCAACCCCAATATCAAGGCAAATGGTATGGCCCGGCGGCCGGTGGGGACGACATGGGAAGATTTGGCAAACACATGAACTCCATCGGTGTTCCCACCAACTGGAACTACAACGGCGGCTCAAACCCACGCGAAGTCCAATGCACATGGAAAACCGCCCAAAGCGGCAATACGCTGATTTGCGTGGATTCGACGCACTGACGGCAGGCCCTGCATTGGGCACGCGCCAGACAAGCGTGCCCATTCGTCCGGCATAGAACGGAGTTCCACCGACGTCCACCAACGTTCAGTAGCGGGGGACGTCGCCGCGTCATGCGCGGAAATGTGTGCCGGGTGGCGACGCTCGTGAAAAGTCGGGAATGATGGCAATCTACCGAGGGTGAACAAGTCCGGAAAATGCATGTCCACTAGCTACGAAGCCACCCTTGCCTGGGCGCAGGCCCAGGACGCCGCCGATCCGCTGAGCAGCTTCCGCGACGAGTTCCTGATCCCTCCACACGAAGGTCGCGACAGTCACTACTTCTGCGGCAATTCGCTGGGCCTGCAGCCGCGGGCCGTGCGCCCGGCGCTCAGCGCGGAACTGGACTATTGGGGTGAGCTGGCGGTGGAGGGACATTTCCGCGGCCGCCTGCCGTGGATGGACTACCACGAGTTTGTTCGCGACGACCTTGCCACTGTGGTGGGCGCGCAGCCGTCCGAAGTGGTGGCGATGAACACGCTGGGCGTGAACCTGCACCTGATGATGGTGAGCTTCTACCGCCCGACCCCGGAACGACACGCCATCCTGATCGAAGCGGGTTCGTTCCCCACGGATCGCTACGCGGTGGAATCACAGGTCCGCTTCCACGGCTTCGACCCTGCGACCGCTCTGATCGAGCTGGAAAGCGACGAACCCAACGGCACGATCTCGATGGCCGCAATCGAGCGCGTGCTCGCCGAGCACGGCTCGCGTATCGCCCTCGTGATGTTGCCAGGCATCCAGTACCGCACCGGCCAGGCCTTCGACCTGGCGGCCATCGTGCGGCTGGCCAGTCGCCACGGTTGCATGGTCGGCTTCGACCTCGCGCACGCCGTTGGAAACCTTCCACTGCAACTGCACGACAGCGGCGCCGACTTCGCCATCTGGTGCAGTTACAAGTACCTCAACAGCGGCCCCGGCGCCGTTGGCGGTGCCTTCGTGCACGATCGACACGCGCGCACCACCTTGCCCCGTTTCGCCGGTTGGTGGGGTCACGACAAGACCACCCGTTTCCAGATGGGCCCCGAGTTCGTACCAACCTATGGCGCCGACGGCTGGCAGCTCAGCAATCCACCGATCCTCGCCCTGGCCCCGCTTCGCATTTCGCTGGAAATTTTCCGTCGCGCGGGCATGGATCGCCTGCGCGAGAAATCGGTTCGCCTGACCGGCTACCTGGAATGGCTCGTGCACAGCCAGTTGCACGACGTGTTGGAAGTGGTGACGCCACGAGAAGCGGATCGCCGCGGCAGCCAGCTATCCATCCGCGTGCTGGGCGGCCGCGAGCGCGGACGCTCGCTGTTCGAATACCTGATGGAACACGGCGTCATCGGCGACTGGCGCGAGCCCGACGTGATCCGCATCTCGCCTACGCCGCTGTACAACCGCTATGCGGACTGTGTCGCGTTTGCCGAAGCCGTACGTCGCTGGACCGGCAACAACTGACGATTCTCGCGAGCGCAGCACAAGCCACTCGTGATCTTTGGCGCAGCCAATCCCGTGAAATCAAGGAGTGGCGGAGCTCACGCTTGTCCCTTCGGTCACGTCTGCACTCCCGGCAGCGGTCAGATGGTGCTTTAACCCCAGCGCGGGCTTCTCGACCAAGTGCCACGAGGCGTAGGCACAGGCCAACGTCGCGAGCAGGGAAATCAGCAGGGTCAGCGCGTAGCCGTGACGGAATCCAATCACCGCGATGATCGATTGCTGTACCAAGTACGCGTAGATGTAGATGCCATAGGACAAGTCGCCATACCGTCCTGCGCGCGATAGCCACGGCGTGGACCGGTTGCCGAACCAGATGACCACGAAGGGCAGCACCAGATACAACGCCAGGTACGAATAGTTCAAGACGGCCGCCACTGATGCCATTGCCCCCAGGCAGGCAGCCAGCAGCAGCGGCCGACGGGCCCAGGCGGACTGCCAGTGGAACAGCACGACGCCGTAACAGAAAAAACACCCGTACTCGCAGCCAAATCCGGGCTTGGGATAGGCCGCGGCCGGATTTCGCTGAACGTCAAACACGACGAACATATAGAAGGCGTACGCAACGACGACAGTCAGCAGCGGCACGCGCAGCCGCGCACTCAGCAGGCCGCACGCGCCAGCCACCATCAAGATGGCGTACCAGCGCACTTCCAAAGGAATGGTCCACAGCGAACCATTGACCACACTCCATACGTTGCCATGGAAAACGCCTGGCAGATCGGGCTGCTGGATCAAGCCGAGCTGCTCCAGATACTTCCAGGTCTGCGCGTCCTGAAAGTAGGCGCCCAACGACTCCTCAGTAAATACCGGCCCGACCACGAAGGTAGTTAGGACCACTACCACGCCAAGTCCAGGCCAGATGCGGAGGAATCGCCGTACCGCGAACCGCCAGGGATGGGGATCACGCCTCCAGCTTTGCGCGACCAGGTAGCCGCTGAGCACGAAAAACACCAACACACCTAGCGTGCCCATAGTCACCAAGCCAAAGGGGCGCGGCTCCAGCAAGAACATCAGCGCGTACTGGTGGCCAGACAAAACCATCAGAGCCGCCATTAGCCTGACGAAATCAAAATTGTTCACCCTGCTGTGCAACGGCTCTCCCCCCTTCCTCTGCCTTGGCTTATCGCCAGACGGCGGCTTGAAGTCAAGCCGAAGCGTCGGGCAGCACCGGGGCCGACAGATTCGCGGACAGGCTTGACGGATGCCGCACCTGCCCTTCACCCCGCACAACAAAACGCTCCACCGTCAGCGACTCCGCCCCCATCGGCCCGTAGGCGTGCAGGCGGGTGGTGGATATGCCGATCTCGGCGCCCAGGCCCAGTTCGCCGCCATCGGAAAAGCGCGAGGACGCGTTGACCATCACCACCGCCGAACGCAACGCCTGCACGAAGCGCTGCGCGGTGGCCTCATCGCGGGTGGCGATGACTTCGGTGTGGTCGGAGCCATGGCGACGGATGTGGGCGATAGCCTGTTCCAGGTCGTCCACCACGCGGATGGCCAGGATCAGGTCGAGGAACTCGGCCGCATAGTCGTCCTCGGTGGCGGGCTTCGCCCCCGGCGCCAGCGCGCAAACCGTCTCGTCACCGCGTAGCTCCACGCCGCGCTCTTGCAGCGCTTTCGCGGCCAGCGGCAGGAACGATGCGGCGACCTCGCGATGCACCAGCAAGGTCTCCAGCGCATTGCACACTCCCGGCCGCGAGGTCTTGCCGTCCACAAGCAGGCCCAGCGCCAGCTCGAGGTCCGCGGCGCGATCCACGTAGAGGTGGCAGACGCCCTTGTAGTGTTTGATGACCGGCACGCGCGCGTGCTCCGTCACGAAGCGGATCAGCCCTTCGCCGCCCCGCGGAATGGCAAGGTCAATGATGTCAGCCAGTTGCAGCAGCTCGACCATGGCCTCGCGACGCAAATCGGTCAGCAGAGTCACAGCGGCGGCGGGCAGGCCATGCGCACTAAGCGCGTCATGCAGCGCCGCCGCGATGGCCGTGTTGGAATGAATCGCCTCGGAGCCGCCGCGCAGGATCACCGCATTGCCGGCCATCAGGCACAGCGCCGCCGCATCGGCTGTCACGTTGGGCCGGGCTTCGTAGATCATCGCCACCACGCCCAGGGGAATGCGTACGCGCTCGATACCGATGCCGTTGGGCCGCGTCTCGCGTCGGGTGACTACGCCAACAGGGTCGGGCAGGTTGGCGACTTCACGCAGGGCCTGCGCGATCGTCGCGACGCGCGCCTCATCGAGGCGCAGCCGGTCAAGCATGGCGCCCTGCACGCCCTTGGCCGCCGCCTGCTGCATGTCCTGCGCATTGGCGGCTAGGATCTCGCCCGCATGGCGCTCAAGCGATGCCGCCATGTCCATCATCAGTGCGCGCTTGGCGTCCGTGGAGAGCACCGCGACATCAGATGCTGCGTCGCGGGCAGCCATCGCCAGGGATCGAATATCACTCACGCGTCGACCTCCCCGGTCGCCTCTATTTCACCCAACGACACCATGTCGTCGCGATGCACGACCTCGGCGCCATAGCTGTAACCCAGCACCTCACCGACCTTGCTGCTGTGCAGTCCGGCCAGACGCCGAACCTCGCCGGCGCCGTACTGACAGATGCCACGAGCCACCGCGGCGCCGTCGGCGCCGATGATCTCGACCAGGTCGCCGCGATGAAACTCGCCGTGCGCCTGCACGATGCCGCCGGGCAGCAGCGACGCCCGCCGGCCGGACAGCGCTGAGACCGCGCCGGCATCGACCTGGATCGATCCGCTGGCTGCTGGGGCATGCCGCAGCCAGTACTTGCGGGCCTGCATGCGTGTGCGCGCCGCGTCGAACAGCGTGCCGCGCAGAATTCCACGCCTCAGGGCTTCGACCGTGGCCGCATCACGTCCGCTGAACAACACGGTAGGAATGCCCGCCGCCGCCGCCTTCGCGGCTGCCTCGAGCTTGGTGTGCATGCCGCCGGTGCCCACCGCGCTGCCGCTGCCGCCCGCCATCGCCAGGACCTCCGGCGTCAGCGCGGTCACCCGGGCCAGCGGGGTGGCGCCCGGATCACGGCGCGGATCGGCGCTGTACAGCGCGTCGATGTCGGAGGCGATCAGCAACAGGTCGGCGTCGACCAGCGCCGCCACGATGGCCGCGAGATTGTCGTTGTCGCCCAGCTTCAATTCGTCGACGGCGACCGTGTCGTTCTCGTTGACGACGGGCAACACGTCCAGCGCCAGCAGCTCACGCAGTGTGGCGCGCGCGTTGAGGTAACGACGGCGGTTGCGCAGGTCGTCGTGTGTAAGCAGCACCTGGGCCACCGGCTGAGGGCTGAGCGATTGCCACAACGCGATCATCGGGGCCTGGCCCAGCGCAGCCAGCGCCTGGCGGGCGGCGAGGTCGCCGCCGGCCGGTGCATGCGCACGCAGTTGCGCGCGCCCCGCCGCGACGGCGCCGGAGGACACCAGCACCACCTGGCGACCGGCAGCCCGACTATCGGCGATGAAGGCAGCGAGCGCCTGGGCATATTGGGAAGTCAGGCCACCACCGTCGGCAGCCAGCAGGTTGCTGCCGACCTTGAGCACCGCCCGCCGCCATGACGGCAGGGCCTGCTCGGTCAGGTGATGAGCGCTCATGCCGAGCCCTCCGCCGGAGCGTCGATGCGATCCCCGTGGCTGCGCGGCGAAGACACAACCAGCATCCGCACGTCCGCCACGCCATCGTTGCGGACCTGGTGCGCGCCGCCGGGTGGCACGTGCAGCCCCTGCCCTGCCTGCAGCTGGAATTCCTCGCCATCCAGCTCGATGGTCAGCTCGCCCGCCAGCACGTAGAAGAACTGGCGGGATCGCGCATGCCGGTGGCGCGCCTCGAAGGCGCCGCCGGGCATGCGTTCCTCGATCACGCTCAGGTCACCGCCGGCCAGCAGGTGCCAGCCGTCGCAACCCTGTCCCCATCGATAATGTTCGGCACTCCCCGTACTGACGGTCCCCATGCCCTCTCCACCATTTAGCCATCCAGACGGCTGAGTCTAGCGCGCAATTCGTCCAGCCGCAGGTCATTACCCGAACCGGGCGATACGCGCGCCGCCAGGCTGCCCTCGGGGGTGCGCCCCTCGCCCGCCGAGGCCGCGGCGTCGGCCGCCGCCCTATAGGCATCGCGGAACGGCACGCCGGCCGCCGCCTGTTCGATCGCCACGTCGGTGGCGTACATGGCCGGCTCGATCGCTGCGCGCATGGCCGGCTCGTTCCACGCCATGCGCGCCAGCAGGTCCGGAACCAGCTCCAGCGCGGCCAGGCCATGGCGGCAGCCGTGGAACAGCGAGCCCTTGGAGAACTGCAGGTCGCGCTGATAGCCCGAAGGCAGCGACAGCAGCTGTTCGATCTCGGTGCGCGCCGCCGCCACGCTGGCGTAGCTGGCGCGCAGCAGTTCCACCACGTCCGGGTTCCGCTTGTTGGGCATGATCGAGCTGCCGGTGGTGTATTCCGACGGCAGCTTCACGAAGTCGAACTCGGCGGTGGTGAACAGGGAAAGATCCCAGGCCAGGCGACGCAAATCCAGCAAGGCGCCGGCTATGGCCTCCAGCACGGCCATCTCGAACTTGCCGCGCGAGAGCTGTGCGTAGATCGGCGACACCTGCATGCGCGCAAAGCCCAGCGCCTGCGTGGTGTGTTCGCGATCGAGCTTGAGGTTCACCCCGTAACCGGCGGCCGTACCCAGCGGGTTGGCGTCGATCAGCAGCGCCGTCTGCTTCGCGCGCAGCGCGTTGTCGATGAACCCCTCCGCGAATCCGGCGAACCACATCGCGGTAGACGACACCACCGCGCGCTGCAGGTGGGTATAGCCCGGCAACGGGATGGCCGGCTGCGCGGCGCGCTCCAGGCAGACCGATGCGATCGCCTTGCAGTGCTGCTCCAGCGCAGCCAGCTGTTCCTTCAGCCACAGGCGCGTGGCCACCAGGATCTGGTCATTGCGGCTGCGGCCGGTGTGCACGCGGCGGCCGGCGTCGCCAAGGCGCTCGGTGAGGCGCGCCTCAATGGCCGAGTGGCCGTCCTCGTAGCGCTCGTCCAGCACAAAAGCGCCGGCGCGAAAATCTTCGGTAAGCGCGTCCAGCTCGCGTTTGAGCGCGGAGGCCTCGTCGGCGCTGACCACGCCGATGTTGGCCAGACCCTCCACATGGGCCTTGCTGGCGGTGATGTCATGCAGGAAGAACTCGCGATCCAGCAGCACGTCGTCGCCGGCGAGAAACTGCATGATGCGGGCGTCGATCTTGATGTTGGACTTCTGCCAGAGGGGCTGGGACATAAAGAATCCTTGAGAAAATAGTAGGCAGAAGTGAGAAACGAGAGAAAGCGAGAGTCGAAGGCATAACTCTCACTACTCACTCCTCTTCACTCACTTCTCGCCTTCAAACCGGAATCGCGGTGTACTCGTCCACGCCAATCGCGCGGTTGATGTTCTGCATGGCCTGCGTCGCGGCGCCCTTGAGCAGGTTGTCCAGGGTCGCCACCACCACGACGCGCTTGCCGTCGCTGGAAACGGCGAAGCCGCCGATGTCCACGTGGTGCTTGTGCGCAATCTGGCTGACCCACGGCGCCTCGTCCTGCACGTGCACCAGCTTTTCGCCGTCATAGGCGCCATGGAAGCGGTTCACGATGTCCTCGCGCTTCACCGGGCGGGCCAGATACAGGTTGGTGGTGACGGTGAGACCACGGAAGTGCGGCGCCACGTGCGGCATGAACTCCACCGGCACGCCCAGGTGGCGGCTGGCCTCCTTCTCATGCATGTGCCCGGTGAGCGAGTACGGCATCAGGTTGTCGCGCAGCTTCTCGGGATCGTTGCGGTCAGACGGGGTCGTGCCGGCGCCCGAGTAGCCCGACACGCCGAAACTCACCGGCGGCGCCGCCAACAGGTCCTTCAGCGGAGCAATCGACAGCTGCACCGCGGTTGCATAGCAGCCCGGATTGCTGATGCGCTTTTCGCCGCGCCAACGCTGGCGGGTCAGTTCCGGCAGGCCGTAGTACCAACGCTCGTCGAAGCGGTAGTCGGCCGACAGATCCACGATCAGCGTGTCCGGCTTTGCCTTGTCGATGGCCTCCACGTACGGCGCAGCCTTGCCATTGGGCAGGGCCAGCACCACCACGTCGGCGCCTTGCGCTGCGACCGCCTCCGGATCGAGGCTGGCGTAACGCAATTCACCTTCGAAGCCTGGCACGTTATCCGCCACTCGCTGGCCGTCCAGCTCACGCGAGGAGACGAAGACGAGCTCCAGGGCAGGATGGCTGGCCACGAGGCGGATCAGCTCGGCGCCGGTATGGCCGCGTGCGCCGACGATGCCGATGCGATGTTGGGTCGTGCTCATGATTCAGTCCACCAGGGTCGGCTGACGCTGGGCGCAATGCGCCACGCAGCTTGCAATCGTGTCGAAGTCTTCAATGCCGTACCAGAACACTTTCCAGCGCGGCTGCTTCAGGCAGCCATCCGATTCGGCGTAGTAGAAATGGTTGACGCTGTTGCCGTGGCGCGAGCGCCAGAACAGCTGGGGGTTTTCCTCCCGCATCACCTGCCACACGGCACGCCCCAGGCCTTCGCCCTGTGCATCGTCCAGCACCGCGAACTTGTCCAGGTACGGCAGGCCGTCTTCCAGGGTGAGGATCATCGCGGTGCGATAGTTCTCGCTCACGTAGATGCGGAACGGCGTGGTGCGCTGGAAGTATTCCGGCACCAGCGCGCGGCCGAAGCTCGACTCGATCAGGGTGCGCATGCGCTCCAGGTCGATGCCGTCCCACGAATCGAAGCGCTGCACCTTCTCGCCGCGGCGCACCAGGGTGCCCGAGCCCTTGTGGGTGAACAGCTCCTTGGCCAGCTCGGACGGCTGGGTGATCGACACCGACGAAGTGAGCGGCAAGTCGTTGAGCAGATCGGCGATCTGTTCGATCTTCACGCGCATGCCGCCGTTGATCCACGGCTGCGACATCAGGTGCTCGAACTCGGTGCTGAGGTTGATCGAGTCGATGATCTTGCCCTGGTCGTCCAGCAGGCCGCCGGTACCAGTGAGGAACACGATCTTGTACGGCTGCAGCACGCGCACCAGCTCGTTCGCCGCGAAGTCCGCGTTGACGTTGAGGATCTGCCCCTCCTCCGTCTCGCCCAGGCTGGCGATCACCGGGATGGAACCCGCGCGCAGGCTGGCGTCGATGGGCGCCAGGTTGATCTTGCTGACCTTGCCGACCAGACCGTAGGTATCACGATCAATGTAGTCGGCGGTAAACACACCCGACGACACCGAAGTGGCGCGCGTGTCCATGCTCTGCAAAGCCTCGACAAGGCGCAGGTTCTGCTCCTGGAACACCTTGCGCACGATGGCGAGCGCCTTGGGCGTGGTCACGCGCAGGCCGTTGACCGTTTGCTTCTCGATGCCGGCGGCCGACAACTCCTCGTCGAGCTGCGGACCGGCGCCGTGCAGGACGATCGGGGTCAGGCCTACCTGCTGCAGGAAGGTCAGCGAGGAAGTGAGCGCCGGGAGATCGTCGCGCAGGACGGCGCCACCGACCTTCACCACGGCGAAGCGCTTGGCGTCCAGCTGGGAGAAACGCTTGAGGTATTGCTGGATCTCCTTCGCGCTGCCCATGCTCGATAGCAGGCGGACGATGGTTTTCCGGGTGTGCTTGTGGGCTTCCACGTTGACTTAGCTCTTATCGATGATGCGGTAGATGGTGTCGGCGTAATGCTGCAGCTGTGCGAGCGAGACCCACTCGTCGGCGGTATGGGCCTGCGCGATGTCGCCCGGGCCGTAGACGAAGCAGATGTAGCCGGCGGCCGAGAACAGCGCGGCTTCGGTCCAGAAGTCCACGGCGTTGCCGATCGGAATGCCCAGCTCGTCGGCCAGGTCGCGCGCGGCGAGGCGACGCGCCTCGGCCGTGGCGGTGTCGCCCGCCGGCAGGGAATCGCCGCGGAACAGTTCGGCGAACTCCACCGGCTGCGGTTCGACCAGGGTGCGGAAGGCGTCCAGCATCCGGTCCGGATGCATGGTCGGCAGCGGCCGGAAGCCGAAGCGAACCTCTGCCGACGGCGCAATCATGTTCGCCTTGATGCCGCCTTCGACCTTGCCGATGTTGAAGCGCAGGCCAGTGAGGCCGCCGAAGCGCTCGTGCGATTGCCGCTCGACGAAGTCCAGCGCCGCACTGCCCCAGCGCATGGCCTGGTGCAAGGCGCTGTCGCTGGGCTTCTGCTCGCCCGAGGCGTGACCGGCGCTGCCCTTGAAACGCATCTGCACCGAATGGATGCCACGATGCGCCAGCACCGCTTCGCCCTTGGTAGGTTCGGCGACGATCACCGCGTCGTAGGCCGGTTTCCCCTTGAGGAAGCCGGCGACGCAACGCGGGTCATTGGCCTCCTCGTCGGTGGACAACAGCAACGCCATGTCGCCGTCGGTGACATTGGCCACCGCCACCAGCGCGGCGGCAGCGCCCTTGATGTCGCAGGCGCCGAGGCCGATGGCGCGGTCCGCCGTCACACGCAGCTCGTGAGGACTGGCCGTCCAGTGCGGCGAATCAGGCACCGTGTCCATGTGCACGTTGAACAGCACCTTCGGCTGTCCACGCACGGCATACAGGGTCACGGCGCCTGCGCCGTAATCGGTCACGGTGACATCGAAGCCCGGCAGGTTGTCCCGCAGGTAGTCGAAGATGCCGCCCGTGCCGATCTCGCGCGGCGGATTGCGCGTGTCGAAGCCGACCAGCGCTCGAAGATGTCGGAGGGTGTCGTCCAGTAGTGCGCTCATGCGATCCGTCTGGTGGAGTTGTGGCCTTGTTGATACTTCACCGTCATTCCTGCGAAAGCAGGAATCCAGCGCCTTTGCATTCATCAGCAAAAGTCACTGGATCCCGGCCTCCGCCGGGATGACGGGCATCAGCTGCGATTGACCTCAGCCCACAGCGTGCTGCTCATGCCGAACAGCTTGATGAAGCCCTCGGCCTCGGCCACGCCCCAGTCCGCCGACTGCGCGTAGGTCGCGCCCTTGGCGTTGAGGATGTGCGGCGAACGCACTTCCACCGCGGTCACCTGGGCGCCGGAGGTCTCCAGCACCACCTCGCCGTTGACACAGGCCTGGCTGGAAGCAAGGAACGCCTCGAGGTCGGTCTTGATCGGATCATGGAAGAAACCTTCGTAGACGACCTCAACCCACTTGCGCGCCACTTCCGGCTTGAAGCGGTTCTGCTGCTTGGTCAGCACCGCCTCTTCCAGCGCACGATGCGCGGCGAGCAGCGAGATCAGGCCCGGAGCCTCGTACACGATGCGGCCCTTGAGGCCGATGGTGGTGTCGCCGGTGTACATGCCGCGACCCACGCCGTACGGCGCGAACAGTTCATTGAGCTTGGCCAGCAGCTTGGCGCCCGGCAGCTTTTGACCGTTCAGCGACACGGCCTCACCCTTCTCGAAGCCGAGGGTGACCGTGAGCTTTTCAGACGGCCATTCGGCGCGCGGCTTGCACCAGCCACGCGCGCCTTCGCCCGGGGTCTTCCAGTGGTCGATTTCACCACCGGACAGCGTCACGCCCAGCAGGTTCTCGTTGATGGTGTAGCTCTTCTGCTTGGCGCGCACCTCGAAGCCACGCTCCTCCAGATAAGCCTGCTCGTAGGCACGCGTCTGGGTGTGCTCCTTCTGGATCTCACGGATCGGCGCCACGATTTCGTAATCGCCCAGCGCCTTGACCGCCAGGTCGAAACGCACCTGGTCGTTGCCCATGCCCGTGCAACCGTGCGCGATGGCCTTGGTGCCCAGCTCCTTGGCGCGCGCGATGGCGGCGTCCACGATCAGGTAGCGGTCGGACACCAGCAGCGGGTACTGGCCCTGGTAGGCCTCGCCAGCCTGCACGAAGGGCTTCACGAAGCCTTCCCAGATCGCCGGACCGCCGTCCACGGTGACGTGGCTGGCCACGCCCAGTTCCTTGGCGCGCTGCTCGATATAGGCGCGCTCCTCGGCGTCCACGCCGCCGGTGTCGGCGAAGACGGTATGCACGGCCCAGCCGCGCTCCTTGAGGTAGGGCACGCAGAAGCTCGTGTCGAGGCCACCGGAGAAGGCGAGAACGATGTCTTTGCTCATGGCTTGCAGATCCTGAAAATGGAAGGCTAAACGGATAATTTCAATTGAACACTTTGAATTGCATTCAAAGTGCGTGATCAGGCAGATTCAACGACGATGCGCGGTTCGCAGCGCACCGGGAAATTCACGGAATTGGCGATGAAGCAGGCGTGGTGCGCCGGCTCGTGCGCAGAGGTGGCCTTGGCCGGGTCGCTGTCGGCGCTGATGGTCACCACCGGGCGCAGCACCACTTCGACGAAGCGGCCGCCGTGCGCATCGGTTTCCATGACGCCCTCGGCGTGGTCCACATAGGCGGTCACCACCACTCCGGCCAGCACCGCCTGGTGCAGGTAGGACAGCATGTGGCAGGTGGACAGCGCCGTGACAAGCATGTCCTCCGGGTTGAGCCTGCTGGCATCGCCGCGGAACATCGGATCGGACGAACCCTCGATCACCGGCTTGCCGGCGATGCGGATCTCGTGCGCACGGCTGTAGCCCTGGTAAGTCCTGGTGCCCGAGCCCTGGTTGCCGGTCCAGGTCACCTCTGCCCGGTACTGGTGCTGGTGCGTCCTGCTCATGCCCTGTCCTTTTCGAGTTGGCTCATCAGCGCGGCGAGTTCCGCATCGCCACGGCCCGCACGCTCACCCAGACCTGCGATCACGCCCTGGCGATTGGCCGTGGGGTGGTTCTGGCTCAGCTTGAACTTGCCTTCGATGCGCTCGATGGTGATCTCGATGCCTGCGATCGCGCGCAGGCTCTTCTCGATGTGGTCTTCCGGCGCCTCGGACACATGCCAGGGCTTGGGCTGGCCGGCCTCGTGGCGATCGGTCAGCCGCTCCAGCAAGGCACGCAACCACACGGCATCGTCGATCACGCGCAGGCGGCCATGCACGTGCACCACCGCGTAGTTCCAGGTGGGCACTTCGCGATGGGTCTCCTGCTTGCTCGGGTACCAGTTCGGGCTCACGTAGCCGTCCGGCCCGCGGAAGATCACCAGCACTTCGGCGCCATCCAGCTTCGCCAGCTCGTTGCCACGCGCCACGTGGCCATGCAATTGCGACTCGCCCGCGCGCTCCAGCGGCAGGTGATTGGCGGCGACGCCGCCCTCGCCATGCACGATGACGGTGGCGAACGGGTAATCGCGCATCAGCGCGTCCAGCCGGCAGGCGTCGATTTCCTTGAAGTACGGGGGCAGATACATGATCAGCGCTGGCCGATGAGGGACGCCATCACCGCCTTCTGCACGTGCAGGCGGTTCTCGGCTTCATCGATGGCGATGCAGGCCGGCGAATCCATCACGGCATCGGTGGCCTTCACATTGCGACGCAGCGGCAGGCAGTGGCTGAACAGGCCGTTGTTGGTCAGCGCCATCTTGGCCTCGTCCACGATGAAGTGCCTGTGGGCGTCGCGGATCGGCTTTTCCTGCTCCCAGCGACCGAAGAACGGCAGCGCGCCCCAGCTCTTGGCGTAGACCACGTCGGCGCCGCGATAGGCTTCCTCGACGTCATGGCTGACCTTCAGCGAGCCACCGTTCTCCTTCGCGTTCTGGTAGCCGAACTCCATGTAGCGCTCATCGAGCACATAGTCCGGCGTCGGGCACAGCAGGGTCACGTCCATGCCCATCTTGGTGGCGATCAGCAGCGCCGAATTGGCCACCGCGGTGTTGAGCGGCTTCGGGTGATAGGTCCAGGTCAGCACGTACTTCTTGTTCTGCAGGCTGCCCAGGTGCTCCTTCAGCGCGAGCGCGTGGGCCAGTTCCTGGCACGGATGGGTAATGGTCTCCATGTTGATCACCGGCACCGTGGCGTACTTGGCGAACGCCTTGATCACGTTGTCCTCGCGATCGACCGACCAGTTCTGGAACTTCGGGAAGGCGCGAACAGCGATCAGGTCCACGTAGCGCGACAGCACTCGCGCAACCTCGGCGATGTGCTCTTCGGTATCACCTTCCATCACCGTGCCGACTTCGAACTCGATCGGCCACGCATCCTTGCCCGGCGCCAGCACGATGGCGTGGCCACCCAAATGGAACGCGCCCAGTTCGAAGCTGGTGCGCGTGCGCATCGAGGGATTGAAGAACATCAGCGCCACCGACCTGCCCGCCAGCTGCTGGCCGCGCGGGGAGCGCTTGAAGGCCGCGGCCTCATCGAGCAGCGCGTCGATCTCGGCGCGGCTGTAGTCCTGGGTGGTCAGAAAGTGGCGGAGAGTCATGTTGGTGAATGTCCTGGTCGAAACTTCGGATTCCGGAAACAAAAAAACCCGGCTGCAGGCCGGGTTTTGTCGTCGATACACATGAAACGCGTGCGACAGCCTACCCGGCCAGATGTCGGACCAGCGGTCGGCGCGCACGCGACGTCATGCCAGCGGCCATGCGGGCGCTGGTGAGTACGGTGGCGGTATAGACGGCTGCGGACATGGGTGTACCGGGTGATGGAACGCGCATCATGACGGGATTTTCGCTGCCATGCAACAAGCAGCGGGGGTTCGCCACAGACGGATGCAAGATCGCCGCCCGGAGGCGGCGATGCTGGCGTGTCTCAGTCGGCGGGAGAAACGCTCACCCGGACCCGCAGGCGCTCGCCGGGATCGTAGTTCAGGCGGGACAGGTAGACCTCGCCGCGATAACGGTATTCCACGTCGTAGCCCATGATCCGGCGCTGCTCGCTGACCGCATTGACCTGGCGGCAATGGGTCTCGGTGGTCTGGTACTCGCCACCGCCGGAGGCCGAGACGCTGTTGCCCACGGCGCCGCCGGCGACCGCGCCGGCCACGGTGGCCGCGGTCCTTCCGTCGCCCTTGCCTACCGTGCTGCCGAGCACGCCGCCCACGACGGCGCCGAGGATGGTGCCGGCGGCCGAACCCTGCGGCGGTGCCTGGCGCACGACCGGCTGGTCGTAGCATTCCTGGCGCGGGACTTCGGTACGAGCCACCCCATACACCGGATCGACGCGCAGCACGTCGGCCCAACCGTAATGGGTGTTGTCATCATTCTGGTTCTGGTACCGCGCATCCTGCGCACACACGCCGGTCGCTATCATCGATAGCGCCAGCGCGGGGAACAACCACTTGGTCACTGCGGCCTCCGCGGGGGGCAAGTTGGGCGCATTTGTGCACCTCTTACCATCCATTGCAACAAAATCTCTCTGAATCGAGGCTTAGAACTTTTCCTAAAGCCCAGGAACTTCCGGCCGATCTCCCCGCCTTGGGTCCGCAGGTTGCAGGGGACCCCGGCAACCGGCCCGCCAACCGCCTGCGGCGCGCCCTGCGGCTTGTTAAGATGCGCGACCGGCAGCGCCAGCAGGCGCCCGCCACCACCGTCCAGACCTCCCGCCGATGCCCATTTCGCTCCACAACAGCCTGACGCGCCGCGTCGAACCGTTCACCCCGCTCGATCCCAACCGGGTGACGATGTACCTGTGTGGACCGACCGTCTACAACTACGTGCATATCGGCAATGCGCGCGGTCCGGTGGTGTTCGACGTGCTGGCGCGGCTGCTGCGCCGCCACTACCCGAACGTGGTCTACGCGCGGAACATCACCGACGTCGACGACAAGATCAACAACGCCGCCCTGCAACTGGGCGTGGGCATCGAAAGCATCACCACCCGCTATGCGCAGGCCTATCGCGAAGACATGGCCGCGCTGGGCATCGCCCCGCCCGACGTGGAGCCGCACGCCACCGCGCATATCCCGCAGATCATCGCGATGATCGAGCGCCTGGTCGAGGATGGCCACGCCTACGCCGCCGAAGGCCACGTGTTGTTCGAAGTGGACTCGTACCCCGCCTACGGCGCCCTGTCCGGTCGCGATCCGGAAGAGCTGCTGGCGGGCGCGCGCGTCGAGGTGGCTCCCTACAAGAAGAGCCCCGGCGACTTCGTGCTGTGGAAGCCCTCCACACCGGAACTGCCCGGCTGGGACAGCCCCTGGGGACGCGGCCGCCCCGGCTGGCACATCGAATGCTCGGCCATGACCGAGGCCCACCTGGGCGACACCATCGACATCCATGCCGGCGGCGTTGACCTGCAGTTCCCGCACCATGAAAACGAGATCGCCCAGTCGACCTGCGCGCATGGTGGCAAGGTGTTCGCGCGCTTCTGGATGCACAACGGCATGCTCACCTTCAGCGGCCGCAAGATGTCCAAGTCGCTGGGCAACGTGATGCTGGTGCACGAGTTGCTCAAGACGCATCCGCCCGAGGCACTGCGCCTGCTGCTCATGCGCGGCCACTACCGACAGCCGCTGGACTGGTCCGAAGCGGCCATCACGCAATCGATCAGCACGCTCGACGGTTGGTACCGCGTGCTGCGCGACCTGGTCGATGTCGAGGTGGACTCGGCCAGGCTGCCTGTGCCTGATGCAGTGGAAGCGGCGCTGTGCGACGACCTGAATACGCCGCAGGCACTGGCCGAGCTGGCTCAGCTGGCCGATGCCGCACGCCAGGCCAGCGACGACGATGCCAGGCGGACGGCCAAGGCCGCCCTGCAGGGCGCCGGCGCCCTGCTCGGCCTGCTGCAGCAGGACCCGGAGGCCTGGTTCAAGCAGGCAGGCGGCGCCGGTGAGATCGACGAGTCTCGCATCGAAGCGCTGCTGGAAGAACGTCGCGCCGCGCGCGCGTCCCGCGATTTCAAGCGGGCCGATGCCATCCGCGATGAACTTACCGCCATGGGCATCGTCATCGAGGACGGCGCGCAGGGCACCCGGTGGAGCGTGGCCAAGGGCTGAGACAACCCGGTTCTTGCACGGGACGTGACCTACGGATCACCAGGAGCTCGCGACTGGTGGTCATGCAATGCGCACTCGCTCTTCACCCGTTTGGCCCTCGCTGCGGCCTTCTTTCCCATGGGGAGAGGGAGTCATAGGGGGCGGTTAAGCGGCAAACGCGCGATAATGCGCGTATGAACGCTATCGCCACACCGAATGCCGAACAGGCGCAGCAGGACATTGTCGAGGAGTTTGCCTTCTTCGGCGACTGGACCGAGCGCTATCAATACCTGATCGACCTGGGCAAGCAGTTGCCGCCGCTCGCCGATGAACTGAAGACCGAGGACTACCGCGTGCACGGCTGCCAGTCGATGGTTTGGCTGGCGCCAAGCGTCCACGGGGACAAGCTGCATTTCCAGGCGGCCAGCGACTCGGCCATTGTCTCCGGCCTGATCGCGCTGGTGCTTCGCGTGTATTCCGACCGCCCGGCGCGTGAGATCGTCGCCACCGAGCCGCGCTTCATCGAAGCCATCGGCCTGGCCAAGCACCTGTCGCCCACGCGCTCGAACGGCTTGGCGGCGATGCTGGCCAAGCTCAAGGCGTACGCGGCGGCAACGCTCAATACCTGAGCCCGCGTCTCCCAAGCCGTCATTCCGGCGTCGGCGGCACGGCGCACCGGACCTGGACCTTCTCGCAAAACAAAGCCCCGCCAATGGCGGGGCTTTGTCTTTTCCAACCAGGGACGCGTCGAGCGATCAGTCGCCCATCTGCTTCTGCAGATGCTCGCGACGCTCCTGCGCATCGAGCGACAGGGTGGCGATCGGGCGGGCGTCGAGGCGTTCGAGCCCGATTTCCTCGTCGGTCTCTTCGCAGTAGCCGTAGCGGCCTTCTTCAATGCGGCGCAGCGCCTTGTCGATCTTGGAGATCAGCTTGCGGTAGCGGTCGCGGGTGCGCAGCTCCAGCGAGTTCTCCGTCTCGCGGGTGGCGCGCTCGGCTTCGTCGCCCACATCGCGCACCTCGTCACGGAGGTTCTCCATGGTCTGGCGCGATTCCTCCACCAACTGGTCACGCCACTCACGCAACTTGTTGCGGAAGTAAGCGAGGTGCTTGGGGTTCATGTACTCCTCGTCATTCGAGGGACGGTAACCCTTGGGCAGGTCGATCAGGGTGGTGGAAGGCAGCGCATAACGGCCGTCTTCACGGGTGATGCCATTGTCGAGAGTAGCGGACTTGTTCATCGAGGACTGCTGAGCTTTCTGTTTCTTGATGGGGGTATGTCGGGCGGTGGCGCTGGCTACCTTACCTGCAATAGGTGGGGCAGCCGGCTTCACCGGCGCGGCGGGAATGGGGGTGGACCTGGGCGCCGGCGTCGGAGCCGCCGCCTTTGGAGCGACCGGCTGCTTGGCCGGGGTCGCCTTGACGGCAGCCTTGGCCGGTTCCACCTTGGCAGGCTTCGCGGCGGGCGCGGGCTTGGCGACCGTCTTGGGCGGCTGCTTCTTGGCGGGAACAGCGACCTTCTTCGGAGCCGGCTTGGCTAACTTTTTGACCACCGCCGGCTTTTTCGCCGGGGCAGCCTTCTTGGCCGCCGGCTTGGGCGCGGGCTTCTTGGCGGCGACGTGCTTGGCCGGGGCCTTGGCGACTTTCTTGGCGACGGGCTTCTTCACGGCAGGTTTCTTGGTCACGGCTTTCTTGGCCGCGGGCTTTTTGGCCGCTGCAGCCTTGCTGGCCGCCGCCTTCGCAACCCGCGCCGTAGCGGGCTTCTTGGCAGCCTTGACCTCTTTCACCTTGCCGGCAGTCTTTCCCTTCTGCGGCTTGGTGGCTGTCGCACTACGCGTCGTTTTCGCCATTTCCCTTCACCATTTTGGCCTTGGCGGCCGGGTGTTATAGCCCAAGTATCTAACACCGGCAACCTTGCTTCTGGAATACTTTGCGACACTACATGCCGCAAGCCGTTTCGGCAGCGTAAAACCGTCGTGACCCGACTAATACTTCTACTGCTCGGCTTCTACAAGCGCTGGCTAAGCCCCCTGCTGGGTCAGCGCTGCCGCTTCCATCCCAGCTGTTCCGATTATGCACGGATTGCGGTCGTGCGCTTCGGTCCGCTGCGGGGCGGCGCACTGACCGGCTGGCGCCTGTTGCGCTGCCAGCCGTTGTGCGAGGGGGGGGATGACCCCGTCCCCGAGCAGTTCACCTTCCGCCGTTGCCGCAACCCTGGAGCAAATCATGTCCACTGACTGGCTGATCAAGAACGCCGAACTGGTCAATGAAGGCCGCCGTTTCCACGCCGACGTGCGCGTGAAGCAAGGCCGCATCGACGCCATTGCCGGCGAGCTCGCCGCGCGTCCCGGCGAACAAGTGGTGGACGCCAGCGGCCTGTGGCTGTTCCCCGGCATGATCGACGACCAGGTCCACTTCCGCGAACCCGGGCTGACCCAGAAGGCCGACATCGCCCACGAATCGCGCGCCTGCGCCGCCGGCGGCATCACCAGCTTCATGGAGATGCCCAACACCAAGCCCCCTGCCCTGGATCGCGACTCGCTGGAGGCCAAGTACGCCCGCGCGGCGGAAACCTCCGCGGTCAACTACGCGTTCTACCTCGGCGCCAGCAACGACAACCTCGAGGCGATCCGCCGCCTGGACCCACTGTCGGCGCCGGGCATCAAGGTGTTCATGGGCGCGTCCACCGGCAACATGCTGGTCGACAACCCTGAAGTGCTCGACGGCATTTTCCGCGAGGCGCCGACGCCGATCATCACGCATTGCGAGGACACGCCGATGATCGACGCGAACCTCGCCAAGGCCCACGAAAAGTACGGTGATGACATCCCTGCCTGGGAGCACCCGCTGATCCGCTCGCGCGAGGCGTGCATCAAGTCCACCCGGCTGTCGATCGAACTGGCGCGCCGCCACAACAGCCGGCTGCACGTGCTGCACATCTCCACCGCGGACGAACTGGCGCTGTTCGAACCGGGCCCGATCAAGGGCAAGCGAATCACCGCGGAAACCTGCGTGCACTTCCTGCACTTCGATGATCGCGACTACGAGCGCCTGGGCTTCCTGATCAAGTGCAACCCGGCAGTCAAGACCGCCGCCGACCGCGAGGCGATCATCAAGGCGCTGGCGGAAGGTCGCCTCGATGTGCTGGCCACCGACCACGCGCCGCACCTGCTGGAGGAAAAGGGCCAGCTGTATGACAAGGCTCCGAGCGGCCTGCCGCTGGTGCAGTTCGCGCTGCAGGCGGCGCTGCAGCGCGTGTTCGAGGGCAAGCTGACGCTAGAACGTGTGGTCGAAGCCGTGACGCATGCCCCCGCCACCCTGTTCGACGTGAAGGAACGTGGCTACCTGCGTGAAGGCTATGCCGCCGACCTGGTGCTGGTCGATCCGAACAAGCCGCACACCGTGCGCCGCGAGGAAGTGCTGTCCAAGTGCGGCTGGTCGCCGTTCGAGGGCTACACCTTCAACAGCTCGATCGCGGCCACCTTCGTCAACGGCCAGCGCGTGTGGGACGGCAGCGCCGTCGACCAGGGCGTGCGCGGCCAGCGGCTGGCGTTCGCCCGGTAACCCCTTGCGCTCAACTGGTCATTCCTGCGAACGCAGGAATGACCGGCGCGAGCGGGGTTTCCCTCAGGAAGGGGAAAGAATCAGGGTACGGCCTTCAGCGTGATGCTCACCGGGCCATTCTCGCCCGAGCGGCCCAGCACGCTGACCCGGGTGTCATTGATTGCGAGCAACTTGTCACCCTGTTCGAGGCGCACGTTGATGGCGAAGTCCACGCCATCGCGCAGGTCCGCAGGGTCGTAGCTGATCAGAAAATCCACGGGCGAGGCCCCGACCGGCTGGATGCGCTCCTCGGACACGGTGCGCGCGGGCGCGCCCTGGCGGCTCACGTCGGCCAGGGTCACCCTCAGCGTGGCGTCGGCTGGCAGCGGCTGCGGCAGTTCGTAGCGAATGTCACCGACAAGCGACTTCATCAGCGTCTGGTGCACGGGCGCCGCCGTCGGAGTGGGCGCGGCAGCGGTTGTGTCGGGTTTGGCGTGATGCGGGAACAGCGAGCAGGCCGACAGCGCGAGCGCGCCGATGGCCAGCAGGGAAACACGGGACAGCATGCAAATCTCCTGAGCGGGGAGCCTGGCGTGAGGCATCCCCGATCCTAACAGGCAGCCCCTGCCACCGGGCTCAATCGCAGCCCTTGCCGGCGTAACCGCCCTCGACGCCCTTGCTGGCGTAGGCCACGGCGTCGTGCGGATGCAGGCTCTCCTGGTGCTCCACACGGATGTGGAAGTCGCCGAGGCTGGCGTCGGCATCGAGCGCTTTCTGGATGCGCCGGGCGGCGTCCTCGCAGAACATCAGGTTGCCACCGTTGGCGCGCGCGAAGGCCTGCTCGTCCTCGCGCTTGACCGCGGTCTGCACCGGCGTGCCCAGCGCGTGCTCGGTCTGGTCGATCAGGTCGATCAGGTTGAATTTCGCGCCATTGGCCGGACGCACCCGCAGGCGCGCCACGCTGCGCTGCGCATGCGGCGTGGCCACGATGCCCTTCTCGCTGCCGAGCCAGGCCAGCACGGCGGCGTGGTCGAGCTGCGCGGCGGCATCGAAGTCGCGCGCGAACTGGTCCTGGATCAACTGGCGCGAAAGCGCCGCCGAAGCGGGACAGGTGGAGGAATAGACGACTTCGGTGCCGAACTCGAGCAGGAACTCATCGCCCACCAGGCTCGCTTCGATGCACACCGGATAGGCGCGCCAGCCGCTGTTGCTGCTGCGCAGCGCCGGCCTTCGCACCAGGTGCTCAAAGCGGATGCTGAGGCAGGCGCGGTCGGAAAGATCCTTGTGGGACTCCAGGAAACCCTTCAGCAGATCGCGCAGGCTGTCGGCGCTGAGCGTCTGCGTGCTGAGCGCCTGCTCGACCATCAGGTACAGACGCGACATGTGGATGCCGCGCTTGTCGGGACGGCGCAGGTTGACGAAGGCGCCCACGCGGGCGCTCGCGCGCTGCGCGTCGCCATCACCCGCGTCGAAGCGCACCGGCACCTCGATGCCGTTCATGCCCACCCAGTCCAACTCGCCGGCCAGGTGGGGCTGGGCGTGCACGGCCACGTCGGGCAGCAGGCGAGCGGTGTTTTCCTCGTTGTACATAGCGGAAATCCTGTGACTCAGCGGTCGGGGCCGCCGCAAACGAGAACCAATCTTGGGGCAGCCTGGCGGTCGGGCAATAGTGGCGCAGCGGAAACGATGCGTCCGAAGCGGCGTTCAGCCGGCCTGCCGGCGCCAGGCCCGCGCCGCCAGCCAGGCCTGCCAGGCCACGCCGGGCCCCTGACGCCCCTGCCCCTTGCGCAGCACGGCGAGCGGATCGGCCGCCTTGCGGGCCTTGGCCACCAAGGTGCGGCCCTGGCGCGCCTCCAGCCCACGGAATGCACTGAGCGGCCCCGGAAGCTGCCCGGCTGTACCCCAGGCTGCGTGCAGGTCCTCCAGCTGGGCACGAACGGCTTCCTCGCGCGCGGTGCTGGCCGTGCGCAGATCGTGGCGGCTGAGCCCGTGACGGGCCAGTCGCGCCATCGGCAAGGCCAGGCGGTCGCGCTCCGCGTCTTCTTCCAGGCGCATCAGGGCGAACACGAGGTGGGACAGCGTGGCGACCCGCGAGGCGTGTTCGGCCGAGGCGCCCTCGCCATACCACCAGGCTGTTTCCAGCGAAGCCAGGGCTCCGTGCAACATGCCGCCGGCGGCCAGCTGGGCCGGAAAATCGGCGGCCGTGCCCTGCTCCAGTTGCGCCATCGCGGCCAGTACCGGCGCCACCCAACGCTCGTTCGGCAGCGCATGGGCGCGCTCATCGTCGAACAGCACCTGGGTCAACGGATGGCGACCACCGCTGGCCGCGGCGCCAGACAGCTCCTCCGCCCACCAGTTGAGCTTGGTCGCGGCGACCTGCGGCTCGCGAATGCCATAGGCGGCGGCCAGCAGTTCCTGCTCCAGCGCAGCGAGCGCCACGTGGCCGGGATAGGTGTGAGGGTCGACGAAGGCGAGCGCGATGCGCTGCTGCGGCTGCACCGCCAGCCATTTGTCGATATAGCTCTGCAGCGCCGCCTCGCTCATGCCGCCACCTGCAGGCGACGAGTGAGGTCCGAGGGATGCTCGAGCACCAGGTCGGCGCCCCACGCATGGGGATCGCCGCCGTCGAGGTAACCCCAACGCACGGCCACGGTGTACATGCCGGCGGCTTCGCCGGCCTGCACGTCGCGTCGGTCGTCGCCCACGAACAGGCAGTGGGCGGGGTCGAGCCCAGCGCGTTCGCAGGCGAGCAGCACCGGCGCCGGGTCGGGTTTCTTCACCGGCAGTGTGTCGCCCGACACCACTGCCGCAGCGCGCCCGGCCCAGCCGATGCGCTGCACCAGATCGTCAGTGAGGAAGCCCGGCTTGTTGGTGACGATGCCCCAGGCCATTCCCTGCGACTCGATGGTGGCGAGCAATGCCTCGACGCCGTCGAAGGGGCGCGTGTGCTGGGCCATCACCGCCTGGTAGATCTCCAGGTAGCGCGGCACGAGCTGCATCAGTCCGTCGTCATCGTGGTCGGGAAACGCACAACGCAGGATGGCGCGAGAGCCCCGCGATACCACCTCACGCACCATCGCGTAAGGCGGGGCGGCCACCTGCATTTCATCGCACTGCGTTTGCAGCGCGGCGTAAAGATCAGTGGCGCTGTCGAGCAAGGTGCCGTCGAGGTCGAACAGCACGCCCTGGATGGACTCGGGGAACGCCTTCATGCCGGCTTGTGTGCGCTGATCAGGTAGTTGACCGCGGTGATCCGGCTCAGCCAGGCCTTGCGGTTGATGGGGTTGTAACCCAGGCCGGAGACGTCCTGCACTTCCAGGCCCGCGTGGCGCATCAGGCGTCCCAGTTCGGACGGCTTGAGGAATTGGGCGTAGTGATGCGTACCGCGCGGCAGCATGCGCATGAGGTATTCGGCGCCGAGGATGGCCGCGCCAAACGCCGCGGGCGTGCGGTTGAGTGTGGACATCACCACCACGCCGCCGGGCTTCACCATGCGAGCGAGATCCTGCACCAGCGCCTCGGGATCGGGCACGTGCTCGATGAGCTCCATGCAGCACACCGCGTCGAAGCTCTCCGGTTCGGCCGCAGCCAGTTCAGCCGACGACTGCACGCGATAGTCGATCGACAGCTCGGGCTTCTCTAGTCGCGATTCATGCAGGTGCAACCGGGCGATCTCGATCACTTTCTCGCCGAGGTCGATGCCGGTGACGCGCGCGCCAGCCTTGGCCAGGGCTTCGCTGAGCAGTCCACCGCCGCAGCCGACATCGGCCACGCGCGCGTTGCGCAGGTCCAACCGCGCAGCGACATAGTCGGCGCGCACGGGGTTCAGGTCATGCAGCGGGCGGGATTCGCCGTCCGGATCCCACCAGCGCGCGGCGAGCTTGCCGAAACGGGCGATTTCCTCGGGGCTGACATTGGCAGCGGCTTGCATCGGAAGCATCCTTGGTAGCTGGTCGCAGAGCTTAACGCGCCTGCCATTCGTAGACCGTGATATCCCAACCTCCGCTGGTATGCGCGGGGTCCTGATGGGCGATGGCGAGCGCCTCATCCAGGTTTTCCGCGCGCATCAGGTAGGCGCCGCCAGACTGGTCGCTGAAGCCGCCTGACAGTTCCAGGCGACCACCGGCGCGCAGGCCTTCGAGGAAATCCTTGTGTGGCTGCACCACCGCCGGATCGAAATGCGGCCGGCGCATGGCCATGACGAGGTAGCGATTCATGGGGGATCCTCAGGCGGCGTCGATCGCGGCGATACGTTCGCGCCAGGCATGCGTCTTGGCCAGCACGGCGTCGACGTCGATATCGGTAAGCACGCGGCCGGCCAGCTTGCGCACACCGTTGATCCACACATCCGTCACCTGATGACGACCGGTCGCGTAGACCAGCTGCGAGGCGATGTGGAACAGCGGCTGCGTTTCCAGATCGGACAGGCGCACAGCGGCAAGGTCCGCCTGCTTGCCGGCCTCGATCGAGCCGATGCGATCTTCCAGGCCGATGGCGCGGGCGCCATTGAGCGTGGCGGCGCGCAGTGCATAGGCCGCATCGAAGGCCGCGGCATCACCCGCCACCGCCTTGGCCAGCAGCGCGGCGGTGCGCATCTCGCCGAACATGTCCAGGTCATTGTTGGAGGCGCAACCGTCGGTGCCGAGCGCCACGTTCACGCCGGCCTGACGCAGCTTCTCCGCCGGGCAGAAGCCCGAAGCGAGCTTGAGGTTGGACTCGGGGCAGTGCACCACCGACACGCCGGCTTCCGCGCAGGCGGCGATCTCGCCGTCGGTCAGCTGGGTCATGTGCACGGCGATCAGCCGATCGTTGACGATGCCGAGCTTCTGCAGGCGCTGTAACGGGCGCAGGCCGCTCTTGGCCTTCTCCTCTTCCACCTCATGCGCAGTCTCGTGCGTATGCAGGTGCACCTGGATATCCAGCTGGTCGGACAGCACGCGGATGCGCTCGAAGCTCTCGTCCGAGACGGTATACGGCGCATGCGGCGCGAACGAGGTGCCGATCAGCGCATCGCCCAGGAAACTGTCGTGCACTTCGATGGCACGGTCGAAATACTCGTCCTGCGTCTTCGCCCACGCCGTGGGGAATTCAATTACCGGCAGGCCAACTACCGCGCGGAAACCCAAGCGCTTGTAAGTGGCGCCGATGACATCGGGGAAGAAGTAGTTCTCATTGGCGCAGGTAGACCCGCCACGGATCATTTCCGCCACCGCCAGTTCCACGCCGTCACGCACGAACTCATGGCCGATCACCTGGCCCTCGACCGGCCAGATGTGTTTCTGCAGCCACACCATCAGCGGCAGGTCGTCGGCCAGGCCGCGCAGCAGCGTCATCGGGTTGTGCGTGTGCGTGTTGACCAGGCCCGGGATCAGCACGTGCTCGCCCAGCTCGACGCGCTCTCGCGGCGCATAGGCGGCGCGGGCCTCGGCAATCGGCAGCAACGCGGTGATCGCGCCCTTGTCCACCGCGACCGCGTGATGCTCCAACACGACACCGTGAGGCTCCACGGGCACGACCCAGCGCGCTTCGATCAACAGGTCGATGGATTGCGGGGTGGTCTGGCTCATCCTTAGGCTCGCTTTATCGGTGGTGGATACGACATGGGGCGGATCACCTCGCGGTGGCCGCCCCATGGTTGCCTAACGGCGTGACGCTTTTTCGCTCATCATTCCGGCGAAGGCCGGAATCCAGTGACTTTCGCCGTACCGTCGCAAGAGCAATATCGCGTGCTTCGCACAACGTACTTCACTGGATGACTCGCTGCGCTCGCCCCTTCGGGGCCGTCCTGCGGACGTTCTTCGCGCTGCGCGCTCGTCCGGCCTGCGCCGGGATGACGTATTGGCAAGCCGCGCGCAAGCGCGCGGGCCAATGCGTCACTTGCCGACGCGGCTGACGTACTCGCCCGTGCGGGTGTCGACCTTGATCACTTCGTCGGTGGTCACGAACAGCGGCACGCGCACGACAGCGCCGGTTTCCAGCGTCGCCGGCTTGCCGCCGCCACCGGAGGTGTCGCCACGCAGGCCCGGGTCGGTCTCGGTGATCTTCAGCTCGACGAAGTTCGGCGCCTGCACGGAGATGATTTCGCCGTTGAACAGCGTCACCACGCACTCTTCCTCGCCCTTCAGCCACTTCACGGCGTCGCCCATGCCGGTCTTGCTGGCCTGGTGCTGCTCGAAGCTTTCCTGGTGCATGAAGTGCCAGAACTCGCCGTCGGAGTACAGGTACTGCATGTCGGTATCGACCACGTCGGCGACTTCGAAGGAGTCGCTGGACTTCATGGTCTGCTCGGTAGTGCGGCCGTTCTTCAGGTTGCGGATGAAGATGCGGGTGAACGCCTGACCCTTGCCGGGCTTGATGAAGTCGGCGTCCGTAATGACCCACGGGTCATTGTTGTGAAGGATCTTCATACCCTTCTTGACGTCGTTGAGACCGGCGGTGGCCATGCGTAGCGCTCCAGATGTGATGCCGCTGGGAGGCGGCTAGAATAGGGGTTTGCCCCGGGCCTGGGGCCCGTTTCAAGACCCACTATGATAACCGCAAGCCAAGCCGCCCGCCTATCTCCGCCCGGATCCGACTGGCGCACGCTCTGGCGCGAGGCCGTCACCGACCCGCGCGAGCTGCTTGAGGCCGCCGGCCTGGCCCACCTGGCCGACCAATTGCCGGCGGACGATGCGGGCTTTGCCCTGCGCGTGCCTCGCGGCTTCCTGGCCCGCATGCGCCAGGGCGATCCGAACGACCCGCTGTTGCTGCAGGTCCTGCCCCAGCTGGCCGAACTGGACCAGGTGGAGGGCTTCAGCACGGACGCTGTCGGCGACATGGCGGCCCGCTCGGCGCAAGGGGTGCTGCACAAGTACCAAGGGCGTGCCCTGCTGATCGCCAGCGGCAGCTGCGCGATCAACTGCCGCTACTGCTTCCGTCGCCACTTCCCCTACGGCGATGAGATGGCCGCTGCCGGGCAGTGGCGCAAGGCGCTGGAGCACGTGCGTGCTGACGCCTCGATCAGCGAGCTGATCCTCTCGGGCGGCGACCCGCTGTCGCTGGCCACGCCCAAGCTGGAGGAGCTTTCCCGCGGCCTCGCTGACATTCCGCACGTCACCCGCCTGCGCATCCACACCCGCCTGCCGGTGGTGCTGCCCGAGCGCGTCGACGACGCCTTGGTCGACTGGCTGGCGGCGCTGCCGCTGCAGAAAGTGGTGGTGTTGCACGCCAACCACGCCAACGAGTTCGACGCCAATGTCGACGAAGCCTGCCGCCGTCTGCGCGGGGCCGGCGCCACCCTGCTCAACCAGTCCGTGCTGTTGCGCGGGATCAATGACGACGCGGACACCCTGGCCGCGCTGTCCGAGCGCCTGTTCGCCGCCGGCGTCCTGCCCTATTACCTGCACCAGCTCGACCGGGTGCAGGGAGCCGCACACTTCGAAGTGGACGATGCATGCGCCCTCGCGCTGGTCGAGGACGTGCGCCACCGCCTGCCCGGCTACCTCGTGCCCAGGCTGGTGCGTGAGGTTGGCGGCGAGGCATCCAAGCGCCCGCTGTAATACCCGCCCGACACTTGTGGGCCGCGTCACTTCCGGAAACTTTCCGCTGGCAGTGACGGGCGGAATCCGCTACAACCACGCAAGGCCCGCGCCCTGCTGTCACGGCAGGTTTCAACAGCAGCGGCGAACAATGGATAGACCGACGTGCCCATGAAAACAGACCAGGTCATCAAGATCCTTTTCATCGAAAAGTCGGTCGAAGACGCGGAACAGATCATCAGCCTGCTGCGCAACAGCGGCATCGCCGTCCGCCCCGCACGCGCCACCAGCGCCGAGCAGGTCAATGCGGCGCTTGATGAACTGGGTCCGGACGTCGTGCTGTTCGACCCGACGGTCGGCACGCTGGAGTTGCGCGAGGTGTCGCGCCTGCTCGACGCGCATGGGCGCGATTTGTCGCTGATCGCCCTGGTCGGCCAGGTCGACAACGCCACCATCACCGAACTCTTTGTGGGCGGCGCGCGCAGCGTTGCGCTGCGTACGCAACCCAAGCAGCTGATGGCGGTGGTGCAGCGGGAATTCGACGCACTCCATGCACGCCGACAGCTGCGCCGCCTGGAAACCGCGCTGCGCGAATCGGAGCGCCGCTGCGACGCCCTGCTGGACTCCTCCACCGACGCCATCGCCTACGTGCACGAAGGCATGCACGTGCGCGCCAACCAGGCCTACCTGGATACCTTCGGCTACACCGAATTTGACGACCTGCTCGGACTGCCGGTGCTGGACATGATCAGCCCCACCGACGCCGATGAGTTCAAGACCACCCTCAAGGGCCTCTCGCGCGGGGAAAAGCCCAGCGCCCCGATCGAGCTGCAGGCGCGTCGCGCCGACGCCAGCAACTTCAAGGCCAGCGTGGACTTCGCCCACGCCACCTTCGAGGGCGAGCCCTGCCTGCAGGTGGTGTTCCGTCGCCAGCAGATCGACGCCAGCGTCATCGAGCAGCTGCAGCGCGACCCCGTCACCGGCCTGTTCAACCGCGCCCGCATGCTCGAGTGCGTCGACCAGGCGGTCTCCGCCGCCACCGAAGGCGTCAAGGGCCAGTCGCTGCTGCTGATCGAGCCGGACAACTGGCAGGCCATCGTCGCCGGCGTGGGCCTGGCCAAGGCTGACGAACTGCTGGCCGCCTTCGCCAACCGGGTGGAGGGCCAGCTGGGCGCCCATGACACGGCCGGCCTGCTGGCTGAGCACACCGTGGGTGTGCTGCTGCATACCCGCAATGACGAAAGCATCAAGCAGTGGATCGCCGGGCTCCAGCAGGCGATCGCCGGCGGCATCTTCGACCTGGGCACGCGCTCCATCACGGTCACCACGAGCATCGGCGGCAGCCTGCTGGGCGAGCGCAATGCCAACACCGAACTGCTGCTCAACCAGGCCAGCCAGGCCCTGCGCAATGCGCAGAGCCAGGGCGGCAACCGCAGCGAACTGCACGACCCCGCCGCGCGCGAAAAGGCGGAGGAAGAGCGCGAGCGCTACTGGCTGGGCGTGCTGAAGCAGGCGCTGACCCAGAACGATTTCGTGCTGTACCACCAGCAGACCATCAGCCTGCAGGACGCCGACGGCGAATTCTCCGAGATCCTGCTGCGCCTCAACGGCCCACAGGGCGAGGTGCTGCCGGGCTTCTTCATGCCGATCGCGGAAAAGCACAACCTCACCCCGGCCATCGACCGCTGGGTGCTGCACCAGGCCATCGAGCATCTGCGCGCCCGCGACCGCAGCGGCACGCCCACGACGTTCTTCGTCAAGCTCACCTCCGGCTCGCTGGAAGACACCCAGCTACTGCCGTGGCTGGGCGAGCAACTGCGTCGCGCGGGACTGAAGAACGGCAAGCTCGTGCTCGAAACCACCGAGAGCAAGGTCGTGACCTCGCTGCGCCCCGCGCAGGAATTCATCAGGGCGTGGAAACAGCTCGGCGGCCAGTTCGCACTGGAGCAGTTCGGCTCGGGCCTGAACTCCTTCCAGTTGCTCAACCACATCGACGCGGACTACCTGAAGATCGACCGCAGCTACATGGCCGACCTGCCCCAGCAGCAGGAAAGCCAGAAAAAGGTCGCCGAAATCTGCCGCCAGGCCCGCGAGCTGAAGAAGCTGACCATCGCCGAGTGGGTCGAAGACGCCGCCAGCACCTCGCTGCTTTTCGCCTGCGGCGTGGACTTCGTGCAGGGCAACTTCCTGCAGGAGCCGCAGCGGTTGGCGTGAGGCGGGCTGCCCTTTGCTTGGAAAGGGCGCCAATACCTGAGACCGGTGGAATCGCAGCCCCGCGCAGGGGCACACCGCGACATGGGGCGAGACTCCCCCTCTCCCCGATGATCACCGCTACTAGAACCAGCGACCGTCTGCCTTAAGTCCTCTCGGCCGCGGCGCGTTACTGGGTAGCCGCTGTCCCTGAGGTATCACGTCACCGATCAAGCTGGCCGCAGTCCACCGGGCTGGTAACCCACATGTCGCTACGAGCCTCTTAGGCCGTTTTCTTTGGGTTACTTTTCTTTTGGGCCAGCAAAAGAAAAGTGACTCGAGCGTCGGCAGACGATTGAAACGCCCGCCGCGTAGGCGGCACGCTGGCGGCAACGCCAAACACAGAGCCAAAAGCCAAAGTCACTGGATCCCAGCCTGCGCTGGGATGACGGATAGGGAGACCGTGGTAATTCCCGTGTTTCGCCTTGAGCGAGCCTGCGGCAATCCATAGACAGCCCCGAGGCGAGCCCACCCACACCTATCTACTTCGTAATCGCAAACAAAAACCCCGCGGATCGCTCCGCGGGGTTTTTGGTGTATCGGCAAGACGCCGGGATTACTCCGCAGCGGCAGCCTTCTTCGCGGCCTTGGCGGCCGAGACGGCGGCGACGTCTTCCTTGATGCGAGCAGCCTTGCCTTCCAGGTTGCGCAGGTAGTACAGCTTGGCGCCACGCACCTTGCCCTTGCGCTTCACTTCGACCGAGTCGATGGCCGGGCTATGAGCCTGGAACACGCGCTCCACGCCGGTGCCGTGCGAAATCTTGCGCACGGTGAAGGCCGAATGCAGGCCGCGGCTACGCTTGGCGATGACGACACCCTCGAACGCCTGGACGCGCTCGCGGTTACCTTCCTTCACCTTCACGTTGACCACCACGGTGTCACCAGGGCCGAACTCCGGCAGCTGGCGGGTGATCTGCTCGGCTTCGAACTGTTCGATGATCTTGTTCATGGCAACACCTGTCTAATTTCTGAGCCCTTAGTGGGCCGTATCGTCGTGCCGCGTCTGCTGAGCATGCTCGCGGCGGAATTCATCCAACAGCGCACGGGATTCTGCATCCAGCGCGCGCTGCGCCAAAAGGTCGGGACGTCGCAACCAGGTCCGTCCCAGCGATTGCTTCAGGCGCCAGCGGCGGATCGCCGCGTGGTCACCGGAAAGCAGTACATCCGGCACGTCGCCCAGTGCGTCATGCACCGGTTTTGCATAGTGCGGGCAATCCAGCAGTCCGTCCGAGAACGAATCCTGCTGCGCCGACTGCGCGTCGTTCAACGCACCGTCCTGCAAGCGGCCCACGGCATCAATGATAACCGCGGCGCCAAGCTCACCGCCGGACAGCACATAATCGCCGATGGAGAGCTCCTCGTCGACCTCGTGCGCCAGCAGACGCTCGTCCACACCTTCGTAACGCCCACAGAGCAGAGCGATGCGCGGCAGCTTCGCCAGCGCTTCCACCCTGCCTTGCGTCAGCCGCGCACCTTGCGGGCTGAGGTAAATCACATGCACCGGTTCCGGCGCCGCCTCGCGCATCGCCTTGAGGGCATCGCGCAAAGGCTGGATCAGCATCACCATTCCGGGTCCGCCGCCACAAGTGCGGCCGTCCACGGTGCGGTAATTGTCGGTGGCGTAGTCGCGCGGGTTCCAGGTTTCCACCTGCAGCAGCTCACGCTGCTGCGCACGTCCCACGACCCCCACTGCAGCACACTGGCGCATGAAGTCGGGAAACAGCGTGACGACATCGATGCGCATGATCCTCAACCCATGTGGCCGCGCACAGGCGCGCTCAGAATTCAGGATCCCAGTCCACCACCATGCGCCCGCCGGACAAATCCACCGAACGCACATACGAACCCTGGATGAAAGGAATCAGCCGCTCGCGCGTACCGTCCTTCACCACCACGACGTCGTTGGCGCCGGTCGCGAACAGATGACTGACCCGCCCCAGCACCACGCCTTCCGTGGTGACGACCTCCAGACCCTCGAGGTCGACCCAGTAATACTCATCCTTGCCGGGAGGCGGCAGCAGCTCGCGGGCGACATAAATGTCCTGCCCCACCAGCGCCGCCGCAGCGTCGCGGTCATCCACTCCAGGCAACTGGGCGATCAGCCCTTTACCCTGCGGACGACCCTTCACTCCCGCGACCTCCATCTCCACACCCGGCGCCGATGTGAGCAGCCAGGGTTGGTAGGTGAAGATCCGCGTGCGGGGTTCGGTCCAGGATTCGATCTTGACCGAGCCCTGCACGCCGTACAGCCCGACGATGCGTCCCACCAGGACGCGTCGACCGGCTGCCGTCATGCTCAGGCAGCCTGCTGCTTGCCGGCTTCCTTGACCAGGGCGGCGACCTTATCGGTCAGCTGGGCGCCCTTGCCAACCCACTCCTGCACGCGGGCGACGTTCAGCTCAAGGCGCTTGTCCTTGCCCGAAGCAACCGGATTGTAGAAACCCACGTTCTCGATGCTGCGACCGTCGCGCTTGTTGCGCTGATCGGTGACAACGATGTGGTAGAACGGACGGCCCTTGGCGCCGCCGCGCGAAAGACGAATCTTGACCATAAGTAAAAGCTCCAGAGTTGCCGGATGCCGGCAGCACGCACGAGGCCGTGCGCGGTAAACGCAGCATTTTAATGAATTTTGGGGAAAAAGGAAGAGCCGACAGGCAAATCCGGCCGGAAAAACCAACCGGACCGTTCAGCCTCAGCGCATCGGCGGCAATCCACCACCCATGCCGCCCATGCCCTTCATGGCGCCGCGCATCTGTCGCAGCAGGCCCTTGGTGCCGCCCTTGGACAGCTTGGACATCATCTTCTCCATCTGCATGTACTGCTTGAGCAGACGGTTCACGTCGGCCGGCTGGGTGCCTGACCCACGCGCCACGCGGGCACGACGCGAGCCGTTCAGCAGGTCCGGGTGACGGCGTTCCTTCTTGGTCATCGACTGGATGATCGCGACCATGCGCTTGATCTCGCCATCGTTGACCTTGGATTTCACGTTGTCAGGCAGGCTCGACACGCCCGGCAGCTTGTCCATCAGGCCGGCCAGGCCGCCCATGTTGCTCATCTGCTCGAGCTGGTCGCGCATGTCGTTGAGATCGAAGCGCTTGCCCTTGATGACCTTCTCGGCGAGCTTCTGCGCCTTCTCCTGATCGACCTTGCGCTCCACTTCCTCGACCAGCGACAAAACGTCGCCCATGCCGAGGATGCGCTGAGCCACGCGGTCCGGATGGAACGGCTCCAGCGCATCGGTCTTCTCGCCGGCGCCGAGGAACTTGATCGGGCGGCCAGTGACATAACGCACCGACAGCGCGGCGCCACCGCGCGCATCACCGTCGGTCTTGGTCAGCACCACACCGGTGAGCGGCAGCGCTTCGGCGAATGCCTTGGCGGTGTTGGCCGCGTCCTGGCCGGTCATGGAGTCGACCACGAACAGGGTTTCGATCGGGGTGATCGCGGCGTGCAGCGCCTTGATCTCCGCCATCATCGCCTCGTCCACGTGCAGACGACCGGCGGTATCGACCAGCAGCACGTCGACCACTTCGCGACGGGCGGCGGCGATGGCGTTCTTGGCGATGTCGACCGGATTCTGGCCCGCTTCGGACGGGAAGAACTTCACGCCAACCTGCTCGGCCAGCGTGCGCAGCTGCTCGATGGCGGCCGGACGGTACACGTCGCAGCTCACCACCATCACCTTCTTCTTCTTGCGTTCGGTGAGGAAGCGGGCGAGCTTCGCCACCGTGGTCGTCTTGCCCGCGCCCTGCAGGCCGGCCATCAGCACCACGGCCGGCGGTTGCTGCGCAAGGTTGAGCTCAGTATTGGCAGTGCCCATCAGCGCGGTCAGCTCGTCGCTGACCACCTTCACCAGAGCCTGGCCCGGCGAGAGGCTCTTGAGCACTTCCTGGCCCACCGCGCGCACCTTCACGCGCTCGACCAGCGCCTGCACCACCGGCAGGGCCACGTCGGCCTCGAGCAGGGCGATGCGCACCTCACGCAGCGATTCGCGGATGTTCTCCTCGGTCAGGCGACCGCGGCCGCGCAGGCGGTTGACGGTGGCGGAGAGGCGTTGGCTGAGGGATTCGAACATGGCAGACAGGAGTCCAGGGACAAGCGGGTAAATATAGCAGAGGCCGGGGACAGCCATCCCGCCACCTTCCGGATCAATGGGCGGCAGGCTGGGCCTTGATCCACTTGGCGATGTCCTGGATCACCCTGCCGTCGACGCGAGAGGGCGTCTGATAGTCGGCCGGCGTGCCTGTCTTGCCGGCAGGCATGAACAGATGGTTCAAGCCCTCGTACTGGTGGAAGCTCACCAGTGATCGGCCGGCCAGCCCCGTTTGCCAGCGACCATAGTCCTGCGTGGGCGATACCTGGAAATCGCTGCCGCCCTGCAGGATCAGCATGGGCATGGACAGCGCCCCGGCCACCGCGACAGCGTCGTATTCGCGCAAGCTCAGCCAGTAGCCTTGCGGCGCATTGCCGAACGAACCCGGCGGCGGCCGCGACGGATCGGCCGTGGCCAGCCACCGCTGCTCCGCGGCAATGGACTGCTCCTTCTGCTGGATCTGCTCGTCGCTGAGACCCTGCAATTTGCCTTGCTCGCGGGTCTGCTGGGCGATCACGTCCAGCAATGGGCGCGCCGAAGCCGCCAGCAAGACCAGCCCCGCCAGTTGCGGCTCGCGCTGGCCAATGCGCGGCGCCATATACGCGCCCAGACTGTGGCCCAGCACGAACACCCGATGCGGGTCGACGCCCGGCTGGACGGACAGCAGCTTCACCGCGGCCAGAGCGTCGTCGGTCACTTCGTTGTCGATGGTTGCGGCATCCGCTTGTTGCGCCATGCGCGGGCCATACACGCGGCTGCGCTTGTCATAGCGCAGGCTTGCGATGCCTGCCGCGGCGAGCCCTTGTGCGATATCGCGAAACGGTTTGTTGGCCCCTACGGTTTCATCCCGGTCATTGGGTCCCGACCCGGCTACCAGCACCACCGCCGCAAAGGGCCCCTGCCCGGACGGCAGCGTCAGCACGCCGGGCAACGGCCCCCACGGCGTGGGCACCGCCAGCGAGCGCTCGCCCGGCCCCATCGCCTCCGCGCCCGCGGGAGCAGCGCCCGGTGCGAAGCGCAGGCCATCCACCTGCCCCTGCGCATCGCAACCCACCCGCATGACCAGCCACTGGTTGGCGAAATGCAGAGGCGTTTCAGCCAGCGCGCCATCACCCAACAGACTGACCTTGGTATCAGCGGCATGATCGAACGCGCCGAACTGTTGAGGCAGCGCCTGGGTCCAGACCTTCTCCAGCCGCGATGCGTCCAAAGCGTCCTTCATGCGCGCATTGAAATGCGTCGCAACCAACGCGAAGTCACCCTTCTGCAGGGCCTGCAGAATCTCGGCCGCGCGTTGCGCACAGACCTCCGGCGTCGCCTGCGCAGCGCTTGCCGCCAACAGGCCGACGATGAACCACAGTTTCCTCAAGCCCGACATTGCGCCCACTCCCTCATGTCATGGAGCCTAGCGATGCTCGATGCGCCGGTAGGCCAGCAGCGAATACAGCACGCATGACCCAGCCATCAGCAGGATCAGTGCGAAGGTCAACCAGCGCGGGCCACCCAGGGACGCCGCCAACATCACCAATGCGCCCGTGGCGACGAATATCCAGCCGCCGACCCGATGGGTGCGCTCCCATACGGCATCACTCGCCAAGGTCCAGGGCGTGCGGATGCCGATGAAGAAATTCTTGCGCAGCTTGCCCATGAAGTTGCCCAGCACCATCAGCAGCGCCCCCAGCGACAGCGACATCACCTTCCACATCGGCACGGCGTAGCCCGCACTCACCAGGAGCCCGGCCAGCAGGATGACCAGCAGCGCCGCCTGCACGGCGAGCATCAGCAGCGCGTATACCGATGCAAACGTCGACAGCTCAAAGCCACGCGGCGAGATCCTCGGCAACAGCCACAACAGCAGGGCAAAGCCCGCCATCACCAGAACCGGCATCGCCGCGCCCCAGGGCCGCGGGCGATAGCCGTCCGGAACGCCCTGCATGTTCCAGTGGATCGGCACCTGCTGCGGCAATGAGGGATACAGCCAGGCCACCGCCGCCAATGCGACGACGACGAACGCCAGCGACACCAGCAAACTGTGCGAGAGCTTCATCGCTTGCCTCCCTTGGGGGAATGAGGGGGAAACAGGTCAAGCACCATGCGCGCGATGTCTTCCATCAGCGTGCTGTTGAGCGAATAGACGATGTATTGGCCGCGGCGCTCGGTGCGCACCAGGTCCGCCTGCTTGAGCACGGCGAAGTGGTGCGACAGCGAGGCCGGCGTGATGTCGAACGCCGCGCCGATGTCGCCGGCGCTCAGCGCCCCGCCCTGCAGCCGCTTGAGGATGGCTCGGCGGGTCGGGTCGGCGAGGGCTCGAAAGATGGCCTGCTGCTTCACGGTGCACGACGGACCTGACCATGGAATAGCTAGATATTTAGACAACTTTCTAAATATCGCAAGTGCCGCCCTGCGCCGTTCACGCCCCGCCAACCCTGTGCCACACTTCCCCGCCATGCTTACCGTCGCCGCACTGATCGCCATCTTCGACTACCTGCTTGCGGCAGGACTGCTGTCGTGGCCGCTCTTCGTGCGCAACCACTCCGTCACCGTCCTGCGGCGCGTCGCGCTCGCCGTCGGCGCCATTGCCGTGCTGACGCACGGGACGATCCTGCTCAGCCTGCATCGCGGCGCCCTGGACCTGCACTTCTTCGCTGCGCTGTCGCTGGTCGCATGCGTGGTGTCGGCGCTGACCTTGCTGGTGAACCTGACGCGGCCCGTGGCGGCGCTCGGCGTCATCGTCTTCCCGCTCTCGGCGCTGTTGCTCGCCGCCGACGCGTTCTGGGCGCCCGCTACCTCGCCCGAACCGCTGGAGTGGCAGATCAAGTTGCACGTCACGGTGGCGCTGCTGGCCTTCAGCGTGCTGTCGATCGCCGCGGCGCTGGCCATCCTGCTCGCGGTCCAGGAGCGCGCGCTGCGCCATCGCCAGTTCGGCGCATGGATGCGCGCGCTGCCACCGCTGACACTCACGGAAACGCTGCTGTTCCGACTGATCGGCGCCGGCTTTCTGCTGCTCACGCTCACCCTGCTCACCGGCATCCTGTTCGTCGACAACCTGTTCGGCCAGCACCTGATCCACAAGACGGTGCTGTCGATCATCGCCTGGCTGGTGTTCGGCGCCTTGCTCTACGGCCGCTGGCGCTACGGCTGGCGTGGACGCAGCGCGGTCAACCTCACGCTGATCGGCATGGGCGTGCTTCTGCTCGCCTTCTTCGGCACCAAGCTGGTGCTCGAACTCATCCTGCACCGTACGCCATGAGCGCCGCCCGCCAGTTCGTGCTGACCCTGTCCTGCCCCGATCGTGCGGGCATCGTGGCGGCGGTATCGAATCATCTGGCGGACCAGGGCGGCAATATCGTGGAGGCGCAGCAGTTCGGCGACCAGGAAACCGGGCGCTTCTTCATGCGCCTGGTATTCGAAAATGCATCGCGCGAGCTGGCCGACCTCGATGCGGATTTCGCTCCTTTCGCGCGACAACTCCGCATGCAGTGGACCTTGCGCGACCGCAGTCGGCGCCGCCGCGTGCTGCTGCTGGTGTCGAAGTTCGACCACTGCCTGGCCGACATCCTCTATCGCTGGCGCCTCGGCGAATTGCCGATGGACATCGTGGGCGTGGTCGCCAACCATCCACGCGAAACATTCCGGCACCTGGACTTCGACGCGATCCCGTTCCACCACCTGCCGGTCGACGCGGCCACCAAGGCGACACAGGAATCGGCGCTGTGGTCGCTGATCGAGCAGACCAATACCGATCTGGTGGTGCTCGCGCGCTACATGCAGGTGCTGTCGAACGAACTGTCCACGCGCCTGGCGGGCCGCTGCATCAACATCCACCATTCCTTCCTGCCCGGCTTCAAAGGCGCGCGGCCGTACCATCAGGCACACCGGCGCGGAGTCAAGCTCATCGGCGCCACCGCGCATTTCGTTACCGCCGATCTCGACGAAGGCCCGATCATCGAACAGGATATCGAGCGCGTCACGCACGCCGACACGCCGGACGACCTGATCCGCATCGGCCGCGACATCGAGCGCCGCGTACTGGCCCGCACCTTGCGGCTGTTTCTCGACGACCGCGTGCTGCTCAATGGCAACAAGACCGTAGTCTTCCATTCCTGACGGAGGTTGTTGGTGGAACTGATTGGCATGCTCGACTCCCCCTATGTCCGGCGTGCGGCGATCTCGCTGCGTCTGCTGGGCGTCCCGTTCCAGCACCGTTCCTGGTCGGTATTCCGCAACTTCGACCAGTTCCAGCAGCTCAACCCGCTGGTGAAAGCGCCAACGCTGGTGCTGGAAGACGGCAGCTGGCTGACCGAATCAGGCCTGATCATCGACTGGGCCGAGACGGTCAGCGGCAAGTCGCTGATGCCGGCCGAACGTGCACAACGGCTGCGTGCGCTGCGGCTGACCGGTATTGCGCTCGCCGCCAGCGAGAAGAGCGTGCAGATCGTCTACGAGCACAAGCGCGATGCCGACAAGCGCGATGCCGGCTGGCTGCAGCGCGTGACGGGGCAACTGCACGCGGCCTGCGACCTGCTGGAGCGTGAGCTGCAGGGCGTCGACGGCTGGCTGTTCGGCAATGCCCCGACCCAGGCGGACGTGTCGATCGCGGTGGCGTGGGGCTTTACCCAGTTGGTCGCGGCGGATGTGGTCGACGCCAGGGCGTATCCGCGACTGGTGGCGTTCTCGCAGCATGCGGAGAAGCATCCGGACTTTGCGGCATTGCCGCCGACGTGAGTCGCTTTGCTCCTTCTCCCCCGCCGGGGGAGGGTTGGGGCGTTCCCACCTTCACGGTGGTGAGGGGACACCCTTGCGATATCGCGGGTTCAATGCGCGCTGATTGGAAGGCTAAGGCGAGCCCCCGCCCCTCACCCTGCCCTCTCCCCAAGGGGAGAGGGAAAAGCGTCTAGCGGCAGGCGTCGATCGCCTGCGACAGGCGCTCTACCGCCACCACTTCCATCTCGCCCACCTTGCCCTTCTTCGGCGCATTGGCCTTCGGCACGATGGCCTTCTGGAAGCCGTGGTGCGCGGCCTCTTTCAAGCGCTCCTCGCCGTTGGGCACGGGGCGGATCTCGCCCGACAGTCCCACCTCACCAAAGGCGATGGTCTTTTCAGGCAACGGGCGATCACGCAGCGAGGACAGCACCGACAGCAGCACGGGCAGGTCCGCCGCCGTTTCCTGCACGCGGATGCCGCCCACCACGTTGACGAACACGTCCTGGTCGTACGCGGCCACGCCGCCATGACGATGCAGCACCGCCAGCAGCATGGCCAGGCGGTTCTGCTCCAGTCCCAGCGCCACGCGGCGCGGATTGCCCAGCGATGACTGATCCACCAGCGCCTGCACTTCCACCAGCAAGGGTCGGGTGCCTTCGCGGGTGACCATCACCGCGCTGCCCGAGGTCGGGCCGCTGTGTGCCGAGAGGAAGATCGCCGAGGGGTTGGGCACCTCGCGCAGACCCTTTTCCGACATGGCGAACACGCCCAGCTCGTTGACCGCGCCGAAGCGGTTCTTGAACGCACGCAGCACACGGAAGCGGCTGCCCGATTCGCCTTCGAAATACAGCACCGCGTCGACCATGTGCTCCAGCACGCGAGGACCGGCGATGCCGCCCTCCTTGGTCACGTGGCCGACGAGGAACACCGAAGTGCCGGTTTCCTTGGCGAAGCGGGTGAGCTTGGCCGCCGATTCGCGCACCTGGCTCACCGAGCCCGGCGCCGCCGTGAGCAGTTCGGTCCAGATGGTCTGGATCGAGTCGATCACCAACACGCGTGGGCGGCTGGCCAGCGCCTGTTCGATGATGCGTTCGATGCAGGTTTCGGCCAGCGCATGCAGCGGCGCCAGCGGCAGATCCAGGCGCTGGGCGCGCGCGGCGACCTGGGCCAGCGATTCCTCGCCAGTGACGTACACGCTGGCCATCTGTGTTCCCAGCGTGCCGAGCATCTGCAGCAGCAGGGTGGATTTGCCGATGCCCGGGTCGCCGCCGATCAACACCACCGAGCCATCGACCAGGCCGCCACCGAGCACGCGGTCGAGCTCACCGATGCCCGTAAGCGTGCGCGTTTCGGCGTTCAGCGCCACCGCAGTCAGCGGAGTGACCTTCGGCGAACCCGAGGCGGCGCCCGCGTAGCCTGATGTGCTGCGCGCCGCGCCGGCGGATTTCACCGCCGGCTGCACCACGAATTCGCTGAGCGAGTTCCAGACACCGCATTCCACGCACTGGCCTTGCCATTTGGAATGCTCGGCCCCGCAGTCGGAGCAGACGTAGGCGGTCTTGGCTTTTGCCATGGTGGTTCCTGCAACACGAGGGGCAATACGGCGAGCTTAGCGGGCGGGCATCGCAGACGGCGAGACGCCCTCAGCTTTCGTCTTCGACGAACAGCACGCGACGGGTCATGCCGCAGGTGAGGTCGTAGGAGATCGTGCCGGCGTTGGCGGCAATCCATTCGACCGGCAGTTCCGGTCCCCACAGGGTGACGCGGTCGCCGACCCTGGCCTCCGGCGCGCTGCGCAAGTCCAGGGTAATCAGGTCCATCGATACGCGGCCGATCAGCGGCACGTGTTTGTCGCCCACCAGCACCGGGGTGCCGGCCACCGCGCTGCGCGGGTAGCCATCGCCATAGCCGACCGCGGCCACACCTACGGGCATGTCCTCCGGGCAGGTCCAGGCGCCGTTGTAACCGATGGGTTCGCCCTTGCCGATGCGATTGATGGCGATCAGGCGGGTGCTGAGCGTCATTGCGGGCCGGAATCCAAAATCGGCTCCGGTCTTGCCATCGACGACGGACAGGCCATACAGCAGGCCGCCGGTACGCACCCAGTCTGCGCGCGCGTCCACCCACCCCAGCACCGCGGCCGAGTTGGACAGCGAGCGCGGCCCACGCAGGCCCTGCGTCGCCTCGGCGAAGCGGGCGATCTGCGCGGGCGTACGCAGGCCGTCGAACACCTCCGACTCGGAGAAGTGCGTGAGCAGGCCGATCTCCGGGTCGATGCCCGGCATCGCGGCCAACTGCGCGTGGACGAACGCCACCGCCTCCGGAGCAAAACCCAGGCGGTGCATGCCGCTGTCGACCTTCAGCCACACGCGCAACAAGCCACGCGCGGGCGAGGCTTCGCGCAGCCACTGCAACTGCTCTTCGTGATGAATCGCCGCATCGAGGTTGAGGCGCTGCATCTCGGCGATGTCGCTGGCGCGATCGGGGCCCGACAGCACCACGATGCGCTGGCGGTGACCCGCCGCGCGCAGACGCAGGCCGTCACCCAGCGCAGCCACCGCAAACGCATCAGCATCGCCATCCAGCGCCCGGGCCACGCGCTCCAGCCCATGCCCGTAGGCATCGGCCTTGACCACCGCCATCACTTTGGCGGGCGCGGCCAGCTGCCTGATGCGGGCAAGGTTGTGGCGCAGCGCGCCCAGATGGATGGTGGCGACGGTGGTGCGGCTCATGCCTGATGGAGACCGCACGCGCGGCCGATGGCGGGAAGAGGGAGGACGGCAGAGCCGGCCCGCTGCGGACTGGCTGGCAAGCTTAGCAGTACTGCCAAGGCCCGGACCGGCCATCCGCGCTCAGGCTAGTTGCCCGGGGCGGCACTGGGCGGACCAGGTCATGGCATTCCCGAGGCAAGCGCCGACGGCTCAGCTCTCCCCATGGGCCAGGCAACGCTTCATGAGGGCCTTGTGGGCATGATCGAATTCCTTCTTGGTCATGGCCCCGGACTCCACGGCATTCTGCAGATCGGTCATCTGCTTGCCGCAGCTTTCGCTGTCCTCAATCGGGCGTGGGTGGCCGCAGCCGGCTAGGAGCAGGCAGGCAAGGACCAGCAAGGCGGAAATCATCGTGCGATTCATGGCAGCGCCCTCGAATGACGCCAGCACCAGCAGCACGATCAGCGGCAACGGGACCCAAGGCACACGCCGCAACTCGTGCGAAAGTCCAGCTTCGAGGGTGCGCCGCGGGATGTGAACCCCGCCCCTGTTTCGCGTGCAGGTGGCGCATAGGCCGCCCACGGTACAGCCGCCGTTACCAAACCGGAACGGCGACTAAAGGAAGCAGCGGGCGCTATTCGAACGCGCCGACGAAGGAATCGGGCGCGTAGTTCTCGAACTTCGTGTAATGACCCAGGAAGGTCAGCTTCACCGTGTCGGTCGGGCCGTTACGCTGCTTGCCGATGATGATTTCAGCAAGGCCCTTATCGGGCGATTCCTTGTTGTAGTACTCGTCGCGGTAAATGAACATGATCACGTCCGCGTCCTGCTCGATAGCGCCCGATTCGCGCAGGTCGGACATCATCGGACGCTTGTCGGCGCGCTGTTCCAGCGAGCGGTTCAACTGCGAGAGCGCGATCACCGGGCAGTTGAGTTCCTTGGCCAGGCCCTTCAGCGAGCGCGAGATTTCCGAAATCTCGGTCGCACGGTTTTCCTTCATGCCCGGCACCTGCATCAGCTGCAGGTAGTCGATCACGATGAGGCCGAGGCCACCGTGCTCCCGATGCAGGCGGCGGGCGCGCGAGCGCATTTCCACCGGAGACAGGCCCGGAGTGTCATCGATGAAGATCTTCGCCTCGGACAACAACGCGATGGCGTTGGTGACGCGCGGCCAGTCCTCCTCGGCCAGGTCGCCGTTGCGCAGGTGCTGCGCATGGATGCGGCCCACCGACGAAATCATACGGAAGGCCAGCTGTGAGGCCGACATTTCCATCGAGAAGATCGCCACCGCCTTCTTGCCACGCATCGCGACGGCTTCGGCCATGTTCACCGAGAACGCGGTCTTGCCCATCGAGGGGCGCGCCGCGACGATGATCAGGTCGGACGGCTGCAGGCCCGAGGTGAGCTCGTCCAGATCGGAAAAGCCGGTGGAGACGCCGGTGAGCTGGCCCTTGTTTTCGAAGCGCTCGGACAGGATGCGGAAGGCGTCCTTGACCGCCTCGCGCATCGACACGGTGTCCTTTTTCCCGCGCGCGCCCGACTCGGCGATCTTGAACACCGCCTGCTCGGCGCGCTCGAGCACCTCCTGCACGGATTTGCCTTCCGGCAGGTAACCGTCTTCGGTGATGCCGGTACCGGCATCAATGAGCATGCGCAGCACGGACTTCTCGCGGACGATCTCCGCGTAGGCGGCGATGTTCGCCGCACTGGGCGTGGTGTTCGCCAGCTCGATCAGGTAGGCGGCGCCGCCCACCATCTCGGCCAGCCCGTTGGCCTCGAACCAGTCGCCGAGGGTCACCGCGTCACAGGGCATGCCCTTGGCGGCCAGTTCGGTGATGGCGCGCCAGATCAGGCGGTGGTCGCGACGATAGAAGTCGTGTTCGCCCAGGCGGTCAGCCACCTTGTCCAGCGAATCCGGGGACAGCATCAGGCCGCCCAGCACCGCCTGCTCGGCGTCGATCGAGTGCGGCGGCACGCGCAGCGCATCGAGGCCGGGCGCAGGCTTGCGCTCGGAGCGCCCACCCCGCCCGCGGCGTTCGGAGCGCTCGGTGCGGTCGGAAGGATCGGGAACAAAGGACATCGCGATTCCTCGCAGCGGGCCGGATCGTTGCCGGTGACGTGACGTTGGGCACAGAGCATACGCGGCGCCATCTCGGGCGACGAGACAATAACCCTGTGGAAAAGCTGTGGTTAGCTGTGGATAAAACGGTGGACAACGCCGGGCGTCGCCCCAAAAAGCAAACGGGCGCCCGGAGGCGCCCGTCTGGGTATCGCAAGCGATGGGGCGGCTTACTTTTCGCCGACCACGATCACCTTGACCTGGGTCTGCACGTCGGCGTGCAGAGCGACCACGACCTCGAACTCGCCGGTGTGGCGGATCGGGCCTTCGCCCTGGATCACTTCGTTCTTGTGCACGTCGTGGCCAGCGGCCTCCAGGGCCTCGGCGATTTCGCGCGGACCGACCGAGCCGTACAGCTTGCCTTCCGGGCTGGCGTTCACGGTGATGGTCACCGAAGCGCCTTCCAGCTTGGCCTTGCGGCCTTCGGCGCCGGACAGCTGCGAGGCAGCCTTGGCTTCGTACTCGGCGCGGCGCTTCTCGAAGGCTTCGAGGTTGGCGGCGTTGACCGGCACGGCCTTGCCCTGCGGCAGGAGGTAGTTACGGCCGTAACCCGGCTTCACCTTGACCTTGTCGCCCAGGTTGCCGAGGTTGCGGACTTTCTCGAGAAGAATCAGTTCCATGGTGGTTCCTTTTCGTTAGCGCCGGTGTGGCCCGACGCAGCCGTGGACGGTTGTCCGAAGTTGGTTTTCCACTCCTTCTCCCCTTGGGGGAGAAGGGCGGGATGAGGGGTCAATCTTGCAAACGCCTTGAATCGAAGCTCGCTTGCCGATGCTCTTTCGCGAGCACCCACCCCTCACCTCAGTCCTCTCCCCGGAGGGGAGAGGAAGCTAAAGCACGACTTAAACGTCGTGGTTGTCGGTGTACGGCAGCAGGGCCAGGAAGCGGGCGCGCTTGATGGCGGTCGCCAGCTGACGCTGGTAGCGGGCCTTGGTGCCGGTGATGCGCGACGGAACGATCTTGCCGTTCTCGGTGACGTACTGGCGAAGGGTGTTGAGATCCTTGTAGTCGATCTCCTTCACCTTCTCAGCAGTGAAGCGGCAGAACTTGCGGCGGCGGAAGAACTTGGACATGTCTGTGCTCCTTATCAGTCGTCGCTGTCGCGATCGTTGTCACGGTCGTCGCGGTCACGACGGGCCGGGCGCTCATCACCCTCGCTGTCGTCATCGCGGCGGCGCGAGGACTTGGCGTCATCCTTTTCCTTGGACTTCAGGATGAAGGACTGCTCGGTGTCGGCCTCGTCACGTTTGATGACCAGGTGACGCAGCACGGCGTCGTTGAAGCGGAAGCCCGACTCCAGCTCGTTCAGCGCGTTCTGGCTGACTTCGATGTTGAGCATGACGTAGTGAGCCTTGGCCAGGTTCACGATCGGGTAAGCCAGCTGGCGGCGGCCCCAGTCTTCCAGGCGGTGGATCTTGCCGCCGTCGGTTTCGATCAGCGCCTTGTAGCGCTCGATCATGGCCGGGACCTGCTCGCTCTGGTCAGGGTGGACCAGGAACACGACTTCGTAATGTCGCAGGGACATCTGTGGGTAACTCCTTGTGGATGCGGCCTTTTTGGGGCCTGGCAGCCTCCCGCCCTATGCGGTGAGGCAAGGTTCCATCCGAACCCTTGGGGCGCGGACAGAAGCGGAAGTGTAAGGGATTTCAGGGGTTTGGGGCAAGCGGATCAGAGTGCAGGGCCACTCGGCCTTACGCCCTCTCATGACCGTCATCCCCGCGAAAGCGGGGATCCAGCGTCTCTCAACACTGCCGCCAGCCCTCCAAAGGCCCTGGATTCCCGTCCTCGCCCCCTTTTCGGGGTTCGCGAGGATGACGAACGCAAATCGTGTCGCGCGCCAGACGGGCTCAGCCGACCGTAAAGCTCTCCCCACAACCGCACTCGCCGGTGGCGTTCGGGTTGTGGAACACGAAGCTGGCGTTCAGGCCCTGGCGCTGAAAGTCGATCACGGTGCCATCGATGAGCGGCAGGCTCTTGCCATCCACGATCAAGGGAACGCCGTCGACGTTCAGCGTCTCGTCGCCCTCGCCCACAGTTTGGGCCAGGTCCACCACGTAGCCGAAACCGGAGCAGCCGGTTTTCTTCACGCCAAACCGCACACCCGCGGCGCCGGGGGCTCCGGCAAGGAAGGTGCGCATGCGCTCACTGGCGGCGGGGGTGATGGTGATGGTCATGGGTGGTGTGCAACTACCGGGTATTGCGATGGTCGGAAATCGGTCGCGAAGGGTCGCGACCTGAACGAGTCGCCATTATGATGCCAGATTCGTCTTATGCGCCCGATATGCGGCGCCCAGCAGGAGTTTCAATCCATGGCGGTGGTTAGTGTCAAGCAGGCTCTCTCCGGCAGCATCGAAGCCGGCAGCACCGTGACCGTGCGCGGCTGGGTTCGCACCCGGCGCGACTCGAAAGCCGGCCTGTCCTTCGTGAATGTCAGCGACGGCTCCTGCTTTGATCCGATCCAGGTGGTGGTCACCGGTGACGTGTCCAACTACGAGAGCGAGGTGAAGCACCTCACCGCCGGCGCTGGCGTGATCGCCACGGGCACCCTGGTCGCCTCGCAGGGCAAGGGCCAGAGCTTCGAGATCCAGGCGACGGAGGTGACCGTCACAGGCTTCGTCGACGATCCGGAAACCTATCCGATCCAGCCCAAGCAGCACTCGATGGAGTTCCTGCGCGAAGTGGCGCACCTGCGCCCGCGCACCAACCTGTTCGGCGCCGTGACCCGCGTGCGCCACACCATGATGACGGCGATCCACCGCTGGCTCACCGAGCAGGGCTTCTTCTGGATCAACACGCCGATCATCACCACCTCCGACGCCGAGGGCGCCGGCGACATGTTCCGTCTGTCCACGCTGGACCTGGCCAACCTGCCGCGCACGCCGGACGGCAAGATCGACTTCCGCAAGGATTTCTTCGGCCGTGAAGCCTTCCTCACCGTGTCCGGCCAGCTCAACGTCGAGGCCTACTGCCTGGCGATGAGCAAGGTGTACACCTTCGGCCCGACCTTCCGCGCCGAAAACTCCAACACCGCGCGCCACCTTGCCGAATTCTGGATGGTGGAGCCGGAGATCGCCTTCGCCGACCTCAACGCCGACGCCGACTGCGCCGAGGGCTTCCTCAAGGCGATCTTCAAGGCGGTGCTGGAGGAGCGCGGCGACGACATGGCGTTCTTCGCCGAACGCGTGCAGCCGGATGCGATCAGCCGTCTGGAAGCCTTTATCGCCCAGCCGTTTGAACGCATCGACTACACCGAGGCGGTCGACATCCTCAAGAAGTCGGGGCAGAAGTTCGAGTTCCCGGTGGCCTGGGGCATCGACCTGCAGACCGAGCACGAGCGCTACCTCGCCGAGAAGCACGTCGGCCGTCCGGTCGTGGTGATGAACTACCCCGAACAGATCAAGGCCTTCTACATGCGCCTGAACGACGACGAGAAGACCGTCGCCGCGATGGACGTGCTGGCCCCGGGCATCGGCGAGATCATCGGCGGCAGCCAGCGCGAGGAGCGCCTGGACTACCTCGACCGCCGCATGGTCCAGTTCGGCCTCGATCCGGCCACCTATGGCTGGTACCGCGACCTGCGCCGCTACGGCACCGTGCCGCACGCAGGCTTCGGCCTCGGCTTCGAGCGCCTGCTGGTGTACGTGTGTGGCCTGTCCAACATCCGCGACGCCATCCCCTACCCGCGTGCAGCGGGAACGGCTGAATTCTGATCCACGGTTACCCCATGCGTTATCGCCCGATCGTCGCCACAGCCCTCGTTGCCGCCGCCGTCCTGGCCGGTGGATGCCACAGCGCGAAGTCGCTGGTGCCGCCCAACCTGCGTGCGTCGGAAAACCCCAATGGCGGCCTCGACCAGGCCAAGGCGGCGCTGCAGCAGGCCACGCCCTGCTGCAGCACCTTCGCCGACTTCTCCTACCAGACACCGCTGCCATGGAAGCCGAAGAAGTACGTGCTCGGCCCGGGCAGCATGGTGGCCAGCCTCAATGGCGAGCGCAGCTACTTCCTGAGTTTCGCCCTGCCTCGCGACGTGAAGTTTCCCTATCGCATCGCGTTCAAGTCCGAATTGAGCGGCCGCTGGCTGCGCGCCAGCTATCTGTTTGCGCCCACCATCGTGGTGCTTGACGAGGCGTTCCAGCCGCTCAGCTCCGAGGACGTCGGCCTGTGCGAACACATGGGCTGGACCGACGAAACCACCGGCGCCTTCGGCAGTGTCGAGGTGAAGGATCCGCGCGCCCGCTACCTGGTGCTGTACAGCTCGGCCAAGCAGCAGGCTGGCAACACCTACTGGGAGCAGTCGCCGGCCGCCTTCTCGGCGGAGGCGCCGGTCAAGATGGCCAACACAGGCACGTTCAAGGTGCCGCACGGACCGAACGGCACGGTGTGGGTCGGCCATATGGACAAGACCTACAAGGACGCCGTGGACAACGCCATCTGCGCCAAGCCGGCGCAAGGCGACGGTGTGCTCAATACGCTACGTGACGCCATCCCGTTGCCGGGCATCGGGGAGAACAACAAGCCCGACGCCACCAAGAACGGCGGCAACCAGGACGCCACGCCATCCGCAGCCGGCGCAGCCAAGGGCTGATCGCCGCCAACGACCACACCGGGCACACTTGCACGTCATGATCGAGCTCTATCTCACCCTACTCGTCGCCGGCGTCGCCTGCTTCGTACTGCACTTTGCCTCGCAGTACCGGGTGGCCTCGCTGCTGCGCCGCCATCATCCGCGCGAATGGCAGATCATCGCCGAGGCCGACGGCCAGCCCACCAATGCCCTGCGCACCTGGATGCGCCTGCAGCTCGCGCTGCGATCGCCGGTGCTACCGGCGCTCGAAGACGGCGCCATCACGCGCTGGCGCCGCGCCTGGCGCTACAGCCTGTGGGTGGCGTGGCTATGCTGGTTTGGCGCGCTGGGCGTACAACTCAACGCTCGCTGATCCCCACCCCGGAGGAAACGCCATGCTGTTGGACCTGAGCGGACGTCATGCACTGGTTTGCGGCGCCTCCCAAGGCATCGGCCACGCCAGCGCGATCGAACTGGCAGAACTTGGCGCAAGCGTGACGCTCCTGTCGCGCTCGGCCGCCTCGTTGCAGTCGGCGGCCGAGGCGCTGCCCCGTCGCGCCGGCCAGCAGCATCGATGGTTCGCCGTCGACATGGCCGACACGGAAGGCCTGCATCGGGCGCTGGTCGACATGGTGGCCGATCATCCGATCGAGATCCTGATCAACAACACCGGCGGCCCGCCGGGTGGCCCCGCGCATGCCGCCGAGCTGGGCGCGTTCGAAGCGGCCTTCCGCCAGCATCTGCTGGCCGGTCAGACGCTGGTGCAGGCGCTGCTGCCGGGCATGCGCGCCAGCAGTTACGGGCGCATCGTCAACGTCATCTCCACCTCGGTGAAGGAACCGATCGCCGGGCTCGGCGTGTCCAACACCGTGCGCGCCGCGGTGGCGGCATGGGCCAAGACGCTGTCCAGTGAGCTTGCCGCCGACGGTATCACCGTCAACAACGTGCTGCCCGGCTACACCCGCACTGCCCGCCTCGACGGCCTGCTGGCCGCGCAATCGCGCAACTCCGGGATTACCGAGCACGAGATTGCCCAGGGCATGCTGGCCAGCGTGCCGGCGCGTCGCTTCGGCGAAGCGGCGGAAGTGGCCGCAGTCGTCGCCTTCCTGTGCACGCCCGCGGCGGCCTATGTGAACGGCGTGAGCATCGCGGTGGATGGCGGCCGTACGCGCTCGCTGAGCTGATATCGCCTTCTTGAAGCTGTAGGTGCGCTTTGCGCGCGACCTTCGGCTGCCAAGCCTCCACGCTGTGGGCTCTTCGCGCACAGGACGCCCTTCTCCGAGGGAGTGCTTCACCTCGCGCATACGCACGCGTCCGGTGCAATTGAGCGCCCCAGGCCTTAAGCTTGCGCCGATGCCAACCCCGCGCCTCGCCAACCTGATCGACGGCCGCCTGCAGGCGCCGCGTCACGATCGCTGGCTGGACGTGTTCGAACCCGCCACTGGCCAGGTGTTCGCGCACTGTCCCGATTCCTCTTCCGAAGACGTCGCAGACGCCGTGGCTGCCGCACAGCGCGCCGCGCCCGGCTGGAGCGTCACGCCCACCGAACAGCGCGCTCGCCTGCTCAACCGCCTGGCCGACCTGGTCGAAGCGCGCATGGACGAGTTCGTCGCGCTGGAATCGCGCGACAGCGGCAAGCCGCTCGCGCAGGCCCGACAGCTGGACATTCCCCGCGCCGTTTCCAACCTGCGCTATTTCGCTGCCGCGATCGTGCCGTGGAGCAGCGAATCGCATGCGATGGAAACTGGCGCCATCAACTACACGCTGCGCCAGCCGCTGGGCGTGGTGGGCTGCATCAGCCCGTGGAACCTGCCGCTCTACCTGTTCACCTGGAAGATCGCGCCGGCGCTGGCCGCCGGCAACGCGGTGGTGGCCAAGCCGTCGGAGATCACGCCATGCACCGCCGCCCTGCTGGGCGAGCTGAGCATCGAGGCGGGTTTTCCGCCCGGCGTACTGAACATCGTGCAGGGCCGCGGCCCTGACGTGGGCCAGTCCATCGTCGAGCATCCGGCGGTGAAAGCGGTGTCCTTCACCGGCAGCACGCGCACCGGCGCGCAGATCGCCAGCGCCGCCGCGCCGCAGTTCAAGAAGCTGTCGCTGGAACTGGGCGGCAAGAATCCCGCCGTGGTGTTCGAGGACGCCGACCTCAACGACGCCAACCTCGACACCATCGTGCGCTCGGGTTTCGCCAACCAGGGCGAAATTTGCCTGTGCGGATCCCGGCTGCTGGTGCAGCGTTCGATCTACGACGCCTTTCGCGAGCGCTATCTCGCACGTGTGAAGGCGTTGCGCGTGGGTGATCCGAGTGAGACGGGCAGCGACCTGGGCGCGCTCGTCTCGCGCGAACATTTCGACAAGGTGATGGGCTGCATCGATACCGCGCGCACGGAAGGCGGCCAGGTACTCTGTGGCGGCGACGCCGTGCAGATGCAGGGACGCTGCGCGAATGGCTGGTTTGTCGCGCCAACCGTCATCGAAGGGCTGGCCAGCGACGCGGCCACCAACCAGCACGAAATTTTCGGCCCGGTCGTCACGCTGATTCCCTTCGATGACGAGGCCGAAGCGCTGGCCGTCGCCAATGGCACCGGTTACGGCCTCGCGGCCTCGGTATGGACGCGCGACCTCTCCCGTGCGCACCGCTTCGCCGCGCAACTGGATTTCGGCATCGTGTGGACCAACTGCTGGCTGTTGCGCGACCTGCGCACGCCGTTCGGCGGCACGAAGCAATCCGGCGTCGGCCGCGAAGGCGGCGCCGAAGCGCTGCGCTTCTTCACCGAGCCGAAAAATATCTGCATTCGCTATTGAGAAGATCGCCGTGAAAAGCCCCCTCCAGAACCTCATCGACAGCAACCTCGCCTGGTCCGCTGCGGTGCGCGCGCAGGATCCGCGCTTCTTCGAACGCCTCGCCCAGCAACAAGCGCCGAAGTACCTGTGGATCGGCTGTTCCGATTCGCGCGTGCCGGCGACCCAGATCGTCGACCTGCCGCCGGGTGACATCTTCGTCCAGCGCAATGTCGCCAACGTGGTGTCGCACACGGACCTCAACTGCCTGAGCACCATCCAGTTCGCCGTCGACGTGCTCAAGGTCGAGCACATCATCGTGGTCGGCCACTACGGTTGCGGCGGCGTGCAGGCGGTGCTGGACGACCGTCGCCTCGGCCTGGTCGACAACTGGCTGCGCCATGTGGCCGACGTGGCGCAGAAGCACTCGCACCTGCTGTCATCGATCGACCTGATGAACCTGCGCAACGCCCGACTGTGCGAGCTCAACGCGATGGAGCAGGTGGTCAACGTGTGCCACACCACGATGGTGATGGACGCTTGGGAACGCGGACAGAAACTGTCGGTGCACGCCTGGTGCTACAGCCTGTTCGACGGCCACGTGAACGATCTGGGCATGCACGTGAGTCAGCGCACCGACCTCAAGCCCGCCTACGAACACGCGCTGCAGCAACTGGGCACCATCCCCGAGTTCAACCGATGAGCGACGTGGTCCGCACCGAGCAGGCGCCCGCCCCGGTGGGCGCTTACCCGCACGCCAGGCGCGTGGGTGACTTGCTGTTCCTGTCGGGTGTAGGACCGCGCATGCCGGGCAGCAATGCCATCCCCGGCAACGTCCATGACGCACAAGGCGCGCTGGTTGCGTACGACATCGAGGCGCAGTGCCGTCAGGTGTTCGCCAATGTGCGCGCCGTGCTGGAAGCCAGCGGCGCGCGCTGGGAGGATCTGGTCGACGTGACCGTGTTCCTCACCGACATGGCGCGCGATTTTCCCGCCTACAACCGGCTCTATGCCGAGTACTTCGCCGGCGTGGATGCCTGTCGCACCACGCTGGGCATCACCGCCCTGCCGACGCCGATCGCGATCGAACTCAAGTGCGTGGCATACCTGGGTAACAAGTGACGCGGAGCGGGAAGCGCGACTAACCCGCCCGCGCTTGCGGAAACCAGGCCCCGACACTCACGCCGGGGCCCGGCCATCAAGCCTCAATGGCTGGGTTCGGTCTGCGGCAGCGTCGACTTGGCCGTGCGCTTGGCCGACTTGCTGCCCTTCTGCTTGGGCTGGCCGTTGTTTTCCGACTTGTTCTTGTGGTGGTGATGCGAAGAAGAACTCGCCGGCTGCGTCGCTGCCGGCTTGGGCGCGGCCGCCTGCGGGGCAGCTTCCTGAGCCAGCACGGAACCGGAAAGAGCGACACCCGCCACAAGCAGGGAAGCGATCGCGAACTTACGCATGATGATGAACCTCGGACGTCTGATGCCGCGGACCCGGCCGGAACCCGGCAAGCCACGGGTGGCGCGACAACTACACATTGGCATGTTTCGAGACGCCGCGGAACAGCGTGCGTCAACGATGCGCACGCGACGTTCGCGGCGTGCGCCTTGACATTGCAACTCCCTAACAAGCCACGAAGTTTCTTGCGCTCACGCCACGCAGCGCTGCAGCAACTGGCCAATCAGCTCCTGGGCCTTGGCCGCCTTTGCCTCGTCGTACGCGAAGCTGTCCTCGTCCATGTAATTGAGCTGCGCGAGCTCCAGCTGCACGGCCTCGACGCCGTCTGCCGGCCGCCCGTAGTGACGGGTGATATAGCCGCCCTTGAAGCGGCCATTGACCACGAAACTGTATGACGACTGCGCTTCCAGCGCGCCTTGCAGCGCCTGCTGCAACGCCTGCGAACAGCTCGCGCCTTCGGCGGTGCCAAGATTGAAGTCGGGCAACTGGCCCTCGAACAGCATCGGCACCCGGCTGCGAATCGAGTGACCCTCCCACAGCACCACACGGCCATGCTCGGCGCGCAGGCGGTCAAGTTCTTGCGAAAGCGCCTGGTGGTACGGATGCCAGAATTCATTTACCCGCTGTTGAATTTCTTCCGCTGACGGCTCGGCGCCATCGAGGTAAAGCGGTTCGCCGTCGAAGCCGATGGTCGACACCAGGCCGGTTTCGCGGCGCCCCGGATACAGCGCCCGACCGTCGGCCGGGCGATTGAGGTCCACCACGTAGCGCGACGCCGTTGGACGCAGCACGCTCGCGCCCAGCGCACGGGCCAGCGGCTCGTACAGGCGCCCCACATGCCAATCGGTATCGACCGATCTGCGCGCCGCCGGACGCATGCGCGCGGCGATCGCCTCGGGAATGTAGCTGCCGTCGTGCGGCAGGCTGATCAGCAGCGGTGCGACGCCGCGATGGAGCGTGTAGGTCGAGGTCATCGGGCGAGTCTAACGGGGTAGAAGCAGGAGTGAGTGAAGAGGAGTGAGAAGTCAGAGAAAAGAAGGTGTTGCCTTCTCTCACTACTCACTCCTCTTCACTCACTTCTCGCCTCAACCCATGAGCACGAGTTCTTCCGCCGAGCTCGGATGGATCGCCACCGTCGCGTCGAGGTCGCGCTTGCGCAGCCCCATCTTCATCGCCACGGCGAATCCTTGCAGCATTTCTTCCGCGCCAGCGCCTAACACATGGATGCCCACCACGCGCTCGTCCGCGCCAACGCACAGCAGCTTCACCAGGGTCTGCGGCCCCGCCTTCACCACCGCCGACTGCAACGGCGTAAAGCGGCTGTGATAGACGCGCAGCGCATCACCGTGACGCGACCGCGCCTGCGCCTCGGTGAGGCCAACCATCGCCAGTGGCGGCTCGGCGAACACCACGCTGGGAATGTTCTCGTAATCGAGACGGCTATCAGGCTCGCCACCGAACAGGCGATCGGCCAGCCGTCGTCCGGCCGCAACCGCCACTGGGGTGAGTTCCTCGCGACCGGTGACGTCACCGACAGCGCACACACCTGTCACGCTGGTGTTCTGCCAGGCATCGGTGACGACGTGCCCCTCCTCATCGACTTGAACGCCGGCAGCGTCGAGGTCGAGGCGCTCGGTGTCGGGAATGCGCCCGACGGCCCACAACAAGGCGTCACAAGGACTGCCCGGACCGTTGACCGCATCGTCGAGGACCAGACCCTCACCCTCCCGCTGCAGCCCACCAACCTGCACGTCGTGAGTGATCACGACGCCCTGCGCGCGCAGATGCTCTTCCAGCGCTTCCACCAACTCTCCATCGAAATCGGCCAGCAGGCGGCTGCGTACGTGCAACGAGATCTCGCTGCCGAGCGCGCGCAGCAGGCCGGCGAACTCCACTGCGATGTAACCGCCACCCACAATGGCGATGCGTCGTGGCAACGCATGCAGGGCGAATATGTCGTCGGAGACCATGCCCAGCTCGAAGCCCGGCACGTCGAGGCGCCGCGGCCGCGCGCCGGTCGCGATCACGATCTGGGTGGCGCGCAGTTCTTCGCCGCACGAAGTGGCCACGGTATTCGGCGAGACGAAGCGACCGGTTTCCGCGTAGACCTGGATGCCGGAGGCGGCCAATCGACTTGCGTAGCGTTCACGGATGCCATCGATATAGACCTGGCGGTGCTGACGGAAGCGCTCCCAGTCGAGCTGACCGGGCTGCGAAGCAAAGCCGTAATCGAGCGCCAGCCGCTGGCCCTGGGCGAGCTGCGCGGCATACCACAGCGCCTTCTTCGGCACGCAGCCGACGTTCACGCAGGTGCCGCCAAGAGCGCCAGGTTCCAGCAAGGCCACGCGGGCGCCATGGCGCGCGGCGCGGAAGGCCGTGGCGAGGCCGCCCGAACCGCCGCCAAGCACGATCAGGTCAAAGGTTTCAGCCATTCCCCTCTCCCTTTCAAACCCCAACCCTAAGCGAGCAGGCGATCAGGCGGCGTCAAGGTCAGACGCCAAAGCGCGCCGGTGCATAAGGAGCGGGGTCGATCGCCGGGTTCTCGCCACGCATCAGCGACGCGACCAGCTCGCCGGTCGCCGCCGACATGCTCACGCCGAGCATGCCGTGCGCGGTGGCGAGCATCAGGTTGGACCATCGCGAACTTGGCCCGATGATCGGCACCTCGTCCATGCTCATCGGACGCCATCCCCACCATTCCTCCAGCAGTTGCGCGCCCTCAGGTTCGCGCAAGCCTTGGGCGGCGCCGCGGCGCAGCGCATCCAGGCGCGTGCGGTTAAGTCCTTCGACGTAACCGGAGAACTCCATCGTGCTGCCCAGACGATAGCCACTGGCCCAGGTGGTGACGCAGACCGAAGCCTCGCGCAACACCAGCGCATGACGCGGCGCCAGCTGCGGGCGCGTATAGGTCAGCGAATAGCCTTTGCCCGGCTGCATCGGCAGGCGCAGCCCCAGTTGCTTGCCCAGCAGTGGCGACCACGCGCCCAGCGCCATCACCACGCGGTCGCCGCTGAACACGCCACGCGACGTTCGCACGTGGTCGATGCGCCCGTCCTTGACGCCAAGCTGATCGATGCGCGCGCCCGTCTCGATGTCGCCGCCAAGCTCGACGACGCGGCGCGCCAGTTCCGCGACGAACCGGTCCGGTCGCAGGCGGGCATCGCCCGGATGGTAGAGGCCACCGGCCACGCCCGGCTTCAGCGCCGGTTCGCGTGCTTCCACCTCGTCGCTGCGCCAACGCTGCACCTCCACGCCCAGGCGATCCAGCAGCTCCGCGTGGTGGCGCTCGTCGTCCTGTAGCGCGCGCGGTGTGCGGTACACATACAACTCGCCCTCGTGACCGAATTCACAGTCGAGGTGTTCGTCGTGCACCAGCACTTCCAGCAGCCGGCGCGAGTGTTGCAGGATGGCCGAGCGCGCCTGCGCGGCATGCTGGAAATCACGCCAGTTGCAGTGGCGCGCAAAGCCCAGCAGCCAACGCAGGCGTGGACCGTCGAAGCGTGGATTGAGGTAAAGCGGCGCGTCGGCGCGCAGCATCGAGCGCAACGCGACGCCGAGCATGCCGGGCATGGCGAGCGGGGCGGCGTGGCTGGGCGTGATCGTTCCACAATTGCCGTGCGAACTGCCGCAACCCGGCGTACCCTGCTCCAGAACGCGCACGGTAGCCCCGGATTTCCGCAGGTAATAAGCGCAGGCCAGGCCGATGACACCGCCGCCAAGAATCAACACATCACTGCGTGAAGCATCCATGAGGTTATTGTAGCGTCGCAATTGCCGGCCCTAACCCCGAGGGATCAGAGCGATGGACAGGTCTGATAGGAAATCTGGCTGGGTCAGCCACGCATGGCGTCGGGCCATGCTAGCCGCAACGGCCATGGCCGGCCTACTGGCCATGGCGTCACAGGCAAGCGCACAAAAGACGCCGCCCTCCGTTCCGTCCCCTGCGCAAACATCGTCACCGGCCCGGGCATCGTCGGGCACGCAGGTGTCGCGCGATCTGTTCACCGAGACGGCGCACATCAAGAGCGACCTGATGCGCTACTTGTACCTGCGCGAGGTGATGCCGCAACTGACCAAGGACGATCGCCTGATCGACCAGCAGTTGCTCTCCACGGTGGAGGACGAACTGGGCCTGTACGACGAGGCGATCATCGATTTCCCCTTCGACAACCGCGTGCAGACACCCGTACCGCTGCCCTCGCCCACCGATTGGCAGGCGGCGGACGCAGCGAGCGAGATCGCGAAACTCGCCGCCTCACGGCATATCGTGATGATCAACGAGGCGCACCACGATGCGCACACGCGCGAACTGACCCTGGCCTTGCTGCCCAAGCTGCGCGCCGAGGGATTCAACTATTTCGCCGCCGAAGCGCTGAGCAACAACGACACCGACCTGATGAAGCGGGGCTATCCGATCGCCAGCTCCGGCAGCGAGTACCTGCACGAGCCGCTGTACGGCCAGATCATCCGCGAGGCGATCCGGCTGGGTTTCAAGATCGTGGCCTATGAATCGGATGCCGATCTGCTGGCCGAGCGCGAAGCCGGACAGGCCAACCTGATCTATCGCCAGGTGTTCGCCAAGGACCCCAAGGCCAAGCTGTTCGTGCATGCCGGCTACGCCCATATCGACAAGGCGCCGGGCAACCTTGGAGGCAGCATCAAGCCGATGGCCATGCAGCTGAAGGAGCTGACCGGCTTCGACCCGTTGTCGATCGACCAGACCCGCTGGCGTGACATCGGTCCGATGCCCAAGACCGAGCCGTACCAGCAGCTGTATGCGCAATTCCCGGTGGACCGGCCGTCGGTGCTGATCAGCCGGCTGAGCGGCAGCGTGTGGGCCTCCGATCCGGCGAGGCACGACGTCGACGTGATCCTGCCGCCCTCGGGCCACGAGCGTCGCCCCCACTGGCTGGCCCTCGGCGGGGCGCGCCAGTCACGGGTGGTGTCCAGCGAGATGTGCCAGCGCCAGTTGCCCTGCGTGGTCGAGGCGCGCTACGCCAACGAGTCGGATGACGCCATCCCGGCGGATCGCTACGTTTTCCTCACCGACAACAGCATGAACACGCTCTACCTATGGCCCGGCGAGTACAAGATCACCAGCCATGATCGCGAGGGGCGCAAATTGAGTGATCGCACCATCACGGTCGACAAGCCCGGCTCATGAAGGCCGAGACCGATTCCAGCAATTACTCACAACTATCTTCCAAGCCATTGATTTGCTAACCTCGGCACCGTCTCACGCCGAGGGGAAGCTTGATGTGCCTGGACCCCGCCGATCCGTCCGTGCATCGGCCCGCGCGCTGGCGCGCGACGCGGCATCTGCTGTTGGGCGCGGTGGTCCTGTTGCTGGCCGCCTGCGCCAGCGGCGCCCGGCGTCCGGAGCCGACATACCGTGACTCGCATTCCTCCCTGGCCAACGAGCCCGCCCGCGCCCCGTCCGGCGCCACCGGCACCGCCAATGACGTGCTGTTCCGCGCCATCGCCCTGGTCGGCACGCCTTATCGCTGGGGCGGCAACACGCCGGACGGCGGCTTCGATTGCAGCGGCCTGGTGGACTACATCTACCGCAGCGCCGCCGGCCTGATGCTGCCCCACAGCTCGCGCGAGATGTCCCAGCTGGGTGGCGCCCGGGTGCGCCAGATGACCGACCTGATGAGCGGCGACCTGGTGTTTTTCGGCGGCAATGACGGCATCAGCCACGTCGGCGTCTACGTCGGCAAGGGCCGTTTCGTGCATGCGCCGAACAGCGGCGGCACCGTGCGGCTGGATGACATCGACGGCCCGTACTGGCGCGATCATTTCGCGTTCGGCAAGCGCCTGCTCGACTAAGCTCCGCCCCTCTTCCCCTGCAGGAGCGCACTGGATGCGCAGCGGCGGCATGACTGCGTCTCCGCCATGCAACGTCCCCGTGAGGGCCCGCTTTTCGCGCCCGGAGCGGGCTTCCACCGGACAGCCGACCTTTGACCGGGCCTATCGGATCCATCGGAACATTCAATTGTACACAATTGAATTTTGCACATATGATTCGTCCCATGGAACGCAAACCCACCCCCGATCACCTCCTGCTGGACCGGCAACTGTGTTTTGCGCTGTATGCGGCGTCCCGTTCTGTCACCGGCCTGTATCGGCCCTTGCTGGAACCGCTGGGTCTGACCTACCCGCAATACCTGGTGATGCTGGTGTTGTGGGAGCAGGAAGGCCTGACCGTTCGCGAACTCGGCGCCCGCCTGCAGCTGGATTCGGGGACGCTCACGCCCCTGCTGAAACGGTTGCAGGCGGCGGGGCTGGTCGACCGCCGCCGCCGCGCCGAAGACGAGCGCGAGGTGGAGATCCGCCTGACAGAGGCCGGCCTGGCCTTGCGTGAGCAGGCCAGCGACATCCCCGAATGCATGGCGCAACGCCTGCAGCTCTCACTCGAGCAGATGCAGACGCTGCGCGATGAACTGAAGCAACTGACCCGGCAACTCCAACTCTCCCCCACCGAGGAATGACACCATGAGCATCAGCAAGATTCTCTATACCGCCACCGCCACTGTGACTGGCGGCCGCGAGGGCCATGCAAAGAGTGACGATGGCGTGCTCGATCTGCAGTTGGTCGTGCCCAAGGGTCTGGGCGGCCCGGGCGGCGCCGGCAGCAATCCCGAGCAGCTCTTTGCGGCCGGCTACGCCGCCTGCTTCGAGGGCGCCGTGCGCTTCGTGGCCCGCCAGCAGGGTGTGGCGCTGAAGGACGCCTCGGTGACGGCGCATGTGGGCATCGGCCCGCGCGAGCCGACCGGCTTCGGCATCGCGGTGAAGCTGGACGTGAGCCTGCCCGGCCTCGACCGCGCCGTGGCGCAGGAACTGGTCGACACCGCGCACCGCGACATCTGCCCGTACTCGCACGCGACCCGTGGCAACGTGGACGTGCAGATCGCGTTGGTCTGAGCGCCTCGCCACCGGCAGAAACGACAACGGCGCCGTGAGGCGCCGTTGTTTTTTGGACTGAGGGAACGTGGCCCCTCACCCTGCCCTCTCCCCATGGGGGAGAGGGGAAATACGTCAGTGCGCCTCGGCGCCCGGCGGGTGGGCGTGGCCGTGGGCGATTTCTTCCTCGGTACCTTCGCGCACTTCATTGAGGGTGACGTCGAAGTTCAGCGTCTTGCCGGCCATCGGGTGGTTGAGGTCCACGTCGACCGTGGTCATGCCCACCTTCTGCACCACCACCACGCGGTGGCCGCCTTCCTTCAGGGCCAGCACGGTGGTCATGCCCGGCTTGAGCTTGCCCGCCTGCTGGAAGTACTTCTTCGGCACGCGCTGGCTCAGGCCATCCTGGCGCTCGCCGTAGCCCTCGGCCGGGGCGACCTCGACCTGCAGGCTCTCGCCGGCTTCGCGCTCTTCAAGCGCCTTCTCGAGGCCGGGGATCAGCTGGCCATGGCCCAGCAGCACCCACAGCGGTTCGTTGCGGTCGAGGGAGCTCTCGACCTTCTCCCCGTCCACCGTCAGCGTGTAGTGGAGTGAGATGACCTTGTCCTTGCCAGCCTTCATTGCATGTCTCGTGATGGATCAAACCCGGGATTCTAGCAGCCCCTCCGGCTGGCCGCCTGCCGCCGCGGCGCGCCGGCCAAAGCGCACCCCGTGCGCCTCGGGCCCCAGCCAGGCCAGCAGGGCCAGCAAAACGGCCACGGCGGCGATCCAGTCCGACATGGCGAACGCCAGGTCGCCTCCCCGCCAGCCGCCGATCCAGAGCTGGGCGTTGGCCGTGACCGCCGCCAGCAGGTTGCCGGTCTGATAGGCAAATCCCGGCAGGGTGCCACGCACCTCGTCCGGCGACAGCTCGTTGAGGTGCGTGGGCACCACGCCCCAGGCGCCCTGCACCATCACCTGCACCATGAAGGCGCCCAGCGCCAGCACCGGCAAGGAGCCGCCGTAGGTCCACAACGGGATCACGGGGATGGCCAGCAGCGTGGCGAGGATGATGGCGCGGCGCCGCCCGATGCGCTCGGACAGGGCGCCGAAGAACAGCCCGCCCACCAGCGCCCCGAGGTTGAGCATGGCCACCAGCATGAAGGCCGCGCCGGAACCGGTGGCCAGGTGCAGGCTCTCCTCCTCGAACGTGTGGTACAGGTCCTGCGAGCCATGGCTGAACATGTTGAAGGCCATCATCAGCAGCATCAGGTAGATGGCCAGCTTCCAATGGCCACACATGGCCTCGCGCAGCCCCCTGCGCTTTCCCTCGGCGCGACTCTGCCGCCAGACCTCGGACTCGGGCACGCTGCGTCGGATGTACAGCACCAGCAGCGCCGGCGCCGCGCCCACCACGAACAGGCCGCGCCAACCAATGTGGTCGACCAGCAGCCAGTTCACCAGGGCGCCGAGGAAGAAACCGCACGGGTAACCGCTCTGCAGCAGACCCGAGACCGCGCCACGCGCGTTCGGCGGGATCGACTCCATGGCCAGCGAGGCGCCGATGCCCCACTCCCCGCCCATCGCCACGCCAAACAGGAAGCGAAACACCAGCAACATGGTGAGCGAAGTGGAAAACGCAGTGGCCAGCTCGAACAGCGAGAACAGCACGACGTCCAGCATGAGGATCGGCCGCCGGCCGTAGCGGTCAGCCAGCCGTCCGAACAACAGGGCGCCCAGCGGACGCGCCGCCAGCGTCAGGAACAGGCCAAAGGTGACTTGCGCCTTGTCGACCTGGAACTCCTTCGCCACGGCGACGAGCACGAAGGTCAGCAGGAAATAGTCGAAGGCGTCCAGCGTCCAGCCGAGGAAGCTGGCCAGCACCGTGTGGCGCTGGGTGGTGGTGAGTTCCTTCAGCGGCGCGAACGGCGACATCGACGACTCCAATCGGGATGGGCAACCGCCGGTGCGGCATAAGGTCGCCAAGCGAACCATCATGCACTGCGCAGTGCAAGAGCGGGCATCGTCGAAGGGTGGCTCCGGCGGCGTGCTTCTTCACGCCGTGCAGTCAATGAGTCGGCTGACATGTGCTCCATGGACGCCACCGTTCGCTACCACATCGCCGACTCCTACGAGCACTGGTTCCAGCGCCGCTACGTCAACGGCAAGCTGGCGACCGATCCTGCCTACGCGGCGGTCGCCGCACTGGTCGCCGACCGGCCGCTGCCCCTGCTGGACATCGGCTGCGGCATCGGCCTGCTCGGCCAGTACCTGTATGCGCAAGGCGCGGTCAGCGGCTACCTCGGACTCGACCATGACCTGCGCAAGATCGAGGCGGGCCGCCGCGCGCTGCGGCTGGCCGGCCTGGAGCGGCAGTTGCAACTGCGCCACGCCGACGGCGCCAACACGCAGCCGATGCGCGGCCACGTGGCGCTGCTGGACGTGCTGCACTATCTGCCCGCGGAGGGCCAGCGCGCGCTGTTGGCGAACGCGGTCGCCCACCTCGCGCCCGGCGGCCTCCTGATCATTCGAAACGTGCTGCGCGAACGCAGCTGGCGCTACCTTTTCACGCGTTTGTCGGAGTCCATCCTCAGCGCCAGCGGCTGGATGGGCGTGGGCGCGCAGCACTACCCGAGCGCCGACGAACTGCGCGCGCCGCTTGAGGCGGCTGGCCTCGTCGTCACGCTGCGACCCTTGCATGGCCGTACCCCGTTCGACAGCTACCTGATCGTGGCCGAAAGGCAGGACTGAGCCCGCGGACGCATGCACTTGAACGTGCTCATTCCGGGCTTTCCTCGCGCGTCTCACGACTCTTAAGGCAGCTCTCAGGCAGGAACCAGCGCCTTGCGCTATACTTAGCGGGCGACTTCATCGTCGCCCATCCCCCATTTGATGATTGCAACGCGGTTCGCAAGACGCTCCGAGTTGCGCTGGAGCTTCCATGTCTTTCGAATCGCTGGGCCTTGCGCCTGCGTTGTTGCGTGCGCTTGCCGAACAAGGCTACGCCAATCCCACCCCCATCCAGGCCGCCGCCATCCCGGTGGTGCTTGAAGGCGCCGACCTGCTGGCCGCCGCGCAAACCGGCACCGGCAAGACCGCGGCCTTCGCGCTGCCGCTGCTGCAGCACCTGTCCCAGGGCGCCCCTGCCACGACGCGCCGTCCGCGCGCCTTGGTGCTCACGCCCACCCGTGAACTCGCCGCCCAGGTGCACGACAACCTGCGCGACTACGGCAAGCACCTGCGCATCAGCAGCACCACCATCTTCGGTGGCGTGAGCATGGGCCCCCAGATGCAGGCGCTGCGTCGCGGCGTGGACGTCGTGATCGCCACGCCGGGCCGCCTGATCGACCACATGCAGCAGCGCTCGCTGGACCTGTCCGGCATCGAGGTGCTGGTGCTGGACGAAGCCGACCGCATGCTCGACATGGGCTTCCTGCCCGCACTCAAGCGCATCCTTGCCGCCCTGCCGCGCCGTCGCCAGACGCTGCTGTTCTCGGCCACCTTCGCGCCGCCGATCAAGGCGCTGGCGATGCAGTTCATGCACGAGCCGCGCGAAGTGTCGGTGACGCCGCCGAATACCGTGGCCACCACCGTCACCCACCACGTGCACCCGGTCGATGCCGCCAACAAGCGTGAGCTGCTGCTGCACGTGCTGTCGCAGGACAGCCGTCGCCAGACGCTGGTGTTCAGCCGCACCAAGCACGGCGCCGACAAGCTGGTGCGCTACCTCGAAACCGCCGGCATGCGCGCCGCCGCCATCCACGGCAACAAGAGCCAGAACGCGCGCACGCGTGCACTGAGCGACTTCAAGACCGGCCGCATCACCGTGCTGGTGGCCACCGACATCGCCGCGCGCGGCATCGACATCGACCAGCTGCCGATCGTGATCAACTTCGACCTGCCGATGGTGGCCGAGGACTACGTGCATCGCATCGGCCGCACCGGCCGCGCCGGCGCCGACGGCATGGCCGTGTCGCTGGTGAGCCACGACGAATCTGGCCTGCTGCGCGACATCCGCAAGCTGCTCAAGCAGGACATCGCCGTCAGCGAAGTGCCTGGCTTCGAACCTTCGCATCCGCTGCGCACGGACGCCAATGCGCCGAAGCCGGTGCAGGGCCAGCGCCAGCCGCGCCAGGGTCGCCCGCAAGGCTCGCATCGCCCGCACAACACCGGTCACGGGCACACCGGCAGCGATCGCCCCGCCGAGGGCAACCGCAAGCGTCAGCGCCGCCGTCGTCCCGCGGCCAGCAAGGCCTGACGAACACGCCCTGGTCCCGCCTGCGCTAGCGGGCGGGACCAAGCTCCCTGGCGGGTGATGGGCACGCTCCAGTCCCTTCGTTAACGAGCCGCTCACCCGTCGCTGGCAAGATGGGTGGTACCGCTGCTGCGCCCAGGGAGAGTCGGAATGAATCGCCCCAAGTCAGTGCCGCTCATGAGCGCCATGGCCCTGTTCGCCATCGTCGCCGTCGTCGCCAGCATTGCGATCCCCGCATGGCGCAACCACCGGATCGCTGACCGCCTGGATCAGGCGCTGCAAGCCGGCGAAGCCGCCAAGCTGGTCGTGATGGAAGCCGCCACCACCCGGGGCGGCCTGAACCGTATCAGGCCGGAAGACCTCACGTTCAACGCCCAGTCGTCGCTCAACGACTATGTGTCGGGGGTGGATATCTCCGAAAGCGGGCGCATCACCATCGCCACCAAGAACACCGGCGCCAGCCCCGATCCCGTCTTCCTGCTCACACCGCTGGACATCGGTAATGGTGGCCATGACGCAGCCCTGAGCTGGAGTTGCGACCTGCTTGCTGGCGACCGCCAGTGGACGCCGCCGCGTTGCACCCGCCCTGACACTCCGGCGCCCGCCCCTGCGACGACCAGCACCCACTAAGTGATCCACGAAACGCGGACCAACCCACGTACGTGTCCGGCTACGGTGTGCGGATGCGCGAAGTGAGGATGTGGTCCTCCCACACGCCGGCAATCTGCAGGTACTGCCTGGCATAGCCTTCACGCTCGAAGCCAAGGCGCTCGAGCAGGCGGCCGCTGCGTTCGTTGCGCGGCATGTAGTTGGCCATCACGCGGTGCAGGTCGAGCGAATGGAAGGCCCACGGCAGCGCCGCGCCCAGCACTTCCTGCATCAGCCCTTTGCCCTGCCATGTCGCTGCGACGCTGTAGCCGAGATGGCAAGCCTGGAAGGCGCCGCGCACCACGTTGGCGAAGGTGAGGCTGGCCAGCACTTCCTCGCCGGCCAGATCCAGCGCGAGGAAAGGATAGGAACGGTCCAGGCGAACCGCGTCACGCACCTCGATCAGTGTCTGCGTGCAGTGGTCCAGCGTGTAGTAGATCTCGTCGCGCAATGGCTCCCACGGCGCGAGGTGGGCGCGATTGCGCACGCGGTAACGCAGCAGGCGGGCGGCATCGCCCGCGTCCGCCAGGCGAATCGATGCCCGCCCGGTGGTGATGGGTTGCACGCGAATCACAGGCGACCCAGCGCCTGCGCGTGATGCCGCAGATGATCGTCGATGAAGCTGTTGATGAAGTAATAGCTGTGGTCGTAACCCGCATGACGACGCAGCAGCAGCGATTGCCCACCTTCCGCGCAAGCCTGGTCGAACAGTTCGGGCTTCAGCTGCGTGGCGAGAAATGTGTCTGACTCACCCTGGTCGATCAGAATCGTGCCGTCGAAGGTTCGCCGGCGCACCAGTTCACACGCGTCGTACTCCGCCCACGTCGCCTTGTCCTCGCCCAGGTAGCGCGGCAGGGCCTTCTGACCCCATGGCACGTGCGTGGGCGCCACGATCGGCGCGAAAGCGGACACCGATCGATACTGCCCCGGGTGTCGCAACGCGAGGGTCAGGGCGCCGTGCCCGCCCATCGAGTGGCCGGTGATGCCCGAGCGTTCGACATCAACGGGGAAATGCCGGCCCAACAGCGCCGGCAGCTCGCTCGCCACATAGCTGTGCATGCGGAAGCGCGATGACCACGGCGCCTCGGTGGCGTCCACGTAGAATCCGGCGCCCTCGCCGAATTCCCAGTCACCGGTGGCGCCATCAAAGCCGGTCTGGCGCGGGCTCGTATCGGGCATCACCAGGATGAGACCCAGCTCGGCCGCGAGGCGCTGGGCGCCGGCCTTGATGGTCGCCGTCTCCTCCGTGCAGGTGAGGCCCGCCAGGAAATACAGCACCGGGCACACCTCACGCGCGGCTTGCGGCGGCTGGTACAGCGCAAAGCGCATCGGTCCACCGCAGCTTTCCGACTCGTGCCGGTAGAAACCCTGCACGCCGCCGTGGCAACGCTGCTCGGTGATCGTCTCGATCGCTGCCATGCTTCTACTCCGTGTCATCCCGCCTGACGTCCATGATAGTCCGTCGCCGATCAGCGCTCCTGATCGGTGGGTCGCATCAGCACTTCGTTGATGTTGACGTGGGGCGGGCGCGATACGCAGAACACGATCGCGTCGGCGACGTCACGCCCCTGCAACTGGCGCATGCTGTCCGCCCAGGCGTTGAGGTTCGCCTTCACCTCGGCGTGACCGATGTGGTCGCGCAGTTCGGTCTCCACCACGCCCGGCTCGATCACGGTGACGCGGATGTTGTGCTGGTAAACCTCGCGGCGCAGCGCTTCGGAAAACGCTACCACGCCGAACTTCGTCGCCGAATAGGCCGCCGCATTGGGATTGGCCACGCGCCCCGCCGTCGACGAGATATTCACGACATGGCCGTCGCGACGCGCGCGCATGCCTGGCAGCGCGGCCTGTGTGGAGGCGATCAGGCTCAACACGTTCAGCTCGAGCATGTGCCGCCAACGACCCAGGTCGGCTTGTTCCACCGGCTCGAGGTACATCACGCCGGCATTGTTCACCAGGATGTCCAGCCGTCCGTAGTGTGCTTCGGTCTCGGCCACAATGCGCTGCGCCTCGGCCTCCGACGCGAGGTCCGCCACCAGCACGGTCGGTTCGGCGCCGAGCGCCTCGAGCTTTTTCGCGAGCACCTCGAGTCGATCGCGCCGCCGCGCGGCGATGGCCACCTTGGCTCCTGCCTCGGCCAGGGCCAGCGCGGCAGCCTCGCCAATACCCGAAGAAGCGCCTGTAACCAGCGCGATACGACCATCGAGACGTGAAGACATGAATATTCCTCGGCAATGCCGCCGCTGGGCGGCAGAAAAAGCCCGGCTGAAGCGGGTGGGCCTGCTACAATAGGCCATTCTCCCGCATGCCGTCGTGCATGCCATGTCGAGGTTCCCCATGTCCTCCCCGTCTTCCGATTCCCAGCCGGCAGCCGTCGGCTTTGCTGCGCTTGGCCTTCATCCGGAGCTGCTGCGCGCGCTGTCCGACGTCGGCTACGAGTCGCCCTCGCCGATCCAGGCCGCCACCATTCCGCCGCTGCTGGAAGGCCGCGACGTGCTCGGCCAGGCGCAGACCGGCACCGGCAAGACCGCCGCATTCGCACTGCCGATCCTCTCGCGCATCGATCTCAAGCCCGGCAAGCCGCAGGCGCTGATCCTCGCGCCGACACGCGAACTGGCCATCCAGGTGGCCGAAGCGTTCCAGCGCTACGCCACCTACATGCCCGGCCTGCAGGTGCTGCCGATCTATGGCGGCCAGAGCTACGGACCGCAGCTGCACTCGCTCAAGCGCGGCGTGCAGATCGTGGTGGGCACGCCCGGTCGCGTGATCGATCACCTAGATCGCGGCACGCTGGATCTGTCGGAACTGAAGTTCCTGGTGCTCGACGAAGCCGACGAAATGCTGCGCATGGGCTTCATCGACGACGTGGAGAAGGTGCTCGAGGCCACGCCTCCGACCCGCCAGGTCGCGCTGTTCTCCGCCACCATGCCGGCGCCGATCCGCAAGATCGCGCAGCGGCACCTGAAGGAGCCGGTGGAGGTGACCATCAAGGCCGCCACCACCACGGCTGCCAACATCCGCCAGCGCTACTGGTTCGTCAGCGGCATGCACAAGCTCGACGCGATGACGCGCATCCTCGAGGCGGAGCCGTTCGACGCGATGATCATCTTCGCGCGCACCAAGTCTGCCACCGAGGAACTGGCTGAAAAGTTGCAGGCGCGCGGACTGGCCGCGGCGGCGATCAACGGTGACATTGCACAGGCGCAGCGCGAACGCGTCATTCAGCAGCTCAAGGACGGCAAGCTGGACATCCTGGTGGCCACCGACGTGGCCGCGCGTGGCCTCGACGTGGAGCGCATCAGCCACGTCATGAATTACGACATTCCCTACGACACGGAAAGCTATGTGCATCGCATCGGCCGCACCGGCCGCGCGGGCCGCACGGGCGATGCCATCCTGTTCGTCACGCCACGTGAAAAGGGCATGCTGCGCGCGATCGAGCGCGCTACGCGCCAGCCAATCGAGGAAATGAAGCTGCCGACCGTCGAAGCGGTGAACGACGTTCGCATCGCCAAGTTCAAGCAGCGCATCAGCGACACGCTGGCCGTGGGCGAGCTGACCATGTTCCAGCAGCTGATCGAACAGTACGAGCAGGAACACAACATTCCGGCCGTTGAGATTGCCGCCGCGCTGGCGCGTATCGCGCAGGGCAATCAGCCCTTGCTGTTGACGCCGCCGCCGAAGCGCGAATTCGCACCGCGCGAGCACGCACCTCGTGAGCACGCGGATGTTCGTCACGCTGCACGCGAGCACAAGCCGCGTGACCGCGACGGCGCACCGCGCGATTTCACGCCCCGACCGGTGCGTCCGCATCACACAGAGGAAGGCAAGCGCACCTACCGCGTCGAGGTGGGGCACGAGCACGGCGTGAAGCCCGGCAACATCATTGGCGCAATCGCAAATGAGGCAGGCCTGGAGAGCGGCTTCATCGGTCGCCTGAGCATTCGCGGCGAGTACAGCCTGATCGACCTTCCCGACGGAATGCCGAAGGAAGTCTTCGAGCACCTGAAGAAAGTGTGGGTGAGCCAGCAGCAGCTGCGCATCAAGGAATGGGATGGTGATGACAGCGGCGCCGGTGAGGAAGCACCGCGCCGTCCCGGCAGCGGTTACCGTCCTGGCGGTTTCAAGAAGCCGCACGGCGGCAAGCCACGCCCGCAAGGCCACGGCGGCGGCAAGCCGCCGCGTCGCGGCAAGTAACGTACCCGCGCGTCGCCGTCATTCCGGCGCACCCCCAAAAGGGGGCAAGGGCCGGAATGACGGATGGAAGGTTTCAGGTCGTTGGGCGCGCGGCGCGCCCCCTGATCGTTCTGTTGCGGTGACGGATCGTTCACCGCACGCGCGATGCAATTTTCGCGGCAGCCCCTACCCTATGGCGATATCCTCGAGATAGCCGCCATGACCACCCTGCCGAGTCTTTACATCTCCCACGGATCGCCGATGACCGCGATCCAGCCGCGGCGCGTGGGCGAGCGTCTGGCCGAGCTGGCCAAGGAGCTGCCGCGTCCCAAGGCGATCGTGATCGCCTCGGCGCACTGGTTGGCGCGCCAGCCGCACGTCGGTGGCGCGGCGCGGCCTGAGACGATTCACGATTTCTACGGCTTTCCACGCGAGCTGTTCGAGATCCAGTACCCCGCGCACGGGGAACCGGCGCTGGCCGCACGCGTCACCGAACTGCTCGACCAGGCTGGCCTGCCGACCACGCTCGACCCGGGTCAGGGACTGGACCACGGCGCGTGGGTGCCACTGCGCCTGCTCTACCCCGAAGCCGACATACCGGTGGTGCCAATGTCGATCCAGCCGCAGCTGGGCCCATCGCACCAGTATGCGGTGGGACGCGCACTGGCGCCGTTGCGCGATGAGGGCGTGCTGGTGATCGGTTCCGGCAGCATCACCCACAATCTCCACGATTTCCGCGCGGGCTACAGCGAGGAGCGCGAAGCGCCCTACGTGCGTCCGTTCATCGAGTGGATCGAACGCAAGCTGGTCGACGGTGATGTGCCCGCCCTGCTCGACTACCGCCGACAGGCGCCGTTTGCCGAACGCGCCCACCCCACCGACGAGCACCTGCTGCCGCTCTACGTGGCGCTGGGCGCCGCAGGCGAGGATGCCCACGCCAGCCGCATCGATGCAGGCATCGAACACGGCCTGCTGGCGATGGACATCTACCGCTTCGACGGTCGGCGGCCGGCGACTACTGCACGATAATGGTGCCCACCATCATCGGATGGATTGAACAGTAGTACGCATACGTGCCCGGCTTGGCGAACGTCACCGCGTAGCTGTCGCCGGTATCCAGCGCCTGTGACGCCACGAACTGGTTGCCGGTGCTGGTCACCCGATGCGGTTCGTCGTCCTTGTTGGTCCAGTTCACCCGCGTCCCCACCGGCACCGTGATGCTGTGTGGCGCGAAGGCGAAGTTGCGGATGTCCACCTGCATCACTTTCGCGGGCGGCGCATTCGCCTCGGCAGCGGAGGCGCCATTGACGGCGAAGCCGAGTAGCAACGCCACGCCCATGCTGGCCCACGCGCTCATGACAGCTGCTCGTCGGTAATGGCCAACGCCTGGCGCCCCTGCACGTGGCGCACCTCGCGAATGCCGAGGTAGGTATGCAGTGTGTCGGAAGCCACGTCTTTCATCGGCCCGGGCGCAGGCCCCACGCCCGGCGCCGGCTGCGGATAGGCGGTCGAGCGCGCCGTGTAGAACGTGATGTTGCCCTCGACCTTCTGCTGGATCTGGTGGATGTGACCGTTGAGCACGCTCACCGAACCGAAGCGCTTCAGGTTGCTGACCGCCTCCGCACTGTCGTCGGTGCCCCAGCCCCACGGCGGATACAGCGGCCACAGCGGCATGTGTGCGAACACCACCAGCGGCGTTTCCGCGGACAGCGGAGCGAGATCCTTCTTCAGCCAGGCTAACTGGTCGGCGCCGAGCGAACCCAGGCCGCCCGCCTTGAGGTTCAGCACGTTGATCAGTCCCACGAAGTGCACGCCACGGTGATCGAAGCTGTACCAGCCGCCGGACTGCTGCTTCTCGCCGAAGCGGCGGAAGAATTCCGCGCCGTTGTCGCCGATCACATCGTGCTCGCCCGGCACGTAGAAGGTCTTGGGAACCTGGGATTCCTGCATGATCCCGGCCAGCGTATCGAACTCTTCCGGTCGCGACAGGTGGGTGAGATCGCCTGTATGCAGCAGGAAGTCCGGCGTCACCGGTTGCGCCTTCACCTTTGCCAGCGAAGCGCGCAGCGTGGAGGCCACGTCTTCATTCGGCGGCTTGTGGAAGCCGATGTGCGAATCGCTGACCTGCACGAAGGCGAAGGTGGCGTCGGCGGCCGCCTGTCCACCGCCTGCCGAGAGCGGCTGGGCGCGCAGCACGCCCCCATGCATCAGCCATAGCGTGCCGGCGCCTGCCCAGGCCATGCACTCGAGGAACTGGCGGCGTCCAGGGTTTGCGTTGTCGTCGGAATGACGCATGTTCGGATCTCCGGATGCTGGGGACGGGTACCGCACCCGTCGCCCCTGACCCGTATTACCTCGCCGGCGTCCCGGCTATTCCCTCCTGCATGCGATTTCACGGGGGCTGGAATAAAGTGGCGCCAGGCGAGGTCTACCTACCCATGACCGATCCGTCCGCCAGCACGACCGGACCCGACCGTGCGCGCTTTGACGCGCAGGTGCTGCCGCACCTGGATGCGGCGTACAACCTCGCGCGCTGGCTGGCCCGCGATCCGCTGGACGCGCAGGACGTGGTGCAGGAAGCCATGCTGCGTGCGCTGCGCTATTTCGGCAGTTTCCATGGCAATGACGCGCGCGTGTGGCTGCTGGCGATCGTGCGCAATACCTACTACACGGTGCGCCAACGCACGCCGCCGGACAGCCTGCGCGCCGAGTTCGACGACGAGATGCACCCGCTGGTGGACGAAGGCCCATCGCCGGAGACCCTGGCTTTGCTCGCCGTTGACGTCGGCGCGCTGCAGTCGGCGCTGGAACACCTGCCGCCGCCGCTGCGCGAGGTGATCGTGCTGCGCGAGCTGGAAGAATGTTCGTACCGGGAGATCGCCACCATCACTGAACAGAAGATCGGCACCGTGATGTCACGCCTCGCCCGCGCCCGCGAGCGCCTGCGCGCGGAACTGACCTGCCGGCCCAGGGAGGTACGTCGCCATGACGTGCGATGACACCAGGCTGCTGCTGCACGCCTATCTCGACGACGAACTCGACGCCGCCAACAGCGCGGCGGTGGCCAGCCACATGCGCGGTTGCACCGGCTGCACGGCGCGTTATGACGCTTATGCCACCCTGCACAAGGCGTTGTCGCAGCCCGTGCTGTACCACCGCGCGCCCGATGCGCTGCGCCAGCGCCTGGCTGCTGCGCCGGCCGCCTCCGTTCCCAAGCCCCGGTCTCGCGCTCCGCTGGCCTGGGCCATGGCTGCCGGGTTCATCGGCGCCCAGCTGCTGTCCTCGCCAGCCTGGTTCCACTGGTGGCGTTCGAGCGAGATGGCGGATCCCATCGTGGCGCAGGCCGTTTCCGCGCATGTGCGTTCGCTGCAGCAACAGCACCTGATGGACGTGGTGTCGACCGACCAGCACACGGTGAAGCCGTGGTTCGAGGGGAAGCTGGATTTCTCGCCGCGAGTGAAGGACCTGGCCAGCGAAGGTTTTCCGCTGCTGGGTGGCCGCCTCGACGCCATCGACGGCCGCAGCGTGGCGGCGCTGGTGTACAAGCGCCGCCTGCATGTGATCAACCTCTCCCAGTGGCCCGACGAAGGCAGCGCGTCTGGCCCAGCCATCGCTCGTGAGCATGGCTTTACGGTGATCCGTTGGCGCGCCGACGGCATGCGGTTCGTGGCGATCTCGGACGTCAACGAGGGCGACCTGCGGCAGTTCGTGCTGGCGTTCCAGAACGAACCCGGCGTGCCAGCCGCGCGCTAGGCGTCCGCGGCATCAGCACCCGCGACTACGGGCCAGTCCGCCGGGGTCAGTGGCGGCAAGCCATGGCCGATGCGCGCCTTGTCGCACTGGGCGCTGGGTCGCCCGAACTCCCATGAGGGTTCCACCTCGCGGCACACCGAAGGCCTCCCTTCGTAAATGCCGCAGTGCGCCGCCTCGCCGACCGTGCCCTGCAGCGCAACGCAACGTGGTCTGGATGCCTGCGTCCCACGCATGACGAGACGATGCGGATCGAGCGTTTCAGTCAGCTCGGGCGGCACCACGCCGCCGAGCGACGCGTCCGCCTCGGACCAATGGAAGGCCACGCGGAAAAATGCGCAACAAGCGCCGCAACGCAGGCAGGGATGAAGCATGAGGGTTATTCGGAGGCGCACCCCAAGGCGCGCAGCGTCGGCATTCTAGAACGTCGGCGACTCCGGCGCAGCGCGGGATGCATGAGCCGCGCCCGCGCCTCACGCTTCACATTCCGAATGCCCCCGAACGGCGGCCCAAGGCGCGTCGGCCGTACTCAGGGCTGACCGGCAAACGTATTGCAGCTCGCGATGTCCCCGCTCTCGAAGCCGGCGCGGAACCACTTCACCCGCTGCGCGGAAGTGCCATGGGTGAACGAGTCAGGCACCACCCGACCCTGAGCTTGCTGCTGCAGCGCATCGTCACCAATCTTGCTCGCTGCATTGAGCGCCGCTTCGATATCACCAGGCTGCAGCCACTGCAGGCGCTGCTGGCTGTGGTAGGCCCACACGCCGGCGAAGCAGTCCGCCTGGAGTTCCTGCCTCACCGACAGGCCATCGGCGCCTTCCATCGGCGCGCCACGCCGGCGCGCCTGCTCGACCTGGTCGAAGATACCCAGCAGGTTCTGCACGTGATGACCGACTTCATGGGCAATCACATAGGCGCGCGCAAAATCGCCGGACGCGTGGAAGCGATTCTCCAGCTCCTGGAAAAACGCGACGTCGAGATAGACCTTCTGGTCGCCCGGGCAATAGAACGGCCCCACCGCGGTGGACGCCGCGCCGCAGGCGGTGTCTACGCCGCCGCTGAACAGATCGAGTTTCGGATCCACATACTGGCGACCATGCGCCGCGAAGATGTCGCCCCAGGTCTTTTCGGTGGAGCCGAGGATCGCGCTGACGAAATCCTTGGTCTGGGGATCGACGTCCGCAGGCTGGCCGCTTGGCGCGGCGACCTGCCCGCCATTGTCGACCTGGCCGAGCAGCGCGGTCGGGTCCTTGAAGAACACCAGACCGAGGATGGCCAGGATCACGATGCCCCCCAGGCCCAGACCCCTTCCGCCGCCAAAGCGCGAGCCGCCGCTCCCGCTATCGACCTCGACGTTCTCGCTACGCTCGCCCTTCTGCCAGTCCATGATGGCCCTCGTCCGCGCGTGGTCGACGATCCATCCACCATACGCCCAGCCGCCCCCTCCCGCCATGTGCCATGGACGGGTACATTGAGCCACCTTTTTCCCTGGAACCCACCATGATCCAGCACCTGCCCGCCGTCGTCGTCCTGCTCACCATCCTGTTGCAGTTCGGCGCGATGTGGGCCACCGGTCATGCGCGCGAGAAATACGGCGTGAAGGCGCCGGCGATCACCGGCCACCCCGCCTTCGAACGCGCGTGGCGCGTGCAGATGAACACGCTCGAATCCACCATGGTGTTCCTGCCGTCGCTATGGCTGGCGGTGCAATACGGCTTTCCGCTGTGGGGCAGCCTCGGTGGACTGGTATGGGTGTTCGGGCGCACGTGGTACGCGGTGGCCTATCTGGCGGATGCCTCCAAGCGCGGCCCGGGCTTCATGGTTTCCGCGGCAGGTTGGGCGGTGACGCTGGTCGTCGGCGTGATTGGCCTGGTGCGCGCGATCGCGATCGGTTGATATCGCCGGATGTACGGAGCGCGCGCGGCTCATTCGCGCGCCCGCCGCCATCTCAGGCGCCCGGCGTTACCTTCAGGCGCTCGATGCGGGCGCCATCCATTGCCACGACCTCGAAGCGCAGCCCTTCGCTGGCGAAGGCATCGCCCGCGCTGGGCAGACGCCCCAGCTGCTGCAGCACGTAACCTGCCAACGTGGAGAAGCTGTCGTCGCCGCTGAGCTTGTAGCCAAGCAGGTGTTCGACGCGCCGCAGATCCAGGCTGGCGTCGAGCATCCAGCTGCCATCGGCGTCCTGCACCGCGGATGGGTCGCCGCTGTCGTCATCGGGAAATTCGCCGGCAATCACTTCCAGCACGTCGGTGGGCGTCACCAGACCGAGCACGCTGCCGTACTCGTCGACCACCAACGCCACCTGCAGCGTCGAGCGACGGAACTCTTCGATGAGGCGCAGCACGCTGAGCGACTCGAGCACGGTAAGCGGCTTGCGCACCACCTGCTCCACCTCGATGTGGCCATGCTCGAGCAGGCTGGCCAAAAGATCGCGCGACGAAGCCACGCCAACCAATTGGTCGAGGTCATCGCCGGCCACCGGCAGCCACGCATGAGAGGAGGCGCTGACTTCCGCGCGCAGCTGTTCGACGCTCTCGCGCGGGTCGATCCAGGTGATCTCGGGGCGCGGCGTCATGATCGAACGTACCGGGCGATGCGCCAGGTCGAGCACGCCCTGCACCATCGCCAGCTCGTCCTTGCCGAACACCGCCATGCCGCCGTCGGAGGAAGTCGCAGTCGTCTTCGGCGTCGTGTCTTCGTCTTCGCCACCTACGCCGCCGAGCAGGTTCAACACCGCCGTCGCTGTGCGGTCGCGCAGGCTGCGCGCACTGCCGAGCAGGCTGCGTTGGCGATTGCGGCGCATGGTCTGGTTGAAGGCCTCGATCAGGATCGAGAAACCGATCGCCGCGTACAGGTAGCCCTTCGGGATGTGGAAGCCGAAGCCTTCCGCCACCAGGCTGAAGCCGATCATCAGCAGGAAGGACAGGCACAGGATCACCACCGTCGGGCGCGCGTTGACGAAGTTCGTCAGCGGCTTGCTGGCGCAGATCATCAGGATCATCGCGATCACCACGGCGATCATCATGACGGAGAGATGTTCGACCATGCCGACCGCGGTGATCACCGAATCGAGCGAGAACACCGCATCGAGCGCCACGATCTGCGCCACCACCAGCCAGAAGCGCGCGGGTGCGCGCTTGGCCGCGTCGTGGTCGTCGTCGGCTTCCAGTCGCTCATGCAGCTCCACCGTCGCCTTGAACAACAGGAAGGCGCCGCCGAGCAACAGGATAATGTCGCGCCAGGAGAACGACACTGCGTCCCAGACCAGGATGGGCTGGGTCAGCTTGACCAGCGTGGACATCGCGCCCAGCAGCGCAAGGCGCATCACCATCGCAAGGCTGAGACCGAGTATGCGGGCCTTGTCGCGCGCTTTCGCCGGCAGCTTGTCGGCGAGGATCGCGATGAACACGAGATTGTCGATGCCCAGCACGATCTCCAGCACCACCAGGGTGAGGAGGCCCGCCCAGGCCGTGGGATCGGTCAACCAGTCGAATGCGAACATGGGGCGACACCGAAGTGCCGGATTCCTCCTTGGAACACTCCCCCACTATACAGGGCCGTCTCGTGAACACCGTGACTGCAGCGTTCACCCACCGTGCCAAAGGACAGGATTGCGCCTGCTCGGCGGCAAGGGCTAGCGTGTCGATGCCAGACCGCAAGCGCGTTGCGCGCTGGCGCAACAACGCAGACACGCGCTCCTGCAGGACCTTTCGATGGATGCGAACCAACCGCAAGCCGCCCGTGTTTCACCATCGTTGGCCGCGCCTTCAGTGGCCGCGCCAGGCCTGGGCCATGCCTTCGGCCTGATCGCGCTGTACTTCCTGCTGCAACTGGCCGTCGGCGGAGTGATCAGCCTGCTGGTCGGCCTGCTGGCGGTCCTGCGACACGGTGGTGGAATCGGCGATGTGGTCCGTGAGGGACACGCCTGGTTGGGTCACTCCGACGTAAGCGCCATCGCGGTGATCGCGACCCTGCTGATTGCGGCGACGTGGATCGTGCACCTTACGCGGCGATGGTGGCCCACCCTGTGGGAGCTCAGCACGCTGCCGGGTTTTGGATTCACGCGTCCTCGTCCGCTGGTGATGGTGATGGTCGGGCTGGCGCTCGGGGCGCTGATGCCGATCGTCGGCGGCATGCTGACCGAGTGGCTGGCACGCGGACACGAGGTGAGCCAGGACATCAAGCAACTGGGCGCCAACATCCCCGTGCTGCTGCGGTTGCCGCTTGCGCTGATCGTGGTGAGCCTGGGCCCGCTGGTGGAGGAGCTGTTGTTCCGCGGCGTGCTGCTGTCGGCGGTCAGCCGCCACGTCGGCAACGCCTGGGCCATCGTGCTGACGGCGCTCCTGTTCGCCGTCGTGCATCTGCCGGACCTGTCCTTCCTCTGGTACGCGTTGCCCAACCTCGCCCTGCTCGGCCTGGTGCTGGGCTGGTTGCGCGTGCAATCGGGCTCGATCTGGCCAGCCGTGCTGGCCCACGGCATGAACAACTTGCTGGCCGTAGTGTCGTGGTTCGTGATGACGCCCGGCGGCGGCGTCTGAAGTTCGCGGGCGGGCGCACACCCTGCCGCCCCTTCGAGACGGCGATGAATCAGGCGCCGATCAACCCATGCGCGCGCAACAGCCGCGCCGTCTCGAACACCGGCAACCCCACCACGCCGGAGTGACTGCCATCCAGATGCGCCACCAGCCTGGCGCCGTGACCCTGGATCGCGTACGAGCCCGCCTTGCCGAACGGCTCGCCGGTGGCGATGTAGGCGGCGATCGTCGCATCGTCCAGATCCGCCATGCGCACGCGCGACAGACTGGTGTCGGTCCACTCGCCCTTGCGGCTGACCAGCCACACCGTGGAAATCACCTCGTGCACGCGCCCTGACAGGCGGCGCAGCATCGCCGCGGCGTCAGCGGCATCGCTGGGCTTGCCGAACACCTCATCGTCCAGCACGACCTCGGTGTCGGCGCCCAGCACGGCGGCTTTCGGATCACTCTGCGCGGCAAGCCCCGCCAGCGCCTTCTCACGCGCCACGCGGCTGACGTATTCGCGCGGCGATTCGGCGTGCGCGCGATGCTCCGGCACGTTGACGTCAATCACCTTGAACGTCACGCCGATCTGCTCTAGCAACTGGCGTCGGCGCGGCGACTGGGAGGCGAGGTACAGCATGAACCCATCCGGTGAGGCATCCAGGATGCCTACGGTCGCATATCGCCGGTCTCGAGGAAACGCTGGTGCCAGGACAAGGCCTCGTTCAGCAGGTGCGGCGTGTGCTTGCCACGGCTGCCGTGCAGGGCCCGATCGTAATAGTCCTGCAACAAGGGACGATAGATCGGGTGCGCGCAATTCTCGATGATGACCTTGGCGCGCTGGCGTGGCGACAGGCCGCGCAGATCCGCAAGGCCTTGCTCGGTCACCACCACCGCCACGTCGTGCTCGGTATGATCGACATGGCTCACCATCGGCACGATGCACGAGACGGCGCCGTTCTTGGCCGTGCTCGGCGTGAGGAAGCACGAAATGAAGCCATTGCGGGCGAAATCACCGGAGCCGCCGATGCCGTTGATGATGCTGGTGCCCGCGACATGGGTGGAGTTGATGTTGCCGTAGAGATCGGCCTCCACCATGCCGTTCATGGCGATGCAGCCAAGGCGACGCACCAGCTCCGGGTGGTTCGAAATCTCCTGCGTGCGCAGGATGATGCGCTTGCGGAAGAAATCGATGTCGCCCAGGAAGCGCTCGATGCCGGCCGGGCTCAGCGAGAACGAGGTGGCCGAGGCCACGCTCAGCACGTCGTTGGCCAGCAGGTCGAGCATGCCGTCCTGGATGACTTCGGTGAAAGCCGTCAGGCCACTGAAGCCGCCGTCACGCAGGCCGCCCAGTACCGCATTGGCGATATTGCCCACGCCAGACTGCAGCGGCAGCAGTTGCGGACTCAGGCGACCCTTGGCGATCTCGTGGCGGAAGAAGTCGATCAGGTGCGAGGCGATCTGCTTGGAGGATTCATCCGGCGGCGCGAAGGCGCTGTTGCGGTCAGGCGCGTTGGTCTCCACCACCGCGATGACCTTGTTCGGATCGAGGCGCAGGTACGGTTCGCCGATGCGGTCGTCGGGCTTCAGCAGAGGAATGGGCTTGCGATGCGGCGGCAGCGCGGTGCCGTAATAGATATCGTGCATGCCGTCCATTTCGAGCGGCTGCCAGTGGTTGACCTCGACGATCACCTTGTCCGCAAGATCCAGCCAGGTCTTGTTGTTGCCGACCGACGAGGACGGCAGCAGGCTGCCGTCGGGCATGATCGCGGTGGCTTCGACGATGGCCAGGTCGAGTTTGCCGAAAAAGCCGAACCACGCGTACTGCGCGACGTGGCTCAGGTGGATGTCCAGGTAATCCATTTCGCCGCGATTGATGCGCGCGCGCAGCTCCGGATCGGACTGGTACGGCAAGCGCAGATCGATGCCGTCGGCCCGCGCCAGGGCGCCATCGAGTTCCGGCGCGGTGGAGGCCCCGGTGAGGACTCGCACGCGGAAGGGCTTGCCGTGTTCATGCGCGGCGACCATGCGCGCAGCAAGCGCCTGCGGCACCGCCTTGGGATAACCCGCGCCGGTGAAGCCACTCATGCCGATCGTCATGCCGGGATCAATCAGCTCCGCGGCCTTCGCCGCCGTCATGACCTTGCTGGCCAGCCCCGCATGGCGGATGCGCTTGTCCACGATTGAAGTCTCCTGCGCTGCAATCGGAACATGTTAGCGCGGGGTGACGTCAAACCTTTGCCAAGCTAGACGATGGTCGAGTGGCTGGTTTGCCCTACAGCGTGAGGGTGTATTCGCGAAATTGCTCGTCACGCCGCCAGCCGAGCGACTCGTAAAGCCGTTGCGCAGCCTCGTTCGTGTGCGCCGTGGTCAGCGCCATGCGCACTGCGCCCAGTGCCCGCACATGGTCCGCCGCCTCGTGCATCAATGCCGCAGCCACACCCTGCCGACGCGCCTTCGGTGCGACAAAGAGATCATTGAGCAGATAGGTGCGCGCGGCCCGCACGGAAGAGAACAACGGGTAAAGCTGCACAAAGCCGATGCCCTCGCCTTCCGCATCCGTCGCCACCAACACCACCGACTCATGATGCTGGAAGCGTTCGCGCAGAAAGTGTTGCGCCAACGCCAGGTCCGCGGGCTGCTGATAGAACTGCCGGTAGGCATCGAACAGTGGCGCGACGAGATCAAGATCATGGATGCAGGCAAGGCGCACCGCGACGGACATGTTCAAATCCTTTGGTTGGGCAGAACGGTGAACGCAGTATGCGGCAGCGGGTTGGCGCGACGACATGACCACTTTTCGCCGGACTCGCGACCACGCACTCAACATGCTGAAGCGCACCCCGTGCGCGGTCGACGCGGAAGGAAACCTGTGCGCTACGGTGACGCTGCGCTGGCGCACAACGTGCGCCCCTACAGGCTATCTAGCTTCAGGCGCGGTGGTAGGGATGCCCGGACAGCAACGTGGTGGCGCGATAGAGCTGCTCGGCGAGCACCAGGCGCACCAGCATGTGCGGCAGGGTCAACGGTCCCAGCGACCAGCTCTGGTCCGCGCGCGCCAACACGTCCGGCGCGTGGCCGTCCGGCCCGCCGATCAGGAAGGCCAGGTCACGGCCAGACATGCGCCACTTCTCGAGCTGTGCGGCGAGGTCCTCGCTCGACCAGGTCTTGCCGCGACCATCCAGCGCGACCACGTGGATGTCGCGCGGCAAGGCCGCCAGGATGGCGGCGCCTTCGTCCTGGATCGCACGCGCGTCATCGCGCCCCTTGCCGCGTACGCCGGGCTTGAGTTCGACCAGTTCCAGCGGCAGCTCATGCGACAACCGCTTGCGGTACTCGGCGAAGCCTTCAGCCACCCAGGCGGGCATGCGTTCACCGACGGCGATCAGGCGTGCGCGCATGGATCAGTCAGAAAAATGGTGACAGCAAGGGGAGCCACGCGCGCGTCAAGGACAGCGCGTGGAACAGAACGCCTGGCCACGGGCATCAGCCCGCGTTGACGGCTTCGGCGTCGATTTCGCGGTCACCCACGGTCCACAGCCTTTCGAGGCCATAGAACTCGCGGATGCGCGGGAGCATGACGTGGACGATCACGTCACCCAGGTCCACCAGTACCCACTCGGCTTCCTGCTCGCCTTCCACGCCGAGCGGCATCACGCCCGCCTTCTTGGCGAACTTGACGACTTCGTCGGCGATGGATTTCACGTGGCGCGCGGAGGTGCCGGAAGCGATGACCAGCAGATCGGCGATGGAGGTCTTGCCGCGGACGTCGATCTCACGAATGTCCTTGGCCTTCAGTTCATCAAGCGCGTCGATGACATGCTTGCGAACGACCGCCGTGGTGGCGGATTTGGTGCTGCGCGGGGAGGTCTGACTCAAGTGCGGTTGCCTCGATGCGAATCGATGCGCGGGATGGCGCGGGGGCAGTATAACGCCCGCATCTCAAACCCTCGTCAAGAGAGACCCTGGCGCGCCTGGCCGTACTCCTCGAGCAAGCTTGCCACCAGCGCCGCGGCCGGCATGGCCCGCAGCATGCCCACGCCCTGTCCGCTCCACTCCGAGATCAGGTCTCCCCGCCCCGCCGCCGCGGCCGCGCGACGCAGCGGCGCGGTCAGGGCGTTCATCACCGGATAACCGGGCAAGCGCGATTCCACCGCGGCCATCGCCTCGACATAGGTGTTGCGCAGCCCGCGGGCCGCACGCCCGGAGAAGCTGCGGATGGTGGTGATGCTGCTGTCTTGCGCCCGACTGAGATCGCCCTTCCAGGCTTGCGCCGCCGCCGATTCCGGGCAGGCCAGGAAGGCCGTGCCGAGCTGGGCGACGTCCGCTCCCAGCACCTCCGCGGCCAACATGCCGCGCCCATCCATGATGCCGCCGCCTGCGATCAGCGGTTGCGTGACAGCCCGGGCCGCCAGCCGCAACAACGCAAACAGGCCGATCATGCCCTCCTCCGGACGGTGCAGGAAGCTGCCACGATGGCCGCCGGCCTCGGCGCTCTGCAGGCTGATCGCGTCCACATCCAGCGCCGCCCATGCGCGTACTTCATCGAGCGTGGTCGCGCTGCCGATCACCGCGATGTCACGCTGTTTCAGCTCGCGTACCTGCGCTGCCGTGAGCAAGTTGAACGTGAAGCTGGCCGCCGCGGGACGCGCCTCGCACAACGCAGCGAACTGTTCCGAAAAACGCGGCGCCCAGCGCTCCGGTCGGCTAGTGCGCACCGCCAGGCCTTCACGCTCCATCAGCGCGTCGAGCGTGGCGCGCGCAAACGCGATCGCCTCCTCGTCCTCTTCGAATTCGTCGGGCAACACGAACAGGTTCAGCGCAAACGGACGGTCGGTGAGCGCGCGTATCTTCGCCGCTTCGTCGAGTATCGCCTGAGGCGCGAGGTAGCCCACGCCATGCGAACCCAGTCCGCCCGCGTTGGACACCGCCGCCACGAGGGCTGGCGTCGAGGCCCCGGACATCGGGGCGAGCACGAGGGGCTGCGCAACCCCCAGACGCGCGAGGAACCGGGAAGGCATGGCGTGTGCTCCGCTTGGCTACCTTCCGGTATTACACCACGCCCGTGACAAGGCCCTCCCCAGCGACGGAGAGGGCCCTGTAGGTCAATCGCGGATCAGTGGCCGGCGGTCGAGGCGGCGGCCGGTTCGCTGCTCTTCTTGGCGCCGCTGTGATGCTTTTTCTGATGCGTGCTGCTCTTGGCGGCATCGCTGGCATCGCTCTTCATCGAATCGCTGGAGGACTTCATCGCATCCGAGCTGGACTTCATCGCGTCCTTGCTGGTGTCCTGGGCCGATTGCGTCGGGGTCGTGCTCTGCGCCATGACCGGTGACATGGCCAGGCCAAAGACGACGGCGGTCGCAAGGGCGAGTACGGCGTAACGGGAAACTTTCATGGGTACATATCTCCTGGAGCGGTTAGGTAACCGTGCGGCCAAGCCGCACTTCCATGGAACAGCCGCGATCGCCCCTCCCGGACAACCCCGGCGATCCGGCACCGGCACATGCCGATCCCGGCCACGCCGCATCTGCAGTCCTGCCCGATGCGAACGGTCCATCCCTGGTCCGTGAATCCACATCCGCGGCGCGTCCCCCATGAATCCGCGCCGGAACGATACAAGCGTATACCCGCATACGTTGGCGATTTGCGACAGGCCCGGATCGTCGTTCAGCATCAATATCGACAGGCAGCCGGAGGCGCCGGCCGATTGCTGCGGCGCTCATTGCAGCAAACGGCGGGCGAATTGGCTTCACAGGGCAGTTGATCCACGGGAATTCGGCGCGCCCCTGTGGACGTCGGTGACATCCGGTTCCATGGCAGCCACGTGCTGCGCCGCATCACCATGAATCGCGACCTCAGGCGCCCGTGCGATCCGCCTGTGTCCAGTGGGGTTGCAGCAGGCGACCGCCCATCAGGGCGTTGGCGGCAACGACGAGGGCGACGGCGACCGCATGGGTCAGCAGGTCGGTCGCGGCCACCGCAAAGCCGTGGCAGATCTCCAGCAGGGCGGCCGATGCCGCGGCGCTCGCCAGGCCGATCATGACCGCTGCCAGCACCGGCCGCAGCGGGCAGGCGCGGCGCAGCAGCCAGATCAGCAAACCCGACAAGGGAATCGACAGCCCGATGATGAATACCAGACAGTCCACGGACTGGTGCACGCCGGCCACTTCCGCCCCGGGCAACACCCAGTCGCGCAGGCAGCCCAGCCCGCTGGCGCCTACCCACAGCAACAGGCCGGGAAGCGGCAGCCAGGCCCAGCGTGCCGGTCGCCCCGGCACCCCCAGCGAGAACGCCGCCCAGGCCGCGCAAACGGCGGTGATGACGGCGCCAGCACCGGCCACCGCAATATCCGGCTCGGCCGCCCAGCGCCGGATCATGTGCTCCGCGCCATAGTGGTGCAGCAGCAGCGCCGCGATGGCCGCCACCACCAACAGCCAGCCCGCCGTGCGCAGCCACGGCGGCGGCAGGCGCCGCACCGGGGTCAGCTGGCCGCCCAGCGACTGGATCAGTGACTCGGTGAGTCGCGGCTCGCTCATGATGCTCAGGAATCTCCGTGGAAACGGGCACGCAGCGCCTTCATGGCGCGGTGCAGGTTGACCTTCAGCGCGCCAGTCTGGCGCCCGGTGAGCGCCGAGGCCTCGGCCAGCGAGCGCTCCTTCAGGCCCAACTGTTCGACTGCTTCGCGCTGTCCGGGCGGCAGGGCCTCGATGGCGTCGCGCAACCGCCGCGCCTCCTGCTCGCGCTCGGTGGCCGCGGTGGCGTCGTCGGCATCAGGGTGGGAGTCGTAGGCGTGCTCGTCATGCAGTTCGCGACGCCCGCGCCGCCCCTGGCTGCGCAAGGCGTCGACCGCGCGCCGGCTGGCGATGGCGCCCAGCCAGGCATCGTAGGAGCGCGTCGGATCGTAGGTGTGGCGCACCCGATGGACGGTAAGCAGGGTCTCCTGCACCACGTCATCGAGCAGGTCGTGCGGCACGCCCTGGCGGCGGGCGGCGGCGCGGATCTGCGACACCGAGTCGGCCAGCACGCGTTCGTAGGCCGCGCGGTCGCCAGCCTGCGCGGCGGCCATCCATGCCGCGCGCCGCCGTTCCGGCGAGTCGCTGGCGTGGGCGTCGGCGTCAGTCACGGCAGGGTCGATCCTTGCCCAGGCAGGAAGAGCCCTATCTAGAACCATCGTGCCGGCGGTGGTCAAGCTGGGTGGCATGGATGCAAGGTATGCGAAGGGTCTATCGGGTATTCGCCTGCCACGCGCCAAGCGTTACCAGCGTGTAGCAGGTAACCGTCGAGGCCTCGTCGCCGAATAAGCCGTGGAACTCCCAATGGACGCTGCGCCATGCTCGTGTTGATCCTCGCCTATCTCGGCGGTGTGCTGACCATCCTCAGCCCGTGCATCCTGCCGGTGCTGCCTTTCGTGTTTGCGCGGGCCGACCGGCCGTTCGTGCGCAACGGCCTGCCCATGCTGCTGGGCATGGCGCTGACCTTCGCGCTGGTCGCCACGCTGGCCGCGGTGGGCGGTGGCTGGGCCATCCGCGCCAACCAGTACGGGCGCATCGTGGCGATGGTGGTGCTGGCCGTCCTCGGTCTCACCCTGCTTCCCACCCATCTGGCGGAATGGATCAGCCGGCCGTTCGTGAAGCTGGGCAACAAGCTCTCCCAGCGCAGCGACGCAGACGGCGACTCGGTGTGGTCGGCTGCGGGACTGGGCGTGGCCACCGGACTGCTGTGGGCGCCGTGCGCCGGCCCGATCCTCGGCCTGCTGCTGACCGGGGCCGCGCTCGACGGCGCCAGCGTGCAGACCACCTTGCTGCTGCTCACCTACGCCGCAGGCGCGGCCACCTCGCTGGCCCTCGCGCTGGCCATCGGCGGTCGCGTGTTCACCCTGATGAAGCGCTCGCTCGGCGCAGGCGAATGGGTGCGGCGTGCGCTGGGCGTACTGGTGCTGGTCGGCGTGGCGATGATCGCGCTCGGTCTGGACACCGGCGTGCTCACCCGCGTGTCGCTGGCCAGCACTGCCGGCATCGAACAGAGGCTGATCAACGCCGTGCGTCCGGCGCCTCCTCCGCAGCCTGCGGTGCAGGCGGGCGCCCCGTTGCCGGTGGAAGGTGAGCTGCCTTCGCTCGCCGGCGCAACCCAATGGCTCAACACGGCGCCGCTCAGCGCAGAGGCGCTGCGTGGCAAGGTCGTGCTGGTGGATTTCTGGACCTACTCCTGCATCAACTGCATCCGCTCGCTTCCCTACGTGCGAGGCTGGGCCGACAAGTACAAGGACCATGGCCTGGTCGTGATCGGCGTGCACGCGCCGGAGTTTGCGTTCGAGAAGGAGCCGCAGAACGTCATCAAGGCGGTGAAGGATCTTGGCGTCGATTACCCAGTGGCGCTCGACAACGAATACGCGATCTGGAAAGGCTTCAGCAACGAATACTGGCCAGCGCACTACTTCATCGACGCGCAGGGCCGCATCCGTCATCACCATTTCGGCGAAGGCGAGTACGACCAGAGCGAGGACGTGATCCGCGAGTTGCTCACCGAGGCGGGCCAGAAAAACCTGCCCGGCGGCTACGTGCGGCCGGGCGCCCAAGGTGCCGAAGCGGCCGGCTCGGGCGACCCCACGCGCTCGCCGGAGACCTACGTGGGCTATGCCCGCGCGGAAAACTTCGCCGGTGGCCATGTCGCCCACGATGATCCGTGGACCTATCGCGCGCCGTCCACGCTGATGGCCAACCAGTGGGCCTTCGACGGCCGCTGGACCGTGCGCGACGAGAATGCGCGACTGGATGCGGCCAACGGGCGCATCGTGTATCGCTTCCGTGGACGCGACCTGCACCTCGTGCTGGGTCCTGACAGCGACGGCAAGCCGGTGCGTTTCCGCGTCACCATCGACGGCAAGGCGCCGGGCGCCGACCACGGCGCGGACATCGACGCCGACGGCAACGGCACGGTCGATGCGCAACGCCTGTACCAGCTGGTGCGCCAGGCCAACGGCAGCGACGAGCGCACCTTCGAAATCACCTTCCTCGACCCCGGTGTGCAGGCCTACGCCTTCACCTTCGGTTGATACGCGCGCCACGCGCGCAGGAGCCTGTCATGTCCCGCACTCAGGACCTTGTGAGGTTGGAGCGTCGCCGCTTTCTGCGCGCGGCGCTGACCGGCGGCACGCTGGCCGCCGTGGGCTGGATCACCCTGCCCTGGCTGCTCCGGCGAGCTGCCGGAAGCGCGGCCATGGCGGCCACGCCTCCGGCACAGGGCGCCGACGTCCTGCTGGTCTGCTTCGCCGACGACGGACACCGCCTCGGCAACTGCCATGTGCGCAAGCTGGTGCTCAACGACGCCCAATGGCATCAGCGGCTCTCCGATGACGCCTACTACGTGATGCGCCGCGAAGGCACCGAGCGGGCCTTCAGCGGGCCCCACGAAAAGCCGCCGGTACCCGGGCTATATCGTTGCCCTGCCTGCGATACGGCGCTGTTCGATGCAGCCACCCAGTTCGATTCCGGCACCGGCTGGCCCAGCTTCTGGCAGCCGATTGCGAAGCGGAATGTGATCGAGCGGCGTGACACCACCTTCGGCTGGGAACGCGTCACGGTAAGTTGCGCCGGCTGCGATGGCCACCTAGGCCACGTGTTCGACGACGGTCCGCCGCCGACAGGACTGCGTTATTGCATGAACTCAGTGGCGCTGCGCTTTGTGCCGCATCGATCCTGAGCGCGCCCGCCATGAACTTCGAAGAGTTCGTCATTCTCGCGAGGGCGGGAGTCCAGCGACTCATCTTTCCTGTGTGAGCAAAGTCACTGGATCCCAGCCTTCACTGGGATGACGAGCAAGAACCACGACGTATAGCTCGTCGTTCCCGCGATGACGGGAGTCCAGTGGCTCATCTTTCCTGTGCGAGCAAAGACACTGGATCCCAGCACTTGCCCCCTTTTTGGGGTTCGCCGGGATGACGGGCAAGGACGTCGCTTCGCGAGGACACCGCCAGGGAATTTTCAGGCGTTGCGGTAAGGAGCAAGCACGGCAGGGTCGTCGAACAATCCGCACGGCAACAGATAGCGCGGGTCGCGCCCTTCGGCGAGCAGTTCGCGGATGCGCGTCGCGGAGATTTCCAGCGGCGTCACCGACAGTTCGATCACCTTGCCCGCCGGCAGGCTTCGCAGCGTGGCGGCGTCGTCCACGCGACGCGCGGCGATCTCGGCAAGCAACGCAGCAGGCAGCTCCGCTTCCACGCCCGGGCGGCTCAACACGCCGATATGCGCGACCTCGAACAGCGCTTGCCAGCGATGCCAGCTTGGCAATCCGGCGAAAGCGTCGGCGCCGATCAGCAGCACCAAAGGCCGGTCGCCCTGTTCGGCGCGCAGCTCGCTGAGCGTATCGATGGTGTAGGACGGCCCGCTGCGTTCCAGCTCGCGCGTATCCACGGCGAGGCGGCCCTGTTTCTGCAGCGCTGCGCGCAGCATGGCCACGCGTTGAGCGGCATTCGCCGTGGGCGCGGGACGATGCGGCGGCACGCTGGCTGGCATCAGGCGCACGTCCGCGTCCAGCAGCTCCGACGCCTCCCAGGCCACGCTGAGGTGGCCCAGATGCACCGGGTCGAAGGTCCCGCCGAAGATGGCGAGCGGACGCATCACGACAAGGCCTGTGCGGCGCGAGGCTCGGCGATCGCCGCAATCAGGCGCTCGGCCTCCAGCCACGGATCTCCCTGCTCGCGGCCCTTCGCCATGCGGTCAATGCGAGCGGCGCGCGCCAGGCACTGCAACCAGTGCTCGCGCGGAGCACGACGCAGTGCCTTGCGGAAAAGTTGTTCGCGCGCCGGCCACAGTCGCTCGGCGCGGGCCTGCGCGGCGAAGTCACGCGCATTGGCCAGACGCAGCGCCAGCTGCAACTGGTTGACCAGCCAGCCCATCAGCGCAATGAGTTCATCGCCTTCGGCGTGCAGCCCGTGCAGGATGCGCAGCGCGCGGCCGCCTTCGCCGGCGAAAGCCGCGTCGGTGAGCTTGAAGGCATCGTAGCGCGCGCTGTCGGCGACCAGATTCTCCATTTCCTGGGCGTCGATCTTGCCCTGACCATGCAGCACGACCAGCTTGTCGATCTCCTGCGCGGCGGCGAGCAGGTTGCCTTCCACGCGCTCGGCCAGCAGGGCGGCGGCATCCGGCGTGGCGGACAGGCCGCGTGACGCCAGGCGCGCGCCGATCCATGCCGCCCATTCGTTGGGACGCGGCGCATTGAAGACCACCAACGCGCCGGCGGCATCGAGGTTCCTGGTCCACGCGCCTTCGTGCTTGCTGCTCCACTCGGTGGCGGTGATCAGCAGGGTCACGTCCGGCGGCGGGTTGGCGCAGAATTCGTTGATTGCCTTGGCGCCCTCTGTGCCGGGACGGCCGGTCGGCAGGCGCAGATCCAGCAGGCGTCGCGTGGCGAACAGGGACATGCCCGCGGCGGCGCGCGCCAGGTCGTCCCAGTCGAAATGGTTGCCGACGTCCAGCACTTCGCGCTCGGCATAACCGAGTTTGCGCGCCTGGGCGCGCAGCGCGTCGGCTGCCTCCAGCACCAGCAGCTCTTCGCCCGCCAGCAGGTAGACCGGCCGCAGCTGGTCCGCGGCCAGCGCCTTCTGCCATTGGGCGGGATTGAGCGGCATGTGGCGACTCGTCAGTGCGTGGTGGACGCCGGCGCGGGGGCCGATGGCCCCTCCTGCGCGGCGGCCTCGGCCGCGGTCTTTGCCGGATGGCGGCCAGCGGCCTGCAGGCGCAGCATGATCGCCGTGATCATTTCATCGTTGAGCGCGGCGTGGATCGCGTCGACCTGCGCCGTGGTGCCGATGGTGTTGGTCGCGTCGTAGCTGAATTCCTTCTGCAGGTCGATGCGCTGGTGCGGCACGATGGGCGCGCCCGTCCCATCACGCACTTCGAACTGCACCTGGTAGCGCACGGTGTATTCCGTCACCTGCGCCTGGCCACTGACCGACAGCGTATCGGTGCTGAAGTAGGCAGCCGGCACGGTCATCTCGGCGACGTCATGGCCCGTGTGGTCCACCACCGTCACGCCCGCAGTCTCCAGCGCGCGGGTCAGGCGACGTTGCAAATCGAGGTTGTTGGCCACGGTCAGGTGCACCTGCTGCATGCCTGGCGGAAGGGCAACGTTCTGGCGCAGATGGAACCCGCACGCTGCGAGGATGAGGGTGGACATCAACAGCAGCGAAGCTTGGAACACTCGGCTCATGGATTTCATCCTGCGACGATGTTGACGATCTTGCCTGGCACCACGATGACCTTGCGGATGGTCAGGCCTTCCAGGAAAGCGATCACCTGGGGATGGGCCCGCGCCAGCGCCTCGGCTTCTTCCTTGGACGCATTGGCGGCCACCTCGATGGTACCGCGCAGCTTGCCGTTGACCTGAACGGCCAGGGTAAGCGAATCGCGCACCAGCGCACTGCTGTCGACCTGCGGCCACGGCTGGTCTTCCAGCACCGCTTCCGCGTGGCCCAGCACCTGCCACAGCGTGTGGCTGACGTGCGGCACCACCGGGTTGAGCAGCAGCACCATCGCCTCCAGCGCCTCATGGCGCACGGCGCGGCCCTGCTCGCTCATGTCGTTGAACTTGTTGAGCGCGTTGAGCAGCTCCATCAGCGCGGCGATGGCCGTGTTGAACGAGTGGCGACGGCCCAGGTCGTCGCTGACCTTCTGGATGCACTCGTGCACCTGGCGGCGCAGCGTCTTCTGGCCGGCGTCGAGCGCGGCTGGATCAACCACCGGATGGTCCGGCTGCGAGGCATGGGTGGTGACCTCGCGCCAGAAGCGGCGCAGGAAGCGCGCCATGCCTTCCACGCCGGCCTCGCTCCACTCGAGCGACTGCTCCGGAGGCGCGGCGAACATGGAGAACAGGCGCACCGTGTCGGCGCCGTACTTGTCCACCATCGCCTGCGGATCGATGCCGTTGTTCTTGGACTTGGACATCTTCTCGGTGCCGCCGATCTTCACCGGCTCACCGTCCTTCTTCGAGCGCGCGCCGATGACGCGCGCCTTCTCGTCGCGATCGATCTCCACGTCGGCCGGATTGATCCAGTCCTTCGAGCCGTCGGCGTTATCGCGATAGAACGTCTCGGCGATCACCATGCCCTGGCACAGCAGGTTGGTGGCCGGTTCGTCCGCCTTCACCAAGCCCGCGTCGCGCATCAGCTTGTGATAGAAGCGGAAGTACAGCAGGTGCAGGATGGCGTGCTCGATGCCGCCGATGTACTGATCCACCGGCAGCCAGTAGTTGGCGCGTTCGTCGACCTGATCGTTGGCGCCGGGGCTGGTGTAGCGGGCGTAGTACCAGCTCGACTCCATGAAGGTGTCGAACGTGTCGGTCTCGCGCTCGGCCGCACCGCCGCATTGCGGGCAGGTGGTCTTGCGCCACGCCGGATCGGCCTTGATCGGCGACTGCACGCCGGAGAAAGCGACGTCCTCGGGCAGCACCACCGGCAGCTGGTCTTCCGGCACCGGCACCGCGTCGCAGGTCGGGCAGTAGATCACCGGGATCGGACAGCCCCAGTAGCGCTGGCGGCTCACGCCCCAGTCGCGCAGGCGCCAGTTCACGCGGCGCACGCCGGTGCCCTCGCGCTCGAAGCGCGCGGCCATGGCTTCGAACGCCTGGTTGTAATCCATGCCGTCGAAGTCGCCGGAGTTCACCAGGTAGCCGCGCTCGGTGAAGGCGCTGTCTTCCTGGATGCTCTTCTCGAACGATTCGATCAGCTGCACCGCGGCGGGGATGTCGTAAACATCGACACTGCCGACGCCGAGCGCAGCGCGCAGCGGGTCGGAACCCACGCCCTTGGACAGGTCATGATGGATCTCCGCCACTGCATCCAGCACGGCGCGATCGACCACCACCATCTTGATCGGCAGGCTGTACTTCTGGGCGAATTCCCAGTCGCGCTGGTCATGACCCGGCACGGCCATCACAGCGCCGGTGCCATAACCCCACAGCACGAAGTTGGCCACGAACACCGGGATCTTCTCACCGGTGAGCGGATGGATGGCTTCGACGCCGGTGTCCATGCCGCGCTTTTCCTGCGTCTCCAGCTCGGCTTCGGACACGCCGCCGTGCTTGAGCTCTTCCAGGAACGCCGCCAATTTCGGGTTGTCCTGCGCGGCCTTGATCGCCAGCGGATGCTCACCCGCGATGGAGATGAAGGTGGCGCCCATCAGCGTGTCGGGGCGCGTGGTGAAGACGGTGAGCGGCTCGCCCTCGCCATCCACCTCGAAGTGGATCTCCAAACCCTCGGAGCGACCGATCCAGTTGCGCTGCATGGTCTTGACCGCATCCGGCCAGCCCGGCAGCGTGTCCAGGCAGTCCAGCAGTTCCTGCGCGTAGTCGGTGATCTTCAGGAACCACTGCGGGATCTCGCGCTTTTCCACCAGCGCGCCGGAGCGCCAGCCGCGGCCGTCGACCACCTGCTCGTTGGCCAGCACGGTCTGGTCCACCGGGTCCCAGTTCACCACCGCATTCTTGCGGTAGGCCATGCCCTTCTTCATCAACCGCGTGAACATCAGCTGTTCCCAGCGGTAGTACTCCGGGCGGCAGGTGGCGAACTCGCGGGTCCAGTCATAGGCGAAGCCCATGCGCTGCAGCTGGCTGCGCATATGCTCGATGTTCTGGTAGGTCCACTTCGCCGGCGCGGTGTTGTTCTTGATCGCGGCGTTTTCGGCCGGCAGGCCGAACGCGTCCCAGCCCATCGGCTGCAGCACGTTCTTGCCCTGCATGCGCTGATAGCGGCTGATCACGTCGCCGATGGTGTAGTTGCGCACGTGGCCCATGTGCAGCGCGCCTGAGGGGTACGGCAGCATGGAGAGGCAGTAGAACTTGGGTCGCGAGGCGTCTTCCTTCACCTCGTAGGCGCGATGGTCGCGCCAGTACGCCTGCGCGGCGGTCTCCACCGCCTGCGGCTGGTAGCCCTGTTCGTTGGCCTCGTGGGAACCCTGATCCTGAATGTCCTGCATGTGTCCGGCGCCGTGATGTTTTTGTCAGTCGGCAATGACTGATGATGAACGCGGCAGACTAGCAGAATTGGCGTCAAACCGCCCTTCGACGCCGTTTTTACAGATGCGCGCCCGGTGCGCGAAGCGCCTGCAAAATGGCGTCGCCGCCCGGCCGCAGCGGCGCACGGGACGCGACCCTGTGACGGGGCCGCCAGCTCATCCGGCGGGGCAACTGGCCGCCTGCCCCGCCGCCAGCGCCCCGGCCACGGCGCCGATCTGGCCGGCCAGGCGGGCGATGGCCTGCTGGTGGCCTTGCACCAGGGCGTCGTAGCCCTCGCCCACGGTCTCGCTGATGCGGCTGGTGCAGGCCAGCGGCTCCCCGCCGCTAAGCGGGCGCACGCTCCATGCGGCGTCGAGATAGGCGTAGCTGCCGGGCACTGAGTCGAAGCGGCGCACGTCGAGCTTGATGCGCACCGTGGACTTGCCTTGCGCCGGCAGGCCGCTGACGTCCTGCGCGTGGAAGTCACGGGTCAGGTTGGCGGACAGCGCGCCGCGCAGTTCGTCTGCCAGCGGCGCGATCCAGCGCTGACCCTGCAGCATGGTCACGTCGGTCCCACCCTGGCGCACCACCAGCTGCGGCTGGTCCACCTGGGCGGGCACGCCCACCGGCAGCAGCTCGAACTGGAATGGCCGGGTCGTCGGGGCGGCCACCGCCCCTCCGCCAGCTGGCGGCACCAGGGTGTAGTAGCGCACCGGAGGAACCGAACTGCATGCTGCCGCGGCCAGCGCCAGCAGGGCCACGCCCAGGTTCAGGGTTCGGGCACGAATCATGGCTTGCTTCCTTGTGTCGACGCGGCGGGCGGCGGCGTGGCCTGGGGCGCGGCGGCCGGCGCGTCGTCCGCGCGGCGACCGCGCAGCAGCGCATCCGGATGGTCGCCCAGATAGTCGGTCAGCACGCGCAGCGAACGCGCCGCGCGCTGCAGCTCCTGCAGGCTGCCCCCGAGGTTTTGCTGCAACGGCGAGTCCGGCGCCAGCGCGCTGTTGGCGTTGCCCAGGGTCTGCTGGGCGCCCTTCAGGGTGGTCCGCACCTCCGGCAACACGCCGGTGTTCACCTGCTGCAGCGTGTGATGGAGCTCGGCCAGCGACTGGTCGAGGTTCTTGCCGATGCTGTCGAACGGCACCTTGTCCAGCTTGGCGACGATGTCAGCAACCTGCTGCTGGATCTTGTCGAAGTCGCCCGGCGCGGTGGGAATCTCCAGCGGTTTGGCGGTGCCGTCGAAGGCCACCTTGGGCGCCTTGGGCAGGAAGTCCATGGCGATGTAGAGCTGCCCGGTGAGCAGGTTGCCGCTGCGGGCCTGTGCGCGCAGGCCATGCTCGACCAGGCGCGACATCATCTGCGACATCTGTTCATCGTCCCCGCGCGCCTTGGCGGCCGCCACCAGCTTCTCGTGCGCCTTGCCCAGGCGCGCCGGGTAGACCACGGCGCCGACCACGGTGGGGAAGGTCTGGGTCTTCTCGTCGTAATCGAGGTTCACCGACACCACGCGCCCGAACGACACGCCGAGGAACTCGACCGGCGCATCCACCCGGAGCCCGCGCAGGGACTGGTCGAAGCGCATGCGGATGTAGCGCGGCTCCCCATCAGGCGGCGCCATCGCCGTGGCCCGGTCGTTGAACAACGTGAAGGAGTCGTTTTCCTGGGCCGGCGTCGCGTCGTGCGGACCGGCAGGATCCTGGAAGGCCACGCCGCCGGCCAGCACCGTGGCCAGCGACTCGGTGTTCACCTTCAACCCGTCAGCCCCCAGGGACACGTCCACGCCGCTGGCATTCCAGAACCGCGACGACGTGGTGACGAACTGGTCGTTCGGCGCATCGATGAAGATTTGGAAGGTGACGCCGCGCCCGTCCTTGTCCAGGTGGTAGGTGGACACGCGCCCGACCTGGATGCGGCGGAAATAGACCGGCGAGCCGATGTCGAGCGAACCCAGGTCGTCCGCATGCAGGCTGAAGGTCCTGCCCGGGGCGCCATGGGTGACCGTCGGCGGCAGCTCCAGCCCCACGAACTCGGTCTTGGTCTCGTGCGACTCGCCCACGTCCGCGCCGATGAAGGCGCCGGAGAGCAGCGTGTCGATGCCCGACACGCCCCCCAAGCCGATGCGCGGACGCACCACCCAGAAGCGCGTACCGGCCGTGGCGAAGCCCTGGGCGCTCTTTTCCAGCGCCACCTTGGCGATCACGTGGCTGCGGTCCTCGCTGAGGCGCAGGGTGGTGACGCGGCCGATCACCACGCTCTTGTACTTCACCGGCGTCTTGCCGGGATCCAGCCCTTCGGCGGTCTGGAAGCTGATGTTGATGGTGGGGCCTGCCTCGACCCAGGCATGGATGACCAGCGACAGGCCGACCAGGGCGGCGATGATCGGCACCAGCCACACCAGCGAGGCGTTGATGCGCGGACGCCTCACGACCGGCTCGGGCAGATCCTCGGGGAGGGGCTTGTTGTTGTCAGTCATCGAAATCCCTGCCATCCCAGATCAGTCGGGGGTCAAACGTCATCGAGGCCAACATGGTAATGACCACCGTCAGCCCAAAGAACACCACGCCAGGCAGCGGCTCCACCTGGCTGAAGAAGCCGAACTGCACCAGCGCCGTCAGCAGCGCCACCACGAACACGTCGAGCATGGACCAGTAACCGATGAACTCGACCAGCCGATACAGCTTGGCGCGCTGCCGCCTGGCCCATCCGCTGCCCCGCTGCGAACTGATCAGCAGCAGGCCCAGCGCGAAGAACTTGAGCACCGGCACCACGATGCTGGCGGTGAACACGATGACCGCCAGGTCGGGTGAACCCTTGACCCACAACTCGATCACGCCGCTCAGGATGGTGTTGTCGTCCACATCGCCGACGCTGACGGTGCGCATGATCGGCAGCACATTGGCCGGGATATAGAAGAAAAACGCCGCGATCAACAGGGCCCAGCAACGCGTGTAGCTGGCCGCCTTGCGATTGTGCAGGGCCGAACCGCAGCGTGGGCAGCCCACGTCGTGGCCGGGCACGTCGCGACAGACCATGCCGCACACGTGGCAGCCGATCAGGCCGAGGTCGCCGGCTCGTGGCAAGCCGCTCACGCGCGCCGCTCCTCGGTCAGGTCCCACAGCTCGCGCACGTCGATGCTTGCGAAAGCGGTGATGATGAGCATCAGCACACCGTAGGCGAAGATGCCGGCATTAGGGACCACGTCGAAGTACATGTGCGCCTTGACGATGGCCACCAGGGTGCCCAACACGAACACCTCGCTCATCGTCCATGGCCCGATCCGATGCAAGGTCACCATGGCCAGGCGAAAGCCGGGCGCCCGCTCGCCCTTGCGGGCGTACAGCAGCACCCAGCCCAACAGCCCCATCTTGAAGATCGGAATGAAGAACAGCGTCATGGCCGCGATCACCGACACCACTTGCGCATGCTCATTCCACATCATCACGATGCAGCCCCAAAGCGTGGTGCTGATCAGATGGCCGTTGAGGCCGAGCGTGACGATGGGCCAGATGTTGCCCTGAATGAAGGCGATCATCGCCGTCAGCACCAGCGCCAGCATGCCCCGCACGCCCACGCGGTGGTGGCGCGCCAAGATGGCGTCGCAGCGCGCGCAGCGCGCCACCTCGCCACACGCCAGCACGCGTCGGCGAAATACCGTGTCGCAATGCTCGCAGATCCACAGGGTGGGCGGAGCGATGCCGTGTTGGACGCCTTGCACTGGCATGGTCATGGGGTGATTTTCGCAAATATCGCTGACAAGCGCTGATAGGACCTTGGACACCCCCCTGGCTGGACCACGGAAAGGCATCGGCGCCCTTGCCCTTGATATGCTGCGCAATGCCCTGATCTGAGGGCGATTCGCCAATCGGAGTTCCCTGTGAGCGCCACCACCGCCGATACGCATGTCTTCGACGTGCGCGAGGACAATTTCGAAGCCGAGGTGCTGCAGGCCTCGCTGACCACGCCGATCCTGGTCGACTTCTGGGCGACCTGGTGCGGCCCCTGCAAGACGCTGGGCCCGATGCTGGAAAAGCTTGCCGGCGAGTTCAACGGCGCGTTCCGGCTGGCCAAGGTCGACGTGGACAAGTCCCAGCAGCTGGCCGGCATGTTCGGTATTCGCAGCATCCCCACCGTAATGCTGGTAAAGGACGGCCAAATCGTCGACGGCTTCGCCGGCGCCTTGCCGGAAGGTCAGCTTCGCGAATTCCTCACCCGCCACGTGCAGCCGCTGGACGGCGCCGCGGCCGAGGTGGCCGAGGCCTCGCCGGAGTCTCCGGAGGAGGCCATCAACCGCATCCAGCAGGCGATGGCCGCCGAGCCGGAAAAGACGGAACTCAAGCTCGACCTGGCCTTGGCCCTGATGCGCGCGGGCCACGCCGACGCCGCCGAGGCGGAGCTGACTTCCCTGCCCGCCAACCTGGCTACCGATGCCAGGGCCGTGCGCCTGCGCAGCCAGCTTGACCTGGCGCGCGCGCTCAAGGGCGCCCCCACGCTGCCGGAGCTGCAGCAGCGCGTGCAGGCCGACGCCTCTGATTGGGCAGCCCGCGACCTGCTGGGCGTGCGCCTGTTGCTGGAAGACGATGCGCAGGCGGGACTGGATCAGTTCCTCGCCATCCTCGAGAAAGCCCGCGACTGGAACGACGGCCAGGCCAAGAAGCGCCTGCTGGCCGCCTTCGCCACCCTCGACGATGCCGAGCTGGTGGGTCGCTACCGTCGCCGGATGGCGTCGTTGCTGTTTTGAGAGACAAGGCGGGAGGTCGCAGCCTCCCGCCTTTCCTCGCGCTTGCTAGGCTTCGCTCAAGGCGCCCCGCCCGCCTGCTCGCCACTGCCGATGTAGCGATCCAGGAAGCCGGTCACCTGCTGGAACAGCTCGGCGGTGTTCTTCTCGTCGTAGAAGCCATGGGCTTCGTCAGGCTTGTAGAGCCACTCATGCGCGATGCCGCGCTGGTTGAGTGCGGCATGCAGGCTCTCGCCGTGAATCGGCGGCACGCGCTTGTCCTGGCCGCCGACGATCAGCATCACGCCGGCCTTGAGCTGGTCGAGCTGGTTGATCGGCGAGTGTGCCGCCAGCTCCGCCGGGTCGGCGCCCAGGCTCTGGCGTAGATAGGCCTTGCCCGACACGCGATCGGAGATGTCGCCATCGGTATACATCCTGGCCAGGTCGTAGACGCCCACGTAGCCGATCGCGCAACGGTACAGGTCAGGCTCCTTGACCGCTCCCTCGAGCGCCGCATAGCCACCGTAACTGCCGCCGAAGATGCAGATGCGCCGCGGATCGGCGATGCCCTGCGCGATCGCCCAGCGCGTGGCGTCGGTCACGTCGTCCTGCATCGCCCCGCCCCACTGGCGGTAGCCGGCGTGCGCAAAGGCGTCGCCGTAGCCTGCCGAACCGCGGAAGTTCACTTGCAGCACGGCGTAGCCGTGAGTGGCCATCATCTGCACATAGGGATCGTACTTCCAGTTGTCGCGGACAAAGAACGGCCCGCCGTGGACGTACACCACCATCGGCATGTGCTTGCCCTGCTCCTTGCCTGGAGGCGTGCTGAGGTACCCGTGCAAGAGCAATCCATCGCGCGCCTTGAACTGGACCGGCTGCATGGCCGCCATCTGGTCGGGATTGATCCAGCCGGCACGCTTCAGTAGAGGCGTGGCCTTGCCGGTACTCATGTCCAGCAGATAGAAGCTGCCGGGATCCATGTCCGAGGAAGCCAGCATGACGGCCTTTTTGCCGTCATCCGTACTGGAGACGACACGCACGCTTTCGCCCGGCAGCGCGCGCGACATAAGGCCAATGGCCTTGATGGCATCCGCATCTGGCACGATGGCCTGGACGGTCGGGGTCCCCGGCATCGAATAGACGCCCACCACGTCCTGGCCATCCAGGCTGTGCACCAGGGCCTCGGGTTCGACATCGCCCGACCACACCGGCGCTTGCATGGCCTTGGTCGCCACGTCCCAGGTGCACAGTCCCGCCACTTTCCCCGGCGCGGCGCAACTCATGTAGACACGGCTGTCGTCGCGACCGAACGCCAACGGCGTGGAAACGCTGTGCTCCTCTGTGCCCTGGAATATCAGCTCCCAGGGCTGGCCATCGCCCGCTCGGTAATACACCTGCTGGAAGAAGTGGTTGTCCAGGCCAAAGGCAAAGCGCACCACGCCATGGTGATCGGCCACGAAGCTGGCATTGAGCAACGGGGCCGTAGCCACGCGATGCTTGGTGCCATCGCGCACGTCCATCACGTAAACCTCGGTGTAGGCACCGTCGGCGCCACCGCTCCATGGATTGACGCCGATCAGCACATGGTTCTCATCGCCCTTGAGGGGATCGATCAACCAGGCACTGGCGCGCTCGGGCTCACGATGTTGTGTGCGGGTCGCACCATAGCTGGCGCCGGCACGATAACCAAACAGCAGCTCGGGATCGCTGCCATCTGCATTCACCGCGAAGATTTCGCCGGTGGAAAACGGACGATCGAAACCGCTGACCTTGGCGCCTTCGGTATACAGCACGCGATGGTCGTTGACCCACCAGAAATCAACCACCTGGTTGCCTTCGCGCGGCTTGACCATGGTTCCCTTGGGCTTCGTGGGATCGATCAGTGCCTCGGTGTTGATCATGGCCAGCAGCGGCTTGCCGTCGACCACCGTGGTAGCGGCAAGGAAATGCCCGTCACCAGAGATCTTCACCTTGTCGTACTGCGTGTGACGCGCCAGATCGGTCAGCGAGACCTCGGCCGCTCCGGCCATCGACGCAAAAAGGCAAAGCACGCACGTGACCGCGCGTCGAAATGTTCTTTCCATCAAAGCCCCCTGTAGCGTGCAGCCGCCCCTCGTGGCCGCACTGCAGGGCGAGTATAGGTGCGAATTCCTGCGCTGATGAAAGTACTTGATGGAACCGCGGGAACCCCTGTCACACGAAACCGCACGACCGGCCGCGAGCGGAAGGGCTGCAGAAAGCATCTGGTGGACACCCATATTAGGCATGGACCATGCCGGCCCGGCAGGCCGCTGTCGCCGCCGAATGGCGAGACTACTGTTCTGAACCGTCGGTCCGGCATCACCGCAAGCGTGATGCCGGACCGACGCAATTTACGGCGATCCCGCCGCCATTGAGCTGCTGGTTCCGATATTGCGATCGAGGAACCCGACGACACGTTCATACAACTCCGCCGTATTCTTCTCGTCGTAGAAGCCGTGACCCTCGTTGGACTTGTACAGCCACTCGTGCGGCACACCGCGTCGATTGAGCGCCATGTGCAGGCTCATGCCCTGCGCCGGGGGCACACGCGTGTCCTGGCCGCCCACGACCAGCATGACGTTTGCCTTGAGCTTGTCGAGTTGATTGACCGGCGAGTGTTCCGCCAGCACGTTCGAGTCGGTACCCAGCGTGGTCTGCAGGAACGCCTTGCCGGCCAAACGACCTGGAACGTCGCCATCGGTATAGAGCATGGGCAGGTCGTACACGCCAACGTAGCCGATTGCACAGCGATACAGGTCCGGCTCCTTGACCGCGCCCTCCAGCGCCGCGTAGCCACCGTAGCTGCCACCGAAGATGCACACGTGGCCCGCCGACGTGTACCCCTGCTCGATCGCCCAGCGCGTGGCGTCCGTCACGTCATCCTGCATCGCTCCGCCCCACTGGCGATAACCCGAAGCCTCGAATTCTTCGCCGTAACCACCGGAGCCCCGGAAGTTCACCTGCAGCACCGCATAGCCACGCGTGGCCAGCAGCTGGACATAAGAGTCGTATTCCCAGTGGTCGCGCACGCCGAACGGACCGCCATGCACGTACACCACCATCGGTAGATGCTTGGCCTGCTCGCGACCCGGCGGCATGCTGAGATAGCCGTGAATCTCTGCCCCGTCGCGTGCCTTGAACTTGACGGGCTCCATGGCGGCCATGTTGGCAGGCCGGATCCAGTCAGCGCGCTGGAGCAGCGCAGCAGCCTTGCCCGTCTCCACGTCCAGCAGATAGTAGGTACCCGGGTCCATGTCGGAGGAGGCCAGAGCCACGGCCTTCTTGCCGTCTGCGGTGCTCGACACGATGCGCACGCTTTCGCCCGGCAACGCCTTGGAGAGCAGGATGATCGCCCTCATGGCGTCAGCACCTGGCGTGATCGCCTCTGCCGTCGGTCGGCCCGGCATGGAATACACGCCCACCACGTCCTCGCGATCCAGGCTGTAGATCAGCCCGCCAGCAGTGACCTCGTCGCTGCTCCAGACCGGAGCCTGCAGGGTCTGGCTGGAGACCTGCCAGGGGCAGAGGGCGCCAACCTTACCCGCGGCGGCGCAGTTCATGTAGACCACGCTTTCATCGCGATTGAACGCGCGCGGATAGGGCACGCCCTTGTCCAGCGTTCCCTGGAACAGCAAGCGCCACGGCTTGCCATCACCCTCCCGGTAGAACACCTGCGGGTAGTCGTGGCTGTCCACGCCCATCGCAAATCGAACCGTGCCGTGGTGGTCGGCAAGAAAGCGGGCGTTGCGGACCGGCGCGGTCGTCTGCTGGTACTTGTTGCCGTTGCGCACGTCCATCGTGAAGACTTGGGTGAAGGAACCCTCAGCGCCGCCTTCCCACGGATTCACGCCGATCAGCACGTGATTTTCGTCGCCCTTGATGGTGTCGATCAATTCGCCGGTGCCGCGCTCGGACTCACGATGCTGTATGTGCGTCGCCGAACGCTCGCCACTGCCCGCCCGATAACCGAACAGCAGATCGGCGCCGGTGCCATCGGCGTTGACGCCGAATATTTCGCCGGTCAGGAATGGCCGGTCGAAACCGGACACCTTCGTGCCCTCGATGTAGACCAGGCGATGGTCGTTGACCCACCAGAAATCGGCGACCTGGTTGCCTTCGCGCGGCGTCACCATGGCGCCCTTCTGCGTCTTGAGGTCGATCAGCGCCAACAGTGGCTTGCCATTGATGACCGTCCTGGCCGCAAGGTGCTGGCCGTCGTCGGAAATCTTGACCTCGTCGTACTGCACGTGGCGCGCCAGATCGGCGATCGACACCGTGCCGGACCAGGCCACGCTCGCAAACAGACATAGCGCGCAGCCGGTTGCGCGCCTCAAAAGGTTCTTCATGCCCTCTCCCCTGTAGCGCGGCACGACCCTCGCGTTGCCGTCGCGCGCAAAGTATAGGCATAGATTCTTGCGCCCATGAACACGCGCGCCCGGGTACAGATGTCCGGAAGGCCAGCCATCCATATGCAAGGCTAGACTCCGCCTGTTTCTGCTAACCCGCCCCGGTCGCTCATTGCGCGAGCACCTCGGCTTCCCGTCGTTTGATGACCTTCTGGCCGCTGTCGCCGCCAGACTTCGTACCTGCGCCACAGTCGCTGGATGGCGCTGTCGGCCCTCCCAGGGCTTCGCTAAACGGTGACGGCATGAGGTCCCACCCAGACCCATGAGCCTGCCGCCCACGGGTGAGCGGCCCCACGCGCCCGTTCGCCCGTGGGCCGACTTATTTCAGAACGAGCCGCCCGGAACGCGCACCCAGCCTTCCATCAGGACGCGGGCGCTGCGGCTCATGATGGCCTTGGTGACGGACCAGGCGCCGTCGACCAGTTGCGCCTCGGCGCCGACGCGAAGCGTGCCCGACGGGTGGCCGAAGCGCACGGCCTGGCGTTCGCCGCCACCGGCCGCGAGATTCACCAGCGTGCCCGGGATCGCAGCCGCAGTGCCGATGGCCACTGCCGCAGTGCCCATCATGGCGTGGTGCAGCTTGCCCATCGACATTGCGCGCACGAGCAGGTCGACATCGCCCGCCGCGACCGGCTTGCCGCTGGACGCAACATAGTCGGCCGGCTTGGCGACAAAAGCGACCTTGGGCGTGTGCTGGCGCGTGGCGATCTCGTCGAGCGACTTGATCAGGCCCATGCGCAAGGCGCCGTGCGCACGAATCGTCTCGAACATCGCCAGCGCCTTGGCGTCGCCATTGATCGCCTCCTGCAGCTCCGTGCCGGTGTAGCCGATCGCCGAGGCCTCGACGAAGATGGTCGGGATGCCGGCATTGATCATGGTCGCCTTGAGCGTGCCGACGCCCGGTACCTCCAGGTCATCGACGAGATGCCCGGTCGGGAACATCGCGCCGCCGGCGCCCTCCTCTTCCGCCGCCGGATCCAGGAACTCCAGCTGCACTTCGGCTGCCGGGAAGGTCACGCCATCCAGCTCGAAATCGCCGGTCTCCTGCACTTCGCCGTTGGTCATCGGCACATGCGCAATGATGGTCTTGCCGATGTTGGCCTGCCAGATGCGCACGGTGGCCATGCCGTCGTGCGGCACGCGCGCCGGATCGACCAGGCCGCCGGCAATGGCGAACGGGCCGACCGCCGCCGAGAGGTTGCCGCAGTTGCCGCTCCAGTCGACGAAGGCCTTGTCGATCGCCACCTGTCCGAACAGGTAGTCCACGTCATGGTCCGGACGGCTGCTCTTGGACACGATCACCGTCTTGCTGGTGCTCGAAGTCGCGCCACCCATGCCGTCGATCTGCTTGCCATACGGATCGGGACTGCCGATCACACGCTGCAGCAGCGCATCGCGCGCGGCGCCGGGCGCCTGCGCGGACTCGGGTAGATCCTGCAGGCGGAAGAACACGCCCTTGCTGGTGCCGCCGCGGAGGTAGGTGGCGGGGATGCGGATCTGGGGTTTAGCGCTCATGGGAATCCCGTATCGATGAAGTTTCGCTATCTCCCCTCTCCCCGTGTGGAAGAGGGGTCGGGGGAGAGGGGGCGCCTTTGGCGAGTTCTCTCAGGACTGCCTCAAGCACCGCATCAGTGTTCTGCAAGATTTCATTGTTCCAGAAACGAAGCACCGTGATTCCCTGACTTCGCAACCAGGCATCGCGCACCGCATCGTTACCGCTAGCGTTGTGCTGACCACCATCGGCCTCGATGATCAAACGCGCACCGAAGTGGACGAAATCGACGATATACGGACCAATGGGCTGCTGCCGGCGAAACTTCTGGTCGTATAGGCGATGTGCGCGGAGGCGGAGCCATAGCAGGCGCTCTGCTTCCGTCATGTCTTTGCGTAAAGCTTTGGCGAAATGGCGCTGATCCATGCCCCCTCTCCCCAACCCCTCTCTCCCACGGGGACTAGCTTCGCGTCGCCGCGAGGGGAGAGGGGCTCAAAGCAGGCGATCACGCCGCCTGCGAAGCCTCGATGAAGTCCTGCGCAAAGCGCTGCAGCACGCCGCCCGCCTCGTAGATCGATACTTCCTCGGCGGTATCCAGGCGACAGGTCACCGGCACTTCGACGCGATCACCGTTCTTGCGATGGATGACCAGCGTGAGATCCGCACGCGGCGTACGCGCGCCGACCACGTCGAACGTCTCGGTGCCGTCGATGCCCAGCGTCTTGCGGTTCGTGCCGGACTTGAACTCCAGCGGCAGCACGCCCATGCCGATCAGGTTGGTGCGATGGATGCGTTCGAAGCCTTCTGCCGCAATCGCCTCCACGCCCGCCAGGCGCACGCCCTTCGCGGCCCAGTCACGCGACGAGCCCTGGCCGTAGTCGGCGCCTGCGATGACGATCAACGGCTGCTTGCGATCCATGTAGGTCTCGATGGCTTCCCACATGCGCATGACCTTGCCCTCCGGCTCCACGCGCGCCAGCGAGCCCTTCTTCACGGCGCCGTCGACCACCGCCATTTCGTTGATGAGCGTGGGATTGGCGAAGGTGGCGCGCTGCGCGGTGAGGTGGTCGCCGCGGTGGGTCGCGTACGAATTGAAGTCTTCTTCCGGCAGGCCCATCTTGGCGAGGTATTCGCCCGCCGCGCTGTCGAGCAGGATCGCGTTCGACGGCGACAGGTGGTCGGTGGTGATGTTGTCGCCGAGCACGGCCAGCGGGCGCATGCCCTTGAGGGTGCGCTCGCCCGCAAGTGCGCCTTCCCAGTACGGCGGACGGCGGATATAGGTGCTCTGTGGGCGCCAGTCGTACAGCGGCGCGGCGCTCGTGCCGGTGTGACCGGTGCGCGCGAACATCGGCTCGTAAACCTTGCGGAACTGCTCGGGCTTCACACTGGAAGAGACGATCGCATCGATCTCCTCGTCGCTGGGCCAGATGTCCTTGAGCGTCACCGGCTGGCCGCTGGCGTCGACGCCCAGCACGTCCTTCTCGATATCGAAGCGAATCGTGCCGGCGATGGCATAGGCAACTACCAGCGGCGGCGAAGCCAGGAAGGCCTGCTTGGCGTACGGATGGATGCGACCGTCGAAGTTGCGGTTGCCCGACAGCACAGCGGTGGCATACAGGTCGCGTTCGATGATCTCCTGCTGGATCGCCGGATCGAGCGCGCCGGACATGCCGTTGCAGGTGGTGCAGGCGAACGCGACGATGCCGAAGCCGAGCTTCTCCAGATCCGGCAGCAGATTCGCTTCTTCCAGGTACAACTGCACCGCCTTGGAGCCGGGCGCGAGCGAGCTCTTCACCCACGGCTTGCGCGTGAGGCCGCGTGCATTGGCGTTGCGCGCCAGCAGGGCCGCCGCAATCACGTTGCGCGGATTGCTGGTGTTGGTGCAGCTGGTGATGGCGGCGATGATCACCGCGCCATCGGGCATCTGGCCCGGCTGCTCCGTCCATTCGCCGGCAATGCCGCGCGCGGCGAGATCGGACGTCGGCAGACGCTTGTGCGGGTTGGACGGGCCAGCCATGTTGCGCACCACGGACGAAAGATCGAACGTCAGCGTGCGCTCGTACTGTGCAGCATCAAGGGTGTCGGCCCACAGCCCGGCGGCCTTGGCGTAGGTCTCCACCAGCTTGACTTGCTCGTCGCTGCGGCCGGTCAGGCGCAGGTAGTCGGTGGTCTGGCCATCGATGAAGAACATCGCGGCGGTGGCGCCGTATTCGGGCGCCATGTTGGAGATGGTCGCGCGGTCGCCCAGCGTCAGGCTGGCCGCGCCTTCGCCGCGGAACTCCAGGTACGCGCCGACCACCTTCTCCTTGCGCAGAAACTCGGTGAGCGCGAGCACGATGTCGGTGGCGGTGATGCCAGGCTGGCGCTTGCCGGTGAGCTCCACGCCAATGATGTCGGGCAGGCGCATCCACGACGCGCGGCCGAGCATCACATTCTCTGCTTCAAGGCCGCCCACGCCGATGGCGATGACGCCGAGCGCATCCACGTGCGGCGTGTGGCTGTCGGTGCCCACGCAGGTATCCGGGTAGGCGACGCCGTCCTGCACCTGGATCACCGGCGACATCTTCTCCAGGTTGATCTGGTGCATGATGCCGTTGCCCGGCGGGATCACGTCGACGTTCTCGAACGCCTTCTTGGTCCAGTTGATGAAGTGGAAACGGTCTTCGTTGCGGCGATCCTCGATGGCGCGGTTCTTCGCGAACGCATTCGGATCAAAACCGCCGCACTCCACCGCCAGCGAGTGGTCGACGATCAGCTGCACCGGCACCACCGGATTCACCTTGGCCGGGTCACCGCCACGCTCCGCGATCGCGTCGCGCAGGCCGGCGAGGTCCACCAGCGCCGTCTGGCCGAGGATGTCATGGCATACCACGCGCGCGGGGAACCACGGGAAATCGCGCTCGCGCTTGCGCTCGATGATCTGCTTCAGCGACTCGGTGAGGATCGCCGGATCACAGCGGCGCACCAGGTTCTCGGCGAGCACGCGCGAGGTGTACGGCAGCGCGTCATAGGCGCCCGGCTGGATCGCATCCACGGCGGCGCGCGCGTCGAAATAGTCCAGCGACGTGCCGGGAAGGGATTGGCGGTAGGCGTTATTCATGATGTGGAGAACCCTAGCTGTGACGTTCGGCGGACCGCAGGTCGACACGCGGCGCGCGCCCGCCGGCTGCGCTTGCCGTTGCTCGATCGGTGTGTGCCGCTCGCCTCGTGGACCGATGCCGCGCACGCCCGGGCGGATGGAAATGCCGCCCGCAGGACCCCCGACCAGCAGGGCGATCCCCGTGCATCGGCGATGAAGGCGAAAATTTCACCCATGACGAAGACACGACGGACAACTCGCACCTTCAATCGCAAATTGTAACGCACTCACCTATACCCGACCCAACCGAGGCGAGCCTTCTCACGGCTCGACCACACGACTTTGGTCGCGCGATCTCAGGCGCCACGAGCGATCCGCATGGATGTACCCGCGCGGTTTGGACCTGGGCAGCGCCCGCCGCGTCATCGCCGCAGCGACGTCTCGACGGCAGGTGATCTGGTGTGGAGCGACTCCCGTTTTGCTCACGCCACCGATCCCATCGCTTCGCCCCGGCCCGATCCCCAACGCGCCCCTGTGGCTCGGATGCAGGCGTCGTGCCGGGTGGAACGATATCGCGGAGGACAGTTATCGCCCCCCTCTCATCGGGTGGTCCATGGCGTAACATACGCATCCGTATGTTTGAGGTATCTTAGCGCCCCCTCCCCAAATCCACCCGATATGCGAGCTTCAACCTTCCGCCGCCTGATGAATCTGTGGCCACCCTTCCTGTTCAACAGCATTCACGTGCAATACGTGTCCGAGGACTGGTCCGAACTGCGCGTCGCGCTGCGCCTGCGGCTGTGGAACCGCAACTACGTGAAGACCCAATTCGGCGGCAACCTGTTCGCCATGACCGACCCGTTCTGGATGCTGCTGGCCATGCACCAGCTCGGCAATGACTACTTTGTATGGGACAAGGCCGGCGCCATCGATTTCGTCGCGCCGGGGCGCGAGGACGTCTTCGCCCATTTCAAGCTCGAGCCCGCCGTCGTCACCGAACTGCGTGCCGCCGCGGCCGGCGGCGACAAGGTGCTGCGCTGGTTCGATGTGGATGTCACCACCGCCAGCGGTGAAGTGGTGGCGCACGTGCGCAAGCAGCTGTATGTGCGGCTCAAGCCGAAGGCCCGCACCGAAGCCCCGCGCCGAAGCGAACCGGCCAGGGTCTGAACTTACACGGGCGCGGAGTGCGCCTGTCGATGCAGTAGCGCCTCCTCGCGGGAGACGTCGGCCGGCCCGCCGTCTCCCCTACAATGCCGCGTCTCCGTTCCCCGGCATTGCCCCATGAAGCGCCTCCGCATCAAACGCTATCTCCTCACCGGCCTGCTCACGATCATCCCGCTGTGGGTGACCCTGGTGGTGTTCAAGTTTGTGCTTGGCATGCTCGCAGGTATCGGCGCGCCGCTGGTGTCGGCGCTGTTGGACTCGCTGTCCAAGGCATCGCCGCATGCCGAAGAAGCGCGCAAGAGCGCGGTGATCCTGTTCGTGCTGGCCCTGCTGCTCACACTGGCGGTGCTGTACGTGGTCGGCTGGCTGGCCAACCGCATGATCGGCAAGCGCCTGATCGACGGCTTCGACGCGCTGCTGGCGCGCATACCTCTGGTGCAGACCATCTATGGCGGCACCAAGAAGCTCATGGCGGTGCTGCAGCAGAAGCCTTCCGGCGTGCAGCGCGTGGTGCTGATCGACTTCCCGCGCAAGGGCATGAAGGTCGTGGGCTTCGTCACCCGTGTGATGACCGAGGAAGGCACCGGGCGCGAGATGGCCGCCGTCTACATTCCCACCACGCCCAATCCCACCGGCGGCTACCTCGAGGTGGTTCCGCTGGACGAGCTCACGCCCACCGACTGGACCATGGACCAGGCCATGGCTTTCATCATTTCCGGCGGCGCGGTCGCCCCTGATACCTTGCCGGCATCACCCGCCGCCCTGCGCGGGACCCAACAGGACGCTGAATAAAGGCGCCGCAATACGACGATTAACCTGCTGGAGCCGCGCTCAGGCAATCACCTCGAACGGCCGCATCATCTCGTTGGACGCATGCTCCAGCAGGTGGCAGTGCCACACATAGCGGCCGGTGTAGCCCTCGAAGCGGATGATGTAGCGCGTCACCATGCCCGGATACACTTGGGCGGTGTCTTTCCAACCTGCCTCGTGCGGCGGTGGCGGTTGCGCTGGGCCGGTGTAGCGCAGGGTCTTGGACGACAGATATTGGTCCACGTCGAACGGGCGCCGGTCCAGGATTTGGAATCGCACCAGATGCAGGTGGATCGGATGAGTGTCCTCGGTGAGGTTCACCAGGCTCCAGACCTCGGTGCTGCCCAACTTTGGCTTCTCGCTGACCGGATCGTGCCAGTGCTTGCCATCCAGCAGCATCAGCATGGGCTCGCTGACACAGTTGGCGTACTCGTCGATGGTGAGCGTGCGCGTGACGCTGGCTGTCGATTCGACCATGCGTGGAAGTTCGCGCAGCACGACGGGCACACGACTGGGGTCCTCTTCCCGGCCCGGCGCCACCGAGAAGCGCATGAGCGGTAGCGCGTCGTTCATCAGCTCGATATCCGTGCCGCCCATTCCGCCAAAGTCCATCACCAGGTCGGCACGCTCGCCCGGGGCCAGGAACAGGCTGGTCTGCGTCACCGGCGCCGCCAGCAGGCCCTGGTCGCTGCCGATCTGCTGGAATGGCCGCTGGCCGCGCAGGCTCAAGCGAAAGAAGCGGCCGTTGGCGGCATTGAGCACGCGAAATCGGTAACGGCGGGCACGCACGTCGAGCCTCGGCAACAGGGCGCCGTTCACCAGCATCGCGTCGCCAAACACTTCCGGCACCCATGGCGCGTCGCTCACGCCGGACACCGGGTAATACAGCTGACCATCCTCGGTGAGCAGGCGATCGCTCAACACCAGCGGCAATTCGTGTTCGCCATCGGGCAGGGCCAGCGACAGCTCGTGCTCGTCGCGCACCAGGTACAGGCCGTACAGGCCGGCATACAGGTTCAGGCGCTCGATGCCCATGGTGTGATCGTGGTACCACAGCGTCGCCGCGTCCTGACGATTGGGAAACGTCTGTCGACGCGACTGTCCGGGAACAAACCAATCGGTGGGATAGCCATCGTCGGCGGAAGGCACCCGCGCGCCGTGCACGTGCACCACTGCGCGCACCTCTGGGGTTCCGGGTTCGGCGCCGCAGATGTGGTGGTCGATCGGCAGGAAATGCCGCGCCGGCAGCCCGTTGCTCCATTCGATACGCAATGTCTCGCCGCTGCGCGCCTCGATGGTGGGTCCAGGCATGCTGCCCTGATAGGTCCACAGACGCGTCGGTGGAAGATCCCGATGCAGGCGCTGCTCGCTTTCACGCATGACCACGCGCAGGCTGGCGCCGTGCGTCGCGCGCAGCACCGGCGGCGCCGGCAGCGGATCCACGAAGGGCGTCAGACGGTTCGGATCGAGCAGTCGCGGCACGCTGGTCTGGTCAGCCACCGGATGCTTGCACAGGCTGCTGCCACCTTGCGCATGGGCCGGCATCGGCATGGCCATGCCGAACGCACGCAACGTGGGCCATGCTCCTGCGGTGTAAGCAAGGCCGCGAAGGAATCGACGACGGGAGGGATGCAAGATCCACGACCTCCGTGCGCATCGGAAAGGAAACGCCCCGGGCTGACGGCCCGGGGCGCACTAAACGAGCCTAGCAGCTCAACCGTGCGGCGAATGCGGCTCGCTGGCCCACGGACCCTTCGGCTTTTCCACCGGCTGCCCGGTCTGCTCGTCGAGCACCAGGTTGCGATGGCCCGGGTTCGGCTGCGAGAAGTCGAACATGTGCTCCAGCGAACCGGCCACGACGTCGAAAGAACCGCCGCCGATGCGCTCGCCGCGCAGCCAGTTATCCTCGATGAAGCGCGTAACCGAAGACTGGTCGGTCTGCGTGTGATCGACATGGTTGCTGCGCGCCCACGGCGAGATCACCAGCAGCGGCAGTCGTGGGCCGTAGCCACAACGCCCCTGCACCGGCTTGCCGTTGCTGTTGGGGCCGGGCAGCGTGGCGGGCGCGTTGCACTTGCCTGCGCCATCCAGCGCATCCTGCGACGAGGCCGACGCATTGACGCGCGGCGCGGCCTGATGGTCGTACCAGCCGTCGGAGTCGTCATAGGCGATCACCACCGCGGTGTCGCGCCAATCCGGCTGTTGCTGCAGGAAATTGATCACGTGGACGATGAACTGCTGCTCGTCCAGCGGATCGGAGTAACCGGCATGACCATCCTGGTAACCCGGCGCCTTGAGGAAGCTCACTGCCGGGAAGTTGCCGGCGCTCACCGCTGCGTAGAAGTCGTTGATGTCGTACTGGTGGTTCGCCGCATCGCCCTGGTGGCCGATCATCGCCACCGACGTGGGACGCACATGCGTCGGGTTGGCGGTCGAGGGGTAGTACTGGAACGGCTGGTGGTGCGGAATGTAGTCGGCCTTGGTGGTCTGCGTGACGGTCGACAAGGTGCTGCGCTTGCAGTTGGTGGTGCCGTTAGAGTTCACCGTCGTCAGGTCGAAGCCACCTTCGAAGAAGCCCCAGGTGACGCCGGCATTGTTCAGCAGGTCGCCCACGTTGCGGCCACCCATCTGCACCTGGTTGCCGGTCGGGGACGAGCACACGTCGCCGATCGGGTCGGCATCGCTGAACAGGGTCAGTCCGCCCTGCCCGTCGGCCACTTCGTTGGCGGTGCCGTTGAGGGTTTGGATGACACCATTGGTCTGGCCGGAGACCAAGTTGAGCGCGCCCGGCGTGGACGGACCGAAGGTGGTGTTGTAGCTGTTGTCGCTCATGGCGTACCACTGCGCGTAGTTCCACAGCGCAGTGACGGTGTTGCCGTCGTAGTAGCCCATCACTTGGCCGGCGCCATCCTCACTGGCCGGCGCGCCCGGCAGCGTTTCGCCCGTACCGGTGAACTTGGGGAACAGGTCCATGGCGCCGCCATCGAATGCCTGCTGTTCCGGGCCGTAATCGTGGTCCTGGTCAGCGGTCGCGGCCTGCGTGCGGTCGAGGCGGAACGGATTGATCGCGCCGGTACCGTTGCCGCTGTTGTTCTTGTTCGGGTTGTTGGTCTGCAGCGCGACGCTCAGACCGTTGACCTTCGGCGTGAATGGACGAGCCTGGAAGCTCGGCTCACCCGGCAGGTTGGCTGCGTTCGGATAGGTGCCGAAGTAATGATCGAACGACACGTTCTCCTGGAAGATCACCACCAGGTGCTTGATCGGCGTCGCCGTACGGCTGTCCCTGTCGTGCCGACCGTGAGCATCCGGCGCGGCTTCAGCGTGAACAGGAATCTCGGCGAGGGAAATGGCGGAAAGACTCAGGATGCACGCAGCTATACAAACGGCAAGGTTCTGTCGCATGGAAGGCTCCCTAGGTCGCGGGTGATGCGCTTCCCCTCAAGCGCGGAAAACCCGGACGATAGGCCTGCAAGGTGACAGGCGAATAACAGGCCACTCCGCATTTTCCTGCGGAGGCCGCCTCGCACGGGCTCACCGCAACAGACCCGCCAGAGCCGTTCCCTCAGCGGACTGGCCGCCCTGCCGATGGCCGCCAACGACCTGCGCTGGAAGATCGTGCTGGCCTGGCGCCGCAGCGCCTCCTGTCGCCCGCCGCCCAAGCCTGGCTGGCCCTGGTTGCCGGCGAGGCCCCTGACCTTTGACACTGTTTGACACGTGACCCCGCGGCCTAGCCTGAAAGGTCACGATCACGATGACGATTCGAGGCGTTCAGCCCCGCGGTCTGCCATCACCCAACCGCCCATACGGGCTATGGAAACCCAGAGAGAACTCCATGACCAAGCCGTTTATGAAGCCCATCGCGCTCGCCGTGAGCCTGGCGCTCTCGCTCACCGCGTGCGGCAAGCACGAGGAGGCCGAGAAGGCCCCGGCCGCCGCCAGCACCGCCCCGGCTCCGGCCGCCGCGAGCACCACGGCCGCCGCCTCGGTCGCGCCCAAGAGCGTGTTTGACGTGAGCGAGCTGGACAACAACATCCAGGCCTGCAACGACTTCAACGGCTTCGTGAACAGCAAGTGGGTCGCCGCCAACCCGATCCCGAACGACCGCACCCGTTGGGGCGCCTTCGACAAGCTGGCCGAGGACAGCCTCAACACCCAGCACGACATCGTCGACGCCGCCGCCAAGGGCGCCGCCGGCGCCCAGGCTGGCTCGATCGAGCAGAAGATCGGCTATCTGTACGCCGCGGGCATGGACGAGGCCGCCATCGAAAAGGCCGGCTTCGACCCGATCAAGCCCAAGCTCGACGCCATCGCCGCGCTCAAGAGCAGCAAGGACGTGGCCGCCTACCTCGACAACAGCTTCGCCGAGGGCGACATGCAGGTGTTCGAGTTCGGCTCCAGCGCCGACTTCAAGAACGCCAAGATGCAGATCGCCTACACCCAGGAAGCGGGCCTGGGCCTGCCGACCAAGGACTACTACCTCAATCCCAAGTACAAGGACATTCGCGACGCCTACCTCGACCACATCGCCAAGTCGCTGCAGCTGACCGGCGTGTCCGAGGCCGACGCCAAGAAGCAGGCCGCCCAGGTGCTGGCGTTCGAAACCGAACTGGCCAAGGCCTCGCTGACCCCGGTGGAAATGCGCGACCCGGCCAACGAGTACCACTTCGTCACCGTGGCCGAAGCCAACAAGCTCACCCCGCACTTCAACTGGGATGAATTCTTCAAGGCGCAGGGCGTGACCATCGACAAGGGCTTCTCGCTGTCGCAGCCGAAGTTCATGGCCGAGTTCGACAAGCTGCTGGCCAGCGCGCCGGTCGACCAGTGGCAGTCGTACCTGCGCTTCCACGTGATCGACGACGCCTCGCCGTTCCTGAGCAAGGCGTTCCAGGACAACAAGTTCGAGTTCTACGGCAAGACCCTCGCCGGCCAGCCGGAACAGAAGCCGCGCTGGAAGCGCGTGCTGGGCGGCGTGAACTCGTCGATGGGCGAAGCGCTGGGCCAGCTGTACGTGGCCAAGGTTTTCACGCCGGAAGCCAAGGAACGCGCGAAGGAGCTGGTCGACAACGTGCGCAACGCCCTCAAGGCGCGCATCGAAAACCTCGACTGGATGAGCGACGAGACCAAGCAAAAGGCCATCGCCAAGTGGAACACCTTCCTGCCCAAGATCGGCTATCCGGACAAGTGGCGTGACTGGTCGGGCCTGGACATCAAGCAGGGCGACTACTACGGCGACGTGATGGCTGCCGCCAAGTTCAACTACCAGTACGACCTCAACAAGATCGGCAAGGCGACCGATCGCCTGGAATGGGGCATGACGCCGCAGACGGTCAACGCCTATTACAACCCGACCGACAACACCATCAACTTCCCCGCCGCGATCCTGCAGCCGCCGTTCTTCTATGCCAACGGCGACGACGCGATCAACTACGGCGGCATCGGCGCCGTGATCGGCCATGAGGCCAGCCACGGTTTCGACGACCAGGGCAGTCAGTTCGATGGCGAAGGCAACAATGCCGACTGGTGGACCAAGGCCGATCGCGAGAAGTTCGATGCACGCACCGACAAGCTGGTGCAGCAGTTCAACGAGTACGCACCCGTTCCGGGCCAGCCGGACATCCACGTCAACGGCAAGCTGACGCTGGGCGAAAACATCGGCGACCTTGGCGGCCTCAACTCCGCCTACGACGCCCTGCAGATGGCGCTGAAGAAGAACCCGCAGGAAGCCGGCGAGAAAATCGATGGCTACACCCAGGACCAGCGCTTCTTCCTGAACTGGGCCCGCGTGTGGCGTGGCAACATCCGCGACAAGCAGCTCGTCCTGCAGATCAACACCAACGAACACGCGCCGTCCTCGCTGCGCGCGATCGGCGCGCCGTCCAACATGGACGCGTTCGCCAGCGCGTTCCAGTGCAAGCCGGGCGACGCCATGGTTCGCTCGGGCGACAAGCAGGTGAAGATCTGGTAAGTCACGCACGATCTTCGTGACTGTGTTCAAGGCGCCGTGTGCAAGCACGGCGCCTTTTTTATGGCGGCTCCGTCGAAGCGCATCTGTTGTGGCACGCCTGCGAAAAGGCACTGGATTCCTGCTTTCGCAGGAATGACGCGGTGAAGGGGGCCGCTCTGACCAGATACGCAACGACGGTGTCCATCGCTGAATCCCATCCCCCTCTCCGTCATCCCCGCGAAAGCGGGGATCCAGTGACTTTGTTCTTCACGTTACCGCCAAAGGCACTGGATCCCCGTTGTCCCAGGAATGACGAAGCGATGGCCGCGATCGCTGCAACAACACTCGGAGCCCCTCGCCACCCCACCCTTGCCATGCCGATGTTCCTCCTGCATCGTTTTCGCACACCACCCATCCACGTTGGGCGTGGCTCAATGGCCAAAACGGACCTGGGCTCTTGGGAGGAGTCGTGCGTCGCACCCTGCCCCTGCTGCTGATCCTCTCCATGCTCGCCGCCTGCAGCACGGTCACGCGCCGCCCGGCGCCCCCACGGCTGATCTCGCACGCCGTACCCGAGGGCTACACGGAGAACGTACGTCTGCTCGCCTCGGACGTGGAGCAATTCGCCAAGCGATCGCCTGAGTTCTTCGAGGGCATCCGCGACGCCGCCTCCGATGGCACGATCGACATCCTTGCCCTGTCCGGCGGCGGCGCCGGCGGCGCCTTTGGCGTGGGCGCACTCACCGGCCTCAGCCGCGCCCATGCGCGCCCTCAATACGAACTGGTCACCGGCGTGAGCGTCGGCGCCCTGCAGGCGCCGTTTGCCTACCTGGGCCCTGACTGGGACGACGCCATGCGCCAGGCCCTGGGCGGCGACGCCACGGCGCGCCTGCTGGGCGGCTCACCCAGCCGCACGCTGATATCGCGCATGCTGTTTCCGATGGGGCACGGGCAGAGCACGCTTTTCCAGCTGGTCGACCATTTCGTGACACCGCAGATGATCGACGCGGTGGCCCGGGAGAACGCCAAGGGGCGCCGCCTGGTGGTGGCGACCACCGACCTGGACAAGGGCGAAACCATGCTATGGGACATGGGGGCCATTGCCACCCGCGGCGGCGAGATAGCGCGCGAGACCTTCCGCGATGTGCTGGTGGCATCGGCCAGCGTGCCAGGCATGTTTCCGCCCGTGCTCATCCATGTGCGGGTCGGCGATAGCCATTACGACGAGATGCATGTGGACGGCAGCGTCACCGTGCCCGTGTTCACCACCCCGATCATCGCGGAGCTGCACCCGGAAGCGCTATCCGCATTGCGTGGCGCCAACCTGTACATGATCGTCAACAGCCAGATCCACCACTTTCCACGGACCACGCCACTCGAAACGATCCCCGTTCTGACCATGAGCTTTGGCGCCGGCCTCACCTTCAAGACCCGCGTCGTGATCGCGGAAACGATCGCACAGGCGCGCCAACTGGACTTCCATTTCCTGATGGCGTCGATCCCCGCCGACTACCCCACCGGCAGTTTCATCGACTTCAATCCGGCGCATCTGCGCGCGCTGTTTGATTACGCCTCTGACTGCGCAGCGCGCGGACAATTGTGGGGCACGCCAGAACAGGGTTTGCAGCGCAACCTGATGGCGTACAGCCTGCCGCCGTCGGGGCCGCCCTCTTGTCCGGCTGAGGATCCGGCGAACACACCGCAGAGCCATTGACGGCAGCCTCAGCTGCGGCGGGCGCGTCGCGCCTCGTAAGCCTTCAGGTGCGCATAGGCGGTACGCAGCATGATGAGCGACTCGGCTGACTGGCCCGCGCGCGCAAGCAAGTCGCCGACCACGTGATCGGCCTCGATCAGGCCGCCCTGCTCCAGGTCGCGCATCATCGAGGCGCTGAGCGCAGAGCCTTGCTCGGTCAGCACGCCGCGCGCACGCGCCAGCACGGATTCGCTGGGCGCGTGGCCGTTCTGCTCAGCCACACGGCGGCAATCGTCCAGCAGCTGCAGGGTGGCCTGCTCGCCGCCGGGCGCCGCCATGATGTCGCGCACCGGCGCCCGCATCAGGCAGGTGATGCCCGCCAGCGAGGCAAGGAAGACCCACTTGTCCCACATGTCCTGCAGGATGGTGATGCTCAAGCGTGGCTCGAAACGCACGCCTGACATGGCGGCCAGTACGCGTTCGACGCGCTCGGAGCGGCTGCCGTCGCGCTCGCCGAAGGTCAGGCTGTGCGACTGGTTGAGGTGGTGCACCACGCCATCGGCATCCAGCGTCGCCGCGATCACGCACTGCCCGCCGAGCACGCGTTCAGGACCGAAGCGCGCGTCCAGCAGGTCCAGGTGCCGCATGCCGTTGAGGATGGGCAGGATCATGGTCTGCGGCCCCACCGCCGGCGCCATGTCCTCCATCACCTGCGGCAGGTGATACGCCTTGCAGCTGAGCAGCACCAGATCGAATGCGCCGCGAAGTTCAGCCGCCTGCACCGTCGGTGGATCACTCAGCACGACGTTGCCGAGGCTGCTGTTGATCACCAGCCCGTCCCGCGCCAGCTGGGCGGCGCGCGCCGCGCGCACCAGAAAGGTCACGTCCTGCCCGCTTTCCAGAAGCCGTCCGCCGAAATAGCCGCCGGTCGCGCCGGCCCCAATCACCAGAATTCGCATCGCCGGGCTCCTCAAACGCCGATCCAGAACGAAAAGGCTACCAAAACTGCCTCGTTCGCTCCCGTGGCCAGGCTGTCAGCCCCGATTCAATTGCGGCTTCTTCTCAATTTTGCCGCCTAAATACTTGGCGGACCACGACGGGGGCCGCACCACCCACTGGCATCGAGTTCAGCGCGCTGATCCACCCATCTTCGACGGGCATGCCATGGCCTGTATCACCAGTCAAAGGCATCCCGGCAGTTGCTCCGCGACGGCCCGGTCACTCACGGCGTCGGCATCGCCGAGTTCTTATCCGCGCATTAGCTGGGGCGCTGCCTGAGCAAGCGACGCTTGCCTTTCTGGTTGGACACCGCGATGCAACGCCACAGCGCCACCGACTTGGGCAGTGGCGCTGTGCTACTCCTCACAGGCGTCTATCACAACCCGCTGAGGCCATGGATGGAGAGCCGAGCTTGAACGGTCGCCAGGTGCTCAGCCGCCCCAACACTGCGTCACGGTACCCGTCGTGCCCGTGATGTTGCGCGTGCCCGTTTGAGTCACCGTCAGCGCGCCGCACTGCGTATCCCGCTTGAGCTGCGTTCCGATGGGCGTGGCCTGGATGGTGTAAGCGCTCGATGAAGATGCCGGTACGGTGTATGCGTAGTTGCTTCCGGTCTGCGATGACGTTGCACAATCCAACACCAATGAGGGCGTCGCACCGATGATCGGGTTGGGCACGCCAGCCGCGGTTCCCGAACTGGCCGGGGCCTGCGAGTAACTCATGTTGGTGGTGTAGTAGCGCTCCATGTAATTCGCGTACTGGGACAAACAGCCTTCGGCCGCCGCCCGGTTGGTCTTGGTGACCGACTTGATGTAGGAGGGGTAAGCAATCGCCGCGAGGATCGCGATGATCGCCACCACGATCATCAGCTCCACCAAGGTGAAGCCCCTCTGCGAACGGCCGTCGATCCGGTCGTGTCTGTTCATGAAGACGTTGCTCATGGGTTCACCAGTTCCTGCCAGGAGACGCGCTGCGGCATGCCCGAAGCGCCCGAAGTGTTGAGGCTGGACGTCGAGCCGTTGTCGAAGCTCATCAGCATGTCGCCACCCACGAAGATGGGGTTGTTCGGCAGTGAGCTGAAGCCCACGCCTGCCGCAGCCACGACCGTTCCGTTGGGCAACGTCACCGAGCCGGCGCTGCCGTTGACCATGAAGAAGTTGCCGCTCGGGTTGGTGCCGGTGAACGGATCGACGGCCATGACCCAACCACTGCCCGACGAGTTGCAGATATCGGCATTGGATGCCGCCGTCGGGATGCGGGTGGTGCCCAGCAGCAGGTTGCCCTGGAACTGGTTGGGCGTGACCATGCGTTCGCCCTGTGCGTTATAGCCGGCCACATTGCCCTTGCTGTCCGTCGTGGGCTGTTCCAGGTTCATGTACCAGCCGAGCTTGCCGGGCATGTCGCTGGGCACAGGTAGCGTCGTCACCGCGCGTACACCCAGGGTGGGCGGCGTGGCGCTGGTATTGCCATCCTGCTCATAAATGACGTAACGCTCCACCAGGCTGCCATCCAGCGTGGTCGCCGGCAGGCTGGGCAAGGTCCCCGAGTTCTTTCCGGCCTGCATGATCACGCCGTACCAGCTCTGTACCTGCTTATTGGTGGTGTCACCACTGGTCAGGTACTCGCCGGTGCCAAAGAACACCCAGACGTTGCCCGTAATCGGGTCGCGCCCGGCGAGCATGCCGGACGTAATGGGCTGCGCGACACCGCTCGGATCGGTGGCGGTAAATTCCTTGGTGCCTGCCTTGGTAAAATCGCCCGTAGAAGTAGTCTTGGTTGTTTGGGTGGCGCCACTGCCGGTGGTGGTGGTCGTCACGTCGACCAGTGGGAACATCCACACTCGGCCAGCCAGATCACCCGCATAGGCCTCCGTGCTGGTGCCATTGGCCGGGTTGTCCATCCACGTCACCGGCGCCGCGAGACCATTGGAAGCGGTCGCATCCGTGGTGTGCACGCTAAGCGCACCCGTAGCGACATTGAACTCCAGCAGCGCCGCCGTGCCGCTGTTGCTGTTGTAGCCGTTGCCGATCAGCACCTGCCAGTCAGAGTTGTCGGTGCCATCCTGCACCTTGGCGATCACCGGCTTGCCCACCATCTGGCCGATATAGTTGCTGTTGGTCTGACCGTCGCCAGCGGAACGCTCCCACAGCGGAGTGATGTTGTTGGGGTCGGTGATGTCCAGTGCATAGACCGCCTTGGCCGTACCGCGCCCCGTGGTGCCGACCAGTACCGTGTGCCAGTTGGAATTGAAGTACACATCCGCAATGGTCAGCTCACCATCGTTGTAGTACTGGTGCGTCACGGTGGTGGTGGCAACCGAGCCGTAGGTGGGATCAGACAGGTTCTTCAGCCCCGCGGTGATGACCGCACCCGGCAAGTAGGCGTAGGTTTCCGCGCCGGTGCTGGCATTGAATGCATGCAGCATGCCGTCGTTGGCCGCCACGAACACCAGCGCGGTACGAGTTGAGGCGGCGCTTGCCGTGGTGGTCGTGCCACTGGTTGTGCCCACCGCAAACGCCTGGAAGGAGTTGTTGCCGGTGGTCGCGGTGTTGCTGGTGCCAACGAACACCTGGTTCTCGAACTCGTTGGGGTTGGGCGCACCGGAATACACCGGCTGCGAATCCACGATGTCCCCCAGCGGCGTGCTGCGCGTGCGGAAGGTACCGCTGTTCACCTGCTCCGACGTGTTGTCGCCGCGCAGGTAGTTCACCATCGCGGCCTGGGCGGTCGTCGAGCTGCCCAGCGCCGCCAGCTGAGTGGTGGAAAGAGCCGGCGGCGTCGCGCTGCTGCCAGTGCCACTGTCAATGAACTTCACGAAGCTGCCGGCTGCCGCGGTACCCGGCACGTAGGTCCAGATCGTTCGGCTGGGATAGGTGTCGATCGTGTACTTGCCGTTGACTGTCACCGTGGCGCTGCCCACCAGCATCGACGCGGCTGACCAGCTGGCCGTCGAACTGATGGCGCCCGTGCTCGAGTTGATCGACAAGGCCAGCAAGTCACCGGTCCACTGCACCGTCTCGTACTTCGCCTGATAGGCCACCGTACCGTTGGTGAGCTGGGTGGAATTGGCCGCCAGGCTGGCGCCGCTGCCCGAGCGCGAAGCGGCGCGATTCAAGGCATCGGTCAATCCACTGGCGAAAGCCGACGGGCTGGTCGCGGAATAGAAGCCACCGTGACCGTTCACACCTGCATGGGCGAGGTCGGAAATATTGTAGATCGAGCCGTTGTTCTTACCCGAGGGGGTCGGCCACTTGAAGCTCGTCAGTGTTCCGGTGCCATTCGCCACGCTGAAGATGTCGCTGATGGTCGGTGGCGTATCGGTGGTGGTTCCGATCGTTGCCGACCCCGAAATCCCTGTCGGCGTAAATCCCAGACCCATGGTGAATGTGACCATGTGCTGCCAGAAAGCGGGATCTTCCTTGTTGGTTGGCACTTCGTTGGGAAAATTCGTGCTGGGCTGCAAGTCATTTTCCCAGTAGTACAGAGCAACGTCGGCGAGGGACGGGCCTTCGCTGCTCGTAACACCACCGGAGTAAGGGGCCGCAGGCTTGCTGTTAGCCGTGGTTGGCCATGACTGACCATTCGGACCGGAAATGGTTGGCCACACGGCGTTGCTGGCGCCAGAGATGGTCGACGAACTGTAGGTCTCGTTCCAGAAACCATCCGTCGTGAGAATGGTGTAGGCCTGGCGACATGCGATGTACGAAGGCTGACTGGTGGTTCCGTAGCCAGGATCGCTCGACATGGTCGTCCAGGGCTGCGAGGTCTGGTAATACTGACCAATCTGCGACAGCGCCATGCGCAGCGGCGTACCACCACTCGGGCTCAACGCAGCCGCCCAAGTCCAGAAGACATTCTTCTGGTCCTTCCCGGAGGAGCCGTCGCCAAAGGGCTGTACCGCGGCGACCTTGTTGGTCACAGAGCCGCCGTTGCCGCAGTCGAAGGTATCCGTGTACGTATACGGCGCGGGCGCAGATGAACTGGAGGTCGGCGCCTTGATGTTGTCGGCGTCATGATTGCAGCCACCGTCGATCGATCCGAATCCGACGCGAAAACCTTTGTCGACGGTGGAGAACGCCGTCATCAGACCACTCTTGGCCATCTGGATGCGCGTGCGGTAGTAGGAGAACCAATTGGCCACGTTCTGCTGCGTAGCGGCGGTATCATCGCACTGCGATGTGCTGCCGACCTTCGGGGTGGCTGTCGAGAGCCATGCGCAGGTGCCAGTTGCCCCCACGTAATTTTCGGTATTGCCGCTACCCGTCGTGTAGGTGAAATAGTTCTGGCTGATCTGGCCAGTACAGGTGGTTCCGCTCAGTGGATCGGTCCCGTTACACGAATAAGTCGTAGTCGCAGTGGCCGGGATCGAGGTACTACCTTGCTTACAGTTGCTACCTCGCAAGCTATATCCACTCGGGCAAGAGTAGGTCGTCGTCGCAGTGGCCGTATAGGTGCCGGTTACCGTGTACGTTTGGTAATACGGAAATCCGCCAGTAAAACTCGTAATGTCCGTCGCGGTTGTATCGGTAAAACCATCCTTGTAGGCATTGGTCAGCCCAGGCGAAGCCGGGTAGAGATCCGGTACGGCTGCCGTGCTGTCTGCCTTGGGCGGCAGGCTGTAAGTGATGGCCGGGTTGTAATACGCGCCGTTGATCGCCGAATTGCGTGCCTGATCGTTGCTCGGACTGCCGTTGCCCGTCGATGACGTCAAATAGCCCCAGTCAGGCATGTAATCCCACGCCATGGATCCCGAGTCGTCGAGCATCAGCACGATGTTCGGCGGAATCGTCGGCTGCACGGTCAGGGGCTGCTGATCCACTGTCACCGCCGCCAAGGCAGGCATGTAGATGGCACCCAGCATCCATACGACCAGCATCGTGCCCAGCGCCCTGATGGCGGCAGAGCCCTTGCGGCGCGGAGCTTGTGGCTTCGTGTTCATCGCGGTTTGTCCTGAATGCGATCGGTTTGTCACCAGCCAACCATGGGCGGTGAGCGTGGTAATGGATCAGCCCTGCTTGACGACGGCCTGGATAGTGACCACGGCGCGATCACCCACCACGGCCGGATCGCCGCTACGTGCGGTAATGCGGTAGAACACCGCCGTGCCCGAGTTGCCCTGCACGCCGTAGTTGCGCGAGTTGCCGGTCTGGCCGAAGCCGGTATTGGTGGTCTGGTCCACCCAGTTGCCCATGTTCTCGATCACGAACTGCGGCTGGCCGGCAGCCGTCGAAGTCGCCGTGTAGTTGCCCAATGTGGTGCCTTGGGCAACGGAATGGATGTCGTTCGACGTCAGGGTCGAGTCGTTGAACGGGTTAGGCAGGCAGGTGATGCCGCCAGCCTGGCAGTTGTGCCAGATGAGCGTGGGCGAAGTGGGGATCAGCGCGGTCGCGGCGCGTACCGCCGCCTCGGCGCTCTGGAATGCCTGCTCACGGTCATACTGATTGGCGGACATCTTCTGCTGCATGATGGTGCCGTGCACCGCCGCCAGCCCCACCAGGGTGATCAAGATCAGCAGGATCATGGCCACGACTAGCGCAATGCCGCGCTGTGCGGGAGCTGCGTGTGACGGCCGGCGGGTGCGGTACTGCATGGAAACCTTTGGCGCGCTCATCTCATAGCACCCGGTTGCGCATGGTGGTGGTGGACGTGAATTGCCGCACGAGGGGAGCGGCGTTGTTGACGCTGGCTCGCGCGTTCGTGCTCTGCAGGGTGAACGTGACCTGCGCGGCATTTACCGCCGCCCAGTTGCCGGCCACGGTGGTGGCGTTGGAGAAGACCGTACCCCCCGACTGCAGGTAGAAGATCTTCATGCTGGTGACGTTGCGCACCATTTCTTGCGGTGTCGTCACCGCGACGCCGGCAGCGCTGTAAGTCACCGGCAACCGGTACAACGAGTAGCCACCCACAGGATTCTTGCCGATGTACCAGTCAACGGCCGTCATCAGGTTGATGCGCGCGTTGGGCAGGAAGGTGTAAGCATTGCCCGTGCTGGTACAGATGGTGGGGTAACCCAAGCCGGTCGAGCAGTTGCCGGGCGCCGGCGTGGTGGCGCTGGTGAAACCCACGGACGTGCCGCTGTACGTGGCGATCTGCAGCAGGGTGGCATGATCGAAATCGCACACCATGATGATGTCGCCAGCAGCCAGTTGCGTGCTTGCCGCATTGATGTTGAAGCTCGTGGGGCTGCCGGACGCGGTACCGACCGTCACATCCGAAAGGGCGGTGCCCAGGACGCTCACCGAACTCATGCCAGCAACCGGAGCGCCGAATCCAGTCAGTGAAGACAGCGCGGGGTCCGTGCTGGCATCGTCGTAACCCTGCAATGGCACGGCCCAGTTGGCGTACCAGAGCGTGGCGCTGCTGTTGAGCACGTTGGCGACGCGACCACTGGTGTTGTCACATCCGGTGAAGCCCACGTCACGCAAATCGCGCGTCAGCATTTCGAAGGCCGTTCGCGAACCGCTCTCCACATCGCTCAATGCTTCATTCGCTCGGTAGGTCTGCTGGCCGGCGAGAAACACGCTCATGACGCCGCCGATCACGATCAGGCCAAGCAGCATGGCCACCATCAGTTCGACCAGGGTGAAGCCGCCTGCAAGTGGTGCACGGCAATGTTGCCGAGCGCAAATCAAGGGTCGCTTGCTCATAGCATGGCCTGCGTGACGACTAGCTGCTGGTTGCTGCTACCCAAGCCAGCGCGGCTGTCGTCAAACTGGATGGTGACGGTGCAGTTGGCCGTGTTGGTGGTGGCGACTGCGGTGCATTTGATCGTGCCGGTCGTGCTGTCGCTGACGCCCAGCGGCGCGAGGTCCACCTTGCACCACTGGTTGAGCTGGGCGCTGACCAAGGTGCCTGCTGCCGCCGGGCAGGCGCTCGCCTTGATGGGGCTGCTGGTGTTGTAGGCCCCGCCCGCCGCATTAACGATGTCGTCGCGCATCGCGTCGAGGATGGAGTAGCTCGCTACCGTGGCCATGCTCCGCGCCATCGCACTGTTGTTGGTGGACAGTGAGCGCGCCTGCAGTGCGGCGATGCCAAGGAAGCCGATGGACAGCACCAGCACGGCCACCAGCACCTCGATCAGACCTACGCCGGACTGATGAGCCGCCATCGATCGCAAACCAGTACGCCGCCCAAGGCGGACGGATTGCATGCGCTGCGTCATGGGCAAGTCGCCGTGCTGGAAGTGGTTGAGGTGACGATGCTGCCGGTGGCCATGCTGACCTGGATGTCGTTGTTGCTGTGGAGCGCCGTCGAACAAATCTCCACGACCGTGCTGCCTGTTGCACCGGTTCCGAAAGGCGTGGTCGAACCCGGGGCAGTGCCAAGCCCGCTTCCGTTGAAGCGGATCGCGGCGATGTTGCGCACCTGTACTGAAGGAATCGACAGCGCCGTGGGCGGCGCCAGCACCGAGGAGGCCGTGGCGGCGCCCGTGAGCTCGACAACGGCTCCCGCGCTCGTTCCGCAGGCAGTCCCCAGCACGTCGCTGTTGTTGCTCGACGCCGAATTGCTGCAGAACTGGACAGAACCGTTGCGCTTGATCGCTTCCATCCGCGCGGTATTGAGCGCGCCGATCATGGCGTTGGCCGCCGTCGTCAGCCGGTTGGCGTTGATCATGTTGCTGAAGGCGGGCACGGCCATAGCCGTCAGGGTTGCCGCCACGGCGACCGTGATCATCAGCTCCGCCATCGTGAAGCCACGTTGGGCGCGACGCGCCGTCGGCGCGCCGACCGGCTGGCTGTTGCGCGCCGACGCGCCCGGAACGGCGCCCAGTCCGTATGACATGGCTTGCATGGATTCCCCCAACTGGATACCCCTGGGGAAAATGTATCCGGGGGGTCCCACGCCATCAGCCTTTTGCCGACTAAAGGAAGAAGTTGGCCGATGAGCGGTGTAGGTCTATGCCAAAAAGGGGACGCAGTTCACTCTGTTTGGCGAGCCCTCGGAGGCCTCCGAAGCGAACGCGGAGAGCCCCGACCGGCCCTTTTTCTCTAGGCATCGACAGACACTGGGCGGATAATTGGCGGTCCCTGCAGCCCGTGGTCCCCCTGATGTTTGTTCCCGGTCAACGATGGATCTCCACCGCCGAGCCCGAGCTCGGCCTTGGCACCGTACTGCGCGTCGAGGGACGCGGTGTGCAGGTGCTGTTCGCCAAGGCGGGGGTTCTGCGCCCCTATGCGACGGACTCGGCGCCGCTGGTGCGCGCGGAGTTCCGGCCCGGCCAGCGCGTCGCCGGCAAGGGCATCGCCTTCCTGGTTGAACGGGTGGAGATCCGCGAGGAACTGCTGATCTACCGCGGTGAGGGCCGTGAACTGGAGGAAGGCCAGCTCGACGACGAGCAGAGCGTCAGCCAGGCTGACGACCGCCTGATCGGCGGGCGCACCGACCCGGTTTCCCACTTCGAACTACGCCTGGAAGGCCTGAAGCGCCGGGCCGAGGCCCGCCGTTCACCGGCCTGGGGTCTGGGCGCCGCCCGCATCGGCCTGGTGCCGCACCAGTTGCGAGTGGCCGGCATCGCCTCGGCGCGCCGCCCTCCCCGCGTGCTGCTGGCCGACGAAGTGGGCCTGGGCAAGACCATCGAAGCGGGCATGATCATTGCCCGCCAGCTCGCCACGGGTCGCGCCGGCCGCGTGCTGGTGCTGCTGCCCGACACCCTGGTCTACCAGTGGTTCGTGGAACTGCTGCGCCGCTTCAACCTCAGCTTCGCCATCTACGACGAGGAACGCTGCGAGGCGCTGGAGCAGGCCGGCGACGACCTCAATCCGTTCGAGGACGAGCAGTTGGTGATCGCCGACTTCAGTTTCCTCGAGCACACGCCCAAGCGCGCCCGGCAGTTGCTCGACGCGCAGTGGGATCTGCTGGTGGTGGACGAGGCCCACCATCTGGCTTGGACACCCGAGTCCGCCAGCCCGCGCTACACCCTGGTGGAGCAGCTGGCGGCGGCCACGCCAGGCGTGATCCTGCTGACCGCCACGCCGGAACAGCTGGGCCGCAGCGGCCATTTCGCCCGCCTGCGCCTGCTTGACCCGCAGCGCTATCACGACCTGGACACCTACCTGTCCGAGGCCGATGCATTCCACAACCTGTCGAAAATCGCCGACCGCCTGCTCGATGGCACGCCGCTGGATGACGCGCAGCGCGCGAGCCTGCGCGACGCCTTCGCCGGCGACGACGCGCTGCAGGCGCGCCTGGCCGACACCACCAAGCCGGACAATGCGCGCGAGATCATCGCCGCGCTGATCGACCGCCACGGCACCGGCCGCGCGATGTTCCGCAACCGGCGCGCGAGCATCGGCGGTTTCCCGCAGCGTATGCCGGTATGGCATCTGCTGGATGCCGACACACTCAGCGAGGATGGCCGCCAGGCCCTGCTGGCCGAGTTCCATGCGGATATGCAGCAGCCGCCGCCGGCGATGGAGATCGACTACAGCGCCGATCCGCGCCTGGAAGCGCTGGTCGCCCTGCTCGAGGCCCATCCGCAGGACAAGTTCCTGCTGATCTGCCGTAGCCAGGCCAAGGTGCTGGCGCTGGAAGAAGCCCTGCGCACGCGCAGCGGCGTGGGCGTGGCCCGCTTCCACGAAGGGCTTGGCATCGTGCAGCGTGACCGCAATGCGGCCTATTTCGCGCAGCCCGATGGCGCGCGCCTGCTGCTGTGCTCGGAGATCGGCTCGGAAGGCCGCAATTTCCAGTTCGCCCACCGCCTCGTGCTGTGGGATCTGCCGCTCGATCCTGATCTGCTGGAACAGCGCATCGGCCGCCTGGACCGCATCGGCCAGAAGCACGACATCAGCATCCACATCCTCGCCGTGGCCGACAGCGCGCAGCACGTGCTGGCGCGCTGGTACCACGAGGGCGTGGACGCGTTCCGCACCAGCCCGGCCGACGGCCGCGAACTATTGCGTCGCTTCGGCGAGGCGCTGGCCAGACTGGCCGACGAACATGCCCGCGGCGACGACAACCGCGACCAGGAACTGGAAGTGCTGCTGGCCGAGACGCACGGCGCCCATGAAGAGTTGGCGGCATTGATCCGCAATGGCCGCGACCACCTGCTGGAGCTGGCCGCCAGCCGCGACCTGCACGCCGACGAACTGCAGCAGGCATTCACCCGCGAAGACCACGATCCGGGTCGCGACGCCTTCATCCAGGGCCTGCTGGAGCGCTTCGGCATCCATGCGGAGGAACTGGGCGGCAAGGTGCTGCTGCTCGATCCGCAATACCTGTCCACCGACGCCCTGCCCGGCTTCGCCGAAGGACCGCAGGCCGTCACCTTCGCCCGCGAAGTGGCGCTGGCGCGTGAGGAGCTGCCGCTGCTGCGGCTGGACCACCCGATCGTGCAAGGCGCGCTCGACCTCACGCTGTCGAACGAACAGGGCAATGCCGCCTTCCTGGTGGACGATGGCCTGCCGCCGCGCAGCGCGTTGCTGCAGGCCGTGTTCCTGCTGGAATGCGTGGCCGATCGCACGCTCGATGCCGAGCGTTTCCTGCCGACGCAGCCGATCATGGTGACGGTCGACACGCGCCTCGCCGAACGCGCCGACTTCCGCCCGAGCGATCTGGCGCTGCGCAAGGCCGCCGACCGCAATATCGAAGTGGCGCGCTACCGCAAGTTCCTCGCCAAACTGGTGCCGCCGATGCTGGAAAAGGCCGAGGCGATCGTGCAAGAGCGCTCGCAGGCAAACATCGCCGATGCGGTGGCTCAGGCGACCGATGCGCTCGATGCCGAGCTGTCGCGCTTGCTCGGCTTGCGCGCCGTGAATCCGGCCATCAGCGAAGCTGAAATCGCCACCGTGGCCGGCGAGCGCACGGCCTTGCTCAAGGCGCTGCCGGAGTCACGCCTGCGCCTGGACGCCGTGCGTTTCGTGGTGAGCCCCGACTTCCTCGCGTTGCGATAAGTCGACGGAATCGCTTCAGCATGGATTTCCCGCGGCGCTCAGGCCGCGGGCGACGTCAGGACGATGTCGACTGGATGCCAGTCGAATCCTTGTGAGGCGCTGGACAGCGGTCGCGATCAGCCCGCCACGCCGAAATCGATCACCACGGCATGTTCGTCGCGCTGCACATAATTCACGGTGAGCGCATCGCCGTAGCGCTGCTGCAACTGGTCGATCAGCGGCAGCGGGTCGTGATCGTTCACGAACCGCATGACTTCACCGGGCTGCAGCGAGCCAAGGGCGCCGAAAATGGCGGAATGGCGGAAGCGACGCGCCACGCCACGCGCATCGAAGATGTGGACGGATTCACGCTGGAAAGGCGATGCCATGGGAGGCCCCGGTTGGTTGGACGGCCCAAGGATGAGCCGCGCAAGCCATGGGCCTCCATGATTTGAGTCAGGGAAATGACTCAGGCGGGGACAGGCTGTTCCGCGCTTCCAACACTGCTCCACCGATAGGTCGCCGCCAGCAGCGCGATCCAGGCCGCGCCCACGTACAGCGCCACGCGCGTATCCGGGTTGACGCCAAGCATGACCACCACGAAAGCAAAGAACGCCAGGCACACCAAGCCGCTCAGCGGCCACAGGCGCAGCCTGAACCCCGAAGGTACTTCGCCACGCAAACGCATGCGGCGACGGAAGTTGTAGTGCGCCAGCAGCACCATCGTCCAGGTCCATACGGTGTTGAACGACAGGATCGACATCATGATGCCGAACACCCTGGCGGGCAGCAGATAGTTCAGCAGCACGGCCAGCAGCAGCACCGCCAACGTCGCGAGGATCGCGCGCAGTGGCACGCCCTGCGCGTTGACCTCGCCCAGCATCGCTGGCGCCTGCGCCTTGGTGGCCAGGCTGTACAGCATGCGGCTGCCGCTGAACGTGGTGCTGTTGAAGCCCGAGAGCGCCGCCGTGATCACCACGAAGTTGATCAGGCCCGCAGCCTGCGGAATACCCAGTTTGGCGAACGTCGTGACGAACGGGCTGCCGTGATCACCCAGCCCGGTCCACGGGTAGATCGCCATCATCACGAACAGCGCGCCCACGTAAAAGATCAGGATGCGCCACAGCACCGAATTGACCGCGCGCGGGATGGTGCGCTCCGGCTGCGCGGCCTCGCCCGCGGCAATGCCCACGGTTTCAACGCCGCCGAAAGAGAACACCACCACCGGCAGCGCCAGCACCATGCCCATCAGGCCGTGCGGAAACCAGCCACCGTGCGACCACAAATTCGAGAGACCCGTCGCCTGTCCGCCATTGCCCCAGCCCAGGAAGATGATGGCCAGGCCGCCCGCGATCATCGCCAGCACGGTCACCACTTTGATCAGGGTGAACCAGAACTCCATCTCGCCGTAGACCTTCACGCTGAGCAGGTTGAGGCCGCCGATCATCAGCACGCTGCCCAGCACCCAGATCCAGCGCGGCCAGTCGGGAAACCACGCCTGCATGTATGCGCCCACCGCGGTGGCCTCGGCCATGCCGACGCCCACCATCAGCAGCCAGTAGTTCCAGCCGGTGAGGTAGCCCGCGAAGGGGCCGAGGTAACGCTGCGCATACACACTGAACGAGCCGGCGACCGGATCGTGCACGGTCATCTCGCCCAGCGCGCGCATGATGATGAAGATCATCACGCCGCCCACCATGTAGGCGAACAGCACCGACGGACCGGCCAGCTTGATGGCATCGGCCGAGCCCAAAAACAGGCCGGCGCCGATCGCCATGCCCAGGGCCATGAAAGTGATATGGCGCGGCGTGAGCCGGCGCTGGAGATGCTGCGTCATGGGACTGCCGACGAAATGGAGCGACTGATCAGCGCCAGAGGCGGCGCTGCGGCTTGATCGGCAATTTGCCGCGCCAGTACTGGATCATGATGAAACCACCCAGCATGCCGCCGAGATGGGCGAAGTGCGCGATCCCGGACTGCGTACCGGTCACCCCCAGCCCCAGTTCGAACAGCGCATAGAGCGTGACGAACAGCCACGCGGAGATGGGGATCGGCAGGAAGATCAGCATCATCTTCTCGTGCGGGAACAGCATGCCGAACGCCAGCAGGATGCCGAAGATGGCGCCCGAGGCGCCCAGCGTCGGATAGAAGCCGCCGGTGAACCATTTCACCACCACCAGCTGCGCCACTGCGGCCATCAACAGGCACACGAAGTAATACAGGGTGAAGTTGCGCGGCCCGAACACGCGCTCGATCTGGCCGCCGAACATGTACAGCGCCAGCATGTTGGAAAACAGATGCAAGGTGCTGCCGTGCATGAAGGCGTAGGTCACCAGCTGCCACGGACGGAAGCCGATGGACAGGAGACCGGTCGAGGTCTGCGCGATCTGATCCGGACCCCAGGGCCACAGGGCGAAATGGAAGATCAGCGTGTCTCCCATGACCTGCTGCAGCAGGAACACCGCCACATTGGCAATCAACAGGTTACGGGTGACGGTAGGGAAATCGAACGGCATGCCAGGGGGACGTCTGGGGACAATTCCGTCAAGCGTAACCGCCCCGGGACCGTATCGCCACGCTTGCCCCTGGCTGGCGGCAGCGCCGACGACATGGCGCTGTCTCAACCCGCTGCGCAAGATCCGGGGCCGTTTCGCCGATTCGCCTTCCTGCCGCGCCCATCGGCCACCGCCGCCGTCCGCCCATGAGGCGATGAAACTTGCGCCCTTGGCCTGCAGCGCGCGAGCGTTGCGCCACGCATCCAACATCAACAACACACGGCAGCCGCTCGGCATTTTCTTGCGACGCAGGCGAGCTGAAAGCCATGCCTTTCGGTACGCCACTGCCCCCATGGAACACGCTACATTGAGCCATCCGCGTAGCTGATGGATTGAATATGCGTCACCTGTGGCCGCTGGCGCTGCTGAGCTTCGCGCTCTGCGCGTGCCAGCATCACCAGACGAATGGCGCCTCCGACAGCGACAGCGCGTTGGGCGCGCTGGCCGAGTACAAGGGGTTTTCGCCGGGTATCGTCATCGACGACGTGACGCAGCACATGAAGGTGCTCTCTTCCCCTGCCCTGTTGGGACGCACGCCGACCGGCGAACCTGAAAAGCCCACCACCGATTACCTGATCAGCCAGTTCACGCGGATGGGACTTGCGCCGGGCAACGACGGCAGCTGGCTGCAGGCGGTGCCCTATGTCGGCGCCCAGGTGCAGCATCCCGAACAGATCGCCCTTGCAGTGAACGGCAGGGATGGAGAAGCCCGACTGTCGTTTGGTCAGGACATGGTGGTCGGCACGCTCGACGAACAGACGCACGCGTCGCTCGAAGCCTCACCGCTGGTCTTCGTCGGCTACGGCGTCAATGCACCGGGCGAACACTGGAACGATTACGCCGGCACGGATGTGAAGGGCAAGACCGTGATCATCCTGGTCAACGATCCCGGCTGGGCCACTCAGGACCCGAAGCTGTTCAAGGGCCGCGAATACACCTACTTCGGTCGCTGGACCTACAAGCTCGAGGAAGCGGCGCGCCAGGGCGCTGCCGCCGCCTTCATCGTGCATGACACCGATGCCGCCGGTTACCCATGGAGCGTCGTGCAACGCAACTGGAGCGGCATGCGCATGGACCTGCCCAAGGGTGAAGAAGGCGCGCGCCGCCTCCCCGTCGCCGGGTGGCTTAGCACCGAAGCCGCCCGCCAGCTGTTCGCGCGTGCCGGCGCCAACTTCGACACGCTCAAGCGTCAGGCCGCCGAGCGAGGATTCACCGCGGCGCCGCTGCAGGCGAAGCTGAGCGTGGCTTTCGACAGCACCATCAGCCACGGCGAGTCACACAACGTGGTTGCTCGTCTCGAAGGCAAGGGCCATGCAGACGAGGCCATCATCTATTCCGCGCATTGGGACCATCTGGCCAATCCCGGCGACGCCCAGCACGGCACGGTCGACAACGCCACCGGCGTGGCCGGTCTGCTGGAGATCGCGGAGGCCTTCGCGCATCGCGCGCCCAAGCCGCACCGCTCCGTGCTGTTCATCGCCACCACGCTGGATGAGGCCGGCCTGCTCGGCTCGCGCCATTACGTGGCGCACCCGATCGTGCCACTCAGCCGGACGGTGGCGGACATCAACCTGGACATGCTGCCAGTCGACGGGCCTGCCAGCGCCCTGTCGGTGATCGGATTCGGCCAGTCGCAGCTGGACGAATACCTTGCCGACGCGGCCCGTAGCCAGCGCCGTGCGGTGATGCCGGACCTGACGCCGGAGAAGGGTTTCTTCTTCCGCTCCGACCAGTTGAGCTTCGCCCGCGCCGGCGTGCCGGTGCTGTACGCGCGCTCGGCCGCGACCCGACCCGACGCAGCCCCGAGTGGCGGCGATACCCCACCGCTCGACGACACCTTCAATCCTCGTTGGGACCTCAGTGGCGCGGTGGAGGACATCCGCGCACTTTTCATGGTCGGCAGCCGGCTCTCGATGGAACAGAGCTACCCGCAATGGAAACCCGGCAGTGACTTCCAGCGTCCGGAAAGCATGCAGGGCCTCTAGGGCCCCGCAAGCCCGGCAGGAAGGCGATCAGCCGATGAACGGCGCCGGCTGCAGGATCTCGATCCAGTAGCCGTCGGGGTCGCGGATGAAGGCGATGTGCTTCATGCGCCCGTCGGTCAGTCGCTTCTGGAAAGGCACGCCCATCGCCTCGAAGCGGGCGCAGGCCTGCTGCACATCCGGCACCGACACGCACAGGTGACCGAAGCCGCGCGGCTCGGCGTTGCCATTGTGATACTGGAATTCCGCATCGTGTTCGGTGCCGTGGTTGTGGGTCAGTTCCAGCACGCCGGGCTGGCCGAGCACCCAGCGCAAGCGCTCGGCATCGTTGTCGGGGATGATCGCGCGGTCGGCCGCCAGCACCAGGTAGACGATGGTGAAGGCCGCCTCGGCGAAGTCCTGACGGTGCACCGGCGTGAAGCCCAGCACGCGGGTATAGAAGTCCAGCGACCGGGTCAGGTCCTTCACCCGGATCATCGTGTGGTTGAAGACGTAGCCGTGGGTGGCGGCCTCGGGCGGGTTCACGCCCGGCATGTCGAGCAGCGCGGAGAGGGGCATCCGGAAGGTTCCTGACAAACAATGCCAGTAGATGGGGCCCGCCGTCCCGCCGGACAAGCCCGCCCGCCGTCCAATGTCATAACGCGACAGGCCGTAGAATGGCCCCATGAACGCCACCACACGCTCGGTGCTGATCGCGGGAGCCACCGGGCTCACCGGGCACGAGCTGCTGGCGTTCCTGCTGGAAGATCCCAGCGTCGCGCACGTACTGGCGCCGACCCGACATGCCCTGCCCGCGCATCCGAAGCTGGAGAATCCGGTGGGCATGATCGGCCATCTGATCGCGCAGCTGCATGGCCACCTCGACACCGTGTACTGCTGCCTGGGCACCACCATTCGCCAGGCCGGCTCACGCGAGGCGTTCCGCATGGTCGACTACGACCTGCCGCTGTCGCTGGGGCGGCATGCGCTGGCGCTCGGCGCCCGCCACTACGTGGTCATCAGCGCGCTGGGCGCGGATGCCGGCTCACGCCTGTTCTACAACCGCACGAAGGGTGAGCTCGAACTCGCGCTGCAGAAGCAGGGCTGGCCACAGCTGACCATCGTGCGACCTTCCCTGCTATTGGGCGCGCGCAACAAGCCGAGGATGGGCGAAGTGTTCGCCGCCCCGTTCTCCCGCGTGTTGCCCGGCCGCTGGCGCGGCATCGAAGCCGGAACGGTGGCGCGCGCCATGTGGCGGCTGGGCTCGGGGGCCAGCGAATGCACGCGCATCGTCGAATCGGACGAACTGCAGCAGATCGGCAGCTGAGCCCTTTGCGCACGCAAAAAAAAGCCGCCCATGGGGCGGCCTTTGTCTGTCGGAACTTGTGCGGTCAGCTGCGGACCAGGGCGCCCGGGCGCTTGGCGCCGGCGAAGCGCTGCGACCAGTACGACTCGTCCAGGCTGTCCACGCGCACGGTCTTGCCGCGCGAGGGCGAATGGATGAACTGGCCGTTGGCGATGTAGATGCCCACGTGCGAGATGCGGCCCTGGCCATGCTTGCCCGCGGTGCGGAAGAACACCAGGTCGCCCGGCTTCATGTCGTCGCGGCTGACCTTCAGACCAGCCAGGAACTGCGAGGCCGAGTTGGTCGGCAGCTCGAGGCCAACGGCGTGGGCGAACACGTAGCGGACGAAGCCGCTGCAATCGAAACCGGTGGACGGATCGCGGCCGCCGCGCACGTAACGGATGTCACGCAGCTGCATGGCCATGCCGATCAGGGTCTTGCGCAGGTCCGAGGTGCCGGCGGCCAGCGAAGCCACGGCGTTGCCGGCGACGCCATCGTTCGGCATGCCATCGGCATCCAGATCATCTTCCTCACCACCCCAACCATTGTTGGCCTTGGCAACCGGTGCGCTGGCGGCCAGATGTGCCGGCACGGCGGACTGGGCGAGCATGGCGGCCGGCGAAAGCGCCGACAGCGCGCCCATCAGGTTGGGGCTCACCGAGGTGGTGGTGGTGGAACCGGCCGCCGCGTTGGGCTGGCCAGCCAGGGGTTCAGCGAAGAGCGGAAGGGAGACGAGCAGTGCACCAGCAAGCGCAGCAGCAGCGATCAGTCGCTTCGTTGGCATGTGGGACAAATCCCTTTGCAGTTCGAAAGTTAAGCCGTCGGAAAGGTCCGCCGGCCGTGATGGTGATGTGAACTTAGCAAAGGGATATAGGTCGTATGTTCGATTGGGGTTAACTAAACCCCGCCGTTTCAGAATCTGGCACGGCCCATGCTTTGTGTGTAAGCATATGTTTTATAAAACAAAATATGCCTAACGTGCTTACTTTTTGATCAATTAGTGAACTAATTATTCCATACGGTTCCGTATATTTCAGAACCGCGTCACACCCTGCGCCCGAAGATCGCGGTGCCGATACGCACCTCCGTCGCCCCCTCGGCGATGGCCAGTGGGAAGTCGCCGCTCATGCCCATGGAAAGCCTTGAAAGTTCATGGCCTTGCGCCTGCGCCTCGTCACGCAGCCGGCGCAGATGGCGGAAGCAGGCACGCACCGCCTCGGCATCGTCTGACTGCACGGCAAGCGTCATGAGCCCCTTCACCCGCAGCGTGTCGTAGGCGCGCAGGGCATCGAGGAAGGCTGGCAGCTCGGCCGGAGGTAGCCCGTGCTTGCTCTCCTCCGGTGAGGTCTTCACCTCCACCAGCACGTCGATGACGCGCTCTTCCACCTGCAGGCGACGGTGCAGCGCCTCAGCCAGTTCAATGCGGTCGAGCGACTGGACTTCGCTGGCCAGCCGCGCCACGTCCTTGGCCTTGTTGGTCTGCAGGTGACCGATCACCACCCAGGCGATGCCCTCGCCGGCCAGTGCTTCGGCCTTGCTTCGGACTTCCTGCACCTTGTTCTCGCCGAAGCGCTTCAGGCCAAGCGCCATCGCCGCGCGCACCACGTCAGGGCCGAACGTCTTGCTGACCGGCAGGATGGACACTTCGGATGGCTCGCGGCCCGCCGCGCAGCAGGCCGCATCGACGCGCTCGCGCACGGCCTCCCAGTTCGATGCGAGGTAGGCGTAGTCGCTGGAGTCTTGGTTCATCGTTGGCAACCCGGGATCGAGCCACGCTTGTTCATGCCGGCGGGCGCCGGCATCCAGCGCCTTGCGGCGGCTTACGACGCTGAGCCCCGGCTCGCGCCGGGGCGACGGTCGAGGAGGCTTTAGCCCTTGGCGCCCTGCGCGTAGTGGCGGGCCACCACGTCAGCCACCACCATCGACACCTTCTTGCCGGTGGGGATGTGCAGGAACTCGTTCGGGCCATGCGCATTGGAATGCGGGCCCAGCACGCCGGTGATCAGGAACTGCGCCTTCGGAAACTTCTCGCCCAGCATGCCCATGAACGGGATGCTGCCACCCTCGCCCATGTAGGCCGCCGGCGCGCCGAAGTAGGTCTGCGAGGCATTCGCCACCGCCTCCTCCAGCCACGACGACAGCTGCGGCGCGTTCCAGCCGCTGCCGTCCTTCTCCAGCTTGAAGCTGACCTTGGCGCCGTACGGCGGGTCCTTCTCCAGCAGTTCCTTGACGAACTGGCCGGCCTTGGCGCCCGACAGCGTCGGCGGCACGCGCAGGCTGAGCTTCACCGAGGTCTTCGGGCGCAGCACGTTGCCGGCGCTCTCCAGCGGCGGCATGCCGTCCACGCCGGTGACCGCCAGCTGCGGACGCCAGGTGCGGTTGAGCACGAGCTCGGTGAGGTCTTCGGTGACCGGATGCATGCCTTCCACGAACGGGAACTTGTCGTACACCGCGGTGCCCAGCACCTCGGCCGACTTCTTCGCCTGCTCGATGCGCTGCGCCGGGATATCGACGTACAGCTCCTTGGGCTTGATCGTGCCGGTCTGCGGATCTTCCAGGCGGCTCAGCAGATCGCGCAGGATGCGGAAGCTCGAGGGCACCACACCAGAGGCGTCGCCGGAATGCACGCCCTCTTCCAGCACCTGCACGGTGAGCTCACCGCCAGTCATGCCGCGCAGCGACGTGGTCAGCCACAGCTGGTCGTAGTTGCCGCAACCGGAATCCAGGCACACCACCAGCGACGGATTGCCGATGCGATCGGCCAGATGATCGACGTAGTACGGCAGGTCATAGCTACCCGATTCCTCGCAGGCTTCGATCAGCACCACGCAACGCGCGTGCGGCACACCCTGTTCGCGCAGCGCCAGCAGCGCCGCCAGCGAGCCGAAGATGGCGTAGCCGTCGTCGGCGCCGCCGCGACCATAGAGCTTGTCGCCCTTGAGCACCGGCGTCCACGGGCCGAGGCCCTCGGCCCAGCCGGTCATCTCCGGCTGCTTGTCGAGGTGGCCGTACAGCACCACGGTGTCGTCGCCCGTGCCGGGCACTTCGATATAGATGAGCGGCGTGCGGCCTTCCAGGCGCACAACTTCCAGCGTGGCGCCCGGCAGCGACGACAGCTTGGAACGCGCCCAGCCCTCCATCAGCTTGACCGCCGCATCCATGTAGCCGTGCTCGACCCACTTGGGATCGAACATGGGCGACTTGTTGGGAATGCGGATGTATTCCACCAGCTGCGGCACGATCTCGTCGTCCCACAGTCCGCTGACGAAACGATTGAGGCGAGCGGTATCCATGGGGCGACTCCTGCAACGTGGGGAAAGAGCGCGATTGTATCAGCGCGGCCAAGAAGGCCGCTTCAGCCCACCAGCCTCGCCGCCCCGACCGGACACGCAGGCCACCTGTCGCCTCACCCACAGACGGCAGGCCCTCCGACTGCCGCCAAGCGCATGGACGGGCAGAGTCTCCCGGCGGCCCGAAGGCCGCTCACCACTTGATAGGGAGAATCCACATGCGCAACACCTTCATGGCCCTGCTCGCCAGCCTCGCCCTGGCCTTGCCGGCCTGGGCCAGCACACCCGTCAACATCAACAAGGCCGACGCCACCACCATCGCCCACGCGCTTGACGGCATCGGCCCGTCCAAGGCCGAGGCGATCGTGGCATGGCGGGAGGCCCACGGCCCGTTCAAGACCGTCGATGACCTCTCGCAAGTGAAGGGCATCGGACCGGCCACCCTGGAGCGCAACCGGGACGCCATCCTGCTCAACGATACGGCTGGCGACGCCAAGGCCGCTCCCGCCAAGGCCAAACCCAAGCCGATCAAGGCTTCAGGCGAATAATCACACCAGTCAGTAACTTGCGTTCAGAAAAAGTCCATCCAGCGGGGTATGGAAAGCCCGGCTGGATGGGCCTACACTCGCCCGCCTTGCCATCGGTTAGGGCTGACATGATCGTTCCGCGTTACCGCATTGCCGCGTCTGGAATCGCCGGCGCGGGTAAGGGGCTGTTTCTGGAACAAGACGTCCTCGCCGGGCAGATCGTCACGGCGCCGGACGCCATTGAACGCACCTACCGCTACGACGAACTCACGGCTAGGCCGGAGCTTTCGGCGCAGCTGTACGCCAGTGCGCGCTGGTTCGAGGACCGCTATACCGTGTCGCCCGATTGGCCAGACGAGTGCTACATCAACCACAGCTTCGAACCGAGCGGACTGTGGCACCTGGGTTTCGTGTTCGCCACACGTGACCTGCCTGCGGGCACGGAGATGACGGTGGATTACCGCCACCTTCTGCCCCCGGGCGAGGAAGAGGCGTTCGTCGACGCGGCGACGGGTCGCCGCATCGTCGGCCTGCCATGGCTGGAGAGCCTCACCCTGAGTACGCGCGCCCTCGCCGTTCTGCTCGATGGCGCCCGGCTTGCTTGTTGAAGACCATGATCGACATTCCTGTCATTGAAACGGCGCGCCTGCGCCTGACCGGCCTGGCGGAGCGACATTTCGACGACTACGCCGCCATGCTGGCCGACCCCGCCAGCACCCGCTGGGTCGGCGACGGCGAGCCGCTGGACCGCACCAATGCCTGGCGCTCTCTGGCCATGCTGATCGGCCACTGGCAGCTGCGCGGCTACGGCATGTGGGCGCTGGAGCTGAAGGAGACCGGCGCCTTCGTCGGCCGCGCCGGACTGATGCGCCCGGAAGGCTGGCCCGACCTCGAAATGGGCTGGATGCTCAAGCCGGACTTCCGCCACCAGGGCTACGCCACCGAAGCGGGCGCGGCGATCCTCGACTTCGCGTGGCACGCGCTCAACGCGCAGCGCGTGATCAGCCTGGTGAAGATCGGCAACGAAGCCTCCGACCGCGTGGCGGAACGCCTGGGCGGCGAGCATATCGACGACATGGACTTCTTTGGCGCGCACAACCATGTGTTCGCCTACTACCCCCCGCTGCTCGAGAAGCGGCGCGCGCGGGCATGAACCTGCTCAGCCGTCAGCCGGCAGACACCCTGCACGGGCATCCGTGCTCGGACGGCAGCGCGGTCATTACCGACATCGCGTGCAGTCCGGACGAGGAAACCTGGCAGTGGCGGCTCTCGATGATCGAGACCGGCGGGCAGAAGCTCGAATTTCCGACCCATGCCGACATTCGACGGCAGTTTGTGCCGCTGGACGCCCCTGTCGACGTCGTCTTTCCCGACGGCCGTACACAACACCTTAACCGTTTCGACATCGCGTACTTCGATCAGCACAACGCGCCGGACGCCTGCGTGGCGGCCAGCCCGACCCGCACCTTCAACCTGAAGCTGCGCGAAGGCACATCGGGCGAACTGATCGCACGCCCGCTCAACGGCGCCATGGTGCTGCTGGCCCCCTCAGGCTGGCGCTGGTTCATCCTGTTGCTGTCGGGCCAGGCCCAGGTGATGGCGGACCATCGTACTCAGACGATGGAACCCAATGACATGGTGTGGATCGACCCCATCCCGGGCCACCCGGTCCGCATCGAGGGTCACGGTGAGCTGGTGATGGCGCGCCTCCCGGCACACTGATCACTCTGCCGCACCTGTCGAAGGGCGGCCTGTGCGCGACCTTTGAGCTACATCGCCACCGCGGCGCGAATTTGCTCCGCGCCGGGTGTGCACCATGCGGCTCGACCTAAACCAACCCGGATCGCCGCGAACCGCCCAGCGAACGTGCCACCGCCGCCAGCGCGAACAGGCGCGCTATGCGCATCCAGCCCAGCACGATCACTACCAGCTGGCTCAACAGGAACGCCAGCAGCAAGCCGCTGGTACCCACGGCCAGCGTGTGCGCCCGCGCCAGGCCGAGCCCCAACGCGATGGCCAGGCCAATCGCCGTGATCAACAGATAGGTCAGCAAGGTGGAAAACGGTCGGCGCGCCACCTGCGCCAAGCCACGCCACATCGCCACCGTCGCCGCGCGGAGGCTGCCATCGGCGATGAAGGCTGCGCGCGCCGATTCCAGCCAGCACTGGGCCAGCACCACCAGGAGTCCGTCAAACCACCACGCCAGGTGCTGCGCGGCCATGGCCTGCGATTCCAGCACGGCCAGGTCGGCGCGATCATCGGCGCGATCCATTCCCACCTGCGCCAGATAACCGGCCAGTGCGTACACCGGCAGCGACCACAGCAGCAGGCGGAACATGCGGCCGTACTCGCCCAGACCGCCCTGCAGCAACGCTCCGAAACCCAGCACACGCGCCGCCCTGCCGCTGGCGACGACCATGCCGTTGAGCCACGGCAACAGCAGCACGACGAGCAGGACGCTGGCCAGCGCAGCACCATGCAGGGCGCCATGCTGCTGGCCCAGCGTGTGGATCACATCGCCGGCCATCACCACGTCGAACTGTCGCGCCCAGACGTGCGCCAGGGTGGAGTGGTCGAGCAGCCCGCCCAACGACATCAGCAACGGCAACGTGGCGACGAGAGTGGGCGCGAGCAGCAACAGCATCCAAAGCAACAACAGGCGCCACTGCATGGCGGCGAACGGGGCGCCCACCACGGCGCCGACATCAACCCGGCGGGAACTCTTGTAGGCCATCACAGCGTCACCAGCAATGCATAGAGAGCCTGCAGCGCAGACGCCACATCGGCGGTCCAGCGGCGGGAGGCGGAAGCGTCCGACGTCACCGTGCGGCTGTCGTTGAGCTTGTTGGCGTCGAGCAGGATCTTTCCGTCCGGATCGAGTTCGGCCGACACCACCTTGGTCGGACGAGTGAACACGAAACGCGCCCATCGCCGATCGTCGTCCCAGTGCACGTCCTCGTGGCTGCCGTCGGCGAACGACACGCGCAACAGCTGCGGCGCCTGCGCGCCTTCACGCACCACCGTCACCGTGCCGCGCCACAGGAAAGGCCCGGGGCTGGCGGCGCCGGCGTGCGGATGCGTCTTCTCCCACGCGGCGCGCTGTTTGTCGACGTCGTCGTCGCGATCGTCAGCGACGAGCTCGTGGCGTTCGCCCTGCTTGAGCCAGCTGCCGGCCAGCGGCAGCACTTCCTGGTTGTCGATCGAGGCGACGCGATCATCGATGTGCGCCGTGCCGTAGACGTACTGGTCGAAGATCTCATTGACCGCACGCGCGTTGCCGGAGACGTCGATCAGCGTGGCGCGCAGGTCCGCCACCGACGGATGGCGGAAATGCCAGCGCCGGTAATACTCGCGGAAGCCACGCTCCATCACGTCCTTGCCCAGGCGCTCCTCCAGGTCGTGCATGGCGGTGGCCGTGCGCGAATACACCGTGCCATAGCTGGTGCTGGAGTAGCGATCCCAGCTGTTCTGCCCGAGGGCGTCGTACGGGTGGGACAGGCCTGCATCAAGACGCTCCATCGCGAATACGTCCATCGACGGGGTAATGCCCGCGCGGCGCAGCCAGGAGCTCGGCACGAGGATGCGCTGGTTGCGCTCGCGCAGCATGCGCTCGTCCCAGTATTCGTTCATGCCTTCGTCGAGCATGGGCTCCTCGAATTCGTTGGAGGCCAGCAATCCGTAGAAATAGCCATGGCCGAATTCATGGATGGTGACGAAGTCGATCTCCCACTGGTCCGCGGTCTGCGGATCGATGCGCGCAAACCCCTCGGCGGTGAAGAAGGTGGGGTACTCCATGCCGCCGGCCTCTTCCGCGTTGTACGGCGGCACGACGGCCGTGACCGTGCGATAGGGGTAGGCACCCAGCGTGTTGGAGAAATAGCTCAGTGAATCGAGCGTGGCCTTGAGCACGGGCTTCGCGCTGGCGGCGTACTCGGGCGGATAGATCACCCGCACCGCCACCTTGGGGCTGCCCGGCCCGCGCCATTCCGCATCCAGCGTCTTGTAGTCCTTGGCGGCAACCCAGGCGAAGTCGTGCACGTCACCCTGCACGAAGTGATAGGTCGTCTTGCCGTCGATCTCGTCAGGCTCGCCTTCGAGCGCGCCGACTGCGCCCACGGTGTAGTCCGAGGGCACCGTCAGGCGCACGTCGAAATTGCCGAAGTCGGCGTAGAACTCGCTGTTGAAGTGGAATTCGTGCGCGTTCCACTGCACCTGGGTGGCGCCACGCTCGCCCGGCAGCTCCAGCACCGCGATCTTCGGAAACCACTGGCCAACCAGATTGAAGTTGCCCCACCAGCCGGTGCGCTCGACCACGCGCGGCAACTGGCTGAGGAAGTCGATGTCCAGCGTGAGCGTGCCGCCGGGCGGCACCGGTTCGGCCAGGTCCACCCGCGCCACGGTCTGGTCGGTGGCTGGACCATCGTCGGGATGGACGAAGCTCCACTTCAGCGCGGTGTTGCCTTGCTGCACGCTCTTGAGGTCGATCCAGCCCCACTCGCCTTTCTTCAGTGCAGCCGCGCCGCGCGAATGGCCATGCGCGGTGAGCACGCTGCGTTCGGTGAAGAACGTGCTGCCTTCGTTCTGGAACGCGTTGAGATACAGGTGCAGGTAGATGCGGTCGACCGGACGGTCACTGCGGTTGCGCCAGCTCAGCTGTTCGTTGCCCTTGACGGTGTGCCGGGCCGCGTCCAGTTCGGCGTCGATGCGATAGCCGACCACGCGGTCCGACAAGGTCGCTTCGGCGCCGCTGCGCACGCCACCCCAGGCGTCGGCCGCGCTCGCCTCACGCGGAGCCGCGGCATGCGCCTTGGCCAAGGGGATCTCGGCAAGCGGCAGCGGCGCTGCGCTCGCGGCGGGTGCAGGCAGATCCTGCGCTTGCGATGCGAACGGCCATGCCAGACACCACGCCATGGCCAGCCAGCAGGCGCGCCTGCCACCCCAGTGTTTCCCCATATGACCCTCCCCCGAAGGAACGCCCAGCGTGCGGCATCGACGCGGCGCGCTCCTATAGGCCAAAGGTCACGCTTCTGATGGGATGGGCCGGCGCCTCAGTACACCTCGCGGCGATAGCGCCTTTGCTCACGCAGGCGCTCGACGGCCTCATCGCCCAACGTCTCACGCAGCACGGCATCCACACCAGGGGCCATACCGGCCAGGCTGCCGCAGACGTAAATGGCCGCGCCCTCGCCCACCCACTGCCGCAAGGTGTCGGCAGCATCGCGCAAACGGTCCTGCACATAGGCTGACGCCAGCCCATCGCGCGACCAGGCCAGGTCCAGCCGCGAAAGCATGCCTTGCCGCTGCCACGCCAAGATTTCCTCGCCGTGGTGGAAATCGCGGGATGACTGCCGCTCGCCGAACAGCAACCAGTTGCGCGCGTGGCCTCGCGCGATGCGCGCCTTGAGCAGCGCACGCAATCCAGCCAGGCCCGTGCCGTTGCCGATCAGGATCAACGGGCACCCATCGCGCGGCGCATGGAAAGCCGGATGGCTGCGGATGCGCAGTGCGATCTCGCCCCCGACGGCGGCGTGCAAGGTCAGCCAGCCCGAGCCCAGCCCGAACGAACCATCGTCACGCTCCATGCGCCGCACCAGCAGATGCAGTGCGCCGTCGTCGGGAATCGAGGCGATGGAATACTCGCGATGCGGCAACGGCGACAGGCTGGCGACGATCGCCTGCGGCGTGCGGCCGGCGACTTCTTCCGGCGCAGGCAAGTGGCTGCCCGCGAGCCATTCGGCAAGGGAAGCGTGGCGCTGCTCATGCGAGACCACCACCTCGCCGTTGCATCCCGCTTGTTGCAACCAGCGCGCCACGTCCTCCGCCGTGTGGCGCGGCCCGATCTCCACCAGATCGCCAGCCTGCCAGGTCGCCTCGCCATCGAGCGGACGCAACGCCAGGTGGAAACACGGGCCGCCGAGGCTGTCCGGATTGAGCAGCCGACGTTCGATCAGGCGCCAGCGCTGATACGCCGGACGCTCCCAGTCGGGCCCGTCGGTAGCGCCGGACAGCAGCGAAAGGTGATGCTGCCAGTGGCGCAAGGCGGCGGGATCGCCGTTATCAACTTCCACGGGATCGAATAGCGTCGTGGCGCCACCGCGCTGCAACCACTGCTGCAGGCGGCGACCAAAGCCGCAGAAGTCGTCGTAGGCGCTATCACCCAGCGCAAGCAGGCCGAACTGCAGCTGCCCCAATGCGACGTGCCCGTTCATCGGGCGCGTCACGAAACGTGCGGCGCTGTCCGGCGCGTCACCCTCGCCGGTGGTGCTCACCAGGAACAAGGCGCGGCGAGCCTGCGCCAACTGCGTGCCGTCGAGTTCGCCCAGCTCAATCAGCCGCACGGCCATGCCGGCCTGCTGCAGGCTGTCGGCGGTGCGCCTGGCCAACTCCTCGGCGGCGCCGGTCTGGCTGGCAAAGGCGATGAGCATCGTGTCCGCAGTCCATGCGAGGTCGCTCGATGCCGCTTGGGCGTGCCGCTCGCGCCGCCCCGACGTGCCCGCCACCAGCGCCAGCCAGAAGAACAGTACGAAGGCTGCAGCAAACCATCGGGACGCACCCGGCGCGCGCCACACCGACGCGTCGAGATGCCAGATACCCAATCCCACGATGACGCAGGCCAGCAGCGCCAACAGCGCGAGAGCGCCCCACGCGGGACGCGCGCCGTCGGATGCTACGTCGCGGCTCATGAGGCCAGCACCTCGCCGAAGGCCGGCGACAAGCGCTCTTCCAGGCCATCCGGTCCGTGCAGGAGGAACATCACGGCCAGATCGCGTGATCGCGCGTAGGCCATTCCCCGCTCCGGACCAAGCACAGTCATCAGCGTGCCCAGCGGATCGGCGTGCAGCGCATGGTCCGCCAGTACGCTGACCGACACCACGCGATGCGGCGACGGCTGCCCGGTGCGCGGATCGATGTGATGCGAATAGCGCACACCTTCCGTTTCGAAGTGGCGGCGATAGTTGCCCGACGTGGCGATGGCGCGATCGCTGAGCGACACCACCTGACTGAGTTGCTCCTGGCGCTCGACCGCTCCGGCGGCTGCGCCGGGACGTTCGATGCCAATACGCCAGGGCGAGCCGTCCGGCTTCCAGCCCCTCCCTTTCAGCTCGCCGCCCACTTCCACCAGCCATGCGTTCAGACCGACGCTGTCCAGGTACTGCCCCAGCAGGTCGACGCTATAGCCCTTGGCGATGGACGACAGATCCAGGTAGGCGCCGCCGGGTTGGCGGATGCTCCGCGTGGCCGCATCGAGCTTCAGTCGTGACCAGCCGACACGCTCGCGTACGTTCGCGATGTCCTGTGACGATGGCGGCTCACCGCGCGAACCGTCAGGCCCGAAACCCCACAGGTTGACCAGCGGCCCCACCGTGGGGTCGTAGGCGCCGTCGCTGTCGCGCGCCAACTGCAAGGCATGGCTCACCACCTCGAAGCATTCGGCCGGCAACACATGCCAGGCGCCGGCCGGCGCCCGGTTGAAACGCGACAGCGCCGACTGCGGCTGGTACGTGCTCATCTGCCCGTCGACGAGATCCAGCGTGCGCTGGATGCCGTCGCGCCAGGCCTGTACCGACAGTTCGCGCGGCAACACCACGCGCACCGACCAGGTGGTGCCCATGGTGTGGCCATGCGTGGACTGCACCACGAGGTCACTCGACGAATTCATCAGGCGCATGCCGTCCCGGTTCCCGCCTTACTGCGGCAGCACTTCCAGCGTTGCGGCATAAGACAGGCGACGCTGCTTGGCGGGCTTCACGCTGGCCTTGTCGTCCTGAGTGCTGGCGCTGATCCAGTACATGCCGGCGTGCGGCCAGCGCAGGCTGAACTTGCCGTCCTTGTCGGTGGTGACGTCCAGCTCATCCTGCGCGTTGCGGTAGCGCGTGGCGCCGGCGATGGCCGTGATCTTGAGGCCGGCCGCCGGCTTGCCATCGAGCAGCAACTGGAAGGTGGCCGGCTCATCCGCTGCGAGGTCGGTGAACGGCGTGATCGGCGCCAGCTCCAGGCCCTTGCCGCTGGGCTTGAGCGCGGCATCGCTCGGCTTGCCATTGGTGACGAAGGTTTCCACGCGGTTGATCGACTCGGACACCTCCACGTTCTTCGCGCCAGCCGGAATCTCCTTGGCCAGGTTCGCCGCTTCGCCGCGCCAGCGCTTCTTCTCGCCATTGAGCTCATAGCTGGCGAACAGCCCGCCATTGAATGCGGCGATCTTGTAGGTGCCCGACTGGGTGAGATGCACATCGAACACGCTACGGTACTGGCCGGTCGACGCGTTCTCCACCTTGGCCGTCTGGCCGTCCGGCGCGGTGACCACCACGCGCTCCAGCGCCACCGGCATGTGATCGGGATAGAACAGGTCGTTGGACACCGCCGCGTCCACGGTCACCCACGGGTCCGCGCCGGATACATCGGTGGCCGACGGCAGCAGCCACAATTTGTGCGCCTGCGCCGCCAACGGCAACACGAGCGCCAGCGCCAGCGCGCTCCACTTCAAGGTTTGCTTCAACATGCGGGGACTCTCCATGTTCATGGGGCGAGCTCGAGCTTGATCGAACCCAGTTCGCTGCTGCCCTGGGCAGCCAGCTGCTGTGGAGTACTGGTGGGCCAGGTGAACGGGACGCGCACCACTTCGCGTCCGCCGACTTCACGCGCCGCCTCGACCACCAGTTCGTACTTGCCTGCCGGCAGTTGGCCCAGCGGCGCCTTGCCATGATGGAAGCTCAGCTTCTGCTCGCCGGCAGGGCGCGTGGCCCCGGATACGCCATCCACCGGCATCTGCAGATCGCGTCCGCCACGGCGCCACCACTGGCGCAGTTCCGGCAGCCATTTCGTACCCGCGCCCTCTTTCGATTCCTTCTGGGCGTACCACACGGCCAGCTGCGAGGCCACGCTATGGTCCTCGCGCTCGATCCACACCGCGGTGTAGGGCCGGTGATACTCGGCCACGTCCAGTTGTGGAATTTGCACGGTGACATTCAGGTCGGCCGCCACGACGGGCGCGGCCAGCAGCATCGCGGGAAGAGTGAGAGTGAGACGGCGCATGGATTCCTTCGCTTCCGGCGTCAATGGACAAAGATCAGGATCAGGATCAACGGCAGCACCAGGCCAAAGGCCACCAGCGGCCAGGTGGCGCCGCGCTTGGCGGCGTGCATCTTCAACAGCAGCAGGCCGGTGACGGAGAAAACCACGCAGGCCAACGCGAACACATCGATGAACCACCCCCACGCCGGACCGGCATGTCGGCCCTTGTGCAGGTCATTGAGATAGGCGACGAGGCCGCGCGTGCTGCGCTCGTATTCGACCTTGCCGGTGGCGCGATCGATGCTCAGCCAGGCGTCGCCACCGGGGCGCGGCATCGACACGTAGATCTCGTCGCCCGACCAGTCGCCGGTGCGACCGGCCACATCGACGTCGATGGCGCCGCTCAACCAATCCGTCACGACCGCAGGCAACGCCACGCCCTTGCGCTCGTCCTCCCCTCCCACCATCTGCAGGAGCGGCGCCGGCAGCTGCGCAAGGCGGTGGATGGTTTGGGCCTTCGCCTCGATCTGGCCGGCGTGGTTGAGGGTGAAACCGGTCAGCGCGAACAGCAGCATGCCCACCAGGCACAACGCCGCGCTGATCCAGTGCCACTGATGCAGTTGCTTCAGCCAGAACGCCCTCTGCGGTCCGCCCCGGTGGATGCTGCGCTGGTTTTGGTACGGCGCCGCCGCTGGTTCCATGCCGTGTCTTCCGTGCGTAGCCTGTCTGTGCGCCAAGCGCCGGGCGGCCTTGCAACGAAGACGCGCACACGCTGTCCCAGCACCCGGCCAGGGCGCTAAGCTGCCTTCTCGGGCGGCCTTCCCTGACATGAGCTGGCATGTTGCCATAAATGAGAATCACTCGCAATTTCGTCATCCCAGCTCCCGTGCCGCCACACCCCGCGGCCACGCGCCCCCACCGGACACCTGCATGCGAATCTTGATTGCCGAGGACGACCCCTCCATTGCCGCCGGCGTGAGCGCCTCGCTGCGCCAGGGCGGCCATGCGGTGGACAGCGTCACCGATGGCGCGAAGGCCGATGCGGCCCTGCGCGACACCCCGTATGACCTGCTGATCCTGGATCTGGGTCTGCCCAATCTCGATGGCGCCGACGTGCTGCAGCGCCTGCGCAAGCGCGGCACGGGCCTGCCGGTGCTGGTGATCACCGCGCGCGAGGGTTTGCGCGAACGCGTGCGCGTGCTCGACCTGGGCGCGGACGACTACCTGGTCAAGCCGTTCGCGCTGGCCGAGTTCGAGGCGCGCGTGCGCGCCCTGCTGCGTCGCTACACCGCGCAGGGCGCGCCGGAGCTGACCATCGGCCGCCTGCGCCTGGACCTGCCCGGCCATCGCGCCTGGATCGACGACACGCCGCTGGAACTCACCGCGCGCGAATTCGGCCTGCTCGAAGCGCTGGCCGCGCGCCCCGACCGGGTCACCAGTCGCGCGCAACTCGTCGAGGCACTGTGCAGCTGGGACGAAGAGCTGACCGACAACGGCCTGGACATCGCCATCTACCGGCTGCGCCGCAAGCTGGTCGACTCGGGCACGCAGGTGCGCACCATCCGCGGCCTGGGCTACCTGCTCGAGGAAGTGAAGGAAGGCAAGGAATCCAACGCATGAGCGAACCGGCGCCGAAGGCCGCGCAACCCTGGCTTTACCGCCTGATCGAGCCGGATGGTCGTCCCAGCCTGCGGCGGCGCCTGCTCTCCTCGCTGCTGGTGCCGCTGATGGTGCTGCTGGTGATCGAAGGACTGGTGACCTACAGCGGCGCGCTCTTCTACGCCAACCACGTGCACGACCGCGACCTCGCCGACGACGCCACCACGCTCGCGCAGATGCTCAGCCAGGAAGACCTCGGCGGGCAGATTTCGCCGCAGGCGCGCTTCCTGCTCGAATACGCGCCGGAAGGCCACAACTACTTCAGCGTCACCAGCCAGCGCCACGGCCTGCTCGCCGGCAGCGCCGAACTGCAGCCGGCCCCGCTGTCGGCCGCCTCCATGGACGGGGAGCCGGCGCTTTTCAGCACATTTGTCTACACGCCGAGCCAGAAGCGTCGCGAACTGCGCGCCGCGACTGTGCGCATCCCCAACCTGCGCGATCCCAGCGACCAGCTCACGGTCACCATGGCCGAGACCCTCCACGACCGCCACCAGCAGGCGCGGGAGATCCTGCTGCTGAGCATTCCGGCGCAGGCGATCCTGATCGCCAGCGTGTTCGTCCTCGTGCTCTACGGCGTGCGCGTGGGCCTGCGCCAGCTCGATCCACTCACTGCACGACTGGCGGCGCGCGAACACGACCTCGCTCCGATCGGCGATGCCGACGTGCCGGTGGAGATCCTGCCCCTCACCCGCACCATCGACGGCCTGTTCGCCCGCCAGCGCGGCATGCTCGCGCTGCAGGAGCGCTTCATCGCCGACGCCGCCCACCAGTTGAAGACGCCGCTGGCCGGCCTGCGCGTTCACGTCGAGCGTGCCCAGGCCGATCCCAGCAAGGAGACCGTCGATGACGCGCTTCAGCACATCCTGCGCCTCACCCAGCGCGCCAGCCGCACCTCCAGCCAGTTGCTCGCGCTGACCCGCGCACAGTCACCCGACATGGGCGACAGCAGCACCCACTGCCTGCTCGACCTCGCGCAACTCGTGCCCGAGTTGCTCGGCTTGCGCGTGCACGATGCGATCGCGGCATCCGTCGACCTCGGCTACGAGGGTCCGGCCGGCCCCGTGTGGATCGACGGCGATCGCATCTCGCTGCAGGAACTGCTCGACAACCTGATCGACAACAGCCTGCGCTACGCCGGCCGCAACAGCATCGTGACCGCTGGCGTGTCGGTCGTCGCTGGCGGAGCGTGCCTGAGCGTGGAAGACAACGGCCCCGGCGTGCCGCCCGCCTTTCTCGAACGACTCGGCGAACGTTTCTTCCGCGTACCCGGCATCACCGAGGAAGGCACCGGCCTGGGCCTCGCCATCGTGCAGCGCATCGCCGAGCGCCATCATGCACAGGTCCACTACCTCGCCAGCAGCGGTGGCGGCCTGCGGGTGGAGATTGTGTTTCCGTCGGCGCGCACGTCGAAGGTGGTGGGGTGATGGTGGACTGTTCGTCCACCTTTTCGCGCGAGGCGCCCCGAAGTTAGCCTTGGTTGTGGAGATGGTTGGGTGATGGGTTGACCGGCCCCTCCGCGCCGATGCACGTCGTGCCTGCGAGGCGTCTGTCAAAAGCCGAAGGCAGATCATGCAGGACAAGCGCCAAGCGCACGGAGCGTCACTTGAGCGGTGCCGGAAGGGCACTCCTGCCTCACTCCCTCAAGCTCGTCATCCCTGCGAGGCGCATTTCAACAGCCGGAGGCTGGTCAGGCTGGACGGCGCGAAGCGCGGAGCCCCCACACTAAGCGCCTGCGAAAGGCACCCTTGCGTCACGCTCCGGCACCCGTCATCCCAGCGAAAGCTGGGATCCAGTGACTTTGGCGCTTGGCTCCGTGTTTCGCGTTTCCGCCAGTTTGCCGCCTACGCGGCGGGCGTTTCGATCGCCTGCCGGCGCTCGAGTCACTTTTCTTTGCTGGCCCAAAGAAAAGTAACCCAAAGAAATGGCCTCAAAGGCTCGTAGCGATATGTGGGGACAACCCTGGTGAACTGGAGTCAGCCGGATCGGTGACGTGCAACCTCAAGGACCGCGGCTACACCGCAACGCGCCGTAGCGAAGAGGGGGCGCAGCAATGCGCGACATACGAGCGCTGACTAGTGGAGCCACTCTGATCGCCACCTTGCTACCTCTTGGACAGCGGCTACACCGCGGGGCGCCCTTGCGGAGAGGACTTAAAGCGTGGAGTGTGGTTCTGACTCAAAGGCCTCATGCGCTGACCACGCACCATTGCATCAGGAGTGCTGGTCGCGGGAATGGCTCCTCACCCTCGTAAAGGTGGCAATGCCCCAACCCTCTTTCCCACGGGAACTAACTTCGTGGCGCCCAGAGGTGAGAGGGATCGAAGAGCACTGCGAAGAGAGAGATGACGCAGGGGGAACAGTGCTTTAAGTCCTCAGTACGACGCCGCCCCGCGGTGTAGCCGCTATCCGCGAGGTAGCACGCGACGAATTCGGCTTGCCTCAGTCATCAGCGCTCGTATGCCATGCAGTGCTGCGCACCCTCTCCGCCACGGCGCGTTGCCGGGTAGCAGCTGTCCCCGAGGTAGCACGAAGCCGATCCGGCTGGCCGCAGTCGCCCGGGCTTGTATTCCACATATCGCTACGAGCCTTTCAGGCCATTTTCTTTGGGTTACTTTTCTTTTGGGCCAGCAAAAGAAAAGTGACTCGAGCGTCGGCAGACGATCGAAACGCCCGCCGCGTAGGCGGCAAGCTGGCGGGAAGGCCTCAGAAGAAGCAAAGAGCCAAAGTCACTGGATCCCAGCTTTCGCTGGGATGACGGGTGTTGCAGCGTCAGGCAAACACGCCCCTCGGTGCACACGCGACAGGCACTCCGCGCGCCGCGCCCCTCAACCAGCCTTCAGCTACAGAAACTCACCCCACCCGGATGGCGAGCAAAGAAGCACGCACAACCAGCCCCACCTTCCACCCACAAAAAAACGGCGACGCAAACGCGTCGCCGTCGTCACACATCCCCTGCATGGGAACTACTTGAGACAAACCATCAACAAAGAAAACGCCGCGGGACTTGCACCCCGCGGCGTTCAATTACATCGCCTTCTTGGCCTTGGTCAGCAGCTGGTCGAGCAGCGCGATGGCCAGGTCAATCTCTTCGTGCGTGATGTCGAGCGACGGCGCGAAGGTGATCACGTTCTTGTACCAACCGCCCACGTCGAGCACGAGGCCGATCTTCTTGCCGTTGTGCTCGAGGTCGCCGGCGAGGCCGATGTCGACCATCTTGTCGAGCAGCGCCTTGTTCGGCGTGAAGCCGTCGTCGGTGCAGATCTCGGCGCGCAGCGCGAGGCCGAGGCCGTCGACGTCGCCAATTTCCTTGTGACGCTTCTGCAGGTCCTTGAGGCCGTCGAGGAAGTGGGCGCCCTTCTTCGCCACGTTGGTCTCGTAGTCCAGCTCGTAGCCCATCTTGATCACTTCCAGACCCAGCGAGGTGCCCAGCGGGTTGGAGTTGAAGGTCGAGTGGGTGGAGCCCGGCGGGAAGATGGTCGGGTTGATCATCTCTTCGCGCGCCCACAGGCCGGACAGCGGGTTCAGGCCGTTGGTCAGCGCCTTGCCGAACACGATCGCGTCCGGCGTCACGCCGAAGTGCTCGATCGACCACAGCTTGCCGGTACGCCAGAAGCCCATCTGGATTTCGTCGACGACCATCAGGATGCCGTACTGGTCCAGCACCTTCTTCAGATCCTTGAAGAAGTTCTTCGGCGGGATGACGTAGCCGCCCGTGCCCTGGATCGGCTCGACGTAGAACGCGGCGTATTCAGCCTGATTGACCTTGGGATCCCACACGCCGTTGTATTCGGTTTCGAACAGGCGGGCGAACTGGCGCACGCAGGCGTCCGAATACTCTTCCGGCGTCATGCCCTTCGGGCGACGGAACGGATACGGGAACGGGATGAACATCGCGCGCTCGCCGAAGTGGCCGAAGCGACGACGGTAGCGGTAGCTGGAGGTGATCGACGAAGCGCCCAGCGTACGGCCGTGGTAGCCGCCCTCGAAGGCGAACATCAGGCTCTTGCCGTTCTTGAAGTTGCGCACCAGCTTCAGCGAGTCTTCGACCGCCTGCGCGCCGCCGACGTTGAAGTGCACGCGGCCCTTCAGGCCGAACTTCTCCTGCGCGTCGACCGCGATGGTCTTGGCCAGCTCGATGCGGGTCTGGTGCAGGTACTGGCTGGCGACCTGCGGCAGCACGTCGATCTGGCGCTTGAGCGTGTCGTTCAGGCGCTTGTTGCCGTAGCCGAAGTTGACGGCCGAATACCACATCTGCAGGTCGAGGAACGGCGTCTCGGCCGTGTCGTACATCCAGCTGCCTTCGCCGTGGCGGAAGATCTTCGGCGGGTCGACGTAGTGCACGGTATCGCCGAACGAGCTCCACTCGGCCTCATCGGCCAGCAGCTGCGCGTCGGGAATCACGACGCCAGCGTTCTTGTCGTAAGCGTTCATTGGTAAATCCGGAAACGATCAAATGGGGAAGAGCGGGCAACGCCCGCCCAGAGGGAATCAGAGCGAAGCAACCGCCAGCGCAGGGGCAGCCGGCGCATGTTCGGCCAGCAGGCTGCCATCGAGCAGGCGCGGCAACAGTTCCAGCGCATCCTCGAAGCCGGTGATCGGCACATAGGGGATGCCGGCGGCGCGGCAATGCTCAATCAGGCGGTGCTTGGCGAACACGAAATCGACGCGGTCGGCGGCGCAGAAGTCGGACGCGCCATCGCCGATCAGCAGGGTCTTAGCGCCGTTCTTGCTGGCCTGGGCGGCCACGGCGCACTTGCAGGTGCCGCTGCGGCAGCCGTCAGCCTGGAACGGCGAGGTGAGCTGCCACTTCTGCGGCGGCGTGGCGGGCGCCAGGTGATTGGCGGCCAGCGGCAGGTCGTCCAGGCCGTAGCGCGCCAGGATCTTCTTGATCGCGTAGTCCAGACCGTCGCTGACGATGCGGATCGGCGTATCGAGGTCGCGCGCCTGCTTCACGAACGCCGGGAAGGCGTGGTCGATCCACAGGGAGGACAGGTGCTTGTCCAGCTCATCGTGGTTCATGTCGAGCAGGCTCACCTGCCCGGTCATGCACTCGCGCGAGCCAATGCGGCCGGCGCGCCAGTCCTGCTCCAGGGTTTCCCAGCCAGGGCGGCCAAAACGGTCGAGCAGCGAGTCGATCACGTCCTCGACGGAGATGGTGCCGTCGAAATCGCAGAGAATGGTCCAGCCAGTCACAAGGTGAAGCTCCGCATTGCAGTATGGCGACACGATAGGTACGCACCCCTTTCGGCCCCCTTTCTTTCCGAAAGATACTGCGCGGGCTGGTCTATCCAACTGGTAAGACTTTCATAAGCCTGACGAAGGTCAGGTCGGCTATGCTTGGGCACTTGTTGGCGCTGCGCCAGTGACGAGCCCACCCGACTTGTCGCCTGAACGTTCAGGAAATTCGTGCTTCAGCGTCGAAATCACCCGGATCTGTCGAACATGGAAGCTGTACCCGTCCGGCATCGTCTCCCGCTTGCCAGCGCCCTGCTTGTCTGGGCCCTGGTGGTGCTGGGGGGCTGCTCGGTGGCGCCATTGCCCGAGCTCAAACCGTCTGTTCCCGAGACCTGGCGCAATGCGCCGGCCGGTGTCGCGCCGCCCAGTGCCGACCTGCACGGCTGGTGGCAGGCGCTGGGTGACCCGGAGCTGGATGCGCTGATCGACCGGGCCCTGCAATCCAACCTTGACGTGGCTCAGGCCGCCGAGCGCATGCGCGCCGCCCGCCTGCTCAACCGCCACGCCCGTGACCCCTACCTGCCCTCGCTGCACGGGCGCACCAACGATGTGATCGACCCGGACACCACGGCTTCGTACTTCGTGGTGGGTTTCGACGCGTTGTGGGAGCTCCCCCTGTTCGGCGCCTGGCAGAGCGCCAAGCGCATCTCCCAGGGACAGCTTGATGGCGCCGACGCCGCCCTGCGGGGCGCTCAGGTATCGCTGGTGGCCGAAGTCAGCCGCCGCTGGATCGAATTGCGCTCGGCACAGCAGCAGGCCCGCCTGCTCTCCGCCATCGTCGATGCCCAACAGGAGAAGCTGCGCCTGCTGAAGGTGCGCGAACAGCTCCGACTGGTCGCGCCCTCCGACGTGGCCCGCAGCCAGGCCGAACTGCTGCACGCGCAGGCGGCCCTCACCGAGCCGCAGCAGACCATCAACAGCAGCGTCCAGCAGCTCGCGGTACTGCTCGGCCAACCCGAGCCGGACCCCGAGTGGTTGCAGCCGGGCGCCCAGCCGCACCTGGGTGACTGGAAACTCACCACTGCCCCGGCCGACATGCTGCGCGCACGTCCGGAGATCGCCAGCGCCGAGGCAGACGTGCTGCGCGCCGCCGGTGAACTGGGCATGAGCCGCGCTGAGATCTATCCGCATATCGGCCTCGGCGCCTCGATCCAGTGGTCGGCCAATATCGCGTCCAACTACCGCGTGCATACCGGTGAGGCAATTTTTTCCTATGGCCCTGTGATCGACGTCCCGCTGTTCGACTGGGGCCAGCGCGTCGCCGCCGCGCATGCCAAAGACCATGAGCTGCGCGCCGCCGTGTATGCCTATCGCCAGGCCGTGCTGCAGGGCGTAGCCGAGGCGGAGACGGCGATGGGTGACCTCGAACAGCTGCGTGGCCGCGAAGAAGCCTCACAGCAGGCATCGGACTCGCTGCAGACCAGCGTGACCGCACTGCGCAAGCGCGCCGAGCTCAACCTGGGCAGCAACCTGGACATCCAGGAGGGCCTCATCGAAGGCCATCGCGCCGAGCTGGACCTGGTGGGCGCGGTTGCTGCGCGCGACCTGGCCTATGTGGCCCTGTACAAGGCCCTGGGTGGCGCCCCGATGCCGAACCCGCCGCTGCCGCGGAGCGACGACTGATGGTCGCCCTGGCTCGCAAGACCCTCGTCTACGAGTGGCGCCGCTTCCTGCCCGCCATCCTGGCGGTCGGCTTCTCCGGTCTGTTGCAGTTGCTGCAGGCGGCGCTGGTGCTGGGCATCTTCGGCAGCGCCAGCGTGTACATCACCGGCTCATCGGCGGACCTCTGGGCCGGTTATCCCGGCACGCAGAGCGTCAACCTCGGCCGCTCGATCGACGCCGGCGTGGAAATGCGACTTCGCATGGACCCGGACGTGACCGCCGTCGAACCGTTCCGCTGGGTCGATGCCGACTGGCGCGGCCCCAACGACACCGGCGGCGTATCGGTCTTCGTCTCCGGCATCAACGCCCGGCCCGACGGCATGATGTTCTCGCGCGCGCTGCCGCTGGACCTGCGCGCCCGACTCAACGAGCCGGACGCGGTGATCGTCGATCGCGCCGACTTGAGCAGCCTGGGCGTCGGCGTGGGCGACACCGCGGTGATCAACGGCCATCGCGTGCGCGTCGTCGGCGTCAGCAGTGGCCTGCGTGCGCTGGGCGGCGTCAACGTGGTGGCCTCGCTGGCGACCGCGGCGTCGCTGGACACCGACCCGTCCAACGTCAACCGCATGACCTATTTCGTCGCCAAGGTGCGCGATCCGTCCAATGCGCCTGGGGTAGCCGAGCGCTTGCGCGGCAACCGCGCCTTTGGCAACTACGACGTGTGGACCGCCGAGGATTTCGCGCGCCGCTCGCAGCTGTACTGGATGTTCGACACCGGCGCCGGCGCGGGCGTGCTGTTCCTCGCCGGCATCGTGTTCCTCGTCGGCGCCGTGATCACCAGCCAGACGCTGGTGGCGGCGGTGGTGGGATCGGTACGCGAGTACGCCACGCTCAACGCACTCGGAGTCGGCGTCGGCGCCTTGCGCAAGGTGGTGATGGAGCAGGCGTTCTGGGTCGGCGCGATAGGACTTGCCGGCAGCACCATACTGGGCGGCATCGCCCTGGTGTTCGCGCATAGTCGCAACGTTCCGGTGGCGCTCGACCCGCTGACCGCAGTGGCCTGCCTCGTGCTGGGCATGGGGCTGGCGATCGTGTCGGGCCTGGCCGCCATGCGCAGCCTGCACCGCGCCGATCCCGCGACGTTGCTGAGGTAACGCGATGAGCGAACCGATGCCACAGATCGCCACCCCGATCTCGCTGCAGGCGCGCGGCGTCAGCAAGTCCTTCGCCTCGGGCAAGGTGCAGAGCACGGTCCTGCATGACCTCACGCTGGACATCCGCGCGGGCGAGCTGACCCTGATCTCCGGCCCTTCCGGTTGCGGCAAGAGCACGCTGCTGGCGATCCTCAGCGGATTGCAGCGCCCTGACGGCGGCCAGGTCATCGCGCTGGGCGAGGATCTGGGCGAGCTCGACCTGCGCGCGCTGGAGCGCTTCCGCCTGCTGCATACTGGTTTCGTGTTCCAGGGCTTCAACCTGTTCCCCGCGCTCAACGCCCGCGAGCAGGTCGAACTGCCGCTGAGCTACCTGGGCCTTGCGCCCGCCGAGGCGCGCCGGCGCGCCATGGCCTCGCTCGAGGAGGTAGGCCTCGGCCCGCGCATGACCCTGCGTCCATCCGAACTCTCCGGTGGCGAAAAGCAGCGCGTGGCGATCGCCCGCGCCCTCGCCAAGCGGCCGGACTTGCTGTTCGCCGACGAACCCACCAGCGCGCTGGATGCCGCCAATGGCCAGATCGTGATCGACATCCTGCACCGCATCGCCCGCAACCATGGCACCACGGTGCTGTGTGTCAGCCATGATCCGCGCCTGGTCGGTCACGCTGATCGCGTGCTGGCGATGGAGGATGGACGTATCCTTAGCGACCGTGTGCCCTCCCCTACATCGACGCCGGCGTCCGGCATCGAGGAACCCCAAGCATGACCCTGCGCCCCCTCTACTCGCTGCTTGCCCTGGCCGTCGCCACGTCGCTGTTGGCGGCGTGCTCGCACGAGGACAGCGGCAGGACCAGCGCGCAGGCGGCGGCTCCGGCGTTTGCCGCAGTGGCGCGCGGCCGTATCGATGTCGAAGGCGGCATGCTCAAGCTCAGCATGCCCCGCGAAGGCGTGGTCGCCGAAATCAGGGTGCACGAAGGGGACCACGTACATAAGGGCCAGGTGCTGGCCGTGCTCGATACCAAGCCGGCCCAGCTCGCCGTCAATGCCGCCGAAGCCGAGCAGAAGCAGGCCGAGGCGCAGGCCCGGCTGCTCGAGGTACGACTGAAGTCGGCCAACGATCGCGCCGACCGCCTCGCGGCCGCGGCCGCCGCCGGCGCAGGCGACGGCCTCAGCGCCGACGAGGCGCGCGAGGCGGCCCACCAGTTGCAGGGCGAACTGGACAGCGCGCGCGCCGCCGGCGCCATCGCGACGCAGAAGCTCGATGCGGCGCGCTACGAACTGTCCCAACGGACTCTCCTGGCGCCGATCGACGCCCAAGTGGTGGAGCGTGACATCCAGCCGGGCGCCGGCGTGTCGCCGCAAGGCGGCCCCGCCTTCGTGCTGCTGCCGGAAGGCGCGCGCATCGTCCGCGCCGAGCTCAACGAATCGTTCGTGGCCGCCGTGCACGAAGGCATGCATGCGCAAGTCGTCGACGACAGCGGCAGCGGCGCGCCAACACTGAGCGCGCACGTGCAGCGCATCGGCACGGTGTTCGGCCCCAGCGCGCTGGAAGAGGATCCCCTCATCCGCGCCAACACCCGCACGGTGGAATGCGTGCTGGCGTTCGACGAGCCGCCGCCGCCCTCGCTGCGCATTGGGCAGCGCGTCATCGTGCAGTTCACTGCGAACAACAGCGCCAGCGCGAAGCCGGGCCACTGAGCGGCGGCGGCATGGTCCACCGTCCCTCGTCCACGACGCTACTGGCGCCGTTCCTGCGCATCGCCCTGGCGGTGCTGGCCCTCGCCACGGCGAGTGGCGCTTGCGCGGACGACGCCACCGAAGGCCCCACCACCCTTCTCGGCGCAGGCGTTGAGCGCATGCCTGCCTGGTTGGGTTCAAAGGATCATCGCAACCAGCCGGTGCCATACGTCCAGGCCGAGCTGCCGTGGCACATCACGCTGTCCACGCTCGACGGCCTCACTGTCGACTTCATCCATAGCGGTCAGTGGCGCGGCGGCTTCTACGGCAACTACATGTGGGGCCGGGACACCGATGAGCTGGGGCCGAAGCTGGAGGGCATCATCGACCCGCTGTCGCCGCGCCTCAACGCCGGCGGCTATCTGGAATACCAGGCCACCGTGCAATTCAGCGTAGGCGCAACGCTGAGCCACGACACCTCGGGCGCGGGCGCCTACCTCAATGTGTACGGCGACTACGACCTGCCCGCGATCGGCTACCTCAACCATGGCCTGCAGCTGCAGTGGCAGGCGATGAACGGGGCCGCCATGCGGCGCTTCTTCCAGGTGACCCCGGAACAGGCCTCCAAGCTCGGCGTGGCGCCGTGGTCACCTGGCGGCGGCAGCCAGCAGATCGAGCTGGAATACGACGCCTATATGCCCACCAGCCTGCACACCGGCTTCGCCCTCGCGCTCAACTACACTCGCCTGCTGAGCGACGCCGCGGCCAGCCCACTGGTGCGGCAGTTCGGTTCGGCGAATCAGGTGACGACGACGCTGGCGTTCGTCTACCGGTTTTAGAGCAGGAGTGAGTGAAGAGAAGTGAGAAGTGAGAGAAAGCAGGCGCCGCTCACTTCTCTCCACTCACTTCTCGCTTCACCGGTCGTCGCGCGTCCAGATCTGTCCGTCGACCTCATGCACGGGGAAACTCGCGATCGGTTCGTACGCCGGCGGACAGGTGACTGCACCGGTACGCAGGTCGAAGCGGGCGCCGTGACGCGGGCATTCCACCTCGAAGCCATGCACCTCACCGCCAGCCAGCTCGCCGCCGTCATGGGTGCAGGTGTCCTCGACGGCATACAGCGCGCCATCGATGTTGTACACCGCAATCGAGGTATCGCCGTCCCACACCACCTTGAACTCGCCGGGCAGCAGCTCACTGCGTGTGCCCACGAAAATCCAGTCGGCGAGATTCATGCAGCCACCTCCTGCAACGGCTTGCTCATCCAGACAAAGCGCAGGTCATCCCGGCGAGGGATGCCGAAGCGCGGCTGGCCATAGGGAAACTCGCCGGTCTCGCCGGTGAGGCGATAGCCGCGGCGCTGATACCACGCGATAAGCTCCGCGCGCTGCTCGATCACCGACATGCGCATGGCTTCCGCCTGCCATTCGTCCCGGGCGATGCGCTCGGCCTCGGCCAGGAGCCCGCGACCCAGCCCCGCCATCTGCAGCTCGGGGCGGACCGCGAACATGCCGAAATAGCCGGACTGGCCCTGCCGCTCGATATGGCAGCAGGCGGCAAGGTCGCCCTCTCGCTCGACCAGCAACACCCGGCTGTCGTCGCGGCCGATCAGCCCGGCCACGTTATCGGCGTCGGTGCGCTGCCCGTCGAGCAGGTGGGTTTCGGTGGTCCAGCCGCGCAGGCCGGATTCACCACGGTAAGCGGATTCGACCAGCGCGACGATGGCCGGCACGTCGGCGGCAGCCGCCTGGCGTGTGAGGGTCAGGGAGGGGATGGGCATTTCGCCATGATAAGCCCAGCGACAACTGATCGCACTGCAGCAGTGACCTTCGACACTGGGCGCTGTCCTTGGCGCTGCCTAGCCTGCCTGCTGGGGTCGTGTTGGCCCCGTGCTGGCCGTGTGGGCCATCCGGACGCACCCGTCGCGTCCCACCAAAGGAGAATCCATGAAGTACCGCATGATGAAACCGCTCGCACTCGCTGTCGGCCTGGCCATGGCTACCAGCGCGCTGGCCGCCCCTTCGGGCGCCTTCGATGTGAAGGAACTGGACACGAACAAGGACGTGTGCAACGACTTCAACGGTTTCGTCAATGCCAAGTGGCTCGCCGCAAACCCGATTCCCGCTGACCGCACCCGCTGGGGCTCGTTCGACGCCTTGCGCGAGGACAGCCTCAATGCGCAGCACACCATCGTGGAAAACGCGGCCAAGAACGTCGCCAGCGCGAAGCCTGGTTCGATTGAGCAGAAGATCGGCTACCTGTATGCCTCGGGCATGAACGAGGACGCCATCGAGAAGGCCGGCTTCGACCCGATCAAGCCGGAACTGGCGCGCATCGCCGCCCTCAAGAACAGCAGCGACATCGCCGCCTACATCCGCGACAGCTATGCCAAGGGCATTCCGGTCGCGTTCCGCTTCTACGGCAACCCCGACTTCAAGGACTCCAGCAAGCAGATCGCCTATGCCGGCCAGGGCGGCCTTGGCCTGCCGACCGCCGATTACTACAGCAAGCCCGATTTCGAGAAGATCCGCACCGCCTATGTGGCGCATATCGCGCGCACCCTGCAGTTGGTCGGCGTGAGCGAGGCTGACGCGCAGGCCCAGGCCAAGGCCGTGATGGCCTTCGAGACGCGCCTGGCAAGCGCCTCGCTGGTGCCGACCGAGCTGCGCCAGCCGGAGAACCGCTACCACTACGTCAGCATCGCCGACGCTGACAAGGTAACGCCGCACTTCGATTGGGCCGCCTTCTTCAAGGCCCAGGGCGCCGACGTGAAGGACGGCTTCTCCCTGTCGCAGCCGAAGTTCTTCGCCGAGTTCGACAAGATGCTGGGCGATGTGCCGGCGTCGGACTGGCAGGCTTACCTGCGCTTCCACGCCATCGACGAAGCCTCGCCCTACCTGTCCAAGGCGTTCCAGCAGGAAGACTTCGCCTTCAACGCGCAGACGCTCAATGGCCAGAAGGAAATGAAGGCGCGCTGGAAGCGCACGCTCGACGCCGTGGAAGGCGGCATGGGCATGGCGCTGGGCCAGTTGTATGTGGCGGAGACCTTTTCGCCTGAATCCAAGTCCCGCGCGCTGGAACTGGTGAATAACCTGCGCGCCGCCTACAAGACGCGCATCGAAAACCTGCCATGGATGAGCGAGGCGACCAAGCAGAAGGCGCTGGAGAAGTGGGCCAGCTTCACTCCCAAGATCGGCTACCCGGACAAGTGGCGCGACTGGACCGGCCTCACCATCAAGCAGGGCGACTACTTCGCCAACGTGGAGGCCGCCGCCAAGTTCAACTATGACTACATGGTGGGCAAGATCGGCAAGCCGGTGGATCGCACCGAGTGGGGCATGACGCCGCAGACCGTCAACGCCTACTACAACGCCCAGAAGAACGAGATCGTGTTCCCTGCGGCGATCCTGCAGCCGCCGTTCTTCGACGCCAAGGTCGACGACGCACTCAACTACGGCGGCATCGGCGCGGTGATCGGCCATGAGATGGGCCACGGCTACGACGACCAGGGCAGCAAGTTCGACGCCCAGGGCAACAACGCCAACTGGTGGACCGATGAAGACCGCAAGGCCTTTGAAGCCCGCACCGACAAGCTGGCCGACCAGTTCAACCACTATGAAGCGCTGCCGGGCAAGTTCGTCAACGGCAAGCTGACCATGGGCGAGAACATCGGCGACCTCGGCGGCCTCAACGCCGCCTACGACGCACTGCAGATGGCGCTGGCCAAGAATCCCAAGGAAGCCAAGAGCAAGATCGACGGCTACACCCAGGAGCAGCGCTTCTTCCTCAACTGGGGACGCGTCTGGCGCGGCAACATCCGTCCCGAAGCCCAGCTCACCCTGCTCAACACCGACCCGCACGCTCCGGCTCAGTTCCGCGCCATTGGCGCACCTTCGAACATGCCGGCGTTCGCGCAGGCGTTCCAGTGCAAGCCCGGCGACAAGATGGTGCGTGACGGCGAGAAGCAGGTGAAGATCTGGTAAGACCAGCCGACCTTCGTTAGACCAAAGACGCCGCGGAACACCGCGGCGTTTTTTTATGCCTTGAGGGAATGCACCCGGCGCGGGGTCGAATCCCGACCACGTTCATCTGCGCGAGACGCCAACCTGCCATCGATCATGTTCCGGAGCCGGTCCGCCTGCTCTTGGGCCAATCGGTAAAGCTCTGAAAGCCCTTGGCGTGGCTTCCGGCCACCGGCCGGCGCCACTAATCTGTCCACAACTTCCAGCGGGGGAAACCGATGCAACGGATCGCTTTCGGGGTACTGGTGGTTTGTCTGCTTGCCGCATGCGCGACGCAACCGGACCAAAAAGCCAAATCGGCAGCCACGCAGGTCACGCTGTATGTCGACAAGTCAGGCAATCCTGCGACCAGCCCCGAAGAGGAACAGGTATTGTCTGCCCTGCACATGATTCAGGACGGCAAGATCATGGCCGCCATCGACGGGCCCCTGAATGCCGTCATCGGCACATTCGAAGCCCAATATGCCCATGCCGACGTCAAGGTCTACAGCGCCCGCGGAGCGACCGACGCGCTGATCTACGCCACCCTCGGCACAGGCGGCGCGTCGGGACAGAAGGTCGAAGTACTCGGCCCGGCCTGGGCCATGGCCTACTGGGCACGGGGCTATGCGTACGGAGAAATGGCGCGTTACGACGACGAGCGCCTGGAACTGGAAAAGGCGCTGGCGCTTGCTCCCATGGACGCGCAGTACAGCAACGAGCTCGGCTACGTTTACCTGCAGAAGCACGAGTGGCAGAACGCACTCAGCTACTACGAGAAAGCCGAGGGATTCGCCGACTTCAATCCGTCCAATGCCGACAGCATGAAGTGCACGTCTTTCCGCGGTCAGGGCTATGTGCTGGTGGAACTGCATCGCCTCGACGAAGCCGAAGCCAAATACCGCGCCTGCCTGAAAATCACGCCAAATGAGCCGAAATCACTCGGGGAAATCGGCTACATCGAGGGACTCAGGAAGACCCAGCACTGATCCTTCCGGTACATCAACCGGCGGCAGGGATCACATCAGCAGCTTGCGCACCTTCAGCAGCGCCGTGACGAAGGCGTCGACTTCTTCGCGGGTGTTGTAGAACGCCAGCGAAGCGCGAAGCGTGGCCGGTACTCCAAAGAACTGCATCAGCGGGTGGGCGCAGTGGTGGCCCGAGCGGACGGCGACGCCTTGCAGGTCGAGCAGCGTCGCCAGGTCGGTGGCTTGCGCGCCCTCGATCAGGAAGGAGATTACGGGCTCCTTCTCCTGCGCCTCTCCGATCAGGCGAAGGCCGGGAATTTCGCGCAGCCGTTCTGTCGCGTAGGTGAGCAGCTGCTGCTCCCACGCGTGAATCGCCTCGAAGCCGACCGACGCGTAGTAGTCGATGGCCGCGCCCAGTCCCACGAATCCGGCGATGTTGGGCGTACCCGCTTCGAACTTGTGCGGCGGCTCGGCAAAGGTGGTGCCATCGAAGCGCACTTCACGAATCATCTCGCCACCGCCGAAGAACGGCGGCATGGCTTCCAGGTGTTCCTTGCGCGCCCACAGTGCGCCGGTGCCCGTGGGCGACAGCATCTTGTGACCGGTCAGTGCGTAAAAGTCGCAACCCAGCGCCTGTACGTCGACCGGGCGGTGCGGCACAGCCTGCGAACCGTCCACCAGCAGTGGAATGCCGCGTTTGCGGCACTCGCGCGCAATCTCTCGTACCGGATTGACTGTACCGAGCACATTGGACACGTGCGTGACGCAGGCGAGTTTCACCTCCGGCGTCAGCATCTCGATGTACTTCTCGACGATCAGCTCGCCCTTCTCGTCGATCGGAGCAGCCTTCACCGTGGCGCCGGCGCGTGCGGCGACCAGCTGCCACGGCACGATGTTGGCGTGGTGCTCCATCACCGTGGTGAGGATTGCGTCGCCCGGCTGCAGGCGCGGCAAGGCATAGCTGTAGGCGACCAGGTTGGTCGACTGCGTGGTGCCGGAGGTCAGCACCAGTTCGTTGCGCGAGGTGGCGTTGATGAAGCGTGCCAGCTTGTCGCGGGCGCCCTCGTAGGCCGCCGTGGCTTCCTCGCCGAGCTGGTGCACGGCGCGCGACACGTTGGCATTGTGTTCGCGGTAGTGGTTGCTCACCGCCTCGATCACGCTCAGCGGCTTCTGGCTGGTGTTGGCGTTGTCGAAATAGATCAGCGGCTTGTCGTGCACCGTGCGCGACAGCAGGGGAAAATCCTCGCGGATGCGCTGCACATCGAACACGGTCGGTAGCGGCTTGGTCTGTGCGTTCATCGGGTTGGTTTCGCCTGTGTCCCGGGGTTGTCCTTACGCCGACGGCAGGTGCGCCATCAACTGCTGGTCGAGGTGCTCGCGCAGGCCCTGCCCGGGCAGCGACTCGAACACTGCCCGACAGAATGCGGCGGTCAGCATCGAACGCGCTTCCGCCAGCGTGATGCCACGCGAGCGCAGGTAGAACAGCGAACGTTCATCCAGCTGACCCACCGTGGCGCCATGCGCCGCCTTTACTTCGTCAGCATAGATCTCGAGTTCCGGCTTTGTGTCGATCTCGGCCTGACCCGACAGCAGGAGGTTCTTGCTGCTGAGACTGGCGTCGCTGCCGTCAGCGCCGGGCGCGACCACGATCGCGCCACGGAACACGCCGCGCGAGCGCTGGTCGGCCACGCCGCGCCACACCGACTCCGAGGTGGTGTTGAGCGCCTGGTGACGGATCGCCATCTGCGTATCGACATGCTGGCGGCCGTTGAGCACGAACACGCCACGCGTATCCAGCCGCGCGCGATCGCCCGACAGGACGGCATGCAGGTCATGCCGGACCAGCGAGCCACCGAGTTCCAGCACGTACAGCGCGGCTTGCGCATCCTCGTCGAGCTGGACGCTGTCATGGCGCACCAGCGTGCTGCCACCAGCCGCGTTCTGCAGGGTGACGTGCCGCAGCTGCGCGCCCTTGCGCAGCACGATGTCGGCCACCTGGGTACCCAGATGCTGCTGCTCACCATGGGCGACATGGTGCTCCACCAGCGAAAGCTCGGAGCCCTCGCCCAGTTCGATCACATGACGCACGTGCCAGGCGAGATCCCCATCCGCAGCAGCGCCGATGAACAACAGATGCACCGGCGATGCGACCTTGGCGCCGGGCGCCACGCGCAACACGACACCGTCACCGGCCAACGCCGCGTTGAGGCGGGCGAAAACGTCGCCGCCTTCGCGGTAGTGGCGCGACAACGCGAAGCGAAGCGGTTCGGCGTCACCCTGCAACGCATCGGACAGCGCCTGAAGGCTCAAGCCTTCGGGAAGCGCATCCGTGCGGGACAGGTCGGCGCGGAACGCGCCGTTGACGAACACCAGCGAAGGCCCATCAACGCCGGGCAGCGCGAACGCCGCGGCGTCGACGGCGCGCGATACCGCCTGGGCATCACCCGGGGCGAAGCGGCGCTGCGCCAACGCGCGCAAGGCGGTGTATTTCCAGGCCTCCATGCGCGTATCCGGCAACCCCGCCGCCGCGAAGGCATCGAGGTTCTCGCGGCGCGCGGCATCCAGCCAGGCGATACCGCTACCAGGAAGCTGCGCCTGGGCGGCGGCCTCCAGCAGCGAATCGACAAAGGGAGTGCGTTGCGGCTCGCTCATGCCGAGGCTCCGGTGAGCGCCGGATCCTTGTCGGCGACCCAGGCGTAACCATGCTCTTCCAGCTTGAGCGCGAGCGTCTTGTCGCCGCTCTCCACGATGCGGCCGTCCGCCAGCACGTGCACGAAGTCTGGCTCGATGTAGTCGAGCAGGCGCTGGTAGTGGGTGATCACCAGGAAGCCGCGCTCGGCCGAACGCAGCGCGTTCACGCCCTGCGCCACCTGCTTGAGCGCATCGATGTCCAGGCCCGAGTCGGTCTCGTCGAGGATGGCCAGCTTCGGCTCCAGCACCGCCATCTGGAAGATCTCGTTGCGCTTCTTCTCGCCGCCGGAGAAGCCTTCGTTCACGGCGCGGTGCAGCAGCTCGTCGGAGATCTGCATGATCTTGAGCTTCTCGCGCACCAGCTTGAGGAACTGCATGGAATCGAGTTCCGCCTCGCCGCGCTGTTTGCGCTGGGCGTTGAGCGCGGCGCGCAGGAAGTAGGTGTTGTTCACCCCGGGGATTTCCACCGGGTACTGGAAGGCCAGGAACACGCCGGCGGCGGCGCGCGCTTCCGGCTCCAGCGCCAACAGGTCGACGCCGTTGAAGGTCACCGAGCCCTCGGTGACCTCGTAGCCGTCGCGTCCGGACAGCACGTTGCCCAGGGTGGACTTGCCGGCGCCATTCGGCCCCATGATCGCGTGCACCTCACCCGCATTCACGGTGAGCGTGAGCCCCTTGAGGATGTCCTTGCCCTCGACGCGGGCGTGCAGGTTTTCGATCTTCAGCATGTTCGGTACTCGGTGGTGTCAGGCGCCGTGGTCGTCGCTGCGACGTTGCAGCACGACATAGGTGAAGGTTTGTTCGCTGCCGGACGGCGTGCGATGCACGTCGCGGCTCTCGGTGACAAGGGTGAAGCTAGGTGCGAAGCGCGAGGCCAGCGTGGCGGCGTCATAACGCGCCACCGGCAGTCCGCTGCAACGTTCGGGACCGTCCTCGGCAAAGGCGCCGATAACCAGGCAGCCGCCCGGTCGCACGGCGCGAGCCGCCGCTGCCACGTAGCGCGCCTGGTCGGAGGCCTCGGTAAGAAAGTGAAAGACGGCACGGTCGTGCCACAGCGCATAGTGGGCGGCGGGCAGCTCGACACCGGTGACGTCGCCGACGATCCAGTGCACAGGATGTGCCTGCGGACCAAGGCGCAGCTGGGCTTCGGCCATCGCCACCGCGGACAGGTCCAGCACGCTCACGTCGGCAAAGCCGCGCGCCAGCAGGTCGTCGACCAGGGTGGCGCGGCCGCCGCCGACATCGATCACCGCCTGCTCGCGCGGCACATCCAGTGCATCGATCAGGCGCAGCGACTCATCAAGACGCGGGCGGAACCAGCTGGTCTGCCCCTCGGTCTTGCCGCTGTATACGGTGTCCCAGTGCGTTTGGCGCGTCGCCGTCATCCCACCGCACCTTCCAGCGACACTTCGAGCAGCTTCTTCGCTTCCACCGCGAATTCCATCGGCAGCTCGCGGAACACCTGCTTGCAGAAGCCGTCGACGATCATCGACACGGCGTCTTCCTCGCCGATGCCGCGGCTGCGGCAGTAGAACATCTGGTCGTCGGAAATCTTCGAGGTGGTCGCCTCGTGCTCGACGATGGCGGTGGGGTTCTTCACTTCCATGTACGGGAAAGTGTGCGCGCCGCACTTCTTGCCGATCAGCAGGCTGTCGCACTGCGTGTAATTGCGCGCGCCCTCGGCGCCCTTCTCCACCTTCACCAGGCCGCGGTAGCTGTTGCTGCTGCGCCCGGCGCTGATGCCCTTGGACACGATCTTGGACTTGGTGTGCTTGCCGAGGTGAATCATTTTGGTGCCGGTGTCGGCCTGCTGGCGATGGTGCGTCAGCGCCACCGAGTAGAACTCGCCCACCGAGCGGTCGCCGCGCAGCACGCAACTGGGATACTTCCAGGTGATCGCCGAGCCGGTCTCCACCTGGGTCCAGGAAATCTTGGAATCGTCGCCGCGGCAGTCGCCGCGCTTGGTCACGAAGTTGTAGATGCCGCCGACGCCGTTCTCGTCACCGGGGTACCAGTTCTGCACCGTCGAATACTTGATCTGCGCCTTCTCCAGCGCCACCAGCTCGACCACGGCGGCATGCAGCTGGTTTTCGTCGCGCATTGGCGCGGTGCAGCCTTCGAGGTAGGACACGTGGGCGCCCTCTTCCGCAATGATCAGCGTGCGCTCGAATTGGCCAGTGTGCCCGGCGTTGATGCGGAAGTAGGTGGACAGCTCCATCGGGCAACGCACGCCCTTGGGGATGAACACGAACGAGCCATCGGAGAACACCGCAGAGTTCAGCGCGGCGAAGTAGTTGTCGCCAGTCGGCACTACGCTGCCCAGGTATTTCTGCACCAGCTCGGGGTATTCGCGGATCGCTTCGCTCATCGAGCAGAAGATCACGCCGACGTCGGCCAGCTCCTTGCGGAAGGTGGTGCCCACGGAGACCGAGTCGAACACCGCGTCCACGGCCACGCCGGCGAGCTTGGCGCGCTCATGCAGCGGCACGCCCAGCTTGTCGTAGGTCTCCAGCAGCTTCGGATCGACCTCGTCCAGCGACTTCGGACGATTCTTCGGCGAGGCGTAGTAGCTGATCGCCTGGAAGTCGATCGGACCGATATGGAGCTTGGCCCAGTGCGGCTCGGGCATGGTCAGCCAGTGGCGGTACGCCTTCAGGCGCCACTCGGTCATCCATTCCGGCTCGTGCTTCAGCGCCGAGAGCTGGCGGATGATGTCCTCGTTCAGGCCGGGCGGCAGGCTGTCGGTTTCGATGTCGGTGACGAAACCAGCCTCATAGCGGCGGCCCAGCGCGGCCGCGACTTCAGCGTTGTCGCGAAGCGTGGAGGAGGTATCGCTGCGTTCGGAGGTTTCGGTCGTCATGGGTGTCTTCGTGTCGTCGTAGTCAGTCGGCGGGCGATCGGCGGTCAGCCGATCAGGGTCGCATCGATGCGACGACTGGGTGGTTTGAGCATGTCGGAGAGGCTTACGGCGCGCAGTGCGTGATCAACCACGCTGTTCACGCGCTGCCAGTTGGATCGCACGCCGCACTGCGACTCGCGGTCACACTGTCCCTCGGCGATGCTGCATTCGGTCATGCCGATGGGGCCTTCCAGCGCTTCCACGATCTGCGCGAGGGTGATCTCGTCCGCCGGGCGCGCCAGGCGATAGCCGCCGTTGACGCCGCGGAAGGACTCCACCAGGCCGGCATGGCCCAGCGATTTCAGCAACTTGCTGACCGTGGGCAGCTCAAGGCGCGTCTCATCGGCGATCTCCGCCGTGCTGAGCACGTCGTCAGGATGGGCGGCGATGCAGGTCATCACCACCGTGGCGTAGTCGGTGAGGCGGCTGACGCGAAGCATGGGGAGCGGCCGGAGGGACTGCGGGAATCGGTACCAAAATGGTACTGATTTATGCCCATGGGGTCAAACCGGAGGCGTGCACCAAAGGCGAGCCTGGCCCCTAAGCAAGCGCACCCGAATTGGGCAAACGTTGGCCCTCTCGTCGTCATCCCGGCGCAGGCAGGGATCCAGCGCCTTTCGCAACCTGTTGAAGTCACTGGATTCCCGCTTTCACTGGAATGACGACATGAGGGCGGCGCGAGTACTGGCACGCATCCTGCTGCACCGCGACATATTGAAGCTGCGGGGGCTTGTGGGAATGAAGTGGATCACGGCCATCATCAAGCCGTTCACGCTGGACGATGTGCGCCAGGCGCTGACGGAGGTAGGCGTGACGGGCATGACCGTCACGGAAGTGAAGGGTTTCGGCCGCCAGCACGGGCACACCGAGCTGTACCGGGGGGCCGAGTACGTGGTGGATTTCCTGCCCAAGCTGAAGGTGGAAGTAGCCGTGTCGGACGAGCAACTGGACCGCGCGGTGGAGGCCATCACCGGCGCGGCCCGCACCGGCAAGATCGGTGACGGCAAGATCTTCGTGAGCGAACTGGAACAGGCCATCCGCATCCGCACGCAGGAGGTGGACGTCGATGCGCTGTAATGGAATGGCCGGCAAGACCCTGCTCGCCCTCGCCGGGCTGCTCGCCACCGCGCCGGCCTGGGCCCAGCCCTCGGCGGCGCCTGCACACATCGACAGTGGCGACACCGCGTGGATGCTCACCGCCACGGCCTTCGTGCTGCTGATGAGCATCCCCGGCCTCGCCCTGTTCTACGGCGGCATGGTGCGCGCCAAGAACCTGTTGTCCATCCTGATGCAGTGCTTCGCCATCACCGCGCTGGTGACGGTGCTGTGGCTGCTCTATGGCTACTCGCTCGCCTTCAGCACCGAAGGCATGCAGGCCGGCGTGACCAACCTGCATTCCTTCATCGGCGGGATGGACCGCGCGCTGCTGGCGGGCCTGAAGCCCGATTCGCGCTACCAGACAGTGCCGGAAAGCGTGTTCGTGATGTTCCAGCTCACCTTCGCCATCATCACGCCGGCGCTGATCATCGGCGCCTTTGCCGAGCGCATGAAGTTCAGCGCGCTGCTGTGGTTCAGCGGCCTGTGGCTGACCATCGTCTACCTGCCCGTGGCGCATATGGTGTGGAGCGGCCCGGGCTCGTTCCTCGGCGACCTGGGCGTGCTCGATTTCGCCGGCGGCACCGTGGTGCACATCAATGCCGGCATCGCCGGCCTGATCGCCTGCCTGGTGATCGGCAAGCGCCGCGGCTACCCGAACGTACCCATGCCGCCGCACAACCTCGGCTTCACCGTGGTGGGCGCGAGCCTGCTGTGGCTGGGATGGTTCGGCTTCAATGCCGGCTCCGCGGCGGCCGCCAACGGCAGTGCGGGCATGGCCATGCTGGCCACCCAGGTGGCCACCGCCGCAGCGGCGCTGGGCTGGCTGGCGGCGGAGTGGATCGCCCATGGCCGCCCCAGCGTGCTGGGCATCGTCTCCGGCGCGGTGGCGGGTCTGGTCGCCGTGACGCCGGCTGCCGGTACGGTCGGCCCGGGCGGCGCCCTTGTGCTCGGCCTCATCGCGGGCGTGATCTGCTTTTTCACCGCCACCCGCCTCAAGCACAAGCTGGGCTACGACGATTCGCTCGACGTCTTCGGCGTGCATGCAGTAGCTGGCATCGTCGGCGCCCTGCTCACCGGTCCGCTGGCCTCGCCCAAACTGGGCGGCTTCGGCACGGTGACCTCGCTGTGGGGTCAGTTCTGGATCCAGACCAAGGGCGTGGGCTTCACCGTGGCGTGGAGCGCCGTGCTGAGCCTGGTGATCCTCAAGCTGCTCGACTGGACGCTGGGCCTGCGCGTGGATGATGAGCAGGAAATGGTCGGCCTCGATATCGCGCTGCACGAAGAGAAGGCCTACAACCTGTCGTGACCCGTATGTCGCCCTCTCCCCTGTGGGGAGAGGGCCGGGGCATGGACATCTTTACGGTGGTGAGGCGCCACTCTTGCGACAAACCCCATCGCCGGGAGCGCCCCCTGTGTGCAACCGGGGCATGCCGATGCTTCGCGGTCGCGCACAGACCGCTCCTACAGTTCGCGCGCCTCTCCCGCTAAGCTGCCCGGCAACACCACTTGCAGCACGCCATGACCACCGCCTCCGACCGCGCCGCCGCCCGCCTGGCCTGGACCCGTTCCGCCCTTGACGACGCCACGCTGACCCTTGAGTCCGCCTCCTCCGACGCCAGCTTCCGCAGCTACTGGCGTACGCATCATCAGGGTCGCAGCTGGATCGTGATGGATTCACCGCCGGAGAAAGAAGATCCACGCCCTTGGGTAGCGATGGGCGAGCGACTGGCCGCCGCGGGCCTGCACGTGCCGACGGTCTACGCGAAGGATCTGGAACAAGGCTTCCTGCTGATCGAGGATCTCGGCCATCGCCTCTACCTGTCCGAACTGGATGAGCAGACGGCGGACGCGCTGTACGGCGATGCCATGGACGCGCTTCTGAACATGCAGACACGCATGACGTTCGCCGACCTGCCGCCGTTCAACCACGAACTGCTGGTGAGCGGCCTGGAAGTGATGCCGGAATGGTTCCTTGGCCGTCATCTCGGCCACACGCCCAGCTGCGACGAATGGGATGTGCTGGAGGCGGCCTTCAACGTGATCATCCGCAACGCGCTGGAACAGCCACGCTGCTTCGTCCATCGCGACTTCCACAGCCGCAATCTGCTGATCGTCGAAGAGAACAATCCGGGCATCATCGACTTCCAGGGCGCTCTCGCCGGACCGATCACTTATGACCTCGCCTCGCTGCTGCGGGACGCCTACATCGTGTGGCCGCGCGAGCGCGTGGAGGGCTGGGTGGAGTCCTATCGCCAGAGTCTTCTCGACGCCGACATGATCGATGCGCAGGTGACGCAGGCACACTTCCTGCGCTGGTTCGATCTCACTGGCATGCATCGCCATGTGCGCGTACTGGGCCAGTTCTATCGCCTGTGGTATCGCGACGGCAAACCGGGTTATCTCGCCGATGTGCCGACGGTCTATCGCTACGTGGTGTCGGTCGCGCGCCGTTATCCAGAGCTCGCCGACTTCGTGGCGTTGATCGAGCGCCATGCGGAAGGCCGTGATCTGACGAAGGTCGCGACCGCATGATTCATCATCGAGATCAGTCCCCCAGCACCGTCGCCCCAGAGAAAGCTGGGATCCAGTGCCTCTTTCCCATGCGGAGCGTAAGTCGCTGGACCCCTTTTTCTGAAATGGCGAGCAAGAGCGCGAATCATCGAGGCATCGCATGAGACACGCCCTGATCTTCGCCGCCGGTCTCGGCGAGCGCATGCGCCCGCTGACCAACCACACGGCGAAGCCACTGCTATCCGTGGGCGGCAAACCGCTGATCGAGTGGCACCTGGAAAAACTTGCGTCCATCGACGTGCGCTATGTGGTGATCAACACCTCGCACCTCGCCGACCAGTTTCCCGACGCGCTTGGCGATGGCTCTCGCTGGGGGCTACGCATCCGCTATGCATACGAAGGACCCACGCCGCTGGAAACCGGCGGTGGCATGCTGAATGCGCTGCCGCTGCTGGGCCCGGAGCCCTTCATCGCCGTCAGCGCAGACATCTACAGCGACTACGACTACGCCACCCTTCCACTGCAGCCCGCGGGTCTTGCGCACCTTGTCATGGTGCCCAATCCCGACTGGCATGCCTCGGGCGATTTCGTGCTGAATGAGGGTCAGCTCAGCGAGGATGGCGAAGGTCAGCGCCTCACCTTCGGCAATATCGGCGTCTATCGGCCTGAATTCCTGCAAGGCCAGACGCCAGGCCGCTTCAAGCTGTTGCCGCTGTATCAGCAGGCCATGCAGGCGAGGCAGTTGAGCGGCGAGCGGTACGACGGCTTCTGGCGCAACCTGGGCAATCCTGCGCAACTGAATGAACTGGATGCCCATCTGCGCGGTAGCTGAGCGAAAGGTGGCCGGGCGCAAAATCGTGCCGGGTGGATGGCATCCGGGCGGGGCGGTATCCTAAACCGCCCAGTTCTGTTGAGCGTGCTGCGCATTGACGCGCCACTTGCAGGACCGCCCACGCTCCCTCGCAAGGTACTGAAGATGTCCGAACTGTGGTCTCACCTGGTCAGCTGGCTCGCCATCCATGGCGTGCAGCCCGTGCTGCAGTCCCTGCATCTGGAAAAACTGTCCAGCGATCCGAACGACATCGCCGCTGCGCTGCTGGTCGCCACGCTGCAGCTGTGCATCATCGGCGTGATCTTCCGTCCGCTCGAGAGCGTCATGCCCGCGGAAAAGTGGGAGCACCGCCAACTGGTCGGTCCCGACTTCCGTTACACGGTGGCGATGCTGATTGGCATCTTCCCGCTCTTCAGCTACCTGATACTGACGCCCATCGCCAACTTCTTCGGCGGCCCGGACACCGGCCCCGGTGATCCGAGCGCATCGCCGCTGGCCCTGACCCACTGGGTCCCGTGGCTGCGGCAGCACCCGTGGTTGCTGTTCGCCATTTATTACATGGTGTACGACTGCGTGTACTACTGGATGCACCGCCTGCAGCATGCGCTGCCATGGTGGTGGGCCATGCACAGCATGCACCACAGCACGCGGCAGATGAGTTGCTGGACCAACGATCGCGGCAGCCTGATCGATGGCTTCCTGCAATCGATGGTGCTGGCCACGGTCGGCATCGTGATGGGCGTGGAGCCGGACGAGTTCGCGTGGCTGATGTTGACCGGCGAGCTGGTGCAGAACTTCTCGCATGCCAACGTGAACATCAGCTTCGGCCCGGTGTTCCGCCGCGTGCTGGTGGCGCCGACGTTCCATCGGCTGCACCACATGCTGGTGGATCCCGACCGCCCCAAGCTGCACAACTGCAACTTCGGTCAGGTGTTCTCGATCTGGGATCAGCTGTTTGGCACCGCGCTCTACGACGAACCGCTGCGCCCCACCGGCGTGGGCGACCCGATGGTCGACGAGGACAACAACCACGGCGTGATCGGCCTGCAGTGGAATGCCTTCAAACGTTTCTGGGGCGCGGTGCGCCGCCCGGCCGGCTGGAAGTTCGGTGAGGTCGCCTTCGGTCCGGACTACCGCCCTATTCCCGTCGATCAGCTCGATCTGCATGCGCTCGGCCATCACGTGATGCAACCGGCAGCGCACGCCGCGGCAGCGGCCACGAACAACGTCGCTGCCAAGCCATCCGCCGAAAGCGCCACCGTCGCCTGAGCGACAACACCGGCGCGCTACGTATCCACGCATAAAAAAACCGCCGGCATGAGCCGGCGGCTTGAGCATGGGTACGAATGGATGTCCCAAATAGGTCGCCACACGGTGCGGAGGGTGTAACACCGTGTGGCGGGCCGGCCCGTGGGCCGGCGCAAGCGGATCAGAAGTCGTACGAGACCGCGATACGGCCGTAGCGCGGCGTGGTCTGGTACAGCGTCGTACCAAAGGTGTTGGACACCGTGTACGGGGCCGTCTCGTAGGTCGCGTCCAGCACCGTCGGCTTGTGCTCGTTGAACACGTTGAAGACGTTGAAGCTGAAAGCGAGCTTGTTGTCGGCGAAGGCCGGACGGTAAGTCACGCCGAGGTCGACGATCTTCTGCCACGGCAGGCGACCGATCGTGCCCAGGGTGGACGGCTTGCCATTGCAGAAGCGGTAGGCAGAACCATAGCCGACCGGATCCGACTCATCGCCACCGTAGTAACCCAGGCACGCCTTGGGGGCGCCCGACATGATGCGCATGGCGCCGGACAGCATCCATTCCGGCGTGACCATGTAGCTGCCGTAGGCCTTCAGCTGATGGGTGCGGTCGTTGGACAGCACACCGTTGCTGTTGACCATGAGCGCGGCCGCATCCCAATCCTGCGTCTTGGAGATGTCGTCCTGGCCGATCGTCGAGAGCACCTGGCCTTCGGTGTTGCCGTAGCTGCGCGAGAAGGTGTAGTCCACGCGGGCCTGCCACTTGCCGTCGAACGGATGCTCCAGGTACATGTCCAGCGCGTAGTACTTGCGCTTGGCGCCCGAGGTGAAGCCCCAGTCGGCGTTGGTCATGCTGATCTTCTCGTAGCCGCTGCCGTCCACCTTGGACAGCAGGAAGTCGTTGGTGCGACCCGGGTTGAAGATCAGGCAGCCGTTGGGCAGGTTGACCGAGTCGGGGTCGATGCCCTGGGCTTCGGCCTTCGTCACGAGGCGATCCATGTCGCACACGTCGTCGATGGCGGTCTGCAGCTTGCGCAGCGTGCCCTTCGCGCCGAACACCCAGTTGGCGCCCAGGGTCTTGCTGAAGCCCAGGATCATTTCATCCTGGTACTGCGACTTGAGGTTGGAGGCGGTCACCGTCTTGGCGTCCGGCGCCTGGCCGTATTCGCCGTTGGACGACACCGGGCCCGGGCCGATCGGGCTCAGGCCGGTCGGGTTGCCGTTGGCGTCGATGCCGGTATAGGTGAAGTACTCATAGGTGTAGGTCGACGGCGAGGCGCCGCGGATCGCCACACTGTTGGGCAGCGCGAGGTAGTAGCGACCCAGGTTGCCGAACACCTTGAAGGTCGAATCACCGAACACGTCCCAGCTCACGCCAAGGCGCGGCGCCCACTGGTTCTTGTTGTCGACATAGGACTCGCCCAGCGCGTTGTAGTTGGTGAACTGGTCATTGCGCAGGCCCAGGCTCAGCAGCACCTTGTCGTTGACCTGCCAGCGGTCCTCGATGTACTGCGCCTTCTGGTCCACCGACATGCTGGTGGTGGTGCTGAAGATGTATTGGCGCACGTAGTAGCCGTTACCACCCGGCGCGCCCACGCCCAGGCTGGGCGAGAGCGCCTTGGCCGGGTTGGTGGCGTGGCTGTAGATCCAAGCGTAGCCGGGGCCACTCACCTGCTGGCCTTCGTCGGTCGCGGTGAAATGCATGTTGTCGATGCCGGCGGCCAGCGTGTGGTCACCCAGCTTGTACTCGAGGTCAAGGCGCAGGCCATGCGTCTTGTTCTTCGCGTTCGGGTTCTTCACATAAAGGATCGTGTTGCCGTTGCGGATCGGCGTACCACCGGTGATCGACGGATCCTGATTGACGGCGCCGCTGAGGTAGGCAAGGTTGGGGTCCATGCCCGGCACGGTCGAAAAGTCGATCGCGCGGTTCTGGCCGTAGGTGGCCGAGAAGGTCAGGTCGTCGGTGATGTAGCTGGTGTACTTGCCGATCCAGATGTCCGAGCCGGTCTTGGTGTGGGTGTCGTAACCGAGGAAGTCACCCTGCGTGCCGGTCGTGTAGTCGTACGAGTACTGCGTGCCTTCGTACGACGTCTTGTTGGAGATGCCGGTCAGCTCGACGATGTTGCTGTCGTTGATGTTCCAGTCCAGCTTCACGTAGTACTTGGGAATGGTGTAGGTGTAGTACGTGTTGTTCGGCTGGGCTACGGCGGCGCTGGAGGTGGTCTTGCCCTCCTGCTTCTCCGCTTCCGCAGCGAGGAAGAAGAACAGCTTGTCCTGGATCAGCGGACCACCGATGTAGGCGTCATAGGTGGTGTTCCACTTCGTGTTGCCGCTGCGGTTGCGGTAAGGCGTGCCCGGCAGGTTCTTGTTCTGGTACTGGTAGCCGGAAGGCAGCTGGCTGTTCGCATAGCTGACGTCCGCAGGATCTTCGGCGAGGAACCGCGGCGACCACATCACCTGGCCACCGAAGTGCCACTCGTTGGTGCCGCGCTTGCCGACCTGGCTGATCACGCCGCCGTCGGAGCGGCCGTACATCGCGCTGTAGCCGCCGGTGTAGATTTCCTGCTGGTCGATCGCGCCGTACGGCAGGCCGATGCCGCCCAGGTTGCTCAGCGGATCGGTGGTGTTGTAGCCGTTGATGTAATACGCGTTCTCGCTCACCGAGGAGCCGCCGAACGACACCACCGACGACCCGGCCTTCTGGCCACTGAAATAGTCGCTCCCCTGCACCACGCCCGGCGCCAGCAGCGCGATGGACTCGGCGGTGCGGCCCAGCGGCAGGCGCTCGAGCGTCTCGGAGGTGATCACCGTGCGCGAGTCGACCGACGACACGTCGATCGCCGGCAGGGCGTTGGCGGTGACCGTCACCGAGGACAACGCCTGCGCACTGGCGGCGCTGGCGAAGGACACTTCGGTACCGGCATTCACGGTGATGGACACGTTGTTGCGCGTGTCGACCGTGGCGCCGTTCTTTTGCAGCGTCACCACATAGGTGCCCAGCGGCAGGCTGCTGATGCGGTAGCGGCCCGAATCGTCCACCGCGGCCGAGCGGCTGACGCCGGTGGAGCCGGTGACCGTCACGGTCTCGCCGGCTTCGGCCTGGCCGAAGATGGTGCCGGTGGTGGACTGGGCGAACGCGACGCCCGCCAGGCTCATGGTCAGCGCTGCCGCCAGCGTGGACCGGCGCAGCACGACCGCGCGATTCAACGAACGAAAACTCATCTAGTGGATCTCCCCGTAACAGCCCAAATGGGCAAAAAGAAGCCGAGCCCGCCGAACCCCGGCAGGCTGAAAGCGTCTGGACTCGAATCTGAAAGGCTCCCCGCAGATCCCAACCTGCACGCCCACCATCACGCAATTGCTTGCGCGCGCCCCGCCCTAAACTTAAGTGAAGCTTTCGAATGCAGGGTTAATTGCGAAAATATTGTGATTTCTTGCGGAATGTCAACGCTTCCTCACAATATCTCGCGGCAAAACCTTACGCGCGCTACCGGCATACATCGACTGGTGCCACACGCCAATTCCAGCCAAGGCATTGGCGTTAAAAGGGAAAAGTCACAACCGAAACCAATGGGCCCGGACGGGACCGATGGCGCCGCCCACGTGACATGGGCCAAGAGTCATGCCCGTCTTTCTTGCGAAGCGCCAAAAGAAAGGCCACCGGCAATACCGGTGGCCTGAAGGGCACTGCATGTCGTCGCTGCGCAGTCTCGCTGCGGCGTCGCCGCGGGCGAAAACCCGCCCCGGCCTCCGTCCTGCGGCATCGACGGGGGCGATGACGCAGGCAGGAACCGGGACGACGGCGACTTCTCTTAGAAGTCGTAGGTGACCGCGAAACGACCGTAGCGCGGCGTGGTCTGGTAGGTCGCCGTGCCGAAGGTGTTGGACACCGTGAACGGCGCCGTCTCGTAAGTCGCATCCAGCACCGTCGGCTTGCGCTCGTTCAACACGTTGAAGATGTTGAAGTTGAACGCCAGCTTCTTATCGGCGAAGGCCGGACGATAGGTCACGCCCAGGTCGAGCAGCTTGGTCCACGGCATGCGGCCGATCGTGCCCAGCGTCGACGGCTTGCCGGCGCACCAGCGGTAACGCGAGCCGTAGCCGGACGGATTGCTCTCGTTCGTGCCGTAGTAGCCCAGACAGGCGATCGGCGCGCCGGACATGGCGCGCAGTGCGCCGGACACCATCCACTCGTCGGCGACCTGGTAGCTGCCGTAGGCCTTCAGCTGATGAGTGCGGTCGTTGGACAGCACGCCGTTGCTGTTGACCATGAGCGGCGCGGTATCCCAGTCCTGGGTCTTGGAGATGTCGTCCTGTCCGATGGTGGACAGCACCTGGCCTTCGGTGTTGCCGTAGCTGCGCGAGAAGGTGTAGTCGAGGCGACCCATCCACTTGCCATCGAACGGATGCTCCAGGAACAGGTCCAGCGCGTAGTACTTGCGCTTGGCGCCCGAGGTGAAGCCCCAATCGCTGGTGGACATCCTGACCTTGGTGTAGCCGCTGCCATTGGTGTTCTTCAGCAGGAACGAATTGGTCTCGCCCGGGTTGAAGATCAGGCAGCCGCTCGGCACTTCAACCGAATTCGGATTGATGCCACTCGCCACCACCTTGGCTTCGAGCGCGTCCGGCGAGCAGACGTCGTCGATCGCGGTCTGCAACTCACGCAGGGTGGCCTTGGCGCCAAACAACCAGTCCGCGGTCAGCATCTTGTTGAAGCCCAGGATCGCCTCATCCTGGTACTGCGACTTCAGGTCGGAGGCGGCCACCGACTTCGGATCCGGCGCGTGGCCGTATTCGCCGTTGGTGGAGACCGGGCCCGGGCCAAGCGGCTTCAGGCCGGTCGGGATGCCGGTCTTCGGGTCGATGCCGGTATAGGTGAAGTATTCCCACGTATAGGTCGAAGCCGAGGCGCCGCGGATTGCCACGCTGTTGGGCAACGCCAGGTAGTAGCGACCGAGGTTGCCGAACACCTTCAAGGTCGAATCACCAAACGCGTCCCAGCTGACGCCGAGGCGCGGCGCCCACTGGTCGCTGTTCTTCACATAGGCCTGGCCGGCGCTGTTGTAGTTGGTGAACTGGTCGTTGCGCAGGCCGACGTTAACCAGCCAGCGGTCGGTGACCTGCCAACGGTCTTCGATGTACTGCGCCTTCTGGTCCACCTGCATGCTCGTGGTGGTGACGAAGTTCAGGCGTCGCGCGTAGTAGCCGGCGCCGCCCGGAGCCCCCACGCCGAGTGCGGGGTTGATCGCCACATTGGGCTTGGCCGACTTGCTGTAGTACCAGGCGTAGCCCGGGCCACCCACCTGCTGGCCTTCGTCGACCGCACTGTAGTGCATGTTGTCGATACCGCCGGCCAGGGTGTGGTCGCCGAGCTTGTACTCGAGGTCGAGGCGCAGGCCGTGGGTCTTGTTGTGCGCGTTCGGATCCTTCACGTACAGCGTGGTCACGCCGTTGCGGATGGGCGTGCCTCCCGTGATGGCGGGATTCTGCGCCGTGACGCCGCTGAGGTAAGGCAGCGTGGGGCTCAGGCCCGGCACGGCCGAATAGTCGATCGCGCGGTTCTGGCCATAGGTCGCGGTGAAGGTCAGGCTGTCGGTGATGTAGCTGGTGTACTTGCCGACGTAGATGTCCGAGCCCGTCTTGGTCGACGTGTCGTGGCCGAACAGCGCGCCCGTGGTCTGTGTCTTGTAGTCGAACTTGTAGAAATCACCCTCGTACGACGTCTTGTTGGAGATGCTGGTCAGCTCAAGGATGTTGCTGTCGTTGATGTTCCAGTCCAGCTTCACGTAGTACTTCGGGATGTCGTACGTGTAGTAGTTGTTGTAGGGCTGCGCGGCGGCGGCGGTCGAGGTCGACTTGCCTTCCTTCTTCTCCGCTTCAGCCGCCACGAACATGTACAGCTTGTCCTGCACCAGCGGACCACCGATGTAGGCGCTGTAGACGGTGTTCCAGCTCACGTTGTCCTTGCGCGTGCGGTACGGCGTGCCGGCCAGCGCCGGCGTGGTATAGCCGTAACCCGCCGGCAGCTGCGCGTTCGGGTAGGTGAGGCTCTTGGGATCCGAAGCGAGAAACTTCGGCGACCACATCACCTGGCCACCGAAATGCCAGTCATTGGAACCGCGCTTGCCCACCTGGCTGATCACGCCGCCATCGGAACGGCCGTACATGGCGCTGTAGCCGCCGGTGTAGATTTCCTGCTGGTCGATCGCGCCGTACGGCAGGCCCACGCCACCGAGGTTCTTGAGCGGGTCGCTCGTGTTGTAGCCGTTGATGTAGTAGGCGTTCTCGCTGACACCGGCGCCGCCGAACGACACCACCGAAGAACCGGCCTTCTGGCCACTGAAATAGTCACTACCCGCCACCACGCCCGGCGCCAGCAGGGCGATGGCCTCGGCGCTGCGGCCCAGCGGCAGGCGCTCCAGGTCCTGCGAGGTGATCACGGTGCGCGAGTCAACCGACGACACGTCAATCGCCGGCAGGGCGTTGGCGGTCACTGTCACGGCGGACAGCGACGAGGCGCTCGCCGCGGATGCGAACGACACCTCGGTACCGGCATTCACGGTGATGGACACGTTGTTGCGCGTGTCGACGGCGGCGCCGTCCTTCTGCAGCGTCACCGAGTAGGTGCCCAGCGGCAGGTTGCTGATGCGGTAGCGACCGGCATTGTCGACGGTGGCGGAACGCGAGATACCGGTGGAACCGGTGACCGACACGGTCTGGCCGGCCTGGGCCTGGCCAAAGATCGTGCCGGTGGTGGACTGGGCGAACGTCACGCCCGCCAGACCCATGGTCAGCGCGGCCGCCAGCGTCGAGCGACGCAGCAAAAGACCGCGATTCAACGTACTCAGACTCATCTAGGTGTTTCTCCCCGAAAACCGCCCGAAATTTGGGCAAAAGAAATCCGGGCCGATCCGGCGAAAAAACCGGTCAGCCAACGTTGTTGGTTCGAATCCGAAGGCTCCCCCGCAGATCGCTCCCCGGCCCGACATGCCTTCGGGCCGCCCCCTGCAGACGTAATGTTTCACGGCTGCAACAGAGGTATTTGCGACGGTGCGTTATTTCTTGCGTCTCGTCAACAAAAAATTCACATCTTCAGCTTGGTGCAAGCAAGCCGCCCGGAACCCGCATTTCAACGAGCACAGGTTTGCGCAAGCTTAGGAAAATCCATCACTTGCGCGTCCCTCGCAGCGCGACTCGGTGCGACATGGCTGTCAGGACAGGCGTAGTTTTCCTGAAGGCGCGGCACCCTTGGCCGGCACGTGGACCGATCGAAAACGTAAAAAAAAACGGCCCGGGATATCCCGGGCCGTTTCGCTTGGATGGAAGCCTGGAGGCCGCGTCTTAGGGACGGCGGGCCAGCTCCGGGTTGTCCTTGGTCTTGGGCATCAGGTCCTGCTTGGACACGCCCAGCCACAGCAGGATCGGGCTCGCCACGAAGATCGAGGACAACGTGCCGATCAGGATGCCGATCAGCATGGTGATGGCGAAACCATGCACCACCGGACCACCGAAGAAGTACAGCGCCGCCATGGTGATGGCGGTGAACAGCGCGGTGATGATGGTTCGCGACAGGGTGTTGTTGATCGAGCGGTTGAGGATCTCTTCCGGCTCGGCCTTGCGAGCCAGGCGGAACAACTCTCGCACGCGGTCGAACACCACCACCTTGTCGTTGATCGAGTAACCGATCACCGCGAGCACCGAAGCCAGCACCGTAAGGTCGAACTCGCGCTGCATCAGCGCGAATATGCCCACGGTCACCAGGGCGTCGTGCGCCTCGGTGGCGATGGCCGCCACCGCGAAACGCCACTCGAACCGGATGCCGAGGTACAAGCCGATGCCGAGCACCACCACGATGGCCGCGATGATGCCGTCACTGCGCAGCTCCTCGCCAACCGCCGAGCCGACGTAGTCGCGACTCTTGAGTCTGGCGTCCGGACGGGCCGCCTGCAGCGTCCTGGTGACGTCCTCGGCGATGCGGTCCAGGTTCACCTTGCCGCCGTTGGCGACGCCGGAGGCCGGGTCGTCCTTGGGCTGCAGGCGGATCGACACCTCGCGGGTGCCGCCCAGGCTCTGCACGATGGCGTGCTCCATGCCGCCCTTCTCCAGGGCGTCGCGGACCTCGCCGATCTGCACCGGCTGCTCGAAGTCCACCACCAGCGAGACGCCGCCGGTGAAGTCCAGGCCGTAGTTGAGGCCCTTGACGGCGATCAGCGCGATCGAGGCAATCATCAGCAGGATGGCGATGCCCACGCTGAACTTCCTCATGCCGAGGAAGTTGATGTTGGCGTTGTGGTTGAAGATTTCCATGTTGGGTTCTCTTTATGGAAGTCCGTTTCCGGCAAAAGCGGCCATCCATGGCCGCACTCTTCAATGAAATCTCAGACCGACAGCGTCTTGAGCTTGCGATGGCCGTGGATCAGCGCCGTGATCGCGTGCGTCACGGTGACCGAGGTGAACATCGAGGTGAGGATACCGATCAGCAGCGTCACGCCGAAGCCCTTGATCGGGCCCGAGCCCATCGTGGTCAGCGCCAGCGCGGCGATCAGGTGGGTGACGTTGGCGTCGAGAATGGTGGCCCACGCCTTGTCATAACCGGCGCGGATCGCCGCGAGCGGCGTGGAGCCGTTGCGCAACTCTTCGCGTATGCGTTCGCAGATGAGCACGTTGGCGTCGATGGCCATGCCGAGCGTGAGCACGATACCGGCGATGCCCGGCATGGTCAGCGTCACGCCGATGGCCGACATCACCGCCACCAGGATCACCAGGTTGAAGACCAGCGCCACGTCGGCGACGAGACCGAACAGCTTGTAGTAGATCGCGGCGGCGAGCAGCACCAGGGCCAGACCCAGACTCACGGCGCGCAGGCCCTTCTGGATGTTGTCCTGACCCAGGCTCGGACCGATCACGCGCTCCTCGATGATATCGACCGGCGCGGCCAGCGAGCCGCCCTTGAGCAGCAGGGCGAGGTCCGAGGCTTCCTTGGTGTTGCGCAGGCCGGTGGTCTGGAACTGCTTGCCGAACACGCCCTGGATGGTGGCGTAGCTGATCACTTCCTCAGTGGTCTTGGGCGTGCGCACTTCCTTGCCGTCGACCATCTTGGTGTCGACCACGCGCTCGACGTAGACCACGCCCATGTGCTTGCCGACATTGGCGGAGGTGAAGTCCAGCATGCGCTTGGCGCCGGCCGCGTTCAGCTCCACCGACACGGCCGCCTGGCCGGTCTGCTGGTCGGTCGTGCTCTGGGCGTTGGCCAGCTGGTCGCCGGTCACGATGATCTGCTTGCTGAGCAGGATCGGGCGGTGCGTGCCGCGCTCGTAGTACAGGCGCGCATTCGGCGGGACGGCGCCGGTGCGGGCGGCGTCGATCGCCTGGGCGTCGGTACCGCCTTCGGCGCGGTATTCCAGCGTCGCGGTGGCGCCGATCAGCTTCTTGGCCTCGGCGGTGTCCTGCACACCGGCCAGTTCCACCACGATGCGCGTGTCACCCTGCTGCTGGATGATCGGCTCGGACACGCCCAGCGCGTTGATGCGGTTGCGCAGCGTGGCCAGGTTCTGGCGGATGGTGTTGAGCGAAAGCTCGCGCAGTTTGTCCGGCTTCACCGCCGCATTCAGCGGGTAGCGATCGCCGGTGGCCTCGCCGTCACGCACGAGAAGGTCGGGGAACTCGGCCGAGATCGCGTTGGCGGCTGCCGTGCGGTCCTCAGTGGACTTCAGCACCACCAGCACGCCCTGCCCGCGCTGGGCATTGCGCACCACGGAGTCGTAACGGATGTTCTTTTCGCGCAGAAGGCTGCGGATGTCGTCGGCGTAGCGAGTTTCCTGCTTGTCGATCACGTCATCCTGGTCGACCTGCATCAGGAAGTGCACGCCACCCTGCAGGTCCAGGCCCAAAGGCATCGACCTGGCGCCGATCGCGGTGAGCCAGCCCGGCACGGTGGACTTGAGGTTGAACGCCACCGTGAAGTCGTCACCCAGCGCAGACCGGATCGCGTCGGAGGCGCTCTTCTGCACGTCAGCGTTGGCGAAGCTGGCGACCAGGTGGTCGTTCTTCAGCTCCATGCTGGTGCTGGGGATATTGGCCTTCTGCAACGCGGCGACGACCCTCTGCTGGAGGGTCTGGTCGACTACGTTGTCGCGGTTCCCCGTGATCTGCACGGCAGGCACCGGCAGGAACACGTTGGGCAGCGCATAGATAATGCCGAGCACCAGTACGATGGCGACCAGCGCGTATTTCCAGCGTGGAAAATCACTCATGCCTTGAATCCGTCAAAGCCACGGCCCGAGGCAGGCCGTGGCATGCAATGCGTCGTTTGGATACCGGGGCCCCTCCACCCCGGCAAGTCGTCAGGACGACTTCAGCGTGCCCTTGGGCAGTACCTGCTGCACGGCGCCCTTCTGCAGCTTGATCTTCACGTTCGGTGCGATCTCGACCGTGATGAAGCTCTCACCCACTTCCTCCACCTTGCCGGCGATGCCGCCGTTGGTGACCACTTCGTCGCCCTTGGAAAGCGCCGAGACCATCTGGCGGTGCTCCTTCTGGCGCTTCATCTGCGGGCGGATCATCAGAAAGTAGAAGACCACGAACAGCAGGATCAGTGGCAGGAACGTCACGATCGGGTTCGGTGCCGTCTGGGCGCCTGCGGCCGCCTGGGCGACCACGAAGGACATCGGAAAAGTCATCAGCTTGTCTCGCAAGTGGTGGTTCCGACAGGGTTTTCCGTCGGAACCTGATAAAAGATCGTGGATTATGCCACGCGCACCCGGGCCCTGCATGCGTCACAAGGCCCGCTCCGGCGGGGTTTTGGCGGCGCAGGTAGCGGATTCCAAGTGCCTCGACCCGAAAGGCGCGCCGAAGGTTCCCCCTGCCTTCATTTCCCCGTTCGGCTGACAGCCGGATTCCGGCGCCATTCCGGACCCCGGCATCCCGCCGGATCCCCCCGTCCCGCGAGGGCCCATGCGGCGCCCGCCAGGCGCCGCCCCCAGCCTACGGCCGGATGGCTGACGAAATGCCGCGCCCCTCCCCCTCGGGGCTCAGGCCACCACCCCGCCCTGCCGGCGGGCATAGAACTCGGCCACGAAGTCGTCGAGGCGACCCGCGGCGATCGCCTCCCGCAACCCGGCCATCAGGCGCTGGTAGTGCCGCAGGTTGTGCATGGTGGCGAGCTGGCTGCCCAGGATCTCGTTGCAGCGGTCCAGGTGGCGCAGGTAGGCGCGACTGAAGCCGTTGCTGCAGGCATAGCAGTCGCAGCCTTCTTCGATTACCCGGGTATCGAGGGCGAACTTCGCGTTGCGGATGCGCAGCGTGCCCTCGGCGGTGAACAGGAAGCCATTGCGCGCGTTGCGGGTGGGCATCACGCAATCAAACATGTCGACGCCGCGACGCACCGCCTCCACGATGTCTTCCGGACGCCCGACGCCCATCAAGTAGCGCGGCTTGTCGGTCGGCAGCAATGGCAGGGTGAAATCCAGCGTGTGGTTGCGCTCGGCCTCCGGCTCGCCAACGGCGAGGCCGCCCACGGCATAGCCGTCGAAGCCGATGTTCACCAGCCCTTCGGCCGAACGGCGACGCAGGTTTTCGTACACGCTGCCCTGCACGATGCCGAACAGCGCATTGGGGTTCTTGAGGTCGTCGAATGCGCGGCGCGAGCGTTCCGCCCAGCGCAGGCTAAGTTCCATCGAGGTGGACGCGACCTTCTCGGTGGCCGGGTACGGCGTGCACTCGTCGAAGATCATGGCGATGTCCGAGTCGAGCACCTTCTGGATGCGCATCGACTCTTCCGGCGACAGGAACACCTTGGAACCGTCCACCGGCGAGGCAAAGGCCACGCCCTCCTCGGTGATCTTGCGCTTGTGCGCCAGCGAGAACACCTGGAAGCCGCCCGAGTCGGTAAGGATGGGTTTGTCCCAGCCAATGAACTTGTGCAGGCCACCGAACTGCTCCACGACCTCCAGACCAGGTCGCAGGAACAGGTGGAAGGTGTTGCCCAGGATGATCTCGGCGCCGATCTCGCGGATGTCCCGCGGGGTCATCGCCTTCACCGAGCCATAGGTGCCTACCGGCATGAACGCCGGCGTTTCCACCGTGCCGCGATCAAAGGTCAGGCGGCCGCGTCGGGCCGCGCCATCGGTGGCCTGGAGTTCGAAAGTCAGGGAAGTCATCGGGGAATTATCGCGTGTTCCGGGATTTGGTGCTTTGGGAGGGGCCACCCGAGGCTTTTGCTCCGTCTCCCCTGCCAGCGACCCGAAGGTATCCCCTGCAGGAGAGAGGGCTGGGGCATGGCTACCTTTACGGCGGCGAGGGGCCACTCTCGCTCCGCGCTTATTTTCTACGGCGCGGAGCTTGGGTTCACCCATACCCCCCGACAGCCGTCGTCCCTGCGAAGGCAGGGACCCAGTGACTATCGCTCTGATTTGGCGTGACCGAGTTCGGGCTCGCCTGCAGCGGGATCGCTCATTCAAGAGCAAAAGTCAAAGACGCTGGATCCCAGCCTACGCTGGGATGACGGTCTAGGAAGGCGCCCGTAATCACCGTGCCTCGCGCTCCGCCCTACGTTCGCGGGATGAGGTCTTAGGAAGAGTTTTCGCCGAAATGCCCAGGCGAAAACCTGAAGTGAACAGCCGCCTACTCGCCCCGCGGCAAAATCAGCATCGCATCGCCATACGAGAAGAAACGGTACTTCTGCTCCACCGCATGCCGATACGACTCCAGCATGAACTCCCTCCCCGCCAGCGCCGATACCAGCATCAGCAGGGTCGATTGCGGCAGGTGGAAGTTGGTCAGCAGGCCATCGATGCTGCTGAAGCGATAGCCGGGAAAGATGAAGATCTGCGTTTCACCTGCGAACGGCTGCAGCTGGCCGTCGCGGCTGGCGCTTTCCAGCGCACGCACCACGGTGGTGCCCACCGCGAACACCCGGCCGCCCGCAGCGCGCGTACGGCGCACCTGCTCCACCAGACTGGCGCCCACGTTGAGCCATTCGCGATGCATCTGGTGATCCTTGAGGTCGTCCGCGCGCACCGGCTGGAAGGTGCCGGCGCCGACGTGCAAGGTCACATAACCAAACTGGATGCCACGCTCGCGCAACGTCGCCAGCGTGGCCTCGTCGAAATGCAGGCCCGCCGTCGGCGCCGCGACCGCGCCCGGTTCGCGCGCGAACACGGTCTGGTAGCGCTCCATGTCGCTGGCGTCGGCGTGACGCTCGATGTACGGCGGCAATGGCATCTCGCCAAGGCGCAGCAGCAGCCGTTCCAGCGGATCGGGCGATTCGAAGCGCAGGCGGAAGAACGAACCGTCGCGGCCAAGCACCACGGCATGGGTCCCGTCCGCCAGCTCGATGCGGCCACCCTCCTTGGGTTTCTTGCTGACACCGAGCTGCACGATCGCCTCGTACGCCCCGGTGACGCGTTCGATCAGGATCTCCACGGCGCCACCGGTGTCCTTGCGTCCGTGCAGGCGCGCCGGCAACACGCGTGTGTCGTTGAACACCAACAGGTCGCCTTCGCGCAGATACTCCGGCAGGTCGCGGAACATCCGGTCCTGGCGCGCCTGCGTCTCCACGTCAAGCACCAGCAGTCGGCTGGCCGAGCGCTCGGCCAGCGGGGCCTGTGCGATCAGTTCGGGAGGCAGTTGAAAGTCGAAATCGGTCTTCTTCACGGCGGGAATTGGGGCGTCGAATACGCCATTATCGCCCAAAGCGTCCGGCGGGGCTGGAAAAGCGACAGCCGTCCCAAACAGCGGCTGTCGCCGAGCCTCAGCCCTTCACGCACGGCGCCTGCCGCGACGAATGCACGATGCCGACCAGATCGCTCGGCGGCGGATAGCACCAGCATGCCGCAGGCGCGCGGTCCTTCGTGGTGTACCAATGATCCTCAGCCACGCCGCCCACGTGTGCACTGCGCAACCGAACCCTAGTGCGGGCGGGCGGACTCGATATGCAACGCGGCAGTCCCGTCACAGCGCAGCCAGCCGATGCCCAGTTGCCGCCCCGCCCGCAACAGGCCGCCCTGCGCGCGCTGAAGGAAGAGTCCCTGCTCGGTGCGCTCCAGCTCGTAACCGTTGGCGCCGTCGGCCACGCTGCAGTGAGCCTCCAGTCGTATCAGCGCGGGGAGCGGCACGTCGGCGTTGCCGGTGTTGATCAACACCAGGTCGCGCAAGGACGAACGACGGGCGTTGCGCACCTGGGCCAGCAGTGACATGCGCAGCGGTTCGTGCGCCAGCACGGCGCGCCAAGTGGCCATGCTCCAGGCCCGTGCGTCGTCATCGGTCGGCAGGCGGGACCACACGATGCCCGCCAGCCCCGACGGAGCGTCTGCCTGCAGGCCGGCGACGAAACCCTGCATGGCCAGCGGATCGGCGAACAGTTCATGCGCCGCCGCGCCACCGATCGGCGCAGGCTGCTCGCTCCCGACCGCATCCGTCTGCCCCTCGGTGCTCCAAGCCACCCGCGCCCCGTAGGCCGGCAACGCGACCCGCCAGGGCTTGTGCACGCGACGTGCGAACTCGCTGATCCACGTGTGGACCTGGCGGGGCTCGAACAGTCCGACACCCGGCGATTGCACGGCATGGACCTGCAGCACGGGCTCATCCACGAGCGCCAACACGTGATCCAGCTCGGCGCTGTCCATCCAGGTGGGCAAGGCGGTGATGGAAAGTTCCATACCCGTTCCGAGCAGCGGACGCAGCGCGGCCAGGAAGTGCGCGTAGGCCGGCAGTCGCGAGGCTGCGCAGTCGTAGTCGATTTCGACGCCAACCAGCGACAGTTCGTGCTGCCGCCAATCGGCCAACAGGGACTGCACGCCGGCGAGCAGGCCATGCTCGTCCCACTGGGCCGGCTGGTCCTCGATGCGAACCACCGCCACCAGCGGCTTGCCACTGGCGGCCAGCACGCCCCAGTCGGGGCGCATCAGCCGCCACTGGCCCCGCTCGTCCACTTCGGCCGCCAGCACCCGCCAGTCGCGCACGACGTCGTTGCTCGCGCGAATGGCGTCGTCCAGCGCCGGGGTCCACTGGACCTGCCACACGTAGGCATCGTTGGCGAGCGCCTCGTGTCTCGACGAACAGCCCCAGGCCAGCAGCAAGGCGAGCATGGCCAGGAGCGCGGGCAGCAGACGGCGCGGATGCAGCATCGACGATGGCAAGGCGGTGCTCGCAAACGGGAGCGGTGTGCCTATTGCACTCCATTGCAGGCGCACTGGCTATAAGACATTGCCCGTGTCAGCCCAGCTACAGCCAGCCTTTCTGCCGGGCCAGCCGATAGGCTTCGATCCGGTTGGCCGCGCCCAGCTTGCCGATGGCCTCGGAAAGGTAGTTGCGCACCGTGCCATGCGAGAGGTTGAGCTGGCTGGCGATGTCGTTGGCGGACTGGCCTTCGCCTGCCAGCCGCAGCACCTGGCGTTCGCGGTCGTTGAGCGGATCAGCCTCGGACCAGGCTTCCAGCGCCAGTTGCGGATCGATGGCGCGACCGCCGCGATGAACCATGCGCAAGGCCTCGGCGAGATTTTCGGCCGGCGCATCCTTGAGCAGGTAGCCGGACACGCCGGCATCGAGCGCGCGCCTGAGGAAACCCGGGCGCGCGAAGGTGGTCACGATGATCACCTTCATCGGCAACTCGTGCCGCTGGATGCGCTGGGCCAGCTCCAGTCCCGTGAGCCCGGGCATTTCGATATCCGTCACCAGCACGTCCGGCTTCAGGCGTTGCAGCTCGCGCCACGCGGCCTCGCCATCCGCAGCCGAGCCCAGCACCTCGATGTCCGATTCGAGGTTGAGCAGCGCGGAAAGCGCGCCGCGCACCATCGCCTGATCTTCGGCCAGAAGTACCCGGATCATGCGGCGCTCCTGCTGCCGGTGTCGAGGCACGTCTCGCTGCACACGTCCGTCACCGGCAACGGCGCCTGCATGCGCAGCACGGTGCCTTTGCGAGGCGGCGAGTCGATCTGCAGGCTGCCGCCGAGTGCGCGGATGCGTTCACGCATGCCACTGACGCCGTTGCCGTGCGCGGTCAGTCCGCCGCATCCGTTGTCGCTGATCTGCATCTGGATGCTGTCCTTGTCCAGGGAAATGGCCACGCTGGCGGTGCTGGCGCGTGCGTGGCGGTGGATATTGGTGATCGCCTCGCGCAACACCAGCGCCAGCGACGCCTCGAACTGCGGAGGCAAGTGCAGGTCAGGCGACAGCTCACCGCTGAAGCCGAGGCCCGACGCCTCCAGCATGAGCCGCGCCGACACCAGCTCGGCCGCCAGGTCGCTGCGACGCATGCCGGTGACCGCGGCGCGCACCTCGCCCAGGGCATGGCGCGCCACGCGCTCGACTTCTTCCATCTCCCGTTGCGCGCGCGGCGGATCGACCAGCGCCAGCTTGCGCGCCAATTCCGACTTCAGCGTCACCAGCGACAGCGTATGGCCAAGCAGATCGTGCAGGTCGCGGCCGATGCGCTCGCGCTCAGCCAGCGTGGCCAGGCGACGGACCTCCTCCTGCGAGAGGCGCAATTGCGCATCGCGGCGGTGGTTGTTGAGGCGAAGGAAATGCCCGAAACCCGAAAAGATCGCGACGAACGCCACCATCAACATCAGCCAGGGCGAGACATGCAGGTGTTGCGACAACAGCGCCGTCGGAATGGTCACCAGCACGATCGACAGCAGCCAGCGGCGCGCCGACGACTGGTAGGCCAGGCACATGCAGGCCGACACCACATAGCCCAGCGCGACGCCATTGAAGGGCCACACCAGGAGTCCAAGCAGCGCCATGCCTGCGGCATACCAGGTCAGGCGCCTGTACGGACCGGTATAGACCTTCATGTGCAGATACATGTAGACCGGGGCCGAGAGCAACGTCGGGAGCAGCCACGTGGTCCACACGGCATTCCTGTCGACCAGCGGCCCGACCAGCAGGGCTACCACCCACACCAGGTTCGCCACCGCCTCCCAGCGCAGGTAGTTGGGCGAGCCCAGCCGGCTCAGCAGCGAATCGGGATGAAGTTTCATCCAGCGCCTCATGTCGCGTGCCGCTCCTGCGGCGTCCAGTGCGCGGCTTCAGCCTGGGTGGCCGCGCCCTCCGCTTCATGGTTCTCCCACGACAAAGTGCGTGCGCGCAGCGGCACGCTGATCACCAGGCGTGTGCCCTGCCCGGGCGGCGACACCAGCTCGAGGCTGCCGCCCAGCGCGCGCACCCGTTCGTGCATGCCGCACAAACCGTTGCCCTGGCTGCTGACGCCGCCACGACCGTTGTCCTCAATCGTCAGTCGCAGCACCTGGTTGACCACGCTGGTGGATACCCGCGCCTGGGTGGCCCGTGAATGGCGCGCGATGTTCGTCACCGCCTCGCGCAACACCAGGGCGAGGCCGCGCTCCACTTCCAGCGGCAGCGACGACGGCAGCTCGTTGCAGTCGAACGACACGGCGGAAGATTCGAGCATCAGTCGCGCCGCCGCCAGTTCGGCGGCAAGGTCGGTGGCGCGGATGCCACTGACCGCCGAGCGCACTTCGGACAACGCGTGCCGCGCCACCTTCTCGGCCTCCTCCACCTCGCGCCGCGCCGCCTCGCTGTCGCGATCGAACAACTTGCGCGACAGCTCCAGCTTCAGCGTGATCAGCGACAACGTGTGACCCAGCAAGTCATGCAGGTCGCGGCCGATGCGCTCGCGCTCGGCCAACGCCGCCAGGCGACGCACCTCGTCGTGCGACAGTCGCAGTTCGGCGTCCTTTTCGTCGCTCAGGCGCTCGGCATGCACGGCGAGGCCGACGATGGCTGAGGTGACGGGTATCCATATCACTGCCTGCCACACGTAATGGAGCTGCCACACCACGACCATGCAGATCGCGTTGAGCAGCAGCAGCACGCCCATGTAGCTCCGCAGGCTCATGCGGCAACCGCGCAGCATGATCGTGCCGTACATGAAGTAGGTCAGCGCACTTGGGTACCACGGCAACAACACAAAGGCCATCGCCACCAGGGCCAGCGCGTAGCGGTAGCTGTGGCGTCGCGAATCCAGACAACAGCGGGCATACAGCAACAGGAAGACCGGATAGGACACCAGCGTGAGCAGAGCCCAGCGCAGCGTGTAGTGATCGAACATCGGCGTGATGAAGACCCACACCGACCACAGCAGGTGCACGGCGTCCACCCACGGGGACTTGCCCTTGCGCACGCTGCCCGCCACCAGGGAGTCCGGCGCAGGGGTAAACCACGTTCGTAGCCACTGGCGCAAAGCACCTACCTCCCCGCGGATCTGTCGTCCATCCTGCATGCTACTTCAACCCATGCGACGCAGACGTCGCGACGCCAGCAGAAAGAACGCCACCGTATAGGCCGCCAGCACGAGCAGGTGCGACGTCACTCCCGCGTGGCCCAGCCCCAGTGCGCCGAGCGCCAGTTGCTGCAGGTGCGCGCTGGGCCAGAGCGGGGCGATCCGCTGCAGCGCGGCCGGCAGCAATGGCAGCGGCACCCACAGGCCAGACAGGAACGACATGGGGAGGTAAATGAGGTTGAGCACGCCGGGGGCGCCCTGCCCTTTCACCAGCGTGCCGACGAACATGCCCAGCGCGCAGAATGGCAGCACGCCCAGCATGCCGGTCAGCAGCAGGCGGCCGGCTTGGCCGGCGCTCACCGCGACATGCGCCAACCCGACCGCCAGGGCGAGCAGCAGCACGATCACCACGCCAGCCGCCAGCATGGCCATCAGCATCTTTCCCAGCAGATAGGCGCCGGGCGGCATCGGCAGCGCGCGCTTGAGGATCAGCAGGCCGTTCTCGCGCTCGGCCGCCAGCGACACGCCAAAGCCGAACAGCCCCGGGCTCATCACGCCGAATACGCCGTAGCTGGCGAGTAGATAGCGCGCCGTGTCGGCGCCGGAGCCGTGGTTCATCACGATGCCGAACAGCAGGTAGAACATGCTCGGGAACAGCATCACCGGCAACATGAAGCCGGGCGAGCGCAGATAGCGCAGGCATTCGCTGCGCGCCTCGGCGGCGTAGGCGCCCAGGGTCCGTCGCCAGGGCATGCGGCCTGCCGAGGGCGTCAAAGAGGCGGCGACGGGAATGGCGTTCATCAGGCGGCCTCCTGCTCGGTCGTGGAATCCCGGGTGATCTCACTGAACGCTTCAGCAAGCCCGGCGCGCAGCACCTCCAGTTCCGCCAGCGCGGGATCGGCGTCCAACAGGCGCCGCACCACCTGTTCGGCGGCGTCGGTGCGCACCAGCAGATAGCCGCGATCACGCTCAGCCATGGCTACCTGTGGCCAGCCCGCGACGGCATCGGCATCCAGATCGGTGACGCAACGAATGCGCGCTTGCGACACGCGCGAACGCAAGGCATCCACGCTGCCATCGCTGAGCATGCGACCCTTGGCGAGCACCACCACGCGCTGCGCCAGCGCCTCGGCCTCCTCCAGGTAGTGCGTGGTGAGCACGACGGCGCAGCCTTCGGCGACCAACTGGCGAATGGACGTCCATAACTTCTGCCGCGCGTCGACGTCCATGCCCACGGTCGGCTCGTCCAGGAACAACAGTTCCGGGCGCCCACACACCGCCATGGCGAACTGCACGCGACGCTGCTGGCCACTGGACAACTTCGTGTAGCGACGCCCAAGCAGATCGCCAACGCCCGCCATCGACACCGTTTCCTCCAGCGCCCGCGGCGCCGGGTAATAACTCATGGTGAGCCGCAGCAACTCGGCGACCGTGAGCGTGGAAGGAAGGAACGCCGCTTGCAGCATCACGCCAATGCGCCGCCGCGCGGCAAGGTCCTGCGGATCGACACCGAAGAGTTCGACCCGGCCGGCATCGGCGCGCACCAGCCCCAGCAGCAGTGCGATGGTGGTGCTTTTGCCGGCGCCGTTGGGCCCCAGCAGGGCGACCAGTTCGCCGCGGTGCAACATGAGATCCAGGCCATCCAGCGCGGTCACGGCGCCGTACCGTTTGACCGCTCCCGCAAGGCCTGCGACAACCGTAGCGTGCTTGTTCATGGGCCCTCCTTGTTGCCTGCCATGCTAGGCGCCCCAAGGCTTTGCCCGCAGTCGCCAGCGTCAGCCTCCCGAGGTGACAAGCGTCACCCGGGGTACCGGCGGCCAAATCGCCGCGCTATGCTCGGGTGGTCGTTGCATTGCCACATCCGCAATGGATCGCAGTGCGACACGGCCCCCACAGGCCAGGAAAACACGGCTTCTTCACGTGTTTCCGCCACCCACTTGTTGACACGTCGACGTACATGCCATCGGGACGGCAGGCACGTCGACCTTGAAGGAGGAAATCATGGGCGTGATTGAACAGCTGCGCGAACTGCGCGAATTCGGCGGTGCACCGCTGACCACCGGACTGGACGACGCCACCATCGAGCGTTTCGCCGCCGGCTATCCTGAGCTGGTGCAGGCGATCGCCGAGGCGGTCGCGCGTCATCGCGAGCTGCGCGCGGAGCTGGGTGATTTCCTCAAGCTGGATGAGACAGAACAGCTGACCCGGGCGCAGGAGGAGTTCGTCAACTTCTATCCGGACGATGCGATCAACCCGTACTTGCCGGCCGCGGCGCGCGGCCCGTGGGTGGTCAGCCTCAAGGGCGCCGTGATCCACGACAACGGCGGCTACGGCATGCTCGGCTTCGGCCACAACCATGCCGCGATCGACGCCGCGCTGGCGCGTCCGCAGGTGATGGCCAACGTGATGACGCCAAGCATCTCGCAGATGCGCTTCACCCGCGCCATGGACCGCGAGCTCGGCCGCCATCGCGGCGCCAACCCGTACGTGCGCTACCTGTGCCTGAACTCCGGTTCCGAGGCGGTGGGCCTGGCTTGCCGCGTTGCCGACGTCAACGCCAAGCTGATGACGGATACCGGCGCGCGCCATGCCGGCCGCACCATCAAGCGCCTGGCGGTGAAGGGCGCCTTCCACGGCCGCACCGACCGGCCGGCGCTGTATTCCGATTCCACCCGCAAGACCTACCTGCAGCACCTCGCCAGCTACCGCCACGAGGACACGCTGATCACTGTGCAGCCCTACGACATCGCGCAGCTTGAAGCGGTGTTCGCCGATGCGGACAAGCACGGCTGGTTTATCGAGGCGATGTTCCTCGAACCGGTGATGGGCGAAGGCGATCCGGGCCGTGCGGTGACGCCGGAGTTCTACCAGAAGGCCCGCGCGCTCACCGAAGCGCACGGCACCCTGCTGCTGGTCGATTCCATCCAGGCGGGCCTGCGTGCGCACGGCGTGCTCTCGGTCACCGACTACCCCGGCTTTGAAAAGCTGGCGCCGCCGGACATGGAGACCTTCTCCAAGGCGCTCAACGCCGGCCAGTACCCGCTGTCCGTGCTGGCGGTCAATCAGCGCACCGCCGACCTGTACCGCAAGGGCATCTACGGCAACACCATGACCGCCAATCCGCGCTCGCTCGACGTGGCGCTGGCCACGCTTGAGCAGCTCACCGACGAGGTGCGCAGCAACATCCGCGAGCGCGGCAAGGAGTTCGTGGACAAGCTCAATGCGCTGAAGAACGAGCTCGGCGGACTGATCACCAAGGTGCAGGGCACCGGCCTGCTGTTCTCGTGCGAGCTGTCGAGCGAATTCAAGTGCTACGGCGCCGGCTCCATCGAGGAGTACATGCGCGAACGCGGCGTGGGCGTGATCCACGGCGGCACAAACTCGCTGCGCTTCACCCCGCACTTCCTGGTGACCAGCGCGGAGGTGGACCTGGTGGTGTCGCACGTGCGCCAGGCCCTGCTGCAGGGCCCGCGCAAGCTCAAGGCCGAAGCCGCCTGAGCCAGCCGGAAGAAACCCCTCGAGACCGGGCCCGCACTACCGGCCCGGCTCGAGGCGATTCCCCCTAGGACCCTGCACCAACAAGCCGCCCCTGGGCGGCTTCATTGTTCCAGCGCCCGGGCCAGCCGGCGCAGCCAGCGCACCAGGCGCGCGCGCCAGGTAATGGCCGGCCAGCCCGCGATGGCCTGATGGAAGCGGCGCTGCAGTTCGTCCTCGCAGAACGCGCACGACACGCCGAAATAGAGGATCTCGACCTCGCTCAGGCGTCTGGCGCAGGTGACGCAATGCGATGCCGTCCCCGGCTTGATCGCCTCTTCCAGCAGCGCGGACAGCACGTCCGCCGGATCATCCAGCTCGAGGAAGCCCCCCGGCGCCACATCCAGAAAGTGCCGCTTGCCGGCGCCATTCCCGGGTGGCTGGGCATCCCGGCGGCCCTTCGCAAGGGTTTCGCGCGCCGCGATGCCGATCGCATCACCACAGCTTTCAATGCTCATCACCTTCCCCGAAGGCTCTGCTCGTTGAAATCACGCTGACTGCCTGGTTCTGCTGGAGCCAGAGGCTAATGCCTTCGCGGCGCTGGCCGAATCATCCATTTGGATGATGGCGGCCTCCTCCGGATCGCGTGCTAATGGGCCCCGCCCAAGCCGTTACTGCGGGAGGACGGATGCGTCGAGCCCCGATCGAGCGCCTGCTCCATGCGCTGTACACGGCTGACCTGCATTCACTGGACCTGACGCAGTTCCTGCTGGAACTGGAACGGGCCTTCCGCTCTCCCGTCATCGCCCTGCACATTCACGACCCGGCTCATGGCCGTGGGAAGCTCAACCTCGCCTTCGGCGCGCCGCCTGAACTACCCGAACGCTACGAGGAGCTGGCGCCCGAACACCTGTGGCTGCAACGCGGCGCCTCGCGCCTGCTGGCCGAAGGGGTCGTCGACGACCGCGAGCTGGCCACCGAACACGAATTGCAGTCGTCACGTTTCTACGCCGAGCTGTTGGCGCCTGCGGGCATTCGCCACGGCATGGCGTTTTGCCTGCACCACAACCGCACTGGGCACGTCACGGTGCTGTCGCTCAATCGCGGCCGTCGCGCCGGCAGCTACAGCCATGAGGAAAGCAAGCTCGCCAAGACCCTGCTGCCTCACTTGCGCAACGTCTACGCTCTGCACCAGCGGCTGAGCTGGGCCGACTCGCTCGCGCAAGGGTTGCGGCAGGCGCTGGATCGCATGTCCGAAGCGGTGGTGCTGCTCGATGGCCATGGCCGAACGGTCTACGCCAATGAGGCGGCAACGCGCGTAGCCGGCGCCGGTGGCGCCTTGCGCATCGACCAGGGCATCCCGCATGCCACGTGGAAGCCGGACGAGCGCCCGCTAAGCCAGCTCATCGCACAGGCATGCAGCGCCGACGCCGTCGAGCCCTGCACGCTGCGCCTGCATGACGCCCGCGGCAGGATCGCCAGTGTCGTCAAGGCTTGCCCGGTTCCACCGGCGGTGGCCTCGTCATGGTCGGAGACGGGCATCCGCGCCATGCTGTTCGTGCGCGATGCGGTCCAGCCCCGCCCCGGCCCCGCCAATCTGGTCGCCACCTGGGGCTTCACGCCGAGCGAGGCGGAACTCGCCTGGGGGCTGATGAGCGGTTACTCGCTGAAGGAGCTCGCCCTCGCCGGCCGGGTGTCGAAGAACACCGTGCGCACGCAGCTGCGCGCCCTGTTCGCCAAGACCGGTACGGGCCGCCAGGCCGACCTCGTCCGCGTACTGCTGCAGCTGACACCGAACTGACCGAGCGCCGGCTAAACACGCACTCCGGGGTGACCACGACGACACTCCCGCCTGCCCGGAGCGAGGCATAGACTGGGTTGGCCGGCACTCGCCGGTCATCCAGGAGGGTACCCGCATGTCTTCGCGTCTGAGCCTGATGGTCGCCAGCCTCGCGCTGGCCTTCGCCGCCTCCACCGCGTTTGCCACACCGCAGGCTGCCTCCACCACGGCGCCCGCCAAGAACTCGCAGCAGCAACGCATGACCGACTGCAACAAGCAGGCGACCGGCAAGACCGGCGACGAGCGCAAGGCGTTCATGAGCAGCTGCCTGAAGGGTGAAGAAGCTGCCCCGGCCAAGATGACCCAGCAGGAAAAGATGAAGGCCTGCAACGCCGATCCGCAGGCCAAGAGCCTGAAGGGCGACGCCCGCAAGCAGTTCATGAGCAGCTGTCTGAAGGGCGATGCCGCCCCGGCCGCCGCGCACTGATCGCAAGGTGGACCGTGAGGGCGCCAGCCCGGCTGGCGCCCTTTCTTATGCGCGGTTAAGCGTGCGCCCGTAGACTGTGCCGCTCACTCCTCCAGGGATTCACCGCCGACATGCGCCTCTAAGCCACTCGCCTGCCAACTGATCGCTCCCTCTGCGGGACGCGTCATGTCTGGCCACGAGTGACAGGGCGGTCGACATCCCACTGCGCGCGCTACGCGCCGGCCCCCTGTCGTATGCCACTCCCTTCCGGAGGGTCGATGACAGCCATAGCCATACATATCCACCAACTCGGCTTTGCCCCGGCTGGCCGTGATCCTGTGTTCGCCGACCTCGAGGCCTCCATCGCCTGCGACAGCCACGCCTTGGTCGGACGCAACGGCAGCGGCAAATCGCTGCTCGGCCAGCTCCTGGCCGGTCGCCTGGCGCCTACCCACGGCCAGTTGATTCGTCACGTCGAGCTCGGCTACCTGCCGCAACGACTGCCCGCGTTCAGCGGCAGCATCGCCGAGGCGCTCGGCGTCCACCAAAAGCTCAATGCATTGCGCCGCATCGAAGCCGGCAGCGTGGACCCGGCGGACTTCGAAACACTCGCGGACGATTGGGCCATCGGCGAGCGTTGCAGCCGCTGGCTAGCCGATGCGGGTGTGTCCGATGCGCTCGCGCGTCCGTGGGAAAGCCTCAGCGGCGGCGAACGCATTCGCCTGCAGCTGACTCGCCTGTTCGAGTCCGCCGATCGTTTCCTGATCCTGGACGAGCCGGGCAACCATCTGGACCAGCGCAACCGCCGCTGGCTGCGCGAACGCCTGCATGCACACGCTGGCGGCTACCTGCTGATCAGCCATGATCGCGACCTGCTCGCCGATGCAGGGAACATCCACGAATTGTCGACGCTGGGGCTGCGGCGCTACGGTGGCGGTTACGACACCTATGCCACGCGTCGCGATGCCGAAACGCAGGCGGCCGAGCGACAACTGGATCAGGCACGTCGCGAACTGCGCGCGCTGGACCAACGTCAACGCAAGGAGCAGGAACGCCTCGCGAAGCGACAGCACAAGGCCGATCGCGAACGGGCCAACGCCAATATGCCGACCATCCTCCTGGATCGGCGCAAGCAGCGTTCCGAGGATACCCAGGCACGCCTGCACACCGCCCAGCGGCTACAGCACGCCAGGTTGCGCGAGCAAGTCGGCGATGCCCGCGCGCGTGTCGAAGCACATCGCACGCAGCGCTTCGACTTTGGCGCGCTCGCCGCCACGCCCTCCGTACTGCATCTGGACGGTGTCGTGCCGCCGCATGGGCATCGTGAGCCGATCAATCTCCATCTCGCTTCCGGTCAACGCCTGTTCGTGGGCGGAGACAACGGCAGCGGCAAGTCGAGCCTGCTGGCCGCCGTGATGGGGCGTGTTGCGCCCCGCGCCGGACGCATACGGCGAGGCAAAAAGGTGTTGCTCATCGATCAGCACTACAGCCTGCTGCGCGACCAACAGAGCGCGCTGGATAACCTCCGCGCACTCTCGCCTGGCCACTCCGTTACGCGCTATCGCGAGTATCTGGCGGGCATCGGCCTGCAGCGTGAGCGCGCGCAACTGCCCGTGTCGTGCCTGAGCGGCGGCGAACGCGTGAAGCTGGCCCTGCTGGTGCTGGACAGTGCGCTGGAGCCCTACGACCTTCTGCTACTGGACGAACCCGACAGCCATCTCGACCTGGATAGCCGACGCGTGCTCGAACAGGCACTGGCCGACTATCGCGGTTCGCTGGTGCTGGTCAGCCATGATCCGCAGCTCGTTGCACACGCGGGCATCGACCAGCAGCTGCATCTGAAGAAACCCTAGGGCGACACTGATTAAGTCTCGCCGTCGTCCCACGGGGACTAGCTTCGCGTCGTCACCCGTCCTGTCTGTTCGCAGGGCACAGGGCCGTTGGTGCACGCGGGGAGCGGCCATGGATGGCCGCAGCTTTGAGGAGCGAGGAAGGCAGACTGGCCGTCTGTCGAACCAGCGGACCGAAGACCTGCGGACGGACAGGACGGGCCCCGGCATCTGGAATTCAAAGTGATGAGGTGATGCCTGGAAGGCCGCCCGGCGGCGCCGCGCGGCTTGGCAAGACGGCCAGTCTTGCCGGCGCCACGCGACACCGCCGGTCAGCCTTCAAGGCATCATGACGACGGCGAGACTTAATCAGTGTCGCCCTTGCTCCCCGCCGCCACGCGCTGTGGGTGACAATCAAGCGACTTGGCTCCCGGGCACTCCCATGAAGATCGTCGAAGTCCGCCACCCGCTGATCCAGCACAAGCTGGGCCTGATGCGCCGCGCTGGCATCAGTACCAAGGAGTTCCGCGAACTGGCCTCCGAGGTCGCCGCCCTGCTCACCTACGAGGCCACCAAGGACCTGGAGACGGTGGAGCAAGCCATCGACGGCTGGGCCGGACCGCTCACCGTTCACCAGATCAAGGGCAAGAAGATCACCATCGTGCCCATCCTGCGCGCGGGGCTGGGCATGCTGCCTGGCGTGCTCGACCTGATTCCCGCCGCCAAGGTCGGCGTGGTTGGCCTGCAGCGCGATGAGCAGACGCTGCAACCGGTCGCGTATTACGAAAAGCTCACCGGCCGCATGGACGAGCGCATCGCGCTGATCGTCGACCCCATGCTGGCCACCGCCGGCACGCTGGTGGCGACGGTGGACATGCTCAAGGCAGCGGGCTGCAAGCGCATCAAGGGATTGTTCCTGGTCGCGGCGCCGGAAGGCCTCAAGCGCATCGAGGCGGCCCACCCCGACGTAGAGATCTACACCGCAGCCATCGACGAGCGGCTCAACGAACACGGCTACATCCTGCCCGGCCTGGGCGATGCCGGCGACAAGATCTTCGGCACCAAACCATTGGCCGCAGACTGACGAGATTCCGCATCACCATCATGGCCGCGTTCACGGGACCTGCGCGACGCACAGGGAACGCTCCGAAGCGCCCGAAAGGGTGGGCGCAGCGAATCATCCAGCGCCGCCGATGCCCCAACGGCGCAGATGGCAAAGCCCGGCCATGGCCGGTGCGACGAGTAACAATCCAGGCCCCGCCATGCGCGGGGCTTCGTTTTTGTGTTTGCGAACCGCAGCACACAAGTCATCGATCCGACATCTTGCCGTGGCATCTTTCACGCGCTTCTTCGCCCACCCAAAAGCACCATAACAATCTGTTTTAAAAATACTTTTTTTGAATTTGCAGCTAAAGTTGCAACCCGGTGAGCCGACAACTGCTGCAGTCTCCTCACCTAGATTTTCCCATGCTGATACGACCGAACTGGATCCTCACCTTGACCCTGCGCCGGCGCCTGCTGCTGCGCTTGCTGTCGATCCTGGTGCTGTTGGTGGTGATGGGCGCCGCCGGCCTGCTGCAGCTGCAGCGTTCCGACACTCGCATTAAGGGTCTGGTCGAAGGCTCGCTCAGCCCGGTCGCCGACGTGGGACGTGTGCAGAACGACTACAACAGCAGCCTGCAGGCACTGGTGCACGCCGTGCTGTCCCAGCTGCCATCCGCGGTGGATGACGCGCATACGCGCATCCATGCCGACCGCGTCGATGCCGAACGCCACTGGAAGACGCTGCTCGGCGCCGAGCTGGCGCAGGAGCAGGCCCAGACGCTGAAGCTCACCGCCACTCATCGCGCCGAAGCCGACCGCACCATCGACGAGACGCTGGCCCTGCTCGACGCCGGCCAGTTCGATCTCGGCAGCCTGAAGCTCAGCACCGAAGTGCAGCCCGCGTACGAGCCTCTGCAGAGCGACTTCGCCAACCTGTTCCAGGCGGCGCTGGCCAAGGGCAACGCGCAGGTGCAGACCCAGCAACAGGCCGACCGACAGGGCATGGTGCTGCTGCTTGCGCTACTGGTCGCCGCCTTGCTGGGCTCCATCGCGCTGGACAGCGCGCTGATACGCAGCCTGATGCAGCGGCTGCGACTCGCCACCCAGGTGGCCGAACGCATCGCCGCCGGCCGGCTCGGCGAGCCGGTCGATGCAGGCGTCAACGACGAGCTGGGACGACTGTTGCGCGCACTCGCCTCGATGGATGAGCAGCTCGCCCGCGTGCTCGCCCAGGTGCGCGTGAGCGCACGTTCGGTGGATGGACGCGCACACCATCTGTCACGCGACAACCACGCGCTCAGCGAGCGTACGCAGACGCAGGCCGCCGGCCTCGAGGAAACGGCAGCGTCGATGGAGCAGATGGCCGCCACCGCTGTGCAAGGCGCCGGCCATGCGGATGGCGCCGCCCAGGCCGCCCGCGACGCACTCGGCCATGCCGAACAGGGCCGCCATGTCGCCGGTGAAGCACTCGGCGCCATGCATGCCATCCAGCAGGCCAGCCGCGACATCAACGAGATTGTCGACCTGGTCGACAGCATCGCCTTCCAGACCAATCTGCTTTCGCTCAATGCCGCCATCGAGGCGGCGCAGGCCGGCGAGCACGGGCGCGGCTTCGCCGTGGTCGCCAACGAAGTGCGGCAGCTGGCCCGCCGCTGCGTGGAGGCTGGGCGCGACATTCGTCGCCTGATCTCCGCCAGTGGCGAGGCGGTGGAGCAGGCGCGCGGCAAGGTGGCGCTGTCGGGCGAATCGCTGGATGGCATCGTGCAGAGCGTGGCGCGCGTTTCCCGACTGGTGGCGCAGATCTCCGATGCCGGCCAGGCGCAGGTCAACGGCATCCGCCAGATCAACCGCACCGTGAGTGAGATCGACCGCATCACGCAGGCCAACGCCGGCCTGGTGGACGACATCAACGCCACCGGCGAAGCGCTCACCAGCGACGCCGAGGCGCTGATGCGCCAGGTGGCTTTCTTCCGTCTTCCCGGTGAACCGGAAGATTCACGCGGGCAAGCGCATGACGCGCCGCCTTCACCAGCAGTGACGCAAGAACGAAGGGTCGCCCAAGCGGCCTGAATCGAATCCAGGGCATGTCCGCCAACCTCGCCTACCACTACGCCCCCAAAGCCATGCTTGAGCGCGCACTCGCCGCCGGAAGTCTGAACGCAGTCTTCCAGCCCGTGGTGCGGCTCGACACACTCGAGGTCGTCGCGCACGAGGGACTGAGCCGTTGCGCCTTCATGCCTGGCAACTTCTCGATCCTCGACCTGCTCGACCTGGCCCGCATGGAGGGGCGGCTGGCCGAGGTGGAGCTGCATGCAGCGCGCACGGTCTGCGGGACATTCGGACGCGTGGGCGGGCCAGGCCGGCTGCTGGTGAACCTGAGCGCGCACGCCATCCTCAACGATGTACTGCGGCCCGACGAAGTGCTGGCCGCGCTCGATGCCAGCGGCCTGGATCCTGCCCGCGTCACCATCGAAGTGACCGAGCGCGACGTGGTGGAAAACCCGGCGCGCCTGGCGCATGCGCTCGGCTACCTGCGCGCGCACGGGGTGCGCATCGCGCTCGACGATTTCGGCAACGGCCACTCCAACTTCGAGATGTGGAACGAGATCCACCCCGACGTGGTGAAGATCGACCGCTACCTCGTGCATGGCCTGTCGCGCAGCGCCGGACGCCTGGCCATCGTGCGATCGCTGTGCCAGGTGGCCGAAACGCTAGGCACCGACCTCGTGGGCGAAGGTGTCGAGGATCCGGCCGATCTGCGCGTGCTGCGCGATCTCGGCATTCCGTATGCACAGGGTTTCCTGATCGGCCGCCCCGCGCCCGATCCGGTCAACGAGGCCAGCGCCGAGGCGCGACAGCTGCTGCGTGCCCCGGCGGTGTCGGTGCTGCCGCGCCCGCGCGGTCCGGTCACCCAGCGACCGACCCAGGTCAGCCACTTGCTGATCGAAGCCCCTGCGGTCGATCCGCGCCAGACCAACGAGGAAGTGATGGCGCTGTTCATCGGCCATCCGGACCTGCACGCGGTGGCCGTGGTGCGGGACGGCCAGCCGATCGGCCTGGTCAACCGACGCCTGATGAACGAGCGCATGGCCCAGCCGTTCGCGCGCGAACTGCTGGCGCGCAAGTCATGCACGGCGCTGATGAATGGGGCGCCGCTGGTGTGCGACGAACATCGCAGCCTGGAGAGCCTTTCCGATGTGCTGCGTGGCGAGGACCAGCGCTACCTGGCGGACGGCTTCATCGTCACCCGCGGCGGTCTCTACCTCGGCCTTGGCACCGGCGAAGCATTGGTGCGACGCGTGAGCGAGCTGCGCATCGAGGCCGCCCGCCACGCCAATCCGCTGACCTTCCTGCCCGGCAACATCCCGACCACCGAACATCTGGAGCGCCTGCTCGACGGCGGTGAGCGCTTCGCGGTGGTGCACGTGGATCTCACCGACTTCAAGCCCTTCAACGACCACTACGGCTACTCGCACGGCGACGAGATGATCCGTCTCCTGTCGGGCCTGCTGAGCGAGCACGTCGACCCCGCGCTGGATTTCATCGGCCACATCGGCGGCGACGACTTCGTGGTGCTGTTCCAGAGCACGGACTGGGAGGCGCGCTGCCAGCGCACCATCGACGCCTTCAACGCGCGCTCGCCGCAGCTGTTCGATGCCGTCGACCTCGCGCATGGCGGCCTGAGCGGCAAGGATCGCCGTGGCGAGCCGCAGTTCTTCCCCTGCACCACGGTGGTGATGGGCGCTGTCGAACTGACGCCGCCGTTGCCGCAACGCGCGCCACCGATCGCCACCCTCGCCGCGCGCGCCAAGCGCCACGCCAAGCGCGCCGGCATGGGCCTGCATGTGTTTGCACGCGCGGCGACGTCGATCGCCTGAGCCCTTGCGCGGCCTGCCAAGGCAGGCCACGCGGACGCTGTTTCAGTTCAACCGCGGAAGCGGTCGGTCGCCTGCACCAGCTCGGAGATGTTGCCCGGCTCGAAGGCCGAATGGCCCGCGTCCTGAACGATGCGAAGATCGGCCTCCGGCCAGGCGCGATGCAGGTCCCATGCACTGCGCATCGGGCACACCACGTCGTAGCGTCCCTGCACTATCACGGCCGGGATCTTACGGATGCGCTCCACGTTGCGCAGCAGCTGGTCGTCATGTTCGAAGAAGCCGCCGTGCACGAAGTAGTGGCATTCGATGCGCGCGAAGGCCAGTGCGAACTCGTCCTGGCCGCTGGACTCGATGTGGCCGGGATCCTGCCACAGGTAACTGGTCGCGCCCTCCCACACCGACCAAGCGCGGGCGGCATTCACGCGCACGTGCGGATCGCTGCTGGTGAGGCGGCGGTAGTAGGCGCTCATCAGGTCGCCACGCTCGGCTTCCGGGATCGCGTGCAGGTACGGCTCCCACGCGTCCGGGTAAAGCGCGTCGCAGCCCTTCTGGTAGAACCATTCCAGTTCCCAGCGGCGCAGCATGAAGATGCCGCGCAACACCAGCTCGGTCACCTGCTCGGGATGGGTCTGCGCATAGGCAAGCGCGAGCGTCGAGCCCCACGAGCCGCCAAACACCTGCCAGCGATCGATGCCCAGGTGGGTGCGGATGCGCTCGATGTCGTTGACCAGGTGCCAGGTGGTGTTGTCCTTCAGCTCCGCATGCGGCGTGGACTGACCGCAGCCGCGCTGGTCGAACAGCACGATTCGGTACACCGCCGGATCGAAGAAGCGCCGGCACTTCGGGTTGGTGCCGCCGCCCGGGCCGCCATGCAGGAACACCACCGGCTTGCCGTTCGGGTTGCCGCTCTGCTCGTAGTACAGGGTGTGCAGGTCCGAGACCTTCAGCATGCCGCTGTCGTAAGGCTCGATCTCCGGATACAGCGTGCGTAGCGGCGTAGACATGCTCGTGGCTCCTGACAGCGGGGACGGCCAATAAGGCTAGCACGCCCCCGCCGCTGGAACCTGCGGGATTACGGGCGGCCCACCGTCAGCACAGTGAAGCTGTCTGGCGCCATGGTCGGATGGTGACCTTCGGTGGCGGGCGTCGCGATCTTCGCCGCCGACAGGTACAGCCGGTGCAGCTTCGGATCGAGCGCCAGCGTGCGCGCGCTGGGCTGGGTGGGAATGGTCTGCGCCACGCGGTAGTGGTCGGCGTCATCCTGATGCACGGCGGTGATGTTGCCGCTCTCGCCGTTGGAGCTGAACACCATGGCCGTGCCCGGGTCGTAGACCACGGCATCCGGACCTTCGCCGATGGCCACGCTGGCCACCACCTTGCCGCTGCCCGCGTCGACCACCGCCATCTGCTGGTTGTCGCAGACCGAGAACAGACGGTGGTGCTGGTTGTCGATGGCCAGTCCGCTGGGCGACTGGCATGTACCCAACGACCAGCTTGCGAGCACCTTGTTGGCCTGCGTGTCGATCTTCACCAGTTCGGCGCGATCCTCGATGTTGACGTAGACGTGGCCCGCCTCGTCGGTCGCTGCGAACTCCGGCTTGCCGGCCAGCGCCACCGTGGTGACCACCTGGTTGGTGGCCGGATCGATCACGCTGAAGGAGTGGCCCTTGCCGTTGAAGGTGAACACGTGCTTCGACGCCGGGTCGTACAGGATGGCGTCGGGCTTTTCGCCCGTGCCGGTGACAGTGGCCACTGTCTTCAGCGTATCGAGGTCAAACACGGTGACCGACGCGTTCTGGCCATTGCTGGTGTAGCCGCGGTGCATGGCCTGGTTGATCGCCACACCGTGCACGCCCGCCGTGCCCGTGATCGTGCCGATCGCCTTGTTCTGATCCACATCCACCACTTCCACTCGGTCGCCGCGGGTGACGAACAGGTGGCGGCGCTGGGCGTCGAAATTCAGGTAGTCCCAGCCACCGGGGCCGCCCATCTTCAACTGCGACAGCACACGGAAATCGTTCGCCGCCGGCGCATCCGCCGCATGGAGGGAACCGGCCGCGACCAGGGCAAGGGCCAGGGCGCTGAGGAGATGTCGTTGCATGGACGGACTCGTCGGTGGTGAGGTCCCTAAAGCATGCGACCACGGGACTTAGGGTTGGCTTAGGGGCACGCCAAAGGTTGAATTCCTTTGACCTGTCTCCTCGCAACATACGCCCGATAATCGCCGCAGGGGCGGTCCGGCTGGCCCCGATGCCTTCGCCAATGATGAAAGTCACTGGATTCCGGCTTTCGCCGGAATGACGTGACGGAGATGGGGCGAGAACGTTGCCTCGCTTCTGCTCGTCATCCCGGCGAAAGCCGGGATCCAGCGACTTTCCCCGCCTAGGAAATCGCTCAGGTCCAACCACGTACGACCGTGGTTACCGGACACAACCTTCGCGCAAATAAAGCGGCGTGGCCCAAAGCGGCGTATCGAACGCCAACGCCGCTCAAATCACCTCACTCAAACAGCTTGCCCGGATTGAGCAAGCCCTTCGGATCAAACACCTGCCTTACCCCACGCATCAGCGCAATTTCCGCCTCACTGCGAGTGCACCCCAGGTAGGGACGCTTGACCAGGCCAATCCCATGCTCCGCCGAAATGCTCCCGCCATGACGCTGCAGCGTGTCCGCCAACAGCTTGGTGACGTGCTCGCACTGCGCGATGAAATCGGCGTCGGAGAGTTCGGTCGGGCGCAGCACGTTGATGTGCAGGTTGCCGTCGCCGATATGGCCGAACCACACCACTTCGAAGTGCGGGTACTCGCGTTCCAGTAACGCCTGGATCTCGTGCAGGAACGCCGGCAGCGCGCTGATGCGCAGCGAGATGTCGTTCTTGTAAGGGCGATGCGGCGCGAGGCTCTCGGTGATGCCTTCGCGCAGGCGCCACAGCGCAGCGGCCTGCGCCTCGCTCTGCGCGATCACGCCATCGCTGATCCAGCCGCGCTCTGCGCCCAGCTCGAACGTGGCCAGCGCCGCCTCCTGGGCCGCTTCATCGGCATCGAACTCGGTGACCACGTAGTAGGGATGGTCGCCCTCGATGGCGCGCTGTGCGCCATGCGCCAGCACGTGCCGCAGCGCCACGTCCGTGAAGAACTCGAAGGCCTGCAAAGACAGGCGCGCGCGAAACAGCGCGAACACCTCCAGCACGGCGTCCATGCTCGGCAACGCCAGCAACATCACCTGCGACGGCGGCGGCGGATTGGTCAGCCGCAACGTCGCCTCCACCACCACGCCCAGCGTTCCTTCCGAACCGATCAGCAGGTGACGGAAGTCGTAACCGCTGGAGTTCTTGACCAGGCCACGGTTGAAGTGCAGCAACTCGCCATTGCCGGCCACCACGGTGAGCCCCGCGATCCACTCGCGCGTATTGCCATAACGGATCACGCGAATGCCGCCGGCATTGGTGGCGATGTTGCCGCCGATGGAGCAGGAGCCGCGAGCGGCGAAGTCCACCGGATAGAGCAGACCATGTTCCTTCGCCGCCTCGTGCACGGCATGCAAGGTCATGCCGGCCTGCACGCTCAGCGTGCGATCCACCACGTCGAAACCCAGCACGCGGTTCATGCGCTCCAGACTCAGCACCAGCTCGCCATGCGCGGCCACCGCGCCACCCGACAGGCCGGTGCGCCCGCCCGACGGGACGATCGCCACATCGTGCTCGTTGGCCCAGCGCACGATGGCCTGCACCTCGGCCACCTCCGACGGCAGCGCGATGGCTAGCGGTTTAGCCGTCCATCGGCGGGTCCAGTCGCGGCCGTAGTGTTCCAGGTCGGCCGGGTCGGTCAGCAATCGAAGATTGGGCAGGCGGTCGGCCAGATCAGCCAGACGGGCATCGGTCATGTAAGCATCCCCACGAAGATCTGCCAGCGTGCCAGCAGCCATCTCGCACGTCCAGTGTTGCGATGCCGCAATTTTGCTTCAAGGTCTGGCATAGTGGAGGGGTTATCTCTCGCGCCATGGCCCATGAAGACCTCGTTCCCGAAACAAGACATCAAGGTTCTCCTGCTCGAAGGCGTCAGCCGGAGCGCCGTGGAAGCCTTTCACCGCGCCGGTTACAGCCAGATCGAATACCACGAGAAGGCCCTGCCGGAAGACCAGCTGAAGGCCCGTATCGCCGACGCCCACATTGTGGGCCTGCGCTCCCGCACGCAACTCACCGAGAATGTGCTTCAGCAGGCTAAACGTCTGATTGCAGTCGGCTGTTTCTGCATCGGCACCAACCAGGTGGACCTGTCCGCGGCCCGCCTGCTCGGCGTTCCGGTGTTCAACGCGCCCTACTCCAACACCCGCAGCGTCGCCGAATTGGTTATCGCTGAAACTATTATGTTGCTGCGCGGCATCCCGCAGAAGAACGCGCTGTGCCATCGCGGCGGCTGGACCAAGTCCGCTCTCGGCAGCTTCGAGACGCGCGACAAGGTGCTGGGCATCGTCGGCTACGGGCATATCGGCACCCAGGTCGGCGTGCTGGCCGAGTCGCTCGGCATGCGCGTGATCTTCCACGACATTGAGTCGAAGCTGTCGCTGGGTAACGCCCGCGCCGCCGACAGCCTGGACGACCTGCTGGAACGCGCCGACGTCGTCACCCTGCACGTGCCCGAAACGCCTTCGACCAGGCTGATGATCGGCGAGCGCGAGCTGTCGCGCATGCGCAAGGGCTCGATGCTGATCAATGCCTCTCGCGGCACCGTGGTCGACATCGACGCGCTGGCCGCCTCGTTGCGTGCGGAGCACCTGGCCGGCGCCGCGGTGGATGTGTTTCCGGTCGAGCCCAAGGGCAACGACGACGCCTTCGTCTCGCCGCTGGTGGGCATGGACAACGTGATCCTCACCCCGCACATCGGCGGCAGCACGCTGGAGGCGCAGGACAACATCGGCGTCGAGGTGGCGAGCAAGCTGGTGCGCTACAGCGACAACGGCTCCACGCTGTCGGCGGTGAATTTCCCCGAAGTGTCGTTGCCCGAGCACCCGCGCAGCCGTCGCCTGCTGCACATCCACCGCAACGTGCCCGGCGTGCTCTCGCGCATCAACGAGCTGTTCTCCGCCGGCAACATCAACATCGACGCGCAGTTCCTGCAGACTGACAGCGAGGTGGGCTACGTGGTGATCGATGTGGCGGCGGACGAAAAACAGTCGGCCCAGCTCAAGGATCAGCTCTCCGCCATCCCGGGCACGCTGCGAAGCCGCGTGCTGTATTGAGGGACGGTTGGCCCGGGCGTCGGCAGCTCATGCTGACCGGCGCCTGCCACCGTCCGGCGTTCCTGCGAAGGCAGGAACCCAGTGCCTTTCGGCTCGTGAAGGACTAAGACGCTGGATCCCCGCTTCCGAGGGGATGACGCACCGTGGGTAGCTCCTCAACACCTCCGATGGCGCAGCCCTCTTTCGGCAGCCGCTGGCCCCATCACTCCTGACCCGCGCCACTCGGTCGCAACGTCGATGCCGGAACACGCAGGCGCAGCGCCAGCAACGACAGCCCCACCAGCAGCGCAAACCCGCTGGCCACCAGCGGCACATGGCCCACCTGGTCGCCGTTGACGCTGAAGGAGGCCGTGAGCGGCCCGAACGCGCTGCCGAGCAGCTGGGCCGCCGGCACCAGCAGGGCCACCCTTCCCTGCGGATCCACGTCGAAGGCGAGACGGATATGGAAAGGCATCAGAAATAGCCATCCAAACCCGAACACGCCGCATAGCACTGCGAAAGCAACCAGACGCCCCGCCGGCAGGCCATGCATGCCGAGGGTAACCGCCACGAACAGCACTACGCCCACCGCCAGCGTCGCCGGCGCACGCCACCAGCGCACGGCCATCGACGCCACGCTGCCGCCCACCAGTTGCATGAACAGCACCAGTGACACCAGCGCCTGTGCATTGCTCGCCGTGAAGCCAGCCGCCTGCCCCAGCGGATCGAGGTAGGCCCACAGCGTGCCCACCGCGCACATCTGCGCGAACGGGACCAGCAGGGCGAACAAGCCGCGCATCGACACCAGCGAAGGCTTGACCGCCTCGGCATGGAGTCCCAGCCGCAGCGGGATCCAGCGCAACACGGTCAGCGGCAACAGCGAGAGCGCCGCCACTGCGACAAAACCGGCCTGCCAGCCAAACGCCGGCATCACCCAGCGCGCGAGGCACAAGGCCACCACCGCCTGCACGGCCGTCTGCAAGGTCAGGAACACGCCGGCCAGGCGGTCCGGCTTGGCCGAGCGCACGATCACCATGGTGGTGATCCAGAACAGCGCGGCGGCGAGCAGGCCTGCCAGCAGTCGCACCAGGGTGCAGGCCAGGTCACCCTTGGCCAGGAGGGTCAGCAGATTGACGCCGGCGAGCAGCAGGCTCGCGCCGGCGGCGGTCTCGCGCAGGCGCCCCAGCGGCAGCACCTTCTCGGCGAGAATCACGCCCAACCCCAGCGCGAAGATCTCGCCCATCGCCACCACGCCCACGCCCTCCAGCGAAATGCGTTGGCGGTTGACCAGTTCACCCAGCAGCACAGGCTGCAGGCCCAGCATCATCAGTGCGACGCAGCCGAGCAGCAGGGCCGCGAAGATCTCAGTGCGACTGAAGGCGGTCGCCGCTGACGCATCACCGCTGGAATCGTGCATGCCGTCCCCTCAATAGCCAGTCGATTCTTCGGGTAGTTCCCCAGCCGCGAAGCGCTCCGCGGCGCGCCGCTGATCCTTGCGCAGGCGACCGTTGGCGATGTGGCACACCCACCAGGGCAAACGGTCCACTTTCGCCCCCGTGCCGGCGGCCAGCACGTAGGCCTTGGCGCACTTCTCGGCCAGTTCGGCGTTGAGCACCAGACGCTGCGCGGTGGTCCCCAGCACCAGCGCGCGCTGCCGGCAGATCCACAGGTTGCCGCCGCTGGCCAGGCAACGCCTAGCCTCAGCCACCAGATTGCCTTGGCTCGAAGCCAGCGGCGACGCCGTGCGGCCCAGATGCCGCGCCTGCTCGTCGAACACTTGCGGCAGCTGCCCACCGAATCCACCCAGCAGGCGCGTGAAGGCGCCGCCGCCGAGCAACACCGCACCGATGTCGTCGCGGCCAAGATAAACCGCGGCATGCAGAACCGCGTCGCCCTGAGCGTCTTGCAGCGACATCGACTGCGGTTCGCCGCCGCCCGCGGGGAGCCACACCATCGCCGCCTGGCCGGGCAGGCGCAGGGAGACGCTCCCCTCGCCACCCAGCAGGCTGTGATCGTGCAGGCGTTGGCGCGCTTCACTGAGCAAAGGGGCGAGATCCATGGTCGTCACACCAGTTTCAGCACGTCTTCGAAGCGGTTGAGCGCCTCGTCGACGATCTCGTCGGTATCGGCCAGGCTGGTATAGATGCGGCTACCCGCCAGCGTAATAATGCCGTGGGCGGTGTACGCCGCGCCCATCTCCTCCATCATGTGCTTGCGCTGCTTGGCTTCGTTCTTCAGGCGCGCCAGCTTCAGCAGGCTGCTGGTGTCCAGCAGCATCACGCCGGACGTCTGCAGGTGCACGATCGAGCCCATGTTGTAGGCGACATAGGGCAGGCCCAGCCGTTCGATGATCTGGTCCAGGCCCCGACGCAGGCGATCACCCGCCTGCCCCGCCTTCACCGCGGCATCGGTGCGCTGGATTTCCTTCAGCGCGTAATAGCCGGCCGCGCAGGACAACGGATTGGCGGTCAGGGTGCCGCCGACGAAGGCGCGCTTGGCGGTGGTGCCGATGCCGCCGACCAGCATCATCATGATGTCGCGGCGCCCACCGATTGCGCCGGCCATCGGATAGCCGCCGGTCAGGCACTTGCCCAGCACGGTGAGGTCGGGCTTCACGCCAAAGTACGCCTGGGCGCCGCCGAGGCCGGCTCTGAAGCCGGTCACCACTTCGTCGAAGATCAGCAAGGCGCCGAACTCGTCGCACAGCTTGCGCAGCTGCGCATTGAAGTCGTGGGTCACCGGCCGGGTGCCACTCTCCGGTCCGAACGGCTCCACGATCACCGCCGCCGTTCCGCCGCGCAAGCGATTCCAGCGCAGCCTCCGGCGGATCGCCTCGAGGTCGTTGGGCAGGCTCTCCTGCGTGTTGGCGGTGGCGCCGCGCGGAATGCCCACGGCTTCCATGCGCCCGGTCTTGGGCAGGCGCATGCCATAGACCATCGAATCGCTCCAGCCGTGGTAGCCGCCGCCGATCTTGATCACGCGCCGGCGCCCGGTATAGGCGCGGGCCAGACGGATCGCGCCCATCACCGCCTCGGTGCCCGAGCCGGCCATGCGCAGCATGTCCACGCCGGGCATCAGCTCGCACACCAGCTCGGCGAGCTTCACCTCGTACTCGTGCAGCAGGCCGGTAGTCGGGCCGCAATGCTCGAGCAGCTCCAGCACCTTGCTGCGCACCGCCGGATGGTTCGAACCGAGCAAGGTCGGCCCGCCGGCCTGCAGGAAGTCGATATAGCGATTGCCGTCCACATCGGTCATGTGCGCGCCGTTGGCCTCGGCGATGGCCAGCGGGAATGGCAGGTTGAAGGCCAGGTTGTGCTGAACGCCGCCCGGGATCACCTGACGCGCCTGCTCGGCCATCCGCTTGCTGCCCTGACAGCGCTGCTCGAAGTAATCCATCACCTTGGCCATGGCGTCGCGGCGAACCGGACGCATCGGCTGGTTGACCAGCGCGTGGAAGCGACGGTACAGCGCGTCGATGTCCGGCCACTGCGAGATGGCGCTGCCGGCAGGCGTTTCGATGGAGGCTCGTGGGTGGTTCATGCGGTGACGTCCTGGACAGGATGGGCTTCGATCGTGGCGAGCAGGCGCTGCAAGGCCTTGTCAGGCGTGCGCTGGGTAGCCAAGCGCTCGGCGATACGCCCGCGCAGGCATTGCAGCGCCTGGGACTCGAGCGCGACCAGCGCCTGCAGCGTGGTCTCGAGCGTGTCGCCGCAGCAGATCGCTCCGTGCGTGCGCAGCAGATAAGCGTTGATGTCAGGGCGCAGCGCGCGCGCGAGCTTGCCCGACAGCCAGCTCGTGCCCGAGGGCGCATAGCCCACCAGCGGCACTTCCGGCCCAAGCAGGCGGCGCCGCACGGGTCCGTCAACCGGCAGCCCGCTTCCCAGCAGGGTGCAGGCGCTCGCCGCGGGTTGGTGGGTGTGCACGCTGGCGCGGCAGTCGCGGCGCGCGCGCAGCACCTGCGCATGCATGCCCGACTCCACCGACGGCTTGCGCTCGCCGTCGACCTTGACGAGGTCGGCAAGGCGCAACACGCAGACATCGGCCGCCTCCATGCGCTGGTAATCGGTGGCCGACGGCGTCACCACGATGTGCTCGTCATCGACCCGCAAGGCCAGGTTGCCGCCCGTGGCGGCGAAATAGCCGCGATCGGCCAGCGCTCGGCTGACCTCGACCACGCGTTGTCGTGCGGTCGCGAATCTCATGTCGTCGCTTCCTGTGGGCGGTTGAGGCGTCGGTACATCGGCGCGAGGCGTCGATGCAGTTCCCGGAAAGTGTCGAAGCGTTCGTCGTACAGACCACGCATCGCCGTGCGAGGCTCGAACAGCTTGCGGTGCCGGCAGCGCGCCGGCACGTCGGCATAATCGAGTTCACCCAGCCCCACGCCGGCGATGAAGGCGGCGCCCAGCGCATTGGCCTGGATCGGCGCCTGCGGCTGGCGCACAGCCATGCCGGTGACGTCGGCCAGCATCTGGCACCACACGTCCGATTGGCCGCCGCCGCCCACCACGGTGAAGGCATCGGCCCGGTGTCCGCGCACGAAGCGCAGCATCGGCTCGAGCATCCAGCGCGTGTTGAGCGCCACGCCCTCGAGGAAGGCGCGGATCAGATCCTCGCGCGTGTGTTCCGCCGACAGGTTGAACACGCCGGCGCGCAGGGTCTTGTCGTCCACCGGCGTGCGCTCACCGAACAGCCACGGCGTGTAGATCAGGCCGCGGGCGCCGGCCGGCACGCGCTCGGCGATGCGATCGAGCACCTGGTACACATCAGGGCGCATCTCGTCGCGCAACAGTTCATCCGGATGGAACAGGATGCGATCGCGCAGGAACGCCAGGTTGCTGCAGGCGGCCGACTGCATCGCCATCGCCAGGTAACGGTCCTTCAGCGCGCACGGCACCGACGCGACGAACGAACCGAGGTCGGTGCGCTTGGTCGGCACATGTGCGCCCAGCCAGGACGAGGTGCCCAGGTACAGGTGCATCTCGCCATCGCGCACCGTCCCGGCGCCGACCGCCGCCGCCGAGTTGTCGACGGCGCCGGCGACCACGCGGGTCTCGCGCGGCAATCCCAGCGCATCGGCCACCGCCGGCAGCAGGCTGCCGATCACTTCGGTGGAATGCACGATGTCAGGCAGTTTGTCGCGCTCCAGCCCGAGCACCTTCAGCAGCCCGGCGTCGTAGCGCACGCGACTGAGATCCCGGTTGTCGGTCGCCCAGGTGGTCAGCGCCGAATCATGCGTGGAGCAAAAGCGCCCGGTCAGGCGCAGGTTCATGAAATCCAGCGCGTTGAGGAATTTGTGCGTGCGCGCCACCAGCGAAGGATGGTGGTCGTACAGCCAACCCATGTGGCCCGCCGGATCCTTGCCCGACAGCGAGGGCGCGCCGCCAGTGAGGCGCAGCCAGCGCGCGAGCTTGAGCGGACCGTAGCCCTGGATATTGAACAGCCCACTACGTGCGCGGCGGCGTATCGCCGGAGCGCCACGCATGTCCAGCCACAGGATGGCCCGTGACAGCGCATTGCCCTCGGCGTCCACCGGCACGGTGCATTCGCCGAACGAGGAGCAACACACCGCGACGACCTGGCGGCGACGCGCTGCGTCGGGCGCCAGCAGTTCCTGCGCGGCATCAAGGAAGGCGCGCCACCAGTCCTGCGGGTCCTGCTCCACTCCGGCGTCACCGACCAGGTGCAGCGGCACGGCGCGGAACGACCAGGCGTGCACCGTCCCGTCCAGCCCCACCAACGCGCATTTGCAGCCCGACGTGCCCAGGTCGATGGCCAGCACCAACGGTTCGGAGGTGGGGGTGGATGCAGCCTGCACAGCAACGGGCATCTGGAACCGGCTCAAAGAAAGTAGTGATCACTATCGTATAGTTGGCACTACAATTTCCACAATCCCCTTCCCCGAGGATGTCCATGGCGCCGTCCGCCCCACCTCGCACTCGCCGCAGCAAGCCCGTTCCGCCTGAATTGACCCCCAAGCTCCGGCCCGCACAGTCGCGCGCGACCGAGACCTACGAGCAGTTGCTCGAGGTCACCGCACAGATCCTTACCGAGGTGGGCTTCGAGCGCCTGTCGACCAACATGGTGTGCGAGCGGGCCGGGCTGTCGCCGCCGGCGCTGTACCGCTATTTCCCGAACAAGTACGCCCTGCTCCACGAGCTGGGGCGGCGCCTGATGGAGCAGCAGAATGCGCTGATCGCGCAGTGGCTCACGCCCGAGGTCTTCACCGGCGACACCCGGACCTTGGAGCGTGCGCTCACCGGCCTGCTGCTGGAAACCTATCGCATCACCCAGCAGGCCGATGGCGGCATGTGGATCCTGCGCGCGCTGCGCGCCGTGCCGGCCCTGCAGGACGTGCGGCTCGCCTCGGCGCGCGAGGTCTCGAACCAGGCCACGCTGCGCCTGAGCCGCGTATTTCCGCAGATCGACCCTGCGCAACTGGAGCTGATCAGCCGCGTCGCCGACGGCATGGCCTTCGCCGCCCTGGAAATGCTGTTCGACGATCCGTCGCTCGACCCAACCGCCGTGATGGGCATCGTGGCCGCCACCCTGGCCAGCTATTTCGAGCGCCTCCGCGCCACGCCCGCCGCCTGAAGGCCACACCTGACGCACCAAACAAAAACGGCGCCCAAGGGCGCCGTTCTGCTGTCAGTTGCCGAATTGGTCGGGACGGCGGGATTCGAACCCACGACCCTCTGCCCCCCAGGCAGATGCGCTACCAGGCTGCGCTACGCCCCGACGATGCGGCAAGTCATCAAGTCTACCAGCTGAGCCGGTAGCACCGGAAGCCTTTTGAAATCGCTCAGCGACGCAGCAGCGCCAGCACTTCTTCCAGTTCCATGCGCACCTGGCGCACGATCTGATGCGAAATGCTCGACTCCATGCGCGCCTGCGGGCCTTCCAGCCGCGCGCGTGCGCCGGTGATGGTGAAGCCTTCGTCGTACAGCAAGCCACGGATCTGACGAATCATCAGCACGTCGTGACGCTGGTAGTAGCGGCGATTGCCGCGACGCTTGACGGGGTTAAGAGCGGGAAATTCCTGTTCCCAGTACCGCAGCACGTGCGGCTTGACGCCACACAGTTCGCTGACTTCACCAATCGTGAAGTAGCGCTTCGCCGGAATGGCGGGGAGCTCGGTGTTATTCCCTTGATCCAGCATAGCCCTCGACTCTCACCTTGAGTTTCTGACCCGGACGGAACGTCACCACGCGACGAGCGGAAATGGGAATTTCCTCGCCCGTCTTGGGGTTGCGACCCGGACGCTGGTTTTTCTGCCGCAGATCGAAGTTGCCGAAGCCCGACAGCTTCACCTGTTCACCTTTTTCCAACGCTTCACGGACGACCTCGAAATAGGCGTCCACGAATTCTTTTGCCTCACGCTTGTTGAGGCCCACCTCGAGAAATAGGCGCTCAGCCATCTCCGCTTTGGTTAGCGCCATCTTATCCTCGCAACTTTGCCTTGCATGCCTGCTCCAACGCTGCGACTGCTTCACGTATGTTACGGTCGGCGTCGTCGTCGGTAAGGGTGCGTGAAGCGTCCTGTAAAATCAAGCCCATAGCGAGACTCTTTCGGCCCACTTCGACCCCCTTGCCGCTGTACCGGTCGAACAGGCGCAGCTCCTTGAGTTGGCCACCGAGGGTACCCCTGACCACCTGCTCAATCTCTGACCAGGTGACGGCTTCGGGCACGTCCACGGCAATGTCACGGCGGACCGACGGGAATCGCGGCACCGGCTGCGCCCTGGGCAGGCGGCGGGCCAGCACCGGCTCCAGCTCCAGTTCGAGCACATGGACGTCGGTGCCCAGGTCCAGGACCTTGGCCAGCTGGGGATGCAAGGCGCCCAGATAGCCGACGGTGACGCCGTCGCGGGTGACACGGGCGCCACGGCCCGGGTGCAGCCAGCCCGGAAGGCCGTCGGCATGGACCGCCCAGCGGTCCGGCTCACCGCCCCAGGTGATCAGCGCATCCAGGTCGCCCTTGAGGTCATGGAAGTCCAGCGTGCGCGCCGCGTCGCCCCACTGCTCGGCATGGGCCGAGCCGCAGGCCACGATGGCCAGGCTCGGGGTCTCGATGGGAGCGTCTTTGCTTGCCGCAGCTTCCGTGCTGATGCGGAAGGTGCGACCCAGCTCGAACAGGCGCACCCGCTCCTGCTGGCGCGCGCGGTTGTGCGACAGCGCGGCGATCAGGCCCGGCAGCAGCGAGGGACGCATCACCGCCAGGTCGGCCGACAACGGGTTGGCCAGCGCCACCAGCTCCTTGGTCAGGCCCCAGCGCTCCAGCACTTCCTGGCCGACGAAGGCGAGGTTGACCGCCTCGTAGTAGCCGCGGGCCGCCAGTTGTTCGCGCACGGCCAGCTCATTGAGGCGGGCTTCCGGCTCAGCCGCCAGCGTCAGGGCGCCGGCCGGGGTATGGGTCGGGATGTTCTCGTAGCCATGGATGCGCGCGACCTCCTCGATCAGGTCTTCCTCGCGCTCGATGTCGAAGCGGCGGCTGGGTGCGGTGACCCGCCAGCCGTCACTTGCCGGCTCGACTGCCATGCCGAGCGCCGTGAAGATGCGCACCACTTCCTCGTCGGCGACGGTCAGGCCAAGCACGCGCGCCAGCCGTGCACGACGCAACAGGATCGGCTCCGGCGAGCGCAGATGCGCGGGCAGCGTGACATCCACCAGCGGACCGGGGACGCCACCGGCGATGTCGAGGATCAGGCGGGTGGCGTATTCCACGGCGATCGCCGGCAATTGCGGGTCCACGCCACGTTCGAAACGATGCCCGGCGTCCGTGTGCATGCCCAGCTTGCGGCTGCGGCCGATGATGGCCGAAGGGACCCAGTGCGCTGCCTCAAGAAACACGTTGCGCGTGGCGTCGGTGACTCGCGTCTCCGAGCCGCCCATGATGCCACCCAGCCCTACCGCGCGGGCGCCCTTGCCGCCGCGACTGTCGGAGACCACGAGAAAATCTTCGTCCAGCTCGACCGTGCGACCATCGAGCAGGGCCAGCGGCTCGCCTGCGCGCGCCGGACGCACGACAATCTCGCCTTCCAGCGTGTCCTTGTCGAACGCGTGCATCGGTTGCCCGAGTTCCAGCATGACGTACTGCGTGACGTCGACCAGGAAGCTGATGGGACGCAGGCCGCTGCGACGCAGCCGCTCAGCCATCCAGACCGGCGTTGGCGCCTTGGCGTCGACACGGTCGATGACGCGACCGGCAAAACGCGGCACGCGCGCGCCCGCATCGAGCACGACCTTCATCGTGGCATCGCTCTGCGCCGGCGCCGGCGTGGTGTCGAGAGGAATGACCTCGCCACCCAGCGCCGCGGCGACATCGAACGCGATGCCACGCACGCTGAAGCAGTCGGCGCGATTGGGCGTGAGCTTGATCTCGATACTTGCGTCCGGCAGTCCGAGGTACGACGCCAGCGGCGTACCCACCGGGGCATCGGCCGGGAGTTCGAGCAGGCCCGAGGCATCCGGATCAACGCCCAGTTCCTTGGCCGAGCAAAGCATGCCGAACGACTCGACGCCACGCAGCTTCGCTGCCTTGATCGAGATACCGCCGGGCAACGTGGCGCCAACGGTCGCCAACGGCGCCACCAGACCCGGGCGAGCATTGGGTGCGCCGCAGACGATCTGCACCATGCCCTTGCCCGTATCCACTTCGCACACCTGCAGGCGGTCAGCCTCGGGATGCTTCTGCGCGCTGACGATGCGCGCCACGATCACGCCGTCGGGCAAAGCGCCGAGCGCGGTCACCTCTTCGACTTCAAGGCCGATCGCGGTCAGTGTTGCTGCAAGTTCGTCGCGCGACGCGCTGATCGGCACATGGTGGCGCAGCCAGTTCTCAGAGAATTTCATGTGTATCGGTTCCCGCGGCGATTTATGCGAACTGCTTGAGGAAGCGCAGATCGTTCTCGAAGAACGCGCGCAGGTCGGAGACGCCATAGCGAAGCATCGCGAAGCGCTCCACGCCCAGGCCGAACGCGAAGCCGGTGTAGCGCTCCGGATCGATGCCGCAGTTCTTCAGCACGTTGGGATGCACCATGCCGCAGCCCAGCACCTCCAGCCATCGCGTGCTGCCGTCTTCGGCGTCCCAGCGGATATCGACCTCGGCCGAGGGCTCGGTGAAGGGGAAGTAGCTCGGACGGAAGCGCATCTCGAAGTCACGCTCGAAGAAGGCGCGAATGAACTCGGCCAGCGTGCCCTTGAGGTCGGCGAAACTGGAGGTCTCGTCGACCAGCAGGCCTTCGATCTGGTGGAACATCGGCGAGTGGGTCTGGTCCGAGTCGCTGCGGTAGACCTTGCCCGGCGCGATGATGCGGATCGGCGGCTGGCGCCCCTGCATCGAGCGCACCTGCACGGGCGAGGTGTGCGTGCGCAGCAGGCGGCCGTCACCGAAGTAGAAGGTGTCGTGCATGGCGCGCGCCGGATGGTGCGGCGGGAAATTCAGCGCCTCGAAGTTGTGCCAGTCATCCTCGATCTCCGGACCGTCGGCGCGCTGGTAGCCCAGGCGCGAGAAGATCGCGGAGATGCGCTCCAGCGCGCGGGTGATCGGATGGATGCCGCCGCGCTCGCCATCGCGACCGGGCAGCGTGATGTCGATGGTTTCCGACGCGAGGCGGCGATCCAGCTCGGCCTGTTCCAGCGCCTGCTTGCGCGCGGCCAGCGCGTCGGCGAGGCGATCCTTCACCCGATTGACCTCGGCGCCGCGCGCCTTGCGCTCGTCGGGCGACAGTGCGCCCAGCGCCTTTAGCGCGGCAGTGACGATGCCGCTCTTGCCGAGGAGACCCACGCGCAGCGCATCGAGCGCTTCCAGCGTGTCGGCCTTGTCGATATCGACCAGCGCTTGAGTTGCGCGGCTATCCAGATCGTCCATCGATGCGACTCTCTTTATTCCCTCTCTCGTTCCGGGAGAGGGCCAGGGTGACAGGCGGGATCTTGCGGCATCGCGCATCGAAGCGTGCTTCGACTGAAGACCGGGGCCAGACGCGCCCCTCACCTCTATCCTCTCCCCAGAGGGGAGAGGAAGCGAACACCGCAAGCATTATCCAAACAAAAACGGGGAGGAGGCTTTAGGCCTCCTCCCCGCGGGCGTTACACGCATCCTTTGAAGAGTGCGGCCATGGATGGCCGCTTCTTGATCTTCGCGATCAAGGATGAGCGCACAAATTACGCCGCCAGACTGGCCTTCGCCTTCTCTGCGATCGCACCAAACGCCTTGATGTCGTGCACGGCGATGTCCGCCAGGACCTTGCGGTCGACGGTGATGCCGGCCTTGGCCAGGCCATTGATCAGGCGGCTGTACGACAGGCCGAACTGACGGGCGGCAGCGTTGATACGCACGATCCACAGGGCGCGGAACTGACGCTTGCGCTGCTTGCGGCCGATGTAGGCGTACTGACCAGCCTTGATGACGGCCTGGTTAGCTACGCGGAAGACCTTGCGACGGGCGTTGTAGTAGCCCTTCGCGCGGCCAATGATCTTCTTGTGACGACGACGGGCGGTAACGCCACGCTTAACACGAGCCATGGTTCAGTCCTCCGCCTTAGAGATACGGCAACATGCGTGCCACACCCTTGGTGTCGCATGCCTTGACGTGGTTGGTCGCACGCAGACCGCGCTTACGCTTGGTCGACTTCTTGGTCAGGATGTGCGACTTGAAGGCGTGACCGGCCTTGAACTTGCCCGATGCGGTCTTGCGAAAACGCTTCGCAGCCGCCCGGTTGGTCTTGATCTTGGGCATGAAAATGCTCCCTGATGGGGCTGAACCCCGGTTTCTGACTGATCTGGCGGTGGCCTGGCGACCACGCTTTCCGTCCTGCCAGCATCGGTGCACGACCCGTCCTGGTGGGTCGAACCGGCGATTATACGGACGAAATCAGGGTTTTGCCAGCGTCGGCCTGGCTGAATGCCGATGCTCAGGGGTCGGACTCATCGGATGGCCGCACCTACCCTCACCGTCATTCCTGCGAAAGCAGGAATCCAGCGACTTTCGCGCGCCCGGAACTCCAGGGAAAGGCCCTGGATTCCTGCTTTCGCAGGAATGACGGGCGAAGAGGAAGCGCCATCGCGGGCGCCCGTGCTTTAACAGCTTCTCGGGGCTTGCCCTGCCCTTCCCCCGCCAGCCGGCGGGAGGAGAGGAAGCCGCTGAGATGCGATGCCGTCGCCTCAAAAGAAAAAAGCGACCCGCAGGCCGCTTTTTCCTTAACTTCCAAAAACTTACTTCTTCTTGGGCCCGATCATCATGACCATCTGGCGGCCTTCCAGGCGGGGGAAGGACTCCACCACGCCGTTCTCGCCGACGTCTTCCTGGATCTTCTTGGCCAGGTTCTGGCCCAGGTCCTGGTGGGACATTTCGCGACCGCGGAAGCGGATGGTGACCTTGACCTTGTCGCCTTCCTCGAGGAAGCGAAGCATGTTGCGCAGCTTGATCTGGTAGTCGCCCACGTCCGTGACCGGACGGAACTTCACTTCCTTGATCTCGACCTGCTTTTGCTTCTTCTTGGCCGCCTGGGCCTTCTTCTGGGCTTCGAACTTGAACTTGCCGTAGTCCATGATTCGGCAAACCGGCGGGTCGCCGTTGGGCTGGATCTCAACCAGGTCCAGGCCTGCTTCCATGGCCATGCTCAGCGCTTCGTCGCGGCTCAGGATGCCCAGCTGTTCCGAATCGGGACCGATGACACGAACGCGCGGCACGCGGATTTCGTGGTTACGGCGATTGCCCTTAGTGTCGGTGGTAGCGATACCACTATCCTCCAGAAGAGTTCTTGTTTATGCCGGACCGCGCCATCAGCGGCGGGTCTCGGCTTCCAGGCGTTCCACGAAGGCGGCCAGCGGGATGCTGCCCAGGTCCTCGCCAGAACGAGTACGTACAGAAACGGCCCCCGATTCCTTCTCGCGATCTCCAACGACCAGCAGGTAGGGGACTTTCTGTAGCGTATGTTCGCGAATTTTATAGCCGACCTTTTCATTCCGCAAATCGGCCTGTACGCGGAAACCTTTATCGACAAGGGTTTGCGTCACTTCGCGAACATAATCGGCCTGCGCGTCCGTGATACTGAACACGGCGGCCTGCACCGGCGCCAGCCAGGTCGGCAGCAGACCGGCATGATGCTCGATCAAAATGCCGATGAAGCGCTCCATCGAACCCACGATCGCACGATGCAGCATCACCGGGTGACGGCGCTGTGAATGCTCGTCCACGTACTCGGCGCCGAGGCGCTCGGGCATCATGAAGTCCACCTGCATGGTGCCCACCTGCCAGGCGCGGCCGATGGAGTCCTTCATGTGGTACTCGATCTTGGGACCGTAGAAAGCGCCCTCGCCCGGCAGCTCCTCCCAGGTCACGCCGGCCGAACCCAGCGCGGCGCGCAGTGCGTCCTCGGCTCGATCCCACACATCGTCACTGCCGATGCGCTTGTCCGGGCGCAGCGCGATCTTCAGCGCGATGTCCTCGAAGCCGAAGTCGCCATACACCTTCATCGCCTGCTGGTGGAACGCCGTCACCTCGGACTCGATCTGCTCTTCCATGCAGAAGATGTGGCCATCGTCCTGCGTGAAGGCGCGCACGCGCATGATGCCGTGCAGCGCGCCCGAGGGCTCGTTGCGATGGCAGGCGCCGAATTCGCCGTAGCGGATCGGGAGCTCGCGGTAGCTATGCAGGTCGGTGTTGAAGATCTGCACGTGGCCGGGGCAGTTCATCGGCTTCAGGGCATACGTGTGCTTCTCCGACTCGGTGAAGAACATGTTTTCCTGGTAGTTGTCCCAGTGGCCCGACTTCTTCCACAGCGACACGTCCAGCACCTGCGGGCAGCGCACTTCCTGGTAGCCGCTGTTGCGGTAGACGCGGCGCATGTGCTGCTCCACCTGCTGCCAGATGGCCCAGCCCTTGGGGTGCCAGAACACCATGCCCGGGCCTTCCTCCTGCTGGTGGAACAGGTCGAGCGCCTTGCCGATCTTGCGATGGTCGCGCTTCTCCGCCTCTTCCAGCTGGTGCAGGTAGGCCTTCAGGTCCTTGTCGTTGAGCCAGGACGTGCCGTAGATGCGCGTGAGCATCGCGTTGTTGGAGTCGCCGCGCCAATACGCGCCAGCCACCTTCATCAGCTTGAACGCACGCAGCTTGCCGGTGTTGGGCACGTGCGGGCCACGGCAGAGGTCGGTGAATTCGCCCTGCGAATACAGCGAGAGTTCCTCATTGGCGGGAATGCTCTCGATGATCTCGGCCTTGTACTCCTCGCCCAGGCCGCGGAAGAAGCTCACCGCGTCGTCGCGCGTCTTCACGCTGCGCGTCACCGGCAGGCCTTCCTTGACGATCGCTTCCATCTCCGCCTCGATCTTCACCAGATCGTCCGGCGTGAACGGGCGCTCATAGGCGAAGTCGTAATAGAAGCCGTTGTCGATCACCGGGCCGATGGTGACCTGAGCGCCCGGATACAGGCGCTGCACGGCCTGCGCCAGCAGATGCGCCGTGGAGTGGCGCAGGATCTCAAGCGCCTCCGGGCTCTTCTCGGTGACGATCTCGAGGCTGGCGTTGTGGTCGATCGGGAAGCTGGCGTCCACCAGCTTGCCGTCCACCTTGCCGGCCAGGGTGGCCTTGGCCAGGCCCGCGCCAATGGAGGCAGCGACATCCTGCACCGTCACCGGATGTTCAAAGGGACGTTTGCTGCCGTCGGGTAGCGTAATTTCGATCATTTTTGCACCTAAAAGAAGACGCTCAACAGAAGGTCAACGGAGCGCGCTTTTCGTGAAGAGTCCGGCCATGGACGGCCGGTTTTGTCTTTGCTCGCCTGGACGGCGAGCACAAATAAAACCCATAAAAAAAGAGCGCCAAGCGCCCTTCCTGCAAACAAGGCGTGGCGTGGGTCAGCGTTGGAAGCTCGTAGTTGCCATGTCGCACACTCGGCCGGCGCTTTGGACGCGGGCCACCTTGTCTCCGATCTGTTCGCAGGGGAAAGCTAGTTTAGCCCACGTTGCGCTGTCAATTCAGCATCGGCGGCGCGTCTCGGCCCAGCCGAGATAGAATCTGCGGCTCAACCATCAAGGGCATCCCCATGCGTGTTCTCGTCACCGGCTCCGCCGGCTTCATTGGCTCAGCCCTGGCCGAGCGCCTGCTGGCTCGCGGCGACGAGGTCTACGGCATCGACAACCACAACGACTACTACGACCCGTCGTTGAAGGAATCTCGCCTCGCCCGCTTCGCCCAGCATCCGAACTACACGCATCTGAGAGCCGACCTCGCCGATGCGGACGCGGTGAACCGGGCCTTCGCTGCCTTCGAGCCGCAGCGCGTGGTCAACCTCGCCGCCCAGGCTGGCGTGCGCTATTCGCTGAAGAGCCCGCAGGCCTACGTGCAAAGCAACCTGGTCGGCTTCGTGAACATCCTCGAGGCCTGCCGGTACGGCAAGGTCGAGCACTTGGTGTACGCCTCGTCCAGCTCGGTCTACGGGGCGAACCGCAAGATGCCGTTCGCGATCGAGGATGCGGTCGACCACCCGGTCAGCCTGTACGCCGCCAGCAAGAAAGCCAACGAGCTGATGGCCCATACGTACAGCCATCTGTATGACCTGCCGACAACCGGCCTGCGCTTCTTCACCGTGTATGGCCCCTGGGGTCGCCCGGACATGTCTCCGATGTTGTTTGCCGACCGCATCAGCCGCGGCGAGGCGATCGACGTGTACAACTACGGCAACCACAGCCGCGACTTCACCTATGTCGACGACATCGTCGAAGGGGTGATCCGCACGCTCGACCACATCGCCCTGCCCGACCCCGCTTACGACGCGCTGCATCCCAGCCCCGGCACGTCCAGCGCGCCCTACCGCGTCTACAACATCGGCAACGACCAGCCCGTGCAGCTGATGCACTTCATCGCGCTGATGGAAAAGCACCTTGGCCGCACCGTCGAAAAACGCCTGCTGCCGATGCAACCGGGCGACGTGCCCGACACCTGGGCCGACGTGTCGGCGCTGCGTCGCGACGTCGGCTACGCGCCAAATACATCCATCGAGGATGGCGTCGCGCGCTTCGTGGCCTGGTACCGCGAGTACTTCGAGAAGTGAGTGAAGAGGAGTGAGAAACGAGAGAGAGCCCTTCTCTCACTTCTCAATCCTCTCCACTATTTCCTGCCTTAGAACGGCTTGGCGATCACCAGGAAAATCACGCCCAGCAGCACCAGCACCGGCAGTTCGTTCGCAATGCGCAGCGTCCGGGATGAAGGCAGCGCCCCGCCCCGCTCACAGCGCTTGAGCAGGCGTCCGGTCCAGCTGAAGTAGGCCAGCAGCACCACGACGAGGGTCAGCTTCGCGTCGATCCAGTGCAGCGAGGCGGTGACGTTCGGCAGCGCCTGGGGAAAGACCCGCCACCCCTGCCAAAGCGCCAGGCCGAACAGGAAGGCCATGCCGAACATGTTGTGCCCGAAGCGATAGAGCCGGCGTCCCATCAGGACCAGCCGATCGCGAACGGCCGGCTCGTCCGCCGCCTCGGCGATATTCACCAGGATACGCGGCAGGTAAAACACGGTGGCCATCCAGGCCATGACGAACAGCAGATGGAAGCTCTTGATCCACAGGTACGTCATCAACTGGCTCCTTGGGCGCAAAAAGAAACGGCGCGAACCCGAGGGCCGCGCCGTTTCGTCGGTATTGGTGGGCGGTACAAGGATCGAACTTGTGACCCCTACCATGTCAAGGTAGTGCTCTACCGCTGAGCTAACCGCCCGGAGCTCGCCCGGCGTACCGTGCGAGCCGCGCAGTATACGTGCTCCGGGCGTCGACGACAACCATTTGGACCAAACCCGGTCAGCGCAGCGCTTTTTCCCGCAACTGGTGGATCTGGTCGCGGATCCGGGCGGCCTCCTCGAACTCCAGGTTCTCGGCGTGCTTGTACATCTGCGCCTCGAGCTTCTTGATCATCGCCGAGGCCTGGTCGGCGCTCAGCGCGGCGTAGTCGGCGCCCTTTTCGGCCACGGCGGCGGCGCGGCGCTCCCCACGGCCACCACGGCCACGGCCCGGCGCCTCGCTGCGGGCGCCTTCCATGATGTCGGCGATGCGGCGCACCACCGACTGGGGCGTGATGCCGTTGGCCTCGTTGTAAGCCTCCTGCTTCTCGCGGCGGCGGGCGGTCTCGTCCATCGCCGCCTGCATCGAGCGGGTCACGTTGTCGGCATACAGGATCGCTTTGCCACGCAAGTTGCGCGCGGCGCGACCGATGGTCTGGATCAGCGAGCCGGTCGAGCGCAGGAATCCTTCCTTGTCCGCATCGAGGATGGCCACCAGCGACACCTCGGGCATGTCCAGGCCCTCGCGCAGCAGGTTGATGCCCACCAGCACGTCGAATTCGCCCAGGCGCAGGTCGCGAATGATCTCCACGCGCTCGACCGTCTCGATATCGGAATGCAGGTAGCGCACCTTTACGCCGTGCTCTCCCAGGTATTCGGTGAGGTTCTCGGCCATGCGTTTGGTGAGCGTGGTGACCAGCACGCGGTCACCCATCGCCACGCGCTTGTGCACTTCGCCGAGCAGATCGTCGACCTGGGTGCGCACCGGGCGCACTTCCACTTCCGGATCAACCAGGCCGGTGGGGCGCACCACCAGCTCGACGATGGCGTCGCCGGATTTCTGCAGCTCATAGTCACGCGGCGTAGCTGATACGTAGATCGAACGCGGCGCGCGCAGCTCCCATTCCTCGAAGCGCAGCGGCCGGTTGTCCATCGCCGACGGCAGGCGGAAGCCGAACTCCACCAGCGTCTCCTTGCGCGAGCGGTCGCCCTTGTACATGGCGCCCAGCTGCGGAATGGTCACGTGCGACTCGTCCACGACCAACAATGCGTCCGGCGGCAGGTAGTCGAACAAGGTCGGCGGCGGCTCGCCGGGTCCGCGACGAGTGAGATGGCGCGAGTAGTTCTCGATGCCCTGGCAGTAGCCGACCTCGGCCATCATCTCGATGTCGAAGCGCGTGCGCTGGTCCAGGCGCTGCGCCTCGACCAGCTTGTTGTCCTTGTACAGCTGCTCCAGCCGCTCCTTCAGCTCGACCTTGATGGTCTCGATCGCATTGAGCACGCTCTCTCGCGTGCTGGCGTAGTGCGTACGCGGATAGACGGTGTAGCGCGGCACCTTGCGGATGGTCTCGCCGGTAAGCGGGTCGAACAGCGCCATGTTCTCGACCTCGCCGTCAAAGAGCTCGATGCGCAGCGCCTCGGTTTCCGACTCGGCCGGGAATACGTCGATCACCTCGCCGCGCACGCGATAGGTGCCGCGGCGCAGCTCCATCTCGTTGCGCGTGTACTGCAGCTCGGTGAGCTGGCGGATCAGCGCACGCTGGTCGATGCGCTCGCCCTTGGCCAGGATCAGTCGCAGCGACAAATAATCCTCGGGATCGCCCAGGCCGTAGATCGCGGACACCGTCGCGACGATCAGCGAGTCCTTGCGCGACAGCAGCGCCTTGGTCGCGGCCAGTCGCATCTGCTCGATGTGGTCGTTGATCGAGGCGTCCTTCTCGATGAAGGTATCCGACGCCACCACATAGGCTTCGGGCTGGTAGTAGTCGTAGTAGCTGACGAAGTACTCCACCGCGTTGTGCGGGAAGAACTCCTTGAACTCGCCGTAAAGCTGCGCCGCCAGCGTCTTGTTCGGCGCCAGCACGATGGTCGGCCGCTGCACTTTTTCGATCACGTTGGCGATGGTGAAGGTCTTGCCCGAACCGGTCACGCCCAGCAGCGTCTGCGCCGCCAGGCCGGCTTCGAAGCCTTCACTGAGACTGCGGATCGCCTCGGGCTGGTCACCCGATGGCTTGTAGGGAGATACGAGTTCGAAGCGGTCTGTCATGGCGGTCATATGCGGTCGCGTCGCGGTATTTTAAATCGCCCTGCTGACAAGACCTGTCAGCAGGTTACGACGACTCGCCAGCCCGCCCGACGACTGCCCGCAGCCGGTGGCGCCTTTAGGCTGCGCTCCTGCATGACGCAAGGAGCGGCGCATGAGAGGCGTACAGCAACGGGACCGACGTCACGGCGGGCGCGGCTTCACGCTGATGGAGCAGGTTGTGGTGATGGTCATGGCCGCCACGCTGGCGTGCCTGGCGGCGCCCGCACTGGGCAAGCTCGCAGCCCGAAGCCGGCTGCAGACCGCCCAATCGGCCCTGCTGGCCGCCCTGCAACAGACGCGTGGCGTGGCCATCCATACCCGTCAGCGAGCCATGCTATGCCCCACGCGCGACGGCCAGCACTGCAGTGATGAACTGCATTGGGAGGGCGGCTGGCTGGTGGGCCACTACCGCAGCGATCACGCCGACCAGCTGACCGGACCGCCGTCACTCTCCGGGGAAGCTCACGACCAGCTCACCATTCTGAGCAGCACCGGACGTCGCCGCATCCGCTTCCAGGCGGACGGCAGCGCTGGCGGCAGCAATGTCAGCTTCACGCTATGCCGCCGTGGCGACATAGAAGGCGCCCTGGCCATCACCGTAGCCAACTCCGGCCGCATCCTGGGCTCCCGCGCAACGCCAGACCAGGCCCGCCGTTGTGCGCAAGAGGGCTGAAGCTCCGGCTCACAGGCAGTCGTGGGCGCTTTCGCGATAGCCGCGCAACGCCAGCACTTCAATCCACTCGTACAGGGTCACGTCCGCCCCGTTCGCCCGGCTACGCACCATCAGCAACTCTTCCGTGCCGGTGGCGCCGCGCGGCACGACCACCTCAAAGCCATTGGCAAATTCGAGCATATGCGCGTCTGGCGATAGTTTTTTCCAATGAACCAGCACGCAGGATGCGTAAGTCTCATCCAGCTTCGATGTAGTCGCCTGGAAGGTTGGCTTGCGCGTGGTGATGCCACCGGTGCTGCTGCAACCAGCGATGAGAATCACCAGCCAGACAGTGCATTTGGCACGCATGGGTCCACCCTCGCCTCGCCCGGCGCGAGTGTAGCGGGCGCGATCACGCCTCATGTGATCGGGCAAAAGAAAAGGCCCCACCTTGCGGTGAGGCCTTTTCCGAATATGGCGCCCGAAGTTGGACTCGAACCAACGACCCCCTGATTAACAGTCAAGTGCTCTAACCGGCTGAGCTATTCGGGCGGGGTGAGTTGGATAGTTTGAATACCCAACCCCGGTCTGTCAAGACGTTCCCGCGACCAAACCTCAGTGCGCCGGCTCGCCGGTGAGCACCCGATAGCACGGCACGTAGGCGGCTCCGCCGGGGAGTTTCATGCGGTCCTGCGCCACGAAGGCCTTCAGCAGTTCGTCCAGCGACTGCATGACGTCGGCGTCGCCATCGATTTCGAACGGGCCTTCCTTCTCGATCGCGTGCATGCCTTCTTCCTTCACGTTACCGGCCACGATGCCGGAGAACGCGCGTCGCAGGTCCGCCGCCAATTCGTGGCGCGGGCGATTGCGATGGATCGCCAGCGCACGCATGGCTGCATGGGTGGGACGGAATGGCAGCTGGAACGCATACGGAATATTGAGCGCCCAGTTGAAGAAGAACGCGTCCTTGTTGTCGAGGCGGTAGTTGCGCACCTTGTCGACACCACGCACCATCGCCCGCGCCACCGCGGCCGGATCGTCCACGATGATCTGATAGTGCTGCGCCACGCTGTCGCCCAGGGTCAGGCGCAGGAAGCGATCGATCTGCTCGAAGTAGGCCGCCGACTGCTTCGGGCCAGTGAAGATCAGCGGGAACGGCACGCCGGCGTTGTCCGGATGCAGCAGGATGCCCAGCATGTAGAGAATTTCCTCGGCCGTGCCGACGCCGCCGGGGAATACGATGATGCCGTGCCCCATGCGCACGAACGCCTCGAGACGCTTCTCGATGTCCGGCATGATCACCAGGTGGTTGACGATCGGATTCGGCGACTCGGCCGCGATGATCCCCGGCTCGGTGATGCCGATATAGCGGTTGTTGCGACGACGCTGCTTGGCATGGGCGATGGTCGCGCCCTTCATCGGGCCCTTCATCGCGCCCGGTCCGCAACCCGTGCAGATATCCATGCCACGAAGGCCAAGCTGATACCCCACCTGTTTGGTGTAGTCGTATTCCTCGCGCGAGATCGAGTGGCCACCCCAGCACACCACCAGGTTGGGATCGATCTGCGGCTTGAGGATGCGCGCATTGCGCAGAACCTCGAACACCGCGTGGGTCAGCCCTACGCTGTCATCCAGGTTGAAGCTGCCCTGCTCCATCTGCGTCGACACATACACAATGTCGCGCACTACGGCCACCAGCAGCTCATTGATGCCGCGGATGATCTGGCCGTCCACGAAGGCTTGCGCGGGGGCATGCACCAGCTCGATCTTGATGCCGCGGTCCTGCTGCAGCACCTGGATGTCGAAATCGGGAAACTGCTCGAGGATCGAACGTGGATCGTCGCTCATGCTGCCGGATGTCAGCACCGCCAGCGCGCAGCGGCGCAGCAAGGCGTGCAGCCCCGACCCACTGGCGTCGCGCAGGCGCGCCACCTCGTTGCGGGACAGGATATCCAGGCCGCCTGCAGGAGAAATCCGGGCGCTGACGGTGGCGGCTCGGCCGGTCTTGCCGGCGTGGGTGTCATTCATTGAAACAGTCTCCTCGCCGCATCCTCGCGGCTCGTACGTCCGGGCAAAACGCGGCGGACCGTTTAGCTTCCCGCGCCCGTCGGGGCAGGGTCAAGCCAATTTCATGAACGGACGCGACGTCACCGCAAAGAGAAAGCCGGCGCCCTCGCGGGCGCCGGCCTCCAGTCTGTCGCGCCGGGCGTGCGGTGATTAGAACTTGTACTTCAGGGTCAGCAGGACCGACCAGCGCTGGGCCAGGTCGTCGTTGTTGTTGATATAGGTCGGGATCGGCTGCGGGCTGTAGCTGCCACCGGAGATGTAGTTGGTGCAGGAGGTCAGCTTGCCGCCGCAGGTGATGTCGTAGATGTACTTGCCGGTGGTCGGATCCACGCCGGCGAAGTCCGCCAGCGGGCGACCGCCCGGGAAGTTCACGCGCTTCTCGATACCCCAGTGCTTGTTCAGCAGGTTCGTGAAGTTGTAGACATCGAAACGGATCTCGCCCTTGTTGCCCTTGAAGATGCCCGGAATCTCCTGACTGAAGCTCAGGTCGATCTGGTTGATCCAGCCAGCACGATCGCCGTTGCGGCGGGCGACGCTGCCCTGATGGTTCTTCAGGTAATCATTGCCCTGGACGTAGTCGTAGAACTGCTGCACCAGCTTCGGATCGGTGGTGACCAGGTTGCCCTTGGCGTCGCGATAGCCGAACAGCACGTCGCCCTGACGCGGAATGTAGGCGAGGTCGTTGACGAAGCCGTCGCCGTTGGCGTCGTTGCCGAACGTCCAGCTGTACGGCGCGGCCGAGTGGCCGTCGTAGAACATGCCGGCGCTGGTGACGTAGTCGCCCCAGAAGCGGTGCTGCCAGGTCAGCGAGGCGATCACGCGACGCGGCACCGAATAGTTCGAGTTGCTGGCCACGTTCTCATTCGGGTTCATCACATAGTTGTTGGCCCAGTTCGAGCGGGCCACGCTCGAGGTGCCCGGAGTCACCTCGGTCGCGCGACTCAGGGTGAAGCCGACCATGCCCTGCCAGTCATCCGCGAACGGCTTCTTCAGCGCCAGCGTGAGGCTGTCCGCCGATCCCTTGCTGGTATTGGCGAGGTTGATCACCGCGTCGGAGAACGCCGGGTTGGCGTTGGCGCGCGACGTCTGCCCGGTCGCCTTGGGGTCGGCATAGGGGAGCTTGTAGTAGGTGTAGCGACCGTCCGGCAGCTGATTGGTCGGCGCGCCCAGGTTGAGGTTCTGGTACCAAATCGCATCACGCTGCTTGATGTGCTGGTAGTCGATCGTGCCGATCAGGCCGTACCAGGGCAGTTCCTTGTCGAAGCCCAGGCTGAGCTTCCATGCGCTCGGAATGCGGAAGCCCGGCTCGATCGTGTTGACCGTCATCTGGCCCGTGCCGGCCGTGCCGTTAGGCTGGTTGAACGGATCGGGGCTGAACGGCGGCAGGTTGGTGCTGCAACCCTTCTGGGTCGGACCGCAGTTGTACTGCACCTGGGTCACGCCGGAGTTGGAGAAGATATTGCCGATCCACACGCCCGGCGGGTTGGTCACGAACAGGCCCGCGCCGCCGCGCAACTGGGTCAGCAGTTCGGTGTTGAAGGCGTAGTTGAACGACAGGCGCGGCTGCACCACGCGATTGCCGTTGATGGTGACCTGGTTGTTGCGAGGCGTGCCATCGGTGTTGCTGAAGTTCTGCGCGAACTTGGCGTTGTAGAGCGGCTTGTCGTCCATCAGCGGGATGTCGACACGCACGCCGTACTGCACAGACAGGTTATTGGTGACCTGCCAGGTGTCCTGCAGGAAGAGGCCCCACTGGTTGAGCGTGTAGCGCGCCGCCGTGTCAGCCAGCGAAAGCCCGTCTGCAGGACGGTTGTAGCGGTACTGGTAGTACTTACCCTGGGCGAACGCATCCAGGCCATTGCCCGGACCGCCGGTGAGGTCCTCGAACACGTAGCTGCCGTAATAGTTCTGCAGGAACAGGTTGTAGTTCTTGTCGCGCTCGAAATCGAAGCCACCCTTGAGGGTGTGCTCGCCGAGATACAGCGTGCCCGCCCACGCCAGGTTCAGCGTCTTCACCTGCAGCACGTTCGCCTGGCTGGAGTACTCGGTACCGAACTCCACCGCCGAGCCGCCGCTGTACTGGGCCGGGTAGATGGTGATGTCCGGCATCGCCACGCCGTTGTACGGGCCGCGGTTCTGGTTGAAGTCGGCGTACGACAGCGTGGTGTCGGTGGAGAAGATGTCCGACCAGTCGTCGTAGAAGTGGAACGCGTAGCTCTTGTTGTCGACATTGGTCTTGTACCAGCCGCTGGACAGCACCAGCTTGGTGCTGCTGCCGGTGATGATCGGCTTGTTTTCCTTGGTCTGGCTATAGGTGAAGCTGGCGCGGTGATTGTCCGCGATATTCCAGTCGATCTTGGCCAGGTAGCGCTTGTCGACCAGGTTGGAGTTGCCGCCACCGACCGAACCGATATCGGTCATGCCGTACTGCTTGGCGGCAATGTCACGGATTGCCTGCACCTGCGCGTTGGTCAGGTTCTTGATCGGCGTGGCGGCGCCGGAATCGGATGGGCCGTACGGGCTGCCGGAACCGACCTGCTCGCTCTTTTCCAGCGAGGCGAAGAAGAACAGCTTGTCCTTGATAATGGGACCGCCGACCGTGGCGCCGCCCACCCACTGACGCTTGAAGCCCGCGTAGTCCTTGCCTTGCTCGTTCTCGCCGATCATGTCGGTGTTCTGAAACGCGTAGTACACCGAACCGTGGAAATCGTTGGTGCCGCTCTTGGTCACCGCGTTGATGTTGGCGCCCAGGCCGCGACGGGTGGCGGTGTCATAGTTCGCCGTCGAGATGTTGTATTCCTCGATCGTGTCCTGCGAGATCGGCGTACCCAGCGTCGGCAGGCCGTTCGCGTTGAGGCCGAACGGATCGTTGGCGCTCACCGAGTCGACGGTGATGTTGTTGTAGCGGCTGTTCTGGCCGATTGCGGAGATCTCGCCGCGAGCGCGGTCGGTGATCACCACGCGGGGATCCATGCGCACGATGTTCTGGATCGAGCGGCCCGGCGTCGGCGCGGCTTCCAGTTCGCGACGCGAGATGTTGGTGCTGATGCCCTTGTTCTCGGGCGTGAAGGTCTGCGACAGCACGTTGGCCGACACGCTCACGCCGTCGAGGTTCTGCGCGCCGGCGGCGGCAGAGCCGATGGTCAGGTTGATCGCCGTGTCCTGGGCGAGCTGCAGGAAGACATTGTCCTGCTCGGTCTGCGCGCCATCCTTGGAGACCTTGACGTCGAACGGACCGCCCACGCGCAATCCCTGCGCGGTATAGCGGCCGCTGGCGTCCGTGACCGTGGTTTTGGTGGTGCCTGTGGGCTCGTGCACGATCTGTACGGTGGCGCCCGCCACCGGCTGGCCACTGGCGTCCAGCACGCGGCCGCTGATCGTGGAGGAGGTGTCCTGAGCCAGGACCGGCGAAGCCGCAAGCAGCGCGGCAATGGCCACCGGCAGCAACTTATTGCGCAAAGCGATGTTCATCGAGATTCGACCCCTAAGAGATTCGCAAAAAAGCACGGGACCAGCACAGAGGGATCCCATGCCCCTCCACAACCGTCTTAAGTGACTGATTCCCAGAAAAATATTTGATGCGCCCTCAGGTGGCCGGCGTGGCCGCCAGCCCGGACTCATCACGACGAATGTAGTCGTATTATATTACAAATACGTAACTTCTTGACGATTAATTCACAGTTCTTGCGATCTCAGAGGGCCGAATCGCAAGACAATGCAAGAGGCTCTTTCCGAGGCCTTGGCGGCCGGATGGCTCTCTCCTGCTCCGCTCCAGGTATCCGTCAATGGAGGGCAGACATATCGAATGCGGACTTTTCGCGGGCCAAAAAAAAGCCGGCCCCTTGACGGGGCCGGCTTGCTCACGCGGGAGCGGGTGATGCTTTAGAACAGCGAGGTGCCGAAGGTCACCATGTAAGCGCGCGGCTGCAGCAGGCCGTAGGTCGGCGAGCTGGTGTACAGCGAGCCTGCCGGGGTGGCCAGGAACTGCGCCGAGCTGACGTACGAAAGAGCCTTGCGGTCGGTCAGGTTGGACACGTTCAACTTGATGTACGGGTTCTTCAGCCACGACCAGCTGTCGAACTTGTAGCCGGCACTCAGGTTGAATGTGGTGAAGCCACCGACGCGCTCAGTGTTCATGTAGTCGCCGTACAGCGAGCTGGTGACGCGGGCCGACAGCGTCGCCCACAGGTGGCTGCCGTCGTCGTAGCCGATGCTGAGGTTGCCGATGTGCTTGGCGGTGTCAGGCATGGTCTTGCCGTCGGTCGGGTAGATGCCGTCGCCGCTGCCACCGTCGATGCTGCCGACGATGTCGGCCTTGGTGTAGGTATAGGAGGCGTAGGCCGTCCAGTACTGGGCCAGCTTGTAGCTCGCCTCGCCACTGAAGCCGTCCATGTGCATGCGGTGCACGGACGTGTAGTACGTGTAGCCGGTGGCCTGGTCGTAGGCGCTTTCCTGCTTGTTGTTGTAGTTGCTGTGGTAGACGTCCAGGCTGGCCGACAGCACGTCACCGTAGAAGCGGTAGCCCAGGTCGGTGTTCCAGGCCGTTTCCGGCGCGTTGGCCTGCTCCTGGTTGTCCAGCGTGTTGAGCAGCGCCACCGTGTTCGTCGGCGCACGGAAGGTCTTGCCGGTACCGATGAAGAACTGGTTGCGCTCATCCAGCTGGAACTTGATGCCGGCCGCAGGCAGGAACTTGTTCCAGCCCTTGTCCAGGTCGCTGTAGTTCTGCAGCTTGGTGGCCGAGCCGGCGGTCGAACCCGGGTACTCCCACACGAAGCCGCTGCGGTTCTCCCACAGGTAGCTCAGGCCAGCGGTGAAGGTCCACTGGTCGTTCGGGGTCCAGTTGTCGGTGACAAAGCCCTTCTTGATCTCGGTGGTGGTGTACTCGTCGTAGGTCTTCTGCGGCAGGCCGCTCGGGTAGTAGATGAAGTTCGAGTTGGCCCACACGTCGCCCGGGTTGCCCTGGCTGTCCACGGCGCCCAGAACGTTCTCCTGGCTCTTGCGCGAGCGCTCGTACCACACGCCGTACTCGAGGCTGTTGTCCAGGCCGAAGTCCTGGTTGAACTTGGCGATCACGCCCGGGCGGTAGGTCGTTGCCGCCGAGTACGAGTAGACCACGCCCCTGCTGTTATTAGTGACCACACCATCGCCATTGACGTCCTGGTTGGCGTAGCCGAAGCGGTTCAGCGGCGAGGTGCTCTCGGTCACCGTGGAGCCGGCGCCACCGCCACCGTTGCCGTACCAGAAGTACGGCACCACTGACAGGCGCAGGCTGTCGGCCAGCTTGAATTCGCCGTCCAGGCTGAACAGGTAGCTGGAGAACGGATTGGTACGCAGACGGTAGAAATAGGTGTTGTTGTTGATCGCCGCGGTCGAGGAACCCGGCATCCAGGTCGGCAGGTAGTCGTAGTTGTAGCCGTTCTGGGCCAGCTGCGCCTTGGTCAGCGAGCGGTAGTTGATGTTGTTTTCGCGGTTGTACTGCAGCGAAGCGCTGATCGAGTTGTCGTCATTGATGGTCCAGATCGACTTGCCGTCGACCTTGGTCACCGTCATGTCGCCCTCGCCGCGCCACTTGTCGGCGGTGTTGTTGGAGTACGACAGCCAGGAACGCACCGGGCCCAGATCACCCGTGTTGAGGCGGATGAAGGTACGGCGATAGTCGTTGTTGCCCAGGGTCTGGGTGAAATCCACGCCAGCCTGGTGGGTCGGATCGATGGTGGCCCAACCGATGTGGCCGCCGCTGGCGCCGGAGTCGGGCATGTCCACGTCCGGGATGCCCTGCAGCACAGTGATGTCACCCATGTTCTCGGAGTCACCGTATTCGGTGGCGTACACCGAGTAGCTGCCAGTATCGGTGATCGGGGCGCCGTTGACGGTCATGCCGATGTCCGAGGAGTCGAAGCCGCGGATGCTGTAGTGGCCGTTGGCCAGGCCGGTGACGTCATCCGTGGCCGCGTTCACGCCCGGGATGGTGGCGATCATCTGGGTGAAGTTCGCGCCCGGCGAAGCCTTCTCGATGGCGTCGCGGGTGATGGTCGAAACCGACTTCGCGGCCGTCTGCACCGACATCAGGCCGCCACCCAGGGACAGGCTGTCCGCCTGCACGGTCACCGTGTTGAGCTGCTGGACGCGCTTGGTGTCGTTAGAGGTGGTGGTGTTGGACGTGCTCGACGCGTTCGAACGCTGGGCGGCCGTTTCCTTGTTGGTGGTCGACTGGTTCGCCTGGGCGGTGGCGTCCTGCGCTGCTGCCGAACCGGCGGCCATGCAGAACACGACAGCGATCGCCATGGAAAGGTGGTTTCGTTTCATTATTGTCGATTCCGATTGAGACAAAGTGGTGGGTTCGCCGTCTGCGCGAGGCAGCCAGCAAACGGGCAACAAATTCCGGGGAGGGCCGCGTTGGCAGGGGTCTTTCGATAAATCGAAAGATGTTGCGTAAATTCATGGGTTTTACGCAACATTTTGCCATTTAACGTAAGTTAAAGCGGTTCCTCCGGGCGTAAAAAAAGCCCGACCGACAAGGGTCGAGCGAATTTACGATGACAGCCGATGAGCGTTGAGCCATGTAGCGTCCGCCTCTTGGGCAGGGCTCAACGCTACTAAGGTTGGCGTAAGTATTTTACAAGAAGTTTACCAATGAATCACGAATGTCCTACGTTCGTGAGACAGTCGGCGGCTGAGTTCGGCGCTCAGGCGAAGAAGGCGCGCAGGAGTGACGGTGCATCCTTGCGTTGAGCGCAAGGATGCACGTTCCGTAGGTCGCGCGATTATTTGCCCAGGTAGCGGGCCCGCTTGGCGGGCTTGAGCGAGGCGAGGTCGAGCATGACCAGGCCGTCCACGCACCCGGAGAAACCCGGATCCTCGCCAAAGGCCAGGAACTGCACACCTTCCGGCTCGACCAGGTCCACGTACTGGCGATACAGCACCGGCAGACTGACACCCAGGGCATCGAGGTGGTGCTTGAGCTTGCCCAGGCCGGCAGCTGGATCCAGTCCGGCCAGTGCGCTGCGCACCAGATCAATGACCGCGGGCGATACCACGAACGGCTGCCGCGCCGACGCCAGGCCCGGCGCGCCGAAGTAATGCTGATGTGCGGCCGCAATCCATTCACGCGCCTCGAGGGGCAGGCTCACCGACATGCTGACGGGGCCGAAAAGGTAACGCAGCTCCGGATGGCGCTGCAGGTACAGGCCAATGCCCTGCCACAGCTGGTCGAGCGCGCGCGAACGCCAGTAGGCCGGTGCGATGAAGCTGCGCCCCAGTTCCAGGCCTTGGGCAAGGCGCGATTCCAGCGCCGGCGAATAGTTGAACAGGCTGGCGGTATACAACCCCGCCATGCCGCGCTCGGAAATCAGCCGCCCACCGTGGCCGAAGCGATAGGAGCCGACAATCCGCAGCGCCTTGGGATCCCACAGCACGAGGTGCTCATAGTGCGGGTCGTAGACATCGAGATCGCGACGCGCGCCCGTGCCCTCCCCCACCTTGCGGAACGTCAGCTCACGAAGTCGGCCGATCTCGCGCAACACCGCACTGTCCGACGCGCCCTTGAACAGCAGCACCTGCTTGCAGTCATTGAGGTCGGCCAGCTTCTCCGCCTGCGATTGCAGCTCCGCCACCACGCGCTCGGTCGGCTCCGGATGCGCCAGAGGCGCCTGGCCGCCGAAGATCAGGCCGCGATGACGACCCACGCGATACACATGGCGCCGCATCAGCTTGGCGGCCCGCTTGGTCGAGCCGCCACTCTGCTGCTCGAGTTCGTCCGCCGACACCAACTGGCCCACGCTGAAGCCCACACGCCGGCTCGTCGGCGAAATCGCCTCACGCGGCAACATCGCCGTGCTCAACGGCTTGGACAACATCGACAAGCCATAGAAGAACGCCGAATTGCGGGCTGCAATATGGATCGGCAACACCGGCGCGCGACTGCGCAGCGCCAGGCGCACGAAACCATCCGACCAACGCCCGTCGCTCAGACCCGACGGACGGACACGTGACACTTCGCCAGCCGGAAACACAATCAGCGCTTCGCCGTTGTCCAGCGCACGATAGATTTCGCGCATCTTGGAAGCTGCACCCTTGCCGAACACGTCGACCGGCAGCAGCAGCTTGTGCAGCTGGTCGATCGACATCAGCCAGTCGTTGGCGAGGATGCGCACATCGCTGCGCACGGAACCGACCATCTGCAGCAGGGTCAGCGCATCCATCATGCCCAGCGGATGATTGGCGACAATGAGCAGGCCGCCCTCGACCGGAATGTTCTCGCGCTCGCGCGGATTGACGTAGTAGCTGACACCGAGGAGATCGAGTGAGCGCTCGACGAAATCGAAACCCTCAGCCTCACCAATCGCAGTAAGCGTCCGGTTGAAGCCGTCCTCGTCAGCCAGGCGGCCTAGCATGCCGGCGACCGGCCGGCGGATCAGGGGATGCTGCGCCAACCATGGCAGGCGTTCGGTGAGGGTCTGTTCAACGCTGAGCATGACCGCCTCCTGAGAATGACCCCAATGCTGGTCGCAGATTATGACAGCAAGGTTATGCGGATTGGACTGGAAGATCACGTAAGTGCAATCGGACTACACCGGCACGATTGATGCACAGCACACGCACGCAAACACGGGAGCGCCACCAGCAAGTGGCGCCCCCCCCCCGAATCATTCACGCGACTCAGATGGCCAGATGGAGGTAGGCGGCCACGCCGCCGAGGAACATCTGCACCGACAGCGCGATCAGCAGCATGCCCATCACGCGCTCCAGGGCAGTGAGCACACTCTCACCCAGCCAACGGAACAGGTAGGTGGAACACAACAGGATCACCGACGTGGCCAGCCACGCGCCCAGCAAGGCGATCGCCCAGTCCGCCGTGCGGCCGGGCTGCGTGTTGGTGAGCAGCAGCAGCGCCGCCATCGCCGAGGGGCCGGCTACGCCCGGGATGGCCATCGGCACGATGAACGGCTCGCCTTCGCCAGGCTTGCCGAAGATGCCGCCGCCATCGGCCGGAGGAAACACCATGCGGATGCCGATCAGGAACAGCACGATGCCGCCGGCGATGCTGATCGACTCCTGCCGCAATTGCAGCAGCCTGAGGATCCACTGGCCGCCCATCAGGAAACCCAGCAGCACGGCCAGCGCGATGAGCAGCTCGCGCACCATCACGAAGCGACGGCGCTTGGGCGCGACGTCCTTCAAGAGGCTGAGGAAGATCGGGATGTTGCCCAGCGGATCCATGATCAGGAACAGCAGGATCGCCGCCGACAGCGTGGTCATCTGCGTTTCCATCTCAATGCCGCTCCACTTGCGTCATCATGCCCGCGGTCGCAGGTCGAGCGCCGCGCCGCGCGCCGCAACACCCTGTGCGCCCAGCAGGTAGATCGACGCCGAAGCCGCGGCGTCGGGCAAGGGCTGCGTGGAGGTGTCCTCGCCAAAATAGGCGGCGCGACGCAGCGTAGTGCGCATCGGTCCGGGCAACAGCGCATGGACGCGCATCGGCGTTTGCTCGGTCTCTTCGTGCAGGATTTCCGCGTAACGCTCCAGCGCCGCCTTGGACACCCCGTAGCCACCCCAGTGCGCACGCCGCACCAGGTCGGGATCGTCGAGCACGAACACCACGGCGCTGTCCTCCGCACGCGTCATCAACGGCATGCACGCCTGGGTGAGCGCGAACGGCGCCGACACATTCACATGCAGCGCGCGCAGCCAGTCGTCCGGCTTGTGCACCGACAGTGGCGTGAGTCCATTGAAACTGGCCGCCGCGTGGACGATGCCGTCCAGACGTCCAAAGTCACGCTCCAGGCCATCGGCCAGCGCCTCGTAGTCCTTGGGCGTCGCCGCTTCCATGTCCAACGGATGGATGATCGGCTCGGGCAGGCCCTCGCCCACCATCGCGTCGTAGAGCTGCTCGAGCTGTCGCTTGCGGCGACCAGTGATAACCACCGTGGCGCCGGCGCGAGTGGCGGCGCGCGCAACCGCCGCGCCAAGGCCGCCGTAGGCGCCGGTGACCAGGATGACCCGGCCTGCAAGCGTATCGTCGGCGGGCGACCAACCCGCCGGGAGTTGCGCGAACGAAAGGGCCATCAGGAATCAGCCCCCGTCACATCCGCCGCCATGCGCGTCAGCTCACCGGACGCCTTCAGGTCCTCGATGATGTCGCAGCCGCCGATCAGCTCGCCCTGGATAAACAGCTGCGGGAAGGTCGGCCAGTTGGCGTAATGCGGCAAGGCCGCGCGCACCTCGGGGTCCGCCAGCACGTTGACGGCGTGGAAGTTGGCGCCCGCCTCCTGCAGCGCCTGCGCCGCACGACTGGAGAAGCCGCACATCGGGAACTGCGGCGTGCCCTTCATGAAGAGCACGATGGCGTGTTCGGCCAGCACGGCCTTGATTCGCTCGTTAACATCCATAATTCGGGCCATTCATCATTACAATGCGCATAGCTCGATAGTGTATCAGTCGTGCATTGCTGGCCGCCCACCTGCGACCAAGCCGACGCGACTCCTTTCCTCAGCCAACGCCCAGGAGCCACATCATGGCGATCGAACTCCCCCCCCTGCCCTATGAAAAGAACGCCCTCGAGCCGCATATCTCGGCCGAGACGCTGGAATATCACTACGGCAAGCACCACCAGGCCTATGTGACCAACCTCAACAACCTGATCAAGGGCACCGAGTTCGAGAGCGCTGCGCTGGAAGACATCATCAAGAAGTCCTCCGGTGGCGTGTTCAATAATTCCGCCCAGATCTGGAACCACACCTTCTACTGGCACTCGCTGAGCCCGAACGGCGGCAAGGAGCCGACCGGCAAGCTGGCCGACGCCATCACCAAGGCCTTCGGCTCGGTGGAGAAGTTCAAGGAAGAGTTCACCAAGTCGGCCGTCGGCAACTTCGGTTCCGGCTGGACCTGGCTGGTGCAGCGCCCGGATGGTTCGCTGGGCATCGTCAACACCTCCAACGCCGCCACGCCGATCACCGGCAGCGACAAGCCGCTGCTGACCTGCGACGTGTGGGAACACGCGTACTACATCGACTACCGCAACGCCCGTCCGAAGTACATCGAGGCGTTCTGGAACCTGGTGAACTGGGACTTCGCGGCCAAGAACCTGGCCTGAGTCCACGACTTGCCATGAAAGAAAACGGGGCCGAATGGCCCCGTTTTTCATTGCAGCTCATAGGCAGGAGCGCTATCAGCGCCGTTCCAGCAACTCGCCAACCGCAGGGCCTGCCTGCTGGTCACGCCCCAGCGCATGCGCGATGCCGGTCAGGCGCTCCACCAGTTGCCCCGCATGGGGAGCACACACGGTGGCATGCCCCACCTTGCGGCCCGGGCGCGGCTGCTTGCCGTAGTCGTGCCAGTGCGCATCCACCGCTTCGAGCACGGGGGCGGCATCGGGAAGCTCACCGATCCAGTTGAACATGGTCGACAGTCCGCGCGCCGACGTGTCGCCGAGCGGCAAGCCGAGCACCGCGCGCACATGGTTCTCGAACTGGCTGGTGAGCGCCCCTTCGATGGTCCAGTGGCCGGAGTTGTGCACGCGCGGCGCCATCTCGTTGCCGAGCAGCTGGCCATCCTTGACGAACAACTCCAGTGCAAACACGCCCACGTACTCGAGCTTCTCGGCCAGCGTGCGAGCCAGCGTGGTGGCGCGCTCCTGCAAAGCCGCGATATCCGGCGCCGGCGCGAGGCTCAGCGACAGCACGCCGTCGGTGTGCCAGTTCTGGGTCAGCGGCCAGGTGCGGAACTCGCCGTCACGGGCGCGCACCGCGATCACCGACAGTTCGCGCTCGAACGGCACGAAGGCTTCGAGGATCAGGCCATGCGCAGTGGCCTGCGCGCCAAGCGCGGCCCACGCCGCATCGGCATCGGCCACCGACTTGAGGCGGAACTGGCCCTTGCCGTCGTAGCCCAGTCGACGGGTCTTGAGGATGGCCGGCGCGCCGATCACCGCCAGCGCCTGGTCCAGCTCCTCGCGGGTGTCGATCGCCTTGAAGTCGGGCGTGTGCAGCCCGCACTCGCGGAACAAGGTCTTCTCGGCCAGACGGTCCTGCGCCACGGCCAGGGCGCGAGGGGCGGGAAACACCGAAACCCGTCGGGCCAGCCAATGCGCGGTCTCGGCCGGCACATTCTCGAAATCGAAGGTGACCACGTCGACCTGGGCGGCGAAGTGCTCCAGCGCCTCATAGTCGGTCCAGTCGGCGACCACCAGTGGGGCGACCTGGCCGGCGCAGGCATCGGCGGCGCTGTCCACCACCAGGCTCTTCACCCCCAGCGGGGCCGCAGCAAGCGCAAGCATGCGAGCGAGCTGGCCGCCCCCCAGGATGCCCAGCACGGGTTGGCGACGGTCGGTCACGCGCGCGGGTCCGGGTGGTCAAGCACGCTCTGGGTCTGGCGCGTGCGGTAGGCGTCCAGCGACGTGGCCAGCGACGCGTCATGCAGGGCCAGCACTGAGGCGGCCAGCAGACCGGCGTTCACGGCGCCGGCGCGACCGATCGCCAGCGTGCCCACCGGGATGCCCGCCGGCATCTGCGCAATCGACAGCAGGGAATCCATGCCGTTGAGCGCCTTGGACTGCACCGGCACGCCGAACACCGGCAAACGGGTCTTGGCCGCCAACATGCCAGGCAGATGAGCGGCGCCGCCGGCGCCGGCGATGATGACCTGGATGCCGCGCTCCACTGCCTGCTCGGCATACTGGAACAGCAGGTCCGGAGTACGGTGCGCCGACACCACCTGCACTTCGTGCGCGATGCCCAGTTCCGCCAGCACGCTGGACGCGTGCTCCATGGTTTCCCAGTCCGAACGGGAGCCCATCACAACACCCACGCGCGGCGGGAGGGAAGTCGAGGTCATGACCCAAGCCATCCAAAAGGGGTTATTGTACGGACTTTCCGCGTTTCGGCACGATCCCGCCTGCTCCCATGGATAAACGCCTGCTCGACATCCTGTGCTGCCCGGTCAGCAAGGTTCCCGTCCGCCCGCTCAGCCGTCCCGAGCTGGAAGCCCTCAATGCCGCCATCGGCAACGGCCAGGTCCAGAGCGTCGCCGGCGCGCCGGTCAACGCCGCCCTGTCCGAGGGGCTGATCACGACCGACCGCAAGGTCATCTACCGGGTCGAAGACGGCATCCCGGTGATGCTGCCCGAAGAGGGCATCGGCACCCTCCAGCTGGGGGATTTCCCGGCGGCTGCTTGAGCCGGGCAAGGCCATTTGTCGTAAGACCCTACGCGCAGTGTGAACGCGTCGACATATATCGATGCGATGCATGACAGCGTCACCGGCTTTCCCTTATTGTAAAAGGGCGTCAATGTCGGAATGGGCTGAACGCACGTCGGCATCACTTCAGGGGTGTGGCGATGAAAGACGCCAGTGAACCTTCCAATATCGTCAGCCTGAGCCAGCGCCTGGACCCGTCCAGCGAGCGCGGAGGCGCTCTCTTGAACAACGTCCGGGACATCGCGGGCCGTCGCCTGCAGATCTTGATCAACGGCATGTTCGAACATGTCGACGATGCGCTGTTCGACCTGGCCGAGAAGGCCGAGAACAACGCGGCGCAGATGCACTATTTCGACGGCATGCGCGAAGTGCGCAAGCGCCGCCCGATGGTCGAGCGTGGTTTCCTCAGCCTGGTTTCGCGCGAGCTGAGCGACTTCGCCTCCAAATATCGCACCACCACCAGCGGCGTCCCGCTGCCTATCGGGACCGGCGAGCTGTCGCTGGTGGCCGACAACGAACTGGAAGAGTCGCTGGCCATCACCAGCATGATCGGCAAGAACGAGACGCGCCTGACTCGCGAGCTGTTCGCCGTGAACCAGCGCCTCTCGGTCATCTACGGTGGCCTGCAGATCGAGGACAGCACCAACCCGGTCGGACCGGCCGCGCTGTCGCAGGCGTTCCGCCAGGCGATGCGCGAGCTCAACGCCGAGATGCGCGTCAAGCTGATCATCTACAAGCTGTTCGACCGCTACGTGCTCGCCTCGCTGGATGAGCTGTATCAGGAAATCAACGCCGAACTGGCGCGCGCCGGCGTGCTGCCGCAGCTGCGCCATGAAGTCGCGCGCGGGGGCGGGGCTCAACGCGGCGCCGGCGCCGGCGCCCAAGATGCCGGCGCAGCGGGGGCCGAGGGCGCCGAGGGTGGCGCGTTCCTGCAGGACGATGAAGGCGCCGCCTCGAACGAATTGCTGCAGACCCTGCGCACACTTTTCAGCGCACGACGCACCGGCCCCGAAGGCGCCACCGTGCGTCTCCCGGCGGGAGCGGTGCAGCTGCCGAGCGCCAACGAGCTGATCGGCGCGCTGAGCGTGCTGCAGAGCCAGGCCGCCATCAACCAGCACCTGCCCGTCCATAGCGGCAGCAGCAACGCCCTGGAACTGGCCGGCGAGGTGCAGCAGCTCAAGGAGCACCTGCTGGCGCAGATCGGCTCGCTGCGTGGCGAGAAGCCCAGCCAGGTGTCGACCATCGATGAGGACACCATCGATCTCGTCGGCATGCTGTTCGAATTCATCCTCGAAGACCGCAACCTGCCCACCGAGATGCAGGTGATGCTGGCTCGCCTGCAGATCCCGTATCTCAAGGCGGCCATCCTCGATCGCAAGCTGTTCGCCCACCGCCAGCATCCGGCGCGCCGCCTGCTGGACAACCTCGCCGATGCGGCCAAGGGCTGGTCGGCCGAATCGGACCGCGACCACCGCCTGCACGACAAGATCAAGTCCATCGTCGACCGCCTGCTGCAGGACTTCGACGACGACCTGAGCATCTTCGAGCGGCTTTGCGTGGAGCTGCAGGAATTCCAGGACATCAGCCGCCGCCGCGCCGAACTGGCCGAACAGCGCGTGGCCGAGTCCACCCGCGGACGCGAGAAGCTGGAGCAGGCGCGCCGCCGTGCCGCACGCGAGATCCTCAGCCGCATCGACGGCAAGAATCTGCCGCCGCTGATCCACGGCATCCTGTCGCGCGCGTGGGCCAACTACCTGGTGCTGACCATCCTGCGCCAGGGTGAGGAATCGTCCGAGTTCCGCGACGCGCTGCGTTTCGCCGGCGATTTCATCGACAGCACCAAGCCGGCGCGCACGCTCGACGAGCGTCGCGCCCTGCGCCAGATGTTGCCGGGGATCGAGCGCGCCCTGCGCCGCGGCCTCGCCAACGTGGCGTTCCAGGAAAGCGACATCGACCGTCTGCTGGCCCAGCTGCACACCTATTACCGCCACCAGCTCGGCGAAGCCGTGCCGGAGGCCGAGGTGCAGGCGGTGGAGGAATCCAGGAGCCTGCCGATCCCGGAGAGCATCCAGCCCATCGCCGAAACGCAGGAAGAGCTGACCCGCACCGAACCCGAGGTCGAGCCGCCGCTGGATACGCCGGAATCGCGCCTGGTCGCCGAGCTCAAGCCGGGCACGTGGCTGGAGTTCATGAGCGAGCCGGAAACGGTGGAGCGAGCCAAGCTCTCATGGATCAGCCCGATGAGCGGCCGCTACCTGTTCGTGAACCGTCGCGGACTCAAGGTCGCCGACTACTCACCGCACGAACTGGCGGGGGCGCTAGCCGCAGGCGTAGCCCGCGTACTCGACTCCACCGCCCTGTTCGACCGCGCGCTGGACGCCATCGTCGGTCGCCTCAGCCAGCCTGCCACGGCAACCAGCCACACCACCGAATGACCAATAACCGACTTGCCCCGCCCTCGTCCGACCTGATCCGGGCGGACGTGGAGCGCGCTTTTGCCGAAGACATCGGCAGCGGTGACGCCACCGCCGACCTGCTGCCCGCCGAGGCCCTCGCCAGCGCCACCCTGACCTGCCGCGAAGAGGCCGTCATGGCCGGCATCGACTGGTTCGACGCGAGTTTTCGCCGACTCGACCCGGACGTCCAGATCGACTGGTCGGTGCGCGACGGCGACCGCGTCCAGGCGGGCGCGGTGATCTGCCGCCTGCGTGGCCGCGCCCGCCCGATGGTGAGCGCGGAGCGCACTGCGCTGAATTTCCTGCAGCTGCTGTCCGCCACCGCGACGACCACGGCCGCCTATGTGGCTGCGGTGGCCGGCACCGGCGTGCGCGTGCTCGATACACGCAAGACCGTGCCCGGCCTGCGCCTGGCCCAGAAATACGCGGTGCGCTGTGGTGGTGGCCACAATCACCGGGTGGGCCTGTATGACGCCATCCTGGTCAAGGAAAACCACATCATCGCCGCCGGCGGCATCCGCGCCGCTGCCGAGGCCGCGCGACGCCTGCACCCGTCGCTGTTGCTGGAGATCGAGGTCGAGAACCTCGACGAGCTGAGCCAGGCGCTGGAAGCAGGCGCTGATCGCATCATGCTGGACAACTTCACCCTGCCACTGATGCGGGAGGCAGTGTCCATCGCCAAGGGGCGCGCAGAGCTGGAAATTTCCGGCAACGTGGATCTGTCCACCATTGGCGAGTACGCACACACCGGCGTGGATTACATCTCGGTGGGCGCCCTGACCAAACACGTGCGCGCGGTGGATTTGTCCCTGCGGCTGCAACTGGACTGACGCATCCCTCCCCGCGCAATAGCTACGACCCCGCGGGCGGCCACGGCGGGACCGCGGCCCGTAGCTGATCCCACCTCGCCTTGACGCCCGCCGAGGCAGGATGACTTGCAGGCCATCACCATCGCCTCCACTCTCAGCCCATGAGCGAACTTCCCGACCTGATCCTGCTGCTGGTCTTGCTGGCCATCATCGGCGCCTGGCTGAAGCTCAGCCGCGGCCGCGAACAAGCAGTGCAGGAAGCGCGGCAACAGTGTCGCCAGCACGGACTGCAACTGCTGGATGAGAGCGTGGGCCTGCGCAGCCTGCGCCTGCGCCGCCTGCATGGTCGTGTTGCGCTGGAACGCTGCTACACCTTCGAGGTGAGCATCGACGGTGACGATCGCGAACCGGGCCGCCTCTGGATGATCGAGCGCAGCCTGACAGGCCTTAGCCTACCCACCATCCAGAGCCACCTGCCCGACCTGATGGCGGAGCACATGACCCCGCCGCCGGCCGACAACGTGATTCCCCTGAGGCCACACCTGCGCAAGGACAGTCGCCTGCACTGAGGCGACCAATCCGGGCCTTACTTCACCACTCGCAGGAACGGGGCGCTGCGCTTGGGCTTGTCCCCGGCCTGATCGCCCTCGGTCGTCGGCGGCGTATCGTCGGGATCGGGCGAGGACGGCGGGGGCTGGTCGCCGCCCTCTTCGGCCGGAAACATCATGCCCTGCCCATTCTCCTGGGCGTACAGCGCCAGCACGGCGAGCACTGGAATATGGATGTTGTGGCTGACGCCGGAGAAACGGGCCTGGAAACTGATCCAGTCGTTGCCCAGGTCGAGGTTGGCCACGGCGCGCATGGCCAGGTTCAGCACCACCTGGCCGTTCTTCACGACCTGCGGCGGCACCCGCACCCCTTCGCGCGTGGCGTCGACCAGCACGTAGGGCGTCAGTTGGTTATCGGAAATCCAGTCGTAGATCGCCCGCAGCAGGTACGGGCGATTGGAGGTCATCGGCGGAAGCTTGTCGTCGGTCATTCAGAAACCTGATGGAGACCGGCCTCGAGGCAACCAGACAGGCCAGGCCGGATCGATCGGCGCAGTGTAATGCGAAGCCGGCTCGGAATGTCGCGGGATCGCAACAATGCCCGCCCGGCGGGAACCCGCGTCGGCGTCGCCAGACACGGGTCGGCGGCACCGTCCACTCAGGGGCGCATCGCCTTTTCTTCGGGGGTCATGCTCCGCGCAAACCCCTGGCTGGCGAACAGGCGCTCACCGTAGTCCAGGATTGGCTTGCCCTCCCGCCCCAGGTCGACACCCAGCCAGGGCAAGCGCCAGACCACCGGCGCCACCAGGCAGTCGGTGAGGCTCATCTCGGGATTGAGAAAAAAGCGTGACGCCTTGAACAGTGGCAAGGAGGCCAGCAGGTGTTCGCGCAGTCGCTTGCGGGCGGCATCAGCGGGGCGGCCACCGGCCCGGATGGCGTCCACTTCGGGCAGCCAATCCAGCTCGATGCGGACGGTAGCCAGGCGCAGTCGGGCGCGCGACAAGGGATCAATCGGCATCAACGGCGGATGCGGATAGCGCTCGTCCAGATATTCGCAGACGACCGCGGTGTTGTAGAGCGTCAGGTCACGGTCGACCAAAGTCGGCGTGCCGCCGTAGGGGTTGAGGTCCAACAAATCTTCCGGCGGCTTGACCGGATCGACCATGACCCGCTCGTAGCTGACGCCCTTGGCGGCGAGGACCAATCGGACCCGGTGGCACTGGATGCCATCGGCGGTGGTGTAGAGGGTGAGTGCGGTACGCGAACGAGCGCTTTGGACCATGCGCGATCTCCCCATCGACTTTATGCGAATACGGCGGCACTAGGCCGCCGTACCTCAGGCTTCCCGGGGGGCGTCCTTAGTGGACGTCCCTCCAGTACTCCTTCTTTAGCAGATATGCCAGGAAAGTGAAGCCTGCCAGGAAGAGCAGAACCCAGATGCCGTAGTGCTGGCGTTGCAGGGCGGCCGGCTCGGAGGCCCACTCCAGGAAGGCCGTCAGGTCACGCGTGGCCTGCTGGAACTGGGCCGGGGTGAGCTTGCCCGGCTGGGAGAGTTCCAGCTTCTCCACCTCGTCCGAGCCGTCCTTCTTCACCGCCGTCTGCAGGCCCTGCAGCTCCCACAAGGGGTTGGGCATCGAGGCGTTCGGGAACACCGCATTGTTCCAACCCACCGGACGGCTGGGGTCCAGGTAGAAGGAGTTCAGGTAATTGAAGACCCAGTCGGGACCCTGCTCCTTGGAGCGAACCTCGAGCGAAAGATCCGGCGGGGCCTTGCCGAAGTACTGCTGGGCGAGGTCCTCCGGCATGCGCGAGGTGATCGCGTCGCCGAACTTGGCGCCGGTGAAGTTGAGGTTCTTCATGACCTCGTCTTCACTCAGGCCCAGGTCCTCGGCGAGACGCGAATAACGCACGTACTTCAGCGAGTGGCAGCCGACGCAGTAGTTGAAGAACAACTTGGCGCCACGCTGGAGCGAGGCCTGATCGCGGATGTTGGTGCCGGCGGCAGGCAGCTGCGCTTCCTGGGCCGACGCCGTCGAGGTGACGCCGACCAGGAGACCAATCGCAAGTGCAAACGAGTAGATGGCTTTCTTCATCGGGGACTGTCGCTTAGTCATGGTCAAACACCACCCGCTCCGGCACCGGCTTGGTCTTTTCCCAGCCAAGGCGCGTGTAGAACCAGAGGAACACGAAGTACCCGAAGTAGAGGGCGGTCATCACGCGACCGAACGTGTTTTCCCAGAAGGTAGCGTCCGAGGGGACCCACTCGACCAGCTTCTCGCCGACCACACCCGCGCCCACCAGGGCCAGTCCGATGAAGGAACCGGCGAAGGTCAGCAGCGCCACCCGGAAACCCGTGCCGCGATAGCGGATGGAGCGCACCTTGCCGGCATCGATCCAGGGCAGCAGGAACAACAGCGCGATGGCGCCGAACATGCCCAGCACACCCCAGAAGGCGGTGCCGAAGAACGACGGGATCATGCGCAGGATGGCGTAGAACGGGGTGAAGTACCACGACGGCTTGATGTGCGTCGGCGTCACCAGGTTGTTCGCCGGCAGGAAGTTGTCGTGCTCGAGGAACCAGCCACCGAACGTCGGCGCGAAGAAGATGATGAACGCGGCGATGATCAGGAAGAAGCCGACACCGAAGGTGTCCTTCACCGTGTAGTACGGGTGGAAGGGAATGCCGTCGGTCGGGGCCTTCGGATCCCAGCGGTTGCCCTTCGGGCCGTGCTTGACGTCGACGCCGTCCGGGTTGTTCGAGCCCACTTCATGCAGCGCGGCCAGGTGCAGCACGACCAACAGCAGCAGCACGATCGGCAGCGCGATCACGTGCAGCGCGAAGAAGCGGTTGAGCGTGGCGTCGGCGGGCAGGTAGTCACCCATGATCCACTCGACCAGGCTGCCGCCGATCACCGGGATGGTGCCGAACAGCGAGATGATCACCTTGGCGCCCCAGAACGACATGTTGCCCCACGGCAGCACGTAGCCCATGAAGGCCTCGGCCATCAGCGCGAGGAAGATCAGCATGCCGAGCAGCCACACCAGTTCGCGCGGCTTGTGGTACGAGCCGTACATCAGGCCGCGGAACATGTGCAGGAACACCACGACGAAGAACAGCGAGGCGCCCGTGGAGTGCATGTAGCGGATGAGCCAGCCCCACTCCACGTCACGCATGATGTACTCGACCGAGTTGAAGGCTTCCGCCGCACTCGTCTTGTAGTTCATGGTGAGGAAGATGCCGGTGACGATCTGGTTGACCAGAACCACCAGGGCGAGCGAACCGAAGTAGTACCAAAGATTGAAGTTCTTCGGCGCGTAATACTCGGTCATGTGCTTGCGGTACGCCGGCATCAGGCCCGGCGCACGCTCGGTGACCCAATCACCGACACGCGTGAATACGTTGGCCATCAGCCTGCCTCCTTCGGATCCACGCCAATCTGGATGTGCGTGTCGTCGACGAAATGGTACGGAGGCACCAGCAGGTTCTTCGGTGCCGGCACGCCGGCGTAAACGCGACCGGCCATGTCATAACGCGACTTGTGGCAGGGGCAGTAGAAGCCGCCCTTCCAGTCCGGATCGAACGGCTCGGGCTTCATCACCGGGACGAAGTCAGGCACGCAGCCGAGGTGGGTGCACAGGCCGACCAGCACGAGCCACTGGGGCTTGATGGAACGGTTTGCGTTCTGTGCGTACGCGGGCTGCTGTTCGGCCGAGCCCTGGTTGGACTTGGCGTCGACCAGACGGCTGTCCTGGCTGGGCAGCGCATCGAGCTGGGCCTGGGTACGGTAGACCACGAAGACCGGGAGGCCGCGCCACGGATAGGTGACCTTCTGTCCCGATTCGATCTTGCTGATATCGACCGTGACCGGCGCACCCGCGGATTTGGCCCGCGCACTGGGCTCCCACGACTTGATGAAGGGCACGGCCGCTGCAACGACTCCCACGCCTCCGACCACAACGGTGGTCGCAGTGAGGAATCGGCGGCGGCCGTGATCGACGACTTCGTTCGCCATCAGGCTCTCCGGTACTTACATGCCATTGAGACGCAGAACTTAATGAGTTCCGCAGGTGCTTGCCAAGCGCGTCGACACGTAAGGCGGCGAAAGCGACTTCACCGCCCACCAGATTCCCTGGATGATCTCCCCTGGACAGCAGGCGCACATGGAGCCGGAGCGAGCAGAGTGCAGCACAGGCTGCAGGACTTTCGCTTCCCGGGCACCCAGCGCACCGGGAAGTTCCCGGGACGACCCGCTTCGCAAGCGCCAGCAGGATCTGGCACCTACAACATCACGTTAGTGTAGCGTCAGGGCATGCCTCGTACAATAAAAGCGCCGCGCCTGCGACACCTTTGCACATCCCGTCCTAACGCCTTGCCACGAAACGCAATAACGACATGAAACATGCCGCTGGCACGCTTGCCTTCATTGCCCGCTTCGTGGTGCTCGGGCTGGCGTTTGCCTTCGTGATCAGCCTGGTGTGGCCCGGCGTGGGCAATCAATTGCGACAGCATCTCGGCCTCGGACACTCCGGCGTCACGCCGCCGGTGGCCTTGGCGTCCACCACGCGCCGGAGCGGCCCGGTGTCCTACGCGGACGCCGTCGCCCGAGCGGCCCCATCGGTGGTGAACATCTATGCCAACAAGATGGTCACCGAGCAGGCGGTGCAGATGTACACCGACCCCGTGCTCCAACGGCTGTTTGGCGGCCGCCCCGCTGGCCCGGCCTACAAGCGGCGCGAGCAGAGCCTCGGGTCGGGCGTGATCGTCAGCAGCGAAGGCTATGTGCTGACCAATAATCATGTGATCGCCAACGCCGACGACATCCAGGTGCTGCTTTACGACGGGCGCGTGGCCAAGGCAAAGGTGGTGGGCGCCGATGTGGAAACCGACCTGGCGGTGCTGAAGATCGACGCCAGCAACCTGCCGGTGATCCGCATCGCCGACCGCGACCCCGTGCGTACCGGCGACGTGGTGCTGGCGATCGGCAATCCGCTGGGCCTCAACCAGACGGTGACCATGGGCATCGTCAGCGCGATCGGCCGGCAGCTCAGCAGCGCCAGCCCCGAGGACTTCATCCAGACCGACGCGGCGATCAACCTGGGCAACTCAGGCGGCGCCCTGGTCAACACCGAGGGCGAACTGGTCGGCATCAATACGCTGCTGATCGGCAAGGCCGCCAATGCCGAAGGCATCGGCTTCGCCATTCCGGTCGCTAGCGCCAAGCGGGTGCTGGACCAGATCATCGACACCGGCCACGTGGTGCGGGGCTGGATGGGCGCCGACTACACCTTCGTCCCGGTCGCCGCCGATAGCGGACTGCCCGCGGCCGCCCGCGGCGCCCAGGTCACCGAGATCTACCCCGGTGGACCGGCGGCCCAGGCCGGCATCCAGCCGCACGACATCCTGCTTCGCATCGGCGCGGAAGACATCGTCGATCCCGCCGACCTGCGCCGCCACGAAGCGGCGCTCAAGCCGGGCAGCAAGGTGGAAGTGTCGGGGATTCGCAACGGCACCCCATTCCATACCGAAGTGATCCTGGCGCAGCGACCGCCGATGACGCCAACCGCGTCACTGGATGGCTGACATCCCGGCCACTACCGGCGGCCGGACGCCGCCACTGCGGATCGCCTGCCCATAGCGCTTGCGCAACATGCCGACGCGCTCGACATAGACACGGGTTTCGTCGAAGGGAGGAATCCCGTTGTATTTCTGCACGGCAGCCGGCCCTGCGTTATAGGCGGCCGCGGCGAGTTGCTCATTGCCCTGGAAGGTTCGCAGCAGAAGACCGAGGTAGCGCGCGCCGCCACGGATGTTCTGCACGGTGTCAAAGGCATCCCTGACGCCCATGTCCAACGCGGTGCCCGGCATCAGCTGCATCAGGCCCTGGGCGCCCTTGATGGACATGGCGCGCGGATTGAATGCGCTCTCGGCGTGGATGATGGCGCGCAGGAACGCTTCGTCCACGCCCGACTCCCGCGCGGCAAGCTGGATGACGTCGCCGTATTCGCCCAGATGCAGCGCCACCGAATCCCAGCGAATGGTCGAATGCAGATTGCAGGCCGCGCAGGTGGCGATATAGGTGAACAGCATGGTCACCGCGTGGCCCTGCTGTCCGGAAGGGCGCAGATTGGTGTACTCCACGCTGCCGTCCTTGCGCACCACGCGGAAGACGGCGCCGCGCAGCACCCGGTCGCCATCGGCCGACACGTCCGCCACGGGCTTGTCCGGCGCCGAGCTGCTCCGGGCGGGACTGGTCTCGCTGTATGTCCATTGCCCCGGCTTTCCGCCCGGGGCACGAGGCGCCGACGGAGTTACCGGTTTTGCCGTGGTCTGCACCGAATCCTCGACCCAGGCGAGCGAGGCCAGCGGCGGCGGCGCGGCCGGCGCCGCGGGGTTGGCAGAGGTCTGCGCCGAACCCTGCACCTTGGCGAGCGAGGGAGCCGCGGGATTGGCCGATGGCTTGCGGCGCACCGGATCAGGCGCGCCGGCGATTCGAGTGCAACCCTGATAGCCGGCGATGCTGCTGCTGAACACAACCTCGCCCGATGCCCCGGTGCACCGATACAGGACTCCGGCATGAGCAGCGGGAAGCCACAGCAATCCCGCCAGCAGCAAGCAGGCAGCCGCCGACCCGCGAAGGGCCGGGTGATTCACCCATGCCGGGGCAGACCTAGCCACGGCCTCCCCACTGGGCGTCCCGCCCCTTCCGGCCAAGCACCACCATGTATCCCCCTTCCTCTACTCCCCCGGGGCCGAATCGGTCAGGCGCCAGGTCAGGCGGCAGTGTGCGCCCTGCCCGCCCCCTGCGCCAAGCGCGGGCCGGCGGTTTCGTGCGGCAGGACAAGGAATAGCTCCGGCCCGAGCCCCACCCGGACGCAAGTGCTTGATCCGGCTCACCGGTTCGACTGGCAGGCGGCGCCACAGGCGCGTAAACTGTGCGGTTCGGCGGCCCCTCCGCCACCTTAGTGAACGACGGTACCCAAGCCCATGACCGGCAAGCTTTTCATCAAGACCCACGGCTGCCAGATGAACGAGTACGACTCGGCCAAGATGGCCGACGTGCTCAAGGCCTCGCACGGTCTGGAATTGACCCTGGATGAGTCCGAGGCGGACGTCATCCTGATCAACACCTGTTCGATCCGCGAGAAGGCCCAGGAGAAGGTGTTCAGCCAGCTCGGCCGCTGGAAGGAGCACAAGCAGGGCGGCAAGCCGGTGCTGATCGGCGTGGGTGGGTGCGTGGCCTCGCAGGAAGGCGCGGACATCATCAAGCGCGCGCCCTACGTGGACCTGGTGTTCGGTCCGCAGACCTTGCATCGCCTGCCTGAGCTGATCGAGGCCAAGCGCGCCACCGGCAAGGCGCAGGTGGACATCAGCTTCCCGGAGATCGAGAAGTTCGACCGCCTGCCCGAACCGCGCGCCGAAGGCCCGACCGCCTTCGTGTCGATCATGGAAGGTTGCTCCAAGTACTGCTCCTACTGCGTGGTGCCGTACACCCGCGGCGAGGAGATCAGCCGTCCGTTCGACGACGTGCTGGTCGAGGTGGCGCAGCTCGCCGAGCAGGGCGTGCGCGAGGTGAACCTGCTGGGCCAGAACGTCAACGCCTATCGCGGCCCCACCCATGACGGCGGCACGGCTGACCTGGCCGTGCTGATCCATGCCATCGCGCAGATCGAGGGCATCGGCCGCATCCGTTTCACCACCTCGCATCCGCTGGAGTTCTCCGACTCGCTGATCGAGGCCTACGCCAACGTGCCGCAGCTGGCCAACTTCCTGCACCTGCCGGTGCAGGCCGGTTCGGACCGCATCCTCACCGCGATGAAGCGCGGCTACACGGCGATCGAGTTCAAGCAGAAGATCCGCAAGCTGCGCGCGGTGCGCCCGGACATCTGCATCTCCTCGGACTTCATCGTGGGCTTCCCCGGCGAGACCGATGAGGACTTCGACAAGACCATGAAGCTGATCGACGACGTCGGCTTCGACCAGAGCTTCTCCTTCATCTTCTCCTCCCGCCCGGGCACCCCCGCCGCCAATCTCGCCGACGACACGTCCTCGGAGGTCAAGCACGCGCGCCTGTCGCGACTGCAGGCGGTGATCAACGAGAATGCCCGCAAGATCAACGAGGCGATGGTGGGCACGGTGCAGCGCGTGCTGGTGGAAAAGCCCAGCAAGAAGAATCCCAACGAGTTCACTGGTCGCACCGAAAACATGCGCTACGTGAACTTCCCGGGCCATGCCCGCATGATCGGCCAGTTCGTCGACGTGGTGATCACCGAGGCGATGAGCAACTCGCTGCGTGGCCGGGTGCAGCTTGCCGATGAAGTTGCCGCCTGACACGAAGCTCTTCTCCCGATGGGAGAGGGCTTGGGGGCATTGCCACCTTCACGGTGGTGAGGGTACGGGGCTTGCCCCGGCTGCCATGCTGGCGAGACCCTCCGCCTCCCGCTCCGCCCGCACCCTCTTCCACCTGCCGGCACCTTCTCTCCCACGGGGACTTCCTTCGGTCGCCAACGGGAGAAGGCTCTCCACCCGAACGCCTCAAACGAGCCCATGACCAACGGCAACGGCCTCTACCAGCGCGACTTCGCACTCGACCCCGAAGACAACGCCCGCCTTTCCAGCTTGTGCGGCCCGTTCGATGAGCACCTGCGTCAGATCGAACTGCGCCTGGGCGTGGAGATCAACCATCGCGGCAGCCTGTTCCAGGTGATCGGCGAGGAAGACGCCACGCACGTTGCCGAGAAGGTGCTGCGCGCGCTGTACGACGTGACCGTCAACGAGTCGCTCAACGGCGCCAAGATCAACCTGCACCTGGCCGACTCGGGTATCGACGCCATCGTCAACGATGCCGCCGAAGGCGCGCAGGAAGTCGTCATCAAGGTGAAGCGCGGCGTCATCAAGGGTCGCGGCCCGAACCAGGCGCGCTACCTGCATGCCATCACCACGCATGACATCAGCTTCGGCGTGGGCCCGGCTGGCACCGGCAAGACCTATCTCGCCGTGGCGAGCGCGGTCGAGGCGCTGGAAGCCAACCGCGTACAGCGCCTGCTGCTGGTGCGCCCGGCGGTGGAAGCAGGCGAGAAGCTCGGCTTCCTCCCCGGCGACCTCACCCAGAAAGTCGACCCTTACCTGCGACCGCTGTACGACGCGCTGTACGAGATGCTGGGCTTCGAGAAGGTCGCCAAGCTGATCGAGCGCAACGTCATCGAGATCGCGCCGCTCGCCTACATGCGTGGCCGCACCCTCAACGATTCCTACGTGATCCTCGACGAGGCGCAGAACACCACGGTCGAGCAGATGAAGATGTTCCTCACGCGCATCGGCTTCGGTTCGGTCGCGGTGATCACCGGCGACGTCAGCCAGGTCGACCTGCCGCGCAACGTGCGCTCGGGCCTGCGTCACGCCGTCGAGGTGCTGCGCGGCGTGGACGGCATCAGCTTCACCTTCTTCACCTCGCGCGACGTGGTGCGCCATCCGCTGGTGGCCAAGATCGTGCGTGCCTACGAGGCGTTCGAGCAGGCCAACGAGGAGCAACCCAGGTGAGCGCCACGGTGACGCTGTCGGTGGTCTACGGCGTGCCGCGCAAGGGCGTGCCGGCCTCGACCAGCTTTCGTACCTGGGTAGAGGCCGCGTTGCGGGGAGCGAAGCATCGCAAGGCCACCGAACTGGCCATCCGCATCGTGGACACGCAAGAGGGGCGCGAGCTCAATCGCGATTACCGCGGGAAGGACTACGCGACCAACGTGCTGTCGTTTCCGGTCGAGCTGCCGCCCGGCGTGAAGCTGCCGCTGATCGGCGATCTCGCCATCTGCGCACCGGTGGTGACGCGCGAAGCCGCCGAGCAAGGCAAGACGGCGCGCGATCACTGGGCGCATTTGACCGTGCATGGCGTACTTCACCTGCTCGGCTACGACCATATCGACGATGCCGAGGCCGAACAGATGGAGGCGCTGGAAACGCGCATCCTCGCCGGACTGGGCATCGACGATCCTTATATCGCCTGAGCCTGAAGCGCCGGAGCACGACGCCGCCTCGCACACTCGCGTGCGACACCGTCGATCAGACGTCGTCTTCTCCACACAAATGCCGCGCAAATCGTTGATCGCTGTCATGCGGTCGTCTCATCGCGCGCGGCCGTGTGTCGCGCGTATGTCAGTGGCGTGTACTGCATCGGCACGCATATTCACCAATCGAACTGACGTCTGACTGATCCCGCAATACTTTCTGAAGAAAGACAGGCGAGGTTCATTGCGGGGGAACTATTCCTTTCCCGTCCGGTAACCAATACATCGCACTTGGCAGGAACGTCCCCCGACTTCGCGGCGCGTAAGCCACAAAAATCCGGACTCCAAACCATCGGCCGCCATCTCCCTTGGGATGTGCTTCCTCCCGCCCCGCTTCGGCGCATGGGCGAAGGCGTCGGCATGACGTCATTTGACTGAGGCGTATGATTTGAAGACTGACCTGCTCCCCACCGAACGCCTGGTGCACTCGACGGAACTGCCCGGCAAGCTTGCTCCGGTCCGCCCATCACCTCTCGCGATCGTGCCGCGACTGGCGGGATACGGCGTGATGGCCTTCATCGCCTGGCTGCTGCTGTCGACCCTGCTCGAACCCTGGGTTTCCACCAAGGCCACACGCGCCGTGCTCAACGCGCCAGCGATGCTGATCACCACGCCCATCAGCGGAACCGTCAGTGAGCTGCATGCCCAGAACGGCCAGCCACTCGAGCCCGGCCAGACCATTGCCGTGGTGAAGAACGACACGGTGGCCCGCGACGCGCTGACCACGCTGTTGACCCAGCGACTGGATTTGCAGGGGCGACTGGACGATCTCAATCACCGCATTACCGCGGATCAACGCCTGCTCGAGTACGCCAGCGATCAATACCAGCAGTACCAGAGCGCCAACGTGGCGCAGTTGCAGAACGCCTATGCGTCGATGCAGGCGCAGCAGGACGCCGCCTCGGCGAAGGTCACCGAACTGGACAACAAGGTCGCGCGCGCGATGACGCTCCAGCGCGACGGCGCGGTGAGCGCAGCCACCGTGTCGGCAGCGCAGGCGCAGGCCGATACCGCGCGCAGCGAGGCCGATGCACTGGACAAGAACGTCGAGGGCGTCGGCCAGAGTCTCGCCGCGGCCAAGCGAGGCGTCTACGTCGCCTCGGGCCAGAGCAGCAACGACCAGCTCACCCAGCTGGCCCAACGCCGCACGGACCTGCAGAGCAACATCACCAGCGAGCAGGCGCAAATCGATGCGCTGAACACGCAGCTGGGCAACCTCAATACGCTGGTCGCGCATGAGCAGGATCGCGTGCACGCGCTGTCGGACTACGTCGTCAAAGCCTATGGCCAGGGCACCACCCAGGACATCGTCGCTCCGGTGGGCACCCAGGTCAGCGCCGGCGCCACGCTGGTGCGTGCGACCGATTGCAGCAAGACCGGCGTGGTGGCGGTTTTTCCCGCACGCATGGCGGGGCGCCTCAACGTCGGCACCGAACTGAAGGTGAGCATCGCGTCGGCGGGCCGGGCGCACAGCGCGCACATCACGCAGTTGCTGCCCACCGCCAAGGAGTCGCTGCAGAATAGCTACAGCGCCCCGTTTCCCTATGCCGAAGACGGCTCGGTCTACGCGCTGGCGCAGTGGGACGACCGGGACGCGGCCAATGCCGGCATCCCACCCTGCACCCCGGGCCGCAGCGTGATCGCGAGCCTGCGCTAAGAGATCGACGATGGAGACTGGCATGTCGCATCGATGGCGTTACTTCATTGGCTTGCTCCTCTTGCTGTCCACGGCGATGCCCGCTGCAGCGCGCGCCACCGCATCGGTGCGCCAGCAACTGGCCGACGACAGCTGTACGGCGCTGCGTGCGGCCGCCACGGCGATCCCCGGCGATGGACCGATGCTGCTGGCCAGCTATCCGGCGCTGCAACCGGGCACGGTGCGTGCGCTCGAACAGGTCGCCTTTATCTACGACAACGCGCTCGCCGGCATCGCACTGACGGCATGCGGCGAACCCGCGCAGGCCCGCCGCATCGCCGATGCACTGCTGTTGGCGGCGGCGCACGACCCCAGCTTCCACGACGGTCGATTGCGCAACGCCTATCGCAGCGGCGCCGTCACTGACGGCAAGGTGGCTCTCCCCGGCTACTGGGAAGCGCACGGCAACTACTGGAGCCAGGATCCTTACCAGGTGGGCACTGCCACCGGCAATGTGGCCTGGGCCGCCCTGCTGTGGCTCACCGTCTACGACAACACGCACGACCAGCGTTACCTGGATGCCGCAGTGGCGCAGCTGCACTGGATCCAGGCGCATTCCGCGGGCCAGTCACCCACCGCGTTCGAAGGCGGCCTGTTCGGCTACGACAACGCCCAACGCGCCCAACACTGGAAAGCGACCGAGCACAATCTGGACGTCTACGCCGCCGCCAGCTGGGCCGGCCGCCTCACCAGCGACCCCGCCCTCGCGCAACAGGCGCAGCAAGCGGGCGACTTCGTCAAGGCTATGTGGGACGCCAGCGAACACCGCTTCCTGGTCGGCACACTCGACGACGGCCGCACGCTCTCGCGCGACAAGTCCGGCCTCGATGCGCAGGTCTGGCCGCTGCTGGCCTTCCCGTCGCGACCCGACGATTGGAGCCAGGTGTGGTCATGGGTGGACTCGCAGCATCGCAGTGGCGATGGCTACGGCTACCGTCGACAGCCTGACGGTGTGTGGACGGAAGGCAGCGCGCAGGTCGCCGCCGCCTTGCAGGCCAGCGGCAAGCCGGTGCCCGACACGCTGTGGCAATTGCTGGCCAGCCAACGCAGCAGCGACGGCATGCTCTATGCGACGCCGCAACCGCGCATCACCACCGATTTCGCCATCGGACCGACCTCGACCTACGCCGATTTCTACTACTACCACCAGCCGCATCTTGGTGCGACTGCGTGGGCCGCGCTGGCCGCCAAGGGATGGAACCCGTTTACCGGCCGCGCCATCACTGCCGCGAAGGAGGCACGATGAGTTGGTCGATTGATTCGCTGACGATGCTTCAGGTGGTTGGCCTGACCTTGTTGATGAGCGTGGGCATGGCCTGCTTCGCCAATCCTCACCGCGCTTTCGACCGCCTGGTGTTTGGCCTGTTCGCCGGCGCACTGCTGCTGCGCTATGCCCTGTGGCGTACAGGCGACACGCTGCCCGATCCAAGTCACGGCGTGGCCAGCGTGTGGGCCTATCTGTTCTACACGTTCGAGATGATCTCGATCATCTACACCCTGGCCGCGATCGCGGTGATGGTGCGCCGTCGAAACAATCGCGCACAGGCGGACGCCGGCGAGGCGCGACTGCGCGCCGCCGGCGTCCGCGTGCCGGCGGTGGACGTCTTCATCGCCACCTATAACGAAGACTGGCAGATCCTCGAGAAGACCATCGTCGCCGCCAGGGCGATCGACTACCCGCATGTCAACGTCTGGGTGCTGGACGACACGCGCCGCGACTGGCTGCGCGACCGCTGCGCCGACCTCGGCGTGCTGTATGCGCGCCGCCCCGACAATACCCATGCCAAGGCCGGCAACCTCAACAACGGGTTGAAGCTCTCCGCGGGCCAGACCAACGCACCCTACATCCTGGTGCTGGATGCGGACTTCGCGCCGCAGAAGAACATCCTGTACCGCGTGCTGGGCCTGTTCGCGGAGCCCAAGGTCGCGCTGGTGCAGACGCCGCAGTTCTACTACAACGCCGATCCGATCCAGCACAACCTGGGCGCCAGCGACAGCTGGGTCGACGAACAGCGCGTGTTCTTCGATGTGTTCCAGCCCTCGCGCGACGCATGGAATTCGGCCTTCTGCGTGGGCACCTCGTTCGTGGTGTCGCGCAAGGCGATCACCGAGGCTGGCGGCTTCCCCACCGACAGCGTGTGTGAAGACATCCACACCACGTACCTGCTGCGCCGCGGCGGCCACATCACGCGCTGGCTCAACGAGCGGCTGTCGGTGGGCCTGTCCGCCGAGGGCCTGGTCGAATACATCAACCAGCGCGGCCGCTGGTGCCTGGGCACCTTGCAGGTGGCGTTGCTGAAGGATGGTCCACTGCGTGGCGAGGGCTACAGCCTGCTCGATCGCCTGCACTATCTGCACGGCATGCTGCACTGGTTCGGCAAGCCGTTCCTGCTGATGATGCTGGTGGCGCCGGTGCTGTACTGGTACTTCGGCATCGCGGCCTTCTACACCACCCCGGACCAGTTCCTGTTCTACGGCCTGCCGGCGCTGATCGCCTTCTGGTTCTACGGCCCGTGGATCACCGAGCGCAAGACGCTGCCGATCTTCACCGAAGTGACCCAGCTGGTAGCGGCCTACGCCGTGACGGCCACCATCATTTCGGCCTGCTTCCGCCCGTTCGGACGTCCGTTCAAGGTCACCGCCAAAGGACTGGACCGCAGCAAGGTGGTGGTGCACTGGAGGCTGGCCGGCTTCTTCATCGCGCTGATGCTCTTCCTGCAGGCCGGCGCGGTGAACAGCGTGCTGCATGCCGACGTCAATGCGAGCACCGTATTCAACCTGGTGTGGACGCTGATCGCCCTGCTGTTGAACCTTGCCGCGATCATGGCCTGCGTGGACCTGCCACGACTGCGGCGCGAGGAGCGTTTTCCGTTCCGCGTCGCGACGCGCTGGCGTGCCGGCGCCCACGAAGAAGACGGCCAGTTCGTCGATATTTCGCTCAGCGGCGCGGCCCTGCGACGCGGGCCGGTGATGCCGGCGCCGGGCGAACGCATTCGTGTGCTGGTGCCCGAGGTCGGCTGGGTGCCGGCGTGGGTGGCGCGGCACAGCAAGCATCGCCTGTGCGTGCACTTCGATGCGGATGAAACACTGCGCCATCGCCTGATCGCGCTGATCTTCAGCCAGGCCCCGAACAACATCCCCACCAAGGCGCGGCCGCTGCGCGCCTTCCGCCAGCTGTTGCGCCTGGCGGGCCTGCCCCTCTCTTCGACACGTTGAACCGGAGATCGCCATGAAGCCGTGGATGCTCATCACCCCGCTTGCGGGCTGCCTGCTGGTCGGCTGCACGATGGAGCCGACCTATCAGCGCCCGGGCATGCCCGTGCCCAACGACTATCCGACGCACACCACGAATGGCGAGGCCGCGACCCAGGCCCCGGACCTGGACTGGCACGACTTCTTCAGGGACCCGGCGCTGCAACGCCTGATCGATATCGCGCTGGCCAACAATCGCGACCTGCAGGTGGCCGCCGCCAACATGACCGAGGCGCGCGCCAGCTACGGCGTGGCGCGCGCCAGCCTGTTTCCGGAAATCGACCTGCAGGGTTACGCAGGCCGGCAGCGGCTGCCCGGCATGACGCAGCAGCCCGGCAACGGCACCCTCGGCCCGATCCAGAACAATCGCAGCAACGCCTCGACCTTCAACACCTTCCAGGTACAGGCGGGGATGACCAACTATGAGCTGGACTTCTTCGGTCGCCAGCGCGCCTCCGTGCATGAAGCGGGCAAGCTGGCGGAGGCCAGCGCCGCCGACTACCAGGCCGCGCGCATCGCCCTGATCGGCGAGGTGGCCAACGCCTATCTCGCCCTCAACGCCGATCGCGCCCTGCTGCTGCTCGCCCAGCAGACCCTGGCGGCGCAACAGCAGCACGCGCAAGTGATGCAGAAGGCCTTCCGCGATGGCGGCGTGGCGGAATTCGACATGCGCCGCTCGCAGACGCAGGTGAACACCGCCCAGGTGGACGTGGAGGACATGCACACGCGCATCGCCAAGGACATCAACGGCCTGGCGGTGCTGATCGGCCAGCCGCTGCCGTCCAGCTATGCCGAACCCAGCCTGTGGCAAGCGCCGCTGCTGACAGACGTTCCGGCCGGCCTGCCCTCCTCCCTGCTGGACCGCCGTCCCGACATCATCGCCGCCGAGGACCGCCTGCGCGCCGCCAACGCCGACATCGGCCGCGCCCGCGCGGCGTTCTTCCCCAACATCGCGCTCACCGCCACCCTCGGCGTGCTGAGCAGCGGCCTGTCCAACCTGTTCACCGCCGGCTCGCTGGCCTGGAATGCCGGCGCCGCGGCCGCGATGCCTCTGCTGGACTGGGGCCGCAACGAACATGGGCTGGAGGCCAGCAAAGCCCGCAACACCGGCGCCACGGCGGCCTACGAAGGGACGGTGCAGCAGGCCTTTCGCGAGGTGGCCGACGCGCTGGCCGTGCGCGACCACATCATGCCGGAGCTGAAGGCGCAGCAGGAGCTGGTGGACCAGTCGCAACACGTCTACTCGATCTCGCAGGTGCGCTTCCAGGAAGGCATGGACGACTACATCGCCACCCAAGACGCCCAGCGTTCGCTTTACGCCGCCCAGCAGAAGCTGGTCAGCCTCCAACTGGACCAGGCGGTGAACCAGGTCAACCTGTACAAGGCCCTGGGCGGCGGCTGGCAGCAGGGCCACGCCCAGGGCCAGGCTGCCGGCATCGCCAAGGCCGCGCCGCGCGGCGCTACGGCGGGCTTCCCGCGGTGATCGGGGCGCCCCGGAGGGCGGCCCGGAGACGCTGTTGAAGGGGGCCTCGCCCGCCTCCTCCCGCGCCTTGTTCCTGAATCGTCAAGATTTTTCCGCTAGACTCTTGCTTCCGCCCGGTTCCGGGCAGAACCTACAAGAGTAATGAACGAGGACCCTGGCAGTACCAGCGGCCCAGCCCACCGCAAATGGTGGGATCGACTGGGCCACATGTTTTCCGGCGAGCCGCGCAACCGGAAAGAGCTTATTGATGAGCTGCGCGCCGCCCAGGCCAACGGCCTGATGTCGACCGACACCCTCACCATGGTCGAGGGGGCTATCAAGGTCACCGAGCTGAGCGTGGATGACGTCATGATGCCGCGCGCGCAGATCGTGATGCTTTCGGCCGAGGCGCCGCTGCGCGAGATCCTCGACACGGTGGTCGAATCCGGCCACTCGCGCTTCCCCGTCCACGGCGAGGACAAGGACGACATCCTCGGCATCCTGCTGGCCAAGGACCTGCTGAAGTTCGTGGGCGACGGCGATCATTTCGACATCGCCAGCGTGCTGCGCCCGGCGGTGCTGATCCCCGAATCGATGCGGCTGAACGTGCTGCTGTCGGAGTTCCGCCATACGCGCAACCACATGGCGCTGGTGGTGGACGAGTACGGTGGCGTGGCCGGCCTGATCACCATCGAGGACGTGCTCGAACAGATCGTCGGCGAGATCGACGACGAGCACGACGATGAAGAAGAACCCATGCTGATGCACGAGCAAACCGGCGGCGGCTGGGTGGTTCGTGCTTTGACCCCGATTGCCGACTTCAACGAACAGACCGGCGCGCACTTCTCGGACGAGGAGTTCGACACCGTCGGCGGCATGTGCACCTCCGAGTTCGGACACCTGCCCGAAGTGGGCGAGGAAATCACCATCGGCGGCTACCTGTTCCACGTGACCGAGGCGGACGACCGGCGCGTGCAGGCGTTCCGCGTCACCCGCAAGGAAGACTGACTGTGCATCCATCCGGCAGGACGCCAGCGTCCGGCATGCTGCAAGGCCTGCGCCGCCTCCTCGCCGGGTTCGCTCTGCTTCTCGTGTGCAGCCTCCTCGGCTGGGCGCCGCGCGCAGAGGCGGGCGTCGCCAACGCGCCGGGCGCCAATCTCGAAGTCGCACTGATCACCTACGGCCCGGGCGACACCTACTGGGAGCGCTTCGGCCACGACGCGATCGAATTGCGCGACACGGTGAGCGGCGAGTCGGCCACCTTCAACTACGGCGTGTTCGACTTCGACGAGAAGGGCTTCCTGCTGCACTTCGCGCGCGGGCGCATGCACTACATGATGGATGCCGCGCCCACCGACGTCGACGAGCAGTACTACGTCAGCGTCGGCCGCTCGGTGACGCGCCAGCGCCTGGCCTTCACGCCGGCGCAGGCAGCCGACCTGCGCGACTTCCTGCTGTGGAACCTGCGCCCGGAAAACGTCCGTTACGACTACGACTATTACGCCGACAACTGCGCCACCCGCGTGCGCGATGCGCTCGACAAGGCGCTCGGCGGCGCGCTCAAGCAGCAACTCACGTCGCGTCCGGCCAGCATGACCTTTCGCCAGCAGACCGCGCGCCTGATGCGCCAGCAGGCGTGGCTGATGCTGATCCTCGACCTTGGACTGGGCCCCTACGCCGACCAGCCCCTCAACGCCTGGCAGGAGAGTTTCCTGCCAATGGTGCTGCAGCGGGAGATCGCGCATGTCACCGTGCCCGGCGCCAACGGCGCTCCGCGCCCACTGGTCATCGAGAAGCAATTGCTCTCGCCTAACCGCCTGATCCCGCCTCCCGACGAGGCGCCGGACCTCCGGCTGCCGCTCGGTCTGGCCGGGCTGGCCTTCGCCGTTTTCCTCGTCATGACGCGGAAACTGGCCCCTGCGGTTTATGCGCTGGCCGGCTCGTTGTACCTGGTGCTGGCCGGCCTGGTCGGTGTCGCCCTGCTGGTGCTGTGGACCCTCACCACGCACCACTCGGCATGGGCCAACGCCAACCTGTTGCTGTTCAATCCTGCCGCGTTCTTCCTGCTTCCCGCGCTGTGGCGCTCGCGCCGCGGCGTCGCGCCGTCCCGCCGCATTGAGGTGCTGCTCGTACTGCAACTGCTGGCCACGCTCGCCGCCATCCTGCTGCACCTGTTGCCCGGCGTCGTGCAGCAGAACCAGCCGTGGCTGCTGTTTGCGCTGCCGTGCTGGGTGGCGCTGGCGTGGTGTCTGAGGAACGGCCAGCCCCGTCGGGTGGCAGCGGCCTGAGGCCGCTGTCGTTGCCCTGTCGCAGAACGCGGGGCATGATCCGTCCATGCACGTGACTGCCAAGCCAGCCGCCGTCCCGGCGTCCCCGTCGCCGATGGTCATCAACTGCGTGGCTTACCGCTTCGACGGCAAGCGCATCGGCGACATCAGCCTCGACGACATCAGCGAGGTGCTCAAGCAACCCGATGCCTTTGTGTGGGTGGGGCTGCACGAGCCCGACGGCCCCCTGCTGGACAAGATCCAGCAAGAATTCGACCTGCATGACCTGGCGATCGAGGACGCCAAGCACGCCCACCAGCGCACCAAGGTCGAGGCTTTCGGCGACTCATTGTTCGTGGTCGTGCAGACCGCCCAACTGGTCGCGGGACACATCGCCTTTGGCGAAACCCACGTCTTCCTCGGCGCGCGCTACCTGGTCACCGTACGCCACGGCGCCTCGCTCTCCTATGCACCGGCGCGGCGCAGCTGCGAGCACACGCCCGAACTGCTTGCGCTGGGTCCGAGCTACGGCCTGTACGGGGTGCTCGACTACATCGTCGACAACCTGCTGCCCATCGTGCGTGATTTCCGGGAGGAGCTGGAGGAACTGGAGAAGGACATTTTCTCCGACACCTTCAAGCGCAGCACGATCCGCCGCCTGTACGACATGCAGCGCGACCTGATGACGCTTCGCCTCGCCGTTGCGCCGATGCAGGACGTCATCAGCCAGCTCGTGCGCCTGCATCCGGAGCTGATCCCCGACGAACTGCGCGCCTATTTCCGCGATGTGTACGACCACGTGTTCCGCGTCAACGAGTCGATCAGCGCCATGCGCGAAATGCTGACCGCCGCCATCAACGTCAACCTGTCGCTGGTGACGTTCGGGCAGAACGAAGTGATGAAGCGACTGGCCGGTTATGCGGCCATGCTTGCCGCGCCGACGTTGATCACCAGTTGGTACGGCATGAACTTCGCGCACATGCCGGAGCTCAACAAGCCCTGGGCTTATCCGCTGATCATCGTGCTGGTGGGCACGCTGGTGGGAAGCATCTATTACTTCCTCAAGCGGGCGAAGTGGCTTTAGGGCGCACGCTCGGCGCGGAGTCTGATTATAGATCGTCATTCCTGCGAAAGCAGGACATAGCGCGAAGGGCGGCCCCGAAGGGGCGAGCGCAGCGAGTCGCCCAGTGTCTTCCACGCATTGAAGGCAAAGTCACTGGGTCCCTGCTTCCGCAGGGACGACGGGCTCTGGAGGCACCCGCAACACGCGGCGCTTCTCTTGCTCGTCACTCCTGCGAAAGCAGGAGTCCAGTGCCTTTCACCACACAGAAGGCAAAGTCGATGGGTCTATGCTCGAGCCTCCTCTTTTTGGGTTTCGCAGGGACGACGGGCTGAGGGGCTTCTGCAACACGCCGTGCTTCTCTTGCTCATCACTCCTGCGAAAGCAGGAGTCCAGTGCCTTTCTCGACACCGAAGGCAAAGTCGCTGGGTCCCTGCCTTCGCAGGGACGACGGCTGCGGGGGCTCCTGCAACAAGCCGCACTCTTTTGCTCGTCATTTCTGCGAACGCAGGACGGAGCGCGAAGCGCGGAGAACGCCCGACGGGCGGCTCCGAAGGGGCGAGCGTAGCGAGTCATCCAGTGCCTTTCGTGCACGCCTAGGCAACGGCACTGGCTTCATGCTTTCCCTGGGAAAGGGGCAAGTCATCAGGTTAACGCCGAACGCTTAGCCACCAAGCGCGCTGCGTGATGATCTTGATGTGCGGGCTGATGCCCTTGGCAACGCACGCATTAACCTCTGCACCCACTGCCGCGGCTTCGCTTTTCGCCGATAGCCCAACGGCCGTCGCCAGCCTTCAGTGCTCCGCGCTAATTTGCAGCGCCAAAGCGGGCTGGCCTAATCCATCTGCACGCGCAGCTCTACGGATGAATGCGCAATCTCAATGCAGCCTTCGGCAGCAGTAACGCCCCGCGAATGATGACATGGCGACTTAGACGCGCCTACAGACCCATCAGCCCTACCTGACGTCGCGACTTAGTCATTTTGCGCACTGCCCAAGCTTGGCCCGCGCCACGGATAACCGTCGATGACGGGGATGGCACACGGCGTGCCGCAAGTCAGGTGAGCACCCTGGTCGTTCCGAACTTCCCAAGAGAACTGTTCCCCATGAGGGAATCAGAACCAGGTCTCAGTCGTGTCACGGACATTTTATTGGAAAACTGAGGAGTCACCATGAAGAACGTACAAAAGGGCTTTACCCTGATCGAACTGATGATCGTGGTTGCGATCATCTCGATTCTGGCTGCCATCGCCATTCCGCAATATCAGAACTACACCATCCGCGCCAAGGTTTCCGAGGGCATTGTGCTGGCTGATGCCGCGAAGCTGGCGGTGTCCGAAACCGTTGCGTCCAATATCGGCCGAGAGATCGGTGCATACGGCGGCACCGGGGATACCGACGTAAACAGTTTTGGCTATGAATTCACGGCGACCGACAATGTTGGAAGCATTGGCGTTGCAGCGGTCGCCGCAACACCTGAGGCGGGCGATGGCCAAATCACTGTCACATACAACGATGCGGTTGGCGTCGCGGGCTTGGTTCTTCATCTGACCCCCGGCAGCGGCACGATCGATACCACTACCGGCCTGCCCACGGGCCCCATGGCGGCGAGCCAACCCATTGTTTGGGGCTGCGATATCAGCGGCGAACCCACACACCTCAAGTACGTGCCTTCGAACTGCCGCCACTAAGGCAATTCAAGGTGATGAAAAAGAATGGCGGCCAAGTGGCCGCCATTTTCTTGTCTAGCCAGCGGGCTTACTTCGCCGCGTCCTTGGCATTGTCCGCCGAGGTCCACTGCTTCAACCACGCATTGACCGTCTCATGCCACTGCACGCTGTTCTGCGGCTTGAGCACCCAGTGGTTTTCGTCCGGGAAATGCAGCAGCTTGCTGGGAATGCCACGGCGCTGCAGCGCGGTGAAGGCGCCCAGGCCCTGTGTGTCGGGAATGCGGAAGTCCTTTGCCGAATGAACCACCAGCATCGGTACGCGCCAATCCTTCACATGGTTGACTGGATTGAACTTCTCGTAGTTCTCCGGATGCTCGAACTGCGTCCCGCTGTTCTCGCGCTCCTCGAACCACAGCTCCTCGGTGTCGTAGTACATGGCGCGCGCGTCGAACACGCCATCATGGTCGACCAGGCACTTCCACGGCTGGTTCCACACGCCGGCGATCCAGTAAATCATGTAGCCGCCGTAGCTGGCGCCCAGCGCGCAGGCGCGGTCGCCATCAAGGAAGCTGTACTTGCCAAGCGCAGCCGCCCAGCCAGCCTTCAGGTCTTCCAGAGGCTTGCCACCCCAGTCACCGGAGATCGAGTCGGTGAACGCCTTGCCGTAGCCGGTGGAGCCATGGAAGTTCACGGTGACCACGGCGAAGCCCTGGCCCGCGTAGGTCTGCGGGTTCCAGCGATAGCTCCAGCCGTTGCTCATCGCGCCCTGCGGGCCGCCATGGATGATGAAGGCCACCGGGTACTTTTTGCCCGCCTTGTAGTTGGCCGGCTTCACCACGTAGCCCTGCACCGTCTCGTTGTTCCAACCCTTGAAGGTGAAGAACTCGGGCTCGCCCATCTGCAGGTTCTTCAGGCTCGCCGCGTTGTAGTGCGTCACCTGCTTGAGGCCCTTGCCCTGCAGGTCGGCCACGTAAAGATCGGCCGGGCGCTTCAAGTCATCGCGCTGCACCAGAAACTTCGACTTGCCCAGCGAATAGGCGCCCACGTCGCCGTCGGTGACCAGCGTGGTGACCTTGCCCGTCGCCGCATCGATGGCGAACAGCGGATGCTGGCCGTTGTCGTCGGCCGTCGCGAACAGGGTCTTGCCATCGCCCGACACCTGCAGGCCGCCGGCGGAACGGTCCCAGTTCGGCGCCACTTCGTGCTTCTCGCCAGAGGCCAGGTCCAGCGCCATGATGCCGAAACGATCCGATTCGGATTCGGGCGTCTTCATCGCCAGGTAGTACAGCGTCTTGCCATCCGGCGACGGCAGCGGGAAGGCATCCCAGGCCAGGTTCGCGGCAGTGAGGTTGCGCGGGGTAGCTGCGCCGTCGACGGGCACGCTATAGACATCGAAGTTAGTCGACCAGGGCTCGGACTTGCCGGCAATGCGTGCACTGAAGTAGACCGTCTTGCCATCCGGCGAGAAGCTGAACTCGGCGTCGTCGCCGAACGGCTTGCTCGGCACGTCGCCATCAATGCCACGGGACAACAGCACCGGCTGGGCGGAGGCATTGCCCAGGTCCGTCACGAACAGCTGCGCGCGCCGGCCGTCAGACCAGGTGTCCCAATGGCGCACGAACAACTTGTCGTAGACCGTGCCCGAGGCCTTGTCGGCGGCACGACCGTCCAGCCGCTCCTTGGTGCAGGCCAGGTCGGCACAATCGGTGAACACGCCCAGGGTGAGCAGCGCCTTCTTGCCATCCGGCGATAGCTTGAAGCCGTCCACGTCGATCGGCGCTTGGGTCACCTGCGCCGCTGCATCCGAGGCTGTCAAGCCATGGCGCCACACCTGGGACACCCCGTCCTTGGTCGCCGCCAGGTAGTAGAAAGCGCTGCCGTCCGGCGCCCAGCGCGGCGACGAACCCTTGTCGACCAGCTTCACCGGCTCGCCGGCCTTGCCCAGGTCGAGCAGATAGATCGAGGTCACGCCCTTGTTGGCGGCGTAATCGGTGGCGCGCACGGTATACAGCGCATAGCGGCCATCCGGGGAGAGCTGCGGGTCACCGACCCGATCCATCATCACCAGATCGCGGATATTGAACGGGTGCGGCCCGTGGCTTTCGACCTCGGCCGCGACCGCCGACGTGCTGGCCAGCGCAAGCGCCAGCGCGACAAACAAGGGTTTCATAGGGTTCCTGGGTGCTGCGAAAACGTTGACGGTAAGAGGCCCCATGGTCCAGCGCAAGTCGCCCGCACCATCCTCACAGCGAAATGCCACCCGGATTAACGCTCTAAGTGCCAATTCCACCAGGCGGTGGAGCGGGGGCCAGGCTGAGCCGCGGCGCTCCGATCACCCCCAATTGGAAAAGCATCATGCGACCCGGTAGGTATGCCCGTAGGGGACAGAAGGCCGGGGAGAGCCACAGGTGGTATGTTGCCCGGCGGATCGTTCCACCATATCCACCTCAGGGGACCCCATGTGCAAAGTCTCAACCGCGGACCGGCCGTGGTACTGGCGTATCGCCTTGTTGGCCGTGACGCTATTCGCCCTGGGATTGCGCTGGGCCTATTCCATCCACGCGGTCGTCGACAATCCCATCCGAGGGGACGCCGTTCAATACGTCTCCTACGCCTGGAACATGGCCCATCACGGGGCGTTTTCCATGAGCCTGCCCGGTAGCGCGAAGATCGTGCCAGACAGTTTCCGCGATCCCGGCTATCCGAGCGTGCTTGCCTGCGTCATGCTGGTTTTCGACGAGCTTGGTCCGTGGTACCGATCCGTTTTGCTATTGCAGGGACTGCTGGGCGCGCTGACTGTGACGCTACTGACTGCCTCCGTACGGCCGTGGCTTGGTGCCAAATGGAGCCTGGTCGCCGGGCTACTGATGGCGATCTGGCCGCACAGCATCACCATAACGGGCTTCCTGCTCTCCGAAACGGCGACCGCTTTCTGGGTGGCTTTGGCGTTCTTCCTACTGCACAGGGCCAACGTGCGCAGCGGGCTATTTCCCATGGCCTTCAGCGGAATCGCCTTCAGCCTCGCCGCACTGACCAATGCCGTGCTCATTCCATTTGCTACGCTTTTGGCCTTGATCCTGTGGTGGAACAAGAGCTGCACGAGCAAGCTGGCTTTCGTACTGGCTCTTTCGTCTTTGCTGTTGCCTGCGGCGTGGAGTGCACGCAGTGTCCAACTCCCCACGACAGACAGCTCATCAGGGCGTGCTCTGTTGAATGCCGTGCAAGGGTCTTGGCCCGAATATCACGCCAGTTACATCCCCAGCGTCATGGGCGATCCGGGCGCCAAGCAGATCCAGGCGGACATTTGGCACGAGTACGAAGTGCTGAGGACTTCGCCAGCCATCGGCATGCAGATGGTCTCAGAGAGGATGGGGCAACATCCTTGGCGCTATGCGGCCTGGTACGCGAGCAAGCCTGCACTCCTGTGGGATTGGAGTATTCGCATGGGCATAGGCAGCATCTACGTCTATTCGACATCGCACTCCATTCTCGACGAACAGCCGATCCTTCGGGCGACGGTCACCATATGCCGCATGCTCAATCCTTTGATCATGGCACTGGCGCTGGTAGGCCTCGTGCTGACTTGGAGGGGCCGCCGAGAATCCCCCATGATGCCCATAGCCTTCGCCGCGCTTGCCGCCTATGTCACCGTGATCTACTCGCTGCTTCAGGCAGAGCCCCGCTACGCCATTCCATTCAGATGCGTCGAACTCATCTTGGCCGTTGAAGCCATTCGATGCGCCGCTCGATGGCGCGCCACCTGGAGGCAACCCTCCTCGCCCACGGCAGACTCGATCGCTTGACTCGATGGCGGCTCTTTGGGCACCCGCGGCACGACTTTGCCTTCCCGCCGAAGGTGACCCTACAGAGCACATCGCGATCCACCTCACAGCTCAACATGACATTTAAGGTCACATTGTGACGAACAATGACACGCCCCTTTAGACAAGCTATTTCTGCATGTCCATTCAGTACGTCATCGAATTGCCCGATCCCGTGACAGTGTGCACAATCTAAGTGCCTACAGACCGCCGACATCACGGTAGGCAATCACCTACGATATGACCCGGCACGTAATGTGCTGTGAGAGCCAAGAGCTTCCTGGTCGTTCCAGACCGCTATCAGGGGGTCCGTTCCCGCCTAGGGGGAATCGGGACCGGGGCTCAGGGGGCAATACCGGTTAGCTAACTAAAGAGGAACCACCATGAAGAACGTGCAGAAGGGCTTTACCCTGATCGAACTGATGATCGTGGTTGCGATCATCGCGATCCTGGCGGCCATCGCCATCCCGCAGTACCAGAACTACATCACCAAGTCGCAGTTCTCCGAATCGCAGACCATTGCCGATGGTCTGAAGACGCCGATCGTGGAGTACTTCAACCAGACTGGTAATTGCCCCACCGCCGGCCAGGGCAGCCTGGCTTCGGCCGACGCGAGCTATACGGGCAAGTACGTCCTGTCGGCCGCCGCGGGCGGCACCGCCCCCAGCTGCACGATTCTCGTGACATTCAAGGCGCAGGGTTCGGTCTCCACTCCGCTGGGCGGCCAGACGGTCACCTTCACGGGTACCAACAACGGCGGCTCCTTCTCCTGGACCTGCACAGCCACCGGCATTGGCAACCAGTACAAGCCGACCGTCTGCCAGTAAACGGCAACCGACCAGGCACCCGGAAAGCCCCTCCATGTGAGGGGCTTTTTTTTACAGTGTTGCGCAGGTTCAGTAACCGCCCCTGGCTCGCCACTTGCTTCGCATCGCAGCGTCATCAGGGGGCATTCCAACATGAAACATGAGCACGGCTTTACATTGATCGAAATGATGATCGTGGTAGCGATAATCGCCGTTCTATCCAGCATCGCTATCTCCGTGTACGGCAGTTCGACTGGCAAGGCCCAATTGGCTGAGGCCTTCACTCTCGCGGATGGCCTGAAAACAAATATTGCCGAATACCACACCCAAACCGGAAGCTGCCCAGTGCCCGGAGCAAACGGGCTTCCCGCAGCCGCTAGCTATAGCGGCAAATACGTGGCCAGCGTCAATATCGCCGCAGGGGGGGCCGGCTGTGTGATTACGGCCCTCATGCGGAGCCACACCGTGGCGCCCAGGCTGCAAGGCAAAGAGGTCACGCTCACTATGATCGGAAGCATGGGCGGCGCCATAGAATGGCAGTGCAGCAGCGATGCGGACGCCGCTTACCTTCCTCAAAGCTGCAAGTAGCCCTTGCCGGGCCCAGCGGCATACCCGCCGCGCCCCCTTCGATGACCCGGAATTTTTGATGCCAGCCCGAACACGTGCCCTACTCGGGCTGACGATCACTCTGCTCGTCTGCGCCATGCTCTACTGGCCAGCCATGCATGGCTCGTTCCTGTTTGACGATTTTCCCAATCTGACAGCACTGACCAGCATCGACCATGTATCGAGCTGGCGTGACTTGGGCATTTTCCTGTCTCAGCCACGCAACTTCCCTGGCAGGCCCGTGGCCATGTTGAGCTTTCTGATGCAGAAAGCCTCCTGGCCCGATCATCCGCTGCACTTCCGCCTGATTAACGTGGGCATCCATCTGCTCAACGGCGTACTGGTGTTCGGATTGGTCCGGCGAGTCGCGCGCCATTGGCTGCCAAACCAAGTAACGCCTGATTTACTCCAAAACCGCGCAAATGTGGCCGCATGTTTGGCGGCCGCGGCTTGGCTGTTCAATCCGATCCAGCTCTCGGGCGTGGTGCTGGTAGTGCAGCGCATGACACTGCTGATGGCGATGTTCATGCTGCTGGGGCTGCTGGGCTACACGAGGGGCCTGCTGGCGACAGAATGGCCAGCATGGCGACGCAGCATGTGGATGTTGCTCGGACTGGGTGCATGCATGGGCCTCGCCTTCCTAAGCAAAGAAAACGGCGTCCTGTTGCCCGTATATGCGTTGGCGCTGGACGCCGCGCTATTTCGGGAGGACGTGCAACGCTTGCCCCGCACGCTGGCCTGGTTGCGGCGCCTGCTTATATGGCCTGTAGTGCTATTCGTGCTCGGCTACCTGCTCTGGACACTTCCCAACGAATGGGGGCACGCAAGCACACGCAATTTCACCGTAGACCAGCGCTTGTTGACCGAGCCGCGCATTTTGTTCGATTACCTCGGCAAGATCTTCCTGCCACGCTTCGGCCTATATGGCCTGTATCACGATGGTTATGTCGTGTCGCGGAACCTGTTTTCGCCATGGACCACGCTGCCTGCTCTGCTGGCGCTCATCGGAGCCCTGTCGGCCGCCCTGGCTGGCCGGCGCCGATGGCCGCTATTTGCGCTGGCAGTGCTTTGGTACCTCGGTGGTCAGTTGGTGGAGAGCACCACCGTGATGCTGGAGCTGTATTTCGAGCACCGCAACTACATGCCGCTGGTCGGCCCCGTGATGGCCTTGGCACTGAGCGTGGCGCGGCTGCCCCAGGGGCAAAGGCAACGCACGCTGTACTTGGTCGCCGGCCTCTGGTTGCTGGCCTGCTGCGTCACCACCGCCTTGAGCGCACGCGTGTACGCATCGGAGGACCGCCTGGCCTTGGTCTGGGCCAACTCTCAACCGGACTCTACGCGTGCTCAGGTTTATCTCGTCGATCGGCTCTATAAGCATGGCCAGCCGGCCACCGCGCTGCAAGTGCTCGAAAAGGCCATTCAACTACGCCCGAACAACATCTCGCTGGCCGAAGATCGCGTTCTGCTCAAATGCGTACAAGGCGACCTCGCGCAGGCTGATCTGGACAAGCTGAATACACTCCTTCGCACCGCTGTTTTCGACCAGGGCGGATGGGAGAATATCGAAATACTGCGCACGATCGCGACCCAAGGGGCGTGCCCTGAGCTCACGCCCAAGGCTTGGCTGGGCCTTGCTGATGCACAGCTATCCAACCCGGCATACGCTAATAATGGCTTGGCATCTGGCTTCCTGCACTACCAGAAACACTACTGGGCAGTCAGCCAGGGGAACTTGGGCACGGCCATCCACGAACTCGAGCTCACTTACCAGAACGACCCGGACGCCAATATTCCGCGGCTGGAGGCCAAATACCTCGTCAGCGCCCAGCTGTACGACCAAGCCATCGATGTATTGCGCAACACCGACTACAGCCGCCTGCCACTATTGCGTCGCCTGCTCGTGGACGATCGCGCCATCAACAAGGCCGACATTGGCGAAATCTACAGAATGCGCAAGAACTCGCGCGACGCCGCCGGAAAGCCGAGTAGTCTGATTGTGGGGCCCTATGCGCCACAATAGCCACCTCAACCCCTGCCTTCGATGAAATGAGCCCCGCCCGGAAAACTCACGCTGAGCGCTGGCTTCTGCCAATATCGCTGCTCATTGTCACAGTTGTCTATCGGCCCGGCCTCCAAGGTTCCTGGCTGTTCGACGACCACCCCAACATCGTGGACAACCCCGGTGTGCAACCGCATGGGGTAAGCGTAGCGGCCCTGGTGCGTGCCGCACTCTCTTCGCCGGCCAGCGATTTCAAGCGACCACTGGCTTCGCTCAGCTTTGCCGCGAACTATCTCGCTGGCGGCCTGGATCCATTCGGCTGGAAGCTGGTGAACCTGATCATTCACTTGTTGAACGGCGTCCTAGTCTTCATCCTTACGCGACGTTTGCTTGCAGCCGTAGGCAAAACCTCAACCGCTTCCGACCACTACATGCGGGGCGCACCCGAAGACAATCGTGCTTCGGTGATTGCAGCACTGACCGCCACTGGCTGGATGCTGCTGCCGATTAACCTCACCAGTGTGCTGTACGTGGTGCAGCGCGAGGAGAGCATGGCCAACATGTTCGTCCTGCTAGGACTGGTAGGTTATGTGGCAGGAAGGCAATGGATGTTGCGACGCGATGGCGCTGTAGCCCATCCCGCCACTGCACGCAACGGGTCGTCGGATTGGAGCGGTTTCTGGCTTTGCGCCGCGAGCGTCACTTTGGCCGCCGCCGTCGGCTTGCTTGCCAAGGAAACGGCAGCGATGCTGCCCCTGTATACGTTCGTTATCGAATGGATCTTGTTCCGCTTCAGGCGCACGCAGCGCTCTGCGGAAGCGTCAGATCCGCGCATCGCGGCCCTGTTCGTCCTTGTACTGTTGCTTCCCTTGATCGCCGGCCTCTTCTGGAAAGTGCCACAGGTACTTGATTCTTCCGCCTGGGCTACGCGCGAATTCACACTCGGCCAGAGACTGCTGAGTGAGGCGCGCGTCCTTTGCGACTACCTCGCATGGACACTGTTGCCAACTCACCATGCACTGTCGTTCTACCACGACAACTTCCGTATCTCGACCGGATTGCTGTCGCCGTGGAGCACCTTGGCGAGCCTGTTGGTCCTTGCATTACTTGTCGCTCTCATGTTTCAACTCCGCCAGCGGCAACCTCTGGTTGCCCTGGGCATTGCCTTGTTCCTGGGCGGTCAGTTGCTGACCGGCACCATCTTGCAGTTGGAGCTGGTGTACGAACACCGAAATTATTTCGCCAGTTTCGGTGTGTTACTGGCAGTCGTACCTTGGCTGGTGGAGGCAAGGGGCGGCTCGACGACACGGACATGGCTGCAGCGTGCGGTACTTGCCAGCCTGATGCTGTGGTGGACAGCTCTCACCGCCCTCACCGTACAGGCCTGGAGCGACCCTCTACGCCTTGCGCTAGAGCTGGCCGACCGAGCGCCTGACTCGCCACGCGCGCAATACGAATTGGGACGCACGTACATCATCTATTCGCACTACGATCCCGCCTCGCCGTATACCCAACTGGCCTATCCCCCCTTGGAACGAGCCGCCAGCCTGCCCGAATCGTCGATCCTTCCCCAGCAAGCCATGATCTTCATGAACTCGCGCATGGGGCTGCCACTGAAGGCCGATTGGTGGGATAGCATGATCGCCAAGCTGAAGGCCCGGAAGCCCGGCGTCCAGGACGAAAGTTCGCTCGCTTCGCTGGCGCAGTGCGCCCAGGATCGTTCCTGCTCCCTGCCCACGGATCGCATGGTGCAAGCATTCGAGGCGGCGCTCTCACATCCGGCCCCCAGCGCCAGGTTGCAGGCCACCTATGGCAACTATGCGTGGAACGTGCAGGGCAACCATGCGCTCGGCCTGAGCATGATCGAAGGCGCCGTGAACACCGCGCCCGATGAACCTGCCTACCGAGTCACACTGGTACGTATGCTTGCATCCACTGGAAATGACGCACAGGCGCGCGCCGCATTGGCACAGTTGCAAGCCATGAATTACGGTGGGCGACTGGACACGACGATCCAGTCCCTGCAAGAGCTTCTTGACGAACGCTCGACTGCGGCCCCGATCGAGAGGCCGCGATAAAATTTACGATTGCATCCCAAAGCACCCGCATCAACGACAGCCACATTCCCACCGCCAATCAGGACTTATCACGATTCATGCGCTTCGCCTTCGGAAAAAACTGGCGTTCCTTCCTGTCCTTGCTCGATGATCAGCGAGTCGATCAATCGCGCCGCGCTATTTGCGAATTGCTGGGCCGAAACGATCTTCAGGGCTTGCGCGTACTCGACATCGGCTCTGGGAGCGGCTTGTCCAGCCTGGCCATGCACCAGCTCGGCGCTGAAGTGGTCGCGTTCGACTATGACCCCGACTCCGTCGCCTGCACCGAAGAGCTGCGTCGGCTTTACGGTCCCGGCGGCAAGCACTGGACTGTGATGCAAGGGTCCGTGCTCGATGCGCCATTCATGCAGTCGCTCGGAGAATTCGATCTGGTCTACTCATGGGGTGTACTGCATCACACCGGTGAGATGTGGAAGGCCATCGACCTTGCGCAAAAGTGCGTTGCCCCAGGCGGCACGCTGTTGATCGCACTGTACAACGACCAGGGCTGGCGCTCGCGTGTCTGGCACACAGTCAAACGCTTCTATTGTAGTAGTCAATTCGGGCGCGGAATGGTTGTGGCCATCTTCTATCCGCTGTTTGCCACGTATGCGCTCTGGCAAGATGTTCGACATTTGCATATGCCCGGCGCTCACGCACGTGATTACGTACGCAAGCGTGGCATGTCACTCTCTCACGACTGGCGGGATTGGCTTGGCGGATTTCCATTCGAGGTAGCAAAACCCGAAGATGTCGTGCAAGAGCTGGCCGAAGTCGGATTCGAATTGCAGCGCCAAACGCTTACCCGAGGGCTGGGCTGCAATGAGTTCGTTTTCACCAAGGGCGCAACGCCACATGGCAAGTAAGTTTGCTCACGCCATGCGGAGTGCCGAACTGGCGCTCGCCATGCCAATGCTGCCTGTCGGCGGCAAGATTCTGGAACTCGGCGCGGGCGACGGGTGGCAGGCATCTATCCTTACCCAACATGGATTCAAAGTTACGGCCATCGACGTTCAGGGTATCGCGGCGGGCGCTACCCAATATACCCCGGTCACCATCTACGATGGTCAAACAATCCCCTTTCCTGATGCCTCCTTCGATGCCATCTACTCGTCGAATGTGCTCGAACACATCAAGGACTTCGATCGCATCCAGGCAGAATTGGCTAGAGTTCTCACACCCAACGGAGTCGCCGTGCACTGCCTTCCTTCGGCAACGTGGCGCTTCTGGACAACGGTTGGTCACCCTTTCCATGCGGCGAAATGGGTTTGCGCTTCGCGTAACCGGGCAACCCCGCCGGTGGACCCGTCGCGAACTCCAAACATCAATCGACACTTGGTCGACAAAAACATTCTTGACCTCGTTCGACTTGGGTTGGTTGCGCCAAGACACGGGGAACATGGCAACTTGCTCACTGAACACTATCTGTTCACTCGCAGCGCCTGGAAACGCCGATTTCAGCGAACCCAATGGCAAGTCGAGGACATTCGCCCGACGGAATTGTTCTATTCGGGGAATGAGCTTTTCGGCCTGCGGTTAACCCCTCGATTTCGTGAATCGATGGCCGGGATCCTCGGCAGCAGTACATTCCTTCTCAAATCATGTCCGCCCCGAGCCCGAACCTGAGTTGCTCCGGTGCCGATGCTGCAAAAACCGAGACCCTCTCCATTGCAATGTCCGATTCGAGCACACCGACCGCATCGAAAGGCATCTGGGTCAAGAATCGAGTTACCGGCTGAGGGGTCCTTATGAAGCTTTGAATTCATCTACAGCGCGGTGGTACGACGCTGAGGGCCGTTGTGCAAAAACCTCGATGATGTTGCCACCCGCATGTAATCGATCAGCTGTACCAAGGAGCGCTCTCAGCACATAGTTCTTAGCAGAAAGAGGCCAGAGGGGAGTCTTGTCACTGTTGAATGTGGACAAACTCAGAACATTGAAGCCCGCTTTGGCAAGCAACGTTTTGAAAGTTGGAGGTGTAAAGAAATAGGTATGGTGTAACGAATAGGCGTCAAATCTTTGAAGCCTACCACCAACACGCAGTCCACGACGAAGCCGGTCAAGGTCATTGTCGAATTGCTGCGGCACCTCCAAAATCAATATCCCTTCCGGCTTGAGAGCCCCTGCACACCAGCGAGCATGTGCAAGGGGATCCGGCATGTGCTCAAGCACATGATTCATGTGTATGGCATCGAATCGCAGATCGGCCATGCTCTCGACACAATCGACCGACAGCAGAGTCACGCCGTTCTTTTGTTCTGCGACAGCTCTAGCGTCATCAGACAATTCGACGCCAACGCAATCATGCCCTTGATCAAGACCTGCTCGGACAAAATCACCAGTGGCCGCACCATAATCGAGTATCGACAAAGGCCCCCGTTTATTGATGATGCGCTGAATCCGCCCGATCCTTGCGCGCATGTAGTCGACCCGAGCCTTCACCGAGGACGCGTAGTCAGCGGGTGAGGCGCCATCACCTCCGAAGTACATTGCGTCGGTGTAGAGCAGTGCATACCCCTCAGCACTTGGCCGCGGGCTAAGCCACCGCAAGGCACAAACGGGGCAACGCAATACGTCGAATGGCGGCACTAGATTCAGGTATTTGCGCCATCGAAAATCGGTTGTCCCCCGCACGCCGTCGCACAGCAGACAATTTCGCACCGATTCCACTGGAAGTTCGCAAAGTCGGCTTTGCCAAGAACTATTCATGCTCTGCACCGAACCCACCTCCACCACACAGCATGCCTATGAGAGCAACCAACAAACACGTAACGATGTGTGCAGCGCGAATCAGTATCGCCAGTGCTCCCGCCTGTGCCACGTCCAGGCCAAACCCATGCCCCCCAAGCATGTAAATCGCTTCCGTAACGCCAAGGTTGCCGGGCAAAACCGCTATGAGGGACGACGCATACACCAAGCAAGCCAGAATAAGTGCTTGCCCGAGCCCTATTGAGGCACCAAAGCACGTGTATGCCCAATACAGCAATAGCGTACCCAAGGCGTATTGCACTACCACGCCCCCGATGCCGCTTGGCGTGATACCCGTAACTGCTCGCTCCATAAGTTGCTTTCGATTCGCCACCCAAGCTGGCCGCGTCAATCTGTTCAACCACTTCAGCCACAGTTTGCGCATTAGAAGTACCGCGACCCATATCAAAAATAGCGCAAGGGCTGGCCAAAGGCCGCGCGGATCGTCGATGAGCAACAATCCGGTCGCTAGCCCCGCAATCGCAATCCAGAGACTCAACGCAAGTTGACGCCAGGTTGCCAGCAAGCTGTCCGTGACACTCACTTTATGACGCCCGAGCCATGCCACCCGGACCGCAATGCCACCGGCCTGCAATGGAGCTACATAGTTGGCCAATGCGCCCCACGCCCACACCGGCACTAAGCCCCTGATTCGTATGCGCGCTGGAGTTTCGAGGAACATCAAGAAGTTGTGAGCCTGCACCAGCAGGCCGCAAAACATCATCACCATTGCGCCCGCGAAGGTCAGCGCTTGTTCGCGCCAGATCGCTGCAAGCGTCGGCCACCAGAACACAACCAGAGTAGCCGCTACGGCCACGAGCAGCAAATACGACATATTGCGCCACATTCGCCATGTCCGGCTCATGACTGTTCTTCTCCGACGCCGCCATCCAGCAAGGCCAGATAGCGCGATGCAACGACTTGGGGTCGATGGGTGGCAAGCACCGCATCAACTCCGGATGCGGGTTGCTTCAATTCCGCATCCATCGCACGTGCCAAAATAGCGCAGTCGGCAACAGGCACAAGACGGCCGTAGCGCCCGTCATCGAGTATCTCGCGGGGACCATGCGGGCAGTCGGTCGATACCACCGGAACCCCCAACGCCAGGGCCTCCAACAGAACGTTTGGATAGCCTTCCCAACGGGAAGAGAGCACGTGCAATTTGGCGTTCGCCAGCACGTGATACGGGTTGTCCATCGCCCCGGTGAATTCGACACGATCAGTTAGGCCGAGCTCTTTCACTAGCCAAAGTAGCTTCTCGTGTTCTTCACCCTCACCAACGATGACCAAGCGATGACTGGCGCGCAGTGCGCTGGCGGCGTAGGCATGTAACAGAGTGGCATGATCTTTTTGTTCAGCCAGCCGGCCGAGCGTCGCCACATATGACTCATCAACGTGGCGCGAGAGTGAAGGCCCCACTTCGGCCAAATATCGCAGCCGCTCAACATCGACCGGATTTCGTATGACATGTATGCGGTCATGCGGCAAGCCCAGTTTACGCAGATCCTGCGCAACGCCGGCCGATACCGCGACGATCCCATCTGCGAGGCCGTAAAGCCAACGCATCGCCTGCCGTTTCAAAAATCCTTTCGCATTGACAAGGCTAGCGGCTTCACGCAATACAAGCCGAATACGGACGCGTGCCCGCTTGCATGCCAACACGGCCAGCAAATTCGTGCCTGTCATAGTGCTGAGCACGGCATGTGGTTTTGTTTTGCGCACGAGCGATATCAACCTAGGGTATGCCTTCCATGCCAGCGCCAGGCCCTTCGGCGGATCGCCTCCATCTATCAGCTCATGCAATGTGACCCCGGCAGGAACAAGCGAACGGAGCGCACCGCCACCGATCAAGGTGACAACATGAACTTCTCGCCCTGCAGTTAGAAACAACCCCGCCAATTGCAGCAGCACACGCTCACCACCACCCCGCTCAAGGCTCGGCAAGACCAACACAATTCGATCAGCGCGCGCCGCCACGTGATCAACCGGCACGCCAGCACAGATAGGTATAAGCCAGCCACAAGGGCTGGGAGTGATCCGCGTGTCCTGCGCGGTGTTCACGCAGCAGCGCGTGCAAACCCGCCACATCCACAACACCCGTATCCTCTGAATTGGCCATGGCCAGCAGGTCATCTCCCAGCCAGTTGCGCAGCCAGTGACTGACAGGCGAGGCAAACCCCTGCTTGCGACGGCCCCAGATGAAATCGGGCACGCGTCCGCGCATGGCTGCGTGCAACAAGCGCTTTCCTTTCATTCCTGAAAAGTGCCATTGCCACGGCAAACGAATCGCAAACTCGAACAACGCTTTGTCGAGGAAGGGGCTGCGGGCTTCGAGCGAGTACATCATGGTCGCGCGATCCACTTTCTGCAGAATGTCCTGGGGCAGATAGACCAGGCAATCCATCAGCAGCATGTGCCGAAGTTCGTGCGGGTCGTCCGGCCACGGCCGATCGGGCATCGGGTTACCGTCGCCCAAGCCCGGGACCAGTTGAGCCAGCATCTCCTTGCGGATGGCCGGCGGCCCGATATAGGTCTCCCTGCCCTCGCGCACGTGCTGCACAAAAAGATGCGCGCGCTTCAATAGGCTCCCGCTGTGATGTGCGTAGGGCTCGGATGTTGCTAGCACGCCGCGCTCGACGATCGAGCGCAAGGAAGCCGGCAGCCGATGGTAACGCTGACGCAGCAGCCGCCCCATGTATCTGGCGTACCCGCCGAAGATCTCGTCGCTACCATCTCCGGTCAGCACCACTTTCACGTGCTTGGCCGCCACCGAGGCGACCAACGCAGTGGGAACTAGGGAGGAGTCACCGAATGGCTGGCCCATGCGACGGAGAAGTGCCGTTGCCAAGGCCGCCGCCATCTCCGGCTTGATCTCTTCCGCGGTGTGCAACGTACCCAACTCCGCTGCGGCCCGCGCCGCTGGCTCGCGCTCGTCGAAAGTCGCTTCGGCAAAGCCTGCCGTAAACGTTCTCAATTTGCCGAAACCCGCGTTCTGCGCAAGCGCGCACACGGTCGTTGAATCGACTCCGCCGGATAGAAACGCTCCGACTTCGACATCCGATGCCAACTGGCGTCGATGCACCGCCTCCGTCAACAGTTCGCGAACCTGCTCGGCCGCCTCATCGAAGCTGCCGGTCCAGGGTTCGACCGACGGCGCCCAATAGCGTGTCTCGACGGTGGAGCCATCCGCACGCAGCCACAGCGTGTGTGCCGGTAAAACTTCGCTGACGCCAGCCACACAAGTCTTGCCAGGCAGCGCGTACCCGTAGCGGAAATAGTCCGCGATACCGGCGGCGTCTTCCGTGACGGCCACATCCGGAGTTAGTACGGCCAGTGCCGGCAATTCGGAGGCGCAGGCGAAGGTCGCACCATGACGGCGGTAGTACAGCGGCTTCTTTCCGAAGCGATCCCTTGAAAGCAGCAAGTCGCCAGAAGCGACATCGTGCAACACGAACGCCCACATGCCGTCCAGACGCTCGACAAAGCCCGGACCCTCGGTGATCAACCCAGCCAGCAACACTTCGGTGTCGCTGTCATCCCGGAAGCTCCACCGCCCTGTCAGCTGCGCCCTGAGTTGCCTGTAGTTGTAGATCTCGCCATTGAACACCAAGACCCAGCGCCCAGCGGGGTCGCGCATGGGCTGGTGGCCACCTTTCAGATCGATGATGGCCAGGCGCGTTTGTCCCGCGACGAAATCGTCGCCGGCATAGCTCCCGGTTTCATCGGGGCCGCGATGTTTGAGTCGCTGCAGGGCCGCACCCATGCGTTCGCGGCGCTCGCCGGGTGAGATCGCCGGGGCCCGGAGAAAAGCTATTCCGCACATGAAGGGTGATGCCTCCCGCCCGCTGCCAGGACCGTCTGAAACAATGCCTCATAACAACGCGCAGTGTCCGCCCAGGTTCCTATCTGGGTACGTGCGAGTGCACGTGCGCGTTCGCCGCGGCGGTGAAGTTCAACTCGATCGGCGACCGCGCTGTCCAGCGCAGCGGCCATTGCGTCCGCGTCTTCAACTGCGACCAGCCAGCCGGTATCACCGTTCCTTACCATTCCCTGCACGCCCTCCAGATCGGTGGAAATGACCGGCAAGCCGCCGGCTAGCGCTTCCACGACCACATTGGGTCGACCTTCCGAACGACTGGAAAGCACGAACACATCCGCCTCGGACAAGCGTTTCGGCATGTCGGCTGCTGGCACGGCTCCATCAAACGTGAAGCAGGGAGCAACGCCAAGGGAGTCCGCCTGGACCAGCAATGACTCCCGCTCTGGCCCATCACCGACGATGCGTATGTGCATTCGTTCGTGATGACGCGCACGCGCGACAGCCTCGATCAACACATCGAAGCCCTTCCTGCGAATCAGGCTACCTACCGCCAGTACGCGCAAGGCTTCGCCATCAGAATCCGACCTGTCGCTCTTGAAGAATGCTTCGTCAGCGCCATTGAGGCACGCATGGATGTCGGTCGCCCGAGACGGAAATTGCACACGCAGCCGATCAGCCATCGCCTCAGAAACGCAAATCACAATTTGACTGTTGCGTACGGCCGTGCCGAGGATCAGCCGATCCAACCATGAATGCGTCGCGCGGGTTACATCATCACCGCGCAACGTGGTGATCACGGGCTTCCTGCGCAACCGCCCAACGATTCCTGCCATGGCCCCGCATATGGACCAGTTGGCATGAATCAGGTCCGCACCAGTCGCGGACAACAGGCAACGCCAAAACAGCCCAAGCAGCAAGCCAGGCAACAGCAACGCACGCCATGGCGAACGCCGCAGGCCCGTGATGACACCGCCGGATGCCTGCGCCAACATGCGCCATGCCCTGGGAGCGTAACGCACCGCATGAACACGAAGGTCTCTTGCCGCTTCGTCGTCCGACCTAACCTTCCCCGGCCTAGAGTCGGCAGGACAGATCACGTCTATCGCGCATTCGACCGCCAGGCTCCGGTAAAGGCTCTGGACAAAAATGCCGGCGGAACTACCAGCGCGCAGTGGATATGACGTCGTCAATGCGACCACGCGTATCTTTTTCATGACCGCATCACGTCGATCTGCTCAGGCGTCACGCCGATAGATCAACGAGGTGATCTGCTCGGACACCAATCCGATCAGGAAAATGATCACCGACGCGCTCCACATCAGCGTGCTCATGTTCGTCAGCCGTCCATCGATGAAGAACGTCCGCGCGTAATTGAGGCAGCCAAGCAAGAAAAACAACGCACTCGTTGGCGCAAAAAGCTTCAACGGCGAATACAGCGTCGCGATCTTGAAGATAATCAACAAGAACCGCACACCGTCCTTGAGCGGCCTGATGTGGCTCTTGCCCACCCGCTGTGCCGCCTTGATCGGCACATAAGCCACCGGATAAGCGCTGCGGAAAAACGCCATGGTACTGGTCGTCGGGTAGGAAAACCCGTTGGGCAACAGGTGTAGGAACTCACGGAACTTATCAGCGCGCACGGCACGGTAGCCGGAGGTGAGATCCATCACCTCATGCCCTGTCATGCGCGTGGCGAGCCAGTTGTAGATGGTGTTGGCAACACCCCGCCCTACGCCAGCCTGGCTGCCCCAGTCGCGCGCGCCAACCACCATATCGTAGCCTTGTTGCAGCTTCTCCAGCAGGCGGGCTATGTCTGCCGGGTCATGCTGTCCATCACCGTCCATGAACACCAGCACATCGCCGCTGGCTGCCCGGGCGCCACGTTTAATAGCCGCACCATTACCCATCGAATACGGCGACGAAAGGCAGACCACTCCGGCGTCGGCGCAGATCTCGCGCGTGTCGTCAGTAGAGCCGTCGTTCACCACGATAATCTCCGCCGTCGGCTGGGCCTGGCGCAGGCGTGGCAACAGATCCTTCAACGCCGCCCCTTCGTTTTTGGCGGGCAGGATGATGCTTAGACGATCCAAGAGCGTGTCCCCGAGAGTGAGTCCGAATGATAACCTGAGCGCCAAGCCATTCCGCGCCTCGCCGCGAGCTACGCGAAATTGTGGGCTCCGGAGCACATCACGCTGCGTGGCGCCTCGCCCACCGGCTCAAGCCGGGATGAGCCCGTGTACGGCTTCGATCACGCGCGCCAGGTCGGCATGGGACATCGCCGGCGATAGCGGCAGGCTGACCGTCTGCCTCCCCAGCCGCACCGCATGGGGCCATTGATCAGGCCGCCAGCCGAAACGCTGCTGGTAGTACGGGTGCTCGGGCACGGACAGGTAGTGCACGCCCGTGCCGATGCGCGCGGTGTTCATGGCCTCCAGGAAACCATCCCGGCCGATGCCGCAGCGCGTTTCGTCAATCATCACCGTATAAAGGTGATAGCCGTGGCGGGTGTCCGGCTCCGGAGGTGGCGGTAGCTGCAGGGGCAGTCCGGCCAGGTCCTGATCGTAGCGCTCCCACAGCTGGCGGCGCCGCTGCCAGTTGGCCTCCACCCGGGCCAGCTGGTGGATGCCGATCGCGGCCTGCAGATCCATCATGTTGTATTTGAAGCCGCACTCGACCACCTGGTAGTGCCGATAGCCCTGGTCGCTGAAGCGATGCCAGGCATCCTTGCTCATGCCATGCAGGGCCAGGATGCGTGCCCGGGCGATGCTTTCCTCATGGCGCCCGAGGATCATGCCGCCTTCGCCCGTCACCACGTTCTTGGTGACATAGAAGCTGAAGCAGCCGAAGTCGCCGAAAGTGCCCACCGGCCTTCCCCGGAACTCGGACTCGATGGCGTGGGCGCAATCCTCGACGACTACCAGGCCATGCTTGTTCGCGATGGCCATGATTCGGTCCATGTCACAGGGCCGGCCAGCGAAATGCACCGGCAGGATGGCCCGCGTGCGAGGGGTGATGGCCGCCTCGATGGCCGCTGGATCGATGTTCTGGGTATGCGGGTCGACATCGGCCAGCACCGGCGTCAGGCCGGCGTGGAGAATGGCGTTCACCGTGGCGCAAAACGTCAGCGGCGTGGTGATGACCTCGCTTTCCGGTTCGAGATTGGCCGCCACCATGCTTACATGCAGTGCCGCGGTACAGGAATTGACCGCCGCCACCCTCGAAGGGGTGACGCCGCGCCACCGGGCAAAGTCCTGCTCGAACTGAGCCACGCGCGGCCCCGTGCCCAGCCAGCCGGAGCGCAGGCAGGCCTCGACCTCGGCAATCTCGGCCTCCTCGATGCGCGGGGCGCCAAACACCAGGAACGAGGGTTGAGGGTCGGCAGTGGGCACTGACAGCCTTTTAGTCGGAAAGGCACTTTCTACCCCAGCCATCCAGCGTCGTCCATGCTGCTGAGGCACGCCCGTTGCATGTCTTTTCGGCACCAACTGGCGGTGGCCGACCCCATGCTCCGGGTCGCCCGGACCGCCATTCCGTGACGCCAGCGGGTGACCCGCCCGTCCAACTGGGGTAAATTCCCTTCCAATCAGGGGGCTGAGCCAGTACCGCCATGTCTACGCTAATGCAACCTTCCCTCGCGGGCCTCTCCGGCATGGCGCGCAGGCTGGTGTCGGAAAATGTGCTGCCCGAGGCCGATGTCCGCAGGGCGATGGCCGACTCGGCCCAGAACAAGACCTCTTTTGCCGCCTGGTTGCTGGACCATGGCCTGGTGGACAGCGCCCGCCTGACCCGCATCGCCTCCGACGAGTTCGGCATGCCGGTCATGGACGTGAGCGCACTGGCGCCCGCCAACATGCCGGCCAACCTGATCAGCGAGGCGCTGATCAACAAGCACCACGCCCTGCCCTTGTTCAAGCGCGGCAAGCGCCTGTTCGTGGGCATCGCCGACCCCATGCAGTCGCACGCGCTGGACGAGATCAAGTTCCACTCCAACTGCATGGTGGAACCGATCCTGGTCGAGCGCGGCCAGTTGCTGCGCACTATCGAGACCGTGCTCAATGCGATGAGCAATACGGTGCCGGACCTCGGCGGCGGCGATCTCGATGAGCTGGGGCTGGAGAGTGGTGACGACGAAGCCGAATCCACCGGCATCGACGCCAACGCGAACGACGACGCCCCGGTGGTGAAGTTCGTCAACAAGATCCTGGTCGACGCGATCAAGCGCGGCGCCTCGGACATCCACTTCGAACCATTCGAAACGCAGTACCGCGTGCGCCTGCGCATGGACGGCATGCTGCGCGCGGTGGCCAGCCCGCCGATGAAGCTGGCCTCGCGCATCTCCTCCCGCCTCAAGGTGATGTCGGGCCTGGACATCGCCGAGCGCCGCGTGCCGCAGGACGGCCGCATCAAGCTGAACCTGTCCAAGAGCCGCGCGGTGGACTTCCGCGTAAGTACGCTGCCGACCCTGTTCGGCGAGAAGATCGTGCTGCGTATCCTCGATGGCTCGGCCGCCAAGCTCGGCATCGATGCGCTGGGTTACGAGGACGTGCAGAAACAGCTTTACCTGGACGCCATCCACAAGCCCTACGGCATGGTGCTGGTGACCGGCCCCACCGGCTCCGGTAAGACCGTGTCGCTGTATACGGCGCTCAATATCCTTAACACGCAGGAACGCAACATCTCGACCGTGGAAGACCCGGTGGAAATCCGCGTGGAGGGCATCAACCAGGTCCAGCAGAACACCAAGCGCGGCATGACCTTCGCGGCTGCCCTGCGCTCGTTCCTGCGCCAGGATCCGGACGTGATCATGGTGGGCGAAATCCGCGACCTGGAAACCGCCGAGATCGCCGTCAAGGCGGCGCAGACGGGTCACATGGTGCTGTCGACCCTGCACACCAACGACGCCCCGCAGACGATCTCGCGCCTGATGAACATGGGTATCCCGCCCTACAGCATCACCTCGTCGGTGACGCTGGTGATTGCCCAGCGCCTGGCTCGTCGCCTGCACGACTGCAAGAAGCCGATTGATCTCCCTCCGCAGGTTCTGCTCGACGCGGGCTTTACCCAGGACGATATCGACGGCGGCCTGACCATCTTCGAGGCGGTTGGCTGCGACAGCTGCAACGAGGGTTACAAGGGGCGCGTAGGTATCTACCAGGTGATGCCCATGCTGGAGGACATCCAGAAAATCGTGTTGCAGGGCGGCAATGCACTGCAGATTGCCGAGGTGGCCCGCAAGGCCGGCGTGAACGATCTGCGCGCCTCGGCCCTGCTCAAGGTCAAGAAGGGCGTCACCAGCCTTGCCGAGATTGACCGCGTCACCAAGGATTGAAGCTCGAAACGACCGGGCGGGGCCGTTCGTCACACCAAAGTTGCGCTGGGTGCCACGAATTGCCCCTGGGGAATGACTTAAGCTGCAGAATCAGGCGGTCGCCATCCTGAGGCGACCCGACCGTACCAGCAGGGGGAACCGCAATGGCCACGGCCACCGCCACCGCTAAGAATGGCAAGTCCCTCGGCGCACAGCGCGCCGAGATCAGCAAGCTGACCACCTACGAGTGGATCGCGCTGGACAAGCGCGGCAAGCGCATGAAGGGCGACATGCGCGCCAAGAATGCCTCGCTGGTGAAGGCCGAATTGCGCCGCCAGGGCATGAACCCGCAGACCGTGCGCGAACGCGGCAAGCCCCTGTTTGGCGCCACTGGCAGCACCGTCAAGCCGCGGGATGTGGCCATCTTCAGCCGCCAGATCGCCACCATGATGGCCTCGGGTGTGCCAATGGTGCAGTCGTTCGAGATCATCGCCGACGGCCAGAAGAACGTCCGCTTCAAGAACATGCTGACGGACGTGAAGCAAACCATCGAGGGAGGCGCATCCCTGCATGAGGCACTGGGCAAGTATCCAGTGCAGTTCGATGAGCTTTATCGCAATCTGGTGCACGCTGGCGAGTCCGCCGGTGTGCTCGAAACCGTGCTCGATACCGTGGCGACCTACAAGGAACGCACGGAGAGCATGAAGGCCAAGATCAAGAAGGCCCTGTTCTATCCGATCATGGTGGTCGTGGTGGCCATGCTGGTCAGCATGATCATGCTGCTGTTCGTCGTCCCGGTGTTTGCACAGACCTTCAAGGACGCCGGCGCCGAACTGCCGGCGCCGACACAGTTCGTGGTCAACGCCTCGGAGTTCATGAAGTCTTACTGGTGGGTCGTCGTCGGCGGCACGGTGGGCGGCGTGGTTGCCCTGGTGATGGCGAAGAACCGCTCGGAGAAGTTTGCGCACTTGCTTGATCGCGTGATGCTCAGATTACCCGTCATGGGGAACATTCTTCGCCAGTCGGCGCTTGCGCGCTTCGGGCGTACGTTGGGCGTGACCTTTCGCGCCGGCGTCCCACTGGTGGAAGCCATGGAGGCCGTGGCCGGCGCCACCGGCAGCATTGTCTATAGCGAGGCCGTCAAGCAGATGCGCGAGGACGTCGCCGTGGGTCACCAGCTGCAGCTGTCCATGCGCCAGACCGGACTGTTTCCCAACATGATGGTGCAGATGGTGGGCATCGGCGAGGAATCGGGCGCGCTTGACCACATGCTGTTCAAGGTCGCCGAGTTCTACGAGGAAGAAGTGAACAACGCTGTCGACACCTTGTCGAGCCTGCTTGAACCACTGATCATGGTTATCCTCGGTGTGATCGTGGGCGGCATGGTTATCGCGCTCTACCTGCCGATCTTCAAGCTCGCCGGCACAGTGTAAGCTCGAGCTTCACGGGCCCCTCTCCCACCGGGAGGGGGGCTTTTTTTATAGCCTTTGGAAGAACGCATGCTTCAACTTTCGCCTTGGGCCTGGATCCTCGCCGCCGGCGTGCTCGGCCTCCTGGTCGGCAGCTTTCTCAATGTGGTGATCCTGCGTCTGCCCGAGCGGATGAAGGCCGAATGGCGGCGGGACGCGTATGACACGCTGGACATGGCGGACGACGGGCAGCCGTTGCCGCCCGGCATCGTTCGCGAGCCGTCGCATTGCCCGCACTGCAAGCACCCGCTGGCAGCAAGGGACAACATCCCGGTGTTCGGCTGGCTGCTGCTGGGCGGACGCTGCCGATACTGCAAGGCGCCCATCTCGATCCAGTACCCGCTGGTGGAGCTGCTGGGAGGGCTGCTCAGTGCCGCCGTCGTGTGGAAGTTCGGGCCGACATGGCCAGCGCTGGCTGGACTGGTCTTCACCTGGATGCTGATCGCCCTGTCCGGCATCGATTTCCGCACCCAGTACCTGCCCGATCAGCTGAACTTCCCGCTGCTCTGGCTGGGCCTGCTGCTGTCGCTGCTGCCGATGTTCGTGATGCCCCAGGCCGCCATTCTCGGCGCAGCCATCGGGTATCTCAGCCTGTGGAGCGTGTATTGGCTGTTCAAGCTGCTCACCGGCAAGGAGGGCATGGGCTACGGTGATTTCAAGCTGCTCGCGGCCCTCGGCGCCTGGATGGGACCTGGCGCACTGTTGCCGGTGATCCTGCTGTCTTCTCTGATCGGCGCCCTGACCGGCGGCAGCCTGATCCTGATGCGCAAGCATGCGCGCGAGATTCCGATGCCGTTCGGCCCATTCATTGCCGCAGCGGGTTGGACCTGGTTCATGGCCGGCGACTGGCTGTGGCAGCACTATGCCCAGCTGACCGGGATGCGATGAGCGGCGCGTCGCGCAGCTATGTGGTGGCGTTGACCGGCGGCGTCGCCGCCGGCAAGAGCGCGGTTTCCGGGCGCTTCCAGGCACTCGGGGTGCAGGTGTATGACGCCGATATTGCCGCACGCGAGGTGGTGGCGCCCGGTACCGACGGTCTCCAGGCTATCGTGGCGCGTTTTGGCGCCGATGTGCTCGATGCTCAGGGCACACTTGATCGGGCGGCGATGCGGCGGCACGTCTTCGGCGACGACGATGCACGGCGCGCGCTCGAGGCCATCATTCACCCGCGCGTGCGCGCATGGCTGCATGACCACGCCATCGCCGATCGCGGTCCTTATTGCCTGCTGGCCATTCCGCTGCTGGCAGAGAATCTCGAGCACTACCGCTGGGTCGACCGCATCCTGGTGGTGGATGCACCTGAGACCCTGCAACTGGATCGGCTGGTGCGCCGGGATGGCATCGACGAGGCCTTGGCGCGCCGCATGATCGAGCGCCAAGCCAGCCGCAACGAACGCCTGCACCTGGCCCACGATGTCATCGAAAACACCGGCGACGAGGCGGCGCTCGGGCACGCCGTGTTGAAGTTGCACGAGCGCTATCTGGCGCTTGCCCTCGCTGGCCGCTGAGGACGGCTCACCAGAAGCCGCGGATACCAGCCACGCCCTGCCCGCCGGCACGGCGCGCCGGCCCTACATCCGCCCATGTCATGCCGCCCAGCGCGTAGACCGGCAGCGCGGCCATTTCAACCATGGTCTGGAAGGCCGACCAGCCCAACGCGGGCGCATCCGGATGTGACGCCGTGGCGGCGACCGGCGACAAGGTGGCGAAATCCGCCAGCACCTTCGCCCGCTCGAGTTCGACCAGATCGTGACAGCTCGCGCCCACCCACTGCCCGAGCGGCAGCGGACGTTCGGTCAGGGTGGCCAACTGATGCCCCTTCAACTGCACCCCGGCGCCAGCGCCCAGCGCCAGGGCGCCCGGCACGTCGCCACTCAGCAGAAGGTGAGCGCCATGTTCGCGCGCCATCGGCAGCAATGCCGCGGCAAGCTCGCGCACGCGTTCCGGCGCCCAGGAAGGAAATCGAAGCAATAGCAGTCGTTCGCCGGCAGCGATCACCGCGACCAATCGCTCCCGCCATTCGTCGAAGGCATCCAGGGGCGCATCGGCCGGGGTGATGAGATATCGACGGGGAAGCTGCAAGGCCCGCAGGATGGGGCGATCGGCCGGCGCCAGTTGCAACAGGTCGACGTCAGCCGGATGGCGCCACTGCAGCGCCTGCCCCTCCAGCGGCGCTGGCTGGCCTCGCCACTGGCGGACCGTCCACGCGTCGAGCAGCAAAGGGCGTTCGCCGTAACGCCAGGGTACGCGGATCAATGGCTCGTCCACGGCCGCGTCCACGCCAAGCTCTTCCCGCAGCTCGCGAACCAGCCCCGCTTCCGGCGACTCCCCGTCTTCCAGCTTTCCGCCCGGAAACTCCCACAGCCCGGCCAGGTGTTTGCCGGGAGGACGCTGCGCCAGCAGCACGCGGCCTTGCGCATCGACAAGCACGCCGGCCATGACGTGCATGACAGCCGCCTCAGGGAAAGCCAACGTCAGTGGTCCGATCAGTCGTTGCGGATGTACTCGACCATGTCGAAATCGTACGCATGGTCGGCGTCCTTCTTGTGGTGCACACGAGACACTTCGGTCCAGTCACTGAAGTGCAGGCCGGGGAAGAACGTGTCTGCGCCTTCGACCGCGGCGTTGACCCAGGTGAGGTAGAGGCGCTTGGCCGAGGGCAGCGCCTCGGCGTACACCTGACCGCCTCCGATGACCATCAGCCCGGTGCCGCCCGCCCGGGCCTGGGCCTCGGCCAGCGAGCGCACGGTGATTTGCCCCGGAAACGGCGCCTCGTGCTTGCGGCTCAATACCAGGTTGGTGCGGTCCGGCAGGGCCTTTCCGATCGAAACGGCCGTGTGGTAGCCCATCAGCACGAATTTACCCATGGTGAGCTGCTTGAACCGGCGCAGGTCATCGGGCAGATGCCAGGGGAGCTGCCCCTTGCGGCCGATGGCAAAGTTCTCATCCAGCGCGGCAATCAGCGAAATAGCCATGGAAATCCTTGTGACATCGACAGTGGGGGACGGCTCGCGTCGCCGGGCCGATGGCGCCGCGCCCGCCGATCTTAGCAGGATGCGCCGACACGGCCACCGGCCGATCGTCTAGGCCGAAACTGTCACACAGCCACCGGCGCCTTGATCGCCGGGTACGGCTCGTAGCCGGTGATGGCGATGTCCTCGTAGCGGAAGTCGAACAGCGAACGCACGTCCGGGTTGAGCACCAGCCGTGGCAGCGGACGCGGCTCCCGCGTCAGCTGCAGGCGCGCCTGCTCCACGTGATTGTTGTACAGGTGCGCATCGCCCAGCGTGTGCACGAAATCGCCCACGCCCAGGCCACACGCCTGGGCGATCATGTGGGTGAGCAGCGCATAGCTCGCAATGTTGAACGGCACGCCGAGGAAGATGTCGCCCGAGCGCTGGTACAGCTGGCAGCTGAGCTTGCCGTCGGCCACGTAGAACTGGAACAGCGCGTGGCACGGCATCAGCGCCATCTTCGGCAGATCGCCCACGTTCCAGGCGCTCACCACCAAACGGCGCGAGTCCGGGTTGCGCTTGATCTCGTCCACCACCCAGCGGATCTGGTCGACGACGCCACCGTCGGCGGTGGGCCAGGCGCGCCACTGGCGGCCGTAGACCGGGCCCAGCTCGCCGTTCGCATCGGCCCATTCGTCCCAGATGCTGACGCCGTGCTCCTTGAGGTAGGCGATGTTGGTGTCGCCCTTAAGAAACCAGATCAGCTCATGGATGATCGATTTCAGGTGCAGCTTCTTGGTGGTGACCAGCGGGAAGCCGTCGGCAAGGTTGAAGCGCATCTGCCAGCCGAACACGCTACGCGTGCCGGTGCCAGTGCGGTCGGCCTTCTCGGCGCCGTGTTCGAGCACGTGTTGCAGCAGGTCCAGATAGGCACGCATGTGCTTACGACTCCTTGCCGGGCATCGAGACGGTGTACGGGCGCAGGGTCGGCGCCTTGCGCGCCATGACGAGCAGAATCACTCCCACCACGACCAACGGCAGCGACTGGATCTGCCCCATGGTGAGCCAGCCCCAGGCGAGATAGCCGAGCTGCGGGTCCGGCACGCGCACGAATTCCACGCCGAAGCGGAAACAACCGTACATCAGCCCGAACAGCCCCGACACCAGGTAGCGGGGTTTGGGCTTGAGCGACACCAGGAACAGCACGGTAAACATCACCACGCCCTCTAGCAGCATCTCGTACAGCTGCGACGGATGGCGTGGCAGCGCGCCATATTGCGCCAGAGCTGCCTGCCACTGCGGGTGCGTGGCTGCCCAGTCCACGTCGGCGGCATGTGCGTTGGGAAACAGCATGGCCCACGGCACGTCGCCGGGCTTGCCCCACAGTTCGCCGTTGATGAAGTTGCCAAGTCGCCCGAGGCCCAGGCCAATCGGCACCATGGGCGCCACGAAATCCACCGTATCGAAGAAATGCATGCCGTTGCGGCGCGACCACCACAGGCCCGCGGTGAGCACACCGAGCAGGCCGCCGTGGAAGCTCATGCCGCCGTCCCACACGCGGAACAGCGCCAGCGGATCGGTCCAGATCCAGCGGATGTCGGAGTAGAACAGCATGTACCAGATGCGCCCACCCACGATGACGCCCATCATCACGTAGAACGCCAGGTCGCCCAACGCGTCCTTCGAGACCGGCAGGCGTCCGCGACGCCGGCGATACTCCGCCAGGGCCCACGCGCCAAGGAATCCACCCAGGTACATCAGGCCATACCAATGGACCTGCACCGGCCCCAGATGGAAGGCTACGGGGTTGATGGCGACGGTATAGGGCTGCGTCATGGGGCGGCGGTGGCTGGTGGCAAACCCCAAGTTTAGCGGCCTTGACAGCCTGCGCGGAGCACGCGGCACGCGCGCAGCGGTGAGCGCCCGGATCCCTGGCTGACGCTCAGGCGACCGTTCACCGCGACTGCGGTGACCCGCGCGCTGGGTGGCCGCATCTTGCCGCTCACCAAGCATGGCCAGGCTCGATCGGTTGCGACACATCCGCGACGGGCCAGGACATGCCCCACTTGGCGTCAAGACGCCACCTGCCCGTCACCGGACCTTGCCGTGACCCGCGATGTGCGGCCCGTTCGGCTATCAGCTGAACATGTCAATCCCGTTGCACGCGATCGTCACTTTGTTTTAACGTCGGAGTTACATCGCCCTTCCCCCAAGCCAGGGCGATGCCGCGGCACGGAGGCCCTTCCCCAGGGCGCTGCGCGCCATCCCAAGACCATCAGATCCAGCCGCTTGCGCGCTGGCTGACGGCTATTTTTTGTTCGGAGTTCCAACAATGAAGCAAAAGACACTGCTGGCTACTGCCATCGCCGCAGCGCTCGTGCTGCAGACGTGGTCGGTGGCCGCACAGGATGCTGCCCCCGCTCAGGCCGACCAGGGTTCGGCCAAGAGCCTTGAAACCGTCACCGTGACCGGTTCGCGCATTCGCAGCGTGGACGTGGAAACCTCGCAGCCGGTCTTCACCATGGATCGCGCCGCGATTCAGGCCACCGGTCTGACCAACGTCAACGACATCATCGCCCGCATGCCTTCCGCGGGTACTCCGGACATCACCCCGCAGGACACGCTGTCGTCGGGCACCGACGTCGGCGGTCGCTACGTCAACATCCGCAACCTCGGTTCCAACCGCACCCTGGTGCTGGTCAACGGCCGTCGCTGGAGCACCAGCCTCTCGGGCCTGACCGACCTGTCGACCATCCCGGTCTCGATGATCGAGCGCATCGACGTCCTGAAGGACGGCGCCTCCTCCATCTACGGCTCCGACGCCATCGGCGGCGTGGTCAACATCATCACCAAGGAAAAGTTCGACGGCGCCGAAGCGAACGTCTACTTCGGCCAGAACGGCCAGGGCGACGGCACCACCACGAACTACGACTTCACCTGGGGCCACAGCACCGAGAAGAACTCGCTGATCATCGGCGCGTCGTACCAGAACACCGATCCGATGTGGAACCGCGAGCGTGACATCACCAGTTACGCCAACGGTCCGCGTCACCCGAACGACGGCTGGAGCGGCACCGGCCCGTACGGCCGCGTGATCGACCCGAACACGAACCAGCAGTACGTGATCAACCACGGCGCGACCAACACCGCCGACCTGTCGAACTACCACCTGTACGACGGCTCGAGCAACGCCGACAAGTACAACACGCAGCAGGACATGACGTTCCGCGCCGGCTCGAAGCTGAAGAACATCTTCCTGCAGGACAAGTACAAGCTGACGGACAACATCACGCTGCACGGCATGGCCAGCTACAGCACGCGTGACACCTCCAGCCAGCTTGCCGGCTACCCGCTGTCCACCGGCGGCACCGGCGTGGCCATCAGCGGTGACAACGCGTACAACCCGTTCCCGGGCCAGGACGTCGCGTTCTACCGCCGTACGACCGAGCTGCCGCGCATCACCTGGAGCAACTCCAAGCTGGCTCATATCGACGTCGGCGCGGAAGGCTACTTCCAGTTCCTCGACCACGACTGGAGCTGGGACGCGAACTACACCTACTCGCAGAACAAGATCCGCCAGATCGGTTCGGGCAACCTGAACCTGGTGAACCTGGCCAACGCCCTGGGCCCGACGGAGACCGTCAATGGCCAGGTGGTGTGCGCCAACGCCGCCGCGCGCGCCGCGGGCTGCGTGCCGTGGAACATCCTTGCCGGTCCGGGCAGCGCCTCGCAGCAGGTGCTGAACTACGTCAACTACATCGAGACCAACCGCCAGACCAGCTCGACCGACGACTACACGGCCAACGTGTCCGGCGGCCTGTTCGATCTGCCTGCCGGCACGGTGAACCTGGCTGTGGGCATCGAGCACCGCGGCGAGAAGGGCAACTTCCGTCCGGACGCCAACGTCTCGGCCGGCCTGACCACCGACCTGGCGGCAGCCCCGACCAGCGGCGCCTACAACACCAACGAGGCCTACGCCGAGCTGGACGTGCCGCTGCTGCGTGACCTGCCGGGCGCCCAGGAGTTCGGCATCAACATCGCCAGCCGCTACTCGCACTACAGCAACTTCGGCAGCACCACCAACAACAAGTACAGCTTCCGCTACCGTCCGTTCGAGGACCTGCTGGTCCGCGGCACCTTCGCGCACGGCTTCCGCGCGCCGTCGCTGGACAACCTGTACGGTGGCGAGGCCCAGAGCTTCGAGACCTTCCTCGATCCGTGTGACTCGGTGTACGGCGCCGCCGCCAGCAACCCCGCCGTGGCCAAGAGCTGCGCCGCCGCCGGCGTGCCGGCCGGCTACCGCCAGGTCAACAGCACCAGCGGGAAGCCGATCACCAACAGCAACGGCAGCCAGACGCCGGTCGCGTTCATCTCCGCCTCGAACCCGAACCTGCAGCCGGAGCAGTCGATCACCCGCACCCTGGGCCTGGTCTTCAGCCCGCACCAGGTCGAAGGCCTGGACTTCACCGTCGACTACTACAACATCTACGTGAAGAACATCATCACGGCGGTCGATGCGCAGGACACGCTGAACTACTGCTACATCCAGAACGATCCGTCCTTCTGCAAGAGCTTCACCCGCGCCGCCACGGCCAACCCGGTGACGGGCGTGGCGGCGGGCTCGGTGGATAGCCTGACCGAGACGCTGTACAACCTCGGCACGCTGAAGACCGAGGGCTACGACGTCGGCATCCACTACCGCCTGCCGGAAACCTCGTTCGGTCGCTTCCGCATTGCGTCGGACAGCACCTACCTGAGCAAGTACGAGCTGGTCAGCGGTCCGGGCGCGGTCGCCAAGACGCCGGTCGGCTTCATGGACGGCGAGGACGGCCTGTACCGTCTGCGTTCGAACCTGCAGGTGGACTGGGATTACAAGCAGTTCGGCGCCAGTTGGACGATCCGTTACTACTCGGGTCTGAAGGACCAGTGCTACTCGAACGATCCGACCGATCTGGTCGAGTGCAGCTCGCCGAACTACACCAACCCCTGGTGGGGCACCTATGGCATGAGCCAGAAGGGTTCGGTGGCGTTCAACGACGCGCAGTTCCGTTACACGGCGCCGTGGAAGGGCGTGTTCACCGTCGGCGTGAACAACATCTTCAACAAGAAGGGTCCGTTCTACTACTCGGTGACCAGCACGGGTACCGGCAGCTCGCCGTACAACCCGGCCTTCGACATCGATCGTTACTGGTATGTGTCGTACAACCAGAAGTTCTAAGGGCGGAAGCGTGTGAACGATTGATGGGGCGGGCCTTCGGGCCCGCCTTTTTTGCGCGTACTGAGCCTAGGCAAGGCGCTTGGGTCTGGCACAGGGTGCGCCCCACAGCGGTGTGTACGTGAGCGCACCCGGTGCGCCACCCACGCCACACTGATCAAACGAACACGAAAGCCCTAGAGCACCACCGGCCGGTCCGGCAACTCATCGGGCTTCGCCTTGTCGTTGCCTGGAAGGTGGCGCCTGAGCAGCGCGTGCGCCTCGGCGATGCCGTCGAGGCAGCCATCGCGCCAGGCGCCCTGGGAGAAGCTCGCCAGCATGTGGTCGCGGATGGCGTCCCACTCCGTCTGAGTGACCGCCGCGGCAATGCCCCGGTCGGCGATGATCACCACGCGATGCTCCGCCATCAGCACGTAGAACAGCACGCCGCTGTTGTGCTCGGTATCCCATACGCGCAGTTGGGCGAACACCTGGTGGGCCCGCCGCTCAGGGTCCAGGCCTTCCAGCACGGCCGTCGGGGACAGGCGCGATTCGAGGGCAAAACAGATCTCGCCACGATGATCGCGCTCGCCGTTGGCGATGGCTGTGGTCATCTCGTCCAGCAGGTCACCCGGAAAGCGCCGACGCAACAGGAACCAGCCATCGAACAGGTTCATCAGCAGTCGTTGCATGCGCGCCATGTCACCAGCTCCCTGACGAACCACCACCGCCGAAACTGCCGCCGCCACCGCTGAAGCCGCCGCCTCCGAAACCGCCGCCGCCACCGCCGAAGCCTCCCCCACCCCAGCCGCCAAAGCCGCCCCAGCCGCCGCCACCGATTGAACGGCCGGCGCCGGCCGGCATCAGCATCAAGAGGCCGCCAATGAGGGCGCCCATGATGCCCACGCCCACCGAGGCGGCCAGCAGCCATAGCAAGCCACCGGTGATCGCCGCGCCCAGCGGCGTGCGAAGCCAGATCGCCGAGCGGCCGAACAGGCTGCGCAGGAAGAAGGCGACGAACACGCCGATCAGCAGCACATGGCCAAAGTCCACGCCATGCTTTTCGCGATTGCCGCTCTCCACCGGCGGCGGCAAGGCCTCGCCGTTGACGAGTTGGGTCAGTGCGCCAAGGGCGTCGTTGATGCCGCCGAAGTAGTCGTTGACGCGGAATTTCGGGGCGATGTATTCGCGGATGATGCGCGCCGTGGCGGCATCCGGTATCGCCCCTTCCAAGCCGTAGCCGACCTCGATGCGCACGCGCCGGTCGTTCTTGGCGACCAGCAGCAACAGTCCGTCGTCAGTGCCCTTGCGGCCGATCTTGTTGGCTTCCGCCACCGCGAGCGAAAACTCCTCGATCGCCTGCGGCTGGGTGGTCGGCACCATCAACACGACGAGCTGCGCGCCCTTGGCCTTTTCCAGCGCCACAAGCTGCGCGTCGAGCTGATCGACCTGCGCAGGCGTCAGCGTGCCGGTCAGGTCGGTCACATGCCGCGCCAGCGTGGGTACGGCAGGCGTGTCATCCCCGGCATGCAGCAGCGCCAGCGGCAGCAGGGCCACCGCCAGCACAAGCAGCAGGCGCGCCATGCGCCGGATCATCTCAGTGGGCCGTCGTGGCAGGCGCCGGGGTGTTGCCGAAATCCACCGTCGGCGCGGTGGAGATCGCCCGCTCGTTCTCCACGGCGAAGTTCGGCTTCACCTGGTAACCGAACATCCGCGCGGTGAGGTTGTTGGGGAAGGTGCGGATCATCGAGTTGTACAGCTGCACCGCCTGCACGTAGCGATTGCGCGCCACGGTGATGCGGTTCTCGGTGCCTTCGAGCTGGGCCTGCAGGTTCTGGAACAGACCGTCGGCCTTCAGCTGCGGGTAGTTCTCGCTCACCGCCATCAGCCGCGACAGCGCGCTGGAGAGCTCGCCCTGGGCCGCCTGGAACTGCTGCAGCTTCTGCGGGTTGTTCAGGTCGTCCGTGGACAGCTGCACGCTGCCCACCCGGGCGCGCGCATTGGTGACCTCGGTGAACACGCGCTCCTCGTGCTGGGCATAACCCTTCACCGTATTCACCAGGTTGGGCACCAGATCCGCGCGGCGCTGGTACTGGTTGAGCACCTCGGACCAGGCTGCCTTGACCGCCTCGTCCTGGCGCTGGATCGCGTTGTAGCCGCAACCGGAGAGACCCGCGGCCACCATCAACAAGGCGAGGAGACGAAGAAGTTTCATGGTGATGCTCCGATCCGATGGAGACGCCATTGCAGCATCCCGCCATGACCGGCGCAATCTTGCGTTTGCCCGTCCTTGGCGCGATGTGGCGGCGTCAAGGGTGAATAAGAGACACCCTTGGGATCCTGGCGAGCGCGACCTGGGCGCTCCCGGAGAGAGTGGATCAGGCCCCGTGGGGCCAGAGGATCAGGCCCCAGCTCAGCACGGTCAGCAACAGCAGCAGGAAGACCGCCGCCGACCCCATGTCCTTGGCTCGCCCGGCCAATTCGTGGAACTCGGGACTGACCTTGTCCACCACCGCCTCCACCGCCGAGTTGAGCAGCTCGGCCGACAGCACCAGCACCGGCGGCAGCACCAACGCGATTTTCTCCAGCGGCCCATGGCCCAACCACAGGCCCAGGGGCACCAGCACCACCGCCAGGCAGGCCTCCAGCCGGAACGAGGCTTCGTGCCGCCAGCCCGCGCGCAGCCCCTTCATGGACCACTTGAAGGCATTCCATATCTGGCGGGGTCCGCGGAAGCCGTTGGCGGCCATGGTGTCTTCGTCCTGTTGAGATCGTTGCCTGGCCGCGCCCGCAGGCGGCAGACACAAGTCCGTCATGATGCCACAGCAGTCCCCGGGGCACCCCTTGGAACGCAGGTTTCCGCATGCCGCAGCGCAACGTGGCCTGAATGACAGATGCGTTACCCTTGCCCACTTTGTGACCCAGACCCGGGTTGCGCGAGCCGGCCGCCCCGCGGTCGTTGTATGAAACGCAGTACGGACAATCGAATGGCAATCCAGAATCCACCGGTCTCGCAGACCCGCTCGTTCAGCACGGTTTTCCTGATCGAGATGTGGGAGCGCTTCGGCTTCTACGGCATGCAGGTGCTGATGGTCACCTACATGATGAAGAAGCTCGGCTTCGTCGACACCAAGGCCAACCTGGTGTGGGGCGCCGCCTCCGCCCTGATCTACGCCACGCCGGCCATCGGCGGCTGGGTCGGCGACAAGCTGATCGGCACCCGCCGCACCATGCTTACCGGCGCCGTGGTGCTCACGCTTGGCTACGTGATGCTATGGATTCCTTCCAATAATCCCACCCTGCTGTATACCGCGCTGGGCGTGATCATCGTCGGCAACGGCTTCTTCAAGCCCAACGCCGGCAACCTCGTGCGCAAGATCTACGAGGGCGACGACACCCGCATCGATAGTGCGTTCACCATCTACTACATGGCGGTGAACGTCGGCTCGATGGTGTCCATGATCGCCACGCCGGCGATCCGCGACTGGGTCGGTAACCGCTACGGCGATGCCATGGGCTGGCATACGGCGTTTGGGGCCTGTGCGGTCGGCCTGATCCTGGGCCTCATCAACTATTCGCTGATGCGCCGGACGCTGGCCCATATCGGTTCGCCCGCTGATGAACACAGCGTGCCGGTCAAGCGCGCGCTGGCGCTGCTGGCCGCTTCGCTGGTGCTGGTGGCGATCGCCGCCTTCATCCTGCAGAGCCTGCTGGCCGCGAAGATCTGCGTCTATCTGGCCGGCGTGGTGATCCTGGGCATTTTCGTGCACCTGATCCGCAGCGCAGAAAAGAGCGAACGCGCAGGCTTGATCGCGGCGCTCGTGCTCACCGTGCAGACGATTTTCTTCTTCATCTTCTACGCGCAGATGGCGACCTCGCTGAACCTGTTCGCGCAGAAGAACGTGGATCTGTCCTGGAGCCTGTTCGGCCTCCACCTCTACACCTGGATCCCCGAGCAGTACCAGAGCCTCAACGCGATCTGGATCGTGATCCTGAGCCCGATCCTGGTGATCATCTACAACGCGCTGGGCAGTGCAGGCAAGGATCCGTCGGTCGCCACCAAGTTTGCCCTCGGATTTGCCGCGGTTGCGCTGGGTTTCTTCATGTACGGCTTCGGCGCGCTGAGCGCAGTCGACGGCCAGGTCTCCTCCTGGACCATGGTCTGGGGCTACGGCCTTTATTCGCTGGGCGAGCTGCTGGTGAGCGGCCTGGGCCTGGCGATGATCGCCCGCTATGTGCCGGCCCGCATGGGCGGCTTCATGATGGGCGCTTACTACGTGGCGGTGGGCATCTCGCAGTACCTGGGCAGCGTGGTGGCCAACATGGCGGCCATGCCGGAAAACATCAGCAGCCCGGTCGAGTCGCTGAACATCTACGTTGGCCTGTTCAACAAGCTCGGCTTCGTGGGCGTCGGCTGCACGGTAATCGCCGTGGTGATGCTGCCGCTGATGAAGCGCCTCTCGCGCAGCCATGCCGAGGCGCACACGATCCTGCCGGCCGTGCACAGCGAAGAAGTCTGACGCCCTGACGTCATCGTCAGCAGCTTGCCATCCCGACTCCGGTCGGGATGGCGACGCGCCGATTCGCCGCGTCGGGGCACGCGGCAAAAACGGCTAGTATCGCGGCATGAAACGTCCCACGACCCGCCAGCGCATCGGCCCTCGCACCCTCTTCCGCAGCCTGGCCTGGCTGCGCATCTGCGCCATCGCCGGCCAGAGCAGCGCCGTATTGGTCTGCGCGCTGTGGATGCACCTGGACATTCCGTTGCTGCCCCTGATGGTGGGTATCGGCATCCTCGCGGTGTTTGCCGTGTTCGCCGCCTGGCGCCTGGCCCAGCCGTGGCCGATCCGACAGTGGGAAACCATCCTGCACGTGGGCGTGGACACGCTCGTGCTGGGCTACCTGCTGCACTTCACCGGCGGCGCCAGCAACCCGTTCATCACCCTGCTCCTGATTCCGATCGCCCTGAGCGCAGCGGCGCTGCCGGTCAGCGCCGTGCTGGCGGTTGCCGCCCTGGTCGGCCTGGCCTACCTGGTGCTGCTGTTCTGGTACGTGCCGCTACCGGTACCGGTGGAAGCGGCGACGGCCGGCAGCTTCTCGCTGCATGTGCTGGGCATGGGCGTGAACTTCCTGATCATGGCCGTGCTGCTGGGCTTCTTCATCAACCGGCTGGCGCGCGCCGTGCGCATGCAGGAATTCGAAGTGCAGCGCGTGCGGGAACGCGCCCTGCGCGACGAGGGCATTCTCGCCATCGCCACCCAGGCCGCTGGCGCGGCGCATGAACTCAATACGCCACTGGCGACCATGCGCACCCTGCTGCCGGAGATTCGCCGCGAGCATGCCGGCGACGCGCCGCTGGCCGACGACCTCGCCCTGCTCGAAGGCCAGGTGGATCGTTGCCGCACCATCCTTCGCGAGATGGTGGCCTTCGGCAAGGCGCAGCTTTCCCAGGTGCCCGAGCAAATCACGCTCGCTAGCTTCATCCACGGCTGCCTGGAGCGGTTCCAATTGCTGCGTCCGGAAGCAGAGCTGGAACTACGCATGGACGAGGCGGATGCCCGCACCCTGCTGCGCACGCCGCGCGGCCTGCGCCATGCCCTGATCAACCTGCTCAACAACGCCGTCGACGCGTCCGCCCTGAACGGGTCCCAGGCGGTGGAACTCACTGCCCACTGCGACCAGGGTTGGCTGGAGCTGATCGTGCGCGACTATGGCCCGGGCTTCACCGCCACTGGTGAGCTGGCCGTACTGGGTCAGTCTCACAAGCAGACCGGGCTGGGCATCGGCCTGGCGCTGGCTGAGGCCACGGCCGAGCGGCTCGAAGGGGAATTGACTACAGACAACACAGGCAACGGCGCACAAATGAGCCTGCGTTTGCCCCTTGCGGTGATTGCTGCACCCTAAGTAACTGCGGCAGATGGCCACAGTGGCAGAGGGCCACATGTGCATGCGTTGTCGCATCCAGCGACAATAGGCCCACTCGGCCATCGGCCGGTGGAGAACACGATGAGTGAACAGCAACTCCTGATCATCGACGACGACGCCACGTTTGCGCGCGTCCTGGCCCGCGCGCTCAGCTCGCGCGGATTTGAAGTCATCACGGCCAGCAACGCCGACGAGGCCCGCGCCCTTACCAGGCGCCACCAGCCGCGCTATTGCGTGCTCGACCTGAAGCTCGGCGAAGAGAACGGCCTGCGCCTGATCCCGGAACTGCAGGCACTCGTGCCGGAAATCCGCGTGCTGCTGCTGACCGGCTATGCCTCCATCGCTACCGCGGTGGAAGCGATCAAGCGCGGCGCACACGACTATCTGGCCAAGCCGGTGGACGCTGATGCGGTCGTGCGCGCGCTGCTCGATGGCGACACGAGCGCAGGCGACGAGGACCTGGTGGACGCGCCGGAAGCGCCGCTGGCGCTGCGCCGACTCGAGTGGGAGCACATTCAGCGCGTGCTGACCGAATGCGACGGCAACATCTCCGAGACCGCACGTCGCCTCGGCATGCACCGCCGCACGCTGCAGCGCAAGCTCAGCAAGCACCCGGTGCGGGAACGCCCCGAGCAGGAAGATTGAGCGCGCAGGCGTGATATCCACGGGTGGCGGCGACCTGCGCCGCCACCACTCCGGCATCGCGCGCTCCTGCGCCCTGCCCGCTTCTTCAGTCGATCGAACTTGACGTCGCCGGCAGCGGTTCGGCGGTACCGTCGTTCTCGTCGCCATAAAGGGCCACGTGCGGCACGCCGTCGGCGCCGATCCAGCCGCGATACATGCCGTCGGTGTTGAACGGCATGGTGATGTGACCTTCGTCATCGACCGCGATGGCGCCGCCATTGCCGCCCATCGAGGGAATTTCCTGGTTGATCACCTCGGCGGCCGCGCGCTGCAGCGGCACGCGCATCTGCGTCACGCGCATGCAGATTTCATGCGCGGCCACGGTGCGGATGTAGTACTCGCCCCAGCCGGTGCCGGATACGGCGCAGCCATCATTGGCGTAAGTGCCGGCGCCGATGATGGGCGAATCACCGACCCGCCCCCATCGCTTGTCATTCATGCCGCCGGTGGAAGTGCCGGCCGCGAGGTGGCCTTGCGCATCGAGCGCCACGGCGCCCACGGTACCGAAGTGCTTGGCGGTCTCCACATCAGAATGTCGGGAATGCTCGGCGTCTTCCTTCAACGCCTTCTGCAACTGTTGCCAGCGTTCCTCGGTGTGGAAATAGGAGGGGTCGACCAGTTCGATGCCTACGCTCCTGGCGAATTCCTCGGCGCCATCGCCCACCAGCATCACGTGCTGTGACTTCTCCATCACCGCCCTCGCGAGCAGGATGGGGTTCTTCACGCGGTGTACACCGGCCACCGAGCCGGCGGCCAGGGTGGAGCCGTCCATGATCGCGGCGTCGAGTTCGTTCTTGCCGTCGTGCGTGAAGACCGAACCCTTGCCGGCATTGAAGTTGGCGTCGTCCTCCAGCACGGTGATCGCCGTCGTGACGGCGTCGACTGCCGTCTTGCCGGCTTTCAGCTGGGCGTAACCGTTCTGCAACGCACGAGTCAGCGCTGCACGCACCGCCTTTTCCTTGGCGGGACTCATCTCCCGCTTGATCACGCCGGCGCCACCGTGAATCACCAGCACCGGCGAGGCGGCATGGCTCATGGACGCAATCCCAAGCGCCGCAACGACGGCGACAAGACGGCAGGACTTCACAGACGGTACTCCCCAAAGCGTTCGGCTCGAGTATATCCAGCCATCCCACCATGCTCATCCGGATGTTTTGCGCCCGACCCTCCCTCGTTGGAGGGGGGCGCCCCGTGGGATTTTCGACCAGCATGCCCCGCAGTCGATTCGTCGTATCCTTGGTAGCTGGCTCTCCCTGCAAGAAGGCATCTCAATGGACAAGGTTTATGCAAGCGCGAAGCAAGCCCTCGACGGGCTGCTGTTCGACGACATGACCATCGCCGCCGGCGGATTCGGCCTGTGCGGCATTCCCGAGAACCTCATCGCGGCGCTGCTGGCCGCGGGCACCAAGGGGCTCACCATTGTCGGCAACAATGCCGGCGTGGATGACTTCGGCATGGGCCCGCTGCTCAAGACCCGCCAGGTCAAGCGCGTGTACGCCTCCTACGTGGGCGAGAACAAGGAGTTCGAACGCCAGGTGCTGGCCGGCGAACTCGAGCTGCACCTGGTGCCGCAAGGCACCCTGGCTGAAAAGCTGCGCGCCGGCGGCGCCGGCATCCCCGGCTTCTATACCCGCACCGCGTTCGGCACCAAGCTCGCTGAAGGCAAGGAAACCAAGGTCTTCAACGGCAAGGAATTCGTGCTTGAAGAAGCCATCCATGCCGACGTGTCGATCGTGAAGGCGTGGAAGGGCGATCGCCTGGGCAACCTGGTGTTCCGCAAGACCGCGCGCAACTTCAATCCGATGATCGCGACCTGCGGCAAGGTCTGCGTGGCCGAAGTGGAAGAGCTGGTGGAAGTGGGCGAGCTGCCGCCGGATGGCATCCACGTGCCGGGTATCTACGTCGACCGCATCATCCAGGGTCCGTCGTACGAGAAGCGCATCGAGTTCCGCACCATCGCCGGCGCCAACACCGGCAAGGAAAGCCCGATCCGCACCGCGATGGCGCAGCGCGCCGCGAAGGAATTGCAGGACGGCTTCTACGTCAACCTCGGCATCGGCATTCCGACGCTGGTCGCCAACTACATCCCGCCGGGCATGGACGTCACCCTGCAGTCGGAAAACGGCCTGCTCGGCATCGGCCCGTTCCCCGATGACGCGCACGTTGATCCGGACCTGATCAACGCCGGCAAGCAGACCATCACCACCCTGCCCGGCTCTAGCTTCTTCTCCAGCTCCGACTCGTTCGCGATGATCCGCGGCGGCCACATCGACCTGTCCATCCTGGGCGGTCTGGAAGTGTCCTGCACCGGCGACCTCGCCAACTGGATGGTGCCCGGCAAGATGGTGAAGGGCCCGGGCGGCGCGATGGACCTGGTCAGTGGCGTGAAGCGCGTGGTGGTGCTGATGGAGCACACCGCGAAGGACGGCTCGCCCAAGATCAAGGATCAGTGCGACCTGCCCATCACCGGCAAGGAATGCGTGGACCTGATCATCACCGACCTGTGCGTGTTCTCGGTCGAGAAGGGCAAGGGGCTGACGCTGATCGAGCTGCAGGACGGCGTGACGCTCGACGATGTAAAGGCGAAGACGGGCTGTGCGTTTGCGGTGAGTGCGTCGCTGAAGCATTGATCGCGGCCCTGCGCGAAAGAGCGGGTGGCGAAGCTCGTCGCCCAAGCTTCCTCGCGCTCCAAGCGTTGTCGTCCCAGCGAAAGCTGGACAAGCGCGAAGCGCGTAGAACGCCCGTAGGGCGGCCCCGAAGGGGCGAGCGCAGCGAGTCATCCAGTGTCGCTGGGTTTCGGCAAGACAGGTGTGCCCATGCTCCACGTTCGATGACGAAGCATCGCGTTGCCGCTGGCCACGTCAGCGGTAAGCGTATGCCCGGCGAAAGTCGCTGGGTCCCAGCTTTCGCTGGGACGACGAGCAGGGAGTCGTGCGCGAAGTGACATCTCCCCTCAGGGGAGAAGAAATAGCGGCCCGCTTACACCGGCAGCGAAGTCGATTCCGGAAAGCGGATGCGCGCGATGTGTCGGCGGCCTTCGCGCGTCTGCAGCTCCAGCGGCCAGTGGAAGCGTTCGCTGATGCGCTGGGCGATGGCCAGTTCGAATCCGTGGCGGTTGGCCGATGAGCGCGCCAACGGTTCGCCCCGGTGAGTTACCGTCACCACGCCGGGCATCACCGTGACCACCACCGTGCCACCTTCGGCCTGCTGGCAGGCGTTGCGGATCAACTGCCAGCACAGCACCGAGAACACGCGCGGCGAGCCGTGCAACGCAAAGCGCGCCGGCTCCTCCAGCTCCAGCGTGATGGGGCGACCTTCCAGCATTTCCAGCACGTCGGGCAGTTCGTGCCGGATCACGTCGTTGACCACGAAGTCTTCTTCGGTCAGTCCGTTGTCCGATTCACGCGCCAGGATCAGCAGCGCCTCCACCAGCGCTTCCATCTCGCGCGTGGAACGCTTGATCCGCTGCACCGAGCGCTGGCCGAACTCGCCCAGCGAGGGGTCGTCCGCCAGCATGTCGGCTGACATCTTGATCACGGTGAGCGGGCTGCGCAGTTCGTGGCTGGCGTCGCGGGTGAAGTTGCGTTCGCGCTGGTTGTAGCCCGCGATGCGGTTGGCGAAGCCATAGAGGCTGCTGGCCAGGGTGGCCACGTCCGCATCGGTGCGGCGCGGCAGTTGGTCCGGACTCCATCCCTCCAGGTCGAGCGACTGCTCGTCCCAGTCGCCCACCACGCGCGCCAGCCGGCTCACCGGCGCCCACTGGCGCCGCACCGCCAGCCAGGCGAGCGCGCTGATGATGACAATCAGCGCCAGCACGGCGCTGACCGGCGCGACGTCATACACGCCCATCAGGCACACGATCACGATGGCCAGCAGCTGCAGGCCAAAGATGATCGCCAAGCGTCGATGAAACAGTCCGCGGCGAATCGCTTCCGCGGACTGCAAGCTGCCCCTGCTGGCCATATTCAGTTCAAGCCGACGCGGTTATGCCGGTTGCGAGGCCGAAGCCACCTCCGATTCGAGATCGGCGAGGCGATAACCGGCGGAGTGGATGGTGTGCAGCAAGGGACGCTCGAACGGCTTGTCGATGACCCGGCGCAGGTTGTACAGGTGCGAACGCAAGGTGTCCGAATCGGGCAATGTGTCGCCCCAGATCTCGCGTTCGATGTCGCGGCGGCTGACCACGCGGGGCGATTCGCGCATAAGGATGGCCAGCAGCTTGAGGCCGATCGGGGAGACGGTGAGCTCCTGGCCGCCACGCACCAGGCGCAACGTCGCCGTATCGAGCGTCATGTCGCCCACCGTGAGTATCTCGGTGGAAACCTGGCGACGATCGCGGCGGATCAGCGCTCGCAGGCGGGCTTCCAGCTCGCGCACTTCGAACGGCTTGACCAGGTAGTCGTCGGCGCCGGCTTCCAGACCCACCAGCTTGTCTTCCAGCGTGTCGCGGGCGGTCAGCATCAGCACCGGCGTGGACTTCTTGGCGTCGCGACGGAGCTTGCGGCACACGTCCAGGCCATCCATGCCCGGCAACATCAGGTCGAGCACCACCACGTCATAGCTGTTTGAAACGGCAAGGTGCAGTCCACTGACACCGTCGGCGGCGTAGTCGACCGAATAGCCCCGACGCTCGAGAAACTCTCCCACCATTTCCGCGATCTGGCGGTTGTCCTCAACCAATAGGATCAGTCCTGATTGTTCGTCGCGTGAGCTCATTGCCTACCTCCAGAAGCTGACTTCACAAAGGTGAACAGCTAACGACCGGCATCGTGAGGAGCGCGTGAAATCCAGATGACCGGTTCACATTGGGTTGTGACCACATTCACGTTAGCGCAACAGCGGCTGCAATGCCTTCCAGACGTTGTCCAGCACCATGGGTTGGGCTGTCGCTACCGGGTGAAGGCCGTCCTCCTGCATTAGCTCCTGCCGCTGCGCCACGCCATCGAGGAAGAAGGGAACCAGCGCCACGCCCTTGTCCCTGGCCAGGCCGGCGTAGACCTCGCGCAGGCCGTCGCGGTACTGGGGCCCGTAGTTCACTGGCAGCTCGATGCCCAGCAGCAGCACTCGGGCCTTGGCCTGCTGGCCGGCGGCGATCATGGCGGCGAGGTTGTCCCGCAGCTGGGCCAGCGGCAGGCCGCGCAGGCCGTCATTGGCGCCCAGCTCGATCACCAGCACGGCGGGATGGTATTGCTCCAGCAGCGCGGGCAGGCGGTTACGCCCGCTGAGCGAGGTCTCACCGCTGATGCTGGCATTGACCACCGTCCAGCCTGGCTCCATCTTGGTCAGACGGTCGCCCAGCAAATGCACCCAGCCGGACTCGACCGGGATGTTGTGCGCGGCCGAAAGCGAGTCGCCCAGCACCAGCACGGTTTTCGGCGGGGCTGCGCGGGCGGCGCCGGCGATGGCGCCCAAGAGCACGACCAGGCAACAAAGGAATCGACGCATGAGTGGCAATGCCTCCGCTATATCCGACGGTGTGCTCCTGGAGGCGACCGATGTTAGCAAGACGGTGCAGGGTCCCGAGGGGCGCCTGGACATCCTGACCGGCGTATCGCTGCAGGTGCGCCAGGGAGAAAGTTTCGCCATCGTCGGCGCCTCGGGTTCCGGCAAGACCACCCTGCTCGGCCTGCTGGCCGGGCTCGACGTGCCCAGCAACGGCCGCATCACGCTGGACGGACACGCGCTGCACAGCATGGACGAGGAGGCGCGCGCGGACCTGCGCCGGAGGCTGGTCGGCTTCGTATTCCAGTCGTTCCACCTGCTGCCGGCGCTTACCGCCGAAGAGAACGTGATGCTGCCACTGGAACTGGAAGGACGCGACGATGCCCGTGCGCGGGCTCGTGAGGCGCTCGAAGCGGTCGAGCTGTCGGCGCGGCGACGCCACTACCCGGCCCAGCTCTCCGGCGGCGAGCAACAGCGCGTGGCGATCGCCCGCGCGTTCGTGCACGGCCCGCGCCTGCTGTTCGCCGATGAACCCACTGGCAACCTGGACCAGCGCACGGGCAGCCACGTCAGCGACCTGATGTTCGCCCTGAACCACGACCACGGCACCACGCTGGTGCTGGTCACGCACGACCCCAGGCTGGCCGCCCGCTGTGCGCGCCAGGTGGAGCTCGACAACGGCCGCGTGATCGCGCCGTCGCGCTCGCCGGCGGCGGTGTCGCCATGAGGGCATCCGGGGCACGCCCGTGAAGCTGCTTCGACTGTCCCTGCGCAGCCTGCGCCGCGAGTGGCATCTGCCGGAGCTGCGCACGCTCGGCGCCTCGCTGGTGCTGGCGGTCGTCGCCCTCGGCGTGGTGGCCACGCTGGCTGCCCGCATGGAGCGTGGCGTGCTGGCCAGCGCCGCCGAGCTGATGGGGGGCGACCTCGGTATCAGCGCGCCGCAAGCGCTGCCGCAGGAGTACGCGGCGCAGGCGGCGCAACGCGGCTTGCAGGTCTCTCGTGGCGCCAGCTTTCCCAGCGTGGCGTTCGCCCGGCAACAAAGCCAGTTGCTCGATGTGCTGGCGACCGATGCCGCCTATCCGCTGCGCGGCACGCTGGAACTGCGTGATGCGAGCGGCGCCAGCGTGGTCGGCCATGGTCCGCCGGCAGGCGCCGTCTTCCTCGACCATCGCGCGCTGGTTGCGCTCAACCTGAAGCTGGGCGACACGGTTCAGCTGGGCGGCCGCGACCTGCGCGTGGGCGGAGAAATCGTGCGCCAGCCCGATGGCGGCGAGCTGGTGGCCATGGCGCCACGCGCGCTGATGAACATCGGGGACGCCGAAGCAGCTGGACTGCTTGGTGTCGGCAGCCGGGCGCACCATCGGGTGCTGGTGGCCGGCCCGCCCGCCCTGGTGCAGGACTGGCGCGACTGGGTGCAAGCGCAAACCCTGCCCCAGGGCGCCCAACTGATCACGCTGGAGCAGACCCAGGAGCGCATGCGCAGCGCCTTCGACCGCGCCAGCGCCTTCCTGCGCCTGACCGCCCTCCTCTCGGCCCTGTTGGCCGGCGTGGCCATTGCGCTGGCCGCGCAGCGTTATGCGCGCCGCAAGACCGACGAGGTCGCCCTGCTGCGTGCGCTCGGCACACCCCGGCGCCAGGTGCTGGGCCTGCTGGTGGGCACCCTGGGCCTGCTGGCGCTGCCGGCGGTGACCGGAGGCGCCCTGATCGCGCTCGGGTTAGCTGAGCTGACCTGGCACTTCGCCAGCCAGCTGTTCGCCGCCGTGCCGACCAGCATGCCCGCAGGACCCGTCATCGCCGCCGCCGTCATCGGCCTGGCGGTGCTTGCCGGCTTTGCGCTGCCGCCGCTGGCGCGGCTGGCCGAGGTGCCGCCCGTGGCGGTGTTCCGCCAGAGCGCTGCGCGCCGCGTGCGCCGCTTCGACGCGCTGTATCTGGCGCCGGCGCTGGTCGCCCTGCTGCTGATCTGGAGCCAGAGCGGCTCAGCGAAGCTGGCGGGCGTGCTGGCCGCCAGCCTGGCCGGCGTGGCGCTGGTAGCAGCCCTGCTGTCGGCTTTGTTGCTGTGGGTGGCCCGACGGGTTGCTCCCGGCGCACACCCGGCCCTGCGGCTGGGCCTGGCTGCACTGGCGCGCCGACGCGGCATGAGCCTGCTGCAGGCCACTGCCCTGAGCCTTGGCCTGGTGGCCTTGCTGCTGCTCGCCATCGTGGCGCCAGCGCTGCTGGAAGGCTGGCGGCGCGAATTGCCCGCCGACACGCCCAACTGGTTCGTGCTCAACCTGCAGGATGACCAGCGCGAAGGTTTCGAGCGTGCACTCGCCGGCATCGGTGGTGACAAACTCAACATGCTGCCGCTGGCGGTGGGCAAGCTCACCGCCATCAACGGCCGCCCGATCGACCAGAGCCGGTTCAAGGACGAACGCGCCAAGGAATGGGCTGACCGCCAGCTGCGCCTGTCGTGGGCCGACGAACTGCCACCGAGCAACCAGGTGATCGCCGGCCGCTGGGCTGGCGCGAGTCCGCCGCAGGCCGAGGTGTCGATCGACACCATGTGGCGCGACATGTTCGCCCTGAAGGTAGGTGACACCATGAGCTTCGACGTCGGCGACCGGCGCATCGATGCGCGCGTCGGCAGCATCCGACGGGTGGACTGGACTTCGTTTCGCGTCAACTTCTTCCTGCTGTTCGATCCGGCCCATGCCAGCGGCCTGCCGCACACCTGGATCGCCAGCTTCTACCTGCCGCGCGGCCATGCGGAAGCACTGGCCGCGCTATCGCGCGAGTACAGCAACCTCAGTCTGGTCGACGTCGACGCCATGCTCGATCGCGTGCACGAGATCGTGGATCAGGTCAGCGGCGCGGTGCGCTGGGTGCTGGGTTTCAGCCTGCTCGCCGGCGCACTGGTGCTGGCCGCCGCGCTGGCTGCCAGCGCGCACGAACGCCGTCACGAAGCCGCCCTGTTGCGCACCCTCGGCGCCCGCCGCAGCCAGCTGCGCGCCGCGGCGGCCTGCGAATTCGCCCTGCTCGGCCTGGTGGCCGGCCTCACCGCCGCGTTCGGCGCAGCCGGCACCGGGATATGGCTGGGCCACACCATCTTCCGCATCGAACATTTCGTGCCGCCGCTCGGATCCCTGTTGCTGGCCGCACTGGCCGCCGCGGTGGTGGTCATGCTGCTGGGACTGGCCGGCACGCGCCGCGTGAGCCGCACCGCGCCGATGCGCCTGCTACGGGAAAACTGACGCTTGATGGCGCCCTCCTGGATCAAACGACTCGCCAACGAGCGCCTGCTCATCGGCTTTGGCCTGCTGGCCGCCGTCCTTGCCGTGACTGACCCGCATCCCTGGGTCGATCACCAGCGCTGGCTGCAGGTACCCACCCTGGCTGGCCTGCTGGGCCTGATGATCTGCATCCAGGGCATTCGCGACAGCGGCCTGGTGCAGCACGCCGCGGCGGCCATGGTGGAGCGTGCGCATTCGCTGCGTGGCATGGGCTTGTTGCTGGTCAGCGCCACCGCCGTGCTGTCGATGGTGCTGACCAACGATGTGAGCCTGTTCCTGCTGGTGCCGCTGACCCTGGCGATCAGCCGCATCTCCAACCTCCCGCTGATGCGCATGGTGATCCTCCAGGCGCTGGCGGTGAACGCGGGCTCCACGCTGAGCCCCATCGGCAATCCGCAGAACCTGCTGCTATGGCAATACACGCACTTGCCCTTCCTCGAGTTCGTGCGCGCCATGCTGCCTGCGTTCGCCACCATGTTCGCGCTGGTGGCCATGCTGACGCTTGCGTGGATGCCGCGCGGACGCGTCGTGCTGCATGCCGCAGACATCGACGGCCACCCGATCTCGTGGACGCAAGCCGTGCTGTCGCTGGCGGCGATGGCCAGCATGGTGCTGATGATGGAGCACGGCCACGCACTGCTCGGCGCCAGCCTGCTGCTCGTGCCTTTCCTGCTGCTTGAGCGCAGCACGCTGGCGCGCGTGGACTGGCTGCTGCTGGCGACGTTCGCCGCGATCTTTCTCGGGCTGGGCCACTTCGCGGAACTGGGCATGGTGCAGCGCGCGCTGGATGGCCTCGCGCTGGAGCGGCCGCTGGTTCTTTACGCCAGCGGCATCGTTACGTCCCAGCTGATCAGCAACGTGCCGGCCACCGTGCTGCTGCTGCGCCACGCGCCCGACGCGATGGGCCTGGCGGTGGCGGTGAATGTCGGCGGCTTCGGCGTGGCGATCGGTTCGCTGGCCAACCTGATCGCGCTGCGGCTGGCTGGCCAGCCGCACGGCCTGCGCCAACTGCACCGGGTATCGATACCGTTCCTGCTGGTATGCGCGCCACTGGTTTACCTCGCGTGGCGCTGGCTTGGCTGAAGCTGATCGCTAGTCGTCGCCGCGATCGCGCGGCACGCTGACCTTGCCCTGCACGCCCGAGTGGCTGATGTCACCGCTGCCCTTGGCGCCGACGGTGAAGTCGCCACGCACATTGCGCACGCGCAGATCACCGGAGCCCAGCGTATCCACGCGCACGCTGCCGCCCACCGACGAAATCGACACGTCGCCCGAACCGATGCTGCCCACGTGGGCATCCTTGGCGACGCCTTCCACCTTGATGTCGCCCGATCCCATCGAGCCGATGCTGAGGCTGCCCACATCGCGTGCGTCCAGGTCGCCCGACCCCATGCTCAGGGTGAACGGTCCGCTGATCTTGCTGACGTGCACGTCGCCCGAACCGATCTGCGCCTGCAACGTGTTCAGCCCGGTCACCCAGGCGTCGCCGGAACCGACGTTGAGCTCTACCGGCACTTCCGGCGGCAACTGCAGGTTGATCTGCAGGCTCGACTCGTAATAGCGGTGTCCCATGAATCCGATGGTCAGCTGGTTGTGCTCGCCGGTTTCGACGATCAGTCGGTCGCCTTCTCGGCGCTGCGTCACCACCAGGGCGTCGAGCGCCTTCTGGTCGGAAGCACAAGCGTGCCCGGTCAGTGTGCCGACCTTGGCCCCCGGGCTGCCACTGAGGTGCAGCTCGTGGCTGTGCATGTCCACCTGCACGACGCGCACCCCCGCGAGGTCCAGGGTGAGGTTGCGCGGCGCCTCGAACTTGCAGTCGCTGGCGTAGGCGCCCAACGGGACGAACAAAAGGGTGGCAAGCACAAGACGGCGCATGGGGTACTCCTCGCTTTGATTGACACCGGCTGTGATGTTTCACACGGCCAAAAGGTTGAAAGCCCACGTTGGCGACACCCGCCGCGGTCAACCGCGCAAGGCAATCCACGTTTTTGCCAACACGACCATCGTGGAGACGCATCACCATGCAACGCAAGACCCTGCTCGCCACCACGCTCGGCCTGCTGTTCGCCGGCTCGGCCACCTTCGCGCTCGCACAGAGCGCCACGCCTGCGCCGTCGGCGCCTGCACCGAAGGCCTCCCCGGCCAGCAAGGTGCCGCCCCGCGCGGATCTGGACGACGACATGGGCTTCTTTGATGGTCCGATGGGCCGCATGGGTCCCGGCTCCCGCGGCGGCCCCGGGTTTGGACGTCCGGGCTTCGGTGGCCCCGGCTTTGGTGGCCCGCGCTCGCCGGTGATCTCCGACCTGAAGGAACTCGAGCACCTGTACATCACCAGTGGCCGCGCCAAGGAACTGCCGGCGCTCTACAACGAGGTGCTGTCCAAGACGCAGGATCCGCAGGTGCGCACCTACGTCTATCACCACCTGGCCCATGCGCAGGCTGCGCCGGCCAACACCGACCAGGCGATCGCCACGCTGCGCAAGAGCCTGGACGAAAACCTCGCCAATGAAGCCAAGCGCCGCGCCGACATGGACAAGATGCGCAAGGAGTGGGAGCAGCGCCGCGCCCCGGCGGGCAAGCCCGCGCCGGCGCCGCAGCCATAACAATAAAAACCTGAAGGGCGCCGCCACAACCGGCGGCGCTCAGCCTGAGGCACGGGAACCCCAGACCCCGTGCCTCTTTTTTATCAGCGCAGCGGGTCGTCGCCGCGCTTGGCCAACTGCCATAGCGCTTCTTGCGCCGCCAGGCCGCGTTCCGCCAGGGGCTGGCCCTCATCGCTCGCGATCTGCTCCATGCGACGGAAGCGACGCTCGAACTTGGCATTGGCGTGACGCAAGGCCTTCGAGAAATCGACATCGGCATGCCGCGCCAGGTTGACCAGCACGAACAGCGCGTCACCGATCTCGTCCTGCAGTCGCTCCGGATCGCGCCCGTGGGCGAACTCGGCGCGCACCTCGTCCACCTCCTCCAGCAGCTTGTCCAGCACCGGCTGCTCGTCAGGCCAGTCGAAGCCCACGCGAGCCGCGCGCTCCTGCAACTTCAGCGCACGCTTCCATTCGGGCAGTCCACGCGACACGCCGGCCAGCGCGCTGTCATCGTGCTGTTCACCCTTGGCCGCGCGCTCGGCCGACTTGATGTCTTCCCAGGCCTGCTTCTGCGCGTCGAGATCGTCATAGCTCTCGTCGCCGAACACGTGCGGGTGACGGCGCACCATCTTGTCGCTGATCGCATGCGCCACGTCGGCGAAATCAAACAGCCCGGCCTCTTTCGCCATCTGCGCGTGGAACACCACCTGCAACAGCAGGTCGCCCAGTTCGTCGCGCAGGTCATGCCAGTCCTTGCGATCGATGGCGTCGGCCACTTCGTAAGCCTCCTCGATCGTATAGGGAGCGATCGAGTCGAAGTCCTGCTTCACATCCCACGGACAGCCGTCCTGTGGATCGCGCAGTCGCGCCATGATCGCCAGCAGATCGTCGAGGCTATGGCGCGTGGTGGTGCTCATGAGGCATCCAGGTCGGCAGCGAGCAGGCGCGCCTTCCAGTCGATCGAGATATCGCCCACCGCGAAGAATTCAGGATTGATCAGCGATTCGCCGCGGTTGTAGCGCAGGGACTCGCCTGAGAGATCCAGCACTGCGCCGCCAGCTTCCTCCAGCACGCACTGGGCCGCTGCAGTATCCCACTCGCTGGTGGCGCCACGGCGCAAATAGACGTCCGCAGCGCCACGCGCCAGCAGGCAGAACTTGAGCGAGGAGCCGAGCGGCATCGACTCGTAGTCTTCGCCGATCAGCTGCCGCAGCAAGGCCGTGCCCGCGCCGCCATGCGAGCGGCTGCCGGCCACCGCCGCCGGTTCGGCGATGGCGCGCGTGCCGATGCGGCGCCACGGAGCATGCTCCTGCGACTGCATCCAGGCGCCTTCGCCGCGCGCGGCCGCGTAGATTTCACCGGTCACCGGGGCGAGCACGACGCCGAGAATGGGCTGGTGATCCTCGATCAGGGCGATGTTCACGGTGAACTCGCCGTTGCGCTTGACGAATTCGCGCGTGCCATCGAGCGGATCGACCAGCCAGTAGCGGCGCCATTCGCGGCGTTGCAGCCATGGCGCGGCGCGGGCCTCTTCCGACACCAGCGGCACGCCAGCGTCAAGTTGCGCCAGTCCCGCGGCGATCACCCGCTGCGCGGCCAGGTCGGCTGCTGTCACCGGCGACTGGTCTTCCTTGCGCTGCACTTCGAATTCCTCGCCGTAGACGACGAGGATGGCCTCGCCCGCCTCGCGGGCAATGGCGCAGATTTGCTGCAACTGAGTGGAGAACGATGCCTGGCTCATGTCGGCGAGAACCGGCCGGCGAGGTATTCGCGCGCCATGAACAGCGCGGCGATGGAGCGTCCCTCGGTCACGTCGTCGCGCCCGATCAGGGTATGCAACTCATCGAGCTTCCATGGCACCACTTCCAGTTCCTCCGGCTCATCGCCTTCCAGGCGCTCGGGATACAAATCCTGCGCGAGCACCACGTGGGCCATGTGCGTCATGTACGACGGCGACAGCGACAGGTTGTGCAGGATCTTCAACCGGCGCGCGCCATATCCGATTTCTTCCTTGAGCTCGCGGTCGGCGCCTTGTTCTGCAGTCTCGTCACGATCCAGCCGTCCCTTCGGCAGGCTCAGCTCATAGCGGCCGACGCCGGCGCCGTATTCGCGCACCAGCAGCACGGTTTCATCGTCGAGCATGGGCACGATGATCACCGCACCAAGGCCGCTGCCCTTCAGTCGCTCGTAGGTGCGTCGCTCGCCGTTGGAGAACTCGAGGTCGAGCTGTTCGACGCGCAGGAAGCTGCTGTCGTGCACGTCGCGGGTGGCATGGATGATCGGAGGCTTGCGCATCGGGGCATTCTATCCCTTCAAGGCTGCATGGAGCCGCCCAAGCACGGTGGCGTGCACGGCTGGCGTGCCCGCAAGCACGCTGCACGTATCGAGGGTAAGCGGCTGGCCATCCAGGTCGGTGAACACGCCACCGGCCTCGCGCACGATCACCGCCAGCGCGGCAATGTCGAGGATGTTCACGTCCGACTCCAGCACCAGGTCCAGGCCGCCGCGCGCCAGCAGGTGGTAGTGGCAGAAATCGCCGTAGCCGCGGATGCGGTTGGTGTCGCGAATCAGCTCGCCCCACGCAGCCCAACGGGCGTCGGCGGTCAACGACTTGATGTTGCCCGCCGACAACGAGGCCTTGGCCAGCTCGCGGGTATCCGCCACGTGCACGCGATCGCCCTCGAACCATGCGCCACCACCCGCGCTGGCCCACATGGTTTCGCCATAGATCGGTGCGCTCGACACGCCGAGCACCAGTTCACCGCGATGCATCAGGGCGATCTGAGTCGAGAAGAACGGTGTGCGCCGCACGAAGCTCTTGGTGCCGTCGAGCGGATCCACCATCCACAGCAGTTCGTGCTCCTGGTCGTCGCGGCCGAATTCCTCGCCGTAGATGGATGCCTGAGGCAGTGCCCGCTGCAGGATCTCGCGGATGGCCAGCTCGGCCTCGCGGTCGGCGACAGTCACCGGCGTGTCGTCGCTCTTCAGCTCGACCTCCACACCGCGGCGCCAGTAGTGGCGCAGGACCTCGGCCGCCGCTTGCGCCGCGTCGCGCGCGGCTTGAAGGGCGTGTGGCAGGTCTAGTTGGCTCATCGTGTCCCCCCGGACATGGCGGCCGCGAGGCCACCGGTGTAGTTGATATGAGTGATGCCCTGGGCATCCGTGGCGCCAAGCCCGGACAACCAGTGCTGCAAGGGTGAATTCGCCTGCCGCACGGCGGCTTCGGCAGTGAAGCGTCGCGCCAGCGGGCTCAGTTGCAATTGGCCGTCGATGCGCAGCGGGCCATCGCCCTCGTCCTGCAGGTGGCCTTCGATCACGCCGTTGGCGGCTTGCAGCGTCATCTGCAGGCCGCCCAGCGGCAACTCGCCATGACGTGGCGTTTGCAGCATGGCGGCCTGCCAGTGCAGTTGCGCATCCATCGCCTCTGGCCAGCCACCGTGCAACTGGATGTCCCTGGCGGCAAGCTCGACCACGCCGCGCGGCTGCCCCAACGGCAGCGCCAGGCTGTTGCCAAGCAACTCCAGATCGATGCGCATTTGGACGTCCGTCCAGTGGGCGTCGGCGACAGCCTTGCCGGCCATGCGGCCCGCGAAATCGGCGCGCTCACCTTGCAGTCGCAACTGCAACTGGTTGTCACCCAGCAAGGCGCGTCGCGACAACTGCCAGGTCAGGCGGCCCAGATCCTCGCCACGTGCCGACAGCACACGGCCAGCAGCCCCTTCCCATAGCAGGCCGCTCACCTGCTCCAGGCGCAGGCCGCCAAGTCGCGGCCCCAGCCACGGCATCGCCCAGCGCGCCGGCATGAACCACACCAGCACGGCGGCAAGCGACAACAGGGCCAACAGGCCGACCAGTGCAGTACGGCTGTGCTTCAAACCGACTCCCAGCGCAGGTGCAAGACTTGAGCGCAAATGCTCCAAACGCCGATCATAGCCGGATGAACACCCTAACCGCTGCCGACGCGCTGGTGCGTCGCGACCTGGGCCATCTGTGGCATCCCTGCACGCAGATGCACGACCACGAGACGATTCCGATGGTGCCGATCGCCCGCGGCGACGGCGCCTGGCTGGTCGGCGTCGACGGACGTCGCTACCTGGACGGCATCAGTTCGTGGTGGACCAACCTGTTCGGCCACGCCAATCCACGCCTGGCCGCCTCCCTGGCCGAGCAGGCGCGCACGCTGGAACACGTGATCTTCGCCGGCTTTACCCACGAGCCCGCGGTGGCGCTCGCCGAGGAGCTGGTGCGCGTGACGCCTCCCGGGCTGGATCGCGTGTTCTATGCGGACAATGGCTCGGCGGCGATCGAAGTCGCACTTAAGATGAGCTTCCACTACTGGCTCAACCAGGGCCACGGGGAGAAGACGCGCTTCATCGCCCTCACCGGCAGCTACCACGGTGAGACGCTGGGCGCGCTGTCGGTCAGCGACGTGGCGCTGTACCGCAAGACCTATGCCCCGCTGCTGCTCACGCCGATCCTGGCGCCCTCGCCCGATGCCTACGAGGCCGAGCCGGGCGAGAGCGCTCCGCAGGTCGCGCAACGCCGCCTCGGTGAGTTGCGGGCCTTGCTGGAGCGCCATGCCCACGAAGTCTGCGCGGTGATCGTGGAGCCGCTGGTGCAATGTGCCGGCGGCATGCGCATGTACCACCCCGACTACCTCGCCGGGCTGCGCAGGTTGTGCGACGAGTTCCAGGTGCATTTCATCGCCGATGAGATCGCGGTGGGCTTTGGCCGCACCGGCACTCTGTTTGCCTGCGAGCAGGCGCAGGTGTCGCCCGACTTCATGTGCTTGTCGAAGGGCCTCACCGGCGGCTTCCTGCCGCTGTCGGCGGTGCTGACGAACACTGCCGTCTACGAGGCGTTCTACGCCGAATACAGCGCCGGCAAGGCTTTCCTGCATTCACACAGTTATACCGGCAACCCGCTGGCCTGCCGCGTGGCGCTGGAAACGCTGGGGATCTTCCGCGATGAACCGGTACTCGCCCGCAACCGCCAGCTGGCGGAACACCTGTCCAGGCGGCTCGCCCCGCTGCGCGACCACCCGCATGTCGCCGATGTGCGCCAGACCGGGATGATCGCAGCGGTTGAGCTGGTGGCGGACAAGGCTAGCCGGCGGCCGTTCCCCGCCGCCGATCGGCGCGGGCTGCGCGTCTACCTCCACGGCTTGCGACACGGCGCAGTGCTCCGCCCGCTGGGCGACGTGATCTATTTCATGCCGCCCTACGTGGTCACGCCGCAGGACATCGACCATCTGGTCGATACCGCGGTGTCAGGCATCGCACTGGCCGTGTCCGACTGACCGGCGTCAGTGACCGCCGGTGCTGATGCTGGGATCAAGATCCCGCAACGCTTGTGCGGTGTCGATGCGCCCGGTATTGAGGATGTCCTGGCGGCTGTAGCTGCGTCCCGGCGCCGTCAGGCAATGGCCTGGCTTGGCCGGAATCAGGCTGCCGGTGCTCTGCAGGCAGTTGCGGTCGCCCGGCGCCGGTACCGGCCTGTGCTGCTGGGCCGGCGCGACATTGCTCACCTGCCCGTCGGGCAGTGCATGCATCGACTGGCTGTCGGCATTGGCTGGCGGGGTGGCGGTCTGCGCCATCGCCATGGAACCGGCGCCCAGGCCCGCCAGCAGGGCCAGAACGGAGATGCGACTGAGCTTGTTCATATTCCACCTCTGGGGACGAGTGTGAGGCATCCACCATGCTGCGCCTGCGCCGGCTGGCAGGCAATGCATCGTCTTCGCCGTCACACACGCGTTCAGATTTCGCCTCGCGGCGCGCATGAGACGGTGGGTTGCCGGTCCGCTATGCTTGCTCTCTTCGTCGTCATAGAACGCACCATGCGCACCATCCGCATACACGTGGACCAGCCGCTCGCCGTGGGCCTCGAGCTGGCCCTGCCGTCGCAGGCAGGCGAGCACGTGGCGCGGGTGCTGCGGCTGGTTGCGGGCGATCCGATCACCCTGTTCAACGGCGATGGCCGCGACTATTCGGCCCTCATCCAGGCCGTGGGCAAGCGCGAAGTGACGGTGCAGATCCAGGCCTCGCAGGCGCTGGACAACGAGTCACCGCTGCCACTCACCCTGGCGCAGGGCGTGGCGCGCGGCGAGAAGATGGACCTGATCGTGCAGAAGGCCACCGAGTTGGGCGTGGCGCGCATCGTTCCGCTGCTCACCGAGCGCTCCGAGGTCAAGCTCGATCCCGCCCGCGCGGAAAAGCGCCTGGCACATTGGCGCGCGGTGGCCGCCAGCGCGTGCGAACAGAGCGGCCGCGCATGCGTGCCCGAGATTGTCGCGGCCGTACCGCTGGAAGCCTGGCTGCGGGGACTGGCCGATGACGGCGCGCTGCGCCTGGCCTTGCTGCCCGAGGGCACGCAACGCGCCAACGCGCTGCGTTTCACCCCGGCGGGCGGTTTGCTGGTGGTGGGTCCGGAGGGCGGTCTCGGCGTCCGCGACGTCGCCGCGCTCACCGAGGCGGGCTTTGCCGGACTCACGCTGGGGCCGCGCATCCTGCGCACCGAAACGGCGGGGCTGGCTGCGCTCGCTGCTCTGCAGGCCTTGCACGGCGACGTGTGAGCGCGTGACACGCACGCTTGGGGATGCGCACCTGTGGCGCAAGGCGCCGTTGATGCCTTGACGGTCCCGAACGGCAGTTGCGCGCCAGGCACGCAACTACGGGGGACGATGCCGGTTCAGCTCGCCAGATCGAGCAACTCGATCAGCTCGGCCTCGATGCCTTCCAGATCCGGGATCACCGCCACGTCGTCGCGCACCAGCACCTGGGCGCGAACGCCCGGCGGCAGCGGCGCTCCGTCGTGGGTGGGGATGATCAGCTCGGCATTGAGCGTGGTCAGGCGCGGAAAGCCTTGCGTGATCACCGCCACGAACGGCAGTTCGGCATGACCGCCCAGCGCTTTCAGCACGGCCACGCGCACGGCCTGCTCGCTGTCGCCGTCGTTGCCACCAGCCAGCGCGCTGAACGACAGCAAGGGCACCCGCCAGCCACGCCAGGCGATGCGCCCGAGCAGCCACGATGGCGCGTTCTCCACCGGCTCCGGCGTGGGCAGGGTGATCACTTCGGCAACGGTGGCGTTGGGCAGGAGCAGGCGCAGGTTGCCGACCGGCACCAGCACACAGCGGATTTCACGTGGTAGCGGAAGTTCGCTCATCGCCGGCCCTCCATCAACATCTCCTCGACCAGACGCGCCGCCAGTTCCGGGGGCGTGCCTGCATAACTATTCAGGCGTTCGGCCTCGATGCCGTTCACCATATCGGCGAAGTGACCCTCGCTCGATGCCTCGACCCACACCTGGCCGCCGCGGTCATGGATGGCCTGGCAGCCACCCAGGGCGTCATTCGCGTGTCCCGCGAACACGATCGCCTGGGCATTGCGGCCAAACACGTTGGCGGCCATGGTGAAGCTGGCGTCGATCGGCGAGCTCTGCAGATCCAGGCCCGCCAGGGATTGCAGTTCGACCCGGCCATCGCGATACAGGCGCACCTGCTGCCCCTCGGGCACCACCAGCACCTCGCCGGTGCGCGCACGGGCGCCGTGCGCAGCCACCCGTACCGGCATTTCGCTGTAGCGGGCCAACTGCTCGGCCACCACCTCGGCGGATTTGCCTTCCAGATGCTGGACGTGCACCACGGTCATGCGCAGGCTCGCGGGCAACCGCGACAGGAACGTACACACCGCCTCGGCGCTGTCGGCCGCGGCGCCCAGCACCAGCACCCGGCCAATCGCCGAGTCCAGCGCGTCGAGCATCATCTCGTGACCGCCTTCGTAGGTCGCGGAGGGCGCGATGGCCTCTTCGATCGACACCAGCTCGAGGGTCATGCCCGGCTGCAGGAACGACTCGGCCTCTTCGCCGCCTTCCGGGGCGAGAAAATCCGCGGCGCTGAGCTTCTCGATGCCGAAGTCGGCCGCCTTCGATTCGACGGGCTTCGATGACGTGGCGGGCGCGTCGTCCGCGTCGACCAGCGACCAGCTCGACGCCTTGTTGAACAGAGAGGACGGCTCCGCGCCAGGCGCACTCGCCGCCGTGGTGGCAGGCATGAACGAGTCGTCGATCGGCGCCAACGCCAAGTGGTCGAGCTGAAACGACGGCATCGGCCGTACGGCGGGCTCCGCTGACACCTCAGGCACCGGCGCGGGACCCTGCGTAGGCAGGGAGTCCAGCCCGAACGATCCATCGTGCAGCGGCGGCAAATCATCGTCTGCGCCGAATTTCAGACCGTCGCCGAAGTCGTCATGCGCGGACACCGGCTCGTCGGCCGCCAGCAGCGCTTCGAGCTCCGCGGCAAGCGACTCGGACTCCGCTTCCACCTCGGCTTCCTCGACCAACGCTGGCTGGTGACCCATGTCGTCCAGCGCCAGGTCGGCCGGCACGTCGAATGCATAGCTCTCGGCCTCGACGGCAACCGGTTCCCTGGCTGCCGGCGCGACCTCGGCCAACGCCACTTCGGGCGCCTGCGCCACGACCGGCGCATGTTGTGGACGCGGGGGATCAAGATCGCCCTGCGCCATCACCTTCACGGCCAGGTGGCGCGCCCAGCGCGCGCGATCCCAACCGTCCAGGCGGCGGCTGGCCTGTGCGTCATTGAACACCACGCGCGGCCGGTCGCCATCGATCACTTCATACAGGCGGTCGAGCTCGTCGTCCGCCTCCTCGTCGAGATTCACCACCAGCACTTCGGCGCCGGTGCGCTCGAGCAGCGCCCTGCTCAGCGTGGACAACGCTCCCTCGTGCACGATCCGCGCGCCACGCTCGTCGAGCGCCGCGCGCAGCTGCCCACCCAGCTCAATGTCGTCGAACAGCAGCGCTACCGCGATCGCCGACTCAGCCATTGAGCGACTCCATGGCGCGCTGTTCGAGCACTTCGTTGATCTGCACGAGCAATTCGGCCTCCTGGTACGGCTTGCCGAGGTAGCGATCCACGCCGATGTCGAAAGCACGCTGACGGTGTTTGTCGCCGGTGCGCGAGGTGATCATGATGATCGGCACCTCGCGCAGGCGCGGGTCGGCCTTCATGTGCGTGGCCAACTCGTAGCCGTCCATGCGCGGCATCTCGATGTCGAGCAGCATCAGGTCCGGCACGCGCTCGTGCAGTTTCTCGATGGCGTCGACACCGTCCTTGGCCGTCGTCACTTCGTACTCGTGGCGTTCCAGCACGCGGCTGGTGACCTTGCGCATGGTGATGGAGTCGTCGACCACCATCACCAGCGGACGCACGCGCGGCTCTTCCGCCACCGGTGTCGGCGCCGCGCTGAGGCCTTCGTCCAGACGTTGCAGGCGCCGCGCGATGCCATGGCGAACCAGCGGAGCGAGATCGAGAATGATCAGCACCGAACCGTCGCCCATGATCGTGGCGCCGAGGATGCCCGGCACCGAGCTGATCTGCGGGCCCACCGACTTGACCACGATCTCGCGCGAGCCGATCACCGCGTCGATGCGGATCGCTGCGCGAAGGTCGCCCGCACGCGTCAGCAGCAGCGGCAACTGCTCCTCGTCGCCGGCGTGGCTGGCCACGGTACCGAGCAGCTCGGAAAGATCGTGGATGCTGTACTCCTCGCCGCCGTACGGGAAGCCCGGCTCCGGGTCCGCCATGCGTTCGGCCAGTTCCGCCGGACTGATGCGGGCCACGCCTTGCACCGAGGTCATCGGGATGGCGAAGGTGGACTCGCCGATGCGCACCAGGATGGCCTGGGTCACGGCGAGGGTGAACGGCAGGCGCAACACGAACGTCGTGCCCGCGCCATCCTTCGATTCGATCGACAGGGCGCCGCCGAGCTGCTTGATCTCGTTCGCCACCACGTCCATGCCCACGCCGCGACCGGCGAGCTGGGTCACCGTACTGGCGGTGGAGAAGCCCGGCTGGGTGATCAGCGCCAACACCTGATCGTCACTGAGACGGGCATCGGAACGGATCAGGCCGCGCTCGACGCCGCGCTTGCGGATCGCCTCACGGTTCAGGCCACGGCCGTCGTCAGTCACGCGCACGACCACCTCGGTGGCCTCGCGGGCCACGCGGATGCGCACCGCGCCCTCTTCCGGCTTGCCGGCCTTGCGACGCTCGGCCGGCGATTCGATGCCATGGGCCACGGCGTTGCGCAGCATGTGCTCGAAGGGCGCCTTGATGCGGTCGAGCAGGTTGCGGTCCATTTCGCCGTGGGCGCCTTCCACATACAACTGGGCCCCCTTGCCTTCTTCCTGCGCGGCCTGGCGCAGGGTACGGCGCAGGTTCGGCACCATGGTGTCGAACGGCAACATGCGGGTGCGCAGCAGACCTTCCTGCAGCTCCGAACTCACGCGCGACTGCTGGATCAGCAGCGTTTCCGCCTGACGGGTGAGTTCATCGAGCATGCCCTGGATGGACACCAAGTCGGACACCGACTCGGCCAGCGCACGCGAGTACTGCTGCAGCTGCGAGAAGCGGTCGAGCTCGAGCGGGTCGAACACCGAGATGCCCGCTTCGCGATGCTCGCGCTGGAAGCGCGCGATGATCTGCGCTTCGGTTTCGATTTCCATCATGCGCAGCTGGCTGCGCAGACGCTGCACGGTCTGGTCAAGCTCGACCAGGTTGAAGCGGTAGCCGGCCACCTGCTGTTCCAGGCGCGAGCGGTAGATCGCCACCTCGCCGGCATGGTTCACCAGCGTGTCGAGCAGTTCGGCGCGGACGCGGATCTGTTCCTGCGGCGAACTCGGGGCTTCGTCGCGTTCCTCGGGCAGCAGCTCCGGCAGGTTCGCGCGTTCCGGGAACGGCAGCACCTTCGCCGACGCCGGCGCAGAGGCGTCGCCCGAGGCGGCGGCTTCTTCGTCGCTGGCCATCGCCGTGAAGCGGTCGATCATCGCCTGCGGATAGGCGACGGCATGGCCCTGCGACACGCGCTGGACCAGGCCATGCAGCGTGTCGAAGCCGGCCTCGAGCGCGGCGATGAGATCGCCGATGTGGTCCGATTCGGCGTGCAGCGGACGTTCCAGCGCCGTTTCGATCGCGTGGGTCAGATCGCCCACCGGGGTCATGCCGGCAATGCGCGCGCCGCCCTTGAGGGTGTGCAGGTCGCGCTGCAGCTCGGCGACGTGTTCGATCGTCGAGGGTTCGGCGCGCCACTCGGCCAGCACGCTGTCGGAGTGGTCGAGCAGCTCGCGGGCTTCCTCGACGAAAATCTCCAGCAGGTCCGGGTCGATCTGGGAAGGCAGCAGCAGGTTGTCGCCGCCGGCCTCTTCATGATGTGCAGCGACGCGGGCCGGCGGCTCCACCACGGCAGCCTGTTGCGGCGCCGTCGCAGCTTCGGCGGCAACTTCCTCGGCGGGAGCCGGTTCCTCGACGATCGCGGCCGTGTGGGTTTCGGCGGCTTCGTGGCTGGCAGGCACGGCGTCGACCGGCTCCTCCAGCAGCTCGGCAACCGGCGCCTCGTGAGCGATCTCGCCAGCCGGGATGTCGTCGAAGCTGGCCTCGAGCAACGCCTCGTCATCGAGCGTCAGCTCGGTCGCCGGCACGTCGTCGAAGGACACATGCTCCACCGCGGGCTCGAGCGACTCGGCCTCGTTCAGCAGCTCGGCATAGACCGCGGCGAACTCGTCGTCTTCGGCGCTGGTGGCAGCCGGCTCGGCCGCGTGGGCCTCCGCGACATGCAACTGCTCGCCCGACGGCAGGTGGGCGTCGAGGTCAAACTCGCCCAACGCGGCCAACAGCTCGTCGGCATAGCGATCGACCTGCGCATCGCTGGCCGAGGCGGCCACTGCGCCAGCTTGCTCGGCGTGACCGGAAGCGTCGACCAGGGCGGCGTCGAGCGACGCGGCCAGCGTGTCGTCGTGCTCCGCCTCGTGCGATGCCTCGGTAGCTTCGTGGATCTCATCCGCATGCGGCTCGAACAGCACATGGGCCACCTGCGGCTCGGGCTGGCTGTCGCGCAGTTCGGCGAGGCGATGAATCAGGCTGTCGATGTCCGGCAACTGCGGCGACGGCGCATCGAACTGCGCCATCACGAAGTCGACGGCGTCGGCGCTGCGGCCAAGCAGGAACACGCCTTCGGCCGACAATGGCAGGCCGGCGGCGCGCAGGCGCTTGAGCAGGCTCTCCAGCGGCGACAGCAGCTGGGTCAGCAGCGGAATGTCGACCATGGCGATGGCGCCATGGAGCGTATGCACGGCGCGCAGCAGGCTGTCGTCGACGCGCAGTTCGCCGTCGACGCGGTTGATCGCGGTGCGGATACTCGCCAGGTACTGCGCGACTTCGCTGCGCAGGATCTCCAGCAACACCGGATCGATCGGCGGCATGACCGGCGCGGAGATGGCCTCAACGACCGGCGCAACCTCTGGCTGCGGTGCGGCTTCCACGCCCGCCAGGCTGGCGGCCGGGATGGCGTCGGCATCGGCATTGACGCGCGGCACGCGTCGACGCACGACGCGGCGCACTGTCTCAGTGGCGGTCGTCGCCAGATCGGCGATGCGCGCGCCTTCCTGGCCAGCGCCCAGCCGTTCTGCGGTGTCCATGATGGCGGCGATCGGCGCCGTCACCACGCCGCTACCCGTCAGGGCGGTGCGCAGCTGAGGCAGGGCGTCGATCGCGGCGCTGACCAGCGCCTGCACGCCCTCGTGCGGCGGGATCGACTGATCCAGCACGCGATTGAGCATGTTCTCCACCTTCCAGGCAAACTCGCCCAGCAGGGTGGCGCCGACCAGGCGGCCCGATCCCTTCAAGGTGTGGAAAGAACGACGGATCGGCGTGAGCCCTTCGAGTTGCAGCGGATCGGCCAGCCACGCCTGACGGGCCGCGTGAAGGTTGTCGATCTCTTCCTGCATTTCCTCCAGGAAGATCTCGCGGATATCGTCATCGATGCCCGCGGTGCTGCCCTGGAAGCCGGCATCCACGGCGGCGCCGGCCACCGGGACCTCCTCGAACACCTCTTCCTCGATCTCGATCCAGTCGCCACCGTCGCCCTGCACAGGCTCCTGGGGATGCAGATGCTCGGTGTCGGCAAGTCGCAGACCCGTGATCTCGTGCGGCTCGGGCTGGGGCGTCTCGCTGGCGCCAATGAACAGGCCGGAAAGGTCGTCGCCCGGGGCCAGGCTGACGCTCTCGGTGAGCTCAGGCTGGTTGGCCAGCGCCGCGGCCAGCGCGGCGTCGGTGGCCTTGACGATGTGTTCGGGCGCCTCGTCCAGCTCGTCCACCTCGACCACGCGCGCGGCCGGCGGCGGCCAGTAACCCAGCGTGCTGAGGCTATGCTCGGCCACGTCGAGGATGTGCTCCAGCCCGCCGCGATGTTCGCGCGCGGCCTCGAGGTAGTACTCCAGCGCCGCCAGCGCGTCGGCGAGGTGATCCATCTGCGAGCTGCCCGGCACGCGACGGTCCGCCAGCAACTCGTTGCCCACGAAGCGGCCGATGCCTTCGGCCAGCTCGGCGGGGCGCGGCGCTGAAAGCATGCGCATGGCGCCGGCGACTTCGTCCATCAGCGCACTGACATCGGCCAGCTGCTGCGGCTGCCAGCCCGATTCCACGTACGCGACGATGGCTTCCTTCACCTTGCCGGTGTTGGCCGTCGCCTCGTGCATGAGCGTGGCGAGGATGTGGCGCGCCTCGCTGCGCGGCAGCATCGTGGTGGTGTTTTCGTTGCTGATTTCCTCGTCGGCGCCGAGGCTGTCGATGTGATCGTCCAGCGAGGCTTCGACGTACAGCAGGGCGCCGGCGACGTCGAGCAGCAGCTCTTCGTCCGGTGCGCGCACGCGATTGGCGATTTCGTCCAGCACGCGGCGCTGTTCGTTGACCACGCGGCGCGGCACGCCGAGGGCGAGCATGCCCAACGTGTCGCCCACGCGATCGAGCACTTCGGTCTGACCGGCCAGTTGCGCCGGGTCCGCTTCGGTCTGGCGCAGGAACAGGTCGAGCGCTTCCTTCACCCGTAGCAGGTCGTCCTTCAGCGCCTTGGCGACCGAATCGAGCAGCGCGCGGTTGTGGCCGGCCATGGAGCCACGTGCGTGCTCCACCTCGCTCGCCTCGGGCAGCAACGCGTCGAGTGCATAGGTGTGCCGCAGCAACTCCATGCGCGGGCTGCCCTGACGGGCCTGTCCCACCACATAAAGCAGCTTGCGCGCGAGCTCGTCGGCGTCACCGCCGCGCAAGCTGGTTTCACCGTGTTCGATCAGCTGGCGGATGCTGCGGTCGACCTTGCCGATCAACTGGCGCACTTCGGCCGCCTGGTCCTTCAGCGCGCCATGCTGCACGCCCTCGAGCACGCCGGCGGCGATCCACCACAGGCGGCGACCGGGCACGCTCTGGCAGCGCGCGGTGATGTCATCCAGCGTCTGGATCATGCCGCCCAGCTGCTGGTCGCTGCCCTGGCCACGGAACCAGCCGAGCAACTGCTGCTGGAAGCGCAGGCGCAGGCTGCTGATCTCGTTGCGCTGGCGCTCCACCGAGATGGTCTGGGGCGCATGCGGCGCCTGCTGCGGCAGCACGACTTCCAGGTTCGGCGTGAACAGCGCCGATTCATGCAGCGCTTGCTGGCCACGGCTGGAGCGCAGGTCGTTGAGCAGCGGCAACAGCACTACCGGCACGTCGCGATGACCGCCGGACAGGCGCTCGAGGTAATCGGGCAGCTGCATCAGGCCGCGCATCAGCGCGGCATAGGCTTCCTCGCGATCGGCCACGTGGTCTTCGAGCAGCGAGATGGCGAGCGTTTCCATCTCCTCGGTGACCATGGCGGCGCCGTACAGCTCGACCATGCGCAGGGTGCCTTGCACCTGGTGCAGGCTGTCCGCGCAGGAGCGCATGGCGCCCCGGTTGCCCGGGTTGTCGACGTAGGACTCCAACGCCTCGCGGGCGAGCGCGAGCGTCTCGTCCAGCTCGGGCTTGACCCACTGCAGGGTGGTGAAATCGATGTGGTCTTGAAGTCTCATGCGCCCCTCTCAGCGGCCACGTAACGGTTTGTCACGCAACCGACGAGGTTGCCCCCTGTGAAAATCGTTATCAGCCAACAACTCAACCCGGCAGCTTGAAGTGAGCCACCGAACGACGCAGGTCACTCGCCAGCTGGGCCAGGTAACCGATCGAGTCGGCCGTCTGGCTCGCGCCCTGCGAGGTCTGCGAGGTGATTTCCTGGATCGCATTCATCGACACTGAAATATCGGTCGCCGCGGTGGACTGCTGGCGTGCCTGCGTGGAGATGTTTTGAATCAGCGCCGACAAATCGTGCGACACGCGCTCGATGTCACCCAGCGCGCTGCCCGCGTCTTCCGCGAGTCGGGCGCCGGCCACCACTTCGGCGGTGGTCTGTTCCATCGAGTTCACCGCTTCGTTGGTATCGGACTGAATCGTCTGCACCAGCGTTTCGATTCGCTTCGTCGCGCTCGCGGAGCGTTCCGCGAGGCGCTGCACTTCGTCCGCCACGACCGCGAAGCCGCGGCCCGCTTCACCTGCCGAGGCCGCCTGGATCGCGGCGTTCAAGGCGAGGATGTTGGTCTGCTCGGCAATGTCGTTGATCAGTTCCACGATGGAGCCGATTTCCTGCGAGGACTCACCCAGGCGCTTGATTCGCTTGGACGTCTCCTGGATCTGATCACGGATCGAGTCCATGCCGGAGATCGTTTCGCGCACCACTTCGGCGCCGCGTGAGGCGATTTTCACCGAGCGCTCGGCCACGTCGGCCGATTCGGCGGAGTCCTTGGACACGCTGTCCATCAGGCTCGCGATCTGGTTGATCGCGGTGGTCGCCGTGCTGATCCGCTGCGCCTGGTGCTGCGCGGATTCGGCCAGGTGGCGCGCAGTGGTCTGCGTTTCCTGCGCCGACGACGACACCTGCTCGGAGGTTTCGTTGATCGTCGTCACCAGGGTGCGCAACTCGTCGATGGCGTAGTTCACCGAGTCGGCGATGGCGCCCGTGATGTCCTCGGTCACCGTGGTCTTGACGGTCAGGTCACCTTCGGCGAGCGAACCCATTTCGTCCAGCAGGCGCATGATCGCCTCCTGGTTACGCTGGTTGAGTTCGGTCGACTCCTGGAAGCGGCGGCGCTGGTCGGCGATCAGCTGCACGACCAGGATGACCAGGAACGCGGCCGCGCCGAGCGCAGACAGGATGCCCAGCCAGAGGTTGGGGAACAGGCGACGCACCGGCAGCTTGGTGATCTGGTCAGCCAGCTCGTTTGCGCGCAGCAGCACGTTCTGCGAGTCCAGCGAGGCCTGGTTGCCTGCGCGCTTCACTTCGCTCAGGTTACCCGCGGCGCCCACCAGCTTGCCGACCGGGTCCTGCAGGTTGTCCCACTGCGTCTGCAGGTCGGCGAGGATCTTGCGTGCGTTGGCGTCGCCCATGGCGCGCACGCCGACTTCGGTGTTGCCTTCGAGCAGGCCCTTCAGCACCGAGCCATACAGCTGGCCGTCTCGCGCAAGGCCGTCGGCGGCGGGCTGCGAGGCGTCGCCGCCCTGCAGCACTTCCTGCACTCGGCGGATCATGCGGTCAGCCAGCAACATCTGGCGGGCCGAGGTGTAAGTCTGCTCCGCGCTGCCGCCCCGCTGCTGCAGGATGTTCACCACCTGCTCCATGTTGGAGTTCAGCAGCGGCAGGTCGCGTGAGAGGGTCGCGGCGCGCTGGGACGAATCCACCACCAACGCCTTGTTGGAGAGGATCTTGCCGATGTCGGCGTCGAGCTGGCCCCAGGCATTGGTGAGCGCTGCGACCGCGCGACCGGCAGGGGTGGCGTTGTTGTCGGCATAGGCCGGCAAGCCGCCCTTGTCGTCGCCCTTATTAAGGCGCTGCACCGCCGAGTCGATGGCGTTGCGGTTCGTCTCCAGCTCCTTGAAGGAGTCGACGTTACCGTCCGCCGCCTCGAGGGCGTATTTGGCGGTCTGCTGCGACAACACCTGGATCTGGGTGGTCAGGCCCACAGCCTGGCTGTCTTCGCGGCCACGCAAGGTGAGCATGACGAAGTCGACACCCGTGAAACCGAACGCAATGACCAGTGCAATGATGAGGCCTGTATAGCCCCGCTCCTTGCCCACGCCCCCTGTAGTGCTCATCGTTCACCTCGCCCGTCTACGCTCGCCGCCCATGTCGGCGAAACGTCGGTACATCGCTCTGATTCCGGCCTCGGTCGGCGCCGGTCCTACCTTTCCAAGGACTGACCGTCAGGCTGCGGCCTGGCGGAAATCCGGTGCACGCACGAGCTTGCCCATGCTGAATACAGCCAGCCGGGGTTCTCCCACTCGCTCATCCACGAATCGTGCCAGACGAGAGTCGTCTTCCTGCTCCGCGTTGCGACGCTGTTCGACGTCGACCGTGCGCTGGCCGAACACCTCGTCGACCATCAGCGCCACGCTGCCGGCGCCCTGACGCACCACCAGCAGGCGGGTGCGCTCGGTGAGCTGGGTGCGCTCGCCGAACAGGAAGCGGGCCAGATCGATCACCGGCACCAGGTTGCCGCGGACGTTCGCCACGCCCAGCAGCCAGGCCTGCGTGCCCGGCACCGGGGTGAGCGAGGGCACGGCGAGCAGTTCGCTGATCTCGTCGATGCCGCTGACGAAGAGGCGATTGCCGGCGCGATAGCCGATGCCGCGCCAGAGGCCCGGGGCCTCCAGCTTCTCCGGCGTGCCGGAGGCGTGCGCCAGCGAAAGTCGCTCGTAACGTGCCAGCAGTTCGAAGGGCGAAAGCGCGGCAGTTTGGCTCATCGTCGCCTCAGGCCGCGTTTGGCAGCAGGTCGTTGATGCAGGCCAGCAAGTCTTTTTCGTTGACCGGCTTGGTGATGAAGGCGCGCGCACCCTGGCGCAGGCCCCACACGCGATCGGTCTCCATCGACTTGGTGGTGATCATCACGATCGGAATGCTGGACGTCACCGGATCACGCGTGAGCGTGCGCGTGGCCTGGAAGCCATTCATGCCCGGCATGATGACGTCCATGATCACGAGATCGGGCTTCTTCGAGCGAACGCGCTCAATGCCTTCCTCGGCGTTGCCGATCGAGTCGACCTGGTAACCCGCGCGCTCGAGCAGCGTGGTGAACACGCGCACGTCGGTCGGCGAGTCGTCGATAATGAGAATATTGGCCACAGGCCCCCCTCAGACCCTGTAGTCGCCGGTTTTACACCGTGCTGACATGACGATGGATGGCGCCAAGCAGTTCGTCTCGCGTGAACGGCTTGGTCAGATATTGCTCAGCGCCGACGATGCGGCCTCGGGCCTTGTCGAACAGGCCGTCCTTCGAGCTGAGCATGATGACCGGCGTGCTTCGGAACTGTGGATTGTTCTTGATGAGCGCGCAGGTCTGATAGCCGTCGAGTCGCGGCATCATGATGTCGACGAAGATGATCGCGGGCTTCTGGTCGGAGATCTTGGCGAGCGCCTCGAAACCGTCCACGGCCGTCAGCACGTCGCAACCTTCTTTTTTGAGCAAGGTCTCGGCGGTACGACGAATGGTCTTCGAGTCGTCGATCACCATGACCTTGAGGCCGGCCAGGCCATTTCCACTTATGTTCAAGTTCACAACACCCCCCTGCGACCCGCCCCAGGCTCAGGTAAATCGTGCGACCACTGACCCGGGGCCAGCAGTCCCATTATGGAGAAATCCGCAATGTCGGTACGACGTACGACGACCATTCAGCCGGCAGGCACTCGTGCGTTGCTGTTTACCGCCTGCCCGACGTGACGTCAAGCTGAAATCTCACAGGTCGCGTCCTACGTCATTGAATTGAGAGCCTAGCCCGGGTTGAACTCCGATCCTGGGGCGGACCGGACCACTCTGGTGGGTGAGCGTCCGGGCGCCCTTCGGGCCCCGGACCGATGCATCGACAACTCGCCGCCGAAAGCGAACCGACGGCAGCTTCTCGACTTACACTGCCCCGCTCTCGCCCCGAGCCGGGCGGCAGTGTGAACAGGCTCTACTACCGGAGAATGACGATGACCCTTTCGGTCGCCGTGCTGATGGACCCGATCGGCTCCATCAAGATCGCCAAGGACACCACCTTCGCCCTGCTGCTGGAGGCCCAGCGGCGCGGGCACCAGCTGCATTACCTGGAACAGGGTGATCTGGCGGCTCGCCATGGCGAGCCCTGGGCCCGCCTGGCGCCGCTCTCGGTGCGCGACGACGCCTCCGGCTGGTTCATGCTGGGCCAGCCCGAGTGGCGCGACCTGCGCGGCATCGACGTGCTGCTGATGCGCAAGGACCCGCCGGTGGACTCGCAGTTCGTCTACGACACGATGGTGGCGGAGCTGGCCGAACAGGGCGGCGTGACCGTGGTCAATCGTCCGCAGGCCCTGCGCGACTGCAACGAGAAGCTGTTCGCCATGCACTTCCCGCAGTGCATGGCGCCCACCCTGGTTTCCCGCGATGCGGGCGAACTGCGCGCCTTCGTGGCCACCCATGGCGAGGTCGTGCTCAAGCCATTGGACGGCATGGGCGGGCGCGGGATCTTTCGGGTCCGGGCCGGCGACAGCAACCTCAACTCCATGCTGGAGACGCTGATTGCGACCGGGCCACACGGCGAGCACCCGCACTTCACCATGGCGCAGAAGTACATCCCGCAGATCAGCCAGGGCGACAAGCGCATCCTGGTGGTCGACGGCGAGCCGGTACCCTACGCGCTGGCGCGCATCCCGCAGGGCGACGAGTTCCGCGGCAACCTGGCCGCCGGCGGCCGCGGGGTGGGCGTGCCACTGAGCGAGCGCGACCGCTGGATCGTGGCCCAGGTGGCGCCGGAGCTGCGCCGCCGCGGCCTGCTGTTCGTGGGCCTGGACGTGATCGGCGACTACCTCACCGAGATCAACGTCACATCGCCGACCTGCGCCCGCGAACTGGATGCCCAGTTCGGGCTTAATATTGCCGGCCAGCTCTTCGATGTGATTGAGCAGAAACGAACCGGAACCCGCGCCGCGTGAGCCAACCTGCTGTCCGCACCGGCGCCGACATGATCGGCGCCACGATGCTTTTCTCGCTGTTGCTGCACGGCGTGCTGATCCTCGGCATCACCTTCAGCTATGTGAAGGCCAAGCCCAGCCTGCCCACGCTGGACGTCACCCTGGTCGACGTGGCCAATCGCGAGGCGCCCGACAAGGCCGATTTCCTGGCCCAGGCCAGCAATCGCGGCAGCGGCCAGAGCGACAAGGCGACGCGCGCCAGCCAGCCGGTCTCCGGCCCCCTGCCCAACGCCGCCAACGGCACGGCCCGGCAACACGTGGACGCAACCACGCCGGCCGAACAGGAGGCCACGTCGGACAAGCTGCTGACCACCACCGGCGCCAGCCGGTTCAGCGTGCACTCCGATACGAACAAGCCGGAACAGAGGCCCGACCAGCCGACCACCGCCGAGGAACAGCGCGAGCAGGAGGAAATGGCACGGCTCTCCGCCGACGTGAACCGCCGCAAGGACAGCTATACCAAGCGCCCCAAGAAGGTCTACATCGATTCGGCCAATACCCGCGAATATGCCTACGCGGCCTATATGCGCGGCTGGACCGACCGCATCGAGCGCGTGGGCAACCTGAACTATCCGACCGAAGCGCGCCGCCGCGGCGTGCACGGCGACCTGCTGCTCACCGTGGCGATCAATCGCGACGGCACGATCAAGAGCATCGACCTGATCCGCAGTTCCGGCCAGCCGCTGCTCGATGCGGCGGCCGAGCGCATCGTGCGTCTTGCCGCGCCGTTCCCGCGCCTGCCCACCGACGCGAAGGAGCCCAGCGACGAGCTGTACATCTCGCGCACCTGGGTGTTCGGCCCCAACGACATGCTGCAAACACGCTGACGCCCTGTTGGGCTGAATTCAGCGCGACGCGCAGCGCGCGGCGACGGGCGCCATTACGTGCACACCACCTGCACGCCACCTGCACGTCTCACCGCGTGAAGAACCAGCGCGGTCTCAGCCATTCGTCGCAAACGCTTGGGCGCCTCCCCGCTTCCGGGCTTACAATGCGTACATGCCCGCCTCCTCTACCCAGCCCCAGTCGCTCGCCGGTCATTTCCTGATCGCCATGCCCAGCCTGGCCGAGCCACCCTTCTCGCGCGGCGTGGCCTTCATTTGCCAGCATGACGAGGACGGCGCGGTGGGCCTGCTGGTGAACCAGCTCTCCGAGTACCGGCTAGGCGACGTGCTCGCGCAGATGAAGCTCGACTGCAACGACCTCGAGTTGGCCGACGCGCCGGTGCTGATCGGTGGTCCTGTGCAGCAGGAGCGCGGCTTCGTGCTGCACCGCGAGCCCGGTCATTGGGAATCGAGCTACCGCATCAATGCCGAATGGTCGGTTACTACCTCGCGCGACATCCTGATCGCCATGGCCAATGGCGAAGGTCCGCGCCTGGCCGTGATGGCGCTCGGCTACGCCGGCTGGAGCGCAGGCCAACTGGAGCAGGAACTGAAGGACAACACCTGGCTTACCGCCGAGGCGAGCGAGCGGGTGGTGTTCCACACCCCGCTGGAAGAGCGCTGGAGCGCCGCGGCCGGACTGGTCGGCGTCGATCCGCTGCAACTTCCCGGCTACGCGGGCCACGCATGAGCTGTGTGCTCGGCTTCGACTATGGCAGCCGCCTGCTCGGCGTCGCGGTCGGCAATCGTTTCACCGGCAGCGCGCGCGGCCTGGCCGCGATCCCCGTGCGTGACGGCGATCCGGACTGGGTTCGCCTCGATGCATTGCGCAAGGAATGGCTGCCCGATGCACTGGTCGTAGGCCTGCCCCTGACCCTCGACGGCGAGGAGCAACCCGCCAGTCGTGGCGCGCGCCGCTTTGCCGAGAAGCTGGGCCAGCGTTACGGCCTGCCCGTCGAACTCACCGACGAACGACACAGCTCGCGCGAAGCTGCCCAGCGCTTTGCCAGCGCGCGCGCCGCGGGACTGAAGAAGCGCCGCGATGCCGCCACCATCGATGCCGAGGCGGCCGCCGTCATCCTCGAACGCTGGCTCGCCAGCGCCAGCCACTGACCCTTTCATCCAGCGACCTGCCTGCCATGAGCCAACGCCTGCGCCACCTCACCACGCTCGAAAACTTCTCCCGCGACACCATCGAGCGACTGCTCGATCGCGCGGAGTTGATGCGCGATGGTTGCGCCCACGGCACGCGCAAGATGGACCTGCTGGCCGGCCGCACGATCCTCAACCTGTTCTTCGAGCCGTCCACGCGCACGCGTACTTCGTTCGAACTGGCTGCGCGCCGGCTTGGCGCCGACGTCATCAACTTCGACATCGGCTTCTCCTCGACCAGCAAGGGCGAGGCGTTGTTCGACACCCTGCACACGCTGGAGGCCATGCACCTGGACGCCATCGTGGTGCGCCACAAGGTATCTGGCACACCGGAAGAACTGGTGCATCACGCCATGAGCGGCGTGTCGGTGATCAACGCCGGTGACGGCAACCGGGCCCACCCCACCCAGGGCCTGCTCGACATGCTGACGATCCGCCAGCACCGCCCCGATTTCAGGCAGCTCACCGTGGTGATCTGCGGCGACGTGAAGCATTCGCGCGTGGCCCGCTCGGATGTGCATGCGCTCAGCGCACTGAGCGTGAAAGAGATCCGCCTGTGCTCGCCGCGCGGCCTCATGCCGGAGCAGGCCGAGTTCCCGCAGTGCGTGCTGACCGATGACTTCGACGCCGCCGTCGAAGGCGCCGACGTGGTCATCATGCTGCGCCTGCAGAAGGAGCGCATGGCGATCACCGACCTGCCCGACGAGGCGGCCTATTACGAGCGTTTCGGGCTCGACAACCGTCGCCTGGCGCGCGCCGCCAAGGGCGCCCTGGTGATGCATCCGGGCCCGCTCAACCGTGGCATCGAGATCGCCTCCGAAGTGGCCGATGGCCCGCAGTCGCGCATCCTGGAACAGGTCGGCAACGGCGTGTTCGTGCGCATGGCCGTGCTGGCCGAGGTGCTGGGGCGCTGATCCCCGCCGTGTCGCGGTCCTGATGGGCCGCGACATGTTGCGATTCCGGGCATAATGCGCGGCGCAATACCCATCTCACCCAAGGGAATAGACATGCGATCGACGACGCGCATTGCTGCGCTGGGCCTCGCCGGCGTGCTGCTGGCTGCGTGCCATCACAAGGACAAGGATGCGCCCCTCGCCTTTGTGCCGGCCGACACGCCCTACGTGGTGGCCAATCTCGACGTGCTCGACGATGACACCCGCAAGGCGCTGCTGACCCAGGCCGATGCGCAGCTCCCCTCGGAGCTGACCCAGCTGCGTTCGGCCGCGGACGAGATGGCCGACAAGGATCCGGACGCTTCCCGCCTGCTCAAGGCCTTCATCGCCGAGCTGGACGGCAAGACCATCGAGGCGTTCGCGCAGAACGCCGGGCTCAACATCAAGGGCCGCACGGCCTTCTACGGGCTTGGGCTGGCCCCGGTGGTGCGCTTCGAGCTGATCGACCCGAAGGCATTCGACGCCTTCGTGGGCCGCCTCGAGGCCGCCTATGGCAAGCCGTTCGACACCGCCACGGTCGGTGGGCTGACCTATCGCAAGCACGTCGCCGCCGAATCCGGCGTGCAGGTGGTGCTGGCGGTGGTCGGCAAGCAGGCCGTGGGCGCCGTGCTGCCCACCGACGTGCCGGAGGCGACGCTGCGCCTGGCGCTCGGCCTCGACCGCCCGGCCAAGAACCTGCAGGACGACGGCCGTCTGGACAAGCTCGCCAAGGCCAAGGGCTACCAGCCGTGGGCGATCGGCCTGGTCGACCTGACCCGCGTGCTGCCGCTGGCTGCCGGCGGCAAGGACCCACTGTTCAACGCCCTGCGCAAGGCCCGCGCCCAGGCCGAGTCGGCCCGGACCGGGGAGCCGATCGCCAACCAGTTGCAGGTGGCCCCGAGCTGCGAGGGTGAGGCTGCCCGCGTGGCCGCCCGCGCGCCATCGGTGAGCTTCGGCTACACCAAGCTGGACGTGAAGCACCAGGACCTGCGCTGGGACGTGGCCCTGGCCGATGACATCACCAAGGCGTTTGCGGGCCTGAAGGTGGAGATGCCTGGCCTCGGCGCTGCGGGAACCGCCCCGTTCGACGTCAGCCTGGCCCTGCCGATGGCGCAGTTGCGCACCTTCATGAGCGCCCAGGCCGACGCCGTGGCGGCCAAGCCGTTCACCTGCCCCGCGCTGACCGACCTCAACGAGGGCTTCGCCAAGATCGGCATGATGTCCCAGCAGGCTGCGGTGCCGCCGGTGGGTGACCTGCTGGGCGCCCGCGTGGCGCTGGATAGCTTCGAGCCCGGCAGCAACGACAGCATGCCCAAGTTCAGCGGCCGCATCCTGATCGGCACCTCCAACCCCGCGGGCCTGCTGGCCATGGCGCAGATGACCGCGTCCGGCCTCTCGCAGCTCAAACTGGGCATGGACGGCAAGCCGGTGGCCCTGCCGCCGGAGATCACCGCGCCGTTCGGGACACCCGTGTGGGCGGCGATGGGTCCGAAGGCGCTGGCCCTGGCCATCGGCGCGGGCGAAGACGCCAAGCTCGGCGAGCTGCTCAACGCGCAGGGCGGCGATGCCGGCCGACTGGGCCGCCTCAGCCTCAGCGGCGACATGTACCGCGCGTGGGTCAAGGCGATGGCCGCCAAGGCCGAGCACATCGCCCAGCTCACCGCCTCCGCCCAGTCTGACGATGCGGAAGCTGCCGCTGCGGCCAAGGCCACGGTCGAACGCACCAAGGCGCAGTTCGAGTCGATGCAGGCGCAGGCCGATCGCATCAAGTCGCTGAGCGGCGACGCGCGCATGGACAGCGATGGTCTGGTGATCACCAGCCAGACTGAGCTGAAGTAAGCCGCATCCTGCATGCGTGACTAAGACGGGGCGCCTTGAGCGCCCCGTTTTTTTTTGCCCGTCGCCGGATGGTCCCCGTCGAGCACCGATGCCGGCAAGGCAGGCCGTGGCCCACGTGACGATCTACCGCTTCTCGCGTATCGACGCCGGTGACGATGGCCTGGCGGCTTTCAGTGCGACACCTCGAACACGCACATCGGCGCCCCCTGGCTGTGGCAGTGGGTTTCGCGCGCGAACACCGCACGCGGACTCACCGACTCCGCCAGCAGCCCTTCGATGAACCCGCAGAAGAAGCGTCCGCCCGACGAGGCGCCAGGCTCGCACAGAGGACAGCCGCGGACATGAAGCTCCAGCCCGTTCGATTCGACCGCTACCAGGGCGCGCAAAGCCGGATGGGCAATGCGCCTGACAGCATCGGCCAATGTCAGCTTCGCGCCCAGCGAGAAATCCCGCTTGAACACCCAGGCGCCGATGCGCCGGCCGGCGAGATGCAGCGAGGCATCTCGGGCCTCGGCCGCCACCGCGTACTCGAGGTTGATCAGCCACGGAAAGATGCGCGGATAGTCCTTGGCCAGGCCCGACAACATGCGTTCCACCTGCGCCGCATCGGCGCTCGCCGCGAGTGTCGAGGCGTTCGACGCGCGAGCCGCAGGAGGCGTCGCGTGCCTCAGCGGCCCCACCGTGACCGACGCAGCCGCGGCCGTGAGAGACACCGGGTGCACGGGCTCGAGACGCAGCACCCGCGGGTGTGTGCCCAGTGCGTGCTCCAGCGCATGCTGGCGCTCGTCCGGTCCACGCATCAGCAAGGTCAGGCAGGCGCCGTTCGCGTCGTGCACCAGCCGTTGGCGCACCAGCACGTGATCGTGCTCGCTGATGACGCGGCCCAATTCCATGAGCAGCCCGTCGCGCTGCTCGGATACGACTCGCACTTCCAGGTCGGCCATGATTCCCCCCGAAATCAAGCCAGCACATACGGTGTGCCCTAGTGCCGCCAATGTGCCGTACCGCCCTGGCTTTAACAAGCATCGCCCATGGACGTCCATGACCCGCACGAAGGATTCGGCATGCGCGCATCGCAAGGTATTTCGCCGATGGCGCCGATGCCGGCGCCCATCAACATTTTGCGGACATCGCGATGACAGGTCCTTCGCAAGCGTAAGGCGGCGCTGAACCGTCCGATCCCCCGGCCATGGTCGATTCACGAAAGGGCTGTTGGGATGGAGCACGCGGATACCGCTTGCCGCGGCGCCGCCTCTCCCCCACTACCGGAGACTCCCCATGCGCAACCAGCACCTGATCCGTAAGACGCTTATCGCCGCCGGACTGGTGGCCGTGTTCGCAGCGACGCCATTCGCGCAGGTGGCCGCCCAGGATGCCGCCATGCAGAAGCAGGGCGACAACCAGACCGTGCCGGACAAGACCGCCGATGCGTGGATCACCACCAAGGTGAAGTCGGAACTGGCCACCACCAAGGGCATCAAGAGCACTGACATCTCGGTCGCGACCATGGATGGCGTGGTCAGCCTCACTGGCACGGCCACCAGCGCGACCGAAAAGACCAAGGCCGAGCATGTCGCCATGAAGGTCAAAGGCGTCAAGAGCGTCGATTCCAGGGGCCTGACGGTCAGCGATACCGCGAAGTAAGCTCTTGCCGGTCGCGTAAGGCGGTCGCTGAAACGAAGAAGGAGCCCGACGGGCTCCTTCTTCGTTTGCATGCAGGGGATGCGATCAGCGCCGCAGCAGGCCGCCGCCGAAATTGTTGTTGTCCTCGGTGCCTTCCAGCTCCACGCCATCCAGGCCCTGCGACAGCGTATGCGCGTCGCCGCCCTGCGCCAGCTTGATGCGCAGGCGCACTTCGTTGGAGCTGTCCGCGTGGCGCAGCGCGTCCTCGTAGGAGATCTCGCCGGCGTGATAGAGCTCGACCAGGCTCTGGTCGAAGGTCTTCATGCCGAGGTTGGTGGACTCCTTCATCACTTCCTTGAGCTTGTGGATCTCGCCCTGGCGGATGTAGTCCTGCACCAGCGGCGTACCCAGCAGCACTTCCACCGCCACGCGGCGCGCCTTGCCGTCGGGCGTCGGGATCAGCTGCTGCGCCACGATGCCCTTGAGGTTCAGCGACAGGTCCATGAACAGCTGCGAGCGGCGGTCTTCCGGGAAGAAGTGCAGGATGCGGTCCATCGCCTGGTTGGCGTTGTTCGCGTGCAGCGTGCACAGGCACAGGTGACCGGTTTCGGAGAAGTTGATGGCGTGTTCCATCGTCTCGCGCGTACGCACTTCGCCGATCATGATGACGTCCGGCGCCTGGCGCAGCGTGTTCTTCAGCGCGTTGTCCCAGCTGTCGGTATCGATGCCCAGCTCGCGTTGCGTGATGATGCAGCCCTCGTGCTTGTGCACGTATTCGATCGGGTCTTCGATAGTGATGATGTGGCCGGTCGAATTGGCGTTGCGGTAGCCGATCATCGAGGCCAGCGAGGTCGACTTACCGGTACCGGTACCGCCCACGAAGATGATGATGCCGCGCTTGGTCATCGCCAGCTGCTTGATCACCGGCGGCAACGTGAGCTCTTCGATGGTCGGGATCTTCGACTCGATGCGGCGGAGCACCATGCCCACGCAGTTGCGCTGGTAGAAGCACGACACGCGGAAGCGGCCCACGCCCTGCGCCGAGATGGCGAACTGGCACTCGTGGGTTTTTTCAAATTCCTCGCGCTGCGATGGCGTCATCACGTTGAGCACCATGTCGCGCGACTGCTGCGCGGACAGCGGGCTCTGGGTGATCGGCACCACGCGGCCTTGCACCTTCATTGACGGTGGCACGCCGGCCGTGATGAAAAGGTCGGACGCCTTCTTGTGCACCATCAGCTTGAGAAACGAGGTGAAATCGAAATCACTCATGGCACGGACCTCCGAAAATGCAACACCAACGGCAACGGCTTACTTGAAGATGTCCTTGTTGCGCGCATAGCTCATCGCCTGCTGGCGAGTGACCAGGCCACGCTTCACCAGGTCCTGCAGGTTCTGGTCCAGCGTCTGCATGCCGTACTGCTGGCCGGTCTGGATGGACGAATACATCTGCGCCACCTTGTCCTCGCGGATCAGGTTACGGATGGCGGGGATGCCGACCATGATTTCGTGCGCCGCGATACGCCCGCCGCCCACCTTCTTCATCAGCGACTGCGAGATCACCGCGCGCAGCGATTCGGACAGCATCGAACGCACCATCGGCTTTTCGCCGGCCGGGAACACGTCGATGATGCGGTCGATGGTCTTGGCGGCCGAGCTGGTATGCAGGGTGCCGAACACCAGGTGGCCGGTTTCCGCGGCGGTCAGCGCCAGGCGGATGGTTTCAAGGTCGCGCAACTCGCCGACGAGCACGTAGTCCGGGTCTTCACGAAGCGCGGAGCGCAGCGCCTCGTTGAATCCGTGGGTGTCGCGGTGCACTTCGCGCTGGTTGACCAGGCACTTCTGCGAGGTGTGCACGAATTCGATCGGATCCTCGATGGTGAGGATGTGGCCGTATTCGTTCTTGTTGATGTGGTCGACCATTGCCGCGAGCGTGGTCGACTTGCCCGAACCTGTCGGTCCCGTCACCAGGATCAGGCCCTGCGGCTGTTCGATCAGCTCGCGGAACACCGCCGGCGCGCCCAGGTCTTCCAGGGTCAGCACTTCCGAAGGAATGGTACGGAACACGGCGCCGGAGCCGCGGTTCTGGTTGAACGCGTTGACGCGGAAGCGGGCGAGGCCGGGAATCTCGAAGGAGAAGTCGACCTCGAGGAATTCTTCATAATCGCGGCGCTGCTTGTCCGACATGATGTCGTAGATCAGCGAGTGCACCTGCTTGTGCTCGAGCGCCGGGATGTTGATGCGGCGCACGTCGCCGTCCACGCGGATCATCGGTGGCAGGCCGGCGGACAGGTGCAAGTCCGAGGCCTTGTTCTTGACCGAGAAGGCAAGCAGTTCGGCGATATCCATCTGGCGTTCCCCTCAACCCGATCATCTGGATGGCAAGCTTCAGCTCGCCGCACGGGAAAGGCGGTAACCCCAGGTCACGACGCCATCGCGCCTACGCGCCGATGCCGTCCGAACGGTCCAAACCTGGTTCCCCATGCAGCGGGCCGATACTACCCGCGCCAAGGGCCGGGCGACCAGTCTTTCCTAAGTGCTAGCGCCCAAACTGCGGACCACGTTTGCACAAACCCCTCCCGGGCGGGCTGGAGGGCGCAACTTTAGCCACGGGACGGGCGGGCCGGGGTCCGGTAAGGTAGCGCCCGGTAACGGCAAGGAACCCGCATGACACGCATTGCATTCATCGGTGGCGGCAACATGGCGCGCAGCCTGATCGGCGGCCTGCTCAAGACCGGCATCGCCACCTCGTCCCTCAGCGTGGCCGAACCGCGCGCCGAGGCTCGCCAGGACCTGGGGCGCGAGTTCGGCGTGGCCTGCTACGCCGAAAACCGACTGGCGGCCGCCGAAGCGGACGTGCTGGTGCTGGCGGTGAAGCCGCAGATCATGCCGTCGATTCATGCCGAACTGCAGGACGTGCTGGCCCGCCGGCGCCCCCTGCTGATCTCGATCGCCGCGGGCGTGCGCATCGACCAGCTCGAACGCTGGTTCGGCCATGCCCTGCCCATCGTGCGCTGCATGCCCAACACCCCCGCCCTGATCGGCGCGGGCGCGACCGGGCTGTGCGCCAACCGCCGGGTGAGCCCTGAACAGCGCGCGCAGGCCCAGCACATCATGGACGCCGTGGGGCTGACCCGCTGGCTGGATGACGAACCGTTGATGGACACGGTCACCGCCATCTCCGGCTCCAGCCCGGCCTATTTCTTCGCCATGGTGGAGGCCCTGGAGGACGCCGCCTTCGCCCAGGGCATGCCACGCGAGACCGCCCGAGCGCTGGCGGCCCAGGCTTGCCTGGGCGCCGGACGCATGCTGACCGAGAGCGGCGAGGACCCCGGCGTGCTGCGCCAGCGGGTGACCTCTCCCAACGGCACTACCCAGGCGGCGCTGGAGAGCTTTGCCGCCGACCATTTCCACCAGGTCGTCGCCCGTGCCGTGAACGCAGCCACGCGTCGCGGCGGCGAACTGGCCGCTGCCCTGGATGACACGCCGTGAGCTACCTGGTCAACGCGCTCTCCTTCCTTATCGAGCTGGCGTTCGGCGCCGCCGCGGCGTTGTTCGTGCTGCGCCTGCTGGCCGAGGCCAGCCGCGCGGACTTCCACAACCCGTTGAGCCAGTTCGTCTACCGCACCACCAACCCCGTGCTGGCGCCGATCCGCCGCGTGCTTCCGAACTGGCGGCGCGTCAACCTCGCCGCCCTGCTGCTGGTGTGGCTGTTGATGCTGATCAAGCGCATCGTGCTGTTCGCCTTGCTCGGCATGTTCCCGCACATCCTCGGCTTGGCGCTGCTGTCGGTCGCCGACACGCTGGACTTCATCGCCATGTTCTACGTGGTGCTGATCTTCGTGTGGTCGCTGATGAGCCTGTTCCAGGTCGAGCACTACCACCCGGTCTACCGCTTGGCGGGCGCCCTGGTCGATCCGCTGCTGCGGCCGCTGCGCGGCCGGCTGGTCGCGGGCGGCCTGGATTTCGCGCCATGGGCCGTGATGATCGTGCTGATCCTTGCGCGCCTGCTGGTGGTCTCGCCGCTGACGGACCTGGGCGCGCGGCTGGCGCTCGGCGTCTGAACATCGCGCCGCACACGCGGCGCCCCTACTCCATCCACCGGATTTCCCCATGAAAGCGACCACGCATTCCCTGCGCCGCCGCCTGATCGCCCTCGCCCTGGCCGCCGCCACCGGCGCCGCCTTTGCCGCGACGCCCGACGCCAACAAGCCTGACGTGGTCGCCTCCCACGTCGACGCCACGGTGAATCCGGGCGACGACTTCTTCGACTTCGCCAACGGCGCCTGGCTCAAGAGCCACCCGATTCCGGCCGAGGAATCGGCATGGGGCATCGGCCAGGTGGTGCAGGACGACCTGTACGCAAAGCTCCGCAAGATCAGCGAGGCCGCTGCCGCCCAGCCGCATGCCGCCGTAGGCAGCGACGAGCAGAAGGTGGGCGACTTCTGGTCCACCGGCATGGACGAGGCGCTGGCCAATCGCCTGGGCGTGAACCCCCTCAAGGACGAACTGGCGCGCATCGACGCTACCAAAGATCTCAACTCGGTTCTCGACGAGGCGTTCGCCCTGCAGCCGCTGGGCGTGGATGCGTTCTTCGACTTCGCCGTGGCGCAGGACGAGAAGGCCAGCGACGTGATGGCCGTGCACCTGGCGCAAGGCGGCCTAGGCCTGCCGGACCGCGACTATTACTTCAACAACGAACAGGGCGTGGCCAAGGCTCGTACCGCCTACGTCGAACACCTGCACCGCATGTTCAAGCTGCTCGGCGCCGACGATGCCGCCGCGAAGACCAGCGCCGACCAGGTGATGGCTTTCGAGACGGCGCTGGCCAAGGTGTCGCGCCCACTGGCCGACCTGCGCGACCCGCTGAAGAACTACAACAAGATGGCGCCCGACCAGCTGCGCACGAAGTACACGCCGGCGATCGCCTGGCCTGCACGACTGCAAGCGTGGAAGCTCAATTCGCCCACCGTGATCGTGGGCCAGCCCGAATTCTTCGGTGGCCTGCAGGCCTTGCTGGCCAAGACGCCGCTACCGATTCTGCGCGACTACCTCCGCGTGCATCTGGCCGACGCCTACGCCAGTTACCTCAGCGCCGATTTCGACAACGAACACTTCGACTTCTACGGTCGCACGCTCTCCGGACAGGCCCAACAGAAGCCGCGCTGGAAGCGCGTACTCAGGGCCGAAAACGAAGCGCTGGGCATGATCCTCGGCCGCATCTACGTGAAGGACTATTTCTCCGATCGCAGCAAGCAGCGCTACAACGCGATGGTGGAAGCCGTGCGCACCGCCTACAGCGAGCGCATCGACAAGCTCGACTGGATGAGCGCGGCCACCAAGGCCAAGGCCCAGGCCAAGCTCGCCGCGGTGACCAGGAAGGTCGGGTATCCGGACAAGTGGAAGGACTATTCCGCGCTCAGCATCGGCCGCGAATCCTATGCGCAGAACATGATGAATGCGCAGCGTTGGGCCTTCAACGACATGGTCTCGAAATTCGGCAAGCCGGTGGATCGCGCCGAATGGGAGATGACTCCCCAGACCTACAACGCGTACTACAACCCGTCCAACAACGAGATCGTGCTGCCTGCGGCGCAGTTCCTCATCCCCGGCTATGACGACAACGAGATCGATGATGCCGTGGTGTACGGCTACGTCGCCGCCTCCACCATCGGCCACGAAATCACCCACGGCTTCGACGACCAGGGCCGCCAGTTCGACGCCAAGGGCAACCTGGCCGATTGGTGGACCAAACAGGACGCGACCAAGTTCCAGCAGCGCGCTGGCGTGATGGTCAAGCAGTTCAACGCCTTCGAGCCGCTGCCTGGCCTGCACATCAACGGCGAGGCCAGCCTCGGCGAAAACATCGCCGACTTCGGCGGCCTGATGATCGGCCTCGATGCTTTCAAGAAGACCGAGCAATACCAGAAGGGCGAAAAGGTCGCTGGCTACACGCCTCTGCAGCGCTTCTTCCTCGGCTATGCGCTGGGCTGGCTATCGCAGGAACGCGAGGAGCGCCTGCGCGAGGCGCTCCTGAGCGACGTGCATGCCCCGGCCAAGTGGCGCGTCAACGGACCGCTGTCCAACATCCCCGATTTCTACGATGCATTCGGGGTAAAGCCGGGACAGCCGATGTGGCGACCGGAGAATCAGCGAGTGAAGATCTGGTAGTCCCGGACGATAGTCACTGATTGCGCCTTCCCTGTGCCCTCTCTTCTACGAAGAGAGGGCACCATGCGCCAAGCAATCTGGCAGTGCGCGACACGCGGGCACACCGCCAAGCAGCACGCTCTAAGTCCTCAGTACGACGACGCCCCGCGGGATAGCTGCTGTCCCAGAGGTAGCACGCGGCGAATTCGGCTTGTGGCGGTCGTCAAGGCTTGTATGCCATGCAGCGCCGCGCCCCCTCTCCGCGACGGCGCGTTGCGGGGTAGCCGCTATCCCCGAGGTACCACGTCACCGATCCGGCTGGCTTCAGTCGCCTGGGCTGTTTCCCGCATATCGCTACGAGCCTGTCAGGCCATTTCTTTGGGTTACTTTTCTTTGGGCCAGCAAAGAAAAGTGACTCGAGCGCCGGCAGGCGGTCGAAACGCCCGCCGCGTAGGCGGCACGCTGGCGGCAACGCCAAACACAGAGCCAAGTCACTGGATCCCAGCCTTCGCTGGGATGACGGGCGTGGGAGGGTGAGGCAAGGATGCTCTTCGGGGCCGCCCTACGGGCGTTCTCGGCGCTTCACGCTCCGTCCGGCCGTCGCTGGGATGACAAGCGCGAAGGCGAGAAGCAATCGTGTCCGTTCAAGGCCACACCAAAACGTTTTGAGTGTGACGAACACACATTGTCTTCACGTGGATGACGAGCACACCTCGAAGCATGGAAGCAACGTCACTCAGGAGCGCTTCCACACCTACGCGCAGCACACCTCAATCGCGCACCCGACTCTCCCACTCCACAAAAATGGCATGCATCGCAGCCAACCCCTCACTCAACGCCGCCGGCCCCGGCTGCAAAATGATCGGCGACTTGATCTCATAGAGGTCGCCCGCCTTCACCGCGGGAATCGCATCCCAGCCCTCGCGCGCCGCCACCTTCTCCGGGCGGAAGCGCTTGCCGCACCACGAGCCCAGGATGATGTCCGGCGCCGCCCGCACCACCTCGCCGGCGTCCGCGAGGATGCGATGCTTGGCCAGCGACTCGCCCGCCATCTGCGGAAACACGTCATCACCGCCCGCGATGCGGATCAGCTCGGCGACCCAGCGGATACCGGTGATGAGCGGATCGTCCCATTCCTCGAAGTACACGCGTGGCCGCCTTGAGAAGCGGGTGGCCGCCGCCTCTACCTCCGCGATGCGCTGCTCCAGCGATCGCGCGTAGGACTCAGCCTTGTCCGCCGCCCCGACCATCGCGCCCAGGCGCCGGATGTAGGCGAGGATGCCAGCCACGCTGCGGTGGTTGCTGATCCACACCTCCACGCCGGCCTTGATCAGCTCGCGGGCAATGTCGGCCTGGATGTCCGAAAAGCCGATCACGAAGTCCGGTTCGAGCTTGAGGATCTCGTCGATCTTCGCACTGGTGAAGGCCGAGACCTTCGGCTTTTCCTTGCGTGCCCGAGGCGGCCGCACGGTGAAGCCGGATATCCCGACAATGCGGTCTTGCTCGCCCAGTGCATAGAGCACTTCGGTGGGTTCTTCGGTGAGGCAGACGATGCGTTGGGGATAGCCGTCTGCCGTGGGCTTTCGTTCGGTCACGCGTTCAATGTCCCAGCACCGTCACCGTGATCTTGCGTTGATGCGGATCCAGGCGGTGCTCCCAAAGATAGATGCCCTGCCACGTGCCCAACTGGATGCGACCGCCGTGCACTGGCGCCACCAGGCTGACGCCGGTGAGGATGGCGCGCACGTGGGCCGGCATGTCGTCAGGACCTTCCTCGTCGTGCTGGAAGATGCCGTCGCCGTCGGGCACGGCCCGGGCCAGCCAGCGTTCCAGGTCTTCGCGCACGGTCGGATCGGCGTTCTCGCTGATCAGCAGCGAACAACTCGTGTGCAGGCTGAAGATATTGACCATACCGGTATGCACGCCGCTGGCCGCCACCACCTCGCCCACCTTGTCGGTGATCTCGGTGAAGCCGCGGCCGCGTGTATGCACGGTGAAACCATTCTGGGCGACGTGATCGGCGGGCGCTGCACGCATGCTTCGTGCCTCCGAATGGCGGGGTCGGGTGTTTGTCTAAGGATAAAGCAGACGGCTGGTCCAGGTCTGGCCATGACGGCTCCAGCGCACGCGTTCGTGCAGCCGGAAGTCGGCGCCGTACCAGAACTCCACCATGTCCGGCTCGACCACGTAGCCACCCCAGTGCGCCGGGCGAGGCACGTCACGACCTTCGAATTCCTTCTCGTAGCGGGCAAAGCGCTGCTCGAAGGTATCGCGGTCAGGCAAGGTCTGCGATTGCAGCGAGGCCCAGGCGCCGATCTGGCTGGCGCGCGGACGCGTGGCGAAGTAGGCGTCGGACTCTTCAGGCAACACCTTGCGCGCCACGCCTTCCGCGCGCACCTGCACGGCGTTGCGCAACTGTTTCCAGTGGAAACACAGCGCCACCTGCGGATGCGACTCCAACTGCGCGCCCTTGTCGCTCTCATAGTTGGTGTAAAAGCGGAAGCCGCGGTCGTCGGCCTCTTTCAGCAGCACGATGCGCGAACTGACCCGCCCAGCCGCGTCCACCGTGGCCAGGCTCATGGCGGTCGGTTCGGGCTCGCCGCTCGCCTTCGCCTCGTCCAGCAGTTGCAAAAAGGTGTCCAGAATCTCTCGTTTCAGCATGGGGTCTTGAATCGTGGCCGGGGCGCGCCATCATGGCGAAATGTCTCCAGATGCTAGCACGCAGAATTCGACCCTGACCGGGCATTTGCTCGACCAGTTCGCCGGTCGCATCGCCCGTTCACGCCGTCCCTACCTGCTGGGCCTGTCCGGCCTGCAAGGTAGCGGCAAGAGCACGCTGGCGCGGGAGATGAAGGTGCAGGCCGAAGCCCGTGGCTGGCCGACCGAGGTGCTCTCGCTGGACGACTTCTACTACTCGCGCAGCGAGCGGGAGCTTCTGGCACACCAGGTGCATCCCCTCTTGCGTACCCGCGGCGTACCCGGCACCCACGAGATCGAGCTGCTGATGTCGGTGCTGGCGGCGCTTCCGCAAGCCTCGGACAAGCTCCCGGTCGACTATCCGCGCTTCGACAAAGGCCGTGACACGCGCATGCCACCCTCGCGCTGGTCGAAGGTCGTCCGTCCGCCCCAACTGGTGATCCTGGAGGGCTGGGCGCTAGGCATCCGCCCACAACTGCAGGCGGCGCTGGACGAGCCCATCAACGAGCTTGAACGGAGCGAAGACCCGGAAGGCATCTGGCGCCACTGGGTCAACAAGCAGTTGCGCGGCTACCAGCCGCTATGGCGCAAGCTCGACGCGCTCATTGTGCTGCAGGCGCCCAACTGGGAAGTGGTGCGCAAATGGCGCAGCGAACAGGAGGAAGAGCTGCTCGCCCGCCACGCGCCGCTGGCGATGGACGCCGAATCCATGGTGCGTTTTTTGGCCCATTTCGAGCGACTGAGCCGTCACGCCCTGGCCACGCTGCCGGAACTGGCCGACACCACGGTCGAATATGACGCCAATCGGCATGTGATCGCACTCAATCACAGTTGAGCGCCCGGTGATCAGGCCGCCGGCTCCACCATGACGGCGGTCCCATAGGCCAGCACCTCGGTGACACCTTCAGCCACGTCGTTGGCGTCGTAACGCATGGCGATCACTGCGTTTGCGCCGCGTTCGGCGGCATGGTGCAACATCAGCTCGAAGGCTTCCTCACGGGCGTTCTCGCACAGCTCCGTGTAGATGGAAATATTTCCGCCCACCAGCGTCTGCAACGCGGCGCCGAGGTTGCCAACCACGCTGCGTGAACGCACCGTGATGCCACGCACGATGCCCATCGAACGGACGATGCGGTAACCAGGCAGCGCATCGGCGGTGCTGACCATGTGAAGTGGGAAGTTGGCGGGCATGACGACACTCCTGGTGCTGGATCTTCACAAACGGGATGGTCCGCCACGCAAGGGCGGCGATCCAGTGCCTTTTCTTACCGACGTGCGGCACTGACCGAACCTCGACAACCGGGACTTGGAGAGCCCTCACTCCGCTCGTCACTGCCACGGAAACAGGACGGAGCGCGCAGGGCGGCTCCCAAAGAGGCGATCGCAGCGAGTCAACCAGCGACCTTCAAGCGTCAAGAAGCGCAGACACTGGATTCCCGCCTTCGCTGGAATGACGAACAACATGCAGAAATGAACGGGCCGGTCGATTCAGGCGCCCGCACGAAGTTCGGGTTGTGACAGCAACGCCGCATAGCCCAGGCGTGCGTCCGGCCACAGCGGTTCGAACCCACTTGCGCGCAACCGTGCATTGCTCAGTCGCTTGCTGCCCACGCCGGCTGGCGGCTCTCCTTCAGCCGGCGCGGGAACGCCAAGCAGACCGGCCAGATGGTCGTAGAGCACGTCCAGCGGCAGCGGCGTGTCATCGACGCCGACGTAAAGCGGAGCGGGCTCGGGAAGCGACAGCAGATGCACGATGCCGGCCGCGGCGTCATCGACGTGGATGCGGTTGGCCCAGTGCGGCGTGGAGCGCGGAACGCGCACCACACCCGAACGCAGGCGTTCCAGCAGCTGCAATCTTCCCGGTCCGTACAGGCCGGCCAGGCGCAGCACCACCGAACGCACCGGTTGCGACGCCAACCATTGCTCGGCTTCCAACAACACGGCGCCATTGAAGCCTGGTGGATCAGGAGGCGTTTCTTCATCCACCCATGCATCGCCGTGTTCGCCGTAGACCGCGCTGGAAGAAACGAACAACGCGCGCTTCAGCACTGCCCGATCCAGCGCGCCCATCAGGTGACGCAGTCCTTCGACGAACACCGCGCGATAGGCCGCGGGGTCGCGCGCTCCGGGCGCGGGCAGATACACCAGCTGATCCATTTCCACCGGCAGTCCGCGAAGGCTGTCGGGGTCGGTGAGATCGCCGCGTAGCCAGCGGATGCCGCTGCGATCGTCCTCGGCCGGACGGCGCCGCAAGGCCCACACCTCGTCGCCTCGCGCGAGTAGTCGCTGCGCGACGCGCAGACCGACGTCGCCGCAACCCGCGACCAGGACGCGCGCGCTCATGGACGAACCTGCGCCATCCCGCGCCACGCAAGGTGTTTCAGCCTGTTAGCATTCACCCATGAATCCATCGTGCAACCTGTTCATCATCGGCCCGACCGGCGCCGGCAAGACGACCATTGGACGCCGGCTCGCCGAGCATTATGGGCTGGAGTTCCTCGATCTGGACCAGGAAATCGAACAGCTCTGCGGCGTGCCGGTGAGCCGTGTGTTCGAGGTTGAGGGCGAGGCGGGCTTCCGCGCTCGCGAAAGCCAGTTGCTCGATGAGTGCAGCCGCCGCCGTGGCGTGGTGCTGGCGACCGGCGCGGGCGCCGTGCTCGATCCGGCCAATCGCCGGACCCTGGTGGAGCGCGGCTATGTTCTGTGGCTGCAGGCCACGGTGGAGCAGCAGCTCGAGCGTCTGGCGCACGACCAGCAGCGTCCGCTGCTGGCCAGCGGCGATCGCGGCGAGCGTCTGACCGCGATGGCGCAGGTGCGCACCCCGCTCTATCGGGAAATCGCCGATCTGGCGATTCCCGGCGTCCAGGAGCATGTCCACGCTGCCAGCGCGCGCAGCATCCTTCTCATCGATCAGCACTGGCAGCGCCAGCACGCCGCATGACGACTCCAACAACCAACTCCCGCACCATCGATGTCGCCCTTGGTTCCCGCAGCTATCCGGTTTGGATCGGGCCGGGCCTGCTCACCGACCACGCGCGCTGGCGCGCGACCTTGCGCGGCCGCCATGCGCTGGTGATCAGCAACACGACGGTGGCGCCGCTGTACCTGCCGCGCGTGTCAGAAGGACTGGAAGGATTGCAGTGGTCCTCGTATTTGCTCGACGACGGCGAGGCGCACAAGACGTTCGCCAATGTCGGCCGAGCACTAGAGGCGCTGGCCCAGCTCGGCGCGACCCGCGATGCCTGTGTGGTGGCTCTGGGCGGCGGCGTGGTGGGTGACCTGGCCGGCTTCACCGCCGCGTGCTGGATGCGCGGCATCGATTTCATCCAGATGCCGACCACGCTGTTGTCGATGGTCGACTCCTCGGTGGGCGGCAAGACCGGCGTGAACCTGCCAGCCGGCAAGAACCTGGTCGGCGCGTTCCACCAGCCACGCGCCGTGGTGGCCGATATCGACACGCTGGCCAGCCTGCCTGACCGCGAATATCGCGCGGGGCTGGCGGAAGTGGTGAAAGGCGCGGCGATCGGCGATCCGGCCTTTTTCGCCTGGCTCGAGCAAAACGCCGAGGCCTTGAATGCGCGCGACACGGCGCCACTGGTCGAGGCCATCGCGCGCAAGGTCGTTTACAAGGCCGGTGTGGTGGCGCGCGACGAGACCGAACAAGGCGAGCGCGCCCTGCTCAACCTCGGCCACACCTTCGGCCACGCCCTGGAAACGGCCGGCAAGTATCAGGTATTGCTCCACGGCGAAGGCGTGGCGGTCGGCATGCTGCTGGCGGCGCAGTTGTCCGAGCGCCTGGGCATGGGCACGGCCGGGGACACCACGCGCCTGCATCGCCTGCTGACCACGCTGGGCTTGCCCACGGCCATTCCGGGCGGGATGGCGCCCGAGCAGTTGCTCGCCCTGATGCGGCTGGACAAGAAGAACCTGGCTGGCACGCTCAGGCTGATCCTGTGGCGCGGCATCGGACGCGCGGAGATCGTCAGCGGCGTGGATGAAGCCGACGTGCTGGCCGTGCTGGAAAGCGCCACCGGTTGATGTGCTTCAGGGGCGCACCCTGCGTGCCAAAGCCTGTGTCACCGTGACACCGGTTCGCCCCGGAAGCACTCCGAAAGCGCTACTGCACGACGCCCACCCTGAGGCGCGGCGGATCGTCGCGCTCGCCGCGGCCCGCCAAGCCTTCTAGAATGCGGGTTCAACGGCCCGCTGCGATCACTCGACTCCGACCTCCATGCGCCTCTACCTGCAAGCCATGACCGCCACCGCCGAGGCGCCGCGCTATGTCCAGATCGCGCTGGAGCAGGATCTGCTCGGCGGCTGGACGCTGTACCGCGAGACCGGCGTGCAGGGCGGCAAGGCGACGCTCAAGCGCGAACAGTTCCTCGAGCGCGAGGACGCCCTGGTGGCGTTCGAGAAGGCGCGCGACGCACAACTCAAGCGCGGCTTCCGCGTCATGTTCAGCCAGGGCGTGGACGGCCCTTACGGCTCTTGAAGGGCTGGCGCCGGGCCGTCGGCGTGGCTGGCCGCACCGCATCCCCCTGCTTGTCCGCTCCCCGCTCCCCCGGATTGATTCATGACTGAAGCGCTGAAAAACGATCGTTTCCTGCGCGCCCTGCGCCGCGAGCCCACCGACACCACGCCCCTCTGGGTGATGCGCCAGGCGGGCCGCTATCTGCCCGAGTACCGCGCCACCCGCGGCCGCGCGGGCAGTTTCATGGCGCTGGCGCAGAACCCGGAGCTGGCCTGCGAAGTGACGTTGCAGCCGCTGGAGCGCTTCGAGCTGGATGCGGCCATCCTGTTCTCCGACATCCTCACCATCCCCGACGCGATGGGCCTGGGCCTGAGCTTCGCCCAGGGCGAAGGCCCCCAGTTCGCCCATCCGGTGCGCACCCGCGCCGACATCGAGCGCCTCGGCGTGCCCGACATGGAGGGCGAGCTGCGCTATGTGATGGACGCGGTGCGCCTGATCCGCCGCGAACTGCATGGCCGCGTGCCGCTGATCGGCTTCTCCGGCAGCCCGTGGACGCTGGCCTGCTACATGGTTGAAGGCCACGGCTCGCGCGACTTCGCCCACCTGAAGGCGATGACTTGGAACGAACCCGCCCTCGCCCACCAGCTGCTGGACACGCTGGCGCGCTCGGTGGCGGCCTACCTCATCGCCCAGGCCCATGCCGGCGCACAGGCGCTGATGGTGTTCGACACCTGGGGCGGCCTGCTGGGCCCGGCGGCCTTCCAGGAGTTCTCGCTGCGCTACATGGCCCAGGTGGTGGAGGCGCTGAAGTCGGACGCCGCCAGCCGCGAGCTGCCGGTGATCCTGTTCTCCAAGGGCGCCGGGCAGCACCTGGCCCGCATGGCCGACACCGGCTGCGCCGCGCTCGGCGTCGACTGGACCATCGACCTGGCCGACGCCCGCCAGGCCGTGGCTGGCCGCGTCGCCCTGCAGGGCAACCTGGATCCGGCCGTGCTGCTGGCCGGCCCCGAGGTGATCCGCCGCGAGGTGCGCCGCGTGCTCGACAGCTACGGCAACCACCCCGGCCACGTGTTCAACCTGGGCCACGGCATTACGCCGGAAGTGAACCCGGAGCACGTGAAGGTGCTGGTGGACGAAGTCCACAGCTACGGGCGCCAGCTGCGCGGCTGAGCCGCCTTTCTCCCTCTCCCCTGCGGGGAGAGGGTGGGGTGAGGGGTGGGCTCGCGGAAGCCTGCCTATCCGAATATTGCTCCCATATCCAGATCAGACATCGGGCAAGCCCCGCCCCCTCACCACCGTAAAGGTGGCAATGTCCCAACCTTCTCCCCGCAGGAGAGAAGGAGCCAAGGGCGGCGCTTTTGGCGCCCCAGCCCCCCCACCCGTACAATCGACGCTTTGACGCCAAACCAGACGCGCCCGTCCCGGCGCGCAATCGCGAGCCCCCGATGGAAAAGAGTTTCGAGCCCGGCCAGATCGAATCGAAGTGGTATGCCGCCTGGGAAGCCAGCGGCGACTTCAAGCCCACTGGCCAAGGCGAGCCGTACTGCATCCTGCTGCCCCCGCCGAACGTCACCGGCACGCTGCACATGGGCCATGCGTTCCAGCAGACCGTTATGGACATGCTGATCCGCTACCAGCGCATGCGCGGCATGAACACGCTGTGGCAGGTGGGCACCGACCACGCCGGCATCGCCACGCAGAAGATCGTGGAGAACCAGCTCGCCGTCGAGAACAAGACGCGCCATGACCTTGGCCGCGAGGCTTTCATCGAGCGCGTGTGGCAGTGGAAGGAGGAGTCAGGCTCCACCATCACCAACCAGATGCGCCGCCTCGGCGTCGCCGCTGACTGGTCACGCGAGCGCTTCACCATGGATCCCGGCCTGTCCGAGGCCGTGCGCAAGGTGTTCGTCGAGTGGTTCCGCGCGGGCCTGATCTACCGCGGCAATCGCCTGGTGAACTGGGATCCGGCGCTGGGTACCGCGGTGTCCGATCTTGAAGTGAACAACGTCGAGCGCGACGGCCATATGTGGTCGATCCGCTACTTCACCGCCGACGGCAAGGACAGCGTCGTGGTTGCCACCACGCGTCCGGAAACCATGCTGGGCGACGTCGCCGTGGCCGTGCATCCGGAAGACGAGCGCCACGCGCGGCTGATCGGCCGGATGCTGCGCCTGCCGTTGTCCGGCCGCGAAATTCCGGTGATCGCCGACGACTACGTCGACCGCGAATTCGGCACCGGCTTCGTGAAGATCACCCCGGCGCACGACTTCAACGACTACGCCATCGGCCAGCGCCACAACCTGGCGCCGATCAACATCTTCACGCTGGACGCCAAGGTCAACGAGAACGCGCTGGAGAAGTATCGCGGCATGGATCGTTACGAGGCGCGCAAGGCCGTGCTCGCGGACCTGGAAGCCGAGGGTTTGCTGGTCGAGACCAAGCCGCACAAGCTGCAGGTGCCGGTGAGCCAGCGTTCCGACGCGGTCATCGAGCCGATGCTCACCGACCAGTGGTTCCTCGACCTCACCAGCGAGAAGGGCCGCAAGGAAATCACCGAACCGGCGCTCGATGCCGTGCGCGGCGGCGAGATCAAGTTCGTCCCGGACAACTGGAGCACCACCTACACGCAGTGGCTGGACAACATCCAGGACTGGTGCATCAGCCGCCAGCTGTGGTGGGGCCACCGCATCCCGGCGTGGTACGACGAGGCCGGCAACATCTTCGTGGGCGAGGACGAGGCCGATGCGCGTGCGCACGCCACGACGACGCCAGTTGGCGCGCTGCGCCAGGATGAGGATGTGCTCGACACGTGGTTCTCCTCCGCGCTGTGGCCGTTCTCCACGCTGGGTTGGCCAATGGATGGCCCGGCGAAGGACGAGCACGGCAACGTCGTGGCGAACTGGCAAACCGACAACGTGTTCCTGCCCAGCGCCGTGCTGGTGACGGGCTTCGACATCATCTTCTTCTGGGTCGCCCGCATGGTGATGGCGACCAAGTACTTCACCGGTCGCGTGCCGTTCAAGCACGTCTACATCAACGCCATCGTGCGTGATGCGGAAGGCCAGAAGATGTCCAAGTCCAAGGGCAACACGCTGGACCCGCTGGACCTGATCGACGGCATCGAGCTGGAGCCGTTGGTGGCCAAGTCCACCAGGTCGCTGCTGATTCCGCAGGTGCGCGAGAAGGTGGAAAAGCGCATCCGCAAGGACTACCCGACCGGCATCCCCGCCATCGGCACCGACGCGCTGCGCTTCACCTTCGCCGCGTTGGCGAGCTACAGCCGCACCATCAACTTCGACATCAAGCGCGCGGAAGGCTACAAGGCGTTCTGCAACAAGCTGTGGAACGCTGCGCGCTTCGTGCTGATGAACCTGCCGGAAGGCGAACTGCCGGCGCCTCCCGGTGGCCCGGTGACCGAGGCCGAGCGCTGGATCCTGACCCGCCTCAAGCAGACCTTGGTTGATGTCGAGCAGCACTTCGCCAACTACCGCTTCGACCTGCTGGCGCAGGAGTTGTACGAATTCACCTGGAACGAGTTCTGCGACTGGTTCTTGGAACTGTCCAAGCCGGCGTTGAACGGTGACGACGCGGCCGCCGCGGCCTCCACGCGCCACACGCTGGTGGTGGTGCTGGAAACCATCCTGCGCGCGCTGCATCCCATCGTGCCGTTCATCAGCGAGGAGATCTGGCATTCGATGGCGCCGAAGCTCGCCCTCGACGCGAAGTTCCTCATGGAGCGTCCGTGGCCGCGCGCCGACGAGATCGTCGCCGACGACGCCGCCACCGCCGAGATCGAGTGGTTCAAGAACGTGCTGAGCGGCATTCGCCGCATCCGTGCGGAAATGAACATCGCCCCGGGCAAGACCATCCCGCTGCTGCTCGCCGACGGTGACGCCACCGATCGCGCACGCGCGGCCAAGTTCGCCGCCCAGATCAGCTTCCTCGCCCGCGTGGATGCACCGCAGTGGATCGAGTCTGGCGCCAACGAGCCGGCTGCCGCCGCTGCGGTGGTGGGTTCGATGCGCGTGCTGATCCCGCTCGCTGGCCTGATCGACCTCGGCGCCGAGAAGGCACGCCTCTCCAAGGAAATCGCCCGCATCGAGGGCGAGATCAAGAAGTGCGAAGGCAAGCTCGGCAACGCCAACTTCGTGGCGAACGCGCCGGCGGAAGTGGTCGCCCAGGAACGGCAGCGCATCACCGACTGGGGCGTCCAGCTCACCGCGTTGCGCGAGCAGTCGCAAAAGTTGGGCTGAGGGCCTTCGCTCCCTCTCCCCTGCGGGGAGAGGGTTGAGGCACTGCCACCTTTGCGGTGGCCTTTCCACCTTCACGGCGGCATTGCCACCTTCACGGGGGCATTGCCACCTTTACGGTGGTGAGGGGCCACTCGTCCCCCACGCCCCCGACTCGTCGTCCCAGCGAAAGCTGGGACCCAGTGACTTTCGCCCTTGCTTGAACGATTCCACCACCGGATGGGTCACGTCGGCAGCGAAAAGCAAAGGCACTGGACCCCAGCCTTCGCTGGGGTGACGAATCAGGAGGCGTTTTCGCAGGGATGAACGGGGGAGCCGCGGGAAGACCTTTCCCGAGCGCCTCAGCCCCCCACCAGATCCTTGGCCATCACGATGGCATCCTCCCGCCCATCCTTGGCCGGGTAATACTTCGGACGGCGCCCGATCTCCTCGAAGCCCATCGACAGGTACAGCGTCTGCGCCACCGGATTGGACGGGCGCACTTCCAGGAACACGCGGGTGGCGCCGTTCCAGCGCGCGATGTCGAGCAGGCGCCGCATCAGGAAGCGGCCCAGCCCGAGGCCACGATGATCGGGCCCGACGCAGATGTTGAGCACGTGCGCCTCGCCGGCGGCGACCGACAGCACGCCGTAGCCGGCGATGACCCCATCCACCCACATCACCCAGCACGGATGACCGGCCTTCAGGCAATCCGAGAAGATGCCGGGGGTCCAGGGGAATTCGTAGGACACCGCCTCCATCGCCGCCACGTCCGGGACGTCCTCGCGGTGCATGGCGCGAAGCTCGGCATGGGGACGGGCCACGGCAACCATGGTCGCTACTCCGACGGCGCGGCCAGGGCGCGTCGCAGGCTTCGCAGCGCGTTCCACAGCCGGCGCTTGCCCGCGCCCGAGGCCAGCACGCTGGCCGGCTCGTCCGCCAGCACGATATGGGCCCGGCCGAGCACGGCCGCTGGCAATTCGCGCCCCAAGGCATGGGCCTGGGCCTCGCCCATCACCAGGTAGGCCCGCGCCTCTGGCGCCGCCGGCAACCTGCCGTCATTGACCTCGATCCGCGGCGCGCGGGCCACGACCGGGCCGCAGGCGACCAGGGCGCGTCCCAGCAAATCCAGCTCACGGGCCGAGCACCCGGCTGGCAGCACCACCACGCAGTCGCCGCTCAGCGCCATCTTCGGTTCTGCCGGCTCCGCCGTGGCCACTGCAGCCGGTGGCGCGGCCCGCCGCACCCATGGCGTCACGCCCATCGCGCGCAGTACACGCTCGCGATGGGCCGGCGAGGCTTGGGCGACCGCAACCATCACGCCACCCCGCGGCGCCGGCGATGGGTGGCGCGGCCCCACAAGGTCATCACCGGTCCGGACAACAGGTACAGGGAGAACACCACGAACAGCACGCGCGGCGGATCGACGAAGAACGGTACCAGGATCAGTACGCCCACGATGATCCACAGGAACGGCACCCGGCCATCGCCCATCGGCAACGACTTGAAGCTGTAGTAGCGGAAGCGGCTGACCATCAGCAGGCCAACCACCACGGCCATCACGGCAGTGAGGAAGCAGACCTCCTCGCCGACGATGCCGAACTTGTCCATGCTCCACACGAAGGACATGCACACGGCCGCCGCCGCCGGGCTGGCCAGCCCCTGGAAATAGCGCTTGTCGATGACGCCGACCTGGGTATTGAAGCGGGCCAGGCGCAGCGCGGCGCAGGCGGCATAGATGAAGGCCGCCGCCCAGCCGATCTTGCCCCAGGTGGGGCCGTAGTCCTTGAGCGTGGAGAGCGACCAGGTGTACATGACCAGGGACGGCGCCAGGCCGAAGCTGACCAGGTCCGACAGCGAGTCGTACTGGACGCCGAACTCGGTCTGGGTGTTGGTCAGGCGCGCCACCCGGCCGTCCATGCCGTCCAGCAATGCCGCCACGAACACCGCGATGGCCGCCGAGCTGAAGTCCCCCCCGATGCTCACCACGATCGCGTAGAAACCGGCGAACATGGCGCCGGTGGTAAACAGGTTCGGCAACAGGTAAATGCCCCGGTGGCGCGGCGGGCGGGCGGGTGTAGTCTCGCTCATGAAGCAATCCGTGACGGAATACGCGCAGTGTAAACCATCCTCCGCTTGAGTCCGGGCGGAGGGGGTGTTAACAAATGCGGACCCTGTCTCATGCCTCGGAGAACGCCCCAATGCGCCGTCTGCTGATCGCCACCGCTCTACTGATCGCCGCGCCCATGGTGGCGGCCCAGGCCTACAAGTGGACCGACGCCAATGGCACGGTGCACTACTCCGATGCGCCGCCGCCGCAGGGCACCAAGTACAACAAGGTCACCACCACCGGCACGGTGGAACCCCTGGCCGCACCGGCGCCCTCGGGCAACAGCAGCAGCGAAACGGCTTCGGCCAAGCCATCCCAGTCATCCCAGCCGGCGCAGCCCATGGCCGACACCCCGGAGAACCGCGCCAAGTTCTGCAGCAGCCTCAAGGGCAACCTCGACACCCTGAAGGGGTCCAGTCCCGTGGTGATGGAGCAGAACGGCCAGCAGAAGGTGATCGACGCCGACCAGCGCCAACAGCAGACCTCCACCGCCGAAGCCCAGTACAAGCAGTACTGCCCGGGCACCTGAGCCATCGCAAACCCACGTCGGCCCATCTGAAATTCCCGGATGGGCCCACTGCGGAGCCGGCGCTGCGGATGGCTATAATCGGCCTCTTTCACTCGCCGGATCCGCCACATGCGCCTCAGCCAATTCCACCTGGCCACCGTCAAGGAAGTCCCTGCCGACGCCGAAATCGCCAGCCATCAGCTGATGCTGCGCGCCGGCATGATCCGCAAGCTCGCCGCGGGCCTGTACACCTGGGCGCCGCTGGGCCTGCGCGTGCTGCGCAAGGTGGAATCCGTGGTGCGCGAGGAGATGGACCGCGCTGGCGCGGTCGAGCTGCTGATGCCGACCATCCAGCCCAAGGAGCTGTGGGAGGAAAGCGGCCGCTGGGCGAAGTTCGGCCCGCAGCTGCTGAAGATCAAGGATCGCAAGGAGCAGGAGTTCTGCTACGCGCCTACCGCCGAGGAAGTGATCACCGACTACGCGCGCAATGAGCTGAAGAGCTACAAGCAGCTGCCGGTGAACTTCTACCAGATCCAGACCAAATTCCGCGACGAGATCCGCCCGCGCTTCGGCGTGATGCGCGCGCGCGAGTTCCTGATGAAGGACGCTTACTCCTTCCATCTCACGCAGGAGTCGCTGGCCGGCACCTACGACGCGATGTACCAGGCGTACACGCGCATCTTCACCCGCCTGGGCCTGAAGTTCCGCGCCGTGGAAGCCGACACCGGCGCCATCGGCGGCAATGCCAGCCATGAGTTCCAGGTGCTGGCCGATTCGGGCGAGGACGCGCTGATCTTCTCCGACGGTTCCGACTATGCGGCCAACATCGAGAAGGCCGAGGCGCTGGCGCCGACCACTACGCGCCCTGCCCCGTCTGCCGAACTCACGCGCGTGGACACGCCCACGCAGAAGACCATCGAAGAGGTCGCCGCCTTCCTCAAGGTCACGCCGCAGCAGTGCGTGAAGACCATCCTGGTGCGTGGCGCCGAGGGCCTGGTGGCGCTGTGCGTGCGCGGCGACCATGAGGTCAACGAAGTGAAGGCCGGCAAGCTGGCGGGCATGCCCGGCGAGTCGGAACTGGCGAGCGAAGAGGAAATCCTCGCCGCGACCGGCGCGCGCCCCGGCTTCATCGGCCCGGCGGGGCTGCCCGCCGAGATCCTGGTCATCGTCGATCGCGATGCGGCCGTGCTGGCCGACTTCGTCTGCGGCGGCAATCTGGACGGCACGCACTACACCGGCGCCAACTGGGATCGTGACGCCCGCGTCACCCGCGTCGAGGACATCCGCAAGGTGGTCGCCGGCGATCCTTCGCCGGACGGCAAGGGCACGCTGCAGATCGCTCGCGGCATCGAGGTCGGCCACGTGTTCCAGCTCGGCAACAAGTACGCCGAGGCGCTCAAGGCCACCGTGCTGGACGAAAACGGCAAGGCCCAGGTGATGCTGATGGGCTGCTACGGCATCGGCGTCAGCCGCATCGTGGCCGCCGCCATCGAACAGCGCCACGACGACGCCGGCATCATCTGGCCGGAGCCGATGGCGCCGTGGCGCGTGGCCGTGTGCGTGATCAATCCCAAGAACTCGCCTGACATCGCCCAGGCCGCCGACGCGCTGTATGCCGAGCTCAAGCAGCGCGGCGTGGAAGTCGCGCTCGACGACCGCGGCCTGCGCCCGGGCGCCATGTTCGCCGACATGGAGCTGATTGGCATCCCGCACCGCGTGGTGGTCAGCGAACGCGGTCTTGCTGCCGGGACGCTGGAATATCGCGCCCGCCACGAGGCCGAAGCGCGCGCCATCACCCAGGACGAGCTGTTCGCCCTGCTCGGCTGACGGCGCCGGGATTGTCCCGGTGAAAACGGCCGCGAAAGCGGCCGTTTTCGTTTTTTGGGTCATGCGCCTTGCACTCCCGGACGGATTCACTTTTCCATCCGCGCTAATCGGCGCATTAGCCGGCAATAACCGCCGAATGTCTAATGCCTTTTATTCACTCCGGCAATGGTTTATTACACTTTGCATTATCTGGATGCATCGGTAAGAATCCAAAGACTTAACCGAAGCATTGCCTCAAGCAGCAATGCCGCTCATTCGCCAATTGCTCACCCCCGGGAGTTACTCATGGCCGTTGATATCAAGAATCTCAACCACAACCAGCTCAATGACCTGATCAGCAAGGCGCAGACTCGCCAGCAGGAATTGCGCAAGGAAAAGGTGGTCAAGCTGCGCGAGAAGATCCACGCGCTGATCAAGGCCGAGGGTTATACGTTCGAGGATATTTTCGGCCACGCCCGTGCCGCCAAGTCCCGCCGCGCCGGGACGACGGTCGCGCCGAAGTACCGCAATCCGGCCGATCCGGAACAGACCTGGTCTGGCCGCGGCAAGCGCCCGCGCTGGTTCAACGATGCACTGAAAGCCGGCAAGAAGGAAAAGGACCTGGCGATCTGATCGCCACCGGGGATCGCATTGACCAAAACGCCGGCCAAAGCCGGCGTTTTCCATTCCGGATAATGCCTGTCAGAGCGAACGGCGCGGAGCAATGAGCAAGTCGCCGAACAACAGCCCCGCCACCAGCGCAATCAACAGCGTCACCAGCAGGATGCCGGTATCCATGCCCAGCGTGGTGTCGCGCTCAAGCAGATAGGACATGCTGCGGAAACTCACGCTACCCGGCACCAGCAGGATGATCCCCGGCTCGCGGATGATCGCGCCCGGTCGGTGCACGAATCGCGCGTATAGGTTGGCCAGGCTGCCCAGCACCAACCCACCCAGGAACACGCCGAACGGCGCCGCTGGAATCCTTCCGGCCAGGGCGCCACCCCAGCGGGTCGCCAGGTAACCGAGCACCACCGCCGCCATGACCACCAGGTAGTCGCGCCGCGCGGCGCGGAAAGAAACGGCAAAGGCGATGGCGCCCACCAGCAGGGCCGGAAAGTCGGTCCAGGCCGGCAGCGGGGGCAGTGCGTAGTCGCGACCCTCGATGCCGAAGGCGCTGCACAGTTGAGTGGCCGCAACCGTGCCGAAGGTGAGCTTGATGAGCGTGGCGATGGCGCCACCCATGCGCGCGACGCCGGACACCAGGTGCTGGCTCGATATCTCGCGCACCGCCGTGGTCAGCGCCATACCCGGCATCAGCACGATCAGTCCTGCGAGTATCACCGACTTGATCGCCAACGGCACCAGGAACTCGCTGACCAGGATGGCGATGAAGGTGGCCACCAGTGCACTGATCGCCTCGCTCGCCACGGCCAGTCGCGGCCGCGTGGCGGACAGCACGGTGATGGTGCCGATGATGAGCCCTATCAGCGCCGTCGTGACCAGGTCCGCCCACGAGCTATGCAGAAGCAACGCCACCACGCTCGCCGCCGCCAAGCTGTAGCTCGCGATCACGCCAGCCTGGGCCCGACGTGTATCGGGACGCCCCAACTCCCGCAATCGCCGGAAGCCGTCGCGCAATTCGATGTCGCCGGCGATCACTTTGTCGGCAATCGCATCGGCCTCACACAAGCGAGCCAGGTTCACATCGCCCGGCGACAGGCGCATCACCTGGGTGACCTGCGCCACCTCCTCCTCGCCCTGGGTGCGATCGGTGAAGGAAATGATGATCGCCGTGGGGCTGGACCACACATCCGCCTGCAGCCCCAGCCGCTGCGCCGAGCCGCCGATCGCGCTTTCCAGGCGCGGCGCCGCCGTGCCGTATTGATGCAGGCGCCGGGCCAGCTCAAGCAAAAACGCTATGCGCGTATTGAGCGGCGCCAGCGCCAGCGGGGTAAGGACCGCGGCTTGATTCATCGCGCGCACGCTGGTGTGGAAGTGTCAGTCATGGTGGTCGAAGCGCAGTGTGGCCATCAGCATGACTGCTAGTAGAACTGATTTGGATGGCTGTTGTCAGGGGTGAGGATGGTAAGTGGGGTGAGCGCTTCAGGTTGCGGGTGTGGGAGTGGCGCACGGGATTGCGGTCGATGATGGGGTAGCCCTCGCGGATATCCGGCAGGACTGGAGCGCGCTGCTTCATGTTCTCTGTTCGGCATCTCTTCGTGATGCTGTCTGGTCATCGAAGGGGAGCTTCGCAGGCAAGTGCACAGCGCGCGGAATGCCCGCAGGGCGGGCCCGAACAGCCTCGTTGCCTCACGCTCCCACCCGTCATCCCAGCGAAAGTTGGGATCCAGTGACTTTGTCTCTTGGTTCTATGGTTGGCGTTCCCGCCAGCGTGCCGCCTACGCGGCGGGCGTTTCGATCGTCTGCCGACGCTCGAGTCACTTTTCTTTGCTGGCCCAAAGAAAAGTAACCCAAAGAAATGGCCTCAAGGGCTCGTAGCGATACGCGGGATACAAACCCGGCGGACTGGACCCAGCCGGATCGGTGACGTGCTACCTCACGGACAGCCGCTACCCCGCAACGCGCCATGGCGAAGAGGGAGCGCAGCGTTGCCCGACATACCAGCGCTGACGACTGAGGCCAGCCTGATTGGCGCCTTGCTACCTCACGGACAGCGGCTACACCGCGGGGCGCCGATGCGGAGAGGGCTTAAAGCCCGGGAACAGCGTTTGACGGTAAGGCCATGTGCGCGGAGCGCCTGCGAATGCACTGGAAAGTGCCGGTCGCGAGAGCGGGCCCTCACCGCCATAAAGGTGGCAATGCCCCAACCCTCTCTCTCACGGGTACTTCGTTCGGGTCGCCTGAAGGCGAGAGGGAGCAAAGAGCGCTGCGAAGTGAGATGGCACAGGGGCAATACTGCCTTGAGTCCTCACTACGACGCCGCCCCGCGGCGTAGCCGCTGTCCGTGAGGTAGCACGCGACGAATTCGGCTTGCCGTAATCGTCGCGGCTTGTATGCCGTGCAGCGCTGCGCCCCCTCTCCGCGACGGCGCGTTGCGGGGTAGCCGCGGTCCCTGAGGTAGCACGAAGCCGATCCGGCTGGCCGCAGTCGGCCAGGCTTGTATTCCACATATCGCTACGAGCCTTTAAGGCCATTTTCTTTGGGTTACTTTTCTTTTGGGCCAGCAAAAGAAAAGTGACTCGAGCGCCGGCAGGCGATCGAAACGCCCGCCGCGCAGGCGGCAAGCTGGCGGGGACGCCAAACATACAACCAAGAGCCAAAGTCACTGGATCCCAGCATTCGCTGGGATGACCGGTGTGGGAGCGTGAGGCAAGAATGCGCTTCGGGGCCGCCCTGCGGGCGCTTTCAGCGCTTCGCGCCCCGTCCTGCTTGACCACCCTTCAGCTGTTGAAACGCGCCTAGCAAGGATGACGTGTTTGGCCAGCGCGCGGCAGGAGTGACCTTTCGGAACCCCTGATGCTCGCCACGCCGCTCCTACTCCACCTCCCTCACCAACAACGTCGTCCCATCCACCCCCACGACCTCCACCATGCTCCCCACCGGCAGATCCGGTCCGCGCACCAGCCACAGGCTGTCGCCGACCTTCGCCTTGCCGCGTCCGTTGACGATCGCCTCGGCCAGTACGTAACGGTGGCCGATCTTCTGTTCGCCGCGTCGGTTGAGCGTGGCGTCGCCCGGCTCGTCACGCGCCAGGCGCGGACGCAGGCCGTACCAGTAGGCGGCGCAGGACAGGAAGGTGAATGCGGCGAACACCAGTGCCTGGCTCAACATCGACAGGCCTGGCGCGACCAGCATCACCAACCCGGTGGCGCCGGCGGCGATGCCGACCCACAGCATGAAGTAGCCCGGAAGGATTACCTCCAGGGCGATCAGCACCAGGGCGATGATCCACCACATGTAGTGCAGCGCGAAGTCTTCCATCGTGCTGCTCCGTCAGCCCATCGGAGGCGGCACGCGGCGCCCCGTGTCGCTGGCCTGGCTCTGCTGGCCCAGCGACTCCTTGGCCAGCTCGGCGATGCCCGCCAATGAACCAAGGATGCCGGTCGCTTCCATGGGCAACAGCAGCATCTTCTGGTTGGGCGACCGCGCCATTTCCTTCAGCGCCTCGACGTACTTGTTGGCGACGAAGTAGTTGAGCGCGTTGACGTTGCCGCTTGCGATCGCGTCGGACACCATCTTGGTCGCCTGCGCCTCGGCCTCGGCCAGGCGGATGCGTGCCTCGGCCTCGCGGAAGGCGGCCTCCTTCTTGCCTTCGGCGGCGAGGATCGCCGACTGCTTCTCGCCATCGGCCTTGAGCACGGCGGCCTGCCGGAAGCCTTCAGCCTCCAACACGTTCGCGCGCTTCTCACGCTCGGCCTTCATCTGGCGCGCCATCGAATCGACCAGGTCGCGCGGCGGCGCGATGTCCTTGATCTCGATGCGGTTGACCTTCACGCCCCACGGGTGGGTGGCCTCGTCGACCACGGTGAGCAGCTTGGCGTTGATCGCATCGCGCTGGCTCAAAGATTCATCGAGGTCCATCGAACCGAGCACGGTGCGGATGTTGGTCATCACCAGCGCCAGCGCGGCCTGCTCGAGGTTGGCGACCTCATAGGCGGCCTTGGCGGCGTCCAGCACCTGGTAGAACACCACGCCGTCCACCCGCACGACCGCGTTGTCCTTGGTGATGACGTCCTGTGAGGGCACGTCGAGCACCTGCTCCATCATGTTCATCTTGCGTCCGATGCCGTAGATGAACGGCACCAGGAAATGCAGGCCCGGGCTCAGCGTGCGGGTGTAGCGACCGAAGCGTTCCACGGTCCACTCGTAACCCTGCGGCACGATGCGCACCAGCCTGGCGAGCACGATGACGACGACCACAACCACCAACAACGCCAACAGCTGACCCATTGCCGATCCCCCGCGTCCATGAAAGATGCCCGGAGTATAGGCGAGCGCCGTGGCCGCCGGGCGTCAGGCTATCTCGGTCCCAGCGGCAGCAGCAGGCTGACACGCAACCCGCCTTCCTCGCGGTTGGCCAGGGCGATGCGCCCGCCGTGCGCCTCGACGATTTCGCGCGCGAGCGCCAGGCCCAGGCCGGTGCCCGAGCGCTTGGTCGAGTAGAACGGCAGCAACGCCTGGGCGAGCACGGTTTCACTCATGCCGGGGCCACGGTCGGCCACCTCGATGCGCAGATCGCGCCCGATCACCGCGAGGGACAGGGACACCTCGTCGTCCGCACTGCCGGACTCGTGGGCGTTCTTCACCAGGTTGATCAGCACCTGTTCGATCTGCCCGGCGTCGAACCAGCCCGGTTGCTCGGGCAAGGCCCCGCGCAGCTTGAACTTGCAGTGCAGCGACAGGCTTTCGAGGAAGGGCTGCCAGGCGATCGATATCGGTTGCGGCGCCGGCAACTTGGCGAAGCTCGCATACCCGGCGATGAAGCTGTGCAGGTGTTTGGCGCGCTCGCCGATGGTGGCGAACACGCCCGGCAAGCGGCTGACATCGCCGCGACGGGCCAACTCAGCCCCGGAATGCGCGAGCGAGGAAATCGGCGCCAGCGAATTGTTGAGCTCGTGGCTGATCACGCGTATCACCCGTTTCCAGGTGGACACTTCCTGGCGCGACAGCTCGCGCGTCATGCGCCGGAACAGCTGCAGCCGGTGTGGACGTCCCTGCAGGCGGAAGTTGCGCTGGGACAGGTGGAAGGTTTCCTCGCTGCCGTCCATTTCCACCGTCAGCAGCGCGTCCTCGCCGCTTTCCACCGCGCGACGCAGCGCTTCGGGACTGTCGCTGAGCAATTCGACGAAGTTCAATCCGTGTAGCGTGCGCCCCTCGTTGAACAGGTGCCGGGCCGCGATATTGGCGTAGGTGACGCGCCCGCCGGCATCGGTGAGCACGAGCGCCACCGGCGTGTTCTGCACCACCGTATCCAGCAGCAACTCGCGCTGGGCTAGATTCTGCCGCTGGTCACGCAAGGTGTGCCCCAGCGTGTTGTGCATGCGGATCAGCTGGCCGAGTTCGTCGCGGCGGTTGGAGGCGATGGAAAAGCTGAAATCGCCGTCGCGATAGCTGGCCACGGCGCCTTCCAACGCGCGCAACAACTTGGTGACGGGCGACATCACGCGATGCCCCAGCCAGATCGACAACGGCAGCAGGAACGCCACGGAGATCAGCAGGCCGCCGTAGAAACTGAAATGCGCCGGGGCGCCCAGGTCGATGCCAAGGTCGTGGTGCATCCATACCAGCAGTTGCGGCAACGGCCACTGCGTGACGCCGGCGAACACCAGCGCGCCAGCCAGCCCGGCCAGGCCCAGCAGAAGCACCATGCGGGCCTCGAGCGAACTCAGGCCACGCAGCATCGGCCAACCCTCCCTGTCCACGCCGGCTTCAATGACACGCGCCACTCGCCATCGGTATGCAGTTCACATGTGGCCCATGGCCGTTGTTGATGATCACGCGGATCGGCCCCTGATCGGGCGGAAAGTTGTCTTTCGGCGGCTGGTTGCTGAAGTTGAAACGTTGGGCGTCCCTGGTGGCCGCGCTCAGCGAGCTGCGGTAGGCGCCATCGCTGCTGCTGGCCGGCGCAGGCGCGGCGTTCCAGCTGTCGTTGGGCCGCGCCGCGTCCTGCGCGGCGGCGCTGGCGCACAGCAGTGCAGTGACGTACAGCAGGTGGCGACAGCGCATGAGAGACTCCATCGGCACGACGGGCATCATCCTCGCCCTCGGACGTGGGAGCAATTGCCCACGCCAACCGGTTCATCCGTTGGCCTGCGCCAGGCCGTAACGCTCCATGCGACGGTACAGCGCCTGGCGCGACAGTCCGAGCGCCGAGGCGGCGCGGCTGACCACGCCGCCGGCCTTCTCCAGCGCCGCTTCCACCGTCTCGCGGCTGGGTTCGTCCAGGTTGCGTACCGCCGAGACCGCTCCCTGCGGAAGGTTGAGCTGTTCGGGCGTGATGCGACCGTCCGCCGCCAGCAGCGCCGCGCGTTCGATCGCATTCTTCAGTTCGCGCACGTTGCCCGGCCACGGATAGGACAGCAGCGCCTCACGCGCGGCGTCGGTCAATTCGGCGCGACCGTCCAGGAAATGTTCGGCCAGCGGCAGGATGTCATCGGTGCGCTCGGACAACGCCGGCAGGTTCACCTCGATCACGTTGAGGCGGTAGTACAGATCCTCGCGGAAGCTGCCTGCGCGGATCATGGCCTTGAGGTCCGCATTGGTCGCGCTGAGCACGCGCACCTTCACATGGCGGGTGCGGCCCGAGCCCAGCCGCTCGAACTGCCCGGTCTCCAGCACGCGCAGCAGCTTCACCTGGCCCGACAGCGGCAGGTTGCCGATCTCGTCCAGGAAAAGCGTGCCGCCGTCGGCCATTTCGAATCGGCCTTCGCGCGCCTTGTTGGCGCCGGTATAGGCGCCGGCCTCGGCGCCGAACAGCTCGGCCTCGATCAGCTCACCAGGCAACGCGCCGCAGTTGACCGCGATGAACGAGCCGCGCCTGGCTCCGGAGTTGGCATGCACGATGGCGGCGATGCGTTCCTTGCCGGCGCCGTTGGGGCCGGTGATCAGCACCGGCACGTCCGAGCGCGCCACCTGGCAGGCCAGCTCCAGCGTGCGCGCCATCGCATCGGAAGCGAACACGAGTCCATCGAGTTCGTAGCGGCGCTGCAGGTCCTCGCGGCGCTTGCGCCGCTCGTTGCGGGCGCGCGTGACCTCGCGGGTGGATTCGGACAGCTCCAGCAGGTTCTCCACCGTCGCCAGCAGCTTGGCGTCGTCCCAGGGTTTGGCGAGATAGTCGGCGGCGCCAGCCTTGACCAGCTCCACAGCGGTTTCCAGATGGGTCCATGCAGTGAGAAGGATCACCGGCAGGTCGGTATGGCGCTGGCGGATGGCCCGGAACAGGTTGATGCCTTCCTCGCCGGAGGTGGTGTCGGCGGTGAAGTTCATGTCCTGGATCACCACGTCGATCCGCTCGCTCTCCAGCAGCGCCAGGCCCTCCTCGGGCGTCAGCGCGGTCAGCGGACGGATTTCATGCAGCGAAAGCGCGAGGGACAGCGCCTCGCCCACGGCCGGGTTATCGTCAATGATCAGTACGGTTCGCATTCGTCGCTTGCACATGTAGACGTGGATGCAGCTCCACGCCAAAAGGTTGACACGGTTCGCGTCATTCGTCGCGAACCACTCCGTATGACTTCAGTGGGCCTTAGTCGCAGGTGGTGGTGACGGCGGGGAAACGGGTGCAGCGCCCGCTACCAGTTCGTGGGCGCCAGCGGCCAGTTGGATGGTCTGCTCGGTGTCGCCGCGGCGCACCGTAAGCGGAATCGGCGCATCCCCCGATGCGCCCAGACGCCCCAGCAACTCGGCCACGTTATGCGTCGGCTCGCCCCGGATCGCAAGGATGCGGTCGCCCTTGGCCAGGCCCCAAAGCGACTCCGGCTCCAGCGCCACCACGTCCACGCCATCCTTGCCCTTGCTGGTAACCAGATGCAGGCGGCGTCCCTCGCTACTCCAGCGCAGGCTGTTGTCGCTCTGGAATACCAGGTGGCCCGGTACAGCATTGGCCGGCCCCGGCGACGCGGCGGAAGGCGCAGCGGGCTGGTGCATGGCCACCAGCGTCCGCGCCTCACTGGCCAGCAGCATGCCGAGCTCGACGCCGGCGTGGCGCACTACCAGCGGCAGGGGCGTCTCGCCGTGGACGCGCAGCGCAGTCAGTAAGCCGGCCACATCAGTCACCGGACGACCGTCCGCCTGCACGATGGTGTCACCCTCGGTCAGGCCCCACAGGCCGGCCGGAGTGACGCCCAGCACATCCACCCCACCCCGCTTGTCGACGGCCAGGTGCAGGTATCGCCCGTCGTCATGCCAACGCAACGTGCTGTCGGACTGGTAGACCCAATGTCCCGCCGACGCCGCCACCGGCAGCATTAGCAGCGCAGACATCAGCCATGTCCTTGTCCTTCCCTTCATGCATCCCTCCGCAAGGCGCGCCGCGCAATGGCGGCGCGCCCCGTTTCTCACGACTTCGGATGCACCGGCGCCTTGCCGGACTTCACCGCGGCGATCCAAGCGTCAGTACGCGCTTCCAGCACGTCGAGCGGCAGCGCGCCGCTGCCCAGGATCTCATCGTGGAAGGAGCGGATGTCGAACTTGTCGCCCAGCTCCTTCTTCGCGCGCTCACGCAGCTCCAGGATCTTCAGCTGGCCCATCTTGTAGGCCAGCGCCTGGCCCGGCCAGGTGATGTAGCGGTCGGTTTCCGCCTGCACATCCGGCTCGTCCTCGCTGGAATGGGCATGGAAGAAGTCCACCATCTGCTGGCGCGTCCAGCGCTTGTAGTGCACGCCGGTATCCAGCACCAGGCGGTCGGCGCGCAGCAATTCGTCGGACAGGCGGCCGTAGTCGGACAGCGGATCCTTGTAGAAGCCGATGTCCTTGCCCAGGCGCTCGGCGTACAGCGCCCAGCCCTCGATGTAGGCGTTGTAGCCGGCCTGCTGGCGGAACGGCGGCAGGTCGGGCAGCGTCTGCGCGATCGAGATCTGCATGTGATGGCCCGGCACGCCCTCGTGATAGGCGGTGGACTCGATGGTCAGGATGCTGCGGTTGGCGTAGTCACCGGTGTTGACGAACACCTTGCCCGGACGCGAGCCATCCGGCGTGCCCTGCTGGTATTCGGCGGCGGCGGCTTCCTTCTCGCGGAACGGCTCCACCGGCACCACGATCACCTGGGTCTTGGGCAGCAGGCCGAACAGCTTGGGCAGCTGCGGCTCCATGCCGGCGATATAGCCACGGTAGCGGTTGAGGATGTCCTCGCGCGAGGTCGCGCGGGTCTTGGGGTTGTCCCTCAGCGAGGCGCGGAACTTGGCCAGGTCGTCGAAGCCCTGCGACTTGGCGATCACCGTCATCTCGCCCTCGATGCGCTTGACCTCGGACAGGCCGAGCTCGTGGATGCGCGCCGGGGTCTCCTTGGTCGTGGTCATCTGCTCGACCTGGAAGCGGTAGATCGCCTCGCCATTGGGCAGCGACCACACGCCGGGCTCGGTGCGGCCCGCCGGCGCGTATTCCTTGGCGACGAACTCGCCGAGCTTGCTGTACGCCGGGCGCACCTGCTGGTCGATCGCAGCCAGGATGGCGTCATGCAGGCGCTTCTGGTCGGCCGCGGAAACCGTCTTGGGGAAATGCTTGAGCGGCTCGGCGAACACGCTGTCCATGCCAGTCGGCTTGCCGATGCTGTCGATCTGCGTGACGACCTTCTCGAGGATGTACTTCGGCGGCATCATGCCGTTCTTCTTGCCTTGCCGCGCCAGCTCGATGACCTGGTCGAACAGCGTCGGCACCGCCTTCAGGCGCGTCAGGTAGTCCTCGTATTCCTTGGTGTTGTCGAACGGGATGGAGCTGATGAAGCCGGCCAGGCGGATATGCGCGCCGCTCATCTGTTCCAGCGGCATCTGGTCGACCTTCAGCTCGTGCGCCTGGATCGCCTGCTGCAGCTGGCGGACCATCAGCTGCTGGTTGAGCTTGTCATCGTCGGAGAAACCGGTGGTGTCGATCGCCTGGAAGCGGCGCAGGAAGTCCTTGTCCTTGGCGAACTCGGCCTCGGCCGCCGCCGGCGAGGCGTCGCTCCAGCGATTGTTGAAACGAAGGTCGCCCAGGATCGTGGCGAATTCGGGCTGGACCTCCAGGTTGTGCTCCCACTGCTCGGCCAGCAGCGTATTGAGCGCCTTCACGCGCGTGGCCACATCCGACGTGGCGGCATGCACCGAAGCCACCGACGCCAACGACATCATCAATCCCGCCAGCACCATCCGCGGTCCGATCTTCATGGGAACACCCCTCCATTGGAATTGCCCCTATTCTCCACCGGAAACGGGCGGGCCACCCGTGCCGGAGCGCACGCCCCAAGTCACCAGGATCGCAAGATCCCACGCGCGCACAATCGAAATCAACGCTGCTGGCGATCACACCGACCGCGTCGCCACCACCGGCGGCACCGCCGCTGCCCGCATGGCCGGTCCCAGCACCGCGAGCTGGCCGATGGTCCACAGCAGCAGGGCGCCGACCGGGAAGTAGATCGCCGGCAGCCGCGGCAACTCGTAATGCGTCATCAGCAGCAGGTTGATGCCGTAGGCCAGCACCATGCCCAGTGCGATGCCGATGGTGGCGAGCAGGAAGTTCTCGGTCTGGAAATAGTTGAGGATGTTGCGCCGCGTGGCGCCCAGTGCGCGGCGCACGCCGATCTGCCGGCGCCGCTGCGCCACCCAGAAGCTGCCGAGGCCGACGATGCCCAGCGAGGTCACCACCAGCAGGGCGACGCACACGCCGATCAGCAGGCCTGCCATGGCCCGGTCGTTCTGGAAGAAGTCGTAACGCAAGTCGTCGAAGCTGTGCTTCTTGAGCACCACCCGATGCGGGTTGATCTCCTTGAGCTTGGCAAGTGCTGCCGCCAGCACGCGCTCGTTGTTCTGTGGCGAGGCCGTGCGTAACACGTACTCACCACGGTACTCACGCATGGGCAGGACCAGGCTGTAGCTCCTGGCGTTGTCGTCCCAGATCGACGGGCGAACCAGCTCCTTCACCACGCCCACCACGGTTATCGGGAAATCGGCCAGATAAAACTGTTTGCCCAACGCCGACTGTCCCGGCCACATCCGCTGCGCCATGCTCTCGGTAATCACCACGGCATGCGGCAAGGACTTCATGTCCTTGGCCGCCGCCGCCCGCACGACGTCATCGAAATCCACGAATTCGTCCGACTGCAGATCGCGGCCAGCCACCAGCTGCGCCCCGAACGCCCGGCGCAGGTTTTCGCCCGAATACAAGGTGGCGTTGAGCGTGGGCTGGTTCTGCTTGAGGTCGAGCTTGATGCCGCTGTTGGAGGAGGAGCGACCGAACGGCACCTCGTTCACCGAGGCGACATCCACCACGCCGGGGATTTGCCGCAACGCGGCGAGGTCTTCCAGCATCCGCGCCTTCTGGTCCTTGGTTACGCCGATGTCCGCCAGTTCGATGTGCAGCAGGCGGTGTTCGTCCACGCCGCTCTGCATGTTCATGCGATCGAGGCGCTGGTTGATGATGAACACCGCGTTGCACACGATGGCGCAGGTCAGCGCAATCTCGATGATCACCAGGAACGCGGTGATCTTGTGGCGGCGCAGGGTCGAAAGAATGGGCAGGATGTCCATGATTCAGGTCCTCTTCCTCACTGGCTCTTCAGTTGCAGCGCCGGGGCGATCTGGCAGGCGCGCCATGCCGGCAGCAGGCCTGCCAGCAGCGTGGCGCCGATGGCGAGCACGAACGTGGCCAGCAGCATTGTCGGGTCCAGGTGCGCCAGCGATGCATAGTCGGACGGTTGTCGCCGCACCAGCCACAGGCCACCGAAGGCCAGCAGCAGGCCACCCAGGCCGCCGGCGAGACCGATCACCGCCGACTCGACCATCAGCTGGGCGAACACTTCCCGCTTGGACGCGCCCAGCGCGCGGCGCACGCCAAGTTCACCGGCGCGACGCAGGAATTTCGCCAGCATGAGGCCGATCGTGTTGACCAGGCACACCAGCAGGAAGCCGAACGCCAGCCAGGTCTGCAGGCGCACGTCGCCCGGCACCACCTTGTTGATGTCCATCCACTCCATCAGGCCCGGCAGGCCAACCTTCACCGGTCGCGCGAAGCGGCCGAGCGCTTTTTGCTCCTGCGAGTAATGCGTGAGGAATTCCCGGTAGGCCGCCACCTTGTCCGGGCTGTCCAGCTGCACCCAGAACTGCAGCCACACGCAGGGTTCGGTCTCGGCGTGCTCCTCGTCGCCGCCGCCGGTGCCCCAGCAGTCGGTCGAACCGTCGTGGTCAAGATGCGCGTCGCGCGAGGCGCCCAGCGGCACGAACACGTCCTCGGAGTTCGAATAGCGCCCCGTGTTCACGTCGTAGAAGTGCGGATTGGGTCGCCAGCTGTCCAGCACGCCGATCACGCGGAAGGCGGTGTCCTTCATGCGCAACGTCTGGCCGGTGCTGTCCTTGCCACCGAACAATTTGTCGTTCAGCGAACGCGTGATGACCACCACGCGCGCCCGGCTCTCATCATCCGACGGGTTCCAGCCATGCCCGTAGAGGAACGGCACCCTGAACATCGGAAAGAAGTCGCTCGTGGTGTAGCGCGCATCGCTGTAGAAGGGTTCGATGCCCGACTGCGCCGGCTGTATCGGCACCGCGCCGCCAGTCATCAGTGCCTGCCGGTCCGCGCGCCTGGCGTGCAGCAGGTTCATGCCGTCGATCCAGGTCACCTGTTCGGGCAGCGGCTTGGACGCGTCGTAGCCGTCCATATCGCGGGGATCGACCTGCGGGTAGAACAGCGAGCCGCTCACCCCGGGCAGAGGATCGCCGGACAACACATGCAGCACCGTGAGCGTCGTCATGCTGGCGCCGATGCCCAACGCGATGGCGACCACCATCAGCGCCGTGAGCACCTTGTTGCGCATGAGGCTGCGCATCGCCAAATCCAGGTAATAGCGGAACATCGATCCCCTCCTAGTCCTTGTTCCACACGGTCACACCGACCGCGTGGCCTCCACCGGCGACACGCGGGAGGCGCGCATCGCCGGCGCCAGCACCGCACCCTGCCCCAGCAACAGCAGGATCACCACGCCCATCAACAGGTACACCAGCGAGAGCCGGTGCAGCTCGAATCGCGTCACCAGCCAGAGGTTGATCGCCACCGCCAACAGCACGCCGAACAGCGCGCCGCCGCAGCTGATCAACAGGTTCTCGGTGAGGAAGTACTCCAGGATGTCCTGCCGGGTGGCGCCCAGCGCGCGGCGCACGCCAATCTGCTTGCGCCGCTGGCCCACCCAGAAACTGGTCAGGCCCACGATGCCGGCCGCGGTGATGGCCAGCAGGGTCACGCAGATCAGGCCCATCAGGATCGCCATGCCGCGATCCCGCTCGTAGGCCTTTGCACGCACTTCCTTGAAGCTGAGCACGCCATCCTCGTCGTTGATCACGCGACGCGGGTTGTGCGCGAACAGGGCCTTGGGCGCGGCGCGCATGGCGGCATCGAGCTGGCCTGGCTGCGTGCGCACGATGTAGAAGACACCGAGCGAGATGGCCAGGCGCTTGGGCACGATCACCGAGCGATAGGCAAACGACTGGGCCCAGCGATCCACGCTCTGCGCCTGCAGCAGATCCACCACGCCGACGATGGTGGTCGGCCCGCCCACCAGATAGATGGTCTTGCCCACCGCGTCGCCTGCGGGGAACAATTTGTCCGCCAACGCCTTGGTCACCATCACCACCGGCGGGCCGAGGCGGTCGCGCACGTTCATGGGCGTGATCTCCTCTGCGCGGAAATTGCGCCCGGCGATCAGCTTCAGACCCAGGGTATCGATGAACCGCTCATCGGCGAAGTAGATGGTGGCGCCGGTGGTGTCCTGCACCTGGTCAGCCGTCAGCTTGACGCCGTCGTCCCAGCCGCCGCCACGCAGCGGGTAGGAATTGCTCAGCGTCACGTCCTGCACGCCAGGCAGCGCGCGCAGCACGCCAAGGTCCTCGCGCATCTTGGCGTCCAGTTGTTCGGGGGTGGAGGCGCCCACCCACTCGTTCTGGATCACGAAGATGTTGGGCTCGTCCAGCCCGCTGGGCTCGGCCAGATGCGCCAGTCGCTGCTGGATGATGAACAGCGCATTGCACACGATGGCAAGCGTGAGCGCGATCTGCATCGCGATCAGGAAGGTGCCCGCCTTGTGGCGGCGCAGCGCGGAAAGAATCGGCTTGATCTGCACGGTTCGCGCCTCCCCTCAGTTGGATTTGAGCTGCCAGGCAGGCTGCACTTGCGCCGCCCGCCAGGTGGGATAGAAAGCCGCCAGCACCGTCGCCGTCACCGCCAGCAACAAAGTCAGCAACACCAACGCGAAGTCCAGGTGGGCCAGCTTGGCGATCTGCGGCTCGAACACCAGGCCGATACCGAGCATCCCGAGAGCGGTAAGCACCAGGCCGAGCAAACCGCCGGCCAGGCCGACCATGCCGGCCTCGGCCAGGAACTGGCGGTAGATGTCGGCGCGGGAAGCGCCCAGGGCGCGACGTACGCCGATCTCAGGCGCACGCCTCATGAACTTGGCCAGCAGCAGGCCGATCGTGTTGACCAGGCAGATCACCAGGAAGCCCAGCGCGAGCGACAGCGAAATGCGACTCTCCGGCGGCACCGCGTGCTCACTGTCCAGCCATGCCGGCACATCGCGCAGCCGGTTGTTGGGCGCCCAGTTGAATCGACCCGCACGACGCTGCTCCTGCGCGTACCCGTCGAGGAACTGGCGATAGGCCTGTACCTGTTCCGGCGTATCCAGTTCCACCCACGGACTGATCCATACGCATTCGCCGCGCAGCCAGCTGTCCCAGTCCTCGCCACGCTTGCCATCCATGCCGCAGTTGTTGTTCCCGTAGGAATCGATCTTCTGCGCCACCGCGTGGGTGAACGGGATGTACACCTGCGATGGCATGGCGTAGGCGTTGCCGCTGAACATGTCGAAGAAGCGCGGCTTGGGATCCCAGTTCTCGGTCACGCCCACGATGCGATACTGGCGATCGTCCAGGTTGATGCGTCGCCCCACGCTGTTCTCTCCGCCAAACAGTTTCTTGTTCAGCGAGCGACTGATCACCACCACTGCATCACGCGCGTCGTCCTCCTCGGCGCCCCAGCCGCTGCCGTACTGGAAAGGCACGTCGAACATGGTGAAAAAGTCGCCATAAGTGGCGTAGCCCAGCGCCTTGAACGGCATCTTGTGCGGGTCATCGGGCATCACAGACAAGCCCACCTGGAACAGCAGTGTCTGCCGGGGCGCCTTGTGGGCGCGCATCAGCGCCATGGCGTCGGTGTAATTGAGCGCATCCGGCGGCTCGCCGTGGTGGTTGTACTGCGGTCCGCGATTGTCGATCTGTGGCGCAAACAACTGTGCGGACTTCTCAGGGATCGGGTCGCCCGACACGGCGCGAAACACCGCGTAGGTCACCATCGACGCCGCCACGCCGACCCCGATCGACATGATCATCAACGTGGTCAGCAGCGGATTGCGCCGCAGGCTGGCCACGCCGAGTCGCAGGTTATGGACAAACATGCCGCTCATGAAATCCTCGTATCGCTCAGGGCATCCGACCCCATGGAAACTTCCAGACCCAGACTTCTCAGCTCGTCATCCCAGCGAAGGCTGCGACCCAGTGACGTTGCCTTCTCTGGCGCAAAAGTCACTGAACTCCCGCCCACGCGGGAATGACGGGCAATGCGGGGGCTTCCCTGCGCCACTGCATCGCCACGCCTCACACCGACCGCGTCGCCTCGACCGGTGACACGCGCGAGGCGCGCATCGCCGGCGCCAGCACCGCGCCCTGCCCCAGCAGCAGCAGGGCCAGCACGCCCGCCAGCACATACATCAGCGACAGCCTGGCCATCTCGAACTGCGTGACCAGCCAAAGGTTCATGCCCATCGCCAGCGCCGCGCCGACCACCACGCCACCGATGCCGATCAGCAGGTTCTCGGTAAGGAAGTAGCTGAGGATGTCGCGCCGGGTGGCGCCCAGCGCACGCCGCACGCCGATCTGCTTGCGACGCTGGCCCACCCAGAAGCTGGTGAGGCCAACGATGCCTGCCGCCGTGATGGCCAGCAGCACCAGGCACACCACGCCCATCAGGATGGCCATGCCGCGATCGGCCTTGTACGCATGCTCGCGAACCGCAGCGAACGTGCGCACGCCGCGTTCCGGCGGTATCACCCGCATGCGGTTGGCCTGGTACAGCGCCGCCGGCGCCGACTTCATCAACGCTTCAAGCTGACCCGGTTTGCTGCGTACCAGGAAGTTCGTGTAGTTGCCGCTGAGGCGGACCGGCTCGATGATCGAGTTTTCGTAGAAGGTGTCGGACCAGGAACCGTTCCACGGCACCTCCAGGCGCTCGACGATGCCGATGATCGTGCTGGGCTTCTTGGTGTCGCCGATGTAGATCGGCTTGCCCAGCGCGTGCCCATCCGTGAACAGTTTGTCCGCCAGCGCCTTGCTGACGATTACGACCGCGGGATCGCCCACTTCCTTCGGATCGGCCTCGCCGATTTCATCCGCCTGGAAATTGCGCCCGGCGATCAGGTGCGTGCCCATGGTCGGCAGCGTGTGCTCGTCGCTGAAATACAGCGTCGTATGCGCCTTGGGCTTCTTGTCCTCGGCGCCCACGCGCACGCCGGTCGACCAGCCGCCACCACGCAACGGATAGGAGTTGATCGACACGGCGTCCGCCACACCAGGCAATTGCCTCAATGCGACGAGATCGCCACGCATCATGGCGGCGGTGTCCTTGTCGTCCGCGCCGACGTAGCGGTTGCCGATCGCCATCAGGTTGCCTTCATCCAACCCGGTGGGTCGTGAGATGCGGTCGAGTCGCTCGTGGATGATGAACAGCGCGTTGCACACGATCGCCAGCGTCAGGGCGATCTGCAAGGCGATGAGGATGGTGCCCGCCTTGTGGCGTTTGAGGGCGGCGAGTATCGGCTTGATCTGCAGCATCATGGTCGTCGCCTCAGTTGGACTTCAGCTGCCAGGCCGGCTGCACTTGCGCCGCCCGCCAGGTGGGATAGAACGCCGCCACCACCGTGGACAGCACCGAAACCAGCAGGGTCAACAGCACCAGCGACGTGTCGAGCGTGGCGAGCTTGGCGATGTCCGGCTCGAATACCAGCGTCACGCCGAGCATGCCCAGGCCGGTGAGCAGCAGGCCGAGCACGCCGCCGGCCAGGCCGATGGCGCCGGCCTCGATCAGGAACTGCATGTAGATCTCCTTGCGCGAGGCGCCCAGCGCGCGGCGCACGCCGATCTCCGGCGCCCGCTTCATGAATTTGGCCAGCAGCAAACCGACGGTGTTGACCAGGCAGATCAACAGGAATCCGACCGAGACCAGCAGCGAGACCTTCGCCTCCTGCGGCACCACCTTCTGGTAGTCCAGCCACTCGGTGACGTTGCGCAGGCGCACGTTCGGCGCCCAGTGGAAGCGCCCGGCGCGCTGCTGCTCGGCCGAATAGCCGTTGAGGTACTGGCGGTAGGCCTCGGCGTCGGCCGTGCTGGGCAGTTCGGTCCAGTACTGCAGCCACACGCATTCCGAATGGATCCAGCTGTCCCAGCCCGGGCCCGGATCCTTGTTGCAGTTGTTGTTGCCGTTGCTGCCGATCTTCAGCTCCACCGCGCGTGTGAACGGGATGAACACTTCGCTGGCGTCGTCGAAGCCGTTGGTGTTCACCGGGTCGAAGAAGGTCGGTTCGGGCTTCCAGGTGTCGATCACGCCGGTGATGCGGTAGCTGCGGCCATTGAGGTTGATCTCGCGACCGACGCTGTTGGCGCCGTGGAACATCTTTTCGTTGAGTTCGCGGCCGATCACCGCCACGGCGGCGTGCGCTTCGTCGTCACCCGCAGTCCAGCCACCGCCGTACAGGAACGGGATGTCGAACATGGCAAACGTGTCCGCGTACCAGGCGTAACTGTTCTGGCGAAACGGCAGCATGCCCGGGTCTTGCGGCACCACCGACAGGTCGACCGGATACAGCACCGTCTGCCGCTTGCCACGGTGGTCGCGCATCAGGTTGATCGCGTCCGTGTAGCTCATCGCGCTGGGCGGCTCGCCCTTGTTCTGGGCTGCGTCTTCGGGGCCCCAGTTGTCGATCTGCGGGACAAACAGCTGCGAGGACTTGTGCGGGATCGGGTTGTTCGAGGTCGCACGGAACACCGAGTAGGTGGTCATCGACGCGGCCACTCCGCAACCGATCGCCATCACCATCAGCGCCGTCAACAGCGGATTCTTCCGCAGACTGCGCAGGCCAAGCTGTAGGTAGTAGGCAAACATGGGCATCCGTTCGGCGGTTGTGGAAGGCCTCCCGCGGCGGCGGGAGGTCCTGGCATGGCTGGGGTCAGGCCGGCGAGTTGGCGCGCGCCGCGTGCACGGCCTGGTGGAAGCGCGGATCCTCGGCCAGATCGACCACCTGGCCGTCGATGATGTGCACGTTGCGCTGCGCGCGCGCCGCCAGTTCCGGGTCGTGCGTCACCATCACGATGGTTGCGCCTTCGCGATGGATCTCCTCCAGCAGCTCCATCACGCCGCGGGCCATCTGGGTGTCCAGGTTGCCGGTCGGTTCGTCCGCCAGCAGCAGGCGCGGCGAGCCGGCCAGGGCGCGCGCAATCGCCACGCGCTGCTGCTGGCCGCCGGAGAGCTCGGCCGGGTAATGCTTGGAACGCGAGGCCAGGCCGACGCGCTCGAGCGCATTCATGATGCGCTCCTTGCGCTCGGGCGCCTTCATGCCGCGATAGCGCAACGGCACCTCCACGTTGTCGAACACGTTGAGGTCGGGGATCAGGTTGAACGCCTGGAAGATGAAGCCGATCTTCTCGTTGCGGATGCGCGAACGCTCGTTGTCGTTGAGGTTGCTCACCTCCACGCCGTCGAGGTGGTACTGGCCACCGGTAAAGGTTTCCAGCAGGCCGGCGATGGTGAGGAAGGTGGTCTTGCCCGAGCCGGACGGACCGGTCACGGCGACGAACTCGCCTTCGCTGACGTTGATGTTGAAGTCGCGCAGCGCATAGGTCTCCACCACTTCGGTGCGGTAGACCTTGGACAGATGGGTCATCTTGAGCATGGTTGTGTCCTTAGAGTGGTGGTTTGATCAGTTGCTGATGGCGACGCGCTGGGCGCCCTTGAAGCTGTCGGTACCGGAGATCACGATGTTGTCGCCTTCCTTCAGGCCGTCGAGGATCTCCACCTTGTCGATGCTGCTGGCGCCCACGCGGATCGGGTGCTTCTCGGCCACGCCGTCACGCACCACATAGGCATAGCTGCCGCCGGATTCGTCGACGAAGGAGCCGCGCTGCACGGTCAGCACGTTGTCGCGCTTGTCGAGCAGGATGCGCACCGACAGGCGCTGGTTCTGGCGCAGCTGCTTGGGCGTGGCGCCGTCGAAGCGCAGGCGCGCGGCCACCTCGCCGTTCACCACCTCGGGCGAGATGGCGCTCACGAGGCCCTTCCAGATATTGCCGTTGCCGCTGATCTCGCCGGTCATGCCGATGCCGAGGTCGCGGGCAAAGCTCTCCGGCACCTTCATTTCCACTTCCAGCGCGCTCAGGTCGATCACGCTCAAGAGCTGGGCGTCCTTGGCCACGGTGGCTCGTTCGGCGATGAACAGCTGGCCGACCTGGCCATCCACCGGCGACTTCACGTTGAGGTCGTCCACCTGGCGCTGCAGGTCCTTGACCAGCAGCAGCTGGCGATCATGGGCGAGCTTCTTGGACTGGATGTCGAAGTTGAGGCTGTCGGTGTTGGTCGACAGATCCGCCTTGGCGTGCTCCTGGGTGATGCGCGCCTTCTCCAGCTCATCCTTGGCGCGGTCCACGTTCATGCTGGGCACCGCGCCCTGGGCGAACGCCTTCTGGTAGCGGGCCAGGTCGCGCTGCGCGCCCTGCTCGTCGATCTGCGCGTTGTCGTAGGCCTTCTGCAGCTCGCCGCGCGTCTTGCGCGCATCGATCTGCGCGCGCAGGTAATCCACCTGCATGGCGTCGGCCGCACTCTCCTCCTGCGCGAGCTTGTTGGTGAGTTCCGGGCTGTCGACCACCGCCAGCACCTGGCCCTTCTTCACCGCGTCGCCAGCGTGCACCTTCAGCGTGACGGCGCCGCCGTAGGTGGCGTAAAGCGTGGGACTGACCGCGGCCACCACCTTGCCCTCGGCGGCGATGTCACGCACGAAGGGGCCTCGCTCGACAGTGGCGAATGCGAGACGCGAGCTGCTGACCGAAGCCTCGGCGGAAAACAACCGGCCGATGCGCGGGCCGAACAGCGCCAGCAGCGCCAGCACGGCGACGCCGCTGCCGATCCATAGCGCGCGACGCTTGCGATTGGGCTTGACCTCGACCAGGCGGTCTTGAGCGGAGGTGTCACGAATCATCGATGGGTCCCTGGCCGCGCACGGTGCGGCCCCTGAGCCTTGTCAGCAAGCGGCGTGCCAGCCGGCGACCGATGATTTATTGCTTTGTTTTCATGCTCTTGGAAAAGTCCGCGCGGACCCGGGCATTGTCCGCGGACACCGGCACGGACAGGCGGACAAGCGTCCGCGGACGGCTCAGCCCGGCGCCGGCGCCAGATCCACCGACCATGTCCTGGCCACATCGCCGGCGACCACCCTTCCCAGCCGCGACAGTTGCGTCGCCGGCGCGCTCTCCAGCAGCTGCAAACCACCCATGCGGCGAACCTGGAACTGAAGGATTTCCGCGTGCCCGGCGTGCTGGCGACGCCGCTCGCCGCGCAGCCAGGCGGCCGGCAGGCAGTAGCCATCGGCGAGCAGCGCATCCCATGCCAGGTAGTCGGTGTCAGGCAGCAGGTGGAGGCTGGCCAGCAGCTGACCCTGCGCGTCGAATCCGTCGATCCATTCGCGTGGGCCGTCGGCGCCAATCTGGCTCGACAGGATCAGTTGCGTCGTGGCCAGCAGGGGGGCCAGCTCAGGGCGCTCGACCAGCCAGCCTGTCGGCAAGTGCGAGGACGCGTCGTACCCGCCGCGCAGCGGCGCCTGCAGGTAAAGCACGCTGCCAAGCCATGGCAGGCGCTGGGCCAGTTCGGCGCCGGTCATCGGCACGAAGCAGCGACAAAGCGAACGGTCGGAGACGCCCGTGCGGCGGCACATCGCGCGGGAGGATCGGGTCAGCCAGGCAAACATCGTCATGCTCCTGTCGGGAGGCGACCTGGCTGGCGTTCCGGGGAACAGCGTGGCGATAGGCCTGTTGGAAACGGTCCGGTCCGCTCGATCGGCGGACGCGGAGAGTCGGGCATCCCTGCCCCGGTCGAACACTCCATCGGGGACGGTGGATTACTTGGTGAGGATCAGCTTGTCGTTGCGGGTGAGTCGCAGGTGGTATTCGTTGCCCTGATGCTGGATCACCAGCTCGCGCTCGCCCTTGAGCAGCGCCTGGCTGGATACCCGGCGAGCCAGGCCCATCGATCCCTGCGCGGCCTTCAGGCTGAGCAGGCGGAACGGGCGCGGCAAGGCGTCGTTGCCCTGGGAGAGAGGCAGAACCGTCGTGGTCATGGGTTGCTCCGCGGTCGGGGGGTGACGCTCAGATGATAATAATTCTCATTTGAGTGTCAACCACCGGAGTCATTTTGCCGCCCGACCTGAAGCTGCGGCCTGCTCCTTGGCCAGGCGGGCGGCCAGGCCCGCCCGGCCCTCCTCCGCGTAAACCCGGCAGGCGCCGCTATCGATCAGCGGGTTCGGCTTGGCGCCGGCATCGCGGCCCGCCACGCGCTCGAGGAAACGGCTCTGGCTCGGATGCGGCGTGATCAGGATGTCGCACGGCAGCGCAGCGATCACGTCGATGCTGTGCTGGTAATCCTCCACGCGGTGAGGATGGGCGGCATCGTCGGTGAAGCGGAAGCCGTCCGCGGCGAAGGCGCCGAGGCTATCGGCGTAGACCATGTGCACGCACCGCCCCGCCTCGCAGGACTGCCAGGCCCACGAGGTGGAACCCGGCGTGTGCCCCGGCGTGTAGTGCGCGGTGATCGCCACGTCGCCCACTTGCACCACGCCTCCATCGGCAACCGTCATGACATGGGCCACCGACGGAAATCCCGACGACTGGTCGAACTGCGGATCCTCCGGATCCTTGCCACCCAGCATGATCGCCTTGGCCCCGGCGGCGCTGGCCATCACGGTGGCGCCCGTATCGTGCGCCAGCGCGGCGATGGCGCCGGCGTGATCGGAGTGCGCATGCGTGTTGAGGATGCGCTTGACATCGGTGAGCCGAAATCCCAACGCCTTGATGTTTCCCTCGATCTGCGCCGCGTTCTGCGGCAGCGTGCCGTCGATCAGCACCAGACCCTGTGAGGACGCGATGAGGACCGCGGTGAGTCCGTGCGTGCCCACGTAATAGGTATTGCCGTAGACGCGGAACGGCTTCTGCGGCTGCGTCCATTCGGGATCCGAGGCGCGGGCGGCGCCGAATGCGGACAGGGCGAGGCATGCGCAAAACATGCTGCGGGCGAAGAGCTTCATGCGGGAGGCTTCCTTGTTGTCCAGCCGGCAGCTTGGCCCCTACGGTGGAAGCGGGTGAGGCCGACCGATGCATCGACGAGGGCGAATCATGGCGCCACGCAGGCAAAAGCCTCGCGCCCCTCCCACGCCATGAGCGCTTGGAGGGGCCGGTCGGTGATCAGACCACCGCCTGCTCGATCCGCTTCATCACCTCGGCATCGAGTCGAGGCACGACGTCCAGTGCGGCCAGGTTGTGCTTGAGCTGCTCGAGCTTGCTCGCCCCAAGCATCACGGTGGACACGTGCGGATTGGTGAGGCACCACGCGAGGGCAAGCTGCGCCATCGATACGCCGAGGTCGCTGGCGATCGGAACCAGCCGGCGCACCTTGGCGAGGCTGTCGCCCCCCTGCTCCAGGATCGCTTCGCGCAGCCATTCATAGCCGGGCTGCGCCAGACGCGCATCATCGGGGACGCCGTCGTTGTACTTGCCGGTCAAAAGGCCCGACGCCAGCGGCGACCAGATGGTCGTGCCCAGGCCGTAGCGTTCGTACAGCGGCGCGTATTCCTGCTCGACACGCTCGCGATGCAGCAGGTTGTATTGCGGCTGCTCCATCACAGGCGCGGTCATGTGGTTCTCGCGAGCCACGCGATGGGCTTCCACGATGGCCTCGGCCGGCCACTCGCTGGTGCCCCAGTAAAGCACCTTGCCCTGGCGCACCAGGGTGTCCATCGCCGCCACGGTCTCGGCGATCGGCGTGTCCGGATCGGGACGGTGGCAGAAGTACAGGTCAAGATGCTCCACACGCAGGCGCAGCAGCGCCTGATGGCAGGCCTCGATCACGTGCTTGCGCGACAGGCCGCGCTGCGTCGGCAGCGGGTTATCGACCGCGCCGAAGAACACCTTGCTGGACACGCAATAGCTGTCGCGCGGAAAGCGCAGATCAGCCAGCACGTCGCCCATCAGGGTTTCGGCCACGCCATGGTTGTAGGTTTCGGCGTTGTCGAAGAAGTTGACGCCGTGGTCGTGCGCCATCGCGAGCAGGTCGCGGGCCAAGGAACGCCCCACCTGGCGACCGAAGTTCACCCAGGCGCCGAAAGACAGCGCCGACAGTTGCAGACCGGATGATCCAAGACGTCGGTATTGCACGGGAGGGCTCCGGTGGCTGGGGATGGATCAGCATGCCAAGACGGGGGCCCTCCGTCCACGGTGACCCATCGTCACGACCTATACGCGGCGCCGACGGCGCAGCCGCTACGGTGTCCCATTCTCCGCGTGCATAACCCCTCCATCCACGGAGCCAGGCCATGTCACAGATACAGGGTTGGGCGGCCCAGCAGGCGGGCCAGCCATTGGTGCGCAGTTCGTTCGACCTCGGGCCGCTGGGCGCCGAGGAAGTGGAGGTCGCGGTCGACTACTGCGGCATCTGCCACTCGGACCTGTCGATGATCGCCAACGAATGGGGCATGTCGCGTTTTCCGTTCGTGCCGGGTCATGAAGTGATCGGGCGCGTGCTGGCGCTGGGCGAACAGGCCAAGGGCCTGCGCGTCGGCCAGCGCGTGGGCATCGGCTGGACGGCGGGCAGCTGCATGCATTGCCGGCAGTGCCTGTCCGGCCACCAGAACCTTTGCGCGGAGCTGGAGGCCACCATCGGCGGCCACCATGGGGGCTTTGCCGACAAGGTGCGCGCGCACTGGGCCTGGACCATCCCGTTGCCCGACGGCATCGACCTGCCCAGTGCCGGTCCGCTGCTGTGCGGCGGCATCACCGTGCTCAAGCCTTTCCTCGCCTACAACATCGGCCCGACCGCGCGCGTGGGCGTGGTCGGCATCGGCGGACTTGGGCATATGGCGGTGAAGTTCGCCAAGGCCTGGGGTTGCGAAGTGACCGCCTTCACGTCGACCGCCGCCAAGGCCGACGAGGCGCGCAGCTTTGGCGCGCATCACGTGGTTTCCAGCCGCGATGCGAACGCCATCCAGGCGATCGCCGGCTCTCTGGACCTGTTGCTGGTAACCGTCAACGTTTCGCTGGACTGGGGCGCCCTGCTCGGCACGCTGGCGCCACGCGGGCGCATGCATGTGGTGGGCGCGGTGCTGGAGCCGATCCCGGTGCCGGCCTTCGCCCTGATCGTCACGGAGCGCGAAGTCTCCGGCTCACCCACCGGTTCCCCGGTCGACATCGCCACGCTGCTCGACTTCGCCACGCGGCACGACGTACGCCCGCAGGTCGAAATGTTCCCGATGGACCAGGTCAACGCGGCCCTGAAACACCTCGCCGACGGCAAGGCGCGCTATCGCATCGTGCTGGAAGGCGCCAAGGGTTGAGGCGGTGGCACGACCACCGTTCTCCCACGTAGGGGCTGAACCGGCGCAACGCGCAGGCCGCCACCATCAGGTGGCGGTCTGCCGTCGATCAGGGAATCACATGGACGTCCATTCGTCCATCAATCCCATCATCCGCTTCCGGGTGGAACAACGAATGGTGTAGCTTCTCGCTGGTTCCCCAGGTCTTCAGGGCGGCCAGCAGGCCGGCGTCCTGGGTGTCCTTGCGGAAGTAGATGTCCACGTGCCGCAAGTCGTCACAGGCGTCATCGCAGTGGAAGCTGGAGAAAGCCAGCGCCTCGATCTGCCCGTACTCATTGACGATGACCGCCGAAGCAATGCCGCCGCACTCGCGCGACAGGCAGCCCGCGAACAGGTAATGCTTGTCCGGCAGAGCAACCACGGGCTCCGCGGGGCCACCAAGGCCCTGCATGGCCTGTTCACTCAGCGAACGGTCGGATTTGAAGTAGCTGGCCTTGCTGCCGGAGACGAAATGTCCAAGCGCCTGGGTAAAGCCCGAGGCGTGCGCCAGTGCATTGTTGGTGGAGCAGGTCGTCGGATCGATGATCCGGCACGGCCCGGTCGGCGCTGCATTGGCCGCCGACGCGACGAATGGCGCAACCAGCAGCGCCAAGAGTACGAACATCCTCAGAAGTCCGCGCATAAGAACCCCCTGTTACGAACGTAAGACCGATTCCCTCCCCGCGCCGACACATCTCGGCCTTGGGCGTACCAGGCCGCGCCTGTGCCGGCGCCTGCCCAACGCTCCGGTCAGAAGTCGTCCGCCCCCGGCGGATCGTCGACCGTCATGTACCCAAGCGCTGGACATCCCGGGGCGACGACACGGTTGGCGCCATTCACATCACGTTGACGAATCCCCGCCCCTTGGAGAAACCATGCCTCAGTCGAGCGTGCGACGCCATAGGAATTCTGGAAATCAGGCGATTCTTGAGGCACGAAAAAACCTGCTGGATCGCAGATTCCAGCAGGATCGGGTGACAGCGCGGTGACGCGGCTTTCCCAGACGGACGTCCAAACGTCCGTTTGCCGAAGCCGCCGCCCTAGGCGACACCCTGGCTGGAGACCGGCTGCGCGACGGGCGGAAGCATTTCGCCCGGCGACCGGCTCAACAGGCGTCCGCGCAGGCGCAGGAACGGCAGCTCGATCCCGTAGTGCAACACCGCCCCCACCGCCAGCGTAGCGGCCGCGTAACCGGTGAAGGTCAGCAGCCCATGGCCGTCCAGCCAGGAGCCGAAGGCCGACTCCACCCCGTGGAACACCAGCTTGTGCGACAGGTACAGGCTGTAGGACGCCGCCGCGAGCCAGGCGGCGCCAGGCAGCCTCACCCTCGCCGACACGCTGCCTTGGCTGGCGCCGCACAGCACCAGCAAGCCCATGCCGAGCGACAGCAGCGGATAGCCCAGCAGCGTCGGGATGAAATCCACGCGGTCGCGGAACAGCCAGATGGACAGCGCGACCACGGCCAGTCCAGCGGCGCCTGCCAAATTGGCGTACCGCGACCAGCGGCCCCACAGGTCCGGGCGGTACACCCGCACGCCCGCGAGCACGACGCCTGCCAACAGCCCGTCCAGCCGAGCCCAGGTCGGGTAGTAGATGCCCTTGAGGAACCAACTGCCGACGGCCTGCTGGTCATCGGCGGCTATCGCCGGCCCGACCAGGTGCAGCCACACGTAGCCTCGCACCAGCATGCCGAACAGCACCAGGCCAATGCAGACCGCCAGGAACTTCGCCGCTGTGGGCCGTCGCGCCAGCCACAACGCCAACAGCGGAAACAGCAGATAGAAGTGCTCTTCCACACACAGCGACCAGACGTGGGAGAACGCCTTGCTGTTCTGCGCGTCGATCAGCAGGTTCACCGAGAAGGTCAGGAACTGCCACAGCGGCTGGATGCCCGGGTACTCGCGGCCGCCCGGCCACAGGAAGTAGACCGCCACCACCAGCAGGTACACAGGCAGGATGCGGAAGGCGCGGCGCAGGTAGAAGTCAGCGAACGAGAACCGACCGCCCGCCGCCAGCGGCTTGAATACCTGCTGGCCGATCAGGAAGCCGCTCAGGGCGAAGAACAGGTCCACGCCCATCCAGCCGTGCTTGTCCAGGCCGGCAAAGTGCCCCCAGCCGCCAATGATGTAGGAATGGAAAATCATCACCCACGCGATGGCGATCGCGCGCAGCAGGTCCAGCCCCGGCAAACGGTTCATCCTATCCCCCCGGTCGATCCATCCACCCCAACGTCGATTCGTCCGGGGCCCGCGAACGCGGGACTATATCGCGGGTCGGCGGCGATGGGGCCGGCGATCATGAAAACATCTTCATTATGAGGGTACCCTCATATATCTATAATCGGCGGTTTGCATCAACGAGGCCTAGCCCATGGCACGCACCGATCTCACCATTCCCACCCGCGACGGCCACTGCCCCGCATCCCTGTTCACCCCCGCGCAGGCCGAAGGTCCCTGGCCGGGCGTGGTGTTCTTCATGGACGCCCTCGGCATGCGCGCCGCCATGCACGACATGGCGCAGCGACTGGCCGATGACGGCTACGCCGTGCTGCTGCCCGACATCTTCTATCGCCTCGGCCCCTACCCGCCGATGGTCCCAGCCGAGGTGTTCAGCGATGCGGCGCAGAAGGAAGACCTGATGCGCCGCATCGGCACACTGGATCGAGACCGCAAGCTGAGCGACGCCGAGGCCTTCATGGACTTCCTGGCCGCGCGCCCCGAGGCACAGGGTCGACCGCTCGGCGCCACCGGCTATTGCATGGGCGGCTCCATCGCGCTGACCGCCGCCTGCGCCTTCCCGCAGCGTCTGGCGGCGATCGCCTCGTTCCACGCCGGCGGCCTCGCCACCGACCAGCCAGACAGCCCGCATCGCCATGTGAAGGGCATCACCGGCACGGTGTACGTGGCCGGCGCCGACGACGACATCCACTTCACGGTGGAGCAGAAGGATGACCTGGAGCGCGCGCTCGTCGAGGCCGGCGTGGCGCATACCGTGTTGATCTACGCCGGCGCCCACCATGGCTTTGCCGTGCCGGATCACCCGGCCTTCAACGCCGAGGCTGCCGAACGCCACTGGCAGGCGCTGGCCGAACTGTTCGGCCGGACCTTGGCTTCGCACTAAAGAAAACTTCACGGCGGGCATCCGGAGCGATGCCCGCCAAACTCTGCTCAGCGCAGCAGCACGAGCACCACGTCGAGCACGATCGCCGCGAACAACCCGGCTACGACGTCATCGACCATCACGCCCACGCCACCCTTGAGGCGGCGATCCAGCAGGCCGATCGGCCAGGGCTTCCACACGTCGAACAGGCGGAACAGCACGAAGCCGAGCAGCACGCCCCACCATGGCCCGGCGAGCACCGGCAGCAGGGCGATCCACAGCCCCACGAATTCATCCCACACGAGGCTGCGGTGGTCGTCCACGCCAAGCAGGCGCCCGGCGATACCGCAGGCCCAAACGCCGATCACGAAGGCCACCACCACGGCGAACACATAGAGCTGCACCGGCAGCGTGCGCAGCAGCAGCCATGGCAGCAGGGCGGCCAGCGATCCGAAGGTGCCTTGCGCCTTCGGCGCCAGCCCGGAGCCGAAGCCGCACGCCAGCCAGCCTGCCGGCGTGGCCAGCAGCACGCGACGTTGTTCGGGAGTGAGGACGGTCTTGTCGCTCATGCGAAGTGATCCCAGCCGCGGTGGTTGGATTCAAGCCATTGGCCCTGCTCGTCGCGCACACGCACGCCGGCGCCCTCGACCATGCGCCCGATGCGGGTGGCGCCGCAACCCAGGCGCGCAAGGTCGCCCTGCACTTCGGCCACCAGCGAGGGTGGCACGGTGAAACAAAGTTCGTAGTCGTCGCCGCCGGCCAGCGCGAAGTTGAGCGAGGCGACGTCGTCGAAGCTGCCCAGCAGCATCGGCGAGCGCGGCAGCAGCGAGGCCTCCAGCTCCGCGCCCAGCGCGCTGGCTTCGCAGATATGGCCGAGGTCGGCGAGCAGCCCGTCGGAGACGTCGATGCAGGCCGTGGCGCGGCCACGCAGCGCAAGCCCCGCCTGCAGCCGCGGCGTGGGACGGTGCAGGCGTTCGATCAGGTAAGCGGCGCGTGCGTCTTCCGTCACCCGTGCGCCAGACTGCAGCAGTCGCAAGCCAGCGGCCGCATCGCCCAATGTTCCCGTCACCAGCACCACGTCACCCGCTCGCGCGCCGCCCCGCACCAGCGCCTGTCCCGGCGGCACGAAGCCATGCACGGCCACGCTGACGCTGAGCGGGCCACTGGTGGTGTCGCCGCCGATCAAGGCGAGCCGATGCGGTTGCGCGAGCTGGGTGAAGCCGTCGGCAAAGCCATCGATGAACTGCTGCACCTGCGCCACCGGCTGGCGCGGCAGGGTAAGCGCAAGCAAGGCCCACGCCGGACTGGCGCCCATCGCGGCGAGGTCGGAGAGGTTCACCGCCAGCACTTTCCAGCCGATGTCGGCAGGATCGGTCCCGTGCGGGAAATGCACGCCCTCGACCATTGTGTCGACGGCGATGGCGAGCTCCTGTCCGGCCGGCGGCGCCACTACCGCGGCGTCGTCACCGATGCCCAGCCGCACGTCTTCGCGGCCTTGCGCGGTGCGTTCACGGATGCGGTCGATCAGTCGAAATTCCATGGCTTGCGACCTTGGGCGTCTACGCCACGCTCAGCGACTGAATACCAGCGTGGGATTGCCGTGATAGGTGGTTTCCTGCCAGCGACGGAAGCCGGCCTTTTCGGCCACGCGGATCGACGGCAGGTTATCCGGATCGATGATGCAGACGGCGCGCAAAGCCGGCTCGTGCTGCGCAGCCCAGGCCATCACGGCGGCCACCGCTTCGCTCGCATAGCCCCTGCCGTGCGCATGCGGCGCCAGCACCCAGCCGAACTCCAGCATGCCCTCCAGCGAAGGCTGCAGGTCGCGTTTGAAATCGGCGAAGCCGATGTCGCCGATGTAGCGACCACTGGCCCTCTCCTCCACTGCCCAGTACCCGTAGCCGAGCAGGCTCCACAGACCGACGTACTGCAGCAGGCGCTTCCACACCTCTTCAGCGGTGAACGGACGGCCGCCGATATGGCGGGTGACCTCGGGATTGGACCAGATCGCCGTGCAATCAGCGTGGTCCGCGGCGCGATGCGCCCGCAAGCGCAGGCGCTCGGTTTCCAGGACGGGAACGGGGGACTGCCGCTCCGCGCCGCTCATCAGTTGCGCTTTTCCGTGGAGCGCAGCGCGCTGGCCAGCTTGTCCAGCACGCCGTTGACGTAGCTGTGGCCGTGGTCGGCGCCGAAACGCTTGGTGACCTCGATGGCCTCGTTGATGATCACGCGGTACGGCACGTCCGTGCGGTACTTCAGCTCGTACGCAGCCAGGCGCAGCGCGGCGCGCTCGATCGGATCGATCTGGCCGACTTCGCGATCGACATAGGGCTTGAGGCTGTCGTCGATGGCCTCGACGTGGCGCTCCACGCCATGCAGCAGGTCTTCGAAGTACTCGAGGTCAGCCACTTCCATGTCCTGCTCGTGGCGGAACTGCTCGATCACGGCGTCCATGCGGTTGCCGCCGATCTGCCATGCATACACGGCCTGCAGCGCGCGACGACGCGCACGCGAGCGGGCGGCCAGATCGATGCCTTCGGGACGCTGGCTCATCACAGCTTTCCGTACAGGTTGACCATTTCCAGCGCGGCCAGCGCTGCGTCCGCACCCTTGTTGCCGGCCTTGGTGCCGGAGCGCTCGATGGCCTGCTCGATGGTGTCGGTGGTCAACACGCCGAACGCCACCGGCACGCCGGAGGCGTAAGCCGCCTGGGCCAGGCCCTTGGCGCACTCGCCGGCCACGTAATCGAAATGCGGGGTGGAACCGCGGATCACCGCGCCCAGCGCGATCACAGCGGCGTACTTGCCGGACTGGGCGACCTTGTTCGCCGCCAGGGCGATTTCCCAGGCGCCGGGCACGCGGATCAGCTCGATCGCGTCGTCCTTCACGCCATGGCGCACCAGCACGTCGCGCGCGCCGGCCACCAGGGGCTCGACGACGAAACCGTTGAAACGGCCGGCGACGATGGCAAAACGGCCTTTGGGCGTGGCGAAATCGCCTTCGATGATCTTCATGCTTATGCGGTTCCTGAGGGGCTGGTCGCCCCGGGGGGCGGACTATTTTACGGGATTTGGGGCAGCGTGCCCGGATCGGGCCGGGAAACCGTCCAGGCCAGGAGCGGATGGCCCCGGAAGCGGAGGCTGGCCTGCCCTTCCGCCACCTGCAGGCGGGCCGGCACGGCGAACGGCAGGGTGAACTTGTCCGCCTCGTGGCCGAACGGCAGGCCACGCACCACCGGGATGCGCGCCACCGCGCTGACCTGGGCAAGCGCCGCGTCCACGTCGTAGCCGTTGTCGTAGTCGTGCGGGCGGCAATGGGTGAAGTGGCCCAGCACCAGCGCGCGCTGGCGGTCCAGCACGCCGGCCAGGTGAAGCTGGTACAGCAGCCGCTCGATGCGGAACGGCGGCTCGCCCACGTCCTCGATGAACAGGATGCCGCCGTCGATCTGCGGGAAATACGGCGTGCCCAGCAGGCTGCACAGCATCGCCAGGTTGCCGCCCCACAACGGGCCTTCGACATCCAGCTCCACCGGTGAAGGCGTCTGCCAGCGGGCGACCGGCTCGGGCTCGCTGACGGCGCGCCAGAAGTGCTCCCACATGAGCCCGTTGAGCACCTTGGCGCCGAAGTCGGGGCCGAGCATGGGGCCGCCGAGGGTGGTGAGGCCACACTTCACGTAGAGCGCCATCTGGATCGCGGTGAAGTCGCTATGGCCCACCAGCAGCGTGGAGCTGCCGGCCAGGCGCTCGCGCAGCGCGCCGTAGTGGATGTGTTCCAGCAGGCGCGTGGCGCCGTAGCCACCACGCACTGACAGCACGATATCCGGCAGGGACGGCCGGATGGCCAGGCGGTTGAGGTCAGCCACGCGCTCGGCGTCATCGCCCGCGAAGCGATGCTCGACGCGGTCGAGCACGTCCTCGCCTTCCACGCTGCAGCCAGCGGCATGCAGGCGCGCCACGCCACGGGTCATCGCGTCGCGGTCATGCGGGTAGCCGGAGGGGGCGATCAGGCGGATGGAGGTGGCGGTCATGGCGGACGCTTGAAGGTGAAAACCTGAGTATGCCGACGACGGCATGGCATGGAAGTGGCGATTCCAGGCAAAGCCCCTGCAGGAGCGGACCCTGTGCGCTCCATCCCCGGGAGTGGCTTATACGTATTCGGTGACTTCAAGGCCGAAACCGCCCAGTCCCACCATCTTGCGCGGCGTACCCAGCACGCGCAGCTGGCGGATACCCAGGTCGGCGAGGATCTGCGCGCCCAAGCCGAGCTGACGCCACTCCTGCTGCTGGGCTTCCTCAGGCGCCTGCACCACAGGCTGGCGAGTCAGGCGGCGCAACAACGCCTCGGCGGTGTCTTCGCCGGAAAGCACCAGCAACGCGCCTCGCCCTTCGTCGGCAATACGACGCAGGGCCGAGGTCACCGTGAGCCCCAGGTCATCGCGCTGCAGATGCAGCACGTCGGAAAGCGTGTTGCGCACATGCACGCGGGTCAGCACCGGCGCGCCGTCATGCACGGCGCCACGCAGCAGAGCGAAATGCAGGCCGTGGCGGATCGCGTCGCGATAGGCCACCAGGCGGAACGGACCGAACTCGGTCTGCACCTCTTCCTCGTGCACGCGCTGCACCGTCTTCTCGGTTTCCAGGCGATAGCGGATCAGATCGGCGATGCTGCCGATCTTCAGGCCGTGCTTCTTCGCGAACACTTCCAGTTCGGGGCGACGCGCCATCGAACCGTCCTCGTGCAGGATCTCGATCAGCACCGCCGACGGCTCGAGCCCAGCCAGCGCAGCAAGGTCGCAGCCCGCCTCGGTGTGGCCGGCGCGCGTCAGCACGCCGCCAGGCTGCGCCGTGAGCGGGAAGATGTGGCCCGGCTGCGAGAGGTCCTGCGGCCTGGCGTCGGACTTCACCGCAACCTGGATGGTGCGCGCGCGGTCATGCGCCGAGATGCCGGTGGTGACGCCTTCAGCCGCTTCGATCGAGACGGTGAAGTTGGTCTGATAGGGCGAGGTGTTGTCCACCACCATGGGCTTGAGGCCCAACTGGCGCGTGCGCTGCTCGGTCAGCGTGAGGCAGACCAGGCCGCGCGCCTCGCGCACCATGAAGTTGATGTCCTCTGGCCGCACCATCTGCGCGGCCATGATCAGGTCGCCTTCGTTCTCGCGATCCTCGTCATCAAGGATCACGACCATGCGGCCGGCGCGGATGTCTTCGAGGATTTCGGGGATGGTGTTGAAGCTCATGGATCGGATTCCGTATTGTCGTTCCTTCTCCCCTCGGGAGAAGGTGCCCGAAGGGCGGATGAGGGTGCCGACGGAGCGGTGCATGGAAGGTCACGCAAGCCTCGCACCCTCACCCCAGCCCTCTCCCAATGGGAGAGGGAGTCAGGCAAAACCGTGCTGCTTGAGAAACGCCTCATCAAGCCTCGGCGCATCGCCGCTGGCGATCAGCCGCTCGATGTAGCGCGCCACCACGTCCACCTCGATGTTCACCGCATCACCTGGCCTTCGTGCATGGAATGCCGTGTGTTCCACCGTATGCGGGATAAGGTTGACGCCGAAGCGATGGCCGTTCACTTCATTGACAGTGAGGCTGGTTCCATCGATGCAGATCGAGCCCTTGGCCGCGATGTAGCGAGCCAGGTTCGCCGGCACTTCGAAGGTCCAGCGCTGCGAGCGGCCGTCCGGCGTCACTGAGACCACCTTGCCCACGCCGTCGACGTGTCCGGAGACGAGATGCCCGCCCAGGCGGTCGGCCAGGCGCAGCGCCTTTTCCAGGTTCACCGGATCGCCGGCTTTCAGCTTGCCCAGCGTGGTGAGCGACAGCGTTTCGTTGGAGACATCCGCGCTGAAACCGCGCGATTCCAGCGTCACCGCGGTCAGGCACACGCCGGACACGGCGATGCTGTCGCCCAGTTGCACGTCGGTGAGGTCGAGACCGGCAGTGTCGACATGCAGGCGCACGTCACCGCCACGCGGTTCAAGCCGGGCAATGCGGCCCACGCTCTGGATGATGCCAGTGAACATCAGCGCACCTCCCGGATGGAGGCGGCGAAGAAACTAGAACGATGCTTGGACATGAAACGTTTCCCGCGTCAAAAGCTGCGAAAAACGCCCCAAGGCGTCTGGCAGGCGCACGCCCGCGAAGGCGCGCACCGTACCGTCTTCTCTCATCCGGACTTTCTGGCGGCCATCGCTGGCTACCAACCGTCGGCTCCGGCATTGGACCGGATCTGCTGACCTTCCGGCGGAGCCGGAAGCGCTCGCGGGCTTGTGCCCGAAGGCACCTACCGCCGGTGGGGAATCACACCCCGCCCTGAAGACGTCGTTGTGGTTTTACCGGCGAACCGGCCCGCGCAGTTTAGCACCTTCCGGCGCGGAGACCCGGCAGGGTCGTCCACCGTGAGGAACGATGTGTCCCCACGAAGGAGTCCAGGATGCGTTCCCATCGGGACGCACCCTCGAGCGGTCACAGAGTCAGGCCCCGATCGACTGACCGGTCTGGCGGCGGTAATCGCGCAGCACCTGGTCCATCACCCAACTGGTGCGCGCGCCGCTCTCCGCAGTCGAGGGGCAAGCGCCCTTCTGCCCGGTGAGCTCGGCCACGATGGTCTCGATCAGCGGCTGCTGGATGTGCGCGGGGTTGGCCACCCGATGCTCCTGCACGCCATCCTTGGTCTCCACCGTGATCGGGCCATCGCCAAAGGTGGCGAAAGTGATGCGACCCTGGTCGCCCACCACCTCGATCTGGTCGTGGTACTTGTAGCTGGCGAAGTTCCACAGGCCTGTGCCGAGCAGGCCGTTGCCGAAGGCGAACGACATCGCCACGGTGTCCTCCACCGGGTAGGCGCCCAACTGGTTGCTGGCACGGCCGCTGGCCGACGCGATCGGACCGAACAGCCAGTCGAGGATGTCCAGCGTGTGGCAGCCGATGTCCATAAAGACGCCACCGCCGGAGATGTCCGGGCGCACGTGCCACGGCAGGTCGGCCGGATCGTGATATCGCGGATGATGGGGCTCGTGCAGCACCACGTTCACGATGCGCGGCGTACCGATCACCTTTTGCTCGAACAGCAGCTCACGCACCTTCTGAAAGCGCGGCAGGCTGCGGCGGTAGTACGCCACGAACACCGGCACGTTCGCCTCGCGGCCGGCGCGGATGATCGCCTCGCACTCGGCGTGGTCCAGCGCCATCGGCTTTTCCACGTACACCGGCTTGCCAGCGGCGATGCTCATCAGCGCGTACTGCTTGTGGGTGGATGGCGGTGTCGCCACGTAGACCGCGTTGACCTCCGGGTCGGCAATGAGCCTGGCCGCGTCGTCGTACCAGCGCGGCACGCCGTGGCGCTCGGCATAATCGCGAGCCTTGTCGCCATCGCGACGCATCACCGCCACCAGCGCCGAGTTCGGCGCCTTGCTGAAGCCCGGGCCGCTCTTTACCTCGGTGACATTGCCGCAACCGATGATGCCCCAGCGTATGGCCGCCGTCGTCATGTCGTCTTGAACTCCCTGGCAAGGAATTGCTGGTGATAGGCGTGGAACACGTTCACTTCCGGATGACCCGCTCGCGTGACATGGATGGCGTCATGGCGGCACTCGGTGAATCGTTGCGCTGGCGAGCCGCCGCGCTCACGACGAAGGACGAAGCTGCAGTCGCAGGTCCTCGCCCAGAACGCGACGGTCGATGGTGCGCAGTTTCCAACGCTCCGCCATCCGGGTCAGTGACGGCAATCCCAGCAACGGGCGCGCCGTATCGCCCAGCAGCACCGGCGCGATGTAGAGCAACAACTCATCGACCAACCCCGCCGCAAACAACGACCCGCACAGGCTGGGGCCGGCCTCCACATGTACTTCGCTGATCTGGCGTCGCGCCAGCTCGCGCATCGCCTCGTGCAGATCAAGCGCCCCGCCCTGCTCCGCCACTACTGCGAGTTCGGCGGACTGGTAGCGCGAATCGACGGGCGCGTATTGCTCGTTGTGCAACACCAGTGTGGGAGCGGAGCCATCGAGCACGTGGCTGTGCGGCGGCGTGCGAAGGCGGTTGTCGATCAGCACGCGCCAGGGCGGCGTAAAGTCCTCGCCCGCGGGCAGGCGCACGGTGAGCCGGGGATTGTCAGCCAGCACGGTGCCCGAGCCGGTGAGGATGGCCGAGCTTCGCGCGCGCCAGCGCTGCACATCGGCGCGCGCGGCCTCGCCGGTGATCCACTTCGATTCGCCATTGGCCAGTGCCGTACGGCCGTCCAGACTCATCGCCAGCTTCACCCGCACCCACGGGCGGCCGCGCTCGATGCGGCTGAAGAACCCGATATTGAGTTCACGGGACTGCTCGCGCATCAGGCCCGTGTCCACCGTGATGCCGGCGTCGCGCAGTTTGCCCATGCCGCGACCGTCCACCTGCGGGAACGGGTCTTCGGCCGCCACCACGACGCGGGAAACGCCCGCCGCGATCAGCGCATCCGCACAGGGCGGCGTGCGCCCATGGTGTGCGCATGGCTCCAGCGTCACATAGGCGCTTGCCCCACGCGCCTGATCGCCCGCCGTGCGCAGTGCGTGCACTTCGGCGTGTGATTGGCCGGCGCGTTCGTGGAAGCCCGCGCCAACGACCTGCTCGCCGTGCGCGATCACACAGCCGACGCGCGGGTTGGGCTGCGTCGTGTAGAGGCCACGTTCCGCCAGTCGCAGGGCGTGGGCCATGTGAATGTGGTCGAGGGCGCTGAAGGTGGCGGACATGGGCGTCTCTTGCGTCCTCTCCCCTCCGAGAGAGGGGACTGAGGTGAGGGGCGGGTGCGTGCGGGACATTACCAAAAGCATTGGCAATGATGTCCGTTACCGCAAGATTGGCCCCTCACCCTGCCTTCTCCCCGGAGGGGAGAGGGGCAAATCAGGTGGACTTCTTGCGGCGGGCGACGCTTTCGCCGAGCAGGGAGAGTTGCAGCGCTTCCAGTTCGGGAAGATCGCGCTCGAGCTTCTCGATCTCTTCGCGGAACGCCTGCACGTCTTCGAACTTGCGGTAGACCGAGGCGAAGCGCACATAGGCGACCTGGTCGAGCTTCTTCAGCTCGCGCATCACCAGCTCGCCGATCTGGCGCGAGGGTACTTCGCGCTCGCCGCAACGGCGCAGGTCGTTGACGATCTCGCGTACCGCGGCATCCACCGAATGCGTGGGCACCGGCCGCTTCTGCAGGGCGCGCTCGAAGCTCACGCGCAGCTTGTGCTCGTCGAAGGGTTCGCGCCGCTCGCCGCTCTTGACGATGGTCGGCAGCTTCAGTTCGGCGGTTTCGAACGTGTTGAATCGTTCGCTGCACTTCGGACACTCGCGACGACGGCGCACGGTGGCGCCGTCCTCCGCGAGGCGTGAGTCGATCACGCGGGTGTCTTCGTGCTGGCAGAACGGGCAGTGCATAGGTCTAGGGGTGAGTGATGAGAAGTGAGTAAACAGCGAAAGGCGGCGCTCTCACTTCTCACTCCTCTCCACTCGTTTCTCGCTCTCAGCCGTAAACCGGGAACTTGTGGCACTGCGCCGTGACCTTCTCGCGCACCTTGGCGATGACGGCGTCATCGTTCGGCGCGTCGAGCACGTCGCAGATCCAGTGGGTCAGCTCCACCACGTCCGCTTCCTGGTAGCCGCGAGTGGTGATGGCCGGCGTGCCCACGCGCAGGCCCGAGGTGACGAAGGGCTTGCGGGGGTCGTTCGGCACGGCGTTCTTGTTCACCGTGATGTGCGCCTTGCCGAGCGCCTCTTCCGCATCCTTGCCGGTGACGTCGCGACCGATCAGGTCCACCAGCATCAGGTGGTTCTCGGTGCCCCCGGAGACGATCTTGTAGCCGCGCTCCATCAGCGTCTTGGCCATTGCCTTCGCGTTCTTCACGACCTGCTCCTGGTAGGTCTTGAAGGCCGGCTCCAGCGCTTCCTTGAAGGCCAGCGCCTTGGCGGCGATCACGTGCATCAGCGGACCGCCCTGGATGCCCGGGAACACGATCGACTGCAGCTTCTTCTCGATCTCTTCGCCCGCGTCCTTCGCCACGATGATGCCGCCACGCGGACCGCGCAGCGTCTTGTGCGTGGTGGAGGTGACCACGTGCGCGTGCGGCAGCGGGCTCGGGTACACGCCGGCAGCGATCAGGCCGGCCACGTGGGCCATATCCACGAACAGGTAGGCGCCGACCTTGTCGGCAATGGCGCGGAAGCGCGCCCAGTCCATCACCTGCGAGTAGGCGCTGAAGCCGGCGACGATCATCTTCGGCTTGTGCTCGAGGGCCAGGCGCTCGACTTCGTCGTAGTCGACCAGGCCGTTCTCGTTGACGCCGTACTGGATGGCGTTGAACAGCTTGCCCGACACGTTGACCTTGGCGCCGTGGGTGAGGTGGCCGCCATGAGCCAGGCTCATGCCCAGGATGGTGTCGCCCGGGTTCAGCAGCGCGAGGTACACGGCCTGGTTCGCCTGCGAACCGGAATGCGGCTGCACGTTGGCGTAGGTGGCGTCGAACAGCTGCTTCAGGCGCTCGATGGCGAGCTTCTCGGCGATGTCCACGAATTCGCAGCCACCGTAGTAGCGCTTGCCCGGGTAGCCCTCGGCGTACTTGTTGGTGAGCACGCTGCCCTGCGCTTCCATCACGCGCGGGCTGGCGTAGTTCTCCGAAGCAATCAGTTCGACGTGGTCTTCCTGACGACGGGCCTCATCGGCCATGGCCTGGGCCAGTTCATTGTCGTAACCGGCGATCGTCTCGTGCTTCGGGAACATCCTGACCTCGTGGGGTTCGTTGCAGGGATTAGAACGCGAAATTGTAGCGGCCATGTGTTAAAGGGGCCACCTCTGGTCACTTGCGCGGTCATTTCGTACAACGTACCGTACATCGCACGCTACCGAACGAAAGGACCCGCTCCATGCTGACCGAGTCTTTGCGGGCCGCGCCCCGCCTTTCCCGCCTGCTGCGATGGCTGGCCCTGGCCCCGGTTTTGCTGGCTCCGCTGGCGGTCGGCGCCCCAGTCGTCGCCGGCGTCGGCATCGCCCCGATTCACATCCCGGACCCGGTCAGCGGCGGGCAGACCGACGGCTTCGTGTTCTATCCCTCGACCGTGGCCACCCCGGGTGTCACCACGCTCGGCCCCTACGAGGTGGCCGCCCGACCCGGCGTGCCGGCCGTGCCCGGCGCCAAGCCGCTGGTGGTGATCTCGCACGGCAATGGCGGCTCGCGCCTCGGCCACCACGACCTGGCCACCTTCCTGGCCAGCCACGGTTTCATCGTGGCCACGCTCAACCACCCCAGGGACGACTTCGAGGACACCAGCGGCGTCGGGCACATCGAGGTGCTGGCCGGCCGCCCGGTCCAGGTGAAATCGACCATTTCGATGCTGCTGGCCGATCCGCACTGGAAGAGCCTGATCGACCCCGCACGGATCGGGGTCGCCGGATTCTCCGCCGGCGGCTACACCAGCCTGATGGTGGCGGGCGCCAAGCCGCAGTTCACCCGCTTCGTGGACTTCTGCGAGCGTTATCCGAAAGACGAGAACGTCTGCGGCAAATTGGCCCAGTTCCAGGCCGAGGCCGACAAGTCCGGCCTGACGCTGCGCCAGCTCATGAAGCGGACGCAGGGCCAGCTCTCCCGTTACGGCGACACGGCCGACCCGCGGGTGAAGGCGGCCTTCGCGATGGCGCCGCTCAGCCTGATTTTCGATGCGCACAGCTTCGACACGGTCACCGCGCCGATCTACCTGTATTACGGGCAGAACGACCATGTGCTCATACCCGACGCGAACGCCCGCCACATCCAGCCGCTGATCCACGCGCTGGCCGGTGTGACCGAGGTGCCCAAGGCCGACCACTGGGTGTTCCTGACCCCGTGCACGCCGGCACTGGCCAAGGAGGCCTCCGAGCTGTGCAGCGACCCGCCGGGTGTTGATCGCAGGCAGGTTCACGCGCAGATCGACGCGGACGCGCTGGCCTTCTTCCGCAAGGCCTTCCAGATGTCGGGGGACTGAAATGCCGCGCGCCCTCAGTGAGCAGGAAACCGAAGCGTTTCGCGAACGGCTGTGCGAGACGGCGGCGAAGCTATACGTCGAGGAAGGGCCCGGCGCTGTCACCATGCGCCGGCTCGCGGCCGACATGGGTGTGGGCACCATGACGCCCTACCGCTACTTCGAAAACAAGGAAGCCATCGTCACCGCGGTACGCACGCGCGGCCTGCATCGTTTGTGCGAGGCCATGGAGCACGCGCTCGACTCGCCCGGTGACGGGCGCACCCGCAGCCGCGCCGTGCGCGATGCCTACATTGCGTTCGCCCACGCCAACACGGCCACCTACCGGCTGATGTTCGAATACCCCGAGACCAACCAGGACGACCCCGGCTATCGCGAAGCGCACCGGCGCATGTGGCGCAACATCGCCGCCCACGTCGAGGTGATGATCGCCGAAGGCAACGTGGACGCCGATCCCGCCATCCTCGGCCACCAGATCTGGGCGGCCCTGCATGGCGCGGTGATGCTGGAGATCGCCGGGATGCTGCCGGAGGGCTACGACGCGGCCTCGCTGCACACGCGCACGGTGAGTGCGTTGCTGGAGATGGCGAGGCCCAAGCCGTGAAGCCAGCTTGAGTGACTCCCTCTCTCCAATGGGGAGAGGGTTGGGGCATTGCCCCCTTTACGGTGGTGAGGGGGCGGGTGCTCGCCCAAACGTGGCTACAAAGCACGATTTGACCTAGCGATTTCGCAAGATTGCCCCCTCACCCTGCCCTCTCCCCGAAGGGGAGAGGGAATGAGATAGGCGGCACATGGCAAGCCCGCCACTCCGGCGCACCATACGTGGCTTACCCGCCCCGGAGCCTCCCCATGCAGCAACGCAACCTCGGCAAGCACGGCCCCCAGGTTTCCGCCCTCGGGCTCGGCTGCATGGGCATGTCCGGCATGTACGGCGCAGCCGACCGCGGCGAGAGCATCGCCACCATCCATGCGGCGCTCGATGCCGGCATCACCCTGCTCGATACCGGCGACTTCTACGGCATGGGCCACAACGAGATGCTGATCGGCGACGCACTGGTCGGCCGCCCGCGCGATAGCTACCAGCTCAGCGTGAAATTCGGCGCCCAGCGCGGACCCGCCGGCGACTGGCTGGGCTACGACGCTCGCCCGGCCGCCGTGAAGACGGCGCTGGCCTATACGTTGCAGCGCCTGCGCACCGACCACATCGACATCTACCGCCCCGCCCGGCTCGACCCCAAGGTGCCGATCGAGGACACCGTCGGCGCCATCGCCGACCTGGTGAAAGCAGGCTATGTGCGCCACCTGGGCCTGTCCGAAGTCGGCGCCGAGACCATCCGCCGCGCCAATGCCGTGCACCCCGTGGCGGACCTGCAGATCGAATACTCGCTGGTCTCACGCGGCATCGAGCCGGCCATCCTCCCCGCTTGCCGCGAGCTGGGCATCGCCGTCACCGCGTACGGGGTGCTCTCCCGCGGCCTGATCAGCGGGCACTGGACGGCCGGGCACGCCGCCGACGCCAAGGATTTCCGCACCCACAGCCCGCGCTTCCAGGGCGACAACCTCACCCACAACCTCAGCCTGGTCGACACGCTCCGCCAGCTGGCCAAAGCCAAGGCTTGCAGCGTGGCGCAGCTGGCCATCGCCTGGGTGCTGGCGCGCGGCGGGGATATCGTGCCGCTGGTCGGCGCCCGCACCCGGGAGCGGCTCACCGAGGCGCTGGGCGCGCTGGACGTGAAGCTCGGGGCGGACGACCTGGCCGCGCTGGAGCGGACCTTCCCGCCTGGCGTCGCCGCGGGAGATCGCTACAACATCCACGGGATGGCTTCGCTCGATAGCGAGCGCTGAGATCTCGCGCTGCCTTTCCCTGTGTCGTCATCCCGGCGCGGGCCGGGGACGCTTCCCAACTGCCGGTTGACGGGTCATCCCGTGCCTTGTCCCTGCTACGGGAGCGGAAGGCCGAGCGCAAAGACGCTGGATGACCAGCCATTCGGCTGTTGTGAAGCACCTCCGGCCTGCGCCGGGATGACGGTGAGGGGGGCCGTGACGGTGAGGGTAAAGGGTCGCGAGGGGGCCGGGCAGCAGCGAGAGTTGGCATGACCCGCCGCCGAGGCTTGTGACCCGGCGGTCGCCCCCACATCTCCGTATGTAAAGCCCGGGGGACACGTCACCGGGCCGCCCCCACAAGCCGCTATAATGCGCGGTTTGTTACCCAGTCTGACGCACCCGCCAGCCTCGCCGGCCGGTGTCGTGCACGCCGCCGGAGGCTCAATGAGTTCGCAATTCATCTACACCATGAACGGGGTCAGCAAGATCGTTCCCCCGAAGCGCCAGATCATCAAGGACATCTCGCTGAGCTTCTTCCCCGGCGCCAAGATCGGCCTGCTGGGCCTGAACGGCGCGGGCAAGTCCACGGTGCTGCGCATCATGGCCGGCGTCGACAAGGACTTCCAGGGTGAAGCCCGCCCGCAGCCGGGCATCAAGATCGGCTACCTCGCGCAGGAACCGGAGCTGGATCCCGAGAAGACCGTGCGTGAAGCGGTCGAGGAAGGCGTCTCCGTCATCCTGGACGCGCAGAAGCGCCTGGAAGAGGTCTACGCCGCCTACGCCGAGGAAGGCGCCGACTTCGACAAGCTGGCCAAGGAACAGGAGCAGCTGGAAAACATCCTGGCCGTGAACGACGCCCACGCGCTGGAGCGCCAGCTGGAAGTGGCCGCCGACGCGCTGCGCCTGCCGCCGTGGGACGCCAAGATCGGCCCGCTGTCCGGTGGTGAAAAGCGCCGCGTGGCGCTGTGCCGCCTGCTGCTGTCCAAGCCGGACATGCTGCTGCTGGACGAGCCGACCAACCATCTGGACGCCGAGTCGGTGGACTGGCTGGAGCAGTTCCTGCAGACCTACCCGGGCACCGTGGTGGCGGTCACCCATGACCGCTACTTCCTCGACAACGCCGCCGAGTGGATCCTCGAGCTCGACCGCGGCCGCGGTATTCCGTGGAAGGGCAACTACACCGAGTGGCTGGTGCAGAAGGACGCCCGCCTCAAGCAGGAAGCCCAGCAGGAAAAGTCGCGCCAGAAGGCGATCGAGAAGGAACTGGAGTGGGTGCGCTCGGCGGCCAAGGGCCGTCAGTCGAAGGGCAAGGCGCGTCTCAACCGCTTCGAGGAGCTGAACTCGGTCGAATACCAGCGCCGCAACGAAACCAATGAAATCTTCATTCCGCCGGGCGAGCGCCTGGGCCAGGAAGTGATTGAGTTCAAGAACGTCAACAAGGCGTTCGGCGACCGCGTGCTGATCGAAGACCTGTCGTTCAAGATCCCGCCGGGCGCCATCGTCGGCGTGATCGGCCCGAACGGCGCCGGCAAATCCACGTTCATGAAGATGATCATGGGCAAGGAGCAGCCCGATTCCGGCGAGGTGAAGCTGGGCCACACGGTCAAGCTTGCCTACGTCGACCAGTCCCGCGACGCGCTCGATCCGAAGAACAACGTGTGGCAGGAAGTGTCCGGCGGTTCGGACATCCTCACCATCGGCACCTTCGAGATTCAGTCGCGCGCCTATATCGGCCGCTTCAACTTCAAGGGCACCGACCAGCAGAAGATCGTCGGCCAGCTGTCCGGTGGTGAGCGCGGTCGCCTGCACATGGCCAAGACCCTGCTGCAGGGCGGCAACGTGCTGCTGCTCGACGAACCGTCGAACGACCTGGACGTGGAAACCCTGCGTGCGCTGGAAGACGCGCTACTCGAATTTCCGGGCTGCGCGGTGGTCATCTCGCATGACCGCTGGTTCCTCGACCGCATCGCCACGCACATCATCGCGTTCGAAGGCGACTCGCACGTGGAATTCTTCCCGGGCAACTACAACGAGTACGAGGCGGACAAGAAGCGTCGCCTCGGCGATGAAGCTGCGAAGCCGCATCGCGTGAAGTACAAGAAGCTGGCGTAAAGCCCGCTTTTGCCCCCTC
>NZ_QQSY01000001.1:1276823-1659441 GCF_003351225.1 Dyella solisilvae
TCACCCTACCCTCTCCCCGGAGGGGCGAGGGATTGGACCGAGGCAAGGAGACAGACCATGCACTTCATGCAATCCCTGCAACAGGCATGGGCCCGCCACAACTCCCTCGTCTGCGTCGGACTCGATCCGGAGCCGGCCAAGTTTCCCGCGCACCTCAAGGGCCGCGCTGACGCGGTGTTCGAGTTCTGCCGCGACATCGTCGACGCCACCGCCGACGTGGTGTCCAGCTACAAGCCGCAGATCGCGCACTTCGCCGCGCTGCGTGCGGAAGACGCGCTGGAGCGCCTGATCGCGCACATCCACGCGAAGCACCCGGGCGTGCCGGTGATCCTCGACGCCAAGCGCGGCGACATCGGCAGCACCGCCCAGCACTACGTCACCGAAGCGTTCGAGCGCTTCGGCGCCGATGCGGTGACGCTCAACCCGTACCTGGGCCGCGACTCCATCCAGCCTTTTCTTGATCGCGCCGACAAGGGCGTGATCCTGCTGTGCCGCACTTCCAACCCGGGCGGCGCGGATTTCCAGGCGCTGGACTGCGGCGGCCTGCCGCTGTACCTGCGCGTGGCCGAGACCATCGCCCGCGACTGGAACGGCCACGGCAATTGCGCGCTGGTGACCGGCGCCACCTGGCCGGAGGAACTGGGCAAGGTGCGCGCCATCGTTGGCGACATGCCGCTACTGGTGCCGGGTATCGGCGCCCAGGGCGGCGACGTGGAGGCTGTGCTGAAGCATGGCCGCAGCGCGAACGGCACTGGGCTGATGATCTCCTCCTCGCGCGCCATCCTTTACGCCGGCAACGGCGAGGACTTCGCCCAGGCGGCGCGCGCCGCAGCGATCGAGCTGCGCGACACGATCAACCGCTACCGCTGATCCCCGACATCCACCCCGCCCGGACGCGGCGGGGTCGGACAGTCGATCAACTGGCATCCCCTGTCGCTCGTCAGCACGCAACGCGCTGGCTTCGATACCATGCGCGGCAGCCTCCCCGCACAGGCGACCTACGCCATGCTGCAGCGCCTCTTCAAGTTGAAAGAGCACGAAACGACCGTGCGCACGGAGGTCATCGCCGGGTTGACCACCTTCCTGACGATGTCCTACATCGTCTTCGTCAACCCGGACATCCTGAGCACCACGGGCATGGATCGCCATGCCGTATTCACCGCCACGTGTCTTGCCGCCGCGATCGGTTCGCTGATCATGGCGCTGGTGGCCAACTATCCGGTGGGGATGGCGCCGGGCATGGGCCTGAATGCCTTCTTTGCCTACACCGTGGTCACCGCCATGGGCTACACCTGGCAGCAGGCTCTAGGCGCCGTCTTCATTTCCGGGTGCGTGTTCGTGCTATTCAGCGCCACCGGCATACGACGCTGGCTGATCGCTGGCATACCTCACTCACTGCGTTGCTCGATCGCCGCCGGCATTGGACTCTTCCTCGCCATCATCGCCCTGGGCAACGCCGGCATCATCGCCGCCGACCCTGTCACCAAAGTCAGGCTGGGCGACCTGCATGAGCCGCAGGTATTGCTTGCCATTGGCGGCTTCTTCGTCATTGCCGTGCTCGATGCGCTCAAGGTGCGCGGCGCCATCCTCATCGGCATTCTGGTCGTGACCTTTGGCAGCTTCGCCACCGGTCACGCGCAGTTCGTCGGCGTGTTCTCCAGGCCACCCAGTCTTGCCCCCACCTTCCTCGCGCTGGATATACGTGGCGCGATACACCACGGCTTCTTTCAGGTGGTGCTCGTCTTCGTGCTGGTCGAGATGTTCGACGCCACCGGGACGCTGATGGGCATCACCCAACACGCTCATCTTTCACAGGGTTCGCACAAGCAGCGACTAGGCCGCGCATTGTTTGCCGACAGCATCGCCATCCTGGCCGGGTCGCTGCTCGGCACCAGCAGCACGACCGCATATGTCGAAAGCGCATCTGGCGTACAGGCGGGAGGGCGCACCGGGCTTACCGCGCTCGTCATCGCCCTGCTGTTTCTGGCTTCGCTGGTGCTGGCGCCGCTTGCCTCGGCCGTGCCCACCTATGCCACGGCGCCCGCGCTTCTCTATGTGGCGGGCCTGATGCTGCGCGAACTGGTCCACGTGCACTGGGACGACCACACCGAAGCCGTGCCTGCCGCACTGGCTGCGCTGGTGATGCCGTTCACCTATTCCATCGCCAACGGCCTGGCCTTCGGCTTCATCAGCCACGCCGTGCTGAAGCTCTTCACCGGACGCATGCGCGACGTCCATGCGGCCACCTGGGTGGTAGCACTGTTGTTTCTGGTGCGTTACGTGTTTTTCTCGTAGACGCGTCCGCAAGGAAGCGCCTGTTCGGACAGCGCTGCCGAAACAGCCGCCGAAGACAGCATTTGCCCGCGCAGCCAGCGCTCCGCAGGCACGGAGATGCTGCGCTCGACCACCCGACCCAGCAGCCAGCACAACGGCAACGCCGGCAGATACCAAAGGAAGCCGAGCGCTGCATCGCCCCCCGCCGCCTTATAGAGCCGCACTACCGCAAACACCACGAACATGTGGGTGAGATAGATCTCGTAGCTCAGTCGCCCCCACGAGCGCAGCCAACCGAAGCCGGGCAACGGACGGCTACCCCGACTCCACTGGCTGGCCAACACCAGGCACAACGCGGCGCCGGTCAACACCAGCATGTAGCCGTTGCGCAACAGCCCCCACACGCCGGCACCGTCGAACATGACCCAACACATGCCAACGGCGCCCAGGCAGGCCAGCAGCAGCGTCGTGCGACGCGCAACGACCGGCCAGCGTGCCGCAAGCAGCGCTCCAAGCACACCGGTGGCGATGGCCGCCATGCCGGGCAAATAGGCTTTCTCCTGCCAGATCTCGTTACCTTCCAGCGCAGACCGCGTGACTGGCAAGGACAAGGCAAGCACGATGAGCACCGGCGCGAGCACGGCGGCCCTGCGCGTCAGCAAGCACACGACCGGAAAGCCGAGGTAGAACACTTCCTCGATCGACAGCGACCACAGCACGTCCCAGTTGCCGGGCAGATAGCCGGTGATGCCCTCGTACCGGTTCAAGTAAAAGCCCAGCGCGGCGAACACGGCGCCCGGCAGCGATTGCCCTTCCCGCTTGATGACGTAATCCTGCACGCCGGACAGGTGCAGCACGCTCAACACACCCACCAACAGCAACAGGCAGGGTGCGATACGAGAGAAGCGCCGGGCATAGAACCCTCGCAGGTCGATGCCTGCCAGCGAACGATCACGCCGCAAAACGTTGCTGGTGATCAGGAAACCCGAGATCACGAAGAAGATGAACACGGCTTCGTAGCCGTTGTAGTTCAGCGCGCTCAGCAGCCCTTTGGGCAACACGTCGGCCAACGCCGTTTTCCGGAGCGGAATGCGCAAGCCGAGGTGATGCAGGACGACGAGCAGGATGGAAAGCCCGCGCAACAGGTCGATTCCCGTGTTGCGCCCGCTGGCGTTACCCGAGCCGTTTTCCATCGCCGCTCCCTGGCAAGGCATCGATCGTCAGTGCGATTCGGAGGCCGCCGCCGGCAGGTCCTGGATCATCTGCTGCGCCAGGCCTTCGTAGTTGTAGTCGAAGTGGTGGTCGCCGGTCTTCTGGTAGACCTTCACCCAGATTGGCAGCTTGGGGTCGGCGCAGATGGTGTCATCCTTGTCCTTGACGCCGTAGTAGCACACCACCGGCGGATGACCGTCGAGCGCGACCATCGGCGGCATCGCATCGTAGTGCCTGACCGGGTTGAGCCACTGGAAGAAGTCCTGCATCTGCGTCTTCCACCAGCCCTCCCGCGCCGCGATATAGCCTTCCATCTCGATTTCGAAGTTCACGTCCTTGCTGGGCGACAGCAGCACGATCTGTGCGACGCGCGCGCGCCCTTCTGGACTGAGCTTGCCCACGATGGTTGGCAGCACGTCGGCGCCGAACGAGAAACCGATCAGCCAGATGCGTTGCTTGCCGGTTTGCGCCACCGTGCGCGCGATCAGCGCGTCCAGGTCCGCCGCCGACTGGGCCGCGTCCTTCTCACGCCAGTAGTACTGCAACAGGCTCACGCCCATCACCGGAATGCCATGCGAGGCAATGATCTTGCCCAGCGACTGGTCGAGGTCACGCCAGCCGCCGTCGCCGGAATAGAAGATCGCCACCACGTCGTCGCGGCCAGCCAGCGGTGTGGCGCCCGGCGCGGCCGGCACCATCACGATCGACTCGTCCAGCGTGGCGCGATGCCACGGCTGCCAGGCCCACAGACCCACCGCGGCTGCGATCAGCAGCACCAGACCCATCCATTTCACGATTCGTTTCAACGGCGCACCATGCCCGAGAGGCCACCCGAAATGAGGCTCGCCACGTTGGCGAACACCAGCGGCAAGGCTATGCCATTGGGCACGGCCAGGTAGCGGGGTTCCCACACGGGGTCGAACTTGTCTTTGTACTTTTGCAGGCCGCGGAAGTTGTAAAAGCGCTCGCCACGGCCGAACAGCAGCGCGCCCAGGCGGCTCCACAGCGGCGCGTTGCGACGGCTCTGCAAACCGGAGAACGGCGCCATGCCGAGGTTGAACCAGCGGAAACCCTCCGCCTTGGCCCACTGCATCAGCTCCACGAACAGGTAATCCATGATGCCCGTAGGGCCATCAGGAAGGTGGCGCATGAGGTCCAGCGAGGCCTCTTCCTTGGTGTCGGTGAGAAACAGGTTGGCGAACGCCACCAGCTCCTCGCCCTGCCACACCAGCGCCATCGGCGTGCGCGCGAGGTAACGCGGGTCGAAGGTGCCGAGCGAGAAGCCCTTCTCGCGCACGCCCTTGTCGCGCATCCATGCATCGGAGATGCGCTTCAGGCGCGGCAGCAGCGCCGGCACCGCCTCGGATGGGACGATCTCCAGGCGCACGCCTTCACGGGTCAGTTTGTTGACGGTGTTGCGCAGCACCTTCTTGGACTTGCCGTCGAGGTTGAAGCCGGCCAGTTCCACGCGCGCTTCCTCACCGATCTTGAGCAGGTTCATGCCCACCTCGAGATAGAGGTCCAGGTCCTCGGGGCGCACCTGGTAGAACAGCGGCCAGCCGCCGGCGCGCTCGCACAGGTCCCGGAACGCCCACACCAGCTCGCGTCGGGAGACTTCGTCCTCACCCACCGGGTCACCCATCGCCACCCAGCTGCGGCCTTCCACGTCGTACATGATGAAGGCCTTGTCTTCGCTGTCGAACAGCAGCGTCTTGTCGGCCATCAGCGCAAGGTGCGCCTGTGCCGAACTGTACTGCTTGATCAGCGGCAAGGCCTTCTGCAGCTCGGGTTCGCCTGGCAACTGCAGGTGCGGCGGCGCCGGCCGGATCAGGTTGGCCAGCGCGAACAACAGGCCGGCCGCGGCCGCGCCGACCAGCGCGCGCAGCGCTCGCGGCGCGCCGCCATGGTAGAAGCTGAATTCCCACCACAGGTTGTTGCTGTATTCCACGTGCTTGTAGCTGAAGCCCACCAGCCAGCCCGCACAGACGAACACCGCGACGATGGCGATGATCCAGCCCCAGGAAAAGCTCGCGCTGAACAGCGACGCACGGCGATAGAACAGCTTGTGGGCCGGCGCCAGCGCCAGCGCCAGCAGCGACAGCAGGGTGGCTTCTTCGTAGTCGATGCCCTTGAGCAGCGACAGCACCGCGCCCAGCACCAGCAGCACCAGGGTCAGCACATAGGCCGCGTCCAGCCGGCGCTGCAGGCCGCGCGCCAGGATCAGCAACATCATGCCGACCACGCTGGACAGGAAGTGGGAAACTTCCAGCACGGCCAGCGGCAGCACATCGCGCAGGATCGCCATGCGCGAGGGCAGCGCCGAGGTGGCGCCGGAGAACAGCAGCACCGCGCCCGACACCATGGTCAGGCCAGCAAAGAACGGCGGCAGCAGGCCGGTGAACCACGGCGCCAGCAGCGCCTTCTGGCGCAAACCTCGCGCCTCGCGCCACAGCACCACCACGGTGGCGGCGAACAGCGGCAGGAAGTAGTAGATCAGGCGGTAGGCCGCCAGCGCGCCGAGGATCGGCGCCTCCAGACCCTGGTTGCCGGCCGCGCCGAAGCCCGCCAGCATCACCGCCTCGAACACGCCCAAGCCGCCAGGCACGTGGCTGATCAGGCCGGCGATCTGGGCCAGCACGAAGATCGCCAGGAAGTGGCCGAACCCGGTGTCGACCTGGTTGGGCATCAGCAGGTACAGCACGTAGGCGGCCAGGCCCCAGTCCACCGCGCCGACCAGTATCTGCCGGGTGGCGGTGAGTGTGGAAGGCAGGCTCATGCGCCAGCGCCAGATGCGCAGCGGACGCCGCAGCAACCGGTTGCCCACCAGCCACATCAGCGGAATCAGGGTGAGCACGCTGGCCACCGGCAGGCGCAGCGAGGCGAGCGGCAGCGTGGACGGCACCGGCACCAGCAGCAGGGTCACGCCGGTGAGCGCGGCCAGGCCGAGCCAGAAGCTCAACGTGCAATAGACCACCACCCGCGCCACTTCCGCGGTGGACAGGCCCGCCTGGATGTAGAAGCGGTACCGGATGGAGCCGGAAATCAGCAGCGCCATGCCCAGCGCGTTGCTGAACGCGTAGCTGATGAACGAGATCAAGCTGACCTGCGGCCCCGGCAGGCGCTTGCCGATATAGGCCAGGCCGAACCAGTCGTACAGGATCATCACGCCGTAGCTGCCCGCGGTGAGCAGCACGGCCAGCGCGAGGCGGTAGTTCTCCAGGCCGTGGACGTAGCGCGCCACCTCGCGGTAGCTGACCTCGCTGGCCAGGTGGCGCAGCGCCCACAGGGCCAGGCACAGCATGGCGACGGAAAGCAGGGGGCCGGCCAGCCGGCGCATCCGGGCCATCAGGCCTGGGCGAGCCAGCGTCTCTCCGGTTTGCGGGGCCTCTACCCCTGACTGCTCCACCACGCGATTACCGCCTCCACATCGAACAGCGCGCAGGACTCTAGCTGCGACCGCCTAGGATAGCCGCTCAGGGCATTCTCCTGTTCGATCGTGGCATGCGGGAATGACATTTGGTCGCGGCCGGCTCAGGCGCGGCCGCGACCGGGTCGATCACGGCTTGCCGGGCAGTTTGCGGGCCATGCCGGCCACCCAGCGATACATGACGAAGACGATCGCCGCGAAGGCGATGCCGCCGATCCACTGGGCGGCGCCGGCGAAGCTGTCGCCAACCAGCGCCAGCGGCGCGCCCTTGCCGGACAGGCCAACGATGAATGCGATCACCACTCCGATCACGCTCTCACCCACGATCAGGCCCGAGGCCAGCAGCACACCCAGCTGCTTGGTGCTCTCCGGCCTGGCCGAGCGGTCGGCGCGGCGGTCGTAGTACCAGCCGACGATCGAGCCCACCACCACCATCAGCGTGCTGACCGTGGGCAGGTAGATGCCCAGGCCCACCGCCAGCGGCGGCATGCTGAGGCGCCTGGTGGTACGGCGCAGCACTTCGTCGATGATGATGATCGCCACGCCGATCCAGATGCCGGTGATGATCAGGCTCCAGTCGATGTTGTTGGTGATCACGCCCTGCGCCAGCGCCGAGATCAGGCCAGCCTGCGGCGCCGGCAGCGCATGCGCGCCCGCGCCCGCCACGCCCACGAAGCCGTAAGCCTTGTTCAGCAGGTCCAGCACCGGCGGGATCACCGCGGCGCCGGCCACCACGCCGATCACCAGCGCCACCTGCTGGCGCCACGGCGTCGCGTCCACCAGCTGACCGGTCTTGAGATCCTGCAGGTTGTTGTTGGCGATGGCCGCCACGGTGAACACCACCGAGGTGATGAACAACGCGAACGCCACCAGCGCCTTGCCTTCTTCGGGACCGACATGCGGCTTCACGAACGCCACCAGCAGCAGCGCCGCGGCGATCACCACCAGGATGCCCACGCCGGACAGCGGGCTGTTGGACGAACCGATCAGGCCGGCCATGTAGCCGCACACGGTCGACACGAAGAAGCCCATCAGCACCACGAAAGCCACACCGCCAATGGCCAGCACCGCCACGTGGTCGCCCAGTCCGCTGATCGAACCGAAATAGCCGAGCAGCCAGGCGATCGGGACGAAGCAGGCCAGGGTGACGAGGCCAACGATGCCGATCGGGATATCGCGCTCGGTGCGCGGCAGGGTGTCGGCCTTGCCGGCCTTGCGCACGCGCGAGGCGGCCATGGCGCTGGCCAGGCCGCTGATCACGGGCTTGACCAGTTTGGCCAGGGTCCAGATCGCCGAGACGCCGATGGCGCCGGCGCCGACGAAGCGCACCTTGTGGCTCCAGGTGCCCTGCGCGAGATCAGCGACCGAGGCGCTCATGTCACCCAGCAGCGAGTAGTGCGGCACGCCCCAGCCCCAGCCGATCAGCGCGCCGATCAGCATCGCCACGCCCACCGACAGGCCGACCAGGTGGCCAATGGCGAACAGCGCAAAGGACAGGTTGAAGTCGAAGCCGCTGACCGAGCCCTTGTTGCCCACGCGGAAGTACTGCACGACATCGCTGGCAAAGACCTGGGTGGCCACCACCACGGCGAACACGGCCGAGACGATGCTGCCCCACAGCACGGCCAGCAAGCCTGCGCGGCCCTCTTCCACACTGCTCGCATCGGCTTCGTCACCGCTGCCAACCTTGAGCACCTCGGCGCAGGCCAGGCCTTCCGGATACGGCAGGTCGGAGGTGGTCACCAGCGCACGGCGCAGGGGGATGGAGTACATCACGCCCAGGATGCCGCCCAGCGCGCACACCGCGAACGAGGTCCAGAACGGGAAGTCGGCCCACCAGCCGATCATGATCATGCCGGGCAGCACGAAGATGATCGACGACAGCGTGCCCGCCGCCGAAGCGATGGTCTGCACGACGTTGTTTTCCTGGATGGTCGAGTCCTTGAACCCGCGCAGCAGGGCCATCGAGATCACCGCCGCCGGGATCGAGGTGGCGAAGGTGAGGCCGGCCTTGAGACCGAAGAAGACGTTGGCCGCGGTGAACACCACCGTGATCACCACGCCCAGGATCAGACCGCGGAAGGTCAGCTCTTTGCGCACCTCGGCGCCGGGATGGTTGCCGCTCACGAGTTGATACCCGTCATGTTGGTGGTCCCCTGGTGGTCCATGGATACGACGGCCCCTCCCGCGGGTGGGCCAGCGCGTAGGGTTGCCGCATTTGGGGGGATACGCAATGGTTTTTGCGCTCGCCTGGGGACGAATCAGCGGTTGGTTTGGCTCTTCCGGCCCTGCGGTGACGCGACGTGGCGAAGTGGCAAACCCGGACCGGGCGAGGGGCCGCATTCGCGCCTTCCCTGTGGCGGCAGGCCGCCGCGGCGCAGGCATCGCTCCGATGAGGACTACCATCCTGGCCACCCAAGGTGTAGAAACGGCAAACCTCTTTTCGCAAGTCCGGTTCAGCCCGCATGAGCGATGCCACGTACTTGATCCGTCTGGCCGAAGACGACGATGACTTCATCCTCGGCCTGGTGCCCCGCTTCGTGGATTTCAGCCTGCCGCCCTGGCGGCGACGGCACGAGTGCATCGAAGGCATACGCAACGACCTGCGGCGCCATCTCGACGAGCAGCCGGCCAACAGTTACCTGTTCGTGGCCGAGGACGACGACGGTGAGCCGGTCGGCTTCATCCACCTGCAGAAGACGCAGGACTATTTCACCGGGCGCAACAATTGCCACATCTCCGACCTCGCCGTGGCCGAGCCGCAAGAGGGCCGGGGCGTGGGTCGCGCCCTGCTCGAGCACGCCGAGGCCTGGGCGCGCGAACACCGCTGCCAGCTGGTGACGCTGGCGGTGTTCCCCGGCAACGAGCGAGCGCGGGCGATTTACGAGAACGCGGGCTACGCCGCCGACCTGCTGCGGCTGGCCAAGCCCGTTCGCTAAAACCCGGCTTGCCGGGGAGAGACGCCTGGCCGTGGCGCACACGGCCACTGCATGTCCGGAGGCGATCATGAACGAGCCGCTGCATGCCGTACGCTTCCCCGGCGAAAGCCCCGCCTATCGCACTGCGCGCGACCGTCTGCTTCGGGCCGAAATCGAACTGCGCCGCCAGGTCGAGGCCACCGCCGCGCTGCGCCGGGCGCTTCCGCTCGGTGGCGAGGCGCCGGTGGATTACCACTTCGACGACGAAGGCGATACGCCGTTCGATACCGACATCGAACGCCAGCTGCGCCTGTCGGACCTGTTCGAGGAAGGCAAGGACACCCTGGCCATCTACAGCTTCATGTACGGCCCTGCGATGGCGCAGCCCTGCCCGTCGTGCTCGTCCATCCTGGATGCGCTCGACGGCGAGATGCCGCACCTGCGCCAGCGCATCAACGTCGCGGTGGTGGCCAAATCGCCGATCCAGCGAATTCGGCATTTCGCCCGCGAGCGCGGCTGGCGCCAGTTGCACCTGCTGTCGTCCGCGCACAACACCTACAACGCCGACTATCACGGAGAGAGCGCCGACGGCCGCCAGATTCCAGCGCTGAATGTGTTCGTGCGACGCAACGGCCAGATCCACCACACCTGGTGCAGCGAGCTGATGTTCGTCGCCACCGAAGCGGGCCAGGATCCGCGCCATGTCGACGCCATCTGGCCGCTGTGGAACCTGCTGGACTGCACGCCGGGCGGGCGCGGCGCGGACTGGCGCCCGAGCCTGCGCTACGACGCGGGCCACGCCTCGTCATAGGGCGTCGGCAAGCCCATCTGGCGAAACATCGAGGAGGCGTCGCGCACACCCCAGCGGCGCTCGATGTGTCCTTCCTTGACCACGAACCACTCGATCGCGATCAACTCATAGTCCCGTCCGGTGACCGGACCGCCGCGGAAGGCAGCCACCGAGCGGCCGCGCTCGGTGTAGCGGACGGCTACCGCATCACCTTCGGACACCACCCCATCCACTTCCAGACTCACCTGGAAGCAGCGCATCAGGTCGCCCCAGATCGGGCGCGCGGCCTCGAGTCCGCCCCAGCCCAAGACGCCGTGGATGAGTGCATCGCCGGCGAACAGGGCGCACACCCCGTCGAGGTCGCCTCGATTGAAGGCGTCCACGTAGGCCATTACCACGCGCTTGTTCTGCTCGGACACGCCACTGCCCCCGTTGCACGGACGCCCTGACGCCCGCCCCAGCAGGGACGGGAGGGATACGCCGGGCATTCGCGGCGGCAAGCATATCGCCCGCCCGTGCGTGGAAGACGTGAGGACAGCGCCAGGGGGCGCGGTCCGCGCGACGCCTTGCGCGTCGCGTGAATGGCGTCGCGGCATCGCTCGATGCCGCGACGCCGGCGCCTCAGTTCTTGAGTGCGGCAGCGGCCTCTTCGGCCTGCTCGCGCTGGCTCAGGCGCTGGGCCACGCGTTCGATGTTCGGCAGCGACAGCAGGTGCGCATAGATCCAGCCGTACACGCCCTCGCGGGCGAATTCGTACGCGGTTTCCTTGTCCAGCTGGCGCAGCTTTTCCTCGTTGACCACGAACAGGCCATTGAGGGCGATCGACTGGCCGTCCTGCTTGGACATGCGGATATTGCGCGGCTCAAGCAGGTTGTGCTTGCGCAGCTGGTCCATGAACCACTGGGTGCGGCCCACGTGCTGCTGGAATTCGCCTAGGAACTTCACCGCGTTCACCAGCATCTCGGTGTCGGTGCCGTCTTCCTTGAACAGGCGGTCGCCTTCCACGGTGCCGAAGCCTTCGTAGGCCTCGTCCAGGAAAACGGTGAAGTCATCGCCTTCGGCGCCTGCCGGCTTCTCGGCCAGCACGAACGGATAGCGGCGGATGAAGGCCGGGATGTAGGTGTTCGGTTCCCAGCGGCCATCGGCGTCGATGAACAGATTCTCGTTCTGGCGCATGCCAAGCAGCGCCATCGGGCCGGCGTCTTCCACCGAGTTGCCACCGAACAGCACCGGCAGGTCGCGCGCCGCAGCCGCGAATTCGACGCCAGTGAGGGGCACCGAGTGCACCGTGCCGGCGAACTTCAGGTTCGGCATGGGCTTGATGCGCAGGTCTTTGTGTTCGGTGCGGTTGAGCGGTACAGGACGCTCGTAGAAAAGAACTTCAGCCACGTTACTACCTCTCCCCTGCCGTGCCGGGGTCGCCACCCAGGCTCCCCCTCCCAAACCCGGCCCCGGGTCTACAGATGAATGGACACTATATCAGCGCCCGGCGAGCCCCGCGAAGCCCCCCGCTCACGTCCGGTTCTCCCAACGGGGACAACCATTTGCGTGTGTTCTGTCATGGATATGGTCTATGCTCGGCGGCACACGAGCATCGTTGCATCGCCCGAACGTTCATTCCCCTGGGTTGAAGGACGGTTTTGCATGCTGATGGAAGTTCCCGGCCGCGTCGTCGATCTTCATTCGACCCGCGTGCTTTCGCTGGACGCCGCTGGCCGCATTCTCGATTGGATCAGCTGGCAGGAGGCGGTTTGCCTTTACGTCCGCGATGCCGTCGCCTGGACCCTCGGCGACCCTTGCCTCACCGTGCACGGCGGCCACAACCGGATCAGCGGCGAGCAGAGCAAGCTGTCGCTGCACCCCATCATCGCCAGCACCGGCCACTGCCGCGACCACGCGATCGACCCGGCGCCCGCGCTCACCAACACGGCCCTGTTCGCCCGCGACCGTTTCCTGTGCCTGTACTGCGGCGAACGCTTCAGCCGCGGCGAGCTCACCCGCGACCATGTGCTGCCGATATCCAAGCGCGGCAAGGACACCTGGGAGAACGTGGTCAGCGCCTGCCTGGCCTGCAACTTGAGGAAGGCCAACCGCACGCCGCAGCAGGCCAACATGCCGCTGCTGGCGGTGCCCTACCGGCCGAGCTGGGTCGAGCACCTGATCCTGTCCAACCGCAACATCCTGGCCGACCAGATGGAATTCCTGGTCAACCACCTGCCCCGCGATCGCCGCGAACACATGGCGTCCTGAGCGCCTGTCCTCCCCCGTGAGATGGCCGTCTGACGCCATCCACGGCGTGCGCGAGTGACTGCAAGTCTCCGTTCGTCCGCAAGTTTTCACAGAACCGCCCTTGCTCAGCCTCCCGGCAGGTTCAACAATACGCAGATGAACGATCTGTCCCGCTTCCCCCATCTGGCGACCATTGATACGCCGGCCGACCTGCGCCGCATCTCCGACGAGGAGCTGCCTGCCGTCGCCGACGAGCTGCGCCAGTACCTGATCGAGGCCGTGGCCAGCTCCGGCGGCCATTTCGGCGCGGGCCTGGGCGTGGTGGAACTGACCGTGGCGCTGCACCATGTGTTCGACACGCCCACGGACCGCCTCGTCTGGGACGTCGGCCACCAGTGCTACCCGCACAAGATTCTCACCGGCCGCCGCGATCGCATCACCACGATCAAGAAAAAGGACGGCCTGGCCCCGTTCCCTCGCCGCGAGGAGAGCGAATACGACACCTTCGGCGTCGGTCATTCCTCCACCTCGATCTCGGCCGCCCTGGGCATGGCCATCGCCGCCCAGCGCAAGGGCGATCCGCGCAAGTTCGTGGCGGTGATCGGCGACGGCGCGATGACCGCCGGCATGGCGTTCGAGGCGCTCAATCACGGCGGCGACGTGGAGCCGAACATGCTGGTCGTGTTCAACGACAACGGCATGTCGATCAGCGAAAACGTGGGCGCGCTGACCAAGATGGCCGGACGCGCCATGTCCAGCCGCACGCTCAACCAGTGGCGCGAACGGGCCAAGCGCGCGATCCCGAAGCAGTCGCTGTTCGGCCGCTTCTTCAAGCGCTGGGAAGAGCACGCCAAGGGCATGTTCGTTCCGAGCACGCTGTTCGAGGAACTGGGCTTCCACTACACCGGCCCGATCGACGGCCACAACTTGCCGCAGCTGCTGCATGCGCTGCGCACGGTGAAGGACCTGCCCGGCCCGCAGTTGCTGCACGTGATCACCACCAAGGGCAAGGGCTACGCGCCCGCCGAACAGGCGCAGATCGAATACCACGCGGTCGGCCCGTTCGACCCGCAGGCGGGTCTGGTCAAGAAGTCCGGCCCGTCCAAGCCGACCTACACCGACATCTTCGGCGACTGGTTGTGCGACCAGGCGGCCGAGGACGAGCGCTTGCTGGGCATCACGCCCGCCATGCGCGAAGGCTCGGGCCTGGTGCGCTTCTCCAGGGAATTTCCGGAACGCTATTTCGACGTGGCGATCGCAGAGCAGCACGCGGTGACGCTGGCCGCCGGCATGGCCTGCGAAGGCGCCAAGCCGGTGGTGGCGATCTACTCCACCTTCCTGCAGCGCGCCTATGACCAGGCCATCCACGACGTGGCGTTGCAGAACCTGGACGTCACCTTCGCGATCGATCGCGCGGGCGTGGTCGGCCCTGACGGCGCCACGCATTCGGGCAGCTTCGACCTCTCGTTCCTGCGCTGCCTGCCCAACATGGTGATCATGGCGCCGGCCGACGAGAACGAGTGCCGCATGATGCTCACCACCGGTTTCCAGCATCACGGCCCGGCCGCCATCCGCTACCCGCGTGGCACCGGCCCCGGCGTGCCACTGAGCAAGGAACTGGAGGCGCTGCCGATCGGCAAGGCCGAACTGCGCCGCCGCGGACGCGGCCTGGCGCTGCTCAGCTTCGGCGCCATGCTGGCGCCGGCGACCACGATTGCCGGGGAACTGGACGCCACGCTGGTCAACATGCGCTTCGTGAAGCCGCTGGACGAGGCGATGATCCTCGAGCTGGCCAAGACCCACGACGCCTTCGTGACACTGGAAGACAACGCCATCGCCGGCGGCGCCGGCAGCGGCGTGGCCGAATGCCTGGCCTCACACGGCATCGTCAAGCCGATCCTGCACCTGGGCCTGCCCGACGCGTACCTCGAGCACGGCAGCCGCGAGGAAGTCCTGACCATGGCCGGCCTGGACCTGCCCGGGATTCGCCGCGCCATCCGTGCGCGCTTCCCTCACGTCGGCAACCTGAGCCAGGTCAGCGCCTGATCGCGCTCCGCCGGGGCCGCGCACGCCGCCCCGGCAGCGTCAACGGAATGGCATGTTGAACGACACGCCAATGGTGCGTGGCGTGGACTGCTGCACCAGCATCGGTCCACCCAGCGTGGCCAGGAAATTGATCGCCTGCGCATTGAGCGTGCCCATCGCGACGCGACGGTTCAGCGCGTTGCGCACATACAGATCCACGGTGATGCCGTGGTCCAGCGCGACACCGCCGTTGAGGTCGAGCAGGCCGAATCCCGGCAGGCGGAAGTCCGGGTCGCTGTCATTGCCTTCAAAGCCGGCATGGCGCACGGTGGATGCGCGCTCGGTCGCCGCGACGTAGGCGCCGTAGCCGCCCAACTGGAACTGATAGCGCGTGCTCAGCGTGCCGGTGATCTTGGCCGAGTACGGCAGCGGCGCGCCCTCGCGGATGCCTATCTCGGGATTGCTCTGCAGGGTCCGCGCATCAGTGTAGGCGCCGGCCAGGTGGAAGTTCCACGGCCCGGTGTCATAGCCAAGCTGCGCCTCCACGCCACCCACGCGCGCATCACCAGCGTTCTCGATGACCTGGTTGCCCAGCGCGAAGGTGATCAGCTGCATGTTGTGCCACTCGATGTCGTAGGCGCTCACGCCAACATTCAAATGGCCGTCCAGATGACTGCCCTTGTAGCCGATCTCGTAGCTCTGCAGCTTGTCCGAGCCGAAGGTGTCGGTGGCGCCAGCCGGCACCGGTCCGACCACGCTGCTCAGCAGCGGCGCCTGCAGGCCGCCGGGACGGTAGCCCGTCGATACGCGCGCATAAAAGCTGTTGGTGGTATTCGGCTTCCACGTGCCGGTGATCATGCCGGTGGTGTCCGAACTGCTCGTGCTGATGCTGAAGCCACCCGGCCGCCCCGCCGCCGCGCCCTCTTCCTGGCTGGCCAGCCGCTGGCTGTCGCCACTGATGCGGGCGCCCGCGGCAAGATCCCACTCGGGCGTGATGTGCCAGGTGATATCGCCGTACCCGGCGTACTCCTCGAAGCGAGAACTGGTGTGCTGCTGGATGAGGTAGGTGCGTCCGGGCACGTTGAGGTTGTCACCGACCAGTGCGTAATCCTCCCACGCATCCTCCCGGTTCAGCCACAAGCCGCCGAGCCAGTCGAAGGTTTCGCCCTTGGGCGAGGTGAGGCGGATCTCCTGCGTGGACTTGTGCACGTTGATCACGGAATCCACGTAGAGGTTTTGCAGCGTCTGGTCGACGCCGAAGGATGAGCCCAGCTCGTTCAGCAGGTTCAGGAATCCATCCGGATAGTCCTGCACGCTGTAATTGGTGAAGACCTGGTAGGCGCTGATCCAGTCCAGCGTGGACCAGCCGAAGTCGTACGCGGCGCGGAAGGAATACAGCTGAAGTTCCTGCGTGAACGGCTCGCGATGGTTGAGGCTACGGTTGTACGGCCCACCGGAGATCGGCTGGCCTTGCAGGTTGTAGTCGGCCATGGAAAGACCGTCGGCGGCGATCCTCTGCGCGAGGGCGCTGAGGTTGAAGCTGAGCTTGTCGGTGGGGTCGACCTGGATCTGCGCACGCACGCCCTGGGTGTGCGTGCGATCGATGCCGTCAGCAGTCACCTTGCCCACGGCGTTGTACACACCTGCCGTGTGGTCGTCGATGACGCTCAGGCGAAGCGCCGCCACGTCCTTCACCAGCGGCACATTGAGCGTGCCGCGCACGGAGTAATTGAAACCGCCATGCTCGGTGCTGGATAGATCGGTACCCACGTTGCCTGACACGCCACTGGCGTCCGGCTGCCGCGTGACGTACTTGAGCAGGCCGCCCATCGAGCCGGCGCCGTACAAGGTGCCCTGCGGTCCATACAGGAACTCGATATGGTCGAGATCCAGCAGCACCGGGTCGATCAGGAAGGTGGCGGCGGCGGCATACACGGTGCTGCCCCCCACCGGAACGTCGTCGATGTAGACCGAGACGGTCGGGCTGGTCTGGTTGCCGGTGGACACGCCGCGCATCACCAGCATGCCCTGTCCGGTGCCGCCCTGGCTGGCGAGGAACACGCCGGGCTGGTACGACACGTAGTCGTTCATGGTCTTGGCGCCGATCTGCTGCAACTGCTCGGCCGGCACCACGTCGACATGCATGGGGACTTCGCGCGAGGGCTCGCGACGGCGATTCGCCGAGACCACCACCTCGCCCAGGGTCACCACCCGCTTGGGCGGCTGGGTCGCTTTGGCGGCCGCTTTGGACGGTGACGATGGAGGCGTCTGCGGCGCCGGGTTGTCGGCAACCTGTTGCGCAAACAGCGACCACGGCCACAAGGCGAGCAGCACGCCCGCCAGGCGATGGCGACATGCACGGCGGACAGGACGGCTGGATCCACGCACACGAACAGGCATGAAGCCTCTCCCCTCACGGGTGGCACGTATACCCGGTGGAGCGCCCTGCCGCCGGGCATCGACTTCTCACGAGTGACTGCAGTGTACGCCTACCACAGGCCCAACCCGCAAGAACGGCGCTTGGCCGTCAGTCGGAAGCCCGACGCGACGGCCAGCGACTTTCAAGCACCCGACGATGCACCGCCACTCACGCGGTCGCGCTGCTCCAGGTCCTGCGCGGTGAAGACCTCGCGATAGCCGGCCGCCGCCAGGATGGCGCGAACCGCGTCGCCCTGGTTCCAGCCGTGCTCCATCATCAGCCAGCCACCAAGCGCCAGTCGCCCTCGCGCATCCGCGACGATGCGGCGAATGTCGTCGAGCCCGTCGGGGCCTGAGGACAACGCACTGGCAGGTTCATGGCGAAGGTCACCCTCTCCCAAGTGCGGATCGCCGGCCTCGATGTAAGGCGGGTTGGAAACGATCAGGTCAAAGCATCGGCCATCCAACGGCGCCAACCAGTCGCCATGGACGAACTCGACATTCGCGATGCCCAGGCGCTCGGCATTGCGCGCGGCGACCATCAGCGCGTCCGCGCTGGCATCAGTGGCCACCACCTGCGCCCGCGGGCACTCACGCGCGATCGCCAACGCGATGGCGCCGCTGCCCGTGCCGAGATCGGCCACGCGGCCGTTGGGCGGCATGCGCTGCAACGCCAGCTCGACCAGCAGCTCCGTCTCGGGACGCGGAATCAGCGTGGCCGGCGTCACTTCCAGCTCGAGCGACCAGAATCCACGGCGCCCGGTGATATAGGCCACCGGCTCGCCTGCTCGGCGTCGTTGCACGAGCGCTTCGAACGCCTCCGCCAGCGTGGGCTCCAGCGCATCGGTGGCATGGGCGATCAGCCAGCTGCGCGGCTTGCCCAGCGCATGCGCCAGCAGCACCTCCGCCTCCAGCCGGTCGCCGAGACTGGTGGCGGCCGCCACCAATGCCTGTCGCACCTCAGCCACGCGTACGCGCCTTGAGCCTTGGGCAGCGAGCGGTGTGGCGCGATCGAGGTGACATGGCAGCGTCCAGCAATATGGGAGAGCGACAGTGTAGAGCCTGCACGCAGCGCCTCAGCCACCCTCCGGATGCAGGAAGTGATGCACGGCCTGGATCACCACCGAACCCTCGCCGACACCGGAGGCGACGCGCTTGACCGAACCGGCCCGCACGTCACCGACCGCGTAAATGCCCGGCAGCGTCGTCGCATAAGGCGACTCCAGCAGGTTGCCCTGTGCGCAGCGTCCGGTCAGCACGAAACCGTGATCATCCAGCGCGAGGCAACCTTGCAGCCAGTCGGTATTGGGTTCGGCGCCGATCATCACGAACATGTTGCCGACAGCGCGGGTGATGACCTCGCCGGTGTCACGATGGCGCCAGCTGACGCGACGCAGTCGCGTGTCGCCATCCAGCGCCACCACCTCCGAGCGGGAGTGCAAGGTGATCGTGGAGGATTGCGCGATGCGCTGCACGAGATAATCGGACATGGTGGCGGCCAGGCCGCTGGAACGCACGAGCACGTGCACGTGCGAGGCGATGCGCGAAAGGAATACCGCCGCCTGCCCCGCCGAGTTGCCACCGCCTACGACCACCACCTCCTCGTTGGCGCACAGCTGACCCTCCATGGCAGTGGCGGCATAGTGGATGCCCGCGCCTTCGAAGCGTGCATAGCCGGGCACGTCGAGTTTGCGGTAGCGCGCACCGCACGCCACGATCACCGCGCGCGCCGCAAGGGTCTGCCCGTCGTCCAGGTGCAGGCGATAAGGTTGTCCTGAACAGTCGAGCCCATCGGCATGGCGCGACACCGCCATGCGGGCGCCGAACTTCAGCGCCTGCGCCTGCGCGCGCCCCGACAGCGCCTGCCCGGAGATGCCGGTGGGAAAGCCAAGATAGTTTTCTATCTTGGACGACGTGCCCGCCTGTCCTCCCGGCGCCAGCCCCTCGACCACGATGGTGCAGAGGCCTTCGGATGCCGCGTACACCGCCGCGGCGAGCCCGGCCGGCCCGGCGCCCACCACCGCAACGTCGTAAACGCGTTGCGGATCGATCACCTCAGTGAGGCCGAGCGCGTCGGCCAGTTCGGCCGTGCCCGGATTCTGCAGGAAGCAGTGTTCCGCGCAGATCACCACGGGCAACTGGTCATCACGTAGCCGGAAAGTTTCGATGAAGCCACCGGCGGCGGGATCCACTTCGGTGTCGATGAGCCGATGCGGGTAACCATTGCGCACCAGAAAGCGCTCTATGCGCAACGTGTCGGCGCCATGCCCTGGCCCCACCAGCACCACGCCGTGACCCATGCGGATCAGGCCCACGCGGCGCAGGATGAAGGCGCGCATGATGATCTCGCTGATGTCAGCCTCGGACGCAACCATGCGCCGGAACGCGTCCGCGTGCACCCGCACCAGGCGGCTATCCACCGCGACTCGCCCCGAGGCGAGGACGCCGCGGTCGCTCAACAGATTCATTTCGCCGCTGAACTGGCGCGGCCCGTGCATGGTGAACACGTTGTCCTTGCCGTGGAGGTCGAGGCTGAAGATTTCGATCAGCCCTTCCAGCACCAGGAAAAAATCGACGCCACGCTGGCCGTGCTGGAACAGCACGGTTCCCCCGGGCACGGACTCTTCCTCTCCGTAGGCCGCAATACGCTGCACCATCTCAAGACTCAGCCGCGGAAACATCTGCTCGCGACGGTTCATGGGATCGGTGGGGTCGTAGACGACCTCGGGCGGCGCAGACTGATCCGACATGCAAGACACCTCGTCATGGTGGCGCCCGCCCGTTGCATGGCGGGGTCTTCCTGCCACGGCTTTGCGCGACAAGGGCGCCACGCGAACCGCTCAGCCCATCGTGCGCCCGCAAGCGTGGCAGGGGCAAGTCAACGAGAGGACGCCGTCATCGCGCGGGTGATCGACTTGACGAGTCGTTCACGGAACCAGCGATGCGCGGCGTCGCCATCCTTGGACTGATGCCAGTAGGCAAGAATCGGAATCGCCTTGAGCCGTAGCGGCAGCGGATGCACGGTGATGGGCAGCAGGCCCGCGAGGTGATCGGCGTAAGCCTTGGGCACGGTCAGCAGCAACTCGCTCGCTGCGGCGATCTGGCAGGCCGAGAAGTAGTGCTGGCATACCATGCGCACCTCGCGGAACATGCCGTTCTGCCCCAACAACACATCCAGCGCACTGGACTCGCCGAGCGGCGAGACGGTCACGTGTTGCGCACCGAGGTAGTCGCTGCGGCGAAGCTGGCCCGACAAGGGATGGTTGCGGCGCATCACCACCACCAGCGTCTCGTCGAGCATCCGGCGGCGGGAAATCTGCGAACCGGCGCGCAGGGGGCGGTCCACCGCGAGATCGAGCGTGCCCGCGCCGAGTTCACGTTCGACCTCGTCCGCCGCCACACGCCGGCTCACGAGGCGCACGCCCGGCGCTTCCTTGCCGATGTCGGCCATCAGCCCCGGCAGCACGATCGACTCCAGGATGTCGCGGAAACCGATCACCAGCTCCAGCTGCAGCTGCGCGGCATGAAAGGCCGGCTGAGCGCGCGTGCTGGCGAGCAGGCCCTTCAGGTGCGACTGCACCGAGGGCATCATCGCGCGCACCTTGTCGGTCGGCAGGAGACGGTTGCCCTGGCGCACGAACAAGGGATCGCCCAACTGGTCGCGCAGGCGGCGCAGGGCGTGCGTCACCGCCGGCTGGGTCAAATGCAGTACGCGCGCTGCCGCGCTTACGCCGCCGTGGGTGTAGATCGCATCGAGCACGCGGAACAGGTTGAGGTCGATGCGGCTGTCGCGTTCCATGGGGACTCTCGGTGCGGATGGGTGCTCACGCGGCGCCCAATTCCTTCCCGCCGTCATCCCAGCGAAAGCTGGGATCCAGCGTATTGTCTTTACGGGAAGTCAAAGTCACTGGATCCCTGCTTCCGCAGGGATGACGGTGAGGGCTGCGTCATTCATTCGATTAATGGCACGCCATAAAGCATATTCATTTCAATAATCATCTGTCACCAGCGTACGCTGCCCCGGAGCCAGGAGATGCCCCCATGGACTTCCAACCCTCCGAGCGCACCCAGGCGCTCACCGGTCGCCTCGAACGCTTCATGCGCGAGCATGTTCTGCCGGCCGAGCCGGTCTATCACTCCCAGCTGAGCGGCGGCGCCGATCATCGCCAGTGGCGACAGCCGACGGTGATGGAGGCGCTGAAGCAGCGCGCGCGCGAAGCCGGACTTTGGAACCTGTTTCTGCCCGATCTCGAGGATGGCCCGGGCCTGAGCAATCTGGAGTACGCGCCGCTGGCCGAGATCATGGGCCACTCGTTCATCGCGCCGGAGGTGTTCAATTGCAACGCGCCCGACACCGGCAACATGGAGGTGCTGCATCGCTACGGCTCGCCGGCGCAGCGTGAGCGCTGGCTGGCGCCGTTGCTCGCTGGCGAGATCCGCTCCGGCTTTGCGATGACCGAGCCGGACGTGGCCTCCTCGGACGCCACCAACATGCGCGCCACTGCACGCGTCGAAGGCAACGAGGTGGTGCTGGACGGCCGCAAGTGGTGGACCACCGGACTGGGTCATCCGCACTGCCGCTTCGTGATCTTCATGGGTCTGAGCGACGGGGCCGCCGAGCCGCATCGCCGACACAGCATGGTGATCTGTCCGCTCGACGCGCCCGGCGTGCACATCGAGCGCATGCTGCCGGTGTTCCACGACTACGACGAACCCTTCGGCCATGGGCAGCTCACCTTTTCCCACGTGCGACTGCCGCTGGACCACGTGATCCTCGGCCCCGGTCGCGGCTTCGAAATCGCCCAGGGTCGCCTCGGGCCGGGCCGAGTGCACCACTGCATGCGCGCACTGGGCGCCGCCGAGCGCGCGCTGGCCCTGTTGTGCCGCCGCGCGCAGACGCGCGTCGCCTTCGGCCAGCCCTTGCTGAAGCTCGGCGGCAATGCCGACATCGTGGCCAACCTGCGCATGGCCATCGAACAGGCGCGCCTGCTGACGCTCAAGACCGCCTGGACCTTGGACACGCAGGGCAGTAAGGCCGCGCTCAGCCTGATCTCGCAGATCAAGGTGGTGGTTCCCGCCGTGGCGCAGCAGGCCGCCGACGCCGCGATCCAGATCCACGGCGGCGCCGGCCTCACCGACGATTTCCCGCTGGCGCAGCTCTATGCCTATGCGCGCATCCTGCGCCTCGCCGACGGCCCCGATGAGGTGCACCGCGCCGTCGTCGCCAAACTGGAAGCCAAGGCCCAGCTGGCCCGGGAGACGCACGCATGACCGCCATGTCCGACCAGGCACGCGCGGTACGCGAGGAGGATGCGTTCGATCTGTCTCGCGTCGACGCCTTTCTCAAGCAACACGTCGAGGGACTGGCGGGCACGCCCACCCTGAGCCAGTTTCCCGGCGGCGCCTCCAACCTCACCTACCTGCTCAGCTACCCCGACCGGGAGCTGGTGCTGCGCCGGCCGCCGAAAGGCGCCAAGGCCAAATCGGCACACGACATGCTGCGCGAGGCGCGCGTGGTGGCCGCGCTCAAGGCCAGCTATCCCTACGTCCCGGCCATCCTGGCCTGTTGCGACGACGCCAGCGTGCTCGGCCAGGACTTCTACGTGATGGAGCGCCTGCGAGGCGCCATCCTGCGCCGTGACCTGCCGCCCGAGCTCGGGCTGGACCGCGATGGCGTGCGCCAGCTGTGCCTTGGCTTCCTCGACCGGCTCGTCGAGCTGCACCAGGTGGACGTGGCGCAACCGGGCCTGCGCGAGCTCAACAAGGGCGAGGGCTATATCGCGCGCCAGGTCGCCGGCTGGAGCGAGCGCTGGCGCCAGGCCGCCACTGAGGGGTCGGATCCTTGCGAGGACATCATGGCGTGGCTCGCCGCCAGCCAGCCCACACGCGACAACGCCCACTGCGTAATCCACAACGACTACCGCTTCGACAACGTGGTGCTCGCACCGGACGATCCGCTACGGATCATCGGCGTGCTCGACTGGGAAATGGCCACCGTCGGCGATCCGCTGATGGACCTTGGCGGCTCGCTGGCCTATTGGGTCCAGGCGGACGACGACAAGGTGTTCCAGTCGTTCCGACGCCAGCCCACGCACGAGCCCGGCATGCTCACCCGCGCCGAAGTCGTCGCCTATTACGGCGAGCGCACCGGATTGGATGTTTCACGCTTCGGTTTCTACGAGGTGTTTGGACTGTTCCGCCTGATGGTGATCGTGCAGCAGATCTATCGGCGCTATGCATTGGGACAGACCACCAACCCCCAATTCGCCGGCTTTGGTGACGCCGCCCGCTATCTCGGCATGCGCTGTCGCCGCCTGATCGCAGCGGAGGGCTGAGCCGTGCGCGAACTGCTGCTGATACGCCACGGCCAGGCAAGCTTCGGCGCCGAGGACTATGACCAGCTCTCGCCTTCGGGCGAACAGCAATCGCGGCTGCTCGGCGAGTGGTTCGCCACCACTGGCGCGAGACCCGATGAGGTGGCGATGGGGCCGCGCGTGCGCCACCGTGACACCGCCACACTGTGCCTCGACGCCGCCGGCCTCGCACTGAAACCGATGGTGTTGCCCGGGCTGGATGAGGTTGACCACCACGAATTGCTGGCGCGACTTCGCCCTGAACTCAGCGCACCGGGCGCGCTGCGTGCGGCGATGAGCCAGACGGACGATCCGCACCGCGCATTCCAGCGACTCTTCACAGCCGCGCTCGCCCGCTGGGTCAGCGGCGAATACGACGCCGACTACACGCGCAGCTGGAGTGAGTTTCGTGCGGAAGTGCTGGCGACCTTGCACCTTCTTGCCGACTCCCCGGGCGACACGCTTTGGGCCTTTACATCCGGCGGCCCGATCTCGGTCATCGTCGGCGCGCTGCTCGGCACGCCTGAAGCGCAGGCGTTCCAGCTCAGCTGGCCGCTCGTGAACACCGGCGTGACGCGCCTGCGGCTAGGGTCACGGGGACCTGTGCTGGTGACTTACAACGCATGGCCGCACCTGGAACGCGCGGGAGAGTCAGCCCTGGTGACGCTGCGATGAGGAAGGCTATGTCTCAGCCGCGCGCTTTTGCCGTCATTCCGGCGCAGGCCGGAATCCAGTCGCCGTGTGTTCGGCCATGCAAGGACATTCAGGGCAGGCCTCATGTCGCGTGTATTGCGGCGCCGTACGGTGAGGCCACTGGATTCCGGCCTGCGCCGGAATGACGGTCAAGTGACGATGACCTGCATGTCCTTCTCCACAGGAACGTTCCCATGACCACACCCACCACCTTCGACCTCACCGGCAAGCTCGCCATCGTGACCGGCGCCAGCCGCGGCATCGGGGCAGAGATCGCCAAGCTGTTCGCGCTGCACGGCGCGCACGTAATCGTGTCCAGCCGCAAGCAGGCCGACTGCCAGCTGGTGGTGGACGCCATCGTCGCCGATGGCGGCTCCGCCGAGGCCATGGCCTGCCATATCGGCGAGATGGAGCAGATCGAGTCGCTCTACGCGGAAGTCGAGCTCAAGCACGGCCGACTGGACATCCTGGTCAACAACGCGGCCACCAACCCGTTCTTCGGCCACATCCTCGACACCGACCTGTCGGTGTTCCAGAAGACCGTCGACGTGAACATCCGCGGCTATTTCTACATGTCCACCCATGCGGCGCGGCTGATGGTGAAGAGCGGCGGCGGCTCCATCGTCAACGTGGCCTCGGTCAATGGCGTCGTGCCCGGCCCGCAGCAAGGCATCTACTCCATCACCAAGGCGGCAGTGATCTCGATGACCAAGGCGTTCGCGGTCGAGTGCGCCGAGCAGGGCGTGCGCTGCAACGCGCTGCTGCCCGGTCTCACCGATACCAAGTTCGCCTCGGTGCTGGTCAATACGCCGGCGATCCTCAAGATGGCGCTGGCCCACGTGCCGATGCGCCGAGTGGCGCAGCCGTCCGAGATGGCCGGCGCCGCACTCTATCTCGCTTCCGACGCCGCCTCGTACACGACCGGCGCGGTGTTGAACGTGGATGGCGGTTACCTGTGCATCTGACCCTGAGGACCGCCGCATGAGCGAAACCCTGTCCCAACGCACCGCCGGCAAGCGGGCCTTTATCACCGGCGCGGCGGGTGGCCTTGGCTCCGCCATCGCGCGCATGCTGGCCCGGCATGGCGCCAAGGTGTTCCTGACTGACCTGCATGCCGACGCGGTGACCGCCGTGGCGGAGGAGATCAATCGCGATGCCGGTGTCCAGGTCGCCTGGTCCGCCGCACAGGATGTGCGCGACGAGGCGAACTGGGAGCGCACGCTGGCCGAGGCCGCACTGGCGATGGGCGGCATCTCGGTGCTGGTCAACAACGCCGGCATCGGTTCGCTGGGCGCCATCGACAACATCGAGCTGAAGGAATGGCGGCGCGTGATGAGCGTGAATGTGGAGAGCGTGATGCTCGGCTGCAAGCACGCCATGGCTTACCTGCGCGATGCCCAGCCGGCGTCGATCATCAACATCTCCTCGCTGGCCGCCTTCAAGGTCGATCCCGACTACACCGCCTACAACACGTCCAAGGCCGCGGTGGCGATGCTCACCAAATCGGTGGCGGTGGAGTGCGCCAAGCAGCGGATCGACGTGCGCTGCAACTCGATCCATCCCGCCTTCATCCGCACCGGCATCGTGGCGCCGTTCTTCGAGCAACTGGGCGAAGCGGAAGCGACGCGCAAGTTGGTGCGCGGCATCCCCATGCATCGACTTGGCGAGCCGGACGATGTCGCCTATGCGGCGCTCTATCTCGCGTCGGACGAAAGTCGTTACGTGACCGCAGCCGAACTGGTGATCGATGGCGGCGCCTGCGCCGTCTGACTGGAGAATCCCTCATGACTTTCACGAACCGCCAACTGCTGCTGAAGAGCCGTCCGGAAGGCCTGGTGCAGTCGGACAACTTCGAGCTGCGCGAGCAGGCCACGCCTGAACTCAAGGATGGTCAGGCGTTGGTGCGCGTGCTCTATCTCTCGATGGACCCGACCAACCGCGTGTGGATGAGCGACGTGCCGCAGTACATGCCGCCTGTCGCCATCGGGGAGGTGATGCGCGGCATCGGCATCGGTCGTGTGGTCGCATCCAGGGCGAAGCACTACGCGGTGGGCGACCTGGTGCAGGGCCTGGTGGGTTGGCAGGACTACGCGCTGCTCGACGAAGGCGCGATGGGCTACTGGGTGAAACTGCCGGCCCACCCGCCCGTAGGACTGCCTACCCTGCTCGGCGCCTGCGGCTTCAGCGGCATCACCGCCTACTACGGACTCACCGAGATCGCACCAGTGCAAGCGGGCGAGACGCTGGTCGTCTCGGCGGCCGCGGGTTCCGTGGGCTCGATCGCAGGGCAGATCGGCAAGCTGCGCGGCGCACGCGTGGTCGGCATCGCCGGTGGAGCCGACAAGTGTCGGCACCTCGTCAATGACCTCGGCTTCGACGCCGCGGTGGACTACAAGGCCGACGACTTCAAGCAGCAGCTCGCCGCCGCCACGCCGGATGGCGTCCACGTGAACTTCGAAAACGTCGGCGGCCCAGTGATGCGCGCGGTGCTGTCGCGCATGGTCAATGGCGGTCGCGTCGCCCTGTGCGGCCTCATCGCCAACTACGCGGGCGGCGCCAAACCCTCCGACGACTACAGCGTGATCATCGTCAAGCGCCTGACCGTGCGCGGCTTCCTCGCCTTCGACTGCCGCGACCAGCAGCGCGCCGTGCAGGACCTGGTTGGCTGGGTGCTCAGTGGCCAGATCAAGGCTGGCGAAACCGTCGCCGATGGCCTGGAGAACGCGCCGCAGGTGCTCAACCGGCTGTTCGACGGCAGCCACACCGGCAAGCTGGTGTTGCGCGTGGCCAACGATGTCTGAGGCGAAGGGGTCGCGCCTGTGCGCGACCTGTTGTCAGCCGCCATCCCTCAAAAAAAAGAACGCCGGGCGGATCGCTCCGCCCGGCGTTTCCTTTCATGGCCTGATCAGCGCAGGATCGCCGCCGCGTCCTGCTTCTGCACCAGCGAGTGGCACAGCACGGTGGACTCGGTAGCCTGCGCGAGGCCACGCTCGGCGCCGCTCACCTGCTTGGCGCGGTCCTTGAAGAACGCCTGCAGGCGGTCAGCTTCATCCTGCGAGCAACCGCCACCGCCCACGAGCTCCGGCAGGTGTCCGCCGGAGAAGCTGCCGGTACGCTCCACGATCTTGTCGTAGTTGGTGGTCGCCCAGTGCCATGACGCATCGCGCGCGTTGCGGGTATCGCGGCCGCCACGCAGCAGCATGCCCATCTCGCCCACCTTCACCTTCTTGTCGAGGGCGAAATCACGCACCTGATTGGCCAGCGCCGGATCCCTCACTTCGCTCAGGCCATCGAGCATGGCATTGCGCAGCGCTGGATCGCTGGTCTGCGGCAGCTCGGCGATCAACGCATCCACCGCGGGCTTGCCACGTTCCTGCACGGCCACACCGAGTGCGGCGCCGAGCAGGTCCGAGTCAGCCGAACCAAGGTCGAGGCGGCCATCGGCCTTGCGCTTCAGCGCGGCGTCGCCCTGCTTGAGCAGTTCAGCGCGCACTTCCGGCAGCTTCACCGTCAACGCGAGTTCGTCGGCGAGGGTGCTGCGCAGCAGCGAGTCGGTGTCCGCTTCATTCGCCTTGCGGTGATAGCCCAGCTGCTGCAGGCGCGGCAGGTAGGCGGCCTTCGCCCACGCGGCCAGCTTGGCGCGCTGGGCATCGGTCTGCGCCAGGTTGCGGTAGATCCAGTTGAAGCTGGTCAGCGGCGCTGTGGCCACTTCGCGCGTCTTGGACGAGGTCAGCGGCTTGATCGCGGCGAGCACGTCGCCGGCATCGAGATCACCATGCTTGAAGCTGGCGTACACTGCGTCGGCGTAAGCGAGCTGCTCGGCGTCGTCGAGCTTGTTGATCTGCTTGCCCAGGTTGGCGAGGTCGTTCTTGGCCATCGCGAAGCGGTAGTAGCCGCTGCCGTTGGCGTTCGGCAGCACCCACGTGCCCTTGCTGGCGCCTTCGAGCACCATGCTGCCCTCGGCCTTGTCGAACAGTTCGCAGCTCACCTTGGTGCCGCTGGCGGTGGCGAAGCGCACGCACATCGGCACGCCCCAGACCTGCTTGTCGTCGCCCTTGCTGCCCACCGGCAGATAACGGCTCTGGCTCAGATGCAGCACGGTCTTGCCGTTCTCTTCCGTCAGCCTGGTCTGCACGTACGGCACGCCCGGCTGGTTGAGGAAGCTCTTGAACGCCTGCTTGAAGTCGTTGCCCTTGTCGGCGGCCTTGGCGATGGAGTCGATCAGGTCGTCGGCGGTGGCGTTGCCGTACTTGTGATCCTGGATGTACGCGCGCATGCCCTTCTGGAAGGTGGGCTCGCTCACGTAGCCTTCGAACATGCCCAGCACTGCGGCGCCCTTCTGGTAGGTGATGCCATCGAACGCGGTCTCGATGTCGCCATTACCGGTGATCGGCTGGCGGATCTTGCGCGTGGTGACCAGGCTGTCGCCGTTCATGGCGCCCTGCGCGCCGCGCACGCGGTCGAGGTCGGCGCGGTATTCCGGATGCACCTTCTGCGTCACCTTCTGCTGCATCCAGGTGGCGAAGGCTTCGTTGAGCCACAGGTCGTCCCACCAGGCCAGCGTCACGGTGTCGCCGGTCCACTGGTGCGCGAGCTCATGCGCGGTGACGTTGAACGAACCACGCACGTAGTTGGCCGGGGAATCCGGATCGAGCAGCAGCAGCCAGTCGCGGAAGGTCACCAGGCCCGGGTTCTCCATCGCGCCCGCGGAGAAGTCCGGCGCGGCGAGCAGGTCGAGCTTGTCCCACGGATAGCCGAAGCCGTAGTAGTCCTCGAGCGTGTGGATGATGCTCGGCGTTTCGCCCAGCACATGCTGCATGCGGTGACCTTCGCCCTGCGCGGCGATGCCGCGCAGTTCCAGGTCGCCCTCGCGATAGGCGGTACCCGAAATGTCCGGACCCTTCACCACGTCCCACGGACCGACGCCGAACGCAACGAGATAAGTCGGCAGCGGCTTGGTGGTGGAGAAGGTCAGCGTCTTCCAGCCGTCACCGGCCTTCTCTTCCTTTACCTGCTTGGTGTTGGCCACGCCCACTTCATCGTTGGGAATGGTCAGGCGGATGTCGAACGGCGTCTTGAAGCCGGGCTCGTCGAAACCCGGGAAGGCGTAGCGCGCGCTGATCGGCTCCATCTGCGTCATCGCATACGGCTGGCCCTTGTGGCTGACCTTGTACAGGCCCTGCAGCTGCAGATTGAGCGGCGCGCTGTAGTCGATGGCGAGCGTCAGCTCCTGCGGCTTGAGCGTACCGCCGAAGTCGATGCGCACCACGCCTTCCTGCGGCGCGACTTCCACGTACTTGCCGGCGTGGGCCTTGCCCGAAGCATCGGTCACCGTGACCTTGCCAACCTTCAGCTCACGACCATGCAGCCACAGATGATCGGACGCCTGGGTGAGCTTGAGCTTGATGACCGTCGTACCCGAGAAGTCCTGCTGGCGCGGATCGACCTTGAAGGCCAGCTGGTAGGACTCCGGCTGCGCCCAGCCCGGCAGCTTGCCGTGCGGCTGGTCATCGGCGGCCGGCGCGGCCAAGGCGGCGCCGCAGCACGCGGCAAGGGCGGTGAGTACGAACGGACGAACAAGACGATGCATGCGAGGTAAATCCCCTGGACAAACAAACCCCCACGCTAGGTGCAGTCATGACTCATGACCCAGTGCCAGAAGACATGGTGCCGTCAGCCTGGCGTAAGCGTTCGGAGCGCACCAAGGGACGCAGGACGCCACGCGACCAGGCCCGGCCCCGTTCGCCTGCTCGGTCCGGGTGCCCATTGTTCACGGCGATGACTAGCCGCACTATGATAGACACGATCTATTAACGGGCCTCTCCATGAATCTGCGCGACCTGCACTACCTCGTGGCGCTGGCCGAACACCGGCATTTCGGCCGCGCCGCCGAGGCGAGCTTCGTGAGCCAGCCGACACTGTCGACCCAGATCAAGAAGCTGGAGGACGAGCTGGGCGTGCCGCTGGTGGAACGCACGCCGCGCAAGGTGCTGCTCACCGAGACCGGTCGCGAAATCGCGCGGCGCGCCCGCGGCGTGCTCTCGGAGATCGAGGAGATCAAGGCGATCGCGCAGCGCACGCGCGACCCCGAGTCCGGCACGCTGCGGCTGGGCATCTTCCCCACCCTGGGTCCCTATCTGTTGCCGCACCTGGTGCCGCTGGTGCGCAAGCACCTCCCGCGGCTGGAACTGCTGCTGGTGGAGGAGAAGACCGAGCAGGTGATCCGCATGCTGCGCGAGGGTTCGCTGGACGTGGGCATCCTCGCGCTGCCCCTGCACGAGGACAGCTTGCACACGGAGTTCCTGTTCGAGGAGCCGTTCGTGCTGGCGGTGCCGGAGGAACACCCGCTCGCCCACAAGCAAAAGCGCCTCAAGCTGGACGACCTGGAGGACGAGAGCCTGCTGCTGCTGGAAGATGGCCACTGCATGCGCGACCAGGCGCTGGAGGTGTGCCAGCTTGCCGGCGCCGGCGAACGCTCCGGCTTCCGCGCCACCAGCCTTGAAACGCTGCGCCAGATGGTGGCGGCGAACGTGGGCATCACCCTGTTGCCCACGCTGGCGATCAAGCCACCGGTGGCGCGTACCGACAACGTGCACCTGCTGGAATTCGCGGGCCACCCGCCGAGTCGGCGCATCGCGCTGGTATGGCGCAAGAGTTCATCGATGGGGACGTTCCTCAAGCGCTTTGCTGAAGTGATCGGCGACCTGCCAGCCGGGTTGCTGCAGCCCGGCGTGGCCGAGGACAAGCCCGCGAAACAGGCCGGTCGCTGACGCGTCGATGCAGCGCTTCCTGCTGGCCGGCATCCTGCTGATCTGCGTCCTCGGCGGCGCGCACTGGTGGCGCCATCGCACCCTGACGCCGCCGGTCGGCGTCCTTGCGCCGGATGTGCCGACCCAGATCGACCTGGACGATGGCGCCACGCTGCACCGGGGCAACATCACCCTGGTGACACGCGCGCGCTTTGAGTTGACCGCTCGCGTGCTGTCACGCGAGGACTACCGCTTCGACGCCGGCGCGGTGCTGGCGCCGGTGGACCTCGCACTCGGCTGGGGCCGCATGTCCGACAGCACCGTGCTGTCGCACATCCAGATCACCCAGGGCAACCGTTTCTACTACTGGCACGTCGCCAGCTTTCCCATCCCGCGCAGGGAAATCGAGCGCTCCAGCGCCAACATGCACATGATTCCCGCCGACGACAGCGTGCGCCACGAACTCGACGAGGTACGGCCCGGCGAGCTCATCCACCTTGAAGGTTTCCTGGTGGACGCCAGCCGTCCGGACGGCTGGCGTTGGCGCACATCCATGACGCGCGACGACACCGGCGATGGAGCCTGCGAACTGGTCTTCGTGGAAAGCGTCGCTCCCGCGACGCCTCCTTAAGAGCGCAATCTCAACCGGCGCTGGCTACCCCGATCGGGCAACTCACGCCGGTGCCGCCCAGACCGCAATAGCCGTCCGGATGCTTGGACAGGTACTGCTGGTGTTCGTCCTCGGCGAAGTAGAACGGGCCAGCCAGCGCGATCTCGGTGGTGATCGCGCCATAGCCCGCGCGCGCCAGCTCGGCCTGGAAGCGCCTGGCGGAAGCTTCCGCCGCGACCAGTTGCTGCGCGTCGCCCAGATACAGGGCTGAGCGGTATTGCGTGCCCGTGTCGTTGCCCTGGCGCATGCCCTGCGTCGGATCGTGGTTCTCCCAGAACACACGCAACAGGGTTTCGAGGTCGACCTTGGCCGGGTCGTACACCACGCGCACCACTTCGGCGTGACCGGTTTGTCCCGAACACACTTCGCGATAGGTCGGATTGGGCGTGTAGCCGCCGGCATAGCCCACGGCGGTGGTCAGCACACCGGGGACGCTCCAGAACTTCCGCTCCGCGCCCCAGAAGCAGCCCATGCCCACGACCAAAACGGCGGCGCCGGGAAATGCCTCGACCTGCAGCGGCGCGCCCAGCACGTGATGCGGCGCAGACGGCACGATGGGCCGATCGCGTCCGGGCAGGGCATCTTCGCGATGCGGCATGCGTTGTTTGAAAGCGCCAATACCAAGCATGGGATACCTCCAAAATGCGGGCTGTGCCGGATATGGCGCCCGGCAACGACCAAATCAACACACGGGGCCGCGCGCCAGTCAGTAGCGCAGCAGTCCGTGCAACGGCGTACCGTCCGGCCAGCGGCTGCGACCCTGCAGCGCCGCCAGCTCGATCACCACGCTGGCGCCGACCAGCCGGGCGCCAAGTTGCTCCACCAGCGCCCGCGCGGCGGCCAACGTGCCGCCGGTCGCCAGCACGTCGTCCACGATGAGGGTTCTTTCGCCGGGACGCAGCGCATCGTTACGCGCCTGCAGTTGATCCACGCCATATTCGAGCTGGTAGTCCACCGAGACCACCGGCGGCGGCAGCTTGTTGGGTTTGCGCAGCGGCACGAAACCCGCGTGCAGCTTCTGCGCGAGTGCGGCCCCGAAGATGAAGCCGCGCGATTCGATCCCGCATACGGCCTGCACGCCGCTGCCTTGCCATGGCTCGGCCAGGGCATCGATGCAGCGGGCGAAGCCGCCCGCGTCGGCGAGCAGTGGAGTGATGTCGCGAAACACGACGCCAGGCTTGGGAAAATCCGGCACCGCCCGGATCAGCGACTGGATCTGTTGCAGCGAGGTTTCCAAGGGCGACTCCGGCTTTGGCCCGCGCGGCGCGGACAACTCGCCCAGCATAACGCTCCGTACCAGAGGCGCCGGCCGGCGGCCCTATCGCCCTCAGCAGAACGCTGGCAGCGGCGCGTCCGGGTCCTCGTCGGTGTCGCCAAGCGCTAGGCGCGCCTCCTGCAGGTCGCGCTCGACGCCCCGCACCACCTGCTCGGCCGCCGGGAGGCTGGCCTCGGGCACCAACACCGCCACGTAATCCAGCGCCGGCAGCTGGCCTACCGCGCCGGTCAGGTATTCGCCGGAGACGAACGCAGGGATCTCGGCGCGCTCCAGCGCGTCCTTCACCAGGTGGGCGTCGATCAGGCTTTCGGCTCGGTAGATGATGCGCATGGGGTCACGCTAGCGCTGTGGGAGACATGGGGCAAGTTCTTGCCCGCGATGTGTTGGCGGGGTGAACGGACCGATAGGGGGCCCGCCAGGGACACTTCGCCTCAGCTGAAACCGGGTGAAACAGCCCCACCCTGGACAGGGTAAACTTGGTCGTTTCCGTCTCCGCGTACGAGCTTCGAGTCCCGATGTCCAACGAAAAAGCCGCCGTTGCCCCCGCCACCCCGCCCGCCGCGCCGCAGGCCGAGGGCCAGCGTGACTTCATTCGCCAGATCATTCGGGACGACCTGGCCAGCGGGAAGCACCACGCCATCCGTACGCGCTTTCCGCCCGAGCCCAACGGCTACCTGCACATTGGCCACGCCAAGGCGATCTGCCTGAACTTCGGCATCGCCCGCGAGTTCACCGGCTGGTGCAACCTGCGCCTGGACGACACCAACCCCGGCAAGGAAGACCCCGAGTTCGTCGAGGGCATCAAGGACGACGTGCGCTGGCTCGGTTACGAGTGGCACGACCTGCGCCACGCCTCGGACTATTTCGAAGTGTTCCACGACGCGGCGGTCAAGCTGATCAAGGACGGCCTGGCCTACGTCGATGATCTCAATCCGGAGGAGATGCGCGCCTATCGCGGCACGCTCACCGAGCCGGGCCGCAACTCGCCGTTCCGCGAGCGCAGCGTGGAGGAGAACCTCGACCTGTTCGCCCGCATGCGCGCAGGCGAATTCCCGGACGGCGCCAAGACATTGCGCGCGAAGATCGACATGGCCTCGGGCAACATGAACATGCGCGACCCGGCGATCTACCGTATCCGCAAGATCGCCCACCAGAACACTGGCGATGCGTGGCCGATCTACCCGATGTACGACTATGCGCACTGCCTGTCGGACGCGCTGGAAGGCATCACCCATTCGCTGTGCACGCTGGAGTTCGAAGACCACCGCCCGCTGTACGACTGGTTCGTCGACAAGGTCGACCTGGTCAACCATCCGGAGCTGTGGCAGCACCTGCGCGAGGGCGGCTTCCGCACCGAGCCGGCCAAGCCGCGACAGATCGAGTTCTCGCGCCTGAACCTCTCCTACTCCATCACCAGCAAGCGCAAGCTCGCGCAGCTGGTGACCGAGAACCTGGTGGACGGCTGGGACGATCCACGCATGAACACGCTGCGCGGCCTGCGCCGTCGCGGCTTCACGCCAGCCGGCCTGCGCCTGCTGATCGAGCGCCTGGGCGTGAGCAAGCAGAACAGCATCATCGACTATTCGATCCTCGAGAACTGCATCCGCGAGGATCTCGACGCGACCGCGGCGCGGCGCATGGCGGTGCTCGATCCGCTCAAGCTGGTGATCACCAACCTGCCGGAAGGCCACGAGGAACAGCTCACCTTCTCCAACCACCCGAAGGACGAGAGTTTCGGCACGCGCGAAGTGCCGTTCTCACGCGAACTTTGGATCGAGCGAGAGGACTTCGCCGAAGTGCCGCCGAAGGGCTTCCATCGTCTGAAGCCCGAGGGCGAGGTGCGCCTGCGCGGCGTTGGCATCGTCAAGTGCGACGAGCTGGTCAAGGACGCCGACGGCAATGTCGTCGAACTGCGCTGCACGCTGGACCTCGAGTCGCGCCAGGGCATGCCGGGCGCGGACCGCAAGGTGAAGGGCACCATCCACTGGGTCAGCGCCAAACACGGCGTGTCCACCGAAGTGCGCGTGTACGACCGCCTGTTCAACGTGGCCGCGCCTGACGACGAGAGCGACGGCAAGAGCTGGATCGAGCATATCAACCCGGACGCCAAGCGCGTGGTGCGCGCATGGCTGGAACCCGCGGCGGCGAGCGCCGAGCCCGAGCAGCGCTTCCAGTTCGAGCGCCTGGGCTATTTCGTGGCAGACCGCCTCGACCACACGCCGCAAGCGCCGGTGTTTAACCGCACCGTCACGCTGCGTGACGCCTGGGCCAAGCAGGCTGGCTGACGTCGGCATCACAAGGAACGCTGCATGCTGCGTCTTCAGATTCACCTGACCCTGCCGCCGTGGATCGGCGACGTGGTCGACGACGGAAAGCGCTACCTCACCGACGAGGAGCGCGTGGGTCTGGCCATCGAGCTTTCGCGCCGGAACATCGAACATAATCAGGGTGGCCCCTTCGGCGCCGCCGTGTTCAATGGCGACGGACGCGTGGTCTCGGTGGGAGTGAACCGCGTGATCCCGCAGACCTGTTCCATAGCCCATGCAGAGATGATGGCGTACATGAGCGCACAGCAGCGCCTCGCCGCCTTTCGCCTCAACGGCGACGGCAACCGCTACACGCTGGCCACCAGCGCGCAGCCGTGCTGCCAGTGCTATGGCGCCACCGTGTGGGCCGGCGTGGATGAACTGCTGATCGGAGCAAGGGCCGAGGACGTGGAAGAGCTGACCGAATTCGACGAAGGCCCGCTGCCCGCCGACTGGGTGGGAGAACTGGAACGGCGCGGCATCGCCGTGCGCCGCGACATCCTGCGCGAGCAGGCCCGCAGCGTGCTGGCGACCTACGGCCAGAGCGGACGGCACTATTGAGCCGCCTGCGCGCCGCCCTGCCCCTGCTCGTGCTGGTGACCGCCGGCATCGTGCTGTTCTGCTCCGGTGTGCTCGACTGGCTGCGCCCCGAGCAACTGGTGCAGCACCAGGCCCAACTGCGCGAACAGATTGCGTCCGCCCCCTGGCTCAGCCGCGTGGCCTACATCGGCATGCTTACCCTGGCCATGTCCACCGGCCTGCCGGGCACGGTGGTCATCATCATGGCCGGCGGCTTCGCCTTCGGCGTGGTCGAAGGCAGCATCTACTCCTCGATCGGACTCACCCTGGGCACGCTGATCCTGTTCCTGGCCAGCCGTTACGCCTTCGGCGCGGGAAGCAAACACCCGCCCGCCATCGTGGACAAGCTGCACCACGGCTTCGAACGCCACCCGGTGCCCTACACCATGTTCCTGCGCTTCGTGCCAGTCGCCCCGTTCGGCCTGATCACCGTGGCGCTGGCGTGGCTGCGATGCCCGCTTTGGCTGTTCCTGGGCGCGAGCTGGCTGGGCGGCACCGTCTCGTTGATTTTCGAGACCTCGATCGGCGCCGGCCTGGGCACGGCGCTCGCCCGCAGCCATGGACATTTCGGCCTCGGCCTGCTCTTCCAGCGCGAAGTCTGGATGCCGCTGAGCGCGATTGGCGCGCTCTCCCTTCTGCCCCTGCTGGTGGAGCGCCTGAACCGTCGTCGGCACCAGGGCGCCACTACCATTTCAGCCGACTCTCACAACCGTTGAGGGATATGCCCTCGGCCAATGGGATAGCTGCCCTACCCCATAAATCGCGCTAGTCTCTGACCGGCCAGGCGCGCGGTAGCGCCTCATGGGGCGACGACGGCCAATGGGCGCAGGGGCGAACTCGCGGGCGGTGCGGTGGTGGCGGCGCACATCGCTGATGCAGCGATTGGCCCTGGTGGCGCTCGTGCCCACGCTGGTCACCGCCACGCTGCTGGTCACCATGCTCACCCAGCGCCAACTGGGCAGCCTGCGCGGCATGGCGCAGAACAATGCCGAAGCCATCGCCACCCAGGCAGCTTCGGTTTCGGCTGCGCCACTGCGCGACATGCAACGACGCGAGCTGGTGCGCATTGCCGAATCCATCGGCGAACTGCCCCATGTGGCGCGTGTGCAGATCCGCGCCGCCGATGGCGAGATCCTCGCCGATGACCTCGGCCGCAGCGGCGCCGGCCATGCCGAGACCTTGACCGTGATGCGCGACGTGGTCGATCCCGACCAGCCCGGCCATCCGGTGCTCGGCTCGGTGATGGTGGACGTGAGCCTCAACGACGCCATCGCGGCGCAGCGGGCCAGTCTGCAGCACGCGTTGGTCGCGCTCGGCATCAGCCTGCTGGTGGCCACGGTGGTCGGCTGGCAGGCGGCACGCTGGATCAGCGCGCCGCTGCGCCGCCTGGTCGCGGCGGTGCACCAGCTCGGGCGCGGAGACCGCCATGTCGAAGTGGAGGTCACCGACCAGACCGAGATCGGCGAACTGCAGCGCGGCTTCAACAGCGCGGCGCTGGCGCTGTTCGACGTCCAGCGCAGCATGGAGAAGGAGATCGAACAGGCCACCGTGGAACTGGCGCGCAAGAACGCCGCGCTGGAGGCCGCCAGCGTGGCCAAGGCGCGCTTCCTGGCCGCCGCCTCGCACGACCTGCGCCAACCGCTGTATGCCCTGACGCTGTTCTCCTCTGCGCTGGCGGTCGACGAGAAGGATCCCATCAGGCTCGACCGCATTGCGCATATCCAGGAATGCGTGGAGGCGCTCGACCACCTGTTCAGCGAGCTGCTCGACCTGTCGCGGCTGGAAACCGGCGCCATGCAGATCGAGATCACCGAATTTCCGCTCGACCATGTGTTGGAAGAAGTGAGCCGCAACTTCCGCATGATCGCCGAGCAACATGGCCTTCGCCTGATCATGCGCGCCACCCACCTGTGGGTGCGCAGCGATCGCACGATGCTGGCGCGCATCCTCAACAACCTGGTCAGCAACGCGTTGCGCTACACCAGCCAGGGTGGCGTGCTGGTGGTGGCGCGCCGGCGCGCCGACGGCACCGTGCGCGTGGACGTATGGGATACCGGCAGCGGCATTGCGCCGGAACACCAGTCGCGCGTCTTCGACGAGTTCTACCGCGTCGAGTGCCACAACGGCGGTGAACACGACTCCGGCCACCGCCGCGGCCTCGGCCTCGGCCTGGCCACAGTGCAGCGCCTGGCCGAGTTGCTGGACACCCAGGTCTTGCTGAAGTCGACGCCGGGGCGCGGCAGCGTCTTCAGCTTCCACCTGCCGGAAGTGTCGCCACAGCAACTCGCCGCGCCGCCAAGCGACGACGTACCGCTGGATGTCTCCGGCATGCGCGTGCTGGTCATCGACGACGAGCCAGCCATCCTTTCCGGCATCCGCTACCTGTTGCGCAGCTGGGGCTGCGACGTCGCCGTCGCGGAAGACCGCACGCAGGCGTTGCTGGCCGCCGAGGAATGGCCTGTGCCGCCGGACATCGTGATCTCCGACCTGCGCCTGCGCGATGGCGAAAGCGGCCTCGACGTGCTGGCGGCGCTCGATGCCCACTACCTGCGCGACGACGTCGCGCCGTTCCCGCGCCTGCTCATCACCGGCGAAACGCGCAGCGACCGACTCCGCGAAATCATGGCCGCCAAGATACCCGTGCTCTACAAGCCGGTATCCCCCGAGCAACTGCGCGAAGCGATGATGGCGGCATGGAACGCCAGCCGCGCCACGGCGACTAGTCAGGTCGCGTCGGCTTAAGTGGGCTTCTCGAGAGCAACCACCACTCACCACCGTGAAGTGGCGATGCCGCCCTAAAGGTAGCCATGCCCCAACCCTCTCTCCCACAGGGACTACCTTCGGTTCGCCCGTAGGGGAGGAAGCAAAGAGCAAAGCTGCTCGATGCGTGGCGCCCGACGCCACGCTTTAAGTCCTCAGTACGACGCCGCCCCGCGGGGTAGCCGCACTCCGTGAGGTAGCACGCGACGAATTCGGCTGGCCGCGGTCGCCAAGGCTTGTATGCCAGGCAGCGCTGCGCCCCCTCTTCGCTAGGGCGCGTTGCGGGGTAGCCGCTGTGCCTGAGGTACCACGTCACCGATCCGGCTGGCCACAGTCGTCCAGGCTTGTATTCCGCATATCGCTGCGAGCCTGTCAGGCCATTTCTTTGGGTTACTTTTCTTTGGGCCAGCAAAGAAAAGTGACTCGAGCGCCGGCAGGCGATCGAAACGCCCGCCGCGTAGGCGGCACGCTCGCGGGAGCGCTTCAGACGAGGCAAAGAGCCAAAGTCACTGGATCCCAGCCTTCGCTGGGATGACGGGCGTGGGAGCGTGAGGCAAGCATGCTCTTGGGGGCCGTCCTATGGGTGTTCTCCGCGCTTCCTTCGCAGGGATGACGGATATGGGCGAGGGCAAGAATGCCCTTTCAGGACCGAACTCAGAGAGTTCTGCGCGCTATGCGCTCGTCGGCCCACCTTGCGATGGCGGAAGCTAACGCATCGCCAAGAACAGGTTGGGGGCTAGATGTGCTCCTTCTGAGCCAGGCAAACTTATCGCGCGCACCAGTCCTTCAAGCTCCTTTGGAGGCGCTCGCCCAATCCTCACCCAGCGTTTCGCATTCGAGGTGTCGACGAGCGTTGGATGCGAGGTCCCACAACAAGCCAAGCCACCTCAGCCCCCACCCTCCACCGGCGCCGCCACCCGTCGCGCCAACTGCCAGTCACCCGGCAGGAACCGATTGAACAGGTCATCGACAAAGTCTCCGCCCGGCGCATCCATACGCGAACCGGCCGTGAAGTACACACCGCACCAGTGCAGCCGTCGCCCCACCACCGACTCCCCAGCGAACAACTGCGCCAGGAACAACTGCAGACCCTGCTGCAACCCATGCAAGGACCACAGGAATTCGAAGGCCTCGCGGCGGCCATGGGCATCGTGCTGGGCTCCCAGCGCCGCCGTCGCGATGGCGCGAAGCCGCTCCAGCGTCGCCCCCAACTGGACGTCCATACGTCCGGCGACCGGCCTGCCCTGCTGGGAGGTCGGCTCCCGCCATCCCACCGCCTTGCGCAGTGATCCCGCCGGCAGCATCGCCCGGAACGAGGCATAGCCGGGGAGCGAGTCCATGCCCGTCACCACCACGTAAAGCGGCAACTGCAGTTGCAGGCGACGGGCAACCTCATCCGCCAAATCGTGCAGGCGCCGACCCGGAGAGTCCCCCGGAGGCATGTGCTCAAGCAGGCGGTTGGCTTCCACGCAGAGCACCATCCCGTCCAACGGCAACTTGCGCCGCTCGCGCGCCAGCAGCGCGAGCGCAGCCGACCAGGGCGAATCTTCGGCTTGCGACTCCCGGGACGAACGCACCAGATGGGACGCGGGCTCGACCGCCACCAGAGCGCGATACATCCACCAGTGCCACGGTCGCGACGCGTCGTCCCCCTGCAAGGCGCGAGCGTGTGGCGCGTGCGCCGCCGCCTGCAGCAGGTTGCGCACCTGCCCGGCGCTGTCGCCCAGGAAAAGCAGCCAGGGATTGCGCGCCATGCGCCGCCATGCGCCGCGGCGACGGAACGGATGCAGTAAGGCCCCGCGCGCATGTCTCGCGGCATCGGCCAGCGCCGCCCACACGTCGACAATGCCGTAGCCGGCATCCGGATGCGCCACGACCCTGGTGTGCGCGCGCCGCAACACGAGCCGGTCCCAGGCCAGCGCCGCGCCCCAGCACAACGCGCCACCCACTGTCACGGCCAGGCCGGCGAGGTACCACGCCTGGGCCGATGCCCCCTGCCTGAAGGCGGGAACCACAAAGGCCACCAGCACCAGCAGCACCAGCAGGGTCGTCACCACTGGCGCCGCGCGGCGACGCGCCCATGACATCGACAGGTGGTGCACGGGCGAGCCCGGCCATAAGTACGGTTGTGGCGTGATGGACTCGCGCTGCAGCGCCTGCAGCACCACGCTCGCGCTGATGCCGGGGCGGCAATGCAGCGCCTTGATCCGCCCCAGTTCGCCGCTGTCGCCCCGCTCGTAGTAGTACTGGCCCACGAAGCCGAGCAGCAGCGCCATGCTGTAGACCTCGCGCACTTCTTCGGCCTCGCTGTCGAGGCTGGCCAGGTGGTCGAAGAATTCGCTGGCCGCATTGCCGGTGTGGAACAGGCTCAGTTGCAGCGGCGCGCCCTGCTCTCTCACGCCGGGCTGCCGCGCCAGCACTTCGTCAAACCATGCGACAGCGGCAAAGGCCGCCTTCTCGACGTGAGGCAACGGCTTGCCTGCCGCCAGGGCCATCTTGCGCGCCTGATCCACCAGCGCCCGCGCATGGTCGTGCGCCAAACCTTGGCCATCGGCCACCGACAAAGGACCGCCCCGCTCGTCGATGAGCAGACCATAGGAGAACAGGGGCGCGAAGCACTCCAGCAGCCGCATGGTCCCTAGGGTCACGCCAGCGTGGTGATGCTGCAAGTTGCCAGCCAGCCAATCGGCGGCGGCTATCACGGATTCGGCGGGGTCGGTCCAGTTCAAGGAAACACCCGTGCATTCGCTGGCACACCGCGCTTGCAGTGCCGACACGGCCACCGCCTGGTGTGCAGCTTCGTACGCATGAGCGACTCCCCCATCGCAGTAGCGCGATTGTCTGGAGCGCTCCGTGGAGCGGCCATATCACGTTATGGCTAGGCCATTTGTGGGCGCCCTACGGTTGCCGCGCGCGCGGGCTGGGGCTATGTTGCACGAGCGGGTATGCAGCGATGGGAGCGCCGCATGACGCCATGGGGAACGACATGCGCATACTGATCGCAGACGACCATCGGCTGATCGTCGAAGGAGTCAAGCTCAAGCTGGGCGAGCTTGGGCCTGACACCGATTTTGCCATCGCCATGGACATGGCGGAGCTGCGCGAAGCCATTCACGCTCCGGGCGCGGATACGCTCGCGCTCGCGTTGATCGACCTGGCCATGCCAGGCGTGCGCGGCAACGAACATCTGGCCGAGGTGATCGAAACCCTGCCGCACGTGCCGGTGATGGTGCTGTCCGGTTCCGAAGATCCGGTCATGATGAAGGGCCTGCTCGCGATGGGCGTGCAAGGCTTCATCCCCAAGGCCTATTCACCTGACGTGATGCTGTCGGCGGTGCGGCTGGTGCTCTCCGGCGGCGTCTACGTGCCGCCATTGCTGCTGCAGGAACGCGCTGATGGCGCCGCCACGGCGTCTCCGGTCGCGACGCCCGTACCGTCCGCCGTGTCCACCGATTCGCTGGAAGAGCGACTGCGCAAGCTGCTCACCGAGCGACAGATCGATGTGCTGCGCCTGCTTTCGCAGGGCAAGCCGAACAAGCTGATCGCCCGCGACCTGGGCATCAGCGAGGGCACGGTGAAGATCCACCTTGCCGCCATCTTCCGCGCGCTCAACGTGCGTAACCGGGTCGAGGCGGTGGTCGCCTCGCGGCGCATCAGCGGGCTTTAGGCTCGCCTCGGCGCAACCCGCTTTCACCCGGTCCTGACGAAGGCAGCGTATGCTGCCGCGACAGGGTCGTCTGCCACGCGTGGCAGGTTCCGAACAAGAACATCCAGGGGCCGGGGGACAGCACCGTGCTGGCGCGGGGATGGATATTCAGGCTTTGGCGCCCGCCGGCTTGGTGGCGGGGCATTCGCGTGGCCGCAGCAGGCCTGCTGTGGTGCTGCCTGTGCGGCCCGACGGCATGGGCAGCCCGGCCGCCGGAAGGCGCCACCCATGTCCGGGCGCTGACCTTCGGCATCCTGCCGATCGGTGGCCCATCCGAGTCGCTGGAAGCCTGGCGCCCGATGCTGGACGACCTCAGCCACAGCCTGCACCTGCCCATCCGCAGTCTCTCGGTGAGCACCTACGAGGGGCTGGCCCAGGCGATGTCCGAGGAGCGCGTCGACTTCGCCTTCGTCTCAGGCCGCCTTGCGCTGGATGCGGTCATCAGCGATCGCATGCAGGTGGTCGCCCAGCTATCCAGCAGCAGCGGCGCGCGCGGCTACTACTCCGTGCTTCTGGTGCCGAAGGACTCGCCCCTGCGCACCATCGATGACCTGTTCCGGCACCCAGGCCGCCTCCGCTACGCGCGCGGCGAAGTGCTGTCGGTCTCGGGCTACCTGGTGCCCGAGACCCAGTTGTTCGCCAACCGCAAGCTCGACTCGGACACGTTCTTCGCCAGCGTCACCGTCGACAACCACCAGAACAATGCACTGGCTGTGGCCAATAACGAGGTGGATGTCGCCACCAACGACACCGCCGACATGGAACGCTTCGCCCGGCGCTTCCCCGACCAGTACGCACGCCTGCGCGTGCTGTGGACGTCCAGCCTGATTCCCCACCCGGTGGTGGTGATGCGTTCGGACCTGTCGGCGGAACTGCGCCAGCGGGTGACCGCCGCACTCACCTCCTACGGCAAGGGCAGGAACGCCGCCGCCGAGCAGGCCAAGCTGCAACGCATCTACGACATCGACGGCTTCACGCCAGCGGGCAACGAAACCCTGGTGCCGTTCGCCGACATCGAGTTCAACCTGGAGCGGCGCCGCGCCTACAGCGCCCAGTGGGTCAGCGATGCGGCGATGCAGGCCCGCTTGCACAAGATCGACGCCGAACACGAAGCGCTGGTGCGCCGCCTGATGGCGCCGACCTTGCCCTGACCCCGGCTCGGGATCAGTGGCGCTGCATATCCTTGATGTTCATGGTCGTGCCATTGGGCATCACCATGTCGCCGGGCTTCTGGCCGGCGGGGCACTCGCCCACCCAGCGACCCGAGCTGTTCATCGCCATCTCGCTACGTCCCATCACCGGCGGGTCGTACGTCATGTGGCCCTGGGTCTGGTACGAGGTATTGCCGTCAAAGCGCGTCTCGCTGTGGGTGGTCAGGTTGATCGGGCCGCTCGGACCGTCGACCCGGCACACCGCCTCGGACACCACGGTGGAGCCCTGCACGCTGACATTGAACTTGCTGCACACGTGGCCGCTCATCTGAGCGCCCATCTTGTACATGTCCCGATCGGTGCTCTCGTCGAGGCAGAGCTTCATCACCTGCGGCTGGCCACCCATGCCGGTGCTCTGCATCTCCCACAGTCCGGGTTTGCGCTTGGGCATGTTCTCCGGAAGATCCTGCGCGAGAGCAACGCTGGCCACGCCCAGCAAGGACACGGCAAGCAACAGACGGCAACGTGCGGACATGATCGTCTCCATGAGGCCCGACGGGCCCTGCGGGTGTGGAAGGTAGCGCCAAAACGCGTCGGCGTCATGTCGCGTAGACAACAGGGATCACGTGGCGGGAATGAACCGGTCCTAGGCCGTTCGCACTATGGCTGCTGGCGCTAGACGAACTGCGTATCGTCGCCACTAACGTGATTCATTAGAGTGCATCTCAGGATCCTCCCGAAGGAACGGGTGTGTCCGTCAGGGCTGTTTCCATCGCCTCCAGCCGCGGGTCCATCAACATGCCGCCGACTCTCGTCCTGCCCTGCCCTTGGATGTCCAAACCAGGTGGTTCGTCACGCCTGCCCGGGTGTCGCGGGAGGGAGGATTGACGCATGGACGCGCGTCCGCACCTGTTGCCTCGCCTCTTCATCGACGTAGTGCTGCCCAGCACGATCGCGGCGCTGGCGTTGGTGCTGGCGTTGTGCGTGCAGCAGACCCACCACCTTGGCGAAAGCAGCATCGCCGCCGTGAACCTCCGCATGGAACGCCTTGCCGGCGAGCTCGGGGGCGACAACTCCGCGTCACCCCAGGCGACCCTGGACCGGGCCCTGCGCGAGGGCCAAGCCGATCAGCTTGTACGCATCGAGCTGCATCGCCGCGATGGCGGCTTCTGGAGCAGTGGCAGCACGCCCCCACGCTCCATCGCCGGCGCCACCTATCGTAGCGAACTGCCGGTGGGCGGCGCCGGCTCGTCGTGGTTGAGCGTGCAGGTGGACAGTCGCTCTCTGCACCGCGCGCAGGGCATGGTGTGGCTGCTTGGCGGCCTGTGCGCCGCCGGCATTCTTGTACTCGCCTGGCTCGCGCGGCTGACCCTGCGCCACCGCGTGGTGGAGCCGCTCGTTCGCGCGCAGGAAGCCCTGCACGAATTGATCAATGCCCGTCATCCAGCGTTCGACCCGACGCCCGTCAGTGCGGAATTCACGGACATCCGTCAGGGTCTGCAGCGGCTGGCCGAATTGCAGGAAGAGCAGCGGCGCGAGTGGTCCGCCCTGCAGCATGACAACGCCGTCGAAGCGCTGGACCGTCTGCGCCAGAGCCAGGCCGCGACGCGCAGCAAATCCCAGTTCATTGCCCTGGTCAGCCACCATTTCCGGCAGCCGCTGCAGGCGCTGGAGCTGTTTGCCGGCAGCATCGACCAGGGCAACGACGAGGAGCGTCAATCCCTGTTCCAGCAGATGCGCGCGAGCATTGCGGCGATGACGCGCCTGCTCGACGCGTTGCTGGAGATCTCCCGACTGGATGCCGGCGTGATTGCCGTCAAGTCCACGGGTTTCACCGCCGCCGAACTGTTCATGCGCGATCGCACCTCGCTCAACCACGAGGCCGCGCGCCACAACGTGACCCTAGTCTGGCGCGGCAGCCACCACCAGTTGCATGGCGACGCCGACGTGGCCGCCAGCCTGCTCTATCAATTGGCGAGCAACGCCATCGTCAACGCACCCGCAGGCCGCGTGCTGATCGCCGCAAGACGGTGCGGCCAGGCGATCCGTATCGAGGTGCGCGACAACGGCCCCGGGATCGCGGTGATCCACCAGCAGCGGATCTTCGAGGAATTCGTGCAATTGCAGGCCACCGAGAGCGAACGCCGGGACGGATATGGACTGGGGCTGGCGATCGCCGAACGGCTGGCCCGTTTGCTGGGCACCCGCATCGGCCTGCGCTCGGAACCGGGACGCGGCAGCACGTTCTGGTTCGAGATGCCACGCATGCCAGCGATGGAACGCTCGACCGGCCCGCGCAAGCACCCGTCTCCGGCATGGCGGCAGGCTGGCTGATCGTCCGCGCCGGCGCCCGCGAGGTCGGCCTTCATGCGTCTCATGTGCGCTTGCGATTCACCCCGTGAAATAGCAATATCTTTCGATATTGCTCCGGGGGGAGTCATGCTGTTTCATCTACTCGCCAACGGCGCCGCCGTTGCGGCCGTGCTGGGCCTGGCCAACCTGACCACCATCGACTGCAGCCTGCTGCGATTGCCACGCCGCCGGGAGCGGGACGCTACGCCCGACGCCGGAGCTCACCGTGAGCCGGCGCCCGGCGTCTTGAAGTCCACACCGTGCTGACACAACAGCCATGCCGCACCCGCCTTGGTGGCTGGCGCCAGCGCCGCTATGGGAAGCAGGTCGGCGCAAAAAAAAAGACCCGCGCGTACGCGAGTCCTTCAGTGCCTTGGTGGGTCGTCCGGGACTCGAACCCGGGACCAATAGATTAAAAGTCTACTGCTCTACCAACTGAGCTAACGACCCATATGCAAAGGCAAGCCCGCAATTTTATTGTCTGCGGGCCCCCGGCACAAGCAAAGGCGTTCAGGCGTAGCGCGTCGGATCCGGCAGGCCGGCCGCGGCGAAGCCCTGGGCGCGCAGGCGGCAGGCATCGCAATGCCCGCAGGCACGCCCCTGCGCATCCGCCTGGTAGCAACTCACCGTCTCGGCGAAGTCCACGCCCAGGCGCTGGCCCTCGCGCGCAATGTCAGCCTTGCTCATGCGCATCAACGGCGCATGCACGCGGATGCCCGCGCCTTCCACGCCCGCCTTGGTCGCCACGTTGGCGAGCTGCTCGAAGGCCTCGATGAAGGCCGGGCGGCAATCGGGATAGCCCGAGTAATCCACCGCGTTCACGCCACACCAGATGTCGGTGGAGCCGAGCACTTCGGCCCAGCCCAGCGCGATGGACAGCATGATGGTGTTGCGGGCGGGCACATAAGTGACCGGGATGCCCTGCTCGTCGGCGCGATCGAGCGGCACGTCGATGTCGGCGGTGAGCGCCGAACCGCCGATCGTGCGCAGATCCACCTGCACGGTCTTGTGCTCGATGGCGCCGAGCAGGCGCGACACGCGTTCGGAGGCCTCAAGTTCGGCGCTGTGGCGCTGGCCATAGGCCACGCTCAGTGCATGCACCTGGTAGCCCTGTTCGCGGGCGATGGCGATAGTGACCGCGGAATCCATGCCGCCGGAAACGAGCACGACGGCCTTGCGGGGAGATGATGGGGACATGGGTCGTTGCATCCACTCTGGGGTTCAAGCCGGTGATCCGGCCGATGTGCGCAACCAGCAAGACAGGCTGGCACGCGGAAAAAGCAGAAACGAGGAGTGAGTGAAGAGGAGTGAGAAGCGAGAGTACGGCTGGCAAGCCCTTGCTCTACTTTTCTCACTTCTCTCCACTCAGTCCTGCTTCAATGTCCTGGTTCGTCATTCCACAGCAGCTTGTGCAGCTGCAGTTGGAAACGCACGTCGAGCTTGTCGGCAATGATCCATTCGGCGAGCTCGCGCGGCTGGATCGCCCCATGCACCGGCGAGAACAGCACCATGCACTTGTCGACCAGCCCGTGCTCGGCAATCACCTCGCGCGCCCATTCGTAGTCGGCGCGACTGGCGATCACGATCTTCACCTGGTCATGCGGCAACAGCTGCTCGATGTTGGACCACAGGTTGCGCTTGGATTCGCCCGAATCCGGCGCCTTCAGGTCCATCACCTTGCGCACGCGTGGATCCACCAAAGACACATCGAGGGCGCCTGACGTCTCCAGCGACACGTCGTAACCGGCGTCACAAAGTTTCTTCAACAGGATCAGGCAGCGCTTTTGCGCGAGCGGCTCGCCACCGGTGACGCACACATGCCTTGCGCCGTGCGAGGCGACCTCGGCCACGATGTCGTCGATATCGCGCCAGTTGCCACCGTAGAACGAATACTCGGTATCGCACCACACGCAACGCAGCGGACAACCGGTAAGCCGCACGAACACCGTGCGCCAGCCGAGCGCATCGGCCTCGCCCTGGATCGAGTGGAAAATCTCGGTGATGCGCAGGCGCTCGGCGGATGCCTGCGCAGACGTGGTGGACGCCACGCTCGCGTTACTGCCGCTCACGACACCCTCAGTTGGCCGTCTGCGATTGCAGGCGGCGCAAACGTTCCTGGGCCAGCTTGGCGGCGTTGGAGCCCGGGTACTTGGTGGTGACGGACTTCAACGTGGCCTTGCCGGCATCGACCTGCTTGAGCTCGATCTGGCTATAGCCGGCCTTGAGCATGGCATCCGGAGCCTTCTCGCTCTGCGGGAACTGGCTCAGCAAGGTCTGGAAAGCTTCCAGCGCCACCTGGTAGTTCGTCGTGACGTAGTACGACTCGCCAAGCCAGTAATACGCATTGGGCAGCAGCGGACTGTCGGGGTACTGCTGGATGAAGCTGCGGAAACCACGCGAAGCGGTCGCGTAATCGCCAGCGCGAAGCGCCTTGAAAGCTTCGTCATAGGCGGCCTGCGCGCCAGCCGGATTGGCCGGCGCCGCGCCCTTCTTGCCTGCGGTCGCGGCTGTGGCGGTCGCGGCCGCCCCCGTGGCTGCCGCGGCCTTGCCCGCGGCGCCGGCATCAGGGGACGCAGGCGGAGTGGCCGCCGCGCCCGGAGCCGCCGCCGGGTTCGCGTTGTTGGCGGCATTGCCGGGATTGCCCGCCGCTGCACTGGCGCCACCTTCGAGGCGGCCGATGCGCGAATCGAAATCCGTGGCCTGCGCCTTGTTCTTGTCGTTTGCTTCCTGCAGCTGATGCTGCAGTTCTTCGATCTGGCCCTGCATCTGCTGCAACTGCGATTGCAGCGCCTGCACCTGATTGACCAGCGTGGTGCCGCCCTGATTCTGGTTTTGCGCCTGCTGCTCCAGTCGCGACACGCGGTCGGCGAGGCTGAGGCGCGAATCCTGCGCAAATGCCGGGACACCAAAAAGCATGGCGGACGCGATTGCGCCCGCCATGCCCATCCTGGCCGTGAAGCTGTTAGCCAGTCGCTTCTTCATTACTTCGCCGTGTAGACGATCTCGACGCGACGGTTCTTGCTCCAGCAGTCTTCGTTGTGCTCACGGCACACCGGCTTTTCCTTGCCGAACGAGATCACGCTGATCTGGCTGGCCGAACCACCGTTCGACTGCAGGGCGCTGGACACGGCGTTGCCGCGGCGCTCACCCAGGCCGAGGTTGTACTCGCGGGTACCGCGCTCGTCGGTGTGGCCTTCCAGGCGGATCTGCGCCATCGGGCGATCCTGCAGGTACTTGGCGTGGCAAGCCATGATCTGCTGGAACTCAGGACGGATTTCGTACTTGTCGAAATCGAAGTACACGACGCGCTGACGCAGGCAGGCGTCGGTATCGAGATCAGCCGGAGTGAACTTGTTGCTCACCGGGGCCGGGGTGGTCACCGGAGCCTGCTCCGGAGCCGGCTGCGGCTTGACTTCCTGCTTCTTCGAGCATGCGGCCGCGCCAACGCAGAGCAGGGCGACCAGGGCGACGCGAACGGTCTTATTCATGGTGGACGTTCCTTCAAACAGGTTTGAGTTCCGACAGTCAATATTGATTGCGGTTTCGGGACAGTTTTCGCCGGTGAACCGGCTGTTATTTTGACATTTTGCTGCCGACGGCGCGCTGTCTCGCAACCGCCTGACCCACCAGCCGCGACGGAGTGTCGCGGCCGGTAAGCTTTTAGATCCGGAGTGTCGTTTGTGGCTTCACGCCCGGATCACATGACCGTGACGCTCGCGCGTCACGGCATGAACTGGTCAACGCTGCCGATAAGGACCCCAGGCCGGCTCGCGAACGTCACCGTCGGCCAGCACAAGGCGCTGCCGCACCAGACCATCGGCGGACACGGCGTAAAGGACACCGCGCCTGCCTTCGGAGGCGGCGTACAGCAGCATGCTGGCATTGGGCGCGAAACTCGGAGTTTCATCGATCGGACCCGGCGAGATGAAGCGCACCTGCCCACCCAGACTGCGATCCATAATGGCAATACGATACACGTTCCCGTTGCCCTGCACCATGGCGATCTGCTTGCCGTCGTAGCTGATCGAGGCGTTGGCGTTGAACTGGCCCTGGAACGTGATGCGGTCAGCCGCGCCGCCGGTAGCCGGCATCTGATAGAGCTGCGGGCGACCCGAACGGTCCGAGGTCCAGATGATGCTTTGGCCGTCCGGGGTCCAGCGCGGCTCAGTGTCGATGCCCAGGTTGTTGGTCAGGCGGGTCTGCTGGCGCGAACCCAGGTCCATCACGTAGATCTCGGGGTTGCCTTCATAGGACAGGGCGAGCGCCAGCTTGCTGCCGTCAGGCGAAAAGGACGGAGCGCCGTTGATGCCCTTGGCGCGAGCCGAGACCAGCTGACGCGAACCGGTGGTGATGTCCTGCACGTAGATCGCCGAATTGCCGCTTTCGAACGACACGTAGGCGATCTTGCTACCGTCCGGCGACCATGCCGGCGACAGCAGCGCCTCACGCGAACGGGCCACCACTTGCGGGTTGTAGCCGTCAGAATCGGCCACGATCAGCGAATAGGTCGTGTTGTTACCCGTACCCACTGCGGTGATGTAGGAAATGCGGGTCCAGAACGCGCCGCGCACGCCGGTGATCTTCTCGTAGATGGCATCGGCGATCTGGTGGGCGACGCTGCGCAGGTCGCCGGCCGGGGCGGTATACGCCTGCGCCAGGAGGCTCTGCTGGCGGTTGACGTCCCACAGTTCGTACTCGACCTTGAGCATGCCGCCGCCCGCATCACTGATGCGGCCCACGGTGATGTAGTCCTGCTTGAGCAGGCGCCAGGTGGCGAAATTGATGTCCGCGCCCTTGGACGGGTTTTCCACGATTTCGCTCTTGGCCAACGAGCGGAACTTGCCGGATCGATTGAAATCGTTCCGCATGACGTCGGCTATGTCGGTCGCCAATGGCGCGCCGCCAGCCTGGGCGAACGGCACGACCACAATCGGCGTGGCCGACTTGGTGACACCTTCGACAGTGCCGGTCAGGGCCTGCGACTGAGCGGAGGCCATGCCTGCAAACAGCAGGCCAAGGAGACCAAGCAATAGGATTAGATACCGGGACGGCTTCTTCATAACGTGCTCACCTATGGCTTGAAATACATGTCAACGTTGCGACTGAACACACTCTCAAATCCCTTGTAAGGCAATGTGTTGGCCCGCATCGCAGCATCTTCGACAGACTTTTTCCCCGCGTCGTCGAAGGGGCAGCTTGAATCGACCTTGGCGCTCACCACCTGCCCACCGGGCAGCTGGACGATATGGAGCAGGCACTGCTGATTGGCGGGAATGTTATCCGGCCCGACCCAATTCTGTTTGAGCACATTCTGAATAGCCGCCTGATACTGCGCACGAAGGCTGTTGTCCGGGCCGTTCTGGCCGGTCTGCCGCTGGGCCGCATTGGGCAAATCCGGCAGGCCATTGTCCTGTGCGTTCTTCAGGTCTTCCATCTGCTGCTTGGCCTGCTTGGCCTTGTTCTGCGCCTGCTTGGTCTGCTGGTCAGCCGCGTCCATCTTGGCGAACAGCTCGTCGAGCTGCTTCTGGCGCTCGAGCTTCTGCTTGGCCGCCTGGGCGTCCAATTCGGCTGCGCGCTGCTTCTGCTTCTCTTCCTGCTCCCGCTTGGCGTCCTCGGCCTTCTGCGCAGCGTCGGCCACCACCTTCTCCTGGTCGATGACATCAGGATGCTCGGGCGGCGGCGGCAGGGTCTTCACCTTGGGCGTCTCTTCCGAAGGCGGCGGCGGGATGCTGGGCGGCGGCGGTACGGTATTGGGGATCGGCTTGGCCGGCGTCGACTTCGGCGGCGGCGCCGCGGTGGGGCCGACCAGCGTCGCCTCGATGATCTCACCCGCCAGCTGCACCGGCTTGGCGCAGGTGATCGGGTTCCAGCTCTCCGGCAAATGCAGTGTCGTGAACAGCGTCTCGTAGAACGAGCACGGCACCACCGCGAGGGCCAGAAAGCCCACGATGCCTAGATGAAGGATGGCGGAGAGGATGACCGCCTTGGACGTGCCCTTAGGGGAGTCGGACCTCATTTCTTGCCGCTCGACTCCGGCGCGCTCATCAGGCCGACCTTGGCGACGCCGGCCTGCTGCAGGTCGGCCAGCACCTGGTACACGCCGTCGTACTTGCCGTCGCGATCGCCCGCGACCAGCACGCTGACCTCGGGATTCGCCTTGACGAAGGCGCCCACCTTGGTCTTCATGGTTTCCACGTCGATCGGCTGGCGCTTCTCGGTGCCCAGGGTGAGGTACAGCTGACCGCTCGCGTCGATCGCGACGATCACCGGATCCTTCTTGTCCTGCAGCGATTTGGCATTCGCCTGCGGCAGGTTGATGTCCACGTTCTTGTTGATCATCGGCGCCGTGACCATGAAGATGATCAGCAGCACCAGCATCACGTCGATATAGGGAACGACGTTGATCTCGGACTTGAGCTTTAAGCGCTTGTGGCGCGCGGAGCTACGCATGACTGAAGGCCCTCAGGCGGCCGCGTCGTCGGTCTGGATCTGCCGCTGCAGCACCGAGGAGAACTCTTCCTGGAAGACCTCGTAGCGGGAAGCGACACGCTCGACCTTGTTGGCGAAGCGGTTGTACGCCCACACCGCCGGGATCGCGGCGAACAGGCCCATGGCGGTGGCGATCAGCGCTTCGGAAATGTGCGGGGCGACCACGGCGATGGTCACGTCCTTCATTTCGCCCAGGCCCTGGAAGGCGCCCATGATGCCGATCACCGTGCCGAACAGGCCGACGTAGGGGCTTATCGAGCCGACGTTGGCGAGGAACTCCAGGTTGCGCTCCAGGCGGCCGATCTCTCGGGTGCCAGCCACGCGCATGGCGCGCTCGGAACCTTCGATGACCACGCGCATGTCGTGCACGCGGCGCTGGCGCTGGCGCACGAACTCGCGGAAGCCCGACTCGAACACGTTCTCCATGCCGCCGTTCTCGCCGCGGTTGCTGACCTCGCGGAACAGCTGGGCCAGGTCGGCGCCGGACCAGAAGCGCTCCTCGAAGCTCTCGGCCTCTTCCATCGCCGCCTTCAGCTGCGAAACCTTGCGGATGATGATGACCCACGAGAGGAAGGAGAGCACGAGCAGCACCAGCATGACGAGCTGGACGAGGATGCTCGCGTCAGCGATCAGCTTGAAAATGTTCAATCCACCGTTCATTGCTCGAAGGTTCTCCAGCGCACGTACTTAAAAATTATGGGGAAAGGCCGGGAATGAAATCGGCCGGAATCTGCACCGGTCGCATGCGGTTGACGTCGACACACGCCACGCGCACTTTCGCGCGGATCAGTTCCGCGCCGTCCGCCCGGCGGATCGTCTGGGCGAAAAGGATACTGGCTGCGCGCCTTTCTTTGACTTCGACGCTCACCGTCAGTTCATCATCCAGCAGGGCCGCGCGCAGGAAATCGATCTGCATCTCGCGGACCATGAAGGCCAGCCCGGTGGCCTCCTTGTAGGCCAACTGGCTGATGCCCATGGCGCGCAGCCACTCGCTGCGGGCGCGCTCCATGAAACGGAGGTAGCTGGCGTGGTAGACGACGCCGCCGGCGTCCGTGTCCTCCCAATAGACGCGGACGGGCCAGGTGAAGGGCTGCTGCTCGGTCATGGGGCGTGTCTATTCGAAATCGGGGTGACGGGACGTTGGACGCCCTCGGGGCAGCGACCGGAATGCATGTGGCCTCTGGCCACCAGACGCGAAGGGGCAGGCCCGGCTTTGACGCCCGTGCCTCCGCCCCATGGCCCCCGCTCAAACATCGTTGTTGCCGGTGAACAGGTCCGCCGCCATCGGCTGCCGAGGCGGCGGGGTCAGCCCCAGGTGGCGCCATGCCTTGGCGCTGGCCATGCGGCCGCGCGCGGTACGCACCAGGAAACCCTGCTGGATCAGATAAGGCTCGACCACGTCTTCCAGCGTGCCTCGGTCCTCGCTGAGGGCCGCGGCCAGTGATTCCACGCCCACCGGGCCGCCATCGAAACTTTCGATGATGGTGGAGAGCAGGCGGCGATCCAGATCGTCGAAACCCTCGGCATCGACTTTGAGCATGTCGGTCGCGGCGCGCGCCACATCCCGGGTGATGTGCCCGCCGGCGCGCACTTCAGCGTAGTCGCGTACACGTCGCAGCAGGCGGTTGGCGATACGCGGCGTGCCGCGCGAACGGCGCGCGATTTCCTGCGCCCCTTCCGGCTCGCACGCGATGCCGAGGATGCGCGCCGAACGGCGCACGATCGCCGTGAGCTCGTCGGGCGTATAGAACTCCAAACGCTGCACGATGCCGAATCGGTCGCGCAACGGCGCCGTCAGCAGGCCGGCGCGCGTCGTGGCGCCGATCAAAGTGAAGGGCGGCAGGTCCAGCTTGATCGAGCGGGCCGCCGGTCCCTCACCGATCATGATGTCGATCTGGAAGTCCTCCATCGCGGGATAGAGCACTTCCTCCACCACCGGCGAGAGGCGATGGATCTCGTCCACGAACAGCACGTCATGCGGCTCGAGGTTGGTCAGCAGCGCCGCCAGATCCCCTGCCCGCTCCAGCACCGGGCCGGAGGTGGAGCGCACGTTGACCCCCAGTTCGTTGGCGATCACATGACTCAGCGTGGTCTTGCCCAGGCCCGGGGGACCAAAGATCAGCACATGGTCCAGCGCCCCGCCACGCTTCTTGGCCGCCTCGATGTAGATCGACAGCTGCTCGCGCACCGCCTCCTGGCCCAGGTATTCGGCCAGCCGCTTGGGTCGAATGGAGGCCTCCAGTGCCTCGTCATCCATGTGGGCGGCGGCAGTCACGATGCGGTGGTCGGTCATAGGTGCGCATTATGGCAGCGCTTGGGTTGCAGCGGCGCGGCACGGGGCGGGATTTCGGGGCCGGATGCGAGCTCTCGGAGGAAATGCGATTGGCCGGACGGGAAGTGTGAGGCAAGCGCGCCCCCTCTCCCCAGCCCTCTCCCACAAGGGGAGAGGGAGCGAAGAGCGGAGCGGCTCGACATCGTGCGGGTCGCGGCTTTAAGTCCTCAGCACCGCGCCGCCCCGCGGTGTAGACGCTGTCCGTGAGGTAGCACGCGACGAATTCGGCTTGCCGCTGTCATCGGCGCTTGTATGCCGGGCAGCGCTGCGCCCCCTCTTCGCTAGGGCGCGTTGCGGGGTAGCCGCTGTGCCTGAGGTACCACGTCACCGATCCGGCTGGCCACAGTCGTCCAGGCTTGTATTCCGCATATCGCTGCGAGCCTGTCAGGCCATTTCTTTGGGTTACTTTTCTTTGGGCCAGCAAAGAAAAGTGACTCGAGCGCCGGCAGGCGGTCGAAACGCCCGCCGCGTAGGCGGCAAGCTGGCAATAACGCCGAACAGAGAGCGGAAAGCCAAAGTCACTGGATCCCAGCTTTCGCTGGGATGACGGGCTTGGGGGCGTGAGGCAAGAATGCTTTTGGGGGCCGCCCTATGGGCGTTCTGCGCGCGTCACGGCCACCCTGCCCGCACCGTGATGAAGGGCAAGAGCGCGTCAGGCCACCTCAAATCTCAACCTGCGCGCCCAACTCGATCAGGCGATTGCCCGGAATCTGGAAAAACGCCGTAGCCGGCAGCGCGTTGCGCGCCATGAAGGCGAACAGCTTGTCTCGCCAGAGCGCCATGCCCGGGCGCTTCGCGTCGGCGATGATGGTCTCGCGCGACAGGAAGAAGGTGGTGTCCATCATGTCGAACGGCAGGCCGACCTTCGAACACTTGGTCAGCGCCTGCGGGATGTTCGGGTCCTCCGCGAAGCCAAAGCGCAGCTCCAGGCCGTAGAAGTCACCGCCCAGCTCGCTGATCTCGATGCGCTCGCCCGGATCGGCGGTGGGGGTTTCCAGCATTTCAACCGTCAGCAGCACGTTGCGCTCGTGCAGCACCTTGTTGTGCTTGAGATTGTGCAGCAGCGCGTGCGGCACGCCGTGCTGGTTGGCGGTGAGGAACACCGCCGTGCCCGGCACGCGCAGCGGCGGATGCTCGGCAATGTTCTCGATGAACGGCTCCAGCGCCAGGCCGGACTGCTTGATCTCGCGCACCACCAGCTCGCGACCGCGGCGCCAGGTGGTCATCACGATGAACACGCCCACGCCCAGCACGAGCGGGAACCAGCCGCCGTATTCGATCTTGATCAGGTTGGCGCCGAGGAACGAGAAGTCGATGGCCAACAGGCACATGCCGGCCACCATCACGGCGAGGCGGCTCCAGTTCCACTGCCGGCGCGCCACGATCAGCGCCAGGATGGTGGTGATGGTCATGGTGCCGGTCACCGCGATGCCGTAGGCCGCGCTCAGGTTGTCCGAACTGCGGAAGCCGAGCACCGCCGCCAGCACCATCACCAGCAGGAAGTTGTTCACCCACGGCACGAAGATCTGGCCGGACATCTCACGCGAGGTGTGCACCACCGGCATGCGCATGGAATAGCCGAGCGACATCGCCTCGCGCGTCATGGAGAACGCGCCGGAGATCACGGCCTGCGAGGCGATCACCGTGGCCACCGTGGCCAGGGCGATCATCGGATACAGCAGCGGCTCGGGGGTGAGCTTGAAGAAGGGGCTGTCGATGGCGTCCGGATGCTGAAGCAGCAGCGCGCCCTGGCCGAAGTAGTTGAGCACCAGCGCCGGCAGCACGAAGCTGAACCAGGCCAGGCGGATCGGCTGCTTGCCGAAATGACCCATGTCCGCGTACAGCGCCTCGGCGCCGGTGAGCGCCAGCACCACGCCACCGAGCGCGATGAAGGCCTGAAAGCCATGGGTGAAGAAGAACTTCACCCCGTAGTACGGGTTGAGCGCCAGCAGCACGTGAGGGTTCTGCGCCACCATGTGGGCGCCGAGCAGTGCGATGACGATGAACCACACCACCATCACCGGCCCGAACAGCTTGCCCACCCGCTCGGTGCCATGCCGTTGCAGCGCGAACAGGAAGAACAGGATCACCGCGGTGATCGGCACCACCCAGCGATCCAGGTGCGGCGCCGCCACCTTCACGCCTTCAACCGCCGACAGCACCGAGATGGCCGGCGTGATCACGCCGTCGCCATAGAACAGCGAGGCGCCGAAGATGCCGATGATGGCCAGCAGCCAGCGCTGGCGGGCGTCGCCCTTCACGCTGCGCAAAGCCAGGGCAAGCAGCGCCATGATGCCGCCCTCGCCCTTGTTGTCGGCGCGCATGATGAACACCACGTACTTCAGCGAGACCACGATGATCTGCGCCCAGAAAATCAACGACAGCACGCCGTAGATGCTTTCCGGGGTCGGCTTCATGCCCTCGTGGCTGAGCGTGGTCTGCAGCGTGTACAGCGGGCTGGTGCCGATGTCGCCGTAAACCACGCCGATGGCGCCCAGCGCCAGGGCTGCCAGGCGTTTCTTGGCGTCGGCTTCGGAAAGGCCGTGGCTGGAATCCGGGGTCACGTGTCAGTTTCCTAGTGCGGCGCGCAGCGCCTTGCGGATGATCGATTCGGCGGTATCGCCTTCGGCGGCCACCTTTTGCACCAGGCGAGTCACTTCGGCCGGCTTGTAGCCCAGTTGCTGCAGGGCCACGGTGGCCTCGCCGGCAGGATCGAGCGCGACGCCTGCGCCCTGGGCGCTGGCGCCAGGCAAGGCGACCGCCAGGCCATCCACGCGATCGCGCAGTTCGACCACCATGCGCTCGGCGGTCTTCTTGCCGATGCCGGGGATCTTGGTCAGCGCCACCACGTCGCCCGTCTGCACCAGCCGCGCGAAGTCGCTCGTGGACACGCCCGACAACACGGCCAGCGAGATCTTGGCGCCGATGCCGCTGACCTTCTGCAGGTTGCGGAACAAGGTGCGCTCGGCCTCGTGAAGGAAACCGTACAGCGCCACGCTGTCTTCCTTCACGGCGTAGTGCGTGAGCAGGGTGACTTCCTTGCCGGTGGCGGGCAGGTCATAGATGGTGGACATCGGCGCTTCCAGCTCGTAGCCGACGCCGCCGACTTCCACCAGAAGCCAGGGTGGCTGCTTGGACACCAGGATGCCGCGCAGGCGGCCGATCATCAGCGACGCCTCCAGGCCGAGCGCGGAATACCCACGCGCTGCAGGCTGGCGCGCGTATGCGCGTGCGTCACCGCGATGGCGAGCGCGTCCGCCGCGTCGGCCTGCAAAGGCCCTTTCAGTCCGAGCAGGACGCCAATCATGTGCTGCACCTGGGTCTTGTCGCCACGGCCGCTGCCGACCACCGCCTGTTTGACTTCCGTCGCTGCGTACTCGTGCACCGCGATCCCCTGACTGACGACCGCGCAGATCGCGGCTCCCCTCGCCTGCCCCAGCTTCAGTGCCGAGTCCGCGTTGCGCGCCATGAACACGCGCTCCACGCCGCACTCGTCCGGCCGATGGGCGGCGATGATCTCACACAGCTCGTCAAATATGCGTTTCAGGCGCAGCGGAAAGCTGGCCTCGCCAGCCACCGCCAGCGCGCCATGGTAGACATGGGACAGCTTGCCGCCGGCGTCGACATCGATGATGCCGACACCGGTGCGTTGACTGCCCGGATCAATGCCGATGATGCGAGTCATGGATACAGGCAGGGCGAGCCGCGCAAGGCTCAGCCGCCGGCGTCGGCGGGCAGCAGCGCGTTGTGCGAGACCTCGCTGACGTCATCCAGACCGTCAAGCTTCTCCAGGAGGTCCAGCAACGGTTCCAGCGCCTCTTCCGGCACCGGCACGCGGTTGGCGGGACGCATGCCCACGCCGGCATGCTGCGCGTTGAGGCCCGCCGCGGCGAGCGCTTGCTGCACGGCCTCGAAATTTTCCGGCGCGCACAGCACGGTGCTTTCGCCGTTTTCGTTCACCACGTCATCGGCGCCAGCCTCCAGCGCCGCCTCGAGCACCTTCTCCTCGGCCGACTCATCGCCACCGGTGGCGAACACCAGCTCACCCACGCGCGCGAACTGGAATGCCACCGAACCGGACGTGCCCAGATTGCCGCCGTGCTTGGTCAGCGCATGGCGCACATCGGCCACCGTGCGGGTGGCGTTGTCGGTGAAGCAGTCGATGATCAGGGCGACGCCACCCGGGCCGTAGCCCTCGTAGCGCAGTTCTTCCATCGCCGCGCCGCCGTCGGCGCCCGAGCCGCGCTTGATCGCGCGCTCGATGGTGTCCTTGGGCATGTTGGCCGACAGCGCCTTGTCCACGGCCGAGCGCAGGCGCGGGTTGAGCCCCGGGTCGGGCACGCCGCCGCGCGTGGCGACGGTGATTTCGCGGATCAGCTTGGTGAACACCTTGGCGCGCTTGGCGTCTTCGGCATTCTTGCGACCTTCGATGGACGGGCCTCTACCCATGGCACTTCCTGCAACTGTGTGAACGGACAAGAGACAAATTCTATCGCCTCGAGGCTAAGGGCACGCAAGCGGTCAGGTCAAAAAACGCTGCCGGATCAGGCGGCGGAGTGGCTGAAGCGCCCATGGTGCAGGAACTGGGTGACCTGCCGCGAGGCCTCGACGGAGAACAGCAGGCCGGTATGGTTGGTCTCGACAATGCAGTGGTCGGTGATGCCGGGCAGGCAGGTTTCATCCACGGTCACGCAACCGTCGTTGTCGCCTTCGAACTGCCCAAGCACCGTGCCCAGGCCCAGCGACAGGCGGCCGGCAACCACCCCGACCTCGCGCTCGCCCGTCCACCGTTCGAAACCCCGCTCGATCAGCTCGCGGTTGTGGCCCAGCAGCACTTCGCCGCCGCGCCCCATGCTGGAGAAGCGCCGAGCCGCCTCGCTGCCCTTGAGCGGTGACCCCAGGCAAACGACGCGCCCGGTCGGCAGGTGAGCATCGTCGGCGCAGGCCCGCAAGGCCAGCAACCCGCCGAGGCTGTGGCCGACCAGATGCACGTCGCCGGCTTCCTGCGAAAGCTCGTAGACGCGCTCCTGCAGGCTGCCAAGGATGCGCTGCTCGGTGGCGGCGACGCTCATGTAGTCGAAGCGGTGAACACGAAAACCCGATTCCATCAGGCGTCGATGCAGCATCAGCAGCGCGAATCCGCGCATCCATAGGCCGTGCAGCAGGATTACGTGGTCGGTCATGGGCAAGCCGGGAACAGAAAGCGGGGGCGATCTCTTTTGCTCGTCATTCCGGCGAAGGCCGGAATCCAGCGTCTTTGAAACTCAAAGCAAGTACAAAAGTCTCTGGATTCCCGCTTACGCAGGAATGACGGCTCAAAACTCAGGCCATCCCTTGCCGTGGAACGATAGGCGGGTTCGCGCCAGCGGAGCAAACCCACCCGTCACAAGACCCGCCGATCCTTCGGCTGAAGCCTCAGTAATGCTGCTTGTCCGCCGCGGCGATGCGCACGTGCAATTCCTTGAGCTGCGGCTCGGAGACCATCGACGGCGCGTCGGTCATCAGGTCCTGCGCGCTGGTGGTCTTCGGGAAGGCGATCACGTCGCGGATCGACTCGGTGCCCGCCATCAGCGCCGCAATGCGGTCGATGCCGAATGCCAGGCCGCCGTGCGGCGGGGCGCCGAACTTCAGCGCCTTGAGCAGGAAGCCGAACTTCAGCTCGGCCTCCTCCGGACCAATGCCGAGCAGGTCGAACACCGTGCTCTGCATCTCGGGGCGATGGATACGGATGGAACCGCCGCCGATCTCGTTGCCGTTGAGCACCATGTCGTAGCCGCGGCTGACCGCGATGGCGGCATTGGCGCGCAGGTCGGCGACGTCGTCGACCTTCGGCGCGGTGAACGGATGATGCAGGGCGACGAAGCGCTTTTCTTCCTCGTCGTATTCGAACATCGGGAAGTCGGTGACCCACAGCGGCTTCCAGCTGTTTTCCACCATGCCGCGATCCTTGCCGACCTTCAGGCGCAGAGCGCCCATGAAGTCGGTGACCGCCTTCCAGCTGCCGGCGCCGAAGAACACCATGTCGCCACTCTCGGCGCCGGTGCGCTTGAGCACGCCTTCCAGCGCCTTGTCGTCGAGGAACTTGGCCACCGGCGAGTTGATGCCCTCGCGGCCCTTCGACAGGTCGTCCACGCGCAGCCAGGCCAGGCCCTTGGCCCCGTACTTGGCGACGTACTCGGTGAGCTGGTCGATTTCCTTGCGGGTGAAGGTGGCGCCGCCCGGCACGCGCAGCGCAGCCACGCGACCATTCGGGTCGTTGGCCGGCTCGGCGAACACCTTGAACTCCACGTGCTTCACAGCGTCAGCGATGTCCACCAGCTCGAGCGCGATGCGCAGGTCCGGCTTGTCCGAACCGAAGCGGCGCATGGCCTCTGCCCAGGTCATGCGCGGGAACACGTCGTCGAGTTCGACGTTCTGCACTTCCTTGAACACGTGGCGGATCAGTTCCTCCACGAAATCCTGCACGTCCTTCTCTTCCACGAAGGCGAACTCGAGGTCGAGCTGGGTGAATTCCGGCTGGCGATCGGCGCGCAGATCCTCGTCGCGGAAGCAGCGGGCGATCTGATAGTAGCGGTCGAAACCGGCCATCATCAGGATCTGCTTGAACAGCTGCGGCGACTGCGGCAGCGCGTAGAACTGGCCCGGATGCACGCGGCTGGGCACCAGATAATCGCGCGCGCCTTCCGGCGTCGCCTTGGTGAGGATGGGCGTTTCGATGTCCTGGAAACCGCGCGCGTCGAGATAGCGGCGCAGCGACTGCACCAGCTTGATGCGCGTGCGCATCATCTTCTGCATCTCGGGACGGCGCAGGTCGAGGTAGCGGTAGGTCATCCGCATGTCCTCGTTGGGATTCTCGTGCAGCGCGAACGGCAGGTCCTTCGCGGCATTGAGGATCTCGACCTTGTCGGCCAGCAGCTCCACCGTACCGGTACGCAGCTTGTCGTTCACCGACAGGCGCTTGCGGATGGTGCCGGTGACGCGCAGGCAGTATTCGTTGCCGATCTCGCCGGCCACCGCGAAGGCGGCGGCGTTCTCGCGCTCGATCACCACCTGGGCGAGGCCCTCGTGGTCGCGCAGGTCGACGAAAGCCACGTGGCTCTGCAGACGCAGGGTGTTCACCCAGCCACAAAGGGTGACGGTCTGGCCGACCAGTGCCTCATCGATGAGGCCGCAGTAATGCGTGCGCATGCGCTTGGAACTCCGGGCCGCGGGGCGGCGAGATGCGTGGAAAAGACCGCGAATGTTAACACCGGCCCGGCAAACCGCGGGCCTAGGGCAACACTAACTAAGTATCACCCTGGGGCCCCTTACCAGCGGCGATCCACCGAGAACAGGCCCCGGCACCCCTTGGCCACCCAGACGCCGGCCCGGTTCCAGCCCCAGCTGTAGTCCTCCTCGCAGGCCCGACCCGACAGCTGCCGGAGCAGGCGCACGCGGCCGCGGCCGCCCACATCGACCTGGCAGAACTGGTAGCGCTCGTCGTTGCTCTCGCACTGGAAGCGGATCTCGCGGTCCCAGTCCGGCCCGGGCCGCCAGCCGCCGCCCTGCCAGCGGCCGTCGTCGTCATCGTCACGCCGGCCACCGCCCCAGCCGCCGCGCCCCATCTCCACGAACTGGCCACGGCAGCCACGATCGACCCACAGGCCACCACGATCCACGCCCCAGGTCTGGCCGCGGGTGCAGGGGCTGTTCGACTCCTGGCGGATGATCTCGGCGTCGCGCCAGGGAACCTGGCAGCGGGTGAAGCGGCCATCCGCGCTGCCGCAGCGGATCATGTCGCGGCCCTGGGCCAGGACGGGGGCTGGCTCCACCCACAAAAAGCCGGCCATGAGGCCGGCAAGCAAACCTAACGAACTTGCGCGCATCCGTACCACGATCGCCCACTCCAACGCTTGTGACGGGGCGTCACGCTAATGGGCGCATGCTCAACCGGAATTGAATATCTTGCGACGTGATCGCAAAACTTTGCCGGGAAGCGAGCCGCCGTTCAGGCGGCGCTTCCGTCAGCTATCGCTCGAAGCTGGTGCGGGCGCGGGCGCCGGCGCAGGGGCCGAAGCGGCGCTGTCGCCGGCCAGATTGCGCTTCTTGTCGCCGTCTTTCTTGAAGTCGGTCTCGTACCAACCGCTGCCGGCCAGCCGGAAGCCCGGGGCGCTCAGGCGGCGCTTCACTTCGGCCACGTCGCAGGCAGGACAAACCGTCGGGTCCGGGTCGGACATCTTCTGCAAGCGGTCAAAACGATGGCCGCAACTGCTGCATTCGAATTCGTAGATGGGCATGGCAACTCCGTGATCCAGCCAGCGCGGGCGCCAGCAGCCCACCATTATCGAGGCAGGCCGGCCAAATTCAACGGCGGCGCGTGTGCTGCGGGAAACACGGGGCAGACTCCGGGCCTCGCTTCACCGCTTTGCCGGCCACTCAACCGTGCGCCAGGGCCAACGCCACGAGTACCGCCGCCTCGATCATCTCCGTGAGCGCCCCGCAGGTGTCGCCGGTCATCCCGCCCAGCCGTTTCAGGCAGGCCCGGCGCCAGAACGCAAAGACCGCCAGCGCGACCAGCAAGGCCAGCAACCCGCGCCAGCCGGCCACCAGAGTCGCCAGCGCGGTAAGCACCAGCGCGACCAGACACGGCGCCCGCGCCGACCCGACCAGGGCGCTGCCGAGCCCACCGCTGCGCACATAGGGCGTGACCAGAAAGGCGCCGGTCAGCGCCGCACGCGCCAGCAGCGGCGCCAGCCACAAGGCCGAGCCGTGCAGCGGCAGGCTGGCCAGCGCGGCGAACTTCAGCAGCAGCACCAGCACCACCGCCGTGACGCCCACCGGACCGCTGCGGGGGTCTTTCATGATGGCCAGCGTGCGCTCACGATCCGCCAGCCCGCCGACCCAGGCGTCCGCGCTGTCGGCCAGGCCGTCCAGATGCAGGCCGCCGGTCAGCAGCACCCAGGCCAGCAACAGCAGCGCGGCCGTCATCAGCGGTGGCGCTGCTGTCAGGATCCACGAACTGGCGGCCAGCAGCAGGCCGATCAGCAGGCCCACCAGCGGGTACCAGGGCAGCGGCGAGACCGGCTCGCCGTCGTGCTCGAACACGCGGGCCGGCACGGGCACACGGGTCAGGAAACCGATGGCGGCGAGCAGGCTGCGCATCAGCTGCCAACCGGAATCACACCGCCCCAAGCCAACGGGTGCAGCGAGGCATGCGGTACGTCGATATTGGCCATCTCGCCGAAGTCGCGCCCTTCGGCCTCACAACGCAACAGGCGGATCACGCCGCCGTGGGTAATCACCAGCACGCGATGCGCTTGCGCCTCCGCCGCCACCTCGTCCATCGCGGCGCACAGCCGGGTGCGGAACTGGACGAAGGTTTCACCGCCCGGCGGCGGGCGGTTCACCGGATCGGCCCAGAAGCCGGCGAGCGCCTCGCCCTGCTCCTGCGCAAGCGTTTCGATGGGCACGCCCTGCCAGTCGCCGAAGTGGTATTCGGCCAGGCGCGGATCCACTCGCAACGGCAGCCCCCGCGCGGTCGCCAACTCGTGCGCGAACTCGGCGCAGCGTCGCAGCGACGAGCTCACCACGCGATCCCAGTGGCGCCCGAAGATCGACGCGCGCAGTTGGGTCCATCCCAGGTCACTGAGGCTGTCGTCGAGTTGACCGCGATAGCTGCGCTGACCGGTGTCGCCATGGCGCAGCAGGTCGATGCCGGCGTGCCCGCTCGTCATGCCTCCGACACCCCGGCCTGCGCGAAGGTCGCCATGCGGCCGTGCAGTTCGCAGGCCAGACGCAACAGCGGGATCGCGGTGGCCGCGCCGCTGCCTTCGCCCAGGCGCAAGCCCAGGTCGAGCAACGGGTCGGCGTCGAGCACGGAGAGCAAACGCGCATGGCCGCGCTCACGCGAGCGATGCGCGAAGAACATCCAGGCCCGGGAAGCGGGGTTGATGCGCACCGCAGCCAAGGCCGCGGCGGTGGTGATGAAACCGTCGACCAGCACCGCCATGCCCATCTGCGCCGCGGCGATGTACGCGCCCGTCAGCGCGGCGATCTCAAAGCCGCCCACGCGGCCAAGCCAGGCCAGTGCATCGTCGTCGTTCGGGTAACGCGCCAGCGCGCGCTCGATCACGGCGGCCTTGTGCTGGATGCCCGCCGCATCCAGGCCAGTGCCCGCGCCCGCCAGCGCCACCGGCGACTCACCCAGCAGCCCGCACGCCAGCGCCGCGGCCGAGGTGGTGTTGGCAATGCCCATCTCGCCGCCGATGAAGATCTGCGCGCCCGCGGCGTGGGCGGCCGCAGCGCTGTCGGCGCCGGCGCGCAAGGCGGCCTCCAGTTGCGCTCCGTCCATCGCTTCGCGCTCGCAGAAGTTGTGCGTCTGCAGCGCGATGATGGCGCGACGCACGCCAGGCAGTTCACCCGGATCATTCACCGTACCCAGGTTCACTACCTCGAGCATCGCGCCCAGCGAGCGCGCAAGCACGCTGATGGCCGCGCCGCCGCTGGCGAAGTTGCGCACCATCTCGCCAGTGACCACCTGGGGAAACGCCGATACGCCCTCCGCCGCCACGCCGTGGTCGCCGGCGAAGATGCTGATCCACACCTGTTGCGCCGAAGGCAGCGGCTTGTGCTGCAAGCCCGCCAGGCGAATCGCCAGCGTCTCCAGCGCGCCAAGCGAACCCGGCGGCTTGGTCAGCTGCGCCTGATGCTCCCGCGCACGCTGGCAGCTTTCCTCGTCGATGGCGAAACAAGGGTCACGCAACCACTTATGGTTCATGCAAGCTTTCCTTTAAGAGCAAGCGGCAATCCCGCTGCAACGAACAGCACGCGATCACACTGGGCCGCAAGCGCCTGGTGCAGCCGCCCCGCTTCGTCGACGAAGCGGCGCGTCAGCTCACCGAGCGGCACCACGCCCAGCCCTACTTCGTTGCTGACCAGCAACACCTGGCCGGTCAGCGACGGCAATACATCGAGCAACGCGGCCCGTTCTTCCACCAGACGTCCCTCATCCTCGGCGCCCAGCAGGTTGCTCAGCCAGAGCGTGAGGCAGTCGACCAGCACGCAACGTCCCGGTCGCGCATGTGCGCGAAGGGCGGCCGCCAACGCCAACGGCTCCTCCACACTGTGCCAGTGGTCGGGACGACTGGCGCGATGGTGCGCGATGCGCGCGGCCATCTCCTCGTCATGAGCCTGGCCGGTGGCGATATAGACCACCTCGTGGCCCGACTCGTGCGCCAGCCGCTCGGCCAGCGCGCTCTTGCCGGAACGGGCGCCGCCAAGAATCAGGGTGCGCATGACGTCACCTCCAGATGCAGCAACCGACGCAACGCCACCGTGTCCAGATGCTGTTCGACGGCATCGGCAAGGCGATCGATGCCAGCTTCGCGCAAGCCAGGGAGGTCGAGGGGTTGCGCATCGCTCAACCCAGCCCACGCCAGCAACGCGGCCAGCGCGGAGGGCTGATCGAACAGGCCGTGCAGATAGGTGCCGAGGATCTGTCCATCGGAGGAGAGCGCTCCATCCGCCACCCCGCCGCCGAGCACGCTCGATGGACTCGCAAGCGCCGCGCCGTGGCTGACGCCACAATGGATTTCGTAGCCGCTCACCCGCGCATCTCCCAGGACCAGCTTTCCGTCCACGCGGCGCAGCTGCTTGCGCGCCTCCAGCGTGGTTTCCATCGCCAGCCAGCCCAATCCCTCGCTCGAGCCCGGCTCACCTTCGATGCCCTGCGGATCATGCACGAAGCGCCCCAGCATCTGGAAGCCGCCGCAGATGCCGATCAACTTGCCGCCATAACGCAGGTGCCGCGCGATGGCGCTGACCCAACCCTGTTCACGCAACCACGACAAATCCGCGCGCGTGGATTTCGAGCCGGGCAGGATGATCAGGTCGCAAGCGGGCGGCGCTTCGCCGGGCCCTACCAGATGGAGGTCTACCTCCTGATGCATGCGCAAGGCATCGAAATCGGTGTGGTTGCTGATGCGCGGCAAGGCAGGCACGGCCACGGTGAGGCGGGCGCCGGTCTTGCTCAGTCGATCGCGCGGCAAGGCATCCTCGGCCTCCAGCGTCAGGCCGTGCAGGTACGGCAACACGCCGAGCACCGGCTTGCCGGTTTCACCCTCCAGCCAGTCCAGCCCCGGCTGCAGCAAGCCAATGTCGCCGCGAAAGCGATTGATGACGAAGCCGCCCACACGCGCCCGCTCGCTTTCCGACAGCAGCGCCAGCGTGCCGACAAGATGGGCGAACACGCCGCCGCGATCGATGTCGGCGATCAGCAGCACCGGGCAGTCCACCGCCTCCGCGTAACCCATATTGGCGATGTCGCGCTCGCGCAGATTGATTTCCGCAGGACTGCCGGCGCCCTCGACGATCACCGCCTCGTAACGCGCCGCCAGCCGTGCGTGCGAAGCCAGCACCGCCTCCATCGCCACACGCTTGTAGTGGTGATAGTCACGCGCATCCATGTTGGCGACGGCATGGCCATGCACGATCACCTGGGCGCCGATGTCGCTGTTGGGCTTGAGCAGCACCGGGTTGAAGTCGGTATGCGGCGGCAGGCCCGCCGCCTGCGCCTGCACCGCCTGCGCGCGACCGATCTCGCCGCCGTCCACCGTCACCGCCGAATTGAGCGCCATGTTCTGCGGCTTGAACGGGGCTACCGCCACGCCCTGCCGATGCAGCCAGCGGCACAACGCGGTAACTAGCGTGCTCTTGCCTGCGTCGGACGTACAGCCCTGCACCATCAGCACGCGCGCACTCATGCGATGGACTCCTGCAGATCGAGTTCGCCAAGTGCCACAGCCAGTCGATCAAAGGCCGCATCGTCGCCCGGAAGTCCGAAACGCAGGCTCGATGGCTCGTCAAACAGCCGCGTGAGGATGCCCCGCGCCGCCAGCGCGTGATGCAGCTGGCGAGCGCGCTCGTCACAACGCCACTGGAAGAAGGCGCTGCCCGCCGTGGGCGCCAGTCCATGAGCGGTCAACAGCGCACCCAGGCGCGCGCTGGCCGCGTGCAGCCAGTCGCGTGCTGCTTGCTGCCAGGCTGCATCGCCTAGCGCCTGTTGCACCACGTATCTCGTCGGTCCACTCACGGTCCACGGCCCCAGCAGCTCGCGCAGCGCCAGCAGCACGCCGGCGCTGCCGCAGACAAACCCGGCGCGCGCGCCCGCCAGCGCGAAGAACTTGCCGACCGAGCGCAGCACGATCAGCCCTTCGCGCCCACTCCAAGGGCAAAGGCTGTCCGCGGGCGTTGCATCCATGAAGGCCTCATCCACGATCAGCCAGCCACCGCGTGCGGCCAGACGGGCATGGCAGGCCAGCAGGACGTCCGGGTCGAAGCGCTCGCCGCCCGGATTGTTGGGATGGATCAGCACCAACACGTCGAACTCGTCCACCGCAGCGAGCAAGGTCGCGGCTGGTAACACACGGACCTGATGGCCGGCGTTGCGCCATGCGTGCGCGTGTTCGGCATAACCCGGGGCGATCACACCCACACGGGAGGGCGCACGCAGGCGCGGCAGACCCTGGATCGCCGCCTGCGAGCCGGCCACCGGCAAGACATCGGGCGCGCCGTAGTAGCGGCAAGCCACCTCCAAGAGGCCGTCGTCGTCTTCCGGCAAGCGTTGCCATGCGCGCGCGGAAATCGTCGGAAGTGGCCACGCGAACGGACTGATGCCCGTGGAGAGATCGAGCCATTGCTCAGGTGCAATGCCGTATTCCCTCGCAGCCCGCAGCAAGCGTCCACCGTGTTCAAGCATGGGTCGCCCTCCCGGCCAGGACGACCAACCACAGCACCGCCAGCCAGAGCATCACGGATCGACGCACCAGTCGCAGCGCCTGTTCGATCGCTTGCGCGTCCGCCGCCCGACCTTCGCCCAGGCTGGGTCGCGGCTCCCACACGCCGTCATAGGGCGCAGCTCCACCCAGTTGCACCTGAAGCGCGCCGGCGCCAGCGGCCATCACCGGCCCGGCATTGGGGCTGTCCCAAGCAGGCGCCTGCCTGCGCCAACAACGCCACGCGCACGACGCATGGCCGAGCAACACGTAGCTCAAGGCGGTAAGACGCGCCGGCACATAGTTGAGCACGTCGTCAATGCGCGCCGCCGCCCAGCCGAACCGCTCGTAGCGAGGCGTGCGATAGCCCCACATCGCATCCAGCGTGTTGCCGAGCCGATACAGCACGGCGCCGGGAGCGCCCAGCACGATGAACCAGAACAGCGCGCCGAATACGGCATCGTTGCCGTTCTCCAGCACCGATTCCGTCGCGGCGGCAGCGACCTGGGCCGCATCGAGCGATGGCGTGTCGCGGCTCACCATGCGCCCGACTGCGCTACGTGCGGCCATGAGGTCGCCGCCGCGCAGCGCGCGCGCCACAGGCATGGCGTGATCGGCCAGGCTGCGATGACCGACAGCGAGATACAGCACCGACATGGCGAAGCCGTCGGCCAGCCACGGCGTTGACGCCTGCAGTCGACTGGACAGCAGCCAGGTCAGCCCTACCAACGGCAGCACCACCACGCACCAGGCCAGCACACCAACCATTCGACGCGGCGCGTACAGACGCGTTTCCACGGCCCGCACAAGGCGACCAAAACCCACCAGGGGATGCGCGCGCCGCGGTTCGCCCAGGGCTGCATCCAGACCCAGCGCCAACAGCACGATGAGCGCGGTCGTCATGGCAGGAACAGCTGCAGCGCAGCCTCTGGATCGGACGGGAAATAAAAGTGCACGAAGCTCGCCGTCATGCGCCGACGGCGGTAGACCGCCTCGCGGCTGGGACCGCCATCGGGATTGGTCGCGTGCGCCAGCGGTTCCACCGGGATGTCGGCCTTTGCGTAATGGAACGTGTGGCCGCGCAGCGTGCCCTCGGGCAAGGTCACCGATTGCATGCCAAGACCACCCAGACGTTCCTGCATGCGCGCCGAACCCTCCAGCAGTCCAGCCATCGGGTAGGCGTTGCCGTCCCGATCGGCCAGTGTGCCCAGCGCATACAGCAGGCCGCCGCACTCAGCGAGCAGCGGTCGCCCTGCGTCGACATGCGCATGCAGCGCCTCGCGCAGCCGCTCGTGTTGCGCCAGCGCCGGCAGGTGCAGTTCCGGATAACCGCCAGGTAGCCAAATGGCATCGCAGTCGGGCAAGTCTTCGCCGGCGAGCGGTGAGAAAAAGCACAACTCCGCGCCGGCCTCGCGCAGTACATCCAGGTTGGCCGGATACAGGAAGCAGAACGCCGCGTCACGTGCGACCGCGATGCGCACGCCATGCAGGCGCGGCGGCACGGCGGGTGTGTGCGCTTCCGGGAAAGCCACCGGCGGCGGCAGCGCTGTCGAGGCATGCACGGCCCACGCGTCGGCAAGGGCATCGAGCCGCGCATTGATGTCCGCCAATTCGCCGGCGGCCACCAGGCCGAGGTGTCGCTCAGGCAAGGCCAGTGACGCATCGCGCGGCAACGCGCCCAGCCAATGCAAACCACCGGACAGGCTCTCGGCTAGCAGTTTGGCGTGATACGCGCTGCCGATGCGATTGGCCGCCACGCCAAAGACCTGCAGCCCTTCGCGATAGCGCGCCAGCCCCAAGGCGATCGCGCCGAAGGTCTGCGCCATGGCGGAACCGTCGATCACCGTCAGCACCGGCAGGCCGAATCGTTGCGCGAGATCCGCGCTGGACAGCCCGCCATCGAACAGGCCCATGACGCCCTCGACGAGAATCAGGTCGGCCTCGCCCGCCGCGCGGTACAGCCGCGCCCGCACGTCGTCCTCGCCGCCCATCCGCAGGTCGAGCTGCTGCACCGGCGCGCCGCTGGCGCGCTCCAGCACCATCGGATCAAGGAAATCAGGCCCGGTCTTGAATACCCGCACACGCTTGCCGCTGCGCGAGTGCCAGCGCGCCAGAGCCGCGGTTACCGACGTCTTGCCCTGCCCGGAGGCCGGCGCGGAAACCATGAGGGCGCTGCAATGGCGTGATGTGTCGGTCATTCGTCGCCCTGTCTGTTGCGGTTCGTCGTCTACGCCTGCGGCCAGTGAAAGCCTGGCCGTTAAGCTGCTCGGCATCAGGGGCGAAGTAACGCGCTAAAGCTCGATCCCTTTCTGCGCCTTGATGCCCGCCTGGAACGCATGCTTCACCACGCGCATTTCGGTGACCGTATCGGCGATCTCCACCAGCGCATCCGGCGCGCCTCGGCCGGTCACCACCACATGCTGCTGCGGTGGCCGCGCCGCCAGCACCTGGCAAACCTTGGCCACATCCAGATAGCCCTTCACCAGCGCGATGTTGAGCTCATCCAGCAGCACGAAGTCGTAGCGCGCGTCAGACAGCATCGCCGCGGCCACGTCCCAGGCCGCCTCGGCCGTGCGGATGTCGCGGGCCTTGTCCTGGGTTTCCCAGGTATAGCCCTCGCCCATCACGTGGTAGTCCAACTCGTCGGGGAAGCGTCGGAAGAACGCCTCCTCGCCGGTGGAGAAGCTGCCCTTGATGAACTGCACCACGCCGCAGTGGAAGCCGTGCCCGAGCGACCGGGCCAGCATGCCGAAGCCCGACGAACTCTTGCCCTTGCCGTTGCCGGTATTGACCACCAGCACACCACGCTCGATGGTGGCGCGGGCGATCTTCCGATCCACCAGCGCCTTCTTGCGCTGCATGCGTTCGCGGTGGCGCTCGTCAGCCGTCATGCCTTCGCCAGGTTCCACGGTGTCGCTCATGCTCAGGCTTCCTGATGACTGACCTGCTCGGAGTTTGCCGCCAGGCGTGCACACGCCGCGTGCACAACGAGCGCGACGGTCACGTAACTCATCGTGGTGCGCACGAAAAGCGGGCCCCACTGCCACAGGCGCGCCACGTACTGCGCCACGTTCGGGTCGGGATAACGACCGCCGAGCCAGTAGAACGAGCCATTGGAAATGGCGAACGACACGCTTGCGGCCACCAGCGCCACAACGAAGGCGCCAGCGAGGGAACGTACGTTGCCCTGCAGGCGAGGCGAGTACCAGCGGCCGGCATACCACAGCACCGCATACGCAAGCGGCAGGAAGGCGTAAGCCGCGGTGATGCAGAAATCGCCCACGCCGGCGTAACTGACCGACACCCAGTCGAGCAGCACGGCGAGCCCCACCATCAGCGCGAACATCCAGTGCCGGCGCAGATAGGCGCCGCCCAGAAAGAACACGGCCATCGAGGCATCCGGGCAATGCAGCATGTCGCCGAAATGCTTGAAGCGGGTGGCCACCATCACGAGCACGAGCAAAGGCGCGAGCACGGCGAAACGGGAACCGACGGGCATCTTCATGTCTTCAACTCCTGGTCGATGAAAACAGCGGGGCCGGCAAGCCGACCCCGCCAACGGTTTACTGTGCCGGCTGGTAGCGCAGCGTCAGCATGTAGTTGCGACCCGGCTGGTTGTAGAACCACGCCGTCTGATAGCTCTTGTCGAACGCGTTGTTGAGCGCGAACTGCAGCTTGAAGTCACGCGAGATCGCGTAGGCCGCGCGCAGGTCAGTCAGCGCATAGCCACCCAGCGGGTGCTGGTTGGCGAGATCGTCGTAAGCGCGGCCAGCGACATACCAGCTGCCGCCCACGCTGAAGTCGCCGAAACTGCGGTCCAGATCCACCCGCGCCATCTGGCGCGGACGGCGCGGAAGCTGATTGCCCTGGTAGCTGTCGTTGGACTCGTCGCGCGGATCCAGCCAGGTGGCGGCGCCCGTCACCTGCCAGCCGGACACGTGGCCACTGACCACCGCTTCCGCGCCGCGGATACGCGCGTCTTCCACGTTGGCCGCGGCCTGGGTGGTGGCGTCGTACGTGATCAGGTCGGTGACCTTGTTGCGGAACGCATTGAACGTCCAGTAACCCCAGCCGTAGGTGCCGCGCAGGCCCAGCTCGATGTTCTGCGACTGCTCCGGCTTGAGGTCCGGGTTGCCGTAGTAGGGGTAGTACAGGTCGTTGAAGGTCGGCGCCTTGAACGCCGTACCGTAACTGGCGGTCAGGCGAAGAGTCCTGGTGAAGTCCCAGCCCCAAAGCACGCTGCCGGTGGTCTTGCCGCCAAACTGGCTGTTGTCGTCGTGGCGCACGCTGGCCTGCACCGACTGGCTGCCGAAGGTCTGCTGCCACTGGCCGAACAGGCCGCGGTTGATGCGGCTGTCGACCGGGACGCCGGTGAACGCATTGATGTAGCCGGCGGTGCTGTCGACCTGATCGCGCTGCCAGTCAAAGCCCGTGCTGAACAGTCCGCCCCAGAGGCCAATGTCCGCCTGCAGTGAGCCGACGTCGCGATGCGTGTCAAAGCGGTCGACGTATACGCCGTGCAGGTAGTCCTTGCTGAAATCGCCGCTCGTGCCCAGGCTCAGGGTGAAGGTGAGGTCCTTGCTGGGGCGATAGTGCACGCGTCCGCCCACCACCTGGGTAGCGCTCTCGTCCGAGTCGGAATAATTGCCGTCGAACCAGTTGTGGCCCTCGGCGCGGAACAGGCGAGCGTCGCCATCCCACTCATCGCTGAAACGGTAGCCGCCCTGCAGCGTGACGGCGGTGTTGCGGTAGCCGTCCTTGTCCGGCTGGTCGGCGTAGCACGCCGCGCCCACTTCCGCGGCGCCGACGCGGCAGGCGTTGATGCCGTGCGTCTGGTCGTGCGAGGCCTCCAGCGAATACCAGCCGTCACCGGACTTGCCGGCCAGCCCGGCCGAACCGGACAGATGGCTGTAGCTGCCCACGCCAAGCATGAAGCTGGGCACGAAAGCGCCTTCAGGGCGACGGGTGAAGATCTGGATCACGCCGCCGATCGCTTCCGAACCGTACAGGCTGGAGAACGGTCCGCGCACGATCTCGATGCGCTCGATCTGCTCGAGCGGAATGTCCTGCAGCGCCGCCTGACCATTGGTGGCCGCGCCGATCTTGATGCCGTCCACCAGCACCAGCACGTGATCAGACTCGGTGCCGCGCAGGAACACGCTGGTCTGCTTGCCGGGGCCGCCGGTGTTGGACAAGGCCATGCCGGGCGTGCCGCGCAACAGGTCAACCAGCGAAGCGGGCTGGAGCCGCTCGATGTCCGCGCGGTCGATCACGGTGACCGCGGAAAGGGTCTGGTCCTGGGTCTGTGCGGTGCGCGTGGCGGTAACCACGACGCTGTCTAGGTTCGTCGTGCTGTCGAGGTCCGCAGCGTTGGCGGTAAACGCCGGGGTGAGTGCGAACGACAGCGCCGTCGCCAGAGCGGCGCGACGCATCAGGGAAACTTCAATAGCCAAGGTCTTACTCCTCAACCGCGCCTGCCCGCGCGGCTTGCATGGGATGAAGACAGGCGGAAGGAGACTTGGCGGCCACGCGGCGCATGGCATCCTTGACATGGCCCACCGCCTGTCTGGTCGTACCTCGAGGCCGGTCTCCGGGCTCACGAACCAGGACGTCATGTCCTTGGAGAACGACGCCTTCCCGTGCACAGGGCACAGTGGCTTCAAGTCGCTCTTGCGATCAGGAGATCGCGGTTCGCCTACCGTTGCGGGGGCAGCTCCGGAATAGGCGCAAACGCGCCGCACCGGATTCCCGTTTCAACCACCGGCATTGCGGCCGGTAGTCACCTCAGGCGGGACGCATGGTAGCAGACGAGCCGATGGTGGGCATGACTTGCGACAAGGTAGGGGTGGGTTTGCGAGCTTTGCCCGTTTCTGAGGAGGGCGCTGCAGAGGCGCGCTTTACGCCTTGAGGGCGCCGCTGCAGACGGAATCGCCGCCTCGTGCCTTCCTACTCGTCATCCCAGCGAAGGCTGGGATCCAGTGACTTTGGCTCTTGGTTCTGTGCGTGGCATTGCCGCCAGCGTGCCGCCTACGCGGCGGGCGTTTCGACCACCGTGAAGGTGGCAATGTCGCCTGCCGGCGCTCGAGTCACTTTTCTTTGCTGGCCCAAAGAAAAGTAACCACCGAGATGGTGGCAATGCCCAAAGAAATGGCCTTAGAAGCTCTCGTAGCGATATGGGGGATACCAGCCCGGACGACCGAAGCCAGCCGGATCGGCTTCGTGCTACCTCAGGGACAGAGGCTACTCCGTAACGCGCCATCGCCCTGAGAGTGCGCAGCACTGCATGGCATACAAGCCCGGGCGACTACAGCAAGCCGAATTCGTTGCGTGCTACCTCACGGCCAGCCGCTACACCGCGGGGCGTCGAGGTACTGAGGACTTAAAACGCTGCTCGCTTTGTAGCCCCGCCTCAACAACTCAATCCAAAAACGCCCGCGCTGCCATGACAGCGCGGGCGCCTTATTGCCCTACTTGTGAACAGGCATTACTGCTTGCTGAAAACCAGGTGCCCCTGCGCCGCGTCGACGACCACCGTGTTGCCAGCGGCAAAGCGCCCCTCGAGGATCTCCTTCGCCAGCGGATTCTCCAACTGCTGCTGGATCGCGCGCTTCAGCGGTCGCGCGCCATACACCGGATCGAAGCCCACGTTGCCCAACAGGTCCAACGCCTTGTCGCCGACCTCTAGCTTGAGCTGACGCTCCGCCAGACGCTTCTCCAGATAGGCCAGCTGGATCTTCGCGATCGCCCGGATCTGGTTCTTGCCCAGCGGACGGAACACCACCAGTTCGTCGAGGCGGTTGATGAACTCCGGGCGGAAGTGCGCCTGCACCACGCCCAGCACCGCGGCCTTCATCTGCATGTAATCGGCCTCGCTGTCCCCGGAATGCTCCTGGATCATCTGCGAGCCGAGGTTGGAGGTCATCACGATGACGGTGTTGCGGAAGTCGACCGTGCGGCCCTGACCATCAGTGAGACGGCCGTCGTCCAGCACTTGCAGCAGGATGTTGAATACATCCGGATGCGCCTTCTCCACTTCGTCCAGCAGGATCACGCTGTACGGACGGCGACGCACCGCTTCGGTGAGGTAGCCACCTTCCTCGTAGCCGACGTAGCCCGGGGGCGCGCCGATCAGGCGGCTCACCGAGTGCTTCTCCATGAACTCGCTCATGTCGATGCGCACCATCGCGTCCTGCGTATCGAACAGGAACTCGGCCAGCGCCTTGCACAGCTCGGTCTTGCCCACGCCGGTGGGGCCGAGGAACAGGAACGAGCCATACGGTCGATTGGGATCGGACAGGCCCGCACGGGCGCGGCGGATCGCATCGGATACGGCGCGGACCGCTTCGTCCTGGCCGACCACGCGATGATGCAGCGCCTCTTCCATGTGCAACAGCTTGTCGCGCTCGCCCTCGAGCATCTTGGTGACCGGAATACCCGTCCAGCGAGACACCACCTCGGCGATCTCTTCCTCGGTGACGCGGTCCTGCACCAGCTTGAAATCCTGCTTCTCGGCGGCCTGCGCGGCGGCGAGCTGCTTTTCCAGTTCCGGCAACTTGCCGTACTGGATCTCGCTCATCCTGGCGTAGTCCTGCTGGCGCTGCGCCGCCTCCAGCTCCACGCGCGCGGCCTCGATCTGCTCCTTCACCTTGGTCGCGCCCTGCAGGGCGGCCTTTTCGGACTTCCAGATCTCGTTGAGGTCAGAGAACTCGCGCTCCAGCTTCTGGATATCCGTATCAAGGTCGGCGAGGCGCTTCTTGGACGCCTCGTCGGTTTCCTTCTTCAGCATCTCGCGCTGGATCTTCAGCTGGATCAGGCGACGCTCGAGCCGGTCGAGCTCCTCCGGCTTGGAATCGATTTCCATGCGGATGCGCGAGGCCGCTTCGTCCATCAGGTCGATGGCCTTGTCAGGCAACTGGCGATCGGGAATGTAGCGATTGGATAGCGTCGCCGCGGCAACAATAGCCGGGTCAGTGATCTCCACGCCGTGGTGAACGGCGTAGCGCTCCTTGAGGCCGCGGAGGATCGCGATGGTGTCCTCCACGCTGGGTTCGCCGACGAACACCTTTTGGAAACGGCGCTCAAGCGCCGCATCCTTTTCGATGTACTTGCGGTATTCGTCGAGCGTGGTGGCGCCGATGCAGTGCAGCTCGCCGCGGGCCAGCGCAGGCTTGAGCATGTTGCCGGCATCCATGGCGCCATCGGCCTTGCCGGCGCCGACCATGGTATGCAGCTCATCGATGAACAGGATGATCTGGCCTTCGTTCTTGGCCAGATCATTCAGCACGGCTTTCAGGCGCTCTTCGAACTCGCCGCGAAACTTGGCGCCGGCGATCAGCGCGCCCATGTCGAGCGACAGCACGCGCCGGTCGCGCAGACCCTCCGGCACCTCACCCTTCACGATGCGCTGGGCGAGGCCTTCGACGATGGCTGTCTTGCCGACGCCCGGCTCGCCGATCAGCACGGGATTGTTCTTGGTGCGACGCTGCAGCACCTGGATGGTGCGGCGGATCTCTTCGTCGCGGCCAATCACCGGATCGAGCTTGCCGCTTTCCGCGCGCGCGGTGAGGTCGATGCAGTACTTCTCCAGCGCCTGGCGCTGCTCCTCGGCGTTCTCACTCTGCACCTTTTCGCCGCCCCGCAGCTTGTCGATGGCGGCCTCCACGTTGGCCTTGTTGGCGCCAGCCGCCTTCAGCGCGGCGCCCAATTCGCCCTTGTCCTCCAGCGCCGCGAGCACGAACAGCTCGCTGGCGATGAACTGGTCGCCTCGCTGCTGGGCGAGCTTGTCGGTGAGATTGAGCAGGCGCGTCAGCTCGTTGCCGGCGTGCACGTTGCCCTCCTGCCCGCTGACGCGCGGCAGGCGTTCGATCAGTTCGTTGACTCGCTGGCGCAGCGCCGGCACGTTGACCTGGGCCTGGGTCAGCAGCGGCGCCGTCGAACCACCCTGCTGTTCAAGCAGGGCCGACATCACGTGCACCGGTTCGAGCATGTTGTTGTCGCGTCCGACGGCGATCGATTGCGCGTCGGCCAGCGCCTGCTGAAAACGCGACGTCAGTTTGTCCATCCGCATGGGATTCTCCCCCCTCTTCAATGGAATCTGGCGGCCGCGCCGCCACTGCGACGGAAGATGCGGACGCCACCGTTCGATTCAAGCAGGCGCATGGCCTTCCGTTGGCTGTCTTTTCAGTCGCTGGACGCCCGCTGGACGCCACCCATAGATCGCCTTCACATTCGCCTTGCTAGGCTCGAAGCCGTGTCAGTCCCCCTGCCCCACACCGCCATGTCCGCCCGCCAGCCCCTTCCGGCACCGCCGTTGCCAGGCGTGGATGATCGCTGGGCCATGTTCCTGGACGTGGATGGCACGCTGATCGATTTCGCCGACCGTCCGGAGCAGGTATGCGTGGATGCGCGCCTGCGCGAATTGCTGGATGACCTGTACGCCACCCTCGACGGCGCGCTCGCGCTGGTCAGTGGACGCAGCCTGGACGACCTCGACGATCTTTTCAGCCATCCACCGTGGGCGATGGCGGGATTGCATGGCCTGGAGCTGCGTTGCGCCGACGGTCGCTATCGCGGCGTGCACATCGGCGCGGCGCGCCGCTCGCTGGTGCGCGATATCGCCGGCAACATCGCGGCCAGCCTGCCGGGCGTTTCGCTGGAGGACAAGGGCATGGCGATGGCGCTGCATTGCCGCACCGCGCCGCGACAATTCGTTGCGCTGCGCGAGCGGGTCGAGGCGATGTTGCCGGAGCTGGCCGGCTACGAGATGCAAGCGGGCAACCTGGTGGTCGAACTGAAGCCGGAGGGCATGGACAAGGGCAAGGTCGTGGCCAGCCTGCTGGCGGGTTGGCCCTTCAGCGGACGGTTGCCGGTCTACGTCGGCGACGATCTGACCGACGAGCACGGCTTCGCCACGGCGAACCTGGAATGCGGGTTGAGCGTGCGCGTAGGGGTACGCGAACCCAGCCTCGCCCATTTCTCGCTGCCGGAACCCGCGGCCGCGCGGGCCTGGCTTTTCCGCGTCCTGCACGCGCTCAAGCATGGAGCCCTCTCGCATGCCCACTCTTCCGGAGGAAGCGCCTGAGGCCCAGGCCAGCCTGTCCCTGGGTGTCATTGGCAATGGCAGTGTCGCGGTGCTGATTGATGCACGCGCACGCATCGTGTGGGGCTGCCTGCCCCGCTTCGACGGCGATGCAAGCTTCTGTGCGCTGCTTTCACCGCGACGGGAAGGCGGCGACTGGGCCATCCACCTGGAAGATTTCTCCCACGCCGAACAGCACTACCTGCCCAATACGGCCGTGCTGGTGACCCACCTGTACGACCAGCAGGGCGCCGGCGTGGAGATCGTGGACTATGTTCCCCGGTTCCGCGCGAATGGGCGCTTCTACCACCCCGTGCTGATCGCCCGTCGCGTGCGGCCGATCGGCGGCGCCCCGCGCATCCGCGTGCTGTTGCGCCCCCTGTGCGACTACGGCAGCAATGCTCCGCAGACCACCTCCGGCAGCAACCACATCCGCTACCTGCTCACCGGCGTGGTGCAGCGACTGACCTCCGATGTCGCCACGCCGATGATCGAGCGCGGCCTGCCCTTCATCCTCGAGCGGCCGGCGCATTTCGTATTCGGACCGGACGAGACGCTCAACCACAGCCCCGCGGACTTCATTCACCACACGCTGGAACGCACGCTGGCCTATTGGCGCGAGTGGGTGCGCAATCTGTCGGTGCCCTACGAATGGCAGGAGCCGGTGATCCGCGCCGCCATCACGCTCAAGCTGTGCCAGTACGAAGCGACCGGCGCCATCGTCGCCGCGCTCACCACCTCCATTCCCGAATCGCCAAATTCCGCGCGCAACTGGGACTATCGCTACTGCTGGCTGCGCGACGCCGCCTTCACCGTGCGTGCGCTCAACCGGCTCGGCGCCACGCGCAGCATGGAGGAGTACATCCGCTACGTGTTCAACCTCGTAGCCGGCGATGGCGAGAGCGAGATTGGCCCGGTGTTCGGCATCACGTTCGAGCACGAGCTTGCCGAATCCACGGTGGACAGCCTGGGCGGCTACCGCGACATGGCCCCGGTGCGGGTGGGCAACGACGCGTGGCGGCAGCGGCAGAACGACGTGTACGGCTCGGTCGTGCTGGCTTCGGCGCAAACCTATTTCGACCGTCGTCTGGAACACCCGGGGGACGAGACCAGCTTCCGCCGGCTCGAGCGCATGGGCCAAATGGCCATCCGCATGGCCGAACAGCCCGACGCCGGCCTGTGGGAATTTCGCGGGCGCGCCGCCGTGCACACTTATTCGGCGGCGATGTGCTGGGCCGCCTGCGAGCGCCTGGCCCACATCGCCACCGAGCTGGGTCTGGACGATCGCGCCCGGCGATGGCACGACGAGGCGATCGCGCTGCACGCGCGTATCGAGGAGCGCACCTGGAACGAAAGACTTGGCACGTTCGTCGACGCCTACGACGGCGAGCACCTGGACGCCAGCCTGCTGCTGCTTGCCGACATCGGATTCATCGACGCGATGGACCCGCGCTTCATCGCCACGGTCGATGCCATCGGCGAAGCACTGGGTCGCGGTGACTATCTGTTCCGCTACATCGCGCCCGATGACTTCGGCGCGCCGGAAACCAGCTTCAACATTTGCACGTTCTGGTACATCGACGCCCTCGCCGCTACCGGCCGCCACGAGCGGGCCCGCGAGATGTTCGAGCACATGCTGGCGCAGCGCAATCCGTTGGGCCTGCTGTCCGAAGACATCGCGCCGTCCAATGGCGAGCACTGGGGCAATTTCCCCCAGACCTATTCGATGGTGGGATTGATCCAGGCCGCGATGCGCCTGTCGCGACGCTGGGAGGACGCATTGTGATGTTTGCCGGCCGCGAAGGCGGCAAGGGTCGATTGATCGTCGTATCCAACCGGGTGGCGCTACCCGAGCAGACCGCAACAGGGGGGCTGGCCTCAGCCATGCGCGTGGCGCTGCAGGAGCGCGGCGGACTGTGGTTCGGCTGGAGCGGCAAGGTTGCGCGGCAGAGCGGCGGGGAAGTACATCGGGTTTCCGACGACGCCGTCGACTACGCCACCATCGATCTCTCGCGCGCCGACCACGACGATTTCTACGACGGCTTCGCTAATCGCACGCTGTGGCCATTGCTGCATTACCGTCCGGATCTGGTCGATTACGACCGTCGGCATCTCGCCGGCTACCTGCGCGTCAACAACCTGTTCGCCGAGCACCTGATGCCGCTGATCGCCCCGGACGACACGGTGTGGATCAACGATTATCACCTGATCCCCCTCGCGGCGATGCTGCGCGACCGAGGCCTGCACAACCGCATCGGTTTCTTCCTGCATACGCCGCTGCCGGCGGCGGGCCTGCTCATCGCACTGCCACACCATCGAGAACTACTGGAGACGCTGTCCAGCTACGACCTGGTTGGCGTGCAAACCGCGCGCGACCGGCGCGCGCTGGAAGAATATTTCCTGCACGAGGTCGGCGCCGTGATGCGGCGGGACGGCCGCCTTCGCACACCCGGCGGACGCCGCTTCCAGGCCGAAGCGTTTCCTATCGGCATCGATACTCGCCACGTCGCCGACTCCGCCAGCCATGCGCATGAACACGAGGAGATTGACCAGCTCAAGCAAAGTCTGGAGGGGCGTGCGCTGATCATCGGCGTGGATCGCCTCGATTATTCCAAGGGCTTGCCCGAGCGCTTCCAGGCCTATGCGCGCCTGCTCGAACGCTCGCCGCAGCTGCATCGGCACGTCACCTTCCTGCAGATCGCCCCACCCTCGCGTGGCGGCGTCCCCGAATACCAGCAGATCCGCCGCGAACTGGAACGCAGCGCCGGCCATATCAACGGCCTGTATGCCGCACCCGACTGGGCGCCGATCCGTTACGTCAACAACTCCTTCCCGCACAGCCTGCTCAGCGGCTACTACCGCACGGCGCGCGTGGGCCTGGTCACGCCCCTGCGCGATGGCATGAACCTGGTGGCCAAGGAGTACGTGGCCAGCCAGGATCCGGAGAATCCCGGGGTTCTGGTGTTGTCGCGCTTTGCCGGAGCCGCGCAGGAGCTTGTCGATGCGCTGCTGGTCAATCCGGCCGACACCGAAGAAGTCGCCGAAGCGCTTGGCGTCGCGCTGACGATGCCGCTGCACGAGCGTCGCACGCGCTGGCGCCGCATGATGGACGTGCTGGAAAAGCAGGATGTCACAGCGTGGCGAAACGCCTTCCTGCACCGGCTGGACGGATGACTTCGCGCACAAAAAAGCCCGCCGGTCCGGCGGGCTTTTCGACGATCCGACCATCCTGCCGCTCAAGGGCCGTGGCCAGCGCCACGCGGAACGGTCGACGAAGCCAAGCTGGGCGTGGACGACGGCGCGGCGTTGGTCGCCGGACTGTACCGGTTGCTGTTGTCGCGCGGCGTCGGTGGCTCCTGCAGCCGATCACGCTGGAGCGGCGTGAGACCATCCGGCCCGGCCAATGCCAACTTGCGCCCTTCGATATCGACCCAATGCCAGTTGCCTGCCGGCACGGGCTGGGTCGAGACCGAAACGAAATGAGCGTCGTACCTGCCATCGGGTCGCTTCGTCGCTTCGAGCTGAAGGTTGAGGATGAACTGGCTGGCGACCGGCCGACCCTGCGACTCGGCCGGCTTGGTGATCATCTCGCTCAGGTTCTGGGAAAGCAGCCGACTCATCTTCGGCTCAAGCGCGAGCGCAGGCGATGCCGAAGTGACCTTGCCACTGGAGTTGACCTGCACGAGCACCGGCAACACACGCTGCGGAAACGGGTTCAGCGCCCCGGAAGTGGTGGACGCCGTCGCGGCGCTCCCCATGACCGACAAGGCGCCGACGAGCATGACGACATGACTGCGTTTCATGCGACCTCCCTGTAATGCGATTGACTGGGGTTCCGGGCATCGTCCGACGGCCCCACCCTTGCGATGCCACCGCCGCAATCTGCCTCTTTCGTCAGCTTCGCGTCAACTTTCCGCCCGGAGAGCCCATCCGACCGTCTAGGGAACCAGCCAGATCAGGCTGGCGAAGCGTCCGCTATGGGCGCCGTCGCGCCGGTAGGAATAGAAACGCGCGTCGGTACGCGTGTCGAAGCCGCCCCCATGCACGGTAGTCACGCCAGCCGCCTGCAGGCGTCGGCGCGCCAGGCCGGCCAGGTCGCACAGCCAGTGGCCCGGTCGCGTCGGCGTGAAGCACGCAGCCGCTCCGGCGTCGGTGGCGAGGAATGCCTCATGCGCTTCCTTGCCCACTTCGTAGCTGGGCGCGCCGATGCACGGCCCCAGCCAGGCCATGACCTGCGAAGGCGGCGCCGGCAGCGCCGCCAGCGTTGCTTCCAGCACGCCGGCCGCCAGTCCACGCCAGCCGGCATGCGCGGCGGCGACAGCCGTGCCGTCCCGGGTGCAGAACAGCACCGGCAGGCAATCGGCGGTAAGGATCGCCAGCGGCTCCCCGACACGCGTGGTCACCGCCGCATCCGCCCTCGGCTCACCGTCGTCCTCCAGCCGATCGATATCGGCCACGTCGACGCCATGGACCTGCTGGAGCCAGTGCGGCGACCGCTGCAACCCCAAGGCGCCACTTACAGCAGCGCGATTGGCCTCCACCGCGGCCGGCGCATCGCCGCAACGCAAGCCCAGGTTGAATCGGTCATGTGGCCGCTCCGACACACCTGGCGCCTGCCGTGTGCTTACAGCGCAACGCACACCGGGTGGGACTGGCCACTCGGGCTTGATCCAGCCCTCAGGCATGCTGGGCCTCGCCGGAGAGCTCTTGCCGTTGACGTTCGCGGTAAAAGCGATACAGCAAGACCAGCTGGAACCCTGCGAACAGGTAACCAAGCGGCTGGAACGGCACGCTGTACCGGGCAATCGGCAAGCCGACTACATGTACACCGATAGCAAACAGGTACATCAGCGCAAGGAACCGCCACGCATCCGCGCTTCGCTCATCGAACTGTCGCCGGGTCACTGGCAGGAAGGCCATCAAGGCCCCCAGCACGCTCAAGATCATCAGCGGTGCATGCATTCCGCGCATCAGCGACGCAGCGGCGATGAAAGCCGGCGCGCTTAGCCAAGGGGTGCGAAAGACCGGATAGGTAAAGATGTCGCCCCATCCTTCGGCTGAACTCCAGGACAGGAATGACTCGACCTTGCCAAACACATACCAGCGGACCATGGCCGCGGGCTGGCTCGCGAACTTGTCGCGCAGGTCGGTCATCAGGTCGGGCCAGCTCGATGCTGCCTGGGCGGCCTTGGGATCAAAGCGGTAGGCCGCCCCGTAAGTGTCAGGACGACCTTGGTACATCAGGTCGACATAGCTGCCCTGCTGCACAGTGACCAGCATTTTCTCCGAGTCCGTCATGTGATGCAGAGTGATCTCATTGCGCACCCACCACGGTGACATCATCAGCACGAAGCCGAGCGCCAGCACGGCGACCTCGCGCCAGAAGCGACGGACGGCAGGCACCAGCAAAAGTATCAGAAGGACCGGAATCCACTGGTTGAGGGTCGGGCGAACCAAACAGGCCATGCCGAACAGGACGCCGGATAGAAAGCCCAAAACATAGCGGGCGCGCCGACTGGCGGTCCTCAGCGCGGCGACGCCCGCGGCAAGCGCCAGCATCAGCACGGCGCCAAACGTCGTCTCGCTGAGCAAATACGGCACATAAACGCTCTGGTGTGGACTCAGCGCCACCAGCGCGCCCAGAGCCAAGCCCGGCCAGGCCCCAAGCAATGCCATCGCCAGTAGGGTGGTGAGCAGCAGCGTCAGACCAGCGATCCAAGCCTGCACATAGGCCATGCGGACCGCAAAATGTTCGTTCAGATACTGCGGCATGAAGGTACGCAGTAGTAAGGGATATCCCGGTGGCCTGACCGCATCGGGCACCGGCGGAGCTTTCGACGTTCCCAGCAACGTCGTGATGTCAGGCGAATAGACCCCCTGGAACTTCCAATTCCAAGCGTAAGCGACGTATTCCTTAGCATCGTTGCGGATGGGGTGATCTACTTCAGTGCCGGCAGCCGTACCGAGACGCAACCACATGCCCACACCGAGCACCAGCAAGAGGCATAACCCCTGCACGTACCGCATGACTCCCCCCGTCAATTCGCGCACACAGCCCTCCCGCACATCATCGTCGATGGCCGATTCCGCACTGCGCCCCTCGGCCACCCCGTAACCGCCGCCCGACAGAACAGCCGCCAGGAGGAAGTGGCCGCCATGCGCCGCTGCCTGTCGCCAGCCTTTCCGATGCCCGCTGCGCAGCCATCCCCACCGGGCTCACGACGCCGGCTCACTGCCAATCATCCGGGTCCGCCTGGGCCGCGTCCGTGCGCAGGGCGTCTATCAGCGCCTGCTGGTCGGCCGGGCGCTCGGCGCTGAAGGACATCGGTTCGTGCGTGACGGGATGCTCGAAGGCCAGCCGCTCGGCATGCAGGGCCTGGCGCCGGAAACCACGCAGCGCCGCCACCAGCTCGGGCGTGGCTCCCTTGGGCAGCTTCAGGCCGCCGCCGTACAGCGGATCGCCCACCAGGGGGTGGCCGATGTGCGCCATGTGCACGCGGATCTGGTGGGTGCGGCCGGTCTCCAGGCTGCACTGGATCAGGCTGTGGGCGCGAAAACGCTCACGCAGGCGGTAGTGGGTGACGGCGCGCTTGCCGTCCTCCTCGTCGCGCACGGCCTGGCGCAGGCGGTCGCCCATGTGGCGGCCGATCGGCGCGTCCACCGTGCCGCCGGCCACCAGGGTGCCCAGCACCACGGCCTCGTACTGCCGCTCGACGTCGTGACGCGAGAGCATGTCGACCAGGGCGGTATGCGCCGGCAGGGTCTTGGCCACCACCATCAGGCCCGAGGTCTCCTTGTCCAGCCGGTGCACGATGCCGCCGCGGGGCAGCTGGGCCAGCGCGGGGTCGTGGTGCAGCAGGGCGTTAAGCACCGTGCCGGCGCTATTTCCTGCGCCAGGGTGCACCACCAGCCCGGCGGGCTTGTTCAGCACGAGCACGTCCCGGTCTTCATGGACGATATCCAGGGCGATGGCCTCCGGGGCCAGCTCCACCTCGGTTTCCAGCTCGGCCTCCAGTCGGACGCGCTCCCCGCCGCGCAACAGCTGGCGCGGGGCCGCCTGGGCCCCGTCCAGGGTGACGGCGCCGGCCTTGATCCACGCCGTGAGGCGGGATCGGGAGTAGTCGGGGAACATCTCGGCCAAAGCCTGGTCGAACCTCCGACCTGCGGCGGACAGGGGCGCCGTGGCCTCATGACGGATCGTCGTCATGGCCGGCTCCCCGGGCGCCCGGTGGTTTCGGCTATCATCCCTTTTCGATCAAACATCTGAACCCTTATCCATGCGTGTAACCAAGCTGCCGGCTTTCAAAGTCTTTGTCGTGCTCGCCATCGCCGTTTCGATGAGTGCCTGCTCGATGTTCGGCCACAAGAAGGACACCAACGATACCCTGCCGGTGGACAAGCTTTACGCCAAGGCCCACGACTCCATGGAGCACGCGGACTATTCGGCAGCCAGCAAAGCTTACCAGCGACTGATCGCACGCTTCCCGTCCGGTGACTTCAACGAACAGGCCCAGCTGGATCTGGCCTACTCGCAGTACAAGGACAACCAGCCGGATGATGCGTATTCCACCATCAACCGCTTCATCAAGACGTATCCGACCCACAAGCACGTCGACTACGCCTATTACCTGCGCGGCCTGATCAACTTCGACCGCACCGGCGGCGCCATGGAGCGCCTGCTGCAGTCCGGCGAGCCGGAGACGCGCCGCGACCAGGGCTTCAACCTGAAGTCGTTCGACGACTTTTCCGAGCTGTCGCGCCGCTTCCCGGACAGCGCCTACACGGCCGATGCCCGCCAGCGCATGATCTACCTGCGCAACCTGCTGGCCCAGTTCGAAATCAACGTGGCCGAGTACTACCTGCGCAACAAAGCCTACGTGGCCTCGGCGAACCGCGCCCAGTACGTGATCGAGCACTACCAGCAGGCGCCGCAGACGGGCGATGCGCTGGCCATCCTGACCCGCAGCTACCTGGGCATGGACCAGAAGACCCTCGCCGACCAGACTCGCCAGGTGCTGGCCATGAACTACCCGAACCATCCGTACCTGACCGACGCGAACTGGCCGCACTCGCCGTCGCTGGTGCGCAAGATGATCCCGTTCTCGGGTCACCACTGATCGAGCCACCGTTTTTCCGGATGGCATGAAAAAGCCGGCAGGCGCGAGCCTGCCGGCTTTTTCTTTGCCCTCCCCTACCCCTTGGGAGCGGCGCTCAGCGCCAGCCGGAGGTGATCGGATAACGGCGCTCGCGACCGAAGGCGCGCGTGGTCACGCGTGGACCCGGCGCCGCCTGGCGACGCTTGAACTCGTTGAGCAGCACCAGCCGCACCACGCGGCGCACGGTATCGGCGTGGAAGCCCTGGGCGGCGATCTCGGCCTGCGACTGCTCGCCTTCGATGAAGCGCGCCAGGATGGCGTCCAGCTCGTCGTACGGCGGCAGCGAATCCTGGTCGGTCTGGTTGTCGCGCAGCTCGGCCGAGGGCGGACGGTCGATCACCGCCGACGGAATCGATTCAGGCTCTCCGAGCCGGGCGGCCAGCGCGTTGCGCCAGCGCGACAGGCGATACACCTCGGTCTTGTAGACGTCCTTCAGCGGCGCATAGGCGCCGCACATGTCACCGTAGAGCGTGGCGTAGCCCACCGCCATCTCGCTCTTGTTGCCGGTGGCCAGCAACAGGCGGCCATGCTTGTTGGATAGCGCCATCAACGTCACGCCGCGCGTGCGCGACTGCAGGTTCTCTTCGGTGGTGTCAGCCGGTTTGCCGGCGAAGGCCGGCGCCAGCGCGCCGAGGAAGGCGTCGACCATCGGCTCGATGTTGATGATGTGGTAATCCACGCCCAGCTGCTCCGCCTGAACGCGCGCGCCATCGAGCGACAGCTGCGAGGTATAGCGGGTGGGCATCATCACTGCGGTGACGCGCTCGGGGCCGAGCGCATCCACCGCGAGCGCCAGCGTCAGCGCCGAGTCGATGCCGCCGGACAAGCCCAGCAGCACGCCGGCAAAACCATTCTTTTCGATGTAGTCGCGGATGCCGCGCACCAGCGCCGCGTACAGCGTCGCTTCGTGCGTGGCGTCGGGTACGCTGGGCCAGTTTTCGGCCCGCAGGGTGCGTGTTTCGCTGTCGAATTCCGCCCACAGCATGGCATCGACGAAATTCGGCGCACGGGCCACCACGCTGCCATCGCCGTTGACCAGCAGTGAGCCGCCGTCATAAACGACTTCGTCCTGCCCACCGATCAGGTTGAGGTAGATGACCGCGCAGCCGGTTTCCGTGGCGCGCGCCGTCAGCACCTGTTCGCGCTCGACCTGCTTGGCGTCATCCCACGGCGAGGCGTTGATCACCACGATCAGCTCGGCGCCGGCTGCGGCCGCCCTGGCGGCGGGCTCGGGCTGCCAGATGTCCTCGCAGATCAGGATGCCCACGCGCACACCGTCGATCAGCGCCACCGCGCTGTCATGCCCCTTGCGGAAATAGCGCTTGTCGTCGAACACGCCGTAGTTGGGCAGCGCCTGCTTGTGCGTGGTCAGCTCGATGCGCCCGCCGCGCAGCAGGCTGGCGGCGTTGTACACCTCGCCCTCGCTGTGCGGATGGCCCACGAGGGCCGCTACGCCGTTGGTGGCGCCGGCCAGCGCGTTGAGCTCGCACTGGCACGCCGCCAGGAAGCTTGGACGCAGCAGCAGGTCTTCCGGCGGATAGCCGCTCAGGGTCAGCTCGGGGAACACCACCAGCGACGCTCCACCCTCGCGCGCCTGCGCCATCAGGTCGCCTACCCGGGCCGCGTTCGCGGCAACGGCGCCAACCGGGAAATCGAACTGGGCAAGGGCGAGGCGCAGGGAGGGCATGCCGGTCAATCCGTGTTCGGGGAGCTGCCTATGATACCCGAGGCGTCCATTTTGGCCGTGCCTTCACCCTGTCGGCTGGGTCAGCAGCAGGGCGGCGAGGGTCAGCATGAACAACGCCACCGCCACGTCAAACAGCCGCCACGCGAGCGGACTGCGGAACACCGGCAGCAGCACCCGCGCGCCATAGCCCAGCGAGAGGAACCACACCACGCTGGCCGTGGAGGCGCCGGCGGCGAAGGCCCAGCGCCCGCCGCCATCGTAGTGGGTGGACAGGCTGCCCAGCAGCACTACGGTGTCCAGGTACACATGGGGATTGAGCAGGGTGAAGCCCACGCACGCCAGCACCACGCGCGCCCGGCTGCCGTTGCTGTCACCAGCCGGCTGCAGGCCGCTCTCGCCGCGCCAGGCCCGGTGCAGCGCCAGCATTCCGTACGCGGCAAGGAACGCCGCACCCGCATAACGCAGCCACTGCAACAGACCGGGATGCTGTTGCACCGCCAGCCCCATGCCGGCGACGCCGAGCAGGATCAGGCTGATGTCGGCCAGGATGCACACCGTCACCACCGAACCGATGTAGTGACGCTGCAGGCCCTGCCGCAACACGAAGGCATTCTGCGCGCCGATGGCGATGATGAGGCCCGCGCCGGCGGCGAGGCCGGCCAGGTAAGCCGTGGAAAACATGGGGGAGCACCTCGATTTGGACGTCTACTTTGCCTTGACCCCGTCGTGCAGTAAAACTAAATATCCTTAGCCAGCTTTAGATTCGCTAATGCGAATCCGGCTTCGACTCCCACGGTGGCCACCATGAGCCTGCTCAATCCCCAGCTCAGCGCCTTTGCCGCGGTCCTCGACGAGGGCAGCTTCGAGGCAGCCGCGCGGCGCCTGGCGGTGACGCCCTCGGCGATCTCCCAGCGCATCAAGTCGCTGGAGGACCGGCTGGGCCAGGTGCTGATCCTGCGTCGCTCGCCCTGCACCGCCACGCCCGCCGGCCAACGCCTGTTGCGCAGCGTGCAGCAGTTGCGCCTGCTGGAGGCGGAGACCCTGCACGATTTCCATGTCGTCCCTGACGGCTCCACATCGGCGACGATCGCCATCGCCGTCAACGCCGATTCGTTGACAACCTGGTTTCTGTCGGCGCTGGCGACCCTGCACGCAGGCGACGGGCTGCTGTTCGACGTGCGTGTGGAGGACCAGGACCACTCCACCGACCTGTTGCGCGACGGCTCCGTGCTCGGCGCCGTGACCGCCATCGCGCAACCCCTGCCCGGCTGCAACGTGAAGAAGCTCGGCGTCATGCGATACGTGCCCGTGGCTTCGCCGGCGTTCGTGGATCGCCACTTTGCCGACGGGGTCAACGCCAGCTCGCTGGGCCAGGCGCCCATGCTGGTGTTCAATCGCAAGGACGCCCTGCAGTGGCGTTTCGTCCATAGCGTCACCCGTGCGCGACTGACGCCACCGATGCACTACCTGCCCTCCTCCACCGCCTTCGTGGAAGGCGCCGCGCTGGGACTGGGCTGGGCAATGGCGCCGGAGTCCATGCTGGAGCGCCCCTTCGCCGAGGGCCGCCTCAAACCCATCGCCCCCGGACGCCGGCTGGACGTGCCGCTCTACTGGCAGCACTGGGCGATCCGCTCGGCGACTTTGGCCCGGCTCACCGACACGCTGCAGCAGGCGGCGCGGCAAGCGTTGCGCCAGTCGCGCTGAGGTTAAAGAGCAAGGGCAGCATGACTGCGCCCCCATTCCGTTGGCAGCTTGTACTGGCCAAGCATGCTCCTGCCCAATCGATCCTTCCGCCTCGCATTCAGGTCCATTCCGGAAGCGAGCGGGCGCACTGGCAGAGCTGAGTTCCTGCCAAAGGGTCCGCCACGATCGCGCAGACATTTTCCTGAGCACCATAGACGAGCCGCTCAACGTCCAGGCCACCCGCTTGGGGCGATGACCGTGGCGAACTGAGTACTTCGATGCATAAGGAGCTACATGCGACGATTTCCTCGCCAGTGCTTATGGCGTCGGCAACTAATACTCGGTTCGTCAATAGCGCGCATTCGACGCCAGTAATTGCATCTGCGAGACACGCAAAAAATCCGGCCGCTTTTCGGCAGAGTCAATTTCCTCCGTCGGCATGATGTGCGCCTACATTCGCTGCCAGTTTCCGCCGATATCCGCTGGCTACGGCCAAGTGGAATTGTGAACCCTATGTCTGCGGCCACTAGAAGAGGGAGACGATGCTAGCGCCGGCTTCGATCGATGCCGCAGCTCATTCGCACCGCGCCAGCTCTCCGGGTTTTGCTTGATACGCTCTGAAGTGCAGAGCCCGCCACATCAATTAATACATGGCATTTCGCGACCATGACTGGCGCTGCAGCCACATTTCATCCTTTCTTTGCTCAACGCCGGCGATATCAGGCACTCGACAGTGATCCCGCATCTGGCGTCTGCCAGTCAAGGATTGCGGCCCTGTCATTGGCGCTGATGTTTCATTGCTTTTTGCTGATCCTGCTTACTGTCCCTCAATCCTCGGGTCGCGCAGAAATGACAGGTACATCATCAGGCGCGCTTCAAGTTCGATTCATCGAAGCCGCCAGGATCAAGTCCGCAGAAGCAGTTGGTCTCGCATTCACCAAGCCAGCGAGGCTGGAGGCCGCTCCAGCGCCCCGTCGTCCTAACGCAGCCCCCTCGACAAGCGCCAACTCTCTCGCAGGCCAAGGCCAGCCCAGCCTATCCATTGGCGGCGATGGGAGGCGCTATGCCCTCCAATCTGACAAACCAGCCTATGTGCAGGGCGGCGGATTGCTCACCCCCAAGCCACTTGGCGACATCAAGCCCCGCCTTCCGGGTCCTTCCGTGCTAGGGGCGGCACGATTTCGTATGGTGGATCCCCGAGCCCAAGGTATTGCGGGCGTGGTTCGGTCGATCGGCAGCTTCACCGGCGCGGTTGACCCGCACTGTGTCGACCTTGATGTCTGGCGCGGAATGACACCGGAAGAGCGCATTGAACGCCATGTGTCCACGAGTGACATTGAGGCCATCGAAAAATCCTACAACTGTTCGCCGCCGCGCACGGACCGCGAGCAGGCTCGTTAAGGCAGCTGCAAGAGAATCCAGATGTTTAATCAAAAAAAGGGCCGCATCGCTGCGGCCCTTTTCGTTTCGGTCGAAGAGACCCGAAAGACTTACTTCTTCATCAGACCGGCGAGGGTCTTGCCGAGGTCGGCCGGGGACTTCACCGTGGTGACGCCCGCCTTCTCCAGCGCAGCGAACTTCGCCGCCGCCGTGCCCTTGCCGCCCGAGATGATGGCGCCGGCATGGCCCATGCGCTTGCCCGGAGGAGCCGAGGCGCCTGCGATGAAGGACACCACCGGCTTGGTGACGTACTCGCCGATGAACTCGGCGGCGTCTTCTTCAGCGCTGCCGCCGATTTCGCCCACCATGATGATGCCTTCGGTCTGCGGATCGTCCTGGAACATCTTCAGGCAGTCGATGAAGCTCAGGCCGTTGATCGGATCGCCGCCGATGCCGATCACGGTGGACTGGCCCAGGCCTTCGTTGGTGGTCTGGAACACCGACTCGTACGTCAGGGTGCCGGAGCGCGACACGATGCCGACCTTGCCCGGCGTGTGGATGTGACCCGGCATGATGCCGATCTTGCACTCGCCCGGGGTGATGATGCCGGGGCAGTTCGGCCCGATCAGCACGATTTCCGGATGCTGGGCCAGCACGTTCTTCACGCGCAGCATGTCCAGCACCGGGATGCCCTCGGTGATCGCCACGATGACCTTGATGCCGGCGTCGATGGCTTCGAGGATCGAGTCGGCCGCGAACGGCGGCGGCACGAAGATGACGGACGCATCAGCGCCGGTCTCATCGACGGCCTCGGAGACCGAGTTGAAGACCGGCAGGCCGATGTGCTCGGTGCCGCCCTTGCCCGGGGTCACGCCGCCGACGACCTTGGTGCCGTAATCCAGCGCCTGCTGCGCGTGGAAGGTGCCCTGCTGGCCGGTGAAGCCCTGCACGAGGACCTTGGTGTTCTTGTTGACGAGAACGCTCATGGTTCAGTTGCTCCTCAGGCCTTGGCCGCAGCCACGGCTTTCTGCGCCGCATCGTTGAGATCGTTGGCCGGCGTGATAGCCAGGCCGGAGTTGGCCAGCAGTTCGCGACCCAGCTCCACATTGGTGCCCTGCAGGCGCACCACGACGGGGATCTTCAGACCCACTTCCTTCACGGCCGCGATGATGCCTTCGGCGATCAGGTCGCAACGCACGATGCCGCCGAAGATGTTGACCAGGATGGCCTTCACCTTGTCGGAGGAAAGGATGAGCTTGAACGCCTCGGTGACGCGTTCCTTGGTGGCGCCGCCGCCGACGTCGAGGAAGTTGGCCGGCTCGCCGCCTGCCAGCTGGATCACGTCCATGGTGGCCATGGCCAGGCCTGCGCCGTTGACCATGCAGCCGATGGAGCCGTCCATGGTCACGTAGTTCAGGTTGTGCTGCACGGCAGCCGCTTCAGCCTGGTCTTCCTGGGTCAGGTCGCGCATGGCGGCCAGGTCCGGATGACGGAACTCGGCGTTGTCGTCGGAGTTGACCTTGCCGTCGAGCGCGGCGAGGTTGCCGTCCTCGAGGATGGCGAGCGGATTCAGCTCGACCAGGGACAGGTCCTTCTCGTTGAACAGCTTGTACAGGCCCAGCATGATCTTGGTCAGCTGGCCGACCTGCTTCGCATTGAGGTCCATGGCGAAGCCGAGCTGGCGGCACTGGTACGGCTGCAGGCCTTCCACGAAGTCCACCACGATGGTGTGGATGTCTTCCGGGGTGTCCTTGGCGACCTGCTCGATGTCCACGCCGCCGTGCTTGGAGGCGATGAACGAGATCGACTTGGAATCACGGTCCGTCAGGATCGACAGATAGAGTTCCTTGGCGATGTTGGTCGCGTCGGTGACCAGCACCAGGTTCACCGGCAGCGCGCGGCCGGCGGACTGGTAAGTCTCCATGTTGGTGCCCAGCATGCCCTTGGCAGCTGCGCGCACGTCGTCGAGGCTCTTGCAGAACTTGACGCCGCCGGCCTTGCCGCGGCCGCCTGCGTGGATCTGAGCCTTGACCATCCACTGCGAACCACCAAGGTGCTTGGCGGCATCGACAGCGGCATCGGGAGAGTTGGCGACCTTGCCCGGGGGCACGGCAATGCCGTACTTCGCGAACAGTTCTTTGGCCTGGTACTCGTGGAAATTCATGGATACCTCGAGAGTACGGGGAAACATGGCGGCCGCGACGGGTTGTGGGGCCCGGGGCGGTCAGGGGAACGACGGCGGGTTGCGCTGCCGGATGCAGTGCGCCGCCGCCTGCCTGTCGACATGACGAAAACCGCGCAATACGGCCAACTATTTTCGCGGAAGCGGCCCCTGATGGAAAGGGGCGGCCCTGACGGGGGCCCCGCCCAGGCCTTTCGAGGGACCCCGCCACGGCGTGTGAAGGGCGCGTCTATACTGGCCGGGACCAGCCGGTCAGCCCACTCAAGAGTGCCCAGCCAGGTGTCCAGCACCGTGCAGCCCGCGTACCCCAGCGCCCGCCCCGCACCTGAAGCGGCGCGCCACGAGCTTCTGTTCCTCAACTGCTTCCGGCTGGCCCAGGCGCTGGTTTACGTCGGCCTGTCGCTGAGCCCGAGCACCCTGGGCTGGCCCAAGCTGGCGGATGTCGGCCTCGCCCGTGGCATGGCGGTGATGTTCCTGCTGTTCGCCCTGGGCCTGCTGTCGCTGACCCGGCGCTCGAGCGGCCACATCCGCTGGACGGTGTCCGGCGCGCTGACGGTGGACATCGTGGCGGCGGTGCTGGCGATCGCCACCATGCACGATGCGCGCATCGGCATCGCCATGATGCTGGCGGTGAACCTGGCCGCCGGCGCGCTGATCCTGCCGCTGCGGCTGTCCTGCTTCTTCGCCGCGCTGGCCACCCTGGGCGTGCTCGGCCATTCGGTGTTCGAGATCCAGCACGGCGACATCGGCATGGATCGCGAGCTGCTGGAATCGAGCCTGTTCGGCCTGGCCTATTTCTCCATCACCGTGCTGTGCTACGTGCTCAGCCGGCAGATCCGCGCGAGCGAGGCGCTGGCCGAACAGCGCGGCGTTGACCTGGCCAATCTGGCCCAGGTCAACGAGCTGATCATTCGCCGCATGAAGACCGGCGTGATGCTGGTGGACGACGCCAACCGCATCCACCAGATGAACGAGTCGGCCTGGATGCTGCTGGGCAACCCGGCCGCCGACCAGCGCGACCTGGGGCGGCTGGCGCCGGAGCTGTCGCGGCGCCTGTACCACTGGATGACGTCGGGCAAGCTCGACGAGTCGGCCACCCAGTTGGCCGACGGCGTGCCCGAGGTGGTGCCGCGCTTCAGCCGACTCGCGCCGAACGACGACTCCCACGTGCTGATCTTCCTGGACGACACCTCGCTGGTGTCGCGCCGCGCCGAGGAGCTCACGCTCAGTTCGCTGGGGCGCCTGTCCGCCTCGATCGCCCACGAAATCCGCAACCCGCTGGCGGCGATCCGCTACTCCGCTCAGCTGCTGGCCGAGTCGGAGGACCTGCCGCCGACCGATCAGCGCATGGTGGAGATCATCAACAACCACTGCGTGCGGCTGAACGAGATCATCGAGAACATTCTTCAGCTGTCGCGGCGCGAGCGCTCGCGCCCGGAGACGCTGGACCTCGGCATGTGGGCCAACCAGTTCGTGGAGGAGTACCGCCAGGGCAACGACCTGGGCGAGGACTCGCTGCGGGTGATCCAGGCCAGCACGCCGGTGGCCGCCCTGGCCGACCCGCAGCAGTTGCAGCAGGTGGTGTGGAACCTTGTGCAGAACGCGCTGCGCTACGGCCGCATGCCCGGCGAATCGGCCCGCGTGATGGTGGTGGCGCGACACGGCGAGCATGGCGCGCCGATCCTCGAGGTGATCGACCGCGGCCCCGGCATCGCGCCCAAGGTGGCTGCGCAGATTTTCGAACCGTTCTACACCACCCACGAGTACGGCACCGGCCTTGGCCTCTACCTCGCCCGCCAGATGAGCGAGGCGAACCAGGCCTCGCTCGAATACGTGCGAGTGGCGGGCGGCGGCAGTTGTTTCCGGCTGGTGCTCACCCCGGCGCGGGCGGGCCGGACCACCGGCGATGCGGCTGCCGCAGGTTGAATCTGCGCGGAATTCTCCGGCCCACGCCCGCAATGTCCTGCGACGGACTTTGCCCGGCGGACTTTGCCGGTAGCGGAGCGGACGGTTATCCTAGCGACGCCACCAGCCCCCCGTGACGACATGAGCCAACAGACCGTCCTGGTCATCGACGACGAACGCGACATCCGCGAACTCCTCACCATCACCCTCGGGCGCATGGACTTGCTGGTCGATGCAGTGGGTACGGTGACTGAAGCGCGACGTGCACTGGCCGAACGTCACTACGATCTTTGCTTCACCGACATGCGCCTGCCCGACGGCACCGGCCATGAACTGGTCGAGCTGATCGCGGCGGAGCACCCGGACACGCCGGTGGCGATGATCACCGCCTACGGCAACGTCGACGCCGCGGTGAACGCGCTCAAGGCGGGCGCCTTCGATTTCGTCTCCAAGCCGGTCGACATCCAGATGCTGCGCCGCCTGGTGCGCACTGCGTTGCGCCTGGCCGAAGAGAAGCGCACTGGCCAGGCCGCCGCCAAGCCCGATGGCAACGAGCGCCTGATTGGCGAATCCGCCGCCATGCAGCAGGTGCGTTCCACCATCGGCAAGCTCGCCCGCAACCAGGCTCCGGTGTACATCGCCGGCGAGTCGGGCGTGGGCAAGGAGCTGGTGGCGCGACTGATCCACGAGCAGGGCCCCCGCGCCACCGGCCCGTTCGTGCCGGTCAACTGCGGCGCCATTCCGTCGGAGCTGATGGAGAGCGAGTTCTTCGGCCATCGCAAGGGCAGCTTCACCGGCGCCGTGGGTGACAAGGAAGGCCTGTTCCAGGCGGCCCACGGCGGCACGTTGTTCCTCGACGAAGTGGCTGAGCTTCCGCTGCACATGCAGGTGAAGCTGCTGCGCGCGATCCAGGAGAAGGCCGTGCGCCCGATCGGCGCCCGCGAGGAAGTGCCGGTGGACGTGCGCATCCTGTCGGCCACGCACAAGAATCTCGCCGCGCTGGTCGAGCAGGGCCAGTTCCGCCAGGACCTGTTCTACCGCATCAACGTCATCGAGCTGCGCGTGCCGCCGCTGCGCGAGCGCCGTGGCGACGTGCCGCTGCTGGCCACCTTCGTGCTGCGCCAGCTGGCCGCCAAGAGTGGCGGCGCGCCTGGCCGCTTGTTGCCGGTCGCCCAGCAGGCGCTGGAGGCCTACGATTTCCCGGGCAATGTGCGCGAGCTGGAGAACATCCTCGAGCGCGCCATGGCCATGTGCGATGGCGACCAGATCGACGTGAGCGACCTGATGCTGCCGCAACGCACGCCACGCGTCGCCGAGCCGGCGATGGCGGTCGCCGCCGGCGTGGCGCCAGCAGCCGCGGCGGCGCCGGCGCCCATGCAGGCTCCCAACGCCAATGGCGGCCTGGACGACTACATCAGCAACCTCGAGCGCACCGCCATCATCAAGGCGCTGGAAGAGTCGCGCTACAACAAGACCGCAGCCGCCAAGAAGCTGGGCATCACCTTCCGCGCGCTGCGCTACAAGCTCAAGAAGCTCGGCATCGACTGACAAAAAAAGGCCGGATCAGATCCGGCCTTTTTTTATGGGGTGCGGCGACGGGCCTCAGCTGCCCTTGCTCAGCAAGCGCAGCATCTCCTCCGGCGTGATGTACCCGCCCAGCATCGTGCCGTCCGACGCAATGATGGTCGGCGTGCCGGTGATGCCCAGCTTCACGCCGAGATCGAACTGCTGCTTGACCGGGTTGGCGCAGGTGGCCGACTTGGGCATATGCCCCTCCTTGGCCGCGGTGAACGCCGCGTTGCGATTGGATGCGCACCAGACCGACACCATCTCGTTGTAGGTCTCGGTATTGCGCCCGGCTGGATTGGTGACGCCGTCGCGCGGCCAGGCCACGTATTCCAGCGCGATGCCGGCCTTGTTGAACTCGGCAACGTGCTCGTGCAGCGCACGACAGTAGGCGCAGTTGACATCGGTGAACACGGTGACGCGATAGCGCGGGTTGGCCGGCGCGAACACGATGCGGTCGGACGCGGGCACCTTGGCCAGCTCCGCCTTGCGGAAACTTGCCCAGCCATCGTTGCTGATGTTCTTTTTCCTGGCCACGTCGATCAGGTCGCCGTTGAGCAGGAACTTGCCATCGGCGCTCACGTAGACCAGCTGGCCGTCCGTGATCACCTGGTAGAAGCCCGGAATCGGCGAGGCCTGGATGGAGGCGATGGTCGCGTCCGGGGCCAGCGACAGGATGGCCTTGCGCACGGAGGCCTCCGACCCGGTGGCGCTAGCAACTGCGGTGGCGTTGGCGTTGGCGGGGGCATTCGCGGTGGCGCTGCCCGACCCGTCCGGCGCCGCGCAGACGTTGAGGGCGAACCCGCTGACGCACAGGGCCAGCAACCATTTCTTGAACATCACGAACCTCGGGGTAGTCACTTCCGCAAGCGGAAGGCTGGGGATAGCGCATTCTCGCACAGGCGGGTTAAGGGTTTCTGAGACTTTGCAGCGACTTAACCGCGCGGATGGTGCTGCGCATGAAGGCGCTTGAGGCCCTCCTTCGCCACCAGCGTATAAATCTGCGTCGTGCTCAGTGCGCTGTGGCCCAACAGCATCTGCAGGGCGCGCAGGTCGGCGCCATGGTTGAGCAGGTGGGTGGCAAAGGAATGCCGCAGGACGTGCGGCGAGATGCGCTTGGGCACGATACCCACGTTGAGCGCGTAGCGCTTCACCAGCGTCCAGAACATCTGGCGCGTCATGCCCTCCCCGCGGTTGCTGAGGAACAGCGCGATGGGCTGGCGTCCCTTGGCCAGCGCCGGCCGCGCCGCGGCCAGGTAGGCCTCGATGCGCTCGGCGGCGACCTCGCCGATCGGAACCAGCCGGTCCTTGCCACCCTTGCCAGTCACGCGCACCACGCCCTGACGAAGGTTCAGCGAGGCCAGCGGGAGTTCCACCAGCTCCGAGACGCGCAGGCCCGAGGCATACATCAGCTCCAGCATGGCGCGATCGCGCAAGCCCAGCATGGTGCCGCTATCGGGCGCATCCAGCAGACCCTCGATCTCCTTTTCCGCGAGCGCCTTGGGCAGGCTGCGCGGCGTCTTGGGGCGCTCGATCAGCAGGGTCGGATCGTCGAAACCAGGCTCGGTGTGCGCCAGGTGGGCGTAATAGCGCCGGAACGACGACTGTCGCCGCGCCAGCGAGCGCACCGCCACCGGCTGGCTGCCGTGATAGGCGGACAGGTGCTGGCGCTGCGCGCTGCGCAGGCTCAAGCCTTGCGCGCCAAGCCAGCGCGCCAGGCCTTCGAGGTCACGGCGATAGGCGTCGAGCGTCTTGTCGGATAGCCCGTCCTCGGACCACACCCGCTCGATAAAGGCGTCAATGCTGCGACGGTCTGCTTCGGTGATACTTGGAGTGGCTTGCTGCATGCATGCGATGCTCGCCGCGCGCGCCCATGGGGCGCAAGCACCCTCTTACACCGAATGCTCGTACCGTGATGAACGACAGCTCCGTCTCCACCGTCGCCTGCCCACTGTGGCGCCGGCTGCTCGCCCTGCTCTACGACCTGCTCGCCGTGCTCGCCATCGTGATGGTGGTGGGTTACATCTGCCAGCGAATCACCGGCGGCAACGTGGTCAGCGGCGGCGACCATGCGCACATCGCATGGTGGTACCAGCCGTTGCAGGGACTGGCCGTGTCGACCTACTTCGTGCTGTCCTGGCTGCGCGGCGGGCAAACGCTGGGCATGCGACCGTGGCGCATCCGGGTGACCGGTTCCGATGGTCGTCGACTCACACTGGGGCAGGCCGTGTTGCGCGTCCTGGTGGCTGCCGCGCCGCTGCTGCTGCTTGGCCTGGCCCCCTGGTTCGGGGTCGCTGCCGCACTGTGGGCGGTCGCCATCGCCTGGGCCCTCTATTTCGGCCTGGCGGCGTTCGATCCACGCCGGCGGGCGCTGCAGGATGTGATCGCGCGCACTGAATTGCGCAGGATCGGCTAGGCCTTCACGTTCATGTAAGTATGTCTGGGCAAGATTGTGGCGATGCCCACGATTGCCCTTTCCCGCCCCACCGCCGCCAACGTGACCCGCTCGAACGGCGGGGAGCGCGCATGGGAGTGGGCCGGTGGCAAACTGGTCGATCCGAGCCGCTTCAACACCTGGCCGATGGTGCGCGAACTCGCCATGGCGCTGCCGCGCCGGCTGGAGGTGGCCCCGGGCCTGCGACCACGCCTGCCGCTCGACGGCACGTATTTCATCGATGTGAGCCGCGTGGCCCTCGCCAGCCTGCGCTCCTGGGGCGCCAGCGCCGCCTGCGGCACGCTCAGCGCGCTGCCCTGCCCCGACGCCAGTTTCGACCTGATCTGCGCGCTCGACATCCTTGAGCACATGGCGGACCGCGAGCAGGCCCTGCACGAGCTTTCCCGCGTCGCGGCGCCGGATGCACGCCTGTTGTTGTCCGTACCGGTACGCGCGGGGTCCTCGACCGGCCTCGGCGAGTCCGACGGCCACGACCGCCGGGTCGAACCCGGCCAGATCACGGCTCGCCTGGCCGCCCATGGCTGGGTCGTCGAACAAAGCACGGTGTACGACCAGCCGTCCGTGTCGCGCAGCCTGGCGACCCTCGGCAGGGAGTGCCTCCAGCATCGTGGGGAGCGCGCCCTGTGGTGGTACAACCGGGTGCTGACGCCATGGGAACTGCGCTTGCAGCGTCCCCTGCGCTGGCGTCCCGGCCTGGTGTCGGCCCCGCGTGCAAGTGCGCTACTGCTGCTCTGCCGGCGCACCTAAGCGACTGATTCAACAGGCTTGAGACGATGCGGCGGCGCAACACGGCGACGCCAAACCGGGTAAGATGTCGCCTTTCCGACGCCGGGTTCAGCCCCATGCTTTATCAGATCCATGAGTGGCAGCGCGCCATCCTAGGCCCGCTCAGCCATTACGCCGAAGCCAGCGCCAAGATGTTCAGCGACCTCACCAGCCCGCTCTCGCACCTGCCGGGGGCGCCGCGACTGGCGGCCGGCTACGAGCTGCTGCACCGGCTCGGCAAGGAGTACGAGAAGCCCTCCTTCAACCTGTCCCAGGTCAATGCCCATGGGCAGGAGATCGCGGTGATCGAGCGAGTGGTGCTGGAGAAGCCGTTTTGCCAGCTGCGCCGGTTCAAGCGCTTCAGCGACGATCCGGTGGTCATCGAGAAGCTGAAGAACGACCCGGTGGTGCTGGTGGTGGCCCCGCTGTCCGGCCACCACGCCACGTTGCTGCGCGATACGGTGCGCACCCTGCTGCATGACCACAAAGTGTTCATCACCGACTGGGTCGACGCGCGCATGGTGCCGACCAGCGAAGGCCCGTTCCATCTCGACGACTACGTCGCCTATATCGAGGAATTCATCCGCCACATCGGCGCCGAACGCCTGCATGTGATCTCGGTGTGCCAGCCGACCGTGCCGGTACTGGCCGCGGTGTCGCTGATGGCCGCCCGCGGCGAGCAGACCCCGCTCACCATGACCATGATGGGCGGCCCGATCGAGCCGCGCAGCAACCCCACCGGCGTCAACAACCTGGCCACCACCCGCCCGTTGAGCTGGTTCAAGGGCAACGTGATCCACACGGTGCCGGCGAACTATCCGGGCAGCGGGCGCGAGGTCTATCCGGGCTTCCTGCAGCACGCGGGCTTCATTGCGATGAACCCCGGCCGCCACCTGAACTCGCACTGGGATTTCTACGAGAACCTGCTGCGCGGCGACCAGGACGACGCCGAGGCGCACCGCAAGTTCTACGACGAGTACAACGCCGTGCTCGACATGCCCGCCGAGTACTACCTGGACACCATCTCCACCGTGTTCCAGCAGTTCCTGCTGCCACGCGGCCTGTGGGATGTGAAGGGCGAGCGCGTGCGACCGGAGGCCATCACCTCCACCGCGCTGTTCACCATCGAGGGCGAGCTGGACGACATCGCCGGCATTGGCCAGACCGAGGCGGCGCACGACCTGTGCAGCGGCATCCCCGCCGACCGCCGCGCCCATCGCGTGGTCGAAGGCGCCGGGCACTACGGCACCTTCAGCGGCCGCCGCTGGCGCGAATCGGTCTACCCGCAGGTGCGCGACTTCATCCGCCAGTTCGGCCAGGTCGCGAAATAAGCCTCGCCGCCCTGCAGGAGCGCGCAGCGCGCTCCTGCAGCTGTCGCGAATGTTCAGGCGCCTGCGAAGAAGCTGCGGAACGCCGCGATGGTGCGCGCGACACCCTCATCGTCCACATCCAGGTGGGTGACCAGGCGCAGGGTCGGCAGATAACCGATGCTGATGCGCACGCCGGCTTCCCGCAAATGGACGTCCAGTTCACGCAGCCGCTCCGCCGGCACGTCGATGAACACCATGTTGGTGAACTGACCCAGCAGCTTGACGCCCGGAATCTCGCCCAGGCCCGCCGCCAGCGTCACCGCGCGCGCGTGATCGTCGGCCAGGCGGGCGACGTGGTGATCCAGCGCGTACTGAGCCGCCGCCGCCAGCAGGCCCGCCTGGCGCCAGCCGCCACCGGCCACCTTGCGCCAGCGGCGCGCCTTGTCGATCAGCCCGGCGGAGCCGACCAGCACGGATCCGACCGGCGCTCCCAGACCCTTGGAAAGGCACACCGACACGCTGTCGAAGTGCTGCGTGATCGTGCGCGCCGGCACGCCGCCCGCCACCGCCGCATTGAACAGGCGCGCGCCGTCCAGATGCAGGCCCAGGCCGCGCTCGCGGGCGAAGTCATGTGCGGCTTTCAGGTAGTCCAGCGGCAGCACGCGCCCATGCCAGGTGTTCTCCAGCGCCAGCAGGCGGGTTCGCGCGAAGTGCGGGTCGACCGGCTTGATCGCGGCGGCCACCTTGTCCAGCGGCAGCGTGCCGTCGACGTCGTGCGGGATCGGCTGCGGCTGGATCGAGCCGAGCACCGCGGCGCCGCCGCCCTCGAACTTGTACGTGTGCGCGTCGGCGCCCACCAGATACTCGTCGCCACGTTCGCAATGCGCCATCAGCGCCAGCAGGTTCGACTGCGTTCCGGTGGGTACGAACAGCGCGGCCTCGAAGCCGAGGTCGTCGGCCAGGCGGCGCTGCAGCGCGTTAACGGTGGGATCCTCGCCGTACACGTCGTCGCCCACGGGGGCATCGATCATCGCCGCGCGCATGGCGGCGGTCGGGCGGGTCACGGTGTCACTGCGCAGGTCGATCGGTTCCACGGCGGTTACTCGTTCCAGTAAAGGCAACCAGCTTGAGCATTTGCCATCGACGAGGCAAGCATGGGCACGTCAAGGCCACGCGGACCACAGGTGACCAGGCTCGCCGCACAACGTCCATCGGAGGGACCTGCACGTGAACAAGACCGACGTCATCAGGCAAGTCGCCACCAGGACGGGGCTTCCGCCGGCCCTGTGCGAGGCCGCCCTGAAGGCTTTCGAAGCCACCTGCGGTGACGCGCTCACCGGCGCCTTCACGGGCCAGCGACACAATCATTCCCATGTCGTCGCGGAAATGGTTCATCGCACTGGCGCGAGCGCCGAAGATTGCGCCCAGCTCCTCAAGGCCTTTGAACAGGTGCTTGATGAAGCGTTGCGTGACAAGTTGGGTTTCAAGGGCAAGCGGCCTCGCTAACACGCCGTCGCCGCGGCGATTCCGCTAGGCTGCCAGGCGCCGGTCCGCGCTTCACGGTGAACCCAACGCAAGGATGTCGTCGCCATGTCGTTCCTGCGTCTGTACCTGCGCGTCATTGCCCTGCTCGCCCCGGAGCAGAGGCTTGCGACCACCCTGGCGCTGGCCAACCTTGCGCTCGCCGGCGTGTTCTTCCTGGAGCCGCTGTTGTTCGGCAAGGTCGTGGACGCGCTCGCCGGCAGCCCCGGCAAGGCGCCGCGACTGATCGCGCTGTGGGCCGGCGTCGGCTTCGCCGGCGTGCTGGCCAACGTGTGGGTGTCGCTGCATGCCGATCGCCTGGCGCATCGACGCCGACTTGCCGCCATCGCGGTGTTCTTCGAACACGCTGCATCGATGCCGCTGTCCTTCCACGGCGAATATCACACGGGCCGCCTGTCGCGCATCATGAACGTCGGCGTGGGCAACCTGTTCAACCTGTGGTTGAGCTTTTTTCGCGAGCACCTGGCGACGCTGCTGTCGATCCTGGTGATGGTACCGGTGGCGCTGTGGCTCAACTGGAAGCTGGCGCTGCTGATGATCGCCCTGCTGCTGTGCTTCTCCGTATTCAACGCGGTGGCCGTGCAACGCACGCACAAGGCGCAAGGCGAGGTGGAAGAACTCCATCACGAGATCGCTACCCGCGCCGGCGACGTGTTCGGCAACGTGACCGTGGTGCAGAGCTTCACCCGGCTTGCGGCCGAGTCGCGCGCCCTGCGGGAGATGATGACGCGCACGCTCGATGCGCAATATCCGGTGCTGCGCGGCTGGGCGATCCTCTCGGTGCTCAACCGCGCGGCCAGCACGCTCACCATTGTGGCGATCTTCGCCGTGGGCGCGACGTTGCACGCGCGGGGCGAGATCAGCGTGGGCGGCATTGTCAGCTTCGTGGGTTTCTCGATGCTGCTGATCGGCAGGCTTGAGCAGTTCGCCACCTTTCTCTCCAACCTGTTCTTCCAGTCGCAGTCGCTGCGCGATTTCTTCACCGTGCTGGATCGCAAGCCCGAGATTGAGGACCGCCCTGGCGCCATCGTGTTGCCGCGTCTGCGTGGCGAGGTGGTGTTCGAGCAGGTCAGCTTCGGCTACGACCCGGTACAGCCAGCGCTGCACGACCTGAGCTTTCGCGCGGAGCCTGGCAGCACCATCGCGCTGGTGGGGCCCACCGGCGCCGGCAAGAGCACCGCGCTCAGCCTGCTCTATCGCGCCTACGACCCCAGCGCCGGCCGCGTCACTGTCGACGACCACGACGTGCGCGAAGTGACGCTGGAATCGCTGCGACAGAACATCGGCGTGGTGTTCCAGGATCCGGGCATGTTCTACCGGTCGATCCTGGACAACCTGCGCATAGGCAAGCCCGATGCCGACCTTACCGAGATCGAGAAGGCGGTCGCCTCCGCCGAGGCCGCGGCCTTCATCGCGCGCAAGCCGGAAGGTCTGGAGACCATGGTGGCCGAGCGTGGCCGCTCCCTATCCGGCGGCGAACGCCAGCGCCTGGCCATCGCCCGCGCGATGCTCAAGGACGCGCCGATCCTGATCCTCGACGAAGCCACCAGCGCACTCGACAACGCCACCGAAGCACGCATTCAGCGCGCGCTGGATCGACTCACTGAGGGACGCACCACCTTCGTGATCGCCCACCGTCTCTCCACCGTGCGCCACGCCGACCTGATCCTGGTGCTGGACCAGGGGCGATTGGTGGAACAGGGGAAGTTCGACGAACTGATAGCCGAAGGCGGATTGTTTGCGCGTCTCGCGGAAGATGGAAAGTTTGCGCCGGATGCGGAAGTGACAGAGGAGTAGCTAAGAGATAGGAGATGTCATCGCGAGCACCCGCCCCTCACCCAACCCTCTCCCCGGAGGGGAGAGGGAGCGAAAAGCGAATCGGCGAGGCATATTGTTTTAAGCCCTCAGTACAACGCCGCCCCGCGGTGTAGCCGCTGTCCGTGAGGTACCACGCGACGAATTCGGCTTGCCGCAGTCGTCCGGTCTTGTATTACATGCAGTGCTGCGCACCCTCAGGGCGATGGCGCGTTGCGGGGTAGCCGCAGTCCGCGAGGTACCACGTCACCGATCCGACTAGCTACAGTCGCCCGGGCTTGTATTCCGCATATTGCTACGAGCCCTTAAGGCCATTTTCTTTGGGTTACTTTTCTTTTGGGCCAGCAAAAGAAAAGTGACTCGAGCGTCGGCAGACGATCGAAACGCCCGCCGCGTAGGCGGCAAGCTGGCGGGGCGCCTCAGGGGAAGCCAAGAGCCAAGTCACTGGATCCCAGCCTTCGCTGGGATGACGAGTCTGGGAGCGTGAGGATGACCCTGCGGGAGTTCTCCTCGCTTCGCACACCGTCCCACTTAACCCACCCGCGGCTGTTGAAAAACGCCTCGCGGGGATGGCGAGATGAAAGACTGAGGCGAAAGGATTGCGCGCACAAAGTGCGCCAATCCGGGATTGAGGGTGGCGGCTCCATCACGCCCTCCACCCAATCTTTTCTACTCGTGCGAACCGGCAGAAAAAGCAAAATCACCCGTGCTTGCGGAAATACAACCAGGCCGCCAATGCGAGGATCACCGCCGGCAAAAGATTCGCCAGCAGCGGCGGCACACCGTACACGGTGCCGAAACTCACCATCGCCTTCTGCAGGAAGTACCAGCCAATCGCCAGCAGCATGCCGATGAACATGCGCTTGCCCAGGCCGCCAGAACGCAACGTGCCGAACGAGAACGGCATCGCGCACAGCACCAGCACCAGCACATTGAGCGGATACAGCGCGCGGCCCCAGAAGGCGTTGGCGTACGCGCCCGGATTCTGCCCGTTCTGCTCCAGGTAGCTGATGTTGCGCCGCAGGTCGCGCATCGGCTGGTACTGCGGCTGGATCACCGACAACTCCAGCACCTGCGGGTTGAGCCTGGAATCCCAGCGTTCACTGGCGACGGTGCTGCTGTGGGCGCCGGTGTCGTCAAGCGTGGTGCTGCGCACCTTGTTCATCACCCACTGGTGGCCATCGTGTTCGGCCGTCTGCGCCCAGTCGAAGCGGGCCACCTGGCCATCCGGGGTCAGCGTGAAGACACGCACGTCGTGCAGCTGGACGACATTGTGCGTCTGGGTGCGTTGAACCGTAACGCCCCTGGCGTTGACCACGCGTTCGCCGTCGCGCGCCCACAGGCCGGAAGCACTGCCGACGCCAACGTTGTTGGAGCGCAAGCGCAGCTGCATGGCCTGGGCCTGCTGGTCGCCCCATGGCGCCGCCGTTTCGCCCAGGATCACCACGCCAAGGATGAGGATGGCCACCACGCCCACCGCCGAGACGGCGATGCGCAACTTGGAAAGGCCGCAGGCGCGCAAGGCGGTGAGCTCGTTGGTGGCGGCAAGGCCGCCGAGGCCAAGCAGGCCGCCAATCAGCGCCGCGTTGCCGAACATCTCGTAAAGGCGGCGCGGGAAGGTCACCAGCACGTACACGATCGCGTTGGTCACCGTGTAGCCGTTCTTGCCCACGTTGCCGAGCTGGCGCATGAGCTGGACCACGGCGTCGAGCCCGGTGATCACCAGCCACACCATCAGCATCGAGCCGAGCACGGTGGTGCCGACCAGCCAGTCGACGCGGCGAATGCGCAGGGCGGCCATCAGGCGCCTGCCTTTCGCGGCTTACGCTCGACGTACTGGCTGCGGAACATATGGGCGGCGATGCCGAACACGATGAAGGTCACCATCCACATGGGGCCCGAATGGTGCCAGTGGCCCTTGATGATCTGGCCGCGGCACAGCGCCAGCAGCAGGTAATACAGGTAGAACGCGAGCACGGCCAGCAGCAGTCGTCCGAAGCGAGGCTCGCGTGGACTCTGGCGTGACAGCGGCAGGGCCAGCGCAAGCAGCACCAGCGTCATCGCCGGGGCGATGGTGCGCCAGGCGAATTCCGCGCGCGCGTCGGGGGTGTCGGTGCGCAGCAGCTGCAAGGTGCCGAGCGAGTGCGCGGGATCTTCGTCGTCGTTGTCCGACTGCACGTTGTCCAGCGAGGCGTCGTTGCGCTCGTACTTCATCTTGCGCCAGTTGTCCGCGCCCAGCGGGATGTCGTACTGCCAGCCGTTCCACAGCGCCAGGAAGCGGCCGTTGCCGTCGGTCTCCTGGTACAGCTGCCCATGCTTGCCGGTCACGATCTTGAGGTGCGGCACATTGTCGTGGCCGGTGCGCTCGGTGGCGATGAAGGTATTGCCCAGCGTGCTGCCGTCGCGGCTGAGTTCATCCACGAAGATGATGCCGCCGCGGCCCGGCAGCTCGGTGAAGCGCCCGGCGTCCAGGCCCGCCGCGATCACCGAACGATTGGCCGCCGCCACCAGCTGGTCGGAGGTGCGCGACGCCCACGGGCCCAGCCACAGCGATACGGCGCCCACCATGATGGCCACGCCCGCCGCGAGTAGCCCCATCGGACGCAGCAGGCCCGATGCCCCCATCCCGGAGGAGGCCAACACGTGCATCTCGCTTTCGCGCCACATGCGCCCCAGGGCCAGCAGCACGCCGAGGAAGGCCGACAGCGGCAGCAGCGTGGTGAGGCCGTCGAGCATGTTCAGGCCCAGCACCTGGAACATCACGCTGGCAGGGAAGCTGCCATTGGCCACCTGCTGCAGCACGTGCGCAAACGAGATGCCGGACATGATGGCCAGCAACACGATGGCGGTGGCGGCTACGGTCTGGGCCAGCTCACGCAGGAAATAACGATCGAGGATGCTCAGAACCAGTCCTCACGCACGCAGTGACCCACCCGGCGCTGGGCCGTGCGGGGCGAGAAACAACGGTCAAGTGTACGTGCTCTTACCCCGCTCATGGGGACTGTTTCTCGACATGCGATAAGATGAAGGGCTTGGCGCCGCCCCGTCCGGGGGTCGGCAATCCCCAAGTCTAGCCTGTCCGGGCCTTTCCGGACCTTTCTGCAGGACATGACATGACTCTCCAGTTCAGCCTTGGCTCCGCCGCTCCCGAAACCGTCGAAACCCCCTGCGTGGTGGTCGGCGTCTATGAGAACGGCGTACTCACCAGCGCCGCTGCCCGTGTGGACACCGCCGCCCATGGCGCCATCAAGCGCCAGGTCGAGAGCGGTGACATCACTGGCAAGGCCGGCTCCACGACCGTGCTGTTCGCGCCCGAGGGCGTGACGGCCAGGCGTGTGCTGGTGGTGGGACTGGGAACGCAGAAGACCTTCGATGGTGCACGCTACCAGAAGGTGCTGACCGAAGCCGCGCGCACACTGGGCCGCCTGCCGATCGACAGCGCCGTGTGTTTCCTCACCGAAGTCGACGTGCCCGGCCACGACCAGGCATGGCGCGTGCGCACCGCGGCGCTCGCCGCGGACTACGCGGCCTACCGCTACACCGCCACCTTCAAGCCGCGCGAAAAGGCCGCGCAGCCGGAGCTGGTCGCCATCACGTTTGCCGGCGCCGACGAGGCGAAGGCTGCGCTGGCCCAGGCCGTCGCGATCGCCGGGGGCGTGCGCTTTGCCCGCGAACTCGCCAACCTGCCGCCCAACATCTGCAACCCCGCCTACATCGCGTCCCAGGCCGAACAGTTTGCCGCCGCGCACGACAAGGTGAGCTGCAACGTGCTCGACCACGAGAAGATGGGCGAGCTGGGCTTCGGCTCGCTGCTCGCCGTGGGCCGTGGTTCGGCCAACAAGCCCAAGCTGGTGATCCTTGAATACAAGGGTGGCGCGGAAGGCGACAAGCCGTACGCCTTCGTCGGCAAGGGCATCACCTTTGACACCGGAGGCATCAGCCTCAAGCCCGGCCCGGGCATGGAAGAAATGAAGTACGACATGGGCGGCGCCGCCGGCATGCTCGGCAGCTTCGTCGCCACGGTGAAGCTGGGCCTGCCGGTGAACCTCGTGTGCGTGGTGCCGGCCGTGGAAAACATGCCCGACGGCGATGCCTATCGCCCGAGCGACGTACTCACCAGCCTCTCCGGCCTCACCATCGAAGTGCTCAACACAGACGCCGAAGGTCGCCTGATCCTGTGTGACGCGCTCACCTACACCGTGCAGACCTTCCAGCCGAAGGTGCTGATCGATGCGGCCACGCTCACCGGCGCCTGCGTGATCGCGCTGGGCAAGCACGCCAGCGGCCTGATGAGCAAGCACGACGATCTCGCCGCCGAGCTGATCGCCGCCGGCGAGAACACGCTCGACCGCGCATGGCGCCTGCCGTTGTGGGACGACTACCAGGTGCAGCTGGAATCGGGCTTCGCCGACGTCGCCAACATCGGCGGCAAGAACGCCGGCGCGATCACCGCGGGCTGCTTCCTGGCGCGCTTCACCGAGGGCCAGCGCTGGGCGCATCTGGACATCGCCGGCACCGCGTGGGACGAGGGCCGCAAGGGCCTGGCCACGGGCCGCCCGGTGCCGCTGCTCGTGCAGTGGCTGATCGATCAGGCCAGCAAATAAGATCCAGCAGTGAGAAGTGAGAGAAAGCAGTACTCGCCTCTCTCTCGCTTCTCACTCCTCTCCACTCACTCCTCGCCCTTATGCCCCGCGCCGATTTCTACCTGATCGACAAGCCGCGCTTCCGCGAACAGCCACTGCTACTGGTGTGCGAGCTGGCCAAGCGTGCTCATGCCGCGCAGCAGCCCACGATGGTGCTGGCTCGCGACTTCGCGCAGGCCGAGGCGATCGACGAGCTGTTGTGGGAGTTCGATCCGGACGGCTTCATCTCGCACCAGCTGGCGGGCGATGACGACGACCAGTTCACCGCGGTGTTGATCGTGCCGCCCGGCATCGACACGGCCGATCGTCCGATGCTGATCAACCTGCGTGAAGATTGCGCTCCCGGCCGCTACGACCGCGTGCTGGAAGTGGTGGCCGCCGATCCGGCCGAACGCGACGGTTCGCGCACGCGCTGGACCGAGTACAAGCGGCGCGGCTTCGAGGTCAACAAGTTCGACATGTAGGGCCGGCATTGCTGCAGAAGGGCGCACTGCGCGCGCCTGCAGCGCCACGTTGCATCGCCAGCCTCGCTTCTTCCCGGCATTCACGGTCCCGCATCGGCGTCGTGAACGCCGGCCGCGCACGGGACGCCCTCTTACATATCCGCTACGTGGGCGAACGAGGGAGATGCGGCGAGCTGTTCGTTGATCGCATCCATCAGCTGCTCACCGGTGAGCGGCTTGCGCAGGAAGCCGTCCATCCCCGCCTCGCGCGCACGCGTCTCCTCATCACCACCGGAGCGCGCCGTGATGGCGATGATCGGCATGCGCTGGCCCGGCTCTTCACGCTGACGGATCAGCCGCGCGATCTGGAACCCGTCGATGCCAGGCAGGTCGAGGTCGAGCAGGATCACGTCGCACCGCGCCTGCGCCAATTCAGCCAGCGCGGCGAGGCCGTTGCCGACGTACCGCACTTCCTGTCCGGCGCGTTCGAGCAGGCCGCGTATCACCGCCGCCACGATCACATCGTCTTCCACCAGCAGCACACGCAGGCGGCGTGACGACTGGCTGGCCTGGCGCGCGACCACGGCGGTGGCCGGTTCCTGCGCCACCGCCAGCGGCAGGCGCACGTGGAACGTGCTGCCGAAGGCGACCTTCGATTCCAGCTCGATGCTGCCGCCCATCATCGCCACCAGCTCGCGGCAGATGGCCAGGCCCAGTCCGCTGCCGGCGCGGCGCTGCGGGCCGGTGACCTGCTCGAAACGCTGGAACAGGCGAGCCTGGCTCGCCTCCGGAATACCGGGACCGGTGTCGATGATGCTGAAACGCAGGCCGTCGTCGGTACGCTGCGCGCGCAGGGTGACGCTGCCGCGCTCGGTGAACTTCAGCGCGTTGTTCGCAAGATTGAGCAGCACCTGCTTGATGCGCACCGCATCGCCCACCATGCGGTGCGGCAGCTCGCCGATGACCTCGACGTTGAAGCGCAGGCCCTTGGCGCGCGCCTGGCCCAGCTCGAGCTGCGCCACGTCGTTGACCAGCGCGAGCGGATCGAACGGCGCGCTTTCCAGCTCCAGCTTGCCCGCTTCAATGCGCGCCAGGTCGAGCGCATCGTTGAGCAGCTTCAGCAGCATGCCGCCCGAACGCTGCATGGCCTCGGCATAGCCGCGCTGGGTGTCACTCAGCGAGGTGCTGAGCAGCAGTTCGGCCATGCCCATCACGCCGGTCATCGGCGTGCGGATCTCATGGCTGAGGGTGGCGAGGAATTGCGTCTTGGCCGCGCTGGCCTGCTCGGCCAGTCGACTGCGCTGTTCAACCAGCTGGATCTGATGGCGCTGCGCCAGGCGGCGTCGCCATGCCTGCAGCGCCAGCCACATCAGCAGCACGACGATCAGCACGTAGCCGCACCACGCCCACCAGCGGGACCACGGCGGCGACTGCACATGGATGTGCAGCGGTTGGGTCAGGCTGCCCCACACGCCGCCCGCGCCCGCGGCCGTCACGGCAAGCGTGTAGTCGCCGGCGCCCAGGCCGGCGAAATCGCGCTCGCCACGGCTGGCGGTGTCGACCCAGGCGCTGTCCACGCCTTCCAGTCGGAAGCGGTAGTGATTGGCGGCCGGGTCGATGTAGGAGAACACGCGGGCCTCGACGTTGAGACCGCGGTCCTTCCATCCGAGGAACAGTTGGCCGGAAGCCGGCACCGGCAGGTGCTGCAGCACGCCGTCGCGCGACACGGTGATGCGCGTGACCGACACCGGCGGCGGCGTGGCGTGTTCGTCGACGCGGTCGGGATTGAAGCCCATCACGCCACCCAAGGTCGGCGCGTAGATCGTGCCGTCGGGCATGCGTGCGAAGCCGCGCAGGAATTCACCGTTGCTCAGGCCATCCTGCAGTCCCAGCTGGCGGAATTGTCCGCTTGCCGGATCGAAGCGCCACAGGCCGTCGCGCCCCAGGATCCAGACCCGGCCATGCTGGTCCACCGCAATGTCCACCACGTTGATCGACGGCCAGCCGCGCGCCGCGTCGACCTTGCGGTCCAGCGCCAAGGCGTCGCCCGCGTAGTGGTAGTGCTCCAGGCCGTCGGGCCGCGCCAACCAGAGGCCATCGGCGCTGAAGTCGAAGGCGTCAACCGCCTCGTCCTGGTTCACCCCGGGTGCCGGTTCGAAATGCTCGTAGTTGCGCGCCAGCCGCATCAGGCCGCCGTCGCTCGCGTACCAGAACGTGCCGTGCTTCAGCGTGATCTGGCTGCCCCAGCGCACCTTTTCCTGCGCCGGCACGAACGGCACCGGGGTCACCGCCAGACTCTCCTGGTCCACGCGGAACAGGCCCTCGCCGAAGGTGCGCGCGTACAGCTTGCCGTCGGGTCCCGGCTCCACCTCCAGCGGATGCTTCATGCCCTGCGCGTTGCCCTGCACCAGGTCGAGCTGGCCGTGGTCATATCGGTACAGGCCACCCTGCACGGTGATCCACAGGCGACCCTGCGCGTCTTCCGTCATGCCCAGCACGTCGCCGCGCAGCCCCGACAAGACGTGCTCTACCTGTCCGCTGGAGGGCCACAGGCGGTCCACGCGACCCTTGCGCTCGCCGACCCAGATCGCGCCGTCGCTGCCGCGCGCCACGGCATAGGCCACCGAGTCGCGCAGGCTGTCGTCATCGTCGGGGATGTGGGTGAAGCGGCTGACGCTGCTCCATCCCGGCGCCAGATAGGCGACGCCGCCGTCGAAGAGCGCGATCCACAGGCCGCCCTCGTTGTCCGGCTGGATCTGCCACACCCACGTGCCCGGCAGGTTGCCATGCAGCACCGGCTGATCGGTCACGGCCAGGATCGGCTTGCCGGGGCCACTTTGCAGGAACAGGCCGCGCTGGGTGCCCACCCAAAGCCGCCCCGCCCCATCCCTCGCGCTGCTCAGCACGTTGGCTTCGGGTATCTCTCCGCGGCCCAGCTGCCGCGCCACATCGTCGGCCCCGATGGTGAACAGGCCGTGCGAGGAGGCAAGTCGAACCTGGTCACCATTCCCTTCGATGCGCCAGGCATCCAGGGTCAACCCGGGGATCTCGGCCTTGATCGGGTGGAACTCGCCGGCGTCGTCACGGCGGAAGATGCCATTGTCGCTGCCGACCCACAGCTGCCCGCGCGCATCGACGAACAGTGCGCCGACGGTGCCCAGGGCCGAGGGATCGCCCCCGGTCACGTCCATGTGGTCGAAACCACGTCCATCCATGCGCAGGCGGTCCAGGCCCGCGGCAGTACCCACCCAGATCGAGCCGTCGCTGGTCTGCGCGATCGACCAGGCCTTGTCACTGCTCAGGCTCGCCGGGTCGTTGGGATCGTGTGCCCAATGAAGGAAGGTGTTGGACCGCTCGTCATAACGATTGAGGCCCGCTTCCAGCCCGGCCGCCCACAACCGGCCGCCGCGATCGAACATCAGCGCGGAGATGCCGTTGTTGAACAGCGATTGCGGATCGCCCACCACGTGGCGGAACACCGTGAAGCCCACGCCGTCGTAGCGGGCGATGCCACCCTTGGTGCCGAACCACATGGTGCCGTCGGGCGATTGCACCACCGTATACACGCTGCTGCTGGGCAGGCCTTCCGCCGTGCCATAGCGCCGGAACTGGGGCGTCGGCAACGCCGCGGCCGCCGTCTGCGCGGCCGGCGCGGCAGCACCCGAGGCCACGGGCATGCCGGTAAACAGGAAGGCGCTGAGCAGCAATGACGGCAGCATGGTCTCCCCCAAGACAATCAATCATGCCAGAGCCACGTGACCAGAACGAGCGGGGTGTGGCCTCCGTCACGCCGCGTGCACGCACCCTGCCCGGGAAACAATCCGTTCCGCATCGGCGGCTGGCGCACACGAGAGGGATCGTCCAGACTTTCCGGCATGCCCAGCCCACGCGTCACATGCAGGCTTCTGTTCACCCTCGCGAGCATGGCGCTGCCGCTGGCCGCGTTCGCCGCGCCGTCCACCTTCCGTTACGACACCCAGCACAGCCAGATTCTTTTCAGCATCGACCACAACGGCTTTTCGCGCCCGTTCGGCCGGCTGCATATCGCCCAGGGCTGGCTGCGGTTCGACCCGGACGATTGGAGCCACTCGGCCACTGAGCTGGACATCGACCTGCAGAGCCTGGACATGGGCGACGCGGACTGGAACGCCGCGGTGCTCAAGCCGGCCTTCCTCGACGCAGGCGCATCGCGCTACGCGCACTTCACCAGCACGTCAGTGGAGCGCAAGGATGCCAGCCACGGCGTGCTGCACGGCAACCTGACCTTGCGCGGCGTCACGCGCCCCGTGGCCCTGTCATTCACCTTCAATCGAATGGGCGGCACTATCTTCGGAATGCACAACGCCGTGGGCTTCTCGGCCACCACCACGCTCAATCGCGACGACTTCGGCATCACCGCCAATGCCAACTCGATCGGCCACGGCGTCAGCGTATGGCTGGAGCTGGAAGCCATCCAGGACAACAAGGTTCAAACCCATAAGGAGACGCCATGAGCCTGCGCAGCAACGACCGCCAATGGGGCTCGGTCGCGAAGTTCATTCACTGGACCACGGCCCTGCTGATCATCGGCAACGGCATCTTCGGCCTGATGATGGATCTGGCCAGTTCGCCGATGCAGAAGATCAACTGGCTGGCGCTGCACAAGTCGCTCGGACTCACCGTGCTCGCCCTGCTGCTGCTGCGCGTGCTCTGGCGCATGGCTGACCGCCGTCCCGCCGAAGAACCGGCGCCGCGCTGGCAGCAGCTCGCCGCGCACGCCGTGCACGGGATCCTGTATGTGCTGATCGCCGCCATTCCGCTCAGCGGCTGGTGGTTCAACTCGGTCACCGGCAAGCCGCTGCAATTCTTCAAGCTGTTCAACTTGCCGCCGCTGGGCGCGGCCAACCACGATCTGCGGCACCTCTCGCACAGCGTGCACGAGAACCTGTTCTGGATCCTCGTGGCGGTGCTGGTGCTGCACATCGGCGGCGCCTGGAAGCATCACCTGATCGACCGTGACAACACCCTGCTGCGCATGCTCCCCTTCCGCCGCCTGCGCACCGACTCCCGCTCCGAAGGAGAACGCTGATGAAACCGCTCAAGCTGCTTGCCCCGCTGCTGCTCACGCTTGCCCTGCCGGGCATCGCCAGCGCCGCCGACTACGCGCTTCAGCCGGTCGGCAGCAAGCTCGGTTTCACGGGAACCTTCCAGGGCCAGTCCTTCGATGGCAGTTTCGGCCAATGGACAGCCACCATCTCGTACGACGCGGCCAAGCTCGCCAGCTCCAGGTTCGACGTCGAAGTCGAGCTGGCCAGCGTCAAGACCGGCGACAGCGACCGTGACGGCGCCCTGCCCGGCGCGGACTTCTTCAATGTCGCGAAATATCCCAAGGCGCACTTCGTCACCACCGGCTTCCGCCAGAACGGCGCCCAGGTGATCGCCGACGGCAACCTCACCCTGCGCGGCGTGACCAAGCCGGTGAGCCTCAACGTGACCTTCAAGCCCGTCGGCACGGGCGCCACGCTCGACGTGGCCGGCTCGGTCAAGCGACTGGACTTCGGCGTGGGTACGGGCGATTACGCCGATACTTCGGTGATCGGCGGGGATGTGAAGATCAACGCGCACCTGGTGCTGGCCGCAAAGTAAAGCGACGTCGGGCGAGTTCCAAGCGATCGTCATTCCTGCGAAGGCAGGAATCCAGTGCCTGTCCAATCACCCCAAAAAACAACGGCTCTGGATGACCAGCCTTCGGCTGTTGTGAAGCGCTTCCTGCCTTCGCAGGGATGACGAGCCAGGGCGAGGTTGCTTTAAGGTTCCTGCAAATGTGCACTGAGTGCGCATCTACAAAGTCTCGCTTAGAAACCGCCGCACAGCCTCGGCGTCGAACGGCCAATCCAGCTCGCGCCCGTCATGGCTGTCCCGCAGCACCGGCACGCGCACGCCGTAGCGCAGCTCCAGCGCCTCGTCGTCGTCGACCCACACGCTGTCGAAATCGGGCGCGCGGGCTTCGGCCATGACGGCCAGCGCCTGGTCGCACAGGTGGCAGTAGTCCCGCTGGTAAAGCACGAGTCGTGTCGGCATGGCCGGCGGACGATACCTCAGTGCGCGTTCACCGGCGAGGGCGCCACTCCATGCTCTTGCTCCGCGGATTGGAGTGGCCCTGCACAACGGCAATCGGTAAGACGACGATCAGGCTTTTCGCGGGCCGCCCCGCCGTGCCTTCCTGCTTGATGCCGCCGCGCCGGGGCCCTTGCGGCTGGCGCCTGCGACGTCCTTCTCCCGCCCGGACCCTGATCCGACATAACCGGCGAAGCGCTGGCGCAGCTCGTTGATCTCGCCAATGCGCTGCATGACGTCGCTCTCCTCCTGCACCATCGCCGTGGTCAGCAGGCTGAACAGGCTGGTGTAGGCGCTGAAGCTGTGCCAGGCGCGATCGGCCTGGATCATCAAAACGTTCGGCGTCAGTTCGCGCGCCCAGTAGCACTCGGTGTCGGTGATCAGCACCAGCGGAATGCCCCGCTCGACCACGGCCTCGGCCAGCACGCGGAACTGCTTGAAGTAGCGCCGCATGTCGATCAACACGACGCAGTCGTGTTTGGTCGAATCCAGCAGCATGTCGATGTAGCCGCCGTCGACACCGGAGTTGAACGACACATGCGGGCGAACCTGCTGCAGCATCGCCGCGAAGCCCAGCCCGAGGAACGTGCCATGGTGGAAGCTCGACACTGTCACGCGATGAGCCGACGACAACAGCTTCACCACCGACTTCCATTCCCTGCTGCCGGCCAGCGCATGCGTGGTGGTCAGCGCGCGGATTTCCGCCTCCAGGTGGCTGGCCAGCGGATCGGGATCGCGTGAACGCTCGACATCCTTGTAGAGATGGCGCCATGAAGCGTCTCCCCGCAGCTCTTCCTTCAGGTCACCCACGCCCTCGTAACCGAGGTTGCGCAGGAAACGCCCGACTGTCATCTGGCTGACGCCGACGCGCTTGCTCAACGATGCGGCGGTCTCAAACGGTACGTCCCGCATGTTGTGCAGCAGATAGCTGGCGATCTTCTGCTCGGATGCAGTAAAGGACTCCCAGTGGTCTTTCAGCTTTTGTTGGAGGTCCTTGGTCATCGTCGCTCGCTTACCTGGAGAGCACCACGGCTGCGTTCGCATCGTGGCGCGTTTCCACGTGGCCCAGCCGGCGACCTAGGATATACAAAAGCGTCGCGGCGATCCCGGCCACCACGCCGATCAGCGCAAAGAACCATCCGTGGGAAAGGTCGCTCCACAGCGTGCCCAGCGCACCCGCCAGCAGGTTGCCGAAGAACCCCGCGAAGAACCAGGTGGCGATGCTGGTGGCGCGAAACCCTTCCGGCGCCATGCGGCCGAACAGGCCAAGTCCGATCGGGAGGATGTAGAGCTCGCCCAGCGTCATCATGACGAACCAGCCCACCAGCCACATCCAGCTGGCGCGGGTACCGTGTGCGTCCGACCACGCCGCCACGCCGGCGAGGATCAGATAGGAGGCCGCCACCACCGCGGCGCCAAACGCCATCTTCAGCAGCCACGGCGTTTCGACGCCGCGCTTGGCAAGGCGCGCCCAGCGCATCACCAGCAGCGGCGTCGCCGTGAAAACGACCAGTGAATCCAGGGACTGGAACCAGGTCATCGGGATGACCCAGTTCGCCGTCACGTGGCGATCGACGCCATCGCTTGCCCACAGTGCGATGGTGTTGCCTACCTGCTCGTAGGCGCCACGGAACACCACGACGATGGCCGCGACCGTGATCAGGAAACCAAACCGTTGCAGCACCGCGCCATCCATCGGCGGCCGCTCGAGCGCCGCCGCCGGCGTCCTGGCCGGCTCTTGCGGCAGATATCGGCTGCCGCCCAGGTAGATCACCAGTGACAGCAGCATGCCGATGCCGGCGGCGGTGAAGCCCCAGTGCCAGCCGAACGCCTCACCCAGCGTGCCGCAGACCAGCGGCGCGAGGAACGCGCCCAGATTGATCCCGATGTAATAGATGTTGTACGCGTTGCTGCTGCGCGGATCGCCGGGCCGGTACAGGCCTTCGATCTGGCTGGCGAGGCTGGGCAGGAACAGGCCGTTGCCCAGCGCGATGGTGGCCAGCGCCGGATAGAACAACGGCTCCGACGCCATCATGAAATGGCCCAGCGCCATGGTGGCGCCGCCGATCACCACGGCGTTGCGCTTGCCCAGCCAGCGGTCGGCCACCATGCCGCCGAACACCGGCGTGAAATACACGAACGCCGCATACGTGCCGTAGATCAGCGAGGCGTGTTCCTGGCCGATCTTCAGGTGCATGGTCATGTAGTAGACCAGCAACGCGCGCATGCCGAAGAAGGAGAACATCTCCCACATTTCGGTGAGGAACAGGATGCTCAGTCCAGCCGGATGGCCGAACCAGTTGGTCTCCCGTACCCGCGCACCCACTCCCACTTCGGACATGCGCAACGTCACTCCCTCCATGACTTACGGACCCACACCCGCGGGACCACCCCACACCGCATCCGGGCACGAGATCCGCCCGTCCTGGTAGCTGACCGCCGGCGAGCGGTCAGACTTCAGGAACAGCGGACCGTCGAGGTCGACCACATTGCAAAGGGCGCCGACCACGAAGGCCGGCCCCATCGACCAGGACGTCCCACCCATGTTGCCGACCATCAGCTCGAAGCCCAGCTCGCGCGCCTTGTCCGCCAGGATCAGGCCTTCGGTAAGCCCCCCGCACTTGTCCAGCTTGATGTTGATGATTTTCACGCGGCCAACCAGTTTCGGCAGGTCGCGGTGATCCTGCACGCTCTCGTCGGCCGCCAGCGGGATCGGACTGTCGAGTCCATCCAGCCAGGCCTCCTGGCCCACCGGGAACGGCTGCTCCACCACGGCCACTCGGCTTTCCACCAGCGCCGGTAGCAGCGCCCTGAAGGTATCAGGGGTAAAGCCCTGGTTGGCGTCGACCATGATCCACGCGTCGGGGCAGGCCGCCCGCACGGCCCGCACACGCTCGGCATTGCGATCGTCGTCGGTCAGCTTCAGCTTGATCGCGCGCGCCTCGGTGTAAGCACGCGCGCGCGTCGCCATCACCTCGGGATCTTCCGCGCTGACCGTCAAGGTGGTCAGCAACGGCTTGGGCGGCTGCAGGCCCGCCAGTTCCCAGACCGGCTTGCCCTGCAGCTTCGCCTGCAGGTCCCACAGCGCGCTGTCGACGGCATTGCGCGCTCCGCCGGGAGGCAGCAGGGTCAGCAACTGCTGCCGCGACACGCCGCCTTCGATGATGGGGCGCAAGGCTTCCACCTGCTTGAGCATGGTGGCTGGCGTGTCCTGGTGGTAGTACACGCCCAGCGCCTCGCCAACACCGACCTTCCCTTCACACTCCAGGCGGACCACCAGCATCTCGTTATGCGTGAACGTGTAACCGGTGATGCGGAACGGCGCCGTCATCTCGACGCGTTCGATGGAGGCCGTCATCGTCACGCAGGTTGTCTTATGCATGTTCATTGAATCTCTCCCGCCTCAGAAGCGAACGCTGAAGCTGATCATTCCGAAGGCCAGAATGAACCAGGCCAGGTACAAGGCGGCCAGCGCCAGCAGCGTCTCACCCACACGCACCCACAGACTGCGCAAGCCCAGCTGCCAGTTGCGCAGCGCGTGCCAGACCACCGCCAGGGCGCCCAGGATGGCGACCACACCGAGCACATACAGGAAGTAGAACCAGGGCGTGCCGGTGCCGCGCAGCAGGATGTCCTCATCGGCCATGATCGCCGCGATCATCAGCACCCAGCCGAGCATCTCGCCCAGCAACAACAGGGCCCCGACGCGTGAGTAAAGGCGAGTGCGACGCAGGACCGGCGCGAGCTCCAGCGTGCGCTGGTAGTGACGACGCGCCCACCAGCCCAGCAGCCAGAACAGCAGCGCGGTGACCACGGCCAGCAGCGAGAGACCCGCCAGCCAGCTGACCGAACCCAGGCTCTTGGCGGCCGGAATGCGATCGAACACGAACACCGGCGAAATATGGTCGGTCGCCCAGTACTTGATGTTGCCATCCGCGTCAGCCACGAAATCGAGCTTGCGCTGGCCGTGTTCTTCCACGTAATGCAGCGGGCTGACTTCGCGCCAGTGCAACGGCTTGCCGGCATAGTCCGCCAGGGCGGCGATGGTCACGGTGCCATCGGGCATTGCATTGACGTGCATCTGGCCCAGCACGTTGAACGGACGCAGCGCGCTTTCGTTGCGACGGCTCGACTCGTACCAGCCCGCCACCTTCGCCGCATCCGCCTTGGCCGAGGCGATCGCCGGCTGCTCCTTCAGCGGAGCCGGAAAGTAACGATCAAGGAAGGCGTAGAAGATCGCCGGACGGATGGTATGGGCGCCGCCCGGTTCCACGCCGAGGCTGTTGAACGACATGAAGACGCCGACGCCCTTGTCCAGCAGCAGGTGCAGGTCGCTGTGGAAGACTTCGGTGTCGCCGCCATGGCCGATGATGCGCAGGCCGTTGCGGTCTTCCTGATAGAAGCCGAGGGCAAAGCCCGCCATGCCCGGCGAGGCGGTGTACTGCGGGCTGTGCATCAGCTTGGCGGTGGCCTCCTGCAGGATGCGGGTATCGCCAAAGCGACCGTTCTGCAGATGGGCGATCATGAACTGCGCCATGTCGCGGCCCGAGGAACTGAGCGCGCCGGCCGGCGGCGGATCCACGAACTCGAACGGCTGGGCCACGCCATCGGACGCGGTCTTGTAACCCTTGGCCATCAGCGGCGCCAGCGCGGGCGGCAGCGGCTGGTCGAAGGTCGAATGGTTCATGGTGAGCGGCTGCAAGATATGCCGCTGGATGTAGTCTTCGAAACGCTCGCCCGAGACACGCTGCACGATGTAGCCGGCCAGGCCGCAGCCGTAGTTGGAATAGGCCACCTTCTCACCCGGCGCGAAGATGCGCGTGGGCAGATGGGTCTTCAGGTAGCGCTCGAGATTGACTTCCTCGGCGGTGGCCGGCAACAGATCGCGCGCCACTTCTTCGAAGCCGGCCGTATGCGTCATCAAGTTCCGCATGGTGATCGGCTTGCCTTCGAACGGCGGAATCTTGAAGTCCAGGTATTCGTTGACGTCGTGATCGAGGTCGATCTTGCCCTGCTCGACCATCTGCATGACGGCCGTCCAGGTGAACAGCTTCGAGGTCGAGCCCGGGCGGAACAGCGTGTTCTCCGGCGAGACCGGCGTCCGTGCCGAGAGGTCGGCATAGCCGTAGCCGCGCGAGAACAGGATGCTGCCATCCTTGACCACGACCACCACGCCGCCGGCGATGTCGCCGCGCTGCATGGCGAAGGGCACCATGCCGTCGAAGAACGCGGACAGGTCTTCCGAGGTCAGCGCGTGCGTGCCTGCGTCCTGGCTGATCGCCGGCGCGGCCTCGGTGGTGGGCGTCGGAGGAGCGGTCGGCGTTTGCGCCAGACCGACGCTTGCGGTGACGCAAGCGGCCAGCGCGGCCAACCGTTTAACAAAATGATTCATGCAACACTCCAAAGTTGGGTGCAGGGGTTGGTTCAGAATTCGACGCTGGCGTCGACGCCGAAGGTGCGTGGCGTCTGGTAGTTGGCCTGGAACGGGCTCGCGACCGGGTCAAGCGTCAATCCGCTCATGGCCGTGATGCCGCGCTTGTTGGCGAGGTTCTTGCCGTAGAGCCCGAAGGACCACTTGTCGATGTTGAGTCCCGTGTGCACGTCGATGCTGCTGAAGCTGGGCAGCGAGAATTGCGGCGCCGGCACGGTGTTGAAGTCCGACTTGCGCTCGCCCACGTAGCTGAAATTGCCGCCGACGAAGCCGGACCAGCCACCACCCAGCGCGAAGTTGTAATCGGCGCCCACGTTGACGTTCCACTTGGGCACATAAGGCAGCGAGTCACCCTTGTTGCCGTACACGCCACCCGGCGGCGTGTCCGCGGCCAGCTCGGCCTGGGTGTAGGTGGTATTGGCCCACAGCGTGAGGCCGGCGACCGGCGTGTAACGCCAGTTGGCCTCCAGGCCCTTGCTGTACGCCTTGCCGCCGTTACCGAGGAAGCTGAAGCCGCCCGCGGTCTCGGCCAGCTGGATCTTGCGCCAGTCGATGTAGAACGCGTCCACATCCACGCTCATGCGCTGATTCAGCATCAACGACTTGAGGCCAATCTCGTAGCTGACCAGCTTGTCCGGACCAAAGGTCTCCGGCGCGCCCAATCCCGGTGGGACACCCACGTTCGGGCCGCCGGGACGGAAGCCGGAAGCGATGCGCACATAGGCCATCAGGTCATCGCTGAATTTGTAGCTGGGGTTGAGCAGATAGGTGACCGGACGATCGGTGCCGTTCGTGCTGAACTGGCTGTCACCGGTCAGCAAACCGGTGCCACTCTGCGTGTACGAGGTCTTGTCGTAACTGTAGCGGGCGCCGACCAGCACACTGAGCTTGTCGGTTGCATGCCAGGTCACGTCACCATAGCCCGCCCACTCGGTGAACAGCGCCGGGCCAATGCTCAGGTCAGCCAGCGTCGGCAGTGCGATCGGTGCGCCGGTGTTGGCGTCGAAGCTCAACACGCTCTGGCTATCGGTGCTGCGTTCATGCGTGTAGAACAGGCCGACGCGCCACTCCAGCAACTGTTCCTGCGGCGACTGCAGGCGCAGTTCCTGCGTGGCCTTCTTCATGTTGACCGGCTGGCGGATCGAGTAGCCGCCGTTCTCGAGTCCGAACAACGGATTGAGCAGCGGCCCGTAGGCGTCGGTGACGTCGGTGTTCTCGTTGAGGCCCAGGGTGCCGTAACTGGTGTTGGAGACCAGCTTGGCCCAGCCGAAGTCGGCATTCACCGCCAGATCGTAGAGCCGGTACTTGAGCTTCATCTCGCCCGTGCTCGCCGCACGCGCCTGTTTGTTGTCGCCATAAATCGGCTCGAGCGTGTTCGGATCGATGTCCACGCCGCTGTTGGCGCCGCCATCGCTGCTCAAGTTCTGCGCCAGCGTGGAGAAGTTCACCGAGACCTTGTCGGTAGGCGTCCACAGCAACTGCGCACGGGCGCCGGAAACGTCCGCCTGGTTGACGTTGGACTGGCCGGTGGTGACGTTGTCGATGTAACCGGGATCCCTGCGGTCGTAGACATTCACACGCAGGGCCAGGGTGTTGGGAACCAGCGGCAGGTTGACCGTGGCGTGGGCGGCGTAGCCCGTGCCGCCCTGATCGACAGTGCTCGAACCGACGCCGATGCGAGCGCTGGCCTGCGTGGTGTCCGGCGGCGTGGTGACGAACTTCAGCAGGCCGCCCAGGGTGTTCGAACCGTAAAGCGTTCCCTGCGGGCCGCGCAGCACTTCGATGCGCTGCAGGTCATAAGGATCGATGTCCGGCGTCAGCAGGCTGCCGAGCGCATAGACCGTGCTCGACCCGAACGGCGTGTCGTCGATGTAGGTGCCGACAGCCGCGTTGGGCTGGCCACTACCCGACGTCACGCCACGCAGCACCAGCTGCGTCTGGCCCTCGCCAGTGGAGATCGTGTTGAGACCCGGAATCTGCGTGGCGTAGTCGGAGAAGCTGGTGGCGTTCTGGCGTTCCAGCTGCGGCCCGGCCATCACCGACACGCCCATCGGCACGTCCTGCAGACGCTCGGTGCGCTTGTTGGCGGTAACGATGACCGTGCCCAGCTGTGTGGCCGATGACGCAGAAGCGGACGTCTGTCCGCCCTGGGCTTGGTCTCCGCTGGCGACAGGTGCAGCCGACTGGCTGCTGTCGGCATCGGCATTCAGTGTGGCGTTGGATGCCCCCGCATCCGGTTGCTGCGCCATGACGCACAGCGGGCTCATCAAGACAGCGGCAACAGCAGAACAGATACAGCGACGGCTGAACTGCGAAAGACGACGTTCCATCACGTTCTCCCCCCGGAGAGTTAGGTACCCGCTCTCCCAGTGTTATCTCACTACCATTTTTGTGTCAATGGTATTTCTATACCTTCCAACGCCAGCACCGCGATCCCGCGCCAGAGGTGCGGTGGATCGGCATGCGGAAGCGGTTGGCCCTGTCTTGAATGTGGTGGAAGGCGGCTCGGGGCGGCCCCCTCAAGGCGGATGGGGGGCTAGCCCCCCTCGAAAACCTTGCGATCCCATACGCCGCCGCACTGAACCGACGCTGCGGCGCGGCAAGCATGCTGGATCAGCCTGCGTAAAATAGAGAGTCCCCCCGCCCACTCTGCGTGCTTCCATGGCTGTCAGCGTTTTCGACCTCTTCAAGATCGGCATTGGCCCGTCCTCTTCGCACACCGTGGGCCCGATGCGCGCCGCCGCGCGTTTTGCCGAGCGTTGGCTGGAAGAAAAGGGCGTGCTTGATCGCGTCGCGCGCGTGCGCGCCGAACTGTACGGCTCGCTGGCGATGACCGGCCGCGGCCACGGCACCGACAAGGCGGTGCTGCTGGGCTTCGAAGGGTCGCATCCGGACACGGTTGACGCGGACCATATCCCCGAGACGCTTGCGCGCATCCGCTCCACCCATCGGCTGAACGTGCTGGGCAAGCACGAGATCGAATTCGACGAGAAGCGCGACCTGGTGTTCAACAAGCGCCAGAAGCTGCCGTTCCACACCAACGGCATGCGCTTCACGGCGTATGACGCCGAAGGCCATGAGCTGGCCACGCGCGACTACTACTCGGTCGGCGGCGGCTTCGTGGTCAACCAGGACGAGGCTGCCGAAGACCGCATCGTCGCCGACACCACCGAGCTGCCTTACGCCTTCTCCACCGGTGACCAGATGCTGGACCTGTGCCACAAGCACAACCTCACCATCGCGCAGCTGATGATGGAGAACGAGAAGGTGTGGCGCAGTGAGGCGGAAACGCGCGCCGGCCTGCTCACCATCTGGAAGGCCATGCAAGATTGCGTCAATCGCGGGCTGCGCTCGCCCGGCGTGCTGCCCGGCGGACTCAAGGTTGCGCGTCGCGCGCCACAGATGGCCGAGGACCTGCGCTCCCAGCCCGAAGCCTCGCTCAAGGATCCGCTGACCATCCTCGACTGGGTGAACCTCTACGCGCTGGCGGTGAACGAAGAGAACGCCGCCGGTGGCCGCGTGGTGACAGCGCCGACCAACGGCGCCGCAGGCATCGTGCCGGCCGTGCTGCACTACTACCACCGCTTCTGCCCGAAGTCGGACGAGAGTGGCATCGTCGACTTCCTGCTCACCGCGGGCGCGATCGGCATCCTCTACAAGGAAAACGCCTCCATCTCCGGCGCCGAAGTCGGCTGCCAAGGCGAAGTCGGCGTGGCTTGCTCGATGGCTGCCGGTGGCCTCACCGCCGCGCTGGGCGGCAACGTGCTGCAGGTGGAGAACGCCGCCGAGATCGGCATGGAACACAACCTCGGCCTCACCTGCGACCCGATCGGCGGCCTCGTGCAGATCCCCTGCATCGAACGCAACGCGATGGGCTCGGTGAAGGCGATCAACGCCAGCCGCATGGCGCTCAAGAGCGACGGCAAGCACCGCGTGTCGCTCGACAAGGTGATCACCACCATGCGTGAAACCGGTCGCGACATGAAGGACAAGTACAAGGAAACCTCGCGCGGCGGCCTCGCCGTCAACGTGATCGAGTGCTGAGCTGCGCTGTTAAAGCGCTAGCCGCGGCCTTCACAGTTCCTCGCCCTGTCCCACCCGTCACCCCAGCGAAAGCTGGGGTCCAGCGCCTCTGATTCTCAGACGCTAAAAGTCACTGGATGACTCGCTGCGCTCGCCCCTTCGGGGCCGCCCTGCGGGCGTTCTCCGCGCTTCGCGCTCCGTCCAGCTTTCGCTGGGATGACGAGCTAAAGGGCGCTGAACATCACGCCCCTCACGTCCCCGACGGCGTCGCCACCTTCGCCGCGTCGGCATCCACGCGCGCCTTCAATGCGGTCAGTTGCGTCGTGCTCAGCTTTGCCGCCGCCTTTGCCAGATAGTCGCCCGCTGTCTTGAGTTGCTGCTGGCTGTCCATGCGCTGCGCGAGCGAAATCTGGTACCAGCCTTCGGCCGGGTTTTCCGCCACGCCCGAGCCGGTCACGTAGGCCACGCCCATCGCGTAGTGCCCCAGCATGTCGTTGCTGGCGATGGCCTTGCGCGCCAGCGTCACGCCGCGCGCCGCGTCGACCGGCACGCCGTCCTTGCCGGTGATCAGGAAATACGCGAGGGTCCCGGCCGCGCGGGCGCTGCCACCATCCACCGCCGCCTGCAGCCAGCGCACCGCGGCCGCCGGATCCTGCCGCCCGAACATGCCCGACACATAGAACTGTCCGAGCGAGAGCTGGGCATCGGGATCGCCCTTCTGGGCCGCCTTGAGCAGCCACTGCTCACCGGCCGCAATGTCCTTGGGCAAGCCCATCTCGCCCGACAGATGCGCCATCGCCACCAGCTCCATGCCCTTGGGCGCGCCCTTGTCCGCGGCCTCCTGCGCCCACTTCAAAGCCTCCGGCGCACTGCCCGTGGCCAGCAGCGCCACCGCCAGCACGGCCATGTGGTCGGGGTTGTGATCGAGGGTGACGCTCTTGCGCATCCATTCGATGGCGTTGGGCACGTCGCGCGCCATGCCCGCGCCGGCCATGTAGGCGCTGCCCAACAGCCAGGCGCCCTCGGCACTCCCTTGCACGGCGGCCTTGCGGTACCACTCGACGCCCGCGGTCTTGTTCTCCGGCTTGGCGTCGCCTTGCAGTGCGCGACCGAGCGTGACCTGGGCCTGGGCGTCGCCCGCCTCCGCTCGTCGCTGCAGGTCGGCGCGCTGGGCATCCTGCGGAGCGAACGCCTGCGCCGCCATGATGAAGAGGGACAGAGCAAAGGCCAGCAGCTGGGCGGCACGGACCATGGCACGCACACCTCTCCCGGGGAACCTCGATACTAGCGCCGCCGCCCGGCGCAGCCAATTTGGGCGACGTGATGGACCGTTTCCGTCATCGATTCAAGCACCTGCATGCTGCGCCGCGCCATGCCTCGTGGCCCCGACAGGCTGACAGCACGGTGAACGGTCTGTCATCATCCGCCCCTTGTGTCGCCCAGGGAGGCGGCTTTCGATCCAACGACCTGGGGACCCGCATGTCTCAATCTCCCATCCGCCGCGATGTCGGCCCGTTCGCCCTCATGCTTACCGGCCTGGGCTCGATCATCGGCTCCGGCTGGCTGTTCGGTGCATGGCGCGCGGCCGGCCTGGCGGGTCCCGGCGCCGTCTGGGCCTGGGTGCTGGGCGCCGCGATCATCATGACGATCGCGATCACCTACGCCGAGCTCGGCGCGATGTTCCCCGAGTCGGGCGGCATGGTGCGCTACAGCCACTATTCGCACGGCTCGCTGGTGGGCTTCATCGGCGCGTGGGCTAACTGGATCGCGATCGTCTCGGTGATCCCGGTGGAGGCCGAGGCCTCGGTGCAGTACATGGCTTCATGGCCGTGGCAGTGGGCGCAGGACATGTACATGCACCTGCCCGACGGCCATGGCGAACTGACCCCGCCGGGACTGGCCATCGCCGCCGTGCTGGTGCTGATCTACTTCCTGCTCAACTTCTGGAGCGTGAAGCTGTTCGCCCGCTCCAATACCACCATCACCATCTTCAAGCTGGTGGTGCCGGCCGCGACCGGCCTGGCGCTGATCGCCAGTGGTTTCCACAGCGGCAACTTCGCGGTGGGCGTGCACGGCGATGCGCACGCGATCGATTTCGCCGCCGTGCTCACCGCCGTGGCCACCGCCGGCATCGTCTTCAGCTTCAACGGCTTCCAGAGCCCGGTGAACCTGGCCGGCGAAGCGCACAACCCAGGCAAGAGCATCCCGTTCGCGGTGATCGGCTCGATCGTGCTGGCCACCATCGTCTACGTGATCCTGCAGGTGGCGTACCTCGGTTCGGTGCCGCCGGACATGCTGGCCAAGGCCGGCTGGCATGGCATCGATTTCCGCTCGCCGTTCGCCGAGCTGGCCATCATCGTCAACCTGCACTGGCTGGCGATGCTGCTGTACGTGGATGCGTTCATCAGCCCCAGCGGCACCGGCATGACCTATACCGCCACCACCGCCCGCATGATCTACGGCATGGAGCGCAACGGCACCATGCCGAAGTTCCTGGGCCGCGTGCATCCGAAGTGGGGCGTGCCGCGCGCGGCCATGTGGTTCAACCTCGCCGTGTCCTACCTGTTCCTGTTCAAGTTCCGCGGCTGGGGCACGCTGGCGGCGGTGATCTCGGTGGCGACGATCATTTCCTACCTCACCGGCCCGGTGAGCGCGATGACGCTGCGTCGCACTGCGCCCAGCCTGCACCGCCCGCTGCGCATCGTGGGCCTGCCGGTGCTGGCCGGCGTCGCCTTCATCATGGCCACCGAGCTGCTGTATTGGGCGCGCTGGCCGCTCACCGGCGAGATCATCCTGCTGATGGTCGTCGCGCTGCCGGTGTATTTCTACTTCCAGTTCAAGGCCGGCTGGCACGATTTCGCCCGCCAGCTCAAGGGCGCCTGGTGGCTGATCCTCTACCTGCCCACGCTGGCCCTGGTGTCCTGGCTGGGCAGCACGGATTTCGGCGGCCTGGGTTATCTGTCCTACGGTTCGGACCTGGCCGTGGTCGCCGCGGTCGGCCTGGTGTTCTACGTGTGGGGCGTCAAGTCAGGTTGGCGCACACCATCGGTGGAGCAGGCCGAGGCGGAGGCGCTGGCGAATCCGCCGCACCACTGATCAACGCACTTCAAGCTTGCATGAAAAAACGCGCGGTGATGAGCCGCGCGTTTTTCTTTTGAGCGAGCCGCACCACGGGCGCGCCAACCCCATAGGAGATCAGCCCAGCGCCAGCACGTCTCCGAGCAACGCCTGCGCCGTCACCTCCGGCCCTGCCCCAGGACCCTGGATCACCAGCGGCTGGGTGTTGTAACGGGTGGTGCTGAGCGCGAACTGGTTGTCGGTGCCATACAGCCGCGTGGCCGGATGATCCGCCGGCACCTCGACCAGGCCCACGCGGGCGCGGCCGCGCTGGTTGAGGCGGGCCAGAAAGCGCAGCGAACCACCGCGCGCCTTCGCCTCGGCGTGCCGGGCGGCCAGCGGCTCGTCGAGCTCCTCGAGCCGTGCGAGGAAGGTTTCCACGTCCACGCCACGCAGGCTTTCCGGCACGAGGCTTTCCACCTCCACTTCGTCGGGACGCAGGGCAAATCCGGCGCAACGCGCGAGGATCAGCAGCTTGCGCGCCACGTCCTCGCCCGAAAGGTCGCAACGCGGATCCGGCTCGGTGTAGCCAAGCTCGCGCGCACGGCGCAGCAGCGCGGAGAACGGCTGGCTGCCGTCGTACTGGTTAAACAGGTAAGACAGCGAACCGGAGAACACGCCCTCCAGCGTGAGCAGCGCGTCGCCGCAACCGCGCAGCCGGCGCAGCGTGGAGATCACCGGCAGGCCCGCGCCCACCGTTGCCGAATCACCATAGCGGCCGCCCTGCGCCAGCGCCGCCTGCAAGGCGCGCCAGCCCGGGAGATCACCGCCGGCCAGCGACTTGTTGGCCGTCACCACGTGGTAGCCGCGGGCCAGCCACTCCGCGTGCCGCGAGGCCAGCGTGCCGCAGGCGGTCGCGTCAATGATCACCTTGACCGGCGCATCGTTGGCGTCGAGCGCGTGCAACAGCTCCGCGTCATTGCGCGGATCGCCGAGATTCTTGAGCTTCTCGCGCAATGCGCGGTCGGCCAGGTGCTCGGCGCGGATCTGCTGGCGTCGCGAGTTGGCGGCGCCGACCAGGCGGATCGAGGCCGCGGCCTGCGTGTTGAGCAACTTCAGGAAGGCGCCACCGACCACGCCGGTGCCCAGCAGCACCGCGGCAATCGGGGAGGCCACCTGCGCCTTGCCCGGAACTTCCGTGGCCAGCACCGCGCTCATGCGCTCACCCGGCGTTTGGCGACCGACACGGCCTCGGCGCGCTCTAGCGCGGCGTCGAGGTCGCGCAGCAGGTCGTCGCCATCCTCGATGCCCACCGACAGGCGCAGCAGGCTATCAGCGATGCCGGCGGCGCGACGTGCTTCCGGCGCCATCGCGGCATGCGTCATGGAGGCCGGGTGCGCCACCAGGCTTTCCACGCCGCCGAGCGATTCGGCCAGCGAGAAGTAACGCAGGCCGTCCGCGAACGCCTCGATATGCGACACCTCGCCCTGCAGCTCGAAGCTCAGCATGGCGCCGAAGCCAAGCTGCTGGCGCGCCGCCAGCGCGTGGCCCGGATGGCTCTCCAGACCGGGGTAGTAGACCTTGCGCACGGCGGCATGGCCGTCCAGGCGCTCGGCGATGCGCACTGCGTTTTCCTGGTGCTGGCGCAGGCGCACGCTGAGCGTGCGCAGGCCGCGCAGGGTGAGGAAGCTGTCGAACGGCGCGCCGGTGAGGCCGTTGCAGTTGCCCCACCATTTCAGCTGGTCGGCCACCGCCTGGTCACGCGCCACCACGGCGCCGCCCACCACGTCGCTGTGGCCGTTGATGTACTTGGTGGTCGAATGCACCACCACGTCGGCGCCCAGCGTCAGCGGCTGTTGCAGCGCGGGCGAGAGGAAGGTGTTGTCCACCACCAGCAGCGCGCCGGCGGCGTGCGCGGCCTGCGCCACGTGACGGATGTCGGTGATGCGCAGCAGCGGATTGGAAGGCGTTTCCACCCACACCAGCGACGGCTTGAGCGCCAGGCCTTCGGCGAGCGCGTGGCTGTTGGTGAGATCGACGAAGCGCACCTGGAAGCGACCCTTCTTCGCCCACGCATCAAGCAGACGCCAGGTGCCGCCATAGCAGTCGTGCGCCGCGAGCACCAGCGAACCCGCCGGCACCAGCTCCAGCGCCAGCGCCACCGCCGCCATGCCGCTCGCCGTCACCACCGCGCCGGCGCCCTGCTCCAGTTCCGCCAGCGCCTCGCCCAGCAGATCGCGGGTGGGATTGCCGCTGCGCGAGTAGTCGTAGGGGCGCTTGCCACCCAGGCCTTCGAACGCGTAGTTGGTCGACAGGTGCAGGGGCGGCACCACCGCGCCATGCTGGGTGTCCGATTCGATGCCGGCGCGCACGGCGCGGGTGCTGGGGGCGGGGGTGTCGCTCATGGTGGATCTCCGTGCGTATCGCTTTTTGGTATCGGGTCAACAACCGGCCAGGGCATCGCGCAGCAGCGGCGCGAGGCGGTCGGTTTCCTTCAGGAAGGCGTCGTGGCCGTACGGCGACTCGACCACTTCCAGCGTGGCCGGGCCGTACAGGCGGCGCTGCAGCTCGCACAGGTCCGCCAGCGGCACCAGGCGATCGGACGGGAAGCCGATCAGGGTGGCCGGCGCGGCGACCTGTTCGGGCGTCACGTCATGCAGGTCGATCGATTCGGACAGCGCCAGGAAGCGCTCCACGTCGAAGCGTTCGACGAAGCGGCGGCCGGCGTGCTCGAGATAGTCCTCGACCGGGAAGTGGAAGCGGCCGTCGCGGAACTCGGGGGCCGCGTTGAAGCGGCGTGCGAACTCCTCGCTGCCGCGATAAGTGGTCATGGCCAGCTGGCGGGCCAGCGCCAGCGCCTGCTCGGGCTGGCCGCAATCCAGGCCCAGCCGCACGATGCCGCGCTGCACCGAGCGCTGCGCCGTGGCCAGCGGGTGCGGGCGATGCGCGCCGGCCAGCAGCACCAGGCGACCCAGCGCATAGGGATGGCGTGCGGCGAAGGCCAGCGCGGCCATGGCGCCGTAGGAGGAACCGATGAAGGCATGCACGCGGCCGATGCCCAGCGCCTCGACCAGGGCGGCCAGCGCGTCGGCCTGGTCCTCGCTGGACACGGCCTGCACGCCGCCGAGGTCGGCCGGGGTGATCCAGTCGATGGACAGCACGCGGTAACGATCGAGGTCCACCGGAAGACCGGCGCCCACCTGGGCCTGCCACCAGCCGGCTTCGGTTTCGCCATCCAGCGCCACCACGTCGCGGCTGGCCGAGATGCCGCCCTGCACGATCACCGTGGGGGCATCCGGAGCGCCGCACCACAGGTAGCGCACGTCCACCTCGCACGGCGCGCTGCCGTACTTGGGAGAAATCGTGACGCGGCGGGCGCTGCGCTGGGTGGTGAGGTCCGGCCGCATGGCGCCGGCTGCCGCGACGAGGGCGGACACAGCGGGCGGGACGGGTTGCGGCTGGCTGGACATCTCACTCTTCTCCGGTCGGCATCGACCTGCGGACCGGAGAGGAGAGCGGGCGCACGGCCAGCGGACGCGCGGCGGTGCGGATCTGCCCTCATCTCGCGGCTGGCGCCCGAGGGCCCCGCCGCAGGAATTGGCACCGTTGCGGAACTGCTCCGCAGGTTGCCCCGGCTTCAAAGGGCCTGTCCCTCAGCCGGTCTCGATGAGTAGTGGAGAAATCTATCCGCAGCCTTCCTTGCTGTCAATAGACGTCTAAACGTCTATGCACCTTCACTTCCCTTGCCATACCCATGGATTTCATGCGAAAGGGCCATAAAAGGTTGCGCCCGCAACCAAGTGGCGCGGGCGCAACCTGCCGTCACTGCCGGATGGCCACGTACGACGAGCTGCGGTTGTGCAGCTTGTCCTCCACCGCGATCTTCATGCTCTTGCCGTCCGCCGACAGCGTGGACGTGGACACGGAAATCACCTTGCCGTCGCGCTTGTCGGTTTCCACCAGGACGTTGCTTCCGCTCTCCTTGACGGACACGCTGGTGATGCCCGGATCCCCCTTGTAGGGCGCCTCGGCGCCGCCGATCTTGGCCTGGTACGACTGGCCGGCAGGCGTGGACATGCTAAGCACCCCACCCTCCTCCTTGAAGGTGAACGTCGTGCCGTTGTCGGACAGGCTGTCGAAACTCGAGGTCACCCACGAGCCCGACGCGGCGTGGGAGCCCGCAGGGCCAGCGGCCACCCTGGTGATCTCGCCGCTGCCGGTGACCGGCGCACCGTTGGTGTTGCTGCTGTCGGTAAATTCGAAATGCGCCGACTTGCCATCCGGCGCCACCGTAGTCGTGACGATGGTGACCACCTTTCCGGCCTTCTTGTCGGTCTCCTTGACGGTACGCGCATCGACCACCGTGAGCGCCACGGAGTCGTAATAGGGATGCCCCGACACCGCGTGGTCCTGGCCATCGGCCTTGACCTGGAACGGCGGCACGCAGGTCTTGCAGGCGTACTCGCCGTTCTGCACCACCACCACGTCCGGCTGTTTGGGCATCTGCACCTTGCTCATGTCGACCTTCCAGGTGCCGTCGAACGCGCTTTGCGCCGCGGCGGCCATGGGACACAGCAGGACCAGCAGCAGGATCGGATAACGTGAGTTCTTCATGCTTGCGACTCCCCGGATGTGGATGTAGCCGGGCGCGGCCTCCCTCCCCTGGCGCTGACGTCGCTGTCCAGCCCGACTCCGTTCATTGCCCGGCCGCACGAACCTACGCGGGCCCTTCCGGGGAAACCATCGGCTGGATGGCTGAGCGGCGTTTGCCGCGCGGTGTGTCCGCTGCGACACTTCGCCTCCCCAGAAGCATCCTCAAGATCGCCGATGTACCTAGCCGCCAGCCTCGTTGTTGCCCTGATCGCCCTGTTGCACCTGTGGTTCCTGGTGCTCGAGATGTTCCTGTGGACCCGGCCGTCCGGACGTCGCGCCTTTGGCCTCAGCGAGGAGTTCGCCCGGCAGTCGAAGGTACTGGCCGCCAATCAGGGGCTTTACAACGGGTTCCTCGCCGCCGGGCTGCTGTGGGGCCTGTGGCTGGGCCACGACGGGCGCGCCATCCAGCTGTTCTTCCTCGGTTGCGTGCTGGTGGCCGGCCTGTTCGGGGGCCTGACGGCCACGCGCAAGGTGCTGTGGATCCAGGCGCTCCCCGCCCTGTTCGGCCTGGTGCTGGTGCTGCTGGCCTGAGCCCGGGACCTGTGGCGCATGTGCCCGCGACGGGCCTGTGCCATGCTCGCCCTCCCGCCATCCCGACGGACGCACCATGACCTCGACACCGCAGGAAGCGGTCGGCAGCCGCTTCGACCCCAAGCTGATGCAGCACGCACGCGAGCGCACCTGGCAGGCGCTGCGCGGTATCCGCGAGCGCATGCAGCCCGGCATCAGCGAGGAGGAGGCGCGCATCGCGGCCGCCGAGGTGTTCCGGGAACTCGGGATGGAGCGACTGTGGCACCCGGTGATCATCCGCATCGGCGCCAACACCACGCTGACCTATCGCGAGCCTTCCGATGCCAGCGTGCGCCTCGGTGAGAACGACATCTACTTCATCGACCTGGGGCTGGTCTTCGCCGGGCACGAAGGCGACGCGGGCGACACCTTCGTCACCGGCCACTCACCGCAAAAACAGGCCTGCGCCGATGCCGCGCGCGAGCTGTTCCAGCTGGTCGCCGGCGCCTGGCGAAGCCGCGGCCTCACCGGCGAAGCCCTGTACGCCTTCGCGGAACAACAGGCCGAGGCGATGGGCTGGCGACTCAACCATGAGATCAAGGGCCATCGCGTCAGCGACTTCCCGCACTCGGTGCACAAGGCCGGCGACCTCGGCGAGCTGGGCGAACGGCCGTCAGGCGGTCTGTGGATCCTGGAGATCCAGATCACCCATCCCACCGAAGCGTACGGCGCGTTCTACGAGGACCTGCTGACCATCGATTAGGAGGGCGCAACATGATGACCGGTAATCCCGTGATCGAAGGTGGCTGCGACTGCGGCCGGATCCGCTACCGGATGATCGGCCCTCCGCTCATCGTGCATTGCTGTCACTGCCGCTGGTGCCAGCGCGAAACCGGCGCCTCGTTCGCCCTCAACGCCATGGTGGAGACCGAACGCCTCACCCTGCTCCAGGGCATGCCCGAGGTCATCGTCACACCCTCGGAGAGCGGCCGCGGCCAGAAGATCCTGCGCTGTCCCGAATGCCGGCTGGCCCTGTGGAGCCATTACGCCGGCGGCGGCGACGACGTGGCCTTCGTGCGGGTGGGAACGCTGGACGAGCCGGATCGGGTCGGTCCGGATATCCACATCCATGTCACCTCCAGGCAGCCCTGGGTGGTGATACCCGAAGGCGCCCGGACCGCGCCCGAGTTCTACGACATCGACCGGGTGTGGTCGCCGGAAAGCCTGCAACGGCGCCAGGTCATCCGGGAAAAGCGGGCCCAGGGCCGGGCCTGACCCCGTCCTGCCGCAAAAGAGGGAACGAAAACGCCCCTCCCCCACCCTTGGTACAATGGCGGGTTCGCGAGCCCAGAAACCGTCATGTCCACGCATCTCACCGAAACCCGCCGCCGCCGCACCTTCGCCATCGTCAGCCACCCTGACGCGGGCAAGACCACGCTGACCGAAAAGCTGCTGCTGTTCGGCGGCGCGATCCAGATGGCCGGCTCGGTGAAGGGCCGCAAGGCCGCCCGCCATGCCACCTCCGACTGGATGGCGCTGGAAAAGGAGCGCGGCATCTCGGTGACCTCCTCGGTGATGCAGTTCCCCTACGAGGGCCGCATCGTCAACCTGCTGGACACCCCGGGCCACGCCGACTTCTCCGAAGACACCTACCGCGTGCTCACCGCGGTGGACTCGGCGCTGATGGTGATCGACTGCGCCAAGGGCGTGGAGGAACGCACCATCAAGCTGATGGAGGTGTGCCGCCTGCGCGACACGCCCATCATGACCTTCATCAACAAGCTCGACCGCGAAGGCCGCTCGCCGATCGAGCTGCTGGACGAAGTGGAGTCCGTGCTCGGCATCGCCTGCGCGCCGCTGACCTGGCCGATCGGCATGGGCAAGCGCCTGAAGGGCGTGTACCACCTGCTGCTCGACGAGGTTCACGTGTTCGAGCAGGGCAAGAACTTCACCCGCCAGGACTCGACCATCTTCAAGGGCCTCGACGCCCCGGGCCTGGAGGCCGCCATCGGCGCCGAGGCGCTGGCCGAGCTGCGTGACGAACTGGAGCTGGTGCAGGGCGCCTCGCATCCGTTTGACGTGGAGCAGTACCTGGCCGGCAAGCTCACCCCGGTGTTCTTCGGCTCGGCCGTGAACAACTTCGGCGTGCAGCTGCTGCTGGACTTCTTCGTCGAGCACGCGCCCTCGCCGCGCTCGCGCGCCACGCTGTCGCGCGAAGTGAAGCCTGAGGAAGGCGCCCTCACCGGCTTCGTGTTCAAGATCCAGGCCAACATGGACCCGGCGCATCGCGACCGCATCGCTTTCATGCGCGTCTGCTCGGGCACCTACAACGCGGGCATGAAGATGATGCAGACGCGCACCGGCAAGGACGTGCGCATCGCCAACGCGCTCACCTTCATGGCAAGCGACCGCGAAATCGTGGAAAACGCCTATCCCGGCGACGTGATCGGCCTGCACAACCACGGCACCATCGGTATCGGCGACACCTTCACCGAGGGCGAGATGGTCAGCTTCACCGGCATCCCGAACTTCGCGCCGGAACTGTTCCGCCGCGCTCGCCTGCGCGATCCGCTGAAGATGAAGGCGCTGCAGAAGGGCCTGGCCCAGCTGTCCGAGGAAGGCGCCACGCAGTTCTTCCGTCCGTTGATGAGCAACGACCTCATCCTCGGCGCGGTGGGCGTGCTGCAGTTCGACGTGGTGGCCTACCGCCTCAAGGACGAGTACGGCGTGGATGCCAGCTTCGAGCCGGTCACGGTCGCCACCGCGCGCTGGATCCACTGCGACGACGCCAAGAAGCTCGAGGAATTCCGCGAGAAAAACGCCAACAACCTCGCCATCGACGCGGCGGGTGAGCTGGTCTACCTCGCGCCCTCGCGTGTGAACCTGCAGCTGGCGCAGGAGCGTTCGCCAGCAGTGCGGTTCTCGGCAACCCGCGAGCACGCCACGTCGGTCGATCTTTAAGTCGCCGATAAATGCCCGGGACTCACGCCCGGGCACGCCGCCACACATTCATCGTCCCCGTGCAGGCAGGGACCCAGTGACTTCAGGCGTGCGAGCCAAGACGCTGGATGACCAGCCGTTGGCTGTTGTGAAACGCCTCCTGCTTTCGCAGGAATGACGAAATCCTCGATCCCCCTCACCGTCGTCCCTGCGCAGGCAGGGACCCAGTGCCTTTCGGCGCTCGAACCAAAGCGCTGAATGACCCGCCATTAGGTGCTGTGAATCACATCCTGCTTTCGCAGGAATGACGAACCCGAGGGCACGGCGTCATCCACACTGAACCGAGCAACGCGAGCAGGCCGCATGTGACCACCGGCCCGTGCCCACCTCCACCCGCACTGCTACCCTCCCCGCTCCAAACAGGGGAGTGATCCTTCGTGCCAGCCAACCCGATCGCCTTCACGACGCCCGCCACCGCCACGCCATGGCAACGCTGGATGGTGTTCTCGCCGCCGGCCCGCATCGTGTTCTTCGCCGCGTTGATGTTCGTGCTCTACAAGCTCAGCTACGCGGCCGTGACCGGCATGGGCATCGTCGGCCCTGGCGTGACGCCGCTCATCCGTTCGCTCGGCATCCTGGCGCTTTCCTTGCTCCCGGCTGTCCTCAGTTACGTGGTGCTGGTCAAGGCGATCGAGCGGCGCCCGCTCGACGAGTTCGCAGCACGCGACCTGCCGACGCTGGGCGTGGCCGGACTGGTGGCTGGCGCGGTGCTCTTCAGCACGGTCGTGTTTGTGCTCTGGCTCGCCGACAGTTACCACGTGACCGGAACCAACCCCGATGTGAACTGGCTGCCCGCCGTGCTGATCGTCGGTGTCGGCGCCGGCGTGGCTGAGGAAATCATGACGCGCGGCGTGCTGTTCCGCATCGTGGAAGAGGGCCTGGGCACGTGGTGGGCGCTGGCCATTTCGGCCTTGTTTTTTGGCGCCGCGCACATCTTCAACCCCGGCGCCACACTGTGGAGTTCGCTGGCCATCGCCATCGAGGCCGGCGTGCTGCTCGCCCTGATCTACCACGTCACCCGTTCGCTGTGGCCATGCATCGGCCTGCATGCGGCGTGGAACGTCATGCAAGGCACGGTCTACGGCATCCCCGTCTCCGGCACAGCGGCGCACGGCTGGCTGGTGTCCAACCGCACCGGGCCGGACTGGCTGAGTGGCGGTGTATTCGGCGCCGAGGCGTCGGTGGTGGCGCTCGCGGTGTGCTCGGCGTGCTCGGCTGTGTTGCTCGTCATCGCCGTCCGGCGCAACAGCATCGTGCCCCCGGCCTGGCGTCGACGTGGCATTCCGGCCACCTGAGGCCGCTACCGCCTTCACAGGCGTGCGTATAACCTGACCAGGCCCCAAGGCCCGGCAGCAAGGGCCGCCACGAATCGACGAAGACGCATGGCCCCAACCCGCCGCAGATACTCCTGGCTCGCGCATCAGCCGATGCAGCGAAAAATACTGTTGGCCATCGGCATCCTGCTGCTGTTGTTCCTGACTTCGGGCGCGGTGACCCTGATATCGGTCACCCGCCAGGCCGAAGGCTGGCACTGGGTCCGGCACACCTACGACGTCGAACAGAAGCTCGATGATGTCGCGCAGAGCCTGCTGCAGAGGCAGATTGCGGCGCGCACCTATGTGCTGACCCGACGGCCGGCCGAACTGGAGGCGTTCCACAGCGAAAACCGCCGGTTCGACGCCATGCTGGCGGAGCTGCGCCAAATGACGGCGGACAATCCCATCCAGCAGATGCGCGTCGACCACCTGCAGGGACTGAGCGCCACCTGGCAGCAGGAGATCACCACCAAGGGCATCGAGGCGATCCAGAACGTCGACGCCACCGATCCCGTCGCCGCCGCGTTGCAACGCGAGCGGATCCAGACGACGTATCTCAGCCAGCTGTCGGTTCCGATGAGCGACCTGCTGGCTGTGATCAAGCAGATGGAAGCCACCGAGCAGCAGCTGCTCGATCAGCGTGAGCAGGCGCAGCGACACGACGTGACCGGCGTCCAGGCCATCACCTGGGTGACCATGCTGCTCAGCCTGCTGGTCGGCATCTTCGTCATCGCCATGACGTTCCGCCTGATCACGTGGCCACTGCGGCGCATGACCAACCTGATGACACGGCTGGCCGCGCACGATCACAGCGTGGAAGTCCGCGAGATCGAACGCAGGGATGAAATCGGCGAAATCGCGCGCGCCCTGCAGGTGTTCAAGCAGATGGCGATCGAGACCAGCGCGCAGACCTGGGTGAAGACCAACGTCTCGCAGATCGCCAGCGAGCTGCAGGCCGCGCCGGACCAGCGCGAATTTGCCGAATACCTGACCAGCACCCTGGTGCCCCTGCTGCAGGCGGGCGTAGGCATCTTCTATCTCTACGATGAAGAGCGGCGACTCCTGCATCTCATCGGCAGCTACGGTTTCCAGCAACGACGTCATCTCAGCACCGAATACGCGCTCGGCGAAGGACTGGTGGGCCAGTGCGCGGTGGAGCGCAAGGTGATCACCTTGCGGGACGTGCCCGATGACTACGTCCGCATCCATTCCGGCAGCGGCGAGGCGACGCCACGCAGCATTACCCTGTTGCCGATGATGTTGCGCAACAAGCTGCTCGGCGTGCTGGAGCTGGGCAGCTTCCAGCCTTTGACCGAGCACCAGCAGCGCCTGCTCGACGAACTGCTGCCGATCGCTTCACTGTCGCTCGAGAACATTGGCCGCGCGCTGCGCACCCAGGATCTTCTGCAACGTACCAGCCAGCAGGCCGACGAACTGCGCGCGTCGGAAGACATCTTGCGTCGTCAGCAGCAGGACCTCCAGGTCACCAACGAGGAGCTCAACGCCAGGACGCGCGAACTGCAGGAACAGTCGCAGCGGCTGCTCGCCTCGGAAGAGGAGCTGCGCGTGCAGACCGAAGAGCTGCAGGCATCCAACGAAGAGCTGCGGCAGAAAACCGAGACTCTCAACCATCAAAAGCGCGTGCTGGAGGACCTGCAGCGCGAGACCCAGGAGAAAGCCGAAGAGCTGGCCCGCGCCAGCCAGTACAAGTCCGAATTTCTCGCCAACATGTCGCATGAGCTGCGCACGCCGCTCAACAGCCTGTTGATCCTCTCGCGAAGCCTGGCCGACAACCGTGAGGGCAACCTCGATGTCGAGCAGGTCGAGTCGGCGCGCATCATTCACGACTCCGGCAGCAACCTGCTGCGCCTGATCAACGACATCCTCGACCTGTCCAAGGTCGAGGCCGGCAAGATGGAGATCCTGCTCGAGGACTTCCCGCTGGCCGACCTGGAGCGATCGCTGAAGCGCACGTTCAATCACGTGGCCCAGGACAAGCACCTGGATTTCCAGGTGGAGATCGACCCTGCGCTGCCCCCGGTCATCCGCACCGACGCGGCCAAGCTCGAGCAGGTGGCCAACAACCTCATCGGCAACGCGTTCAAGTTCACCCACCACGGCGCCGTTCGCGTGCAGGTCGCCCGCCCTGCGGCGGCCATCGTGCTGCCGCCATCGCTGCAAGGGCAGGACGTGATCGCCATTGCGGTGAGCGACACCGGCATCGGCATACCACCGGAGAAGGCCGAGAAGATCTTCCAGGCGTTCGAGCAGGTGGATGCCAGCACCAGTCGCCAGTACGGCGGCACCGGGCTGGGCCTGACCATTTCCAAGCGCATCATCGAGCTGCTCGCCGGCGACATCGTGCTGCACAGCGACGTCGGGCACGGCAGCACATTCACCATCCTGCTGCCTCTGCAGGGGCCGTCGTCCACCCGCGCGGCGCCCACCCCGACCGCGCTCGCGGCGCCAGCCCCGCAGGCCGCGACTTCGGCGCTGCTGCCGGAGACCATCGACGACGACCGCGAGCACATCGCGCCGCACGACACCGTCATCCTGATCGTCGAGGACGATCCGGTGTTCGCCCGCATCCTCGCCGACATGGTGCGTCGCAAGGACTACCGCGTGCTCGCCGCGGCCGACGGCGAGTCCGGTCTGCAGTTGGCCAGGCGCTATCGTCCGACCGGCATCCTGCTCGACGTGATGCTGCCCGGCATGGACGGCTGGACCGTGATCGAGCGCCTCAAGGACGACGGCGCCACGCGGCACATCCCGGTGCACTTCATTTCCGCGGTGGACGAAGCCAGCCGCGGCAGGGACCTTGGCGCGGTGGGCTTCCTCACCAAGCCGGTGAGCCGGGAGGCCATCAACGACGCGTTCGAACGGTTGCTGCATTTCGCCGAAGGCCACACGCGCCACCTTCTGGTGATCGATGATGACGCCGACTCGCGTGCGGCCATGCGCACGCTACTGCGCCGCGACGACGTCAGCATCGACGAGGCGGGCAGCGCGGAAGATGCGCTGGAGCTGCTCAAGGGCACGGAGTACGACTGCATCGTGCTCGACCTCGGCCTGCCCGGCATCTCGGGCATGGAATTCCTCGAGCGACTGGCCGCCAGCGGGCGGATCCCTCCGGTGGTGGTGTACTCGGGCCGCGAGCTCAGTCGAGAGGAAAGCCTCAAGCTGCGCCAGTACACCGACAGCATCGTGATCAAGGGCGCGCGCTCGCCGGAGCGCCTGATGGACGAGGTGAGCCTGTTCCTGCACAGCATCGGCGATGGCCAGCGACCGGCCTCGACCGGGGGCGCGCCCTCGCCCGCGGCCCCGACCAACGGCGAGCTGTACGAACGCAAGGTGCTGCTGGTCGACGACGACATGCGCAACCTGTTCGCGCTGTCCAAGGTGCTGCGTGGCTGGGGCATGCAGGTGACCATGGCCCAGGATGGCCAGAAGGCGCTGAAGGTGCTGGCCGAGAACCAGAGCATCGAGCTGGTGCTGATGGACGTGATGATGCCCGTCATGGATGGCTACGACACCATCCGCGCGATCCGCGCCCAGCCGCGGCTGGACAAGCTGCCGATCATCGCGCTCACCGCCAAGGCGATGCGCGGCGACCGCGAGAAATGCCTGGACGCCGGCGCCAACGACTACCTTTCCAAGCCGATCGACATCGACAAGCTGTCGTCGATGATGCACGTGTGGCTGCATCGATGAATACCTTGGCCGGCCCGACGCCCCCGCCCGACACGGTCCTCGAGGACATCGAGGTCGAGTTGTTCGTACGGGCGTTGAAGCTGCGCTATGGCTACGACTTCAGCCAGTACGCCCCCGCCTCGCTGAAGCGCCGCGTGCTGCAACTGGTGCAGGCCCAGCACGCCGATACGGTGAGCGCGATCACCGCGCGACTGCTGCACGAGCCGGATTTCCTGCCGGTGGTGCTGGAAGGGCTGTCGGTGCCGGTGTCGGAAATGTTTCGCGACCCGGACGTGTTCCGCGCGCTGCGCGAACAGGTCTTCCCCGTGCTGGCCTCCTACCCGCAGATCAACATCTGGCAGGCCGGCTGCGCGCATGGGCAGGAGGTTTATTCGCTGGCGATCCTGCTGGAAGAGGCCGGGCTGTACGAACGCAGCCAGATCTACGCCACCGACTTCAACGAAAGCGCGCTGAACCAGGCCCAGGAAGGCATTTACCCGGCCCGCGACGCGCAGCTGTGGTCACGCAATTACCTGGCCGCGGGCGGCAGCCACTCTCTGGCGGACTACTACAGCGCGCGCTACGAACTGATCAAGCTCGACCAGCGGCTGCGAAGAAACGTGATCTTCGCCAATCACAACCTGGTCACCGACGAGGTGTTCTGCGAGGCGCACTTGGTGCTGTGCCGGAACGTACTGATCTATTTTTCCGATCCGTTGCAGGACCGCACGCTGGGACTGTTCCGCGACAGCCTGGTGCGTGGCGGCTTTCTTTGCCTGGGCACGCGCGAGAGCCTGGCCTTTGCGCCGTCGGCCGTCGACTTCACGCCGATGAACGCCGCCCTGCGCATCTATCGCCTGGAGTCACGCAACGGGGGCGGTGGCTGAGATGAATTCGCCACAGGCCATCGTGATCGGTTGTTCGGCGGGCGGACTGAACGCACTGGAGACGCTGTTCGCCGGGCTCGACCGCGCCCTGCCGCAGCCCATCGCCGTGTGCTGCCATACCGGCTCGGCCACGGTCGACCTGATGTGCGAGCTGCTCGGCCAGCATGCCACCCTGCGGGTGGTGGAGGCGCGCGAGCGTGCCTCGCTGGAGGGCGGTGTCATCCATATCGCCCCCAGCGGCTACCACCTGCTGGTCGAGGCCAGCCATCGCTTCGCCCTGTCGGTGGACGAGCGCGTGAGTTTCGCCCGCCCCTCCATCGACGTGTTGTTTGACTCGGCGGCCGAAGCCTACCGCGACGGCCTGATCGGCGTACTGCTTACCGGCGCCAACCGCGACGGCGCGGAAGGCGTGGCGCGGATCCGCCACTGCGGCGGCGTCGCCATCGTGCAGGACCCGGCCGACGCCGCCGTCCCGGTGATGCCACAGGCCGCGCTGGAACTCGCAGGCGCCGACCATTGTCTGCCTCTCGCGGCCATCGCGCCGCTGCTCAATCGCCTCTGCCTGACATGAACACGTTCGCTCCCAAGATTCTCGTCGTCGATGACACCCCGGCCAACCTGGTGGCCATGCGCCACCTGCTGGCCGACAGCGGCGCAGAGGTCTACGAAGCCAGCAGCGGCAATGCCGCGCTGGCGCTGTGCCTGGACCACGAGTTCGCCCTGATCCTGCTGGACGTGAACATGCCGGAGATGGACGGCTTTGAGGTCGCGTTCCTGATTGGCGAAGACGAGCGACTGCGCGACACGCCCATCATATTCGTCACCGCCGCCTACGCTGACGACATCAACCGCGTGCGCGGCTACCACTTCGGCGCGGTGGATTACATCGCCAAACCGATCAACGACATGATCCTGCAGTCGAAGGTGCGCGTGTTCCTCGAGCTGTACAACGCGCGCGCGCAATTGAAGTCCGCCATGGCCGAGCTGTCGGAGAGCAACGAACAGCTGCAGGCGGAGATTTCCGAGCGGCTTCGCATCGAAGCGCAGATTCGCCATCAGGCCACGCACGACATGCTCACCGGCCTGCCCAACCGCGTGTTGTTCCACGACCGCTTGCTCACCGCCATGCAGCGCGTGCCGCGCCATGGCCCGGGCTTCGCGCTGGCCCTGCTGGACATCGATGGCTTCAAGGCCGTGAACGACAACCGCGGCCACCCCGCCGGCGACGCCTTGCTGCGCACCGTGGCTGAACGGCTCACCGACGAACTGCGCGCAAACGACACCGTCGCCCGCCTGGGCGGCGACGAATTCGCCCTGATCCTGGAAGACGTCGGCGACGTTCCCTCGCTGCTCCGGCGCTGCGAGCAGGTGTGCACCCTGCTGGCCAGTCCGTATGAGTTGGATGATCGCCATGGACCATTCGAGGCGCGCGTCAGCGCCAGCATTGGCGTGGCGCTGTGGAAAGGTGAAACCCAGGGCGACGAGGAGCTCATCCATGCCGCCGACCAGGCCCTCTACCAGGCCAAGGCCGAAGGCAAGAACCGCTGCGTGCTGGCCCGCTGAGCGTCAGGCCGCCTTGCGCGGCGATACCCACATGTCGATGCGGGCGCGAAACACTTCCTCTCCCGTTCCATTGCGCACGCTGACCCGCACGGGCCAGGCGTAGCCGTTCGGGGCTTCGATCGCCGCACTTTCCGGAGTCGCTTCGGCGTGCATGGTCCCCTTGGCCTTGGCCAGGTATTCCACCGCCATGCCCTTGGGAATCCAGCGCATGCCGGGCGGAATCGTCACGTCCGTCATCATGCCGGCGGTGAGTTCGGCCACGTTGCACAGCGCGATCGCATGCACGGTACCGATGTGGTTGTGCACGCGGCGTCGGTCACTGATATCCACCGCGCATCGCCCGGGCTCAAGCGCCATGAAGCGCGGTGCGATGGTGGCGAAGTAAGGAGCCTTCAAGCAGATCAGCCTGCCATACAACCAGCGGCCTCCCGGCAGGGAAACCAGCTTGCGATACAGGGACAGCGCCTCGCTCATGCCAAGTCTCCCGCTGGGGCGGGGCGCGAGCCCCGTCGTGCTATGCCTCAGACCATCACAATTGCCCGAACGTCATCCCAACGGAAGCTGGACAAGCGCGCAGCGCGCAGAACGCCCGCAGGGCGGCTCCGAAGGGGCGAGCGCAGCGAGTCATCCAGTGCCTTCGATGCCTGAGGAAGACCTTGAAGTCGCTGGGTCCCATCCTTCGCTGGGACGACGAGCCATTTCAGGCCGCGTCCGCCAGCTTCTTCTTGCGATCAGCCCGCGTCACCGCGGCGCGCAGTTCGGCCGCATCGAAATCATCCACCGCGATGAACTCGGCCACGCCGTCACGCACGCGCTTGAGCAACTCGAATTCGGCGGGGTTGATCACGCCCGCCTGCAGCGCCTCGGCAAGCTGGCCGTTGTAGTCGTGCGACTTGAACTGCCCCGCCTTCTGCGCCTTGCCAAACTTGCGCTCGACCGGCTCGGCGGCGATCACGTCCGGCAGCAAGGCGTTCATGCGGCCGATGGTGTTGTTAGCCGTCGGGGTGAGGTAAACCCATTCGGTGAGGCGATCGCGGGCTTCGCCCGGCGCGGTGATGATGGCGGCCACGCGACGACCCAGGCGATCCGACGGCGGCACCTCGCGACGACCGAACGGGAACACCAGCGCGCGCAGCAGCCACGACACCGGCCTCACCGGGAAGTTGCGGATGGCGCCGTCCAGGGCCATCTGCGTGCGCCACATGCACTCGTGGAAGGCCCAGGCCAGCAGCGGACGATCCGCTTCCGGACGACCGGTATCCTCGTAGCGCTTCAGCATGGCGCTGGCGATGTACAGGTAGCTGAGCACGTCGCCCAGTCGCGCCGACAGCTTTTCCTTGAACTTCAGCTTGCCGCCCAGCACACCCATGAACGTGTCGGCGCACAGCGCCAATGCGGCGGAGTAGCGGTTGAGCTTGCGGTAGTAGCGGCGCACATAGGCATCGCCCGCCGTGTCGCCGATACGCGAACCGGTGATGCCCAGGGTGAACGCCCGCACCGCGTTGGAAATGCCAAAGCCGATGTGGCCAAACAGCGCGCGGTCGAAGGTCTTGAGTCGGTCTCCATAGTCGGCGATCGACAGCGACTGCATTTCCTTCAGCACGTAAGGATGGCAGCGGATCGCGCCCTGGCCGAAGATCATCAGGCTGCGCGTCATGATGTTGGCGCCTTCCACCGTGATGGCGATGGGCACGCCCTGCCAGGCGCGGCCGGCGTAGTTCTTCGGGCCCAGCTGCACGGCCTTGCCGCCATGCACGTCCATCGCATCACCGGCAATGGCGCGTCCCATTTCGGTGGCGTGGTACTTGGCGATCGCCGACGGCACCGCCGGCTTCTCGCCACGATCCACCGCCGCAGCGGTAGCGCGCGACAGCGCGGCCGTGGCGTAGGTCAGGCCACCGATGCGGGCCAGCGCTTCTTCCACGCCCTCAAAGCGGGCGACCGACAGGCCGAACTGCTTGCGCATGCGTGCATAGGCGCCAGTCGCGGCGACCGCGGCGCGCACGCCACCCGTCGCGTTGGACGGCAGCGAAATTGCGCGACCCACCGACAGGCACTCCACCAGCATGCGCCAGCCATGACCGGCCATGTGCGGCCCGCCGATCAGCACCGACAGCGGCACGAACACGTCCTTGCCATGCAGCGGACCATTCTGGAACGGGATGTTGAGCGGGAAGTGGCGACGACCGATCTCCAGGCCCGGGGTCGAACGCGGCAGCAGCGCCAGCGTGATGCCGAGGTCTTCGGTGTCACCCAGCAGCTTCTCGGGGTCGTACAGGCGGAAGGCCAGGCCAACCACCGTGGCGATCGGCGCCAGCGTGATGTAGCGCTTGTCGAAGGTGAGCTTCATGCCCAGCGTCTCGACGCCGTCCACCATCTGCTTGCAGACGATGCCGAAATCGGTGATCGAGGTGGCGTCGGAGCCGGCATACGGGCCGGTCAGCGCGAAGCACGGGATCTCTTCGCCCACCGCCAGGCGCGGCAGGTAGTAATTCTTCTGTTCGTCGCTGCCGTAGTGCAGCAGCAGCTCGGCCGGACCCAGCGAGTTCGGCACTGCGACCGTGGAGGCCACCGTGGCCGACATGGTGGCCAGCTTCTGCAGAACCGCCGAATGCGCCAGCGCCGAGAAGCCCAGGCCACCGTACTGCTTCGGGATGATCATGCCGAAGAACTTGTGCTTCTTGACGAAGGCCCAGACCTCGGGCGGCAGGTCGGCCAGCTCGTGGGTGATCTGCCAGTCGTCGATCATGCCGCACAGTTCTTCCACCGGGCCGTCCATGAAGGCCTGCTCTTCCACGCTCAGCTCCGGCTTGGGCTGCTTGAGCAGCTCATGCCAGTCGGGCTTGCCGGAGAACAACTCGCCCTCGAAGCCCACCGTGCCGGCTTCCAGCGCGGTCTGCTCGGTTTCGGAGAGCTTCGGTGTGACCTTGGTGAACATCTTCAGCAGCGGCGCGCTGATCTGCTTGCGGCGGAAGCCGTCCATCAGCAGCGGCACGGCGATGGCGAGCTCGATCACCAGCAGGATGAAGGTCGTCCACAGCGCGCCCGCCAGCAGACCGACCACGACAGTGGTGGCCACCGTGGCGATCGCCCACGTGCGCAGGCTGCTGCGATGGTAAGCACAGGCGCCAGTGGCAATGAGAGCCGCCAGCAGGGTCAGGATCACGGACATCACTACACCTCGTTACGGATGACGACTGGGCTGATCAGGGAGTTCAAAGGGCGACCGCATCGCCGCGACCGGCGCCGGAAAGCCGGCCGACAAACCTTGCGATCTCGCGGGTGAATGCATCGTTGGCGTCACCGGCCACCATGTGCGTCGCCCGCGGCAACTCCACATGCTCGGCGTGCGGCGCCAGCTTCAGGAATTCATCGACGGTGTCGCGCGACACGACATCGCTGCGCCCGCCGGAAAGCAGCAACACCGGCACGCGCACCTTGGCCGCGGAGGCCATCAGGCGTGGCTGATAACGTTCGCTCTCGCGCACGAGGTCGCCACCCAGCAGGGCCGGGTCCCAATGCCAGCGCAGGCGGCCGTCGCTGCCCTCGCGAAGGAGCGGTCGCAACTGGTCCTCGCTCTTGCGCCCGCCGCGGTGCGGCAGGTAGCGCGCAATCTCGTCGGCCACCTCGGCATAGCTGGCGAAACCATCAGGGTGGGCCTGCATGAAAGCCAGGATGCGTTCGACGCCGGCCGTCTCCCAGCGCGGCGTGATGTCCACCAGCACCAGGGCGCGGAATGCCTCCGGGTCGATCTCGCCCGCCAGCATCAGTCCCAGAAGGCCACCCATGGAGGCGCCCACCAGGATCGGCCGGTGCAGTTCGGCGTGCGCCAACAGGCGCAGGTCGCCGATGAACTGCTCCATGTGGTACTCGCCACCGGCCACCCGGTCGCTCTCGCCATGCCCGCGCGCATCAAACGTCACGCAACGGTAGCCCTCCGCGGCTAGCGCGGTGGCCGCGCCGCGCCAGGCGCCGCGGGTCTGGCCAAAGCCATGGGCGAACAGCAGGGTCGGCACACCCGCGGGCTGCCGCACTTCCACGGCCAGCCCCAGGCCGTCGACGGCGGTCACGCGGGAAACAGTCTCTTCGGTAGTCGAAATCGTTACCATACGCATGAGTATGGATTGCGGCAAACCGCCACGTCAATATGTCCTGCCCCGAGCCGACGCCCATGCGCCGGATGAGCTTCCCCATCCATACGGACGCGCAGAGTGGGTTACCATGCGCACATGAATGTGAGCGCCAAACCCGAACGCACCCGCCTTTCCGCCGAGGATTGGGAAGACGCCGCCCTCAGACTGATCGCCGATCAGGGAGTTGGCGCCTTGGCCGTGGAGGCCCTGGCCCGTCAGTTGGGCGTCACCAAGGGCAGTTTCTACTGGCATTTCCGCACCCGCGAGGCGCTGCTACAGGCCGCGCTGGAGCGCTGGGAGCAATACGGCGAACGCGAAGTGATCGCGCAGATCGAGGCCATGCCCGACGTGCGTGCGCGCCTGCCGGAACTGTTCCGCCGCGTGGCGCATGAACTGGCGCCGCATCGAGTCTACGCCGCCCTGCTCAAGGCGCTGGACCACCCCCAGGTGGTGCCGGTGATGGCCCGCGTGTCGCAGCGGCGCATGGAATTTCTTACCTCCATCTACCGCGAGGCCGGCTTGGCGCCCGAAGAGGCGCTCAATCGCGCCCGTCTCACCTATGCCGCCTATGTGGGCTTCCTGCAGCTGAACTTCACGCTGGGCCTGCCCCGGATCAGCCACGAAGAGTTCGACGCCTACGTCGAGCACATGATCCGCACGCTGACGCCGGCGTAAGCGTCAGCGGACCCCGCTCAGCAAACACGCTGACACCAGAACGCCGCCTTCGGGCGGCGTTTTTTGTGCCCGAACCGACTGGTAGCCCACTCCGGAAAGTGGTCTGCACACCCCCTTCTAACTACCGGGTCGGGCAACGATTTCTGGTGCAACCAATTGCCTTTTGCTGCATCACAACTTGCCATGCCAGTGCTCGCAAGTTACCGTTTTCGTTCTTTTTTGGCTCAAGACCAGAAGTGAGGAACGTGATGTCGAGCAAGCTGGAAGCCCTGCAGCGTTGGGTTGACGAAGTGGCGGCCCTGACCCGCCCTGCGCAGATCCACTGGTGCGACGGCTCGGACGCCGAGTACCAGCAGCTGGTGCAGCAGATGCTGCGTACTGGCGATCTGATCGAGCTGAACCAGCAGACCCACCCGGGCTGCTACCTGCACCGTTCCAACCCCTCCGATGTCGCCCGCGTGGAGCACCTGACCTTCGTCTGCACCGTGGAAGAGGACGCGGCCGGCCCGAACAACCACTGGATGGCGCCGGCCGAGGCGCACGCCAAGATGGACGCGCTGTTCGATGGCTGCATGGAAGGCCGCACCATGTACGTGATCCCCTACTGCATGGGGCCGATCGATTCGCCGCTGGCCCGCTGCGGCGTGGAGATCACCGATAGCCCGTACGTGGTGGCCAACATGCGCACCATGACCCGCATGGGCGCCGCCGCGCAGGCGCGCATCGAGCGCGAAGGTCGCTTCGTGAAGGGGCTGCACTCCACCGGCGAACTTGATCCGGAGCGCCGCTTCATCATGCACTTCCCCGAGGAGCTGACCATCAAGTCGTACGGCTCCGGCTACGGCGGCAATGCGCTGCTTGGCAAGAAGTGCCACGCCCTGCGCATCGCCAGCTTCCAGGCCAAGTCCGAGGGCTGGCTGGCCGAGCACATGCTGATCGTCGGCATCGAGAACCCGAGGGGCGAGACGCACTACATCGCCGCCGCGTTCCCGTCGGCTTGCGGCAAGACCAACCTGGCCATGCTGATTCCGCCGGAGGGCTATCGCCAGGACGGCTGGAAGGTGTGGACCGTGGGCGACGACATCTGCTGGATGCGCCCGGGCGCCGATGGCCGCCTCTACGCCATCAACCCCGAAGCCGGCTATTTCGGCGTGGCGCCGGGCACCAGCACCGCCACCAACCCCAATGCCCTGTCGACCATCGCGCGCGACACCATCTTCACCAACGTCGCCGTGACCGCCGACAACCAGCCGTGGTGGGAAGGCCTGCCCGGCACGCCGGTCACCGACTGGCAGGGCCGTCCGTATGACCCGGCCAACGGCCCGGCCGCGCACCCGAACTCGCGCTTCACCGTGAGCGCCAGGCAGTGCCCGACCTGGTCGCCGCGTGCGGAGGATGCGCAAGGCGTGCCGATCAGCGCCATCGTGTTCGGCGGCCGCCGTCCCTCGTTGATCCCGCTGGTGTTCGAGGCCAAGGACTGGAAGCACGGCGTGCTGGTCGGCGCCGCGATGGGCTCGGAAACCACGGCCGCCGCCACCGGCGCCGTAGGCGTGCTGCGCCGCGACTCGATGGCCATGAAGCCGTTCGCCGGCTACCACTACGGCGACTACTTCCGTCACTGGCTGTCGTTCGACCAGCCCGGCGCCAAGCTGCCGAAGATCTTCCACGTCAACTGGTTCCGCAAGGGCGAGGACGGCCGCTTCCTGTGGCCGGGCTACGGCGACAACCTGCGCGTGCTCGAATGGATGATCGACCGCGTGGAAGGCCGCGCCGCCGGCAACGAGACGCCGATCGGTACCGTGCCCGCCAAGGGTGAGTTGAAGGTCGACGACCTGGCCTTGGACGGCGCCACGCTCGACACCCTGCTCGACGTCGACCACGCCGGCTGGACTGCCGAGCTGGCCGCCATCGGCGACTACCTGCAGAGCTTCGGCGGTCGCATGCCGGACGCACTGCACGCCGAGCAGCAGCGCGTGGCCAAGGCGCTGGACACGGCCGCCATCGCCTCCTGATGCACCTGCCCCGCCGGGCTCGCCGGCGGGGCCTATCCTTGCGGGTTTCCTCTAAACCTTGCCAGGCGCGGGCGCATCCAAGCTGGCAAGATGATCGCTGCCTGCCCCGCCAACGGAAGCCCGATGCCGCCTGCGCCCGCTGCGGAATCCACTGACACGGACGACGTGCGCGCGGCTGCCGCCGGTGACCGGCAGGCTTTTCATCGACTCTATCGGCTGCACGTGGATCGCGTGTACGGCGCGGTGTACCGGCTGGCCGGTTACGACCACGCGCGTGCGGAAGATCTCACCCAGGACGCGTTCGTGCGCGCCTGGCAGAAGCTCGGCGGCTTTCGCGGCGAGAGTGCGTTCGGCACGTGGCTTTATCGGCTCGCCGTCAACGTCGCCTTGATGGACATCAGGTCGCGCGGCGCCGATCCGGTCAGCATGATGGCCGAGGACGACATCCCCGACCACGGTGAAACACCCTTCTGCGCCGCCGAACGCGAAGAGCTGGAACGCGCGATCGCCAGACTGCCGCCACGCGCGCGCGCCGTCCTGGTGCTGCACGACATCGAAGGTTGGCGGCACGAAGAGATCGGCATCGAGCTTGGCATGGCGGTAGGTTCGTCGAAGGCGCAACTGCATCGCGCTCGAGGCCTGCTGCGCAAGATTTTGGGAGAACGGTCATGAACGAATTCGAATGGCTCCGCCAGACGCGCGCACTGCGCGAACCCATGTCGCCGCGACGCGACCTGTGGGCGGACATCGATGCCGCACTGGACACCGACGCCAGCACTCACGTCGAAGCGTCAGGGCGCCGATCCCCGCCTCGCCTGCAGAACTGGCTGGTGGCGGCAAGCTTTGTCGGCATCTCGCTGTTCGCCGGCAGCCTGGCCGTGCACCTGCGCGATCGCCCGATCGCCACCGCCGCCACGGCGCCCGCGCCGGATATCGCGCGCTGGCGACCGGCCGACCCGCGCCTGGCCGGCGCCGCGGTGGAACTGGACGCCGCCCACATGGAACTGAAACAGGCGCTGGAACAGGCGCCGAACTCGCCAGCACTGCAGCGCCTGCTTTACCGCACCCAGCAGCAACAGACGCAATTGCGACAGATGGAACACCAGGCTGGTTGAGTCCAGCGGAGCCTTTACATGAAAACCGCACGCATCCTTCCACTCCTGCTCTGCCTGTCGATCGGCCAGGCCCTGGCCGATACGCCCATCAACCTCAGCCATGACGCCACGCCCAACGTGCACGTCAGCATCAGCAACGTGAAAGGCGCGGTCACCATAACTGCGTGGGATCGAAACCAGGTCGAGGTGGGCGGTCGGCTCGGCGACGGCGCCAAACCGCTGGCCATCGAAGGCAGCGCCAGCGACATGAGCATCAAGGTGCAGCCGCAGGGCAAGTCCGGCTGGTTCAGCTGGAACAGCGACACCTCGATGAGCGGCACCATGCTCGAAGTGCGCGTCCCCAAGGGCGCCTCGCTGGACGTGGACGTGGTGAGCGCGCCGTTGAGCATCGATGGCATCGACGGCGGCAAGATCAAGGTGAACACGGTAAGCGGCAAGGCGCGCGTGAATGCGCGTGCGCCGCAGGTCAACGTCGACAGCGTCAGCGGAACGATCGAGCTTGCCGGCAGTGCCGGCAAGGTTGCGCTGCAGACGGTGAGCGGCGACATCCTGGCGCCGAACGTCGGCGACGAGGCCGAGCTGCAGACCGTATCCGGGCGCGTGCGCGTCAACGGCGGCCCATGGCGCAAGTTCAACCTCAGCACCGTGTCGGGCGACGTGCAGCTGGCCGGCGGCCTCGCCAAGGATGGAACCTTCGCCGTCGACAGCATGAGCGGCGACGTGCAGGTCACCGTGCCCTCCGGTCTCTCGGCCATCCTTCACGCCAGCACCTTCAGCGGCGACCTGCGCAGCGACTTCGGCACGGTGCAGAAGGCCGAGCACGGTCCCGGCAGCGAACTACGCGTCACCGTGGGCGGCGGCAACGGCGAGATGAACATCGAGACCTTCAGCGGCGATCTGCGCATCCGCAAGCAGGACTGATCGTCCCCGCGGTCCGCATGTGAAAACGCCGGGCGATGCCCGGCGTTTTCGTATCTGCCCCGCGTGCTCGCCGTGGGCGGCTTACAGGTCCTGGTGGTACTGCACGTACGGCGTGCGCGCCTGGTCCGGCTCCGGACCCGCCGGCGTATTCACGGCATTGCCCGAGGACCACACGTTCTGCGCGCCGATGCTCAACTGACCCTGCCACGGCAGGCGCCAGGTCACGCCCAGGTCGATGCTGCTCCAGCGACGCTCCGGGTTATAGGCGGCGCCCGGCATGCCACCGGCTTCCGGCTGCATGGTGCGGCCAACGATGCTGCCGCTCAGCGGACCACGATCGACACCAAAGCTCAGCGCCTTCTGGTCCAGCGTGCTGACGCCCAGCAGATTGCCCGGCAGCAAGCGCACGCGACCCACGCTGGCGCCGAGGTCGATGCCGCTCTTGCTGTCCAGCGCCAGCCGGCCACGCGCATTGAGCTGCGTGCTGCTGTCGAAACCCGGCAGGCCATTCACGCCCGGCGTCGCGCCCGGCAACAGTCGCGGAAGGTTGGCGTTGTTGCCCGGCACGGTATCCGCGCCCAGGCTCAGACCCACGCTGTAGCGTCCAGCGTTATAGGTGGCGCCGACTTCGCTGCCGACAATGCGCGGCGCGTCGTTGTTCGCCCAGTTGTGCTCACTGACGCCCACGTGCGCCTGAAGGTTCGAACCCAGGCCATACTGCACGTCGCTGGAAAGGACACTCGCCGCATCCACCGCGCGGAACTGCAGCGGCGCATCGGCGCGCTGCGCCGCGGTCAACGTGTCGTTGCTCGCCTGCAGCGCCAGCCAGCGGCCATCGGCGCCTTGCCACAGCGGCACCGCCACACCAGGCCCCACCTGGGCCATCTGGTCGGGCTGCTGCATCAGCATGCGTCCCGCCATGTCGTACGGATCGCTGGCAGCACTCTGCCCTGCCGCGATGAACGGCATGAAAAGCAGCGGCAATGACAGCAACAGACGACGCATGTACGCGAAAACCCCCGCAGTACCGTGAACGGGAAAGTCGCCCCCTCCCAGAGACGATCGAGCCACACGATACCACGTTTTACTTTTTGCTAACACCCGAACCAGGTCTCGAAACGGGAGGATAACGACCCGGCATCACATTTTTTTGACAACCTTAACCGGCGGGGGTTCCCCGGAGTGAACTGAACGCCGACAAAGCTGAATGGAGGCGCGATATAGTCCGCCCTGTCGACCATGCACGGATCTGCTGCGACTGATGAGCTCGCCCGTCACCAGCAACACGCCAGCGCCCTGGCCTGCGGGCAGCAACGTGGCTGCCACGCACGCCGCCGTGGAACGATTGTTCCGCGCGACGGATGCTGCCAGCGTGCTGGAAATCTGCGAGGCGCTGCTGGGCGAGCTGGGAGTCGAGGGCCGCCTGCACTGGCGCCTGCTCGGCGATCCGGACCCCGTTCCAGCTGGCGCCCGCCAGTTGGAGCTGGCCGAGGATCCCCAGGGTCTGCGTTCCCTGGTGCTGGAACTCCCCTTGGGGACGACCGCCGATTCCATGCAGGACCACCTGGCCTGGCTCGGCCGGCTTGCCGCGGCGCGTTTGCGCCAGCAGGCCGAGACCTCCCGCCTGTACGAGGCGATCTCGCGCCTGGCTTTGGCCGAACGCCTGCAGCGTGCGCTCTACGCCATCGCCGACCAGGCGGGCGCCGAGCACAACATGACCGAGATGATGCACTCGCTGCACGCCATCCTCGGCAGCCTGATGTACGCGGAGAACTTCTATATCGCGCTGTACGACGCGGCCACGGACACCGTGCGCTTCCCGTACTACGTGGACACCATGGACAAGGAGCCGCCCTCGCCTGACGAGGCGGTGCCGTTGCAGGAGATGCGTCACAGCCTGACCTGGAACCTGCTGCAGACCGGACAGGCGATCATGGGTTCGTTCTCCGAGCTGATGGAGCAGTTCAGGGGACGCTTCGTGCAGATCGGCCCGGTGTGCGAACACTGGCTGGGCGTGCCGCTGCTGCGCGATGGACGCGTGGTGGGCGGCATCGTCATGCAGAGTTATCGCGACGACACCCACTACACCCAGCACGACCGCGAGCTGCTCAGTTACGTGGCCAAGCACGTGCAGACCGCACTGGAGCGGCGCGAGGCCCACGAGGAGCTGGAGCGCCGCGTTTCCAGCCGTACCGCCGCCCTGCGCGAGGCCAACCGCGTGCTGCGCCAGCAGGTGCTGCAGCGACAGCGCGGCGAGCGACTGCAGGCCGCGCTGTTCCGCATCGCCGAGCTGGCCAATGCCTCGGAGAGCCTGGACAACTTCTACGCCGCCGTGCACCGCGTCATCGGCGGCCTGCTGTACGCACGCAACTTCTATATCGCCTTGCTCGACGACGAGCAGAAGGCGCTGAGCTTTCCCTACTCGGTGGATGAATTCGACACGGTGCGCCTGCCGCGTGCGCACGGTCGCGGCGTTACCGAGTACGTGCTGCGCCACGGCAAGCCACTGCTGGCCAACCCGGAGGATTTCGACCGACTGGAACGCCAGGGCGAGTTGTCCCACCGCGGCTCGCGCTCGGTGTGCTGGCTGGGCGTGCCGCTCATCTGGGGCGATCGCGCGATGGGCGTGCTGGCGGTGCAGAGCTATTCGCCCGAGCATACGTACGACGTGCGTGACCAGGAGCTGTTGACCTTCGTGGGCTACCACGTGGCCAACGCGCTGCAGCGCAAGCACACTACCGAGTCGCTGAAGCAGGCCTATGCCAGCCTCGAGCGCCGCGTCACCGAGCGCACGCGCGCGCTGGCGCTGGCCAACCGCGACCTGCGCGAGCAGATCGCCGAGCGCGAGCGCGTGGAACGACGCCTGAAGTACGAGACCCTGCACGACTCACTCACTGGCCTGCCCAACCGCACCCTGTTGCTGCAACGCATGGAACAGGCGCTGCAGCGCTACCACGGTGATGCGCAGGAGCTGTTCTCCGTGCTGTTCATCGACCTGGACCGCTTCAAGGTCATCAACGACTCGGTCGGTCACCTGGTGGGCGACGACCTGCTGTTCCAGGTCGGCGGCCGCATCCGCGCCTGCCTGAAGACGCGCGACGTGGTGGCGCGTCTGGGTGGCGACGAGTTCGCCGTGCTGGCCGAGGGCATCACCGACCCAAAGATGGCGCTGCTGATCGCCGAGCGCATCATCGATGAACTGCAGGCGCCGTTCCGTCTCGGCGCCAAGGAAATCTTCACCTCGGCCTCGATCGGCATCGCCCTGCCCAGCCCGCATTACCAGCGGCCGGAAGAATTGCTGCGCGACGCCGACGCGGCGATGTACCGGGCCAAGGACGAGGGTCGCCATCGCGCCGCGGTGTTCGACGACCGCCTGCGCCGCGAAGCGCTGTCGCTGCTGGAAATGGAAGGCGACCTGCGACGTGCGCTGGGCCGCAACGAATTCGTGCCGTTCTACCAGCCCATCGTGGCGCTGCAGAGCGGGCGCACGGTGGGTTATGAAGCACTGCTGCGCTGGCGCCATCCCGACCGCGGACTGCTCACGCCGGCCGACTTCCTCGCCGTCGCCGAAGAGAGTGGCTGCGCCGAAAGCATCGACTGGCAGATCTTCGAGCAGGTCTGCGCCCAGGCCGAGGCGCTGGCCGGCAGCGACGGCTTCGTCAGCATCAATGTCTCCGGGCGGCACTTTCGCCAGCCCGACCTGGACAAGCGCCTGCTCGACCTGATTCAGTCCCATCGCCTGCCGCCGCGCTGCCTGCGCATCGAAGTCACCGAGCGCGCGCTGCTGGAGAACGCCATCCAGGTCAAGCGCATGCTCGACAACCTTCGCTCGCAGGGCGTGAGCATCGCGCTGGATGATTTCGGCACCGGCTACTCGTCGCTGAGCTACCTGCACCAGTACCCGATCGAGACGCTGAAGATCGACCGCTCCTTCATCGTCGAGCTTCCGCGCGAAGGGGGCCACGGCGCCGCCGTGGTGCGCGCGATCCAGGCGCTGGCCAACTCGCTGCAGATGCAGGTGATCGCCGAAGGCATCGAGGACGAGGAGCAGCGCCAGGCGCTGCTGCGCATCGGTTGCCGCTTTGGCCAGGGCTTCCTGTTCGCGACGCCGAAGATGGCCGAGGTGTGGCTGCAGCGCGAGCATCATTTCGCGCTGCCCTGAATCGGCGGAAACGAACCGTCTTTCGTCCGTCGTCCACGCGTAGGCGGTATTTCAGCGGCTGGACCTTGATGACCTGAAAGTCGCTGGATTCCCGCCTTCGCGGGAATGACGACCAGATCATCCAGACTGACGCGCAGAAAAAAGCCGAGCCCCTTCGGGCCCGGCCTCATGGTTTCAACGGCGGGTGTTTACTGCGCCGTGGTCGGCGCGTTCGCGCCGGGACTGGCGCTGAGCAGATGCTCGGCATCGATGCGGTCGAAGGTGTAGCGCTGCGCGCAGAACTCGCAGATCACCTCGATTTCGCCGTCGCGCGCCTCCAGCGCCGCCTCGACCTCGTCGCGTCCCAGCGAGCGAAGCACGTTCTCCACGCGCTCGCGCGTGCAGCTGCAGCCGAACGCCAGCGGGCGCGGCTCGAACAGGCGCACCGATTCCTCGTGATAGAGCCGGTACAGCAGCTGTTCGGGGGGCGTGGCCAGGAGCTCCTCCTGACCCAGGGTCGCCGTGAGGTGCTGGATGCGCGTCCAGGCATCCTCATCCTCCACGGCGTCATGACCACCCTCGTCGGGCAGCTTCTGCAGCATCAGGCCCACCGCATGCTCACCATCGGCCGCCAGCACGATGCGTGCCGGCAGCTGTTCGGACTGGCCGAAGTAGTTCTCCAGCGCCGACGCCAGGTCCGGATGCTGCAGGTCCACCAGGCCCTGGTAGCGCTGGCCGCGTTCCGCATGGCCAATGGTGATGGCCATGATGGCGTTGGGCAGCGCGGCCAGATCCAGCTCCTGAGGCAGCGGGTCGGTCCAGCGCGCCAGACCACGCAGGCGGCCCTGGTCGGTGCATTCGGCGAACAGCAGGCGCAGCGGGCCGCCGCTCTTCAGTTCCACCGAGAGCGAGCCTTCCAGCTTGATGTTGCCGGTCAGCAGGGCGCTGGCCGCCAGGGTCTGCCCCAGCACCGAGCGCAGGATGCCCGGATAGGCCGAGCGGCCGGCGACCTCGCGCCACGCCGAGCCCAGTCGCACCAGCACACCACGCACGCCGGCGCGTTCCAGCATGAAGCGATGCAACACATCTTCGACAAGTACGGTTTCCACGGGAGCGACCTCTCAAAAGCAATATCCCCACATGGGGTCGGCAGGGCCGGGGCTCAACGACCGGGGATCGGACAGGGATGGGACCTTATACTCCCGCCACCTCCGCTCCCGCGCCGCCATGACCTCCCGACGACTGCCCGCCCGCCTGTTCCGCCTGCTGGTCCTGCTCCTGGCGTCCTGGCTGGCATTGACCTGGCTGGTGGTGCTGGTGCTGCGCTTCGTGCCGCCCTGGACCTCGGCGGTGATGATGGAGCGCCAGGTCAGCGCGCTGACCACGGGAGATCGCCATTTTCGCCTGCAGCACCGTTGGGTACCGCGGGAGCAGGTCTCGCCCTACGTGCCACTGGCGATGGTGGCGGCAGAGGACCAGAAGTTTCCCTTCCACCACGGTTTCGACTTCGATTCCATCCAGGACGCGGTCGACGCCGCCGACGAGGGTCGCCGCCTGCGCGGGGCCAGCACGATCAGCCAGCAGACCGCCAAGAACCTGTTCCTTTGGAACGGGCGCAGCTTCGTGCGCAAGGGCCTGGAGGCGTACTTCACCGTGCTGCTCGAGTTGACCTGGCCCAAGCAGCGCATCCTCGAGGTGTACATGAACATCGCCGAGCTGGGCGATGGCATTTACGGCGTGGGCGCCGCCAGCGACGCGTTTTTCCGTGTACCGCCCTCCCGCCTCGGTCCGCAGCAGGCGGCGCTGCTGGCCGCGGTGCTGCCCAATCCCCGCCGCTTCCGCGTCGACCACCCCAGCGCCTATGTACTGGCCCGCGCCAACTGGATCGAGCGGCAGATGGCCCAGCTTGGCGGCCCCGCGTACCTGCAGAGCACCCGCCCTCCACGCGACGCGCGACGCCGCTGAGACTCGCGGCAGACATGCCGGTGCACTAGCATGCGGCGACTTCCCGGGGAAACAACGCGCTGCCCATGTCACGCCTATCCATTGTCGTGCCCGCGTACAACGAAGCCGCCGTACTCAAGACCTTCCATGCCCGGCTGTGCAGCGTGCTCGACGAGCTGCCGCTGGACTGCAACGTGCTGTACGTGGACGACGGCAGCGCGGACGACACCTGGGCGCTGATCGAAGAGCTGGCCGCGCGTGATCCGCGCGTCGGCGCGCTCAAGCTCTCGCGCAACTTCGGCAAGGAGGCGGCGCTGACCGCCGGCCTGGACCACGTCGATGCAGATGCGGCGGTAGTGATCGACGCCGACCTGCAGGATCCACCCGAGCTGATTCCCTCGCTGGTCGAACAATGGCGCGCCGGCTACGACGTGGTGTACGCGACCCGCACGGCGCGCGCTGGCGAGACGGGCTTCAAGCGCTTCACCGCCTCGATGTTCTATCGAAGCATGGAACGGCTGTCCGACACCCGCGTGCCACGCGACACCGGCGATTTCCGCCTGCTTTCGCGGCGCGCCCTTGATGCACTGCACCAGTTGCGTGAGCGCCAGCGCTTCATGAAGGGCCTGTTCGCCTGGATCGGCTACCGCCAGACCGCGGTGTACTACCTGCGCGAGCCGCGCCAGGCAGGCAACACCAAATGGAACTACTGGCGCCTGCTGCAACTGGCGATCGAGGGCATCACGTCATTCTCCACTGCGCCGTTGCGACTTGCCACCTGGGTCGGCGTGCTGTCGTCGCTGCTGGCCTTCGTGTACGGGCTGTGGGTATTCGGCAAGGCCGTCCTGTTCGGCGACCCGGTGCACGGCTATCCCTCGCTGATGGTGGTGATCCTGTTCCTGGGCGGCGTGCAGTTGCTCGCGCTCGGCGTGATCGGTGAATACCTGGGCCGCAGCTATGCGGAATCCAAGCAACGGCCGCTGTATTTCATCGAAGAGCAGCGCCGGCCGCGCGCCAGGTCCGGCGATTTTCGCCACTAGCGGAGATCGCTTCACGTCCGCCCAACACCACGGCGACGCACCGGCGCTATGCTCCCCCAATGCGGCCCGTCCGCCGGCCGCGTGGGAGGTTCAAGCATGCGTCAGGTCAAGCATTTGCTGGAGGGCAAGGGCAACGACATTTTCAGCGTCGCCCCGGACGCGCCCGTGCTCGAAGCGATCAAGCACATGGCAGAGCGGCGCGTCGGCGCGCTGCTGGTGATGCGCGGCGAGAGGCTGGTCGGGATCGTCTCCGAACGCGACTATGCGCGTAAGGTGATCCTGCAGGGCCGTTCCTCGGCCCAGACCGCGGTCTCGGAAATCATGAGCAGCCCAGCGCTCACCGTCGGGCCCGACACCGATGTGTTCGATTGCATGCGCCTGTGCACCGACAGCCGCATACGCCACCTGCCGGTCGTCAGCGGCGACCGCGTGGTGGGAGTGATCTCGATCGGCGACCTGGTGAAGGAAGTGATCGACGCCCAGGCCGAACAGATCGAACAGTTGCAGCGCTACATCACCAGCTGAGCCCGGCTCAGGCTTCGGCCGCGCCGGAGGGCTCCTTGCGACCTTCGGCGGGCTGCTCGGGCAGCAGGTCCGGCGAACGGCCGGCGAGCGCGGCCACCCAGGTGGCTGCGCCAGCAATCAGCGCCCCCGCCGCCGCCATGCCTCCCAGCGCCACGCCCAAGGCGGTGGCCAGGTTCACGCCGCTGGTGATCACGACATCACCCAGTCGCCAGATGGTGGTCTCCACGAAATTCTTGCCCTTGTAACGCGTCTCGCGCGGCACCCGGGTATACAGCGAGTCCGTGGCCGGCTTGGTCATGCCGTAGGCAAAGCCGCGGGTAAAGACCATCACGATGGCCAGCAGGGGCACGCTGGCTCCCCACAGCAGCACGTGGCCGCTGCCCAGCAGCATCAGCGCGATCAGCAGCGCCAGGTTGACCAGGCAAGGCACGACGAGCGCCCAGGTGGCGCTCAGCCCTCGCAGCAGCAGGGGCGTGAAGGTGAGCTGCAGGAAGGCGACCAGCAGGTTCGTGTACAGATCCAGGTCGTTGTAGAACGAAGTGCGCTCCACACGATCGGGCAGGTGCACTTTGGCGTAATCGGCGATCAGCGCGTACGTCAGCGTCCCGATGCCGTCGCCCAGCACCATCAGGATCGCCATGTAACGCAGGAAGGGGCGCGTCCAGAGCTCCTTGATGCCTGCCCACAACGATCCGCCGATGACCTCCTCCGTGCGCGTGGCGCCGCGGCAGTCGTGCCGATCCGAGATCGCCAGCAGCAACACCATGGCCGCCAGCAGCGCCACCGCCGACACCACCAGCAGCGGCGCCACGCCGATCTGCCTGACCATGAGCTTGGTCACCATCGGCCCGAAGATGGCGCCTGCCGTGCCGCCGAGCGCTATCAGCGGAAACACCAGGCGCGCCTGCGCGCTGCGGAAGATGTCCGCCATGAAGCTCCAGAACAGCGACACCACGAACAGGTTGAACACGCTGACCCAGATGAAAAACATCACGCCCAGCTGACGCGCGCCAATGCGGTCCTGCGCCAGGAAGGCCGGCACGAAGGCCATCAGGCAGGCGATGAAGAAGCTGTAGCACCAGCCCAACAGGCGCTTGCGCGGAAAGTGCGCCACCAGCGCGCCGAACACCGGCGTCAGCAGTAGCATCACCACGAATACGCTGCCGTAAAACAACGGCAGCGAGGTCGAACCGACCGCGCCGCTGAGCTGGTCGCGCACCGGACGAATGATGTAATAGGCCGTCATCACGAAGAAGAAGGCCACCGCCGACAACGTCGAGGCGAGGCCTTCGTTCGCTGGGGCGGGTCGGGAAGCGTTCACGGCGTTTCCAGCGTGGGGTCGCAAAAGACTAGCATGGGTCCAAAACGGTCAAAGACAGGGGGCGAAGTGACTTACGACTACATCATCGTGGGCGCCGGCTCGGCCGGCTGCGTGCTGGCCAACCGGCTCAGCGCACACCCCGGCAAGCGCGTGCTGCTGCTTGAGGCGGGCCCCACTGATTGGAATCCGCTGATCCACATGCCTGCAGGCATCGCGCGACTGGCCAACCAGCGCAGCGTCAACTGGGGCTATCGCACCGAGCCGGAATCGCAACTGATGGGCCGCACGCTGTGGTGGCCGCGAGGAAAGACGCTGGGTGGCTCCAGCTCGATCAACGCCATGTGCTACATCCGCGGCGTGCCCGGCGACTACGACCGCTGGGCCGACGCCACCGGCGACGCGCGCTGGTCGTGGCGGGAGGTGCTGCCATGGTTCATGCGCAGCGAGGACAACAGCCGCGGCTCCAGCGCCCTGCACGGCAAAGGCGGCCCACTCGGCGTCAGCGACCTGCGCCACCACAACCAACTCTCCGACCGGTTTGTAGAGTCTGCGGCCAGCGCCGGCTTCGCGCGCAATGACGACTTCAACGGCGAGCAGCAGGAAGGCTTCGGCCTGTACCAGGTGACCCAGCGCGAAGGTCTGCGCTGCTCCACGGCGGCTGCCTACCTGCGGCCGGTGCGGGAGCGTTCGAACCTGGAAGTCCGCACCCGCGCCACGGTGGCAAGGGTGGCGATTCGCGGCGGCCGCGCCGTGGGCGTGCAGTTGCAGGGCAGCGACACGATCATCGAGGCCGGCGAGGTGATCCTGGCCGGCGGCGCCATCAACACGCCGCAGTTGTTGATGCTCTCCGGCGTGGGACCAGCCGATCATCTGCGCGAATTCGGCATCGGCGTGGCGGCCGACCTCGGCGAGGTGGGCGCGAACCTGCAGGATCACCTGGACATCTGCACGCTCGACGGCTGCACGCAGAAGATCACCTACGACCACCTCAATGAGCTTGCGGCGGGCTGGCGCTTCCTGCGCCACCGCGACGGCCCGGGCAGCTCCAACGTCGCCGAGGCCGGCGGTTTCGTGCGCAGCCGACTCGCCGACGACGAGCGCTGCGACCTGCAATTCCATTTCGTGCCCGCCCTGCTGGACGATCATGGCCGCCATCGGCTGCCGGGATACGGATACACCGTCCACGCCTGCTACCTGCACCCGCGCAGCCGCGGCCGGTTGCGACTGCGCTCGGCCGACCCTTCGCAAGCCGTCGCCATTCACGCCAATTACCTGGGCGACCCGGAAGGCCACGACCTGGCGCGGATGATCGAAGGCGCACGCGTGTCGCGGGAGATCCTCTCGCAACCGGCCTTCGCCGCTTACCGGGGCGCGCACGTGTTTCCGGAGCGCGCCTTGACCAGTGACGCCGAATACGCCGAGTTCATTCGCCGCAAGGCGGAAACGATCTACCACCCGGTGGGCACCTGCCGCATGGGGAGCGATGCGGCCGCGCCGCTGGACAGCGAACTGCGTGTGCGCGGCGTCGACGGCCTGCGCGTGGTGGACGCCTCGGTAATGCCCAGCCTGCCTAGCGGCAACACCAATGCGCCGGTGATCATGATCGCCGAACGCGCCAGCGCCTTGATCCTGAACGACAGTGCATTGGCGGCGGGGGCAGCCAGCCATCCCAGGGGCGCCGCGAGGACTTTCGAGCCGGCCTGAGTTACTCTCGGCTCCGCGTCATGGCGGGCTGCGGCCCGCCACTACTCGGCCCGGAACCGCCCCAGGGCCATCGCTGTTCCATCGGCGTCGACCCGGCGCCACCCACACGTCCGAGCAGTATGACGTTTCGCACTCTTTCATGGGTCATTGCCGTCGCGCTGGGCTGTTCCAGCACGCCGCTGGCCGCGCGCTCCGGCGCCGGCGCGCCTCCCGCCCCGCTACCCGAGACGATCAGCGCAGCGGCGCCGGCGCAGCCCCTGCCGGAAGATCGCATCAAGGACACGTTGAGCGCCTACCAGCAATGGCTGGACCGGCTCGACCAGCGCAACGCCGTGGCCGGCCTGGCCACCGCGGTCGTGGTGGGCGACAAGGTCGTGTTCGAGGACACCATCGGCTACGCCAACGCCGCCACGCACGAGCCGATCACGCCTGAGACGGTGTTCCGCCTGGCCTCGCTGTCCAAGGCGTTCGCCACGGCCTTGACCGGCGTGCTGGTGGACGACGGCAAGCTGAGCTGGGACACCAAGCTGGTCTCGGTGCTGCCGTTCTTCCGGCTCAAGAGCGACAACGCGGCCGAGCAGGCCACCGTGCGCGACATCCTCGGCCAGCGCCTGGGCCTGCCGAAGAACACGTTCGACAACATGCTCGAGGAAAACTTCTCCTACGAGGAGCTGGCCCGCAAGCTCGATGAGGTCAGCCTCACCTGCGACGTGGGCCAGTGCTACGGCTACCAGAACGTGGCGTTCAGCCTGATCGGCGACATCGTCTACGCGCAGACCGGCGATTTCTTCAACCATCAGGTCGACAAGCGCCTGTTCTTTCCCTTGGGCATGAAGACGGCCAGCTATGGCCGCGAGGCGTTGGAAGCGAGCCCGAGCTGGGCGCGCCCGCACCGTCCCAATGGCAGTGGCTGGGCTCCGTTCGAACCCAAGGAAGCCTATTACCGCGTCGCGCCCGCCGCCGGCGTCAACGCCAGCCTGCGCGACATGGAGCAGTGGCTGATTGCGCAGATGGGCGGTCGTCCCGACGTGTTGACGCCGAAGCTGCTCGACACGCTGCACACGCCCGAGGTCGCCACGCCGGTCGAGATGCATTCCACGCCGTGGCGGCGCGCCCGGGTCACCGACGCCTACTACGCACTGGGCTGGCGCGTGTTCGAATACGGTGGCGAGACGCTGCTGTTCCATGCCGGCGCGGTGGAAGGCTATCGCACCATGATCGGCTTCCTGCCGCGATACCACATCGGCGTGGTCACGCTGTGGAACTCGGCCGGTCCCGTGCCCGGGGGCCTGCTGCCGATGGTGCTCGACAGCCTGCTCGGCTTGCCCCACGTGGACTGGGCCGGCATCGAGAGTGAGGCGCCCCCGGCCGCCGCCTCCCAGGGCAAGTCGCGCAGAAAGTCCAGGACGGCTTCGAGCGGCGACGGCACCCAGCGCTGAGCCCATCGGCGCGAGCCGCATCGATTCACCCGCCGCGCGCAGTCGGCGCAAAACGAAGAAGGCGCTGCATGTCACCATGCAGCGCCTTCTGTTTTACGTGATCCGTTGGCGGGCGGCGCCCGCCACGGGTCAGTTGAGCTTGAACACGATACGACGCTTGTCCTGAGAAGCGACCGGGGCGCCGTCCTGGGTGGCCGGCTGGTACTTCCAGCGCTTCACCGCCTCGAGAGCAGCGCTGTCGAACACATGGCGCGGCTCAGCGTCGACGACCTTCACGTCGTCCACATTGCCTTCCGGCGTGATGGTGAAGGCCACTTCCACCCAGCCTTCCTGGTTCGCGCGCACGGCGGTGGTCGGGTAGCGTGGGTTGACGTTGCGCACGAGCACGGCCGCATGCGTGCCGGGCGCCGATGCCGGCGTGCTGGCGGCCGCCGCCGTGGAGCTGGCCTGTTGCTGGCGGCTTGTTTCCGCCGCAGCCGTCTGCTGCTGCGCGGCTCGCGCCTGCGCCGCCTTCTGCTGGTCGGCCAGCGCCTTCTGCTGTGCTTCGGCGGCCTGGCGATCGGCGTCCGCCTTGTCCGCCGCCTTCTGGGCAGCCAACTGCGCCTGCTTCTCCTTGTCCGAGGCCAACTGCTGCTCGCGATCCTGCAGCTTGCGCTGGGCATCGAGCTTGGAACGCAGGATGGTCAGCGTGTAGTTGGCCGGATCGGCCTTGGCGAGCAGGTCGATCTGGCGCTGGGCGTCACTGAAGTCACGCTGGTTGATGGCCTGCTCGGCAAGGCTCGCGCCCACCGGGAAGGTCTCGCGCAGCGCATCGGTGGCGACCTGATTCCCCGGCTGCTTCTCGAGCACCTTGAGGTAGAACTCGAACGCGTTGTTGCCGGCCGGCGCGAGCAGGCGCTGCTCGTTGACAGCGCGGCGCGCTTCGGAGAGCAGCTGGTTGAGGCTCATCGACGCGACGTTGGCCGGCGGCGGCGGCGCCGCATGGCCCTCGATCACCGGGGTCGACGGGTGAGCTCCCGCTTCGGTGTCGAGCAGATCCTGGTGCGGTTTGATGATGAGGAACCACGCGGCTGCCGCAAGCACGGCAACGACAGCGACGATGGCGACGGCAGCGGGGCGGACAGCCCCTCGCGCACGATGGCGCGCATGACGAATGTATCGGGTATCCATGGTCTCTCACCGAGTGGCATCAGATACCCGCGCTTTTTCCCCCTGTAGATCCAGGAGCGGAGAACCTCCCCCGGCTCTCCGCGGCGCGGATGTGAGAAAGGTAACCGTAATGTCGCACCACGGCAAATCGCACGTGCTCAGTTCGACGCGCGAGGACAGGTGGATCAGTGGCGCAAAGACGCGAGGATGCGTCGATGGACGGCGCCTAGGAATTTTTCGTTCCCCGGAAACGAAGCGTCCCGGCATGGGCCGGGACGAGTCGCTCTTTCGAATGACTCTCCCCGCGCTGGGCACCGCGGGGAGAAATTCAGTCTTGCCTATTATTGGTAAGGCTTACTTCTTGGCAGCCTTGGGGGCCTTGGCAGCCTTGGCGGCCCTGGGGGCCTTCGCAGCCTTGGTGGCCTTGACCACCTTGGCGGCAGCAGCCTTCTTCACGGTGCGCTTGGCGGCCTTCTTCGCCACCTTCTTGGTCGCAACCTTCTTCACGGCAGCCTTCTTGGCAGCCGCCGGACGCTTCTTCGCAACAGCCTTCTTGGCAACCTTCTTGGCGGCAGCCTTCTTGGCAGCCGGCTTGCGGGCAACCGGCTTCTTGGCGGCGGCCTTCTTCACGGCGGTCTTCTTGGTCGCCTTTTTGGCGGCCGGCTTCTTTGCAGCAGCTTTCTTTGCAGTAGCCATAGTTCGTCTCAGCTCCTCATCAGTTGGCAGTGGTTGCCCAGTAAAAGCATGTAGGAACGCCTCCACCAGCAAATCGCTGTTGGTGGCGTGCCGAAGATTGTTCACCTGGCGACGGGTGCGTTCGTCAGATAGGGGCCTCAGTACGTGCAGCGGGATCGAGACCGTGATCTTGCGTACTGCGCCGGCCTTTTCTCCATGCTCGATATAAGGCTTGATGAATTTCGATGTTGCCATGGCACCCGTTCTCCGTGTTCCGATGCGAAAGCTATTCCTGAAGATTTCAACTGTCAATTGATTTTAGCCATGAAATCAATCCGTTTCACCCACCCCCAGGAGGGTCGAAACCCCCGCCCAGCAAGGCCTGGAGGGGGTTAACAGGCATTTTCAATCGGACGTCCATACCGCCAGACGAAAACGCTTTCAGTTAATTACCAGTTGCATAAAAACCGCTTAAAACAAGGCATTTGAGACACTCAATGCCATTAATGCCATTGGGCCGCGACAACACCATGAAAGCGCTCGTATCTCACGCCCGCAGAGCCACTGAAACCCGCCCTCCGGGATGAACGAAGCGCGACTGGATTACCTGCCTGGCCGGGAGGGCAGGATGTCGCCTTTCCCTGCCTTGCCCGGCATCGAGGGGGCCGGAGGCTTCCGACCCGAGGGGCGCGGCCAGGTCACGTGAAGGTCGATTGGACATCCATCGGCATGGGCGTCGATATCTCGAGCGGCGCCCCATCACGGCATCTCCCGATGCTGTCCGCGGCGCTGCGCGTCCCGTGCAAAAAGACGCCGGCCGCGTTTGGCGGCCGGCGTCGGGTAAAGCGTCGGGAATGAAGGCTTAGTGGTCTTCGTTCTCGACCAGTTCGGCGTAGGCGTCGGCGTCCAGCAGCTCGTTCAACTCGCCGCGGTCGCTGGCGCGAACCAGGAAGATCCAGCCGTCACCGAAGGCGTCTTCGTTGATGGTCTCGGGCTTGTCGTTGAGGGCTTCGTTGACCGCCACGATCTCGCCGGACACCGGGCTGTAGATGTCGGAGGCGGCCTTCACCGACTCGACCACCGCCACGCCGTGTCCGGCCTGCACGCTGGCGCCGATCTCCGGCAGCTCCACATACACCAGGTCACCGAGCTGGCCCTGGGCGTGGTCGGAGATGCCCACGCGAACCAGGCCATCGTCTTCGACGCGGGCCCATTCGTGGGACTTGAGGAATTTCAGATCGCCGGGAATCTCGCTCATGATCGAATCCAGTCGTTGATGTGGGTCTTGGGTGAGGCGCACATTCTAGCCGCTTCACCCGATGGACAACACGGGCAGCACGCCCGTGCCGTCGGTGAAAACTCAGATGCCTTCGCAGGGCTTGCCGTCACGCACGAACGGATACTTCACCACGCGCACCGGCACTTCGCGGCCGCGGATATCCACGCGCACGTCGCCCGGCTCGCCGGCGGGAATGCGTGCAAACGCCACCGCCTTGTTGAGCGTCGGCGCAAAGCTACCGGAGAGGATCTCGCCCTCGCCCTGGGAGGTAAGCACCTTCTGGCCGTGACGCAGCACGCCCTTTTCGTCCAGCACCAGGCCGACCATCACGCGCTTCACGCCGGCGGCCTTCTGCGATTCCAGCGCCTTGCGGCCGACGAAGTCGCGGCCCTCGTCCAGCGCAATGGTCCAACCCAGGTTGGCTTCCCACGGCGAGACGGACTCGTCCATGTCCTGGCCGTAAAGATTCATGCCAGCCTCCAGGCGAAGCGTGTCACGCGCGCCCAGGCCCGCCGGCGCGACGCCGGCGGCGACCAGCGCCTGCCACAGCGCCACGGCGTGCTCATGCGGCACGATGATCTCGAAGCCGTCTTCACCGGTGTAGCCGGTGCGCGCCACGAACAGGGGCATGCCGTGAGGACCCTGCGCGGCGGCGGCGGCGAACTTGCCGAGCTTGCCGATGCGCTCGTGGTCGACTTCGGCCAGCAGGCCGATCACCTTGGCGCGGGCCTGCGGGCCCTGCACGGCGATCATCGCGAAATCCGGGCGCTCCTTGACCTGCACGTCGAAGGCCTTGGCCTGCTGCTCGATCCAGGCCAGGTCCTTGGCGCGGGTGGCGGCGTTGACCACCAGACGGAAGAATTCCTCACCCAGGAAGTAGACGATCAAGTCGTCGATCACCCCGCCCTTCTCGTCGAGCATGCACGAGTACAGCGCCTTGCCGTGCACCTTGAGCTTGTCGACGCTGTTGGCCAGCAGGTGGCGCAGGAACTCCCTCGTGCGCGCGCCGTGCAGGTCGACCACGGTCATGTGCGAGACGTCGAACATGCCGGCATCGCGGCGGACGACATGGTGTTCCTCGATCTGCGAGCCGTAGTTGATCGGCATGTCCCAACCGCCGAAATCGACCATGCGCGCACCCAGCGCGCGGTGGGTGTCATTGAGTACGGTCTTCTCGGTCATCGCAGTCGTGCTCTGGGGAAAACGACATTATCGCCGGGCGCATGGACACATTCCAAGCCGAGCGCGACAGCGCGCCGTGCGCTGCCGTATCTCGTGCAGCGCAACATGCACGTCGCAGGCACTACATAGCAAAGCGCTCGTCCATGTTTCGTCATCCTGGCTTCAGCCAGGATGACGACAACGGACCTTGCATCCCGCTAATGCCGCAGCGATCAGTGCGGCGTGTGCAGCCCCAAGCTGCCCAGGAGCTGTTCCACCACCTGCTCGGCCAGCTGCTCCGCCCGCAACCCCGTCGTGCGCAGATGCAGCTCGGCTGCCTCCGGCGCCTCGTAGGGCGAGTCGATGCCGGTGAAGTTGAGGATCTCGCCGGCGCGGGCCTTGCGGTAGAGGCCCTTGGGATCGCGCCGTTCGCACTCTTCCAGCGTGGTGTCGACGAACACCTCCAGGAATTCGTCGTCGCCGAACAGGCCACGGGCGAAGCGGCGTTCGCTCTGGTAGGGCGAGATCACGCACACCAGCACGATCAGGCCGGCGTCGACCATCAGGTGGGCCACTTCCGCCACGCGACGCACATTCTCCACGCGCGCCTCCGGGGTGAAGCCCAGGTCCTTGTTCAGGCCATGGCGCAGGTTGTCACCGTCCAGCATGTAGGTGTGATAGCCCAGTGCATGCAGCCGCCGCTCGACCAGGTTGGCGATGGTGGACTTGCCCGCGCCGGACAGGCCGGTGAACCACAGGCATCGCGGCCGCTGCCCCTTGCTGGTGCTGCGCGCGTCCTTGTCGAGGTCGGTGTGCTGCCAGTGGACGTTGGCGGCGCGGCGCAGCGCGAAGTCGAGCATGCCGCAACCGACGGTGGCGTTGGTCTGGCGGTCGATCAGGATGAAACCGCCCAGCGTGCGATCGTCCACGTAGCGCTCGAAGGCGATGGCGTGGTCGAGGTCGATGTTGCAGTAGCCGACCTCGTTGAGATCCAGCCGGCGCGCCGCCAGCTCGGCCTGCGTGTTCACGTCCACCTTGTGCTTGATGGTGGTGATGCGTGCGTTGACCGTGCGCGTGCCGATCTTCAGCCAGTAGGCGCGATTGGGCAGCAGGGGTTCGTCGCCCATCCAGAGCACATGCGCGGCAAACTGGTCGGCCACCGGCGCCGGGCGCGCCGCGTCGGCGATCACGTCGCCACGGCTCACGTCGACTTCACGGTCCAGGGTCAGGGTCACGGCCTGGCCGGCCTCGGCCTCGCTCAGGTCGCCATCTGCCGTGACGATGCGCTCGATGCGCGCCCGGCGCATCGCCGGCTGCACCACCACTTCGCCGCCAACGGCGATGCGGCCACCGCTCACGGTGCCCGCATAACCGCGGAAGTTGGCGTCAGGGCGGTTCACCCACTGCACCGGCAGGCGGAACTCCCTGGCCTGCGTGGCCTCGGTATCGGCGGCCTCCAGCAGTTCGAGCAGGCACGGCCCCTGGTACCAGGGCAAACGCGCGGAGCGGCGGCCGACGTTGTCGCCGCCCGGCGCCACCACGGGCAGGCAATGCACGCTGGTGATGCCGAGTTGTGCAGCCAGCTCGCGGTATTCGTGGGTGATGGCGGCGTAGATGTCCTCGCGGAAATCGACCAGATCCATCTTGTTCACCGCCACCACGACCTGACGGATGCCCATCAGGGCGCAGATGTAGGTATGCCGGCGCGTCTGCGGCAGCAGGCCCTTGCGCGCGTCGACGAGCACCACGGCCAGCTCCGCGTTGGACGCGCCGGTGGCCATGTTGCGGGTGTACTGCTCGTGTCCCGGGCAGTCGGCCACGATGAAGCTGCGCCGCGCGCTGTGGAAGTAGCGGTAGGCCACGTCGATGGTGATGCCCTGCTGGCGTTCGGCATCGAGGCCGTCGGTGAGCAGGGAGAAATCCAGGGCTTCAGGATCTTCCGCGTGCAGCTTGCGGCTGTCACGGGCCAGCGCGGCCAACTGGTCGTCCGGCACCATGCCGGCGTCGTACAGCAGCCGACCCAGCAGGGTGCTCTTGCCGTCATCGACGCTGCCGCAGGTGATGAAGCGCAGCAGGCTGGTGCCGGCCTGTGCGCCAGCCAGGGTGGGTTCCAAAGCCGCCATCAGAAGTACCCCTCCTGCTTCTTGCGTTCCATCGATGCGCTGCCGTCCTGGTCGATCACCCGCCCCTGACGTTCGGAGCTGCGCGAGGCGGCCATCTCCTCGATGATCTTGTCCAGGGTGTCGGCGTGCGACTCGACCGCACCGGTCAGCGGGTAGCAGCCCAGAGTGCGGAAGCGCACATGGCGCATCTGAACCGACTCGCCTTCGCGCAGGGTGAAGCGTTCATCGTCGACCATGATCAGCGCGCCGTCGCGCTCCACCACCGGCCGCGGCTTGGCGAAATACAGCGGCACCACCGGGATATTCTCACGGCGGATGTAGTGCCACACGTCCATCTCGGTCCAGTTGGACAGCGGGAACGCACGCACGCTCTCACCCTTGTGGATCTGGGTGTTGTAGGTGCGCCACAGCTCCGGACGCTGGTGCTTGGGATCCCAGCGGTGCTGCGCGTTGCGGAAGGAAAACACGCGCTCCTTGGCGCGCGACTTCTCCTCGTCGCGGCGGGCGCCACCAATGGCGGCATCAAAGCCGTACTTGTCCAGCGCCTGCTTGAGCCCCGCTGTCTTCATCACATCGGTATGCACCGCCGAGCCGTGGGTCAGCGGCGAGATGCCCTGGCGCACGCCCTCCTCGTTGACGTGCACCAGCACTTCGACATCACCGGCCGCCGCCACCTGGTCGCGGAAGGCGATCATCTCGCGGAACTTCCAGGTGGTGTCCACATGCAGCAGAGGCATCGGCGGACGCGCCGGGTAGAACGCCTTGCGCAGCAGGTGCAGCAGCACCGAGGAGTCCTTGCCGATCGAGTAGAGCATGACCGGGCGCTCGAAGGCGGCCGCCGTTTCGCGAAAGATGTGGATGCTCTCCGACTCGAGCGCGTCCAGATGGGACTTGGCAGACATACGTGGGTTCACTGGCCTCTGGCTTGGACGCCCATCGACGGGCGGTCAAACGGCAAATCTAGCTGAAATGGGCCTGACGGGCAGCGCCGCCGCTCCAAAAAGGTGAAACAACGCGTGAAGACGCCAGGCGATGACCGGCGCCATTCTTTCGTCACCTGCCCTGGGCAACTGTCCACTAAGATCGCCCCATGAGCACATCGATGGCGACAGGAAGCGCACAATTCGATGCCAGCGCTACGCCGCCGTGCCTGCGCGTGGCCGGGGACTGGACCCTGGCCCACTACGCCGCGCTGCAACGCGTCGTGGCCGCCCTCCGGACCCCGCTGCCCTCCGGCGCCACCGCGGACCTGAGCGGACTGGGCGCCCTGGACACCGCCGGCGCATCGCTGCTGGTTGGCCTGCTCGGTTCCGAGCGCCTGGCCAGCGCCGACCCCACCCTGCCGCCGGCGCAGCGCGCCCTGCTGCAAACCGTGGGCGCAGCCATGGTCGGTTACAAGGAGCCGGCGGTGGCGCGCCGCAGCCACACCGTCACCGAGTTGCTCGCACGCATCGGCCGCACGATGGAGCACGTCTACCATCAGCAGGTGCGGCTGCTTGGCTTCGTGGGCCTGACTCTGGAGACGCTGGCGCGCACGGTCTTCAAGCCACGGCGCTGGCGCGTCACCTCACTGATCGCCCACGTGGAGCAGACCGGCCTCGATGCCGTGCCGATCGTGGCCCTGCTCACCTTCATGGTTGGCGCCGTGGTGGCCTTCCTCGGCTCCACCGTGTTGGCCGACTTCGGCGCCACTATCTACACGGTGGATCTGGTGGCGTACTCCTTCCTGCGCGAATTCGGCGTACTGCTCACCGCGATCCTGCTCGCCGGCCGCACCGCCAGCGCCTTCACCGCGCAGATCGGCTCGATGAAGGCGAACGAAGAGATCGACGCGATTCGCGCACTCGGCCTCGACCCGATGGAGCTGTTGGTACTTCCCCGCGTGCTGGCCATGCTGGTCTCGCTACCGTTGCTCACCTTCCTCGCCATGATGGCCGGACTCATTGGCGGTGGACTGGTCTGCGCGATGGTGCTGGACATCCCGCCGATCATGTTCGTCAACCTGGTCAAGTCGGACATCGGCCTGCAGCATTTCCTGGTCGGCATGGCCAAGGCTCCGGTGTTCGCCTTCCTGATCGCGGTGATCGGCTGCCTCGAGGGCTTCAAGGTCACCGGCAGCGCCGAATCGGTGGGTGAGCACACCACCTCGGCGGTGGTGCAGTCGATCTTCGTGGTGATCCTGCTCGACGCCATCGCCGCGCTGTTCTACATGGAGATGGGCTGGTGAATGCGATACCGCAGCCAGCGCCGCAGGAGAACGTGATCCAGGTGCGCGACCTGGTCAATCGCTTCGGCTCCCAAACCGTGCACGAGCATCTGGATCTCGACGTGCGTCGCGGCGAGATCCTCGGCGTGGTGGGCGGCTCGGGCACCGGCAAGTCGGTCCTTCTGCGCAGCATCGTGGGGCTGCGTCGCCCCACCTCGGGGCAGGTGCACGTTTTCGGTCAGGACCTGCTGAGCCTGTCGCCGGAGCAGCGCTCCCAGCTCGAGCGGCGCTTCGGCGTGCTGTTCCAGAACGGCGCACTGTTCTCCTCGCTCAACGTGGTGGAAAACGTGGCGATGCCGCTGATCGAGCACGCCGGCCTGTCGCGCCCCGAGGCGCAACGGCTGGCCGGCGTGAAGCTGGCGCTGGCGGGCTTGCCCCCGGGCACCGAGATCAAATACCCCTCGGAACTGTCCGGCGGCATGGTCAAGCGCGCGGCGCTCGCGCGGGCATTGTCGATGGACCCTGAAATCCTGTTCCTGGACGAGCCCACCGCCGGACTTGATCCGATCAGCGCCGCGGCGTTCGACCGATTGATCCTGACCCTGCGTGATGCGCTGGGCCTGACCGTGTTCCTGGTCACCCACGACCTGGACACGCTGTACACCACCTGCGACCGCGTGGCCGTGCTGTCGCAGAAGAAGGTGCTGGTGGTCGGCCCGCTCGACGTGGTCGCCGAAAACGGCGACCCGTGGGTGCAGTCGTATTTCCACGGCCCGCGCGGCCGCGCCGCGGAAGAGGCGCATGAGCGCGAACCATCGCCCGAGGTGAAGTGATATGGAAACGCGAGCCCATCACGTGCTGATCGGCCTGTTCACCATGATCGTGGTGACTGCCGCACTGCTGTTTGCGCTGTGGCTGGCCAAATCCAGCAGTGACCGTCAGTTCGCGTACTTCCAGGTCGTCTTCAACGAGGCGGTCATGGGCCTTTCGCAAGGCAGCGCGGTGCAATACAACGGCATCAAGGTCGGCGATGTCACGCAGCTCAAGCTCGACAAGCAGGACCCACGCAAGGTGCTGGCGCGTATCCGGCTGGGCGCGGATACGCCGGTGCGACAGGACACGCACGCCAAGCTCGCGCTGACCGGCGTCACCGGCCTGGCGATCGTCCAGCTCAGCGGCGGCTCGCCGGAGAGCCCGCCACTGGTGGGCAAGAATGGCGAGTTGCCGGTGATCGTGGCGGATCCCTCTCCGCTCAGCCGCATCCTCGCCAACGGCGAAGACCTGGTGATGAATATCAACGATGTGCTGGCGCGCGCCAGCGCCGTGCTTTCGCCGGAGAACATGGACCACCTGAGCCGTACGCTCGATCACCTGGACAAGGCGACCGGCGCCATCGCCGACCAGCGCGACGATATCCGCACCCTGCTCCGGCAACTGGCCGAGGCCAGCAAGCAGGCCAATGAAACGCTGGCGCAGACCCAGCGCCTGGTGCAGAGCACGAACGGCCTGGTCGACAACCAGGCGCGCGCCACACTGGACAGCGCCAGGAACGCGCTGGCCTCGGTGGAACGCGTCACCGCCAACATCGACCGTCTGGTCAGCGACAACCGGGCTGCGATCAGCGGTGGCATGCAGGGCTTCAACGAATTGGGACCAGCGGTGCGTGAATTGCGTGATGCAGCAAGTTCGCTGCGCGGCATCTCGCGTCGCCTCGACGACAACCCGGCCGGCTTCCTGCTCGGCCGTGATCGCAGCAGGGAGTTCGTACCATGAAGCTGTCGCTATGTTCGCTGGCCGCCATCGTCCTCGGCCTGCTCGCCGGATGCTCGGTGCTGCCCAAGGCGGAATCGCCGGACATCTATCGCCTGCCGCAGACCGCGCTGCCGCGCGCACAGGCATCCCCCGTCAACTGGTCGCTACGCGTGGACACGCCACAGGCCGCGCGCATGGTGGACAGCTCGCGCATCAACGTGCTGCCGCAGGGCGACGTGGTGAGTGTCTACAAGGGAGCCCGCTGGAGCGACAACGGCCCCACCCTGCTGCGCAACCGCGTGATAGACGCGTTCCGTGACGATGGACGCATCGGCGCATTGAGCAGCGACGACAGCAGCCTGCAGGCCGACTACGCGCTGGCCGGCGACCTGCGGGCGTTCCAGTCCGAGTACCAGGGCAGCCAGCCGGTGGTGGTGATCCGCTTCGACGCTCGCCTTGTCCAGAACAACGGCCTGCGCATCATCGCCACGCGCCGTTTCGAGGTGAGCCAGCCGGTGTCCGGTACGGCCGTGCCGCAAGTGGTGGCCGCCTTTGGCCAGGCCAGCGACCAATTGGCGAGCCAGTTGGTGGCGTGGACCATGCAGCAGCCGCTGCAGGCGCATCCGCAGGTGAACTAGCTGCCCTGGGGACTACCGTCAGCGCGCCCTGATATGGCGGAACGTGAGGTTGAGGCGCGGCTCCGTCACGCCGGCGACCTTGGGCAGGTCGTGCACATAGTGCCGCTGGGTGTCGCCCGCCATGCGCAACAAACTGCCGTGGCCCAGTTCGATCGCATGCACCTGCGCGCGGCCGTCCGCACGGCGCGGCTTCACGCGGAAACGCCGCACCGCGCCAAGACTCAGTGAGGCGATCACGGGGCGTTCGCCCAGTTCCTGCTCGTCATCACTGTGCCAGCCCATCGAGTCCCGGCCATCGCGATAGAGGTTGGCCAGCACGCTGTTGAAGCTGGCGCCGCACGCCTCCTCCGCCCGGCGCCGCAACGCGGACAGCGCCGGTGTCCACGGACGCGGCTCGAAACGCGTGCGCGAATAGACGTAGGTGGCGTCGGCGTCGCCAATCCAGCAACTCAGCCGCGGCGAATCCACCTCGCGCCCGTAGATGCGGATGCGATGGACCTCCCACGGAATGGACGCCACCAATTCGGCCAGTACGGCATCGGCTTCCGCCGCAGGCAGCCAATGCGGCCAAATCGACAGGTCGGCTCCCGGCAACGGCAGCGCCTGCCAGCAGGTAGGCGTCACGTGATCAAACAAGCTCACTTCAGACGTCCTGCATGTCGCCTCAGTGGATCGCCGGGAACGCCGGCTCCACGTCCAGCGTCGCCGCGCAGATCGAAGCCAGCTCGAGCAGGCGCAGATCCGAACCACGCGCGCCGACCAGTTGCAGCCCGATGGGCATGCCGTCGGGCAAGTAGCCCATGGGAATGCTCACCGCCGGGCAGCCTGCGAGGCTGGCGAAGCTGGTCAGGTCGCCCTGCGAGTCGGGCACCGGGCCATCCAGCGGGAAGGCGCCTTGCGGCGTGGTGGGCAACACCAGCACGTCGATCTGCGCAAACAAGCGGCGCATCTTCAGGGTGGCCACGTCCAGCACGCGGTCGGCGGCGGCATAGTCCGCGGCGCTCTTGCCTGCCGCGTAGCTGAGCAGCCTGCGGAAACCCTCGGACACGCGATGCTCGGTGTTGGCCAGATCCGGCGCGTACGTGGCCAGCATCTCCGCTTCCATCAAGAGCAGGCCGGCGCGGCGGGTGCGCGCGAAATCCCAGTCCGAAAAATCCACCGTGCGCCGTTCGCCAAGCTCGTGCGGCCATTTGGCCAGGGCGGCTTCGAACACGGCGCTCACCTCGGGTTTGACACCAACGTCTTCCAGGCTCGGCAGGAAGCCGGCGCGCAGGCGACCCGGTTCCCAGTCCGGCGGCGCCAGCGCGACGCGGCGACGTCGCGAACGCGGATCGTCGGCGTCATAGCCGGCCAACACCTGCAGCAGCACCGTGAGATCGTCCGCGCTGCGCGCCAGCAGGCCCACCGTGTCCAGCCGCCGCGCCGCCGGCAACATGCCACGCGTGGAGATCTCGCCGTGGGTCGGCTTCAGCGCATAGACGCCGCAGTAGCTGGCCGGAATGCGGATCGAGCCCAGGCTGTCCGAGCCCACCGCGGCCACCGCCAACCCCGCCGCCACCGCCGCCGCCGCGCCACCGGACGAACCGCCCGCGGTGTAGCCATGGCGGTGCGGATTGTGGGTGGCGCCGTGGTGCGGATTGTCGGTGACCGCGCCCAGCGCGCCCTCGTCCATGTTGGTCTTGCCCACCAGCAGGGCCCCCGAAGCACGCAGGCGCGTCACCACATGGGCATCTTCGGCGACCGGCCGGCGACGCCCGAGCAGGCCGGCGCCCGTCGGCCAGCCGGCCACGTCGAAATTGTCCTTGATCGCCACCGGAATACCGTCGAGCCGGCCGATGACGCCATCGCGTCGGCGATGCTCCGCCGCCAGCGATTGCTCCTGGAGCAGGGCCGAACTCAGGCCCACGTAGGCGTTGAGCGTCGGATTGAAGCGCTCGATCGCCTCCTCGTAGACCTCGGCCAGCCCCTGGGGGCGTACCCGCTCCACCGCCAGCCAGTGCAGCAGCTGGCACATGGTGGCCCGGCGCAGGTCAAGGTCACTGATCAGTGGCTGCAGGTTCATGGGTTCATCCCTGGGACACTCGAGGAGGATTATCGCTACCGAGGATGAAAGGATTGCAAGGACGGACGCCGTTGCCGCGTACCGCCCGAACCCGGACAATGCAGCTTTGCCCGTTCCATACGTGAGGGAACGGAACCGTGCCGCCCCAAATCAGCTGGAGTCCGCCGTGAGCGACCGCGAAATCATGGAATACGACGTCGTCGTCGTTGGCGCAGGCCCCTCCGGCCTTTCCTTTGCCATCCGCCTGAAGCAGCTCAAGCCGGACCTGAGCGTGTGCGTGATCGAGAAGGCCTCCACCATCGGCGCCCAGATCCTCTCCGGCGCGGTGATCGAGCCGCAGCCGCTGGATGCCCTGCTGCCAGGTTGGCGCGACAATCCGCCGCCGATCTGCGTGCCGGCCACCGAGGACGAATTCTGGCTGCTCAGCAAGACCGGCAGCCGCAAGCTGCCGGTGCCGCCGGGGATGAACAACCACGGCAACGTCATCGTGTCGCTGGGCGCGATGTGCGCGTGGCTGGCGCCGCAGGCCGAGGCCCTGGGCGTGGACGTGTTCCCGGGCTTCGCCGCCGCCGACACCGTTTTCAACGAAGACGGCTCGGTCGCCGGCGTGCGCATCGGCGACATGGGCGTGGCCAAGGACGGTTCTCACAAGCCGGGCTACACCCAGGGCATCGACATCAAGGCAAAGGTCACTGTGCTGGCCGAGGGCGCGCGCGGCAGCCTCACCAAGCAGCTGATCAAGCGCTTTGCGCTGGACAAGGACAGCGATCCGCAGGGCTACTCGATCGGCATCAAGGAGCTGTGGCAGGTGCCGGCGGGCCGCGTGCAGCCCGGCAAGATCGTGCACACCTTCGGCTGGCCGGCCGACAGCCACACCTACGGCGGCAGCTTCCTCTACCACCTGGACAAGGACCGCATCGCGCTCGGCTACGTCAGCGGCCTGGATTACAGCGATCCGAACTACCAGCCGTGGGAAGCCTTCCAGCAGTGGAAGAACCACCCGTCGGTGAAGTCGCTGCTGGAAGGCGGCACGATCCTCTCCGCTGGCGCCCGCGCCATCGTCACGGGCGGCTATCAGTCGCTGCCGAAGGTGGAGATGCCTGGCGCGCTGCTGATCGGCGATACCGCCGGCCTGCTCAACGTGCCCAAGATCAAGGGCACTCACCAGGCCATCAAGAGCGGCATGCTCGCCGCCGAACACCTGGCCGCCAACGACCTCAACCCGGCCGGCTTCGACGCCAGGCTGCGCGGTTCGGACGTGATGGCCGAGCTCAAGAAGGTCCGCAACGTCAAACCCGGCTTCAAGAAGGGTCTGTGGTTCGGCATGTTCAACGCCGCCTGGGAAACCGTCACCGGCGGCGCCTCCCCGTGGACGCTCAAGAACAAGCCGGACTGGTCGTCCCTGCAGAAGCTGGGACAGTACGAAGCGCCCAAGCGCGACTACGTGCAACCGCGCGAACTGCCGCCGCGCGACCGCCTGGCGGCCGTGTACTTCGCCGCCACCGAGCACGACGAGGACCAGCCCATCCACCTGCAGGTGGCCGACACCAACGTGTGCGTCACCAAGTGCAGCGTCGAGTTCGGCAACCCCTGCACCCGCTTCTGCCCCGCCAACGTCTACGAAATCGTGGAAGACGAGGCCGGCAAACGCCTGCAGATCAACGCCGCCAACTGCGTGCACTGCAAGACCTGCGACATCAAGGACCCGTACCAGATCATCAATTGGGTGACGCCGGAGGGTGGGTCGGGGCCGAATTATCAGAACCTGTGATGCGAGGATAGTGCGCTGTCCGCTCGACTGACTTGGCGATTCAAGCGCCTGAATTACACGCTGCAACGGATCCGTGGCAGCGTGGCGTTGCGCGGCTGGCGCGGCACGCTGGCGCGCGTCAGGCAGGAGTTTGCACGGCGTCCCGCTCTGGACGATACGTTGCCAATGGGCCCAGTGGATGTGCCTTTCGAGCCCTTTGCGTTGCCGACTTCTGGGCAACCATGCGTATCCGTCGTCATACCGACCTATGGCAAGCTGGAATACACGCTGGCGTGCCTGCGCTCGTTGCTGAGGCATCGCCCTGACACTTCGTTCGAAGTCGTCGTGGTCGACGATGCCTCGCCGGAAGACCCCAGCCCGATGCTCGCGCAAATCGCGGGCGTACGCCTGATTCGAAACGCTGCAAATCTCGGCTTTATCGGGAGTTGCAACGCCGGAGCGTCGGTTGCGTTGGGTGAGTTCGTGCTGTTTCTCAACAACGACACCCAGGTGACCCCCAACTGGCTGGATGGTTTGCTGAAATGTTTCAGCGAACACGCCGACTGCGGAATTGCCGGAAGCCGACTGATCTATCCGGATGGCCGATTGCAGGAGGCCGGTGGACTGATCTTCGCGGATGGGAGCTGCTGGAACTGCGGCCGGTTCGAACAGCGCGACGCTCCCTCCTGGCAATACCGCCGGGAGGTCGACTATGTCAGCGGCGCTTCCCTGTTGATCCGCCGCACGACATTCGAGCAAGTTGGCGGCTTCGACAGCCGCTACATGCCCGCGTATTACGAAGACGCGGACTTGGCCTTCGCGGTCCGGCAACTCGGCCTCAAGGTCTACTACGAGCCCAGCAGTACTGTCATCCATTTCGAAGGGATCAGCGCCGGCGTTGACTTGACGACGGGCATGAAGCGCCATCAGGTTACCAACCAACCGAAGTTTGTGTCCAAGTGGTCAGAGGTACTGGGCGGCCAGCCACCGGCCGGCTCTCCGCTGGGGGAGGCTTTGCGCTGGCATCGCAAGGGGCGCGTATTGGTTGTCGACAGCATGACGCCCGACCCCTCGCGCGATTCCGGCTCGCTTCGCCTCACCGCCATCCTCAAGCTCCTGGATGAGTCCGGCTGGTCCACCAGCTTCCTACCTGACGACGGGCGCGCCAGCGAGACCGAAGTACGCGCGCTCGGCTCCCTTGGCATCGAGGTCCTGCGCCAGCCGTGGGTCGACAATGCCCCTCAGTGGTTACGTGAGCACGGGACGAGCCTGCATGCGGTCATGCTCTGTCGGCACACGGTGGCGGGCCAATACGCGACTCTCGTGCGCAAGTATGCACCGCATGCTCGCCTGCTGTTCGACACCGTCGACCTGCATTATCTGCGCGAGCAACGAGCCGCGGAGATCAGCGGCAGTCATGCCATGGCCAGGCAAGCGCTAGCCTCGCGCAAGAGCGAGCTGACCATGATCGAGAATGCCGATGTGACGTTTGTGGTGAGCCCGCATGAACAGGAGATGCTTGCGCGCGAGCTGCCTCGGGCAAGGGTCGAGCTGCTGACCAACATCCATGAGGTGCACGGCTGCGGCCAGCCCCACGGCCAGCGGAAAGACCTGGTGTTCATTGGCGGATTTGGCCATCCGCCGAACTCGGATGCCGTCCATTGGATTGCCAGCGAGCTTCTGCCCGCCATCAGGGCCATTGATTCCCACGTGCTGGTACACGTCCTGGGTGATGTGCCGAACGACGTACGCGCTGCGCTGAAGCAACCCGGTTTGGAACTGCATGGCAGGGTTGCGGACCTGGCGCCGTGGCTCGATGGTGCACTTGCTTCTTTGGCCCCGCTTCGCTTCGGCGCCGGCGTCAAGGGCAAGATCAACATGGCAATGAGCTTCGGCCTGCCCGTCATTGCCACACCAACCGCCGTGGAAGGCATGCGACTGCAGGATGGCCACGATGTGCTCGTCGCCGAGGACGCGACCGGATTCGTCCGCGCCTATGAGCGACTGCGCCACGACCAGGCGCTTTGGGCCAAGCTGTCGCAACACGGCCTGGATAACATTCGAGCCCACTTTTCTGCCAAGGCGGCCGCACAGACGCTGCGTCTCGTGTTGGAATGACGGCGCCCGGCCCCTGAGACGTTTATGCCATTGACTCAACAAGCCAAGCGCCACCTGTTCCGGCTGCTGCGCGCGGGTTTCCGGCTTGCTCCGCTGCCCACCGCGACACGCGACCGGCTGCGCCAGCGCTTCATCGAGCGCCATAGCGACCTAATCCCGCAGGGCCCGGCAGGAAAGCTGCCTCACGCGCCGAACAAGCTGCACCGGGCGATGCGCCACACCGGAGGACGTGCGATTGGCTATGCCCCCTATCGCGCGCCGGGGGCTCCTCCGGATACCGATGTCAAGATCATCGCGTTCTACCTTCCGCAATTCCACGCCATCCCGGAGAACGACGCCTGGTGGGGCGCCGGCTTCACCGAGTGGAACAATGTGACGCGAGCGCTGCCCCAGTTCGAAGGTCATGAGCAACCCCGACTGCCTGGCGAGCTTGGCTTCTACGACCTTCGGCAGCCGGAAGTGATGCGCCGGCAAATGCAGCTGGCCAGGGAATACGGCGTGGCGGCGTTCTGTACGTACTTCTATTGGTTCGCTGGCAAGACCCTGCTGGAGGCACCTCTGCGCCGATGGCTCGATGATCCGGGCCTGTCGCTTCCGATCTGCCTGTGCTGGGCCAATGAAAACTGGTCGCGTCGCTGGGATGGGCGAGGCGACGATATCTTGATCGGGCAAGAGCATGGAGACGCCGACAACGTTGCGTTCATTGCGCACGTGTCATCCTATCTGAAGGATCCGCGCTACCTTCGCGTCGACGGCAAGCCGCTGCTATTGGTGTATCGACCGGGTCTACTGCCCAGCCCAAAGGCCACAGCACAGCGTTGGCGCGAGTGGTGCATCGAGCATGACGTGGGCGAGATCCATCTTGCCTACGTGCAGAGTTTCGACCGCATCGACCCGCGGAGCATCGGCTTCGACTCCGCCGTGGAGTTCCCGCCGAACAACACGTCACTCAGTCCCATCACGGCCGCGCAGCAACTCATCAACCCCGGCTTCCAAGGCGAAGTGCTGGACTGGCGAGAGCTTGCGCACGCGGCCGAAGCCGCCGCGGATCCTGCGTATCCGTGTTTTCCGGGCGTCAATCCCGGATGGGACAACGAGCCCCGCCGCAGCGGCCGCGGTCGCGTGTTCGTGCATTCCTCACCACGCCGTTACCAGCAATGGCTGCAGCACGCCATAAAGGCAGCGAGGCGACAACAACCGTCCTGCCCCATGGTCTTCGTCAACGCTTGGAATGAATGGGCCGAAGGTGCCGTACTGGAGCCCGATACCCGGCTAGGTTATGCGTGGCTGGAGGCGACGCGACGCGCGGTCGCGCCTATCGACACAGCGGCGACTGCCCCCGATTCCCCACCGTGCGTAGTGATCCACGTCTGGCATGTCGACCTGCTCGACGAACTCGTTCAAGCGCTGCGCGCCAGCTTGCTCCAGTGGCGCATCGTACTTACAACGACGCATGAGCGCGCCGGCGAAGTGGGAGAGCGTGCGAAGAAGCTTGGCCTGAGTGCTGAAATCGAGGTGTACGAAGATAATGGCCGCGACGTATTGCCGTTCCTGCAAGTCGCCAACCGTCTCTATGACGAAGGCGCTCGCCTTGTGCTCAAGATCCACACCAAGGGGCGGACGCACCGACAGGATGGCGCGCGCTGGAGCGTGGAGCTCGTCGACAAGCTGCTCTCGCCCGAGCGCGCCCCGGCAATACTGGCCGCGTTCCACCGATTGCCTGAACTCGGCATGGTGGCAGCCGATGGGCATTTGCAGCCGCTGAATCGCCACTTGGACGTGAACCGAGTCAACGTGGAGTATCTGTGCCGTCGCTTAGGCATCGAGCAGCCACCATCCGAGAGTGATTGCTACACGGCCGGATCGATGTTCTGGATCCGTCTCGATGCGATGCGCCCGCTGCTGGACGCGCACTTGGGCCTTTGGGAGTTCGAGGCTGAAGCCGGCCCGGCTGACGGGACCCTTTCGGTCGCAATCGAGCGCGTGTTCTGCCTGGCGGCCACTTATCAAGGCTTTTCGACTGCCGAAGCTTTAGCCGTCTGCCAATAAGCTTCTTCTGCAACGACCGCCGCGCCTACAACAAAATCACCAGGCCTTGGTCAGTAGCGCGGTGCCTGGTGCCAGCGCCAGGCCGTCTCGATAATCTCGCCGATATCGGTGAACCTGGGGCGCCAACCCAGGACACGTTGAGCCTTGTCGCTGGAGGCCACCAGCACCGCTGGATCTCCCGGACGGCGATTGCCTTGGGCGTAACTGATGGAACGGCCAGTAACGTGACGCGCCGCCTCGATCACTTCAAGCACGGTGAACCCCTGGCCGTTGCCCAAGTTGAACAGGTGCGCCCCCTCGTACGACTCCATATGCTGCAGCGCCAGCAGATGGGCCGAGGCCAGGTCATTGACGTGGACATAGTCGCGGACACAGGTGCCATCGCGCGTCGGATAGTCCAATCCAAATACCTTCAGCCCCGCTTCCTGGCCCAGCGCCGCACGCAGGACATTGGGTATCAGGTGCGTTTCTGGCTGGTGGGACTCACCGATCCTTCCCTCAGGGTGGGCTCCTGCGGCATTGAAGTATCGGAGCGCAGTGGAGCGCAGCCCATAGGCGCTGGCCGCATCAGCCAGGATGCGTTCGACCATCAGCTTGCTGGCCCCATAGGGATTGATCGGGCGGGTCGGATGATCCTCGGCGATCAAAGTGGTTTCGGGATGGCCGAATACGGCCGCCGTCGATGAAAAAACCAGTTTGGAAACGCCAGCCTCACGCATCGCCTGCAGAAGATTCAGCGTCCCCGCCACATTGTTCTCGTAATAGGCGTAAGGCTGGCTTACGGACTCCCCAACCAAAGAGCGTGCGCAGAAATGGATGACACCGTCAAAACTGTGCCTGGAGAAGACAGCCTTGAGGGAGGACGGGACCAGCAGGTCCGCCACCTCCAGCTGCCGTTCGTCCACAGCCTCTCGGTGTCCAGTGGAAAGGTTGTCGAGCACGATAACTTCATGCCCACGCCCCCCGAGGTACCGAACCATGTGCGAACCGATATAGCCTGCTCCGCCACAAACGAGAATCTTCACTCCCATCCTCCCTGCCACGCCTTCCGGAAGACACGACCATTCGCGCCCGCATGGTCGGCCAATCCAGTTAGAATACCGGATCCAATGTTCGTCCAGCCGGTGCGAACCGTCTGCCACCCGAGGAAATCCCGCTGATGAAAATTCTGGTCGGCTACAAGCGCGTCGTGGACTACAACGTCCGCATCCAGGTGAAGCCCGATGGCACGGGCGTGGTGACCGATGGCGTGAAACTTTCCGCCAACCCCTTCGACGACATCGCGCTTGAAGAAGCGCTGCGTCTGCGCGAAAAAGGCGTGGCGGAAGAGGTCGTGGTGGTGGGGATCGGCCCGGCCGACCTCACCGCGCATCTGCGCAACGGCCTGGCCATGGGCGCCAATCGCGCCATCCATGTCGTCACCACGGATGCCGTGCAGCCGCTCACTGCAGCCCGCGTATTCCAAAAGCTGATCGAGAAGGAGCAGCCCGGCCTGGTCATCCTCGGCAAGCAGGCGATCGACGATGACGCCAACCAGACCGGCCAAATGCTGGCCGCGCTGTGGGATCGTCCGCAGGCCACCTTTGCCAGCAAGGTCGAGATCGCCAACGGCAAGGTCACGGTGACCCGCGAAGTCGACGCCGGCCTGGAAGTGATCGAAGCCGAATTGCCGGCCGTGATCACCACCGACCTGCGCCTCAACGAGCCGCGCTTCATCAAGCTGCCGGACATCATGAAGGCCAAGTCCAAGCCGATCGACGCCATCGAGTTCGCCTCGCTGAGTGTGGAGGCCAACGACCACCTCAAGACCACGCACTACGCCGCGCCGGCCAAGCGCAGCAAGGGCGTGATGGTGAAGGATGCGGCCGAACTGGTCGCGGCGCTGAAGCAGAAGGGCTTGCTCTAAGCAGCCTCACGGAGACATGACATGAGCAAGATCCTCGTCATCGCCGAACACCTGGGCGGCAAGCTGAATTCCTCCACCGCGCGCGCCGTGAGCGCCGCCGCAGCCGTCAAGCCGGAGGCCATCGACGTGCTGGTGCTGGCCGACAAGGTCGACGCGATCGCCGCCGAGGCCGCCAGCATTGGCGGCGTGAGCCGCGTGCTGACCGTCGCCCGCGCCGAGAATGCGCATCCGCTGGCCGCCGTGCTGGCGCCGCAGATCGCCAAGGTCGCCGCCGGCTACAGCCACGTGTTCGCTCCTTCCACCACCTTCGGCAAAGATGTGCTGCCGCGTGTCGCCGCCCTGCTGGGCGTGGCCCAGGTCAGCGACGTGATGAGCGTGGAAGGCACGCACGCCTTCAAGCGCCCGATCTACGCCGGCAACGCGATCATCACCGTCGAAGCGGACCCGAACGCCACGCTGGTAGCCACCATCCGCACGGCCTCCTGGCCGGCCGCCGCCACGGGCGCCAGCAGTGCGCCAATCGAGGCCGTGAACGTCGACGTCGCCCTTGCCGCGCACACCCGTTTCGTCGAACTGCAGTCGGGCAAGAGCGATCGCCCCGACCTGCAGAGCGCCAACAAGGTGGTCTCCGGCGGCCGCGGCGTGGGTTCGAAGGAGAACTTCGAGGTCATCTTCAAGTTCGCCGACAAGATCGGCGCCGCCGTGGGCGCCTCGCGTGCCGCCGTCGACGCCGGTTACGTGCCGAGCGACCTCCAGGTAGGCCAGACCGGCAAGATCATCGCCCCCGAGCTTTACATGGCGATCGGCATCTCTGGCGCCATCCAGCACCTCACCGGCATCAAGGACGCCGGCACCATCGTGGCCATCAACAAGGATGGCGAGGCGCCGATCTTCGAGATCGCGGACATTGGCCTGGTAGGCGACCTGTTCAAGATCATTCTGGAGCTGGAACAAGCACTGGGCTGATCCGCCCTTCCGTGGCGGCAGCGCGCTGGGCTGCCGCCCACTACCATCGCCATCGCGATGGGCACGCGCGCGCCCCGGGCTTGACTGGGCATGCAGTCATGTTTGTCGTAGTACTATGCCCCCTTGCACTTTGTGCGCCCAAGCCGAGAGTCCCAGTCAAGGACGCCGGCCCGGGTCGAATTTAGGGGCGTTATGGAAAACTTGTCTGTCAAAATGGAGCCTGGTCGCTCCGAATCGGTGTGCGTACCGCTTTGTGTCGACCTCGACGGCACACTGATCCATTCGGACATGTTGATCGAATCCGCGCTGGCGCTCCTGTCCCGCAATCCCCTGTCGATTTTCCTCATGCTGGGCTGGCTGCTTCACGGCAAAGCCCACCTCAAACGGGAAATCGCCCGCCGGATCACCCTGGATCCCACCCATCTCCCGTACAACCGCGACGTCCTCGCCTGGATCAAGGAACAACAGGCGCTCCGTCCCGTGATTCTCTGCACGGCATCGGACGCCGGAATGGCGGAGGCCATTGCCACCCACGTGGGCGGCTTTGAGACCGTACTTGCCAGCAACGGCGAACGCAACCTGTCAGGAGGCAACAAGGCGCTGGTGCTCGTCGAACGTTACGGCGAACGTGGGTTCGATTACGTCGGCAACGCCAAGGTCGACCTCAAGGTGTGGAGACACGCCCGTGCTGCCATCACGGTGGAGTCCGGCAACGCATTGAGCAAGGCGGCCGCCCAGCTCACCACTGTGGAAAAGCAATTCCAGCTACCCAGAGCGAGCATCCGCCACTGGCTGAAGGCGTTACGCGTCCACCAGTGGGTGAAAAACGTCCTGGTATTTCTTCCCCTGCTGGCGGCGCACCGCCTTTTCGACATCGACGCGGTGCTGGCGACCATACTTGCCTTTGTTTGCTTCAACCTTTGTGCCTCAAGCGTCTACATCACCAACGACCTGCTGGATCTCGCGTCGGACCGCCAGCATCACCGCAAGAAGAGTCGCCCTTTCGCGGCCGGTCGCATTCCGCTGCTCGCCGGCCCCCTGGCCGCCGCCGGGCTACTGATTCTCAGCTTCGCACTGGCTACCGTGTTGCGCGAGGCGTTCGTGGCGGTGCTTGGTGGCTACTACCTGCTTACGAGCGCCTATTCACTGCGCTTCAAGCGCGTCGTCATGCTTGACGTCGTGGTCCTGGCCACGCTCTATACCAGCCGCATCGTGGCCGGCATTGCAGCCATTCATACGAAGCCGTCGTTCTGGCTTCTGGCATTTTCGATGTTCATCTTCCTCAGCCTCGCCATGGTGAAGCGCTACATCGAGCTGCTTTCTGCACAGAAGGCGGGCAAGATAAACGCCAATGGCCGCGGTTATGACGTGGGCGACATCCCGCTCATCCAGTCGCTCGGTGCAGCCAGCGGGTATCTGTCGGTACTCGTGCTGGCCCTTTTTATCGACAGCCCCGATAGCCGTGTCCTCTATCACCACCCGCACGTCCTGTGGCTGCTCTGCCCTATATTGCTCTATTGGATCAGCCGCACATGGGCAATCGCCCACCGTGGCATCATGCATGACGATCCGGTGGTGTTCGCCGTCACCGACAAGCTCAGCCGGGCACTGCTGGTGATTGCCGCATTCGTCATACTGTTTGCCATCCGATGAGCAAGATCGGTGAATCCTGGGGGCGTTACCCGAACGCAAACCAGACCGTCGTCGTGCTGACCAACCGCCATGCAGACCTCCCCGCGGCGACCGGATCAGTGCTGCCGTACGGCAACGGCCGCAGTTACGGTGACAGTTGCCTCAACGACGGGGGCACCTTGCTCCACGCCCGCCCGATGGACCGCTTTATTCGCTTCGATACCCAGACGGGAGTACTGGAGTGCGAAGCCGGAGTCCTTTTTTCCGAGATCCTCGATCTGGTCGTGCCACAAGGGTGGTTTCTGCCCGTCACGCCCGGCACCAAGTTTGTCACCGTCGGCGGCGCCATTGCCAACGATGTGCACGGCAAGAATCACCACAAGGCGGGCACGTTCGGGCAGCATGTGCTCGAGTTCGAGTTGCTGCGATCTGACGGTAGCCGCCGCATCTGCAGCCCCCAACAGCACCCGGAATGGTTCGCTGCCACCATCGGCGGCCTGGGTCTCACTGGCCTGGTGACACGCGCGACCATCCAGTTGCGTCGCGTGGCCGGACCATGGATGAGTGCGGAGGTCTATCGTTTCCACAATCTGCGCGAATTCTTCCAGCTGTCCCAGGCATCGGACCGCGACTACGAATACACCGTGGCTTGGATCGACTGCGCGAGCCAAGGCAAGGCTTTGGGACGCGGCATCTTTACTCGCGCCAACCATGCCCCGGCCCATCCGGACAGGCGTCCACACGCTCCCTCGCGCCGAGTGCGCGTCCCGGTAACGTCGCCGGTGTCGCTGATCAATCCGCTCAGCCTGCGCGCCTTCAATACGCTCTACTACCACAGGCAACGCGAAAGCGTCAGCCACCTCACCATGCACTTCGAGCCGCATTTCTATCCGCTAGACGGCATCGGTGACTGGAATCGCATCTACGGTCCTCGCGGCTTCATGCAATACCAATGCGTGGTACCTCCGAGCGTGTCGCTTGATTGCATGGAAACGCTGGTAAAGACCATTGCTGCGTCGGGCGAGGGTTCGTTCCTGGCCGTACTCAAGCAATTCGGCGACATCACATCACCCGGCATGCTGTCCTTCCCGCGTCCGGGCACCACGCTGGCGTTGGATTTCCCGAACCGCGGTCCGGGCACGCTTGCCCTGCTTGATCGCCTGGACGACATCGTCGGGGCCGCCGGAGGGGCGGTTTATCCGGCCAAAGACGCGCGCATGCCTGCCAGGTATTTCAAACAGTATTTTCCCGCCTGGGAATCATTCAGCCACTACATCGACCCGAAGTTTTCTTCCAGCCTCTGGCGCCGGGTCTCGGAGTAAGCATGCAAAAGGTCGTCATCATTGGCGCTACGTCCGCCATTGCGGAATCCACCGCGCGCCTTTATGCCGCACGCGGGGCACAGCTGTTCCTGGTTGCACGCAACGTCATGCGCCTTAAGGACATGGCCGAAGACCTACGGGTACGCGGCGCCGCGGACGTCTTCCATGCGCCGCTCGACGTGAACGACGTTCAGGACCACGCGCACCTGCTCGAACAAATCTGGACCTCGCTCGGGCACGTGGACGTGCTGCTGGTAGCCCACGGCACATTGCCCGATCAGGCGCAGTGCGAAGCGTCTGTCGAACTGGCGCTCAAGGAATTTGCCACCAACGGCACATCCACCATCGCCTTGGTCACGGCCGTGGTGCCTCGCTTCGAGGCGCAGCAAAAGGGCGTCATCGCGGTCATCTCGTCCGTGGCCGGAGACCGGGGGCGCCAAAGCAATTACCTCTATGGATCCGCCAAAGCGGCAATCACCGCCTTTTCCAGCGGCCTGCGCCAGCGCCTGGCGAAGGTGGGCGTCAATGTGCTCACCATCAAGCCAGGCTTCGTCGACACGCCGATGACGCGCGGATTCAAGAAGGGCGCGCTCTGGGCCAAGCCGGACACGGTGGCCAAGGGCATCGTGCGCGCGGCCGACCGCGGACGCAGCGTGGTCTATTTACCCGGTTTCTGGCTGCTGATCATGCTGATCATCCGTCACATTCCCGAATTCGTCTTCAAGCGCATCAAGCTCTAATGCCCATGAACAAGATCGACAAGCGCTCCAAGCTCGTGCTGACCGGCGCCGCCGGCCTCGTCGGACAAAATCTCATCGTCGAGCTAAAAGCCCAGGGCCACACCAACCTCGTCGCCATCGATAAGCACGAATACAATCTTGGCATCCTTCACCAGCTACACCCGGACGTCCAGGTCATTCACGCCGATCTGGCTGAGGGTGGTCGCTGGACGGACGCCTTCGCCGGCGCCGCGTGCGTCGTGCAATTGCACGCCCAGATCACCGGCAAGCACACCGAACTCTTTACCCGCAACAACATCGACGCAACCAAGCGCGTACTGGATGCCATTGACCAGCACAACGTGCCTTACCTCGTGCACATCAGTTCATCGGTCGTCGTTTCGGTTGCCGATGATGACTACACCAACACCAAGAAGTCGCAGGAAAGACTCGTTGTCGAAAGCGGCATTCCGCATTGCGTGTTGCGCCCGACGCTGATGTTCGGCTGGTTCGATCCCAAGCACCTTGGGTGGCTGTCTCGCTTCATGGCGAAAACGCCGGTGTTCCCCATCCCGGGCGACGGTCGCTACATGCGACAGCCACTGTACGAGCGCGACTTCTGTCGTTGCATTGTGCGCTGCATCGAGACCCAGCCCGAAGGCCACATCTACGACGTCGTTGGCGACACCCGTATCGACTACGTGGACATCATCAAAACGATCAAACAAGCGAAGGGCCTGCGCACGCTGATCGTTCACATCCCCTATGGCCTGTTCCATTTCCTGCTGCGCCTGTACGCGATGTTCAGCGGCAAACCTCCCTTCACGGCCGACCAGCTCAAGGCGCTGACCGCCGGTGACGAATTCCACGGTATCGACACGCAGAAGGTGTTTGGCTTCTGCCAGACGCCATTCGCCGATGCCATCAAAGAGAGCTACTGCGATCCGCGCTACAGCTCGATCGTACTGAGGCGCTAAGCCGCCGCCCCACCCGATCCATCCAGGAATCTGATCATGAAGTACGCCATTCTCGGTGCCGGCCCGATGGGTTTGATGGCCGCCATGGAACTGCTCAAGCGGGGCCATGAAGTCGACATCTACGAGCGTGACGACCGCATCGGCGGTATGTCAGCAACGTTCAATTTCGACGGACTGGACATCGAGCGCTACTACCACTTCGTCTGCAAGACCGATTTCCCGCTCTTCGAACTCCTGGGTGAACTCGGCCTCAGCGACACGCTGAAGTGGACCGATACCAAGATGGGCTTCTTCTACAATGGCACGCTTTACAAGTGGGGTACGCCGTTCGCCCTGCTCGGCTTCAAGGGTCTGGGCTTGATCAGCAAGCTTCGCTATGGCGTCCACGCCATGTACACCAAGAATATCCAGGACTGGCGCCCCTACGACCGCATCCAGGCAACGTCCTGGCTCCGTCGCTGGGTAGGTGAGCGCGCCTACAACGTGCTCTGGAAGAGTCTGTTCGACCTCAAGCTGTTCGAGCACAGCGACGAGATCTCCGCGGCCTGGATCGGCACCCGCATCAAGCGCGTGGCGCTGTCGCGGCGCAGCCTCATGCAAGAAACCATGGGGTATCTAGAGGGTGGCTCCATCATCCTGCTGGACAAGATGCGGGCCTTCATTGAGGCAAAGGGTGGCCGCATCCACCTGCAGTCCGGGATCGACAGGGTCAACACGATCGATGGCAAGGTCAGCGGCATCGTCGTGAATGGCCAGGAGCTGCCGTGCGATGCCGTGATCTCCACCGCGCCCATTCAATACGTTCCGAAGATCGTGCCGACGCTCCCGCCGGCCCTTGCGCAGCAGATCAGCAACATCAAGAACATCCCGGTGGCCTGCGTCATCCTCAAGCTGAAGAAGCCACTCAGCGAGAACTTCTGGATGAACATCAGCGATCCGGCGATCGAGATCCCGGGAGTGATCGAGTACTCCAACCTCAACCGGATGACGCCCTCGGTGCTCTACGCGCCCTTCTACATGCCCAAGACGCATCCGAAGTGGGCCAAGAGCAACGACGAACTCATCGACGAGGTCATCGGCTACTTGGCACGCCTGAATCCGGCATTCGATCCCAGCTGGGTGCTGGCACGCCACTGCCATCGATACGAGTTCGCGCAGGCCATCTGCCCGCCCGGCTTCTATGACATGCTTCCGTCAATGCGCACGCCCGTGCAAGGCCTGTACATGGCTGACACGGCCTACTACTACCCGGAAGACCGCTCGATCAACGAGAGCATCGCCGTGGCCAAGCGTTTGGTCGATACGGTGCTTGAAGACCGCGTATGAAGTCCCGGCAATTCGTCAAGTTCCTGTTTGCCGGGGGTACGGCAGCGCTTGCCAACTTTGGCTCGCGCATCCTCCTCAGTCGCTGGATGCCTTACGTGCCGGCGATCATCGTCGCCTATGTGATCGGTATGATCACGGCATTCGTGCTCAACCGGCTGTTTGTCTTCACGTCGATCCAGAACTCGCTGCACAACCAGGTCTACTGGTTCATCCTGGTCAACCTGGCGGCGGTCGCGCAGACGGCCGTCATCAGCGTGCTGCTGGCCGACTATGCGCTACCGGCGATGGGACTGCACGAACACCTGGAGACGATCGCACATGCGGTAGGGGTAGCCGTTCCAACCGTGACAAGTTACTTGGGGCACAAGCACCTCACCTTTCGGCGTTCGTAACGAAGCCTACGGCCCACCCTCAGTAGATTGAGTCCGCAATGACAGCAGGAAGCACACGGGAAAGCTCCCCGAAGTACCAGGGAATGAAGCAGCAGCCATCCCATGATCATGCCAAATCATGGGGCAGCGTCCCGTATTCCGCGTTGGCAAATGGGTTGGCCGTCGGCGTATGGCTCCTTGCCCTTGTCTTTAACCTGTTGACGCTCGTCTGGAGCTGGAGCCAGCCGATCCTTGACCAGCACGGCTTTCGACAGACGCAAACGGCGCTCTCTGCCTATTGGCTGCATGCCGGCGGCCCCTTGCTCGCCTACCAGACGCCTACGCTGGGTGCCCCCTGGACCATCCCCTTCGAGTTCCCCCTTTACCAGTGGTTCGTGGCCGCACTCGCCGGCGTCCTACCCTTCAGCCTTGACCAGGTCGGACGACTGGTGAGCGATGGCTTTTTCCTCGCGACGCTTTGGCCGCTGGCGTCGATCACTCGCTCGTTGGGCGCGGACAGGAAGCTGTTCCTCGTGGCGAGCGGTTTGCTCGTGCTGTCGCCGATGTACCTGTTCTGGTCGCGAGCGCTGATGATCGAATCGACGGCGCTGTTCTTCTCAGTCGGTTTCGTCAGTCTTCTGATGGCCTACTTTCGGCGGCCCTCGACACTGCTCGTCGGCTGCCTAATCGCCGCCGCCGCCCTGGCGTCCTGCGTCAAGATCACTACCTTCGTGGGCTTTGCTCTGGCGGGAGCCATCATCACCCTGGCCGACTTTGCCAGGCACTGGCGCACTCACTCGATTAGCGCGCTGATGATGCGATATTTGTGGCCGGCGCTTGCCATCCTGATCGCCATCGTCACCCTTGCGATGTGGACGCACTACGCCGACGCGCTGAAAACGCAATCGAGGCTCGGCGCCGTGCTGACCTCGACGAATCTCAACGCATGGAACTTCGGCACGTTCCCGCAACGAGTGAGCGGCGCACTGTGGCGTGACGTGGTGTGGGGCCGTTCCACTAGGGAAGCCATTGGTGCTGTTACGCCACTGATCCTCGCCCTGGCCGCCGCGGCTTACCTGGGAAAGAAGGCCATGGCGGGCCTGGGGGTGGCGCTCGTGCTCTATGTGGCACCGTTCCTCATCTTCACCAACCTTCATATCGTCCACAACTATTACCAGTACGCGAACGGCCTCTTCCTGGTGTTGGGATTGGCCTACGTGGCCTGGCAAGGATTGTCGCGCAACCCCCTGTTTGGTTCGGTGGTTTTCGTACTCCTGGTTGGCTTTGAATTGCTCGGCTTCCACCGATACTTCTATCCGGACATGAGGAAGGACATGAGCGACATACGGGCGCTTCGCGTCGCTTCATTCCTCGACAAGCAGCTGCCATCGGATGCAATGTTCGTTGGCTTTGGATTGGACTGGGCTTCGGATGTTCCGTACTACAGCAAGCGTAAGGCCCTGCTGTTCCCGGATTGGCACGAGACGGAAACGCTGCGCAACATGCGCCAGGCACCGTCGCAGTACACCGGAGGGCTCGCCTTGGGTGCCATCGTGGAATGCCCGAACAAGCTCGCGGACATGCCCGATATGCGCGATGCCTATGTGAGCTATATGCACGACGCTACGGCAGGTATGCAGCAGACAGTCATATCGGACTGCAAAATCTACTACCGTGCTGCCGATGCAGGCGCAAGCACCGCTACGGCCCTGCCTTTGGCACCTCACGGGCCTGCATGATGACATCGCCGACAGGGAGCGCAGGCAAGCCATCGGCGGCGATGCAGATCACAAGGGCCTTGGCCGCGACGCGTGGCAACAACAAGCGTCACGACAAGGCCCTTTTTCTAGATGATCGTTTCGCCGCTTCCCGCATGAACGGGCACGCCGGCCGAAACGCAACCCTCCATCAACGATAGAGTAAGCAATACCCGACGACCTGAGATGTCCTGTTGCTGGTCACGCTGTCCAGCAAGGCCTGGTAGTCCCTCTTCTTTGCTTCGTCGGTAGCCAGTCCGTTCGGGCAAACCACTACGCCGGCCAGCGTGTGGCCATCAAGATAGGTCGCCAGATGATCCTTGACGTCCCGCAGAATGGGCGCTGTAGTGCGGTCCGGCACCAGAATGGCGCGTCGCCCGGCGTAGTACGGCACCTCGGAAGACCATTCCAGGCCAAAGCCCATGAACACGTCATTGGCCGGAATGCTCTGGCGCAGTTCGCTGGCCACCGCCAGCTCATGCTCCCGGCTTCCACGAAGCTCGTCGTCGAGGTAGTACTTCTGGTAGCCGTAGAAACCCAGCGCGGCGCCGGCGATCAGCAGGGGGCCCAGCAGGCCAGGCATCGCCTCGTCCAGGCTGACCATGGCGTAGCCCACGGCGGCAACGAGGAACACCGAATTGGCGAGCTGGTAGTAGTGGTGGACCAGATGGAGGTTGGTGAATATGTAAAACGGCACTACGTAAAGACCCACTAGGCACAGGCACACGCGAATCTTGCCACGGCTGAGCTTGATGAGCGACCACAGGACCAGTACCAGTGGCACAAGCCATGAACCCAAGGCCTCGTTGGGCCCGCGAATCGCAACGACGCGGAGCAGATCCGGGCTCATTCGCTGTGGAAGCGTGCCGAAGTTCCACCTCTCCAGGGACTGTCCCGTAAACATCGCGGACAGCGGATTGGCAGACTTCAGGCCGTCGGCGTAGCGCACCCACAGCCAGAGCACGACGAGACTGATCAACATCGAGAAGCCAACAGAGATCACGGCCTTGATCGCCTCGCGCACATGGCCTTGACGCCATGTATTCAGGGCGTAGACGCACAACACGATCAAGCCGGCCAGTGAGAAGCCGACGAACGTGGTGACCTTGACCAGTGCGGCCAGCGCTGCAACCAGCGTCAACTCCACATAGCCAGACACGGATTGGCCGCCACGCAGGTAGTCCTGCAGGGCCGCCAGAAACCAGATCGAGAAGAACAGGGCCGTCGATTCGATCATGAACGACCTCGCCCAGAAGGCGTAGATCGGTGAAAGCAGGAACAAAGCCCCGATCACGTAGAAAAGGCTGGTCCCATTGTGCAGATGGCGCGTGAGGCGGCGTAGAGGCCACAGGCAGGCCAGCGTGAACGACAGGCTGACAATGCGTCCCGCTTGGTCCACCGTCAGGCCCCAGAACACCTCTTTTATGAGGGCAACCAGCCACTGATACACGGGAAACTCGAAAGGTACCGACCAGGGCGCGCCGAAAACGGGCGTTTGATAGTCGAGCCATCCGCTGCCGTTGAGCAGCCACGTCACACTGATCGCCGTCTGGGCCTGGCGGAAAGCGTATTGCTCGGAAATCGGCGCGTTCCAACTAAGCGCCAGTTGGAAAATGCAGAAGCCGACACCCAACAGCAAAAAGCCTCTTTCAATCCACCAGCGACTACGCTGAATCAGGCCGTCTTGATTGATGGAGATATTCATGCCGCCCCGTCAGCGCCCATGGATCAAATTGATGAAACGACCGTTGTCGCACGTGTAGGTCCAATTACCCGCGTTAAACGTCATGTAAACGTGGTATCTACCGACCGGCAGGTAGGCAAGATCCGCTTCTTCGACGAAACCCGGCTTTCGAAAGGCGGCTAAACCTCCGTGACTGTCCTGGACATCCGGCCTCGTCAGCCAATTGGTGACGGAAATGCTGAACCCTTGTCCCGCCTGATCATCGAAGAAGACCAGGTTGGCTTCCGATGGAACTCTATGGTTCACCTCATCAACGACCCAGCCCCCAAGGCCCACGACGCCCGAGGAAACCGTTTCATCGCCTGGTCCGAATTTGCGTCCAGCGATGTAGCCGAGGTTGCAACTGGCGACACCATGAAACGGCAACGACTGGCTTGCGGGGGAAAGTGGCAGCGGCGAAAGTGCACGCAACTCGATCCCCGCCGCATGTACAGGGGGTAGCGCGGAATCACCTACTTTCCTGGTAGCGAGCCCACGTGAACCGGCGACACTCACAAACAGGATCATGAGCACTGTGAGGCCGATCTTCGACTCACGAAGCGAGTTCGAGCGCCCATCGTTAAATGACATCATTTCCCCTATTTTCACTTGACGAACCTTCGATCGACTGAAATTTTACATGCATGGGACAGGCCATCGCGTTGTTCGCTGACATTCCAGCCTGTTGATCCTAGCCCCAGCCACCCGCAACCAGATTGCGCCAATGGCAGGTGTGCTCCTGCTCCGAATCGAGCGCTCCAGTGTATGTGACATGGGCAAGCTCGAACTGGGCTGTATTGAGATTGAACCGCCTCAGGTTTCCGAGAGGCTCCATCCTTTGTGAGGCTGGAGTCATGAAAACACCGAAGTTCGCCCCTGATTCACGAGGACGAGAGGTAAGAATGGTGCTGGAGCATCAGACGGTGTGCCCCTCACAGTGGGCGGCGATCCTGTCGATTGCACCGAAGATGGGTCGTATGCCGCGTGACGTCCTATCGCTAACTAGGCCCGCGCAGAAGAAAAAATTCGGCGACACTTTGGCCCCAAGGGGGCCCGTCGCTATCAAGAAGACCAATTTCACCGAAGAGCAGATGGTTGTTGCCCTGAAGCATGCCGAGGGCGGCAGGTCCGTGGAAAAGATATCCCGGAAGATGGGCGTCTCACAGGCGGCCTTTTACGCCTGGCGCGAAAAGTTTGCCGGTTTGGGGGTGTCCGATCTACGCGGGCGGCGCCAACTGGAGGAAGAGAGCCGCAAACTCAAGCAGTTGGTCGTTGCCTTGAGCTTGGACAAAGCGATGCTTCAGGGCGTACTCGACACCTCGCGGACGAATATTTTCATGGCTTGAACCGGCGATCGAGCTCTGCCTGGGCACAATACGCGCTGGCCTTGCGCGGGATCTCATTGACCTGGCAGAGCTCGCGAATCTCCCGCTCCAGTTGCTTGATGCGCTCGCGATCGGCCGTGGCGAGACCCGGGCGTAGTCCTTGGTCCCGGTCATGCCGACGCACCCAGTTACATAAGGTCTGCGGTGTACAACCCATCTTCGGCGCAATCGACAGGATTGCCGCCCACACAAGGAGTACTCCGTCCAGTGCTCCAGCACCATCCTCGCCGCTCGCTCTCGCACCCCGGGTAAGAACTTCGGCGTTTTCATGAATCCAGATTCGCAAAGCTGGCAGCCTCTCGGAAACCCGGGGTGATTCACATCGGATTCGCAGTCTAGCCGCCAAATACGGATGGGCGCGCCGAAAGAGCTGCCATCGCTGCGGCAAGCGATGCCGATGCGGCTCGCTCATGTCCATAGCTTCCAGACAATCCAGCCATGAAAATACTCGCGTCGTAAGCGTATACCTTACTTGCGCGCACGAATAAGGATGGGAAGCATTAACCCGTAACCCCCGCCTGGGAAATTATTGGAAACGAACCCCGCAAAAACATCATAAGTGACCCCAAGCTTTACGTCTCGAAATCCTGCAGCGCGAAGATCGTCGAGCAAATCCCAGCCGTGGTGATAAAAAGCGAGAATACCTTCACTCGAATTCAATGGATCGCCGTGGAATTCGGGTGTTTCGAAGTGACGAAGAGTGCCATCCTCGTTCATTCTTGCCCGAATAAGTGTCTCTTCTCTTTCCACGAAAAATGGACAGGTGAAAATCGTCGCTCCACCAACGATTAGCGCACGATGGCTCTCACTAATAGCTTGGCGGTAATCAGGAATATGCTCAAGAATATCGTTGTGAACAAGCAATCGGAGACTGTTATTTGCAAAGCTTAGTGAGACCAGTGACTCATGTCGGACTGAAGTCTCCGGGCCGCATGGATATTCCCCCCCCCCTTGATGCCCAGGACCAAGGTACTCACTTCCGATCAGATCAGGAAAATGATTAGCCAGCCTTGCGTAAAGTGGAGTTACCCTCTCAAGCAAGAGAATGGATTTGGCACCGGCATTATCACCATGCATCTCCTCAACAACTGCCTTGTAAATCAACCGGCACCGATTAGATAAACCGCAGTCGCTACAAAGAAGGCCCTCCCTCAGATTCGGGAGGTGACCAAGCATTGCACCACTCCGAATCTGCATCGTGGTCACGCGCTCACAACACACACAGTAACCATTAACTGAATCGATCGTGGAAAGCCATTCCTCAGAAGCTACTCTCAGACGCGCACACTGATCGGCAAACGCCTGGAACTGTTCGCGTCCCTCAAGCCAATGAATCATGTCTTCCCCCACGCGCAGTGAAAAAAGATATTCAGGCGGCCGTGTTCGGACACGACATACCCACCAATTTGGCAAGAGTGGCCACTTCAATTTGGTGACGGGTCAGATCGAACTGGCGGTGCGCCCCAGCTATCGACATCTACCCATCAGCGGTCATCGGGACCAGCCGCAACCTCTGAAGGACCGCTAGAAGATCCAGCTCTTTCTCCCTTGTGGGGCTCACAGCGCCCCCATCGAAGCGTACATCCCAGTAGAAATTCACCGGCGAACCGCTGGACCTCTGACTCAACCGCCGGCAGCCTGCGAAACGCTCCTTGGCTGCCAGCGAACTTAGTCGACTTCATCGTGCACTCGAACTGGGCAACTGATTCCGGTCCAGCGGCAACCATGGATAGTCATACGCGAAGCCGCCATTTAGCGTCAACCCGTCGCCATTCGGTCGCCGATGCTCCTTCGGGTAGGCGCTCAACGAGGTGTAGTGCGTGACATAAGACTTGCGGGTAAGCGCCGGGTTGTTGATGGCCGTACCCTCATGAATCAAATTGCCGTGCCAAATGAGCACGTCACCTCGCTTTGGAAGGAAGACTTCCGGCGCAATGGCCGCCTCCTGGACTCTTCCCTCAAGGTACCTCGAGAATTCGATGGGGGTCCTGACGCTAGCCGGCTCCAGCAGAATGCTCCCTTGGCCCCAGTCGAAGAATCCCGAGACTTCCGGCTGGTGAGAACCGGGATAGTAGGCAAGGGGACCGGAGTCGGGATGGATATCCTCGAGCGGTATCCAACTGGCAGCCAAGTGTGCCAACTTGGTCTGGCATCGCACATACGGATAATCCACATGCGCCGGCTGTTGACTGCCACGATAGAACGTTAGCGATTGCAAGGCACAGGCGGGCGAACCAAAGACGTGCTCGAGGAACTCTGTCACCACCGGCGTCAAGCTCAATTGGCCCGCCGCCCGGGAGATGGAATGGATGCTGTTGAACTTGACTCCATCCGAATCAAGCTCTTCGTCGGTAAACGTGGCAATGTCTTTTTGAACGCCCTTGATTTCAGCGCTGAGCTCGAAGTCCCGATGATGCCTGCGCAGATACTCCACGTCATTGAGCAAGGCTTCGATCAAGGCGGAGTCCACAGCACGCTCGAAAATCACAACACCGCGGCTATGCCAGTCGCTAAGCTTTTGTTCCAGGTCGTGACCCGCGCGGTCCGAAACTTTCGCCAGGTATCCGCTAACGTCAGCTCCGTCGAGATCGATCCAGGTGCGGCTCGACATCCAGTCATCTTTCGTAAACAGCTTCATTCAATTCCTCCCTGTGCGCAGCGGTTAGCCGCTTAAGGCGCAGCACATCACCGTCGCGTCTTTCAACTTTAAGGACCAACTGCCACCATGCGACCGTTGTCACACGCACTTAGTGAGCCTCCATCGGCAACAGCTAGGTAAACATGGTAATCCGCCGCAGGCAGGCCTTTCAGGTCCAACTCGACCGTAAAGCCAGCATGCGCAGCCTTTTGCCCCAAGTCCGCCTCCACATCCGGGCGATCAATGGACGGCACAATGGCCTTCTCAAAGAAACGGGAAGACGCCTTGTCCTCAAAACGAATCACGTAGCGGGGGGACGCTACCTGCGGCGCGGCAATCCACCCAGAGAAGTGAACCGGCTTTGCGCTTGACACGGCAATCTTCTGACCTTGGAAAACGGCGCTATCCAGGCGTTCGATATTGCAGGTCTTCAACTCCCCAACATCGCTCCCCGGCTGATAAGCAGCCAGAGCCTCGGACTTCACGTCACCCTGCACGGTAGCCGCTGCCTCCGCCTTTTGGTCCGCCCGCTTCTGCTGGCCGACCTGTGCGGTCTGATTTGGTTCGTGACAACCCACGAGCGCACTAGATGCGAGACATACCACCGCCAAAACAGACTTTCTATTCCACGTTCTCATCACCCTCACTCCAATTATCGATTTGCCCACTGGTGCTCAGTGGGCCTGCTGAACAATTGGCCCAATGACGGCGTATCGCCGTTCAAGCCAGGCATAGCACCTCTTGCCAAGCTTCATGCCGGGACGCTCGATCAAATTGTAGGTCAGCACCGATAACGGAATGAGAATCGCGTAAGTCAACACGCAGCTCGCTACGAATGCCACGCTCATGCTACCGACGTGGCCATAGATCCACCTGTAGACCGGACCCAGGAAGAACACCAGGGTCGGATGATTCAAATACATCGAATAGCTGACCTTGCCCATCAACCGAGTCAAGCCGTTGACCAGCAGGCCGACGGGGCGGACCGAAAGTGCCAGCACCGCCAAGAAGCAACATAGCGCTTTCGCATACCTCGGATCAGGCAACCCAAAGTAGCCGACCCCGTCGAGCACCGACAAATACATGAAGGCCGCCGCCAGCAACATCATCATTCCAACGGAAGAAGCAGTCGCCGGTCGCTCATGGGACCACGGAAGGGCCTTTTGCACTATGAAAAAGGCAATGGCACCGAAGGCGAACTCAGGCAGGAATTTCGGAAAGAACCACTGCCGATACGACGCCAAGGCTTGCGCCGATATATTCAGGTAACTGAGGACCAAGTCGCACGCCCACCACACTAGCATGGACGCCAGCAGGAACGAGATGGCCTGCCAGACATTCTTCGTTCGCAGATAGACGAACGGAAATACGACGTAGAACAGCATCTCCACGCCGATCGTCCAACTGGCCCAGACAAAGCCTTCCTGGTGCATAGGAATGAAATTGAACAGAAATGATCCGCTGGCCAGGATCATCCCCCATGTATGCGTCGCCTGATAAACGTAGTGGTCCCGAATTATTGTCAGCACGATCCACAGATAGAAAAGAGGAGCAATGCGGAAAAACCGATGCAGTGCGTAGCTCAGCCATGGCCAGCGCTCCTTCTCTCTCGCAGGCATCGTGTAGAACAACGAAAACGAGCTGATGACAAAAAACAATGTCACACCGGTGCCGCCGTTGAAGGCAACCAAATGTCCCCAGGCCGGCACATCCAGATTTGGGTTGGAAATCAAAATCATGTGGAACACGACCACGTAGGCCGCAGCCAGTCCTCGTAGCGCGTCCAGAAAATCTAGGCGCATTGCGGATCGCGAGGTTGCGGCCGAAGCGCTTGATGTTGTGTTTGCCATTACATGCCTCGCACATCGCGGGACCGTCATGGTCCCGCGTCGATATCCCATTCAAACGATACAACAGTCAAGGCCCGTGCCTTGGCTCACGGGCATGCGCTTTATTGAATCGACTCTTGCTCCACCTGGGCTTGCAACCTCCCCGCCTCTTCTGCAGAGAGATCGAAATAATCGCAAAGCGAGCGAACGTAAGCATCGGCCTTCGCCAAGACCTCCTCTGGAACCACGTAACGCGACCTCACCAGGCGCTGCATGCGGAGAATCTCCTTCATGTGGGGCCGGCTGTCACCGCCGATCGTGACGCTCGTCTGGTGCCGCCGATGCAGGTTGAGCCCTTCCGCGACGAAAGCGACCTCCCCCTGCTCCAGCACGGACAGGTAGACCAGCCAATCGCCGGCCACACGAAAGCCTTCCAGGTTCTTCCGTTCACGGGCCATGGCAGACCTCAATACGTCCCGCCGGAACAGCACGGCACTAACATTCGGCACGGTGTTCTTGATCGCCAGGTGCCGCACGATCTCGTTCTGCCCCGATTGACGATAGGGCTTGACCCAAGCATCCGAAGACACGTCACTGGTGTAATCCGTGTAGTTCTTGGCCAACAGACGGCCACCGCCGTCGATCTGCTTGGACTGACAGTAGGCCATGACGATCTCCGGATCCCTTATGCTTTCAAGCAGCGCCGATAGAAAATCTGGTTCGGCCAGGTCGTCAGCTTCGGCAATCCAGATGAATTCGCCGCGAGCCAGCTCGACTCCCTTCTCCCACTGCTTGAAGACCGATCCGGAGTTTCGCCTGTTACGAACGAGCCTGATGTGGATGCCTCGATCGGCCGCCAATCTCTCGATGACCTGTACACTATCGTCCGTCGAAGCGTCGTCGAGGACGATCAACTCATAAAACGGCACCCGCTGATTCAGGACCGAATCAATACGCGAGGCGATATAACCAGCATAATTGTAGTTCGGCACAACCACCGACACCTTGGGCAACGGTGCACCGGCCATCTCTAGCAGGTCAAACAGATAGCTGCGGAAGCAGTAGTCCGTTTCGACCAGAGCGCGGCCTTTTTCCCCCTCGGCGCGAGACAGCATCTCGTTGGTTATCAGATCCGCGATGGCCGAGGTCAGCAGCCCCACGTTCTCCATGGGTACCAGCCGGCCGCCACCCTGGCCGAGCAACTCAGTGAAACCACCGGCGTCCTTGAAGCCGACCACCGGCACGCCTACCTGCAGCGATTCCATGACGACCGACGGGAAAGGATCTTCGCGCGATGTCAGTGCATAAATATCAGCACCCGCGTAATAGACGTCCGTATCGGACTGCAAACCCACAAAGTGGAAACGGTCAACCAGCCCCGACGCGGCGATGATATCTTCGATTTGCGGCTGCAGGCGCACGTCGGCATGTCCTACCCACACATAGTGAACATCAGCGCGTTGCCGCATGAGCCGAATGCCAGATTCCACGAACAGATCGACTCCCTTGCGATGATCGGCATAACCGACGCACAGGACGATCTTTGTGTCGGAGTCGATACCCAGCTGCTGGCGAAGTTGCTGCCGTGCCTGCCTTCGACCATCCGGAGACGCAAAGCGATTGAGCTTGTACAGTCCCTGAGGTCGAATGACTGTCTTTTCGCTCGGCACGTTGGCGCTCCGCGCGAATTCGCGGCGCACTTGCTCGGCCGGGAATACCACCCGATCTGCGTACTCGGCGATCGTTTGCGCATGTGCTTCAAGCTTGTTGCTCTCGATCATGCCGGAGAGTTCGTGCACCAAACTCACCACCGTCATGCCCGCACGCTTAAGCGTCTTCACCAGCAAGCCCGCCACTGTTGTGTTGGCGATGACCTGGCGCGCTCCGGCGCGGTAGAGCATTTCCGCGAGGTGAACGGCCTCCTCCCCCTGCGGATCCTTCCCGCTGAGATCATGCACTATCGCCCAGCGAGAAAAATCGCCGGCAAGTCGTCCCTCCCCAAGCAGTATCAGATCCACTTCAAACTTGAAGGTCTGCCCCAAGGCACGCGCCATGTGCAGCGCCAGTAATTGCGCACCATGCGGGTGTGCGTCATGGGACACGATGACGATACGCTTTTTCGATACGACATCAGTCGTCTGGTGCAGCAACGCATCGCGCGTCTGTTGCAGGAAGGCGTAGCCGAAGCGCCTGTCCGGTTCGAGGTGTGCGCCTTCGGCCCATTCGTTCCAGGCATTGATGAAGACCAGGCTTTCCCCAGCGACGGGATGGGAGCGGGCGTAATCGGTGGCGACATCCAACCATTCGCGATAGCGCTGCGGCGTGGCGTTGGCGAACGTGTAGCCGCGTCCGGGCTTGCGCGCCTCATTGTCCCAGGACGGGAAAACGCCGCGAATCATGTTGTACGCCGGCACTCCGTGATTTCGCGCACGCTGGACGACGGTTCCGTAGTCAATCACATGACCGGAATAGTTCGGATTGATGATTTGCAGGTGGTCATTGATTGCATCGAGATTGCGTGCCAGCTTGTGGGGCGGGAATTCGATCGCCGCATCAAAACCGAAGGTGCGCGGATCCTCGACGTCGAACTGCACCATGGCAAGGAACAACTCGCCAATACCGACCTTTCGGCAGTGCTCACGCCAGCGCTGCAGCGTGGCCGCGGCGTCGGGCAGGATCGACGGACGATAAAGCACGATCAGCGGCCGGCCATTCACACGGATGTAGCGCGGGTCGCGTAGCAAGGGCTCCAACGCCGTAATGAAGGCCTGATCATCCTCCGGCGAATAGTTCTGACCGATGAGAACCTCCTGATCCAGTCCATCCCAGCGACGCGTCCAGTTCTCGTTCGCCCAGCAAATGCAGAATGGAAAATCAATATCCTTGTGGGCAAGGAACTGTTCCAGCGGGCGCTCGAGCAGACGCCGACCCGCAAACCAGTAGTAGTGGAAGCAGAAGCCTTGCAAGCCGTAGTGCCGGGCCAACTCGACCTGCCTGCGCATCACATCGACCACTCGCAGATCATAAAAACCCAGCTCGCCCGGTAGGTGAGGCTGGTAATGGCCAACGAACTGGGGCGCTGCCTTGGATACGTTCGTCCATTCGGTAAAACCCCGTCCCCACCACTCGTCGTTCTCGGGAATCGGGTGGAATTGGGGCAAATAGAACGCTATAGCGCGCACATCAATGCGTTGCAGATCCGCAGGCCGATCGTCCAGCGCGACGTACTCGTTGCTCGGGATATTGTCGGCCAGCGAATACACATGTGAGAGCAGGTGTTCAGCCCGGCCGCCTTCACCCGCTGCAAGCGCAGGATCCAGTGCCGTCCTTGCAGGCGGCTCCGCGGTAAAGGGGGGCTGCATGGCCAGGGCAGCGGCGCGCCGCTCCTCAAACGCCCTCCAGGCTCGATGGCTGCGCGTATTGCGAAGCAACGGAGCCGTCGCGCGAAATAGGCGACCCTTCACCTTCAAGCGAGCCTCGGTGGACATCGGCAGTTTGTCGTATGCGTACTTGACGCTGCGCCCGACCATTCGCTTCCAGGCACGGGGGGAGAGCGCTCCACGCACCCACCGGATTGGCGCGGTAATCCGCCAGCTGGTAGAAGCGAGCAGATCCCCGATTTGCGCCTGGCTGTCGGCAAGCTCGCCGGACAACGCCTGAAGCTTGCTGTCCTTGGAATCCAGCACTCCCTGCAAATCTTCCAGCTTGCGTTGAATGTCCGCGTCGAGAGTATCCAGGCGCTCAGTTACCCGCGCATCGATGTACTCCTCGCGTTCGAGCTGCTCTTTCAACTGCTGCCGAAGATCGTCGAACTTGCCTTCGATATCCGTGTCGATGGAGGCCAGCCTTTCGCTCAACTCATGATTCAACGCCCCCGACAGCTCTTGTTGACGCCCAAGGTCTTGGTGCAGTGAATCAATTTTGTCAGTCAACGCGCACAACGCGTCGCTATTTTGCGTTGCAGCCTTTTCGCCCTGCTGGGCGAGCAGCGTTATCAGCCGGTCCTGGTTGCTGGCCTGGTGCCGAAACTGCTCCGCTATTTCGACAAGCGCAGAATGCTGTCCATCCGCATGAGCTTGCGCTACATGTCGATTGGTTCGCGCCCATAACGAAAATTCTTCCACGATGGTTTCAAGGGCGGCCAAGCGGCCATGCCCTTCCACCGGCATTATTTCCTTCAACAGAGCCTGCCCCTCCTGCAGTTCCGCCACAAGGCGAGTCAAGTCGTCAATTCTATGCGATACGCTCGCAAAGGTGGCATCCAACTGGGACGACAGGATGTCGCGATTTCTTTCAATCGATTGATCCAGGAAATCCGTGCTTTCGGCCAGCCGAGTTTCAGCGAAGATGGCGCGCCCTTCGGCCGTCCAGCGCTCTTTGGTGAGCGCATCGACATGGCTGCCATACACGCTGGCAACTGCGTGAAAGTGCTTGCCGGCGTTTGAAATAACCTCCCAACTCAGGTCATCTTCGGAAAGCCTGAGGCAGTCCTCATAGAGCTGCGAGACAAATGGGGGAGTCGTAGCCAGACCAGCCAATTTGGCTCCATCGGTTACCGCGACATGATGGCGCCGCCCCTTCTTGAGGAAGTCGTCGACATCTTCCGCCGCCTGCTCTACTGGGCAAGGCCAGGAAATCGCAAGATGCTGCGCAATGCGATCAACCTGCCCCCGCCAATCGGTGAGCAGCTGGTCATAGGTGACCATGGTGCGGGGACAATCCCGCGAAGTGGACTCAGCCTGGAGCAGGTACTGCGCCCACATGAGGAACAGGGGTTCGCGAGCCCACTGATTGCGAACGTGGAGCGACTCGACAACTTCACGTGGGTCACGCACTACGAAAAGGCAGTCCACCGCGTAGCCGGCTGACTGCAAGGCACTGATCCAGATCGGTGCCGTCAGACAGATGCGGGGATCCTTGATGGCGATCGCCGAGGAGGACGCAAACTCTCGCTGAATCAACAGCTCGATGCGTGCAAGCGCATCCTTGGCCGGCTCGCTGTCCAGCCAGCCTACAGGCATCTCGCGCATGTCGTACCAAGTGCGATCCAGCCTTTTCAGCAGCTCCTCATTAATTTCAACTGCTTCGGCATGCTCCCAGAAACCCTCCGGATTATCGCTGGCGGGGGTTACCAAGTTCTGGCCAAGTTCGAGACCCAGAAGGTTGACGAGACGCGTCACCGCAGACGTGCCGCTGCGATGCATGCCCAGTACGAGTAGTGCGCGCTTCTGTACGCCGTGATTGGAAATCATGAAATAACCATTGCAACGCCTTCGGCGTTGATTTCAGGGGTAATGTCCAAATCCATGGTCGTCGTCGCCAGTCGGCCCGGTTCGTGTATGACCTTGAACATGGCCGCATCAATCCACCGATCGAGGTACACCTCCTCCTCGCCCAGGCGCCCCTGTACGCCCGCATTGAGAAAGTAACTCCCCGAGGCAAAAGCGCAACGGAATCGAAACCGCACCTCAATCTCACCGTCCGCTGAGATATAAGGCAGATTGTCTCCCGTCCAAGACGTCACGCTGCCGGCAAGCTCCAGCCCAGTAATGGTCTTGATCAGCATGCCGCAACGGATGGCGGTGGCGGCCTGACTGAATCTGACGCGATAGGTGTATACGTAATCCCTACCCACCTTTAGTACGTTGACCCTTCGCCCACTTTCCGTCTCGATGTGCGGATCGCGGATCGCTGCTCCTACCGGGTCGTAATGGAAGGTGCTCTTGGGCACCATGCCAGGCTCCAGGTAAGACTCGTCCTCGTCGCACTGCTCGGTACTACCCAGAGCCTCGGGCGCCAGCATCGCCACAGGCTGCGTGGCCGCCAGGTCCGGCGCCCCTGCACCCCGCTGAGACTCCAGCTTGATCGCCGAACGGATCGAGGCCACCTTGTCCGAGGGTGAGTACAACAGCTTCTGGTAACGCGAAACCACGTGCTTGGGAGTACCTACCGCGAGCAACTCCCCCCCATCCAACAACACGGCGCGGTCACACAATTCAATGACGGTACTTGCCGAATGGGACACAAACAGGATGGTGGCCCCGTTTTCGCGGATTCGATTAATTCTCGCGAAGCACTTGCGCTGGAACGCTTCGTCACCGACCGAGAGGGCTTCGTCGACGATAAGGATGTCTGGATCGACGTTAATTGCCACCGCAAAGGCAAGTCGCACGTACATGCCGCTCGAATACGTGCGTACCGGACGATCCATGAAATCGCCGATTTCCGCGAATGCGGCGATATCCTCGAAGCGCTCGTCGATCTCCTCACGCTGGAGGCCCAGAACCATGCCATTCAGGTAAACGTTCTCGCGACCAGTGAATTCAGGATTAAACCCCGAACCAAGCTCCAATAGCGCCGCCACACGACCATTGACCTGCACTTCGCCGGCACTTGGAGTGAGCGTGCCGCAAATGATCTGCAGGAGCGTCGATTTTCCCGAGCCATTGCGACCGACGACGCCAAGTGTCTCGCCTCGCGCTATGGTGAAATCGATGCTCTTCAAAGCAACGAACTCGTTGTACCAACGCTGTTTGTTGCGCCTTGAAAGCATTTGCCACAGACGATGGTGCGGACGCTCGTAAACCGGAAACGATTTACTGATACCGCAGATTTCAATGGCATTGGCTTCAGAGGACATCTGCAAACCCCTTACGCGTCTTCTGGAACCACCAGAATCCCAACCAGGCAATGCCCAGACTCACCACGGCATAGATGCCCAGACCGAACCAGTCCGGCATCCGTCCCCAAACCAGCACGGCGCGAGACTGCTCGATAATGAAGGTGGAAGGGTTGGCCAAGATGATGCCCTTGAAGCCCTCCGGCAGGTTGTCGACCGAATAGAACACGGGAGCCAGGAACATCAGCGCCGTGGTGATGATGCCAGTCGTCTGTGCTACGTCGCGCATGAACACGCCCAGCGAAGCCAAGAACCAGCTGACACCGAGGATACCCAGCGAGAAGGGCAGGATAACCAACGGCAACAACAGCGCCGTCGGATGAGGGATTCCCACCAACACGAGGTAGGCCCCCAACCACACAAGCAGGCTGATGAAGCAGTGAAACAGCGATGCCCCCATGCCAATCACCGGCATGATTTCGAGAGGAAATACCACCCGCTTTACATAACTGACATTGGAAACAATGAGTGTAGGCGCCCGATTGATACTGTCCGAAAATATCGTGTAAACGATCATTCCCACGAATAGCACAATTGCAAAGTTGGCCTTGCCGGTTTCGCCGGCTCCACCCCAGCGGGCATGGAATACAGTAGTGAATACAAACGTATACACCAAGAGCATCAGGAGCGGATTGAAAAAGGACCAAGCAAGCCCAAGAAAGGACCCGCGATAGCGTCCCAACACTTCGCGTGTCGTCATTTGCCAAATTAGCGCCCGATGCGCCCAAATGGTCCTGGCCATCGCCAATGGTGACGATGCCTGTGCCGAATGCGGATCCACTAAACTTACTCCGAACAAAGGTGAAATCGGTATGGCGTATACGACCCGAGTCAGCGCAATGCAGTCTCGAGTTCCGCAACCAGGTCATCGCAGTCTTCCACGCCGACCGACAACCTGATGAGACCATCACTGATTCCGAGCGCCTTGCGCTTGGCAGCGGGCAGGGACGCATGAGTCATGATGGCGGGATGCTCGATCAGGCTTTCCACGCCGCCGAGAGACTCAGCCAACGCAAACAGCTCGCATCGCTCCAGCACGCGCCGGGCGCGCTTCAGGCCACCCTTGACCTCGACGCTCATAATGCCGCCGTAGCCTTGCATCTGGCGACGGGCCAGGGCGTGCTGCGGATGGCTCTTCAAACCGGGATAAATGACCCGCTCGATGGCCTCGTGCCCTTCCAACCACTTGGCAATCAATAGCGCATTTTCGCAATGCGCCTTCATGCGCAAATGGAGGGTCTTCAGGCCCCTCATGGCCAGGAACGAGTCAAACGGGCCGGCCACCGCGCCCACAGAGTTCTGCAGGAAGCCCATGCGTTCGACCAGCTGCTCGCCCTTGGCCACCACGACGCCCCCAACCATGTCTGAGTGACCATTCAAGTACTTGGTGGCCGAGTGCAGCACCAGGTCTGCGCCGTACTCGATCGGGCGCTGCAGCACCGGGGAGCAGAAGGTGTTGTCGACCACCAGGATCAGCCCGTGCTGGCGGGCAAATGCACTGATCTTCTGCAGATCGACCAGCTTCAACATGGGGTTAGTGGGCGTTTCGGCCCAAATCATCCGCGTATTGGGCTTCAACGCAGCACTCAATGCCTTGAAATCATTGAGGTCCACGAAGCTGAAGTCCAGACCGGCCGAGCGACGACGGACCCGCTCGAACAGCCGATAGGTGCCGCCGTAAAGGTCGTCCATGGCAATCACGTGGTCGCCGGCATCCAGAAGCTCGAGCGTCGTCGACGCAGCCGCCAATCCCGACGCGAAGGCAAACCCCGCATCACCGCCCTCAAGTGCAGCCACGCAGCGCTCATAGGCCATGCGCGTAGGATTTTGCGTTCGGGAGTACTCGTAACCCTTGTGGCGGCCCGGACTCTCCTGAACATAAGTGGAGGTCGCGTAGATGGGGGTCATGATGGCCCCGGTAGCGGGGTCGGGCGCTTGTCCGGCATGGATAGCGCGAGTGCCCATCCCCTGATGGCGTTCCATTGACTTTCGGGCCATGGCGTGCTTCTGACCTGGTGGGTTCCAAATGTGACCGGACATGTTACCCGCCCCCCGTGCTTTTGCCTAAATGGCCCGTTACCGTGCCGCCTTCAGGCTACAGGCACCTGCAAGCTCATGTCACAATGCCCGCCCCATCGACGTGAATCGAGGCAGAAATTGATGACGACGCTGTTTGTCACGGGAGGCGCGGGCTTCATTGGCGCCAATTTCGTACTTCAAGCCATCGCGGCAGGATCGCGGGTGGTCAACCTGGACAAACTGACCTACGCCGGGAATCTCGACACCCTGCACTCGCTTCAGGGCAACGGGCGGCATACGTTCATACAAGGGGATATCGGTGACCGGACCCTCGTAACCCGCCTGCTGCGGGAACATCAGCCGACCGTCATCGTCAACTTTGCCGCCGAGTCCCATGTGGATCGCTCCATCGACGGTCCGGCCGCCTTCGTCGAGACTAATGTGGTCGGGACCCTCGGGCTACTCGAATGTGCCCGCGATTACTGGCGAGCCCTTGCCGAAGATGCCCGCCCCGCCTTTCGGTTCCTCCATGTATCCACCGACGAGGTCTACGGCTCGCTTGGCGCCGACGGCAAGTTCACAGAACAAACGCCCTATGCTCCCAACTCCCCGTACTCAGCGTCCAAGGCTGCATCTGACCATTTGGTTCGTGCCTTCCACCATACCTACGGCCTGCCAACGCTGACGACCAACTGCTCCAATAACTACGGGCCGTTCCAGTTCCCAGAAAAGTTGATTCCGCTGGTGATCCAAAAAGCCCTGGCCGGCGAACCCCTGCCGGTCTATGGCGATGGGTTGAACATTCGCGACTGGCTATTCGTCGGTGACCATTGCAGCGCCATCAGCCGCGTGCTGGAAGCCGGCCGCATCGGCGAGACGTACAACGTCGGCGGTAACGCGGAGCGTGAAAACATCACCGTGGTCAAGGCCATTTGCAGCCTGCTCGACGTGCACCGCCCACTGGCCGACGGTCGCCCACGCGAATCGCTCATCACCTACGTCAGGGACCGCCCCGGCCACGACCGGCGCTATGCCATCGATTCCAGCAAACTGCAGAGTGAACTGGGCTGGAAGCCGACGCAGACGTTTGAAAGTGGCATCGCCGCTACCGTGGACTGGTATCTGAGCAACCAGCCGTGGGTCGGCCGCGTGCTGGACGGCAGCTACCGCATGGAGAGGCTGGGCTCATGAGCACCACGAAAGGCATCATCCTGGCGGGAGGCTCCGGCACCCGGTTGTATCCAATCACGCAGGCCATCAGCAAGCAGCTGCTGCCGGTCTATGACAAGCCGATGATCTATTACCCCTTGGCCACGCTGATGCTGGCCGGGATTCGCGACGTGCTGGTGATCAACACGCCGCACGAACAAGCCCTGTTCCAGCGGTTGCTGGGGGACGGCAGCCAATGGGGCATCAACATCACTTATGCTGTACAGCCATCTCCAGATGGCCTCGCTCAGGCCTTTGTCATAGGCAGAGATTTTGTCGGCAACAACGGTAGTTGCCTGGTCCTCGGTGACAACATCTTCTACGGCGTTGGGCTCACCGAACGCATGAAGCGTGCTGCGGCCCGTGAACAAGGGGCCACGGTGTTTGGCTATTGGGTAAAGGACCCCGAGCGTTACGGCGTGGCCGAATTCGATGGCAACGGCAAGGTTGTCGGCCTGGAAGAAAAGCCCGCCATGCCCAAGTCGCACTATGCCGTGACGGGACTGTACTTCTATGACAATCGGGCACCTGAATTTGCCAGGAATTTGAAGCCATCGCCGCGCGGCGAGCTGGAGATCACCGACCTCAACCGTTGCTACCTCAACGACGATTCGCTGCATCTTGAGCAGTTGGGCCGCGGCTATGCGTGGCTTGATACAGGCACGCATGAGTCCCTGATGGAAGCTGGCGATTACATCCAGACTATTGAGAACCGCCAGGGCCTCAAGGTCTGCTGCCCGGAAGAAGTCGCCTACGTCAACAAGTGGATCGATGCCGAACAAATGCTGCGACTTGCCGCGCCACTCGCCAAGACGGGCTACGGACAATACCTCCAGAATCTGGTCAAGCAGGGTTACGTCGGATGAAATTCATCGAAACGTCCCTGCCAGGCTGTGTCGTAATCGAACCACAAGTGTTTGGTGACTCGCGTGGCTTCTTCTACGAGAGCTACAACGAAGCGAAGTATCGCGAAGCGCGCATTGTCAGAAAGTTTGTGCAATCGAATGTGTCCCGCTCGGCACGCGGCGTGCTGCGCGGCCTGCATTACCAATGGCCTCAACCACAGGGCAAGCTCGTCAGCGTCCTGGAGGGGGAAGTCTACGACGTGGCCGTGGATATTCGACGCGGATCGCCAACTTTCGGACAGTGGACCGGCGTAATGCTCACCGCGGAGAACCATCGGCATTTCTGGATTCCCGAGGGCTTCGCCCACGGCTTCTGTGTGCTTTCCGAGTTCGCGACATTCTCTTACCAATGCACGGACCTCTACGACGCGAAAGCGGACGGCAGTGTCCGCTGGAACGACGCTGCCATTGGCATCGATTGGCCGATTGGCGAACCACTGCTATCGGACAAAGATCGCAACGCGCCTGCGCTCGCTGAAGTACCGCAGGATCGCCTGCCGGAGTACCGTCCTTGAAGATCCTGTTGCTGGGAGCCAACGGCCAGCTTGGCCGCACATTTCTGGGCCACGGCGGCCTGGCAGCACGCGGCAAGGTTGTGGCCGCCAGCCGTGACGGCAGCCTGGTCGATGGCTGCCGCGGCATGGTCGCCGATCTTTCGGCCCCGGAAACGCTCCAAGCGTTACTGAACAGCGAACACCCGGACGTCATTGTCAACGCCGCCGCCTATACCGCCGTCGATCGCGCGGAACAGGAAGAGGCGTTGGCCACACGCATCAATGCCGAGGCTGTTGGCGAGCTGGCCCGCTGGGCTCATGCGCATGGCGCACTGCTGGTCCACTATTCAACCGACTATGTGTTTGCGGGCGACGCCAGCCAGCCCTATGACGAAGATGCCGCTGTAGCACCTACGGGTGCCTATGGCCGCAGCAAGCTGGCCGGCGAAGAGGCCTTGGCTGCGAGCGGTGCCCCGCACTTCAATTTCCGTACTGCCTGGGTCTACTCCCCGGTAGGCCATAACTTCCTACGTACGATGTTGCGCCTTGGCGGCGAGCGCGACGAACTGCGAGTGGTAGCGGACCAGGTCGGCAGCCCCACGGATACGTCGCTGATCGTCGAGGGCACGCTGGCCGCCATCGACCGCTGGCAGAGTGCCGATGCAAACGGCCGCAAGGCGCTGGAAGGGACTTACCATCTGACCGCCAGCGGCCAGACCAGCTGGCATGGATTCGCTACAGCGCTCCTCCAGCAGGCTGCACAAAGGGGCCTGCTGGCGAGGGCGCCGGTGGTTCATGCAATTCGCACCAGCGAGTACCCAACGCCGGCCCGGCGCCCAGCCTATTCAGTGCTCGACAACTCCCGCTTTGGGCGTACGTTTGGCTATGCCCTGCCCGACTGGCGGGCAGGCCTGGAACGTACGCTCGATGCGGTCATCCACTCCCACGGCTGAGACGCCATGCTCATCCCACTTATCCTCAGCGGGGGCAGCGGCACCAGGCTATGGCCCATTTCCCGCAAGAATCTTCCCAAGCAGTTCCTGTCCCTCACGGGCAACGAGACGCTTTTCCAGCAGACGACTCAGCGTTCCATGGGCCTGGAGGAAGTGGCGGCCCCCATCGTCGTTGCCAGCGACGGCCACCGCTTCCTGGCCGCCGAGCAGCTTCAGGAGCTGAAGATCGAAGGGGCCAGCATCCTGCTGGAACCCATGGCCCGCAATACGGCGCCAGCGATCGCTGTCGGTGCGATGCAGGCCATGGCCCGCAACACCGATGCCATCATTCTCGTGCTTCCGGCTGACCATCTGATCGGTGACAACGAATCGTTCCGCACCGCCGTAGCCAAGGCGCTCCCGCTGGCCGAAATGGGCTGGCTGGTGACATTTGGCATTCGTCCGGACCGCCCGGAAACCGGCTTTGGCTATATCCGCCGAGGCGAGCCATTGGAGAACGCGGCCTTCCAGGTCGCGCAGTTCGTGGAAAAGCCCAAGCTGGACGTCGCCACGCACTACTTGGCCAGCGGCGAGTATGACTGGAACTCGGGCATGTTCATGTTCCGCGCTTCACGTTATCTGGAAGAGCTCGGCCTGCACGCGCCAGCCATGCTACAGGCGGCGCAGGCGGCCTTCGACAAGGCAATCGCCGATCTAGATTTTGTCCGCCTCGATGCGGAAGCGTTCTCCTCGGCCCCTAACGTTTCCATTGACTATGCCGTGATGGAAAAAACCACCCGCGCCGCCCTCGTGCCGGTAAGCTGCGAGTGGTCGGATATCGGCTCATGGGACGCGCTTTGGCTTGCAGCAGACAAAGATGTCAATGGCAATCACCTTGAGGGTGACGTGATTGCAATGGACACCAAGGGCTCCCTCATCCGGTCGCACGACCGGCATCTCGTAGCCACGGTGGGGCTGGAGGACATCATCGTCGTCACCACGCCGGACGCCACGCTTGTCGCACGACGAGACGCCTCGCAAGACGTCAAGAAGATCGTGGAAGAGTTGAAGTCCGCTGGACGTACCGAGCACGACCTGCACCGGGCGGTTCGCCGCCCATGGGGCATGTTTGACTCGTTGGAAAGCGGTGACCGCTTCCAGGTCAAGCGCATTGTCGTGAAGCCCGGCGCTTCGCTAAGCTTGCAAATGCACCATCACCGCGCCGAGCACTGGATCGTCGTCAAGGGCGTCGCGGAAGTCACGTGTGATGACAAGGTGTTCCTGCTGGCAGAAAACCAGAGCACCTATTTGCCTTTGGGCAGCAAGCACCGGCTGCGAAATCCAGGCAAGGTGCCTGTCGAGCTCATTGAAGTACAGTCAGGCAGCTACCTCGGCGAAGACGACATCGTTCGCTTCGACGACGTCTACGGACGCGCATAAGAGCGTTACCCTCATCGCCAGCCGGGTTCGCTGCAAAGTACGTCCCGTCAACTCGCCATTGCTTGAGAGTGGAATGAAAAGGGCCCCATGTGGGCCCTTGTTCATTGCTGGATCAAGGCGGATAGCTCACGGGTCTTCGCCCTCATCAATTCGGCATCCCCACGCGACTCCACATTAAGGCGCAGCAACGGCTCCGTATTGGATGAGCGAAGATTGAACCGCCAAACGCCAAGATCGGCACTTATGCCGTCGATGTGTTCGATGGATGGATTCTGCCCGGCGAAATGTTCCAACACCTTTGCGACAGCGGCCCTTGCATCTTCCACCACGAAGTTGATCTCGCCGCTGCACGGATAGGCGGCCATGCGCTCGGCCAGCATGTCGGCCAGGCTGACAGCGGTCTTGGAGATTCGCTCGGCGATCAGCAACCAGGGAATCATGCCCGAGTCACAATAGGCGAATTCACGAAAGTAGTGGTGGGCACTCATCTCGCCGCCATACACGGCGTTCTCGGCCCGCATCCGCTCCTTGATGAAAGCATGGCCAGTCTTGCTCTCGATAGGCACGCCTCCGGCCAGCCTGACCATCTCGATGGTGTTCCAAATCAGCCGCGGATCGTGAATGACTTTGGCGCCCGGGTGCTTGTGTAGCAACTGAGCGGCAAGTAGACCAACAATGTAGTAGCCCTCGATGAACTCACCCTGCGCATCGAACAGGAAACAACGGTCGAAGTCTCCGTCCCATGCAACACCGAAGTCCGCGCCATGCCTGCGAACAGCATCAGCCGTGGCGGCCCGGTTCTCCGGCAACAGTGGATTCGGAATGCCGTTGGGAAAGCTGCCGTCTGGTTCGTGATGAATACGGATGAATTCCAGCGGCAGGTTCGCCGCCAGCAGGTCAATTACCCCACCGGCGGCACCGTTACCGGCATTGGCCACGATCTTGAGGGGCCGCATGGCTTCAGCGTCAATGTATCCGAGCAGATGGCGGATATAGGCTGATTTATCGTGGTTGTGAGTTATCTTGCCGCACGCGGTCGATATCGGACCAAACTCATTTCGCTCGACCATGCTCTCAATGTCGCGCAGCCCGGTATCACCACTGATGGGTCGCGCGCCCTCGCGGACCAACTTCATGCCGTTGTAGTCGATGGGATTGTGGCTTGCGGTCACCATGATGCCCCCGGCCACCTGCCGGTGAAACGTGTGGAAATAGACCTCCTCCGTGCCACACAAGCCAATATCGATGACGTCGCGCCCTTCGTCGATCAGTCCACGGATGACGGACTTCGCCAATGCCGGGCTGTCACGACGGATGTCGAAACCGACGACGACGGCACCTGTACCCACTGTGCGCGCAAACGCCCGTCCCAACCGATAGGCAATGTCTTCGTTGAGTTCATCGGGCACGCGGCCACGGATGTCGTAAGCCTTGAAGCACTTCATGAGCAGTCGTCGCAACGAAGGGGCGTGGGATTCTATAGCCTTGGTCGCCCAACTACGCCAGAACGCGGCCTTCTTGATCGCAAAGATTAAAGTCGGTAACGCATTAATTAATACAATCAATGCGTTACAAAACCAGGCTGGCGGGAAAAATCAGTAGCCCGTGCTCTGCTGACGCCTCGTTCAGGGGAAATTGGGAACAAAGTCTGTGTTGCCCGAGGCAATCCGACCTGGTCCCATTCCCGTCCGCCCTGCGTTCAGCCGTTACCCGTCCGTTGCGCACTTGCAGAATGCCTAAGCACTTGCAGAGTGCCATCGACCTTCTACGTTGCCGCCCTGCACATAGCCGGTACATCGGTATTTTGATCTTCCGTTATGAATTTGGTGGTCACCGATCAGCTCGCTTGGCACGCAGTGCGGCGGCGAGTTCCGCTTTGAGCTTCGCGCGCACAGTCGTCATGGCACGCCCTGGTTGCTCTTTTGGTCCCTGAGGCAGGGTGCCGCCCCCAAGATCGTCCGCGACCGACTGAAGGTTCGCTGGATTCGCGGCATCCTGGTCGAGGACTGGATTCAAATCAAACCACGCTCGAATAAAGAGCTCCTGATCGAGCGTATCAATGGCCCCGGTTCGACGTCCCCCCGCTTTTGGGTAGCACGGCGATTTGGAGTCCAATCCCCCAACTGACGGAGATTGGACGTGAAGAAGCGTTTTTCCGAAGAGCAGATCATCGGCTTCCTACGAGAGGCCGAAGCCGGCGTGGCGGTAAAGGACCTGTGCCGCAAGCACGGTTTCAGCGAAGCCTCGTACTACCTGTGGCGCAGCAAGTTCGGTGGCATGACGGTGCCTGAAGCCAGGCGGCTGAAGGAACTGGAGGCCGAGAACACGCGGCTGAAGAAGCTGCCGGCCGAGTCGATGCTGGAAATTGAGATCACCTGCGAGGCGCTGCGAAAAAAGTGGTGACCGCACCAGCACGACGGCTGCTGGTGCGGCAGATGACGAGCCAAGGACTGAGCGAGCGCCGTGCGCTGACGGTGGTGCGCAGGAGTGCCAGTGCGTATCGCTACGAGACGCGCCCGGACCGCAACATGGCGCTTCGGCAACGGATCATGGCCTTGGCGCAGCGACACAAGCGCTACGGCGTGGGAATGATCTACCTGAAGCTGCGGCAGGAGGGGCTGCTGGTGAACTACAAGCGTGTGGAGCGGCTGTATCAGGACGCGAAGCTGCAGGTGCGCCGGCGCAAACGCAAGAAGGTGCCTGCGGGCGAACGGCAGCCCCTGTTCCGACCGACGGCACCCAACGAGGTCTGGTCGATGGACTTCGTGTTCGATCGGACCGCCGAGGGCCGCGTCATCAAATGCCTGACGGTTGTCGATGACGCCACCCACGAAGCGGTCGTCATCGAGGTCGAGCGGGCAATCTCCGGCACGGGTGTGACGCGTGTGCTGGATCGCCTGGCGCTCAGCCGTGGCCTACCCAAGGTGATTCGCAGCGACAACGGCAAGGAGTTCTGCGGCAGAGCCATGGTCACCTGGGCGCATGAACGTGGTGTGCAGCTTCGTTTGATTGAACCCGGTAAGCCGAACCAGAACGCCTATATCGAATCGTTCAACGGCCGCTTTCGCGACGAATGCCTCAACGAGCACTGGTTCCCCAGTCTGCTTCACGCCCGCACGGAGATCGAATCATGGCGTCGGGAGTACAACGAGGAGCGACGCAAGAAGGCGTTGGGCGCGCTGACGCCCGCCGCCTACGCCGAGCAGCTAAAGTAACCCCGGGCTCCAATTCGTCCCGCTACTGAAAGCGGGGGGACGTCGCATCCATAGCATGACGCTGCTCAATTTAAGGCGCAGAAGATGCGAGAACCGCAACGGGCGAAATTAGAAGGTCTAGAGGACAAAATAACGTCAGTTACACGCCATACGGAATCTTCATCAGTGGACTTGGATATCCCCACGAATCGAAGGGAACCCGACCTGAGAGGACTTGACCGCATGTTGGATCAACTATTGTGCCCGCCACGATGCCCAGTTGGTCCAACTATTAACCAGTTGGACCAACTATTTCCAATTACCAATTCTGCCGTCACAGCTGCCAGCCCTTATTCCACCGTCACCGATTTGGCCAGGTTGCGCGGCTGGTCAACGTCGGTGCCGCGAAGTACGGCGACGTGGTAGGCGAGCAACTGCAGGGGGACGGTGAACACCGCCGGGGCGATGAAGTCGCCGCCGCCGTTGATGCGCAGCGTGACGCCGCGGGCGCCGTGGTTTTCCAGGCTGGCTTCGCCATCGGCGAACACCAGCAGTTCGCCGCCGCGGGCGCGGACTTCCTGCAGGTTGGACTTGAGCTTGTCCAGCAGGGGGCCGTTCGGGGCCACGGCGATCACCGGCATGTCCTCGTCCACCAGCGCCAGCGGGCCATGCTTGAGCTCGCCGGCCGGATAGGCCTCGGCGTGGATATAGGAGATTTCCTTGAGCTTGAGCGAGCCCTCCAGCGCCACCGGGTACTGCACGCCACGGCCGAGGAACAGCGCATGCTGGCGATGGATCAGGTGCTCGGCCAGGGCGATGACCTGGGGTTCGAGCTTGAGTGCGTTCTCGATAGCCCGCGGCATGTGCTGCAGCTGGGTGCACAGGTCGATATAGCGCCCCCGCTCGAGGCCCCGTTGCTGCGCCAGGTGCAGGGTCAGCAACGCAAGCGCCGCGAGCTGGGTGGTGAACGCCTTGGTGGAGGCGACGCCGATTTCCGGGCCGGCACGCGTCATCAGCTTGAGGTCGGCCTCACGCACCACTGAAGACTCGGGCACGTTGCAGATGGCCAGCGTGCCCAGGTAGCCGCGACGGCGCGACTCGCGCATCGCCGCCAGCGTGTCGGCGGTTTCGCCGGACTGGGAGATGGCCACGAACAGGGTGCCGTCGGGCACCACGGCTTCGCGATAGCGGTATTCGCTGGCCACTTCGACGCTCACCGGCAGGCGCGCGTGCTCCTCCAGCCAGTACTTGGCCACCAGGCCGGCGTGATAGCTGGTGCCGCAGGCGATGATGTGCACGCCGCGAACCCTGGTCAGCAGTTCGTCGCCGTCCACGCCGAAGATGCTGGGCAGCACGCCGTGCGGACCAATGCGTGCCTCCAGCGTCGCCGCGACCGCGTTGGGCTGCTCGAAGATTTCCTTCTGCATGTAGTGGCGGAATTCCCCGCGCTCCACTGCATCGGCCGAAAGCTCGCTTTCGTGGACGGATCGCTGGACGCGCTCGCCGTCGAGCGAGTAGATCGCCACGCTGTCGCGCGTGATGTCGGCGACATCGTCCTCGTCGAGGTAGATGATCTTGTTGGTGACCTGGATCAGCGCCTGCGCATCCGATCCCAGGAAATGCTCGCCGATACCCACGCCCACCAGCAGTGGCGCACCGTGGCGGGCGCCAACCACGCGGCCCGGCTCCTTGCTGCTCACCACGGCGATGGCATAGGCGCCTTCCAGTTCGCGCACCGTTGCCAGCACGGCTTCGCGCAGGCCCAGTCCCGATTCCATGTGTTCGTTGATCAGCGCGGCCATCACCTCGGTGTCCGTTTCCGACGTGAACTCGTGGCCGCGCGCCTGCAGGTCAGCACGCAAGGCGGCGTAGTTTTCGATGATGCCGTTGTGCACCAGCGCCACGCTGCCGGCCATGTGCGGATGGGCATTGGCCTCATTCGGCACGCCGTGGGTCGCCCAGCGCGTGTGGGCGATACCGGTGCTGCCGGGGAACGGATCGGCCAGGTACAGCGACTCCATCTCGCGCACCTTGCCCTTGGCGCGTACGCGATGGATCTCGCCGCGATCGAGCACGGCCAGTCCAGCGGAGTCATACCCGCGGTATTCCAGCGCCTTGAGTCCGACGATAAGCAGCGGCGCCACATCACGCTGGGCGGCGGCAGCAACGATTCCACACATAAGCTGTTACTCCTTCGAACTGGGCGCGAACCACTCGATCGCGGGCTGCGACTTTGGACGCGCGCAATTTCAACAAGCTTTCATGGCGAAGGATGGGCGACGTTCCATCGTTGGCACATCGCCCCACGCCGATCAATGCACCTTGCGTCGTAGGTAGTTCAGCAAATCGATCCGTGTGATGAGACCCAGGAACTGCTCGCCATCAACCACGATCGCGACATGCCCCCGGTCGAACACCGGCAGCAGCGACTCGATCGGCGAGCGCACGTCCAGCATCTGCAGGTTGGTGATCATTGCGGTGGCGACCGCGTCGCGGAACCTGGCTTCGTCCGCATGCACGTGCATCAGCACGTCCGATTCGTCGAGGATGCCGACCAGCTGATTGCCGTCCATCACCGGCAGCTGCGACACGTCGTACAGCTTCATGCGCGTGTACGCGGTCATCAGCAACTCCTTCGGCCCCACCACCACCGTGTCGCGCTGGGCGAACGGGCGCAGCAACAGGTCGCGCAGATCGCCATGCTGCTCGCGCTCGATGAAGCCGTTGTCGAGCATCCAGTAGTCGTTGTACATCTTCGACAGGTACTTGTTGCCGGTGTCGCATACCAGCGTCAGCACGCGCTTGGAGCTGGTCTGCTCGCGGCAGTAGCGCAACGCGGCGGCCAGCAGGGTGCCGGTGGAGGAACCGCCGAGGATGCCCTCCTTCGCCAGCAGTTCGCGCGCCGCCAGGAAGCTCTCCTTGTCGGGGATGGCGTAGGCCTTCTTCACGCGGGTGAAGTCACTGATGGTCGGCAGGAAATCCTCGCCGATGCCTTCCACCATCCAGCTGCCCGACTTGGTCGAGAGCGTGCCCTCGTTGATGTACTGGGCCAGGATCGAGCCGACCGGGTCGGCCAGCACGAATTCGGTGTTCGGCGAATGCTGGGCGAAGTACTTGGACAGGCCGCTCAGCGTGCCCGACGAGCCACAGCCCACGACGATGGCGTCGACCTTGCCGTCCAGCTGCTCGAGGATCTCGGGGCCGGTAGTGGCGATATGCGCCGCCGGGTTGTCCGGGTTGCCGAACTGGTTGATGAAGTAGGCGCCGGGCGTTTCACGAGCGATGCGCTCGGCCATGTCCTGGTAGTACTCGGGGTGCCCCTTGGCCACGTCCGAGCGGGTCAGCACGACCTCGGCGCCCATGGCCTTGAGGTTGAAGATCTTCTCCCGGCTCATCTTGTCCGGCACCACCAGGATCAGGCGGTAACCCTTCTGCTGCGCCACCAGGGCCAGGCCGAGGCCGGTGTTGCCGGCGGTGCCCTCGACCAGGGTGTCACCCGGTCGGATCTTGCCCGCCTTCTCCGCGCCTTCGATCATCGACAAGCCGATGCGGTCCTTGATCGAGCCGCCAGGGTTGGCGCTTTCCAGCTTGAGGAACAGCTCGCACGGTCCGACATCCAGGCGCTGCGCGCGTACCGTCGGGGTACGTCCGATCAGTTCGAGGACACTCTGGTGGACCGTCATGGGGACTCCTTGCTGTAAGCCCCGGGCGCATCGCGGCGACCGGAAGGGAGGTCGATCATAACCGAGCGGCGCTGACGGCTCCCCTGCCCCCAAAACGACGGCGGCCCCGGAAACCTTCCCTTGACGGGAGGCCCCGGGGCCGCGTTCATGCGAAACCTCGCAGGTTCAGTTGATGCGGTGCGCGCGACTGTCCCACATGCGCTGGAGGCGCTCCTTCGCGTGGAGTTTCTCCTTCTTCATGCCGGACAAGGTCATGTCATCGATGGGAAGCACGCCGATCTCGGCGTCGTGCACCTTGCTGTCGAGCTCCTGATGGTGCTGGTACAGCCGACGAAACTCCGCATCGGCCTTCATCAAAGCTTCGACATCATCACGCTGCTGGTTTTCAAACATGATCGAACCTCCTCTGGAGAGAACGGCAGGCGCCCGGGGAAGGCGACTGCTGACGATGAACATGCACACGTCCGCGATCCATGCCGTTTGACCGGGCCATGGAGCGCAATGAAGGGGAAGGATGAGTGCATGATTCAGGTCGGTGACCCAGGCGGCGGAGCTGCCCCCTGGAAGGCCGACGCTACTCCCGAGGAAAGGGTCATGCAAGCGTCACAAAAGGCCTGGGACGCCCGCGAACCGCGGTTGGCCGAAAGCTGCCGGAACAGTCTTTTGCACGATTCCAACAACGGCTTTCCGGGTCTTGAACAAAGCGTCCGGCGGGCCGCATGGCTGGGCGCCGAGGCCGGAAACGACGAAGGCCGGCGGGTGGAACCGGCCGGCCTTCGCGACGTGCTGAGTGCGACAAACTGCGCCAGGGTCGTTTACTTGCCCTGATCCTTCGACGCGCTGTCGGCAGCGGCGCCGGTATCGCCCTGCTGCATCTGGGTGCGCATCAGCTTGGCCGCCTGAGCCGCCAGCTCGGCCTGCTTCTTGGCCGCATTGGCCACCTTGGCCTGGGCTGCAGCCAGCTTCTTGGCCTGGGCGGCCTCGGCCTGGGCCTGGGCGGTCGCCTCGGCGCCTTCCGCGGCCTGACGGGCGGCCTCCTCCTGCGCCATCTGGTATTGCAGGCGCTGGCGCTCCAGCTCGCGGCGCGCCATATCCGCCTCGCGGCGGCTGCCGTCGAGCTGGATCTGGTCGTGCTCGCGGTCGAGCTTGTTGATCTGCAGCTGGGCCTGCTGCAGCTCGGCGGAGGCACGCGCCAGGTCGACGCGGCGCTCGGCCATGTAGAGCGCATGGGCGCGATCGCGCGAGCGGGCGTTGGCGAGCTGGTTCACGGCCTCACGGGCGCGCAGCTGCTCGGCCTGGGCGTTGCCGCCGAGCGCCGGATCGGCGGCGAGCTGATCCAGGCTGTTGTTGAGGCGCGCCACGTCCATGTCGTCCTTGGCGTGGACGACGCCGGCGGCAGCCACCGCCAGCAGCAGGAACGAAAGTCGGTAGGTCAAGGATTTCATGGGTGGCCTCCCTGGTCAGTGGTCGACTGGGGCGGGTTCTGGGGAATGGTCTGGAAGCCCTGACCCTGGGGAATCGGCTCACCCAGGGCCGAGCTCGGCGGAGCCGGCATGTCGGTGGTCTGCTGCGGGGGCTGGCCGGCGTTCTGCCCCTGGTCCTGCTGTTGCTGGTCAGCCAGCGACTGGTCGATCTGGTCGCGCAACTGCTGGTTGGCTGACGTCTTGTTCTGGATCTGGGTGCGGGCCGTACCCAGGCGGGCCTTGGCGCGCGCCAGTTCGGCGCTCGCCCGCGCCTCTTCGGCCAACTGGGCCGCGACGTCGTAGTCGCGCTTGGCCATGGCGCTCTGGGCCTGCTGGAACTTGTCCTGGGCGTTGCCCAGGTCAATCGGGTCGTATACGGCGGCATCGGCGTCGCGGGCCGCCTGTAGCTGTACCTGCGCCTGGTTCATGGCCCCGTCCGGCGGCGGGGTGGAGGCGCAGCTGGAAAGCGCCAGCGTCGCCGCCAGCATCAGGGTCGAAACCGCTACCTGGCCAGCCCTACGGCGGCCTGACAGCGGGAAAAAGGTGTGCACCATCACTCAGTCCTCTCGGAGTGTCACAGCGTATTGTGGGCGGGCATAATCGACTTTAGCAATGCGCGCGAAATTAGGGGATTCGAGTGGACATTGGTTACTTCCTCAAGCTAATGGTTGACAAGGGCGCGTCGGATATGTTCCTGACGACGGGCGCCCCTGTGAACATCAAAGTCGAGGGCAAGCTTTACCCACTGGGCAATACCGGCCTGCCGAGCGGCATGGTCAAGAAGATTGCCTACTCGCTGATGGACGAGGGCCAGGTACCGCAGTTCGAACGCGACCTGGAACTGAACATGGCGCTGGCGGTGAAGGAAGCCGGCCGCTTCCGCATCAACGTGTTCAAGCAGCGCGGCGAGGTGGGCATGGTGATCCGCGCGATCAAGAGCGAGATCCCCAGCATCGACCAGCTGCAGCTGCCGACCATCTTCCGCGAGCTGATCATGGAGCCGCGCGGACTGATCCTGGTGGTGGGCGCCACCGGCTCGGGCAAGTCGACCACCCTGGCGGCGATGATCGACCACCGCAACCAGAACTCCTCGGGCCATATCCTCACCATCGAGGACCCGATCGAATACCTGCACCGCCACAAGAAGTCGATCGTGAACCAGCGCGAAGTCGGCCTGGACACGCACAGCTACCACGAGGCCCTGCGCAACGCGATGCGCGAGGCGCCCGACGTGATCATGATCGGTGAGATCCGCGACACCGACACGATGGAAGCGGCGATCGCGTTCTCCGAAACCGGCCATCTCTGCCTGGCCACCCTGCATTCCAACAACGCCGACCAGACGCTGGAGCGCATCCTCAACTTCTTCCCGGAATCGGCGCACAAGAACGTGCTGATGAACCTCGCGCTCAACCTGCGCGCGGTGATCAGCCAGCGCCTGGTGATCGGCAAGGACGGCCGCCGCCTGCCAGCGGTGGAAGTGCTGCTCAACACGCCGCTGATCCGCGACATGATCCGCCGTGGCCAGGTGCACGACGTCAAGGAAGCGATGGACCGCAGCCTGCAGGAAGGCATGCAGACCTTCGACCAGTCGCTGTACCGCCTGTACAAGGAAGGCCGCATCGAGCTGGACGAAGCGCTCAACAAGGCCGACTCGCGCGACGGCCTGGCGCTCAAGATCCGCCTGTCCGAGGGCGGCAACACGGAAAGCATGGAACTGGCGGGCAACGACCCGTACGGGCTCGGGTTTTAAGGGCCTGAAGTGACGATGGAGTAGTGAGAAACGAGAGAAGGCACGGCCCGCCTCTCACTTCTCACTCCTCTCCACTCACTCCTCAGCTTCCCTTGGGTGCATCCGGCTGCGCCTCCGGCACGGCCCGCTGGAAGGCGTCCAGCGCCTGGCAGGCCTCATGGATGCGGCGGATGGTCGGGTAATCGTCCATGGGCATCTTCCAGCGCACGGCGTTGTAGACCTGCGGCACGAGGCAGGCGTCGGCCATGCTCGGGCTGTCGCCGTGGCAGAAGCGACCGGTGGCCACGTTGCCGGCCAACATGGTTTCCAGCGCCTGCAGGCCCAGGCCGATCCAATGCCTGGACCACACGCCCTTGGCCGCATCGTCGGCGCCGAACTGCGTCACCAGGTGCTGCAGCACGCGCAAGTTGCCCAGCGGATGGATGTCGCAGCCGACCACCTGGGCCAGCGCGCGCACCCGCGCCCGGCCGGCCGGGTCGGCCGGGAGCAGTGCCGGAGTCGGCCGGGTTTCATCCAGGTACTCCATGATGGCCATGGACTGGGTGAGCACGCGGCCCTGGTCGACCAGGCAAGGCACCAGCTCCTGGGGATTCAACGCCTGGAACTCCGGCGCATGCTGCTCGCCACCGTTGTTGATCAGGTGCACCGGCCGCGACTCGTAATCCAGTCCCTTGAGATTGAGGGCAATGCGCACGCGATAAGCGGCGCTGGAACGCCAGTAGCCGTACAACACCAGATCCTGGCCCATGGCCGTGTCCTCCGGGGGAAATATCAGCCTCCTAGGATACCTGCGCGCCGGTTTGCATCGCTGCGTACCGGGCGGGACAATACGCGGCTTGCGCCGAATGGCGCCCCATCCACGAATCCAAGCCAGGGAGTTCCCCGTGTCCGTTACCCGCATGAGCGATCTTGATCTGCGCGGCAAGCGCGTGCTGATCCGCGAAGACCTGAACGTGCCGATCGAGAACGGCCACATCACCTCCACCCAGCGCCTGGACGCCTCCCTGCCCACCATCAAGGCCGCCCGCGACGCCGGCGCCAAGGTGATGGTGCTGTCGCACCTGGGTCGCCCGAAGGAAGGCCAGTTCGACGCCGAATCCTCGCTCGCCCCCGTCGCCAAGTGGCTGAGCGACAAGCTCGGCCAGCCGGTGCGCCTGGTGGCCGACTACCTCGACGGTGTCGACGTCGCTGATGGCGAAGTGGTGGTGCTGGAGAACTGCCGCATGAACGTGGGCGAAGGCAAGGACGACGAGGCCCTGTCCCGCAAGTACGCCGCCCTCTGCGACATCTTCGTGATGGACGCCTTTGGCACCGCCCACCGCGCCCAGGCCTCCACCCACGGCGTGATCAAGTACGCCCCGGTGGCCGCCGCCGGTCCGCTGCTGTCGGGCGAGCTGGACGCGCTGGGCAAGGCGCTGGAGCACCCGGCCCACCCGCTGCTGGCCATCGTGGCCGGTTCCAAGGTGTCCACCAAGCTCACCCTGCTGGAGAACCTGATCGGCAAGGTCGACCAGCTGATCGTCGGCGGCGGCATCGCCAACACCTTCATCGCGGCGATGGGCTACTCGGTGGGCAACTCGCTGTACGAGCCCGACCTCATCCAGGCGGCCAAGAAGGTCATCGCCGACGCCAAGCGCCGCAATGCCGACGTGCCGATCCCGGTCGACGTGGTGGTCGCGCCGGAGTTCTCCGCCCATGCCCCGGCCACCGTCAAGGCGGTCGATGAAGTGAAGGACGGCGAGATGATCCTGGACATCGGCCCGGAGACCGCCCGCCGCTACGCCGAGATGATCGCCAAGGCCGGCACGGTGGTGTGGAACGGCCCGGTCGGCGTGTTCGAGTTCGACGCCTTCGGTCATGGCACCGAAACCCTGGCGCGCGCCGTCGCGACGTCTCCGGCCTTCTCCATCGCCGGCGGTGGCGACACCCTGGCGGCGGTGGACAAGTACGGCATCGCCGACAACGTCTCCTACATCTCCACCGGTGGCGGCGCCTTCCTCGAATTCCTCGAAGGCAAGGAACTCCCGGCCGTGGCGGCCCTCAAGGCTCGCGCGGGCAAGTAATGCTCTGCCTGTTCGACCTCGACGGCACCCTGATCGATTCGGAAGTCGGGATCCTCGGCTGCGTCCGCCATGCGCTGACGCAGCTGGGCGTGCCCCATCCGACCGAGATGCGCCACTGGATCGGTCCGCCACTGCGGCACAGCTTCGCGCCGCTGCTGGAGCACGACCACGATCGCATCGAGCAAGCGGTGGAGCACTACCACGAGCGCTTCCACACCATCGGCTGGCGCGAGCACACGGTGTATCCGGGCATCGAGGCGATGATTGGCCAGCTCAAGGCCGCCGGCCATGAACTGGCGGTGGTCACCAGCAAGCCCGAGCGGCACGCACGCCCGATCATCGAGCACCTGCCGTTCGGCGGCGCGTTCAGCCGTCTGTACGGGCCACATCCGTCGAGCCCGCACAGCGAGAAGGCCGCCATGATCGCGGCAGCGCTGGCCGATTTCGGCGCGAAGCCCGAAGACACCGCGATGATCGGCGACCGTCATTTCGACATCGACGGCGCCGTGGCCAACCGCGTGCGCGGCGTCGGCGTGCTGTGGGGTTTCGGCAGCCGCGCGGAGCTGGAGAAGGCCGGCGCGCACGCCATGGCGGCAACGCCCCAAGACCTCACCGCGCTTCTCTCAGCCTGATCCATGACTCTGGCCCGCCAGCACTGGCGGGCCGCCGCGAACGCCGCCCGCCGGGGCCACTGTCACCGGCGAGGGCTGGCTGGCATCCTGCGCAAGCCGTCGCAGAGGGGGCGGCGTCCACCAGGGGGATAGGCATGTCGCACGAACAGGCTGCGCCACAGCGCGGCGGCGGTAGCGTGGGTGTACTTGAACTGGGGCCTGCGGGAGATCGACCACCCACGACGGCGTTTGCGGTCATGTTTGGCCAGCAGGTCGGACTCAACAAAGTACCGACCGACGACTCCCGCTGGGCCGGCAAAGGACAGATCCGCTTCGACGAGAACACGGTGACCCTCAGCGGTCCGCGCAAGCGTCCGTTCCTCACCAGCGTCCAGGAAAGCCGGACTTTTCAGCGGCAGGAGATTCTCAATGCCGCCGTCACCGGCAGCACGGTGAAATTCCAGCGCCGCGTGCCGGGGGAGTCGATGCAGACTGTCCGCTTCACTGCCAGCAACCCCGCCCAGGCGCTGGCCATCCTGGCCCATCTGCCGGGCGAACAGACCGCCGAGTTCGCGAGCAGCCAGGCGGCACTGGTCGACTTCCAGCAGCGACTGGACCGCCTGAGCCCGCGCGCCCCGGTCACTCCCGTCCTCGTCGCGCTCAACGTCATCGTGTTCATCGTCGCCTGCGTGGCAGGCATGAACCCGATTTCGCCCACTGGCGAGTCTGCCGTCCAGGTCGGTTCCAACTTTGGTCCGCTCACCATGGGCGGCCAGTGGTGGCGACTGTTTACCGCCACCTTCATACACTTCGGCATCATCCACCTTGCTCTGAACATGCTGGCGCTGTACCAGAACGGCCGCACCATCGAGCGTCTGTTCGGCAGCAGCCGCTTCCTGCTGCTGTATGTGTTCGCCGGTCTCGCCGGGAGCCTGGCCAGCCTGTTGTGGAATCCCATGGTGAACGGCGCCGGCGCTTCTGGCGCCATCTTCGGCATCTTCGGTGGCCTGCTTGCCTTCGTCATCAACCCGCATAACGCCGTGCCCAAGGAAGTGATGGCGGAGCATCGCAACAGCACTCTGCTGTTCGCGGGATATTCGCTCTTCTATGGGTTCGCCCATAGCGGCATCGACAACGCTGCGCACCTGGGCGGCCTGGTAGGCGGTTTCGCCATGGGGCTGTTGCTGGCGCGCCCGCTCAATACCGAGCACCGCAGCCAGGCCGGGCTGCCACGCCTGCTGCTGTCGATCCTGCTAGGCGCCGGCGCACTTCTGGCCATGGCGTGGCCGTTGGTTCATCCGTCAGGTCAGGCACAGCAGATCGCGCGATTCGAACGCAACCTGATGGAGTTCAGTGAGCACGAGAAGGCCATCCTTGCGCAGGCCAAGGGCCTGATCGAACAGGTGCGTGGCGGCAGCTTGTCCTCCGCCGCTTTCGCCGCTGCTTTCGCCAGCCAGATCACGCCCCAATGGGATGCGCTGCACGAGGAATTCGCTGCCGAGACGATTCCGCCAGACCACCGTGACTACGCCCTGCACCAAGCCTTGCTGCACTACACGGATGCCCGTCGGCTGGAGGCACGAGCCCTCGCGAAGGCGGCCACTTCCATCGATCCTGCCGACAGTACGGCGCTAGGTACCGCTCGGGGGAATACCGCCGCCGCCATGGACGAAATCAAGTCGGCCGTCGCCAAACGAAAGTGAATCCATCGTCGCGCGTGAAAGCGCGTCGCGTGCTATTGCAAAGTCCGCTCATGCGGACACAAAAAAACGCCGCGATAGTCGCGGCGTTTTTTCTGGAAGGTTTGGGCGATCACCCACCCCTCCACCATAAAGATGGCAATGCCCTCTCCCCGAGGGGAGAGGGTTACATCGCATCAGCCAATCACGCGCTTCACGGCGTCGACCACGTGCGGCACGGTGAAGCCGAACTCCTCGAACAGCTTGGCCGCCGGAGCCGAGGCGCCGAAGCTGTGCATGCCGATCACTTCGCCGTCCAGGCCCACGTACTTGCGCCAGAAGTCGGCCGTGGCCGCTTCCACCGCCACGCGGGCGCGGCACCAGCCCGGCAGGATGGCTTCGCGATACTCCAGCGGCTGGGCGTCGAACGCTTCGGCGCAGGGCATCGACACCACGCGCACCGGCACGTTCTGCTGCGCCAGCGTGCGCGCCGCTTCCATCGCCAGTTCCACTTCCGAACCGGTGGCGATCAGGATGGCCTTGAACTTGGTGTCCTGCGGATCCGACAGCACGTAGGCGCCGCGGGCGATGTCCGCCACCTGCTGCGCGGTGCGCTGCTGCGGCTTGAGGTTCTGGCGAGAGAACACGAGGCACGCCGGGTGGCCCTTGCGCTCGATGGCCAGCTTCCAGGACATCGCCGATTCCACCGCATCGCACGGACGCCACACCTGGTTGTTCGGGATGTAGCGCAGCGAGGCCAGGTGCTCCACCGGCTGGTGGGTCGGGCCGTCTTCGCCCAGGCCGATCGAGTCGTGGGTGTAGACGTGGATGGCGTGCGCCGGGATCAGCGCGCTCATGCGCACTGCGTTGCGGGCATAGTCGGAGAACACCAGGAAGGTGGCGTCGTACGGGATGAAGCCGCCATGCAGGGCCAGGCCGTTGGCGATGGCGGTCATGCCGAACTCGCGCACGCCGTAGTAGACGTAGTTGCCGTTGGGGTCATGGCCGTTGCCGGCATCGACGCTACCCGTCCACTTTGTGAGGTTGGAGCCGGCAAGGTCCGCCGAGCCGCCGATCAGCTCGGGCAGCAGCGGCGCGAACGCCTGGATGGTCATCTGCGAGGCCTTGCGCGAAGCGACGTCCACGCCGTCGGCCTGCAGCTTGTCGACGAAGGCCTGCGACTTGGCGGCCCAGTCCGCCGGCAACTCGCCGTTCATGCGGCGGGTGAACTCGGCCGCCAGCTCCGGGAACGCCGCGGTGTACTTGGCGACGGCATCGTGCCAGGTGCGCTCGCGCTCTGCGCCGGCCTGCTTGTGGTCCCAACCGGCGTAGATCTCGGCCGGGATCTCGAAAGGGGCATGGCGCCAGTCCAGCTCGTCGCGGGCGGCGGCCACTTCGGCCTTGCCCAGCGCGGCGCCGTGGCTCTCTTCCTTGCCCTGCTTGTGGGGCGCGCCGAAGCCGATGATGGTGCGGGCGCAGATCAGGGTGGGCTTGTCGCTCTGCGAGGTGGCCTCGGTGATCGCCTGCTTGATCGCGGCGGCGTCATGGCCGTCCACGCCACGGATCACGTTCCAGCCATAGGCCTCGAAACGCTTCGGCGTGTCGTCGGTGAACCAGCCGTGCACTTCGCCGTCGATGGAGATGCCGTTGTCGTCGTAAACCGCCACCAGCTTGCCGAGCTTCCAGGTGCCCGCCAGCGCGGCCACTTCATGCGAGATGCCTTCCATCAGGCAGCCGTCGCCGAGGAACACATAGGTGTGGTGGTTGACGATCTCGTGGCCCGGACGGTTGAAGTGAGCCGCCAGCACCTTCTCGGCGAGCGCGAAGCCGACCGCATTGGCCAGACCCTGGCCCAGCGGGCCGGTGGTGGTTTCCACGCCTGGGGTTTCGCTGGCTTCCGGATGGCCGGCGGTCTTGGAGTGCAGCTGGCGGAAGCGCTTGAGCTGGTCCATCGGCAGGTCATAGCCGGTCAGGTGCAGCAGCGCGTACTGCAGCATCGAGCCGTGGCCATTGGAGAGCACGAAGCGGTCGCGGTTGAACCACTTGGGATTGACCGGGTTGTGCTGAAGGAAGTCGTTCCACAGCACTTCTGCAATGTCCGCCATGCCCATGGGCATGCCCGGGTGGCCGGAGTTGGCCTGTTCCACGGCGTCCATGGCAAGGGCGCGCACGGCGTTGGCGAGTTCACGGCGGGTAGTCATCTAGAAAGTCTCCGGGGGTATGGCGGCCAGAAAAGCGCCTATTGTCGCCGAATGCTGACCGCGCTGTCGCTCCCGATTTTTAGCAGACCCATGTTTCATATTAACAAGGCCTTAATAATGCACTAACGAGTATTGAAACTCCGGGACCCGTACCCCATCTAAGTCACGCACCGTCGCCACGAGGTGCCCAGCCGCCCCACGACCGAACCCCCGGCGCCGCGGACTGGCCCAAAAAAGACAAAGAGGAGTACCCGATGAAGAACACCATTCTTGCCCTTGGCCTTGCCGCTGCCGGTCTGGCGGCCGTTCCCGCCGCTTTCGCGCAGGACGCGGGCCAGACCGCCCAGCAGGGCTGGTACGTCGGCGCCAACGCCGGTTACGGCCAGGTGCAGAAGGGCCCTTATGACAACGGCGACTTCGCCGGCGGCATCAAGGGCGGTTACCGCTTCGCCATCAACCCCGAGACCTCGCTGGGCATGGAAGTGGGCTATGTCTACCTGGGCCGCGCCAGCGCCCGTGGCCAGTACACCCAGAACTTCGCCAACTACACCGGCAGCAATGGCCAGTCCAAGCTGCAGGGCGCGACCGCCGGCCTGGACCTGCGCTACAACATCAGCCAGAGCTGGTACGCCGAGCTTCGCGGCGGCGCGTTCTTCGCCAAGGGTTCGGGCCTGACCGACGACAGGTTCAACCCGCAGGCGGTCCGCTTCAACAGCACGGACTACTACGCCGGCGCCGGCGTGGGCTACAACATCACCCCGAAGTGGAGCGTGGGCCTGAACTACGACTACTACCAGGCCAGCGACAGCGACAAGAACATCCATCTGCCGACCAACCTGTACAGCGTCAGCGCGGAATACCGCTTCTGATAGCGGTCTCCAGGAACAGGGCAACAAAAAACGGGCGCCGCGAGGCGCCCGTTTTCTTTTGGTTCTTCGATGCTTCCGCTTTTTCCGCAGGAGGGGCGCCGAGTGCGCCTCGCCACAGGATGCGGCTCTTTACTTGCCGTGCCACTGGCCCAGCGCGGCGAGGCCATTGTCCTTGGCGCGGGCCAGGACGGTCTTCTGCGCGTCGGCGTAGTTGGCCTTCATGTCCTTGGACCACAGCTTCAGCGCGGCCTGCTGCATGGCGCGACCGTAGGAGAAGCTCAGCGGCCACGGATGCGGGCCCATGCGGTTCATGGCGTTGAGGTGCGCGGTGGACTGCTCGTCGGTCTGGCCGCCCGAGAGGAACACGATGCCCGGCAGCGTGGCCGGCACGGTGGTCTTGAGCACGCGAACGGTGGCTTCGGCGACTTCCTCGACCTCGGCCTGCTCGTCCGCTTCCTTGCCCGGAATGACCATGCTGACCTTCAGGATGGTGCCTTCCAGCATCACGTTCTGCTCGTACAGCGCATTGAACAGGCTGCGCAGCACGGCTTCGTGCACTTCGTAGCTGACTTCGATGCTGTGGTCGCCGTCCATGATCACTTCCGGCTCGACCATCGGCACCAGGCCGGCTTCCTGGCACAGCGCGGCGTAACGGGCCAGCGCGTGGCAGTTCGCCTCGATGGCGGTCGACGACGGGTTGTCTTCGCTGATGTTGATGACAGCGCGCCACTTGGCGAACTGGGCGCCCAGCTTCACGTACTCGGCGAGACGCTCGCGCAGGCCGTCGAGGCCTTCGGTGATCACGTCGCCCGGGAAGCCAGCCAGCGGCACCGGACCCTTGTCGACCTTGATGCCCGGGATGATGCCGTTCTTCTTCATGACCTGGGTGAACGGCACGCCGTCCTTGGTCGACTGACGAATGGTTTCGTCGTACAGGATGGCGCCGGAGATGTGCTCGCTGAGACCCGGCGCGGTGAGCAGCAGCTCACGGTAGGCGCGGCGATTCTCTTCCGTGTTCTCGATGCCAACGGCCTCGAAACGCTTCTTGATGGTGTTGGTCGACTCGTCGATGGCGATGATGCCCTTGCCGGGCGCGACCATCGCAAGGGCGACGCTTTCGAGATCTTCGATGCTCATGACAACTCCGGATACTTAGGCGGTGTGGGCCGCACAAGGTGGCGCCGCCCCGAGGGGCAGCCAGGCTGAAAGGCCGCGATTATAGGCCATAAGCCGCCCGGGGGTCCGGAGCACCCCTGAACGGCCCTGCCACCGGCTCCGGGACCGGGATCAGGCCTGGTCGAAGCCAGGCAGCTTGCAGGCGTTGGTAATGGACTGGCGCTGGGCCGGGTCCGCCGGCAGGTTGAACGGTACGATGAAGTAGGTGTTGATCGGCTCGTGGGTGTTGTTCTTCAGCGACGGGCCATAACGGAAGTTGCTGACCACGCTGGTAGCCACCCGATCCAGGTCGCTCTGCGGCACCACCTTGCGTACCGTCACGTTCTGCGGCACGCCGTCCGAGCCGATCATGAAGCTCACCGCCACGCAGCCGGGCGCGGTCATGTTGCGGCCGCTGTTGGGGATGTCGGCGTCCACCTTGGTGTTGAGCATGATCCAGTAGTTTTGGATCTGCTCCGGACCCACCATGCGCGCCTGCGATTGCGCCAGCAGCGGCGCCGCCGCCACCGTGGCCAGCGCCAGCACCAGGGCCTGACCGAAGCGGCGTGACATCGTGTTCATGGAAAACCTCCTGCGCATGGGTTGGGGGACGTCGGCCGGGATTCTAGTCCCATCGGCCCGTGCCGACGTCGAAACCACGCTTACAGGTCGCGCAGGCACTCCACCACGCCCTCGGCGCCCACCGAGAGCAGCTTGAGCGTGTTGGTGCCGCCACCCTGGCCGATGTGGTCGCCGTGGGTCAGCACCACGCGATCACCCTCGACCAGTCGACCCTGGACGAACAGCTGGCGCACCGCATCGCGGGCGGAGCCGGCCGGGGTCTGCGACACGTGGGTGAACTTCACCGGCTGCACGTCACGGAACACCGACATGCGACGGCGCGCGTCATCAAACGGCGACAGCGCGTAGATCGGCACGGCGCTGCGGTAGCGCGACAGCCACTGCGCGGTGGCGCCCGATTCGGTCAGGGACACGATGGCGCGCACGCCGAGCTGGCTGGCCAGCACCATGGCGGCCAGGGCGATGGCTTGGTCCGTGCGGTCCAGCAAGTGACCCTGGGTGGCGGGATCTTCCTTCGGCTCGAACTGGCGCTCGGCGCCGAGGCAGATGCGGCGGAGCGCGGCCACGGCCTTGTCCGGATGGGCGCCGGCAGCCGATTCCTCCGACAGCATCACCGCATCGGTGCCGTCGATGACCGCGTTGGCCACGTCCATCACTTCGGCGCGGGTCGGGATCGGCGAGCGCACCATCGACTGCAGCATCTGCGTCGCGGTGATCACGGCGCGATTGCGCTGCACCGACTCACGGATGATCTTCTTCTGCAGGCCGGGCAGTTCGGCGTCGCCGATTTCCACGCCCAGGTCGCCGCGCGCCACCATCACCACGTCGGAGGCGTCGATGATCTCGCCCAGCACGGGGAGCGCATCGGCGCGCTCGATCTTGGACACGAGCGAAGCCTTGCCGCCCGCTTCCGTCAGCAGTCGACGCGCCTCATGCATGTCTTGCGCGGAGCGTACGAACGACACGGCCAGGAAGTCAGCGCCGATCTCGGCAGCCAGCTTGATGTCCGCCCGGTCCTTGTCCGACAGCGCGTCCACCGAGAGACCACCGCCCTGGCGGTTGAGTCCCTTGCGGTCGGAGAGGCGGCCGGCGATCAGTACGCGGCAACGCACTTCGGCGCCCTCCACCGATTCCACCGTCATCGCGACCAGGCCGTCGTCGAACAGCAGCACGTCACCCGCAGCCACATCGTTGGGCAGGCCGTAGTAGCTCACGCCGACGCGAGTGGCGTCGCCCAGCGGGGCGCCAGGGCGGCAGTCCAGCACGAAGCTGTCGCCGACCTTCAGCTCGATCGGACCATTGGCGAACCTTTCAACACGGATTTTCGGACCTTGCAGGTCCGCCAGCACGCCGACCTCGCGGCCGAGCTTGGCGGCCGCTTCGCGTACGGCCACGGCGCGCGCGCGGTGATCGTCCGGCTGGCCGTGCGAGAGGTTCAAGCGAACCACGTCGACGCCTTCGGCGATGATTTTTTCGAGCATGCCAGGCGCGTCGGTCGCAGGACCGAGGGTGGCGACAATCTTTGTGCGGCGCAGCGGATTTTCAGTAGTCATGCATCCACGCTAGCAGATTTGGATCGATCTGCCAGAGGGTATTTGCAGGTTCCCGGCGACCATCTCGAGGGACGAAAGTGGACTGCATGTGGCCTGATTACCACCTCACCGAAGTGGTATGGTTCATCAACATCATTGAAGGCATCAAAGGGATCGACTGGTCTGCTTTGCAAGGACCGAATATGTCGATCACTGGTGTGGTATCAGCCCATTTGACGACCGCGCCGCACATGCGGTCCGGGCCCATCGACCGGCTGCGGCAAAGCCTGGCCGAAGCCCCGCCCGGAGCCTCCATCAAGCATTGTGCAGTGCATCACCCGCAGGCATTTGAAGGGGCAAACCGCGGCTTCGGACCAGGCATCCGGATGCGCAAGACATTGCGCTAGCATCGCCGCATGGATCGGGGAGATCCACACACAGGGGACCATCGAGATGACACGTCGTAGGAGCGCGGCTATCGCGCTGGCATTGCTGTGCATCGCTCCTGCTGTGGCCGCCGCGGTGGAATCGGCCACGATCGCCACGCGAGACTTCATCCGCCCGAGTGAATTCACTGACGTGCTGCTTTCGCCGGATGGCCGCTACATCTCCGCACTGGCGCCCCGCCCCAACACACCCTACGAAAACATGCTGGCGGTCATCGACACCACCACCGGCAAGCCGGTCTCCAGCATTCGCGCGGGCAGTCGCAACGAAATCCTCGAGTATCGCTGGGTCAACGATCACCGCCTTGTCCTGGCCTTCGCCACCCGGGTGGGCAGCCTGGCAACGCCTTCGCCCACTGGCGAACTGATGGCGTTCGATGCCGACGGTAACCATGGCATCTATTTGTTCGGCGCGCGTGGCAACGTGAGCGCCGACAGCAACCACATGCAGCAGGGCGGCCTGCGCCGGGACGCCTATGCAAAGCTGCTCTCGTCAGCCCCCTTCGGTGACGAGCGCTTTCTGCTGGTGCAGACGCAACCGTTCACTGACCACCGTGAGGGCAGCGTGCCATCCATCGAACGACTCGATGTGGCGAGTGGCGAAAGCCGCCGCGTACTGGAAGGCCCCGCGCCCGATGTCTCGATGACCCTTGACCATACTGGCGAGGTTCGCGCGGCATACAGCGATGGACTCCTTTGGACGCGTGAAGCCCACGGCAAATGGACCCTGAGCAACAACCCGAATGCGTCGCACGTGGGGATATCACCGATTGGCTTCAATCATGACAACACCAGACTGTATGTCGAGGTGACCCACCCGGAGGGCCCCGACTCCATCGAACTGATGGACCTCCAAAGCAGCGAGCGCACCCTGCTCTATCGTGGCGAATTTGCCGATCCAGGCGAACTGCTGCCCGCCGCCGATGGAAGCGATTTCTACGGCGTGATCACGGGCGACGGCGTGCAGGCCGTTCACTTCTTCGATCTCCATGGCATCGAGGCGCAGATCACCGACGCGCTGGCCGCCAGTTTTCCGGGCCAGCTGATCAGGCTGACGTCGTTCACCCGCGACGGCCGATTGGCCATCGTGGACGTCAGTAGCGATCGAAATCCGGGCGACTATTACCTGTTCGATCTCGACAAGAGCCAGGCGCGCTATCTCTTCAGCGAGAGGCGTTGGCTGCCCACGAAGCGCATGCGGCCGATGCAACCCATCGCGCTGAACGCGCGCGATGGCGTGCAGTTGCACGGCTTCCTCACCGAGCCGGAGGGCAAGGGGCCCTTTCCGATGGTGGTGCTGCCACACGGCGGACCGCATGGCCTGTTCGACCAGTGGATGTTTGATGAGGAAACGCAGCTATTGGCGAGCCGTGGCTATGCGGTGCTGCAGATCAACTATCGCGGTTCCGGCGGTTACGGCGCGCACTTCGAGAACATGGGTTATCGCCAGTGGGGACTGGCGATGCAGGACGACATCACCGATGCCACCCGCTGGGCGATCCGCGAAGGGCACGCCGACAGCGCGCGCGTGTGCATCTACGGCGGCAGCTACGGTGGCTACGCTGCGCTGGAAGGCGCGGTGCGCGAGCCGGACCTGTATCGATGCGCCATCGGTTATGCCGGCGTGTATGACCTGCGCCTCCAGCTCACCAAGAGCGATACGCAGCGCACTGACAGCGGACTGGACTATCTGCACGAAGCGATGGGCGACGACACGGCCGACCTGCTGCGCCGCTCGCCCATCGCCGGCGCCGACCAGATCAAGGCCAATCTGCTGCTGATCCATGGTTACCTGGACGAGCGGGCGCCCTACGCCCACTTCAAGGCCCTGACCAACGCCTTGGACAAACAACGCAAGCATTACGAGTCGCTGGTGGAGTCAAGCGAAGGTCACGGATTCTTCCTGCTGGACCATCAACTTGCCATGTACGACAAGCTGCTGGATTTCCTGGCCCGCAATATCGGCCCCTCCTCGGCGGCGACCGGCGACACCACCGCCACTTCGCGCACGCTGCCCGCCAATCCCTGAGCCGACGGGCGCGTTCGATGGATAGCGTGGCGCTGGGGTGGCCTGCCTCAGCCGCCTGACAGGGCGAGATTCAGCACCTCGGCGAGGCGGCGTCCCGCCTGGCGCAGGCGCAGTTCTGCCACGGGCAATTCCTTGTCCACGTAGGCCTGGTCGATCTTGTGGCCGTCCGGGTAGATGTCGCGCGAGATCTGGCAGGACTCTTCGGCCCACTGCGCGTACGGGTTGTCCAGCGGCGCGATGGGCGGCGGGAGCGCGACCGTGCCGCGGGACTCCAGCTCGTCGGCGTAGGGCTTCGATTCCAGGCCGCGAGTCTTCAGCAGGCCCGAGTCCCACACGCTGTGCAGGTTGGTTCCCTTGCCGTTGAACTGCACCTGGTAGGCGTTGCCACCCTTGTCGTCGCGCGAGCCGCCGTGCAGAGGTTGGTGCTCGTCACCGATGAAATGCACCACGAACTTGAGCGCCTGCAGGCGGGCGGCGTCCGGCTGGCTCCGGTCGGCGAGGATCTTCACGTAATGGTCGATACCGGCCACCACGCACTGGCCGTCCTTGCAGTCGCGCGGCGGCGTGTAGTTGCAATCGCCGGAGGTGAAATCGACATAGTGGAGGGCGCGGGTCTGCTTCCACAGCGCGTCCTGGGCGGGATCGTTGCGGATCTCGTCCGCCCAGCTGGCGATATCCGCCAGCGACTTGGTGTGTTCGGGCGCCAGCAGGCGCTCCACCTCGGCTTCCGCCGCAGGGCTCAGGTGGCGCTGCGCCACGTCGGCGACGACGCTGTGGCCGAGCTGGCCCCAGCCATAGGCCATCGGCGCCAGGGCAAGACAGACGAGGGCGGCGGCGACGGAGCGGCGTGGAAGCTTCATGCGGGCAGGAGTCCTGATTGGGGGCCGCGAAGTCTGCCATAGCCGCATGACAGTCCGCCGCAAGGTTTTCATCAACCGGCGTTCGGCACGGACAGGGACTGGCCGGCGCCGTCGCGCACGCTCACGTCCACGGCGATGCCCTGGCGCACGCTCTGGGTCACGATGCAGAAGTCCTCGAACTGGGCCAACACGCGATCGAGGTGCTCCAGCACCTCGGCCCGGTCCGCCAGCTGCAGGTCCACCCCGATATGGGCGATGCGCCAGCGGCCGTGCTCGTTTCGGGCCAGCGTCGCGCGGGCCTTGGCGCCCAGCTGGCCGGGCGTGTTCTTGTACTTGCGCAGGGCGAACAACAGGCTGGCGGTCAGGCAGTTGGCCACCGCGGCGGCCAGCAGCCGGGAGGGGTTGGGGCCCGCGTCACGCCCGATGGGCGAGGTCTCGTCGGTGGTCAGGTCGGGGATGGCGGTGTCGTCGAAGCGGATCCGGAACTCGTAATCGGCCACCTGTTCCACGGTGATGTCGACGAACTGCTCTGCCTCGCTCATGGCGTACTCCTCGGGGTGGGGGCTGCGATGTTTCCAAAGGCCCGATTCAAGCGCGTTGGCGGCTTCCTGAACAGCCCGGCCGCCCCCGAACGGGGCTCCGCGTGAGCCCTTAGCCCGGTTCAGGCTAAAATGACCGTTTTACGGCGGCCCCACAGCCGCCATTTTCGTCATCTCACTCCGGAGGACGCTGTCCCATGGCCATCAAGGTCGCCATCAACGGTTACGGTCGCATTGGCCGCAACATCTTGCGCGCGCTGTACGAAGCCGGTCGCACCAACGAGATCCAGATCGTTGCGATCAATGACCTCGGCAATGCCGAGACCAATGCGCACCTGACCCAGTACGACACGGCGCACGGCAAGTTCCCGGGCACGGTCTCGGTGGACGGCGGCGACCTGATCGTCAACGGCGACCGCATCAAGGTCTGCGCCGAGCGCGACCCGTCGAAGCTGCCGTGGGGCGCCCTGGGCGTGGACGTGGTGCTCGAGTGCACCGGCCTGTTCACCTCCAAGGCCAAGGCCGGCGCGCACCTCGTCGCCGGCGCCAAGAAGGTGATCATCTCCGCCCCGGGCGACAAGGACGTGGACGGCACCTTCGTCGTCGGCGTCAACACCGACAAGCTCACCTCCAAGCTGGAAGTGATCTCCAACGCCTCGTGCACCACCAATTGCCTCGCTCCGCTGGCCAAGGTGCTGCATGAGAAGATCGGCATCGAGCGCGGCCTGATGACGACCATCCACGCCTACACCAACGACCAGGTGCTGACGGACGTCTACCACTCCGACCTGCGCCGCGCCCGTTCGGCCACGCACTCGCAGATCCCGACCAAGACCGGCGCCGCCGCCGCGGTGGGCCTGGTGCTGCCGGAGCTCAACGGCAAGCTGGACGGTTTCGCCATGCGCGTGCCGACCATCAACGTGTCGGTCGTCGACCTCACCTTCGACGCCGCCCGTGCGACCACCAAGGAAGAGATCGACGCGGTCATCCATGAAGCCGCCAACGGCGCGTTGAAGGGCATCCTGGCCGTCAACACGCAGCCGCTGGTGTCGATCGACTTCAACCACAACCCGGCCTCCTCCACCTACGACGCGACCCAGACGCGCGTCATGGGCGGCACACTGGTGAAGGTGCTGTCGTGGTACGACAACGAGTGGGGCTTCTCCAACCGTATGCTCGACATGACCATCGCGCTGATGGCCGCCAAGTAAGACGGTCGCCAAACGCGTCGACGCAAAAGCCGGGCACTGCCCGGCTTTTGTTTTTTGCGGGTATGCCTGCGGCGTGCTGTCGCGACATGGCGTGTCGCCGGGCCCAAGTGATCCAGATCAGCGCAGCAAACCAGCGCCATCTCCATCGTTGCGCCCACCTACAAGCCCCATGGAGATTCACCGATGGTTCGCACCACTCTTGCCCTCGCCCTGCTTGGTTTGTTCGCTGCGCCGCTGTGGGCCGCCGACTGCTCCACCACCATCGAAGGCAACGATGCCATGCAGTACAACCAGAAGAGCATCGAGGTGCCCAAGACCTGCAAGCAGTTCACCGTGACCCTCAAGCACACGGGCAAGCTGCCCAAGGCCTCGATGGGCCACAACTGGGTGCTGGGCACGGCGGCTGACCAGACCGGCATCATCGCCGACGGCATGAAGGCAGGCGCAGATCAGAATTACGTCAAGCCGGACGACGCACGCGTGATCGCTCATACCAAGCTGGTCGGCGGCGGCGAGTCGGACAGCGTCACGCTGTCGGTGGCCAAGCTCAAGGCCGGCGAAAGCTACGCCTACTTCTGCACGTTCCCGGGCCATGCCGCCCTGATGAAGGGCACGCTTACGCTCGCCAAGTAAGCCGGCCCAGACCGGTTGGGAGGGGGGAAAGCGGTCAGCTTCGGCTGGCCGCTTTTCTTATGCCTGTCTACCGGAAATACTTGCGTGACATACATCGGGGGATGGCGATGAACGTGTGGCGGCGGGGAACGGTGGCAATCACTGTGCTGGTGTTGGGTTGTCTGGTCGGGCCTTCGGGGAGCGCGCGGGCAGTTGGTGCTGCCGAACTTTCGGGCAGCGTCCCCCATCACCGACTCTCCACCGCCCAATGGGCCACGTTGTTCGATCCCGCCATCCCGCTGCCCGAGCGTAGCAGCGCATTGGCTGATATCGAACGCGATGCCGGCGCCGCCAGCGGCGACGAGCTGTATCTGCTCGGCACGCTCTACCACATGGGGCGACACGCGCCGAATTCGCCGGTCGATGCGGACGACGCCAGAGCGGCGACCTACTTCGCGAATGCTGCCGTGCGAGGCAATGTGCTCGGCATGGCCAAGATGGCGGAGCTCAAGATCGAAACCGGCGATTTTCGCGAGGCGATGAACTGGGCCGAGATCTACGCGCACTACGCACCGATCGCCGGGCGCCAGGGGTCAGCGGACCAGGCGTACTCCGGCGACCTGGCGCAGCGCATCCAGCAAAACGTCGATGCGTCGTCCATGGACGCCATCATGAAGGACGTGAATAGCTTCGTGTTCGTCAATGACAAGGCGATCCGCGAGGGCATGGCGAACTCAGGGCTGGACGAGCCTGATCTTCACCCCAACTCGAACCGGCGGCACTACACGCCGACGACGACCGACGGGCAACTGTCCACGGCAAGCATCGGCGACTTCCTGGTCGGCTTCGACAGCAGCGGCCAGGCCGCCAGCGTGCAACTGCTCGACGTCGCGCCCCATCGTTCGGACGCCGACGCCATGCGCAGTTTTGTCGCCTCGATGAAGGTGGAGCCGGCGTCCGGCGGTGATGCGCAGGCCTTGCGTTACCTGTGGATACCCATCGTCATGGGTGGCCAGCGGTACAGGACACACGACCTGCCGTAATGCCCTGCCAGTAATGCGAAAGAGGCCGGAAAACCCGGCCTCTTATGTCAGCGGGACAACGTCTGCTCAGCCCAACGCAGCGAGCGCCGCGTCGTAGTTCGGCTCGTCGGCGATCTCCCCGACCAGCTCGCTGTGCACGATCTGGTCATTGGCATCGAGCACGACCACGGCGCGCGCAGCCAGGCCGGTCAGCGGACCGGAGGTGATCTCCACGCCGTAGTTGTTCAGGAACTCATGGCCACGCAGGGTGGACAGGGTGACCACGTTGTTCAGGCCTTCGGCGCCGCAGAAACGCGCCTGCGCGAACGGCAGGTCAGCCGAGATGCACAGCACCACCGCGTGGTCGAGCTTGCTCGCCTTCTCGTTGAAGCGACGCACCGAGGTGGCGCAGGTGGGCGTGTCGATGCTGGGGAAGATGTTCAGCACCTTGCGCTTGCCACTGAAGCTGGCCAGCGTGACGTCGGACAGATCCTTGCCGACCAGCGAAAACGCGGGAGCGTGTTCGCCCTTGGCCGGAAAGTGACCGTCGACCTGGATCGGGTTGCCCTTGAGCGTAACCTGGGACATGGGACATCTCCTTGGAATGGGGCCTATAAGTAGAACACGGCCCCGGCGGGAAAGACGATGTCCCCCGCAGGCAGTCCGCGCGCGACGACACGTCTTTCACGCGCCATGGAGGCCACGCGATGCGCGTCATCGCGCCACCAGCGCCATCACGAGCATTTGACCTGCGTCATCGCCATGAGGCAGCCCTGCCGCTGAGCATGTGCGCACGGCTCGCGGCGCAGCGCCACAAGCCGTCCGGGACGTCCACGCAGGCCAAGGGGACGCTCCCGCCGCCCGGTCTCCTCAAGGCTCCGGATCACTGGTTCGAATTCATCCCGTCATGCTCGAGTTCTATCCCCAGATCAAATGGGTGCACATCGCGTGCATCATCGCCAGCGGCGCGTTGTTCGTGGTGCGCGGCCTGCTGATGCAGGTCGGACGCGATCGCATCGCACTGGCGACGCCGCTGCGATGGCTCAGCTACACCATCGATACGACCTTGCTTGGCGCCGCGCTGACGCTGGCCACCATCCTCCCAAACGCCATGTTCGCCAACGGCTGGCTGGCTACCAAACTCCTGTTCGTCACCGCCTATGTCGGGCTGGGCATGCTGGCGATGCGCCGCGATAGCGCGCCCGGCATCCGGCGACTCGGTTTCGCTGGGGCCATGCTGACCTACATCACCATCATCGGCATTGCCCTCGCCCACCATCCGCTGGGTTGGATCCACCTCTGGTTAGCCTGACCGACATGCCCACCCCACACGATCACACGCTGGACGCCTGCTTCCTCGGACCCTACGGCGAGAACGACACGCTGCTGGAAAAGCTGCTGGTGGAATTCCAGCGCGACCATGTGTACTGGCGCCGCAATTTCCATCCCGAGGATCCGCCGGTCATCGCCACGGCGGCGGCGCACCATCCGGACTACCTTGCCTTCGAGGCGCGCACGCGACGGGAACTGCACCTGCTGTCGGCAGCGCTGAAGAAGTCGGTCCCGTTCCATAGCCCGCGCTACATCGGCCACATGGCCTCCGACCTGCTGCTGCCAGGCTTGGCGGCGCACATGCTGACCTTGCCCTACAACCCCAACAACGTCTGCGAAGACGCCGCCCCGGTCACGGTGGAGCTGGAGGTCAAGGTCGGGCTGCAACTGGCGCGGATGCTCGGCTATCCCAGTGACCCGGCCAAGCCCGAGTGCGCGTTCGGACATCTCACCTCCGGTGGCACGCTCGCCAACTACCAGGCCTTGCGACTGGCGCTGGCGATGAAGGCGTTTCCGGTGGCGCTTCGCGCCGCACGCGTGCCCGAACTCCAGCTTCCCGATGACGACTGGCAGGCGTTCAACCTGCGCCAGACCGAGGTCATCGCGCTACTGGAGGCATGGCAGCACTGGCTCGCCGCCCAATCCGCCGACGTCGCGATGGACTGGCGCTCGCGCGTGGAAGCCGAGCGCATCGAGCAGCGGGGATTGTCGGCGTTCTTCGCCGCCCATCCGCGCCTGCAGACGCCCCTGGTGATGGCGCCGATCACGGCGCACTACTCGTGGAGCAAGGGCCTGAAGCTGCTCGGCCTGGGCCGCGACCAACTGCGGCTGCTGCCCACCCAGGGCATGCGGCTCGATGCCGACGCCCTGCAGTCGGCCCTGGACCAGTGCGCCAAGGCGCGCCAACCGGTCCTGATGTGCGTGGCCGTGCTGGGCAGCACCGAGTACGGCACCGTCGACCCCATCCATGACGTGCTCGCAGCCCGCCGGCAGGCGCGCACCTGGGGCCTCGATTTTTCGGTCCACGTCGATGCCGCCTGGGGCGGTTATCTCGCCACGCTGTTCCGCAACGCCGATGGCTCGCTGCGCACCCACAAGGAGGTCGCGGCCGAGTTCACGCACTTCCCCTCGCGTGAGGTGCATGCCGCGTTCGCCAATCTGGGCGACACCGATTCGGTCACGGTCGATCCGCACAAACTCGGTTACCTGCCCTACGGCACCGGCGCCTTCATCTGCCGCGACCATCGCGCCATGGCCCTGTTGAGTGAGCAGGCCGACTACGTGTTCAACGGCAAGGCGCCAGCGGACTACATGACGCGCTACCGCAGCCTGGGCCAGTACATCCCCGAGGGGTCCAAGCCCGGAGCCGCGGCCGCGGCGGCCTACGTCGCGCACCAGGTGATGCCGCTGGACCACGCCCAGTTTGGACGACTGACCGGCGCGACGATCCGCGCCGCCGAGGCGTTCCACGTCGCCGCGCAGCGCTTCGCCAGCCAGATGGCGGGATGCGCCCATGTGATCGTGCCGTTCGAGCCGGACAGCAACCTGGTCTGCCTCGCGCTCAATCCGTGCGGCAATGCGCAGGTGGCCGAGGCCAACACCTTCGTACAGCGCCTGTACGACACGCTGCGCTGCGATCCCACGCGCCCGCTGCAGATGAAAGAGTTCTTCGGCTCGATGACCAGCCTGCAGCCCGAGCGGCTCGGACCTGCCGAGACGGCGCGCATCCTCGCCGCAGTCGGCCTGGACACCGCAACGCTCGCGGACAGCCAGGCCGAGGGTCGCTTGCTGATTCTGCGCCACACGCTGATGAATCCCTATCTGATCGATACCCACAACGGCATCAGCTACATCGATCGCTATTTCGAATTCCTGGGGGGCCAGATACGCGCACTGACACGCGCCGACGCGGCATAGTGTCGGTCTTGCCCACGCGTAGAAGGCGCTTTCCATGACCATCGCCCTGCTCGGCTACGGCCGGTTCGGCCAGGCCTTTGCCGGCCTGCTCCAACAAGCGGGATACCGCGTCGCCGTATTCGACCCCCGCGCCGACGTGCCTCCCGCGTTGCGGCGCTCGTCGCTGGCGGAAGCCGTACGCGGGGCGACCTGGGTCGTGCTGGCGGCGCCCGTGCCCGCGCTGGAGGGCATCCTGCGCGAACTGCGGCCCCTGCTCGACAGCTCGCAGACGGTCTTCGACGTCGGCAGCGTGAAGCAGCAGCCCTGCCGCCTGATGGATGAACTGCTGGGCCCGGCCATTCCGCATGCGGGCACGCACCCCCTGTTCGGCCCGCTCAGCCTGTCGCGCGACGAACGGCCGCTGCGCACGGTGCTCTGCGCCAGCCCGCAGCATCCGGACGCCGCACGCCGCACGCGCGCGCTGCTGGCCTCGATCGGCTGCGAAGTGATTGAACGCGACCCGGCCGCGCACGATCGCGCCATGGCCGAAACCCACGCGCTGGCCTTCTTCATCGCCAAGGCCCTGGTCGACATGGGCATCGGCGACGACCTGTCGTTGGCGCCGCCGTCCTTCCTCGGGCTGGCCAACATGCTGGCCGCCGTGCGTGGCGACGCCGGACATCTGTTCGCCGCCATCCAGCGCGAGAACCCCTACGCCGCCGAGGCGCGTGCGAGCCTGATCGCGCACCTCGACGTCATCCATCGGCGCCTGTCGGACGTCGAGGGTGGCGCACTGTCGATTCCCGACCTTACCGAACCGCCCTCATGAGTCACCACGATCTACGCAGCTTCCTCGACCAGCTCGAACGCGAACGGCAGCTGCAACGCGTCAGCGCGCCCGTCGATCCCCACCTGGAGTCCACCGCGCTAAGCCTGCGCGCGCTGCGTGAGCAGGGTCCCGCATTGCTGATGGAAAAGCCGCTCAACGCGGGCCATCCGCTGCTGGGCAACCTGTTCGGACATCGTCGGCGCATCGAGCTGGCGCTGGCTGGACGCCCTCTGGCCTCGCTGCGCGAGCTGGGCCGATTGCTCGCCTCGATCAAGGAACCACGCTGGCCCTCCAACCTGCGCCAGGCGCTCGGCACCTGGCCGGAACTGGCGCAGCTGGCGCACGTTGCGCCGCGGCGCGTCGCCGAGGCCGCTTTCCAGTACGAAACCCTGCAGGGCGAGGACATCGACCTCGCGCGACTGCCCATCCAGCAGTGCTGGCCGGAAGACGCCGGCAAGCTGATCACCTTCGGCATGGTGGTGACCAAGGGCACGCGGCAGGCGCGCCAGAACGTCGCCATCTATCGCCAGCAGGTGATCGGCCCCAACCGCGTGATCATGCGCTGGCTGCCCCACCGCGGCGGCGCGCTCGACTTCGCCGACTGGCAGACGGCCCACCCCGACCGCCCCTTTCCCGTGCTGGTGGCCATCGGCGCTGATCCGGCGACCATGCTGGCCGCCGTCGCGCCGGTGCCGGACACACTGTCCGAATACGAATTCGCCGGCCTGCTGCGCGGCGAGCGCACGCGCACCTGGCACAGCACGCTCACCGGCCTGGATGCGCCGGCGGGCGCGGAGATCCTGCTGGAGGGCTTCATCCACCCGCGCGACACGGCGCTGGAAGGACCGTTCGGTGACCACACCGGCTACTACAACGCGCAAGACCATTTCCCGGTGTTCACCATCGAGCGCATGCACCTGCGGCGCGATGCGATCTACCACGGCAGCTACATGGGCCGGGCGCCGCACGACGAGCCGTCGGTGATGGCGATGGCGCTCAATGACGTCTTCGTGCCGATCCTGCAGAAAGTTTTTCCCGAAATTGTCGACTTCTACCTGCCGCCCGAGGCCTGCTCCTATCGCATCGCCGTGGTGAGTATCCGCAAGCAGTATGCCGGCCACGCGCGCCGCGTGATGATGGGCGTGTGGTCCTACCTGCGCCAGTTCACCTACACCAAGTTCGTGATCATCACCGACGAGGACATCGACGTGCGCGACTGGTCGCAGGTACTGTGGGCGGTCTCCACGCGCGTCGATCCCGCGCGCGACGCCATGCTGGTGGAGAACACCCCGATCGACTACCTCGATTTCGCCAGCCCTGTCGCCGGCATCGGCTCCAAGATGGGCATTGACGCCACCAACAAGTGGCCTGCGGAAACCAGTCGGACGTGGAGCCGGCCGATCGTGTCGGATGCCGCCGTGGAACGGCGCGTCGATGCGCTGTGGTCGGCGCTTAAGAGGGCGACGCCGACGCGCGACGTCGTGATGTAGCCGCGCCTCAACGGGATTCCGCTGGACCGGGCTCAGGCACGTCAAGCACGGTCAACACTTCGCGCACCTGCGCCTGCAACGCCGTCCAGGAACGCTCCCATTGCCCCTCAAGGGGCTTGGCCAGTCCGAACCGCTGCAACATCGCGTGCGCCTTGGTCATCTGCGCGCGCAACGCCTCGATCTCGCCCTGCGCACGTTCGTAGTCGTCCTTGCCCACCATGAGGATCTTGCGGTCGCGACATACGCCGATACAGGGCTGCGGCGCCTCGATCTTGCCGCAACCGATGCATTGCCAGGCCTGGATGTAATCAATCATGGCGCGAAGCCCTCACTGCTTGAGCCGCCATCGTGCCTCAGGAGCCGTCAAAGTTTCCTGATATCAGTCAGTGCATGCGGTCAAATGAACCGAGCTGCGCTAACGCGCCAAACATGGGCGAGATTCGGAACATGGGACCACGCAGCCACGTGGCATCGGCAAGAACCCGGGACCCACCGCCAGCTTCGGCGTGTTCCCGCTCAATGGCTGCCACCGCGTCGATCGGGCCACGGCCTTGAGCGCTGGCATCGACAACGTGTTCAACAAGATCTATGCCGAGCACGTCAACGCGGCCACGGCGGGCCTGGTGGGGTACGTGAATACGACGCCGGTGAACGAGTCCGACCGAACCTGTTGGGTGAAGCTGGACGTGAAGCACTGAACGAACCGGGAGGACAGCGCTGGCCGTCCTCCCGACTACATGTCAGTTGTGCGCCGGATGCGCCGGGACGGCATCCTGCGTCCAGCCCGGATCGTCGAAGTAACGCGGATAGTCGGCCACGGCCTTGCGCATCGCCGCAACCTGGGCCATGTCCTGCGGGTGGTCCTTGAGCTTCTGCGCAGCGGCCAGCAGCGGAACCAGCATGCCGTGCAGCACCTCATCCTGCTGCGGCGGCAACTTGCAGTTCGCGAAGATGTAGGCGCCCGCGTCGAGGATCAGGCCCGCGCGATCCTGGGCCATCGTCTCGTTCATGTGGCCCATCTCGTAGTGGCGCAGCTCGTCCAGCGCCTGGTGGATACGCCCCATGCCATCGCGCAGCGACGCGTCGGTCGCCCATCGCGGGGACGGCGCCGGCGCCTGCTGGCTGTCGGAGGCGGCATGTGCGGCGTGGTCATGCTGGGGGGCGGCGTAGAGCGGCGCGGCGATGGCGAGTGCGCCGACCAACAGCGCCGATACTCGGTTGATGGACATGTTGATGACTCCTGCATCGTGGTGAAGTCGATCATAGGCAGGGCGATCGGCATCACCTCTGACGCACGTCAGCGACGCGCCGCCCTGCGGCAATCAGGATGCGACCCGACGTCCCGGGTGTCGAGGTCCTCATGCAATTGGTCTGTCCCGCCGGCAACCTGCCGGCCCTGAAAGCGGCGGTGGATGCCGGCGCGGATGCGGTCTATGTCGGCTTGCGCGACCAGACCAACGCACGGGCGTTTCCCGGACTGAACTTCAACGACGAGGAGCTTCGGCAAGGCATCGCCTATGCCCAGGCCCGACTTCGCAAGGTGTACCTCGCGCTCAACACCTATCCCGACAGCGTACGTCTGTCGCAGTGGTATGCGGCGGTGGACAAGGCCGCCGAGTTGGGTTGCGACGCCATCATCGCGGCGGAGATGGCCGTGCTGGACTATGCGACGCGCCGCCACTCCCAGATGGCCAGGCATCTGTCGGTGCAGGGCTCGGCCACCACCGCACCGGCCCTGCGCTACATGCATGAACGTTTCGGCATCAGCCGCGCCGTGTTGCCGCGCGTGCTGTCGGTGCAACAGGTGGAGCGCCTGTGCGAACAGGCGCCCGTACCGATCGAGGTGTTCGCCTTCGGCAGTCTGTGCATCATGGTGGAAGGCCGTTGCCAGCTCTCCAGCTATGTCACCGGAGCGTCGCCAAATCGCCATGGCGTGTGTTCGCCGGCAAGCTTCGTGCGCTGGGAAGAGCACGACGACGGTGGCCGCAGCGTGCGCCTCAATCGCGTGTTGATCGACCGCTTCGAGCCCGCCGAACCGGCCGGCTACCCCACCGTCTGCAAGGGTCGTTTCGCCGTGGGCGGCGAGACTTTCCACGCACTGGAGGAACCTACCAGCCTCAACACGCTGGAATTGCTGCCGCGGCTGGCCAGCGCCGGCGTGGCCGCACTGAAGATCGAGGGTCGCCAGCGCGGCGTGGCCTATGTGGCCTCGGTGACGCGCACATGGCGCGACGCGCTTGACCGATACAAGGTTGCGCCGGATCGCTGGAAAGCGCGGCCCGAGTGGCAAGCCGGTCTCGCCAAGCATGCCGAAGGACACCAGACCACCCTCGGCCCCTATCACCGCCATTGGCACTGACACGATGCACGCCATGAAACTCAGCCTCGGCCCCTTGCAGTACTTCTGGCCGCGCGAGCGAACGCTCGCGTTTTATCGCGAGGCGGCGCAATGGCCGCTGGACATCATCTATCTCGGCGAAACTGTCTGCAGCAAGCGGCGCGAACTGCGCACGCAGGACTGGATCGCGCTCGCGGCGGAACTGGCCAACAGCGGCAAACAGATTGTGCTGTCATCGCTCGCCCTCATCGAGGCCGAATCCGAGCTGGGTGTTTTGCAGCGCCTGATCGACCAGGGTCAGGGATGGATCGAGGCCAACGATCTGTCGGCCGTGCAGCTGTGTCGCGCCCGCGGCGTGCCTTTCGTGGCCGGCCCGACGCTCAACGTGTACAACCACCGCGCCCTGGCGATGCTGATGGAGGACGGCCTGCGCCGCTGGGTGCCCGGGGTGGAGCAAGGCGCCGTGCTGATCGACGAACTGCGGGCCGCCCTGCTTGAGGATGGCGGCAGCATGCCCGAACTGGAAGTCATCGGCTTTGGCCGCCTGCCCCTGTCCTATTCGGCACGCTGCTTTACCGCGCGCGCCCTCGACATCGCCAAGGACCAGTGCGGTTTTCGCTGCATCGATTACCCCGACGGCTTGCCGCTGGCCACCCGCGAAGGCCGCCCGTTCCTTCGCATCAACGGCATCCAGATCCAGGGTGAGGAGATCACCGATCTCGGCCCCGAACTTGCCACGCTACGTTCGCTGGGCGTGGACGTGCTTCGCCTGTATCCGCAGGCCGAAGGCATGGCGGACATCGTGGCGCACTTCGACCTCGCCCGTCGGGCGCCCACGGCTCCGCCGAGGATTGGCGCGCGCAATGGCTACTGGCATGGCGCCCCGGGCATGCGATCCGTCGATTTGCCCTGAGGGCTTGAGCAGTGAAACAGAAATCGCCGATCAGTCATCGGCCGATACGTCGCGGTGAAGTCACCTCGGATTGACACGCCCTTTCAAGACTGCAAAAAAGAAGGGGCCCGGAGGCCCCTTCGAAGCGTGGTCCCTGCTAGACCTTGCCGAACACCAGGCTTGCGTTGGTGCCGCCAAAGCCGAAGCTGTTGGACATCACCGTGCGCAAATCGGCCTCGCGCGTCTCGCGCAGGACCGGGAAACCTTCCGCCTTGGGATCGAGTTGCTCGATATGGGCGGACCCGGCCATGAAGCTGTTCTTGAGCATCAGCAGGCTGAAAATCGCCTCGTGCACGCTGGCGGCCCCCAGCGAATGCCCGGTCAGCGCCTTGGTCGAGGACAGCGGCGGGACGTCCTGCCCGAAAGCTTCGCGCACGGCGGTCAGCTCGATGATGTCGCCGAGCGGCGTGGCCGTGCCATGGGTATTGAGGTAATCGATCGGACTTGTGCAACCGGCGAGCGCCATGCGCATGCAACGCACGGCGCCCTCACCCGACGGCGCCACCATGTCCGCGCCATCGGACGTCACGCCATAGCCGACCAGTTCGGCATGGATGGTGGCGCCGCGCTTCACCGCGTGCTCGTAATCCTCCAGCACCAGCATGCCGCCGCCACCACCGATCACGAAACCGTCGCGCGTGGCGTCGTACGGGCGCGACGCCGTTTGTGGCGTGCCGTTGAATTGGCTGGACAGGGCGCCCATCGCATCGAACTGGGTCGTCATGCCCCAATGCACTTCCTCGCCGCCGCCGGCGAAGACCACGTCCTGCGCGCCATGGCGGATCAGGTCGGCCGCGGCGCCAATGCAATGCGCCGAGGTGGCGCAGGCTGCCGCGATCGAATAGCTAAGGCCGAGAATGCCGAACGCGGTCGCGAGTGTGGCCGACACGGTGGAGCACATCGTGCGCGGCACCATGCAGGCGCCCACGCGGCGCACACCCTTTTCACGCAGCAATTCGGCGGTCTCGATCTGCCATTGGGCCGATCCGCCGCCGGAGCCCGCGATCACGCCAATGCGCGGATTTCGGACCTGCTCCAGCGCCAGCCCCGCATCCTCGATCGCCGAGCGCATCGAAAGGTACGCATAGGCAGCGGCGTCGCCCATGAAGCGCTTGAGCCTGCGGTCGATCAGGTTGTCGAGGTCAATGTTGGGCACTCCCGCCACCTGGCTGCGCAATCCGCGCGCCGCGTAGTCGGGAATGGCCTGAATGCCGCTGCGCAGTTCGCGCAAGGCCTGGGTCACGGTATCCAGACTGTGTCCCAGGCAGGACACGATACCCATGCCCGTTACTACCACCCGGCGCATCAGAAACCCTCCGTGGACTGGAACAGGCCCACGCGCATATCAGTGGCGACGTAGATCTGACGCCCATCGACGTTGACCGTGCCATTGGCCACCACGACGTTCATGCGGCCCTTGATCACGCGGCTGATGTCCACCTGGTAGCTGACCAGTCGGGCGCTCGGGAGCACCTGACCCGTGAATTTCACCTGTCCCACGCCAAGCGCGCGTCCGCGTCCCGGCAGACCAAGCCACGGCAGGAAGAAGCCGCTCAACTGCCACAGCGCGTCCAGGCCCAGGCAGCCCGGCATCACCGGATCGCCCTGGAAGTGGCAGCCGAAAAACCAAAGGTCCGGATGGATATCGAGCTCTGCAGAAAGCGAGCCTTTGCCGAACTCCCCATCGTTCTCCCCGATGTGCGTGATGCGGTCGAACATCAGCATGGGAGGCGATGGCAATCGTGCATTGCCGGAGCCGAACAGTTCGCCGCGGGCGCAGGCGAGAAGCTGCTCGCGATCAAACGAAGTAGCGCGTGTCATGTCATTTCCGCAGTTTTCGGGAACAGGAAGTCTGGGTGACCCCTTCCCTGCGGGCACTGACAAGGATCAAAGACGTAGCGCGACACCGCGCTACGCGCAGGACGGACAGTTACCGCATCAGGCGAGCCGTTCCCGATACGCGTCTCTCGCCATGCGTGCGACGCGGGCGCCGCGATTGAGTGCTATGCGCAGGCCCAGCGGCACGTCCTCCCAGGGCAGACGTTCGAGCAGGTTGCGCGCCGTCAGGCCCAGTTCGGTATCACCGGTGAGCACCAGCGCTCGCTGGAAGAACAGCGTATCGGCATCGTCGAGGCGACCGGCCAGCAGCAGGAGGTCAGTGGCGCTGCCACGGACGCTGGCCTCCGGCTCGCCCCCGACCACACGCAGCTTGCCGTCGCTCCAGCCCAGCACCCAGCGCAGGCCGAGGTCGCTCACCTCTATGCCGAGGCGGCGCCCCTTCATGAAGTCGAGCGAGCCATCGCGCAACGGCACGGCCAGCACCCGGGCCATCGCCGCTTCCAGCAAGGCATGCTGCCAGCGATCCGGCACGACCCGAGCCAGGGGGGACAGCCGCTGCGGCGGCGGCATCCAGCGCAGCAGGTTCGGCAGTAACGTGGAGGGAGCTAGCGAGATCGACATGGCGGCGATCTTGGATCCAGCCACCCCTGCCACGCCCTGATCGGGGTCAAGCTGGTGGGCGGGATCGACGCTCGCGTTCTCCTGCTGCAAGCAGGCATCGCCGATGGCGAGATCCACCAAGGTTCGCGCCGTACTGCCCGGCACGCCGACCCGAACCGCCAACGCCTTCGCCCGCATCCGCACGCGTTCTTCGCGTTGCGGGTCGCGAATGGGCAGACCGGTGCGACACTTCAGCGCACCCACCACTCGCACCAGCCGGCGGCGCGCGGCAAGCAACAGGATCAGGCCGTCGTCGACGCCATCGATGGCGCCTCTGGCGCCTTGCAGCAACCACCGATCAGGCCGAGGCGACGGCATCTACGTTCTCCTTGCCCGCGTCCATCAAGGTCTTCGCCGCGGGCAGCACGATGCTGTCAAACACCTGCGAAGCCTGGTCCTGGTCGAAATCCGCGTGCTGGCGCTTCTTTACGCCATGGTCGGACAGCACCAGATGGGCGTCCGCGACGACGCCTGCACGGCTGAGGCATGCCGCCACGCAACGCAATTCGCATCCGTCGAGCGCGAGGATCCGCCGGCCGCTCTGCGCCATGCGCAACAAGCCTGGAACACCTCCGCCCACCCCGGCGATGCACGACATCTCGGCCACGCCGGTGCGATCGAGTCGCAGCGCCAGGTGATTGGCCATCTGCGCCGCGCTCGAACATCCCGAGCAGGAATAGACCAACGTCCCCTTGGGCTTGCTCATGTTTCCGCCTTCGTTCGACCCACGATGAACTGCCGTACGCGGCGACGCGCACGCACAAAGACCAGCCCCACGCCAAGCCACGCAGCCGCCACCAGCAGCCCGGCGAGGCGCGCGAGCAACGGGGTCGGATGCAAGGCAGCGAGCGCAAGCAGCGCACCGGCAACCATCTGGGCCAGCACCGCCGCGCCGCGTTCGCGCGCGGGCATCAGTCGCTGCACACCGGGCAACTGCACGCCGCGCCCGACCGTTCGGTGCAATTCGATCCAACCGAGGAAGGCCACGATCTCCAGCATCATGCCGACCACCAGCCAGGGCAGCGCCAGCCCCAACGCAAGCACGCCAGCCAGCATGACGTGGCGCGTGGTCAGCAGCGGCGCCATCGCCGCCAGCGCCAGCACGACGGCGCCGGCACGCCAGCTCCACCACAGGGGGCCACGCCTTGCCGCGGGAGTGCGCCGCTGCAACCAGCAGATCGCCAGCGCGAACGGCAGCGCAAGAATGGAGAGAGTCACCGGCAAGGCCGCGTCATCAGGTCCCAGCGCACGCCAACCAGCAGCCGCCGGCAGACACGTAAGCAAGCCGATCATCCATGCCGCGTGCCATCGCAGGGGCGGCACGCCGGTCCCCTGGAACATCGGCATCACGATCCGGCCGACGCTGGCCAGCAGCAACACTACCCAACCGAGCACGCCCAACGAGGCATGGACATCCACCCAAGGCGGCATGGTCAACGACAGCTGACCACCGCAGGCCAGCGCCAGCACCCCACCGAGCAGTGCGGTGGTCATGCCAAAGGCCAGCGATGCGCCGATGCCCGCGCGCAGCAAGCGCTGACCGGCTGATTGAATGACTCCGGGAAGTGTCATGCCCGCGAGTGAGAGAAAGGTCAGTGGCAGTAACAAGGCCGCCAGAGTCAGCAACACCGGCGAACTGAAGTAGAACCCTGCCACGAGCAACAATGCGCCTGCATTGAGTCCGACGAGCATCCATGGGCCCAACCAGCTGAAGCGCAGCCGGACACCGGCTGCCGCCGGCAGGAACTGCATCAGGCTGCCGAACATGGCATTGCCCAGCACGCCCAGCGTGTACGTATGCACCAGCGCCAGCGTGCCTGGATGCCAGCGGGAACGCAGCAAGACGTCGCCGTCGATCAGCAGCAACAGCCCCGCCAAGAAACCCCACGCGGGTATGGCGAAAAGGAAGCGGCGCGGCAGCGAAACGACCGGCGCCTGATCAAGCGCCAGTCGGGTCATGGGCGGTGGCCACTCACGGCGAGGCGCGACGGATGATCACCTTCGCGCCTCCTTCCGGCAGCGTCGTGGCCTGGGCTTTCACGCCCAATTCGGCCAGGGCGGTCAGCAAAGGCATCGGCATCAGCGGCGTCAGCACCTCCAACACCTGGCCCGGGCCGAGCCGGTCAACAGCTGCCAGCGTCTGCTGCATAGGCTCAGGTGGCGGCAATGATCGCAAGTCGAGCGTGGTTCGCTCGACCGACGCGCCGGTTCCGTTACATAGACAAGTACTCATGCGGCCATTTCAACGAAAGCTGTACGGCGATGCGCTGACCCAGGTCAGCGCATCGCCAGGGGCGACTCGCACGATGGCTGACGCTCGGGAGTTACAGCGCCTGCTTGCCGCGCCATTCCAGTTGCAGCCACAGCTTGGTGTCGTCGTGGCTGAACTGATCCGCGTGGTAGCTGGCTACCTTGACCAGTCCGCTCAGGCCAGTCACCAATGGGAAGGCGAGCGACGCATCCCACTCGTTGCCGTAATGCGCACTGCCGTGATCCGCCTGATAGTCGTGATAGGACACGATCCAACCAAGCTTGCTGGCCCAGCCCGACTTGCCAAAGTTTCCATTGACGGTGGCGTAGTAGTCATTCAACCCGTTCACCGGAGTCCCCAGGAACTGATCGTTCCAGCCGTTGAACGCATGCAGGGTGGCCAAGGGCGTCTGCAAGGCGGTGTGGCCATCGCCACCCAGATGCTCCCAGCCGAGCTTGCCGGTGACGCCCCACTGCGTCCACGCCGGTTCCAGCAACCAGTAGCTGTGGGCGAAGTTTTGCGGATTGTTGGCGTAGTCGTACTGACGTGCGCCTTCCAGGGCCCAGCTGAAACCACCCTCCCGCGCGAGCGCGCCGACCCAACGAACGCCATAGGTTTCGGTCGAGGCGGTCGGGACGTCCTTGTCCTTGTGCAGGTACGCATAACCTGTGACCTGCTGGCCGCCGTACGCCCACGCGGCATTGAGCAGGTGCGTGTTGAGCAAACGCTCTCGAGCAAGCGGATTGATCGCATCAGGCCCGGCCACGCGATTCACCTTGTCCAGCCAGTCGTAACGCAGCGTCCAATCGGCGGCCGGCTTCCACTGCAGGTCCACGGCGTCGAAGGTCTGTTCGAACTGCCGCCAGCCGGAATTGCCGATCCAGCGCTGGTTGTCGAGCATGATCTCCTGGCGGCCGGCCTTGGCTGCGAAGTTGCTGCCCTGCCATGCCAGCCAGGCTTGGTTGAGCTCCGTGCCGTGCGGATCGTTGACGGTCGGATATTGAGTCTGTCCGTTGGCGCCGCTGTTGTAGTGATCGTTTGCGGCGGCCACGCCTGCGCCTTCCACAAAGGCGCTCCATCCGTCACCAAGATTCGCGCGCAGGCCGAGGCGAAGACGCAACGTAATCGCTTCGGCATCGCGCTGGTAGGCATTGTCGTCCACCTGCTCCTGGCGAAGCCGCGCGTTCCATTCAACCTGCAACGGTGGCGACGGGTCCGTGCTCGACTGCGCGTGCGCGACAGCGGTCAAACCAAGCATGGCCAATCCACAAGCCGCCAATGACCGGCGATGGCATCCTGTATTCATCGTGTAACTCCTATTGATCTACTCCCCATGGAGTGGAAGTAGTCTCGACAGGTACACGCATCAGCAGCCTGACCGTAGTCAAGCCAAACATGCTTGAAGAGCAAATGTGACAACGCGCCACGCGCTTCACCGACAATGCAAGACCGACGTCGTTTGCTCGTTGAAAACAGCAACGACGCAGTGATCGTCGCTCCGTCATGCCACGAATCGCCTGCTTACTGGTCTATGCGCTTTCTTCCACGACGAAAGCACATCGTTAATGTTTGAGATCGACACGCCATGAGATAGCAAGCATGCCGCGAGGAACAGACGACGGCCGGGTGCATCGCGATTCGCTGACCTACCGCCCGTGAACGCGAACGTGTGTAGGTGAGCCGCGATGAGGAAGAGGACCGACTGCCACGAAGCGAAGATGCAATAACGCATCGCATTTATCATTGCGATGAAAGTGCACGAACAGATGAAATAAGGCGGTTAGCGATGCAAAAGTCGCTCGGATGCCACGGGGAGGCGGCCCACCAATCAGCCACCTTTCTGCGCGATCCTGTCGCAGTCTCATATATGCGAGGAAGATCGAAGATCTCACGAGAGTCCGCAATCCCTTCGCAGTCAACGAGAGCATCACTGCACGCGGCGATGTTGTTATGTTGGGATGCTGTAATCGACAGTCAGTTCGACGACGCGTGCAACGCCTTGTCGACAGCCTGTGCGAACTCAGGGTCGAGACGACCGATGATGTTCGTTCGCGCAACGATGCGGCCATCCGGATCGAGCAACAGGAGCTCACTGGAGTGGTTGAAATCGCCATCGGGCAAAGGGCGATACTGGACACCGAGCAGCGCGGCCAGCTGCCTCGTCGCGACCGGTTCGGCACGCGCCAGCGTCCAGCGGGGCGCATCTAGCTTGCGTCGCTCGGCGTACTGGCGCAACGCCTCCACACTGTCTCGCGCGGGATCGAAGCTGATGAGCAACAAGCCAAGACGGTCGCGGTCCGCCTCATCCACGGACTTCTGGGTCAGCTTCATGGTGTCCACGATCATGGGGCACACCATGGAGCAGGATGAGTAGAACATCGCGACCAGCTGCACCTGTCCGCGCCGCGCATCCAGCGGCCAGGTCTTGCCACCCTGGTCGGTAAGCTGTGCGTTGAGCTGGTATATGGAATCTCCCGGCAGCGGCGTCGTCGCGTGAAGCGTACCCACCAGCAGCAGACACAGCAGCGCGAACAGTCTTTTCATCGCTCAGACCTCACTTCGACCGGGCGCAGCGGAAGCCCAGATTGGTAGTGGTGTTGGGCGCCTTGAGCGAGGACAAAATGGCCACGCGCATCAGGGTGGCGTAGTTCTCCTTTTCCCGCATGCTGATGGCGCCCGCGCCACAGAATTTGAACTTGTCGGCGCCGTCCTGATCGCGGCTGTCGCTGCCGACCAGCAGCGCATTGAAGTCGTCCACCCACTCCCACACGAGCCCATTGAGGTCGCGTACGCCGTGAACGTCCGGTGATCCGCCGACGTCGGGCAAGGGGACATTGGAGGGGCGGCCGTACCAGCGCAGTACGCGCTCGCGCCAGGCAGGATCCTGACGGGCGTCGGCCCGGTGGCTATCCGCCGCCGCGGCATATTCCCACTCGTACCAGGTGGGCAGGCGCGCGTGTTCGCTCTCGCAGAATGCTTCGGCGGCAAACCAGCTGACACGAGTCACTGGCTGCGCGGCCGATATGGAACCGCCGAGGCTGTCGGCGCTGGCCCAATGGGACAGATAGTCGCCATCGGCGAAGACGCCGGCGATGCGATCGCGCCGCCATTCGGGATGTTTGAGGGTGAAGGCCAGGAACTCACCGTTGGTCACTGGCTCGGTGCGCAGCGCGAACGGTGCGATCTGCGCCGGAGCAGCCTTGCCGTCGGCCGGCAGGACGCTGGGAAAGCTGCCTCCCGGCAGCGCGGCGTAGTCTGCCGCTGCTGCCGGGAGGGCAAGCAGCAGGCCGGAAAGGATCGCGGCCAGCCACTTCATCTCAGTGCCCCGCCCCCGCTGCCGCCGGAGCCGGCGCGGCACGGACCTTGGACACCTCTTCCTTGCTGATCTGCCCACCCGGGTTGCCCCAGCTGTTGAGCACGTAGGTCAGGATGTTCGACACCTCGTCGTCGGTGAGCTGGCTCATCGGCGGCATGACCGAGTCGTAGTCCTTGCCGTTGACGGTCAGCTTGCCGGTGTGGCCGTGCAGCGGAATGCCAATCAGGTCTTCCTTGCTCAGCTTGGCCAGGAAGTCCGACTTCGCCAGCGGCGGGAACACATTCTCCAGACCTTCACCATTGGCCTGGTGGCAGACCGAGCAGGTGCCGGTGAACAGCTGCTTGCCGGCGGCGATCTGTTCGTCCTTGCTCAGCGTGCCGCTGGCGTTGGCCTTGGCGGCAACCGCCACCGCCTTCAGGTTCGGATTGGCGCGGTCACCGAGGTACACGGAGTCCACTTCCTTGCCCGAGTAAATCGCCTTGTTCTCCGGTCCGTCCACCTTGAGGATGCCCATGGCGCCCTTGTTGAATGCACGGAAGATCGAGTGGTCGACCAGCACATAGCTGCCGGGAACGTCGACATGGAACTCGGCCATCATCGCGCCGCCGGCGGGGATGAGCGTGGTCTGCACGTTCTCCTGGGCGTTCTTGCCACCTTCGTAGTACACGCGATCGAAAATTTCACCGATCACGTGGAAGCTCGACACCAGGTTCGGGCCGCCGTTGCCGACGAACAGGCGCACGTTGTCACCCACCTTGGCGGTCAGCGCATGGTCGCCGGTGAGCGAACCTTCGTGGCCGTTGAACAGCACGTAGGTCGGATGCTCGTCGATAGCCTTGTCCATGTCGAACGGCTGGTGGCCCTTCTCGCGGTACTTGCCCGTGGTGTAGAAGTCGCCCTGCATCACGTAGTACTCGTGATCGACCTTGGGCAGGCCTTGCGGCGGCTCGACCAGGATCAGGCCGTACATGCCGTTGGCGATGTGCATGCCTACCGGCGCGGTGGCGCAGTGATAGACGAAGAGACCCGAGTTGAGCGCCTTGAAGGTGAACTGGCTCTCGTGGCCCGGCGCGGTGAAGCTCGACGCGGCGCCACCGCCCGGACCCGTCACACCGTGCAGGTCGATGTTGTGCGGCATCTTGCTGTCGGGCGAGTTCTTCAGGTGGAACTCCACCGTGTCACCCTGGCGCACGCGGATGAAGCTGCCGGGCACGGTGCCGCCGAAGGTCCAGTAGGTGTAGGTGACGCCTTCAGAGATCTGCATCTCTTTCTCGACCACCTCCAGGTCCACGATGACCTTGGCCGGGTAGTTGCGATGAATCGGCGCCGGCACGTTCGGCGGCACACCGAGCTGGGCATGAATGGGCTCACCTTGCGGTGGGCCGAAGTCCACAGGCGCTTCCAGCGGTGCGGGACTGGCGGCCGCAACGATGGCCAGTGGGGCGCCGCCGGTCGCCTTGCCGGCGAGCACGGCGCCAGGCACCAGGCCGGCGGCGATGAGTACAGTAGCTAACAGTCGTGACATGGGTTTCTCCCTTGATTCCCGGCGCTAGCCTAGGCAGCGCTGCGATTCCTCGCTTGATCAATGTCAGAGTCCAAGCATGCCGTGGCCTAATGCGTCAACCTGCCACGGACCATCGCTCGACTCAGCTTGTGCACTCGCCGCGAGCGAGCTCGCGCAGGCGCTCGCGATTGAGCAGCGTGACTGCGCGTCCGTTGATGTCGATCAGTCCCTGGCAGCGGAACCGGCCCAACACGCGGCTCACCGTCTCGGCAGCCAGGCGCAGATAGTTCGCCATGTCGCCGCGAGCCATGCTCAGGCGAAAACGCGTGCCGGAGAAGCCACGCGCCTCGTAGCGATCGCCGAGGTCAAGCAGGAACGCGGCCATGCGTTCGTCAGCGGTGTGGTCCGCCGCCAGCAGGGTCGCCGTGCCCAGCTCTTTGCTCAGCAGGCGGAACAGGTGCTGCTGCAGCACCGGCATGCGCGATGCCAGCGCGGTCATCGCCGGGAACGAGAAGCGGCAGAACTGCGCCGCTTCAAGCGCCACTGCATCGCAGGGGAAGTGGTCCGGGTAGATGGCGTTCAGGCCGATGACTTCGCCCGGAAGATAGAAGCCGAGCACCTGTTCGCGGCCGTCCTTGTCCACCACGCAGGTTTTCACCGTGCCGGCGCGCACGGCATAGATGGCGCGGAACGGGTCGCCCGTGCGAAACACGTGAGAGCCGGCGCGATAGGGCCCGACGTGCTCCACCAGGCAATGCAGCTGGGAGAGCTCCGGCTTGCCGTATCCCACCGACAGGCAGGCGTCGGAAAAGGCGCAGGTGCTGCAGAAGTGGACTTCGTCGCCGTCATCCGCAATGGGGTTGCACAGGTCGAGTGTGCAGTCTGTGGGTTTACCGGAAAGCATGGTCAGCCCCCTGGCTGGATTGCATTCGTCAGATCGTGCGCGAGTAACGGGAAGATTCGGTGGGGTTGTTGAGGTAGGCGTCGAACGACATGGCGACGTTGCGCAGCAGCAGCCGTCCGCGCGCGGTCACGCGGATGACCGACTCGTCGAAGGTCACCAGGCCATCGGATGCCTGCTCGCGCAACCGCTCCAGTTCCCTGCCGAAGCGGTCAGCGAAGTCGAGCTGGTGCTGCCTGCCGAATGCGTGCATGTCCAGCTCGCCATGGCACATCAGCTCGCCGATCACGGCGCGGCGCAGGATGTCGTCTTCCTCCAGCGCGATGCCACGGGCCACCGGCAGGCGGCCCGCATCCAGCGCGGCGTAATAGCCGATGAGATCCCTGGCGTTCTGACTGTAGCTGTCGCCAATGCGACCGATGGCGCTCACGCCCAGGCCGATGATGTCGCAGTCGCCGTGGGTGGAATAACCCTGGAAGTTGCGCTGCAGGGTACGGCTGCGCTGTGCCTGCGAGAGTTCGTCATCGACACGCGCAAAGTGGTCCATGCCGACGTAGACGTAACCCGCATCGCACAGGCGCTTGAAGGCGTGACCGAACAGGGCCAGTCGCGTCGCCGGATCGGGCAGTTCGGCCGCGTCGATCTGGCGCTGCGCCTTGAACAGTTTGGGGAGATGCGCGTAGCCGTAGACCGCGATGCGGTCGGGCGCCAGTCCGAGCACTTCGTCGAGCGTGCGGTCAAAGCCGCCGATAGTCTGGCGAGGCAACCCGTAGATGAGGTCCACGCTGACTGAGCCGTAACCCGAGTCACGTGCGGCATCGATCACTTCGCGGGTCTGTTCCACGCTCTGGATGCGGTTGACCGCCGCCTGCACCGCTGGATCGAAATCCTGGATGCCCACCGACATGCGGTTGAAGCCGAGCTTGGCCAGTTCGGTGATATAGCGGCCGTCGGCGAAGCGGGGATCGATCTCGATGCCGTACTCGCGTTCGCCGGTACGGCGGTAGTTGAAGTTTCGCTCCAGCATTTCCACCAGCGCGGTCATGCGGGGGGCGTCGAGGAAGTTGGGGGTGCCTCCCCCGAAGTGCAGCTGCTTCACTGGCCGGTCGCGGTCGAACAGCGGGCCGACCATCGCGATCTCGCGATACAGCCGTTGCAGGTATTCATCCGCCTTGCTGATCTCGCGCGTGATGACGCGCATGCAGCCGCAATAGAAGCAGGGGCTGAAGCAGAACGGGACGTGGACGTAGACCGACAGCGGTCGCGGCATCAGCTCTTCGTTGGAGGCTTTTGCCGCGGCCCGCAGGGCCGCTTCATCGAATCCGGTGTGGAACTGGGGCGCCGTCGGATAGCTCGTATAGCGAGGGCCGGCGACGTCATAGCGCGCGATCAGCGCGGCATCGAATTCGGGGACGATGGTAGGAGTGCGCATGCGCGGCAGTATTGGGCCCGGCATGCGCGCCGAAACTGACGTTGATCAGTTTCCTGCGACAAATTGCGTAGGACTGCAGCGCAAATCCCTGTGGTAAAGCGCCGCAGCCCCTCCATCCCGCCGTTCAGTGCGTCAAAGGCGCAATGGTTTGCTCGATGGCGCCGAAAATCGAAGCGCCAGCCGGGTCGGTAACTTCGATGCGCAAGGTGTCGCCGAACTTCAGGAACGGCGTGCTCGCCTTGCCGTCGCGCAGGGTCTCCACCGTGCGCTGCTCGGCCAGGCAGGAGGCGCCCTTGCCGGTGTCCTCGTTGGCGATGGTGCCCGAGCCGACGATCGTGCCGGCAGTCAGGGGACGGGTCTTGGCCGCGTGGGCGACCAGCTGGGCAAAGCTGAACTGCATGTCCACGCCGCATTCGGCCTCGCCGAACCACTGGCCGTTGAGCCAGGTGCGCATCGGCAGGTGCAGCTTGTCGTCCCGCCAGGCGTCGCCCAGCTCGTCGGGGGTGACCAACACCGGCGACAGGGCCGAGCGCGGCTTGGACTGCAGGAAGCCGAAGCCCTTGGCCAGCTCGGCCGGGATCAGCCCGCGCAGCGAGACGTCGTTGACCAGACCCACCAGCTGGATGTGGCCACTCGCCTGATCCGGCGTGACCGCCATCGCCACGTCGTCGGTGATGACCACCACCTCCGCCTCCAGGTCGATGCCGTAGTGCTCGCTGGGCACCACCACCGGGTCGCGCGGGCCGAGGAAGCCGGCGCTGGTGGCCTGGTACATCAGCGGGTCGGTGTAGAACGACTCGGGCACCTCGGCGCCGCGGGCGCGACGCACGCGCTCCACGTGCGGCAGGTAGGCGCTGCCGTCCACGAATTCATAGGCGCGCGGCAACGGCGAGGCGAGCGCGGCCATGTCCAGTGCGAAGGCGCCAGCGGCCTTGCCGGCATTGAGCTCGTCGGACAGCGCATTCAGGCGCGGCGCCACGTTCGACCAGTCGTCCAGTGCGGCCTGCATGGTGGCGGCGATGCCGCTGGCCTTCACCGCCTTGGTGAGGTCTCGGCTGACCACGATCAGCGTGCCGTCGCGGCCGCCTTCCTTCAGGGAACCCAATTTCATGTTTTGCTCCGCGGACTGTGCACAGGCAGCAGCCCAGTGGTTCTTGGTTGATTCGGTGAGCCGGCGCTTACTTGCCGGTGAAATGCTTTTGGATGCCCTGCCAGCACTCGTAGTAGTTGCCCTGCAACTCCTTCGCCTCCAGCGCCTGACGGGTCGGATGGATCACCCGGCGCGTCTCGAACATGAAGGCCATGGTGCCGGTGATCAGGTCTGGCTGGGACAGGTCACGGGTCGAAGCCTTCTCGTAGGTGGCCGCATCCGGACCATGGCCGCTCATGCAATTGTGCAGCGAGGCGCCGCCCGGCACGAAGCCTTCGGCCTTGGCGTCATAGGCGCCGGTGATCAGCCCCATGAACTCGCTGGCGATATTGCGGTGGAACCACGGCGGCCGGAAGGTGTTCTGCGCCACCAGCCAGCGCGGCGGGAAGATCACGAAATCCATGTTGCTCACGCCCGGGGTGTCGCTGGGCGAATGCAGCACCAGGAAGATGCTCGGATCAGGGTGGTCATAACTGATCGAGCCGATGGTGTTGAATCGGCGCAGGTCGTACTTGTACGGCGCGTAGTTGCCATGCCAGCCCACCACGTCCAGCGGCGAGTGGTCGATCTTCGCGCGCCACAGGTCGCCCTGGAATTTGGCGATCAGCTCGAAGTTGCCTTCGATGTCTTCATAGGCGGCGACCGGCGTGAGGAAGTCGCGCGGATTGGCCAGGCCGTTGCTGCCGATTGGCCCTAGGTCCGGCAGGCGCAGCAGCGCGCCGAAGTTCTCGGCGACGTAGCCTCGCGCCGATTCGTCCAGCAGTTCCACGCGGAAGCGTACGCCGCGCGGGATCACCGCCACTTCCAGCGGCTCGATCTCGACGATGCCGAACTCGGTCGCCAGGCGCAGGCGGCCCAGCTGCGGCACGATCAGCAGCTCGCCGTCGGCGTTGTAGAAATAGCGCCCTTCCATCGAGCGGTTGGCTGCATACAAATGGATGCCCACGCCCGATTGCTCACCCGGGCCACCGTTGCCGGCCATGGTGACCAGGCCATCAATGAAATCCGTCGGGGTGGAGGGCAGCGGAAGCGGGTCCCAGCGCAGCTGATTGGGGTTGGCCGGCGCCTCGCCGAAGCGATTGTGGAAACGGCCGGCCGGCATCGCCTCGAACGGGTGATGCATCGCCGCCGGGCGGATGCGGTACAGCCAGCTGCGGCGATTGCTATGACGCGGCGCGGTGAAGGCGGTGCCGGATAGCTGTTCGGCGTACAGACCGTGCGCCGCGCGCTGGGGCGAGTTCTGGCCCTCGGGAAGCACGCCGGGCATGGCCTCGGTGGCGAACTCGTTGGCGAAACCGGTTTGGAAACCGTTGCTGGCCTTCTCAGACATACGCACGCCTTTGGCTTTGCTAAAGCCCCTCTCCCTCCGGGAGAGGGGTTGGGGTGAGGGTCCGGTATTCAACGGCGCCGAGGATCGCCTCTAGCACCGCATGGGTCTCGTTCAGTACTTCGTTGTCCCAATAGCGCAGAACTTTCAGGCCCCGGCTTGCGAGAAAGGACGTGCGCTTGTGGTCCGTTTCGGCCTTGTGCTGCGAGCCATCGAGTTCAACGACAACTTTGGCAGCCTCGCAGTAGAAATCAACGATGTAAGGAGGAACAGGATGCTGGCGACGAAACTTCCAGCCATTCAGTCGCCCGGCGCGTAGATGCTGCCACAGGCGTTGTTCGGCTTCGGTCGTTGCTTGCCGCAAAACACGAGCATGCTTGAGCGTCCTTGTTGGTAGCGGCGGCATCCTGCCTTTTTGCATGCCCGCACCCTCTCCCCCACCCCTCCCCCAAGGGGGAGGGGCTTGCGGGTCTTACAGCACGCCGCGCTTCATCTGGTCGCGCTCGATCGACTCGAACAACGCCTGGAAGTTGCCTTCGCCGAAGCCTTCGTTGCCCTTGCGCTGGATGATCTCGAAGAAGATCGGGCCGATGTTGTTCTGCGTGAAGATCTGCAGCAGCTTGCGCTGCTTGGTCTCCGGATCGGCGTCGATCAGGATCTTGTTCTTCGCCAGGCGCGGCACGTCCTCGCCATGGTTCGGGATGCGCAGGTCGATCACGTCGAAATAGGTGTCCGGCGTGTCGAGGAATTCCACGCCCTTGGCGCGCATCGCCTCCACCGTGTCGTAGATGTTGTCGGTGAACATCGCGATGTGCTGGATGCCCTCGCCGTGATAGGCGTCGAGGTATTCGTTGATCTGCGACTTCGGATCGCTCGATTCATTGAGCGGGATGCGCACGATGCCATCCGGCGCGGTCATCGCCTTGGACACCAGCCCCGTCTTGGCGCCCTTGATGTCGAAGTAGCGGATCTCGCGGAAGTTGAACAGGCGCTCGTAGTAATCGGACCACTTCTGCATGTTGCCGAAGTAGAGGTTGTGCGTGAGGTGGTCGATGAAGGTCAGGCCAAAACCCTTCGGGTGCTGATCGGCGCCCGGTATCGGCGCGTAGTCATCGCCATAGATGCTGCCGTTGTCACCGTACTGGTCGACCAGGTAGAGCATGCAATCGCCGATGCCCTTCACCACCGGCGCGTTCACGGCCTTGGTGGCTTCGCCCTTGGCGCCCACTTCCTCACCGCCATTGGCCATCACCATGGCGCGCACGTCGCCGGACGGCTTGCGGAAGCGGATGGCGAAGCCTGCTGCACAGGGGCCATGCGCCTTTGCGAATTCGGCAGCGAAGGAGTCCGGATCCTCGTTGACCAGCAGGTTCACGTCGCCCTGGCGGTAGACCGTGATCGCGCGGGACTTGTGCTTGAGCACCGGGGAGAATCCCATGCGCTTGAACAAGGCGTGCAGCTCCGGGCCACGACCCGCCGGGGCAGCGAATTCAACGAACTCGAAACCGTTGATGCCCATGGGGTTTTCGAAGGTGGTCACCTGCATGCCAAGATTGGGCTGCGCGCTCATGGGGATCTCCTGAAGAATCGATGCTCAATGGCCTACGCCAAGCGTGCGACCATCCTCATAATCCTGACGTTATAGTTACATATGAAACCACTTGCAAGGAGCGTAGCAGCAGTGCCCGAAGAACACCACCCAGACCACGCCCCGCTGGAGCTCGAGCGTTTCCTGCCCTACCGGCTCTCGATCCTTTCCAATGCTGTCAGCCAGGCCATTGCCGACGATTACCAGCGGCGATTCGACCTGAGCATGACCGAGTGGCGAGTGATGGCCGTGCTGGCCCGCTTCGACGGGCTGTCGGCCCGCGAGGTCGCCGAGCGCACCCTGATGGACAAGGTGGCGGTGAGCCGCGCCCTGGCCAAACTGGTCGAGGCTGGCTGGGTGACGCGCGCGACCCATGACGGCGACAAGCGCCGTTCCGTGCTGGGATTGAGCGAGGCTGGCTGGGCGGTGCACGAAGTGGTCGCCCCCATGGCCCGCCAGCACGAGCGCAACCTGCTGGCCCGCCTGGACGAGGAAGAACGCACCTGGCTGGTGCGCATCCTCGACAAGCTGCAGGCGATGGAACCGAAATAAGCGTCAGGCGTCTCGCCTGGTTTGCGTCACTCCCGCGGGGGCGGGAGCGCTGTACCACAGCAAAGCTGGCCATCCAGCAAGTTCGGGGGCATGGAAAGCTGACGACAAGGGATTCCCGCACTCGCCCCCTTCGGGGTTCGCGAGACTGACGGGAGGGGTGAGTGTGTCCTTATTTCACGCCGTGCATGAGCCGGTTGATCAGTGGCGCGATCAGGAATAGCACCGCGCCGGCCCCGGCCAGCAGCCAGAAACTGAAGGTGAAGCCGCTCAGCGCGGAGGCGACGGTCATGCCGGTCTTGCCGCTGACGTGGCCGGCAAAGATGCCCGAGAGGTTGTTGCCGATGCCGGTGGAAAGGAACCAGCCACCCATCGCGAAGCCCACCAGGCGCACCGGCGCGAGCTTGGTCACCATCGACAGGCCGATCGGCGACAGGCACAGCTCGCCGAGGGTCTGCAGCACGTAGACCAGCACCAGCGGCCAGAACGGGATGAGATGGCGGCTGTCCACGAGGCTGGACAGCGCGTACATCAGCACCACGAAGGCCAGCGCGTTGCCCAGCAGGCCCAGGCCGAACTTGCGGGGGATGGAGGGTTCCAGCTTGCGCTGGTCCAGCCAGCCCCAGGCGATCGACACCAGCGGCGCCAGCAACACCAGCGCCAGCGGCGCGACCGACTGGAACCAGCCCACCGGGAACACCCAGCCACCGAACAGCTCGCGGTCGACAATGTTTTGCGCGAGGAAGTTGAACGAGCTGCCGGCCTGTTCGTAGAACATCCAGAACAGCACGTTGAACACGAAGATGATCAGCATGGCGATCACGCGGTCGCGCTGCACCTTGCCCTCGCGGAAGCCCTCTACCAGCAGCAGCAGCGACAAGCCGACGAACAGGGCGCTCAGCATCCACTGCAAGACCACGGCGCCGGCCTTGGCCATCATCACGTAGACCAGCGGAATGGCAAGCACGCAGCCGATCACCACATAGGCCACGCGCAGGCGGCTGGCCTGGTCCGGCGCGGGGCGGCCTACGCCCTTGAGCTGGCGGCGGCCGATCCAGAACCAGAACAGGCTCACCAGCATGCCCAGCCCGGAGGCCAGGAACACCAGCTTGTAGTTCTGCTCCATCGGCGTGTCGGTGAAGTGGCTGGCCAGCCAGCCGGTGAGCAGCGGCGAGAACAACGCGCCGGCGTTGATGCCCATGTAGAACAGGGTGAAGCCGCGGTCGCGGCGCGCATCGGCCATGCCATAGAGCTGCCCGACCATCGAGGAAATGTTGGGCTTGAACAGGCCGTTGCCCACGATGACGGTGGACAGGCCGAACAGGAACACCTGCTCGTTCGGCAGCATGATCATGAACAGGCCGGCCGCCATCACGACCGCGCCGACCAGGATCGAGCGCTGGTAGCCGATGATGCGATCGGCCACGTAGCCGCCGAACACCGCCGCCGCATACACCAGCGCCAGATAAGCGCCGTACGTGCGGCTGGCGAAGGCCTGCCCCGACGGATCGCCCTTGAAGAACTCCGCCACGATGTACAGGGTCAGCGCCCAGCGCATGCCGTAGAAGGCGAAGCGCTCCCAGAACTCGGTCATGAACAGCATCCACAACGGTCGCGGATGGCCCATGGTCTGGGGGTATTCGGGGATCGCCTTGAGGGTGGCGGTGGTGTCGCTCATGCAATTTCCATAGAGGCTGGATCGGCGCCCGTGCGCCACTCGTAATTTCTTGCGCCTCTAAAGATGTAACCGGCCACCGCCGCGTCCGTCAAATGCGGCGCACCATTCCGTGGCGCGACCGCCGGTGGTTTCGGCGGCCCAGGCTCAGCGCACGCCGTGCATCAGGCGATTGATCAGCGGGGAAATCAGCAGCAACAGCACGCCGGCGCCCGCCAGCAGCCAGAAGCTGAAGGTGAAGCCCGCCAGCGCGGACGCCGCAGTCATGCCGCTCTCGCCGCTGATCTCTCCGGCCAGCAGGCCCGACAGGTTGCCTCCCACCGCCATCGACAGGAACCAGCCGCCCATCGCCACGCCCACCACGCGCGGCGGCGCCAGCTTGGTCACCATCGACAGGCCGATCGGCGACAGGCACAGCTCGCCGATGGTCTGCAGCACATAGCAGGCGGTCAACGGCCAGAACGGGATCAGCCCGTGGCTGTCGACCGAATAGGTCAGCGCATACATCAACGCCGTGAAACCGAGGCCGTTGAACACCAGGCCCAGTCCGAACTTGCGGGGGATCGACGGCTCCTTGTGGCGCCGCGCCAGCCACGACCACACCTGCGTCACCAGCGGCGCCAGCACGATGATCGCCACCGGGCTCACCGACTGGAACCAGCCCACGGGGAACGTCCAGCCGCCGAACATCTGGCGGTCGACCATGTTCTCCGCCAGGAAGTTGAACGAGGTGCCGAGCTGGAAGTACATCATCCAGAACAGGATGTTGAAGGCGAAGATGATCAGCATCGCGATCACGCGATCGAGCTGCACGCGGTCATGACGCACCGCCTCCACCACCAGCATCGCGGCCACGCCGACGAACAACAGGCTCAGCAACCACTGCAGGCCGCTCGCGCCAATGAACGCCAACAGCAGATAGACCAGCGGCACCGCCACCGCCACGCCCACCAGCACCCACACCACGCGCATGCGATTGGTCTGGTCGGGCGCAGGACGACCCACGTTGCGCAGGCCGCGACGGCCAAACCAGAACCACAACAGGCTCAGCGCCATGCCAACGCCGGCCGCGGCGAACACGATGCGATAGTTCTCCTGCGTCGGCGTGTCGGTGAAATAACCGGCCAGCCAGCCGGTCAGCAGCGGCGCCAGCAGCGCGCCACCATTGATGCCCATGTAGAACAGCGTGAAACCGCGGTCGCGGCGCTCATCCTTGGGGCCATAGAGCTGGCCGACCATCGACGAAATGTTTGGCTTGAACAGGCCGTTGCCAACCACCACCATCGCCAGCCCGAGCAGGAACAGCTCCTTGCTCGGCAGCATCACCACGAACAGTCCCAGCGCCATCACCAGGGCGCCGATCAGGATCGATCGCTGGTAGCCGATGACCTTGTCCGCCACGAAGCCGCCAAAGATGCTGGTGGCGTAGATCAGCGCGGTATAGGCGCCGTAGATCTTGCTGGCCCAGGCCTCGCCCGCCGGATCGCCGTGGAAGAAGTGCGCCACGATGTACAGGGCCAGCGCCCAGCTCACGCTGTAGAACGCGAAGCGTTCCCAGAACTCGGTCATGAACAACATCCACAGCGGTCGTGGATGCCCCAGCATCTGCGGGAAGTCGGGCGTGGACGCGGGTGCGGTCTCGGTGGTGTTGCTCATGCATGCCCCTTTGCAAGCGAAGCGGCGCCATGTACGCCGCCGGAAATGATGTCGGAGCCTGTTCGCGACCTCGGCCTCGAGGCCGCCTCTTCGTCATCTTCGCGTAAGCGTGAATGACGGTGAGCTGGCAACCGCCGTTTCGGAGGCGTGAACAAGCGCTGGTGGTGGAATCGGGAATGGTGACGAATCAGCTACCCAGTTCCGTACGCACATCCAGCAATTCGGGGAAAAACTCCAGGTCCAACGCCTTCTTGAGGAAGGACACGCCGGAGGAACCGCCCGTGCCGCGACGGTGGCCGATAATCCGCTCCACGGTTTTCATGTGACGGAAACGCCAGAGCTGGAAACTGCCCTCCATGTCCACCAGTTGCTCGCACATGTGGTACTCGGGCCAGAACGCCATGCGGTCTTCGTAAATGCGCTTGAACACCGGCAGCAGGCCCTGATGGCGCTGGTACGGCTGCGACCAGTCGCGCTCGGTCAGTTCCTGCGGCACGGCGTGGCCGCGGCGGGCCAGGTAGCGCAGGAACTCGTCATACAGGCTGGGCGCCTCGAGCACGGCGCGCAACGCTTCCTGCGCCGCCGGGTCATAGGCAAACACCTGCAGCATCTGGGCATTCTTGTTGCCCAACAGGAACTCGATCTGCCGGTACTGCAGCGACTGGAAGCCCGAAGACGAGCCCAGCACGCCGCGAAATTCCAGGTACTCCGACGGCGTCAGCGTCTCCAGCACCGCCCACTGCTCGAACAGCTGCCGCTGCACGTGCTTCACCCGCGCCAGGATTTTCAGGCAGGGATCAAGCTCGTCGCGCTGCAGGTGGGCGATGGCGGCCTTCAGCTCATGGATGAGCAGCTTCATCCACAGCTCCGAGACCTGGTGCTGCACGATGAACAACATCTCGTCGTGATGCGGCGGATCGCTCAACGGTTGTTGCGCGGTCAGCAGCTGGTCCAGCCGCAGATAGCCGCCATAGGTCAGTCGCCCGTTCAGGTCGAGTTCGATACCGGCCTCAAGGTCGCGCTGGTTCGTGGTCATGGCCTGCCTGCTAGCGGTGGAATACGCATGTTAACCGCTTGCGAAGACTGCGCCGTACCCGTGCGCATGCTGCACCGTGCCTTGCGGCGCAACATGAGGCCCTGTAACAATTTTGGTCTTGCTCAGGGCTTTACGTCCGCCGCTGGCCCCACTGGATGGGCCGCCGACGCCCCCGCACCCCATTTTTTCATTACTCACTCCGGGAGCGAGTCGTGTCCATCGCCGCCAAGTTCGAAATCGAATACCTGCAGTATCTCGACGCGGACGGCAAGCAGGTCCGTGACGATCTGCCTGCCTTCGCCAAGGATCTCGACCACATGGTCGAGCTGTACAAGCTGATGATGTCGACCCGTGTGTTCGATGCGAAGTCGGTCGCCCTGCAGCGCACCGGCAAGCTGGGCACCTACGCCAGCTGCCTGGGCCACGAAGCGGCGCACGTCGGCATCGGCAGCGCCATGAAGCCAGAAGACGTGTTCGCGCCCAGCTATCGCGAATACGGCGCCCAGCTCTACCGCGGCGTGCAGCCGCGCGAGGTGTACATGTACTGGGGCGGCGACGAGCGCGGCAACGACTACCAGAAGGAGCCGGCGCGCCACGATTTCGCCTGGTCGGTGCCGATCGCCACGCAGTGCCTGCATGCCGCCGGCTCCGCGCTGGCGTTCAAGATCCGCAACGAGAAGCGCGTGGCCGTGTGCACTATCGGTGACGGTGGTTCGTCCAAGGGCGACTTCTACGGCGCCATCAACATCGCCGGCGCGCAGAACCTGCCGCTCGTGGCTGTCATCGTCAACAACCAGTGGGCCATTTCGGTGCCGCGCAAGATCCAGTCGGGCGCCCCGACGCTGGCGCAGAAGGGCATCGCGGCTGGCCTGTACTGCATCCAGGTGGATGGCAACGACATCATCGCCGTGCGCAAGGCCATGGGCGACGCCCTGGACCGCGCCCGCAACGGCGAGGGCGGCAGCGTGCTGGAGCTGGTCACCTATCGCCTCAGCGACCACACCACCGCCGACGACGCCCGCCGCTACCGCGGTGAGCAGGAAGTGAAGGACGCCTGGGCGAAGGAGCCGATGAAGCGCCTGCGCGCCTGGCTGGTCGCCAAGGGCGTGTGGGACGACGCCAAGGAAGAGGCGTGGAAGAACGAGTGCGACGAGTGGATGGACAACGAGGTGAATGCCTACCTCGAGACCAAGACCCAGCCGGTCACGGCGATGTTCGACTACACCTTCGCCGAAGTCCCCGCTGATCTCGCCAAGCAGCGCGATCTCGCACTCCAGCTCGACAAGAAGGCCCACTAAGTCATGGCACAGATCACTCTTATCGAAGCCGTCACCCAGGCTCTCGCGTATGAAATGGCTCACGACGAAAGCGTCGTGGTGCTGGGCGAAGACGTCGGCGTGAACGGCGGCGTGTTCCGCGCCACCCAGGGCCTGCAGGAAAAATTCGGCGAACTGCGCGTGCTCGACACGCCGCTGGACGAAACCACCATCGCCGGTGTCACCGTGGGCCTCGCCGCCCAGGGCATGAAGCCGGTGGCCGAAGCCCAGTTCGAAGGCTTCATCTACCCGATGATGGAGCAGATCGCCTGCCACGCCGCGCGCCTGCGCAACCGCACCCGCGGTCGCATCACCGTGCCTGCCGTGTGGCGCGCCCCGTGGGGCGGCGGCATCCGTGCGCCGGAGCACCACTCCGAGGCGAACGAGCACCTGTTCACCAACATCCCGGGCCTGCGCGTGGTGATGCCGTCTTCGCCGGCACGTGCCTACGGCCTGCTGCTCGCCGCCATCCGCGATCCGGATCCGGTGATGTTCTTCGAGCCCAAGCGCATCTATCGCCAGTACAAGGAAGAAGTGCCCGATGACGGCGAGGCGCTGCCGCTGGACGTGTGCTTCGTGCTGCGCGACGGCACCGACGTCACCATCGTCACCTGGGGCGCCCAGGTGAAGGAAGCACTGGAAGCCGCCGACGAACTCGCCGCCGAAGGCATCAGCGCCGAAGTGATCGACGTGGCCACGCTGACCCCGCTGGACTTCGACACCATCGCCGAGTCGGTGCAGAAGACCGGTCGCTGCGTGATCGTGCACGAGGCGCCCAAGACCGCTGGCTTCGGCGCGGAAATCGCCGCCCGCATCGCCGAGGAGTGCCTGTATGACCTGCTGGCCCCGGTCGAGCGCGTCACCGGTTTCGACACGCACATCCCGCTGTTCCGCCTGGAGATGAAGTACCTGCCGAGCACCGAGCGCGTGGTGGAAGCCGCCAAGCGCACCCTGGCCGCCAGCTAACCGCATTTCTCGCTCGTCGTCCCGGCGAAAGCCGGGACCCAGCGACTTTAAAGGCACTGGATCCCGGCTTTCGCCGGGATGACGGAAAATGAAACTCTCCGCCTGTCCCACGGAATCAGAATCATGGCTGACATCAAGACGTTCTACCTGCCCGACCTCGGCGAAGGCCTGCCCGACGCAACCATCGTCGAGTGGCACGTGAAGGAAGGCGACTACATCAAGCTCGATGCACCGCTGTGCTCGATGGAAACCGCCAAGGCGGTGGTCGATGTGCCCTCGCCCTATACCGGCACGGTGAAGAAGCTTTACGGCGCCCCGGGCGACATCATCGAGACCGGCGCCGCCCTGGCCGATTTCGAGCCCGATCCGAACGCCAAGCAGCGCGCCGAGGCCGAAGCCACCGGCCATCACCACGGCCCCAAGAAGGGCGCCGGCGCAGCCACTCCGGACGCCCACAAGGTGGTCGCTTCCGATGAAGGCGGCGAGATCGAAAGCAACGGCACGGCCGATCGTGAAGATGAAGGCACCGTGGTCGGCGCGATGATCTCCGGCAGCCATGTGCACGTGGAGCAGGCCAGCAGCGTCGGCGGCGTGAAGGCCGTGCCGGCGGTGCGTGCGCTCGCCAAGAAGCTCAAGGTCGACCTGACCCGCGTGCGCCCGACCGGCGCCGATGGCGTCGTCACCATGCAGGACGTGAAGAACGCCGCCGCCAACGGCAGCGCCGCGCTGGGCGCCGCCCCGGCACGCGCCGCCGTACCGGCTTCCGCCGGTCGCCACCTCGCGCCCCAGCTGCCGGAACCCGAGCCGGCCCGCACGGCCACTTCGCTCGCCGGCAAGCCGGTGCGCACGGCCCCGCCGAGCGTGCAGGCCAGTGGCCAGCCGGAACAGCTGAAGGGTGTCCGCCGCAACATGGCGCGCGTGATGGCCGAGGCCCACGCCAACGTGGTGCCCACCACGCTGGTCGATGACGCCGACCTGCACGCCTGGATCGGCAAGCAGGACATCACCGCCCGCCTGATCCGTTCCATCGTCGTGGCATGCAAGACCGTGCCGGCGCTCAACGCCTGGTTCGACGGCAAGAACCTCACCCGCACGCTGCACCCGCACGTGGACATCGGCATCGCCGTGGACACCGAGGAAGGCCTGTTCGTGCCGGCCCTGCGCAACGCCGACGTGCTCGACGGCGCCGGCATCCGCGCCGCGATCAAGCGCCTGCGTACGTCGGTGGAAGATCGTTCCATCCCGGCGTCGGAGCTTTCGGGCTACACCATCAGCCTGTCCAACTTCGGCATGTTCGCCGGTCGCTACGCCACGCCGGTCGTCGTGCCGCCGTGCGTGGCCATCATCGGCGCCGGTAAGCTGAGCCACGACGTGGTGGCGGTGATGGGCGGCATCGAAGTGCATCGCCGCATGCCGATCTCGCTCACCTTCGACCATCGCGCCGCCACCGGCGGTGAAGCCGCGCGCTTCCTCAAGGCGCTGCTGGACGACCTGTCGCTGCCGAACTGAGGTTCGACGTTGCACGAAGAGCCCCGGCCAGTCCGGGGCTTTTTTTGTGCGTCGCCTTCGCTCAGTAATGCGCGACGAAATACGCCGTCGTGTGATCCAGCGCCTGGCGCCAGCGTTGCTCGAGCGCGAAGTCGTATTCGGGATCGTGTTCGGCAATGGCGCGCAGCAGGCTGTCTGACCAATAGGGATAGAGCGTGGGCGACACCGGCGCCCTGCCTTGTCGGCTGTGCACCTTGGCCATCTCGATCATGGTGCGCCTTGTGAGCGTGCTGCCGCCGGCAAAGGCGATGGCCGAGCTGATGCCACGCCGCAGCGCGAGGTACTGCGCGCTGAAGTCGGTGTGCCGGAACATGGCGGGGATGTCCGCATGGCTCGCCATGAAAATCTCGTAGAAGCGGGCAATGAAGCCGCCGTGGCGCAGACAGCGTCCATAGCTGGTCTGCAGATCATCGAAGGTGTCTTGCATGCTTGTTCCGTACCCGGACGTCATCGTCCTTCCGGCGCTGCAAGCTACACCCACGCGCGCTCGCCCTCTTGAGGCACATGGTCGCGAGATGACGATCAGGCGCATCGCGGATGCACTGTGTTCGTGCGGGCCTGCCCCGCCAGGCAGGATGCTCACATCCAACGTCATCGATCCGTGGGCACACGCCGGGCCCGATCCACTGTCTGGCGTCGAGTCGGGCACGCGGTTTGACAGCCCGTCGACCCGCCAGCCGCTATACGGTGTGCCATGGCGCTTCGATGGGAGCCTTCCATGCACCACAGTCGCTTGTGCACCCTCGTGATCGACTGCAACGTCGAGGACCTCGGTGAGTCGGCCACGTTCTGGAGCCATGCGCTCGGCAAGGCGATCGTGACGCTGGACCAGGATGGTGACGGGCGCTACGCCGAGCTGGCCACTGCGGAAGATGAGCCGATCATCCTGCTGCAGCGGGTGGCGCATGAATCGCGGGTGCACCTGGACATCGAAACCGATGACCTTCAGGCGGAGGTGGCGCGGCTGGAGAAGCTTGGCGCCACGCCGGTGGCCTGCGTGCGCGACCGCTGGTGGGTGATGCAGGCGCCGAGCGGACATCGATTCTGCGTGGTGCAACCGCAGCGCGACCGCTTCGGGCCCCACCTCAATCTCTGGGATTGACGGCCCACGCCGTCACAGGCGCCGCCATGCCCCAACCGCTGCTGCAGCGCCTGATACCGGGACTGGCGGAACTGCTGCGCTATCAGCGCGGTTGGCTGCGCACCGATCTGCAGGCAGGGCTGTCGGTGGCGGCGGTGGCGCTGCCGATCAACATCGCCTACGCGCAACTGGCCGGCTTCAGCCCGCTGATCGGCCTGTACAGCGCGGTGCTGCCGATGATCGTCTACGCGTTGTTCGGCTCGTCGCGCCAGATGATCGTCGGACCCGACGCCGCGACCTGCGCGATGCTCGGCGCCACCCTGATGCCGCTGGCGGCGCCCGGCAGCGATGAATATCAGGGCTATGCGATGGCGCTGACCCTGATGACCGGCGTGATGAGCGTGGTCGCCAGCCGCTTCCACCTCGGCTTCCTGGCGGATTTCCTCTCGCGACCGATCCTGATCGGCTTGCTCAACGGCGTCGCCGTGACGATCCTGGTCAGCCAGTCCGGCAAGGCGCTGGGCATCACCCTCGGCGGCGGCGACACCATCTCGCAGGTGCACTCGCTGCTGGCCCAGCTGGCGCACATCCACTGGCCCACGGCCCTGCTGTCGGCTGGAACGCTGGTCGCGTTTCTTGGTCTCAGGCTGGCCTGGCCACGCGGACCCGCCGCGTTGATTGCGCTGGCCGGCGCCGGCCTTGCGTCCTGGATGTTCCGTCTCGCCGCCAGGGGCGTGGACATGGTGGGCGCCCTGCCCTCCGGCCTGCCGCCGTGGGTCGCGCCATCGTTGCCGCACGCCTTGCTCGGGACGCTGGTTCCGGCAGCCGGGGCGCTCACCCTGATCACGTTCAGCAGCGGCATGTTCACCAGCCGCGCCTTCGCCGCCAGGAACGGCTACCACGTCGACGGCGACCAGGAGTTCTTCGCGCTCGGCCTTTCGCACCTGGCCAGCGCCGCCTGCCAGGGCTTTCCCGTCAGCGGCTCCAGCTCACGCACGGCGGTCAACGAAACCTCCGGTGGCAAGAGCCGACTGGTGTCGATCGTGGCCGCCCTGGTCATCCTGCTGGTGCCGCTGTACCTCACCGGAGCGCTCGCCATGCTGCCGCACGCGGCACTGAGCACGATCCTGCTGGCCACCGCGGCCGGCCTGATCGATCTGGGTGGGCTGCGCGAACTGCGCCGCTTCAGCCGCGGCGAGCACCTGATCGCGCTGATGACCGTGGCCGGCGTGGTGCTCTTCGGCGTGATGTCCGGCATCCTGCTGGCGGTGACGATCGCGCTGCTGCGCTTCCTGTCGCAGGTGACTCGCCCCACCGAGCAGCTGTTTGGCCTGATCGATGGTCAGGATGGTTTCTACGAGCTGGCGCACTACCCGCAGGCACGCGCCATTTCCGGCCTGCTGATCTACCGCTTCGAATCGCCGCTGACCTTTTTCAATGCGGACTACTTCCGCCGGCGCATCCAGCATCTGTGTCGCCAGGAACAGCCGCGCTGGGTGGTGGTCGACGCCATCTCAATGACCAAGAACGACATCACCGGGCTGCATGCCATCGATGAATTGCAGCGCGCGTTGCAGCCGCAGGGCATCCAGTTGGTCATCGCGGGCCGCACCCAGGAGTTGGTCACGCGGATGACCCGGGCAGGGCTGCCACCGGCACGCACCGGCATCCTGTACTACCCATCGCGGCAGGCGGCGCTGGTCGCCTACCGCGAGCGATTCGGGGAAGGGTCGGAGTCTCGTGCGGCCACCACCGACGAGACCTCCCCACATGGCTAGGAATCCCGCTCAGTAGTCGCGGATATCCAGCGCGACGAACCCACGCACGTTGTAGCCCTTCACGGCAGAGGGCCACTCCAGCGCCGCCAGCAGGCGGTCGCCGGCCGGCCACGGCGCGTTGTCCAGCAGGGCTTCCGCACTGACCTGGCCGTCCTCGTCGCGGCGGTAGAACAGGCGCACCCAATGCAGTTCCGCGCTCAGCGCTTCGCTCTGCAGCGCATCCCGCAGGCTCGCCAGCAGGCCGGCCGGCGCCTCGACGCTCTCGTGGCTGGACTGCACCGGGCCGACGAACACGTCCCAGGTGCGCACGCCCAGGTCCCAACTCTCCAGGTGCATCCGGCGATCGTCGGTGACGTACCAGCAGGCCGCCAGCAGCACGTGGAACACGCTGCGCTCGAAGGCCTCCAGCGCCTGGCGGCACCCGGAGTCGCCGCCACCGGCGCCAGCGAAGCTCTCTTCGATATGGCGCTCTTCACTGAGCACGATATCGACGTCCAGACGTCCAGGCTGGCCATCGGCGCCGTCGTACCAGCTGGCGCGCACGGCCGGAAAGTCGCCGTCGGTCATCAGCCATTCCTCGTCGGGCTCAAGCTCGACGTCGTGGCGCTCAAACAGGCGAAGGAGGTAACTCTGCAGTGCGGTGTCTTGCATCTCTGGGCCCTACCCGATCAACGTGCGTGGGAACGCCATACCAGCTGGCGCACGATCATGGCCAGCACCAATACCAACACGCAGGCCCCATAGCCGCACAGCGCCGGCAGCACCTGCTGCCAGATCGCCCCGCTCTGCGGCCCGTACTGGCCGACGGCAGGTACGCTGGCGGTATCGAAGGCTGCGTTCGCGCACTGCACGGCGCCGAATGCCGCCAGCAGCAGCGCCGCGATGTCGAAGGCGCGCCGCGTGGGTGTGCGCAGCAGGTTCTTGGGATAGGACCAATACGCCCAGGCGAGGATCAGCAGCCAGGGCAGCAGCAACACGATGGCGAGATATCGCATGTCCGTTCACTCCGCTCGCGGCGCCGCGCTCATTCCTGGGCGGCCAACTGGTCCAATGCACCGCGCAAGCGGGTCAACGCTTCGTCGCGCGCCTGCTCGCCGGTGTAGGTGGGCGTAACCGCGACGTGCTCGCCGTCCAGCTCCAGCGCCATCGAGAGCGCCTGCACCTGCAGCACCGCGGCGGCGCCCAGCTCCTTGATGCGCTTCTGCAGCGAGCCGGCCGCCTTGGGATCGGCGAACGACTTGGAGAGCAGCAGCTCTTCGCCATCAGCGCTGAACAGGCGGAAGCGGAAGCTGCCATCGGTATCACGGAAACTCGCAAAGCGCGGCGCCTTGCCCCCCTTCGGCGCCGCCTTGGCGGCGGCCTGCGGCGCGATCGCCACGCCCGAGCGCAGGCCGATCGCGTCACGCAGCTCAGCCACCTTGGGCGCGGCGATGGCGCGGGCCTTCTTGGCGCCTTCCTGCAGGATTTCCTCGATCACTGCGGGACGCGCCATCAAGGCATCGTAGCTTTCGCGCATCGGCGCCACGTCCACTTCGATGCGCTCGAACAGGACCTGCTTGGCCTCGCCCCAGCCGATGCCGTCGACCAGCGCCTGGCGGAACGCCACCGATTCGGCCTCGCTGGCGAACGCGCGGAAAATGGTGAACAGCGAGGAGCTGTCCGGATCCTTGGCCTCGCCGGGCAGGCGCGAGTCGGTGACGATGCGCATGATCGACTCGCGCAGGTGCTTCTGCCCGCCGGCGAACAACGGAATGGTGTTGTCGTAACTCTTGGACATCTTGCGACCATCCAGGCCCGGCAACGTCGCCACCTGTTCCTCGATCACCACCTCCGGCAGCACGAAGAACTCGCGGCCGTAGATGTGGTTGAAGCGCTGCGCGATGTCGCGCGCCATCTCGATGTGCTGGATCTGGTCGCGGCCCACCGGCACCTTGTTCGCGTTGAAGGCGAGGATGTCCGCGGCCATCAGCACGGGATACATGTACAGGCCCGCGGTGATGCCGGCATCCGGGTCCTCGCCCGCTTCGGTGTTCTTGTCCACCGAGGCCTTGTAGGCGTGCGCGCGGTTGAGCAGACCCTTCGCGGTGACGCAGGTGAGGAACCAGGTCAGCTCCGGAATCTCGGGGATGTCCGACTGCCGGTAGAAGGTCACCTTCTGCGGATCGAGACCGGCGGCCAGCCAGGTCGCCGCGATTTCCAGACGCGAGCGCTCGATGCGCTCCGGGTTGTCGCTCTTGATCAGCGCGTGGTAGTCAGCCATGAAGTAGAACGCGTCGACATCGTCACGCCAGCTCGCCGCCACCGCCGGGCGGATCGCGCCGACGTAGTTACCCAGATGCGGGGTGCCAGTGGTGGTGATGCCAGTGAGTACGCGGGTCTTCATGGTTTCTCGTTCTTGGAAGCTTGAAAAAAAGGGAGTGTCAGCGGATCAGGGTGGATTTGCCAAACAGCGATTCGACCAGATCCACCGCCAGCCGCGCCGTCTGGTTCTTCTTGTCGAACGCGGGATTGAGTTCGACGATGTCGATCGAGCCGATGCGGCCGGTGTCGGCGATCATCTCCATGCACAGCTGTGCTTCGCGGTAATTGGGGCCGCCACGCACCGTGGTGCCCACGCCCGGCGCAATGGTCGGATCGAGGAAGTCCACGTCGAAGCTGATGTGCAGGTGCGTGTTCTCATCCACGCCGGCCAGCGCCTCTTCCATCGTGCGCTTCATGCCCACCTCGTCGATGTGGCGCATGTCGAAGATGCTCACCTGCGATTCGCGCACCAGCCGCTTTTCGGCCTCGTCCACCGAGCGAATGCCGACCTGGCGGAACACGTCCGGCGTGGTGGCGGGCACGTGGCCGCCCACTTCCACTAGTTCCTTCGGGCCCTTTCCGCACAGGCACGCGACAGGCATGCCGTGGATGTTGCCGGAGGGCGTGACCTCGGCGGTGTTGAAGTCGGCGTGTGCGTCCAGCCAGAGCACGCGCAGCTGCTTGCGCTGCTCGCGGCAGTAGCGCGCCACGGCGCTGATCGAACCGATCGCCAGGCTGTGGTCGCCACCAAGCATGATCGGCAAGCGCCCCAGCGCCAGCTCGGCGTGCACGGCCTCATGCACCGCCTCGTTCCAGGCCCGCACTTCTGGCAGGTGCCGATAACCGTCCTGCGGCGGCAGCCAGGGATTGAGCGGCCCTTGCAGATTGCCACGATCGACTACGTCCAGGCCGCGCTTGGCCAGCCTGGCGCTGAGGTTCGCCACGCGCAGGGCTTCGGGCCCCATCGAGGCGCCGCGATGGCCGGCGCCGATATCAGTGGGAACGCCAATCAGGGAAATTGACTTGTTGACCATGAAAACCCGTCAGTGAGATTGACCTGCGGCAGCCACGCCGTCGTGCACCAGCGGAAGATGCTGGTCACGCCAGGCATTGAGGCTGCCATCGAGCACGCGTGCATGGCTGTAGCCCATCGACTGCAGCGTTTCCAGCGCCCGGGCCGCGCGCCGCCCAGACACGCAGTACACCACGATCTCGCGGTCGTGCGGCACGCCAAGCGCGCCCGCGCGGCTGCCCAGCTCTTCCACGGGGATGTTGAGCGCACCGGCAATGTGATCGGCGCGGTATTCGTCGGTGTGGCGTACATCGAGCAGCAGCGGCGCCTGTCCGGCTTGCTGGCGCTCCACCAGCTGCGTGGGGCTCAACGGCGCATCCGCCGCGATAGCCATGCCCACGCCGGCCAGCATCAGGAGAACGGCCAGAAGGCCCCCGTGCCTGCCGGATTTCCTCGTAGCGGTGCGGCAGCCAGAACCCATAATGCGCATCAACGTCTTGATTAATATGCCTTTAATTGCCACAACAGCGCGCCATCGCCCGCCATGGTCATCCGTGCGGGCCGCCTGGTGCGGCTCACTGCTCTTCAGCCCCGGCATTCTACCCGTGCCGGATGGCAATTCGGCCTGGGCATCGGTCTCACTTCGGCGCCCATGCCTGAAGGGCAGGCGACAGATTCCGGGTGTCGTGGCTTGCCGGGGGGCGGCTGCAAAAAGCCCGCGCAACTGGCAGTCTGGGGACAAGGCGTCGGAACACTCACTTTCGTACAGGGGCGAAACGTGGCGGATTTCTCCATCAGCAGAGCCATCGGCTCGGGCTTTGACCTTATCGTGCGCCGACCGGGGTCGGTCCTCGCATGGAGCGCAGCCTACCTGCTCATCGCGCTCGTCCCGGTGGCATGCGTATTTGGCTACATGTTCTCCGAGCTGCCATCGCTGTTCGCGGGCATCAGGCACCTCGACCCCCAAGGCGGACCGCCACCCGACTTCTTTCGGCTGCAGAGCCGGATGATGATGGCCAACCCCATCATGTTCGTCACCGGCCTGGCTGGCCGCGCACTGCTGGTGGGCGCCATCTACCGCAGCATCCTTGAACCCGACAACCGCCGCTTCTTTGCGCTGCGACTCGGCACGCAGGAGCTTTGGCTGGCGCTGTCGCTATTCGTCTATGGCGTGATGATGATGTTCGCCATCTTCGGGGTGATGCTCGGCGGCGGCGCGCTGGGCGGCCTGGTCTGGCTCCTCACGGGCCTGATACCGGACCCGACAGCGACCACCATCACCCGTGTCGTGCTGATCGCTGGCGTCGTGGTTGCAGCCATGGGCGCGTGGATCTGGGTAGCGGTTCGCCTCTCCCTCGGACCGGTCATGACGTTTGTCGACAGGGAGTTCCGGCTGTTCGAATCCTGGACTTTCACCAGGGACCATGCCTGGAAACTGGCCGGTTTGATGGTCGTGCTGGCGATCATCGCCTTCGGCATCGGCTTGACCCTTGAAGGCGTCATTCTCGCGATCATTTATTCGCAACTTGGCGGCTTCGATCCGCCCCACCTGCATGCTCTGTTCCACGATGGGCAGTTGCCCCACATCGGGCCGCTGCTGTCCGTGCTGGGCCCTGTGATGGTTCTGGTCGCCGCGCTGGTGGGGCCGATGCTCACCATCCTCGTGGCGCCGCTCGCGTCTGCGTATCGCGACCTGCGCAACGCCTGAGGTCTGGCGTCAGCTCCTGCTTCAGTCAGCGGGAGCGGTTGCGCAGGCCCGGGGCCATGCGCAACAGCGTGTCATCACGTTGCACAAAGTGGTGATAGAGCGCCGCCGCGACGTGCGCGATGGCCAACCACATCAGCACGTTTCCACAGGTCTCGTGCACTTCCTTCAGTTGATGCGCGAGGGTGGAATCGGGCGTTGTCATGGTCGGCAAGGCAAGGCCCAACAGGTTCCAGGGCTTGCCCGAGACAAACATCATCGACACGCCCAGCACCGGAATGCCGACGGTCAGCAGCAGCAAGGCCGCATGGACCAGCTTGCTCAGCACCATCTGCCATGGCGGTGACGGCGGCGTTATCGGCGGCGTCGCGGCTCGAAGGCGAACCAGCACCCGAGGCGCCATCAACACCAGCACCGCGATACCAAACTGGATATGTCCCCACTGCACCGCGCGCCGCGTCGCCGAACCTCGCGGAAACCAGCCCTTGAGCTCGATCAGCAGCAACGCGATGCCGACGCACAGGGCGATGATCCAGTGGAGGCGTCGCATCCACGGTGAGTAAGTGGCGCTGGACATGTCCATTCCTGTAGTGACGTGAGAGGGCGTCGCGGCGCCAACCATGAGTCCGCGCAGGGCCGCGCCCCGGATCATTAGGGTCGGACAAATCCGCTTTGCGTTTGCTTAGCGGATGGTTCGGATCATGCACGTGCGTCAATGCGGACCGCTTGCGGCGGAATCGTGCCGTTCATTACCGACTCCACGTCGGCCGCGCTGCCATTTCACTCAACCAGCCACGTCAACCGACCGGCTGGAGCGCCGCCGTTTTGGTGCTTGTGCTCGTCAGCATCGGCAGGATGCTGGCCTGCAATCGTCGACTCGCACCGCTGGATGCGGCGCTACACAAAGTATGCCGGGCCAATCGCGGAAGAAGCCCGGTGTTTGGACGGCCATCTTGGGTAAGGCGAATCGAGTAGCCTCGTTGCGATTGACTTAGTTCACACGAAGACAGCGCAACTTTGGGCGAGCTGATCTTGTCGCCCCCTCAGGAACTCGAGCCAAGCATTAGCCCGACTGCTCGTGACGGCGCCCTGGCGTCTTCCGCGAATATCTCGACGCATGAGTTCGAGAGTGCGCATCGGGAACTCATCACTCGACCGGCTGCGGATGAACGTCTCAAATTGAGATCAAACGGGACGCCGAAGAAACCTGCCGGAGGCGCCCAAGTCTTCAGTCATCCCATACTCGGCGCTGCTCCACGCTGCAGCGTCGGCAGATCCTCACGCCTGGCTGAGGTTTATCCCATTGATGCTTACGGAGCCAACAGACAAGACGTAGAAATGGGGCCATGACATCCCTGCTGAATCGCGGCAATGACGTTGATCCTATGGATCACACAATGTGACCTCCATCACGCTTTCTCACATCGCCTCTCATGCGGCATCCGTTGCGCCGCCCGGGTTCGTTTGCTGGCGACCACGCGACATGGTCAGCCAATTGGCAGCGTCATCCAGCAGGAGCCTGGCGGCGTAGCTCGATACGATCGCGGCTGCATGGCCAGGGAACAAAGCAGATGTCTTGGCGGCGCCATGACGACCTTACATGCGGCCCGCGAGCACGGCTCCCGGGTCCATGAGCACAAGCACGTGCCCCATGTAGATTTCGATGGCAGGGCCGCCAAGCGGCGCGGATGTAGGTCGATTTTTCCGGTTGGCCAAAAGAAAAACGCCTGGATTGCCCAGGCGCTAGCTCCAATGGTTTGCCTCCAGGCTTGGCGCCTGGAATCAAAGGATTCGGAAGATCGTTTGGTGCCGGCAGCAGGAGTCGAACCCGCGACCTACTGATTACAAATCAGTTGCTCTACCAACTGAGCTATACCGGCGAAGGAGACGAAGTCTAGCAGGCTCGCCCGGGCCAAGGCCAAAGGCGGCGGCTCAGAAGCAGCCGGTGCTGTGGGAACCGACCCCGTGCACGCGGCTGCGCCAGTCGCTGTGGCCGTTATCCGCCATCACTACGTCCAGCCAGTATTCGGGCACGCTCTCGGTGCGCTCGGCCATCTGTGCCGGGAAGCCGGCGGCCACGACCTGGTCGCGACGGCGGCGCGCATTGGCCGGGTCCTTGAACAGGCCCAGCGAGATCGTGTTGGACTGGTCGCCGGTGCTCACGATGAAGTATTCGCCCACGTTGGCCGCGGCGAGGCGACGCCCCAGTTCAAGCGCCTTGTCGCGGCTGCCGCCGCCCGGGAGGTAGACCCACCATCCGGTGGTCTGGGTGGTCTGTTCCTGGCGCGAGCGCATGCGCGCCGTCTGGCTGCTCAGCGCGCTGCGCGCAGTGCGCAGATCGATCGGCGTGGCGAACGGGCCCAGCGCCATGCAGGTGTAGGTGGTCGGGCGCGGAGGCGTCGGGGCCGGAGGCGGTTCCACAGGCGCCGGCGTGGCGGGCGTCGATGAAGTCGAAGCAACGGTGGACGCCGAGGCCGGAGCTGCTGCGGTAGCTGCGGCCGCAACGCTGGTCGTGGCGCTGCCTGCCGGCGCCACGCTGGCAAGCGGCGCCGGCCGCTCCGACAGCAGTTTCAAGGTGGGCACGCCCGGGTCGGTGGCGCTGCGCCCGTGCACGTCGTCCTGCCCCAGCAGCAGCCAGGCGCCCACCGCGATGTTGAGGGCAATCAGCAGGACGAACAGCAGGCGCAGGAACATCGTTGATCCGACTGGCAAACGGCGGGAACCGGCATTCTAGAGAGCCGGCACAAAGGGTGAGTGTGCATCGGACCACACGGCGAGTCCGCGCAGCACGCTGTCGGGGCTGAGCGTGGTGGGCATCGACAGCAGCGGCTGCAACGCCTCGGCATCGCCGCCGCCCAGCACCAGCTGCGGCGCGCCGCCGAGCTCGGGCGACATGTGCGCGACGAAGCGTTCGATCAGCGCCGCCGCCGCTTGCCAGCAGCCGGAGGCCACCGCATCGGGCGTGTTGTCGGCCACCTCGAGCACCTCGCCCGGGCGATCGACCAGCACGCGCGCGGTGGCGCCCAGGAGGGCCTGCTGCATCAGTTGCGGTCCCGGCGCAATCAGGCCGCCGAGATGGCGACCTTCGGCCGTGAGCGCATCCAGCGTCAGCGCCGTACCGGCGCCCGCAAGTACGCAGGGCGCCAGACCTTCGGCATGCGCGGCCACCATCGCAAGAAAGCGGTCCACGCCCAGTCGCGCAGGCTCGGGATAGGCATTGATGACCCCGCAAGCCATCGATGGCGTGCGCAGCCACTCAAGAGTGCGCGAAAAGCACGCCGCGACAACGGCGGCCACCTGCGCTTCGCGGGCGCCATCGACCACCGAGGCGCCGAACACGTCCCGCGGCGCGTCGAATCCGCGCCAGGCCTCATGCAGGGACAGCGCGACGTCCTCGTTCCAGCCGACAGCGCCCTGCGCATGCCAGCCGTCGCTGTCGCGCAAGGCCCACTTGAGGCGAGTATTGCCGAGATCGAGCAGCAACCTCATGCGCGGCGCACCGTGACGTCGGCGCTGTCCACTGCACGCAGGCCCTCCCGGGTCTGCAGCAGCAACGCGCCGCGCGCATCCACGCCGGCCCCGACGCCATCAACCTCACCCAGAGCTCCCTGCAGACGCAGCGGCTTGCCGCGCAGCAGGTCGTACTGCGCGTATTCCTCGGCGAAGGGGGTGAACCCCTCGCGCTCGAACTGCTCCAGCCCTTCAACCAGTGCGCTGATCAGCGCGGCGGCCACACGGTTGCGGTCGGGCGCCACGCCACCGGCCAGACTGGCCAAATCATGGATGGGTTGCCCGGCCTGTTCATGCAGGCTAGCGGTCAGGCGGACATTGATGCCTACGCCGATGATGGCGGCGCACGGCCCCTGATACTCCCCGGCCAGCTCCACCAGGATGCCCGCCAACTTGCCCTGCCCGCTCAGCACGTCGTTGGGCCACTTCAGGCCCGCGCCATGCAGGCCCAGGGAAGCCAGTGCGCGCATCACGATCACGCCCACGGCGAGCGACAGGCCGGAAAGCGTCGCAAAGCCGCCGTCGAAGCGCTTGAGGCAGGACAGATAGATGTTCAGCCCCGGCGGAGACAGCCAGCTGCGCCCGCGCCGACCGCGTCCGGCGGACTGGGTCTCGGCGAGGATCAAGGTGAGGTCAGGCAAATCTGCGGCGCGGCGCTGGATCTCACTGGACGTTGAGTCCAGCTCCCAGTGCAGTTCCAGTTTGCCCAAGCGCTTGCGCAGCGACGCTGGCAGCGCCGCGCGCAGGGCAGTGTCGGACAGCAACTGGATCGGCCAGGGCAACTGATACCCGGCTGTGCCGCGCGACTCCACCGGCACGCCGCGGGCGCGCAACGCTTCGATCTGTTTCCAGATGGCGGCCCGGGTTACTCCCGCACGCTCGGCCAAGGCCGCGCCCGACACCGTTTGGCCATCCGCCAGCACGTTCAGCAGCTCCTGCGCCTGCATCAGCGCACGCCGAGACAGGCGCGGCGTCCGCGGCCAACGATCGAAAGTTCGGACGAGGAGAGGAAGAGAGGCATCCGGCAATTCTAGCCTGCCGGCGCCACGCTCACATCGGACGCGAGACTTTGCCATCCCATGACTTCTGGGACTCGCCTTGGGGCCGCAGCTACCTGCGATGGCACTGGTATCGGCCCTCCGTTTCTGCCAGCATCCAACGCTTGATTTGCGGATCAAGGGGTTGAGCCGCCATGGGCTTCGGAAAGATCTTGATTGTTGGTGTTCTGTGCGTCGGCGGCGTAGGTGCTGCATCGGCCATGGACGCGGACGGCCAGGATCTGGGCTCCATGCAGCGCAACCTGGACGGCAACATGGGCAGCCACGAGGGCGCCGGCAACAGCAGTTCCGGTGGCGACGCCCTGGGTGTCTCGCGCGAAAGCAACACGCAGCCGGGCTCCTCTTCGTCCTCCAGCAACGACAACTGCCCCAGCGCGGCCCCGGCCCCGTCGGCCCGCAATCGCCGCGCCAACCTCGGCTGGCAATCGCTGCTGCCCGGGTCCATCCAGTAACCGGCCGTGCCGGCGTCCTGGTGGCGGCGCTTCAGCGCCTACCTGACTCCTCCTCCCCTCGCCGACGCTCCCTGGCAACAGGCGTTGTCTGACTGCGCCCTGGCGCGACGCCTCGAGTCGGCGCGTCAGGACGAGCTGCGCCGCCTCGTGGCCGTGTTCCTCGCCAGAAAGCGCTTTCATGCGCTGGCCGGCGCCGAACTTACCGACGCCATGCGCGTGGTGATCGCCATGCAGGCCTGCATCCCGGCGCTGCAGCAAGGCCCCAAGGCGCTGCGCGGCTGGCGCAATGTGCTGATCTATCCGGGCGAATTCAAAGTGCGGCGCCACTACCACGACGAACCCAGCGGCGTGGTCAGCGAGGGCGAGGAAGTTCTGATCGGTGAATCCTGGGAGCGCGGCCCGCTGGTGCTGTCGCTGGCGGACGTGCAGCTGGATCTCGAGCACCCGTGGGATGGCTTCAACGTGGTCGTGCACGAGATCGCCCACAAACTCGACATGCTCGACGGGCCGGCCGACGGCGTGCCGCCGCTGCCGCCATCGATTCCGCGACGGCAGTGGATCGTGTCCTTCCAGCGCGCCTTCGACCACCTCTCCAACGAGGTGGCGCGCGGCCGCGACACGCTGATCGATCCCTATGCAGCCGAGGGCGCCGACGAGTTTTTCGCGGTAGTGAGCGAGCTGCACTGGTCGCAGCCTGGCGTGCTGCGTCGCGCGGATGCCCAAGTGGCGGATTTGCTCGAGGCGTACTACGGGCCTTCGCCTGCACCGCGTTGAAGCACTCGCTAGCAGGAGCGCACCTTGCGCACGAAAAGCCTATGGAGCGGTGATGCCGCCGTGCGGGACGGCGCGATAACGAAATGGCATGAAGATGCCGCCGCGCCGCGGTCGCGCATGGCGTGCGCTCCCAGAGCAAGACGGCGGATTAGCTCGGCGGCAACTTCACGCTGAAGCGGGCGCCGTTGAATTCGGGGGAGCGGTCGACCACCAGCTCGCCGCCGTAGGCGCGGATGATGTCTTGCACGATCGACAGGCCGATGCCATGGCCCTGCACGCGCTCGTCGCCGCGCACGCCACGCTGCAGCACGCTATCGATCTTGTCGTCGTCGATGCCGGGGCCATCGTCTTCCACGCTCAGCCACAGGCCCGGACGCTGGCGGCCGGCGACGGGGCGCATCTTCACCACCAACAAGACCCGATGGCGCGCCCACTTGAAGGCGTTCTCGAGCAGGTTGCCCATCATCTCCAGCAGGTCGCCCTGCTCGCCGTAGAAGGAGGCGTTGTCGTCGATGTCGAATTCGCACAGCACGTTCTTGGCGGCGTAGACCTTCTCCAGGCTCTGCACCAGGTCTTCGGCATGGCCGGCAATCGGGATCGCCGTGGCCGCGAACGTCTGGCGGCCCGAGGTGGCCGCGCGCGCGAGCTGGTAAGCGACCAGTTCATCCATCTTGCGCACCTGCTCCAGCATCGGGTCGCGCTGGCCGGCCTCGTCGCGGGCGCTCTCCAGGCTGGAGCGGATCACCGCCAGCGGCGTCTTCAGGCTGTGCGCGAGATCGGCCAGCGTGTTGCGCGTGCGAACGCGCTGCTCGCGCTCGCTGTCGATGAAGGCGTTGATGCGCTCGGTGAGACCGGTGAGCTCGGCCGGGTACTGATCGCCCAGGTGGTCGCGTTCGCCACGCTCCACGCGCGACATCTCGTTGGCCACCTTGCGCAGCGGCGTCAGGCTCCAGCGCAGCAACAGCAGCTGCAGCAGGATCAGCATCACGCCCAGCGAGGCCAGCCAGAAGATCAGGCTGCGCCGGAATACCGCATTGCGTCCTTCGAGCTGGTCTTCGGTCTGCGCCACCATGAAGGTGAGATGCACCGACTTCTTCTCGGCGGTGTCGAGCGCCACGCCATAGGTGTAGTAGTACAGGCGGCCCATGCGCGTATCGACGGGACCGACGAACTGGCCTTCGCCGGGAGCGAGCGGACGCAGGAAACTGAAATCACGGCCGATCGCCGAGGGCGACTCCCACTTGAAGCCGTTGTCGCCGATGGCCACGGCATACAGGCCCGAGCCGGGCCGTGAGAAGCTCGGGTCCGGCGGCGTGTCGGGCAGCAGCACCTTGCCCGAGCGGCCCACTTCGGTGCCGGCCAGGTAGGCCACGACGAAATTCTGCAGGCGATCCTGCAGCCCCTTGAGTGCACTGTCCGAAGCGGTGCGGGTGAGCGTCAGGCCCACCACGCCCAGGAACGCCGCCAGCACGAAGCCAGTGGCCAGCGCCGCGCGCGCCGCCAGCGAAAACGGGCGGCGCGGGGGCGGAGAATCACTCGTCTTCGGCTTCGCTGCGAGGGATGGCAAAGCGGTATCCGCGTCCACGTACCGTCTCGATGGGCTTGAGGTTGCCTTCGGGGTCCAGCTTCCTGCGCAGACGGCCGATGAAGACCTCCAGCACGTTGGAATCGCGATCGAAGTCCTGCTGGTAAATGTGCTCGGTGAGGTCGGCCTTGGAGACCAGCTCACCCGCATGCAGCATCAGGTATTCGAGCACCTTGTATTCGTAGCTGGTCAGGTCGACCACCTTGCCTTCCACCGTCACCGTCTGCGCGGTGGTGTCCAGCTTGATCGGGCCACAGGCGAGCACCGGTTTGGACCAGCCGCTGGCGCGACGCACCAGCGCGTTGATGCGCGCCAGCAGCTCCTCGACGTGGAAGGGCTTGACCAGGTAGTCGTCGGCGCCGTGCTTGAGGCCTTCCACCTTGTCCTGCCAGCCGCCGCGGGCGGTGAGGATCAGGATCGGGTAGCGCTGGCCGGCTTCGCGCAACGACTTGATCAGGTCCATGCCCGACATCTTGGGCAGGCCCAGGTCGATGATCGCCAGGTCGAACGGCACCTCACGACCGAGATACATGCCTTCCTCACCATCCTGGGCTGCATCGACGGCAAAACCATCGCGCTTCAGGCGGGCGGCGAGCGTTTCGCGCAGCGGCGCCTCGTCCTCAACCAAAAGGATGCGCATCAGTGTTTCTCCTTGTTGCTTTCGCCGTCATTGGACGGGTTCTTGGTCGAATCGTTGGTAGCCGGCTTGCTGGCTTCCGTGGTTACGGTCACCACCCGCACGTGCCCCTCGGGCGTCAGCACCTTCACCCGATGCTCGAAGGAGCTGCGTCCACGACGCACGGTCGTGGCCGACAACACCTTGCCGCCCGTTTCCTGCTGCACCTGGGTCACCGCCTGCTCCAGCGACATGGCCGGCTCGGCCGACTGCGCCGCCTCGGCGGCAGCCGCCGTCGTCAGCATCAGCAGCAGGGGGGTGGCGCGCAGGAATGTTTTCATTTCGTTAAGCAAACTCGATGACCTGCGGGGCGATACGCCATCGTCGTTCAGACTATGGAATCTGGCCTGAATATTGACCGGACAAACGTGCGCCGTCACGCGGCGACCCGGGGTTGGGCCACGGCCTGTTCAAGCAGTGGCCAGCCCGCGCCCGGCAGTTGGGCGCCCTCGCTCAGGCGCCGGCGGAACCCGCGCGCGCCGGGCTCGCCCTGATAAAGGCCCAGCAGGTGGCGGCTGATGTGCTTGAGCGACGTGCCGCGGGCCAGTTCGGCCTCGATGTAGGGACGCAGGCGCAGCAGCACGTCCTCACGGGTGGGGAGCGGCTCCCCGTAGAGCTCGGCCTCGACCCGGGCCAGCACATACGGATCGTGATAGGCCGCGCGGCCCAGCATCACGCCATCGACCTGGGCGAGGTGGTCGCGCACCTGCTCCACCGTGGTGATGCCGCCGTTGATGACCACCACCAACTCGGGAAACTCGCGCTTGAGGCGGTACACCCGCTGGTAATCCAGCGGCGGGATCTCGCGATTTTCCTTGGGACTGAGGCCCTGCAACCAGGCCTTGCGCGCGTGCACCACCAGCACCTCCACGCCCGCGCCGAGCATGGTCTCGGTGAAGTGCTGCAGGTCGGCGTAGTCGTCCTGGTCGTCCACGCCGATGCGGCACTTCACCGTCACCTGAACGTCCACCGCGTCACGCATGGCCTTCACGCAATCGCCCACCAGGGCCGGCTCGCGCATCAGGCAGGCCCCGAAACGGCCGGACTGCACGCGATCGGAGGGGCAGCCGACGTTGAGGTTGATCTCGTCGTAGCCGGCGTCGGCGCCGTAGCGCGCCGCCACCGCCAGTTCCGTCGGCTCGCTGCCACCCAGCTGCAGCGCCACCGGGTGTTCCTGCTGGCTATGTTCGAGCAGGCGCAGCTGCTGGCCGCGCACGAGCGCAGCGCTGGTCACCATCTCCGTATACAAACGGGCATGCGGCGACAGCAACCGGTGGAAATACCGGCAGTGGCGGTCGGTCCAGTCCATCATGGGCGCGACGGTGAGGCGCCAGTCCTCCTTTTGCAGCGGCTGGCGTGGATATTCGGCGGGGGCTGACATGCGGCCTATTGTACCGGCTGGCTCAGGGCGCCGGGCCGCCGCCCCGTCCGTACCGCCAGGCCAGCCAGCGCAAGGGCACCGCCGCCACCGCGAATAGCACGGCCGGGATCATCCAGCCCAGCTGGTACATCGCCATCGCCGCGAACGCCGCCACCACAAAGCACTGCTTGGCCAGCAGCTGCATCGCCGCCTCGCGCGTCACCCCCTGCGCCAGCCTCGCGATGAAGGCCAGGTAGCCCCACGACAGGGCCAGGCACGTGTACAGCACGGCGAACGCCACGGCATAGACAAGTACGCCGCCTTCCTTCTCGGGATGGGTGATCCAAAAGCGCACCACCACCGGCACCAGCGCCACGAGACTCAGCACCAGCAAGTTGAGCAGGGTGCCTGGCCCGTCAATGTGGCGGAGGTAGGCCAGCATGCGCCGGTGCATCAGCCACACCACGCCGATCAGCAGGAAGCTGACGAAATAGGTCAGCAGCGGCGGTCCCCACGCCTGCCACAGCGTGATGCCGGCCGTCAGCTCCGGATGGATCTCGATCGCCGACAGCGTGATGGCGATGGCGAAGACGCCATCGGACAGGAGGACCAGCCGATCCAGATGCTTCGAAATCTCCGGGACTTCCTCGTCCTGCGTCATTGCCCAGTCTCCCGTGCAGTACGAAACAGGCTTCGGTGGTGCATCGCCGCCGGGCTGCGCCGGTCGCGCGTCATGATGACGCAGCGCTCTAGCCCGAGCGAGTGCCGCGCGCGACCCGTGTGTGCCCGATCCTCGCCAGACCGCGCCGCGGCAGCACTTGGCTGTCAGGCCGACGCCTTGCCGCGGCCTGAGCCCGATCATGAACGAAGCGGCCCCCGATGGCATAATGCGCACCCATACGCTGCACCCAAGGCAGCACTCGTCAGGCGCAGCGGACCATCGCCCTCCCCACGCGAGTCCGGCTCCGGCCCTCTGGCCGGCGCGGTTGCCTGCAGCTTCACTTATCTACGACGGTACCCGGCAATGGTGGCATTGGCGACGGAGCACGTGATCGACGTGCACCACTGGAATGACAGCCTCTTCAGTTTCCGCACGACGCGCGATCCTGGCTTCCGCTTCGACAGCGGCCAGTTCGTGATGATCGGACTGGAGGTGGACGGCCGCCCGCTGATGCGCGCGTATTCGATCGCCAGCGCCAATTACGAAGAGCACCTGGAGTTCTTCAGCATCAAGGTGCCCAACGGCCCGCTGACCTCGCGCCTGCAGCACCTCAAGCCCGGCGATCCGATCATCGTCAGCCGCAAGCCGACCGGCACGCTGGTGCTCAACGACCTCAAGCCTGGCAAGCACCTCTACCTGCTGGGCACGGGCACCGGCCTGGCGCCATTCATGAGCCTGGCGCGCGATCCGGAAACCTACGAGCGCTACGAAAAGATCGTGATCGCGCACGGCGTGCGCAACATCAATGACCTCGCCTACCGCGACTACATCGAGAACGAGCTGCCGAAACACGAGTATCTCGGTGAGCTGGTTCGCGAGAAGCTGATCTACTTCCCCACGGTGACGCGCGAGCCGTTCCGCAACGAGGGCCGTCTCACCGATGCCATCGTGAACGGCGCCATGAGCGCGGCTGTCGGTCTGCCGCCGCTGGATCCGGCCGTCGATCGCGCCATGCTCTGCGGCAGCCCGCAGATGCTGGACGACACCTGCGACCTGCTCGATGCGCGCGGTTTCCAGGTTTCCCCGCGCACTCGCGAGCCCGGCGACTACGTGATCGAGCGCGCGTTCGTCGACAAGTAGAAATGGTCTTTCCTGTAGGAGCGCACAAGGTGCGCTCCTACGCGCCGAGTGATGCGCTTATTGCCAGACGGTGTAGACGCGCCCGCTGCCTACGCCTTCCACGCTGCGTCGATAAGCCAGCGCCACCCGCGCGCCCGGCACCGCCTCGAAGCCCGGGAAATACGGGCCATAGGCGTCCTGCGATTCGGTGAGCAGGGTCGCGCTCACCACATTGATGCGCAGGCCTCGCGGCAACTCGGTGGCGGCGGCGCGCACGAAGCCTTCGATCGCAGCATTCACCGTGGTGGCGTTTGCACCCAGCCGGATCGGCTCGGCGCCGGTGATGCCGCTGGTCAAAGTGAACGAGCCGCCGTCGCGCAGGTGGCGGATGCCCGCCAGCACCACGTTGACCTGCCCCATGAGCTTGTCCTGCAGGCCCAGGTTGAATTGTGCGGGCGTGGTCTGCGCCAGTTCGCCGAAGTGCACGTTGCCGGCGGTGGTGATGACGCCGTCCAGCGGACCCGCCGCCTCGTACATGCGCTCGACGCTGGCCATGTCGGTCAGGTCCACGCGCAGGTCGCCGGAGTGACGGCCGGCCCGGATCAGTTCGTGATATGGGGCCAGTTCATTGGCCACGGCCTGGCCAACCGTGCCGCTGGCGCCGACAAGCAGGAGTCGCATGGGATGGTCCTTGGATGATCCGACCCGGCGGGCCGGCTGTCCGCAGTTTCCCCACAAACCGCAGGGCGATAAACGTGCCATGATTTGACCCATTACAAACCATGGGTTTTGAATCATGGATGCCTTGGCGAGCATGGCGATGTTCGTGCGCGTGGTGGAAAGCGGCAGCTTCAGCGCCGCCGCGGACGCCAGCGGGGTGTCACCGACCATGGCCGGCAAGCACATCCGCGCCATCGAGCAGCGGCTCGGCGCGCGGTTGCTCCATCGCACCACCCGCCGCCAGCAGCTGACTGAAGTCGGCCGGCTGTACTACGAGCGCTGCAAGCAGGTGTTGGCGGACGTCGAGCTGGCCGAGGCCAGCGCATCCGAACTGCAGGCCACGCCTCGCGGCCGCCTGCGCCTGACGGCGCCGATGAGCTTTGGCAGCCGGCGACTGACGCCGGCGCTCACCGACTATCTGCAACGGTACCCGGACGTGAGCGTGGACCTGACGCTGGATAACCGCGTGGTCGACGTGGTTGGCGAGGGCTACGAGCTGGCCATCCGCATCGGCGCCATCGACGACCCGCAACTGGTGGCGCGCCCGCTCCTGCCCTACCGCATGCTGCTGGTCGCCTCGCCGGGCTACCTGGCGCGCCACGGTACGCCGCAGCATCCACGGGATCTCTCAACGCATGTCTGCCTGGGCCTGTCCAACTGGCGGCGACGCGACCAATGGCGCCTGACCGGCGCGGATGGCGAGATCTGCGACGTGCCGGTGCACGGTCGGCTGTCGGTCGACCACGGCGATGCACTGCGGGTGGCTGCCCTGCACGACGCCGGCATCGTGCTGCAGCCCGAGGTATTGCTGGCCGATGACCTGGAAGCCGGGCGACTCGAGTCCGTATTGCCCGGCTGGGCGCCACCGGCGACGCCGATGCACCTGCTGTATGCGCCGGATCGGCGCCCGACGGCCAAGCTGCGCAGCATGATCGACTTCCTGCTCGAGCGCTTCGGCGCACGGAGCGAGCAAAGCCATGCCGAGTAGGAGCGAACGAACTCAGTCGCGGATGCGACCCTGCCCTTCGTTGTCCCAGTAGCCGAACACGCGGCGCGCAATGAGCTTGTACAGGCGCTTGCCGGTCGCGCGCCATAGCCGCGAATGCGCCGCGGGCTGGTCCAGGATGGTGCGCTGGCGCGCACTGAGTGCTTCCGGACAGTAGGTGCGCTTGTGCTTGAGCAGGTGACGCAGATCCTCTCGCGCAAGCAGCCGGAACAGGGCGCCGCGCCGACCGCGTGTCCACGCGATCTGGAAATCCACCAGCGCCGGCCGGCCGTCGCTGCGCACCAGCCAGTTCGGTTCCTTGGCCAGGTCGTTGTGCACGATGCCGCGTCGGTGCAGTACCGCCAGCAGGCGCAAGGCATCACGGTAGTAGGCGCGATCGCGCGGCTGCGCCTGCTGCATCGGGGCGCCGGCAATGTAGCCGCGCAGCAGCTCGTGGCCGTTCCAGCCGAGCAGGCTCGGCACGCCGTCGACGCCGGCCAGCTTGGCCAGCGCACGGGCCTCGCGCGCCGCGGCGCGACGTGCAAAGGCGCGCGCCCACCAGCGCGCAGCGCCGATATCGCGGCGGATCACGCTGACGCCGCCACGTTCGGTCAGTTCAATCCGGCCGAGTTCGTCGGCCTTGAGCAGGGTGTCGCGGGTCGTGTTCACAGACGTTCCGTCAGGCTGGGCCGCCCGCACTCGCCGGCTCGCCACTGGGCGGATTATTGTCACCGATCCGACCACCGCCTGCTGCACCATCCGACAAGCCGCTCCGGAAGCCACTGATGGACATTGCGCTGTACCTGCTCGCCACCCTGCTGATCATCGGAGGCGTTGTCGGCAACATCGTGCCCGCGCTACCGGGCATCCCCATGATCTTCGGCGGCATCTGGCTGGCCGCCGCGGTGGACCAGTACCGTCATGTGGGCGTGGTGTGGCTGGTGGTGATCGGCGCGCTGGCCGCCATGGGCATCATCGTCGACTTCGTCTCCGCCACCCTGGGCGCCAAGCGGGTGGGCGCCAGCCCGCGTGCGCTGACCGGCGCCGGCCTCGGCACCCTGGTGGGCATGTTCCTGGGTATTCCCGGCCTGCTGCTAGGCCCCTTCGTCGGAGCCCTGATCGGCGAACTGGCCTCGGGCACCAGCGTGCTTCGCTCGGCCCATGTGGGCGCCGCCACCTGGCTGGGACTGCTGTGCGGTGTCCTGGTGAAGCTGGTGCTGTCCTTCATGATGATCGGGCTGTTCGCCTTTGCCTGGCTGGTCGACTAGACCCTGCGCGGCCGCGACCTTCGGCACATGGCGCGGGCTCAGGCCAGCCCTTTAGGCTTGGGCGGCCACATCCACTCGGAAGCCGACATGTCCAAACGCCTTGCCCTTGCCCTGGCAGTCTCGCTCGCAGCCACCGGATCCGCGTACGCCGACACCAAGACCCCGACCTGGGTCGATCGCAGCAACACCGACGCCAAGGTGCTGCTCGATGTCCTGGCGCGCTTCAATCCCGAGTTCGCCTCGCAGATCGGCGTGCCGGGCTACGACGACAAGGTGATTGACCTCAAGCCGGACCTCGACGCACGTTTCCGGGCGGCGCTGGTCGACGCCAAGGGCAAGCTGGACAAGATGCTGGCTGGCGAGAAGGACCCGAACGTCCGCCAGGACCTGCAGATCATGCTCAAGACCGTCAACGACCAGGTCGAAGGCATCGATCTCAACCACAAATACATGCTGCCCTACCAGGACGTGGGACAGACCATCTTCCAGGGCGAGTTTGCGCTGCTGAAAGATGATGTCGACGCCAAGCGCCGACCGTCCGCGCTCAAGCGCCTGGAATGTTACGTCGGTAAGGCGCCGGGCTGCACGCCGATCGTCGAGCTGGCCAAGGCGCAGACCATGGAGCGCATCGGCGAGAAGGCGCTGATCGGCCCGTACAAGAACGAGGTCGAGCAGAAGCTCTCCAACACGCAGCGCTACGCGCAGGGCATTCGCCAGCTCTTCGCCAAGTACAAGCTCGACGACGCGCAGGGCAAGGCCGCGCTCGATGCGATGGATAGCCAGCTGAAGGATTACGACACCTGGGTGCGCGCGACCATCGTGCCACGCGAGCGCATGGACTTCCGCCTGCCCGAGCCGCTGTATGCCTACAACCTCAAGCAGGTCGGCATCGACATCCCGCCGGAAGAGCTCATCAAGCAGGCCCAGCTGGAGTTCGTCGAGCTGCGCTCGGAGATGCAGGTGCTGGCGCCGGTGGTGGCGAAGGAAGAAGGCATCCAGTCCACCGATTACCGCGACGTGCTGAAGGCGCTCAAGCAGCAGCAGCTGGGCAAGGATGACGTGGTGCCGTGGTACCACGAGATCATCGGCAAGATCGAGGACACCATCCGCCGCGAGCACATCATCACGCTGCCGCAGCGCAAGATGCAGATGCGCCTTGCCTCGGAAGCCGAAACCGCCGCTGTGCCGGCGCCGCACATGGATCCGCCGCCGCTCGTCAACAACCATGGCGAACAGGGCACCTTCGTGCTGACCATGGGCAACCCCAGCGGCAACAAGTCCGATTCCTACGACGACTTCACCTATAAGGCCGCCGCCTGGACGCTGACCGCGCATGAGGGTCGCCCGGGCCATGAGCTGCAGTTCGCGGCGATGGTCGAGCGCGGCGTATCGCTGGCGCGCAGCCTGTTCGCCTTCAACAGCGTCAACGTGGAAGGCTGGGCGCTGTATGCCGAGTCGGAAATGCTGCCGTACGAGCCGCCGTCCGGTCAGTTCGCGGCGCTGCAGGCCCGCCTGATGCGTGCCGCCCGTGCCTATCTGGATCCGATGCTCAACCTGGGCCTGATCAGCAAGGAGCGTGCGCACGACGTGCTGCGTAACGATGTGGGTCTGTCCGAGGCGTTGACCCAGGAGGAACTGGATCGCTACACGTTCAACAGTCCCGGCCAGGCCACGGCGTACTTCTACGGTTACATGCGCCTGCAGCAGACGCGCCTGAATGCCGAACTGGCGCTGGGCAAGGCCTTCAATCGCCAGGCCTTCAACGACTTCGTGATCGGCCAGGGCCTGCTTCCGCCCGAACAACTGGCCGAAGCCGTGCGTACCCAGTTCATCCCGTCGCAGCAGAAAACGCAGTCGACCAAGTAACCGGCGAGCGCGCCGTACTAACGGGGCCGCGTCTTCGGGCGCGGCCTCTTCTTATGGGCGACGGCGGCGCTGGCGCTGCGTTCCAGCCACTCGGCGAACCGTGGCGTGTCCTGGCGAATCGACGGCGGCACGATGACGTAGCCGCGGCTGGGCGGCGCATCAGGACGATTGCGGAAAGGCGTGGCGCCCTCGTGGGTCAGCAGCAACTCCACGTCGGCGCTGGCGAGCTTGAGCGCCAGGCCCTGCGCCGATAGCCATGCACAGGGCTTCTCATCGAAGTAGGCCATCAAGCCGCCGAACATCGGGTGGAAGCGCAGATCGTGGGGACGCCCCAGATGTGTGGCGGCGTCCTCCAGGTCTCGTCGCATCGCTGACAGCGCGGGGTTCACGCCGGCGCGCGGGGAATCACATAGAGCAGCACGGCGAGGAAGTGCAGCACGCTGCCCGCAAGCACGAAGAAGTGCCACACCGAGTGGTGGTAGGGCATCTTGCGCCAGAGGTAGAACGGCACGCCCAGCGTATAGGTGACGCCGCCGGCGATCAGCAGCGTCATGCCGCCAGCCTGCAGGTGTTCGGACAGCGGCTTGAACGCGATCAGGCCGACCCAGCCCATGCCCACGTACATCAGCACCGCGAGTTTGCGGTACTGCTTGAGCAGGCCCAGCTCCAGCGCGCTGCCCATCAGCGCCATCGTCCAGATCGCCACGAACAGGCTCCAGCCCCATGCGCCCGACAAGGCGACCAGGGTGAACGGCGTATAGGTGCCGGCGATCAGCAGGAAAATCGCGATGTGGTCAAACGTGCGCAGCACCCGCTTGGCCAGCGGGCCGGAAACGGAGTGATAGAGCGTGGATGCCGTGTAGCAAAGGATCAGCGTGGCGCCGAACACCGCGCTGGCCACCACCGCCCGCACATCGCCATACAGCGCGGAGAACGCCACCAGCGTGGCCAGTCCGGCGATGCTGAGCAGGATGCCGATGCCATGGATGACGCTGCTGGCAAGTTCATCGCCGAAGGCATAGCGCGGAAGGGCCGCACTGGAAGTGGCGGACATGGGGAATTCCTTATGGGACTTAAGCGTACGGCGGCGTACGGATTCCAGCACCTTAACCGCCCCGCCAACGAATGCAAGTGAACCGGTCAGATTTCAGGCCGCTCACCCTCTCCGGCCGCCGCCGGGGCGCTGTCACCGTCAGCCCTACTCGATGATGAAGGCGCCGAACGCGACACCGAGATCCCAGCCCTTGCCGGTGCCGCTGAGCGCAAGCGAGACATTGCCCTTGGTCATCACGCGGGCGCCGGCGGACTTGGACGCGCCGGCATGCACGCCCGCATCGGCATAGTGACCCTTGATCTCGCTGATGCTGGTGATCCCGGAGAACTTGCCGACGCCGTCGTCGATTTCGTTCTTGCCGAAGGTGAGGCCGCCGCCCTTGACGCGGATGTGCACGCCCATGCTCTGCCCGTTGCTGCAGTGGACGGTGCCGCTGCCGGTGGCCGTCTGGTAGAACACCGACCAGCCCGACAGGCTGAAATTCATCTTGCACTCGAGGTCACCGGCACGCGCCGGGGACGTGGCCGCAGTCCCGGCCAACACCAGCGCCGCCGCGCCCAGGTATTTCCATACCGCCATGTCCGCCTCCTGAGTCCACTTTCGCCATCACCTGGCGAGAACTTGATTCTGGCAACCGCGAACCGTCTGCCACGTGAATACCCCCTTCACCCCGGATGTACGCGGAGCCAAGCCAGTCGCTTAGAGAATGGGACACCCGGGCGTCCCCTCTCTCTCCCCCGACGTCCGGCCTTACCGCCCCGCCACCCTGTGCGGGGCTTTTTTTTGGGGCCGATCTTCCCAGCCCACGCCCCGTGCGGCAACGTGGGCTACACGCCGATCGGCGGCAGGTTCTAAGCTGGACGCGGACCAGGAATCAGGAGACCCGTGCGATGACCACCATCGACCTGCTTTTGCATCTGGACCATCTCGACCTGGCTGTCGCCGCGCCCCGCGCCGCATTGGGCCTCGCCCTGCGTCTAGGCGCGCGCCTTGATGCGCTTTACGTGGCGGACCTGCCAGCCACCGCCTTCAGTCTTCCGGAAGCCGTGCCCGTGCAGCTGGAGGAAACCCAGCGCCGCGTCGCCGAGGCGCAGGCGCACGAGGGCGTCTGGCGACAAACGCTCGAGACGCATGGCCTCACCGGCGTCTGGCGGGTAAGCCAGGGCGACACGGTACAGACGGTGAGTCAGGCCGCGTCAGGCTACGACTTCGTGGTGATGGAGCGCAGCCAACAGCGCAGCGATGCGCCGGTGGGCTTCGGCTCGGTGTCGCGTAGCGTGTTCGCCAGCGGGCGGCCGGTGCTGGTGGTGCCCGACCTGGCGCCCGTGGCAAGCATCGGCGCCAAGGTGCTGGTGGCGTGGAACGGCAGCCGCGAATCCGCCTTGGCGTTGGCCGCGGCGGTGCCGATCCTGCAGAAAGCCGAGGAAGTCCACATACTCGATGGCAGCGAAATGAACGCCGACCTGTTGCCGGTGCTGCCCCCACCGGGCCTGGTCGACTGGCTGCAGCGCCACGGCATCCGCGCGCGCATCGACACCATCGATGCTGGCCCGAGCCATGCAGCGGGTCCCGCCGTGCTGGACGCCGCGCACGCGCAAGGCGCCGACATGATCGTGATGGGGGCCTGGAGCCGTTCGCGCCTGGCGCAGATGGTGCTCGGCGGCACTACCCGCCACCTGTTCATGCACGGTGACGTACCCATGCTGGTGGCGCACTGAAAAAAGCCGTTTCACCGAACCGCCGGCTACTCCGCCAAGAATAGCCTTCCATACGGCCACTTGCGCAAGCCTTTTTGACGATCATAGGCTGGACTCGCACCGGCTCGAACCCCACCGCGCCCCCCCGCGGCGCGCCGTGCGACAACCCAACATCGATACGTCAGGAGGTCGCCTATGTCGTCCGCAAGCCTGGCCGTACCCCGTCACGCCCATCCCGATGCAGCTCGCATCGCCGCGCTGAGCGGCGCCATCGCCATCAACCTGGTGGCCCTGGTCGCCGTGCTGCGCCCCATGGCCCCGCAATGGGTGGAACAAGTGCAGCAGCTGACCCAGACCCAGGTCCGCTGGATCACGCCGCCGCCGAAAGCGCCCGACCCGCCGGCGATCAAGATGGAAAAGATCGCGCCCCCTAAAACCGTGCCGCATACGCAGGTGGCGCCGCCCGTCACGCCTCCCGTGGTGACGCTCAACGATCAGGGCAGCATCGCGGCCCCTCCCGTCACGCCCACCGTCGAGCCCGCCGCAGAGCCAACCACAGGCGACGCGCCGATCGAGGCCACGCTGGCCTATCGCGCCGTGCCGCTCAGCTACCCGACACAGGCGTTGCGCACGCACATGCAGGGCACCGTGGTGCTGCGGGTGCTGGTTGACGAGCAAGGCGTGCCGCAGGAAGTGAACATTGAACAAAGCAGCGGCTATGCACTGCTCGATCGCAGCGCGCACGACCAGGTGCTGCGCGGCTGGAAGTTCCAGCCGGCGATGGTCAACGGACGTGCAGTGCGCGCGTGGGCGCGGGTGCCGGTGACGTTCAATCTCAACCAGCTGTAACCGCGCGGCGTCGAACGACCCCGCAAAAGGAAAGGCCCGGCCTGCGTTGACCGCCAGGTCGGGCCATTCCACGGCAACTTTCTTCGATCAGCGCACCGTCGCAGGCGCCGGCGCCGGGCGGTGTGCTGCGCGCGCGATCGCCCAGATCACCGCCACCAGCAGGATCACTGGCAAGGTCACCGGCAACAGCGCCAAGGCCACCACCGGCGCGATGATCAACAAGGCCACGCCACCGAACACCAGGCCAAGCACCGCGCCCACCAGATGGAACAGCCCCCCGATGAGCGCGAAGGTCAATTTGAACATGGTGCCGATCACCAACGCGGCGAGCCAAAAGCCCACCACCAGCATCAAGAGCACGCTCATTCCGATCATGACGTACCTCCTTGCGGTCTGCGTCTGGCGGCCATCGTGCAACGAACGTCATGCAGGCGGTCGATGCCACTTTCAAGGCCTCACGAACAGCATCGTGCGCTTTTGCGAGCAAGAGCGCATGTCGCGAAAGTCATGCCGATGATGCGCCGCGACAATGCAGACGGGTTACGGGACTTTAACGAAGCGCGTGCTCCACTGCGCGCCGGTTTCCGTTGAGTGGCATCGCATGGCAAGACACATGCAACATCTCAAGGCGCTGCGTGACATTGCATACGGATATGGCGTGAGTGGACAGCCAGACCTCGCCGCGATGGCGAGGGACCTGGGACGCGAAGTTCATCGGCACCGTCACGCGCTGACGGACGACCTCGCCGATCTGCGCAGCCGCAACCAGGGCTTCGAGCACTGGCTGGTGGCCCGGCGTGGCAAACCGTCGATCAGCGTGCTGGTTACGGCGTGGCCCGCCAATCACACCACGCACATCCACAATCACGGCGGCCTGTGGGGCCTGGAGATTGCACTGCACGGCGCACTCGAAGTGCAGTCGTGGGATCACGACGGCATCGGCAACGATCTGCGGCTGGCGGGACGCAACTGGCTGGGCCCCGGCGACGCCAGCTGGTTCGATGAGGACGATCGCTACGCTCGCCGTTGCCGCAATCTGTCCCGCCACGAAACAGCGCTGACGCTTCACGTCTACGGTGGCGATCTGGCACAGTACCTCACATACGAAGAAGCCGGACTCGCCGGCCAATGGCTCGCCAAGCCGCAGCGCAGCGCCATCGCGGGCCGCCTGCACGCTTGAGTCGCGTCTGACAATTCAGCTTTTTTAAGGGAGTGGCATGTATCGAAGGGTCGCCATCATCGGCGGCGGCGCGGCTGCGGCAGCGCTGTTGAGCGAACTGCTGGATCGTCAGGCGCCGCACTCGCTGCACGTGGACTGGTATACCGGCGGTGGCACGCCGGCGCGCGGTGTCGCCTACGGCACGCGTTCGGATCGTCACCTGCTCAACGTGCGCGCCGCGTCGATGAGCATGTTCGCGGCCAAGCCGCGTGGTTTTCTCGATTTCGCCCAGCGCGGCGACCACACCATCGCCGGCACGGATTTCCTGCCGCGTCGTCTGTATGGCGACTATCTGGAAGCCGAAGTGGCGAGTGCGCTCGAGCGCGCGCGTAGCGCCGGGCATGACGTGCGCGTGCTGCCGTTCGCGGTGGATGCGCTGGTGCCGGAGAACGATGGCGTCACCGTGATCCATGGCGAGGAGAACAGCCGCGTCGACGCGGCCGTGCTCGCGCTTGGCGCGCTGCCGCCACAACCACTCGCCGGCGTCAGCGAAGCGGCGCTGGAGAGCGGGTTGTACGTCACCGATCCGTGGCGTTTCCTCGCCTCGATCAAACCCGATCCGAGCCCGCGCAAAGTCGTGCTCATCGGTCTCGGCCTTACCGCGGTCGACGTGCTGCTGGAACTGGCGGCGCTGTGGCCCAACGCGAGTTTCGAAGCGATCTCGCGCCACGGCCTGCTGCCTGAGCCCCACCTGCCTGCCGCCTCGGCGCCGAGCGACGACGGCAGCGACCTCATCGCCGCCATGCACGACGCACCGGGCATTCGCAGCTGGTTCCGCCTGCTGCGCGAGGCGATGGCGCACAGCGAAGACTGGCGCACCGTGATCGACAGCCTGCGCCCGCATACACCATCACTGTGGGCGTTGCTGCCACCGATCGAGCGCTCGCGCTTTCTGCGTCACGCGCGCTGGGCGTGGGAGCGTGTGCGCCATCGCATGCCACCCCAGGTGATGACCTCGATGCAGGCGCTGGAGCAGTCAGGCCGTCTGCATCGCCGGCGCGGACGATTGCAGGCGGTGGAGATGGAGGATGGCAAGCTGCATCTGACCCTTCGTCGTCCCCACGGCCATGGGTTTGAAACGCTGGACGCCGACCTGGTGATCCAGACTGTGGGACTCAATACCGACGTACTGCGCACGCGCCACCCGCTGGTGCGTCAGCTGGCCACCAACCAGCACGTGGCGCCCGATGCGCTCGGACTGGGTTGCATGGCCACGCCGGAAGGCCGCCTGCAGCACAACGGCGACACCTGGCCGCACTTCTACGCCATCGGCACGCTGCTGCGTGGCGTGCTGTGGGAATCGACCGCGATGCCGGAAATCCGGCAGCAGGCGCGGCATCTGGCGGACCGGCTGCTGGAGGGGTAAAGCAGAAGAAGTGAGTGAAGAGAAGTGAGGAGTGAGAGAGAGCCACTCCAACTTCCAACCCCTCACTTCTGCTTTTCGTCTTATTCGAAACCGCTCAGCACCAGCTTGCCGATGGTGCTGGCGCTTTCCAGCTGCGCGTGCGCGCGACGCAGGTTCGCCGCGTTGATGGTCCCGAGGTTCTCCCGCAGCGTGCTGCGCAGCACGCCGGCGTCGACGAGGTCCGCAGCCTCGTTGAGTAACTGGTGCTGCGCCTGCATGTCTTCGGTGTGGAACAGCGAGCGCGTGAACATCGACTCCCAATGCAATGACTGGCTCTTGGCCTTGAGCAGGCGGATGTCTGGCGGCGAAGCCGGGTCGTCGATCAGGCCGAGCTTGCCCTGCGGCTTGAGCAGTTCGGTGAGCGCGACGAAGTGCTGATCGGTGTGCGTCAGGCTCAGCGCATAGTCGATGCCCTGCGGTGACACCGCCTTGACCGCGGCCACCAGGTCACCGCGATGGTCGACCACGTGATGCGCGCCCATCTCCTGCACCCAGTGTCGACTGTCGTCGCGCGAAGCCGTGCCGATTACAGTGAAGTTGGTCAGTCGACGCGCCAGCTGGATCGCCATCGAGCCCACGCCTCCGGCGCCGCCGACCACCAGGATGACGCCACTGCGCGCGGTGCTTCCGCGCGGCACGCCAAGCCGATCGAACAACAGTTCCCACGCGGTGATGGTAGTGAGCGGCATCGCCGCGGCATGCACAACATCGAGCGTGGACGGCATGCGCCCCACGATGCGCTCGTCGACGAGTTGATACTCGGCATTGCTGCCTGCGCGGTCGATCGCTCCGGCGTAGAAGACCCGGTCGCCTGGCTTGAACAAGGTGACGTCACCACCCACGGCCGTCACGACGCCAGCCGCATCCCAACCGAGCACCTTGTCGGCGCCCTGCGGGTCGGCGCGCTTGCGCACCTTGGTGTCGACTGGGTTGACCGAAATGGCCTCCACCTTCACCAGCAGGTCCCGCCCCTGCGCCACCGGCGTGGGCAGTTCGACGTCGAGCAGGCTGTTCGGATCGCTGATGGGCAGGATGTGTCGATAGGCAACGGCTTTCATGCAGGTCTCCGGGGACAAGGTCGAAGCAGTCAGGGAAGGGATTCTGCGCCGCCAAACGTCATCGAACAGTCGCGTGGACAACGCAGGCGCCGTGATGGACCAGACCAGGTCTCAGCGTCATGTCCTGCATCAGGCGCCAGCCACGCAAACGGACGAGGCCTCGGCGCGACGTCGTTCCAGCGCGGCGCTGATGAGGGTGACCAGCAAGCCGAGCAGGGTCACCACCGCGCCCGCGACGCTGACGGACGGCAGGCCAAGCCCGAGGTCGATCATGGCGCCGCCGATGAAGGCGCCCATGGCGTTGCCAAGATTGAACGCGGCGATATTGAGGGTGGACGCCAGATGCGGCCCTTCACTGGCCTGCTGCACCACGCGCATCTGCAAAGGCGCCACGGTGGCGAACGCGGCCACGCCCCACACGAACACCGTGACGATCGCGGCCACGGTGCTGTGCATGGTCCAGGCAAACGCCAGCATCACCAGCGACAGCACCACCAGCACGCCGCTCAGCGACGGCATCAGGCGCCAGTCGGCGAGCCGGCCGCCCAACATGTTGCCGACCGTGGTGCCGACGCCGAACAGGATCAGCACCCAGCCGGTGGCGCCGGCGCTCACCTGCGATACCTGCTGCAGGATCGGCGCGATATAGGTGAACACGGTGAACACGCCGCCGAAGCCCAGCACGGTCATGGCCAGCGCCAGCAGCACCTGTGGCTGGCGCAGCACGCGCAGCTCGCGCCCCATATGCGGCGAGGGCAACCCGGGTGACGCAGGCACCAGTCGCCACACGGCGATGGCGGCGACCACGCCCAGCCCGGTGACCGCCATGAAGGTGGCTCGCCAGCCGGCCCATTGACCCAGGAAGGTGCCGAAGGGTACACCGAGCACATTGGCCAGGGTCAGCCCGGTGAACATCAGCGCGATGGCGCGCGCCGCCTGCCCGCGCGGCACGAGATGCGAGGCGACCACCGCGCCGATGCCGAAGAACGAGCCGTGACAGAACGCGGCCACCACGCGCGCCACCATCAGCACGCCGTAGTTCGGGGCCACGGCGCAAAGCGCGTTGCCGAGGATGAACAGGCCCAGCAGCAACAGCAGCGCATTGCGCCGTTCCATGCGCGCGGTAAGCGCCGCCAGCACCGGCGCGCCGGCGGCCACGCCCAGGGCGTAGCCGGACACCAGCAGGCCCGCCGAAGGGATGCTCACTTTCAGGTCGGCCGCCACTTCGGGCAGCAAGCCCATGATCACGAACTCGGTGGTGCCGATGGCGAAGGCGGCGACGGACAAGGCCAGCAGCGCCAGCCGGGACGAAGCCTGTGCCACTGGGGCGGAAATGCCGTTGGCGGCCTCTCGGGGAGACTGGGGGTGCATGGAAGCGGCCCTGGAGGAAGAGGGCGGCACTTTGCACCTTGTCTCAGCTCCAGTGAATTGAGCAAACTAGAGAGGCATCTTTTCCAGAAAGTTAAAGATGATTGATTTTGAAGACATGCGGCTGTTCGTCCGCGCGGTCACCGACGGCAGCCTCTCGGCCGCCGGGCGGGAGCTCAGCCTGTCGCCGGCGGCCGCCAGCAAGCGCCTGACCCGGCTCGAGCAGGCGCTGGGCGTGCGCCTGCTGCAACGCAGTTCGCGCCGGCTGGCGCTGACCGCCGAAGGCAGCATCTACTTCGAGCGCTGCCTGGCGATCCTCGCCGACGTGGACGACGCCAACGCAGCGGTGGGCCAGGGCCAGCAGGAGGTGCGCGGGCAGCTGCACGTGTCCGCCTCGGTCGACATGGGGCGCCAGTACATCGGCCCCATCGCCGCCGATTTCGTCGCGCCCTACCCGCGGCTGACGCTGCGCCTGACCCATACCGACGCCATGCTCGACCTGTTCGAGCAAGGGGTGGACGTGGCCGTGCGCGGCGGCGCCATGACCGATTCGCGCCTGGTCTCGCGGCTGCTCACCAACAATTTCCGCGTGCTGTGCGCGGCGCCGTCCTACCTGGAGCGGCGCGGCCGCCCCCTCAGCGTGGACGACCTCTCCGCGCACGACTGCCTGATGCTGCACCGGCCCGGCCACGGCATCCTGCCGTGGATCGTGCAGACGCCGGAGGGACCGCGCCCGCTGCGCATGGAAGGCTCGATTACCTGCGACAACGGCGACCTGATGCGCGCCCTGGCCGTGGCCGGACACGGCCTGGCCTTCAAGTCGGCCTGGGACATCGCCGAAGACGTGCGGGCCGGGCGGCTGGTCCCGCTGTCGGGCGAGGTGATCATGCCCGACGCGCACATCTACGCCATCTACCCCAGCCGGCGCTACCTGCCTGCACGCATCCGGCTATTCGTGGATCATCTGCAACAGGAACTGCAGCGACGCGAGCACGACGTGCTGGACACCGTGCGCCACGCGATGACCTGAAGCCACGCCGCCGGGAGGACTGCATGAGGAAACGCGTTCGCGCCATCGGCCCCACGGGAACGGGACGCCCGTCGTGCTGACCACGCTCATCGGCACACTCGTCGTGATGCTGCACGTGGCCGGCGTGCTGGCCGCCATGCATGCGGTGATGAACACCCGTACGCCGCAGGGCGCGTTCGCCTGGGCGCTGGGCCTGGTGCTGCTGCCTTACGTGACGCTGGTGCCCTATCTGTACCTGGGGCGCAGCCGCTTCCACGGCTACGTCGACCTGCATCGCCTGCGCCGCGAACAGATGCAGACGCTCGCCAATACCCAGCTGTCGGCGGGGCCTGCGGCGCCCGGCGCCTGCGCCCGCTACGGCGAGATCGCGCACATGCTTGGCGCGCAGTTTCACGAGGGCCAGCAGCTGCGTCTGCTGGTCAATGGCGAGGCCACCTTCAACGCCATCCTGCGCGTCATCGGCGAAGCGCGCCATTGCGTACTGGTGCAGTTCTTCATCATTCACGACGACCTGCTCGGACGGCGATTGCAGCAAGTGCTGCTCGAGCGCGTGCGCGCCGGTGTGGAAGTCTGCGTGCTGTACGACGGCATTGGCAGCCATGCCCTGCCCCACCAGTTCGTACAGACGCTGCAGGACGCCGGCGTGCACATCCATCCCTTCGCCACCCAGCGGCGCAGCAACCGCTTCCAGCTCAACTTCCGCAACCACCGCAAGATCGTCGTGGTGGACGGCACGCGCGGCTTCGTCGGCGGACTCAACGTGGGCGACGAGTACCTGGGCATGAAGCCGCCGCTGTCGCCATGGCGCGACACGCACCTGGAGATCGAAGGGCCCGCCGTGGCCGACCTTCAACGCAGCTTTGCCGAAGACTGGCACTGGGTCACGGGCGCCTTGCCGCCACTGCGCCCGGCTCGGCCCGGACCTGGCAGCGCGCACACGCTGATCGTCGCCACCGGCCCGGCCGACCGGCAGGAAACCTGCTCGCTGTTCTTCGTCGCCGCCATCCATGCCGCGCGTCGGCGCCTGTGGATCACCACGCCCTACTTCGTACCCGACCAGGCAGTGATGTCCGCGTTGCGGCTGGCGGTGTTTCGCGGCGTGGATGTGCGTGTGCTGATTCCGTCGCGTCCCGACCACCATGCGGTGTTCCTCGCCAGCGGGCTGTACGCGCACGACGCGGTGCGCGCAGGCATTCGCGTGTTCCGCTACCAGCCCGGCTTCGTGCACGAGAAGGTGTTGCTGGTCGACGACGACACCGCATCGGTCGGCAGCATGAACCTGGACAATCGATCGTTCCGCCTCAACTTCGAAATCGGCGCGCTCAGTGTCGATCGCGATTTCGCTTCCCAGGTGGAGGCGATGCTGCAGGAGGATTTCGAGCATGCGCATGAGGTAACCGAGGCGGAGTACCTGAAGGCGCCCTACCTGCGACGCCTGGCCATGCACGTGGCGCGTCTGTTCGATCCGGTGTTGTAGGGAGCCTCGGACAAGACGCGCAAAGGTGCGGTTCTCGAGAGTCCCCGCGGGAAAATTCAGCCTCGTGATTTTCCGTAGCTGATATACAGACCGCCGGTCAGCAGCGCCGATGCCAGCGCCAACGCCGCGGCCACCACGAACATCGGTCCGTAGCGACCGCCCGAGGCGATCCAGCCGCCGAGCGGACCGGTGAGGCCCAAGGCCACATCGATGAACACCGAATAGGCGGCCAACGCCGCGCCGCGATTGCTCGCGCTGACGCGCTCCACCGCCACCACGCCGAGCGAGGGAAACACCAGCGAAAAGCCGATGCCGCAGAGCGCCGCGCCAAGCATCGCCACCGCCACGTGGTCCGCCACGGCCAGCACCCACAAGCCCGCGCATTCGACCAGCAACGACACCAGCGCCACCCGGTAACCGCCGAACGCGGCGATGGTCCAGCCGAGCAGCAGGCGCACGCCCACGAAGCAGATGCCGAACACGCTGAGCGTGGGCGCCGCGCCGGCCCAGCCACGGCTGGCGTAGTAGAGCGTGATGAAGGTGGCGATCACGCCGAAACCCACGGCGCCCAGCGCCAGACCTGTGCCGTACGGCGCCACCCGCCCGAATACGTGGCGCATCGGCAGGCGTTCGCCAGCTTCCACATGCACCGCGGGCCGCCGCCAGGCCAGCACCAGCGCCGTCACCATCAGCAGCACGCTGGCGAGGCCGATGATGACGAAGCCACCGCCGCGCGCCAGCAGCACGCCGAGCGGAGCGCCAACGGCCAAGGCGCCGTAGGTGGCCACACCGTTCCACGAAATCACTCGGGCGGTGTGCTCGTTGCCCACGATCCCGATGCCCCACATGATGCAGCCCGTCGCCACGCAGCTCTCGCCCATGCCGAGAGCCAGGCGCGCCACCAGCATCACGGCCAGCGACAGCGCGGGCCATGCATGCAGCAACGCCGCGGCCGCCAGCAGCAAACCACAGGCGCCGCAGGCGAGCAGGCCGATCAGCGCAGTGCGCTTGGGCCCGGCAGTGTCCGCGGTGCGGCCGGCAAAGCCGCGGCTCAACAGCGTGGCGACGTACTGCGTGCTGATCACCAGCCCCGCCAGCACGGCGCCGTAGCCCAGGTCGTCATGCACGAAGGGCGGCAGCACGGCCAGCTGCAGGCCAATCACGAGATAGGCCAGGAACGTGAAGCTCACGATCTGGACGATGCGCAGGGTCAGCGGCAGGCCGCCGGCCTGCGCTTGAGGTTCGGTCTTCATCAACACGACATCGGGGGAAAGGGGAAATCGACCACCGGCAGCCGCGGCTTAGGTGGTGGGACGCCGGCGCGCGAACAGCAGCCAGCCCAGGTAGACGCCGACGGCCGCGCCCACGAATTCAAACACCACGCGCAGGCCGAGGTTGTCCGGGTCATGCACCTCGGCCAGCCGCAGTCGCAGCAGCTGCAGCGACTGCAGCCGCCCGTAATTGAAGTAGAAGAGGTTCCACAGATCGTGCCCGCCGGCGAGCAATACAGCCGCCACGTAAGCCAGGCCAAGCTCCCGCGCCAGGCTCCAGCCCTGGCCGCGACCGATCCAGTGCAGCAGCCCGTAAGCCACCACGCCGGCCACCACCACGATGATGCCGGCCTCCAGGGCGCCGGTCAGCCCAAATCCCATCCATGACTGGTCGTAAGGCATGCCCCTGTCCACCTTTGTCGTTGTTTCCATCCATTATGCCAACCCGCACGTAGGGACGGATTCTTGCGTAGGACTTCTCCTAGCCTGAATCCCGTGTGTCCCCTACAAGTCAGCCGTCGAACCCATCACATCGCCGTAGGCTCGACCCGTCTAGACTTGATAGACGTAACCTCTTGCGAGTCCTGACGCGACCATGAGCCTGCCCATCAGCCATCGCGCCGCCCTTATCGTTGTCGACGTGCAGCCGGATTTCATGCCCGGCGGAGCCCTGGCCTGCCACGAGGGCGACGCCATCGTGCCCGGCATCGACCGACTGCTGCGCAGCCATCAGTTCCGCCATGTGGTGGCCACCCAGGACTGGCATCCGGCCAACCACGTTTCGTTCGTGGACGCGCATCCCGGCCGCCAGCCGTTCGAACGCATTCCGCTGCACGGCCACGCCCAGACGCTATGGCCCGCGCATTGCGTGCAGGGCACGACGGGGGCCGCGCTACACCCGGCGATCGACTGGTCGATGGTGGACAAGGTGATCCGCAAGGGCGACGACCCTCAGGTGGACTCCTATAGCGGCTTCCGCGAGAACCATGGCCCAGCCGGCCGCCGGCCCACTACCGGCCTGGCCGAGTGGCTGCGCGAGCGCGGCGTGGACGAGGTCTACCTGTGCGGCCTGGCGCGCGAGGTGTGCGTGCTATGGACGGCGCAGGACTCGGTGGATCTGGGCTACCGCACCCACGTGCTGTGGGACCTGACCCGCCCGGTCTCACCCGATTCGGACATCCCCACGCGCATCCGCTACGACCAGCTGGGCGTGGACATTCTCGATTCCAGTGAACTGGGCGGCCCGGCGCGTCCGTCGGGCGCGATGCGCGCGGCGCATCAGCGGATTTAGGGCAACACTGATTAAGTATCGCCGTCGTCATGATGCCTGGAAGGCCGGCCGGGTGAGTCGCGCGGCGCCGGGAAGACTGGCCGTCTTGCCAAGCCGTGCGGCGCAGCCGGGCGGCCTTCCAGGCATCACCCCATCACTTGGAATTTCATTCATTGGGGCCCGTCCTGTCTGTCCGCAGGACTTCGGTCCGCTGGTTCGACAGACAGCCAGTCTGCCTTCACCAACGGCCCTGTGTCCTGCGCACAGACAGGACGGGTGGCGACGGCGAGACTTAATCAGTGTTGCCCTGGTGCTTCACCCGTCGTTTTCAGTGGCGACGTCCACGTGCGGCACGCCCTCATCGTCGATCGCCACGGCGACCTCGATCGGGCAGCAGCAAACCTGGCAGTCCTCGATGTAGCGCTGGCTGTCCACCGAGGCGTCGACCAGGATCTGCATCGGCTCACCGCAATACGGGCAATGGATCTGCACGGGCTCAAGCATGTCCATGGCATCTACCTGCCCGGGCGCGGACACGGCCCACGCCGGGCTTGCAGTCACTCAGCGCTTGGCGAGCGACAACGACGAACCCCACTTGTTGACCTCGGCCAGCGCGCTTTCGCCGGGCTGCAGGCTGAGTTCCACGCGTGCGTCGTCCCCCGGCTTGCGGCAGGCGCCGGAATTCTGCAGCGTCACCACGTGGGTACCGGTCGGCAGGTTGAACGCCACCTGCTCGCCGGTTTCCAGCTGCGCGGCGAACTTGTCGTCGATCATGATCTGGCTGGAGCAGCCGCCGCCGAAGAAGCCGTTGGCGCGCACGACCTGCAGCGTGGCGTCACCGGCGCCAGGGGTCTGGAAGAGGAATACGCGATTGGCCACCGCATCGCGGATCATCGAATCGTGGTTGCCTTCCACACCGCAACCGGCCAGCACGGCCGCCGCCATCGCCGCCGCCATTGCTCCTGCCATCGTCTTCATCGCCGCGCTCCTGCTGTCGATCGAGGGCTTCGAGCATCGCCAGTGTGCGATCAACCCTGCGTGAACCAGCGCTTCACGCCGGCGGCAGCCATGCGTCCGGGGGCAGGATCTGGAACCAGCCTTCCCGCGCGGTGCGGCGGGCAAGCTTCAACACGGCCTTGTCCTTGCTGAGCAGCCACTGCGCCCCGGCCGCCAACGCCAGTTCGAGGAATTTCTGGTCATCCGGATCCGCACAACGCGGCAGCTTCACCGCAGCCGGCGCGGACAGTTGCGTGGCGGACAGCAGGCGGGTGCATCGATCGAAAGTCGCCAGCGCCAAGTCGCGCGCCTCGGGCGCCAACGCCAGCGCCGGGTACTCAAGCACCGCCAGCCACTCGGCGCGGCACGCCTCGTCGACCACCGCTTCCACCCGGCCCCGCTCCAACGCCTCGCGCAGCGCGGCGATGGCGGCATCCTCGAACACGAACAGGTCCAGGGCGACATTGGTATCGAGCACGAGACGGGGCGGCGGGGCTTGCATGGCGCGCATGGTCGCACAGGCGAACGGTAGGGTCGCCACCGGCGCCGGTTAGAATAGGCGCCCCAGCCTGCGGAACGCCGCCATGACCGAACGCCTCTTCGACGACTACATCGCCCGCTCGACCGCGGTCGCCGAGGGTTCGCGCTTTGCCGCCTGCATCGTGGTCACACCGCGCGCCCGCCACGGCTTTCCGGTGTATTACGCCGTATGCGAGAACCGCAGCTTCCGCCAGCAGGAGCTGGCCGAGCAGGCGGCAGCCGATGCGCTGGCGGCGATCCTCACGCTGGAGGGCGACGGCACGCCTGTGTTCCCCGAGGACTACACCGGTTTCGACGACGCTCCACCGACCGCATGAACCCGCTGAAGTACCTCGGCGGCTATCCCCCGGCCGTGCTGGACAAAGCGCGCCAGCTGATCGACCGCGATGAGCTTGGCGACTACCTGGCCAGGCGCCATCCCGGGCGCCATGCGATCCAGAACGACAAGGCGCTATACGCCTACGTCAACGCGCTGCGCCAGGAGCACCTGCGCCATGCGCCGGGCATCGATCGCGTGTGGTACGACAGCAAGCTCGACGTCATCGGCCGCGCGCTCGGCCTGCATACGGCCATCTCGCACGTGCACGGCGGGCGACTGAAGGCGCGCAAGGAGATCCGCATCGCCGCGCTGTTTCGCGACACCGCGCCGGAGTTCCTCGAGATGATCGTGGTGCACGAACTGGCGCACCTGAAGGAAGCCGAGCACAACAAGCAGTTCTACCAGCTGTGCGAATACATGCAGCCGGATTACCACCAGCAGGAATTCGACCTGCGCCTGCACCTGACCTGGCGCGACGTGCTGGCCTCGCGCGCCGCTTGAGCGCGCGCGCGGCGCGATAGAATGCGCAGGCAACCCTCCACGGAATGCCCTGCGCCATGCCCCGAGCGTTTCAGCAGCTGTTCCAGCGCCCTGCCCGCACGATCTTCATCGGCGACCGCCAGTTCGTCAGCCATGGGCTGATGCGCCGCTTCTGGGACGACATCTATCACGTCGCCCTGACCATTCGCTGGCCCACCTTTTTCGGCCTGGCCGCAGCCGTATTTCTGGCGACCAACACCGTGTTCGGCGCGCTGTACGAGTTGGGCGACCACGCGATCGCCAACCAGTATCCAGCCGGATTCAGCGGCGCGTTCTTCTTCAGCGTGGAGACGCTGGCCACGGTGGGTTACGGCGACATGCACCCGCAGACGTTCTACGGCCACATGGTAGCCACGCTGGAGATCTTCCTCGGCATGCTGAGCATCGCCTTGATCACGGGCCTGGTGTTTGCGCGTTTTTCGCGACCGCGCGCAAAGATCATCTTCGCCGAGCATCCGGTGATCCGCCGCATCCACGGCCAGCAAACCCTGATGATCCGCGCCGCCAATGCACGGCAAAACGTGATCGCCGCCGCCTCGGCGCAGCTGCACGTGCTGCTGCGCGAAGTGTCGCCGGAAGGTTTCCGCATGCGGCGCATCTACGACCTCAAGCTGATACGGGACCAACATCCGGTGTTCAACCTCAGCTGGAGCCTGATGCACGTGATCGACGAGCACAGCCCACTGCATGGTCTGACTGACGAGTCGCTGCGGGAGAACGAGGCCATGCTGCTGCTCTCGATCGAAGGCATCGACGAGACCACCTCGCAGGCGATGCTGGCGCGGCACCAGTGGAACTGGCGCGAGTGGCGCTGGAACCACCGCTACCTCGACCTGGTCCACGACGACGAACACGGCGTGAGCCACATCGACTACGGCGTGTTCCACGACGTGATGCCGCTGGAGGGGGAAGAAGACCCGCGCTAGCGGCGCAACGCCGCCCTGCCCGCTTGGGGAGCGCTAGGACAGCGTGAGCAACACCTTGCCTATCGCGGTACGACTTTCAAGGAAGGCATGCGCCAGGGCGCCGTCGCGCAGCGCGAAGCGTGCGGCGATGCGTGGGGCCAGCGCGCCCCGGCGGATCTGTTCGAACAGCGCGCTGGCGCGCTCGCGACGGGCCTCCGGGCCGGTCAGTACGTTCCACAGGTCACCGCCGGTAAGGGTCAGCGAGCGATCCATCAGCAGGCGCGGATCCACCGGGTCCGGATCGCCGGCGGCCATGCCGTAGAACACCACCGTGCCGCCGATACGCGCCGCGGCAAGGCTGTCCGGCAGGGTGCGGCCCACCGAGTCGTAGACCACATCGGCGCCATGGCCGCCACTCAGCGCGCGCGCGGCATCTACCCATTCGCCGTAACCCACCGCCACGTCGGCGCCGGCCGCGATCACGGCGTCACGCCGGGCCTCGCTGGAGGCGACGCCCAGCACCACGGCGCCTAGCGTCTTTAGCATCTGCACCAGCAGCAGCCCGACCCCGCCGGCGGCGGCATGCACCACCGCCACATCGTCCGGCCGCACGGCGAAGCTGTCTGTGACTAGGTATTGCGCGGTGAGCCCCTGCAGCAGCACCGCCGCGGCGACGTCGTCGCTGATGTCGTCCGGCAGCGCGATCAGGCGGTCGCGGTCCACCGCGACCAGCTCGGCGTTGGCATGCGGCATGTCGGCGAAGCCCACGCGGGCGCCGGCGGGAAACAGCGCGTCACCGGCCACCGGCCGCTCCACCACGCCGGCGCCCTCGTAACCCAGCACCCAGGGCGCGGCGCCGGCCAGGTGATAGTTGCCGTTGCGGCGGTACACGTCAGCAAAGTTCAGCCCCACCCGGCGCATCCGCACCAGCACCTGGCCCGGGCCGGGCGCGGGGTCGGGATGCTCGTTCCAGCGCAGCACGTCGGCCGGGCCGAAATGGTCGAAGGTCAGCGCGTGCATGGTGGATGTCCTGGCCGAGAAGGCGGCCCAGCATGCCAGTTTTGCCCGGCGCCGGGCGCCGCGTGGCGGCAGCCGAGAACGGCTAGGCGCCCGAACCTTGCGCGAAGCTGTAGTATTACGTCAACCTTACGTACCATCACGCGTTCTTCACGTTGACCGGCCGGGATGCCCGCGGCCCCTAGTTCATGGAGAGACGCCATGCGGCGCACCTTTGTCGTGGGATGTCCACGTTCCGGCACCACCATTGTCCAGGCCCTGCTGGCGCGGCATCCGGCGATTTTCACCCTGCCGGAAACGGGGTTCTTCGAGGAGCTCCATGGCGACCTGGAGTGGCGCTGGCGCGACTCCCGAGCCAAGTCGCAACAGCGCCACTGGCGCAACCGGGTGGGGTTTGCCCGCCGCCGCGTGCGAAAAATCTTTGCCGGGCTGCGCGAGCAGTTGGTGGCGGGATCGCGCCGGCCATTGGGCGTCCCACTGCTTCGCCTGCGTCTCGCGCGGCAGTTCGTGGCGATGCTGGACCGTTCAGCGCAGGAAGCCGGCCGCGACATGTGGCTGGAGAAGACGCCCAACCATTTGTTGTACATCGACGAGATCGAGGCGCAGCTGCCCGATGCACGCTTTGTCCACGTGGTGCGCCGCGGCCAGGACGTGCTCGCCTCACTGACCGACGCGTACCTGCGCTTCGAGAATGACTCCGTATTCGGCGGCGGCACCGTGCATTGGGCACGGCGCTGGAACCGGGCAGTGGAAATCCACGGCAAGCACATCGGCCGCCCCCAGCACCACTTCGTGTTTCTCGAAGACCTGGTGCAGGACCCGGAGGCCGAGTGGGTTCGCCTGTGCGCCTTCCTTGATCTGCCTACCGAGGTCCCGGTCGACGACGCCTGCCAGCAGACCATCGCCGACCTGAATCACGAGCCGTGGAAGGTGGCCGCGGTGAACGGCCAGGTGCGCAAGGCCGACCAGAAGGTGGATCGTCTGTACGGCCCGCAGATGCTGCGCTGGATGCAGTCCAACCTGGCCTCCTACGACGATCTGCGTGGACGCTGGCGCGACAGCCAGGGCCGCGGCAGCGCGGCCGCGGCGCCCCGGCTGCGCCTCGCCTATACCTCCAGGGCGGCCAGGGCAAGCTGACCGTGGCCGGTGCTCAGCCGGCCGGCACCGGCACTTCGCTGGCGCGGTTGAACACACCGATGGCCTCGACCAGATCGGTCACGGCCACGCGTTCGACCTCGGTCAGGTCGGGATTCCAGCTGTCCATCAGCACGATCACGCGGGTCGCGTCGCTGCGGTTCCATGCCTCGTGCTCGAAGGTGTCGTCGAACGTGACGCAGCGCCCCTCCTTCCACTCGTGCAGCTCGCCGCCCACGTTGATCGCGCAGTCGGGCGGCACGATCAGCGGCAGGTGGGTGACCAGGCGCGTGTTGGTGACGCCGCGATGCGGCAGGATGTGGGTGCCGGGACGCAGCACGGAGAACAGGATCTCCGGACCGTGATCGGCGATCCGCACCAGCGGCAGCGAGTCGATCAGGGCCGAGGTGCGCGGGCAGCGCGCATGGTGCTCGTCGAAGCGCTCGCCATGGCGGTAGAAGAAATACGCATCCCAGGCCGCCGCCGTGCTTCCCGAGGCGCCCAGGTAACCTTCCAGCTGCTCGGTCGACTGCTCGCCAAGGAAGGGCTGCAGCGTATCGTTCTCGGCCAGCACCGCGCGCAGCTCCTCGCGCACCATGTCGGTCGCGGCCTCCAGCTCCGCCTGCCAGGGGAAACGCGACGTCGGGTAATACGCCTGGCTGGGAACGCCCGGGAAATACAGGAATTTGGGCTTCTGGCGCGGATCGGGCAGGTTCGCCGGCTGGGCGCCCAGGTAGATGGCCAGGCATTGCTCGACGCGGGCCAGCTCCGAGCGGCCGTAGCGCTGGCGCAGCGGCTCCAGCACGGCGTCAAAGGTGCGATGGCGGCCGGCGTCGATGAAACGCATGGCGTGCTTCACCGCCTCCTGCAGGCCGGCTGCCGTGGTGGCGTCGCTCATCCAGCGCCCCTGGGACTGCGCGGTGTTGACCGCGCCGAAGTAGGCCAGCAGCGCCCCGTGCGTGTCGCCCAGTTGCTCCAGCACATTGCCCAGCCGAAGGCGCGCCACGAAATGATCCGGCGCGCGGTCCAGGCAACGCCTCAGGCTGGCCGCGGCGCCCGGCAGGTCGCCGGCGGCCATCTGGGTCGCGCCCAGCTGGTGCAGGGTGTTGGCGTTGTCCGGGTGGGCCTTGGCCGCCGCTTGCAGCATCGCCATGGCGCGCGACGCGTCGCCGCGCTGGAAATGCCGGCTGGCCAGGAACTGCAGCGCCTCCACGTCGTCGGGCGCCACCTCCAGCAGCTGCGCGAAGTACTGCTCGGCCAGCACTACATTGCCCTGCCGCAACCCGTTGAGCGCCAACTCGCGTAGCGCCATGGCGCCATCTTGAAGCCCGCTGTTCATTGCCTTTTCTACGACCCCGCCCCGTTGCATCCCCGATTGAGACCATCGCCGGTTCCCCGGCGAGGCTGCAGGCATAATAGACGTGTTTTGAGTGGCCGAGCGCGCACGCGCCGCTACCGCGGGACAATGCGCCGCAGCCACGCCATCCGGAGTCGATCACCTTGATGAACCCGCGTTTGCAGGGGTTGGGACCCAACGCCACCCAGTACGTCATGAACGCCGGACAGGCGCTGGACGCCGGTCGGGTGGATGAGGCGGATCACCATCTCGCCAAGGCGCTGGCCGCCTATCCCGAGCACCCCGAAGTACTGCGCATGAAGGCCGGCATCCTCAGCATGCGCGGCCTGCACCCCGAAGCCATCCGCACCATGCAGCGCGCGCTGGCGCAGCGGCCGCAGGATGCGCTGTACCACAACACCATGGGCTCGCTGCTCGGCACGGCCGGCGACTACGAAGGCGCCATCCGGGCCCTGCGCCAGACCTGCGAGCTGCAGCCCGGGCTGGCGCTGGCCTGGTACAACCTCGGCGTGATGCTGACCAAATGCGTGCGCAACGAGGAGGCCACCGATGCGCTGCAACGCGCCGTGGCGCTGGCGCCGACGCACACCGGCGCGCGCGCGCTGCTGGCCGATCTGCTGCGTACGCGCGGCAAGGTCGAGGAAGCGGCCGCCGAATACCGTCGCCTGCTCGCCGCACAGCCCACCGCCGGCATCGCCTGGTGGGGCCTGGCGGACATCAAGACCCAGCGCTTCGACGACAACGACATCGCGCAGATGCGCGCCGCTCTCCAGCGCCGCGAAGCCAGCGAGAACGACCGGATCGGCATCGGCTTCGCCCTGGCCAAGGCGCTGGACGACGCCGGACGCTACGCCGAATCGCTGGACTCCCTGGCACAGGCCAATGCAGTCGCGCGGCGCCACCTGGTGTGGAATGCCCCGGCCTTCTCGGCCAGCGTCGCGGCCATCTCCGATGCCTTCGAGCCGGCGCCCCATGGCGCGCCGGAGCAGGCACTGGGACGCGAGGTGATTTTCATCGTCAGCCTGCCGCGCTCGGGCTCCACCCTGGTCGAGCAGATCCTTGCCTCGCACTCGTCGGTGGAAGGCGCCGGTGAGTTGCCGGACATGCCGCAAGTGCTGGCCGAGGAGTCTCGCCGCCGGGGCAAGCCATTTCCGCAGTGGGTCAGCGAGATGCAGCCGGCCGACTGGCGGCGGCTGGGCCAGCGCTATCTGGAACGCACCGCGCACTGGCGTCGCGAGCGCCCGGTGTTCACCGACAAGCTGCCGAACAACTGGATCTACATCGGGGCCATCCGCGCCATGCTGCCGGCGGCGCGCATCGTGGTCTGCCGGCGCGATCCGCTGGAGACCTGCTTCTCCTGCTACCGGCAGCAGCTGGACGCCAACAACGGTTACACGCGCACCTTCGCGGACCTGGCCACGTTCTGGCGGGACTTCGATCGCAGCGTGTCCCGCAGTGCGGCCCTGCACCCGGGCTTCGTGCGGGAAAACAGCTATGAGGCGCTGGTCACCGACCCGCAGGAGCAGATCCGCGAACTGCTGGCGTTCTGCCAGCTGCCGTTCGAGGAAGCCTGCCTGAACTTCCACGAGAACCAGCGCGAGGTGCGCTCGCCCAGCGCCACCCAGGTGCGCCAGCCGCTGCGCCGCGACACCGCACGCTCGCAGCGCTACGGCGCCCTGCTTGATCCGCTGCGCCAGGCGCTCGGCCTGCCCGCTTACGCGCCATGACGCCCACTGGGTCGGACTCCGCCCGCTGGCAAGGTGAACTGGACGCGCTGGCCGAGGCGCCTGAGGCCGATTGGCTGGAGCGAGGCCGCGCGCTGACGCTGCAAGGCGCCGCGGAATCGGCGCTGGCGGTGTACTCGCAGGCGGCGCTCCGTTTTCCCGATTCGCTGGACGTGCGGCTGGGACTGGCCGGCCTGCTTTGGCAGCGCGCCGCGCATGCCGAGGCGGAAGCCGTGCTGCGCGACTGGCTGACGATGCGCCCGGGCGACGCGGCGGCCGCATTTTTGCTCACGCGGTTCCTGCGTGAACGCGGACGCCTGCAGGCCGCGGCCGAAGTGATGCGGCAGCTGTTCGCGCACGGCCCGCACGATACCGACACGGTCATCGATGCGGTCGAGTTGCTGGATGACTATGGGCGGCCGCAAGACGCCGCCGCCATCTGCGAGGAAGCCATCGCCGCTGGCGCTGAAGATGCGCGCCTCTACGCCTATGCCGGCATGCTGGCCATCCAGCTCGGGCAGTTCGCGCGGGTGCGCGAACGCTACGGCTACGCGCTGGCGCACCACCCTGATGCGGTGAACTGGAACATCCCGCTGGGACTCGCGGGGCTGCAGCGCTATGCCGACGAGGCGCATCCGGACCTGGCGCTGTTTCGCGAGGTGCTGCAGCGCCCCGGACTTCCCGAGCGCACTCGCTTCTCCACGTTGTTCGCCCTCGGCAAGGCGTACGACGACCTCGGCGACTACGCCCGCGCAGTCGATGTGTTGCGCCAGGCCAACGCCTCGGTCCACGCACACAGCCAGTGGTCCCGCAAACTGTGGAAGCGCAGTGTCGAGGCTCGGCTCGCCGCGCCAACCAACGCGGTCACACTGGAAGCTCCCACCGACTGGACGCCCATCTTCGTGGTCGGCGCGCCACGCTCCGGCACCACCCTGCTCGCTCGCCTGCTCGCCCGCCACTCCGAGGTGTGCAACCGCGGCGAACTGGGCTGGCTCGACGTCGTGGCCCAGCGACTCGGGTCGACGCCGTCGGGACAGCGGCAAGCGCTGCAGGATGCCGCTGCGCGGTATGCCATGCACCTGCGGCAGGACGATGCCCAGGCACGCTGGTTGATCGACAAGCAACCGCTCAACCTGCTGCACGTCGACCTGATCATGGCGATGTGGCCCAACGCTCGCGTGCTGTGGTGCACGCGGGGCGCACGCGACACCGCGCTGTCGCTGTGGTCGCAGTCCTTCCACGACGCCGCGCACGACTACGCCTACGACTTCGACGACATCGCGGCGGTGATCCACGGTTGCGCGCGACTGGGCGCGCACTGGCTGGCCCGCTACCCCGAAGCAGTTCGCTCGGTGAGTTACGAAGCGCTGGTCGAGGCGCCCGAGCAGACCCTGGGCGACCTGCTGCCATGGCTGGGCCTGCCGGCTTCAGCAATGGCGAACGCGCAGCCGCACGAAGGCAGCATCAGCACCGCAAGCGCGTGGCAGGCGCGCCAGCCGGTATACACGCGCTCAGCAGGCCGCTGGCGCCACTATGCGCCCTACCTGCCGGAACTGCTCAAGCTGCCGGAACATTGAGGTGGCGTTGCGCCGGCTCAGGCCGGCGCGTCGGTGCTGTAGCCCCAGTGCTGGAGCATGGGTTCGAGTATCGGAAGCAACGGTTCGAACGCCTCGCGATATTTGTGCCAGCGCCCCACCGCCCTGCGATTGATCGGCTCGATCACCTGCGAGTAACTCGGCGTCGCGATGAACGTCTTGCTGCGCGCGTGCTGGTCGAAGCCGAGCATGGGCGCTGCATCGTCCAGTTCGAGGAACGCGGCGATACGCTCCACCTGTTGCGGGAATTCGTCGACCAGATCCTCGTAGCGGGACACCATCACCGACGGATGCATGACGTCCGCCTCGCCCAGCCAGCGCTGCATGGTTTCCACATAGGCGTGGGCGAGCCGCTCGAGGTTGCTGCAGGCCGCCGCCAGCGCACTGGAACGGAAGCTGTGCATGTAGCAGCTCAACAGCACGTCACACGGATGGCGTATGGCGAGGATGTAGCGCGCCTTCGGAAACAGCCGATGCATCATCGGCAGCCAGTGCATGTTCAACGGATTCTTGTCGACCAGGCGTGCATCCCAGTTTCGACGAATGCGCTCATCCACCATCGCGTGGTAGCGCTTGCGCAATTCATCCACGTCGAACTGACGCAGCACGCTCAGGTCATCGAGAATGCGGCGGTTATGATTGCCGAGGATGCCGGCGAGCCGGTTGAAGAACGGATTTTCGTCCATCGATTGCAGGCCCGGATGCGCGTCCAGCACCTGCTCCAGCAAGGTGGTGCCCGAGCGTGGGAAGCCCACGACGAAGATCGGCGAATCGTGCAATTCCGGCGCGATCAGCTCGGGCCATCGCGCGAACTGCTCAGCGTTGACGCGCGGCGCGTCCACCGGCATCGCCGGCGCTCCCGGCGTGAAGAATTCGGGAGAGTCGAAACGGCGTTCGCCTGCCTCGATGCGATGCGCCACGTGCAGGGCGTCCATCGTCCCGGCGGTGTCGCCAAGCTTGTCGCGCGCCGACGCCAACAGGAAATAGTGGCTGTAGCTGTTCTCCGCCTCGGGCCCGGCACGCTCCAGCAGATCGTGCGCCGTGGCGGCGTCTCCGCTGCGCAGCGCCAGCGTTGCGAGGACATGCTGGGCCTCGTTTCTCTGGATGTCCGTCGCGCCCGAGCCGTCTTGCAGCAATGGCGAAAGCACGGCATCCGCATCGGCCAGGCGATTGAGCCGTTCGTAGTGGTTGGCCAGCAGCAGACGCACATCGAACTGACGCGGCCAGCGGGCCAGCAGATCCTCCAGCACCTCGACGGCGTCAGGCACTTCGTCTTTGAGGGTCAGCACCTGCGCCAGGGACAGTTGCAGGTTGTCGTCGTTGAGAGGGACCCACTGGCGCCACCGGCGAAGGAGGTCCGCCGCGCCTTCCACGTCCTGGCACAGGCAACAGGCGCGGGCGGCATCGACGCGGGCAGCCAGTGAATTCGGTTGCGCCTTGACGACGTCGAGCAGCAACTCGCGCGCCGCCAGATAGTCGCGCATGTCGATCAAGAGCAGCCCGAGCTGGCTTTTGGGCGTGATGTTGGCCGGGTCCAACTCGATCGCTCGGGCAAATGCCCTGGCCGACTCCGCCTGGTTGCCCGACTCCGCCAGGGCGGTCGCGTAGTTGTTCCAATGCACGCTGCTGTCGGAACCTCGCGCCAGTTCCGCATAGACGGGCAAGGCTTCGCCCAGGCGCTGCTGCATATGCAGACTGAGGGCAAGCATCAGCTTCAGGTCTGCATGGTCGGGGTGGTTGATCAGCGCAGCGCGGCTCAGCTGTTCGGCACGCCCCGGTTGACCGCTCTGGATGGCTGCCGCAATCGGCGCGAGTTCGTTCGAGGCCATGGCTTCACGCATAAAAAAGGGCCGCGTGATGAATCACGCGGCCCTCAAGGTTAACGCTTAAATCAACGATTTAGAACTTGACCGTCACGCGAGCCCAGAAGTAGCGGCCCATCAGGTCGAAGTCGCTCGGATCGGTGTTGGCATTCAGCGTGTTGTTCGCGTACAGCATGGGCGGCTGCCTGTCGAACAGGTTGTTGATGCCGAAGTCCAGACGCGTATTGATCGGGGTGATGTTGTAACCGATCGACACGTCGTTGTAGATCGTCGACGGGTACTTGAGGATCGTGCCGGAGATACCGTTCGGGAAGCTGTCCTGCGGCGAACCGGCCGGACCACCGTTCTGGAAGGTACCGATGTAGCGCATGCGCCACTCGGCACTCCAGTTCTCAAGCTGCCAGTTCACGAAGCCCTGGGCGCGCCAGCGCGGGAACAAGCAGACGCCGACGTTGTCCGGGCAGGCGGCCGAAGCGGCGGAGCCGTACGGCAGGAAGTGACCGGCGTTGTGGTACGTGACGCTGCCTTCCACGCCCGGTGCGGTGACCTGGTCGTAGTACTTCAGGTAGGTCGCGTTGACGCCAACGTTGAACTGGCCGAAGGAGAACTGCGGCAGCTTGTAGTTGGCGGACCAGTCGATACCGGAGGTGTTCAGGCTGCCCAGGTTGCCGGTCGGCTCAACCGAAACGTTCAGCTGACCCGCGTTCGGACCACCCGCCTGGCGGTTGATGTACTGGCAGTACACCGTCGAACCGGCGGCGCAGAGGTTAAGCAGGCTCTGCAGACCCACCGTGGTGATCGTGTCGTTGAGGTTCACGCGCCAGAAGTCGACGGTCGTCGACAGGCCGGCCACATAGGACGGGCTGTACACGAAGCCGAAGTCATAGGACTTGCCGTGCTCCGGCTTGACCGGGAAGTTGGCGACGCGCGAACCCTGCACGACGGCGTTGGCCTGGGTCTGCGACACAACGTACTGGTTCTGGAAGGTACCGGTGGGCGGCACGTTCTGGCAGGCCAGAGCCAGCGGCGAACCCGCCGGAGCGCCGGCGAAGTTCGTGCACGGGTCGGTGTGGATCAGCGGAGCGTCCGAACCCGAGAAATACAGCTCGCTCAGGCTGGGAGCGCGGAACACGTCTTCCATCGTGCCACGCAGCAACAGGTCGTCGATCGGCTTCCACTCGATCGCGAACTTGAAGTTGTTCGTGCTGCCGAAGGTCTGGATGCGCGAGTAACGGTCGCCGATGGTCACGTTCAGCGACTGGGCGCCCGTCACGCCGGACAGGATCGGGAAGAACGCTTCCGCGAACAGGTCCTTGGTGTTGTAACCACCCTGCACCGCGCTCAGGCACTGGCTGCCCAGGATACAGCTACCGGTCGTCGGATCGATGACCAACTGCGGAGCCGGAACGGTGCGCTGGTACTCCGTGCGGTACTCGAAGCCACCAGCCAGCTGCACGGCGCCTGCCGGCAGGTTGAACACTTCACCGCTCAGACCGGCGTGCCAGGTCTTCTCGATCAGGTAGCTGTTGGACGGCGCCGTCACGCTGGCGGCCCTGACGGCAGCAGCGCTGGCGGCGGTGGCATTGGGCTGGAACGGATTGAACTGGCAGGCCACCGGATCGACGCCGGCCGGGCAGGTCGCCGTGCCGTCGGCGTTGAGGGTGGACGGACCGGTGTACAGCTTGGTCTGGTCGACCAGGCCTTCCGTGGTGGTCACGATGCTCTCGTGACCGTAGTTCATGCCGACGTCCCAGTTCCAGTTCTTGTCCCAAACGGTGAAGTCACCCTTGAAACCGGTATTGATCTGGGCGTCGGTGCGGCCGCTGAACGCTTGGCGGTTGCCGGCCGAGGTCAGGCGCTGCGAGAAGGCAAGGCCATTGGCCGTACCGTAGCCGGCGCCTTGGCCGAACACGTTGAACGCATTGGCCGGATCCACCGAGGCGCCGGTCGAGGTCGAACCGTACACGGCCGGGGCCAGCTGGAAGTTGGCCGAGGTCTTCTGGTAGACCGCTTCGACATAGGCGGTGACGTGATCGCCGAGGTGGTAGTCACCGTTGATGAAGCCGCCGGTGCGCTCCTGCGGGGTCATGATCAGGTTGACCGCCGCGTAGTTGTACTTGTCCTTGCCGCTGTAGCAGTGATAGTTCGCCGGGCTCAGCACCGTCGGGTTGCCACCGGCGCTCAGCGAAACATGGTCGCAGCCGAAGGTCGCCGCCGGCGTACCCGCGATGATGTTGCCGCTCTGGTCAACGCCCGGGATCTGGATGCGGCCGACCGGGGTCGAAGACGAGCCACCGATGCTGACCGTCGAGCCGGACAGGCTCAGCGCGTTCTTGGAGAATGCGCGGTTGGCCGACTCGACGCCGTCCTGCTTGTTGTAGTTCAGGCCAGCCATGATGCAGCCCTTGTCGGACGTCTGGCCGAACGTGAACGTATAGCCGCTCTGCTCACCGTCATTGTGGTCGGACTGGCCGACGTTGGCGGTGAAGGTGGCGCCCTGGTAGTTCTTGCGGGTGATGAAGTTCACCACGCCGCCGATGGCGTCAGAACCGTAGGTCGCCGAAGCGCCGGTCGGCAGCACTTCGATGCGCTCGATGGCATCGGCCGGGATGGCGTTCGGGTCCTTGCTGAGCAGGCGCTGGCCGTCGATCAGGATCAGCGTGCGCTTGGAGCCCAGACCGCGCAGGTTGATGGACGAACCACCGGTACCGCCACCGTTGTTGGTCTGCGGGTTGACGTTACCGCCGGTCATCGCCGGCAGCTGCTGCACCAGGTCGCCGAGCGTCTGCTTGCCGGTGGCCTGAATGGCGGCGCGGTCAATGGTCACGACCGGGCTGGCCGTTTCCACGTCCACGCGGCGAATCAGCGAGCCGGTGACGGTGACCGTTTCGAGCGTCTTGCTCTTGGCCTGATCCGGCGGCGGCGTGGTGCTGGACTGCGCGTCCTGCGCGAAAGCTGTGGTGCCGTAGGCGCTAGCGGCGAGCATGCCCAGCGACAGAGCCAGGCGCACCGACGTGCACAGTTTGTTTTCCCCGAACTTCATGAGAACACCCTCCCGTTATTTATTTATGACTGGGTTTGAAAGAGATCCCCGCCTCAAACCCGCGCCCGAGTCACCCAAAGCAAATAGGGGTAGACCTTAAGGTCTACAGCGCTGCGCATTTATCACGCTTTACTTACAGATAGTCAATAAAATCTATACAGCAAGAAAATACCATCACCTGACAGTAATCGTATTTTCTTGCGATACCCATCGGGTATTCCAAGCCCCTCCCTGCGACCCCGTCCTTCATCTCGACAGGCTGAACATCGTTTAAGGCCGGTGAAGCCAGAGTGAAAGCGGCCCGGCCTGAAGCACCCCACGAGGGCCAGGCCGCTGATTTGGCGACGGATCAGTCCAGCGCCGCGTCGTCCTCGAAACGCAGGTGTTTTACGCTGCGTCCATTGCGACGGACGAGCTTCAGAGCCTCGATCCCGATGCGTATATGGCGTTCAACAAATTGCGTCGTCACCGTCCGGTCGCTTAATTCCGTCTTAACGCCCTCCGGAATCATCGGCTGGTCGGAGACCAGCAGCAGGGCGCCACAGGGGATCTTGTTGGCGAACCCCGCCGCGAAGATGGTGGCCGTCTCCATGTCCACGGCCATGCAGCGGGTGCGCCGCAGGTAGTCCTTGAACTGCTCGTCGTGCTCCCACACGCGCCGGTTGGTGGTGTACACCGTGCCGGTCCAGTAGTCGTAGCCGAGGTCGCGGATCATGGTGGAGACGCCGCGCTGCAGCTGGAACGCCGGCAACGCCGGCACCTCGGGCAGCAGGTAGTCGTTGGAGGTGCCCTCGCCGCGGATGGCGGCGATCGGCAGCACCAGGTCGCCGATCGCGTTCTTCTTCTTGAGCCCACCGCACTTGCCGAGGAACAGCGCGGCCTTCGGGCGGATCGCGCTGAGCAGGTCCATCACCGTGGCGGCATTGGGGCTGCCCATGCCGAAGTTGATCAGGGTGATGCCGTCGGCGGTGGCATTGGGCATGGGCCGGTCGCGGCCCTGCACTTCCACGCCATGCCATTGGGCGAACAGATCCACGTAGTGGCCGAAATTGGTCAGCAGGATGTGCTGCCCGAACTGCTCCAGCGGCGTGCCGGTATAGCGCGGCAGCCAGTTGGAGACGATCTCGTGTTTTTCCTTCATAAGACCCCATGAGGTCGGCGCAGCGTGTCGTTCACTGCGCGTTACCGGCGACGCCACGCCGGCAAGATGCCAAAGGTAGTGCGCGCATCTTAGCGGGTCGCCACGGCCGGTCGGCCAACAAGGGGGTCCGTTGCGTGGAGCTTCCCTGCCGTTCCGTGACGGTGGCCGCTCCGGCGAACCGACCGCATGCCTGCATCCAACTGCATGCCCGAGCGGCAGGCCTTCGCTGTACTCGCCTTTGCCGGGGGACGCTGCCACCAAGTCGTGGCCCTGCGGTCAGGCGTCGGAGCGATGCCGGGCGCGCACATATATATATGTCGCGTACGCATGCATATATATGGACTGCTATTCGCGAAGGGCGCGGTTGCATTTGTAACCAGATGGTCGTCGCGATAACCCGTCGGGCTCGCGGCATCCCGCTTCTCCCGCTTGACGCATGGCATGAGCGAGCGCCACGGCGATGAGGCGCGCCACCGCCGGCTCATGTCGTGCAGTGCGCCATGGAGCGGCCGCACCCGCACGCATCGACGGTCTCGTTACCCACGTGCAGGACGAGACGCCCGAGCCCGCCATCCGGATGCTCGACACGACGATTCAAGTCGACGTCTCCCTCGTCGATAAGCATCGATGGATGCCACGTGCATGTTGCAGTGCATGACGATCGTGCAGCGATCGCGCCGGAGGCAGGGGTCGGCAGCCATCGAGACGCATGTTATGTTGGCTGCGCCATTCTTGGGGGGGAAACACGATGCGGATGGGTCTGGCCATCGATGCGGCTTGCGACGTCTCGCAGGCATTCCTGCAGAAGCACAACATCGCCGTGATGCCGATCAGCATCCGCGTCGATGACGAGGTCTTCATGGATGACCGCAGCCAGGTGGAACTGCACCGCTTCCTCGACCGCGACATGGGCAGCCGCAGCCACTCGGCCGAGACCGTCCCGTGCTCGATCGAGGACGTCCAGCACCTGTTCCTGGACAAGCTGGTGCTGGAGCAGGACTGCGTGTTCTGCCTCACCATCACCGCCACCCGCAGCGCCATCAACGACCACGTGATCAAGGCCAGCTTCGCGGTGCTGAAGAACTACCGCGCGGCGCGCGACAAGCACGGCGTCGCCGGCCCATTCCTGATGCGCGTGATCGACACACGCAGCCTGTTCGCCGGCTCGGCCCCCGCCATCGTCGAAGCCATGCGCCTGATCGAGGCCGGAGAAACGCCTGCGGCGATCCGCGAACGCCTCACCTACGTCGCCAACAATTCGTACGGCTACATGCTGCCGCGCGACCTCTACTACCTGCGCGCGCGCGCGCGCAAGCGGGGCGATCGCAGCGTGGGCCTGGTCAGCGCCATGCTCGGCTCGGCGCTGGACATCAAGCCGCTGCTACGCGGCTATCGCGGCGAGACCAGCCCGGTGGGCAAGGTCCGCGGCTTCGAGCACGGCGCCGAGACCCTGTTCGCCTACGCCGCCCAACGCGTGCACGCAGGCCTGCTGGTGCCGGTGGTGTGCGTGAGCTATGGCGGCGACGTGTCCGAACTGGCCAAGCTGCCGGGCTACACGGCGCTGCGCACGGCTTGCGAGGAGTGCGGCGTGGAGCTGATGGAAGCGCCCATGAGCATCACCGGCATGGTCAACGTCGGCGTGGGCGCCGTGTCGCTGGGCTTCGCCGCCGAGGAACACGTCGCCGAATTCTGAGTCAGGCCAACACGGCGGTTGGGGCCGCCACAGGAGGTGTCCGCATGATCCGACCTTGCGCCCTGCTCCTGCTGGTCATCGCCAGCGCACCCGCCTCGGCCGCCATCACCTACCAATGCACGGGCGCCGATGGCCGGGTGTCCTACCAGGACAAGCCATGCGCATCCGGCCAGCGCCAGCAGACGCTGCAGCTCGACGAATCGCAGCCCACCATCGCGCCACCGCCGGCGCCGCCGCCCGTCCGCGCCGTCGCGGAGCCTGCGCCACCACCGCCACCCGCGGAACCGGAGACGCCACTGCCGGTGATGTACACCTGCATCAGCGCCACCGACGGCAAGCACTATCTCAGCGAAAACGGCAATCCTGATCCCTACCAGGTGCCTTACGGCATCCTCGGCGCCTCGCAATTGCCGCTATCGAGCGTGTATGGACCGCCCAACAGCGCCGGCGCCTCGGCGCCCGAGCTCAACCGCGGTCGCATCAGGCCAGGCCTGATCGCCAACAACTACGTCTGGGTGCAGGACCAATGCCACGCGCTCACCTACGCGGAAACCTGCCACGCCCTGCGCAACGCCTACGACGCGAACGAAACCAAGCTCAAGCGCGCGTTCAAGAGTGACCGACCACCGCTGGAGGAGCGGGAAGCCCAGTTGCTCGCCCAGCTGCGCAATTGCTGAAGCGCTGAGCACTCTTTGCGCAATGGGATGCAAGTGCCTGCCAGGCAAGCGCTTCGCGCGGTTGTCCACAGGCTTGCCACCAGCCTTTCCCCATCGCCTGTGGAAAAACCACGACGCGCTGCTGCGAATTTGCCCAGGATGATGAAACGCATGCGCCAGCAGGCACTTGGCGCATCTATCCACAGGCTTGCCCCAGCTCGGTCCACATCCGCTGTGGAAAACCTGATGCGCGGCGAGTGGTGGTAACTAAAACCCGTAGTTGAGGAAGCCGCCGTCCACCGCCAGCACCTGGCCGGTGACATAGCTCGCCGCCGGCAGGCACAGGAAGGCGATCGCGGCGGCCACTTCCTCGGGCTCGCCGATGCGCCGCAGCGGCGTGCGGTCCAGCACCTCGTCGAGGTATTCGTCGTTGGCGAGCGCTGGATCCGTGCGCTGGGTGCGGATGTACCACGGCGCCACCGCGTTCACGCGAATGCCATCGGCGGCCCACTCGGCAGCCAGGTTGCGGGTGAGCTGATGCAGGGCGGCCTTGGTCATGCCATACGGAGAGCCGGTGCGCACGTGGGTCACGCCGGACACCGAGCCCACGTTCACGATGGCCGCATGCGCGTGCTGCACGAGCTGCGGATGCGCCAGGCGGCACATCTCGAAAGCCGAGAACAGGTTCTGCTCGAAGATCGCCCGGTACTCGTCCTCGCGGTAGGCCAGCGTGGCGGCAGGATGGTTGCCGCCGGCGTTGTTGACCAGCAGCGAAACCGGCGCGGCGAGGTCGGCGATCCAGTCGAACACCGCAAGCCGCTCTTCCTGCTCGCTGAGGTCCGCGCCGAAGGCGAGCACTTCGATGCCCGGGAAGTCGTCGAGCAACTCCACGCGAACCTGTTCGAGGTAATCCGCATCGCGCGCCACCAGCAACAGGTTCGCGCCCAGCCCCGCCAGTTCGCGGGCAGTGGCGTAGCCAATGCCCTTGCTGGCTCCGGTGATCAGAGCGGTGTGGCCTTGCAGCTGCCAGGCGTCGATGCGTGCATTCATGCCGCGAGCTTAGAGCCTGTCCGTGTCCTGCGCCACGCTTGCCCGCCGCTGCCCCGCACGGGACACTGGCGCCATTCCCGGGGGAGGCTCATCCATGAAAAGGCTTGCCGTGTTGTGGTGCGCGTGTGCGCTGGTCGCCTGTTCCGGCAAGCCGCCGGCGCCCGAGTCCCACCCTGCCGCCGCCAGCACCGCGCGCGTGGCCACGCCGTGGGATGACATGAAGAAGGACGAGCAACGCGCCCGCGACGTGCAGAAGACCGTCGACCAGCAGGCGGAGAAGCAGCGCCAGCAGATCGAGGCGCAGGAGCAATAAGCTTCGCAGCGCATCTATAGAGGAGCACTCTCTGCGCGATCATGGGGCGCAAACGCTGACCGCTACGTCTGTCACGCGCGGCGTGCGCTCCTGCAGGGTCTTGGCAAGGGTGCAGCGACGGGGCATGGTGGGTGGATGAACGCCCATCCTTCCGACCTCCTTCACGACACCTCCCTGATCGACATAGACGACGCCAGCGTGATGCGCGGTGATCGCCTGGTGCTCGAGCGCTTCAGCCTGCGCATCGGCGCGGGCGAACACACGGCCATCCTCGGCGCCAACGGCGCCGGCAAGTCCACGCTGGTGCGTCTGGTCACGCGTGAGCTCTATCCGCTTGCGCGTGGCGACGGGCGCGCCGCCATGCGGGTGTTTGGGCGCGATCGCTGGCAGGTTTCGGAGCTGCGCGGCCTGCTTGGCATCGTGTCGCCCTCGCTGCAGCAGGACTGCACCGGCGACGCCACGCTGGAAGTGACCGAGGCGGTGCTGTCGAACTTCTTCGCCGCCCAGCGGCTCGGGCTCGATCATCGCGTCACCGCCGCCATGCGCGAGCGTGCGAACGAGGCGCTGGTGCAGGCTGGCGCCTCACACCTGGTCGGCCGCCACATGGCCAGTCTTTCCACTGGCGAGGCGCGCCGCGTGCTGATTGCGCGGGCGCTGGTGCATCGCCCCCGCGCCCTGCTGCTGGACGAACCCTGCGCAGGACTGGACCTGGCCAGCCGACGCCAGTTCCTGGAAAGCCTGCGCGAACTGGCGCGGCACGGGACCACCTTGTTGCTGGTGACGCACCACATCGAAGAGATCCTGCCGGAGATCAGGCACGTCGTCCTGTTGCGCGACGGCCGGCTGCTCCGCCATGGCGACAAGGACGAGGTCCTGACCGACGCCGCGCTTTCGGACACCTTCGGCATGCCCGTGAAGGTGCGGCGCACGGGCGACTACTACAGCGCCCACATCGAAGGGTAAGACGAGCACTGCAAGCAGCGAGAGCAGCCTTCCGGCCGCTCTCGCTACTCACTCTTCTTCACTCGCTCCCGCTTCTGGTGCTCAACGCGGCGAGCAGAAACAGTACGCGTAGACGTTCGTCCGTCCGGACTGCGCGCTGCGCAGCAACTTGAGTTCCGGGGCCAGCGTGTCGATGTGCGCGACCCAAGACGGCAGGCGCACGCCATAGACCTGCGCCGCTTGCACCATCGCGTTCTCGTTGAGGCCGATCAGGAACTGCTCCAGGCCACCGAGCGGCTCCTCGACATAACGCACCGGATACGCCTTGCCGAGCTTGGCGCGGCTGGCCGCCTCGCTGATGGCGTCGCCCAGGCCGCCCAATTGGTCGACCAGCCCGCGATCCAGCGCCTGCTGGCCGGTCCACACGCGCCCCTGCGCCACGGTGTCGACGGCGTCGTAGGCCTTGCCGCGGGCCTTGGCCACCTGGCCCACGAAATCGCGATAGCCCTTGTCGATGGTCGCCTGGATGACTTGACCCACCTTGGGATCCAGCGGACGGGTAATGTCGAACGCGCCGGCCAGCGGCGCGGTGCCCACGCCGTCGCTCCGCACACCCAGCTTGTCGAGCGTGCCCGGCACGGTGAGCACCATGCCGAAGATGCCGATGGAACCGGTGATGGTGTTCGGCTCGGCGAAGATGCGATCGGCATTCATCGAGATCCAGTAACCGCCACTGGCGGCCACGTTGCCCATCGACACCACCACCGGAATGCCGGCCGCACGGGTCAGCGCCACTTCGCGCCGGATCTGCTCGGCCGCATAGACCTCGCCGCCCGGCGAGTTCACGCGCAACACCAGCGCCTTGGTGCGCTTGTCCTCGCGCGCGGCGCGCACCAGCGCGGCGGTCGATTCGCCACCCACCTCGCCCTGCGGCTGCTTGCCGCCGGAGATCTCGCCTTCGGCCACCACCACCGACACGCCGGGCGCGATGCCGGCGCTGTCGTCGGGAACGACCTCGCCATAGTTCTGCAGCGACACCTGGCGGAAGCTCTCGCCCTTCTTGCCGGCGGGCACGCCTTCCTTGCGCATCATCGCTTCCAGCTCGGCCGGCGTGGCCAGGCCATCGACCAGGTGCTGGTCGAGTGAAAGCTGGCCGAGGTCGCCGCGCGAGCTGGCGATCTGGGCCGGCAGGCTGTCGATGTCGGTGCGCAGGGTGGCGGCGTCGAGCTTGCGCAGCTTGGCCACTTCATTGATGTAGGTGTCCCACAGCCCGCCCATCCAGAAGCTGTCCGCTTCCTTGGCTTCCGGCGAGGCGTGGTTGAGGATGTAAGGCTCGGCCGCGCTCTTGAACTGGCCCACGCGGAACAGGTGCACGTCCACGCCGAGCTTGTCGAGCAGGTCCTTGTAGAACAGCCGGTAGTTGGCCAGGCCGGTGATCATTACCCCGCCCTGCGGATCGACCAGGATGCGGTCGGCATGCGCGGCGAGGTAGTACTGCCCCTGGTCCAGGCTCGCGCCCCACACGATGACCGGCTTGCCGGCGGCGCGGAAGCGGTCGAGCGCCGCGCCCACTTCGCGCAGCGCGGCGAAGCCGCCGCCCTCGAGGTCATCGGGCAGCAGCAGGATGCGCGAGATGCGGTTGTCCTTGGCGGCGGTGTCGATGGCCGCCACCAGATCGCGCAGTTGCACCTGGCGCGGTGCATTGCCGGATAGGCGCGCCAGGGCGCGCTGCAGCGGATCGATGCTGTACTGCTCGACCAGCTCGCCCTTGGGCCTGATCACCAGCACGGTGTCGTTCTGGATATAGCGCGCGCCGCGGGCCCCGAGGTAACCGCCGAGCACGAGCAGCGCAAGGATGAAGAAGAAGAAGAAGAAGACCAGGTTGAGGATGATCAGCCTGACCACGTTGATGCCACGCCCGAGGGCGCGGAGAAAAGCCCAGAAACCGTTGGGGCGACGTTCCGTCATGCGAGGTTCCTCAGGAGGCCTGCAACAGCGTAGCGTTTCGCGCTGCGAAGGTCATGTGGTACTCGTCAGGCCGGCCTTCGCCATTTCTCACGAAACGCATTGCGCCAGAAGCGGGTGAACAAGAGCACCGCCGCCATGCTGAGGCCAGCGATCAGCCCCATCCACATGCCGCGCGCGCCCAGGCCCTGGCGGAACCCCAGCCACCAGCCCACCGGCATGCCCACGCCCCAGTAGGCGAACAAGGTGATCACCATCGGCACGCGGGTGTCCTTGAGGCCGCGCAAGGCGCCATTGGAACTGACCTGGATGCCATCGGAGAACTGGAAGAAACCTGCCAGCAGCATCAGCTGCGCGGCCAGCGCGATCACCGCCGCGTCGTGGGTATACAGCCGCGCCAGCAGATGCGGGATGCCCAGCATCACCGAGGAGGACACGGTCTGCGCGCACAGCGCCAGCGCGATGCCGCAGAAGCCGGCGTAGCGAACGCCGCGCGCGTCCCCGCGGCCCACTGCATTACCCACGCGCACGGTGATGGCCATCGACAGGCCCAGCGGAATCATGAAGGCCACCGTGGCCACGCTCAGCGCCACCTGGTGGCTGGCCACCACCGTCTCGCCCAGGGTTGCGATAACCAGCGCCACCGCCACGAACAGGCCGCCTTCGGCGAGCAGGGTCACCGCCATGGGACCACCAATCTTGAGCAGATCCAGCAGCATCTTCGGCTTCGGCCAGGCGATGCCCTCGCGCAGGCCCAGGTCGCGGTAAGCCGGATGCAGCGCCACATACAGCGCAAAGCCCGCCATCTCCAGCCACAGCACGGTCGCCGTGGCGATGCCGCTGCCCAGCGAGCCGAGCGCCGGCAGGCCGAACTTGCCGTACATCAGGATGTAGCCGAGCGGCGCGAGGATCAGCAGTCCGCCGAAGCTGAAATACATCGAGGGGCGCGTCATCGACAGGCCCTCGGAGAGGCCGCGCAGCGCGAAATAGCTGGTCAGCGCCGGCCCTGCCCAACTGATCGCGTGCAGGAAGTGCATGACATCGGTGCGCAAGGTCGGCACCACGCCGATCCAGTCGAGCATCGGTGTGGCGTTGCGCACCAGGAACCACATGACGATGCCCATGCCCCAGGCCAGCCACAGCGCCTGCACGAACACGGCGCCCACTTCGTGGCGGCGGCCGGCGCCATCGAGCTGCGCTACTGACGGTGGCACCGCCATCATCATGCCGAGACCGCTGACCAGGGCCAGCGCCCAGATGCTGACGGCCGTGGTGACGGCCGCCTGCACATGCGCGCTGAGGTGACCGGCCAGTACGGCGTCCACGAAGTTCGGACCCACCGCGGCAAGCTGCGCGGCAATGAGAGGCAGGGCAAGGCGCACCGTGGCGCCGACCTCGTGCGCCACCCTGGCGCGATCGGGGCGTAAAGACAACATAGGGGAGACTCCTGGAGGCGACAGTCTACAGGAGTCATGCCGGGGGCCTTCCGGCGGGCCTGGGTCACAACCAGGCGATCCGGGCGGGCCGGCAGCTGCCGCTGTCACCGGCTTATGCCAAGATCCCGGGCTGATCCGCTCGGGGGAGACACATGAAGAAGGAACTGGTGTCGTTCGAGGGCGTGCACTGCGCCAATTGCAGTGCGCCCATGCAGGGTGAGTTCTGCCATGAGTGCGGACAGTCCATCCATACCGTGCTGCGCCCCATGCATCACATGGTGGAGGACACACTGGACATGGTGTTTCACGTGGACGGCCGCGTATTCCACACGCTGCCGCCGCTGTTCCTGCGTCCGGGCTTCCTCACGATGGAATATTTCGCCGGGCGTCGGCAGCGCTACGTGGCGCCGTTCCGCCTGATGTTCGTGCTGTCCCTGCTGGCGTTCTTCGTGTGCCACCTGGCGGTGGACAACCTGGACATCATGAAGGTCCAGACGGAGGCCAGCGCCGGTACCGGCAATTTCGCCAAGGACCTCACGCCCAGCGACGTGCGAGCGCGTTTCGAGCAGGAGCGCAAGGATATGTTGCAGCAGTCGGGGCAATCCACGACGACTGGCAACAAGGTATTCAACAAGCTGGTCGAGATCGAACGCGATCACGCCAACCATCGCCTGTCCGAGCTGGGCGCCCGACCAATCCCCGCCGAGTCCAACCCGGACATCGGCTTCGAATCGAAACCAGTAAATATTAGCTGGCTGCCCGACGCACTCAATCACAGCCTCACTCGCTCTGCCGCCCGTGCAGCGGCCAATGTGATGGCCATGAAGAACGGCGGCGAACAAGGCGCCGAGGCGAGGGAGCGCATGGTTGCCTCGACGTTCCACGTGCTGCCGCAGACCATGTTCGTACTGATGCCGCTGTTCGCCCTGCTGCTGAAGTTCACCTATATCTTCAAGCGCCGGCTGTACATGGAACACCTCATCGTGGCCCTGCACAGCCATGCATTCCTGTTCCTGACGCTGCTGCTCGGCATGCTGCTGTACCTGCTGCACGGCTGGGTAGCCACCCACGCTGCCTGGTCGGGTGGACTGTTCCGGGTCATGGGATGGGCGCTGGAAATCTGGTCGCTGCTCTACCTGCTGCTCATGCAGAAACGCGTGTATCGCCAGGGCTGGTTCATGACCCTCGTGAAGTACGGTTTCCTGGGCTGGGTCTATTTCACGATGGTCAGCGTTGCGGTCGTTTGCGCCGCCGCGCTGGGTATGACGAACTGAAGCGCCAGCCCAGCCACTTTTGTGACACAAATCACACACAAACCGCGCAACGGCGCGGGTTTGCGACGGCTTTTCGACACGCCCGGCCGGGGTTTTACACAGCGTCATGTACCTGTCAAGGCAGGTCTCCCGCCTATGGCAATTGTATGAACGCCAGCCGATTGGCCCGTGTAAGTCACTGAATTTTCGCTGTCTTTTTTCATGGTTAAAAGTTGTACAGGACGTCATGAAGGGCGATTTCATGCGCCTGAAAGGCCTCCTTCAACGCACGATCCACAGACTTATCCACAGGTGCTGTGGATAAACGCAAAAGCGCCCTAGGGAGAGCCACTTAGGTCCGCTTCCTAGATGACACGGCAGCAACCCCCGGCAAGCCCCGGCGGCCCCACCATTCGCCACCGCATTGCCGCCGCTCCCCGTACCGCCGCGCTGGATAACAGGACGGTTACACTGAGCCGCCACGAGGTATCCATGCCCGCTGTCCTTCGCGTCGCCCTGCCTGTCCCCTTGCCGACCCTGTTCGACTACCTGCCCCCCGCGGCGGGCCAGGCCGAAGTGGGCAGTCGCGTGCTGGCGCCGTTCGGCAAAGGCAAGGCGGTAGGCGTGGTGGTCGAGGTTGGCGCCGAAGCCGCGGTGGGCAGCACCCGGCTCAAGCGGGTGCTGCGCGTACTGGACGACGCCCCGCTGCTCGATGCCGAACTGATGGCCACGCTCGCGCGCGCCGCCGACTACTGGCTGGGCGCCCCGGGCGAGGCCTACGCCAACGCGCTGCCGCTGGCCCTGCGCGAGGATCGCCCCCTGCCCGAGCTGCGGGAAGAAGCGTGGGCGCTCACCGCCGCGGGGCGCAGTGCGCTCGACGCCGGCAGTCGCCGGGGCGGCAGCCGGGCCCTGCTGGAAGCGCTGGCGCGCGGACCACAGAGCGCCGACCTGCTGCACGAGATGCTGCCCGGCTGGCGCGATGCGGCGCGGCGACTCGATGCGGCGGGCCTGATCGAACGCGCGGAAACAACAGGCGCCCTGCCCGCCCCCACGACCGCCGCCCCCGCCCTCACAGACGAACAACGGCAGGCCGTGCAGTCCGTCGGCGAGGCGCTGGGCCGGTTCCAGCCATTCCTGCTGGATGGCGTCACCGGCAGCGGCAAGACCGAGGTCTATCTCGCGCTGATCGAGCAGGTCATCGCTCAGGGCAAGCAGGCCCTGCTGCTGGTGCCCGAGATCGGCCTGGCCCCGCAGACCGTGCGCCGCCTGCGCGAGCGCCTCGGCGTCGCCGTGCAGGTGCTGCACTCCAACCTGGCCGAGGGTGACCGCGCGCGCGCCTGGCTGCGCGCCCGCTCGGGCGAGGCAAAGGTGATTCTCGGAACGCGCTCGGCGGTGTTCACGCCGCTGCCGCAGGCCGGGCTGATCGTGGTCGATGAGGAGCACGACGGCGCCTACAAGCAGCAGGAGGGCTTCCGTTACCACGCCCGCGACCTCGCTCTGTTACGCGCCCGTGCGCTCAACGTGCCGGTGGTGCTCGGCTCGGCCACGCCCTCGCTGGAGTCGCTGGCCAATGTGCAAGCCGGCCGCTACCGCGCCCTGCACCTGCGCGCGCGCCCGGGCGCGATCCGCCCGCCTCAGGTGCAGATCGTGGACATGCGCGCGCAGCGGCTGGAGCACGGCCTGTCGCCCGCCCTGCTCGCCGCCGTGGGCGACACCGTGGCGCGCGGCGAACAGGCGCTGGTGTTCCGCAACCGCCGCGGCTACGCGCCGGTGCTGCTGTGCCACGGCTGCGGCTGGCATGCCGAATGCCCACGCTGCGAACACCCGATGACCCTGCACGCGGGCCGTCGCCAGCTGATCTGCCATCACTGTGACCACAGCGCACGCGTGCCGGTCGCCTGCCCTGCCTGCGGCGCGCCGGACCTCAAGCCCCAGGGACAGGGCACCGAGCGCCTTGAAGAAGCGCTGGCCGCGCACTTCCCCGATGCGCCGGTGTTGCGCATCGACCGCGAAACCACGCGCCGTCGCGACGCCTTCGAGCAACTGCTGGAAGGCCTGCACCAGGATCGTCCGGCCATCCTCGTCGGCACGCAGATGCTGGCCAAGGGCCACGACCTGCCCAATCTCACCCTGGTCGCGATCGTCGGCGTGGACGAAGGCCTGCACAGCGTGGATTTCCGCGCCAGCGAGCGCCTGTCTCAACTGGTGGTGCAGGTGGCCGGCCGCGCCGGCCGCGCCGCCAAGCCGGGACGCGTGCTGCTGCAGACCCACCATCCCGACCACCCATTGCTGCGCCAGTTGCTGGCGCAGGGTTATGCCGCCGCCGCGGCCACGCTGCTCGAGGAGCGCCGCAGCGTGCAGCTGCCGCCCTACGGCCATCAGGTGCTGCTGCGCGCCGACGCCCTGCAGCGTGAACCCGTGGACGCCTTCCTCGCCGAGGCCGCCGCGGCGCTGGCCGGCGCGCCCCTGCAGCTGGCCGGTCCGATGCCCGCGCCGATGCCGCTGCGCGCTGGCCGCCATCGCGGCCAGCTGCTGGTCGAGGCAGACAGCCGCAGCGCGCTGCACGCCGCCCTGCGGCCCTGGTACCGGATGCTGTCGAGCCTGCCTTCGGCGCGGCGGGTGCGCTGGTCGGTGGATGTCGATCCGGTCGATCTCTACTGAATCCGGGGCGGCACGCCACCTGAATAATCCGCGCGGAGCGACGGGCCACGCCATTCTCCCGCACGTACGAGACTGGCCCGATTCGAGCGGCGGCCATATGGACGGCTAAGCGCGAAGTCGCGTCCAAACTGAAGCGACCCTTGCCCTGCGCGCGATTGCATGGAAAATCAGAGGTTCACCCCGATGGATACCGCTGTGTCTTCCCAACTCGAACAACTGCGCCAGTACACCACCGTCGTCGCTGATACCGGCGACATCGAAGCCATCGCCCGCTGGAAGCCAGTGGACGCCACCACCAACCCGTCGTTGCTGCTCAAGGCGGTCGAGAATCCGGCGTATGCGCCGTTGATCGAAGAGTCCATCGCCTGGGCGAAGGGCAAGAGCAATTCGCGTGAGCAGCAGCTCGCCGACGCCAGCGATCATCTCGCCGTCGCCGTCGGCCGCAAGATCGTCGAACTGGTGCCGGGCCGAGTGTCCACCGAAGTCGATGCGCGCCTGTCGTTCGACGTGGACGCCTCCATCGCCAAGGCTGAGCGCCTGGTCGGGCTGTACGAGGAAGCGGGCGTGAAGCGCGACCGCATCCTGATCAAGCTGGCCTCCACCTGGGAAGGCATTCGCGCCGCCGAGCTGCTGGAAAAGCGCGGCATCCAGTGCAACCTCACCCTGCTGTTCTCGTTCGAGCAGGCCGTGGCATGCGCCGAGGCCGGCGTGTTCCTGATCTCGCCCTTCGTCGGCCGCATCATGGATTGGTACGTGACCAACACCGCGACCAAGACCTACGCGCCGGAAGAAGATCCGGGCGTGAAGTCGGTGCGCCGCATCTACAGCTGGTACAAGCAGCACGGTTTCCACACCGTCGTGATGGGCGCCAGCTTCCGCAACATCGGCCAGATCCAGGCGCTCGCGGGCTGCGACCGCCTCACCATCAGCCCGGACCTGCTGGAAAAGCTCGACCACGACAACTCCCCGCTCCCGCGCGCGCTGACCGATGCCGGCGCCACCGACGCCAAGCCGACGCCGATCACCGAAGCCGGCTTCCGCTGGGGCCACAACGAAGATCCGATGGCCACCGACAAGCTCGCCGACGGCATCCGCAAATTCGCCGTCGACCAGCGCAAGCTGGAAGCGTTGCTGACGGCGAAGCTCTGAGAACCTAAGCACTGAGAGCAATGGGGGCCGTCGCAAGACTGGCCCCTCACCACCGTGAAGGTGGCAATGCCCCAACCCTCTCCCCGAAGGGGAGAGGGAGCAAGGGCGGCGTAGAGTGGAGCATCAGCCACACTGTGCTTTAAGTCCTCAGTACGACGACGCCCCGCGGGGTAGCCGCTGTCCGCGAGGTAGCACGCGTCGAGTTCGGCTTGCCGCAGTCGCCAAGGCTTGTATGCCATGCAGCGCTGCGCCCCCTCTTCGTCATGGCGCGTTGCGGCGTAGCCGCTGTCCCTGAGGTAGCACGTCACCGATCCGGCTAGCCGCAGTCGGCCAATCTTGGATCTCACATATCGCTACGAGCCTTTAAGGCCATTTCTTTGGGTTACTTTTCTTTGGGCCAGCAAAGAAAAGTGACTCGAGCGCCGGCAGGTGATCGAAACGCCCGCCGCGTAGGCGGCACGCTGGCGAAATCGCGCCAACAGAGCCCAAAGCAAAGTCACTGGACCCCAGCCTTCGCTGGGGTGACGGGCGCGAAGCGTGAGGCCATTCGGATGACTCGCTGCACTCCTTCGACGGCGGCGCCCACAAAACCGCATCAACCCGAATAGCCATCCAAAAAAAGGGGCCGCACAAGCGACCCCATCCTTCATTCGCGGAACATCGCGAACCCCTACTTCATCCCGACCGCCTTCGCGTCCTCCGCCAGATGCTGCGTCGAGATGTCATCCACCTGCCAGCCACCACCCAGCGCGCGCACCAGCTGCACGCTCGCCCGCAGCTGGTTCGCCTGCAGCGACAGCAGGCCAAGGTGCGCGTTCAGCGAGTCGACCTGCGCGGTGACCACATCCAGGTAGCTGTTGGCGCCCTGCTTGTAGAGCGCCAGCGCCAACTTCAGCGTGCGATCCGCCGCCGTCGTGGCGTCCTGCTGGTCGACCAGCGCGTTGCCGTAGTTGTTGAGCAAAGACTGGTTGTCCTCCACCTGCTGGAATGCGGTGAGCACCGCGCTGCGGTAGTTCGCGCTGGCCTCGTCAAACGCCGCGTGCGCCGACGCCACTTGCGCGCGACGACGACCGCCGTCGAACACATTCATCAACAGGTTCGGTCCCAAGGCCCACAACGCGCTGGGCGCCGTCAGCAGATTGCCCCAGCTGCCACTGTCGTAGCCACCGCCGGCGCTCAGGGTCAGCGAGGGGAAGAACGCGGATCGGGCGACGCCGATCTGCGCATTCGCTTCCGCCGTGCGGCGCTCGGCCGCCGCGATGTCGGGACGACGCTCCAGCAAGGTGGACGGCAGGCCCACCGGGATCACCGGCAGATTGGGCAGGTCGGTCTTCGGATCCAGCGTAAAGCTCGAAGCGGGTTGGCCAACCAGCACCGCGATCGCATGCAGCAACACGTCACGCTGCGCCTTGGTCTGCGACAGCTCCGAGCGCGTAGCCGACAGCTGCGTCTGGGCGCGGTCCACATCGAGGCCGGATACGGCGCCACCCTCATGCAGCGTCTTGGTCAGCTGCAATGCGCGCTGGTAGGCGTCGACGGTCTTCTGCAGCAGGTCGATCTGACGATCCACCCCGACCAACTGCACGTAACTGTCCGCCAGCGACGCTTCCAGGCTCAGGCGCACCGAGGCGAGATCGGCGGCCGAGGCCTGCATCGACGCCCGGCCGGCTGCGACGTTGTCATGCACGCGGCCCCACAGGTCCACCTCGTAGGTGGCCTGCCCCGTCACCGAAAACTGGTTGTAGTACTCCGGCGAGGTGGCGCCATGCAGCGGCGCGTTCAACGACTGGCGATTGCGCTGTGCGCCGAAGCCCGCGGACACCTGCGGGAACAGATCCGCGCGCACCTGCGCCAGGAAGTCGCGCGACTGCTCGTAACTCGCAAACGCCGCGGCGAGATCGGCGTTATGCGCGATGAGCTGGTCTTCCAGCTCGTTCAGGCGCGCATCGCCGTACAGTTTCCACCAGCCCTCGCGCGGCAACTGGTCGGCGGGCGCAGCGGTGGTCCACGGACCGGCCGACTGGTAGTGCTCGGCGACCGGCGCCTCGGGCTGCTTGTAAGCAGGCGCCAGCGAACACGCGCCGACGCTCAGCGCGGCCGCGATGGCGAAGACGAGACGCTCAGGCTTTTTCATGGGGCTTGGCCGGCTGCGGATTCTTGGCGATGTGCACCGCATCACCCTCGGCCAGGCCGTCGGGCGGATTGATGATCACGCGGTCATCGCTGCTCAGCCCCGAGCCGAGCTCCACCGTCTTGCCGTAGTCGCGACGGATGCTCACGCTCTTGAACTTCACGTGGTCGCCGGCGTCCAGCGTGGCCACGTGCAGACCCTTGTCGTCGAAGATCAGCGCCTCGGCCGGCACGCGCATGCCCAACGCGGTGGAGCCGATGTTGAAGCTGATGCTGGCGTAGCTGCTGGGCAGCAGCTTGCCGTCCGGGTTGTCCACCAGCAGCTGCACCAGGGTGGTGCCCGAGGTGGGCGAGATCGCGCGCGCGTCCGCCTCCACCTTGGCGGTGAAGCTCTTGCCGGGGTATTCGGGGACGCTCAGCGTGGCCTCGTCGCCGCGATGGATCGACGGCGCATACACCTGCGGCACGCGCACGTAGACGCGCAGCTTGCTGGTGTCCGACACCTGGAACAGAGGGGTGCCGCCGGCGCTGTCCGCGGTGACCAGGGCGCCGACGTCGGTGTTGCGCGCGGTCACGCGACCGTCGAACGGCGCCACGATGCGCGCGTACGACTTGAGCGCCTTCAGGCGATCGAGATTGGCCTGGGCCGCGTTGGCCTGCGCCTGCTTGGCGGCCAGGTCGCCGTTGTACTGGTCCACCGACTGCTGCGACACCGAATCGGGATCGGTGGCGCGCAGCACCTGCCAGCGCTTGGCGGTGGTGGCCGCCAACGCGGCGTTGGCCCTGGCGCTGGCGAGGTCCGCCTGCGCCTGCAGCAGCTGCTGGTCGAGATCAGGCGTGTCGATCTCGCCGAGCAGGTCGCCGGCCTTCACCTGGGCGCCGATGTCCTTGTTCCAGGACTTCAGGTAGCCACTGGTGCGCGCATAGATCGGCGCGTTGGTGAACGCATCCATCTGCGCCGGCAGTTCCAGCGGCGCCTTGCCGTTGCCGCCTTCGGGCTCGGCGATCACCACGGTGGGGATGGCCTGCTCGTCGGTCCATTGGCGCAGGCTGCGCGCCTCGGTCAGGCGGGTGGTGACGCCGATCACCACGATCGCGCCGAGCACGGAGGCGCCGATCGCGGCGGCCAGTCGCAGGCGACGCGGCGACGGCGTCGATTCCGGAAGCGAAGTGAGATGCTCAGACATGGACAGGTTCTCCGGCAATAGCGGCCGAATCAGAAGCGCGGCCACGCCGCGCATGCACGATGGAAAACACCACGGGAACGAAGATCAGCGTGGCGGTGGTGGCGAACAGCAGGCCGCCGATGACCGCGCGACCCAGCGGCGCGTTCTGCTCGCCGCCATCGCCCAGGCCCAGCGCCATCGGCACCATGCCGATGATCATGGCCAGGGCGGTCATCAGCACCGGTCGGAAGCGCACGAAACCCGCTTCGCGCGCAGCCAGCGTCGCGTCGCCGTGGAAGGCCAGGCGCTCGCGGCAGAAGCTCACCACCAGCACCGAGTTGGCGGTGGCCACGCCCATGCACATGATGGCGCCGGTGAGCGCAGGCACCGACAGCGAGGTGTGGGTGACGAACAACATCCACACGATGCCGGCCAGCGCGGCTGGCAACGCCGTGATGATCACGAACGGATCGGTCCACGACTGGAAGTTCACCACGATCAGCAGGTACACCAGCACGCCCGAGCCGAGCAGGCCGAACAGCAGGCCCGAATAGGCATCGTGCATGGTCTGCACCTGGCCCAGCAGCGCGATGGTGGCGCCCTTGGGCTTGTCCTTCTCGGTGTCCGCGAGGATCTGCCGGATGTCCGACGCCACCGCGCCGAGGTCGCGGCCCTGCGTGGTGGCGTAGATCTCCACCATCGACTGGATGTTGTACTGGCTCACCACCATGTTGCTGTGGCCACGCGAGACATCGGCCAGCGCGCCGAGCACCTGCGGGTTGCCGCCGGCCTTGGCCGTGATCGGCAGGTTGCTCAGCTGCGACAGCGAATCGAGCCGGTACTGCGGCACCTGCGCGGAAATCGCGTAGGTCACGCCGTTGTCGGGATTGAGCCAGTAGGTCGGCGCCACCTGCGAGGTACCGGACAGGTCGGCGACCAGGCTGCTGGTCACGTCACCCTCGGTCAGCCCCAGCAGCTGCGCGCGCGTGCGGTCGACGTCGATGCGGAACGAGGGCTCTGCCTGCGACTGCTGGATGCGTGCATCAACCACGCCGGGAATCTGGCGGATGCGGTTGAGCAGCAGGTTGCCGTATTCGAAATTCTTGTCGAGGTGGAAGCCGCGGATCTGCAGATCGATCGGCGCCGGCGAACCGAAGTTGAGAATCTGGCTGACGATGTCCGCCGGCGGAAACGAGAACACCGTGCCCGGGAACAGCCGCGGCAGCTTCTCGCGCAGGAGCTTCACGTACTCGGCGCTCGGGCGGTGGCCTTCCTTCAGCGAGATCTGGATGTCGCCATCCTGTTCGCCGACTTCGCCGGTGTTGTTGTAGATGGTGTTGATCGAGCTGGCGTAGGTGCCGATGTTGTCGACCATCGCCTCCAGTTCGTCCGGCGGAATCACCTCGCGTATCGCCTTCTCCATGTCCGCGAACTGCGCCGCCGTCACTTCCACGCGGGTGCCGACCGGCGCACGGGCATGCACCAGGATCTGGCCGCCATCCACGTCCGGGAAGAAATTCCGACCGAGGCCCGGCAGCAGCAGGAACGACAGCAGCACGAAGCCGAGGAATCCCAGCACGAACACCTTGCGATGCTGGAGCGCGAGGTTAAGCAGGCCGCTGTAGCCGGCGCGAAACTTCTCGAAGCGCTCCACGAAGCCACGCTGGAAGCGGCCGAGCACCGACGTCGGCGGCGGCAGCGGCAGGTGCTGGCCGTGCTCATCCACCGTCGCCGGATGCGGATGCAGCAGGTACTTGGCCATGGTCAGCACGAGCGTGCGCGACAGGATGAACGAGAAGATCATCGCGAAGATCACCGCCTCGGCCATCGGCACGAACAGGAAGCGAGCCACGCCCGGCAGGAAGAACATCGGCACGAACACGATGCAGATGCACAGCAGCGACACGAAAGCCGGCACCACGATCTGCGCCGAGCCGTCGATGATCGCGGTGATCACGTCCTTGCCCTGCTCCAGGTGCCAGTTGATGTTCTCGATGGTCACCGTGGCTTCGTCCACCAGGATGCCCACCGCCAGCGCCAAGCCACCCAGCGTCATGATGTTGAGCGTCTGGCCCATCGCCGACAGGGTGAACACCGAGCCAAGCACCGCCAGCGGGATCGAGGTGGTGATGATCAGGGTGGAACGCCAGCTGCCGAGGAACAGCAGGATCATCAGACTGGTCAGCGCGGCGGCGATGATGCCTTCGCGGATCACGCCGTTGATCGAGGCGCGCACGAACAGCGACTGGTCGCCGATCGGCGTCACCGAGAGATTGTCCGGCAGCGCGTCCTTCATCTCGCCGAGCTTGTCGCGCACGCCGGCGACGATGGCCAGCGTCGACGTCGAGCCATTCTTCAGCACCGACAGCAGGGTCGAGCGCACGCCATCGACGTGCACGATGTTGGTCTGCGGCGGGTTGCCGTCGCGCACGTGGGCCACGTCGCGGATGTAGATGGTGGTGCCGTTCGCCGTCTTGATCGGCAGGTCTTCAAGCTCCTGCACGTGCGTGACGGCGTTGTTGAGCTCCATCACGTATTCGAACTTGCCGATCTTCTGCGTTCCGATCGGGCTGATCTGCTGTTGCGCAGCCAGCGCATTGGCCACGTCCTGCGCCGACAGGCCGCGCGCCTGCAGCGCGGCCGGATCCACGTCGAGCTGCACCTGGCGGGTCTTGCCGCCGAACGGATAGGGGATCGCCGCGCCAGGCACCGTCACCAGCTGCGGGCGCAGCAGGTTGAGGCCGATGTCACCCAGCTGCTGCTCGCTCAGGCCCTTGCCCGACAACGCGAGCTGCACGATCGGCACGGTGGAGGCGTTGTAGTTGACGATCAGCGGCGGCGTCGCGCCCGGTGGCATCTGCTTGAGCAGCGTCTGCGCGATCGCCGTCACCTGTGCGTTGGCGACAGCGATGTTCACGCCCGGCTGGAAGAAGATCTTGGTGATGCCCATGCCATTGAGCGATTCCGACTCGATGTGCTCGATGTCGTTCACCGTGGTGGTGAGTACGCGCTCGAACGGCGTATTCATGCGTCCGGCCATCTGGTCGGGCGTCATGCCGGTGAACTGCCACGACACCGCGATCACCGGAATGTTGATTTCCGGAAAGATGTCGGTGGGCGTGCGCAGGGCCGCCATCACGCCGAAGATGAAGATCAGCAACGCGAAGACGATGAAGGTGTAGGGCCGCGTGAGCGCGATCCGGACGATGCCAAGCATGCGGGGGATTTCCGTGCGCGAAATGATGCGTCGCGACAAATTTTCGCACGGGCTTCATGCGCACGACTCACTCGTGCGCATGAAGATATTTTCATGTTCCCGCCGAAGGGGCGCTCAGGCGGCGCTGGTCGTGACTTCCGGCACGGTGCGCGACAGGCAGGTGCCCGGCTTTTCGCTGGGCTCGAGCGCATAGCAGTACAGCGTGAGACGCGCGCCGCTGGCGGCTTCGCCGATCTCCAGCGCGTAGCCGTGCAGGCGCACGATGGCGCTGACGATGCTCAGGCCCAGTCCGGATCCGGCGGTGGTCGGTGTGTTGTCGCCACGATAGAAGCGGCGCGTGACCGCTTCGCGCTCGTCGGCGGGAATGCCCGGACCGCTGTCGATGATGTCCACGCGCGGGCCGCGCTTGTCCATGCTGGCGCGCAGGCTCACCTTGCCGCCGGCCGGCGTGAACTTGATCGCGTTGCCGACCAGATTGGCCAGCGCCTCGAACATCAGGTGCGCGTCGGCGCGAATCGGCGTCAGCGTCTGCACATCGAGCTCGAACGGCTGGCCGCGATCCTCGGCCACCGGTGCGTAGAACTCGTGCACCTGCCGCAGCACCTGGCCCACGTCCACCTCGTCGAAGCAGGCGGCGCGATTGCGGTCTTCCAGCTCCGACACGCGCAGCAGGGCGCGGAAACGCGCCAGCACCGCGTCGATGTCCACCATGCAGGCCTCCACCAGCGCCGCTTCCGGCGCGCCCTCCAGCTGTTGCTGGGTGCGATACAGGCGCGCGCGCAGACGCGTGAGCGGCGTGCGCAGGTCGTGCGCGATGTTGTCGCATACGCCCTTCACTTCGTTCATCAGGCGCTCGATTTCGCCGAGCATGGTGTTCACGATGCCGGCCAGCTGGTCCAGCTCGTCGCTGCGCCGGCTCACCGGCAGGCGTTTGGACAGGTCGCCCTGGCGGATCGGATCGGTGGCGTCCTGCAGCGCGCGTATGCGTTTCTCAGGCCCCCGCCGCAGCAGGAAGCCGCCGAGCAGGCCGGGAATGATGGTGAGCGACACGCCCCACAGCAGCGCGCGGCGGATGATCGCGCCGATGCCGTCGATGGTGCTGGTGTCCTTGGCGATCACCAGGATGTCGCCATTGCTCAGCGTGGTGGCGAGACCGCGCGCGCGCACGCGCTCGGCGTCGCGATCGGGGCGCGGCAGGCCGTGCTGGAGCGGATGGACCTGGCCATCCTGCGGCAGCGACTGAGGCAGGTGCTCGATATTGCCGGCGACCGGGCGGTGGTCGTGGTCGAACAATCCCACCGACATGATGCCGTGCGGATCGATCGCGGCGGCGGCGTCGACCGTGGCGGCCAGGCGCTCCGGATCGGTCACCGCCATGTAGTGCATGCGCTGCAGCAGCAGCTGGTCGATCACGCGGTTGAGATAGTTGGTGGTCTCCCACTGGATCACCCCGACCAGCACCGAGCCCCACAGCACGAACAGCGCGCCGTAGATCACGATCAGTCGCGAGGTAGCCGAATGCCAGGCGTTGGGTCGCGTGCTCATGGTGTCACCGCCGCCTCATGCGAGGCCGCCATCATGTAACCGGTGCCGCGCACCGTGTGGATCAGCGCCGGCTGGCCGGCGCCGTCGATCTTGCGGCGCAGGCGGCCGATGTGCACGTCGATCACGTTGGTGCCCGGATCAAAATGAAAGCCCCACACGGTCTCGAAGATCATCGTGCGGGTGACGACCTGCCCCGAGTTGCGCATCAGGAACTCGAGCAGGCGGTATTCGGTGGGTTGCAGGGTGAGCGGCTGGCCGTTGCGATAAGCCACGTGACTGACCAGATCCAGCTCCAGGTCGCCCACGCGCAGGCGCTGTGCGGCCTGCGGCTGACGCCGGCGCAGCAGCACCTCGGCGCGTGCGGCCATTTCGTCCGGCGCAAAGGGCTTGGTCAGGTAATCGTCGCCGCCGGCGCGCAGGCCGCGGACGCGTTCGTCCACGTCGCTGAGCGCGCTGATCATCAGCACCGGCGTGTCCACCTGGGAGCGGCGCAGTTCCGCCACCACGTCGATGCCGTCCATGCCGGGCAGCATGCGGTCCAGAGTCACCAGCTCGTAGTCGCCCTGGCGGGCGCGCTCCAGACCTTCGCGGCCGTCGCCCACCCAGTCGGCGGTCATGCCGTGCACGCTCAACTCCGCGACGATCTCGCGCGCGGTGGTTTCGTCGTCCTCGATGACCAGTACTCGGGGCATGGGCGGGGTGACAGTGAATGTCCTGTCCAACGGGCGCGGGGTCGGCCATGACCCCGCAAAACCAAACGGCCCCGAACGGGGCCGTTGGCATGTTACGCCGTTCGGAATGCTTACGCGGCGAACAGGCTGCGCATCTTCTTCATGGCGTTGGCCTCCACCTGGCGGATGCGCTCGGCGGAGACGCCATATTCGTCGGCCAAGTCCTGCAGGGTGGCCTTTTCCTCGTTCAGCCAGCGGCGCTGGATGATGTCGCGCGAGCGCTCGTCCAGCTTCTGCAGGGCGGTCGACAAGGTGTCCAGCTGGTTGTCGGCCTGGTCGGCGTCGGCCACGTTCTCGTACGGATCCGCGCCCTCGTCGATCAGGAACGCTTCCGGCGCCGGCTTGGCGTCTTCCTCGGCATCCGCCGGGGCTTCGAAGCCAATGTCACGGCCGGACAGGCGCGATTCCATCTCACGCACCGTCGCTTCCGGCACGCCCAGGTCCTTGGCCACCGTGCGCACTTCCTCGGCGTTCATCCAACCCAGGCGCTTCTTGCTCTTGCGCAGGTTGAAGAACAGCTTGCGCTGCGCCTTGGTGGTGGCGACCTTCACGATGCGCCAGTTGCGCAGGATGAACTCGTGCATCTCGGCGCGGATCCAATGCACCGCGAAGCTGACCAGACGCACGCCCTGGTCGGGGTCGAAGCGCTTGACCGCCTTCATCAGGCCGATGTTGCCTTCCTGGATCAGGTCGGACAGCTGCAGGCCGTAGCCGCTGTAACCACGGGCCACGTGCACCACGAAACGAAGGTGGGACATCACCAGCTTGCGGGCCGACTCCAGGTCCGCCTCGTCGTTGTAGCGGCGCGACAGCGACTGCTCTTCGTCCTGGCTCAGCACGGGAATCCGATGGACCGCCGCGATATAGGCATCCAGACTGCCGACGACACTCGGCACCGGCAGGTTGGCGGTCACCAAAGCTTGAGACATGTGTGGAACCTCCTGAATGAGGGATCAGCTTAGCACTCGGGTGTTGAGAGTGCTAAAGGCCCCGGCGAGTTCCGGCGCCTTTGATGAACTGAATAGTACAGGAATTTGGGACACACGTCCAGTGGTGCATCCCAGGGGAGGCGCCACTATGCCGGCCGGGCGGTTCAGAGGGAGTGAAAGGCCCGTTCAGCCGAGTTCGGCGCGAGCTGGCAGGGACCAGTCGATCGGGGCTACTCCGCGGCTTTCCAGATACCGGTTCGCCGCCGAGAAGTGCCCGCAACCGAGGAAACCCCGGTGCGCCGACAAAGGAGATGGGTGCACCGACCGCAGAATGCAATGCCGGTCGCCGTCGATCAGCTGGCCTTTGCGCTGGGCGTAAGAGCCCCACAGCATGAACACCAGGCCTTCCCGCCCGCGGTTGAGGGCGTCGATGGCGGCATCGGTGAACCCCTCCCAGCCTTTGCCCTGGTGGGAAGCCGCCTGCGCCTGCTCGACCGTCAGCACCGCATTGAGCAGCAGCACGCCCCGGTCGGCCCAGGGGGTGAGGCAGCCATGGTCCGGCGGGGCGATGTCCAGGTCCCGGCGGATCTCCTTGAAGATGTTCTGCAGCGACGGCGGCGCCGGGATGCCCGGGCGCACCGAGAAGCACAGCCCGTGTGCCTGGTTCGGCCCGTGGTACGGGTCCTGGCCCAGGATCACCACCCGCACCGCGTCGAACGGCGTGTGGTCGAAGGCGGCAAAGATCTCCGGGCCGGGCGGATAGATCACCTTGCCGGCCTGTTTCTCCGCGCGCAGGAAATCACCGAGCGCCTGCATGTCGGGGCGCTGCAGGTAGTCGCCGATACGGTCCTTCCAGGACGGCTCGAGCCGAACGCGATCCTCGGTCATGCCGCTTCGTCGTGTTCGCGCTGGTGCTGCGACACGCGCAACTGGAACAACAGCTTGGTGATCAGGAGCTTTTCCTCGATGGGCTTTTCGACCAGGTCGTTGGCGCCCGCGCGCAGCAGGGCCGCCTGGTTGACCGGGTTCTCGTCGCCCGTCATCACCAGCACGGGCAGCCGGCCCTTGCCGTAGCCGTAATCACGCCGGACCCGCTCGAGCAGATCGCCACCGGTGAGCTCGCCCTTGAGGCTGACGTCGGTGAGCACGATGTCGGCGCCCACCCTGCCCTGCGCCTTGGCGGTCTCGAGCAGCGCCAGCGCATCCTCGGCGCTGATCACGTGATGCACGGTCAGGCCGTGTTTCTCCAGGATGCGCCGGGTCGCCAGCGCCACCACGCGGCTGTCCTCCACGTACAGCACCTCGCCTGCCGCGCTGTCGGCCGGACGCGCATAGCCGCGAATGAACTCCGCCAGCGCCTGGAAGCCCAGCGACTTGTCGAAATAGTCGGTGACGTGCTCACCCAACGTGCGGCTGAGCAGCCGGCCCTCCACGTCGCCCGAGACGACGACGATGGGAACATAGGCCTGGGCGGCCGACTCGCGCACGTGGCGGGCCAGCTCCAGGCCGTCCATATCGGGCAGGCGCAGCGCAATGGTGATGAAGTCGAAGGCGCCGGTTTCCAGCATCTCGCGCGCTTCCGCGCCGCTGCCGGCGCCGACCACGTCGGAGTCGGGCAGCTCGGCCTTCAGCACGCGCGCGATCAGCTGGCGCACCACCTTGGAGCCGTCGACCACCAGCACCTTGGGCGCGTTTCCCATCACTCGACTGCTGAAACTTCCGCTCATCCCCTATCTTCCACGTGTTGGCCGGCGCTCCCTGTCGGCAATGTGTCGGCGCGCCATCCTTGCGCCCTGATGCCCTGTGCCAGACCCCGCCACCCTCGCATTACGCCCACGGCTCGGCCGTGCGCTCGCGCACGGTTCAGGCGGCCTTGCGCAATTGCCAGGCGCTGACCAGGCGGGCGCCCAGCCAGCCCAGCACCGCCGCCGCCACCGGCACGGCGGCCAGCAGCCAGGGTGGCAGCACGTCCACCTGCAGCTTGCCGGCGTAGACCTTGCCCAGGCGCGCGACCGGGTCGGCAAGGGCCAACTCCACCGCCACCGCGAAACCGGCCGCCAGCACGCCAGCGAACAGACCGTACCAGATGCCGGCATACAGATAGGGGCGACGCACGAAAGCGCGACTGGCGCCCACGAGCATCAGCACGCCGATCTCCTCGCTGCGGCTGGCGATGTCCACGCGCACCGTATTGCCCACGACCAGCAGCACCGCAACCGCCAGCAGCACCGCCAGCACCAGCACCGCGCGTTTGCCTACGCCCAGCAGCGCCTCCAGGCGCTGGCGCCAGGTACCGCTGTCCTGCACCTGATCGACGCCCTGCATGTCGCGCATGTCGGCGACCAGCCGGTCGACACTGTCAGCGCTCGCGCCGGGCGTGGGCAGCACCTCAAGCACAAAGGGCAGCGGGTTGTTGTCCAGCGTATGCAGCGCGCCGGAGAAGCCCTGCATCTTGGCCAGCTCATCCATGCCCTGCGCGGGCGTCTTCACCGTGACCGAGGCCACGTCGCTGTGGTCGCGCAGCTTCCTGGCCATCAGGTCGGCCGCGGAGCCGCCCTGCCCAGGCTGCAGGAACACGCTGATGGTCTGGTTCTGGCCCAGCGCATCGCCCATCTTCTGCAGGTTGCCCAGCAGCAGGTAGAAGGTGAGCGGCAACGCCAGCGCGATGGCCATCACCGCCACGGTCAGCAAGGTGCCGACCGGGCGCGACATCAGTCGGCGCAGGCTGGAGCCGGCGCTCCAGCCATGGTGCTCGCGCCAGCTCGCGACCGGGCGCGGCTTCGAGCGGACGCCGCGCGTCTGGTCGGAAAGCAGCGGGCTTTCCATCGGGAATTCCGGCTGCGTGCTCATAGCACCTCCTGGGCGGCCACGTCGGCGACGAGGCGACCGTGATCCAGCACGATCACACGCTTCTTCATCTTCTTGATCAGCGGCAGGTCGTGGCTGGCGATCAGCACCGTGGTGCCCACCTGCTGGAATTCGGCGAACAGGTCCATGATCTCGACGGCCAGGGACGGGTCGAGGTTGCCGGTGGGCTCGTCGGCAATCAGCAGCATCGGCTTGGCCACGATGGCGCGGGCAATGCCGACGCGTTGCTGCTCACCCGCGGACAAGGTGGCGGGCAGCTGGCGCTCATAGGCAAGCAGGCCGACCTTTTCCAAGGCGGCGCGTACGCGCTTGTTGCGTTCTGCGGGAGCCATGCCGCCGATCATCAGCGGCAGTTCGACGTTCGCAGCCACCGTGCGGTCCATCAGCAGGCGATGGTCCTGGAACACCATGCCGAGGCGGCGACGCAGCTTGGGAATACCCGCGCGGCCGACCTTGGAGAGGTTCTGCCCGTCCAGCGTGATGACGCCGTGCGACTGGCGCTCGATCAGGCCGAGCAGCTTGAGCAGCGTGCTCTTGCCCGCGCCCGAATGACCGGTGACGAAAGCCATCTCGCCCGCCGCCACTTCAAAGGAAAGCTGCGACAAGGCCTCGTGGCCACCTTCATAGCGCTTGCTGACTTGATCGAAGCGGATCACCGCGCATCCCCAATCCCGGATGCCGCAAGGATAAGGGATGCTCGCGAGAAGGTCAGGGGCTTTGTGCGAGTTTGCTGCCGCGGGTTCAGGACGCAGCGGCGAGCACATGCAGGTGCCTTTCTACTCGTCATCCCGGCGAAAGCCGGGATCCAGCGCCTCTTCTGCACATTTGAAGACACTGGATTCCGGCTTTCGCCGGAATGACGAACAAAATCAGCTGCGCTCAGCGACCGGTAAAGAACTTGCTCAGGCGGCGGAAGAAGCCCACCTTCTGCGGCGCGACGTGCTCGGACGCCTTGCCGGAGGTGATCGCCACCTGACGCGACGGACGCGTGTGGCCGTTGCCGTTCTCGGCGGCGCCACGCTCACGCGGCGGACGACGCTCACCGCGCGGCGCGCGATTGGCGTCGCCAGTGCTCGTGGCGGCGGCATCCATCACCGGCGCCTCGCCGTCGCGACGACGGTTGCGGCCGCCACGGCGGCGGCGACGCTTGCGCTCGACGCCATCCGCGGACTCACCCGTCGCCTCGACCGACGGCGCCGGCACAGCGGCCTCGGTCGTCGCAGCAACTTCCGCGACCGCTTCGACACGGGGCTTGCGCGGCTCGCGCGGCTTGTCGCTGCGCGGACGATCGCCGTCGCGACCGCCACGGCTGCGCTCACGTGGCTTGCGCGGCCCGCCGTCCTTTTCGCGCGATTCGACCTTGTCGCCGAAGGCGGCGCTGTCGGCAGCGGAGTCGGCCATGAACTGGGCGTCCTGCTCGCGCGGCTTCGGCATCACCAGCATGTCCGCCTCGATGTTGGCGACCGGGATGCGCTGGCCGATGTAGCTCTCGATGTCCGGCAGGCTCATCGCGTACAGGTCGCACGCGAAGCTGATCGCGTCGCCCTCGGCGCCCAGGCGCGCGGTACGGCCAATGCGGTGCACGTAATCTTCGGCGTCCTGCGGCAGGTCGTAGTTGAACACGTGGCTGACCGCCGGGATGTGCAGGCCGCGCGCGGCCACGTCGGTGCACACCAGGATGTCGAGCTGGCCTTCCTGGAAGCGCTGCAGCAGCTTCTGACGCTTGAGCTGCGGCACGTCGCCGGACAGCGCCCCGACGCGGTAGCCCTGGCGCTTGAGACGATCGGTGATGCGCTCGGCGGCGGCCTTGGTGTTGACGAAGATGATGCTGCGCGTGGGCGTGGTGCGCTCAAGCAGGTTGAGCAGCAGCGGCATCTTCTCTTCCTTGGCCGGGAAGTAGACGACCTGTCGCACGCGGTCGGCGGTGACGTTCTCCGTCTCCACCTCGAGCTTCTCGGCGTTGTGCATGTGCTCGTAGGCGAGCTCCAGCACGCGGTGACTCAGCGTGGCGGAGAACAGCAGCACCTGGCGCTGCTCGCGCGCCGGCAGGCGGCGGAAGATGAAGCGCACGTCCTTGATGAAGCCGAGGTCGAACATGCGGTCCGCCTCGTCGATCACCATCACTTCGACGCCGTCGAAGCCGAACACGTGCTGCTTGTAGTAATCCAGCAGGCGGCCCGGGGTGGCGATGATGATGTCGCAGCCGTCCTTGAGCTGCTGGCGCTGCTTGTCGTAGTCGACGCCGCCGTAGATGAGCGCGGTGCGCAGGCCGGTGTAGCGGCCGATCGCCTTGGCGTCCTTCTCGATCTGGATAGCCAGCTCGCGGGTCGGCGCGATCACCAGGGCGCGCGGGTCGCTGTCCTTGCGCTCGGCCACGGCGGGCGTGGTGAGCAGGCGGTTCATCATCGCGACCAGGAAGGCGCAGGTCTTGCCGGTGCCGGTCTGGGCCTGGCCCGCCACGTCACGGCCGGTGAGCGCGACCGGCAGGGTCAGCGCCTGGATCGGCGTGCAGCGCGTGAAGCCGGCTTCGTCGAGGCCCTTCTGGAGCAGCGGATGGAGATCGAAGTTGGTGAAGAAAGTATCGGTGAGTACGGTCTGAGACATTGCTTATATGGTGAGCCATGGGCAGGCGGCGCCACGGGGCGGCCGCCTGGCTCCTTGCTGGTGAGACGCTACAAGGAACAGGTGGATGGATCGGCGCGACCGGAGTGCATGGCGGCGGGTGACATCCCGAGGGATCTCACCGGCCCACGACACGCTGCGGTGGCTGGCGCCGGAGGGAGCGGCGGTATTCGACAGCTCCGCTGGCATAGGTCAAAGGACTGCGGGCGTTAACGCCCTGTTCCTCAAGGAAAACCCTTTCACCTATGTCAACGGAACCGTCCGTGGCCGCCCTTGAATCGCTTGAATCGTGCCCCGAGTTACGCTGGAATGGAGGCCTGCCGCAACGGCATCAAGCCTTCCTTCCGGTACGACCCCGCGCTTCATGGGCGCCCCAGTGTAGCCGATGCTGGGCGCGCGGTCGTGAAAGCCCCATCCCGCCTACCTTCGGAGACCCCGGTGAGCGACCTGATTACCCATGTGAGCGATGACGCCTTCGAGCAGGAAGTGCTCAAGTCCGATACCCCTGTCCTGCTGGATTTCTGGGCGGAGTGGTGCGGCCCGTGCAAGGCGATCGCTCCCATCCTCGACGAGCTGGCCCAGCAGTATCAGGGCAAGCTGCGCATCGCCAAGATCAACATCGACCACAACCAGAAGACGCCCCGCAACTACGGTGTGCGCGGCATCCCGACCCTGATGGTTTTCAAGAACGGCAAGGTCGAAGCCACCCAGATCGGCGCGGTCAGCAAGGGCCAGTTGGCCCAGATGATCGACAAGGCCATCTAAAGTTTTCTGAATTTTGCGGGCTGCGGCGCTTTACGGCGCCGCAGACCCGGTGCTAGATTTCAAGCGTCCGCCGGGACTGTCCTGTCCCCCGCGCCGTCCGCGCAGCGCAACCCTTCCCTCCTGTCATCAACGGCGCCCCGCAGAGGTTTGCCCGTGTCTGATATCGAAAGCAAAGAATCCACCGACGCCAAGAGCGCCGACACCAAACCTGTGGTCGAAACTCGTACTCGCGCCCCCCGTAAATCCGCCGCCGCCGCGGCTGCAGCCGCCGAAGCCAAGGCGGAGAAGCAGGCCCAGCTCGACATGCCGCCGCTTCCGCCGATCGAACGCGTCGAACGCGTCGAGCGCGTAGAACGCGCGGCGCCGCCTGCCGAAGCCGCGCCTGCGCCTGCTCCCGCCGCCGAATCCGCCCCGCAGGGCGACGGTGGCCAGCGCCAGCCGCAGGAGGCCCGCGAGGGCGGCCAGCAGCAGGGTGGCGGCAATGGCAACAACCCGAATTTCAATCGCAATGACCGCGAGGGCCGCGGTCGTCGCCGTCGCCACGAGCGCAACCAGCAGCGTGGCCCGGGTGGCCAAGGTGGTGGTGGCGGTGGTGGTGGCCAGCAGCACCCGCGCAACAACAACGGTCTGCCGGTGGACGATGATTACGCCGATGCCGGCAGCAACGACCGCCTGATCAACCTGACCGAGCTCAAGCGCAAGAACGCGATCCAGCTGCTGGAATTCGCCGAGTCGCTGGGCATCCAGGAAGGCGTCGCTCGCGCCCGCAAGCAGGACGTGATCTTCTCCATCCTCAAGGCCCACGCCCGCTCCGGCGGCGGCATCTGGGCCGAGGGCGTGCTGGAAATCCTGCAGGACGGCTTCGGCTTCCTGCGCTCGGCCGACGAGTCCTATCTGGCCGGTCCGGACGACATCTACGTGTCGCCCAGCCAGATCCGCCGCTTCAACCTGCGTACCGGCGACTACATCACCGGACGCGTGCGCCATCCGAAGGAAGGCGAGCGTTACTTCGCGATGCTGAAGGTCGACGACATCAACGGCGATCCGCCGGAGGCGTCGAAGAACAAGATGCTGTTCGAGAACCTGACGCCGCTGTTCCCGCGCAAGGCGTTCAAGCTCGAGCGCGGCAACGGCTCCACCGAAGACATCACCGGTCGCATCCTGGACCTGGTGGCGCCGGTGGGTCGCGGCCAGCGTGGCCTCATCGTCTCCCAGCCGAAGTCCGGCAAGACGATGATGCTGCAGAACGTCGCGCAGGCCATCCAGTACAACCATCCGGACGTCCATCTGATCATGCTTCTGATCGATGAGCGCCCGGAAGAAGTGACGGAAATCGCCCGCACCGTGCGTGCGGAAGTGATCTCCTCGACCTTCGATGAGCCCGCCGTGCGCCACGTGCAGGTCGCCGAGATGGTGATCGAGCGCGCCAAGCGCCTGGTCGAGCACAAGAAGGACGTGGTGATCCTGCTCGACTCCATCACCCGCCTCGCCCGCGCCTACAACACCGTGGTGCCGAGCTCGGGCAAGGTGCTGACCGGTGGTGTCGACGCCAACGCCCTGCAGCGCCCGAAGCGCTTCTTCGGCGCGGCCCGTAACGTGGAAGAAGGCGGCAGCCTGACCATCATCGCCACCGCACTGACCGACACCGGCAGCAAGATGGACGAGGTGATCTACGAAGAGTTCAAGGGCACCGGCAACATGGAAGTGCACCTGAGCCGCCGCATCTCCGAGAAGCGCGTCTACCCGGCCATCGACATCAACCGCTCCGGCACCCGCCGCGAGGATCTGCTGATCGAGCCGGACCTGCTCTCCAAGATCTGGATCCTGCGCAAGCTGCTGCATCCGATGGACGAGCTGGCCGCGATGGAGTTCATGCTCGACAAGATGAAGAACACCAAGTCCAACGACGAGTTCTTCAATTCGATGAAGCGCTGAGTTCCGGCCCTTCAGTCGAAGCAAAAGCCGCCCCCTGGGGCGGCTTTTGCGTTTCAGGCGCAGCCGCGCCGGCGGGCAACTCCGCCGGCCACTCCCGGCTGGTCATGGCAGGGGCTGGCCTATGCTGTTTGGCGTATTCCCGTTTGCTGCCGACACGGCGAGATTGGCGCCGCCGCCCGGCTATGCCGAGGCAGATGACTCTCGATGCGCCACCCATGGATGGACCACACCGGTTATCTGATTCCACTGGTCATCCATCGTTGTGGACGTCTCCATGCCTCACGAATCGTCGCCTGCACCACCGCGGCTCTCCAGGGGCAAGCCTGCCCCTCGCTCCCGCGCGCTGCCGGCGGCACGCATCAATGCATCGCTGCGGCGACCCGGCCCGCCAGCCAGGTTGCCGGCGCACACGCCATCCAATCGTTCCACCTGACGCTTTCCCCTCCCCGACGGGCGGCCCTGTCCGGCCGCACCCGCCTTGCAGTGATTCCACGTGGTTGTTTTGCTGTACCGACCGACGCAGGACGTCGGCGACGGTGCAGATGAACTGGTCACTACAACACCAAGCGGGGCAGCGTCCCCAGGGAGAATGTCATGAAGAACACCATGCTGTGGCTTGCACTGGCGGCGTCGCTTTCATGCGCCGCCGGCGCGATGGCCGCCGACGCCAGGACGACCGTCGTTATCCGCGACTACACCGACGTCGTTGCGCCCGCGGACCAGGCGGCCTACGAGGCCGGTATCAAGAGCTTCAACCAGTGCCTGGCAAAGCACGGCTACAAATACTCATGGACCGCGTGGACGCACGAGACGGGCGATACCTACGCGTACTCCTACACCTCCGATCCCATGCCGTGGCAGGCCTTCGATGCGATGCAGGCCGCCGGCAAGGCCTGCGACCAGGCGATCCGCACGGGCGTCAATCCGCATCTCAGGAGTGAGACGAGCGCCTTCATGGAGGCGCGCCCCGACCTGAGCCACATGCCCCAGGACGCGAGCCTCAACTCGCCGTACATCGAAGTGATCTACTTCAAGCTCAAGCCCGGCCACGACGCGCACCAGGCCTTTGTCGACGTCACCAAGAAGATCGCCGCCGCTGCGGACAAGGCCAAGTGGCCGAACAGCTATTCCATCGGCGAGGTGCGCCATGCCGGTGAGGGCGCTGCCGACTTCGTCATTGTCCTGCCGTCGAAGTCGTGGGCAGAAGTTGGCAAGGAACCGGACACGCCGCTGTGGACAATGGTGGAAGGGGTCTACGGCAAGGCCGATGCCCAGGCCATGCGCAAGTCGTTCAACGACGCCATGCAGGAATCGAGCTCGCATATCGACAGCTACAACGCCGAGCTGACCTACAAGGCCAGCAAGTAACCACACTTCCTGCAGCACGTACACGCAAAGGCCGCCATCTGGCGGCCTTTGTCGTGGTGTCCCTTCCGCACGCAGCGTTCGGGAATCAGCCGCTGGTGGTACCGGTCGCGCTGCTGGAACTCATGGAGCCGGCGCCGAGGAAGTCGGTCACTATTGTCACGCGACGATTGGGTTGCCCCTCGTCACCGTGCGCGCCCTTCACGACTTGCCGGTTCTTCACCTCGCCGTAGCCGACCGCACGCACCTGGCCCGCGGGGAGCCCACCGGTCTGCACCAGGTAGTCACGTACCGCATCGGCGCGCCGCTGCGATAGGCGTTTGTTGTGCGCCGCGCTGCCCGACGGGTCGGCAAAGCCTTCCGTGGTGATGACGGCATCGGTGTGGTGCGCCTTGATGATGTTGGCGAAGTCGTCGAGCTTCTTCTTGTCGTCCTCGCGGATGTTGGACTTGTCGGTATCGAAGTGGGCGATCGTGTTGACGCTGATGCGACCCTGCATCGCGGTGATCTGGGCGTCATACTGCGCGAACTTCTGCTGCATCTCCTGCCTGATCGCGTCGATCTCCTGCTGCTGCTTCTGATCGTTGCTTCGCAGCTCGGAAATGGCGGAGTCAAAGTCGGTCTTCTTTACGAAGTCAGAGCAGCCGCACAGCGCGACAACCATTGCACCGGCGAGCGCACGAACGACGTAGGTGGTTTTGCGTGCCATGGCGTGGCCTCCTTACATGGGCTTTGCGTGCGCGCGAAGCCATGCATGGCAAGAGTGCCTGCATGCCGGGAAGCCCCGCCCCCTACGTCAGGCGGGCATCTGCTACAGCCTCCCGGTCGTCATGCATGCCACAGCCATCTATGACGCCTACACGCACCGACCTGCCGCAACGGGACATCGAGCCGATTGCGGTCTCAGGCAACACTGCGCCAGCGGACCGAAAGAGCAGATGAAGAACGATGCGCCGTTTCGTGAAAGGTCGTTCAGGAGACGCTGCGGGCAACTTTGCGGAAACGACGTTCCTGAACCACCCACGTGGCCATGCCGTAGAGCGCGCCGGCGAACAACCACAACAAGGCTGATTGTCCTGTGGACAAACGCGGATGCGGGATCAGGTAAGTCATGATGATGAACATCGGCACGCCATAGAAAACCACGCCGCTGCGCACGACAAAGCGGAGCTTGCCTTGCTCACGCACCTTGGCCCAGCGCTCCCATTCTCTTGCCTGCATGTGTTCTCTCGTTCAGCCGCCGTCATCGGTGACGCGTCGACCTCTAAACGCGCAAGCGTCCCATGGGTTGAATGGCTGGCGCAAGGTTGCCCGGAACCGCGGCCGGGCGACTCAGGGCACCGTCAGTTCCGGCGCCATACGGCGCGGGGTGGACGCCAGGGGTGCGCCCTGAGCGGCGGGGAGGTGTCGGTGGCAAGCTCGGACGCACTACCCGCGCGGCCGATGCGCCCCTTCCAGGGTGAACCAGCCCGCCCTGTCGCGCGTGTATCGCACCTCAGTACACGTGTTCGATGTCGTCCGGCAACCTCACCCACGCCTGCATGCATTCCTCGAACACCGAGATCGACGGGGGCGGCAGGTCCTGACGGGTGAAGGCGCCGACTGGCACGCCAACCAGGCCCTTGGCTTCTTCCAGCTGGTAGTACACGGTCGTGCCGCATACGGGGCAGAAGTGGAAGGTGGCGCGACCGCCGGAGTCGCCCGAGCGCACGTACGCGGTGGCGGCGCCTCGGATCACCACGCTCTCCTCGCGAAAGCGCGCCTGCACGCCGAATGCGCTGCCGGTGCGACGCTGGCAGGCGTGGCAGTGGCAGATGGAAACGCGCAGCGGTTCCTCGGTCGCACGGAGCATCAGTTGCCGGCAGCTGCAGGTGGCGACGCGCTGGGTCATGGTCGATGGCTCCGTGGGATGGAAGGACATGGCTGGCCAGTCATGCCTCGCGCAAGGCGAGGCTGAAGCCGAACACCGGCAACGCTCCCTGCATGAAATCCAGATCGAGCGAGCGCTGAAATCCCAGTCGCTCATACATGCCCCAGGCCACGCGCATCGCCTCCGTCGTGTGCAAGACGACGCGCGCGTGCCGCTGTTGCCGCGCGATGTCGATGCAAGCTTCGGTCAACAACCTGCCCACGCCCTTGCCCCGCGCCGCCGGAGCGACGCCCAGCAAGCGGATGCCCGAGGCATCGGTGACCGACGTCGCGCTACCGCCGGAGCCGTATTGCGACATGTCGCCGAAATACACCACGCCACCGAGCAATCCGCCCTCACCGTCCAGCGCCACCAGCACGCGGGCGTCCTTCTTTTCCGTGAAGTCACCGATGTGCGCCAGCATCTCGTAATAGCGAGGCTGTTCCTGCGGCGTGGGAAAGCCCTCCAGCCGCGAATAGACGTCGACCATCAATTGGCCAAGGGCGTGAAACTCGTCAGCGCGGATGTCGCGAATGGTCAGGGTGGTGCTCATGTGAACGGCGGGTAGGCCCGGCGGGAAAACCGCGTTCACGATAGCGCATGGGCTGCCTCCAAAGGGCTGAGCTGGATCGCGCCCAGGGCGCCGTCCTGCCCAAGGCTTGGGGGCGCTCGACCGCTGCGGCGCCTCAGGCCGTCACGGACTCCACCACCGCCAGGCCGCGCGCACGCAATGACGGCAGGCCGACGACCCAGGCGCCACCAGACGTCGGCGCCAGGCCGCCCGAAAGGGTCGACGCGACATCGCCTCCCGGCCATGCCGGTGCAAGCCCAAGAGCGCTGCCCAGCAAGTCCGGCGTCAGGGCGGCGTGGTCCGGATTGGGACAGCCCATCACACCCACGGTCCGGCCCGTCGCCATCCACGGTGACAGCCGGGCGACCGACGCGACATCTCCCGCGTCCACCACCTGCGTCAACGGCAGGCCAGCAAGCTCGCTGGCCAACTCGCCAGTGGACGCTCCCGCGGTGCGCAACACCACCGGCATGACGCCTGCCTCCAGCGCCAGCGTCACGTACCTCCGGAGCGGCGCGAATTCGCCGCCATCGCCGGGGCCCGCCACGATGAAGAGCGCATCAAGGTTGGCCGCCCTTGCCAGACGCTGATGACCATCGCCCGCCGACGCATAGGCCAACAGTGACCGGCGAGTCAAACGGGCGACCACGCGATTCGCCTTGTGTTCGACCATCACCCAGTCGCCGACGGCCACGTCAACGCAATCCGGCGACTCAAACACGAGCGCACCGCGCGAGCAAAGCAACACGAGATCATCAGCCCGTGTGGCGACCACGCGCGCGGGATAACCCGCTTCGAAGTCGGCCAATGTCAGGTCCTGTGCAAAATCCGGCTGCCAGCCAAGCTGATGAAGCGAATACGTCCTGTAAGACATGGATACACCCTGCAATCGAAAAGACGACGGCCACCGAGCGGGGCCGAGTGAAACGCCAGGGTGCGAGGCAGAGAAGTGAAGCGCGCCAGCGAAGGCTGGCAGGATGATCAGACGCGCGTCGACCCGGCGGAGGCTGCAGTCACAACAATCATTGTTCTTTTCCTCCTTTGGGCTGGGTTGACGGGACGCGCAGAGTAGCCACGCCGGCGCAGCCCCGCAAGTGTCGGTTTTCGTTAGCCATGACGAATGCACACGCCGTCGATATCGGGAACGGACTCGCTGAGCATGCACGCCTCCGCGACTTGTCCGTGGGAGCGCATCCCTGCCGCCTGGTCGATGTTCCGCGGCGGGGGAAATCGGGCAGACTTGGCGCGTTGCCGGACGGCGTCCGTCCCATGCCTGGAGAGGGGTCAATGAGCGAAATCGCAGAAGAGCGCAAGCCGTGTCCGGTATGCGGCGAGTCCATCATGGCCATCGCCAGGAAGTGTCGGTTCTGCGGCACGGACCTGGAGGCGTATGCGGAGGCCCGCGAAGCCACGGTGGAAAAGGTGCTGTTCCAGGGTCATCCGGTGAAGTACTACCAGTTCAGCCAGTACATCTGGACAGTGCTCACCCTTGGCATCGCCGCGATCGTGTACTGGATGCGCAGTATCTCGGTCACCTACACCATCACGACCCAGCGCATCCGCATGGAGAGCGGCCTGCTTTCCAAGACGCAGGACAACCTCGAGCTGTTCCGGGTTGACCACTTTGACCTGCAAAAGCCGCTCGGCATGCGCCTGCTCGGCCAGTGCCTGCTGTGCATGCACTCCTCCGACCAGGACATGCCCGAGGTCCAGATCTATGGCATTCCAGGCCTTGAAGCAATGGCAGACACCTTGCGCGACTGCTCGCTGCGGGAACGCTCACGTCGTCGCGTGCTGCCGGTCGAGAACATGTAAGCCGCGCCGGGTGGGCCTCTGCGCCATCGACTCGTCGAACCCAAAAGAAAGGGGCGCATAGCGCCCCTTTTTCATCCGCATCGTCGGAGGGTCCTGGCGGAACCACGCGCCCGCGGACTTCCCCAGGCGCTCGCCGCCCTACTCCGACTCGTCATCGATTTCCCGCCCGTTGGCCTTTTGCAACGGTCGATTGTTGGCGTGGAAGATCCTGGCGAACGAATCGATCTGTTCGCGCGACATTTCGATCGGCTGCTCCAGCACGACCCAGTGAACGCCTTCCGTGCACGGCGGCGTGGTCAGCGATCCGGTGTAGACGAAAGCCCTGTGATCCTTGGGCAACACGGACGCCAAGTCCACCGATATCGGTTGATTCGAAGCGCTCTCCTCCGACGCGGGGAGCTGGCTGAATACGGGAGCGAGGCCAGGATTGGGCTTGCCTTCACGCACCAGCACGCCGACTACCAACGCGCGCTTGTTCGAATCCTCGTTGACGAAATGAGCCTCGAGCTTGTAGCGCTGCCCATCGGTGGTGTGCTCACTCGGTGTATGAAAGTGGAACTGCGCCAGGTGATAGGTATCCCCATCGAGCGTCACCGTATCGTTCGGGTCTTTCACATTGGCCTGGATGGTGTGACCGTTGTTCACCAGCGCGACATCGGTTTTCTCATAGGCGATATGGAAGGCGCCGTTCTTGCCGGACTTGGCGTCGCGCGATTCCAGATCGATGGGCGACTGATCCTTGCCCTTCCCGCACGCGGTGAAGCGCGGGTCCATAGCCCCCCAGTGATCAGGCCCCGTCGCTCCTGCGTAGGTCCAGTGCGGCGCGGCCGACCAATCGTGCTGCGATTGCGCCAGGACGCTTGCCGATGCCGTTACCACCACGAGCGCGGCCAGGCAGGTCAGGGGAACGACGGAGTGCTTTTGCATGATCATCTCCATGGCGTTGTGACGCGCCGCGAGGCTTCGCAGACGCTTCAATCACTTCACATCGGGACTCACGACAGACAACCGCGCGTGACACCGGGCCGTCCCGGTGACCGACATGCTCGAACTCAAGCATGGACACGCCTGTAGTGTACGCCCGCCGCCAGCCACACGTCGCCGCATCAGTACGCGGAGTGAGCGATCAAGGAGATGTGAAGAATGACGGTCTTGACGATTTGGCCGTCCAACTGTGAAGAGACCATCACGAGGAAGGATGTGAAACGCGTGGATGGCGCCCGATGCCGGGCGCGCTTTCGTTCCGCGATGCCCAAGTACGAAGGTGGTGTGGCGAGACCGCAAATGACACGGCCCCGCCCCTGTCATCCGGCCGTTGGCCGGCATTCCCAACCGCAACCCAAGCTCGCCATCAGCCGGCCAGCGCTGTCGCGCGCTGTTCCTGCTTGGTCACTGGCCATGGATCGGCCCACGCCGGGATGCGCATCAGGCCATCCAGCCAGCGAACCACGTTGGGGAAATCCTCCAGAGGCATCTCGGAACGACGCCAGTCGCAGGCCATGGCGGCGAGTTGGAAGTCCGCAATGGTGAGCCTGCCGCAAGCCACGAAATCGCGCCCCTTCAGTTGTCCGTCGAGCACCGCCGCCAGCTTCTTCAGCTCGGGCGCCGTGGCCGCCAAGGCCTCGCGATTGGGATCGCCGAGCTGGAACATCGGTTTGATCACATGCTCGAAATAGAACGGACCCACCGCACGCGCCCAGTGGTTGTCATTCCATGACAGCCAACGAATCACCTCGACCTGCTCGGCGGGGTTGTGCGCGGGCCACATGTCGGAACCGTGCTTGATGCAGAGATAGGCATTGATCGCCGACGACTCCCAGATCACCACATCGCCGTCCACCATGGTCGGCGCCTTGCAGTTGGGGTTGAGCGCGGCGTATTCGGGCGTCCTGAGATCGCCCCTTTTGACATCGACCTCGATGCAGTCGGCGTCAATGCCAAGGTATTTCACCAGCGCCAGCACGCGGCGTGGCGCCTGCGTCTTTATCCAGTAGATCTTCATGTCCTACCTCCGGTGTGTGTTCCATGACCGGAGACCGAGCATACGCCGACTCGAATTATGTTAAAGATCATATTTTCCGGCCGTGCTATATCAGCCTGACGGAGGTATTCAGCCATGTCGTACCGTCCCGAACACAAGATCCAGACGCGTGCGCGCATCGTCGAAGCCGCGCGCCGCCTGTTCAATCGCCACGGTTTCGAACAGGTCACCATCGATCAGATCATGGCCGACGCCGGCCTGACCCGCGGCGCGTTCTATCACCACTTCGAGAGCAAGGATCAGCTCTACGCCGCCGCCGTCTCCAGCTTCACCACCTGTAACCCCTTTGCCAGCGCCGCCCAGGACATCGACGACCCGCTGCGGCTGGCGCGCATGCTGATCGACCTCTATCTGAGCGACGAGGTGCTGGAGAACATCGACATGCATTGCCCGCTCTACGCGCTGCCATCGGACGTGGCGCGCGCCGGACTGGCGCCGCAGCAGGCTTATACCGACCTGATACGCGGCATGAGCCACGTCTACCGCTCGGCGCTTACCGGGGTGCGCGACGCCGATCGGCGCGCCCAGACCATGGTCTCGCTATGCGTCGGCGGCATGGTGCTCGCGCGCACCACCAACGATCCCGCACTGCGTCGGTCGTTGCGGGCCTCGGCAAGACACCAGGCGCTTTCGCTGCTGAAGGTGCATTGAGGCGTCCGCCTGGCGGTGGTGGTCAGGCTCGCCTCACCACCGCCGGTCACCCATGCCCGGTTCGCCTACTGGCCCGGTATGGGCAGGCACTCCATGATTTCGATCGAGTCACCCGGAAAGATGGTGAAGTGCGGGTGCCCCTCGAACAGCTTGGCGGCCGCCTCGTGCGATGCGGCTCGCACCACGGTAAACCCTGTCAGATGGTTGCGGATGCCTTCCGTGCCGCCCTTGGACACGGCCAGCGTCTTGCCGAGCGGCGCACCCATCTCGACGATCGCATCGCGATGATCGGCCACCCACTTTCCCCAGGCGGCAATGCCTGATGTTTCGCGGGCCTTCCTATCAGCCTCGCTCAAGGCATCCCAACCGGACGCCTTGCGAGACGCCTCACTACCCATGTAGACCGCCAGGAAGCTCTTCATGATGCACTCCAGAATGGGGATGTTCGTTGGAGGCAGGATGGCCTGTCCTGAACCCATCCTGCGGTGCGATGGACGCTACCACCGCCCGAGCTTACACAGCGGCAAAATATGTTAAAGAACATATTTTCCAGGGCTGGCATCGAACCGATGCCTAGGGATCGTCCCGAGGCACGTGAGCGTCGATCCACGCGATGATGAACTCATCGATCGGCGTACGCTCGGGCGCATCGATGCCCGCATCGCGCACGAAAGCGGTTGCGGCCTTGATCAACGACTGCCGCGCGATGCTGGTGGCCTGGCGCGCGGAGGCCTGCTTCTGCCGCAACTGCACGATATGGGCCGATGGCTTTCCCGGCTTGGCGAATTTCTGGTAACGGCGCAATTCGTCGGCGGCCAGGGTCGTATCGAATGCGGCCTGCAACGTGGCCCGGCGGGCTTTCAGTAGTGGAACAAGAGAAGCAGCGGCTGGTGTCCAACCACGCGGCTCGCCCGACGTGAAGAGCACGCCGGCAAGCAGTGGCGAGGCCACGATGCCAGCGCCGGCGGGCTCCCTGTCCACAGACTGCATCAGCAGATCGAGGAAGGACTCGTAGGGAAAATGCATGGTCTCTGCCATGGATAGCACCTGATGCCGGGCATGGCGCAGGCACGCCCGCTCCATCTCAAAAATAGCTAGTCGACTCGCGCGTCTACTCAGCCCAGCTCGCTGCCGAGGCGCAGATGCACATGAAGCTCTGTCGCCAGCTCACGCATGACCTCAGTGTCGCGGGACAGCGTCATCCAGCCGGCGATACTGTCGTCATCCGTGTCTCGCACCCACAGCGTGTAACCGTGAGGTGCAAGGTTATCGTAGGCCGTCGCGAGCAGATCACCCGCATCGACGTCCGTATGGAAGTCGTCGTCATCCGGATCGCCGTCCCAATCGATCGACAGGCTCCAGCGCGAAGCGAGCTCATCAATTGCCTGCACCAGCGCACGCGTGTCGTCGGCTTCGATGCGGAAGGTCGACCGCCAGTCGGCCACCTGACCGATCACCTGCGCTACGTCGACCTCATCCTCCGGCGTGTCACCAATCGCATCGCGATATGCCGCGAACTGCTGAAACGCCGCCTCGTCGTCACCCGGATTGATCAACAGCAGCAGCTGCCAGACCGAGGCATCCAACCCGCTGTCGTCATCGTCGTGCAGGTCATGCTCGGTGTCGAAATCGTCGTCGGAGTGTGCCATGGCGTACTACCCGGAATGAGTACGCAATCATCGCTCCAGACGCGCACATTGCAAAGCGCGCGCAGGCTGGGGACAAGGGTCCCCGAGCATCTTCTGCCGCACCCTGCGCGGTGGCCGTCACCCCAGCGAGGTGCTCTTCAACAGCCGAAGGGCTGGTCAAGCTGGGGTCCAGCGACTTTCACCACCCCGCGACCGCGGCGAAGCACCTCCGAGCCAGGCCCCCTTCCGGAGTTCACTGCATTCACAATGCCCGAAACGCCTGCGCGCTCTCTCGCGAAACTGGCCAACCCCTCAGAACCGATCCACATCCATCACCGCCTGAGCAAACGCCTGCGGCGCCTCCTGCGGCAGGTTGTGGCCGATGCCGCCGGTGATCAGGCGATGCTCGTACTTGCCGGTGAACTTCTTCGCATAGGCAGCGGGCTGCGGATGCGGGGCCCCGTTGGCGTCGCCTTCCATGGTGATCGTCGGGATGCCGATGCTCGGGAGTGTGGCGAGCTTCTTCTCCAGCTCGTCGTACTTGGCCTCGCCCTCTGCCATCCCCAGGCGCCAACGGTAATTGTGGATGGCCACCGCCACCTGATCGGGGTTGTCCAGCGCCGCCGCTGAACGATTGAAGGTGGCATCGTCGAACGCCCACTTGGGTGAAGCGCTTTCCCAGATGAGCCGGGCGAAGTCATGCGTGTTCTTCGCGTAGCCGGCAGCGCCACGCTCAGTGGCGAAGTAGAACAGGTACCACCATTGCTGCTCCGCCTTGGGCGGCAGCGGCGCGCGGTTGAGTTCCTGGCTGCCGATCAGATAGCCACTCACCGACACCAGCGCCTTGCACCGCTCCGGCCACAGCGCCGCCATGATGTTGGCGGTCCGAGCGCCCCAGTCGAAACCAGCCAGCACGGCCTGCTTGATGTGCAGCGCGTCCATCAGAGCAATGGCGTCGACCGCCAGCGCCGCCTGCTGGCCATTGCGCATCGTATCCGCCGAGAGGAAATGCGTGTCGCCGTAGCCACGCAGATAAGGAATGATCACCCGGTATCCTGCGGCCGCCAGGATCGGCGCCACGTCGACAAAGCTGTAGATGTCGTACGGCCAGCCGTGCAGCAACAGCACCGGCTTGCCATGCGCCGGGCCGTCCTCCGCATAGGCCACGTCCAACACGCCCGCCTTGACGTGCTTGATGGATGCAAAAGACGTCCTGCCCAGCTTCGCGGCCGCCTTCGCGGCATCCGTGGCGCCGCCAGACTGGGCGTGGGCCAAGGACAGCCATCCGATCTGACTGGCCGCCAGGCCGAGGGCCGCCGTACCAAGGAAATTGCGCCTGCGCTGATCGATCTGGTCCGACATGGGTCCACTCCCGGCTGCTGGGTAAGCGGGCATAGAAGACCATCCCCACGTGTCCTCCATGTGTAAATTCGGGCGCTGGATTGCATGGCCATGTATCCAGGGGCGCCTGGATACGTTGGGATACACAGGAGGCCCGGTTCGTTGGTTGCGGCCAGACCATCGCCAACCGGGTTACCAGCGTCCGCATGGCCAAGTCCAAAGGCGGCAGGCCATGCCGGTCGACGGTGACCTCCAAAAAGTGCCACGGCGCGCCATGGACAGGATGTGAGGCACGCCGGCCGAGCCGACGGGCTTCAAGCTGCCCCAACGATCCTGGCCCTCTCAGCAGCAAACTGAGCCAGCAGATCCGGTGCAGTCAGTTTTGATGCATCCGCATCCGCATCGGCGATGGCTCGGGACTTGCCGCTCCCATCTCCCAACGCGGCCAGCGCCGATGCCCGCGCGAGGTGGAGCAGCGCGGCGTCGAGTGGGCGCTGACCTTGCGAGTTGATCACCGCGATGGCCTTGTCTGCATCCGCCAACGCTGACGTCGGATCGCCAAGGGCATGGGAGACCAACGCGCGAAAATAGAGCGCGCGCTCCTCATGAATCCAGTTGCCGCACCTGAGCCAGAACTTGAGACTGATGTCCGCGCACAGCCGCATCAGGTCGTCCGCTTCAGGCGAGCGCGAGTTCGTCTCGTAGAGTTCCCACCCGAGGTTGTTGCTGATCGCAGCCGCCGTCCGATCCAGGGCATCCCACGACGGAACCTGCTCGATGAGCGCAACAGCGCCACGGTAAAGACGCGCCGCCTCGATGACGCGCTGCGTGTTGACCAGTGCGCCGATCAACATGAAACGCATGTCCAGCAAGGCCGCCCCGAAATCGCTGCCAGCAGCGTGGAGGTACGCAAGCTCCAATTCCGCCGCCTCGACAGGATCCCCGGCGAGAACGGCGGCAACCTGCAGCCTTCCCCATGCCTTGGCCGTTTCTACGGTGGGGATTCGACCATCGAGAACACGCTTGCCCAACCTGACGGCGCGCGCCCAATCGCCCAGATGCTCTCCGATCGTATGGACGGAGAGGTGCAGGAAGGGTACGACCGATCCGGAGTCTACGCTCGCGCTTGCCGCCTCGAGCTCACGCGCAAGACGCTCGCTTTCCTGGTCGTGATAAGCCCACCCGTCGTCGAGCAGCTTCTTCAGCGCTTCAGTTGCACTGTCTTCGGTCATTCCAGATTCCCATCACTTGCTGCCAGGCGATCCGCGTGCCGAGTGCGCCCCGCTCTCTGTCCCGAAGCCGCTCAATCGTCCCTGAAATGCACCGCGGCATGGGCGCCATCGCAGAATGGTTTGTTCTTTGACTGGCCGCATCGGCAGAGCGTGACCCGGTTGCGCACTTCGTACTTGAAGCCATCGGCGGAAATGACGGGAATGCCTCCGCGCAACCACAGCGGGCCACTGCATGCTTCCACCGGGTCTTCGATGAGGCCGATGGAAACCGGCAACTCGTGTTCGATCGGCTCCCCCGTCGCCCTGTCCCAGGCCACCAGTCGCCCGGACGGGCAACGGTTGACCTGGCGGATGAACGCGGCCCGCACCTGTGGGTCGTCGGTCTCGGCCACCTGGTTCCAGACCTGCCCGTTCGGATCGCAGAACCGGGCAAACGCGCAGAGGTTCTCCACGTCCGTCAGGGCGTGAACTGGGCCATTCAGCGCCTGAGCCTGCTCGAGGTATGGCTGCCGACTTGCCGTCTCGGCGCCATCAAAGCCGTTCTTCTTATGCGAGCCATCGCAGAATGGCTTCGTCTGTGACTTGCCGCACCGGCATAGCGCATAGCTCGGCGCGTGATCGATCGGCGGCCCTTCCTTCCAGTTCTCTGAGCCGCCCTCGCCATCAGCGACAATGGTCTGTTTCGCGAGCGGGATATCGCCAACCACCAGATACGGACCATTCCTGGAAACGGTCACCTGGACGTGTGTTTTTTCCGATGTCATGCGATTCACCCCTCTCTCGCAAGGGTTGCCCTGATCGATCAACATGAACCACCGCGCGGGGTGGCGGCGTGAATTGGAAATGCAAATGCGCAGAAAAGACGTGCGAGCCGGGTTCCGCCTTCGGCAGTTGGACAAGGCGCCACGCTCAGGATCTGCCGCCTCTCATGTCGCTCTCGGATGAGGGAACAGTCCGCTTCGCGGTCATGCGAGGGGCCTTGCGCCAAAACGCTCAACCATCGCCGCTCCCACATCAACGACGGCCGCCTCGGTGAATTCGACAGCAGCCAAGTCACCTTCCCCATAGGCTGGCTTGGGGAACTCTTGCGTAGCAGCATAAGCCGCGCGAGCCTCGACTCACGCGTGGGCGCCGGCATAGCCAAGAATTCCGCGTGATCTAGCTGGTAGTGCGCCGAGCGCGCGCCATGGTGGGAACCACGGCGCATACGCAGCTGGATCCGGCCAAGACCTCAGTCACGCCGAAGCTCAATTCGCCTGGACCATGCTCTCGGCGCTTCTCGGCAACGTCATCTCGCTTCGACGTCGTATCAACCACGCACGCGCCAAAGCCCTTGTCGGAATCCGACACGTCGCCTTTCCGACAAGATTTGGCAGATATCTGCCATGGCGATCCCCCGCCACTCCTTCGTGATATCACTTTCCCGCCGTCGATATGGCGGGCTCGCGACATGCGCGCCGTCGTTCGGCACATCAGGGGGAATGACCGAGTTGATTCAACCTTGATTGTCTGGGGAGAAAGCAGATGAAGATCCATTACGCATTAAGCGTCGCAGCAGTGGCGGCGACTTGCGCGGTGTTGCCTTCGCTAGTTTTGGCTTCGGGGTCCAGTGCGGCCCTCGTTGGGATCAATACAGCAGAAGCACCACGCGTCACCAAGGTCGTCAACGCCAATGCCGTTAGCGCGTTGGCCAAAACCCACCTGGAGCGGCTAGCGAACGCGAAGCTGGTGGGCGCGGTGGACGATTCCGTACCCATGCCGCACATGCAGCTCATTCTCAAGCCAAGCGCTGCGCGTGCAGCGGCGCTTCGATCGCTGATCGACGCACAGCACGATCCATCGTCGGGCAAATACCACCAGTGGATTACTCCCCAGGAGTACGGCGAAAACTTCGGCGTGAAGGACGCCGACATCGCTGCCGTTGCGTCGTGGCTGACTTCACGGGGTTTTACGGTCAACTCGGTGTACCCAAACAAGACGCAAATCGACTTCAGCGGCACGGCGGGCGCGGTGCGGCGCGCCTTTCATACGCAGATGAACCGCTACCAGCTCGGCCTGCCCAATAGCGGCACGGTCGAGAATCACGTGGCGAACAGCAGTGATATCTCCGTGCCTGATGCGCTCACCAGCGTGGTGACGGGCGTGGCGGGACTCAACGATTTCCATGCGAAGCCGTTGCTCAAAAAGCCGCAATTGGCGACCTACGATCCTTCGTCCCATCGATTCCAATTGCCCAAACCTGCGGCGTCGGACACGAAGGCGCAGGCCGAGCAGGCGATTCGCGAAGCCATTTCCGCCGGGCCAGGCGTGCGCGGACTGGTTCCTTACGATATGCAGACGATTTACAACACTTCTCCGCTCTACACCGCCGGGCTGACTGGCGCGGGCATGACGATCGCCGTGGTGGAAGATTTGGGCATGCTGCCGTCCGACTGGACTAATTTCGTGAGCCAGTTCGGGTTGGGTTCCTATGGCGGCACCTACACGCAATTCCAGCCGCAACCCGCGTCCGGCCCCACCAACTGCGTCGATCCAGGCGGGGAGACGGCAGACACCGAAAGTGGCGAGACCATACTCGATGCCGAGTACGCCACGGCGATGGCCCCTGGCGCCAATGTCTGGGTGGCGACCTGTTCGGATAACCTCGTAACCAATGCCTTCGGCGGCGTCTATCTGGCAGCAAACAACCTGATCAACAACCCGAGCGCCGCTGGTCGGCCGAACGTCATCAGCGCGAGTTACGGCTTAGGCGAACTCGTTATCGACACCGCCTCGAAGACCGCCCTCGATGCGATGTGGGCGCAAGCCAACGCCGAAGGCATATCGGTCTTCATTTCCTCGGGCGACTCCGGCTCCAATGCCGACTACAACGGTTTAATCATCGGTCTGCTTGGCCCCGTGGACGGGGGCATCGATGCGAACTCGCTTGCGACATCACCCGATGTTACCGCCGTCGGCGGAACCGACACCGCGGACGTGCTGGACGGAACAACCAGCACGTACTTCAACAGCACTCCCAATGCGGTGTATGGCACGGCCAAGTCGTATGTACCGGAACTCACGTGGAACCAGTCGTGCGGCAACACGCTTGCGGCAGAGAAAGTGTTCCACCTGCCTGTGGTGGCGCTTTGCAGCAAGTTGGCGACCTTTGGTGGTGGGCAAGCCGCGTCGTCCGAAGGTAGCAGCGGCGCTCCTTCCGTCATCAACGGCAAACCAGCCTGGCAGCGCATCGTGCACGGGGCAGCGAAGGATCAGTCCCGCGACATACCTGATATCTCGCTGTTTGGCGGATCGTTCAGCGGTTCCACCTGGGTTGTCATCTGCGCTGGAAGCGCCCCGTGCACGCCCGGCTTCACGTCGCCGGTCGCGCTGACCGGGGGTACCTCGCTTTCTGCGCCCATGTTTGCCGGCATCCAGGCGCTATTGGATGAAGGCATCGCGAAGGCCGGTGGATCGATGAACCAAGGCAACGCAGCGCCCACGCTCTATCAACTGGCGAGCAATGAATACGGTGGGCCGACTGGCGCGGAGCCCGCGTCGCTCAAGAAGTGCAACTCCAACAACGGCACGAAGGGCTCGGAAAGCTGCGTGTTTCACAACATCACCGTGGGCGGCAGCTCAACGAACTGCGTGCAGCTCTTGTCAGTGCTTGGCAGTCCTCGAAACGAACCGCCTACGCCCAACTGCTACATCTACGCAAACAACCAGCCGATCATTCTTGGGATCGCGAACGCCAATCTCGGACTCACATCGCTCAGCACGACGTCTTACGTACCGACGTATCCCGCGCAAGCTGGCTGGAGCTTCGCGAACGGCCTGGGTTCGGTCAATGTCGCGAACCTGTTGGCAGCCTGGAAGAAGATCGACTCTCTCAAGTAATTGAACGATTGAGTGCTCCCCCTGACGGTATTGCCGGCAGGGGGACACTTCGCTTCAGGGTCGAGACAGCCCCTTTTCGACGAAGACTAGCGCTTCGTCGAATTTTTTTTCATGCGCAAGGCGGCGTTCCATCCCGCCTGGAAGCGCGTTGTTGCCTTGAGGCGCTTTTGCAGCAAGGCAACGCGCCGCTCGAAGGTGCGCTCCGAAATTTGAAGGCGGCTCGCGATCACATGGTCCTTCAACCCGCTGGCGAGGAGCGCCGCAAGCTGCTCCAGATTGGCGGAGTCCGATCTGCCGGCGGTTGCGCCGAGATCACCATCCGCGCCCACAGGTACGGAGAGTTCCCACACGATGTCGAAGTACGCGCACAGGGTGTCGAGCAATAAAGAGGGGCGCAGCAGCAATCCCGAATCGATGGGGGCTTTCAGGTGCAATGGCACCAAGGCCATTCGGCGGTCGATAATCGCCGCCTTGATCGGCACGCCCTCGTACAGCCTCTGTTCTTCGCCGGCTGCAAGGCAGTCCTGAATATGCTGAGCGCCGCCCGGCCAATCCAGTTTTGAGGTGTCGCATATCGTGCGGCAGTGCACATGGCGATCTTGCATGGAAAGGTGCGTTGCGCTGTGTGACTCATAGGAATTGAGGTAGGGCGGACGGTCAAACTCCATGATTTCGTGCTTCGCCATGTCGTAAAACTGGCAGATGGTGCGCAACAACGCAGCACGACCAGTAATCAACTCGACCGTCAGCTCATCACCGCGGTCACCACAGCTCGTTGGCCGTATTTTGGCCAAGCGCTCCGCCATAGTGAGTGCCGCTTTTAAGCCACTTTGACGAAGCGCGACGAGCGCGCCAAACGCCACTTCCGGCGCCACCGCGTGGTACCTGGCAATGCGTTCCGGCGATCGAGTGACTAGCCCTTGATTCTCCAGTGCACTAAGCAAACGACGCACTTGCACGACCGGGATACCGCTGGCGACGACGACTTCCGCCGGCGTCGAGCCTGGACGTTCGAGAAGGCTCTCGTAGACTTTCAGCTCCTCCGGCGTCATGTCGAGTGCACTCAAGGCATCCGCCTCGGTGCGGCTTGCTTGCATTTGCATGTTGGCTCCGCGCTTTCAAGCTCACCTAAATGGGACTGCGCCGTATCGTCCGGTGAAAGCGCATCACATCAACTGCATCGACTCGGAGCATATCCCCGCCGCCGCCTTCCAGGCTGTCCGCTGGCTTGCATCGTCACACGCCATTTCGCGCTGGTTTTGCTTCCATACACAACGCATTGCAATGCCGCCTGGGCAGGTCTTGCCGGCTGGCATATCACGCTCGAATCTTCGCCATCGCGCGCTGGCGCACAATCGCAACGCGCCGCGCCCTTGTCTTGACGAAGCGAATCGCTGTCGAGGCAGTGCCACTTACCGTGGGCGCCGCACCTATGTCAGCAAGGGGAGTCCGAGGGGCCGAAGCAGGCTTGCGCGGCGCGGTACGCGGCACGACATCACGGCATGGAAGGCATGCACCCTGGCCAAGAACGAACTGAGACTATCCCGGGAAGGCTGAACGCTCCGAGTACTGCAGCTAGCACGCCAGCAACACAAGCGCAGCCCGTTGAGGTGACGCCCGTCAGCAGAGTTCCTGGGCCAGTCCAATCAAAAGCCCTTCGGGCCCGCGGATGTAGCAGAGCCGATACGCGTCTCTGTACTGAACCACTTCGCCGACAAGTTGCGCGCCGTGCTTGCGGAGCCGATCGAGGGTCTCGTCGATGTCGTCCACGGCGAACATGACGCGCAGGTAGCCCAGCGCGTTTACTGGCGCGTTCCGGTGATCCGCGACGACAGGCGGCGTGAGAAACCGGGAGAGTTCGAGCCGGCTGTGACCGTCCGGCGTGCGCATCATCGCAATCTCGACTCGCTGATCGCCCAGCCCCGTGACACGTCCGGCCCATTCGCCTTCGATCGTGGCCCGCCCTTCGAGATCAAGGCCGAGCTCGCAAAAGAAAGCGATCATCGCGTCGAGGTCTTCGACGACGATGCCTACGTTGTCCATGCGTTTGAGCGTCATGTGTCCAATCTAGAAGCTGGACATGATTCTGACAACGGACCAGCGCGCGGCCGATCAGAAGCCGCGCAAGCGCGGGACTCTCACGTCAGCGCAAGCCGGCTTCGCCCGCAAAGACAGCGGGGTCAGCGTCGACCTTCTCGAAAGGTGCACGCTGGCCCTCGTGTTGATCGCAGCGCTTAGGGTGAAGCCTCACTCGGTGAAGCCGCTGGCGTCGACGATTCCGCCGCCGCGCGCTTGGGCGTATCGAGCGGGCACCATGTCTTGAGGCGCTTGCCCGCACGGAACAGATCGATGCATTCGCGCATCTCTGCCTTGAAGGCCAGGTCCGGCGTGTTCGCCGGGCAGCCTGAAGACAACGGCTTTTCCGCCTTGTACTCGGCGATGCAGCTCGAAAGTGGCGGCCCCTTGGTCGCATTCGGATCATCGGCCAGGGGCGCCGGCGGCAGGTTGAGTCGCCCGTCGCGATCCATGGGCGAAGCGGGTGGCGGAGGCGCGGCGCACAGCGGGTTGGCTACTGTGCTTTTCTTGTCGGGATCGCAGACACTTTTGGCCATCTGCTTGATCACATCGCCTATATGGCGGCCCAGCGCGCCGCCAGCCGTCTCGTTCGGTGGCGGGAAATATTTTTCAAAGCGCGTGGCCTTGTACTGCATGTGGTTGCTGTCGTGCTGCATGATCTGACGATCGTCCGCCGGCTTGTCCGGCTCGGCCTTGGCGCTTGCTGTAGCCGGGGTGGCCTCCGTCGTCGGCGCCAGGCGCACCGAACCATCTTTCGCGAACAGACTGGTGGCGGACGGCGTGGCCACAGGGACCGACGGCGCAGGTGTCGCTTCATGATCCTGCACGGCCATGGCGTCACGACGAGGCTTCTCGTGCGTCACCGGGCTAATGGGCGCGGGCGCCACTTGCGGCGGCGCCAAGGTCTTGGGCGGCGCGGGTGGCTCCGTCGGCTGCGCGGCGCGTGGCTTGCTGGGGTGATCGATCAAACGCACAACCAACGCCCGATCGCCATCGCCATGCGCCTCTTCCCGATGCTGCGGCCTGGGCCGCATTTCGTGCCACAGCGCCAGCGCAAACAAGGCGTGCAGTACACATACAAAAGCCAGCGTGAGCGCCAGCGCCGGTCGCGTCAGCGGCGGCTGCCGCCAGCGCCTGCGACCCAAAGCTTCCCGCGTTTCGCTGTCGAGCAAGGCCAGACCGCGGGCACTATCCACTTCCTGTCGATGTCGGACCTGCCCACTACGTTCCACAACACTGCCTCATGCAATCCAATGACCCCGAGCGAACCTTCGTGTTCCGTCGAAACGTTTTGCGGCGAGCGACGGTAGACAGGTTCTTTCATTCAGGGTTCCCCGGATCGCAAACCAAAACAGAAAGGTTTGCTCATTGCATGGGGCTTGCATTCCTTCTCGAAGAAGAAGGCAGCTGCCGGAGTGGTTGCTTGCGAAAGAAATCGCGAAATGGAACGCAGGTGGAGAACGGGGTCAGAGTCGACTTTCCAGACTGAGTGCGCTCTGACCCTCGTTCATTTTTTAAAGGGTAATTCCTAAGCTTTCCGGACCAAAATTCGTCGCAATTCTTGGATGGAAATCTGCCGAAGAAGCCTTAAAAGCAGGGGTTTGAGGTCTTCACCCCGGTGGTTGAAACGGTAGCAGACTTCGGCCAAGTACAGATGGAAGTAAGTCTGGGGTACTCCACGGTAGGGATATAGCCAGTTCTTGGCATAGCTCCAGAACCCTTCGATGCCGTTGATGTGATCCCGCCCCACCGGCTTGCCCTTCTCCTTGCGGATCAGCACGTGTTCGCCGCGTAGCTTCAATGTGGCATACGCTTGCCACTCGTCGGTG
>NZ_QQSY01000010.1 GCF_003351225.1 Dyella solisilvae
GGCTTTATCCCTCAAACGCCTTCCCATCCGGGAAGGCGTTTGTCTTTGTGCGCGAGAAAAATCCGCGCGCGCGAAGGCGCCCACCTCATGCCGCTCCGCACTCCGCACTCCGCACTCCGCACATCGCGTCGCGCACTACGTGCGCTCACCAGGCGCACGACGTTGCGGTGCATGCGCGAGCTTGCGCAACCGAATGTACGTTGCTTCTCAGCCATCCGGCGCCTGAACACCATCGATGTCCTGTGCGCAGCTTGACGCAATAATTTGCGATCATCATCAGCTGTCCCCCAGCTGTTGTGATGTACATGACGACTCCTTCCACGAGCCGCCTCGGTCCGCTTCCCTATCTGATCTTCTCTTCGCGCTGGTTGCAGCTGCCTCTATATCTGGGCCTGATCGTGGCCCAGGCCATCTACGTGGTGCAGTTCCTGCGCGAGCTGTGGCACCTAGTCGACGCCACCTTGTTCGGTCATCTCGGCGATGGCGTGAACGCTGACAGTGCCGAGACCACGATCATGCTCACTGTGCTGGGCCTGATCGACGTGGTGATGATCTCCAACCTGCTGGTGATGGTGATCGTCGGTGGCTACGAAACGTTTGTGTCGCGTCTGAAGCTCGAAGACCACCCTGACCAGCCGGAATGGCTGTCACATGTGAACGCGACCGTGCTTAAGGTGAAGCTGGCGATGGCGATCATCGGCATTTCGTCCATCCACCTGCTGGCCACCTTCATCAAGGCTGATACGCTCAATCCGCAGACCATCATGTGGCAGGTTTTGCTGCACCTGGCCTTCGTGGTCTCGGCGCTGGCTCTGGCCTTCATCGACCGCGTCATGCAACCGAACGCCAAGCTCGCCCATCATTGAAATTCAGGCCCGGTGCGCCGCGCGCCGGGCCCGGCGTTGTTGCTACGCTTGGCCCCTCGGCCACCTGGCGATGGAGTCCCTCTGCGTGGAACGGCGCTACATCCTTGCCTTGGACCAGGGCACCACCAGCTCCCGTGCGATCCTGTTCGATCACGTGGGCTCCGTGGTCGGCTCCGCGCAACGCGAGTTCGCGCAGATTTTTCCCGAACCGGGCTGGGTCGAACACAACCCGCGCGACATCCTGACCAGTGTGTTGGTGACAGTGACCGAACTGCTCGCCAACACCCGGGTGGAGCTTGCTGAGATTGCAGCGATCGGCATCACCAACCAGCGCGAGACGACGGTGGTGTGGGATCGCGCCACCGGTCAGCCGATCCACAACGCCATCGTGTGGCAATCGCGCCAAAGCCTGGGTATCTGCGAGCAGCTGCGGCGTGAGGGTCACGAGGCGCTCGTGCGAGAACGCACCGGCCTTTTGATCGATGCGTATTTTTCGGCGACCAAGCTGCGCTGGATCCTAGATCACGTGGATGGCGCGCAGCAGCGCGCCGAGCGGGGCGAACTGCTGTTCGGCACCATCGACAGCTGGCTGATCTGGAACCTCAGTGGCGGTGCGGCGCACGTCACAGACGCGAGCAATGCAGCCCGCACGTTGCTCTACGATATCCATCGGCGCCAATGGGACGACGATCTGCTGCATATGCTGCGCATCCCGCGCGCGATGCTGCCTGAGCTCCGTTCCAGCAGCGAGGTGTATGCGCACACCGCGCCAACGCAATTCTTCGGTGCGCGCGTGCCGATCGCCGGCGTCGCCGGGGATCAGCAGGCGGCGCTGTTTGGGCAGGGCTGTTTCGCGCCCGGCATGGCCAAGAACACCTACGGCACCGGTTGCTTCATGTTGATGCACACCGGCGGGCAGGCCGTGCCCTCACAGCACGGTTTGCTGACGACTATCGCCTGGCAGCTGGGTGATCGCGTCGACTATGCCCTCGAGGGAAGCATCTTCGTGGCCGGCTCGGTGATCCAGTGGCTGCGCGATGGCCTGCGCATGCTGGGCAAGGCCAGCGACTCGCAGGCGTATGCAGACCGCGTGCCTTCCAGCGACGGCGTCTACATGGTGCCGGCCTTCGTCGGTCTTGGCGCGCCGTATTGGCAGAGCGATGTGCGCGGCGCCATCTTCGGGCTCAGCCGCGGGACCACCAAGGAACACTTCGTGCGCGCCGCACTGGAGTCGATGGCCTACCAGTCGCGGGATGTGCTGACCGCGATGGAGGCAGATGCGGGCATCGCCTTGAAGGAGTTGCGCGCCGATGGTGGCGCGATCGCCAATGATTTCATGGCTCAGTTCCAGAGCGACATGCTGGGTGTACCGGTGCTGCGACCGCGAGTGCAGGAGACGACGGCGCTTGGGGCGGCTTACCTGGCGGGGTTGGCCGTCGGTTTCTGGAAGGATTGCGATGAGATCGCGGGCCTGTGGCAGGTGGACCGGCGATTCGTGCCGTCGATGGCCGAGCGCGATCGGGAGCGGCTTTATCGTGGGTGGCAGGATGCGGTGAATGCCACGATGGGATTTCGAGTGCGTTGAGTCTGCGTGGCCCTCGCAGTCATGCCGTCATTCCATCGACGCGCCTCCTGCTCGTCATCCCTGCGAAAGCAGGGAGCCAGTGACTTTGCCCTTCGCCTTCGAATTGACCGCGCCGCAGGCGAGCATCGTCGCTGCAGCGTAAGACCAGGAGCGAAAGCCTCTGGATCCCAGCCTTCGCTGGGATGACGGTGAGGGGAGGCACACGTAGACGGATAGCTCCCACTCAGCGTTCTGAGCGCGTCGTTGGCGGTGCGTAGGGATGGCGAACAAGGCCACCCGTTGGATGCGCCGCTCGCATTGCACTCAATGCTGCACGTGCAAGGCTGGACAGCGAATAGTGCAGCGACGAAGAAGGGCGCCTAAGCGCCCTTCCGAAAATCAATCCAGCGCGTAGCCGAACTGTTCCTTGAACTCCGCCGCAAACTGCGCGTAATCAAAGTGCTGGTTCTGCGTGCCCGGGTGCTCAACTTTCAGGGCGCCCATCAGCGAAGCCATGCGGCCGGCGGTCGGCCAGTCCTTGCCGCGCATGATGCCGAAGATCAGGCCGGCGCGATAAGCATCGCCGCAACCGGTGGGATCGACCACTTGGCGCTCGCGCGCGGCGGGGATTTCGTGCGTCGTGCCATCGGTGTAGATCAGCGAGCCGCGCGGACCCTGCGTCACGATATAGGCCGTCACGCGCGAAGCGATCTCCTGCGCGGTCCAGCCGGTGCGCTGCTGGAGGAGCTGCGACTCGTAGTCATTGACGATGACGTAGGTGGCCTTCTCGATCATCGAGCGGAACTCGGCGCCGTCGAACAGCGGCATCGCCTGGCCCGGGTCGAAGATGAAGGGCACGCCGCGCGCGGCGAACTCGTCGACGTGTTGCAGCATCGCGTCGCGGCTGTCGGGAGCCACGATGGCGAAGCTGATCTCCGGGATATCGCGCACATGGTTGGTGTGCGCGCTCAGCATCGCGCCCGGATGGAAGGCGGTGATCTGGTTGTTGTCCAGGTCCGTGGTGATGAAGCACTGCGGGGTGAACTGGTCGTCGAACTCGCGCACGTAGTCCAGCCGAATGCCGTACTTCTGCATGTGGGCGCGGTACGGACCGAAGTCCTGGCCAACCGTCGCCACCGGCAGCGGGTCGGCGCCCAGCAGCTTGAGGTTGTAGGCGATGTTGCCGGCGCAGCCGCCAAATTCGCGACGCATCCGCGGCACCAGGAAGGACACATTCAGGATGTGGACCTGGTCGGGCAGGATGTGATTCTTGAACTGGTCCTGGAACACCATGATGGTGTCGTAGGCGAGCGATCCGCAGATGACGGCAGACATGGTGCGAGGAGGTTCCCTGGCAGTTGGACGGACAGGACAGGCGGCATGGGAATCCGCCCGGCTCAAAGTTCCCGATCATACCGGCATCCGGCTCCGCCCGCGACTTTCTTGCGATATGGTGCGGGGCGACCGATCGTCAAAAACGCGCATATCATCGCGTATGCAAAGGCTTTCTTAACGAGATTGGCCTTGCGATCCCGGGGTTTGCTGACTAGACTGGCCCGCTTACTTTTTAGCCAGAGCCGGCGCGCGGCGGACCCATGTTCAAGAAGTTTCGCGGATTCTTTTCCAACGACATCTCGATCGACCTTGGCACGGCCAACACCCTCATTTATGTGCGGGGCCAGGGCATTGTCCTGAACGAGCCGTCGGTGGTGGCGATCCGCCAGGATCGTGGTCCGGGCGGCCCTCGTGCAGTCGCCGCGGTGGGTAGCGAGGCCAAGCGCATGCTGGGCCGTACCCCCGGCAATATCGCCACCGTGCGTCCGATGAAGGATGGCGTGATCGCCAACTTCTCCATGACCGAGGCGATGCTGCAGCATTTCATCAAGCAGGTGCACCGCTCGCGCATGCTGCGCCCCAGCCCGCGCGTGCTGGTCTGCGTGCCCTGCGGCTCCACCCAGGTGGAGCGTCGCGCCATCAAGGAATCGGCCGAAGGCGCCGGCGCCCGCGACGTGTTCCTGATCGAGGAGCCGATGGCCGCTGCGATCGGCGCCGGCATCCCGGTGCATGAGGCGCGCGGCTCGATGGTGCTCGATATCGGCGGCGGCACCTCCGAGGTGGCGGTGATCTCGCTCAACGGCATCGTCTACTCGCAGTCTGTGCGCGTGGGTGGCGACCGCTTCGACGAGGCCATCATCAATTACGTGCGCCGCAACCATGGCACTCTGATCGGCGAGTCGACCGCCGAGCGCATCAAGCTTGAAATCGGTTGCGCCTTCCCGCAGACCAACGTCAAGGAGATCGAGATCTCCGGCCGTAACCTGGCGGAAGGCGTGCCGCGCATGTTCACCATCAACTCCAACGAAGTGCTGGAAGCGCTGCACGAGCCGCTGTCGGGCATCGTGGCCGCGGTGAAGTCCGCGCTGGAGCAGACCCCGCCGGAGCTGTGCTCCGACGTGGCCGAACGCGGCATCGTGCTCACCGGTGGCGGCGCCCTGCTGCGCGACCTGGATCGTCTCATTTCCGAGGAAACCGGCCTGCACGTGCAGGTGGCCGATGAACCGCTGACTTGCGTGGCCCGTGGCGGCGGCAAGGCGCTGGAGCTGATCGACCAGCACGGCAGCGATTTCTTCGCTCCCGAGTAATTCATACGACAGGGGCGGGTTAAGCCATGGCGCTTGCGCGCGAGGAATCCTCGCCCCTGTTCGCCGGCACGGTTGCCGGGACGCTCAGGCTCATCTTTTATCTTGCGCTGGCCATGGTGCTGATGGTGCTCGACCATCGCAACGGCTGGATCTGGCGGCTGCGCTATACGACGTCAGTGCTGGTTGAGCCGGTCTACCGTCTGGCCAGCATGCCGGCGGCCGGCATGCGCGCGGCCAGCGTGGCTTTCGCCGATCGTAATCGCCTCACCGAGCAGAACCAGCGTCTGCGCGAGGATCTGTTGCTGGCCAACGCCAAGCTCAACCGCATGGCTGCCGTGGCCGTGCAGAACCAGCGCCTGAAGGGACTGCTCGACACCCAGCACAGTCTCGATCTCAACGTGCAGCTGGCCCGCGTCATCGATGTGGACCTGGGCACGGCGCGCCATCGCATGCTGATCAATGTCGGTTCCCGCGACGGGGTGAAGACCGGTCAGGTGGTGATCGACGCGCACGGCGTGATGGGCCAGGTGGTCGAAGTGATGCCGCGCACCTCGCTGGTGATGCTGGTGACCGACCCCGATCACGCCATTCCGGTGGTGATCGAGCGCACCGGCCTGCGCACCGTGGCCTATGGCTCGCGCGACGGCGGGCTGCTCAGCCTGCCCAACATCTCCATGGCGGCCGACGTGCACCCGGGTGACAAGCTGCTGACCTCCGGCCTCGGCGGCCGTTTCCCTCCGGGCTTCCCGGTCGGCGAGATCCGCAGCGTGGAACCGGCGGCGTCGGGCATGTTCCTGGAAGGCAAGGCGCGGCCGACGGCTGACCTGGACCGAAGCGAGGACGTGCTGTTGCTGCACGACCTGGCCGAGCCAGTCGGTCCGCCCGAGCCGGCCTCGCCGGCCGGCCCGCCGGCCGAGCTTGCTCCGGCGCCGGTCCCCGCGTCTGCGGGCAGTGCGCCTGCGCCAGCGCGTGCAGCCGATGCCGGCCCCAATGCCGCCCCGGCGGCCAGTACCACCCAGGCGGTGCAGCCATGAACAAGCAACGCGCCAGCTTGCTCTGGTTTGTCGGATCGCTGGTGTTCGCCCTGCTGTCCATGCTGGTGCCGCTGCCGGCGCCGTTGCAGCCGTTCAAGCCGTACTGGCCAGCGCTGTTCCTGTTGTACTGGGCGCTTGAGGAGGGCGATGCGCGGGTGAACCTCGGACTGGCCTTCATCGTCGGCCTGTCGGCGGATCTGCTCGACGGCGTGTTGCTGGGCGAGCAGGCCATGCGCCTGTGCGCGATGGTGTTCATCGCGCTGCGATTCCGCTCGCGGCTGCGCTTTTTCCCGATGTGGCAGCAGACCCTGGCCGTGCTGGCCCTGTTGCTCAACGACCGCGTGCTGCTGCTGATCGTGCGTACGTTCGCCGGTGAGTCGCTGCCGCCGGCCACGTGGTGGATCTCGCCGTTTGTCGGCGCTGCGCTGTGGCCGTTCCTGTTCCTGCTCATGGACGACCTGCGCCTGCGCCTGCGGATCCAGTGACCGCCATGGGCATGAAGCGACGCTCGATCAAGGATTCCCGCGGCGAGGCCACGCTGTTCCGCGTGCGCGCCGTGGTCGGGTTCCTGCTGATCCTGATCGGCCTGGGCACGCTGGTCGCGCGCTACTCCTACCTGCAGGTGCAGCGTCATGACGAGTTCGCGCTGCGCTCGGAGAACAATCGCGTCAAGCCGCGGGCGATTCCGCCGGCGCGCGGCCTGATCTTCGACCGCAACGGCGTGCTGTTGGCCGACAACGTGCCGGCCTTCCGCCTGGAAGTGGTGCCCGAGCAGGTGTCGGACATGAAGGGCATGCTGGAGCATATCCGCGAGGTCGTGCCGCTGGGCGACGATGACCTTGATGCTTTCAGGAAACAGCTCAAGCAGAACCGCCGCTTCGACAGCGTGCCGCTCAAGCTGCACCTCACCGAGGATGAGATCGCGCGCTTCGCCATCAACCGCTGGCGGTTTCCCGGCGTGGACGTCGTTCCGTACCTGACGCGGCGCTACCCCTATGGGCCCTTGTTCGCCCACGTCGTGGGTTATGTGGGGCGCATCGACGCCGATGATCTCAACCATCTGGACGCCGACCGCTACAAGGGCACCAGCCACGTGGGTCGCAGCGGCCTGGAGCGTTCCTACGAGGACATGCTGCACGGCGAGCCCGGCTACGAGCTGGTCGAGGTCAACGCAGACGGCCGCGTCCAGCGCGTGCTGGAGACGCATGCGCCTGTGCCGGGCAAGAACCTCTATCTGAGCATCGACGTGCGCGTGCAGAAGGCCGCCACCGAAGCGTTCCAGGGCCGACCCGGCGCCTCGGTGGCGATCGACCCACGCAATGGCCAGGTGCTGGCCATGGTCAGCGTGCCCAGCTTCGACCCCAACTTGTTCGTCAATGGCATCAGCAAGGCGGACTACACCGGATACATGACGGACGAAGACAAGCCACTGCTGAACCGCGCGATGAAGAGCGCTTACCCACCGGGCTCGACGGTGAAGCCGTTCCTGGCCCTGGGCGGCCTGGAATACGGCATCCGTCGGCCGGAGGACACGGTGTTGTCGACCGGTGAGTTCTGCATACCCGGACAGCAGCGCTGCTATCGCGACGACACGCGCGGGGGCGACGGCACGGTGAATATGGTGCGGGCGATTGAGAAGTCGACCAACACGTACTTCTACAAACTCGCGCTGGACATGGGCATCGATCGGCTCAGCAGCTGGATGGGCAGCCTCGGTTTCGGCAAGAAGACCGGCATCGATCTGCAGGGCGAAGCGGTGGGCATCCTGCCGTCGCGCGAGTGGAAGGCCACGCGCAGCAAGTACGGGTGGTTCCCGGGCGAGACCGTGCTCGCGGGCATCGGCCAGGGCTACTGGAACGTGACCCCGCTGCAGCTGGCCCACGCCATCGCCACCTTCGCCGGCCACGGCACGCCGTATGAGCCGCGACTGGTGATGGCCACGGCCGCCGTGAAGGAGCGCCCCGTGCCGCTGCCCAATCCCGCCAGCGGGCCCTCGCTGATCCACAAACCCAGCGAGTGGAACGTGGTCAACCAGGGCATGGAGGCGGTGATCACCGGCGGTACCGCCAAGGGCCAGTTCACCGGCTTCCCCTATGTGGTGGCCGGCAAGAGCGGTACGGCAGAGCGTTTCTCCCGCCGCAGCAACGACTACGACACCAACAAGAACACCGCCTACCTCGCCGCGCGCCACCGCGCCTGGTTCATGGCCTATACGCCCACCGATGCGCCGCGCATCGCGGTGGTGGCGATGCTGGAAGCGGGCGCCTGGGGCGCGCAGGACTCCGGTCCCATCGTGCGCAAGGTGATGGAGGCGTGGCTGGCTGCGCAGGGTGGCGCCGTGCCGGCGAAGAACGTGCCCGAATCGGCGATTGGCGTCGCGAGCAGCGCGCCGGACGAGCCCGAAGACACCCCGGTGGCGACGCCCGCCGACATGCCGGCAGGTCCGCCGCCGGAAACGCCCAGCAACACCGCGCCGGAAGACGGAGGCAACCCATGATCGACGCCCTCCAGGCACGCTTGCAGCACTGGCTGCGCCGCGCCATGACGCGGCCGCGCATCGACCTGCCGCTGGCTTTCGGACTGCTGTTGCTGTCGGCGGCCGGCCTGATGACGCTGTACAGCGCCAGCGGCGGCAACATGGCGATGATCATTGGCCAGGCCGCCCGCTTCGTCATGGGCGCCTTGCTGGTGCTGCTGATCTCGCGCATCCCGCCACCCGTGCTGCGCAGTTGGACGCCCTGGCTGTATGCCGGCAGCGTGATGCTGTTGCTGGTGGTGGCGGCCTTGGGCGAGGTGCGCAGCGGTTCCAAGCGCTGGCTCAACCTGGGCGTGATGTCGTTCCAGCCCTCCGAGCTGCTCAAGCTCACCATGCCGATGATGGTGGCCTGGTACCTGCATCCCCGCCAGCTGCCGCCGCGCTGGAAGGACATCATCGTGGTCGGCATCCTGATCGCGATTCCCGCGGGCCTCATCGCCGAGCAGCCCGACCTCGGCACCGCCTTGCTGGTGTCGGCCGCTGGCGCGTTTGCGCTGTTCCTGTCGGGCATGGCCTGGTGGAAGATCGGCAGCCTGCTGGCCGTGGCGGGATCGATGGTCCCGGTGGCCTGGCATTTCCTGCACGACTACCAGCGCAACCGCGTGCTGACCCTGCTCAACCCGGAATCCGACCCGCTGGGCAACGGCTGGCACATCATCCAGTCGCAGATCGCCGTGGGCTCGGGCGGCGTGTGGGGCAAGGGCTGGCAGCACGGCACGCAGTCGCGCCTGGACTTCCTGCCCGAGCACACCACCGACTTCATCTTCGCGGTGTTCTCCGAGGAGTTCGGCCTGGTCGGCGTCGCCGCGCTGATGCTGCTGTACGCCTTCATCATCGGTCGTTGCCTGTGGATCGCGATGGAAGCGCGCGACACCTATTCGCGCCTGCTGGCCGGCGCCATCGGCATGAGCTTCTTCGTGTACGTGTTCGTCAACGGCGGCATGGTGTCCGGCATGCTGCCAGTGGTGGGCGTGCCGATGCCGCTGGTCAGCTACGGCGGCACCTCGGCGGTGTCGCTGCTCACCGGATTCGGCGTGCTGATGTCGATCTACGCGAACCGGAAGATGCACGACTGAGCTTCGTCGATCGTGCAAGCTGTGCGCGACCTGACACGCCAAAAGACACCGGTTTTCATGCGTTCCGCGTGCTAGGCTTTGCGCCGAAGCCGTTCACGCAGCGAAGTCCTACATGCGCTTGATCCCCGCGTCGCTCCCGACTCGTCGCCTCTTCGCCTCGCTGGGCCTGCTCTTCGCCGCGGCAAGCATGCCAGCCCTTGCAGAAACCCATCCTGGCCAGGGCCAACTGGTCAGCGAGGTGGCGCGCGATACCGGCAAGGATCCGCAGGCCCTCAACTCCCTGCTCGATGGCGCGAAGATGCAGCAAAGCATCCTCGATGCGATCAGCCGCCCGGCCGAAGCCAAGCCGTGGCGGGACTACCGCCCGATCTTCCTCACGCCGCAGCGCATCAACGACGGCATCGCGTTCTACCGCGAGCATCGCGAGTTGCTCGAGCGCATCGGCCAGCAGTACGGCGTGGCGCCGGAATACATCGTGGCCATCATCGGCGTGGAGACCTCCTACGGCCGCAACACCGGCAAGTACAAGGTGCTCGATGCGCTGGTGACGCTGGGCCTGTACTACCCGCCGCGCGCCACGTTCTTCCGCGACCAGCTCAAGACGCTGCTCGAACTGCCCGACTCGCAACTGGCCGGACCGGTGGACACGCTCACCGGCTCCTACGCCGGCGCGCAGGGCTGGGGCCAGTTCATGCCCTCCAGCATCCGCGACTTCGGCGTGGACGCCGATGGCGACGGCCGCATCGACCTGAAAAACTCGCTGCCCGACATCTTCGCCAGCATCGCCAACTACTTCGCCAAACACGGTTGGCAGGCCGGCGGCCCCGTGGCCGCGCGGGCGCAGGCCGATGGCGCGGCGCGGGCGATCAGCGTGAAGGATTCCAAGCCGCAATGGCCGGTGGAGCAGCTGGAAGCCTGGGGCTACGCGCCGCTGCAGCACATGAACCCCGGCCAGCCCAGCAGCCTGCAGTCGCTGGACGGCGCTGACGGCATGGAATACTGGTTCACCTTCCAGAATTTCTACGTGATCACCACGTACAACCGCAGTCCGCTCTACGCCCTGGCGGTGCACCAGCTGGCGCAGGCGATCGCCGAGGGGGCAGGTGTGTCGGAATCCACGCAATGAAGTGGCAGCTGGCGCTGCCCCTCCTGTTCATCGCGCTGCTCGCCGGATGCAGCAGCGGCAAGACCCGACCCTCCTCCAGTCATGGCGGCAGCGTGTCCCGCAGTAGCTCGTCGAGCAGCGGCAGCGCTCGTGGCGGCATCAACGATGACATCAGCCGGCCGCAGGGCAGCCGCTATCGCGACGGCAGCGACAGCGTGCCCGATCCGTTGCCGCCGGAAGTCGTCGACAAGATTCCCGAGCCGGTGCCGAAGGTGGAGCCGCGCGCGCTGTACGGCAACAAGTCGCCGTACACCGTGCTGGGCCAGACCTACAACGTGCTGACCAGCCCGGGCGGCTATGTCGAGCGCGGCATCGCCTCGTTCTATGGCAACAAATTCCACGGGTACAAGACCTCCAGCCTGGAGGACTACGACATGTACCAGTTCACCGCCGCGCACAAGACGCTGCCGCTGCCGAGCTATGCGCGGGTGACGAACCTGGAGAACGGCAAGAGCGTGATCGTGCGCATCAACGATCGCGGCCCGTTCCACGAGAACCGCCTGATCGACCTGTCCTATGCCGCTGCGGTGAAAATCGGCGTGTGGCCCAAGGGCACCGGCCTGGTCGAGGTACGGGCCATCGATCCGTCGCAACCGCTCACCGCCCAGGCGCTGCCGCCGCCACCTCCGCCGCCCAAACCTGCCAGCGCGGGGCCAGGAATCTACCTGCAGGTCGGTGCATTCTCCGACGTCAACAACGCCGAGCGGGTGGCCCAGCAATTGAGGGCCGCAAATTTTGCGCCGGTACAGGTGGTGGATGCGCAAATCAACGGCCGCAACATCCGTCGTGTGCGCGTTGGCCCCCTGGCCAGCGTCGACCAGGCCGACGATGTCACCTCGCGCATTGAGGGCATGGGGCTGCCGAGGCCGCAGGTCGCGGTAGACTGACGTTTTGAAATTCCGGCGGCGTCTCACGCGCCGCCATACTGCACTGGATTGAACCGAACGATGAAGCTGATCCGCCGTACCCTGTCCTCGTTAGCCGTCGCCGCCCTGGTCGTTGGCAGCGCCTTCGCCCAGCAGACCCCGCCGAAGCCCGTGCCCGTGCCGCGCCCGGTGATGCCCGAGGCGCCGGTGCCTCCGCCGCCGGACGTGGATGGCAAGACCTGGGTGCTGATGGATTACGCCACCGGCCAGGTGCTGGCGTCGAAGGATCCGGACCTGCGCGTGGAGCCGGCCTCGATCACCAAGATCATGACCGACTACGTGGTCTCGGCCGAGATCGCCAACGGCAAGATCAAGATGACCGATCCGGTCACCATCAGCGAGAACGCCTGGCGCGGCGGCGGCGCGGCCACCGACGGCTCCACCAGCTTCCTCAAGCTTGACAGCCAGGTGCCGCTGAAGGATCTGCTGTACGGCCTGATCATCCAGTCCGGCAACGATGCCGCGATCGCGCTGGCCGAGCACACCGCCGGCTCCGAGCCGGCGTTCGCCAACCTGATGAATGCCTATGCCAAGCAGCTGGGCATGACCAATTCGAACTTCGAGAACGCCTCCGGCTACCCGATCGCCAACCACTACACGACGGCGCGCGACATCGCGCTCCTGTCGCGTGCGCTGATTCATGACTTCCCCGAGGACTATGCGATCTCGGCGATCAAGGATTTCGAGTGGAACGGCATCAAGCAGCACAACCGCAACCTGCTTTTGTGGCGCGACAACACCGTGGACGGCATCAAGACCGGCCACACCGCAGCCGCCGGCTACTGCCTGGCCGCTTCGGCCAAGCAGGGCGATTCACGCATGATCGCCATCGTGATGGGCGCTTCCAACGAGAAGGCCCGCGCCGACGCCGCGCTGGCGCTGATGAACTACGGGTTCCGTTTCTACGAAACCCACAAGCTGTATGACGCTGGCAAGGCGCAGGCCTCGCCGCGTCTGTGGAAGGGCCAGGCCAACCAGCTGCCGATCGGCGTGAGCAACGACGTGCTGGTCACGGTCAAGCGCGGTGACTACGACAAGCTCAAGGCCGCCATGGACATCCCGGCCACCCTGGTCGCCCCGTTCACCAAGGGCCAGCAGGTGGGTACGCTGCACATCACGCTGGACGGCCAGCCGGTGCAGAACGTGCCGCTGGTGGCCTTGGCCGATGCGCCGCAGGCCGGCTTCTTCGGTCGCCTGTGGGACAGCATCATGCTGTGGTTCCACAGCGACAAGAAGCCCGACGCCAAATGATGGAGGTGAGCTGATGCGTGATATCGAAACCATCCAGGCCCAGAAGGAAGGCCAGGGCTTCCAGTTCCCTGGCGAGTTCGAGATCACGGCCATGGGCAATGCCAGCGCGGACCTGAAGGCCCGCGTGCCGCAGATCCTGGAGGGGATAGGGCTGCATGTCCTTCACGAGACGGTGAAGCACCGCCACTCCCGCGAGGGCAACTTCCTGTCCGTGACCGTGAGCTTCCGCTGCGATACCCGCGAGCAGTACGACCTCGCCCACTCGACCCTGCGGGCCGATCCGGACATCCGCTACACGCTCTGACCTCCCTGGCAGGCGGGCCGGCCGCGCCCGCCTGGCCGACGATGACTTCCTGCCCTTGCAAGGGTGGTCTCGCGGCCGCAGATAATCAGCCCCGCCTCCAGGCCATTCCCCATGTCCCTGCCGCTCAAAGTCCGTCGTCTCGGTCGCCAGCCCTACGCGGCGACCTGGGAGGCGATGAGCCAGTTCACCAATAATCGCGACGGCGACACCCCTGACGAGCTGTGGCTGCTCGAGCACGACCCGGTGTTCACCCAGGGCCAGGCCGGCAAGGCAGAGCACGTGCTGGCGCCGGGGGACATCCCGGTGGTGCAGGTGGACCGCGGCGGCCAGGTGACCTACCACGGACCCGGCCAGATCGTCGGCTACCCCCTGATCGACCTGCGTCGCGCCGGCGTTGGCGTGCGCGAGCTGGTCAACAAGATCGAGCAGTCCCTGATCGATACGCTGGCGCACTGGAACATCGGCGCCGAACGGCTGGAGGGCGCTCCGGGCGTCTACGTGGCGGGGGCCAAGGTGGCCGCCCTAGGCCTGCGGGTGCGCCGCGGCTGCAGCTTCCACGGCCTCGCCTTCAACGTGAACATGGACCTGGAGCCGTTCCATCGCATCAACCCTTGCGGCTACAAGGGTTTGGCCGTTACGCAGGTGTTAGACTTGGGCGGTCCGTCGCGCCTGTCGGACGTCGAGGACGCTCTGGTGGAGGAGTTCTGCCGCCAGTTCGGATTCGATGCTGAACCGGCCGCCCCCATCCTCCCTGAACTACCCGCTCGCGTAGCGGTCTGAGTTTGCCTACATGAGCGAAATGTCTACTTCCAAGGTCATCCCGATCAGCGTGGTTGGCGGGGCCCCCGTCGAAAAGCAGGTGGGTAACGACAAGATCGGAATGAATCGTGCCGGCTTCGACACGAGCGTGCCGACGCTGCGCAAGCCCAGCTGGATCCGCGTGCGCCTGCCGCAGGGCAATGCCGTGCAGCAGCTGAAGGCGCGCCTGCGCGAAAACTCGCTGGTGACCGTGTGCGAGGAAGCCTCGTGCCCGAACATCCACGAGTGCTTCAGTCATGGCACCGCCACGTTCATGATCCTGGGCGAGGTGTGCACGCGCCGCTGCTCGTTCTGCGACGTGGCCCACGGCAAGCCGGCCGCGCCCGATCCGATGGAACCGGCGCGCCTGGCCGAGACGATCCGCGACATGCGCCTGAAGTACGTGGTGATCACCTCGGTAGACCGCGACGACCTGCGCGACGGCGGCGCCGAGCACTTCGCCGCGTGCATCCGCGCGACGCGCCACGCCAGCCCGAACATCAAGATCGAGATCCTCACGCCCGACTTCCGCGGCAAGGGTCGCATGGAGCGCGCGCTGGAAGTGCTCAAGGACTTCCCGCCGGACGTGTTCAACCACAACCTGGAAACCGTGCCGCACCTCTACCGTGAAGTGCGCCCGGGCGCCGACTACCAGTGGTCGCTGGACCTGCTCAAGCGCTTCAAGGCGCAGCACCCGGACGTGCCGACCAAGTCCGGCATCATGCTGGGCCTGGGCGAGACCATGGAACAGGTGCTGGAAACCATGCGCGACCTGCGCGCGCATGACGTGGAAATGATCACCATCGGCCAGTACCTGCAGCCGACCCCTCACCACCACCCGGTGATCCGTTACTGGACGCCGGAAGAGTTCGACACCCTGCGCGAAGCGGGCGAGGCGATGGGCTTCCATCACGTCGCGTCCGGTCCGCTGGTGCGCTCGTCCTACCACGCCGACCTGCAGGCCCATGCCGCAGGCGTCACCGAGCACGCTTGAAAGCTCACAGAGACCTTATGAAACTGCGCCCTTCGCTAGCCCTGCTGCTTGCCCTCGCCGTCACCGGCGCGGGTGTCCACGCGCAGTCTGCAGCCGACCTCGCCGGCGACAACGCGCCGCGCAAGTACTCCACGCTGCCACTGACGCCCACCACCACGCAGGCGCAGGCGGCGCAGTTGTCGGCGCGCTTCCTGACCCGCTTCCATTACGACGCGCAGCCGCTCGACGACGCGATGTCGAGGAAGATCTACAAGGCCTACCTGGAAAGCCTCGACGGCGAGAAGGTGTTCTTCACCCAGGCCGACCTGGCCAAGTTTGAGCCGCTGCGCACGCAGATGGACGACGCCATCTGGAACCAGGACCTCACCGGTCCGTTCTCGATGTTCAACTTCTACGTGCAGCGCGCCATCGAGCGCATGACCTTCGCGCGCGGCCTGCTCGCCAAGGGCTTCGACTTCACGGGCAACGAGACCTACAACTACGACCGCAAGAACGCGGCGTGGCCCAAGGACCAGGCCGAGCTCGACACGCTGTGGCGCGAGCGCACCATGAACGACTGGCTGCGCCTGAAGCTGGCCGGCAAGCCCGACGATGAAATCCGCAAGACGCTGGACAAGCGCTACGCCGGCTACATCGACCGCGTGAAGCAGCTCGACGGCGAGGACGCGTTCCAGTCCTTCATGAACGCCTATGCCGAGTCCACCGACCCGCATACCGACTACCTCGGTCCCCGCGCGGCGGAGAACTTCGACATCTCCATGAAGCTGTCGCTGGAAGGCATCGGCGCGGTGCTGCAGGCGCGCGACGAGTACACCGCCATCCGCGAAGTGGTTCCGGCCGGCCCGGCCGCCAAGTCCGGCAAGGTGCACGTGGGCGACCGCATCGTCGCCATCGGCGAAGGCGAGACCGGCCCGATGGTCGACGTCATCGGCTGGCGCCTGGACGATGTGGTCAAGCACATCCGCGGCAAGAAGAACACGACCGTGCGCCTGGAGATCCTCCCGGCTGATGCAGGCGTGGACGGCAAGCACGAGATGATCTCCCTGGTGCGCCAGAAGGTGAGCATCGAGGAGCAGGCGGCCAAGAAGAAGGTCATCGAGGTCAAGGACGCCGGCGTCACCCGCAAGATCGGCGTGATCGACCTGCCGAGCTTCTACTCCGATTTCGGCGCCCGCCGCGAGGGCGACAAGGACTTCAAGAGCGCTACCCGCGACGTGGCCAAGCTGCTCACCGAGCTCAAGGCCGAAGGCGTGGAAGCCATCGTGGTCGACCTGCGCAACAACGGCGGTGGTTCACTGGCCGAGGCCAACGAGCTGACCGGCCTGTTCATCGACCAGGGTCCGGTGGTGCAGGTGCGCGATGCACGCGGTGAAGTGCAGGTGCAGGGTGACGACGATCCGGGCATGACCTGGAGCGGCCCGCTGGCCGTGCTGGTCAACCGTGGTTCCGCCTCGGCGTCGGAGATCTTCGCCGCCGCCATCCAGGACTACGGCCGCGGCCTGATCATCGGCCAGCCGACCTTCGGCAAGGGCACCGTGCAGAACCTGGTCGACCTGGACCGCTTCACCCGCAACAACAGCGAGAAGCCGCAGTTCGGCGAGCTGAAGATGACCATCCAGGAATTCTTCCGCATCACCGGCGGCTCCACCCAGCTGCGCGGCGTGACGCCGGACATCCAGTTCCCCAAGAACGGCGACGAGAAGGACTTCGGCGAGTCGACCTACGACAACGCGCTGCCGTGGACCCAGATCCAGTCCGCCGACTACAAGCCGGTCGCCAACCTCAAGGCCTACCTGGCCCCGCTGCAGGCCAAGCACGACGCCCGTACGGCCACCGCGCCGGGCTGGAAGCTGATGCTCGATGAGCTGGCGCAGTACAAGAAGATGCGCGACAACACCACCATCTCGCTCAACTTCGCCCAGCGCCAGACCGAGCGCAAGGAACAGGACGCCATCCAGGCCGACTTCCGCGCCCGCCACAAGGCCATCGACGGCGACGTGGACGGCCAGGACGATGTGGCCTCGGACGACGGCCTCAACGCCAACGAGCGCAGCCTCAAGGCCGAGCTGAAGCAGGAGAAGGACGCCAAGAAGGCCGCCGACCCGCAGCTCGAAGAGACCGCGCACATCCTTTCGGACGCGGTGGGCCTGATCAAGGGTGATGGCAAGCTGGCGGCGGAAGTGCTGCCGTATGGCGGTCGTTACTCGAGCACGAGCACGGCTGCCGCCGCTGCTGCTGACAAGCCGCAGCAGGCGCCTGCGGCGCATTGAGCGCCAAGGACTTTCCCTCTTGCGGATGGGAGAGGGAGTTGAAGACAAGGGCTAGTCCCAGAAAAAAAGCCGGCACAATGTGCCGGCTTTTTTCTTTTCCCTCTCCCCCATGGGGAGAGGGCAGGGTGAGGGGCCACTCTTGCGATGACGCTGTTTCAGGGCGCGCTTCGAATCACTTCCCTGGCGAGCACCCACCCCTCACCCCAACCCTCTCCCCGGAGGGGAGAGGGGGTGGAGACCGAGGTTCGCCTCAAGAAAAAAGGCGGCACATCGTGCCGCCTTTTCCATGTCCGCTGCAGGAGCGCCGCCTTACTTCCCCGCCTTGGCCTTCTTCTGCGCCTGCTCCTTCTTCCACTGCTGGAACTCGGCAAAGTGCGGCATATCGCGCAACACCTTGCTGCGCGGATCGAGGATGACCAGCGTGCCGGCTGGCGCCTCGACCGTGCCCTCGCCGTTGGTCATCGGCAGCGTCACCAGCTTGTCGCCGACCTGCACCTCCACTGGCATCGGGAACGGCTTGTCCTGCGGGACCTGCCAGCGCACGTGCAACGTGTTGCCGTCCTGGCGCGTCTCCAGTCGGGGCAGCGCTGACTGGCGCAGATAGATGTCGAAGAACCAGCCCAGGTCGCGCCCGCTCACCTGGTTGACGATGTCGATGTACTCGCGTGTCGTCGCGTAATGCGGCGCGAAGTTGCCGGGCTTGGGATCGGGGCGTCCGTACACCAGGCGGCGCACGCTCTCGAAGAAGGCCTGGTCGCCGATCAGCTGCCGCAGCGTGTGCAGCATCAGCGAGCCCTTGTAGTAGATGTCGTTGCCGGGGCCGCGTTCGGCGTCGTACACCTCATGCTCGAACTGGCTGCGCCCCGCCACGATGGGGAAGGCGTTCTTCACCATCGAGCGCTCGTTCTGCAGCATCGAGAAATACGGCATGTCGCCGTACAGGTATTGGCCGTACAGCGGCTGCATGTAGGTGCCGAAGCCTTCATGGAGCCACATGTCGTCCCAGTCGGCATTGGTCACCTGGTTGCCGAACCACTCGTGCGAGAACTCGTGCTGCAGCAGCCAGTCGAAGCCGTACTCGCTGCGCGGGTAGCCGTTGCCGTAGGCGTTGATGGTCTGGTGCTCCATGCCCAGATGCGGCGTTTCCACCACGCCCATCTTCTCGTCGCCGAACGGGTAGGGGCCGATCTCCTGCTCGAAGAAGTCGAGCATGCGCGGGAACTCGCCGAACAACTGCTTCGCCTGCGCCTCGTGGCCACGCAGGTACCACATCTGCATCGGGATCGTGTTGCCGTAGCGGCTGTGATAGTCGCCCTTGAGCACCTCGAACGGACCGATGTTGAGCGAGATCGCATAGGTGGTCGGATGCTTGGCGCGCCAGTGATAAGTGTGCGTCGCGCCGTGGTCCTTGATATCGACCAGCACGCCGTTGCCCGGCGCGGCCAGCGCCTTGGGCACGGTGACATAGGTGTCGACCAGGTCCGGCTTGCCCATCGGGTGGTCGATGCACGGCCAGAACAGGTCGCAGCCTTCACCTTCCACCGCGGTGGCGATCCACGGCTGGCCATCCTCGGTATGGCTCCACACGAAGCCGCCGTCCCACGGCGCCTTCTGCGCCACGTGCGGCTTGCCGCCGTAGTGGATCTCCACCGTGGCTTTGCCGCCCTTGGCCAGGGCCTTGGGCAGCTGGATGCGCAGACGCCCATCCGGATTGCTCCACTGCGCGGCGTTCAACGTCTTGCCGTCCACCGCGATACGGCTGATCGCCAGGTTGCGGTCCAGGTCCAACAGCAGCACGTCGGTGGCCTCGCGCGCGCTGAAGGTGAGCCTGGCGGTGGCGTCCAGGCTCTGCTGCGCCGGGTCCACGCTGAAGTGCAGCTCCGCGTGGTCAAAATGCACGCGCGCCTGCTCGGCCGGCATGGTTCCGCCCGACCGCACGGTCTGCTCGCTGAGCGGCGGCTGCGTGGCGGGCTTGGCATCCTCGGCGTGGGCGAAGGAGGCGAGCGCGGCGCACAGGGCGAAGGAGAGCAGACGCGGTGTCGACATGGGCGGGTCCCTGTTCTGATCAAACTCGCAGGATGACAGTCCGCACGCGCGGGTGGCATCGCCGAAAGTCATGGTTCGGCCTGCCGGGAAGCGTGGCTCCGCTGCGCTTGTGGTCGGCGCGGTCAGGCGCGCATGCTTGGACGAGCTGCAGGTCGCCTCGTCGAAGAGAGGATGCCCATGGACATGCTGCAAAACCTGGCGCTGGCCGGCGGCCTTTCCTGGGCCAGCGGCTTCCGGCTGTACGCCACCGTGTTCGTCGCCGGCCTGCTGGGACGCCTGGGTTACGTGCACCTGCCGGACGGGCTGCAGGTGCTGACCGGCACGTGGGTGTTGGTGATCGCGGGCGTGATGGGGCTAGGCGAGTTTCTTGCCGACAAGGTGCCCGCGTTCGACAGCCTGTGGGATGCCGTGCATACCTTCATCCGCGTCCCCGCCGGGGCGCTGCTGGCATGGGGCGTGTTTCGCGATTCCGGGCCCGGCGCGCAAGTCGCCGCCGCGCTGCTCGGTGGCGCGCTGACCTCGGGCACGCATCTGGCAAAAACCGGCGGACGCGCCTTGATCAACACCTCGCCCGAGCCCTTCACCAACTGGGGCGCCAGCGCGGGCGAGGACATCTCGTGGCTGGGTGGCATGTACCTGATGTGGCAGCACCCGGCGGCGTTCCTGGTGCTGCTGGGGATCTTCGTGCTGTTCCTGCTGTGGCTGGTGCCGAAGATCGTGCGGGGATTGCGCACGCTGGCGCGCAGGTTGCGCGGGGTGAGGGCGCCGACGTCGAGTGCGTAGTGGGTGTGGTCGCTCTCGCTTCCACGCCACTCCACCCACATACCGCGGTCCTACCTATCCGTCATCCCGGCGAAGGCCGGACGGAGTGCGCAGCGCGGAGAACGCCCGGGAGGGCGGCCCCGAAGGGGCGAGCGCAGCGAGTCATCCAGTGACCTTACACACTGAGCGAACACGGGGTCATCCGTGGACGACCAAGTGCCCTCGCCCCTTCGGCGTCGCCCTGCGCGCGTTCCCCTCGCTTCGCGCTGCGTCCTGCTTTTGCAGGGATGGCGAGTAGGAAAGGGTGAGGCAGGCTGACCCCTCACCCCAACCCTCTCCCCTGAGGGGAGAGGGAGCAATCAGCGGCTATCGCGCGTACCGCTTCTGCAGGAACGCGAAGAACGCGCGGAGGCCCAGCGCTTCGCCGCCGCGCGGATGGGCCGGGCGGTCGGCGTCGTTCCAGGCGTAGGTGTCCAGATGCAGCCAGGGCATCGTCTCGGGCACGAAGCGCTCCAGGTACAGCGCCGCGGTGATCGCGCCGGCATGACGCGAAGCGCCGGAGTTGGCCATGTCGGCCAGGTACGATTCGAGCATCTTGCGGTACGGGCGCCACAGCGGCAGGCGCCACAGCGGATCGTTCACCGTGCGGCCGGCGGCCAGCACCTTCTCGGCGAGGTCGTCGCGGTTGGCGAACAGGGCGGGCAGGTCCGGGCCCAGCGCGATGCGTGCGGCGCCGGTGAGGGTGGCGAAATCGATGATCAGCTCGGGCTGCTGCTCGCTGGCGTAGGCCAGCGCATCGCACAGCACGAGGCGGCCTTCGGCGTCGGTGTTGTCCACCTCCACGGTGATGCCGGCGCGGGTGGTGATCACCTCGCCCGGACGCATCGACTCGCCCGACACGGCGTTCTCCACCGCCGGAATCAGCAACTGCAATCGCACCGGCAACTTGGCCTGCATGATCAGGCCGGCCAGCGCGATCGCGTGCGCCGCGCCGCCCATGTCCTTCTTCATCCAGCGCATGCCGTCGGCCGGCTTCAGGTCCAGGCCGCCGGTATCGAAGCACACGCCCTTGCCGACCACCGCCAGCTTGGGATCGGTGGCCTTGCCCCAGGTCAGCTCGACCAGGCGCGGCGCGCGATGGCTGCCACGGCCCACGGAGTGGATGGTGGGAAAGTTCGCTTCCAGCAGCTCATCGCCCACCCATTCGCGCACCTTGGCCTTGTGCGCCTTGCCCAGCTGCTTCACCGCCTCGGCGAGCTGCTTGGGGCCCATGTCCTCGGTCGGCGTGTTGACCAGGTCACGCACCAGCGTGGTGGCTTCCACCAGTGGCTGCAGCGTCGCCAGCTGGTCGGCGTCGATCGCCAGCTTCGCCGGGGCGCGGCGCGCCTTGCGGTAGCGGGTGAATTCGTAAGCGCCCAGCGCCCAGCCCAATGCCGCCTGCAGGGTGTCCTTCAACACACCGTGCTCGGCCAGGTGGTAGGTCGCCTCGGGCAGCGTGCGCGGCAGGGCGCCCAGCGCGCTCAGCGGATCGCTGGGGTCCACACCCACCAGCACGCGCACCAGCTTGCCGCCCTCGTCAGGGAGCATGGCGAAGGTGCCCGGCGCCGCTTCAAAGCCGAAGGCGGCCAGCCACTGGCGCTGCGCGGCGGTGAGGCGACGCTTGGCGGCAGTGAAATGGGCGATGTCGGTGGTCTCGATGGCGATGCTCTGGCGGTCGCCGGTCTTGCGTTCGATCAGTACGGACATGAATTTCCTTGCGCGGCGTGTGCGAGGCCGCGATACGACGGGAATTCGCCCAATGATGCGCGCTTTTGCGGTGAGGGGCGAGGGTGGGGACGTTTCCTCGGAAAGTGCGAGAGCACGCAGCTTTTGCTCGTCATCCCTGCGAAGGCAGGGATCCAGCGTCTTTCATGCGCAAGGAGATCCCACAACAAGTCACTGGATCCCTGCCTTCGCAGGGATGACGGTGACGGGCGTGGGGATGACGGCGAGTTGTGCAGGGCGCAGCGTCGACATGCGCCAATCGCCAGACCTCAGCCCCGCATCTCCAACCAATCCGCCAACTGCCCCATATCACGCAGGTCCAGATCCGGCGCTCGGCCCAGCGCCCCCGGCCACGGATGCCCGGCACGATTGATCCACGCGGTGCGCAATCCCGCATCACGGGCCCCCACCACGTCCAGCTCGGGATCGTCGCCCACGTGCAGGATTTCGTCAGGCGTCAGGCCCAGCCGTTCGGCGGCCGTGGCGAAGATGTGCGGGTGGGGCTTGAGCACGCCGGCGTCGCGGGCGCACACCTGGTGCGCGAAGTGCGCGCTGATGCCGATGCGATCGAGGTCGGCGTTGCCGTTGGTGAGGCTGGCCACCGGCCAGCGTCCGGCGAGGCGTTGCAGCGCCGGCAGGCTGTCGGGGTAGAGGTCGACGCGGTTGCGCGCCGAGAAATAGATTTCCCACAGCGTGTCGAGCGGCGCCTCATCGATGCCGCAACGCGCGAACGCGCGCTGCATGGTGATGTGGCGCTGCGCGGTGAAGTCGTGGGACAGGTCGGTGCGCTCGGCAGCGACCTCGGCGCGCAGGGCGCGCATGGCCGGGATGGGCCATGCGCGCGCTACGTCCGGATAGTTCGCCTTGAGAAAGGCGTCGAGGTCACGATCCGCGCGTTCCAGGGCCGGCAGCACCGGCCACAGGGTGTCGTCCAGATCCAGCGTCAGGGCGCGGATACGCACGCCGCGACCTTCGATCAATGACCGCTGGCCTGCATGCCCGGCACTGCCTCTTCGGCCGGCATCTTCAGGCCGCTCTCGGACAGCAGCTTGGCGCGGCGGGCCTGGTCATTGGCGGCCAGCTGCGGTGCATCGGCGTACGGCACCAGCTGGTGCTGGCGGGCCAGTGCGCGCACCTGGTCGGTGTGCAGGAAATCCATGAAGGCGTCGACCTGGGCGGCCTTCGGGTTGTTCTTGTTGGTGACCAGGTAGATCGGGGTGTACAGCGGGTAGCTGCCGTCGGTCACCGTGGCCAGGCTCGGATGCACGCCGTCAACGCTGATCATGCGCACCTTGCTGTTGGTGGCCACGCCCGACAGGGTGGTCACGCCCAGTGCATTCGGGTCCAGCGTGATGGCCTCTTCCAGCTTGGCCGTGTTCACGTACAGGCGCGGCGCGGCCACCGGTTGGTTGCCGCGACCGAAGATCAGGCGGCGCAGGCTGTATTCGACGCCGTCACCGGGGCTGGCCACCGCGTACAGGTTGATCGGCGCGTCCTTGCCGCCGACGTCGCGCCAGTTGGTGATCTTGCCGAAGTAGATGTCGTGCAGCTGCTTGGCGGTGAGGTTGGGCACAGCGTTGGACGGGTGGGTGATCATCACCAGCGCGTCGAACGCGACCGGCGTGAACACCAGGTCGCTCTCGGTGCCGCCGGCGCTGCCGCGTGCGCTGCCCGCGACGTCGGCGAGGCCGTGCTCGACGGCTTCCAGGCCCGAGACGGTGTTGAACGGCTGCACTTCGATGCGGCCCTTGCCGCTCTTCTCATAGGCCTTGGCCACGTCGTCGACGACGGCGCGTGCGGTGGCGTAGTCGCCACGCCAGACCAGGGTGGGAAGCGCCGGCTTGGGGGCGGCCTTGGCCTTGGTGGTCTTCGCTGCGCCGGCGGCGAGGGCGCCGGTGGCCGCGCACGCGGTGATCAGCGCGACGAAAAACAGACGAGAGAATCGTAGAGACATGGCGGTGTGGAACCCCGAATAGTAAAGATGGTGTTCGCGAGCCGCCTTAACCGGGCGCGCGTGCAAGTGAAGATGTAGCCTGGGTATTTGAGCCAGCTGAGGCGCAAACATCAAGCCGAAATCAGCCTCCGGAACGCAGAAAAACGCGATGCCGCGCACGCACTGGCATGGTCGTTCATCGGCGGTTGCGGGTCTCAACGCCGCGTACACGGTCGCAGGTGTAGTGCGACGAATCCGCGCCTCGGCGCCTTCGCCGGCGCCGTCCTTCAGCAGGGCGGCGTGACCGCTGCACTGCCCAAATAACCTCAAGTCACGCGCTCAAGCGAAGGGGCGACGGGCGGTTTGCCCGTCAGCGAATCTGCACATAGCGCACCCCGTCATCATCGGCCACCACCAGCACCAGCTGACGCGGATTCACCCCGGCAAGCTGCAGTAGCGTGCGCAAGTCCGGCACCTGCAAGTGGCCCACGCCGATCACGACGTCGTTGGTGTGCAAGCCCGCTTGCGCCGCGGCGCTGCCCGCGCGCACCGCGCTCACGCCGACGCCATGCACGCCCTGGTCGCGCACGTTCTGCGACAGCTCGGTGAAAGTCACGCCGGCCAGTCGCGGATCGAGCTTGGCGCCATCGATCGAGGCGAGCTTCTCCGCCACCAGTTTGGCCATCACCTGGCGGCTGGCGCCGTTGCGCAGCATGGTGAGCTTCACCGTGCTGCCCAGCGGCAGCAGGCCGACGGCGTTGCCCAGCTCCTGCGAGTTGCGCAGCGGCTTGCCGTCGATCGCGGTGATCACGTCACCGACCTGGACGTCGGCATTGCTGGCCGGCGAGCCGGCGGCGACGCGCGTCACCACCGCGCCATTGGTGTCCTTCAGGGCCAGCGCCTTGGCGATGCGCGGGGTGATGTCCTGCGTCTCCAGGCCGAGGCTGCCGCGATTGACCTTGCCGTTGGCCACCAGCTGGCGCATCACGTCGACGGCCAGGTTGGTGGGAATGGCGAAGCCGATGCCGACGTTGCCGCCGGAGGGCGAGATGATCATGGTGTTGATGCCCACCAGCTCGCCGCGCAGGTTCACCAGCGCGCCGCCGGAGTTGCCCGGATTGATCGAAGCATCGGTCTGGATGAAGTTCTGGTAGCCCGAGCCGCCCAGCCCGGAGCGGCCCAGCGCGGAGACGATGCCCGAGGTCACCGCCTGGCCCAGGCCGAACGGATCGCCCACCGCCACCACGAAATCGCCCACGCGCAGCTTGGACGAGTCGGCCATCGGCAGCGCCTGTAAGCCGGTGGCCTGGATCTGCACCACCGCCACGTCCGTATCCGGGTCGGTGCCGACCAGCCTGCCCTTGACGTCGCGTCCGTCCGGCAGGGTCACCGTGATGTCGTCGGCGCCGCCCACTACATGATTGTTGGTGAGGATGTAGCCCTTGGCCGCATCCACGATCACGCCCGAGCCCAGGCTCTGCTCGACGCGCGAGCGCCGCGAGCCATTGAGGCCGAAGAACTGGCGGAACACCGGGTCGTCGAAGAACGGATCGCGCACCTGCACGCGCGTGGTGGTGGAAATGTTCACCACCGCCGGCGTCACCTTCTCCAGCATCGGCGCCAGCGACGGTAGCGCCTGGCCGTCGACCGAGGGCGGCAACGAGGCATGGCCGGCAAGTGGCATCACGCCAACCAGAACCAGCAACGTGGCAACCATCCGGCGGACAAAACGGGCAAACATGCAAGCTCCTTTCACACGTGCAGATCGACGGTGGTTCGACTCAACACGGCGTAGACGGTTCCCTCGTCCAACACGACAAAACCACTTTACATCGAAGAGGCTCGGGGGTAACTTTCACATCCGTTCGCGACCACAACATCTTGTGTTACAGCGTCGGGATTAAACCCAAGAGCTGGTGTCACAGGACATACTCGGGGGGAGTAGCCGTAGGGTCGAGGCAAGGAACGTCGGTTCGGGCTGAGTGCTGGCTGCGTTTTTCCAGCTACTCGGCCTGAAGCAGTCGATTTAGCCGATACGAACAAGACACCAACACGGGGCCGAAAGGCCGTACCGGGAGGTCAGGAAGCCGATGAGCACCGCGCGTGCACCAGCCGTAAACCGAGACGCCGCCGCCATTCCGCTGCAGCCCGCGTCTTACGACATCTGGGACAAGAAGTACCGCCTGAAGGCCAAGTCGGGCCAGCCGGTTGACGGCAGCGTCGACGAAACCTATCAGCGCGTCGCCCGTGCGCTTGCCGAAGTGGAAGCTACGCCGGAGCTGCGCGAGCACTGGTTCGAGCGTTTCCTGTGGGCGCTGCGCCGTGGGGCCATCCCCGCTGGCCGCATCACGTCCAACGCGGGCGCGCTGGAGCACAAGCCGGCCACCTCCACCATCAACTGCACGGTGTCGGGCACCATCCGTGACTCCATGGACGACATCCTGGAGAAGGTGCACGAGGCCGGCCTCACGCTGAAGGCCGGTTGCGGCATCGGCTACGAGTTCTCCACGCTGCGTCCGCGCGGCGCGTACGTGTCGGGCGCTGGCGCCTATACCTCCGGCCCGCTGTCCTTCATGGATATCTACGACAAGATGTGCTTCACCGTCTCGTCCGCCGGCGGTCGCCGCGGCGCGCAGATGGGCACGTTCGACGTCAGCCATCCGGACGTGAAGGAATTCATCCGCGCCAAGCGCGAAGACGGTCGCCTGCGCCAGTTCAACCTGTCCCTGCTCATCACCGATGGCTTCATGCAGGCGGTGGAGCACGACCAGGACTGGCCGATGGTGTTCCCGGTGCACGTCAAGGAACAGTCCGAGATCGACCTCGACGACCCCACCAAGGTCGTGTGGCGCGAGTGGCCCACCCACGAGAACTACGTGGAGCGCGAGGACGGCCTGGTCGCCTGCAAGATCTACGGCCACATCCGGGCGCGGCACCTGTGGGACATGATCATGGTGTCCACCTATGACTTTGCCGAGCCGGGCTTCATCCTGATCGACAAGGTCAACGAGATGAACAACAACTGGTGGTGCGAGCACATCCGCGCCACTAACCCCTGCGGCGAGCAGCCCCTGCCGCCGTACGGCTCGTGCCTGCTGGGCTCGGTCAACCTGACCACCTTTGTGCGCGACCCGTTCGGCCCCAAGGCCCGCTTCGACTGGGACGAATACCGCGAAGTGGTGAAGGTGTTCACCCGCATGCTGGACAACGTGGTGGAGATCAACGGCCTGCCGCTCGAGCAGCAGCGCCACGAGATCCTCTCCAAGCGTCGCCACGGCATGGGCTTCCTGGGCCTGGGCACCACCATCACCATGCTCAAGATGCGCTACGGCACGGCCGAGTCGGTGGCCTTCACCGAGGACGTCTCTCGCGAGATGGCCGTGGCCGGCTGGGAAGTGGCGCTGGACCTCGCCAAGGAAAAGGGCCCGGCCCCGGTGCTGGCGCGCGACTACACCGTCACCGGTGACATGCTGCGCAAGCGTCCGGAAATGGCCGTCGACGGCTACAAGGTCGGCGACGCCATCCCGGGCCGCGTGCTGCACGCCAAGTACAGCCGCTACATGCAGCGCGTGGCCTCCGTGGCCCCGAACCTGGTGGCGCAGCTGGCCGAAACCGGCGCCCGCTTCACCCACCACAGCTCTATCGCGCCCACCGGCACCATCTCGCTGTCCCTGGCCAACAACGCCAGCAACGGCATCGAGCCGAGCTTCGCCCACCACTACTCGCGCAACGTGATCCGCGAGGGCCGCAAAACCAAGGAAAAGGTCGAGGTCTACAGCTACGAGCTGCTGGCCTACCGCGCCCTGATCAACGCCGACGCCCTGCCGTTCACCGATGACCCCAAGTCCAAGCTGCCCGAGTACTTCGTGGCCGCCGACGACATCACGCCCCGGGAGCACGTGGACATCCAGGCCGCCGCGCAGCTGTGGGTGGACTCGTCCATCTCCAAGACCGCGAACGTCCCCACCGACTACCCCTACGAAGACTTCAAGGACATCTACTTCTACGCTTATAAGCAGGGTTTGAAGGGTTGTACTACCTTCCGCTTCAACCCCGCCGCCTTCCAGGGCGTGCTGGTGAAAGAGGCCGACCTTGAGAACACCCTCTACCGCTTCGAATTGGAGGACGGTAGTGTTGTGGAACTGAAAGGCAACGAAGAAGTGGAGTACGACGGCGAAATGCATACCGCCGCCAACCTGTTCGATGCCTTGAAGGAAGGGTATTACGGAAAGTTCTAATATAAGTGCCGACACCTGGCCTCCAGGTGTTGGCTTGCTTGTTAGAGAAGTTCCGAGTACCTAGAGGCAAGGCTCCATACAAGTTCCAAAATCCACGTCGGAGGGGATTACACGCATGTCTATCGATACCGAGTTTGATCTGAAAGAAGAAGCCGTAACGGTCGTTGACGCGCCCGTGGAAGTGCCCGCGGTCGAAGTGACCCCGGCTGCTCCCAAGAAGGCCCGTGCCGCCAAGAAGAAGTCGGCACCCGCCAAGAAGGCTGCTCCGGCCAAGAAGGCTGCCAAGAAGGCAGTCAAGAAGGCTGCAGCCAAGAAGACCGCGAAGAAGGCCACCAAGAAGGCTGCTGCCAAGAAGACCGTGAAGAAGGCGGTCAAGAAGGCTGCTGCCAAGAAGGTCGCCAAGAAGGCGGTGAAGAAGGCTGCCGCCAAGAAGGTCGCCAAGAAGGTCGCCAAGAAGGCTGTGAAGAAGGCCGTGAAGAAGGCGGCCGCCAAGAAGGTTGCCAAGAAGGCGGTGAAGAAGACCGCCAAGAAGGCAGTAAGGAAGGTCAGCAGCAAGAAGACGGCCAAGAAGGCCGCAGTCAAGAAGACGGCCAAGAAGGCCGCCGGTAAGAAGGCCGCCAAGGCGGTCAAGAGGTCCACTGCCAGCAAGAAGGCGAGCGTGAAGAAGGCCGTGCGCAAGCCGGCCAAGAAAGCTGCCCGCCGCAAGTAAGCCGTACCCGATCCGGCCCGGCGTCAACCGCCGGGCCGGGTCGTCCTAGAGCTGCCGACGGACCCAACATTTCAGTCCCGTCGTTCCGGCAGAGGCCAAGCGCCCCCTTCTAGCCCGTCATTCCTGCGAGTCGCTTTTCAACAGCCGAAGGCTGGTCAAGCAGGAATCCAGTGACTTTAAGGTCCGGGCCCCAAGCCCCAAGTATTAGAAACACCCGCACCACCCGTCCCACCAGCCGTCGCGCGCGCCGCCACTACTCCAAAAGAAGCACACACCATGGCGATCAAGATCGAAAAGAAGATCAAGGGCTACAACGTCGTCAAGCCCGAGGACAAGGCCGCCGCGCCCGCCGCCGCTCCCGCCACCCCGGCCGCTCCCAAGGAAGCGCCCAAGGCGGAAGTGATCCAGATGCACGAGAGCCTGGAGCGTCCCGAGACGCTCGTCGGCTCCACCTACAAGATCAAGTCGCCGCTGTTCGAGCACGCGTTGTACGTCACCGTCAACGACATCGTGCTCAACGCCGGCACCCAGTACGAACAGCGCCGCCCCTTCGAGATCTTCATCAACTCGAAGAACATGGACCACTTCCAGTGGATCGTGGCGCTCACCCGCATCATTTCCGCCGTGTTCCGCAAGGGCGGCGACGTCACCTTCCTGGTGGAAGAGATGAAGGCCGTGTTCGACCCGCGCGGCGGCTACTTCAAGGCCGGCGGCGTCTACATGCCCTCCATCGTCGCCGAGATCGGCGCGGTCATCGAGCAGCACATGAAGATGATCGGCCTGATCCACGACCCCGAGATGGACGACTCCACCCGCCAGCTCATCGCCGAAAAGCGCGCCGCCTACGAGGCCGCCGCCAACGGCGGCAAGAAGGCCGCACCGGCCTCTGCCGAGACCAAGACCGAAACCAACGCCAACGGCTTCCCGCCCGGCGCCACCCTCTGCGCCAAGTGCAACACCCAGGCGCTGGTGCTGATGGACGGCTGCCAGACTTGCTTGAATTGTGGGTATAGCAAGTGCGGGTGAACCCACTCGCCATGCAGTGAATTATCAAAAGGGCGGCAGTAATGTCGCCCTTTCGCTTGTTGGTAGTAGTTACTTCCAATCTAGTATTTGCGTTCCTGAGAGTGAGTCATGGCGGCCAAGATCACTCCTCGATTTATCGAGCTGACCTACGAAGCTTTGCTAAAGTCCTTTTGGCGGAAGGAAGCCTTGCGCAAATTTCTGCGATCTAGCCATATTGCAGATAGTCATTTAGCCACGTGGTCGAACGATGAAAGTAAGCGTGAGTTTCTGGACAGGACTGTTCAAAAGCTCCAGGCCACTGACAGAGGCAAGGCCCTCATTTTTCAAATGGCACGCGATCTATCAGAACAAACAACGTTCCCTGACCTTCGCAACTGGGAAGATTCCCCTCAGAAAACTGCTGACGCCTGTAACGCTGTGCGAGAGCTCAAGGCATATCTTCAGGCGCAACAGCGAGAGATAACTGATGAGCAGGGACGAGAGCGCGCAAAAGAAAAGGCTAGGGAGGAGCGCCAGCGGATACAGCGCAGTCAAACGGACAAATCGAAATTACAGCAGCGCCTAAACAACCTGCACTCATTGGTCGGAACTCAGCAAGGCGGCTACGATTTCCAAGATTGGTTCTTTGACGTTCTCGACTACTGTGAAATTCAGAATCGGCGGCCGTATATAAGTAATGGGCGCCAAATTGATGGATCCATCACTCTTGACGGAACCACCTACCTTGTTGAACTAAAGTTCACTGCTTCGCAGGCCGATGCCACGGATGTCGACTCACTCCGTGCGAAGGTGGACGATAAGGCCGACAACACCATGGGCATCATGGTTTCGATCTCAGGCTATTCGGGCGTAGCAATCGCCGGCGCATCTGGTAGGCAGTCAAAGCTACTTCTCTTTGATGCGACACATCTATATCTCTTCCTGTCTGGCTCCATGCCTTTCTCCGAGATTATCGCGAGGGTGCGGCGCCATGCTTCGCAAACTAGCGCTGCTTACTTGTCGGTGTCTGACTTCAATATTTAGCGCCGCTGACTGAGAAGTGAAGTCGTATTCGCGAATCAAATGAGGGGGGGGCGTGATCAGTAGAGATGTTCTTTTGAACAGATATGGATTCAGGCTATTTGTGCCTGGACAGAACGATAGGTCATTCGTCTTCAGCGGTCCCGGGGTGGCTCTAATAGCAAGCGGAGACCCCAGCAAGTTCGAAGTGATCGATGTTCTGGAGGCCTCAGACATACTCGAGGTCGTGAGGCGAATTTTTGCTCGCAACGGAACGGACGGCTCGGCGCGCTTTGCACTCATAGCCAAAGTTTCAGACAACAGAGCAGAACGGCAGAGAATTTGTGTGGAGCTCCGTCAATGACAAGGGGCTAGGTTCACTTCCTCCTAGTTCAGAAGTGAGCCCGCCCTCGTTTGCGGTTCCTGCATCGCTCAGTCTTCAGGCGAAGACAAGATCCTTACCGGCTTCGTCTTGGGTTGCGCAGGACACTTAAACGGTCTGTCCTGTCGGAGGCGTTCCAGCCCTAGGGGATCTTTGTCACCTGACTGGCTTCCAATGATTTTTTGGGGGGCTTTTGACCCTCAGCTCTTGGCCCTCTTTATGCAATTCAGCAACTTAGATTGGTGTCCGCACAAGATGTCCGAGCCCTTGGCACTTTTTTTCTCTTTGTTAGGGTGTAAGATTCGGGGCGTTTAGTAAGGAGCTCGAGGGGCAGAACATGGGGAAAAAGAGCTCTAAGGTTGACGCTTCCCGCTCTCTGGGGGGGATCCCGACTCCCCAGATGGAGCTGTCGTTTGCTCGCCAAAGTGCGGCGGTAGTCCAGTTTCCGAAGTCTCGGACTGACACAGCGATCAAGTCCTCTGAAGCCACACTCAAGCGCTTGCTTGAGTACGCCGCGACCCTTCCAGGAAAGTAATTTCTCGCGGTTGTACACTCCCTCCTGAACGGAGTGGGGATACAGGAATGAACGCTGTAATGAAGGTGGTCGCGCCAGCGGCCAAGCCTAAGGTGAAGAGCGGCCCGTCTGCTGGGAACGCTTCCGACGAGCTCAGGTCCCGCCGATCTGAAGAACTAATTATTGCGCTGAGTGGACCGGTTGGCTGCGGGATTCCATCTGTAAAGGACACTCTCGAAGAAGCTCTCAGCGAGCGCGGCTATCAGGTCGTTCACATTAAAGTGAGCTCTGCGTTTGAAGAGCTGGCTCAGCGCCATACGATCCAAGATGAAGAAGCTCCGCCTAACGTCACGAATGCGGCGTTTCTAAGGATTTGGCGTTTACAGACGCTTGGAAATAAGTTGCGCACCAAGCTTGGTGACGATATGGGGGCGCAACTCGCCATCAAGGCAATCTCTTTAGATCGCGGCGAAAGACATCCTAACAAGCAGGTTCCGGATGTAGTGCCTGAGAAAGTGGCCTACATCATCGATCAATTGAAACATCCCAAGGAAGTCGCTCTTCTTCGTAGCGTCTACGACAATATGCTCTACGTCGTCGGAGTATTGAGCGGCTTCGGTCAACGAAAGGATGAGCTCAAGAAGTCTATGCCGGAGGATTTCGCCGTGCGCCTTATGCACCGAGACCGGGCCGAGACGCATGACGATAAGAGCAAGTCAGATAACAACGGTCAGCAGCTTGAGAGAACGCTCAAGCTCGCAGACTTCTTTGTGAGCAACTCTCGCCGCAACATCGGATTACTGAAGGAGCCGATCAAGCGATTTGTCGGATTGGTTCATGGTGATACCGGCCTGACGCCGACGGCAAAGGAATGCGGCATGTACGCCGCATATAGCGCTGGACTCCGATCTGCATGCCTTTCCCGGCAAGTGGGTGCTGCGATCGTCGACAGATTCGGAAACATCATCTCCACCGGATGTAACGATGTTCCACGAGCGGGTGGCGGGCTCTATGACACAAATTCGTATCCCGACAATCGGTGTTTTCACAAGGAAGGTCTGTGCTTCAATGACAAGCACAAAAATATGCTTCGGGACGAAGTTGTTGAGACCTTGCAAAAGGCTGGCAATCTCGATTTCGCGGAGGCAGTTCGTGTGGCGGATGCCATTCGCTCCGGTACCCGAATCAAAGATCTGATCGAGTTCTCGCGTGCGGTTCACGCGGAAATGGATGCCATTATTCAATCCGCACGTAGGGGCAATCCGAGCATCCAAGGGAGCTTCCTTTTTACGACAACTTATCCGTGTCATAGCTGTGCGCGCCATATTGTCGCTGCAGGTATACGCGCGGTCTATTTCATTGAGCCATACGAGAAAAGTCTGGCCCTTGACCTACATGATGACTCTATTGATCACGAGCCATCCGCGGACGCAGATTGGAATTCAGATGCGCCGTTCGACAAAGTTGCTTTCTTGCATTTCGAGGGTGTAGCACCCGCACGTTTCGCATCGCTATTTTTCGCTATGGACGGGCGAAAAGACTCCGAAGGTAGATTGATCAAAAATCCCGGTGGTACGAACTCCAAGCGCGTGACTGAATTCCTCGACAACTATAAGGACCTCGAGATGAGGGTCCTTGCGCGTCTCGAATCAATAGAGAACGCTGGCTCAGGGCTGCCTCCTGAGGAGCCAAAAATTGCCTAACACCACCTTCTTTGCATCAATGAGAAGGGTTGAGGGCTTCTTCCGAAGTGCGCAGCTCACCCTTCCAGGAATGAGCAATAGATACGTCTCTTCGGAAAACGTCAGGGGCGTCTTCTTTCTGCAGAAACGCGGTCAGGCTCCCTTCTTCAGGGATCACAACTTCGTTGAGTTCAGGTCTGTTCCTGATGCCCCTTGCGGAAAGGCCGTGAACGATAGCGGAGGGGAGAGATGGATTTCGATCTACTGATCAAAGGTGCGGGAATAGTGATTGCTGCAGTTGGCGCAGCGAAACTGCTCTACGACGTTTTCATAGGTAAGCGTGGCCGAATGCGCGAAGAGTACAGCTTCGCTAAGCAATTTTTGGATGAGGTTGCCACGAATAAGCAATTGCACCCTTACCTTAGGGAAAAGGGATACCAGGCGATAGCCGGTGATAGTCAGCTCGGAGCAGACGAAATTGAGTACCTCCTATCTCTGAAGTCGCCTCAGCGAGCCCTCAGAGATTTTGTCCTGGGGCATCCTTATGTGGAGCTCCTGTCGACTGCAGGGGATCTAAAAATCGGCTTCAAGCGAAAGTACACAACCGTGTGGTCAAGAGCTTGGCGCAAATACTTTTTCGGCGCTGTGTATTTCGTTCTATTTGGCTTGGCATTTTTTCCACTGTTATTCGCCCAAGTTAGGGGCATCGCGCCGATGAAGGTTTTCGGCTCACTCTTGGTGAGTTTTGGGGTGCTTGGTCCGTACGCCTATTTTTCTTTGATGGCGAGCACCCGAGTCTATCGAGCGGAGCAACTTGTAAAGAATCAGGACAAGCACGTACAGAGGATTGTCTTGAGCGGATGGAAAAGGACTGCCTGAGCCAGCGAATGACGAACGGCCGAAGAATGGCGGCCACGGGGTGGTGCCAAGAGCAGGGTTGCAGTGGTCACTCCGCTGTGCGGCCGTGTCCGACAGGGAAGACAACCCATGGATCTGATCCAACTGACCGCACATGTGGACGTGGACCCCTCGCAACCGCTGCGAAGCCCCGGGGACATCTTGCTGCACGCCTACCTGATCCCCAACGCACTCAACCCCGCCCGACTCGCCCGTCGTACGAGCATATCCGCCAGCCACATCAAAGCCTTCATCGATGGCAAGCGCCCCATCACCCCCGAGATCGCCGTCCGCCTTTCGCTCGCCTTCGACACCACCGCCTTCTACTGGCTGGCACTGCAGGCACGGTACGACCTAGAAAGGGCAGGGCCCGTGGTCCGTGCCTATCGTCCTCTCGTTGACTAAGCGGGTTTGGGTGACAGAAGTCCGCGCAGGTGCGAAAGGAAGCGTACCGGGATCAAGACCCAGCGCTTCATGAGGTCGACGTTGGCCCATGGAGATGGGCGGTCGGGGTACTGATTCGTAGAGAAAAGTACCTCGCTCCCCCTGGCTTCCTGGGGAAGCCAGAAAAGCAAATGGGCGGCCCTTGCGTGGCCGCCCATCAGTCCAGTCAGTCCGCCGTGGCGGTCCGTTGGTGCTCCGCGAGAATGGCGGTCGCATGCTTGGCCGAGTTGACCTACCAACTCGGCAGCAGGGCCAGATTAGGTGACTGACCGTTGAGCTGGGATCAGGGGAATCTTAGCAAGTCGTAAAACCGGGCCCGCCAGTCAGCTTCATTCAGGTACCGGTCCCATGGCAAAACGGGAGTCAGAGTGCTCTTTTCATGAAGGTTGACGATGGTCTCTTCCATTGCGGCCGCCCGTGACGCTCAATGCGTCGGCGCTGTTTCCAGCTCCGGCGTGGTCTTCTCCAAAATCTTCATGGCCTCGCGATTCCGCTTTTCCCAGTCGCGCAGCTCGTCATTGGACATGGGCGGGTCCGCCTTGTAGACCTTGCGGGCTGGCGATGCAGCGACTTGCGTGGGCGCCGATGCTGTGCGCATCACTTGCTGGTTTTGGTCGGCCGTGACAAGCCACTCCTGTATAGGTGGCTTTGGCGCTAACGGCTATGCTGGGCTAATTCGGCGCGGGGGCGCCGATTTTCAAAGAGGGGAACTATGACGACGCGACTCAATGGACCGTCGGCCGGCTGGGGCTGGCTGACGAATGGAATCAGTGTGGCCTTCCGTCACCCGAAGCCCTTGCTGGGTGGGGCAGCCTTGTTGACGGCAGTGTGCGTATTGCCGGCGCTGGCAACGCTGCCGATGCAATTCCACGCTATGGCCACCCATACACCGCAGAGCCCGGTAGCCTTTGCTTGGCTCATGGTCTTCTCCATGCTGGTCAATCTACTGATCATCCCGCTCTATGCGGGCTACCTCCGGATGGTCGACGCAGCCGAGCGTGGATTGCCTGCCCGCGCCACCGACATTTTCGCTCCTTATCGTCAAGGCGAAGCATGGCGCCTGATCGGGTACGGGCTGGCAAAATTTGGGCTCTACCTCGTTCTGGTCGGTATCGTCATCGCGCTGACGGGTAGCGGCATTGCCAGCTGGTACTGGCAGCTGGTGACGGCACAGGCTGCCCATCAGCCGCTGCCAGGACTGCCGCAGGGCTTTGGAACCGCCGTGGCGCTTTTGCTCGTGCTTTGGCTTTTCATTTTGGGTTTTTACGCAATCAGCCTTGGCCAGGTTGCGCTGCGCCAGCGCAGCGTGTTCGGCGCCATCGGCGATGGCATGGTTGGCGCGCTCAAGAACCTGTTGCCCTTGCTTGTGTTTGCAGTGGGCCTCTTGCTTGCCCTGATTGTGGGGCTAATCGCTTTCGCGCTCGTGGCCTTTCTGCTGGCCCTGCTTGGTGGGCTCGTTGGCCCATGGCTGGCTATAGTGCTGATGATTCCGCTCGATGTTGCTTTGATCCTGACGATGTTCGCGGTGATGTTCGGCACGATGTATCACCTATGGCGTGATGTGTGCGGTGACGACATCGCGACTGGCATGGAGCCTGCGATCGCCGCCTGATCTCCACTTTAAAAGGTAATTCCTAAGCAAACCGGACCAAATCTGAGAGGATTTGGTCATGAAGCGATGCCCGCAGTGTGGCGGTAGTCGTCCCTATCGGCTGAGTGATGGCCGGCTCAAATGTCGGTCTTGCCGGGGGCGTTTCAGTTGGACGTCGGCGTGGGATTCGGTTCGCTTACCTGTCGCCA
>NZ_QQSY01000011.1:0-5872 GCF_003351225.1 Dyella solisilvae
GCAACTCCAGTCTGGCACTCTTAGATGCCGAGGGCGGGGAGGAGTCCATCCCATTGCTTCCGACCCATAACGGACCTAAGAAGAGAGCACTGATAGAGTCATGTGAATGAGCGAAAAGGCAATCATCATCTTCTTTTTTGTCGTGCTTTCATTCGGCGTGCTGCACGGACTCAGGTCCGGCAGCATGGTTTTCCTATTGCAGACCTACGAGATGTCAGAAGACCCCGGCTTCTATTGGGCTGGCATTGTCGTGGCGGGTGCAAGCGCCGTGGCGCTACTTGCCGCACTGATTTTTGGCTAGATTCGTTGTGCCGCGCCCTCTCGCCGTTACTGGCAGGGGGCGCCCGCTTCCGACCCTGAGCAGACCCGCTATCCGTAGGCCACATTGGGGGCATTTATTGCCCAGTCCCGAGCGACAAAACAGGAGGAAAGGCCGTGTTTAGCACAGGAGGGACGTCGCCAAAGTCAGCGACGGCAAAGTTCATTTGGTGGTTGTTGTTCTCGCTCATTGCGCTCTCCTTCTTATACGTTTTAACGAAGAACCCCGCTTAAGATAAGGCGGTGAGCAGACAGAATCGGAGTGTCCGCTTCCGACCCGTAACGGACGTTGCTCGGATGCAAAGTTAGGAGGCGTATGCGCGCATTACCTTTGGTGGGATTGCTTTTGGTCAGTGGGGTGGCCGCAGCATCGCCGTGCGACTCGATGAGGCGCGACCTATCTGACTCTCAGAGGTCTGTGTGGGCTGCCGCCATTGCGGGTCAGCTCAACGTGCGAACCGTCACGGTCCTTCAAGCATTCGAATCGAAGGACTGGAAGATCGTTTACGTCCAGACGCCAAACTCTGATCCGCCCTTCCTCTTCTTCCATGGGGCACCCGATAGAGCGCACTTCGTGACTTTGTGGAGCGGGGGTGCCCGTCCTGAGGAGGAAGCCAGTATTCGAACGTGGGTAATCAAGGACGCCCCAGGAATACCGTCAGATCTGACTAAGTGCTTCGCCTGGCACGTAAGCAACGCCCGCGACCTCTAAGACGCTGGTGTTGCACTGTCCACGTTCGCTAGATTGGTTAGGTTCGCTTCCGACCCGAAACGGAAATTGCCGCATCGTCGGAATGCACCCGAATTCGAGACGCGCCGGGATGGATCCCCAGGTGGCTGATTTGGCCAACGCGCGCTCTGCCGTGCTCAAGCAGCGGTCCGTTTTACGCCAACTGTTGCTCAGAATTTGGAGGTTCGAGGCATCAAGGAATAGCGACTTCCACCAGGTCAGCAAGCTCCTTGCTGCAGTCCCAGTCGCGATGAAGGTGGGCAATCACGACCCGGCCCCACTGGAAGCCTTCGTCCTCGAAGCTGATCTTGGTGCGCTGGTTGCTGGTGAGCGCGCGCTCCATTCTTTGCTTGTAGTTTGCACGCATCAGAAGCAGGGCATCGAGGTAACGCTGACGGTCGAGGTTGTGCATCTCGACCCACTGCTTCAACCCGCCAAGGCCCCTGAAGTTGTCCATCGCGTCGGTGAAGCCATCGCGGAAGGAGGCTCCGAAAGTGGCGGTCGCAATGGTCTTGGTGATGTGAGCGCGGCTGTTTGAGTAGGCAGCAGCATTTTCGCGGATGCTGGGCCGGTTCAGGTCTGCTTTGTCAGTCACCTGGAATCTCCTGGAACAAAGGCTGTTGTCTGCAAGTGAGTCTCAAACAGGGGATCCTCTGCCCTGACCGATCCGATGGAGCGCGCTGGTGATAGACAGGACGACCGGCGCTCCCCCGCATGCCCGTAACCAGGCAGCGGCCGAATGGCGTCAGCTCAAAGTCGAAATCTGTCGTCAGCACGAAAACCACTGATACCCCTTGGGGCTAATGTGGCCCAGGCGTAAGCGGAGACACCCTCCTATTGGTATAGGGTGTGGAGGGAGAAAGGGTGGCGTAAGGCTATGAAAGGTTGGACGCCCCAGTATCCGGCAACGCCTGATGGCGCCGGGGATGACCATCCAAAGTCTCTCCGACAGGTGCGAGGCCGAGGTGGCCAAACAAGTCAGCGAGCTTGGCAAATAACCAGGTCCGCTTCCGATCCAAAGCGTGTCTGATTCCGATCCCCAAGGGGCGGCACATGAACATGGTTCGCGGAATCGCTCTCGTCGTCTTTTTCCTGTGGCTGACGATCGATGCGTTGGTCGTCTTTCGGCTCAAGACGAGTGACGCCGAAAATCGGGATCATTTCTCGCTGAAGCTACTCATGATCGGTAACCCGCTGGTCTACGCCGCCAGCATCGGCCTGTCGTACGGGACGACAGGGGCTTTCCATTCGATAGCCCTCCAGCTGGCGGGTCTGGTCATCCTGATTGCCGGCATCGCGATTCGCTCGCTGGCGATCGCCCAGCTTGGCCGCCTCCACACTCCCAACGTGGCCGTGCGGAGTGACCATCAACTCAAGGAGAATGGTTTGTATGGATATGTGCGACACCCCAGCTACCTTGGCGCATTGATCGCTTTCTTCGGATTCGCCATGGCGCTCGGAAACTGGCTGAGCGTGGTGGTGATGTCGAGCCTGACGACCTGGATCTACCTCTACCGCATTCGCGAAGAGGAGGCGGCCTTGTCAGCCGCCTTCGGGGAGGCATTTCAACATTACGCCTCGCGCACCAAACGGCTCATCCCTTGGGTTTATTGAGGCAGCAGCCAGGGAAAATCATCTGGGCGAAATCGTCGTAGGGGGCTTCAGGGGATGCTCTTGTGGACATTGAACGACGTCCCAAATAGCGATGGTCCCCACGCTGACTGCTTTCGACTCGCAGCGGACCCTTTAGAACTCGCGCTGATGAACGTTCAGTGGCGCCCGCTTGGCGCTGGCGTTCGCCACGTCCTCAAGCGTCGCGCGGGCTTCCGACGCGATCTCCTCAAAGCGTGCTGAATAGCCTTCCTGTTGAGTTTGCGCAAAGGCGCGCCCGAGCTGGTGGCGGGCACGCTGTTCTGCGATCGCCTGCGCCTTGCGCCACTGCGGCATGAGTGGGGCTGCGCTGGATTTGCGCACGCGGGCGGCGGCCGCCATGAAGCGGGCCGCACGCTGCGCTTCGCCGCGTTCGCTCGAGATGTAGGCCGCGCCCTCGACGCAACTCGCCACGCCACGCCAATGGTGAAATCCGACAAACGCATCGAGGTCCATCAGCCAGTCGCCCGCCGCGCCGCGCAGTTGGCCGAGATAGAAGCGCTGCAGAGCCCGGTTCTTCAGGATGTAGGCCTGCTGGAAAAGGCCTTTGCCCAGCACCGACACCGCCCGGTAGGCATCCCCAAGGCACGCCTCGGCTTCCACATGGCGCTCATTCAACGCCAGCGAGATGCCGTGACCCAGCAATGCCATGGAACGCAGCCACAGGTCGCCCTGCGCATCCGCGATGACCTGCGCCGAAGCGGCGCAAGCCTCCGCCTGCACCAGGTCCCCGCAGGTCGCGAGCTCGAAAGACAGTACGGCTTGCCCAGCGGCGGCGAGCCTTTCAATCTCCAGGCGCTTCGCCAGACCGATGCCTTCGCGAAGCAGCGAGCCGGCGACCTCGTGCAGTTGTGACTGGTGATTGACGGTGCCGCAGGCGATCAGCGCCTTGGCGCGCTGGCTGGTCTGCGCGTGTCCGGCTTGAAGCGCCCTGTCGATGCGCCGCGCGGCGTCGTCATAGTGGGAACACATCCGGTAGTACCAGCAAAGGTTGCCGCTCATGGCCAGCGCGTGCTCGACACGGTCCTGTCGCGACAGGGCGTAATCGAAGGCGACGTGCAGATTGGACCACTCACGCCTCACGCGATCGCACCAGAAATGTTCGCGGTCACTGTTCATGGCCCGATCGACGTATTCGGTGAATTGCACGAAGTGAGCCAGATGAGCGTCCCGCACGAGTTGCTCGTCGCCACTTTCGGCAAGCTTCTTCCGCGCGAACCACTTCACGCTGTGCAACAAACGGTAGCTCGGTGGGTGGACGGCGGTGTCCGCGACCAACAACGACTTGTCGACGAGTCCTCCCAACAGGTCCAGTACCTGCTCCTCATCGAGCCCAAATACCTTGCCGACCGCGTTGGCGCCAGCCATCGTGCAGCTGCGCGCGAAAACACTCAGCCCGGCGAGCAGGGACTGCTCCGGTCTGGACAGAAGCGCGAAGCTCCATTCGATCAGCGCGTGCAGGGTTTGATGATGTGGCGGTCTGCCCGGACTCGCCTCGGCAAGGTTGAGCAGGTGCGCCTTGATCCGCTTGAGCAGTTGCTCAGGGCTGAGCAGGCGAAGGTGCGCCGCCGCGATCTCGAGCGCCAGAGGCAAGCCATCGACTCGCCGACAGATTTCGGCGACGGCGTGCGCGTTGGCTGTGGTCAGGGCAAAGCCCGAGGCGAACGAACGCGAACGCGTCAGCATGAGTTGTACCGAGGGCACCCGCGACAACAGGTCTATGTCCTTGTCGGTCAGCCACTCGCCCGTGGTCGGTACTTCCAGTGGCGAAAGCCAGTGGAGCGATTCACTCGCGCAGTTCAAGCGCTGCTGGCTGGTCACCAGCACGTGCGGCCCGACGCTGGCCTCGAGCAGGGCCTCGACCAACTCCCCCAGGTGTGAGGCGATCCGCTCGCCATTGTCGAACACCAGCAGCACGTGACGCGTCCGCAACAGCTCACCCAGGCTGGCCGTCAACCCTTCGTTATTCTCCGGGATCGGGATCTCGAACATCGCCGCCAGCGATCGCAGCAAGCCTTCTTCGTCAGTCAGCGCAGTGCAGTCGATCAGCCAGACGCCATCGGAGAACACCGCCGTGATCCTCCGGGCAACCTCCAGGGCGACCTGCGTCTTTCCCACGCCGCCTGCGCCAGCAATCGTCACGAGACGGTTGTCGATCACAAGTCGTTCGAGGCAGGCTATGTCGCGCTCTCGCCCGATGAGCGCGTGGGTCCAGACAGGCAGACGCCCCCGCGCCTGCGGTGCGAATCGTAGTTCGATGGCACGCTCTGGCTCGGCGCTCAGCAGTGGCGCGATGAAACGGTAGCCAAGGCTGTGCACGGTCTGGATGTACCGCGGCTGTTCCTGGTCGTCGCCCAGAGTCCGCCGCAATTGCGAAATGACGCGACTGAGTGTGGAAGGGGTTACGCAGCTATGGCCCCACACGGCATCCAGAAGGTTGTCCCGGCTGAGCAACTGGCCGGGATGGGTGAGGAACTCGAGCAGTACGGCAAAGACCTTCGGCTCGACTTCCACGTCACGACCGCCACGCGACAGGCGGTGGGCGACCGTATCGACAACGACGTCTCCAAATGCGTATTCAACTGGCCTGTCGCCGTTTCCGGAATGCTCGCCGACGCCCATGTTCTGGCACACCTTTCCTGGAGCTTGTTGTGGCAAAGCGGGCAACGCCCTTACTCGCCATTCGCTCACGAATGACCACAACCCCCTGCTTCTGATGGATGGCTCTCACACCCAGCGGCGCCACCGGGCGCCTCAACGCGACGTTCGGACGAGACTGTCAGGGGTTGTCGCGTAAAACCCCGGCCCGGTTGCGCGCGTTCCACCTGCCGACTTTCGTCGCCGGAGAGCGGCGGATCATTACTATGCGCTCCCCTGGTTCCGTCAGCTATCGGCCAAGAGGGGTAATTCGACAGGTTTTCGCAAGGTCTATGCCTTTCAGCGCTGCTGGCCTTCCCGCGGATTCATGGCCACTTCGATTCTGCGGTGAAGTGGTTTGAGGGCGGTCCTCTTGCCGAGGTGGGAGTCGAAGAGGTGCGGGTCCCCGCTTCAGGAAAAAGTATTGAGTGAAACGATCTGCGCCATGCCGCAGCTCAGCACGCCGTTGGGCGAGCGCCTCTTCTGAGTGAAAGGCGCCGAATCGGGGGGGCGAAAGATTGATTCCGGGGGGGGGGG
>NZ_QQSY01000011.1:6000-32139 GCF_003351225.1 Dyella solisilvae
CGACTCGGAGCGGGAACGTTCAACCTGTTGCAACGCTGGCTCGTCAAAGGGGTGACCATGTCGGAGGCGCTGACAGTTCTGATGGTGCTGGTCATGATCATTGCGCCTTGCGCGCTGGTGGTCGCGTCAGGGCTGTGGATCAAACGACGGACAGCAGCACGCCAGCCGAGATCCTTGTTGGTGAGCAAACTGACGCCAACGGGGATTGCACTATACGCAGGCCTTGTTCTGTTCCTCCTGGGAGGAACGGCTGTCCGTCAATTAGCGCCAGAAAGTGAAATTGGCTCTTTCCTCGCCACGCCAACGCACGCCCTGATGGCGCTGCTGGCGCTTTGGGTGCTCTTTAACTCGGTCTCAGTCATCGCTTCAAAGCTTGGCCACCCCATCTCGCCGAAACGCGAACGGAACGAATCCGAATCTTGATGTCCACTTCTGATCGACGCTGGAACTTAGACAAGGAAAGGGAATGATCCATTGGGTAGCGACCGCATGAGGCCACTTTTCGATTCCATGCGCGTCCGCGTCGTGTTGGTAGCGTTGCTGGCTTTCATCGGCGCAGGCGCATCCGTGGCCGCGCCGCTTGCGGCCGTTCCGTCCTCGTGGGTGCTTGGTAGCGAGACCTACAAGGAGACCTTCACCAACCAGCCCTTTGTCGGTAACGGCTACCTGGGCTTGCGCATTCCGGCGGCTGGCGAGGGCTATTGGGTAGGGACGAACCCACCTGACGACAGTTCGTCATGGCCGCTGCGCACTCCGCGCTATACCTCGGCCCTGATTGCCGGCTACTACGGCAGGGCGGCCTATCTGTCCGCGCTGCCCACGTGGTCTTCCCTCACGATAGGCGATGACTCGGGTCGTTACGACCCGCTCACGCTGTCGGCTGCGCAGCTGTCGAACTATCACCAGGCCACCGACATGCAGCATGGCGTGGTAACCACGTCGGTCGTGTGGACGTCCCCAGGTGGCAACAAGGCGCGGCTGACGTGGACGATCTTCGCGCATCAAAAATATGCACGGCTTGGCGTCGTGCGTATGGACGTGACTCCGCTGGATTGGCGCGGGCCCATGAACGTCGATGCGTTCCTCGACCTGCGCGGCGTGAGACGCGCCGCCGTACAGTCGAATCGGTCGTCGTCAAATGTGGCGACGAACAGCGCCGAGGTGGAAATCGCCAGCGACATCCTGCATACCAAGGCCGTGGAGGCATTCACCGTATCCGCGCCCTCTGGCCTCCGGCCGGCAACGGTGCTTGACGATGACGACCAGCGAGGGCTGAGCTGGTCGTTCACGCCCGTGGTCGGAACGACCTACACCTTCATCAAGTACGTCGGGGTCGCCGCCGCATCCGACAGGCCCGGCCCTGCAGCAGACGTCGGGGAGACCGCGCGCCAGGTGGCGAAGGCGGCCGCTGACGGCTCGTACGAAGGTGGTCGCGATCCCGCCGCTGTTTATGCACGACTACTGGATGCCCACGAGCAGGCGTGGCTGGATCTTTGGCAGAGCGACGTCATCGTCGACGCCGACCATCCGCATCTGCAGAGCGTCATCCACGCATCCGAATACGCGCTCTATGCCAATGTGCGGCAGGGCGCCCGCGCAAGCATCGCGCCGGCGGGCCTCACCAGTGACAACTACGCGGGGATGATCTTCTGGGATGCCGAGACGTGGATGTATCCGTTCCTGCTGGCCATGCATCCGGAGCTGGCGAAGTCGATTGTGGACTACCGATACGACGCGTTGCCCAACGCGTTGCGCAACGTCAAGGAACGTCCCTCAGAGGTCCGCGCGACGCGCGGCGGCTTCTTTCCGTGGACGTCAGGCAATGGACTCCTGGCTGTGGACCGCGGCGAAACCCCTGAAATCCATTTGCAGGCGGATATCGCACTGGCGCAATACCAGTATTACGAAGCGACCGGCGATAAAGACTGGCTGAGAAGCTACGGCTGGCCCGTAATGAAGGCGATTGCGGATTACTACTGCTCGCGCGCGACCAAGAACCCGGACGGGAGCTACAGCATCCGGGACGTCGACGGCCCGGACGAATACACCGTTGGCGCCACCGACGCGGCTTACACCAACGGCAGCGCCATCCTGGCCATCCATCTGGCGATCCATGTCGCACAGCTCCTCGGCCTTGAAGCGCCCGCGGCATGGCGGGAGCGGAGTGGGGAAATCGTACCGCCCATTTTCGACCCCGAGCGTCGCATCCACCTGCAATTTGCCGGGTATTCGCCCAGCTCCTCAAAGCAGCTCAAGCAGGCTGACGTCGTGCTCCTGAGCTATCCGATGGAATACCCGATGCCGTCGGACGTTGCCATCAACGACCTCAACTTCTACGCCGCCCGCACCGACCCGCTGGGGCCGGCCATGACCAACTCCGTCCAGGCCATCATCGCGGCGCAATTCGGGTTGCCGAGCTTCGTCACGTTCTTCAACCGGGCCTATGAGCCCTACGTCATGGGCCCTTACCTCAACTTCAACGAGACATCGATCATGTCACCGAGCGCGGGGCAGGGCTATCCGGCCTATACCTTCGTGACCGGCGCGGGCGGGTTTCTGCAAGCGCTGTCCAATGGCATTGCCGGATTCCGATTCCGCGAAGATGGCATCGCCCTCGCTCCCGTACTGCCGCGCGACCCTGTGGAGGGAGCGGCCCTGTCACGCGTGTATCTGAAGGGCATGCATTGGCAGGGGCGGACCTTCGATGTTGATGTCACGCCGCAGCAGACCGACGTGACACTGACGAGCGGGCCGCAGGCCACCGTTCGCACACCTTCCGGCCAGGAAACACTGGCGCAGGGCAGGACCTTGATAGTGAACACGCGCGTGATTCCGTCGGCGCCAGGTGGCTGACACCAACGGCGTGAGCGCTTGGTTGGGCAGGGTCGCAGGAACACGGTTTACCATCGGCTTGCGACCGATGACGGACAGATCCAACGGCAGGCCCAGGCAGCATCAATCGGCGCACAGGGTTTTGGAGGCGCAATGGCACACCACAACTTTTGGGATGTCCATGGCTGGCTGTTTGTCGTGGCGATGTTCTTCTTCCCTCGCCTGACGCTGTTGTTCAGTAGCGTGGTCAGTGGTGGATTTCTCTGGTGGCTGGGATGGCTGTTTGCGCCGCGCCTGCTGGTCGCGATTCTGGCCACGACCGCCTACTGGGAGACCAATCGCGTACTCGTGATCGCCGCCTGGTTCTGGGCGCTGGCCGGCGAAGGGGCGGAAAAAGGCGCCGTGGGAAAGTCGCGTCATTGATCCGGGCGCTTCCGGTGCCTTCCCATGGCTTCTTCCGATCCATGGCGGACAATCAGGGGCTTGCCGCCCACTCGTCAGGCCGACTCCGCGTGAGGCCCCCCTAGGTGCGCTCTCACCTCGGCTTCCGGACGCCGCTGAACGAGGCGCCGGGGCAATCACACGGACAATCAGCTCTCCGCCTGAAACACCGGCCAGCTATCGACGATCTTGCCGCCACGCAGAATCACCAGGTCGCCAAACTCAAGCAGCACCGATTCACTGATTTGCGGGCGTAGAAAAATCTGGTCTCCGACGTGGAGACCGACGGCAGGCGACGCGTTGACGAGCTCCTGGTTTGCGCTGCGTCCGAACATCTCGTTCAATTGCAAACCCCGGGGCGAAGCGAAGTCGGCACGCCACCATCCGCCGTATACGAAGAACGTCTCGCGCTGATTCGGGTCCCACCAGGAGAATATCTTCGACTTGTCATCCAGCGCGGGCAGGCGTATTGGACCCGTCTTCTTCAATACCGGCGTCGCTATGTAGGCAGCCGGCACATGCGCACTCAGCGTATCGAGATCGTAGTGCGAAGGCTTGAGCAGAGCCGTGCCCGTGCTGATGTCGTTACTGATGCTTTCACGCGGGTGCAACGTGTAGCTCGGACTTCCTCCGGCATTGAGGGTCAGGTCGTTGCGCCACAGTTGCGGATACTCCCTTCGCGTGAAGTCGACGCAACGGGCGTAAATCGCCATCGCCTTCGACAGAAGCTCGGGTGCGCTGCCAAAAATGGCCGGCACGCCCATGCCGACATGGGCGTCGTAACCCATGAAGCCACCGAACTCCAGGTGAAGCGGGTTGGCGGCTATGACGTCGAGCAGCTCCCTCAGTGGCGCTTCATCGGCGATGCCGCCGCGGTGCAGGCCGACGTCGAGTTCGATATTCACCAGCAGCTTGGTACCCAAGCCCTGCGCCAACTGCAGGTACTCGGCGAGACGTTGGGGGGTGTCGATCAACCATTGCAGCTGCCTTGAAGGATCAAAGCCGCCCGGCTTGTGTTCGCTATAGAACCGTTGTGCAGCGCGTGCCGGCAACGGCTTGCCCATGAGCACATCGAAATCCGGAAAGAACTCCGTATCAAGACTGAGGAACGGCTGATGGAATGACATGAGCCGTCGTGTGTTGGCGCGCCGCGAGATGTAGTCAATCAGCTTATGCGATGGCAGCGATTTTTCGACAATGCGCCATGCCTTGCCGGCGTTCCTCAAAGTCGCCGCGACCTGGTCGATGTTATGGTCGAGTCGGTCGAGATCGATCAGCATCGAAGGCTGCATCGAACCATGCGCCTTGAGTTCGCGATTGAGCGCGCGGAAATACTCCGTGTAGGGCGCTCCCCGATCGCCGGGCTTCATCCACCACGCCAAGCCTGCCGCGATGACGGCGCCGCCAAGCAGGAAATCCCGTCGTTTCATGGTTCCCGCCTCAACCCAGACCGAAGACCGAGCGCAAGTGCGCGTTCAGGAATTTCCCCTGGGGATCGAGGGCCTCGCGTACCTCGAGGAATTCCTTCCACCTTGGATACAAAGGCTGCAGCAGCCGCGCATTCAGCGAATGCAATTTACCCCAATGTGGCCGGCCATCGTACTTCCAGAAGATCGGCTCGATCTGGGCAAAGAAGGCGTGATAGTCCATCTCATAGTACTGATGGACTGAAATCGAGCACGAATCCCGCCCTTGAAACATGGATAGCGGGATATCGTCGGCTTTGACATAGCGGTATTCGACCGGGAAGAAGCAGTCGAGATTTTCTTCGCGAACCTTGTTCAAGATCTCCCGCAAGCAGGCGGGACCCGCTTCGGCCGGAATCGAGTACTCCATTTCGTTGAAGCGAACGTCGCGCACGTTGGCGAAAACCTTGTACGAATCGTCGCGCACGTCAGGAAAGCTCATGAGGTGCTTGCCGGCGACGTTGAGCATGAGCGCCTGGACCCGAGGCGACCCTCGCCACTTCGTATTGATGTCGCGCAGGGTATCGAACTTGTCGCCATCCCCGCCGGCCTCTTTCGCCAGCGTGGTCGGATCGGTGGTTTCGTTCATGGCGCTGGCGAGCGCTATATCCGAGTGCAGTACCGCTTCCAGCTCGAAATGGTCGTTTTCACGAACCAGGCGTGGAAGGTCTTCAAGCAACGCGTCTGTCTCCTGTACCCATTCGTGTCGGCGCAGTCGGAAGGGCTTGCGATTCTGCAGGCGGATGCGCGTGACCACGCCGAGCGCGCCGAGCGAGACGCGCGCCGCGTTGAATACATCAGGATGGGCGTTGGCGTCGCAGTCGAGCACGTCGCCATTGGCCGTGACGATGCGCAGGCCTACGACATTGGAAGAATACGAGCCGTACTTGGCGCCGGTGCCGTGTGTCGAGGTTGCGATGGCGCCGGCCAGGGTCTGGTAGTCGATGTCCGCCATGTTAGGCAGCGCCTGGCCAATCGCCTTCAGAGGTTCGCCCAGTTGCGACATGGGCGTGCCGCCCCAGATCTCAGCCTGCAGTTGGTCGGCATCGTGGGAGATGATCCCCGAGAGATTGCCCAGGGACACCAGCGTTCCGTCGGTCGGCACCAACGCTGAGAAGGAATGCCCGGAACCAACCGCCCGTATCGAGGGTGCGTCGCGAACCACCGCGACCAGTGCCTCTTCGGTGGCGGGGGCAAGGCGCGCGGCAGGCATGCAGCTCTGCGCGCCAGACCAGTTGCGCCAGGCGACGATCCGCTCGGGCGCCTGGGCGCGCAAGGCCTTGGGAAGCAGCGCCGCGGCTCCGAGTAGTCCTGCGGCCTTGAGCCATTCACGTCGTGTCAGGGCCATTCGTAATCGCCTATTTCTTCGGTAACGGGCTGCCGGCCATGTACTCGATCAATGCCCGGTACTGGGACTCGCCGCAATCCATGCAAGCCCCCATCGGAGGCATGCCTTTGAACCCATTGAAGGTGTGGTCCAGCAGGACGGCATCGCCCTGGGCGAGCCGGGGGGCCCAGGCAGCTCGATCACCCGTTTGTGGGGCGCCGGTGCCGGCGACCGCATGGCAGTTCTTGCATGCGCGGACGTAAATCCCCGCCACGGATGCTGGTGGGTCCGCGGCGACGGGGGGCGAGGACCCGGCCGAGGTCTGTCCATTCCCGCAGCCGCCCAGGGCGGCGGCTGCCAGCAAGCACAAGACAAAACGGCGCATGTCGAGATTCCCCGGAATATCTCGCTGCATTCAACAGGACGGTACAGGCGCCGGATAGGCCCATTTTTGGCCAAATCGATGGCCAGCCGCATTTGCCCGAATGTCTGTTTCGCGCGCTGGCGCCGGGGCCAGGCGAGCACCGGGGCGACGCACACAGGTCAATAACCTGGCGTTCCCTGGCCTTGACGCGTCTGCGCTGGTGTCTGGCCGAGCCAGCGCTTGAAGGCGCGCCTGAATGCGCGAGCGTCACTGAATCCCAGGTGTTCGCTCGCGGCGGTTACGGTGAAGCCGCGTTCTTGCAGCAACTGCCGGGCCAGGTTCGCGCGCACGCGATCGCTGACGAGCTTGAAAGTGGCCCCCGCCTCGGCCAGGCGGCGGCGCAGCGTGCGTTCCGACAGGCAAAGCGCGACGGCCGCCTCTTCGATCGACATGGCTGCATGATCCGTACGCGACAGCACCTGTTCCAGGGCGGCGATGATTTGTGCCGCACCTGACCTGCCGGAAAGGCGCTCAAGTTGAGCGCGCAGTTCGAGGGAGGTCGCCGGGGCATGCTCCGCCAGTGGGACGTCGAGCCAATGGCTTTCGAATACGCAGCGATTTTCCGGGGCGCCAAATCGCATGGGGCAGTCGAAAATCTCACGATAGCGAGCCATGTAGCGCGGCGCCGGATAAGCGAACTCCATGGCAGTAAGCCTGAAGGAGGGCCCCACAAGTTGTCGGGCAACCGCGAATATGCTCGCGAACGCTTCCTCGATGACGAAGGGCAGCAGCGCCCGGTCACGCAGTCGTGACTGGCACAGAAGCACAGCCTGTGTTCCGTCAACTTCCAGCCACGCGTCGGTCAGTGCGCCCGTCTGGCGTTGATACTGGATGCCAACCTCAGTGGCTTCGCCCAGCGTGCGCGCGGTACGCATCGCAGAACCCGGCAGTCCGAAGTGCGACAGGTTTTCGCGGCGCCCAAGCTCGAGGCCAAAATCCGGGCGGCCACTCAGTTTCAATGCCCGCCGCAGCAATTGCCAGGCTTGCCGACTCGACAGTAGCCCGCCCCGTTTCAAGTCCTCGAGGTTGAAGCCGAGGCCGGCGGTGAGTTGTTCCGAAGGAACGCCGCACTCCGCAGCAAATTCCAGCACCGCAACGAGCATGGTCGGTGAGATCTCTGGGGCTAACTCGTCCGGCTCGATTCGATGGCGAGGCATCGGATGAGTCTAGTTGTCCCAGCGACTGTAGTAATCGTGCCCTGCACAACGGTTGGTCCGTTGGTAGGAACCGCTCCTCTTGGCGGTTTTGCGGGAGGGAATGCGGCTCCAGTGCCCGGAGGTCGCGACAGCCCATCCAACGGGCTCGGTCAGCGCGCCGCCCCCGTTGGGGCGGCCACGCCGGTGAGCAGAGGCGGCCGCGTCCATCACGTCACTCCAGTGACTACGCAGGGAGCGCTGACCGGACAGCCTCTGCCAGCGTGGTGGTCGGCCTTCCGATCAGCGTTGAAAGCTCACGCGAGGAGCTGTCCAGGTCGCCTTTCAAGGCAACCGCATCCGCGTCGATGATCACGTCAACGATCATCTGGGGCAGCCCCATACCGAGGAGAGCCGCTTCGTACTCGGTGGGCGAGAGATCGCGATAGGCGATTTCGCGATTGAGCCGCGCGGATACGGCAGTCGCCAGATCATCCAGGGTGAACGCCGTGTCGCCTGCAAGTTCGTAGGTCTTGTTTGCGTGCCCGGCTTGCGTGAGAACGGCCACCGCGGCAGCGGCATAGTCTGCCCGAGCCGCCGAGGCAAATCGCCCGGACCCCGAGCTCGCCATCAACGCGCCGTGCTCCGCCGCCATCGGGAGCGCCGCCGTGTGGTTTTCGATGTACCAACCGTTTCGCAGAAGAACATGATCGACTCCGGACGCGACCAGGTAGTTCTCCGTCGCCAGGTGTTCCGCGGCAAGCACGCTCCGCGAGCTGTCAGCGCGAAGCATGCTGGTGTACGCAATCAGCTTGACGCCGGCATCGCGCGCGGCATCGATCACCGCCTTGTGCTGTCGCAGGCGCTGCCCGGGCACCGTCGAAGAGATCAGCAGGACTTTTTCTACGCCCTCAAACGCTTTCCGTAGCGACGCCGGATCGTCGTAGTCCGCCTGACGGAGTTCCACGCCCAGGGCGCGAAGATCAGTGGCGTTCTCTGGGTCGCGGACCGCAGCCACAACCTGGTCTGGAGAGACCTGTTCCAGCAATTGGTTGATCACGAGGCGGCCAAGCTGGCCGTTTGCACCTGTCACAGCGATCATTGATGTTCTCCGAAATTGCATAGCCAAGAGGCGAAGAGCCAGCCAGTCCAGGCAGGAACCTGGAGCCCGTCCCTCACCATTCGAGTCCATGGGAGACGGCGAGGATTAGGCTAATCAATGGAACACTGATTGATAATCAGGCACTTGTGGAACATGATGTCCCATATTTGGTGTTAATGGACGGGCCCCATGCAGCCTCTGGAGGAGTTCTATTACTTCGCACAGGTCGTCGAGCACGGGGGCTATGCCAAGGCGTCCCGCGCCCTTGGCATCCCGAAATCTCGCCTCTCTCGCCATGTGGCAGCCTTGGAGGCGCGGCTCAATGTTCGCCTGCTGCAGCGGTCGACCCGACGCTTCTCAGTGACCGAAGTCGGGGCTGACGTGCACCGGCATGCGATGGCGATGCTGGCGGAAGCCGACGCGGCATTGGACGTTGTCGAGTTCGCGCGCGCCGAACCCCGTGGGGTGGTGCGCATGAGCTGCCCAACGCCGATGGCGCGGACCATGCTCGCCGGGATCCTCCCCGAGTTCCTGCGCGAGCACCCGGCGGTTCGACTGCAAGTTCACGTCAGCAACCGCCGGGTCGACGTTTTGAATGAAGGGTTCGACGTCGCGTTGCGTGTGCGAGCGCAGCCCACCGGCGAAGACGGCCTCGTCATGCGCAGCTTTGGAGAGGTGCGCGAACTATTGGTGGCCAGTCCGCACTATCTGGACAAGGTTGGGCGCCCCGGTAGGCCGGCCGACCTCGCCGGACTCGACACACTCGCCTTCGACAGCGAGGCCGAACATCAGACTTGGGAGCTGCGCGGGCCGGACGGCCAGATGGCGCGCATCGAGATCGCGCCCAGGGTTCGCTGCCACGATTTTGTCGTGCTGCGTGCTGCAGCACTTGAAGGGCTGGGCATCACCAAGCTACCCGAGAATGTCGTCCGCGCTGATCTCGCCGATGGCAGGCTGGAGCGCGTGCTGCCGCAATGGAACGCTCCCCTGGGGATCGCGCACCTCGTATTTCCGACCCGTCGCGGGTTGTTGCCGGCCGTGCGCGCGCTGATTGATTTTCTGGCGGCGAAGTTGCCCGCAGCTACCGGGCAGTAGAACCAGCCCGGCCGGATGTGAATTGTTCTCGTTCCTCAACTGCCATGCGTGCACGCCCCCATCACGCACCCCCCGTTCACACTGATGGCGCACGGAGAGCCTGCTTGACCGTCGCCCATCGGCCGCCTCGCGAACAGCGAGGCCGAAGGAGGTGGCGCCGGTCGACACAGGACAAACCCCGGGCGAACGGCCTGATCGATGGAACCTTCTCGGCCAACGCGGACATCTGATCACTCACTTCAGGGGATGTGACCATGACACGGCGCGCACTGACCACCGAGCCGACCTGCCCGATCTGCCACCGCGCGATGCGACTGCAGGATCGCGGCTACTCCTGCGATTTCGATGCCGTCGTCGATCGCTACGCCTGCGACGGCCCCGCGCCCTGGGGCGGCTCCTGTCACAGCCAGAAACAGGTGCCCGTACTCATGGAGGAAGCCCCCTCCACGTTTGTCCCCACGCCGTTCCACGCGCACGGGTGATTCGCGCGGGGAATGGCTTCGCCGTCATTGCGAGGTTCGCGAAGGCGACTTCAATGTTGCCCGGTCGACTGCGGGCCTGACGCGCATCGAACACTTGTCGCGGATGGCGTGTACGGCCTTTGCCTACGCGACAACGATGCTGCCAAAACGGACCTGATCGGGCCCATGAGCTGCGCATGGTTGGGGTGGAATTTTCCATCCAGGTGCTTGAGTGCGGGCGTTGGAAGCACTCTGATATTGTCCGCTTGCGACCCAAAAGGCGGCAGGTCCGCTTCGGACCCGAAGCAGACCCATTTCTCCCTTGTTAGCCCGCCCGTTTCGGGCATATCGGTGCGCACTTCAGGACCCGCTTGGATCTACTGCACGTGTGGATGATGCGTGTGCGGGAAAGGTGGCGCATTCTGAACGGGAGGTTGTCCGCCGTTTGCTCTTTGAGCCAACAACCGCTACCGTGCGCGGGCTGAGTTTCAAGGGTCACCATGAATTGTGGCCCGATGCTGTAGACCGCCGTTTCACTACACCGTTGTACCCGCTTCCTCCTTGCGACCAGCCTTTTCGCCGCTATGCGGCTTTACTCGTTCCAAGGAGAAAAAACATGTCCCAGACAGAAACCGGCACTGTGAAGTGGTTCAACGATGCAAAGGGTTTTGGCTTCATCAGCCGAGACCAGGGTGGTGACGACGTGTTCGTGCACTTCCGCGCGATCCAGTCTTCGGGTTTCAAGAGCCTGGTCGAGGGTCAGAAGGTGTCCTTCACCGTGACCAAGGGCCAGAAGGGCCTGCAGGCAGAGCAGGTTCAGGTGGTCTAAGGACCCTGCAAGTACGCAAAAAAGCCCAGCCTCGTGCTGGGCTTTTTTTTGGCCTCTAACGGCGCCAACGCGCACTTGATCAGCGCATGGCGGGAGTGCCGGCGCAACTCATGCATCCGTGGCGGTCGACGCCTTGGTATCGGGGCCCATCTTCGCGCCGTCGCGCGATGCCGTCTTCTTGGCCTGCTTGCTGTCCTGCTTCTTCTTCTTTGCGATTTCGCGCTGGCGCTTTTCGAAGGAATAGTTTGTCTTTGCCAATGGGACGCTTCCTGACTTGGTAGTGAAAGGCCGGACTTGCGGGTTGCATCCGGCGGCGATGTGGTGGGGCGGCAAACCTTATGCGACTGGCTCGTGCCACGCTCTGGTGCCATCGGCCCCGCTGTACTCGGTGCGAATGGCCTTGCAATAGGGCCCATTCATGAGAAAGCGGCCGCACGCGGAAGGCCGGGTTTCGTAGATACTGCAGTTCCTGCGTACCCTGTCCAACGCGACACACCATCCGTCCTCGCCACGCTTCATGAGATGCAGGCCTTCGGGCGAGTAAATCGTGAGGTGTTCGGGGATGTGGTCCTCTGGCTGCAGGACGACTTTGAGGCGGCAGCACACGGCCTCACAGGTGGAACAGTGTGCAACGCCCTTGACGGTGCTGGCCAGCGAGATCATGCGCAAGAAGCCTCCGGGCTTCGCCTGTAGTGTACAAGGTCAAAAAGGGGGCGGAGTGCTCTTTCCTCTGCGTTTTGTTCGCCAAGGAGCTGCGAAACCCCGGGTCAAGTAAGCTGCCTGGAATGTCGGCTCCCGACCCATAGCGGACGTCGCGGTAAAGTTGTCTGGGGATCTTGGCGACAGCGCTGAGGGGGATATGGAAGCACTGTTCTATCTATGTTCGGTTGCCGCGCGTGCCGCCCAGGAACGCGATGGCCGTGGACGGAACGTCTTTAATGGCTGCCTTCCCGTCGGCCTGTTGTTGGCGGTAGTTCTCACATCGGTGCTTCGACTCTTTGAGACCTACGTCTATGACGTGGGTAGAACGCTGGAAGCCTGTTGTTCCATTGGTCCGATCAATCCAAAGAATCCGCTTTCAAGCAAGGCCGTTGCCTTCACCTACGTCGTTTTGCCGATCGCAGTTGCAATGACGCTGATCTTCGCGCGTGTCGCCAGAAAGCATCTGGATCGGATCGAGGCCGAGTACCGCGGATCGAAAGTCGCCTGTCTTATATTTATTTTTGGCGTGGTAATGCTGGCCCCTTTGGGGGCACAAGGGAGTGGCCTGCAGCCTCTAGCCGTGCTGGCCGGTCAAGCCGCTGCCTACGGAGCATTCGCCCTGTGGGTGCGGTTTCAAAGGATTCACGGTGCCGATTTGGCCGGACACGGTTAGGGCGGAAGTTGTTGATTCGCGTAACGGTCTAATGTCCGCTACCGACCCGGAGCAGACACATGACCTCACAATTTAGGGCGATCAGGAAGCTGCCTTGATGTGGAAATTTATCGAACTGGCTTGCAACATCGTTAGCGTAGTTTTCGCATTTCTCGCCGCCTATTGGTGGTATCTCGCCGCCACTGACGAGCCACCACCGGGGCATGTTGAGATAGGAAGCCCTGACATGTTGATTGATATGAAGGTTTCCTTGGTTGGAATGGTGAAATTGCAATCAAAGTGGAACAAGCGCGCTGCGGGGAGTGCAGCGATCGCAGCGACATTCCAAGGTTTCGCCCTTCTGATTCAGTCTGTGACTCCGACCTAAAACGTATGTGGAAGGTCTGTTCCCGACCCCGAGCGGTCACAAGCGAGCCCAGCCCCGTGAGCCAAGGAGCGCGTATGGAGCAGTTCGTGGTGCGTTCTGCGGTCGCCAGTAGCGACCGACCAACCCTGAAGTTTCTGGGTGACCACAGGGCGCCAGGCTTTCCGGGCGTTTTAGCGATCCTAGAGGGCCGGCTGTCGGGGTTTAGGACGTCCGGATCTTGGCCAGCGCCAGATGACTTCCTCTGGACGTGTTCATACGACGGCGGCTCATTTGAGCTATCGGATGACTGGGGCGGCTTGTTCATCCTGCCGTTGAGCGCAGCAGAAAGAGTATTGGACGAAGTGTCAGAGGCGCTTGTGGCCTCGGGATCTTTCGAGCGAACAACCGAAAACGATTAGGCTGTCGCTTAGGTCCGCTTGCGACCCGAGGCGGAAGGCACCTGGAGGGGGGGGTATGTCTAGCTCTGAAATCGTCAGGCCGAAGGCAACGGGCGTCTATGTCACAGCCCTTTACATCATCCTGATTCTGTTCTCGCTACTAGGTGGAGTGGCATTCACCTATTGGCTGTCGGGGCTCCACACAATTCCTACGGCGAAGCTCCTAAACATAGCGGGCATCGCCTACGGCCTCATAGGAGTACTCATACTCTCCGAAGCCATAGTGCGTAGTGAGCGGGTGAGGCAATTCTTGGTCGTTTGGGTGGGGACGGCGTTGCTCTGGGTGCACACTGGACTAGCATTTGGGGTATTCGCAGGGGCGAATATTGTGACGTTTGTTGGCCGGCCCTCCGCGCATGCCGCCTATGGTTTTTCATTAACCATGTTTGTCTGGGCTATGTGGACTTGCGGTGTTGTGGATGGCACGGTCACCAACCCGCTCACTCCGCAGCTTAGGGCAATGCCTGAGAGACACCAGCGGCTCGGCCTTATCCTTCTTGTCACGGGATTAGTCTTGCAGCTAGTAGCGGCCATTCGTGACTTCTAATCTTCCGATACCAAAGGTGCGGAAGACTTGAACTCAAAACGGTAAGGTCCGCTTGCGACCCGGAGCAGACACTGACAAGAACGAACTGGGGGAAGGCTTGAACAAGCGCACGTGGTTTTACCTCGGATGCCTGCTAGCTGCTGGCAATGCAACAGCTCAAACTGCGCCCCAACTGGTCCCGGTGGGCGTTATCTCTACAGAGCGACTTCCTCAGTATTCGAGCAACGTTGATCCAACCTTTGCGGCATACCAGCGGCGCCTTGCAGCGGCTTACGATCAGGCGATTGCCGACGCGGCCGAGCACTTCCTTAGCGACGTGCGGGTTCCTGCTGGACAACGCTGCGATGTTTCCTTGGTGATTCTTCCAAGCGGCCTTGTGGTTAGGGTCGAGCCGGGGCAGTGCACGTTTGCTCCCGCCACTTTGAAGGCTATAAGCGATGCGCTGGTGGAAAAATCATTGCCCTATCGGGGCTACGAATCCGTATTTCAGCGAAATGCTCACTTGGCCTTCTGTTCGCCAAAAGGGTCGTGCAGTGAGGCGTCCATTAAGGCAAATTAGGTCCGCTTCCGACCCTTAGCGGACGTCGTTGGATTCGCAAGAATTACGAAGAAGGATTCGCGCAATGGCAGAACCTGCATCGATCGCCAAGAGGTTGGCCCAATCGCTAATCGGATACATGTCCCTGGGGCCGTTGCTCGTTGCTATGGATCTCGTCTTTCATTTTATGCCTGACGTCGCCACGGTTCGGCACATGCACGCGGCTGGACTGGCTGTTCAATCACTGTGGATTGCATGGGGCTTTCTGGGCGCGCTGACCATAGTCTTGCTTTGGCGTCGCCCCTCCCTCGGGCTCGTCGCTGCCGTCGTGTTTGCGGCCCTCTACACCCCAATTGCGACCGCAGTGTGGGGCGAGATGACGGCACGGTACTGGATGTCGCTAGCGGCGGTCGCACTCGCAGGGTACGGCGTATATCGGGAGCGTAAGCCGGCTTAAACGCCTGGTTGAATTAGGCTCGTGCACCGTCCGCTTCCGACCCAAAGCGCACACGCACACAACGTGAAAAGTCAGCCGCCAAGCTGGAAGCGGCCAGCGCCGCATTTGATCCGATCGTCAGATCAGCAACCAAGTCACTCTGCGAGTCAAACCAGCAGTTGCCTGGACAGCGCTTCCCGGGCTCTCGTGACTCTCTCGCTTTCGCCCTGGCGTGGCGGCAGCAATGAGAAGATCACGTCCGGCAGTTTTGGCAGTCGATGGCGTGCGTTGACCCGTTCGAGTCCTTCACCCATGGACGAGGCGCTCAGGCATCCAATGCCGAGACCTGCCGCCAGCATGGACTGAAGTCCGGCGACGCCGGTTGCGCTGTGCGCCATCGTGTAGGCAATGCCCGCGCGGTCCAGTGCCTGCACTGCCACCTGGTGCAGCAGGCAGTCGGCTGGCAATAGAACCAGGGGAAGCGGTGACGGTGGATGGCCAGCCAGTTCCGGGGATGAGACCCATGAGACGGTTTCGCTGCGAAGGGTCCAGCGGGTGTCCTGCCTGGCGGCGCGTACCGGGCCTTCGGACATGTTCATGACGACGCCAATGTCCAGCTGGCCACGATGGTAGGCGCGCTCGATGTCATCGCTTTTCATCGAGCTCATGTGAAGCCGCAGCTGCGGGTAGCACTCATTCAGGCGGGCCAGCATGCCCGCGACCTCGTGCGTGCGGAAATAGTCGGTGATCGCCACGCGCAGCTCACCCTCGATGGCCTGGCCACGGAGGTCGTCGAACGCGGCCTCGTTGAGCGCCACAATGCGCCTTGCGTGATTCAGGAGTCGCGTGCCCGCAGGGGTGACGCTGACACCGCGTTTGCTGCGCACAAAGAGAGGCACACCGGCGCGCTCCTCCAGCTTGCGAATCTGCTCGCTCACACTCGACTGCGAGAGATGCAGCGTCGGGGCTGCGCCACTCAGGCTGCCGGCATCGGCCACGGCGGCGAAGGTTCGCAACTGCTCAAGATCGAATCCACGCATGGATTAATCCATCGGTTTTGACGATGGAAGAGATTATATCTTCCCGCTTTTGCGATTCAACGAGCTTCCCCAGAATGGCGTCCGCTGAGGCAGCCCGGTCGGTGATGCGCCGACATGCCTCCCTGACAGGTCGCGTGTACGCGACCCATGTGTTTTCGCGAGGCATGTGCCCATGACTGATAACGCGCTGGTTGCCAATCCCACTCTGTTGGGGGTCTCCGCCTCGGCGCGCGGCCATCACGGCTGGGCGCTGGTGGTGCTGCTGGTCGGCGCGATCCTGCCGCCGTTGGACTACTTCATCGTCAATCTGGCCTTGCCTTCCATTCGCGATGGGCTGGGGGCCACGCCCGCGCAGTTGCAGCTGATCGTGTCCGCTTACGCGTGCGCCAATGCGGTAGCCCTGATTACGGGTGGCCGGCTTGGCGATCTCTACGGTCGCAAACGCCTGTTCATGCTCGGCATGGCCGGCTTTGTGGCGGCCTCGACGTTATGTGGGTTGGCTGACGGTGGCGGACAGCTTGTCCTTGGCCGCATCCTCCAAGGTTTGTCGGCGGCGGTTCTTGCGCCGCAGGTGCTGGCGACGATCCGCAGCGTGTTCACGCCGCACGAGCAGGTGCGGATCATGGGGTATTACGGCTTTGTGTTCGGTATCGCCATGGTCATCGGCCAGTTGGGCGGAGGCGCGCTGGTCACGCTGCATCCGTTTGGGCTGGGCTGGCGAGCGATCTTCCTGGTGAACCTTCCCATCGGAATCCTGGCGCTATGGGGCACCTGGCGTTTCGTCCCCGAGAGTCGGCCGCCGCGCGGTGCAGGCATCGACGTGCCTGGCATGGTGCTGCTTTCGTTGTTCCTGCTCCTGTTGATCTATCCACTCACCCGCGGTCGCGAGGAAGGTTGGCCAGCGTGGACGCTGCTGTGCCTGGCGGCATCGCTGCCGGTCCTGGCGCTGCTGGTCCGGGTGGAGTGGCGCCGACTCGCTGGCGGTCGTGACCCGCTCCTCGATTTGCGTCTGCTGCGCAATCCGGTCGTGGCCACGGGTCTGGCGCTGGCGCTGCTGTTTTACAGCATGAGCGCGTTCTTCCTGGCGTACGGCATCTACCTGCAAGGCGGTCTGCAGTGGACGCCGATGGCGTCCGGTCTGGCGATCTTGCCATTCGGCCTGGGATTTCTCTCGGCCCCTCTGCTTACGCCACGCCTCGTACACAGGTGGGGTGGCTTTCGCGTGTTGAGCGTGGGGTTTGCGCTGTTGGCCACAGGTCTGGTGCTTGCGACCCATATCGCAGCACTCATTCCTCCCACACCGGCGTTCTATTTGGGGTTGGCGGCGATGGGGGCGGGACAGGGCATTGTGCTGCCATCAGTGCTCCGCATCGTGCTTGCCGAAGTCGAGCCGCAGCAGTCGGGCGTTGCGTCAGGCATGGTGACCGCCACCTTGCAGATTGGCGCCGCCGTTGGCGCGGCGACGATCGGTGGCCTGTTCTTCGGGGTGCTGGGACATCAGCCGGCCCCCGCGGACTATCTCCACGCGTTCAAGGCGGCCATGCACACGTTGTGCGTTGTGCTGATCGTGGCCACCATCATTTCATTGGCGATGGGATCGATTCATCGACGACAGCATCGAGAGCGTTGAGGTGATCATGTCCATCAGCGCTCAGGCGGTACATCACCCAAAGTCTGGCCCGCGCTTCCAAAGCTCGCTCCACGGCTTGCGCGCGGGGCCGCACACAAAGATGTCGGGATGGTCGCGGGATTCCTCGTTGGTGACGCCCCACGCATTGGCCGTATGGCCAGCAAGACGGCAGTCGGTCAACAGCTGATCGACGCGCTCTCGCGAATTTCCCAGAACGATCAGCGTGGTCGGCTCTGGCGTCGGGTAGCCGCGCAACCAGCCGGAGTTGATGGTGGTGACGGGCGCGGGCAGGTGATAGCGCGGGCCAAGCAGCGCAATGGCGCCGTACTCGCCATAGTTGCCCACGGCGATGCCAAGATGGGCCTGTTGTTCGGCGGGCAAGGCATCGCGAATGGCCGCCACCGTCGCCACCAGTTCATTCCAGCCGATTTCTTCGCGAAGGTCACCATTGTTCCGGAGCGCGAAGTCGCGCAACGGACCGCTGGAAGCGATGGGTACGATGAGAAGCGCCGCATAGACGCCGACAGCGATGACACCGGCAAAAGCCACCGTGGTGATCCCGGCCCGCCACGCGGGGCGCAGTGTGCGCAACCATTGCTCGCCTACGACGGATCCCATCGCCAGTAGCATCGGGTAAGCGCCGCAGAGGTAATAGAAGCGCCCTTTGGCAAGCAGGAACAGCAGAAGGGGCGTCACATACATCCACGCTAGCAAGCGATAGCGGGGATTCCTGAAGTAGGCGAACAGACCAGCCAGCCAGACCGGCGCGGTGAACAGATTTGCGTTCAACAGGAACTGATCCCGCAGGAAGCCGTCCGCGCGCCCGAGACGGACATCGCGCGAGTGGATGCTTTGCAGGAAACGGTAGCAAATGAAGTCGTGCCGGACGAGCCAGACCAAGTTAGGGGTGAAAACAAGCAGCGCGATAGCGCCGCCGATCCAGAACCAACGATTGGCGAGATGGCGCCGTGCGTCGGTGAGCAGGACTCCCATCAGCACGCCGGCAAGTAAGAACGCGATCGAATACTTGGTCTGCAGGCCAAGACCTGCGAGTGTGCCGATGGCCGCCCACCATCGTGGCTCATCGTCACGTACCAGGCGAATCACGCACCAGGCGATAAGCACCCACCACAACAGGTCAAACGAGGAATACTGGAACTCCGTCGCCTGGAACATCGGCAATGGCGACAGCGCCACCGCGATGGCAGTAAAGATCTGCGCCAGCCGTCCGCCCCCGAGATCGCGAGCCATCAGGCCGCTGGCGACGATGACCAGGACCTGCGCGAGCACCGAAAACAGACGCAGGCCCACCAGTGAAAGGCCAAACAGCTTGAGGCCAAGGTGCTCCAGTGCGGCGGTCAAGGGGGGATAAGGCACAAAGCCCCAGTCCAGATGCTGCGCATCGCTCAGGAATTGCCATTCGTCCCTGTGAAAGCCGTATTGACCGTTGGTGAAGATGTGGGCCAGACCGAAGAGCAGGGCAATGACCAGCACCGGCATGGCGCTTCCCCGCGGCTCCGGCATGGCGCCCTGAACTTGAACACTCGTCGCAGCCATCGATGCATCCTTTTAAACAGGTCGACTGTCCGCCTGATACCCGTCCGGGGTCTCCGTGGCGCTGATTCTTATACCTCCCCAAGATGCCGATGTCTGCCTCCGAGGCGGAGCGGACCCTTCGGACGTCCGAGAGCGGGCCGCGGCGACCTTCGGGCGTCGAACGGGCCGGCGTATGCACTGCCGTCGCGGGGTGGGGCGTAAAGGTAATGGCCTGAACGCGTCCGGGGATTGCTGCGGTCGTCCCGATGTCGTGGGTGGTTACTCGGATCGTCTAAGCACATCTTCAGTGGCGAATTCCTGCACGGCGCGCCGAAATCGACATTTCAGCGAACTCGTCGGCGTGTAGGAACGGCATTTTGTTCAACGGAGCATCCTCCATGAATCTTCCGCTGCTTGACCCCACCAGCTGCACTTTGGTCTTCGTCGATCAACAGGCCGGCCTTGCCTTTGGAGTCGGTTCGGAAGATCGCCAGGTGCTACTCAACAACTCGATCGCGCTGGCGAAAGCGGCCAAGGTGTTCGCGCTGCCCATCGTCGCATCCACGTCGGCTACCAAGGTTTACAGCGGACCGATGATGCCGGCGCTTCAGCGCGCCATTCCCGAGGTGGCTTCGATCGATCGGCGCAACATGAATGCCTGGGAGGACGACACCGTTCGTGAAGCGATCGTCCGCACCGGCCGCAGGAAGCTGTTGGTTTCCGGCATGCTGACGGAGGCTTGTGTGAGCTTCCTTGCGCTATCAGCAGCCAACGACGGTTACGAGATATTCGTGGTCGGTGACGCCTGCGGTGGGCTCACTCCTAGAAGCCACGAGCTCGCGTTGCTTCGGATGCAGTCGGCGGGTATTCGCATGACAAGCTGGATCCAGGTGCTTCTTGAACTGCAGCGCGACTGGACGCGCCGTGAAACCTACGACGGCGCCCGGGCCATTGTTGAGGAGTTTGCCGGCGGGTATGGCATCGGGCTCGCGTATGCGCGCGACATGATCAAGCCTTGATGGCCTCCGGAGGACGCGTGCCCGAACAGCAGTCGCTGGGAAGCTGGCAGGGGGTGACCCTCGACATTGCCGCTTGGGATGCCGTTGCCGCTGATGTCGACCTCTCCTTTGCCTGCATGTTTACCCACGAGCTGGACGGCGAGCCTCGCGGCGGATTGCTCCATTTGAACCAGGCGCTGTCGGGTAGGCTGGTGCAGTTGCGCGATGAGGGTGTGTTTCTCGGCGCTCCCATGGAGACGCTGCTTATCAGCAAGCCGCCAACAACCTTCGCGGCACGCGCCGTCATGGTGATCGGCATGGGCGTGCCATCGCAGTGGGCCACCGCATTGACGGCTCAGGCGGTCGCCACTGCGGTCCGTGCCGCCACGCAACTTCGCGTCGCCAGCGCGGCTTTTGCGCCAAGCCTGTTGGATGCGGGGATTGCGCCCAATCAAACCACGAACACGGCATCGGAAATGATGAAGGCCGTTACTCTAGCCATCGATGCCCAGGTGAGCCTGGCAACTAACGGCCTGGCGCCGGCGCCTTCATTGCGTCGCTGGGTATTTGACGTTGGCGCAGCGGGTTTTGCGGCCGCGGCCGGGGAATTTCGGGCGACGCTGGACCAGCTGAAGGCCGGTTGATCCGTGGCGCCCGACAAACCTTCATCGAATGCCATCCCAGCGAATGGATAGCGACGAACCGCCAAAGCAGATGTACCGACAGAGAGTTTGCGGGTTCCCAGGCGAAAGGGCCGAGCCGCCGCAAAAGCTGGTTGTCTATTTCGCCTCCGATACTCGTGAGCTGGCAACGATAGCGGCGGATTTGACGTTGGCTTTCGACCCAAATCGGACGTGCCTTCGATGCCATCGCCACAGACCAGTCGAAAGCGTCAGCCGTCCGTTGAACGCGATATGGTCTCCCATTGATCAATCTCGGAAGCCAGATCAGACAGTTTCTGGCGCACGAGGCCAAGCGCATCACTGCCAAGCAATAGATGGGCTGGGGGTGACGGACTGTCGATCACATCGAGCATGACCTGCGCTGCTTTGGCCGGATCGCCAAGCTGCTTCCCACTCTTTTGCTCGCGAGCCGTCCGGATGGGGTTGAACAGCTCGTCATAGTCAGGAATGGAGCGGGGTGTTCTGGCCATCGAGCGACCCGCCCAGTCTGTGCGGAATGAGCCAGGAGCGACGGCGGTAACGGCGATGCCCAGTGGCGCCACTTCCTTGCCAAGCGTCTCCGAGATGCCTTCCAGGGCGAACTTGCTGCCGCAATAGTAGGCAATGCCGGGCAGGGTGATGTACCCACCCATCGACGTGATGTTGAGGATGTGCCCCCGACGGCGGCGACGCATGTACGGCAATACGGCCTTCATCATGGCGACGGCGCCGAATACATTCACCGCGAACTGGCGTTGCATCTCCGCCAAGGGCGATTCTTCGAGGATGCCCTCGTGGCCGTATCCGGCATTGTTGACGAGCACGTCCACCGGGCCGATGGAGTTCTCGATGTCGGCAACCACGCCGTCGATCGCATCAAAGTCAGTGACGTCCAGCACGCGGCCTATCGCGGCGCCTGGGGCCAGCATTTCGAACTCGCGCAGGGCCTCCTCGCTTCGCACGGTTCCAATGACGCGGCGCCCTCTTGCCAGGGCCTCCTGAGCCAGCGCCCGGCCGAATCCGCTGCTGACCCCGGTAACAAGCAATGTCCTTGGTGTGGACATGGTGACTATTCCTGAAAGGCGAAAGGAGGGTGCACAATACGCTTCGCCGGATCCGGCTTTGATACCGGATCGCCTGATTGTCTTGCCTATTTGTATGAATCGCGATCCTTCAGGGAGTGCGGGCGTGCAGCACGTGAGCGAACCAACTCAGCGCATGACCGCCCTTGCCCGGGGGTTGGCGCATCACGAGGGATACAACCTCACGGCGTTGCCTGGCGTGCGCATCCTGCGTTCGGATCGCGCCTTGGCGCGGACGCCCGTTTTGTACGACCCCGGTATCGTGATCGTGTGTCAGGGGCGCAAGCGCGGCTATTTCGGCAATCAGACCTACCTTTACGACCAGCAGCACTATCTGGCGGTTGCCGTGCCCGTTCCCTTCACGATGGAGTCGGACGGCACGTCGGAGCATCCGTTGCTGGCTATCTACATGCATCTGGACTTCCAGATGGCCGCCGAGTTGATGATCCAGCTCGATCACCATCACGCGTCTGTCGAAAAGGAGGCGCCGCAAAGCATGATGTCCAGTCCCATGGATGTTGCGCTTCAGGCCTCTGTGCTGCGTTTCCTGGAGGCCTTGAGCCAGCCGCTGGACGCCGCAATTCTTGGGCCAGGGCTGCTACGCGAAATCTATTTCCGCGTGCTTACCGGCGCGCAGGGAACAGCCTTGCGCGCGGCCTTGGGGATGCGCGGCCAATTCGGCAAGATAGGAAAGGCGCTCCGCCGTATCCATGACGCCTATGCCGAGCCGATCCATCTGGCCGAACTGGCCCGCGAGGCGGATATGAGCGTGCCTTCGTTCCACAGCCACTTCAGGGCCGTCACGCGAACGTCGCCCATGCAGTACGTCAAATCCACGCGCCTGCATCAGGGCCGCCTGTTGATGGTTCGGCAGGGCATGACAGCGGAGGCTGCCGCCTATGCGGTTGGCTATGCCAGTGCATCGCAGTTCACGCGGGAGTTCAAGCGACTCTTCGGGCTTCCGCCAGTAGCGGAGGTGAGGCGCATGAGGGCGAACTTCGCCATACCGCCTGAGCAGGCGGCGTCGAGCTATGTTGCGTCGCACTGACTTATGTGAGGCCGGTATCGCGACAGGGTAGAGGCGATGTCGGGCGATGTTTGATTCACGACGCGAAGCGGGCACGGGCGGGGACGGCGCCTTGGGCAGATTGCTGCCTTCCCGCGACATTGTCGGCACTGATCACTCGATGAAGTAGACAGAAAGCCGGGGTGGGCATGCACGCCGGGTCCGGTTGGAGAGACATGTCCGCTTTCGACTTCGCATTCAGTCGATCGGTGCAACACAGCAGAGACTTCGCATGCATGGAGCGATTAGCCTGCTGAGCCGTCGCCAAGGCCGAATTCATCAGTGCTGATCGCCCTGCGGTCCTGGCGGCCTAGTTGGCCGCCGGTATGGAACGCGTAAGCGCGTGGTGGCCGAGCCCCAGACTCACAGCCGTGTCGTACCTGGCGCCGCCCAGTGCACTCACGGAATCGCCTTCTGGCGATGAGCTGCAGGCATAGGCCATGCCGACAACGCAATATCAGCCAACTGCTTCAGCGTTGCCAAGGATGCACCGTCACACGCCTGAGCAGACATGCCTTGCACCACCACCACATAAAAGCATGCGAGAGCATCGGTGTCGGTTCCGGGGGCAAGCTCCCCCTCGGCCACGGCGCGGTCGAAGCGAGCCTTGATGGTCTGCAGTCCCAGCGCCCGCCGAGCAGCGACCAACTGGGCGACAGACTCGGTCTTTTCGGCGTGCTGAAGAACTGCATTCAACACCATGCAGCCACGCGGCTTGTCCGGGCAGGTGAAGCGTGCCGCAGCGTCGTGCAGGAAGAACGCCATCGCATCATGGGCCGACATTTTTCCCTGTATCGCTTCCAGCCACGCCTTGTTCTCACGCTGACTGATGTGGTCGAGCGCCTGCCTGTAAAGGTCCTCCTTGGAGCCGAACGTTGCGTAGAGGGACGGCGGGGGGACACCCATTGCTTCGGTCAGGTCGGCTATGGAGGTTCCCTCGTATCCGCGCTCCCAGAAAAGCCGTGCGGCGACATCGAGCCCAACATCGCGGTCCAGGAGCCGCGGCCTGCCACGCTTTCGGATGGTCTTGTTCATTTTTATATCGATACCTATAAAAATCATTGACAGCGCGTTCCCGGCGTTATTATTGTATCGATCACTATTCAATTCAACGTGATCAAGACGGAGTGCGCGATGTCTGGAAAACTTGCAAACAAGACGGCCCTCATCACGGGGAGCTCGCGTGGCATCGGCCGTGCAATAGCACTGGCCTTTGCGAAAGAAGGCGCTGCGCTGATTGGCGTGCACTACGGCGCCAACGCTGATGCAGCTCACGCGACGGTCCGCGAAATCGAGGCTCTTGGATCAAAAGCCGTCGCCATCAACGGTGACCTGAGTCGCGGCAAAGTGGCAACGGACAGTATCTGGGAGCAGTTCAAGGCAGCCGCAATCGCTGCCACGGGAGAGCCCCGGCTCGACATTCTCGTCAACAATGCAGGGGTGGCGCCGGCGATGTCCCTGTCCCAGACCAGCGAATCCCTGTTCGACAAGGTCATGACGATCAACTTCAAGGCGCCATTCTTCCTGATCCAGGCTGTTGCCGACCACATCCGCGAGAATGGACGCATCATCAACGTCTCGACCGGTTTTACGCGTGTCGCCGCTCCTACGCATCCTGCGTACGCCGCGTCGAAAGGCGCCCTCGAAACCCTGACGCTGGCGCTTGCGCCCGAGTTCGGTTCTCGCGGCATCACCATTAATACGGTCATGCCTGGTGTGACGGACACAGACATGAATGCGGCGTGGCTAACGGTACCCGAGGCGCGTGCCGGCGCGGAGGCGATGTCGGTGTTCTCGCGACTGGGTCAACCTGCCGATGTCGCAGACGTCATCGCCTTCCTCGCATCCAATGAAGCACGCTGGACCACGGGGCAGGTCATCGATGCGACGGGTGGCGCCCGGCTTTAACCATGGCGAATGATGCGACGGATGCGCCAGCGTACAGAGTGCGGTGGACGGATCCGTCGCTGGAAAAAAAGCTGATGGTGCGACTTGGCCGCATTCCCAAGTCGCCGCCATATACCGGAAGACCAGCAATCACCCTGATGACGCGGCTCGACCAGCAGCCTCCATGAGAAGCGCCGCCAACGCTTTTCTTGTTTGAGAGCCGAAAGGGGGCGAAGGAATGCGGTCCGTTCAAGGTATGGTGGAATGCCTGCTTCCGACCCGAAGCAGACCTTGTCATTTCAGAAAAATACGTTGGCAGAGGACGGGGGTAGGTGAGGAAAGCATCTCTATGGTTGGTCGGCGCGATGAATTTTTTTCTGCCACTTTCGTCGCCAGCTTTGGCGGCTAATGGGCAAGAACTTTCCACTCCAAGCGAAGTTGTCTGGCACTGGTACGCCCAGTGTGAGAGCCCAACTTCGATTGAAGTCGAGGTCTCTCTTGACGGTAAGAGGGTTTACGCCGAGTCGTTTGACCTCTGCCGAATGTCTCGAGATGCCATTCCTTCTGAGCCAACTCAGAGGATTCTCGCTTTCAACTTAAGCAGTAAAAAGCGAAGCTTCTTTGGGGAACGGAAAGGGCAAGTGCTTGAGGGGAACATTTGGGAGGCGGGAGAGGACAAGAGAGACTTGATTCTCGGAGTTTCATTTGCTGACAAGAACCGCGTTTGGTGCAATACCCTGCACATACTGGATCCCAATAAGCCGTCGGAATCGAAGCTGGCGGATGGCTTGGTTGTAAGGACATTCCCTCGGCAGGGGCAACCTTGACTCGGGAAGTCGAACGTCCGTTTCCGACCCGGAGCGGACATAATCAACAGAAGTTCGGCTTTGCCACGACGGCTCAGGGGGAGTCTGTAATGCTTGCCGCCGCATTGCTTCTTTGGGGGCTAGAGGGTTCTGTCCCGGCTGCCCAATCCGTCGCCTCTGTCATACGTGACTGCTGGAAAGGCCGCGACCATGCAGCTATGAGTGCTTGCGTCGAGGCGCGGGCAAGGGAGGCGCGAGAGAATTTGAGAAACGCCGAAATGGACGCCAGGCAAGCCATCCAAGCATCCACGGACGAGCCGGGTTCTCCCAAATATCGCAGCGATGCTTTGGCTGCACTCAGCCATGCGTCCAGTGCCTTCGAAGAGTACGTGGACAAACAGTGCCATTTTGAGGCTACGCTGGCATCTAAGGGGAATGGTGCCGAAGACGTCCGGTGGGCATGTATCGCCGTGCTCAGTGAAGAGCGCACTCAACGCATGAACTCCAGTCGGCCGGTTCCTTAGGCATGTGCCAGTCGCTTAGGTCGGCTTGCGACCCATAGCAGACCCAAGGGGAACCTATGAAGTTCAGCATCTATGGCCGCTTCATTTTGGATGTCGAG
>NZ_QQSY01000012.1 GCF_003351225.1 Dyella solisilvae
ACCAGCTACCTGGCCGCCGTGACATGGTCACTGAGAACGGGGCGGAATACCTATATCGGGTCGGAAGCGGACCTTATCTTTTGCATGCAAACAGAGGATAAGACGGTTGTCGACAGATTGCGTCCAAGAGCGCTTGGTCGACACCACCTCTTTCGACAGTTGCCTGATAAATACGCTTAGCTGCGTCCTGGTCAATCTGGAGTTACCAGGATCTAGTGGACACGTGGCCGGCGAGTTCGATGGGTCGCTTCGAACTCGTCCGGACTGACGCCACCAAGATGACTGTGACGGCGCGTCGGGTTATAGAATTCGTCGATGTAGCTCGATATGTCCTGGATTGCGACTTCTCGGTTGGCGTAGATTCGCTTCTTGATTCGCTCCTTCTTCAGGCTGCCGAAGAAGGATTCAGCCACTGCATTATCCCAACAGTTTCCTCGCCGGCTCATGCTTGGCTCGAGATGGTTCGCCTTGCAAAAGCGCCGCCACGCATCGCTCGCATATTGGGTTCCCTGATCCGAGTGGATCAAGGTCTTGCGAGGCCGCCGGCGCCGAATGGCTTTAGTCACAGCGTCGAGAACCAAATCCCGGCGAATCGTGTGTTTGGCAGCCCATCCCACGACCTTGCGTGAAAAAAGGTCCACCACCACAGCCAGATACAGCCAGCCTTGCCAAGTTCGAATGTAGGTGATGTCCGTCACCCAGACCTCGTTGGGGTACGACGCAGTGAACTGACGTTGCAGGACGTTGGGGATTAAGGCCGATGGCTTGGCCACAGGTATATGCCGAGTCCGATAACCATGCAATGCCCGCAAGCCATTCTCGCGCATCAGGCGCGCCACCCTGTGTTTGCTGCAGGTCTCTCCTAGTTCCCGTAGATCCTGAAACACGCGAGGAGCGCCATAGATGCCGTGACTGGCAACGAAAGATGCCCTGATGAGCTTGAGCAGTCGCGTGTCCTCTTGAGCTCGATCGGATATCGGATGATCAAGCCAGGCGTAGTACCCAGCACGAGCAACGCCAAGAAGCCGGCACATAGCTTGGATGCTGTAGTCGTTCCGATGGGCCTCGATGAACTTGTACGCTTGCCTTGCTTTGCTTGGAGCTTTGCCGGTAGACATGACCTTCGCCCTCGGCACGGATGCCTAGATGCTAGCCGTGTCCACTAGATCCTGGTAACTCCAACTTCCTAAGCGCACTCAGAGCTGGCTATGTCCTCTTCGGGTCGAAAACGGAAGTGATCGGCGGCTATCAGTCCGATTTCTCCGCTTGGTGGCTGCCCTAGCGTGACAGTGAATGTGCTGTCGGCTAGTTGTCTTGAATTGGAAGGCGTTGGACTAAGGGTAGAGAGAGAGCCAGTAGGCCGCTCATGCTCAGCAGAACCATAGGTGCACCGACCCACGATGCCAACGTTGCAGCTGTCACAGGTCCGATGGCTCGAGCGTATCCTTGGACACGTGCTAGTTCACCATTCCATCGCCCCGACTCGCTCGAACCATACAGTGCTTGGACAAGCCACGGCCGCGCCAAGGTCTGGAGGCCCGCGCCCATGCCGAATACTCCAACTCCGAGCGCAACTGTCCAGGTCGATGACGTCAGAGCGATGCCGACCAGCCCAACAGCCTGAAGAATGATTGGGGCCGTCATCAATGCGCGCCCTCGCGGGCCACTTCCATTTCGCAGCAACAAGACACGCCCTGGCAATTGGGCGACGCCCAAAGTTCCTAACACCAGTGCTGCCACTCCAGATGGCGCGCCTCGACCTTGCAGCAATGGAATGAGCAAAATCGTCACTACCATGCTTGCAGAAGTGGCAAGCACGAAGGTAGTAGCCAATGTGCGAAGGTGGGCTGGCCAGCGTACTTTCTGATTGCGCGCACGCGGTACATCTGCGCCACCAGCGTGCTTGAAGGTTGGAAGGACGGAACGTTCCATGATCCACGCGACAATCAGAACGGCGACCGCGCAGCAAAGCGTTGCTCTCTGCCATCCCAAACGTTCGGTGGCATACGACAGCGTCGGGAGAAAGATTGAACTAGCCAATCCCCCCATGACGGTTACCGCGGCTAGCGCCTTCATTCGGTCAAGTGGATTAGTAACTGCCCTTATGATCAGCACGAATGTCGACTCATAGAGCAAGGTTGCCATCGCCAGCCCCAGCAACAACCACCCCGCATAAAGTGTGATGGCATTCCGGGCTTGTGACACCACGACGAGCCCGGTTACCGCTAAGAGGATACCTCCTCGAACTATGAGAGCCGCGTGTCCTAGATCGAGCAACCGTCCAACCCGGGGGGCGCTACTGGCCATGACAAAGAGCCCCAGGGAAAATGCCCCGGCCACCACCGCACCTGACAGACCCAAGTCATGTTCCATCGGCACAAGGAAGACGGAGAAGCTGTAGTACAGAACGCCCCAGAGGACGCACTGGCACAGCCCAAGTAGCCAAACCGCACGACTCAAGTGCGCTGGCATGGGCTCACCGACAGCAGGTTGAGACTTTTACCGCAGGGGCTGCGGCAGCCGGTGTCGAACAGCCGCAACCGGCTTGGCCCGAGGCTTTGCTGTCGGCATCCATCACACAGCAGGCATCCGCTTCCGCCGGCGCAGGCCCACCGCAACATGACGTTGCGGCCGCAACGTCGACGGCGTCTTCATCGGCAAACTGCGTGATGCACACGCCGGTCTCCGGTAACACCAGTTCCACCCGGCGTGCGGCTTCCCAATCTCCGGCGATGGCGGCAACAACGGAACGAACCTGCTCGTAACCGGTCAGCAACAAGAACGTCGGAGCGCGCCCATAGCTCTTCATGCCGACGATGTAGATATTGGCATCTGGATGTTTGAGCTCCTCCGCTCCATGCGGCCGCACGCTGCCGCAGCTGTGCAAATTGGGATCGATCAACGGTGCCAGGGCAGTCGGTGCCTGGGTGCCGAGGTCGAGCGCCATGCGCAGTTCGGCGAGTACACCCAGGTCAGGGCGGAATCCGGTAGCTCCCACGATTTCATCGACTGGAGCAAGCGCCTTGCCGGCGCCGTGGGCCACGATTCCGGCGGTCGTCTGCTCCAAACGCTCCAGATGAAAGCCAGTGGTGACGGTGAGTACACCTTCTTTGACCAGGCGCCCAATTGTTAGTCCCAAACGACCGCGTTCTTTCAGCTGGTCGTTTTCGCCCCCACCGAGGACGCGCTGGAGAGAAGGCCGGCGAATCGCCCACTGAATCTGCGTGCCGGGAGCCTGTGCTGCCAGTCTCGCGAGGTCGCTCAATACATTGAAGGCCGAATGCCCACTGCCCACTACCAGTACGCGTTTACCTGCATAGCGTTCGCGATGAATCCCGAGAACGTGCGGCATGCCGTAGAAAATGTGTTTCTGCGCGGCCCGCTCACCAAGGGCGGGCAGACCTGATGCCCCGAGAGGATTGGGTGTTTCGATCGTGCCAGACGCATCGATTACCGCTTGAGCCAAGATCTCATGCTCACCGGTACTGTCCGTGTATCGGACTACAAATGGCACATCATTGCGCTGGGTGTCCTTCATGCGATCGCGTCGCTGCTTCGTCACCGCCGTAACTCGTGTTCCCGTACGGACATGCGGTTTGATCTCGGGCAGATTGGCCAGCGGCTGCAAGTACTCTTCGACGACTTCGCCCCCCGTCGGGAAACCCGTTACGTCGGGCGCGACCCAACCATGCTTCTGAAGCAATGCCAGCGCTGTCTTGTCGAGCGTGTATTCCCAGGGCGAAAACATCCGCACATGTGCCCATTGACGCATGCCGGCACCGACTTCGGAGCCAGCCTCAAGAACGAGAGGCGTCAAATTTCGACCAAGTAGATGAGCGGCGGCGGCCAAACCAACTGGGCCAGCGCCAATGACAACGATAGGCAAGGACGAATTCATGGATATCTCCTTGAATCAACGAGAGGCACTGGCGGCGATAGCCGAGGGTGCAAGGTTTTCGTCGATAAGGCGCTCGACGATGACAACATCGAGCCAGCGACCCTCTAGCTGGCCATGCTTTTCGTAGACGCCGACTTCGCGAAAGCCGCAGGCGCGACACAGGGCGCGGCTCGCCGTGTTGAAGAGAAAGATGCGCGAGAGAAGCTTCCAGTAACCCCGCGACCGGGCGGTATCAACCAGTGCGTTCAACAACTGACGCCCAACCCCACGTCCACGTGCATCAGGTGCCAGATATACCGAGAACTCACCGATACCGGCATAGCAATCGCGGGGGCGATAACCGCTCAGCCCCGCCCAGCCAATGACGGACCCTGACGGATCGACCGCGACCAACAGCGGATAGCGCGTTGCATCGGCAATGCGCTGCTGCATGTCTTCCAGGCGACGCGGCTCGACCTCGAAGGTAGCGGAGCGTTCCGCTATGCCGTGGTTGTAGATCGTCATGACGGCGGCGGCATCAGTAGCAACGGCGGGGCGAGTCAGGGTCATACATGCTCCATGTGGTTGTTAGTAGCAACTATGTGGGCAAAAAAAATCAACCGCAGGACTTACCTTCATTAGCATCGGTGCCACACGCGGTGGCACAGCTGCCTACACTGACGCCCGACATGAAGCGCGCCTGCGCTGCCTTGGCTAAGCGTCGAAGAATTTCCGTGGCACCCGCTCGCACTTCGGGCTCCAGGTCGTGCAACAGATCAATCTGCTGCTGAATCAACTCGGCATTGATCTGGTCGTACAGCTTTCGGCCCGAAACCGTGACCTCAAGAGATAGAGCACGCGCATCGACGGGATCAGTGCGGCGTTCCACGTACCCTTTGCGCACCAAAGCGTCGACCACTCGCGTCGTCGTGCTCTTGTCCAACATCAGAGCTTCCGCCAACGCCTGACTGCGACACGGCCCCTGTTCGACAAGAGCTTCCAGCGCGTAACACTGCGTGACAGAAATGTCGTAGCAACAGATCTTGTCGCGATCTCGAAACTGATAGATCCGCACGAGATCCGACACAGCAGCATTCAACGCCTCAGCGTCCCGCTGCAGGGTTGATGGCTGGCTCGCAGATTTCACTCGTGGCTTGGGCATATCGGCGTAATTAGGTTGCTAGTAGCAACTATATGGATTCCAGGTCGCCCGTCAAGTGCCCTAGCGGCGAGGCTGCTTACGCCGTGCGCTTTTTGGGACGTGCTGTAGTGGCGGTGGATTTGGTCGCCGAAGAGGGCGCGCATGACTGACCGGTTGCGCAACAACAGTTTTCCGTCAGGAAACCCACCAACGCATCCATGACCTCAAGGACCGGCGAGTAATAGATGAAGCGCCCGTCCTGACGGCTGGTGATCAGCCCCGCATGAACGAGTTCCTTCAAATGAAATGAGAGCGTGGCGTTGGCAAGCCCAAGCTTCTCCGCAATCGCACTTGCTGCCAATCCGTCGGGTGCATGCTCCACGAGCAGACGATACACGGCCAATCGCGACTCCTGCGCGAGTGCCGATAGGACGGAAATAGCTTGCTTGGTCTGCATAGGACGGCTCAGAACTTCGATGGAAGCATGCTCAGTGTAGGTGGATTGCGCCGCTCGTGCTGCCTAGGACTACCCCGTAGGCGCTTCAGTCTGCCCAATGGCCGCAAGGCGACTGGTGAGGGCAAGGCGATCTAACGCTTCTATACGAAGACTCATCAGCAGGCTGATGCGTTGTTGCAGCAGGCTGCGCGCGAGCAAAAAAGCCTTATACGTCGCTTCACTGTCGCCGATCGCTTTCGCCGGGGCGGGGATGCTCCAGTGCGCCGTAATGGGCGCGCCCGGCCACGCCGGGCAGACTTCCCCTGCCACTTGGTCACAGACAGTGATCACAAAATCCATTTGCGGTGCTTCGGGACGAATGAACTCCTCCCAACTCTTGCTTCGCACTGCTGTCGTCGGCAAATCAACAGCCTGGAGGACTTCCAGCGTTTGTGGATAGATGAAGCCTTTCGGGTGGCTACCCGCGCTAAAGCCGTGAAACTGGCCCTTGCCGAGATGGTTGGTAATGGCCTCGGCCAAGATGCTGCGTGCAGAGTTTCCGGTGCATACAAACAGGACGTTGTACTGGCCTTGCATAGCAGCTTCCCCTTTATGCAGTTCGGGCTTCGTACCAGTGCTTGCTAACCGTCACGATGCGAACGACAGAGAGCATCACGGGTACCTCGATCAGAACGCCAACCACGGTGGCGAGCGCCGCACCGGAGTGCACGCCGAACAGACCCACAGCGCTGGCGACGGCTAGCTCAAAGAAGTTGCTAGCCCCAATCAAAGCAGATGGCGCGGCCACACAATGCGGCACGCCGAGCTTTCGATTGAGCAGATAAGCCAGCCCCGAGTTGAAGTAGACCTGGATCAGAATGGGAACCGCCAACATGGCGATTACCAAAGGCTGAGCCAAAATCTGCTGTCCCTGAAAACCGAACAGCAAAACCAGCGTCAGCAGGAGTGCGCTCAGGGAGATAGGGCCGAGGCGATGTAGCAGACGTTGAAGTGCTTCCTGGCCTCCACGCGCGATTACCCAGCGGCGCAACACCACGCTGATCAGCACCGGCACCACGATATAGAGCACAACGGAGAGAATGAGCGTATTCCACGGCACAGTGATGGCCGAAATACCTAGCAGCAACCCAACGATCGGTGCGAAGGCAACGACCATGATGGCATCGTTGACGGCCACTTGGCTCAGCGTGAAGTTGGGTTCGCCGCCGCACAGGTTGCTCCAGACAAAGACCATGGCCGTGCATGGCGCAGCGGCAAGAAGGATGAGTCCAGCCACGTACGAATCGAGCTGATCCGCCGGCAGGTACGCCGCAAATATGTGGCGAATGAAGATCCAGCCGAGCAGCGCCATGGAGAACGGTTTGACGGCCCAGTTAATGAAGAGCGTCACGCCGATGCCTTTCCATTGACGGCGCACCCCAGCCATGGCGCCGAAGTCGATCTTCAGCAGCATCGGGATGATCATCAACCAAATCAGCACCGCCACCGGCAGGTTGACCTGTGCGGCCTGCATTTGACCGAGCGACTCGAATGTTCCAGGTAGTACATGGCCGAGCAATGTGCCCGCCACGATGCAGAGCAGCACCCATACGGTGAGGTAGCGCTCGAAGAAGCCGATTCGCGCAGGTTTCGCGGCCTGGGCCATTGCTACGTCCATCTCAACTTGGCTCATGCCGCGTCCTCCTGGTCATCGTCATCGGATAGGCCGCCGATCGCGTCGATTGCGAGCTTCAGGTCCGCCGATGTCATGGTTTCGACCGGCAGGTTGAGCAGAGCCATCAAGCGATACGTGATCAGGGCATGTGCATGCTTGAAGGCTTCGCTGACTTCGGCGTCGCTTCCCTTCGCAGCCGCAGGGTCGTGCAACCCCCAGTGGGTACGCACGAAGTTCCCAAACAACACAGGACACTGCTCGTTAGCTGCGCTGTCGCAGACCGTGATGACGATATCGAGCGGCGGCGCTCCCTCACCAACGAACTGATCCCAAGACTTGCTTGATAGGTTCTCGCACGAGATGCCGGTGCTGGCTAGCTCCTTCAAGGCGAAGGGGTTCACCCGACCTGTGGGCTGGCTGCCGGCGCTGAAGGCCTCGAACCGCCCCTTGCCGAGATGATTGAGAGTGGCTTCCGACAAGATGCTGCGGGCGGAATTGCCAGTGCAGATGAAAAGGACTCGACAGGGGTGCATGGTTACCTGAATCCGGCAAGGAGAATCGGAGGTTGTGATTCCATGTTTCCATAATGATAGAATTATGAAATAGACGCAATGGGACCTCCTGACACCATGACGCTGAACGACCTGCCTCACATCTCGGCTGATGCGCTGGACCGCCCCAGCCTCGACAAACTCGCCCTTCCAGACGGTTCCAGCCACCCCCCGCGGATTCTTATCCTCTACGGGTCGCTTCGGCCGCAGTCGTTCAGCCGCAAACTGGCACTCGAAGCAGAACGCATTCTTAAGCAGTTCGGCGCCGAAACCCGGGTCTTCGATCCGCATGACCTGCCAATACTGGACAGCGTGCCGGCCAGCCACCTGAAGGTGCGGGAGCTGCGGGAGCTTTCGTTATGGTCGGAGGGCCAGGTATGGGTGAGCCCTGAGCGCCACGGCGCGGTGACGGGCGTCTTCAAGAACCAGATCGACTGGTTGCCGCTGGAGGATGGCAGCGTGCGTCCGACCCAAGGCCGCACCTTGGCCGTTATGCAGGTTTGCGGCGGCTCGCAGTCGTTCAACGTGGTCAATGCACTGCGTGTTCTAGGCCGCTGGATGCGCATGGTGACCATTCCGAACCAGTCTTCGGTCGCTAAAGCCTGGCAGGAGTTTGATGAGGCAGGCCGAATGAAACCGTCAGCCTTCTACGATCGTGTCGTCGACGTCATGGAAGAGTTGTTCAAATTCACTTTGATGGTGCGTGATCGTAGCGACTATCTCGTGGATCGCTACAGTGAACGCAAAGGCGCCGCTGAGGCGCGGGCTCTATCCACTGCGGCCAACGTTGTCGAAGAGGCCGCGAAGCAGGTTCCGGCTTCCCAAGATTCCAGTACAGCGCTGGTACAAGCTTCGAAAACAACCAAATGCTGTGCTGGCGGCACCTGCTAATCATGAGCGCATCGACACCCATGAACGTCACGATCTATCACAACCCTGATTGCGGCACTTCCCGAAATACGCTGGCATTGATACGCCACGCGGGCATTGAGCCGACCATCGTCGAGTATTTGCAGAAGCCTTTCGGTCGTGAGCAGCTCATAAAGCTCTTGGACGAAGCCATGCTGCGACCGAGGGAAGCGCTACGTGAGAAAGGGACTCCTTATGCGGAACTAGGGCTTGATGGCGCAGGGGTCACAGACGCCATGATCATCGACGCAATGCTCGAGCATCCCATCCTCGTCAATCGCCCCTTCGTCGTCTCTCCGCTGGGAACCCGGTTGTGTCGGCCGTCCGAGGTCGTCCTGGATATCCTTCCGCCTGTGACCAAACCGTTCATCAAGGAAGACGGTGAGGTTGTCATTGATATAGACGGCCGTCGCGCTCGCTAGTTAGTCCGCGTCTATCAATGAAAGTGAAATCGTGCGCCAAAGCTAACGCATGCCGCCGGATGGCGGACTAGGCGCGGCAACATTTGCTTCGAATCGGAAACAGACATCCTGCAGTGCCAGGTTCACCAATATGGATTCAGTCAAGTCCCATCAACTAATGAGTTAGCTGGCGCGAGAACGTAGCTCTCGTCTCGTCACACAGAGAGCTCGATGCGTTTTGCTGGCCTGCCAATAAAAATAGGCAGCGACGGCCAGGCCGGTCACAACAAATAAAAGATGAATCCACCAGGGCAGTGAAGGGAATCTCAGAGTGGTCAAAGTCATGGCACCGGCAACGAACGTCGGCGCTGCAAAGACCATGGCCAACTCGAAGTATAGAGTCGTGACCAATCGACTTAGATAGCGATGCCCAACCGGAGACTGTTTGTTTGCTAGGTACGCGAACCAGTCGCCCTCGACGTCCATTTCGCCGGCCAGCTTCCCGTCCCAACGGGACTCAAACAATGACCCGATGCCTTCAAAAATGGAGCCGGTCACGACAATGCTGGCAAACAGCATTAAGTGGGCCAAAGTTGGATACTTGTCAAAACCAAAGGTTGCCTGTGTGTGTTGAACCAACGCCAGCAACCATGGAGCAACTGCGACGAGTCCGGGAACGAGAACCGTTAGTACGGAACGAGTGATCGTTGTCGGTATAGCGATACCCTCAGCCATCTGTGCCTCCCCTAAGGCAGCCCATGATTGCCGACCAGAATCCTTCCGTCTGATGCGGCCATTTTATGGGTAACACTTGACCATAAATTGGCCGAAACGGCCAAGTTATGGGTAAGTGCACAAACACGCTGCGCGATCTCACATAGTTTGGCCGTTGCCGTCTCGCATAGTTTGGCCAAAGTTGCTAACAGGCTGATTTTACGCGCCTTATGACCTTGCCAGGGCAATATGGGCCCTCCGGTCCAGCCATCATCTCTCGAACAAGCGTCCGCTCCGGGTCGGAAGCGGACGCGCGCCACAGAAGACCCATCGCCGCCTGCCGCACGTCATGGCGCGGCTTACCTGATAGGGACCTCATCCATTTGTAATCTCCGTGACAAAACGCTCAAGCAGATTCAATCCCCAGTCCCAGTTGCCAAGATCGCTGCTCGCATTGATGTGTCCTAGTGGACCGCCTTCAACGAGACGGCTTCCCCATTGCTGCGCTCGAAGCCGCGCATAATCCAGCGATCCGTATGGGTCGTTGCTGCTTGCAACAATCAGCGACGGAAACCGTAGCGGTATTTCAGGGACGGCGGCAAAACTCGCGGCGACCCCAGGAAAGACTGGGGCCCGCGGATCGGGGACGCCGACAAGTAAGGCGCCTGCGACCTTGCGAGCCGCGGTCGCACTCCAGTGGGCTATAAGCAAGCAGGCCAAACTGTGTGCAACAAGCACACAGGGTGACTTCCGCGCGCTGACCGCTGCGTCGAGGGCATCGAGCCATTCGTCCCGATCGGGAGCATCCCAGTCTTTCGGGGAGAATCTGTACATGCGGCTATGCTTTTGCTGCCACAAGCTTTGCCAATGCTGTGCGCCCGACCCACCAATACCCGGCAAGATTACATATTCTGTCATTGTCTGACCTGTCTGATTTCTCGCTATATTCCCCTGGCGGGGATCGACCGGTGAATCGGAAAACATCGGCGACAATGACAAAAATCCGATGGATTAAAGGAAATGGCGGAAAGTCGTAGATTGGCGCTTGACCCTACCGATGTCGCAATCATCGAGGAACTTCAAAATGATGGAAGACTTGCGGTGAGCGAGCTCGGGCGGCGAGTCGGCCTTTCGCAACCCGCCACGTCCGAACGTCTCAAACGACTTGAGGAGCGTGGCGTCATCGCGGGCTACCGAGCCGTCGTGGATGCGGAGAAGATTGGTTTGAGCTTGATGGCGATCGTTCGGGTTCGGACCACGCATGAGCACATTCAACAGTGTCTTAAGCAGTTTGCGGCGATGCCTGAAGTCCTCGAGGTCCACCGAATTACCGGAGAGGATTGCTTCCATCTCAAAGTTGTCGTGCCCTCACCAGCGCAACTTGAGCGAATTGTCGATTCAGTTGCTCGCTACGGATCGGTCTCAACCTCCCTTGTCTTACGATCGGAGCCGACGAAGGCCATCGGGAGAACTCTGATGAGCTCAATCGCCTAAGCCTAAGATCCGAGGAATCGGCACGATTGGCGACCGAACCAGGAGACGCTCGGCCCCCGGCCACGGATCGCGACAATAAGGGTTGGCTTAGTTCGCCTCATCGAATGCGTTCCGTAGTCCGACGGCTGCAACCCCCGCGCTGGCTGTCCACCGCCTAACAATCCTGGCGTATTTGCGAGTGGACAAGTGGGCACTCGGACGCTGCCGGCTCGGAAACACGTAGTCCTCGCGGATTAACGCGATGGCAAGATGTCTATACGTCCCGCCGCCACGTCGGTCATGGGTGCCTTCATGCCCTTTTTGGAAGGCCATCCACGACCGACTATTCGCTGCCTAAGATCGGTTTATGAGGTCTGCTGCAATGCAGGAAGGGAAAACATAAACACCGCCCCTTGGCCATCATCGTTCGGTGCCGCCATCAACTGGCCATGGTGACTTTCGATAATCGAGCGACTCACTGACAAGCCCATGCCCATCCCTTCGGGTTTGGTCGTATAGAATGCGTCGAAAACCCTTTCCACCGCTTCGGTCGGCAGACCGATACCCGTATCCCGCGCCTCGAAACATATACGGCCGTCTTTGCCGCACGTGGTCCGGACTTTCAGTAACCGTGGGCGACTAGCGATTTCGCTCATGGCCTCTGCCGCATTCCGCAGCAAATTCAGGATCACTTGCTGGAGCTGGACACGGTCGCCGCTAACCAAGGGTAGGCTGTCCGCAAATTCAACGCGGAGAATGACGCGAGCGCCGCTCAGTTCACCTCGCAATAGCGCGATCACTTCGCGAGCGACTTCATTTAAATCGATCAACTCGATGGTCGACAATCGATTGCTGAATAGCGCGCGAAGTCGCACGATGACCTCGGCCGCCCGGTTGCCATCCCGGATGGTGCGACGGGCGGTTTCGCGGGCGCCTTCCAGATCAGGTGGCTCGAAGGCAAGCATGCGGAGGCAAGCGCCAGCGTTGGTGACGATTCCAGCCAGCGGCTGGTTCACCTCGTGTGCGATGGACGCTGTCAGGACGCCAAGGCTCGAGACTCGCGCGACACGAGTAAGCTGGGCGCGAGCCCTGCTCAACGCCTCCTCCGCTAGATGCTCCTGCGTGACGTCACGAATGGCCCCGATGTACCGAAGCTCGCCCGCCTCACACCCGGACCGATGGGCGACCATATGCACGTACTTGACCGACTTATCCGGCCTCAAGATTCGATGCTTATATTCCAGGTGGCGCTCGCCGTGACTCATACGTCGCACAATCTCGTCATGCAGATGCGCATCGTCGGGATGCAATCGGCTTTTGATAACCTCCAGCGTCAGCTCCGTGTCTGTACTGACCTCGAAGATGCAGTAGAGCGGCCTTGACCACTGGATGTCTCCCGTCAGAGGATGCCAGGAGAAGTTGCCCATCTTTGCCAGATGCTGGCCTTCGGCCAGGAACGACTCGCTACGCTCAAGCGCCTCGGCCGAATGCTTGCTCTCGCTGACGTCGGTCAGCGCCGCAATGAATTTCGGCTCCCCGGCAGTGATCTCGATTCTCTCTGCAACAAGGTGGATGTGCTTGACGATCCCAGCGGGCATCAGAAGTCGGCATTCGAGATCGAGGTTGACCCCTTCACGAACCAGACGATGGGCGGCATTCCACACCAAGCCGATATCTTCGGGGTGGCATCGCTCCGTGAACATCGCCAGACTTGGCTCGGATGTCCTGGGATATTCCAGGATGCGATAGCCTTGATCTGAAAAAGCGATCTCACCTGTCGACGGCTTCCACCACAGGCTGCCGGTCTGGCTCAGTCTTTGTGCCTGGCCCAACAAGGCCTTGTGACGCCGTAACTCTCTTTCCGTTCGCTTCAGATCGTCAATGTCGGTATTCGTTCCGTACCACTTAACGATACGTCCGGTTTCATCGCGCAATGGATTGACACGGAATAGAAACCATCGGTAAATCCCGTCGTGGCGACGCAGCCGCGCTTCCGCGTCCCCCGGTTGTCCTGACTCCAAAATCGTCATCCACCGGATGGTCAGGCCTTCCAGGTCGTCGGGGTGAACCGCCGTCTGCCACGCCCAGTCATGCGCCTGTCCATGCGACAGGCCGACGTAGTCCAAGTAGTGTTGATTGATGAAATCGGCCGACCCATCCAGTCGGGTCGACCACGCCAACGTTGGGATGGTGCTGACAATCGACTGCAGCTTGCGCTCACTTTCGGCAAGCGCGATTTCAGCACGCTTGCGATCGTCGATATCCATTCGAAGATGGATCCAACGCAAGATCTGACCCTGAGAATCCCGCAACGGAAAACCGCGGACGTTGTGCCAACGATAGACGCCATCCGCGCGTCGATGACGGCTCTCGATGTTGTACTCAAGCCCCTCCCGGTGAGCGTTGGCCTGATAGATGACCGTCTGCGCAAGATCGTCAGGGTGAACAACGTCGGAAGCTCTCCAACCTTTGATCTCCTGTAGGGACTTGCCAAAGAATTCAAGCGACAACTTGTTGAGATGCTCAAGCTCGCCATTTGGCGCAATCACCGCAGCCGGCACCGCGATGTTGTCGACAATCGACTCAAATTCCGGCCTCGTTAGCCGCTCGCCAATGTCGCCGTGATGGACTACCTCAATCTCCTGGCCTACCCCACACCACTCGATAATTTGGCCAACGTCATCCAGCACAGGGCTGATCTGCGTGGCGAACCAACGAAACTGCCCATCATGGCGCCGTATACGCACTTCTATCCTGCCAGGTTGACCGGATCGGCGAATCGATTGCCAACGCTCAAGCGATGGGCGAATGTCGCGCGGATTGATGACAACCCGCCATAAGCGCTGACTCCCGTTCTCGGTGTGGAAACCGGTGTATTCGGCAAGCCACCGATTGACGAACTTCATGCGACCATCCGGAAACATGGTCCACACCAAGGCCGATAGCGCGTCCAAAACGCGCCTTGGATTGAGCATCGGTTATCCCCAGAACATTCATGTGCTCGCAATGGCAAGCAACTCTATCTATTAGCGCCAGAGTGTATGACGAATTACGGGTTTCGCCTTGCCTGCTGATTTGTTTCCGTGGTAACCAATGCAAGACGCACAACACGACGCCAAGCGTGGGTGTCGGTCCCGCCGCGCAAGGCGGCACACGATACGCGCCCATGTGCGATAACGGTGAGACCAAGGGACGTCGTGACTCATCGAGCTTCCAATGCACGAGACAGCTCTTCAGGCCGCGCACTGGGAACGAGTACTCCCCCATCTTTGGTATAGCTTGCCGACGCGAGCACTATCAGCGAAATAATTTGGCCGACATGGGCCGCTTTGCTGAAGAAGCGAACACATTCTGTGACGCGTGCGTTGAAGGTTGCCGTGGCCAGTGCCTGCGCGGAACTGGCGGTGGGAGAAGTGAAAGATGGCAATTTCCCGACGCCCATGGCGGCTACTCTCTCGTTCGCCGCCAACGATTCTGCGGTACGACATACGTGATGGCTTGATGTCTGCAGCGAACCGATGCCGCTCGATTGGACGCACATCTCGTTCCACGCAGGGGCAACCCTGGCAGCGATCCACGAACTGGCCGCTCAACTGGTGGCCTGCGTATCGATGCCCTGCCATGCGGCTCACTTCGCCAAGAGAATTCGCCCCGATGGAAGCCAGGGCGCTTCGTAACCTCACACGGGTTCAGGTCCCTATCTACCCTTAATTGCGCCCTTTCGCAAAAGGCCTGTTCAAAACATCAACTGAAACAGCAGCGTATGACAATGGGCTCTATGGATTCGTCCCGGCTGGAAGCGTCACAGGCACCGAGACTAGCGATTGCCGACCAACGCCTTATGGAAGCCGAAGGAACTTCAGCCGCACTGGCAAAGCACTTTCGGGTCATCGGTTGTGTAAGCCACGGTCGTGAACTCTTTAGTCTCATCCTTCGGACAAGACCCGACGTAATAGTCACGGACCTCAGGCTTGCTGGAGCCGGCGGCATCGAAGTATTGCGGCGGCTGCAGAATGCGGGCACCAGCGTGCCCTTTGTATTCTTCTCATCGATGACAGACCGAGCGAGCGTGCGCCAGGCGATGGCTTCTGGTGCCAGAGCGTTTGTTTCCAAGGCCGATGGACTAACCGCGCTTCGTGTGGCAGTGGGTCACATTCTCAATGGTCGGACATACGTTTCCCCTCGACTGGCCGAGGAGACGCCTAAGAGTGAGCGGAGTGAACCTCCCGGCATCACCAGGAGACAGCGGCAGATTCTCGAACTATTGGGTGCCGGAATGCGCAACCAACAAATTGCGGATGAGCTTGGTTTGTCGCGCAGAACGATAGAGGGATATCGGGCTGGATTGTCAAAGGCAGCACGGGCTCATTTGCCACAAAACCTCGCCTATGAAGCGGAATAAGTTGGCGCCGCGGCATCAACTTCCCGTAGAGCAGCCGATAGCGCCGATTCTTCTGTTAGCGCGCTAGTCCGCTCGCGGCATCGGCTCACCGTCGCGTCGATGCTCGATTCGATGATGCGCGTCACGACGCAGATCGGCAGTTCGAGCCGACGGTCGCTGACTTTGGTGCGTCTGATACGAGGCTCGCCAGGTCGCATGACCGTTTCGCAATGCGCCGTAGCAAGTGCGGGTGCCGCGCGAGATTGTTGCTGTGCTTGTGAAGCGGTGCTGGCGGCAGGCCTTCTTTGTCGCCACCACTGTACGCGCCAAAAGGAACCAGTGGCGATGTGCTCCCAAATCCTGACCCCCCGACGCCCAGTGCAGGGCACTGTCTACTCCGCTGGCTTCGACGAGACTGCGTCGAGCGATCGCGCAACACTTGACGGGTTGGCTACGAGTATTCCAAAGCGGACACCTCTGATGGGTTATTCACGTGCCACCGAAGTTGCCGCAGTGGATCGCAATCGCGCCTCGACGGTGCGGTTCAGTAGTTTTGCTCGTTCTTAAGTCAGTAAATTCGCGGTTGCATGGGCGAAGATCTAACTACACGATCGCACTTGATCGTTAAGCCTGAAATGAGGGGGCCGACTTGTGCAGGGGCGAGTCTCCGAGAGTGCGCCAACACAGTCTGGGGCAGTGAGATTGCGCGGGCGTGCGCAGTAAATCCCCCCCCTTCCTTTTGTATAGCTTGTGATGCTTATCACCTTAGGCAAATCTTCTTGCGAGAAAAAAGGGGGGGTGAATGCAAACCGAGCGGACGCATCCGGTAACGAACGCGCTGGCCGTAGCCAATGCCTGTGCAGAACTAGCACTCGAGGGGGAGGCTGAAGGAAGCTTTCCAAGACCCTTGGCCGCTTCGGTCTCGGATGCAGCCAACGAAGCCGCGGCACGTCTCAAAGCTTTTATCTCTACTTATGAAGATGCGTTGTCACCATATTCAGTGCACAGATCTTTTCAAGCCCTGTCTGACCTGGAAGCGATCGCACAGTTCGCTGGACTGGTGTTGACCTACACATCTACGCCGCGTGGCGCAGGTTACCTCGCCAAGATCGTTCGCCACATGGCCAACCATGCCGTTGATTGCCTCAACTATGTGGAAGAATCGATCTACGCATAACTACGCCCGTCTCCGATAGACAGGTTAGAACGTCAAGTTCGATAGCCGCACGTGAATTTGGCTCTATTGATTCGCTGACCGAATTGCTGACGCCGCCAAAAATCCTGATCGCCAATTCGCGATTTGGGGTGGGCCAGGAGATTCTACGCGCTGAAGGGAGGTCCTTCGTGACCGACAAAACTTTCTATCAGGCCGCGGCAGCCGAAGTCGCGGGCGGTTATGTCGATCTGGATCTGTGGGCCAAGGTCAATGCCAAAGATCCGAATGCAGCAAAAATCGAGAGACAAGCGAAGTACATCCAGCTACGAGCACAAGAGATGGCATGGGCGTCCCATAGAGTCGCCGCCTCATTGTTTCGCCGGCGCCTAATGGAGGTAGGAGCCGCAGTTACAGGCGCACTTCTATTGTACGCAGCTTGTTTGGTCTTGACGCATCTTCACAACCGATAGCCGGAAAACTTTCGCAACCGGTAAGGTGCCGAACCCTCCAGCGTGGCTCACCTTTACGATTCGCCTTTCCAGATCTGTCCAAGCCGTCCACCCCTTGCCCAAATCAACTATATGACCCCTCGGATATCCGTTACGCGTGCATTGCGCCGGAAGCGGGCATTTCGAAACGAGCGGTGTTTTGGCAGCCAACGCAGCGGTCAGTTTTGCGATTATGACCTACGGCCTTTTGATTCCATTTCCCCTAGCAACCATAGGCTCCCTCTGGACCGAAAGTAGATCTACCAACATGAGCTGCGACAGCGTGGCGCGTAGGGTTATGCGAGCGCAAGCAATAACTCCCACCCATTCCTTGGTGCGACCCGCGACACCTTTCACGTTGAGTGAAGCTCTTTCGGATTCGTCGGTACGCGGTAAGGGTTATGCAGACTGAACGAACGCACCCTGTGTTGCATGCTCTCACGGTGGCCCGCGCATGCGTTGAACTCGCGCAGGAAGCCATGATCGCAGACAGTTTTCCCAAGGCGGTCGCCGCTACTTTATCAGCCGCCGCTAACGATGCGGCTGCGCGACTCAGTCAGTTTCGCACCACTTACAGCGACATCGTGTCCTCGGAATTGATGAGCATCGCCTTTCGTGCACAGACCGATTTGGCAGCGATTTCCGCGTTAGCCGGTCTTGTGGCGACATACAAATCGGCACCGCGCAATGCAAGCTATATTGCGAAGAAAATCCGCAACACGGCTGCCGACGCCATTGATTACCTTGCCTATGCGGAAGTGGCAATGGACCTATGAGTGCGCCCCATCCATCCTATGGCTTGCGATCTCGGTGCTGTCAGCGAAAAAGCTTGGGGTACAACGGAGTGAATTATGCTGACTGAGCATCCGATCTCGCATGGATTGAAAGTTGCTCGAGCCTGCGCTGAACTAGTTCTGGACGCGATGGCCTATGGCAGTCTCCCCAAGCCGATGGCAGCGACTCTATCGGATGCCGCAAGAGAAGCTTCGGATCGCCTCAAGTCTTTCTGCTGCACCTACATCGACACAATGCCATCGGATTTGAGGCGTGTTTCTATTTGCGCCCAAGTGAACTTGGCTGCAATCTCTGAACTAGCAGAGTTACTTGTGACCTCCCCAACGACGCCCCGCGACGTCCGTCACATTGCCAAGAACATTCACTACATGGCCGGAAATACGGTTGATTACCTCACTCGCGCCGAAGGCGCGATATATACCTGAGTGCCCCCATCTGTTCCGCGTCGGATGCAAGATTTGATGTCCGCTTGGGGTCGGAAGCGGACGATCAGCCCGGTCGGCGGCGAACCCTCAGCCACGCCAACCTTGCGACGTTTATCGCGACTACTGGGCTAACGACGGCAATGATTGTTCTCACCCAATGAGGTTGAAGCAATTCCGCGCTAACAACCCACAAGAGGACAGACAGTGCTACGACCGCCGTAAAAGCAGCTGCCGTGATTAGCCAAACATAGGTCGTTTTCAACTGTCCTCCCCCTCAGTATGGCCATCCAGCTTGACGTCGCGCCAGTAGTGCTAGCGCTTAACCATGATGTCCGCTACGGGTCGGAAGCGGACACTCACGTCTTGCACGGTTCAGTGCCTTTCGGCACCCCATCTGGCCACTCAATCGTGCCCGAACCG
>NZ_QQSY01000013.1 GCF_003351225.1 Dyella solisilvae
TGTTCGCGGGTCTGCGGCATCGGGCCGTCAGCGGCCGAGCACACCAGGATCGCGCCGTCCATCTGCGCCGCGCCCGTGATCATGTTCTTCACGTAGTCGGCGTGGCCCGGGCAATCCACGTGGGCGTAATGGCGGTTCGGCGATTCGTATTCGACGTGGGCGGTCGAGATCGTGATGCCACGAGCCTTTTCTTCCGGCGCCGCGTCGATCGCGTCATACGCCTTGAATTCGCCACCGAAGCGCTCTGCGCCGACCTTGGTCAGTGCGGCCGTCAGCGTCGTCTTGCCGTGGTCCACGTGACCAATCGTGCCGACGTTGACGTGCGGCTTGGTGCGTTCGAATTTACCCTTTGCCATGACTTAAACCTCAAAAAAAGAACGGTAGTTGGAGGAAGGAGGCCTTATCAGGCCTTCTTCATGACCTGCTCAGCGATGTTGTTCGGCGCTTCAGCGTAGTGGTCGAACTCCATCGTAAAGGTGGCGCGACCCTGGGTCAGCGAACGAATGGTCGTCGCGTAACCGAACATCTCACCCAGCGGAACCATCGCGTTGATGGTCTTGCCCGACGGCGTGTCGTCCTGGCCCTGGAGCAGGCCGCGACGGCGGCTCAGGTCGCCCATGACGTCACCGACGTAATCTTCCGGCGTCACCACTTCGACCTTCATGATCGGCTCGAGCAGCACCGGCGACGCCTTGGCGAAGCCCTGCTTGAACGCCATCGAAGCGGCGAGCTTGAACGCCATTTCGGACGAGTCGACGTCGTGGTACGAGCCGAACACCAGCTTGACCTTCACGTTCACCACGGGGAACCCAGCCAGCGGACCGCTGGTGATGGTTTCGCGCAGGCCCTTTTCAACGGACGGAATGAATTCCTTCGGAATCACGCCACCGGTGATGTCGTTAATGAACAGGAAATCGTCCTTGACGCCATCACCCTTGCGCTCTTCCTCGGTCATCGGGGACAGCTCGATCACCACGTGACCGTACTGACCCTTACCGCCCGACTGCTTGGCGTGCTTGTAGTCCGACTTGACGTCCGAACTGCGGATCGTTTCGCGGTAGGCCACCTGCGGCTTGCCGACGTTGGCTTCCACGTTGAACTCGCGCTTCATGCGGTCCACGAGGATGTCCAGATGCAGCTCGCCCATGCCCGAAATGATGGTCTGGCCGGATTCTTCGTCCGTACGCACGCGGAACGACGGATCTTCGGCAGCCAGGCGACCCAGCGCGATGCCCATCTTTTCCTGGTCGGACTTGGTCTTCGGCTCGACCGCCATCGAGATCACCGGCTCCGGGAACGTCATGCGCTCCAGAGTGATGATGTGATCCTGCGAGCACAGCGTGTCACCGGTCGTCACGTCCTTCAGGCCGACCGCCGCGGCGATGTCGCCAGCGCGGACTTCCTTGATTTCCTGACGCTCGTTGGCGTGCATCTGCAGGATGCGGCCGATGCGCTCCTTCTTGGACTTGACCGGGTTGTACACCTGGTCGCCCGCATTGAGCGTGCCCGAATAGACGCGGAAGAACGTGAGCGAGCCCACGAACGGGTCGGTCATGATCTTGAACGCCAGCGCGGAGAACGGCGCCGAGTCGTCAGCCGTACGGGTGGCTTCCTTCTCGTCATCGTCCACGCCCTGCACCGGCGGACGGTCGATCGGCGACGGCAGCAGGTTCACCACGGCGTCGAGCATGGCCTGCACGCCCTTGTTCTTGAACGCGGTACCGCAGAAGACCGGAATGATCTCGCTGGACAGCGTGCGCGCACGCAGACCGCCGATGATCTCTTCCTCGGTGAGGTCGCCCTCTTCCAAGTACTTGTTCATCAACTCTTCGGACGCTTCCGCAGCCGACTCGACCATGTACGAACGGGCTTCAGCAGCCTTGTCCGCGAGGTTCGCCGGGATGTCCTGGTACTCGAACTTCATGCCCTGGGATTCCATGTCCCAGATGATGGACTTCATCTTGAGCAGGTCGACCACGCCCTCGAAGTTGTCCTCGGCTCCGATCGGCACCTGCATCGAAACCGGGTTGGCGCCCAGACGAGCCTTCAGCTGCTCCACGACCTTGTAGAAGTTCGCGCCAGTGCGGTCCATCTTGTTGACGAACGCAAGGCGCGGCACCTTGTACTTGTTGGCCTGGCGCCAGACGGTTTCAGACTGCGGCTGCACACCGCCCACGGCGCACAGCACGAACACCGCGCCGTCGAGCACGCGCAGCGAACGCTCCACCTCGATGGTGAAGTCCACGTGGCCTGGGGTGTCGATGATGTTGAAGCGGTGCTCGGGCAGGGAACGATCCATGCCCTTCCAGAACGCCGTCGTTGCCGCCGACGTGATGGTGATGCCGCGCTCCTGCTCCTGCTCCATCCAGTCCATCGTCGCCGCACCGTCGTGCACCTCGCCAATCTTGTGACTGACGCCGGTGTAGAACAGGATGCGCTCCGTGGTGGTGGTCTTGCCGGCATCGATGTGGGCCATGATGCCGAAGTTGCGGTAGCGCTCGATAGGAGTGGTGCGTGCCACGGTCTTAACCTCTGAAAGTTCTAGCTGTACTGCTTACCAGCGGTAATGCGAGAAGGCCTTGTTGGCCTCGGCCATACGATGCGTTTCTTCGCGCTTCTTGATCGCGCCACCGCGATTTTCCGAAGCCTCGAGCAGCTCTGCGGCCAGCTTGCGCGGCATCGAGGTCTCGCCGCGCTTGCGGGCGGAATCGATGGCCCAGCGCATGGCGAGCGCCATACGGCGACCCGGACGCACTTCGACCGGCACCTGGTAGGTGGCGCCGCCGACACGGCGGGACTTCACCTCAACCGCCGGGGCGATGTTGTTCAGGGCCTTCTCGACGAGCTGCACCGGCTCGGCGTTCTTTTCGCCAAGATGGGCCAGCGCACCGTAGACGATGCTTTCTGCGACCGACTTCTTGCCGCTCTTCATCACCATGTTGATGAAGCGAGCGATCAGCTGGCTGCCGTGCTTGGGATCCGGCAGGATCAGACGGGCGGGATGGGAACCTTTACGCGACATAGTTAATTCCTAACGATCAGGACTTCGGGCGCTTGGCGCCGTACTTGGAGCGCGACTGACGGCGCTTGGTGACGCCGGCGCAGTCGAGGCTGCCGCGCACGGTGTGGTAACGCACACCCGGCAGATCCTTGACACGGCCGCCACGGATCAGGACCACGGAGTGCTCCTGCAGGTTGTGACCTTCGCCACCGATGTAGCTGATCACCTCGTAACCATTCGTCAGGCGCACCTTGGCGACCTTACGGAGGGCCGAGTTCGGCTTCTTCGGGGTGGTGGTATAGACGCGCGTGCACACGCCACGACGCTGCGGGCTGTTCTGCAAAGCCGGCGAAGCACTCTTGTAGGTCTTCGGGCTACGGGATTTGCGAACCAACTGGTTGACTGTCGTCATCTGAAGCAGTTCCTGAGAAACATAAAGGCAGACCGAACCGGCTCGGTCTGCCAAGAAGCGGGAATTTAACATGGGCAGCCTGTCACAGACAAGCTGACGCCCTGCCGTCCATAGCCCGAACACGAGGCGCAATCCTTGCGCCTCATTTCGTATGTCAGCGAGTAGAACCCGTGAGGGGCTTACTCCACACCAATGTCGCTACCGGTGGTGGCTTCCGCGAAGGAGGCCGATGAAGCGGAGCCGGAGAGGGTTTCAAGCTCCGAGGCGGTCAGACCGCCCTGGCGATGACGCGACGCGTGATACGCCAGACCCGTACCCGCCGGAATTAGACGGCCGACAATAACATTTTCCTTCAGGCCACGCAAGGTGTCACGCGTTCCGCGTACCGCGGCTTCCGTCAGCACTCGGGTGGTTTCCTGGAAGGACGCCGCCGAGATGAAGGATTCCGTGGCCAGCGAGGCCTTGGTGATGCCCAGCAGCACCGACTGGAATTCCGCCGGACGCTCGCCGCGCTTGATCGCACGCTCGTTCTCGCCATTGATGCGCACGCGCTCGACCTGCTCACCGCGCAGGTAGTGGCTCTCGCCCGGGTCGGTGATCTCGACCTTGCGCAGCATCTGGCGAATGATCGCTTCGATGTGCTTGTCGTTGATCTTCACGCCCTGCAGGCGATAGACGTCCTGGATTTCCTTGACCAGGTACGAAGCCAGCGGCTCGACACCCAGCAGGCGCAGGATGTCGTGCGGGCTGGGCTCGCCGTCCACCACGGTTTCGCCCTTCTCCACGTGCTCGCCTTCGAACACGATGACCTGACGCCACTTGGGAATCAGCTCCTCGTGCTCGTTGCCGTCCACGTCCTTGATGATGAGGCGCTGCTTGCCCTTGGTGTCCTTGCCGAAGCTGATCACACCCGAACGCTCGGCGAGGATCGCCGGTTCCTTCGGCTTGCGCGCTTCGAACAGGTCGGCCACGCGCGGCAGACCACCCGTGATGTCGCGGGTCTTGGAGGTTTCCTGCGGGATACGGGCGACCACGTCACCCACGCCCACTTCGGCGCCGTTCTGGATCGACACGATGGCGCCCGCCGGGAGCATGTACTGCGCCGGCACGTCGGTGCCCGGCAGCTTCAGCTCGCGACCCTTGGCGTCTTCCAGACGCACGATCGGGCGCAGGTCCTTGGCGGCCGTACCACGGCGCTTCGGATCCGTCACCACCGCCGACTCCAGGCCGGTCAGTTCGTCGGTCTGGCTCTGCACGGTGACGCCATCGATGAAGTCGATGAAGCGCACGGTACCGGCCACTTCCGACACGATCGGGTGGGTGTGCGGATCCCAGTTGGCCACGGCCTGGCCGGCCTTGACCGGGTCGCCGTCCTTGATCGTGATGGTCGCGCCGTAAGGCACCTTGTAGCGTTCGCGCTCGCGGCCGTTGGCGTCGATGACGCTCAGTTCGCCCGAACGCGACACCGCCACCAGGTGGCCCTGGGCGTGCTGCACGGTCTTGAGGTTGTTGAACTTCAGCGTGCCGGTGGTCTTCACCGTCACGTTGTCCACGGCAGCGGCACGGGACGCGGCGCCACCGATGTGGAACGTACGCATGGTCAGCTGGGTACCCGGCTCACCGATCGACTGCGCGGCGACCACGCCCACGGCTTCACCCATGTTCACCAGGTGGCCACGGGCCAGATCGCGGCCGTAGCACAGTGCGCAGACGCCATGATCGGCGGCGCAGGTGATGGGCGAACGGACCTTGATCGACTGCACGCCGGCCTTGTCGAGCTTCTCGACCAGGGCTTCGTCCAGCAGCGTGTCGCGGGTGACGATCGGCTCGTTGTCTTCGCCCGGGCCGTACACGTCTTCCAGCGCCACACGACCGAGCACGCGGTCGCGCAACGGCTCGACCACGTCGCCGCCTTCCACGATCGGCTGCATGGTGACGCCGTCGTCCGTACCGCAATCGTGCGAAGTGATCACCACGTCCTGCGCCACGTCGACGAGGCGACGGGTCAGGTAACCGGAGTTCGCGGTCTTCAGCGCCGTATCCGCCAGGCCCTTACGGGCGCCGTGGGTGGAGTTGAAGTACTGCAGAACGTTCAGGCCTTCGCGGAAGTTCGCCTTGATGGGCGTCTCGATGATCGAGCCGTCCGGACGAGCCATCAGGCCGCGCATACCGGCCAGCTGACGAATCTGGGCGACCGAACCACGAGCGCCCGAGTCGGCCATGATGTACAGCGAGTTCATGGACTTCTGGTTGACCGTCTTGCCTTCGGCATCGGTGACCTTCTCGGTACCGATACCGTCGATCATCGCCTTGGCGACGAGTTCGTTGGTGCGCGACCAGATGTCGACCACCTTGTTGTAGCGCTCGCCGGCGGTCACGAGACCCGATTGGTACTGCTCCTGGATCTCGACGACTTCCTTCTCGGCCTCTTCCAGGATCGGCTTCTTCTCGGCCGGGATGATCATGTCATCGATGCCGATGGAGATGCCCGCGCGGGTGGCGAAGCGGAAGCCGGTGTACATCAGCTGGTCGCCGAAGATGACCGTTTCCTTCAGACCCAGGCGGCGGTAGCACTGGTTGATCAGGCGCGAGATGTTCTTCTTGGTCAGCTCGGTGTTGGCCAGCGCGAACGGCAGGCCCTCCGGCATGATCTCGAGCAGCAGCGCGCGACCGACGGTGGTATCCACCAGCTCGGTCCGCTCCGTGTGCCCGCCGTCCTCGTCGATCTGCACCTGGCTGATGCGGACCTTGACCTTGGCGTGCAGCTGCACGGCGCGGTTGTCGTAGGCGCGGCGCACTTCGCCGATGCCCGAGAACACCATGCCGGCGCCCTTGGCGTTTACCAGCTCACGGGTCATGTAGTACAGACCGAGCACCACGTCCTGGGTCGGCACGATGATCGGCTCGCCGTTGGCGGGCGACAGGATGTTGTTGGTCGCCATCATCAGAGCGCGCGCTTCGAGCTGCGCCTCGATCGACAGCGGCACGTGCACAGCCATCTGGTCACCGTCGAAGTCCGCGTTGAACGCGGTACACACGAGCGGGTGCAGCTGGATGGCCTTGCCTTCGATCAGCTTCGGCTCGAACGCCTGGATGCCCAGACGGTGCAGCGTCGGCGCGCGGTTCAGCAGCACGGGATGCTCGCGGATCACCTCTTCGAGGATGTCCCACACCTGGCCTTCTTCGCGCTCGACGAGCTTCTTGGCAGCCTTGATGGTGGTGGCTTCGCCGCGAGCCTGCAGCTTGGCGAAGATGAAGGGCTTGAACAGCTCAAGCGCCATCTTCTTCGGCAGACCGCACTGGTGCAGGCGCAGGGTCGGACCGACCACGATCACCGAACGACCGGAGTAGTCCACGCGCTTGCCGAGCAGGTTCTGACGGAAGCGACCCTGCTTACCCTTGATCATGTCGGCGAGCGACTTCAGCGCGCGCTTGTTCGTGCCGGTGATGGCGCGACCGCGGCGGCCGTTGTCGAGCAGCGCGTCGACCGATTCCTGCAGCATGCGCTTCTCGTTACGCACGATGATGTCGGGCGCATTGAGTTCGAGCAGGCGACGCAGGCGGTTGTTGCGGTTGATGACGCGACGGTACAGGTCGTTCAGGTCGGACGTGGCGAAACGGCCGCCGTCCAGCGGGACCAGCGGACGCAGGTCCGGCGGCAGCACCGGCAGCACGGTCAGCACCATCCATTCCGGACGGTTGCCCGACTCCAGGAACGCCTCGATCAGCTTCACGCGCTTGGTGAGGCGCTTGAGCTTGGTCTCGGAGTTGGTGGAAGCGATCTCTTCCTTCAGGCGCACGACTTCGCCCGGGAGGTCCAGGGACTTGAGCAGCTCGTAGACGGCCTCGGCGCCCATGCGGGCATCGAACTCGTCACCGTGCTCTTCCACGGCTTCCAGGTACTGGTCTTCGCTGAGCAGCTGGCCACGCTCGAGCGCGGTCAGACCCGGATCGATGACCACGAAGGCTTCGAAATAAAGGATGCGCTCGATGTCGCGCAGGGTCATGTCCAGCATCAGGCCGATGCGCGACGGCAGCGACTTGAGGAACCAGATGTGCGCGGTCGGCGAGGCGAGCTCGATGTGGCCCATGCGCTCGCGACGCACCTTGGCCAGCGTCACTTCCGTGCCGCACTTCTCGCACACCACGCCGCGGTGCTTCATGCGCTTGTACTTGCCGCACAGGCACTCGTAGTCCTTCACCGGGCCGAAGATGGCGGCGCAGAACAGGCCGTCACGCTCGGGCTTGAAGGTGCGGTAGTTGATCGTTTCCGGCTTCTTCACCTCGCCGTACGACCAGGAGCGGATCAGCTCCGGCGAAGCCAGAGCGATCTTGATCGCATCGAAGTCAGGCGCGGTGCGCTGCTGGTTGAAAAGATTGAGCAAGTCTTTCATGGATGTCTCCGAGAGATCGGGAATAAGGAATGGAGAATCAGTCAGAGGTAACGAGGAGTGCTCCTCGTTACCTCCTCAACTCACTTCACTTCTTCCAGATCGATATCGATACCGAGCGAGCGGATTTCCTTCACCAACACGTTGAAGGATTCCGGCATGCCCGCCGCCATCTCGTGGTTGCCGTCGACAATGTTCTTGTACATCTGGTTACGGCCCTGCACGTCGTCGGACTTCACCGTCAGCATTTCCTGCAGGGTGTAAGCCGCGCCGTAGGCTTCCAGCGCCCAGACTTCCATTTCACCGAAGCGCTGGCCGCCGAACTGCGCCTTACCACCCAGCGGCTGCTGCGTGACGAGCGAGTACGGACCAGTCGAACGCGCGTGCATCTTGTCGTCGACCAAGTGGTTCAGCTTCAGGTAGTGCATGTAGCCAACGGTGACCGGGCGATCGAACGCCTCGCCAGTGCGGCCGTCGTACAGCGTCGTCTGGCCAGACTCCGGCAGATCGGCGAGCTTGAGCATCGCCTTGATCTCGGTTTCCTCGGCGCCGTCGAACACCGGGGTGGCCATCGGCACGCCTTCCTGCAGGTTGTTGGCCAGGGCGAGGATTTCCTCGTCGGTCAACGACTTCAGGTCGACATGCTGCACGGCGCCCGCGACGTGGTGGTTGTACACCTGGTCGAGGAACTCGCGGATCTGCGCGATCTTGGCCTGCGCCTCGAGCATCTTCTGGATCTTCTTGCCCAGGCCCTTCGCGGCCCAGCCAAGATGCACTTCCAGAATCTGGCCGATGTTCATACGCGACGGCACGCCCAGCGGGTTCAGCACGATGTCGACCGAGGTGCCGTCTTCGGAGAACGGCATGTCCTCCACCGGCACTACGTTGGACACCACACCCTTGTTACCGTGGCGACCGGCCATCTTGTCGCCCGGCTGGATGCGGCGCTTCACGGCCAGGAACACCTTGACCATCTTGAGCACGCCCGGAGCGAGATCGTCACCCTGGGTGATCTTGCCCTGCTTCTCCTTGAAGCGCTTGTCGAACTCTTCCTTGTGACGCTTGATCTGGTCAGCGGCGCGCTCGAGGAACTCGGTGACGTCCTCTTCCTTGACGTTGATCTTGAACCAGTCGTCCTTCTTCAGGCCGTCCAGGTAGGCGTCGGTGATCTCGGCGCCGCGCTTGAGGCCGCCCGGACCGCTCATCGCGGTCTTGCCGACGAGCTGGGTGCGCATGCGGTTGTAGATCGCGCCTTCGAGGATGCGGAACTGGTCGTCGAAGTCCTTGCGGATGCGCTTGATCTCCATCTCTTCGATCTGGCGCGCACGCTTGTCCTTCTCGATGCCGTCGCGGGTGAAGACCTGCACGTCGATGACGGTGCCGTCCATGCCCGGCGGCACGCGCAGCGAGCTGTCCTTCACGTCGGAGGCCTTCTCGCCGAAGATCGCGCGGAGCAGCTTCTCTTCCGGCGTCAGCTGGCTCTCGCCCTTCGGCGTGACCTTGCCGACCATGATGTCGCCGGCCTTCACTTCAGCGCCGATGTACACGATGCCGGACTCGTCGAGACGGGCCAGCGCCTGCTCACCCACGTTCGGGATGTCGGCGGTGATTTCCTCGGCGCCCAGCTTGGTGTCACGCGCGATGCACGACAGCTCCTCGATGTGGATCGAGGTGTAGCGGTCTTCCTGCACGACGCGCTCGGAGAGCAGGATCGAGTCTTCGAAGTTGTAGCCGTTCCACGGCATGAAGGCGATCAGCATGTTCTGGCCGAGCGCGAGCTCGCCCAGGTCGGTCGACGAACCGTCGGCCAGCGTGTCGCCCTTCGCCACCACGTCACCCACGTTCACCAGCGGACGCTGGTTGAGGTTGGTGTTCTGGTTGGAGCGGGTGTACTTGGTCAGCGTGTAGATATCGACGCCGGCGTCGTTGTCGCCGACTTCTTCCTCGTTCACGCGCACCACGATACGGCCGGCGTCGACCTGGTCGATCACGCCGCCGCGCTTGGCGGTGACGATGACGCCCGAGTCACGCGCCACGGCGCGCTCGATGCCGGTACCCACCAGCGGGGTCTGCGATCGCAGGGTCGGCACGGCCTGGCGCTGCATGTTCGCGCCCATCAGTGCGCGGTTCGCGTCGTCGTGCTCCAGGAACGGCACCAGCGCCGCAGCGACCGACACGGTCTGCATCGGCGAGACGTCCATGTAGTCGACTTCAGCGGACGGACGCAGCTCGGACTCGCCGCGGAAACGGCAGGACACGAAGTCTTCGATGAACGCGCCGTCCTTGAGCGGCGAGTTCGCCTGCGCGATGACGTGGTCGCCTTCTTCGATGGCCGACAGGTAATCCACCTGGTTGGTCACCTTGCCGCCCACGACCTTGCGGTACGGCGTCTCGAGGAAGCCGTAGGTGTTGGTGCGGGCGTACACGGCCAGCGAGTTGATCAGGCCGATGTTCGGGCCTTCCGGCGTTTCGATGGTGCAGACGCGGCCGTAATGGGTCGGATGCACGTCGCGCACTTCGAAGCCGGCGCGCTCGCGGGTCAGGCCGCCTGGGCCGAGGGCCGAGACGCGACGCTTGTGCGTCACTTCCGACAGCGGGTTGTTCTGGTCCATGAACTGGCTGAGCTGCGAGGAGCCGAAGAACTCCTTCACCGCCGCCGCAACCGGCTTGGCGTTGATCAGTTCCTGCGGGGTCAGCCCCTCGGACTCGGCCAGCGACAGGCGCTCGCGCACGGCGCGCTCGACGCGCACCAGACCGATGCGGAAGGTGTTCTCGGCCATTTCACCGACCGAGCGCACGCGACGGTTGCCCAGGTGATCGATATCGTCGACGGTGCCGTGACCGTTCTTGATGTCGATGAGCACCTTGAGCACGTCGAGGATGTCGGACTGCTCGCCCAGCTGTGCAACCAGCTTCTGCGCTTCTTCTTCCTTGCGGTCGCCGAAGTACTTGCGGTCGTACAGCACGCCCGGACCGACGATCTCTTGGCGGCCCACGCGGCGATTGAACTTCATGCGACCCACGGCCGACAGGTCGTAGCGATCGAAGGTGAAGAACAGGTTGTAGAACAGGTTCTGCGCAGCGTCCTTGGTCGGCGGCTCGCCCGGGCGCATCATGCGATAGATTTCCACCAGCGCCTCGAGCGGCGTCTTGGTGTTGTCGATGCGCAGGGTGTGCGAGATGTACGCGCCGCGATCCAGGTCGTTGACGTACAGGGTCGGGACGACCTCGATGCCGGCCTTGCGGAAGTTCTCAAGCTGGTCGGCCGAGATCTCGTCGTTGGCCTGCGCCAGCAGTTCGCCGGTCTTGGGGTCGACGATATCGGTGGCCAGGATGCGGCCGACCGGGTAGTCGTCCGGCACTTCCAGCGCAGTGATGTTCTCAGCGGCGAGCTGGCGCACGTGACGCGCCGTGATGCGCTTGCCGGCTTCCACCAGCACCTTGTCACCAATGGCCAGGTCGAAGGTCAGCGTTTCGCCACGCAGGCGCTCGGCGACGAGTTCCAGCGTGGTGCCGCCCTTCTTGCCCAGGTGGAACACGTTGTGCTCGAAGAAAATGCCGAGCATCTCTTCGTTGGTGTAGCCGAGCGCGCGCAGCAGCACGGTCACCGGAAGCTTGCGGCGACGGTCGATACGGGTGAACAGCGCATCCTTCGGGTCGAACTCGAAGTCCAGCCACGAACCGCGGTAAGGAATCACGCGTGCGGAGAACAGCAGCTTGCCCGAGCTGTGCGTCTTGCCACGGTCGTGGTCGAAGAACACGCCCGGCGAACGATGCAGCTGCGAGACGATGACGCGCTCGGTACCGTTGATGATGAAGGTGCCGGTGTCGGTCATGAGCGGAATTTCGCCCATGTAGACTTCCTGCTCCTTCACGTACTTCACGGCCTTCTTCGACGCCGGGCTGTCCTTGTCATAGATGACCAGGCGCACGGTCACGCGCAGCGGCGCGCCGAAGGTCATGCCGCGGTTGCGACACTCGCGCTCGTCGAACGGCGGCTCGCCCAGGCGATAGTCGACATACTCAAGCGCGGCATTGCCCGAATAGCTGACGATCGGGAAGACCGACTTCAGCGCGGCGTGGAGACCCTTTTCGTCGCGGGCCTTGGGAGCGACATGCTCCTGCAGGAACTCGCGATAGGAATCGGTCTGGATGGTCAGCAGGTTCGGCACGCCCAATACAGGGGGACGCTTGCCGAAATCCTTGCGGATGCGCTTCTTCTCGGTAAACGAGTAGGTCATGGTGGGTACCGCCTCGGTTCGCAGTGACGCCGGTGGTGCACACACCGGCTGAATTGTGAAAGCTGTGTCTGCGGTCGACGAACAGGTTGTGCTGCCCTGCCCGTCGATGCGTCAAAAGGACATGAGTCAAAGGTCGGCGATGGTCTGCAGGCCTTTCAGTGCTGTCTTCCCGACGCGTAAAACACGAACCAAAAAAGATGACGCTTTGTCGTTACAGGCCACATCGCGCGATGCGACCCTTTTGCAACAGGCAAAGCCCGGGGGCTTACGCCCCCAGGCTTGCTTGACGCTAGATCAAACTGCCGGCGCGCAAGAGCGCCAATTACTTCAGTTCGACCGTGGCGCCTGCAGCTTCGAGGTCCTTCTTGAACTTCGCAGCGTCTTCCTTCGAAGCGGCTTCCTTCACGACGCCACCGGCTTCGGTCAGGTCCTTCGCTTCCTTCAGGCCCAGGCCCGTGATGGCGCGGACGGCCTTGATCACGTCGACCTTCTTGTCGCCGGCGCTCTTCAGGATGACGTCGAACTCGGTCTGCTCTTCAGCAGCCGGGCCGGCGGCGGCCGGGCCGGCGGCCATCATGACCGGGGCAGCGGCGGACACGCCAAACTTCTCTTCGATGGCCTTCACCAGCTCCATCACTTCCATGAGCGACTTGGCGGCAACGGCTTCAACGATCTGTTCGTTGGTCAGGGACATTTTGATTTACCTCTGGAAATTGATTCGATTTGGATAAGCGTCGAACTTAGGCTTCAGCCGTGGCTTCCGCGGCGACTTCGCCACCGCCCTGCTTGTCGGCCACGGCCTTGACGGCGCGGGCGAACATCGCAGCGGGCTCGGCGAGCACACGGGCCAGCATGGCCAGCGCTTCTTCGCGGGTCGGCAGCGAGGCAAGCACGTCGACGTGGGCAGCCGGCAGCAGCTTGCCTTCCACGGAGACGACCTTGGCCTTCAGCTTGTCGTTGCTCTTGGCGAATTCCTTGATCAGGCGACCGGCTGCGCCGGGCTCCTCCATCGAGAACGCGTACAGCAGCGGACCGGTCAGGGCGTCCTTGACGACGTCAAACTCGGTACCCGCCACGGCGCGCGAAGCAAGCGTGTTCTTGGCAACTTTCAGGAACACACCGGATTCACGGGCCTTCTTGCGCATCGCGGTCATCTGTTCGACCGTGGTGCCCGCATACTCGACAGCGACCAAGGAGTGAGCCTTAGCGGCAACTTCTGCCAGTTCGGCGACTACTTCTTGCTTCTGAGAGAGATTCAGAGCCATATCACTCCTCCACTTTGAAATCCGCTTGCGACTCCTGCCGCTTGCGGTCCTGAGCGACGCCGTCCGTGACGTCGGGGATCGCAACGATCCCGGGTGGTGGCCTTTCCAGAAAACATTCCTAGAACATCAGGATTCCAGAAGGGGCAGCACCATCTACGCAGGCCAGGCTCGCGAACGAACCCGATTAAGCGAACTCGTGTGCGACGACGGCGGTTCCTTGCCAATACGAGCTCCCTGCTCGTCGTCGTCGCGCGTGATTCGCGCCTGCGGTCTTTGACGGCGGCCGCGGCGGTTGAGCCGCGGCTACCTTCAAAAACGTGCCCGCACCGGTGTGAACCGGCACGGGTCTTCAACTCTTACTTGGTCGACACCGACAGGGTCGAGGTGTCGACCGGCACGCCAACGCCCATGGTGGACGACAGCGCGATCTTCTGCAGGTACTGACCCTTGGCCGTGGCCGGCTTGGCCTTCAGCAGGTCGTTGACCAGCGCGTTCAGGTTGTCCGCGAGCTGGGCAGCGTCGAAGCTGGCCTTGCCGATGGTGGCGTGGATGATGCCCGCCTTGTCGTTGCGGAACTTCACCTGGCCGGCCTTGGCGTTCTTGACGGCCGTGGCGACGTCGGCGGTGACCGAGCCATCCTTCGGGTTTGGCATGAGGCCACGGGGACCCAGCAACTGGCCGAGCTTACCGACCACGCGCATGGCGTCCGGCGTAGCGATCACGCGACCGAAGTCGAGGTCGCCCGCCTGCATGCGCTCGGCCAGGTCGTCCATACCGACGGCGTCAGCGCCGGCGGCCTTGGCGGCCTCGGCCTTCTCACCGGCCGGCACGAACACGGCGACCTTGACGGTCTTGCCGGTGCCGTGCGGCAGCAGCGACGAACCACGCACGCCCTGGTCGGACTTCTTGGCGTCGATACCGAGGCGGACGGCGACGTCCACGGACTCGGCGAACTTCGCCTTGGCGTTGTCCTTGACGATGCTGAGGGCTTCTTCCAGGCCATACAGCTTGCCCGGCTTCACTGCGGCCTGAGCGGCCTTCAAACGCTTCGTGAGCTTTGCCATGTCTTAACCCTCCACCACCAGGCCCATGCTGCGCGCGCTACCGGCAATGGTGCGCACCGCGGCGTCCAGATCAGCAGCCGTGAGATCCGGCTCCTTCTGCTTCGCAACGTCTTCCAGCTGCTTGCGGGTGATCTTGCCCACCTTGTCGGTGTTCGGCTTGGACGAGCCCTTAGCGACGCCCGTGACCTTCTTGATCAGGATCGAGGCCGGCGGGGTCTTGGTGATGAAGGTGAAGCTGCGGTCCGAATAGGCGGTGATGATCACCGGGATCGGCAGACCCGGCTCCATCTTCTGCGTGGCGGCATTGAACGCCTTGCAGAATTCCATGATGTTCAGGCCGCGCTGGCCGAGGGCAGGACCCACCGGCGGCGACGGGTTGGCCTGACCGGCCTTGACCTGCAGCTTGATGTAACCAGTTACTTTCTTTGCCATTGGATTTTCCTCGCGAGTTCAAGCGCCTTGCGGCTCCTCGCAGTGTTGTCGTCCCTGAGAGAGGAAGGCTCGCCATCCCGCGAACCCCAGAAACACGGACACGCCGGGCTAAAAGACCCCAGCGTGAACCGCGCAGTATAGAGATTGATCAAGTTTTAAGCAAGCCCCGTGCCGGGGCCGTCAATCAGGCCTTCTCGACCTGACCGAACTCCAGCTCGACCGGGGTCGAACGGCCGAAAATGAGCACCGCGACGCGCAGGCGGCTCTTTTCGTAGTTGACTTCCTCGACCACGCCGTTGAAATCGTTGAACGGGCCATCGATCACGCGGACCATTTCGCCCGGCTCGAACAGCACCTTCGGCTTGGGCTTCTCCACGCCTTCGCGGACGCGGCTCAGGATGGCGTCGGCCTCCGAGTCGCGGATCGGCAGCGGGCGGTCGGCCGTGCCACCGATGAAACCCATGACCTTCGGGGTTTCCTTGACCAGATGCCAGCACTCGTCGTCGATGCGCGGCGCCTTGCCCTCGGTATCCGTCTCGATCTGCACGAGAACGTAACCCGGGAAGAACTTGCGCTCGCTGCGGCGCTTCTGGCCGCTGCGCATCTCGATGACCTCTTCGGTCGGCACCAGCACTTCGCCGAACTTCTCTTCCATGCCGGCGCGGCGAATCCGCTCGTCGAGCGAGCGCTTCACCTGGTTCTCGAAGCCCGAATAGGCGTGCACCACATACCAACGCTTGCTCATGCCATCACCTCACGTACCGAGCTTGAGCAGCCAGTCGAGCACGACCGACTTCAGGATCAGATCGATCAGGCCCAGCAGCAGCGACAGGACGATCACCACGACAATGATGATGCCGGTGGTCTTGAGCGTCTCGTCACGGGTGGGCCAGACCACCTTGCGCATTTCGAATTGCGATTCGCCGAGGAAGGCGCGCACGCGGCGACCCGGGCCAGTGAAGGCGCCGATCGCCAGCGACACGACCAGCGCGACCAGCACGCCGAGCATGCGCACCGACTGCGGGACGGAGCCGTCGGCCCCGAACCACGAATACGCGAAAACGCCGGCCGCCAGCACCAGCACAGCCAGCACCAGCTTGGCAATATCGGCGCCGCTGGCGCCCTTGGTCGGTTCTGCCTTCGTATTCATGCGACATGATCGGATGAGAGAGGCATCGACCGGGCTACGGCCTGCATACCATCCACCATCCGACGTGGATCCTCGGGAAGATGGCACGCCAGGAGGGACTCGAACCCCCAACCTGCGGTTTTGGAGACCGCTGCTCTGCCAATTGAGCTACTGGCGTATGAAAATGGGTGAAGTCGCACGCCTTGCTGCCGCAAGGTGGCGCCCTTCGGCCCCTTCCCAAGAACCGGGTGACCGTGGCCACCCCGTTCCGGATCCTTGCAGCCCGCAGAGCGGGCGACTTCCCAGTCTACAGCTTACTTGATGACCTTGGCCACCACGCCGGCGCCGACCGTACGGCCGCCTTCGCGAATGGCGAAGCGCAGGCCCTGGTCCATGGCGATCGGGTGGATCAGGGTGACAACCATCTTGATGTTGTCGCCCGGCATGACCATCTCGACGCCTTCCGGCAGCTCGATGGCGCCGGTCACGTCGGTCGTGCGGAAGTAGAACTGCGGGCGGTAACCCTTGAAGAACGGGGTATGACGGCCACCCTCGTCCTTCGACAGCACGTACACTTCGGCTTCGAAGTC
>NZ_QQSY01000014.1 GCF_003351225.1 Dyella solisilvae
AGGTCCGTATATGGACTCCTCCCCTTTGCCAAGCATCCCCTAGCTCTGGCGTCCGTGTCGACTGCACACGTATATCCGGCCTCTAACAGCTGCACCGCTTTTCGGTGCCGGGCCATGATGAGCTAGTCGCGCGTCGGCTCCCAATCGCTTTGGCGTGCTCGTGGCACACGGACCTTACAGGGTTTTGCCGACGCCGGTTCGACCGGTTCGTCATCACGCGGGGTGCTTCGCAATCGTGGAGTGGTTCGTTCCGGACACTACCTCTTAGGCCGCCGCGAGTGTGGGTTGATAGTTCGTGCCGTGGCGCAGCATGGCCCAGGCCATGCGCGCCGTCTTGTTGGCCATGGCCACGCACGCCACGTTCGGGTGAGAGCGCGCCGACAGGCGCGTCACCCATCGACTCAGCGGATCATCATGGCGTGGCGCCGTTCGCAGCATGGCTCGCGCACCATGCACGAGCAGCGATCGCATGTAGGCATCGCCGCGCTTGCTGATGCCCAAGAGCCGCTCCCTGCAACCGGAGCTGTGTTGCCGAGGCGTCAAGCCCAACGATGCCGCCATCTGCCGACCATTAGCAAATTGCGTGGCATCACCGACGCACGCGATCAACGCAGTGGCGACGACAGGCCCAACGCCACGCAACTGCTGGAGCCGACGCGCCGCCGGATCGGCTTTGGCTGCTTCGTTGATTTGACCGTCCAGTTCACTGACACGGTCATCCATCGTGCGCAGGTCGCGCCACAGCCCTTCGAGCACGAGCCGGAACAATATGCTCAGGCCGTTCTCGGCATCCTCCAGCCAACAGGGGATCGCCTGCCGTAGTGAGGCTATTTCCTTTGGCGCCACGAGGCCGTATTCGGCGACCAGGCCGCGTATTTGATTACCCTTGGCGGTGCGTTGTTCCACTAGGCTGGCACGTACGCGGTGCATCGCCTGTAGATCCTGCTGAGCCACGCTCTTCACGCTCACGAAACGCATGCTCGGACGACTCATCGCCTCACAGATCGCCTCGGCATCGTTGGCGTCGTTCTTGTTGCTCTTCACGTACGGCTTCACGAACTGCGGCGCGATCAGCTTTACGCGATAACCCAGCGCTTGCAGCTGACGCGCCCAATGATGCGCACCACCGCAGGCTTCCATGCCGATATCGCAGCCCGGCTCAGCGACCTCCGATACGGCGCGAAGCCAACGCTCCCGCGATAGGCGGCGACGCCAGACCGGTTGCTCGTGCCGATCTACCCCGTGGACCTGAAAGACCTGCTTGGCCACGTCGACTCCGATGCGCGTAAGCTTCATGGGTGGACTCCTCTTCGCCAGCGACTGGTTCTATCGCTTCCAGTCTGGCACTCGATGCCGAAGACGGGGAGGAGTCCATCTCATTGCTTCGGGTCGGAAGCGGACTCATTTGATGAGCGCAGTGTCCAGGTGTCGCTCAAGTTCCGCACCATCCACGGGCTTTCCCGCGACAAGAATCACTCGACCTTTCCGCTGGACCTGCAAAGTCACCTGAGGGCGGTCGCCCGGGTACTTCCTCAACTGAAGGTCAAGCGCGTCTTCAGACTCTGACACAGAAATAAGGTCCCAAAGCTTGCCGGTTAGGTCAAACAGGATTTGCTCTCCGGAGATGTCCGCGAATTTTGGCGCGTAGACCCAGTGGCTCATCCGCATTTCGTGCGGCTCGACACTAACCTCGACTTCCCCACCCCAGTAAGTCTGAGCCCGATCCATAGCACCTCTCTGCCCCTGATATCCACCGAATCCGTTAGGTCCGCTCCGGGTCGAAAGCGGACCTTGCACGAACCGCTCCACCACTGATTTGCGATTCACGACCCTGCCAAAACCCATGGCGTCGATTAGAAGCCCGCGGCGATATCGATCACGACGCCGCTGGACATAAGCGTCAGGTAGAACTGTCCTCCGTCGGCGCGCACCCAGCGGTAGCCCGGATCCGGACGACGCAGGTGGTAATGCTCGTAATCGGTGACGTAGTACTCACGCGTGTAGTACTGGTCGGGCAGGCGATCGCCCTTCTTGTACCAACCCTTGTGCTTGCCGTTGTCGTGGCGCCCTTCGTCCTTGGGATTATGGCCATGATCACCGTCGTCCCAACGGGCATCGTCGTCGTTGCCGCCACCGTTGCCATGGCCGTTCCCATGGCCGTGACTTTGCGGTGAGGCGAGGGCCATGCCGCTACCTGCGAGCAAGGCGGCCGCAACAACAAATGAAAAAAGGCGCTTCATGTTGGCTCCGTACAAGGGCATGGAAATGTTTGATGGGCGTCGCCAGGCCTAGGCCCCATTCGACGCGGCGACAACATCGCACAAAAATTCGATCGGCGCGCTATGCACGGTAAGGAAACGCTAAGCAAAGTCGCTATTGCCTCGCCTTCCCTACGGCTCATCTTGTACAGCTTCGCGACAGAAAACCCTTGTTTTCTGCGACTTCACGCACGAAATGAAGGGCTCTTTGACTAGCGGCTGAAGGATTTTCTTCTGCTTGCTGAACTTGCGTGCGCGCGCTCTTTTCTTGCGCCGTCGAGTCCGCCAGTATCCGCGCCGAGGCCGTCGGAGTGAGCATGATTTGCTGCACTACCTCATGGCAGGTGCGGAGTTCATCTGATGCCCCCCGGGGCGCCTCGAAGGGAACGACCATCACCTTCAAGGGGCAATCGATGAAGAAGAACGTACATGTACTCACCGCGCTTAGCGTGGCCGTCGGCCTGTGCATGGGCAGCTCATTGGTGCTGGCCGACACCGCGCCAACCACCCAAACGGCACCAACGAGCGGCCAGGAAAGCACCAAGCTCGCCACTTCGTACACCACGTTCGCCGGGTCCACCAGCAACTCGCAGGCGCTGGTGACCGGCCTGCGCAACGGCAGCACCGTCGTGCTGGTCACGCCGGCCACAGCCACCACGCCCGCCGTGCAGACCACCTTTACGCCTGCCACCGGCCATCTCGGCTACGGCAACGTGAATATCGCGCTGTCGCTGGCCCAGGCCGAACTGACGGCGGCCGGCATTACGCAGCCGACGGCAGCACAGATCGAAGCGGCATTGAACGGCGGCACGGTCGCAGGCCCGAAGGGTCCGGTGCAGTTGACTGGCGTGCTCGCACTGCGCGCCGACGGCCAGGGCTGGGGCAACATCGCCAAGGCGTTGGGCTTCAAGCTGGGCGACATCATGAGCGCCGCCAAGGCGCACGGTCCTGTGCCCGATAGCGCAGACATCGCGCATGGCGACAAGACCGAGAAGGCGAATCACGCCGACAAGGCGGACAAGGTCGCCAAGGCCGATCGTCCCGACAAGCCGGATCATCCGGACAAGCCCGAAAAGCCCGAGCGTCCCGACAAGCCGGAACACGGCGGTCGCTGATTACAACAACATCACTTATGACTTGCGTGGAGGCCTCTGTTGAGGCCTCCCGCTCTTTTGTTGCTACGCCCTAGGAAGAACTCATGAATCTGAAGAACACCAGTACCCTTTGCGCCCTTGGCGTTCTGGGACTGATGGCGCAGGCAGCGCATGCCGACGACAACTCCGCCATCAAGGTGGGCGCCGGCATCGACTACACCACCGGCAAGTACGGCACGTCGACCACGACCGACATCACTCAGGTGCCGGTGACCCTTGGTTACGACATCGATAGCTGGTCGTTCAAGCTGGACGTGCCGTACATCCATGTTTCCGGTGCCGACAACGTGATTCCCGGCATCGGTCCGGTGAAGAACAACAACCCGAACGGCCGAGGCAAAGGCAAGGGCAAGGGCAACTCCCAGGGCGGCACCACGCCGACGACCGAGACGACCGGCTCCGCATCGGGTCTAGGCGACGTCACCGCGTCGGCCACGTACGAGGCCTACACCAACAGCGCCGCGCAGTTCGGTATCGATCTCACCGGCAAGATCAAGTTCGGTACGGCTGATGCGGACAAGGGTCTGGGCACCGGCAAGAACGACTACACCGTCGGCGCCGACATGTACAAGGGCTTCGGCGCCTGGACCGTCTTCGGCGGCGTGAGCTACACCTGGCTCGGTAGCTCGCAATACATCCAGCTCAACGATGTGTTCGGAGCCAATGTTGGCGCGAGCTACAAGCTCGACAGTCACAGCAGCTTCGGCGCGTACTACGACTATCGCGAGAAGGCGTCGGACACGAGCTTCTCGCGCAACGAACTCACCGGCTACTACGCCTACAAGTTCGCCAGCGGCTGGAAGGCCCAGGCCTATGTCACCAAGGGCTTCACGGATGGCAGCCCGGATTGGGGTGTGGGCGCGACGGTCGTGTATTCATTCTGAAGATCACTCAACTTTCTGGCTGCTACTTGTAGCAGCCAGTTTGGGTCCGTTTGAGATGGCAATGTCAGCTATGGGTCGGAAGCGGACTTCATTCGGAGTCAACGTCCTTTCGGCGCAAGGCACGTAGACACTGCCGCCAGCCGAGGACGAGCACCACAACGGCAAATGCCGCACTGGTTACTTGCCAACCATTGAAGCCGTTCACCATTTCACCCAAAACAAGCCGCAGGCCGAAGATCGTTAGAACAGCAGCCAGCAGCCAAAACAGCACTGTCGCGACCTTATTCCCCATAAGCCCCCTTAAGTTTGCCTTCCCCACGCGGAGTCGAACGTGTCTGCTTCGCGCGCCTGAGATTTTAGTTATTGACCGTACGCGACGGGTGGCAACTGCCATCTGTGCAATCGATAACGACGCTGTACGCCGAGCACTGGGCCTCAAATGTGGCGCCGCCTGTAGCGTGGACATCCCCGCATCCCATCTTGGTAGACAGCTTCTGCGCAGATAGGACCATGCTGGTGTAGTCGGCAGGATGGGACGGTGTTGCCGATGAACTGGCTGGCCCCAAAGACGACGGGGATGCTGGTGAGGCGGGTGTCACCACGTTTGTGTTGGCTAGAACCGAATCACAGTGCTTCGAGGCAGCCGTAGCGCGCAGTGCACCCATGCGCTTGTTGGCGGTGTCGATAGCACTGGATCGTTCAATCTCGTTCCCTATACCGAAATCGCCGAGGAAGGAAAGGACGGATCGCCCGTCAAACTGACTTTCCTGGTGAACCTGTTGGAGATAGCCATTCACTTTGGCTTCTTCGAGACTAATTTCGCGGCAGCTCATGGTCTGAGCTTCGTAATCAGTGAGCATGGGCTGGCGACCGTAGGTCTTGGTCGCGCACCCACTCGATAGCAGGGCCAACGTAATTGTCCCTACCGCATATGCGATCGTGCTTCCCTTCATGTGCTCCCCCTGTTGTATAGCAAAACCTTACGCGGACTGACTCACTGGTTTCAACGCCTGTCATTCTGGCGGCCGTGATCGTGAGCGGTGAGGCGGTGCCCGCGGAACACGCCCTTTGGTCTATTGCTGGGAGTTATCGCAAGGACACCGATTCGCGACGGCTGCCCGCTCGAATCTCGGTCTTTCAACGCGTCCGCATTGGGTCGCAAGCGGACCTAAGAGCGCGACTTCCTACTCGACGATCGTCCACCAGTTCGCCACAAGAAAAATGGCGCCCCAGTAAGTCATTACCGTTGCCAACACCGAGAACCACGCCAAGAAGGGCAGATAAACCGGTGAATTGACCATGGCAACGAAGGCACGAAGTGGCTCTGAATCAGCAAAAAATAGCCCGTTATAGAGCGTGGGAAACGTCCAGAGACCCGTATCGCCTGCCGCGCAGGCCAATACGAAGAGCATGAACCCAAACACCCGGAGGTTCCGGTGTGACGGCAGCCTGTCCTCCGGCTGTTTGTACCAAGTGCGAACAGCCACCCTCATGACCTTGGAGAAGGGCCAGTATTTGGTGAGAAGCAGAACAATGAGGGAAATGGACGCGACCCATTGAATCGACAGCACAAACGCGCATCTGTCGGGATGGGTCGTAATTGCCGGCATTCTTGACACCGAAGGCGACAAGGACTGCCCCAGGTGGATGGCAGCGCTTGCAAAAGAGCCATCAGCCAGGCGGTCGTAGAAGATGTAGGACAGAAACGCGAGAACTAGATTGATGAGCATTGCCGCATACATCGGCTTTAAGTTGATGCGCCCAGCGAGCGCCAGCTTTCTCTCTTCGAAGTATCCATCGCTCTTTCCGTCCATTCGCCCCCTCCCGATACGGCGTCTTATCCTACTGGCTGTTAGGTCCGCTCCGGGTCGGAAGCGGACGTTAGCGTACCTTGATGCCGCCTATTCCAACGCTTTCAACGCACATTGCCTCGCCTGGATTGATCAGAGAGGCGGGCGCTGTTTTTAGATGGAATGAGATCCTGGCCCCGCTCACCACAAGTAAGTGGCCGGTGTCTTCGATCACGTCTGATGGCGCGTGAGCTGGTATGGGCGCGGGACCGAGGTCGCCATATTTCCCCTCAAGATCGCCGGCCCTAACGCACAAAGGCGTTGAGAACTGAACTGTTGCCTGCGCCTGATAGGCAGACATTACTGGACGTCTGCCGCTACTCATTCCGCGCTCAGTCCGCAATTCGATTGAACGGATCCAGGGCAGCGATGAGCTCCCCGTACTTGCCCATTGGACCCATGACCCTCCACTGATCGCGGATGGGCCGGTCAACTCAACTCCAAACTCTTGGCCGATCTCTTGAGGCGTTCTGGTCACGCCGGCCGTCAGGTAGTCGGTCACGCGAGATAGACGGTCAAGATCAAGGCCTTCTGCTCGGACGGAATCCGCCACGAACAGCAAGGCCAAGAAAGGCAGATAGCGCATGCCACTCATTCTTGTCTTTCCCCAAGGGTGACGGAGTGTCCGCTTCACGCCCTGAGCCGTTCCGTCAACTATCGGACGAAGCCAGGCCGGCGAGCAAGGGCGAGCCACGGCGCTGCAGGGCCCTAAGGTAGCGCGACTCGTCGTAGGGCGTGTGGGA
>NZ_QQSY01000015.1 GCF_003351225.1 Dyella solisilvae
GATGTAAGATGAGCGGCTCACTCGGAACGAAATGTTCCAGCGCTGAAACGGAAACGGTCAGCAAGTGATTGAGATCTTTGACAGTGTGCGCAGGTGACTTGTGTGGGCGCCTTGCGGTGGATGACTGAATGTCAAACATATGCAAGCGTCTAACCTAAGAGTCAATTCAAAAGCTTGACGTTTTATGGTTAGGACAACGCTTCAGAAAGATAGATCAGCTTCGGTTGATCGAAAACTTAAGTGAAGAGTTTGATCCTGGCTCAGATTGAACGCTGGCGGCATGCTTAACACATGCAAGTCGAACGGCAGCACAGCAGTAGCAATACTGTGGGTGGCGAGTGGCGGACGGGTGAGTAATGCATCGGGATCTACCCAAACGTGGGGGATAACGTAGGGAAACTTACGCTAATACCGCATACGTCTTACGAGAGAAAGCAGGGGACCTTCGGGCCTTGCGCGGTTGGACGAACCGATGTGCGATTAGCTAGTTGGTGAGGTAACGGCTCACCAAGGCGACGATCGCTAGCTGGTCTGAGAGGATGATCAGCCACACTGGGACTGAGACACGGCCCAGACTCCTACGGGAGGCAGCAGTGGGGAATATTGGACAATGGGCGCAAGCCTGATCCAGCAATGCCGCGTGTGTGAAGAAGGCCTTCGGGTTGTAAAGCACTTTTATCAGGAGCGAAACGCTGTCGGCTAATACCCGGCGGAACTGACGGTACCTGAGGAATAAGCACCGGCTAACTTCGTGCCAGCAGCCGCGGTAATACGAAGGGTGCAAGCGTTAATCGGAATTACTGGGCGTAAAGCGTGCGTAGGCGGTTATTTAAGTCTGTTGTGAAATCCCCGGGCTCAACCTGGGAATGGCAATGGATACTGGATAGCTAGAGTGTGATAGAGGATGGTGGAATTCCCGGTGTAGCGGTGAAATGCGTAGAGATCGGGAGGAACATCAGTGGCGAAGGCGGCCATCTGGATCAACACTGACGCTGAGGCACGAAAGCGTGGGGAGCAAACAGGATTAGATACCCTGGTAGTCCACGCCCTAAACGATGCGAACTGGATGTTGGTCTCAACTCGGAGATCAGTGTCGAAGCTAACGCGTTAAGTTCGCCGCCTGGGGAGTACGGTCGCAAGACTGAAACTCAAAGGAATTGACGGGGGCCCGCACAAGCGGTGGAGTATGTGGTTTAATTCGATGCAACGCGAAGAACCTTACCTGGCCTTGACATGTCTGGAATCCTGCAGAGATGCGGGAGTGCCTTCGGGAATCAGAACACAGGTGCTGCATGGCTGTCGTCAGCTCGTGTCGTGAGATGTTGGGTTAAGTCCCGCAACGAGCGCAACCCTTGTCCTTAGTTGCCAGCACGTAATGGTGGGAACTCTAAGGAGACTGCCGGTGACAAACCGGAGGAAGGTGGGGATGACGTCAAGTCATCATGGCCCTTACGGCCAGGGCTACACACGTACTACAATGGTCGGTACAGAGGGTTGCAATACCGCGAGGTGGAGCCAATCCCAGAAAGCCGATCCCAGTCCGGATTGGAGTCTGCAACTCGACTCCATGAAGTCGGAATCGCTAGTAATCGCAGATCAGCTATGCTGCGGTGAATACGTTCCCGGGCCTTGTACACACCGCCCGTCACACCATGGGAGTGAGTTGCTCCAGAAGCCGTTAGTCTAACCGCAAGGGGGACGACGACCACGGAGTGGTTCATGACTGGGGTGAAGTCGTAACAAGGTAGCCGTATCGGAAGGTGCGGCTGGATCACCTCCTTTCGAGAACGACATCTTTCTCCCCGCAAGACGTCCACACAAGACACCTGCACTTTATTTCACGCGAAGTTTGCTTCACGCGACATCCCTGTCGCGAAGGCAACACCAGCCATCCCTGGCTGGACTCTTCACGAAACGCCCGCTTCGATGCGAATCGAAGAGTGGGTTGTTTCTGTTGAGGCACAAAGGTTCCCGGGTCTGTAGCTCAGGTGGTTAGAGCGCACCCCTGATAAGGGTGAGGCCGGTGGTTCGAGTCCTCCCAGACCCACCACTGAATCACTTGGGGCCATAGCTCAGCTGGGAGAGCACCTGCTTTGCAAGCAGGGGGTCGTCAGTTCGATCCTGACTGGCTCCACCATTTTGGTGGCGCGACGTGAAATGAAGGCAGAAGCGCACACGAATTGATTTGAAACGAGACGGCACTGTGGCCGTTCTTGTGTTCTTTGACAAAGTAAACGAGTGACAAGCGTCTTGGTTCGAAACCGAATCGAGATGTGTCGTTGAGGCAATTAAGCGAACGCGTTGTTTGGAGATGTAATCCCGAGGCGACTTGGGGTTATATGGTCAAGCGACCAAGCGTATACGGTGGATGCCTTGGCGGTCAGAGGCGATGAAGGACGTGGCAGCCTGCGAAAAGTGTCGGGGAGCTGGCAACAAGCTTTGATCCGGCAATGTCCGAATGGGGAAACCCACCTAGCAATAGGTATCCTGCAGTGAATACATAGCTGCTGGAAGCGAACCGGGGGAACTGAAATATCTAAGTACCCCGAGGAAAAGAAATCAACCGAGATTCCGTCAGTAGCGACGAGCGAACGCGGACTAGCCCAAAAGCATCGAGTGTTTTAGTCGAACGGTTTGGAAAAGCCGGCCATAGCGGGTGATAGCCCCGTAGGCGAAAGGGCATTCGATGTGAAATTGAGTAAGGCGGGGCACGAGAAACCCTGTCTGAACATGGGGGGACCATCCTCCAAGGCTAAATACTCCTGACCGACCGATAGCGAACAAGTACCGTGAGGGAAAGGCGAAAAGAACCCCGGAGAGGGGAGTGAAATAGACCCTGAAACCGTATACGTACAAGCAGTGGAAGCCCGCAAGGGTGACTGCGTACCTTTTGTATAATGGGTCAGCGACTTACTGTCAGTGGCAAGCTTAACCGTATAGGGGAGGCGAAGGGAAACCGAGTCTGAATAGGGCGCATAGTCTCTGGCAGTAGACCCGAAACCGAGTGATCTATCCATGGCCAGGTTGAAGGTGCGGTAACACGCACTGGAGGACCGAACCCACATCTGTTGCAATAGATGGGGATGAGCTGTGGATAGGAGTGAAAGGCTAAACAAACTCGGAGATAGCTGGTTCTCCTCGAAAGCTATTTAGGTAGCGCCTCGTATGAATCTTCCTGGGGGTAGAGCACTGTTATGGCTAGCGGGCCATCGCGGCTTAGTAAACCATGGCAAACTCCGAATACCAGGACAGAATGTACGGGAGACACACGGCGGGTGCTAACGTCCGTCGTGAAAAGGGAAACAACCCAGACCCGCAGCTAAGGTCCCAAAGTTATAGCTAAGTGGAAAACGATGTGGAAAGGCATAGACAGCCAGGAGGTTGGCTTAGAAGCAGCCACCCTTTAAAGAAAGCGTAATAGCTCACTGGTCGAGTCGGTCTGCGCGGAAGATTTAACGGGGCTAAGCTATACACCGAAGCTCGGGGTGCACACTTTGTGTGCGCGGTAGAGGAGCGTTCCGTAAGCCTGTGAAGGTGGATTGAGAAGTCTGCTGGAGGTATCGGAAGTGCGAATGCTGACATGAGTAACGATAATGCGGGTGAAAAGCCCGCACGCCGAAAGCCCAAGGTTTCCTCGCGCAACGTTCATCGGCGCAGGGTGAGTCGGCCCCTAAGGCGAGGCAGAAATGCGTAGTCGATGGGAAGCTGGTTAATATTCCAGCACTTGTCTGTAGTGCGATGTGGGGACGGAGAAAGTTAGGTCTACCAGGCGTTGGTTGTCCTGGGGAAAGGCGGTAGGCATGAGGGTTAGGCAAATCCGGCCCTCTTTATGCCGAGCACCGAGACGAGTCCTATTGGACGAAGTGACTGATACTACGCTTCCAGGAAAAGCCACTAAGCTTCAGCTACAGAGAAACCGTACCGTAAACCGACACTGGTAGGCAGGGTGAGAATCCCAAGGCGCTTGAGAGAACTCGGGTGAAGGAACTAGGCAAAATGGCACCGTAACTTCGGGAGAAGGTGCGCCCTTTTTGGTGGCTACATGCGTAGCTGAGCTGAGAAGGGTCGCAGTAACCTGGCCGCTGCGACTGTTTATCAAAAACACAGCACTCTGCAAACACGAAAGTGGACGTATAGGGTGTGACGCCTGCCCGGTGCTGGAAGGTTAATTGATGGGGTCAGCCGCAAGGCGAAGCTCTTGATCGAAGCCCCAGTAAACGGCGGCCGTAACTATAACGGTCCTAAGGTAGCGAAATTCCTTGTCGGGTAAGTTCCGACCTGCACGAATGGCGTAACGACAGCGGCGCTGTCTCCACCCGAGACTCAGTGAAATTGAAATCGCTGTGAAGATGCAGCGTTCCCGCGGCAAGACGGAAAGACCCCGTGAACCTTTACTACAGCTTCACACTGAACGTTGAGTTCTTCTGTGTAGGATAGGTGGGAGGCTATGAAACCGAGACGCTAGTTTCGGTGGAGCCATCCTTGAAATACCACCCTGAAGTGCTTGACGTTCTAACCTAGGTCCGTAATCCGGATCAGGGACCGTGTGTGGTGGGTAGTTTGACTGGGGCGGTCTCCTCCCAAAGAGTAACGGAGGAGCACGAAGGTACGCTCAGCGCGGTCGGACATCGCGCACTGTGTGCAAAGGCATAAGCGTGCTTGACTGCGAGATCGACGGATCAAGCAGGTACGAAAGTAGGTCTTAGTGATCCGGTGGTTCTGTATGGAAGGGCCATCGCTCAACGGATAAAAGGTACTCCGGGGATAACAGGCTGATACCGCCCAAGAGTTCATATCGACGGCGGTGTTTGGCACCTCGATGTCGGCTCATCACATCCTGGGGCTGTAGCCGGTCCCAAGGGTATGGCTGTTCGCCATTTAAAGTGGTACGCGAGCTGGGTTCAGAACGTCGTGAGACAGTTCGGTCCCTATCTGTCGTGGGCGTTGGAGATTTGAGAGGGGCTGCTCCTAGTACGAGAGGACCGGAGTGGACGTTCCGCTGGTGTTCGGGTTGTCATGCCCATGGCATTGCCCGGTAGCTATGAACGGAAGCGATAACCGCTGAAAGCATCTAAGCGGGAAGCGCGCCTCAAGATGAGATCTCCCGAGACTTCGAGTCTCCTTAAGGCACCATCAAGACTAGGTGGTTGATAGGCGCGGTGTGGAAGTGCAGCAATGCATTGAGCTTACGCGTACTAATGAGCCGTGAGGCTTGACCATATAACCCCAAGACGCTTCGTGAGACGCTCAACAGAGCGACGCTCTCAACGAACATCTAGTTCGAATTTCACCAGACGCTTGTCACTCGTTTACGCCCTCTGCGGAACTGGCGCTTCATAGCGCTGTTCCCACCCTTTCCCTGGCGGCTATAGCGCTGTGGTCCCACCCGATCCCATCCCGAACTCGGAAGTGAAACGCAGCTGCGCCGATGGTAGTGTGAATCCTCATGCAAGAGTAGGTCACCGCCAGGGGCTTTATCCCTCAAACGCCTTCCCATCCGGGAAGGCGTTTGTCTTTGTGCGCGAGAAAAATCCGCGC
>NZ_QQSY01000016.1 GCF_003351225.1 Dyella solisilvae
TCCCACACGCCCTACGACGAGTCGCGCTACCTTAGGGCCCTGCAGCGCCGTGGCTCGCCCTTGCTCGCTGGCCTGGCTTCGTCCGATAGTTGACGGAACGGCTCAGGGCGTGAAGCGGACGTAATAATGTTGACCAGACGTGCACACCCGCTGACGAGGTAGCTAGCACCCATGTGGCCGTTTCGAACAAAGCAGCCCAAGGCAAAACCTGGCCAGACTTTTCAGGAATGGCGGCGCAGCTATGTCCCGCCTGTCGCACCGCCTATCTTGGACCCCATAGAGGTCGAGACGGTTTGTCCCCTGTGTTTTCTTCGGTATGCCCCGGGCACCTTGTCCGCCCGAGTCCCCTTCTGCTCCGATTGCGCTAGTGAAGGCATCGATTTCCCGACTGAACCGCTTGACTCGTACCTTGCCGGAAAGTCCGTTGCTGACTTTGATTCGATGCTCGAGCGTTGGGAAGCAACCGAAGGGTTTCGTCCGGAATACAAGGCGCAGAAGGCAGCGCGCATGAGAGAGCTCAAAGCACTAAAGCTGGCGAGCATTTAAGGTCCGCTACCAACTGCGATTTCAGCCGGTCGTTGCAACACACTATAAGCGCCCCGGCGTGAGGAGTGTTGTATGGCACCCAGGCTTCGCAGGCACCTGACAGATGGCGAGAAGGCCCAGATGTGGGAGCGCTGGCAGCGTGGCGAGTCGCTGCACCAGATCGCCCGGTCGCTCGACCGTCGGCACTCCTCGATACGCCGCGTGTTAGTGCAGACGGGCGGTATTCGACCGGCGCCACGGCACCGACCTTTGCGAGCGCTGACCCTGGCCGAGCGGGAGGAGATCTCCCGGGCTGTAGCGTTAGGAGAATCGCTGCGGTCCGTCGCGCGACAGCTTCACCGTCCACCCTCCACGATCAGCCGCGAGATCCATCGCAATGGCGGACGGGTTGCCTACCGAGCGAGCCAGGCCGATCAGTGTGCGTGGGACCGTGCGCATCGCCCCAAGGTCTGCAAGCTGAGGAAGCATCGTGTGCTGGCCAAGCTCGTGGCCAGCAAGTTGCAGCTAGAGTGGTCACCGATGCAGATTGCCGGTTGGCTCAAGCAGCGATCTGGCGGCCATGAGGAGCAACAGGTGTCGCACGAGACCATCTATCGCAGCCTCTTCATCCAAGCCCGGGGCGCCTTGAAAAAGGAGCTTCTGGTGCATTTACGGCGCTCGCGCGCGATGCGCCGTTCGCGCCACCACACGCAGAAGACGGACAACCACGGCCAGCTCACCGACATGGTGTCCATCCGGGAGCGTCCCGCCGAGGTTGCCGATCGCGCGGTACCAGGTCACTGGGAAGGCGACTTGTTGATGGGCAGCCATCACAGCCAGATCGCTACCCTCGTCGAGCGTCGCACGCGCTACGTCATGCTGGTGAAGGTCACGGGCAAAGACACGCAAACGGTCATCGACGCTTTGATCAAGCACGCCCACAAGCTGCCTAGGGAGCTCTACAAATCGCTGACCTGGGATCGAGGCAAGGAAATGGCTGACCACCAGCGCTTCACGCTGGCCACGGACATCCAGGTCTACTTCTGCGACCCGCAGCATCCATGGCAGCGGGGGTCCAACGAGAACACCAACGGACTGCTACGCCAATATTTCCCAAAAGGCACGGACCTGTCGGGCTACTCGCGGGCTAAACTCGATGCTGTGGCCCGGCGTTTGAACGAGCGCCCTCGACAGACGTTGAACTTTGAAACACCGGCCGAACGATTCCAGCAATGTGTTGCGTTGACCGGCTGAAATCGCAACCCATAGCAGACCCAAGGGGAACCTATGAAGTTCAGCATCTATGGCCGCTTCATTTTGGATGTCGAG
>NZ_QQSY01000017.1 GCF_003351225.1 Dyella solisilvae
ATGGGTCGGAAGCAATGGGATGGACTCCTCCCCGCCCTCGGCATCTAAGAGTGCCAGACTGGAGTTGCGAGACAACCAGTCCACAGCGAGGAGGAGTCCACCATGAAGCTTACGCGCATTGGGGTTGACATCGCCAAGCAGGTTTTCCAGTTGCACGGCACGGACCGATTCGAGCGAACCGTATGGTGCCGTCGCTTGCCTAGGGACCGCTGGCTGCAGGCTCTCCGCGAGGTCGCCGAGCCGGGTTGTGAGATCGGCATGGAGGCGTGCGGTGGCGCCCATCACTGGGCACGGCAGCTGCAAGCGCTGGGCTATCGGGTGAAGCTGATCGCCCCACAGTTCGTGAAGCCCTACGTGAAGAGCAACAAGAACGACGCCAAGGATGCCGAGGCGATCTGCGAAGCCATGAGCCGGCCAGGCATGCGCTTCGTGGCGGTGAAGAGCGTCGCCCAGCAGGATCTGCAGGCGATACACCGGGTACGCGCAAGCTTGGTGGAGCAGCGGACGGCCAAGGGCAATCAGATTCGCGGCCTGGTCGCCGAGTACGGGCTGGTCGCGCCCAAGGAAATGGGCTCGCTGCGGCACGCCATGCCGGCGTGGCTGGAAGATGGCGGCAACGGGTTGAGCTTCTGTTTCCGGCAAGTGCTTGAGGGTCTTTGGCGCGACCTGCGCGCACTGGATGAGCGCATCGGCGAAGTGGATCGCGAGATCACCCGCATGGCACGCGACGACCCGGAGGCTCAGCGCCTGCAGCAGTTGCGTGGCGTGGGCCCCATGGTCGCCACGGCTCTGATCGCCGCCGTCGGTGATGCCCGGCAGTTTGCCAATGGCCGACAGTTGGCCGCTTCCTTAGGTCTGACGCCGCGCCAACACAGCTCGGGCGGCAAGGAGCGTCTGCTCGGCATTAGCAAACGCGGCGATGCCTACGTGCGCACCCTGCTCGTGCACGGCGCTCGCTCAGCGTTGCGAACCGCGCCAGCCAAGGACGATCGACTTAGCCAATGGGTGCTACGACTCGCTCAGCGAGCGCATCCCAACGTGGCATGCGTGGCGTTGGCCAACAAGACCGCCCGGCTGGCTTGGGCGCTTCTACGTCATCAATGCGATTACCAACCGGCCCTCGCGGCCGCCTGAAAGAGACGTCCGAATACCACCCAACCACGATTGCTAAGCCCACCGCACGATGGCGAACCGGTCGAACCGGCGCCGGCAAAACCCTATAAGGTCGATGTGCCCTTGAGCACGCGGAAGCGATTGGGAGCCGGCGCGCGACTAGCCCATCATGGCCCGACACCGCTAAGCGGTGTGGTTGTCAGAGGCCGGATATACGTGTGCAGTCGACGCGGACGTCAGAGCACGGGGGGCTTTGCATAGGGGAGGAGTCCATATACGGACCTTA
>NZ_QQSY01000002.1:0-147990 GCF_003351225.1 Dyella solisilvae
ACCAGCTACCTGGCCGCCGTGACATGGTCACTGAGAACGGGGCGGAATACCTATATCGGGTCGGAAGCAGACCTAGTAGCAGCGTCGGCAATCAAAACAGATTAGCGACTGTCGCGATGGCAGGAACTGCTATCAAGGCCGCTGTCAGCATCGAGCGTTTTCTGGCTTCGACGAACGACCGGCCGGAGAGCCAAAGAGCGCTGAGAAGGCAAAGGGCCCCAACCATTAATAGCGTGTTGGAGACGCGCCTATGGCTCTCCATGGACAAACGAGCCGCATCCGTCATCGCATCGCCAAGCTGGGACAGGACGCCGTAGTACGCCAAAAGCCAGCCCGTTACGGCCAGGACTATTGCCAAGTTCGCCATCCGACTCACACTCATTCCCCCTCCCAAATCGGTCCGCGACCCCGCTTCCAATACGTCCGCATCGGGTCGGAAGCGGACGCTTAGTCAGCCGCACTTTTTGAAAATCTGCTGGCAAGCCCCCTGCCAGCAACACACGCGACCAGGCAAAGCACTGCCCCGTTCCGCAACCAGTCCAGAAGATCAGACTGCTTCCACGTCACATAGAACACGCGATCGTGATCTTGCATCGGAACCACATGTCCGGTCGCGGGGTCAGGTGACGTCGGCCCTTTGGCGAAACCACCAAATACAGCAATCGATAGCAGGCCAGCGAAGATCCCAGCAAGTCCAAGTGCGTGCGATGTGAAGTCCACGATCTTCAGGAATCTGTCGCGATTCAAAGCCATCCACTGTCCCCTAAGGATGTCCGCTCCGGGTCGGAAGCGGACATTTTTGGCTGATCTAGCCGGAGCGTCTGCTATCGATCTGATGCGGACGCTACAACGCGATACCGCGGCCAAGCTACTGCAGGCGACTGAAGCTCAGCGACCAAGCGTCAACACTTCTACGGCACTCCCAGACCTCTGCGTGAGCGAAACGCTCTCCAACAATGTCACCCACGAACTGCCGGAAATCTCCTGCTGCTTTGCAGCCAAAGTAAACGGCCCGCAGCTCTAAAGGATGGAACGGTACGTCTTCGAACTCCGCGCCGGCATCGCGGCCTGGCCCGGTGTCAATTCGCCACTCGCTTTCGTACTCCCAGGCGGCCGCCTTTGCGTAAAGCGTCTTAAGGGCGAGGTCATGGGTAAGCCTTAGACCGCCTGAAATAAATTCGGAAAGTTCATCTTCGTCAAACAGACACGGCACCTCGCCGCAGTAGTTGACCCTTCGCGCAACTTTGTAAGGGCTATCCACGCCCTCAGGGCTACCGAACTCTAGGGCTAGACCTTGATGACTCTCCGCATAATGCGACCACATTAAGATGCTGTCGCGCACCGCGCTCAGGCAGAGAATCTTGGTTTCAGCCAGCGCTTTCTGCACTTCTTTATTTAGGTTAACCATAACATTCGGTAGACCCTCGAGCGTCTTGATGACGCCCGGGGCTTGTCCTTTATTGAATTTCTCTCGCCCACCCTTGCGATGCAATGCCGCGGTCAGATCAAGAATCGCACCCATTTCGTTTTGGGCAGTGGTGCCCTGCCCGAGGCAGCGGGCCCACATCTTGTCTAAGGTCATTTGCACGACCCGGTCTAGGTCAAACCTGGCCTGCAAATTGACCTGCATGTCGAACGGGTCGTTGAACCGCGATGGACGAGACCAACGAAGTCGACCACCGCCCAAGACAGCTCTGGCTGTCTGTACGCTCACATACTTAAAGAACGACGCTGGCCTGTCCGTCATCCGCCATTTCCGCAGAGAGTGAGTATTGGGTCGGCGCAGGAGGGATCGCCGCAGCCCATCCTGCCTGTCAACAGTCAGAAGCGCCTCCATCGGGACGTTGCAATGAGCGACTTCCGAATCCAAATGGCCTGTGACCGAAGGAGGCTGCCTTTGACGGCGCTTCTTACTCGTCAGCTAGATCACTAGACGTTCTTCTGTGACGCATCAATCGCCTGGTCAATTTTGAGGCAGATCGATTTGCACTTGCTGATGTGCTGATTAACGAACCCAAGCGACAGCTTTTCGGCAAGCTTATAGTCTGCTAGACACCGCTGCTTGTGGGCGGACTCCAGCAATCCTCCGATTAGCTTTAGAGATTTGTAGCTCGAAGCGATGTACCGCTTGGCGAGCTGTTTATGCATCCCTTCGGAGGGCTCCCCCGCGACGATCGCCAGATCCAGAAATCGCAGGGCGTCAACGGCGCGGTGGTAAGACCAATAGTAAGACCGACTCACTGCGTTCCGCAGCTCAATCTCATCTGGCGACGTTTTGAATCGAGCAACGCAATCCTGAGCACTAGCCAGAAAATCATACGAATCCAAAGGCCGGCTCCCCTTGCTCTCGACTCAATTTGACGAAGGTTTGATATAGCTCCAACGGATAGACCACAAAGCTCACCGCTTCGAAGAGTGGGTCGTCGAAGTTGTCAATAAGTGCTTCGGTGATCGCAATGTCATAGTTGGCTCGCGACTCGTCATCCGCAGGACTCGGAAAGCCGAAAATAACGCCGGCAGCCGTTGGCTCGATAATGCAGTTGTATACACCCCGACCGGAGAGCGTCATCAGGGTCTTGCTCGCGAAATGCACCCTCAGTGACAAGCTCGCGTCATCAACCCCCTGCTCTTCCAGAAAGTTGGCAGCCTCGACAATTTCGTCCGGTCCAAAGATGTTTTCAGAACCAGCAAACGCTTGCCTGTTTGCCTCGATATGAATTGCGGCCTCTTTCAAGCGACCAAGCTGCATCATGCAGCCGACATAGTGACGCACATCAATTGGCACTAAGCGCGCGAGAGCCGCTTGAAGAGTTTCATCAAATACCGCTGGCTCCGCCAGTTGAGCAGCGCTGGTCATTACAGCGTGATAACTGTTTGCCGACAGCTTGGGGTCTGCTATTGCGCGACGCGCATGATACTGAAAGTCCTCGACGCCATCTGGCCCGCGAGCCACTTGAATGGCGGCTAGGCTCGCGTGGGCTTTAGAAGCTTCAGACGAAACCTGATGAACAAGCTTAAGTAAGTCCTGCTTAATGCCGTTCCATACGAATACGTTGACTGGCTCCCCGGCTTGGACAGCCAGATCCTGGATCTGGACTCTTCGCAGAATCTCGTCGTGTTTTGCGAGCGGTGACGGAATGACCATTCGATTGGCCTGACATTAGGACGAGTCGCGGCAGGTTCTCTCGAGCGACATTGACGCGAGACTATCCCGCCAGAATCCATTCTGCCATAGCCCAAATTGGGGGCGACCGCCTCCGGTGCCCCTAGCCACTTCTCCTCGAGATCGCTGCCCGCAGCATGCGCCAGGGGCTGCCGCGGCACCAACAGCACAACCAATTCGCAATCCATGGCCGACGCCGCCCGACGCAAGGTATCGACGCGCACGGTGTCGGCACGTTCGCTGTTTTCCAGCTTAACCACGGAACTGGGAAGCACGCCGAGCCGTCGTGCGAGATCTGACTGCGACATGCCCAGAGCATCGCGCGTAGCTGCGACCCAACCTCCCCGCGGGGTGGATCGGAGCTTAGGTAGCACTTGGCGCAGCCAGTCGCCAGCTTGATCGAGCCGTGTCCGGGCGAGGCGGCGCATCTGCTGGGACGTATTGGAGGCCATGGATATTCCCTATAAGGCGGAACGTGCTTGGCTATCTATGCCCTGTAGGGCGCGTCACGTTCGAATCCTCGTGCTTCGTCGTCAAAATTCGGGGCGCTACCAGTTGACTAAGGCGGCGCCGCGGCGCACATCGCGGTGTGGCCAAGCAAGTTGCGCCGCGGTTGCCATTAGCGGCGGGTATTTTGGGTCACTGCGCGGGACCGCAAATCTGCCGAAGTCGCTCGAGGCAGCGCTATGAAGTCCCGCTCCGTCATAACCTCATAGGCGTCCTGGAACGGCAGATATAGCTCGACGACCCACTCCCCTTCCTCTTGCCGCCCTGCGAAAGGATGCAGGATCTCGCCGTCCGTTCGGCGTCGGTCGAAGCGCAACACGCCCGGGTACGGATAAGCGTGAGCGCGCCGCACCTTCAGCATGTGCGTCAGGGCCGCGGAGGAATAACCGGGGTGTGCGCTCGTTTGGCGTTCCGTCGCGGCGGCCGACAGCGCGTCGGCATTGGTTGGGTGGCAGCGCGCCAGGTCATGCTCATCAAATACGACCTCTTTGGCGATATAGGGCGGCCCCTGGTACCAATTGGTGTCGTTCCGGTCGAGCCGAATGGCCAGGATGGTCCGACTGCCCACATCCGTGCATCGCCATCGGAACCCCGCGCCGGCGACAAACTCCAAGCCGATATGAAAATCCGCGGGCTTCACGTTACCTCCGGCCGATGGCCGACGAATGACTTGGGCGATGCGCGACCTAAATTTTCGCCAATGCAGCGTCCGAAGATGAGCCCTGTGATCGCCATGGCCCGCAGGCTCGTAACATTGGTTTGCACGGTAACATTGCCGATGTTACGAAGCGCGGCCTGGCCGGACGCGGGGCGCAACCAGTTGACTATCTGGACGGCTCGCGCGTCGGGCAGATGAGCCCTTACCCAGGTTACCGGCGATCGGTCCGCGCGCGCCGCAAGGCGCCAAGGAAGGCCCTCCAGTCCCGCACGGGGATGCCTGCCTCCGATACAGTGACACCCCGACCCCAGCCCCAAAACGCCTCCTCTAAGCCGGGTGCTGTGGCCTGCGCCACGGCTTCCATGTCCTCAAATAGCACGAAACCGTCCCTTACTTGCACCAAGCGCTCCAGTGCATCGGGGTCGAACCTTTGCCATTCGGCGGGGAAGTGCGCACTCGTCGCCATGACGTCTCCTTCTTGGCCTCGGGCGCTGCGTGATGGCGCTCGGACGGATCATAGTGCAGGAGGGCCTTCACTTCTGTAGTCAACTGGTTGCACTCTCAAAAAAAAAGCGCCGCGATCCCTGCCGCTCAGTGCATGGTGTGCGCGCACTTTGTAGTCAATTGGTTGCACCTTGCGTCGGCAAGTGTGGGGTTCCACGCGCCCGGTGTTGGCGGCGATGCTGCATTGCTTTATGGTCGCTCGCAAGCGACGCGACGGTCGTCGTCGGACAGCGCAGACCGATGATCCTGTATCTCGATTTTGACGGTGTCCTCCATGCCGAAGACGTGGCGCTGGATGCGCAGCATCGTCCTTTCCTGCGTGGGCCGGGCACGTTGTTCGAGCACGCGGACTGCTTGGCGACGGCGTTGGCGCCCTATCCCCAGGTGGCGATCGTGCTGTCCACCAATTGGGTGCGGGTCAAAAGCTTTCGCTACGCCGTTCAACGTCTCCCGCTCGAGCTGCGGCGACGTGTGATCGGCGCCACGTGGCACAGTCGTTTCGCCGTTCAGGACGAGTTGCACTTTTGGTGGCTGCATAGCGCCAGTCGCTACGATCAGATCGTCGGCGATGTCAGTCGGCGCCGGCCGCGGTGGTGGTTGGCGCTCGATGACGACGCCCACGGGTGGCCGGCGAGCGCCCTGGCGCACCTGGTGCACTGCGATTCACAGCACGGCCTCGGCGAGCCACGCGCGCTCCGGCAATTGGAGGAGCGGCTCGCCGCGCAGTGCGCCGCGCGGCCCTCGGCGCCTTAGCGGGTCGCGGCGTGATCGCTGATCGTAGGCGGATGGTTGCGCGTCGCGGGTGGTCGTCGGCAACAAGCTCACCCGCCACAACGTTCAAACCCTTCGTTTCCTCACCTGCTTGATACCCAAGGAAGCCCCCGTGGATCGCCCCCTGGACCCTGATCTCGAGGCCTTGCTGGCGGAGCGCCAGCGCAGCATGGCGTTGTTCACGGCGGACTATCGACCGCTCAACATGTACGTGATCTATCGCGCGGACCTGGCCATGAGCCCGAGCAAGTTGGCGGCCCAGTGCGGTCACGCCTTCGTCAATGCGTACGAGCGGGCGCGGCTAGAGCGCCCGGCCATCACCGCGAGTTACCGCGGCAGCGGCGAAGGCACCAAGGTCGTGATGGAGGCCAAGAGCCTGGCCACGTTGGTGCGGGCTTACCGCGATCTGCAGGCGGCCGCGTTGCCCTATCACCTGGTCATCGATCGCGGCCATCACTGGCCGCCCCACTTCACCGGCGCCCCGATCATCACGGCGCTCGGCATGGGGCCTGTGTTTCGCGACGAGGTCGCGCACATCACTCGGCGCTACCGGCTGGCGCCGTGAGCGCGGATCACGACAGAACGTAGTCAACTGGTTGCGCGCAACCGCCATGGGCACACCCTAGCTGTGTGCCGCTACACGGCCATCCATAGTCTTAAATCCACGGGTGAACAAAGATGACTTTGTTGATACCGCGTGCCATGGACAGGTTTCCTCTGTGAGCCGGCGCTGCGTTCTGGGGCAGTCAGCGCCGGGATGTTGAACCGGAGGCCATCATAACCGCGCGCCACGGGGTGAAAACAGGATTGACCTGCGCCCCCGGCCCGGATTCGCGACCGGCCGACGCCCTGCCCGGTTGTGCGGGCAGGACGAAAAAACGTCCGCCCATCAGAGCATTGGCCGCTCTCACCGGCTGCGACACGCGGACGTCCGGCTCAGGCGCCGCTGAGGAAGCGGTAGCCCACCCCGGCCTCGGTCTTGAGCCAGCGCGGGGCGGTGGGGTCGTCCCCCAGCTTCTGCCGCAGCTTGCCGATCACGATCCGCAGGTAGTGGCTGTCGTGGGTGTGGGTGGCGCCCCAGATGTCGCGCAGCAACTGTTGCTGGGTCACCACGCGCCCAGCGTGGCGCAGCAGCATGGCAAGCACGGCGTATTCCTTGCGGGTCAGCGCCAGCGGCTCTCCGCCCAGGGTCACCTCGCGACGGGCCAGGTCGATGGCCAGCTCGCCGTCGTCATATCGCTGCGGCGCCTCCGGCTCACCCGGTCGGCTGCGCAGCATCACCCGCAGGCGCGCCATCAGTTCCTGGATGCCGAACGGCTTGGTGACGTAGTCGTTGGCGCCGGCATCGAGCGCCTTGACCTTTTCGGCCTCCGCATCGCGCACGGACAGCATCACCACCGGCACCTGGGTCCACTGGCGCAGTTCGGCCAGCACCTCGTGGCCTTCACGGTCGGGCAGACCAAGATCCAGGATCACCAGATCGGGCGAGCGCGTGGCCGCCAGGGCCAGGCCCTCGGTGGCGTTGGTGGCCAGCAGCACCTCATAACCCTCGGCGCGCAGGCCGATGTCGAGGAATTTGCGGATCTGCGCTTCGTCGTCGATGACCAGGACACAGGGAGCGCTGGTACTCATGGCACAGGCTCTCAGCTCTCGGGAGGGGGCGGCAACGGCAAGGTGATGCGAATGGTGGTGCCTACGCCGTCGCCCGGCAAGGCCTCCACGCTGCCGCCGTGGGCGCCGATCATGCCGCGGCAGATGGCCAGGCCGAGGCCCGTGCCCTGCGGCGCGCGGTCGCCGCGCGAGACCGAATAGAACATGTCGAAGATCCGTGCGCGCTCATCCTCTGGAATACCGGGACCGCGATCGGTCACATCGATCTGCACCTGTTCGCCCTTGCTGCGCGCCACGACGCGCACCGGCTCGCCCGGCGGGGAGAAGCGGGCCGCGTTCTCCAGGATGTTGAACAGGGCCTGCTCGATCAGCGCCGGGTGCACGTAGAGCAGCAGCTGGCCGTGCGGCAGCACGGTGTCGAGCTTGAGGTCGGGGAACAGCTTGCGCAGGCGCGTGGTCGACGCGCCCACGATCTCCGCCACGTCGGTCCAGTCGCGATTGAGCTTGAGCGTGCCATGGCCCAGCTTGGTCATGTCCAGCAGGTTCTGGATGTAGCGATCCAGACGCTGGCCTTCGCCGAGGATGGCGTCCAGCAGCTCGTGCCGCTCGGCCGGCGGCAGCTGATCGCCGTAGCTGGCGAGGGTGCCGGCGGAACCGATCATGGAGGCCAGCGGCGAGCGCAGGTCGTGCGACACGGAGGACAGCAGCGCATTGCGCAGGCGCTCGGTCTCGCCCTGCACGCGGGCGCCTTCCAGTTCCTCGGCAAGCTTCGCGCGCTGCAGCGCCTGGCCGATGTCCTGCACCATCGCCAGCGCCAGGCTGCGCTCATCCGGCGATGGCTCGCCCTGCCCTTGCGGGAAGCGCAACGCGGCCACGCCAAGATGGTTGTCGTCGGTGCCCAACGGCAGCACCCAGCACGGCGCTGCGTTGAGCGTGTCCGTGTAGCGGCCGGCCTGTTCGGAGTGTTTTTCGCTCCATGCCGCGGCGCCCATGTCCTGCGAGGTCAGCGGAAAGTCGTGCGGCGAGGACGCCACCACGCGCAGTACCTGGCTGGGGTCCTGCGCCAGCACGGCGCAGTCGCAACGCAGCACATGGGCGAGCGCGGAGGAACCGACCTTGCGGATACCCGCCGCATCGGTGCTGACCGAGAGGCGCTGGCCCAACGCAAGCAAGGCGCGCGCATTCGCGTGCGCGGTGCGCAGCGATTCCACCTGGCTGGCCAGCCGCGTCGCCAGGCGACTGCACACCAGCGCCGCCACCAGGAACAGGCACACCGCCAGCACATCGTCGAAGCTGGCGATGGCCAGCGTGTAACGCGGCGGGGCAAAGAAGAAGTTGTAACCGAGGAAACACAACGCAGCGGTGTACACCGCCACTGCCATGCGTGTGCGCACCGCCACGACCAGCACTGCGGTGAGGAAGATCAGCGACAGGTTCGCCACCGACAGATAGCGATCGGCGATGAACGACAACCCGAACGCCACCACGGTAGCGAGCGTGGCGTAGATGTACTCGCTGCGTCGTCCCCTGCCTCCCGGCATGCGCAGGCGCAGGCGCGACTTGGCCCGTTCGGCGGGCGTGGCGATGATGGTCAGCTCCAGGTGCGCGCCCTTTCGCAGCACCTGCTGGGTGAGCGAACGCCCCAGCATGCGCGCCACCGGACGCTCGCGCGTACGGCCAAGGATGATCTGGCCCATGCCCTCGCGGTCGGCATGCGCAATCAACTCGTCGGCAGGATTGTGGCCGCGCAGCACCACCGCGTCGCCACCGAGGCGGCGCGTCAGGCGCATGGCCGAATCCAGCCGCTCGCGACGCGCCTTGTCCAGGGTGGCGCCAGTGTCGACGAACGCCACGCTCCACGGCGCGCCGCGCCGCTCGGCGATGCGACGCGCCACGCGCACCAGGTACTCGCTTTGCGAGTGACCGTCGATCGCCGCCAGAACGCGGCGGCGCACCGGCATCACGCCGCCACGCGCCAGCATGTGCTCGCGAAGGTCGCTGTCCACATGGCCGGCCACGGTGTCCACCGCAAGCTCGCGCAGCGCGACCAGGTTGGTCGGCGAGAAAAATGCGTCGAGCGCGGCGGCGGCCGTCTCCGGCACGTAGACCTTGCCCTGTTTCAGGCGCTGGATGAGTTCGCGCGGTGGCAAGTCCACCAGCACGATGTCGCGCGCCCGGTCGAGGAAGGCGTCCGGCACTGTTTCACGCACGGTGACGTTGGTGATGCGTCGCACCTGGTCGTTGAGACTCTCCAGGTGCTGCACGTTGAGCGCGGTGTACACCTCGATGCCGGCATCGAGCAGTTCGGCGATGTCCTGCCAGCGCCGCTCGTGACGGCCGCCCGGCAGATTGGTGTGAGCCAACTCGTCGACCAGGATCACCTCCGGCCGTCGCACCAGCGCGGCGTCGAGGTCGAACTCGGTGAAGTCGCGTCCCTTGTAGTTCACCTTGCGACGCGGCAGCTGCTCGAGTCCTTCGAGCAGCGCCGCCGTCTCGTTGCGGCCATGGGTTTCCACCAGGCCGACCACCACGTCGACGCCCTGGCGCTTGAGCTCCCGAGCGGCCGACAACATGGCGTAGGTCTTGCCCACGCCAGGCGCCGCGCCCAGGAAAATCTTCAGGCGATTGCCTCGCTGCTCCTGCACGGTATCGAGCAGGGCGTCGGCGCGTGCTTCACGGGAAGGTTCGGACATGCGATACCAGGGCGTGTCAGTTGTGCAACTACGTTATGCCTTAATGGCCATCCAGCGCCATATTGAGCTTGAGCACGTTGACGCGTGGCTCACCCAGGATGCCGAACTGCCGCCCCGTGGTGGCCGCATCGACCAGGGCCTGCACCTGCGCCTGGCTCATGCCCCGCACGCGGGCCACGCGCGGCACCTGGTAGGCCGCCGCCGCCAGCGAGATCTCCGGATCCAGGCCACTGCCCGAAGCGGTGACCAGGTCCACCGGCACCGGCGCGGTATTGCTCGGGTCGGCGGCGTGCAGCGCGTCGATGCGCTGCTTGACCGCGTCGGTCAGGGCCGGGTTGGTCGGCCCCAGGTTGGAGCCGCTGGAGTTCAGGCCGTTATTCGGCTGCGGCGTTGTCGCCGACGGCCGGCTCCAGAAGTACTTGGGGTCGGTGAAGGACTGCCCGATCAGCGCGGAACCGACCGGCTTGCCATCCTTCACGATCAGGCTGCCGTTCGCCTTCGACGGGAACAGCACCTGGGCCACACCGGTGACGGCCAGCGGGTAAAGCACGCCGGTAATCACCGTCATCAATAGCAGTAGCACGATGGCACTGCGGAGCAACCTGCCCATGTTCATCACCTTTAGTAGTGGAGGATCGCGTCAATCAACGCGGTGGCCTGGTGATTCTTCAGGCCACCGTCATAGGCCGGAAAATCGTAGGCGTACTCGTAACGCAGCTCTGGACGAACCTCCAGATCAGGCGACACCCAGTACGTCATGCCCACCGTGTGACTGGAGTAGCGCGTGGCAAAACCCGTGCGCTGTCCGTCCTGATCCTTGTAGAACTCGTTGCGGATCGAAACGTAAGCCTTGGGGCTCAGCTGGATGTTGAAGTAATTGACGATGCCGTACGCAGGGTTGTTACCCAGCGGAAAATCCGGCGCCTGTCCCAGCGGATAACCTGGTTTGCCGGTCGGCGCCTGGGACTGTCCCGGGCCAGTGACCAGCGCCTGGTCCTTGACGTAGAGGTAGTACGCCTCGGTGAGCATGTGCACGTCCGGCGTGAAGCGGTGCCCCCAGGTCATCACGAATTCCTGGAGATTGTTGTACGTCTGCCGGTCGTTGTTATAGGACTCCACGCAGGGGTAAAGCATGTCGTTGTTCGACTTCGACACCCAGCGCACGCAGGCCTGGCCAGTCAGGCGACTGGTGCTGTCCCAGATGGCCGAGTCGTCACCGCCATGCACGCCGAGCTGCAGCGTCCACTGGTCGTTGAGCTTGGTGCTCGTGATGATGCCCATGTTGGTATACGCATCCACCGTGTAGAGAATGGAGTGCGTCAGAAGATAGTTTTCGGGAGAGAACTGGGCTTCGATGTCCGGCAGCGACAGGTAACGACCCGCCGTGATCACCATGCCCTGGGCCACCCACGGGATGTAGAGGCTCACAAAGGCGATCATCGGGTCGTTGCCGTAGACCTTGCCGTTGAGCGCACTGTTCGGCCGGGGATTGTCGAGCAACTGATCGCTCGTCACGCCCTTCATGGTCGTGTAGTGATAGTCGTAGCCGTACAGATCATCGAAATGGAAACCCCAATCGATGTGGTCGGTCTGTACCGTGTCCGGAACGCGCTGGATGCGGAACAGGAACTGGTCAAACTCCACACGGTTCGGGCGCGTCGCATACGACAGAGGGTAGTTGGTGTGCTCTGACGTGCTGAGGTTTGCCGATGGATTGAACCAGCCGTAGACGTCGATGCGATTATCCTGCATCCAGCGACCTAGCCTGTTGCACCCCATCGCCCTTTCCAGCGGACCTGGCGAATTGGTATTGGGAACGCCGATCGGCGTGTCCACACCGCCGAGCTGCCATTCCGAATTGGGAAACGGCGGCGAGGAGAACGGTGCGTCCATCGCGCGACGCGCCGGCGCCGGGGCGTTGGAATCGGCAGGCTGGGCGTCCTCACGATAGGCGGCAACGAAACGGGACAAGAAGCCGCGCGAGCAATCCGCGCTGGCGGCCGTGGGCGCGGCGGGCGTCGCAGCGCCCAGGTCGGCCGAGGGAGCAATCGCAACAGCCGTATCGACAGACTCCGCCGACGCCATGGCCTCACTCAACGGTGCAAGCGCAAGCAGCAACGCAAACGAAAGCATCTTCCTGGAAATCATAGATAGTCCTGAAAACCGGCCCGGGGCAGGCCGTCCTTAAGGTGTTGTGTTGGGATGACGGGCGGCGCCTCTGCGCGCCGCGGTCAGATGCCGGCGTAGCCGCCGAGCACGTACTCGTCCTGCTCGCTGCGTGGCGCCGGCGCCATCTGCGGGGCCGCTTCCGGCGACCGCGATTGCACCGGCACCGCGATCACCACGTCGCAGGCGCCGTCGTTGGCGGACAGGCGCAATTCCATGTCCGGGTGTGTTTCATCAGGCAGCGAAACGAAAACCTTCAAAGTCTGCATGGCGTCAACCTCGCCTCAAGCCAGCCCCACCAGGACCAGCAGCATGTCGATCAGCTTGATGCCCACGAACGGCACCGCGATACCGCCCAGCCCGTAGACCAGCAGATTGCGGCGCAACAGTTCGCCGGCGCCCAGAGCGCGGTACTTCACGCCTTTCAGCGCCAGGGGAATCAGAAAGATGATGATCAGCGCATTGAAGATCACCGCCGACAGGATGGCGCTCTGCGGCGTGGCGAGGCGCATCACGTTCAGGCTGTTGAGCGCCGGATAGGTGGTGGCGAATGCCGCCGGAATGATGGCGAAGTACTTGGCCACGTCGTTGGCGATCGAGAACGTGGTGAGCGAACCGCGCGTGATCAGCATCTGCTTGCCGATCTCCACCACCTCGATCAGCTTGGTCGGGTTGGAGTCGAGGTCAACCATGTTGCCGGCTTCCTTGGCCGCCTGGGTGCCGGTGTTCATCGCCACCGCCACGTCGGCCTGGGCCAGCGCCGGCGCATCGTTGGTGCCGTCGCCGCACATCGCCACCAGGCGGTTTTCGGCCTGGATCTTGCGGATCAGCTTGAGCTTGGCTTCCGGGGTGGCCTCGGCGAGGAAGTCGTCCACGCCCGCCTCGGCGGCAATGGCCGCGGCGGTGAGCGGGTTGTCGCCGGTGATCATGATGGTCTTGATGCCCATCCGGCGCATTTCGGCAAAGCGCTCGCGGATGCCGCCCTTCACGATGTCCTTCAGCTCGATCACGCCCAGCGCGGTAGCGCCCTCGGTGACGATCAGCGGCGTGGCGCCACGGCGCGCGATGGCCTCCGCCATGCGCTTGACCAGCGGCGGCAGGTGGCTGCCCTCGGCTTCGAGGTAACGCTCCACCGCGTCGAGCGCGCCCTTGCGAATGCGGCGATCACCGATATTGACGCCGCTCATGCGGGTCTGCGCGGTGAACGGCACGAACTCGGCGTGGCCTTCTTCCAACTGGCGCTCGCGGATGCCGAAGCGCTCCTTGGCAAGCACCACCACGCTGCGGCCTTCCGGCGTTTCGTCGGCCAGCGAGGCGAGCTGCGCGGCGTCGGCCAGGCGGCTCTCCTCCACGCCCGGAGCCGACAGGAAGGCCACCGCCTGGCGATTGCCCAGGGTGATGGTGCCTGTCTTGTCGAGCAACAGCACGTCCACGTCACCCGCTGCTTCCACTGCACGGCCGGAGGTGGCGATCACGTTGGCGCGGATCATGCGGTCCATGCCGGCGATGCCGATGGCGGAGAGCAAGGCGCCAATGGTGGTGGGGATCAGGCACACCAGCAGCGCCACCAGCACGGTGATGGTGATCGGGCTGCCCGAACCGGCCACCTGCACGCTGAAGATCGAATACGGCAGCAGCGTGGCGCAGGCCAGCAGGAAAATCAGGGTGAACTTGGCGAGCAGGATGGTCAGCGCGATCTCGTTCGGCGTCTTGCGGCGCGAAGCGCCCTCCACCATCGAGATCATGCGGTCCAGGAAGCTCTCGCCCGGATTGGCGGTGACGCGCACCACCAGCCAGTCCGACAGCACCCGGGTGCCGCCGGTGACCGCGCTGCGGTCGCCGCCCGACTCGCGGATCACCGGCGCGGACTCGCCGGTGATCGCGCTCTCGTCGACGCTGGCGGCGCCCACCACCACTTCACCGTCACCGGGGATCTGCTCGCCCGCCTCCACCAGCACGTGGTGACCCACGCGCAGTTCGGAAGACGGTGTGAACGTCACCGCAGCCTCGCGGTCAGGCGAAGCCAGACGCTTGGCGATCACGTCCTTGCGCGAACTGCGCAGCGCGGCGGCCTGCGCCTTGCCGCGCCCTTCGGCGACGGCTTCGGCGAAGTTGGCGAACAGCAGCGTGAACCACAGCCAGATCGTCACCCAGAAGATGAACGAGGTTGGCGCCTCGCCGTGTCCGGTCAGCGCCTGCACCCACAGCAGGGTGGTCAGGATGCTGCACACGAACACCACGAACATGACCGGATTGCGGAACTGCTGCCGCGGAGAGAGCTTGCGGAACGAATCCGCGATCGCCCTTAGGATCAGATCGCGGTCGAAAGTCTTCACCGCATGAACATGGTTATGCATGGTCGTCATGAATCTTCAGTCCTGTGGATATCAGCGAACCGACATCAGGAATTCGGCGATCGGGCCCAGCGCAAGCGCGGGCAGGAAAGTCAGGGCGCCGACCACGATCACCACGCAGGCCAGCAGCGTGACGAACAGCGGCGTATGGGTGGGCAGCGTGCCCGCCGACGGCGGCACGTGGCGCTTGGCGGCGAGCGAGCCGGCCATGGCCAACATGGCGATCGCCAGCAGGAAGCGCGAGAAGTACATGCACACGCTCAGCAGAACGTTCCAGAACGGCGTGTTGGCTGAGAGACCGGCGAAGGCGCTCCCGTTATTGTTGGAGGCCGACGACACCGCGTAGAGGATCTCGCTGAAGCCATGGGCGCCGGGGTTGGCCACGGCGGCCACGCCAGCCGGCGTCATCACCGCGATGGCCGTGCAGATCACCACCAGGGCGCAGGGCACGAGCACGGCGAGGCTGGCCATCTTCATCTCGTGCGCCTCGATCTTCTTGCCCAGGTATTCGGGCGTGCGGCCCACCATGAGACCGGCGATGAAGACCGCGACCACCGCGAAGGCGAGCATGCCGTACAGGCCCGAACCCACGCCGCCGAAAATCACCTCGCCCAGCTGCATGAGCCACATCGGCACCAGGCCGCCGAGCGGCGTGAACGAATCGTGCATGCCGTTCACGGCGCCACACGAAGCGGCGGTGGTGATGGTGGCGAAGAGGCCGGTCGCGGCGATGCCGAAGCGCGTCTCCTTGCCTTCCATGTTGCCGCCGGCCTGCATCGCCGAAGCGTGCTGGTCGACGGCCAGACCGTGCAGCGCCGGATTGCCGGCCTGTTCGGCCGCGATCGCGCCGAAGGCGAGCGGGACAAAGATCAGCAACATGGTGGCGAGGATCGCCCAGCCCTGGCGGCGATCACCCACCATGCTGCCGAACGTGTAACAGAGTCCCCCGGGAATCAGGAAGATCGCCAGCATCTCGATGAAGTTGCTGAACGGGGTCGGATTCTCGTACGGATGCGCCGAGTTGGTGTTGAAGAAGCCGCCGCCATTGGTGCCCAGGTGCTTGATCGCGATCTGCGAAGCCGCAGGACCCATCGGCAAGGTCTGCGTGGTGACCACGCTTTCCTTGGTGACATCCTTGCCCGCGGCATCCTTCACGGTATTGCCGGCCGCATCCTTCACTGTCTCCACCGCCGTGGTGTTCTGCATCAGCGGAACGTCGACGTACGCCTTGAAGTTCTGCACCACGCCCTGCGACGCGAGCAGCAGCGCGATGACGAACGAGAACGGCATCAACACGTACAGCGTGCTGCGGGTCATGTCGACCCAGAAATTGCCGACGCTGTCGGCGCTGTGGCGGGTGAAGCCACGCACCACGGCTACGAGCACCGCAATGCCGGTCGCCGCGGACAGGAAGTTCTGCACCGCCAGGCCCGCCATCTGGGTCAGGTAGCTCATGGTGTTTTCGCCACCATAGGCCTGCCAGTTGGTGTTGGTGATGAAGCTGATGGCGGTGTTGACCGCCAGGTCCGGCGCCAGCGCGTCGAAGTGCTGCGGATTGAGCGGCAGCCATTGCTGCAGGCGCGACAGGGCATACACGGCCAACATGCCGGCCATGTTGAACAACAGCATGGCGAGGGCGTACTTGCGCCAGCCCATCTGCTGTTCGGCATCCACGCCGGCCAGGCGATAGAGCACGCGCTCCACACCGCCACCGAAGCGGGTGACGCCATTGGGCGTATCGGAGAACGCCAGGGCCATGTAACTGCCGACCGGCTTGACCAGCACCAGCAGCACGGCCAGGTAAAGCACGACCTGGAAGAAGTCAAAGGTGGTCATTCGAACCACTCCGGCTTGAGCAGGGCCACGCACAGATAGCCCGTCAGGGCCACCGCGATCACGGCAGCCGCGAAATAGATTGCGTTCATGGGTGGATCTCCCGAAGGAAAAGCGTTTGCCGATACATGCGCCGCCGCACCGGGCGACGCGCGGCCATCAGGGGCGTCGGCCCAGGCGGTCGCACATCATCAGAAAGCCGATGGCGGCCGCGAACAGCACGAAGGAGAACAGGAGGTAGATAACGTCCATGGGGACCGATTCACCGTGTCAGTTGACGGTGCAAATTGTCGGAACCGGCGCATAAGAAAGGGGTACACAACCCCTGTCTGGGCGTATACAACGCGTAAAATTTTGACGCTGCGCGGCTCGCGTCGCCGCGCCATCACATTCGGCTTGCGCCGGACTGACGCGCAGCCAACACCATCGCCCGCCGGGCGGGCGGTCAGAAATGGGGCTGGTGGGATCTACGCGGTGGTGGAGATTGCGATGTCTTCGGCCAAAGGCAGCCGGTCCAACGGAAAGCCCGCGGCGTCCCACGCGTCGAGCCCGCCCAGCAGCGGACGCACGCGCTTGTAGCCCAGCGCCATGAGCGCCTTGGCCACCAATGCGGCCGACGCTTCGTTCGGGCAACTGCAATAGATCACCAGTTCGGCGTCCACCGGCACGGTCTCGGCAATCCTGCTGACACTCTTCGTGTCAGCCAGCAAGGCGCCGGGGATCACACGGGAATCAACCAGCCGAACCGCGTCCGAACGCACGTCCACCACCACCGGGGCGCTGCCGGCGTTGATCGCGCTGTTGAGTTCTTCCACCGATATGCGGGCCATGCGCAGGGTGCGCAGCAACCGGTGGCGCTGCCACCACTTGGCGATGATGTAGAGGGCCAGGAGACAGCCAAGCAACATGAGGGCGACGCCACCGGCATTGGCCAGTGCGTCCAGGACGTAGTCGATCTGGCCGGCGAAGACATAACCCAGGCTCACCGCGACGCCCACCCACAACAGCGAACCGAGGCCATCGAACAGCGCGAACGACGCCGGTCGCAAGCCCATCGCGCCCACCAGGGGCGGCGCCACGGTGGACAGGCCGGGCACGAACTTGGCCAGCAGCAGCATGCCGCCACGCCAGCGCTGGAAGCGAAGCTCCGACTGCTTCACGCAGGAATCGGGTGACAGCGAGATGCGGCACAGCGTGCGCATCACCCCGCCACCGAAGCGGCGGCCGGCGGCATACCACGCGAAGTCAGCCAACAGGCAGGCAACCAGCGCCACCGCCACCACCCCGGCCAGCGGCAGCCGGCCGGTCGCCGCCAGGGCGCCAGCCACCAGCATGGTGGGCACCGCCGGCACCGGCGCGCCGGCCTGCTCCGCCAGCACGTTGAGGAAGACCAGCAGGATGCCGTATTGCGCGATCAACTCGATGATGTGGTGGGACATCGAAACCTCGACCGGCAAAGCCAGGAACCTCCACGATCATTGGGGCGCCCAGGCGTGAACACAATCGACCATCGGGGCGAGCCGCGCCCCTCGACGGGTCGCTCAGTAACCAACCACCTCGCCGTCCTTGCGCATCTCCGTGGCGCCCCAGTACACATGCTGGCGAGGGTCGAACAGGATGGCCTCGTAGCCGCCGAAATTGCCGGTGCCGGGCACGATCTTGTAACCGCGCCGGGCAAGCTCCGCCTTCACCGCGGGGTCGAAGCCCGACTCCATCTCCACCGTACCGATGCCCTGGGAGCGCTCGCCGGTCGGCTCGGCGTTGCCATAGTGGCGCCAGCGCGCGGCGTCGCCGGCATCCTGCACGTTCATGCCGAAATCGATGATGTTCGCCAGCACCTGGACGTGCGCCTGCGGCTGCATGTCGCCACCCATCACGCCGAAGGCCAGGAATGGCTGGCCGTCCTTGATCACGAAGCCGGGGATGATGGTGTGGAACGGCCGCTTGCCTGGCGCATAGACGTTGGCCGCGGACGGCTCCAGCGAGTACAGCTCGCCACGGTCCTGGAACATGAAACCGAGCCCGTCCGCCACCAGCCCCGAACCCATGCCGCGATAGTTGGACTGGATGATGGAGACCATCATGCCGTCCTTGTCGGCCGTGGTGAAATACGTCGTGTCGCCATCAAACAGGCGCGGATCACCGGGGCCGATGTCCGGGTTGGCGTGATCGAGGCGGATCTCCGCGCGACGCTGCGCGGCGTAACCATCGGAAATCAACCCGTGCATGGGCACATGGACGAAACGCGGATCGGCGTAGTACGTCGCCAGGTCTTCATAGGCGAGCCGCTTGGCCTCCAGCATCGCGGTGATGGCATCGGCGCTGCCCACGCCCATCTTGCGCAGGTCGAATCCCTTGAGGATCTGCAGCATCTCCAGCGCCGCGAAGCCCTGCCCGTTCGGCGGCAGCTCGTAGACGTCGTAACCGCGGTAGTTGACTGACTGCGGCGTCACCCACTCGCCATGGTAGTCGGCGAAATCCTGGTAGCGCAGGTCACCGCCGATGCGCTTGAAGTAGGCATCGATGGTGTGCGCAATCGCCCCTTTGTAAAACGCGTCGCGACCGCCCTCGGCGAGCTGGCTCAGCGTGCGGGCAAGGTCGGGATTGCGGAACACCTCGCCTTCCGCTGGCGTATGGCCATCGATCAGATAGGTGTGCCGCGCGTTCTCCAGTTCCTCGATCAGGCCCTTTTCGCGCTCGAAGGTAGCGAAGTTGGTCTTCCAGTACGCCGCCACCAGTTGGGTGACCGGGAAGCCGTCCTTCGCGTAAGCGATCGCAGGGGCCAGATCCTCGCTCATCGGCAGCTTGCCGAAACGCTCGTGCAGGGCGAACCACGCGTCGACCGTGCCCGGCACGGTGACCGGCAACGAACCCACCGGCGGAATGTGCTCCTTGGCCGGCAGGCCGGCCTTGGCGTACGCGGCCTTCACCTTGGCGGTCATCTGCGCCAGGTCGCGCCCCCTGGCCGAAGTACCGGAGCCGTTGTAGCCATAGAGCTTGCGCGTTTTCGGGTCCCACACGATGACGAAGCAGTCACCGCCGATGCCATTGAGCACCGGCTCCATCAGTCCCAGCGCCGCATTGGCGGCAATCGCCGCATCCACCGCGCTGCCGCCCTTGCGCAGGATCTCCACCGCCACCTGCGACGCCAGTGGTTGTTCGGTCGCCGCCATGCCGTGCTGCGCGAGTACGGGAGAGCGTGAAGCCCAGGGGTTACCGGAGTAGCGATCACCCCGGCTGATGTCGGCGCTCGAGACAGCTCCCGCGGCCAGGCTGGCCAGTGCGGCGATGCACGCCACGGAAGAGCAGCGGAGGAAACGGCTGGCGGCCATGCATACGCCTCGGTGGATTCAGAATGCGCGGCATCCCCTTTCAAGGCGAGCTCCATGCCCCGGCTCGCGCCGCGCTTGTCCTGTGATACACCGCCACCGCGCCCGCTGCCAAGCGGACGCCTTCACGCCGCCGTCAGGGCGCCGCTTCGGCCACCGGTCCGGAGGCGGCCACGCCGCCCTGGATACGCCGGGCGCCCAGCAGCACCAGCGGCAGCCACAGCAGGGTGAGCGCAGCGGCGCTGAAGAACACGCCATCCGTGCCCACTCGCCCCAGCGCCACGCCACCGACTGCTCCGCCCACGAAGGCGCCGAGGAACTGGCTGGTGGAATAGGCGCCCATGGCGGCCCCGCGCAGTTGTGCGGGCGCCAGCCGAGAGACCAGGCTGGGCAGCGCCGCCTCCAGCAGGTTGAAGGCCGAGAAGAACACCGCCGCCGCCACGCCCAGCGCCATCAGGTGATCGCCGGAAAGCGCAAAGCCCAGCAGGCCCAGACCGATCGCCACCACGCAGACCGCCACAATGCGCAGGCTCTGCGCCACCTCACGCATGCGGTGCAGGCAGCCGCCCATCACCAGGGCGGCAATCACCATCACCGGCAGGTACAGCTGCCAATGGCGATCCACCGGCAGGTGCAGGCGGTCGGCCAGCAGCAGCGGCAATCCGACGAAGCTGGCCGTGAGCAGCATGTGCAGGAAGAACACCGAACCATTCAGCACCAGCATGCGCCCGTCGCCCAGCATGGACAGTACGCTGCCGAATGCGGCCGAGGCCGGCGCCTTCTGCCGCTCCGGGGTGGGCACGATAAGCCACAGCAGCACCAGCGCCGCCAGCGCCAGCAGCGAGGTGGCGCCGAACAGGCCGGACAGGCCGCCGATGGCTTCCAGCGGCGGCCCCAGGATGAGGGCCAGCAGGAACGCCACGCCGATCGACACGCCGATGATGCCCATCACCTTGCCGCGGTTTTCTTCGCGCGTGAGGTCGGCGGCCAGCGCCGTGCCCGCCCCCGCCACCGCGCCCATGCCCTGCAGCGCGCGACCGGCCACGATCCCCAGCAGGCTATGTGAACAAGCCGCGACGAGCCCACCGGCGGCGAACACCAGCAGGCCGAAAGTGATCGCCGGCTTGCGCCCGATGCGGTCCGACAGCAGGCCCAGCGGGATCTGCAGCAGCACCTGGCCGAGGCCATAGACGCCGAGGGCCAGTCCGATCAGCCAGGGAGTCGCGTCGGGCATCCGCTGCGCATAGAGCGAAAACACCGGCATGATCAGGAACAACCCGAACAATCGCAGGCTGATCACGCAGGCGAGCGTCAGGGCGCTGCGCCGCTCGAGTGGAGAGAGTTTGCTCACCGGAAGGACTTATGAAGGCGGACCAGACCCGGATTATACGTTTCACCCCACAATTCCGACCGTGGTGGCGTGTCGCGGCGGGTTCTTGCGCCTGCAACTCTCTATAATGCGCAAATACGACGCCGCGACTGCCTCATGACCACGACTCACGCCGACACCCGCCGTACCGCCGACTTTGCCGCCGTCAAGCAGCTCGCCGCCGGAGACATGCAACGGGTCGACACGCTGATCCGCTCCCGGTTGTCCTCGGACGTCGTGCTGATCAACCAGATCGCCGACCACATCATCGCCGGCGGCGGCAAGCGCCTGCGCCCGATGCTGCACGTGCTGGCGGCCAATGCGGCCGGCTACCGCGGCGAGGACCACATTAAGCTGGCCGCGGTGATCGAGTTCATCCACACCTCCACCCTGCTCCACGACGACGTGGTGGACGAGTCGGACCTGCGCCGCGGCCGCAAGACCGCCAATGCGCTGTGGGGCAACGCCGCCAGCGTGCTGGTCGGCGACTTTCTGTATTCGCGCTCATTCCAGATGATGGTCGAGGTGGACGACATGCGCATCATGCGCATCCTCGCCGACACCACCAACACCATCGCCGAAGGCGAGGTGCTGCAGTTGCTGAACATCGGCAACGCCGACGTGGACGAGGCCGCCTACCTGGCGGTGATCGAGCGCAAGACCGCCGTGCTGTTCGCCGCCGCCACCGAACTGGGCGGCCTGCTGGGCGGCCTGCCGACCGAGCAGATCGCTGCGCTGCGCCGCTACGGCATGGAGCTGGGCTACGCCTTCCAGATCGCCGACGACCTGCTGGACTACGTCAGCGACGCCGGCACGCTGGGCAAGAACATCGGCGACGACCTGGCCGAGGGCAAGCCGACCCTGCCGCTGATCTACGCCCTGCAAAAGGCCGACGGCGACCAGCGCCAGTCACTGCGCCACGCCATCGAGCACGGCGGCCTGGATTCGCTGGACCGCATCATCGCCGCCATCCGCGATTCCGGCGCGCTCGAGCGCACGCATGCACGCGCGGTGCTCCACGCCGACGCCGCCCGCGACGCATTGCGCGCGCTGCCGGATTCGCCATGGCGCGAAGCGATGGCGACGCTGGCGGACTACTCGGTGCAGCGCAGCTTCTGACCCTGCCGCTATCCGGGTCGCGCACTGGATGCGCGACCCGGCGCCTTGCGCATGACTTACGGCGTGCCCGTGAACGCCCCGTGCAACCAGTCGCGCATCAGGCGGTAGCTGCGCGCCGCGGAGCGTTCGTCGTACATGCAGCCTTCCTTGTGCTGGTCGGTCTCGGTGAAGCAATGCACCGTGTTGCCGAACACCACGAACTGCCAGTCAGCCTTGCCACCACGCATCTCGTCCATGAACGCGTCGGCATCGGGCATGGTCCCCTTGTCGTCGGCGCCGTTCATCACCAGCACGCGCGCCTTGATCTGCTTGGCCAGTGACGGGTCGTCGGTCTTCAGCCCGCCGTGGAAGGAGACCACCGCGGCGATGTCGGCGCCACTGCGGGCCAGGTCCAGCACCGCCGAGCCGCCGAAGCAGAAGCCGATCGCCGCCAGCTTTCCGAGGTCGATAGGCGCGTCCTTGGCCTGGGCCTTGAGCTGGTCCAGCGCCAGGTTGACGCGCTTGCGCATCAGCGCGCGATCGGAATACAGCGGCTTGACCGCAGCCTGCGCCTGCTCGTCGCTGGTCGGTCGCACCTTCGCGCCGTACATGTCGGTGACCAGGATGACGTAGTCCTTGCCGGCGATGCCGTCGGCCTTCTTCAGCGCCTGATCGTTCACGCCGTACCAGTTCGGCACCATCACCAGACCCGGCCGCTTGGTGGCGACCGCATCGTCGTACACGAGCACGCTGTGGAAGGTGACGCCGTCCTGGCTCCACTCCACCGGCTTGTGCACCATCTTCGCCTGCGCAGCGAAGGCCATACCGGACAGCAACAACGCACAGCAAAGTCGGGCAATACGCATGACGTGCACTCCTTGAGCGGTAGGGACAGGACGGTTCAAAGCCCGGCGGCGTGCTCCGCGAGCCGGCGCTTCAAGGGCGAAAGCTTGTCGACCAGGCGCACGCCGAGGCCGCGTGCAGCCACCAGCAGGGGCGAACGCCAGCCGTAGACGCGCGCGAGTGCATCGAAGCCGAGCGCATCGAGCGTGTCGGCGCTGCGCCGGCGACGTGCATAGCGGCGCAGCACGTGGGCTGCGGCGATGTCTTGCCCGTCATCGCGCGCGTCCACCAACGTGTCGCGAAGTTCGGCGACGTCGCGCAACCCCAGGTTCACGCCCTGCCCGGCCAACGGATGCACCGTGTGCGCCGCGTCGCCAAGCAACACGAAGCGCTCGGCCTGGTAGCTCTCGGCCAGTTGCAGCTTGAGCGGGAACGCCGCGCGCGGCGTGCTGCCGGTGATGCGGCCCAGACGGAAGTCGCTCGCCACGCCCAGCTCTTCGAGGAAGCTCGCGTCGTCGAGGCCGAGCACGCGCTGGGCCTCCGCCTCCGGCAGCGACCACACGATCGAACTGCGGCCATCCGCCAGCGGCAACAGCGCCAGCGGCCCGGTGTCGAGGAAACGCTGCCACGCCGTACCTTCGTGCGGGCGCTCGGTGCTTACGTGAGCCACTACGCCACGCTGGGCATAGTCGCGGCCTTTGGTCGGGATGCCAGCCAGCGCACGCAAGGGCGAGCCGGCGCCATCGGCGGCCACCAGCAACCGAGCGGAAAGCACGTCTGTCTCGGCGCCATCCAGCGTGAGCTGCACGCGGTCTTCCAACACGTCGTAAGCACTGACCTTGGCCGGGCAGACGCGCCGTACACCGGCGTGCTCCAGCGCCTGCCACAGGCGCCACTGCACCAGATTGTTCTCGACAATGTAGCCGAGCAGGTCGCGCCCCTCGGCAGCCGCATCGAAGTGGATCGCGGCGCCGCTGGCGGCATCCCAGACATGCATGTGCGTGTAGGGACCTGCCCGCGATTCGCGGATGGACGTCCACACGTCCAACTCATCGAGCAGAGCAATGGAGGACGGCGCCAGTCCGACCACGCGCAGATCCACTTCGTCGTCGGCCGACCAGGGCGCCGGCGCCCGCGCCTCGACCAGTGCGGTGGCGAAGCCGGCCCTCGCCAGCGCCAAGGCCGTGGCGGCCCCGACCATGCCACCGCCCACCACCGCCACATCAAGGGCAGGGCCACGTCGGCGCGCGCTTTCGCCGCGCATCATCGGTGTCGAATTCATGGCAGTCGCTCCAGCACGGCGCGCGGCGGCTCGCCGCGAAATCCCATCCCGCGCCTGGCGAGCAGCCCTTGAAGAGGAGGAACGCGATCCAACGCCAGCATGGCCAGCGAGCGCACTGGGCCGAGCAAGGGTTGTGGCAGGCAGGCCAGCTGGATCAGGCCATGACTCATCGCCATGGTGCCTTCACGGTCGCTGGCGCGTCGCTCCGCGTAGCGCGCCAGCAGCGCCTCGGCGCCGGGATCGGCGGCATCGGCCAGCAACTCGGCCAGGGTGAGCGCGTCACGCAATCCAAGGTTGAAGCCCTGCGCGCCGATCGGATGGATGGTCTGCGCCGCGTTGCCCACCAGCACTGCGCGCGGCGCCACCAGCACGCTGGCCGCCACGCGCTGTATCGGATACGCATGGCGCTTGCCGGGACGGGTCAGGCGACCGAGCCGCCAGCCAAACCGCTGCTGGGCGAACGCGACGAAGGCGTCGTCATCCAGCGCGGCCACGGCGTCGGCGTCCTCGCCCGGCACGGTGAGCACCAGTCCGCAACGCCGCCCCGCCAGCGGCAGCAGCGCTACCGGGCCATCGTCGGCGAAACGTTCGTAGGCGCGGCCGGCGTGATCGCGCTCGGGCGTCACGGTGCAGACGAACAGGGTCTGTCCATAGTCGTGGCGTTCGGCGCCGATGCCCAGCCGCTCGCGGACAAAGGAGGCCGTGCCATCGGCGCCGACCAGCAGCGGCGTGTCGATGGTGAGTTCGCCTTCGCCAGTATTAATGATGGCCCGCCAGCCATCGTCCCGCGGCTCGAGCGCGGCAAGCTTCGCCGGCGCCAGGCGTCGCAGCCGCGTGCACTCGTCGAGGCGGCGCAACAGGGCCGCGCCCAGTTCTCGCGCCGGCAGGGTCCACCCCAGTGCATCCACGCCGTGGCGCTCGGCGTCGAGCCGAACGCTGCCGAACTCCCCGGCGCGCGTGACGTGGATGTGACGAATCGGCGTGGCCTGCGCGGCCGCGTGTTTCCACACGCCGATCGCACTGAGGCCGTTCACGGTGGCGCGCGCCAGCGCGAGGTTGCGTTCGTCGTAGCTCGGCTGCTCGCCCACGCGGGGCGCGGCCGCCTCGACCATCACGGCATCGATGCCGGCCGCGTCGAGCGCGATAGCCAGGCTGGCGCCGACCAGGCCGCCGCCGATGATGAGGACCGGTGATCGGCCGGGGGCGCCGACGGAAGTGGGTGGGGTAGTCATGGGGTTGCATGATACGCGCTGGCTCAGGTCAGACCCCACCCAGTTGCGATAGACTTCCGCTCTGCCCTTGGCGCAACACTCTGGAGCAACTCATGGCTACGACGCGAAACCAGCGACTTGGCATCTTCCTGGCCCTCGCTCTGGTGATGGCCGCCACCCGCGTGCACCTTTCCCTGTTCCATCACGACGTGTGGGACGCCTCGTGGGGCATCTTCTTCCTGGCCGGCTTCTGGTTGCGCGGTTCGGCGCGCTGGGCCTTCCCGTTGCTGATCGCCGAGGCGGTGCTGATCGACTACCTGGTGATCAGCAGCCAGGGCATCAACTTCTGGGAGCACTACTGCGTGTCGGCGGCCTACTGGTTCCTGGTGCCGTCGTACTTCAGCCTTTGGCTGGGCGGCAGCTGGCTGGCGCGCAAGCCGCTGGGCTTCAACGTAAGCAGCCTTGCCCGCGCCGCCGGCGCGCTGCTGGCGAGCTGGGCCGCCTGCTACGTGATCTCCAACGGCAGCTTCTACTGGCTGAGCAACAGCGTGCCGCAGCCGCGCAGCGTCGGCGCATGGGTCGGCAACCTGGGTGACTGGTACCTGTTCTTCCTGCAGACCACGGCGCTGTATGTCGTGCTTGGCCTGGTGCTCCATGCGCTCGCCTCGCAGCTGGCCCGTTCGCTCGGCCACGCCGGGCACACCCACTCGGCGCGCTGAACACCATGGGTAATCGCCTCTCGAAGATCTACACGCGCACCGGCGACGACGGCAGCACCGGACTGGGTGACGGTTCGCGCGTCGCCAAGGATTCGCTGCGCGTCGGCGCCTACGGCACCGTCGACGAACTCAACAGCACCATCGGCATGGTGCTGGCCTCCGACGGCGTGAGCGACGAGGTGCGCGAGGCGCTGACCCAGGTGCAGCACGACCTGTTCGACCTGGGTGGCGAGCTGTGCATCCCGGGCATGGCCATGGTCCATGATCAGGACATCGAGTGGCTGGAACAGGTGCTCGATGGCTTCAACGATCCGCTGCCGCCGCTGAAGGACTTCATCCTGCCCGGCGGTGGTATGGCCGCCTCGTGCTGCCACCTGGCCCGCACGGTGTGCCGACGCGCCGAGCGCGAAGTCATCGCGCTGGGTCGCGTGGAGGACGTGCGCCCGCAGGCGCAGCGTTACCTCAACCGTCTGTCCGACCTGTTGTTCGTGGTTTGCCGCGTGCTGGCCCGCGCCAGCGGCCATGGCGAAGTGCTGTGGCAGCACGAGCGCCGCCGCAAGTCGAGCTGAGTCACCCGATGCTGCGGCTTTACACCCACGCCAGCTGCCTGCAGCACGACCCCGGCCCGGACCAACCCGAATCGCCGGCGCGCCTGCGCGCCGTGCTGCAGGCGCTCGATCACGACCGCTTCGCCGCGCTTGATCGCATCGAAGCGCCGCGCGCCACGCGCGAGCAGCTGTTGCGCGTGCACACGCCCGAGCACGTCGACCGCATTCTGGCTGCCACGCCGGAGAACGGCACGGTGCGGCTGGACGAAGACACCCTGATGTCGCCCGGCTCGGCCGAGGCTGCCTTGCACGCGGCCGGAGCGGCGGTCGCCGCCGTCGACGCCGTGCTGGCCGCCGGCGGCCAGGCCTTCTGTGCGGTACGTCCGCCCGGGCACCACGCCACACCCGATCGCGCGATGGGTTTCTGCCTGTTCAACAACGTGGCCGTGGCGGCCGCTCATGCCATCGCCGTACATGGACTCAAGCGCGTGGCCATCGCCGACTTCGACGTGCACCACGGCAACGGCACCCAGGACATCTTCGACAAAGAGTCTCGTGTGCTGTTCATATCCAGCCACCAGATGCCGCTGTATCCGGACAGCGGCCGCGAAGACGAACGTGGCGTGGGCAACATCGTCAACGCCCCGCTATCGCCGGGCGACGGCTCCTACGAATTTCGCGAGCTGTGGGAAGGCGCCCTGCTGCCGCGCATCCATGCCTTCCGACCGCAGCTGCTGCTGGTGTCCGCTGGCTTCGACGCCCACCGCAACGACCCACTAGCGGACTTGCGCCTCGGCAGCGAGGACTACGCCTGGATCACCGGACGCCTGCGCGACGTCGCCGACGCCCACGCCGAGGGTCGCCTGGTTTCGAGCCTGGAAGGCGGCTACAACCTGCTCGCCCTGGCCACGAGCGTGGCGGCGCACGTTACGGCGTTGATGGAATAAGCCCCGCCTTAGCCGGGGATGAAGTCCAGCGCCACCGAGTTGATGCAGTAGCGCAGGCCGGTCGGCTTGGGACCATCGGGAAAGACATGCCCCAAGTGCGAGGCGCACGTCGCGCAACGCACCTCGGTGCGGCGCATGCCATGGCTCTCGTCCTGCTGCAGGCTGATCGCGGCACGCGCCAGCGGCTGGAAGAAGCTTGGCCAGCCGGAGCCTGAGTCGTACTTGGCCTCGGAAGCGAACAGCCGGGCGCGGCAGGCGACGCACACGTAGGTACCTGCGGCCTTGTGGCGATACCACTTGCCACTGAACGGCGGCTCGGTCGCCGAGCAACGGCATACCGCATATTGTTCCGGCGTCAGCGCCGATCGCCACTGCTCGTCGGTCCTGCCGGGTTTCTGCTCGTTCACGCCGAATTCTCCTCGTCGATGGCTCCATCCAACTGCCGTCCATAGGGGCTTTCTGTTAGTTTTACGAGCCTCCCAGCCGACAGACTGCCATCGTGACGCCCAAGCTGACTTCGCGCCACCTGCCCCCGCGCCGCCTGTTGGCGGTCGCTGCCGCGCTAGCCCTGTTCGGCGGGCCGGTGGAAGCTCAGTCTGCCCCCGACCAGTCCGCGCCGGCGGCTCCGACCCAGGCGCAGGAGCCGGCCCCCGCGACCGTGCCGGCCACGCCGGCGCGGCGGACGCCGGAGATGTCCACCTGCCCGCTTGGCACGTTCCGTTGCAACCCTCGGCCGGTCAACTACAACCTGTGCCGTCCCAACGACATGCTGGGGTTCTACGACCCCACGCTGAGCAAGGACAGCTCGGTTCGCGACACTTCCAACACCTACGTCACCGCCGAGCGCGTGGACGGCGCCAACCAGACGGTGTACCACCTGGAAGGCCAGGTGAAGGTTGAGCGTGCCGACCAGCGCCTGCAGGCGGACGTCGCTGATTACAACGACGACACCACCGACTATGACGCACGCGGCAACGTGCGCTACCAGGAGGTAGGGCAGCTGGTGTCCGCCGACCACATGCGCGGCAACCAGGATGCCAGCACCGCCACCGCCGACAATGTCGCCTACCAGATGCTGACCAATCGCGGCAGCGGCGTGGCGGTCCAGGGCCAGATGCTGGACGACCAGCGCAGCCGCTACATCCAGGCGACCTACTCCACCTGCGACATCGACGATCGGACGTGGGAGATCCGTGCGAAAGACATCCGCATGGACAAGGAAACCGGTGAAGGCACCGCGCACGACGCCACCATGTACCTGCACGGCGTGCCGTTCTTCTGGCTGCCGACCTTCACGTTCCCGATCAACGACGAGCGCAAGACCGGCTTCCTCACGCCCTCGATCGGCAACTCCAGCCGCTCGGGCTTCATGCTCAGCGCGCCGTACTACCTCAACCTGGCGCCGAACTACGACGCCACGCTGGACCCGCGCATCTACACCGACCGCGGCTTCATGCTCGCCAGCGAGTTCCGCTATGTGGTGCCGGGCAGTACCGGTCAGGTGAATCTGGAGTTCCTGCCCAATGATCAGGGCTCCAACGACCCGGACAGCCTGATCAATACCAAGAATACCGATCGCTGGCTGCTCAAGTTGAACGACCTGACCCACCTCTACGGGCCGTTCAATTTCTCCACCAGCATCAACCTGGCGTCCGACCGCAACTACATGCGCGACTTCGGCAACGACCTGTTCACCGCCACCATCGGTCAGCTGCCCTCGAATGCTTACGTCGGAGGCGGCGGCATGTGGGGCAAGGCGTTCTGGAATGCCTCGATTGGCGCGGACTACTACCAGAACGTCGACTACTCGTTGCCGGACACCTCGGTGCAGTACAAGCGTTGGCCGCGCGGCACCTTCAACGTGGACTGGCCGATCAACACCTGGCTGGAGGTCGGCGCCAACAACGAAGCGGTCGCTTTCCGCCGGCCCGACTCGGTCGAGGGCAACCGCCTGGACCTGTATCCCTATGTCTCGGCGAACTTCCAGGGCGCGGCGTGGTTCGTGCGCCCGAAGGTCGCCTATCGCTACACCGGCTACGACCTGACCGGCAACTATCAGCAATACGGCTTCTACAGCCTCCTGAATCCGGGCCAGACCTCGCCCTTCACCACCAACTCGCCCAGCCGTTCGCTGCCCGTGGTCGACCTGGACACCGGCCTGATCTTCGACCGCAGCACCTCGCTGTTCGGCACCGCCTACACGCAGACGCTGGAGCCGCGGCTGTACTACCTGTACGTGCCGTACCGGAACCAGGACAACATCCCGCTGTTCGACACCAACCTGATGTCGTTCGACACCTGGCAGCTGTTCACCACCAACACCTATTCGGGCGCCGACCGCCAGATCAACGCGAACAACTTGAGCGCGATGCTGACCAGCCGGCTGCTCGACGACAACGGCGTGGAACGGCTGTCCGCCAGCTTCGGCCAGATTCGCTACTTCACCCAGCAGCGGGTGCAGGTCCCCAACGGCAACACCACGATCCCGACGGCGACCAACTGGTCCGGATCGGACTATGCGATCGACCTGACCACCCAGCTGAACGACGACTGGCGCCTGACGTCGCAATACCAGTGGAATCCCAACACCCGCATGACCGACCTGGGCGCCATCGGCATCCAGCACCGCCTGTCGGACTACGGCATCGTCAACTTCTCCTACCGCTTTCGCCGTACGCCGGGCACGAACCAGCCGCTGCTGGAACAATATGACGCTTCCGCGGTCTACTCGCTCACTGACCGCTGGCGTCTGATCGGACGCTGGACCTATTCGACGCTGACCGATCAGACGATCGAAGCTGACGCCGGTGTCCAGTACGACAGCTGCTGTGTGGCTTTGCGCCTGATCGCACGGCACTACGTCAATACCTACAACGTCACCACCGCCGTGGGCTCGGCCAACACCGCCGTGATGCTGGAAGTCGAGTTCAAGGGCATGGGCAACTTCAGCGGTCAGTCCGAAAACGTCCTGCGCAGTGGTATTCTTGGTTATCAATAACTTCCCTGTCGCCTCCGGCGATTGAAGGCCCCCCGACTGATGAAGCAGCCCTTCGCGTTTTTCCTGCTCGCGATCGCCACCGCGACCGCCCTGCCCACCCATGCCCAGCTGTTGCCGCAGGCGGCTTCCGGCAAGCAGCCGCTCGACCGTATCGTGGCGGTGGTGGACGAGGGCGTGATCCTGCAGAGCGACCTGGATGAGGCTGTACGTTCCGTGCAGCAGCAGTACGCCAGCAACCCCGGCCAGCTGCCCCCGATCGACGTGCTGCGCCGCCAGGTGCTGGACCGCCTGATCCTGATGCGCCTGCAGGTGCAGCGCGCCGAGGACCAGGGCGTCCGCGTGTCCGACGCCGACGTGGACCAGGCCGTGGCCGCCGTGGCCCAGCAGAACCACATGACCCCGGAGCAGCTCCGCGCCGCCGTGGAACAGAGCGGTGGCAGCTTCGCCGCGTTCCGCAAGCAGTTGTCCGAGCAGTTGACCGTGCAGCGCCTGCATGACAGCGTGATCCGCGACCAGGTGACCATCACCGACAGCGAAATCAACAACATGCTGGCCAGCCCGAGCTACAAGGCGGGCGAGGTCCACCTGGCCCACATCCAGATCAGCGTGCCGGCCGGCGGCAGCGCCGCCGACATCAAGGCGGCCCAGGACAAGGCCGCCCAGACCATGGACGCCATCAAGGGCGGCATGGACTTCCACGCCGCGGCGATCCGCTTCTCCGACGCCCAGGACGCCCTGGAGGGCGGTGACCTGGGCTGGCGCCGCATGGACGAAATCCCGCCGGCGTTCGCCGAGGCGGTCTCGAACATGAAGCCCGGTGACATCACCCCGGCCATGCGCGGCCCGACCGGCTTCCACATCCTCAAGCTGGTCGAGCAGCGCGCCCCGAGCCGCCAGGTGGTGCAGGAATTCCACGCCCGCCAGATCCTGATCCGCCCGAGCGAGCTGGTGACCCCGGAGCAGGCCCACCAGAAGGCCGAGGACCTGTACAACCGCATCGTCAGCAAGCATGAGGACTTCGCCAAGCTGGCCAAGGAGTACTCCAAGGACGACACCACCGCCAACAACGGCGGCGACATGGGCTGGTTCATGCAGGGTGACTGGGGTTCGATCATCGGCCAGAAGGTGGCCGATCTGAAGGACGACCAGGTCGCCCCGCCGTTCCAGAGCGAGGCCGGCTGGCACATCCTGGAGCGCCTGGGCAGCCGCCAGAGCGACCGCACCGACGAGATGTCCCGCAACCAGGCCCGTCAGGCGATCGGCAACCGCAAGGCCGAGCAGGCCTACGATGACTACCTGCGCGAGATGCGCTCCAGCGCCTACGTCAACATCCTTGTCCCCGAGCTGCGTGAGCCCAACCAGCAGCAGGGCGCCAAGTCCTCCTGAGGCCGCGTGAACGCTCACGCCCTGCCCCCGCTGGCTGTCACCGCAGGTGAGCCGGCGGGGATCGGCCCCGAACTCCTGATCCGATTGGCCGCCACTCCGCTGGCGGCCAATTTCATTGCGCTCACCGACCGCAGCCTGCTGGAGCGCGCCGCGGCTCGCTGCAACCTGGCCGTGGAGCTGATCGACGACGATGGCGCGCCAGTGTTCGAGCGCCGCCCGGGTCAGCTCCGGGTTCGCCACATTCCGTTGGCCGTCCCGGAAGTGCCCGGCCAGCCGGATCCGGCGAATGCCCGGCACGTGCTGGCCACCCTTGCCGAGGCTGCCGATGGTTGCCAGGCGGGACGCTACGCCGCCGTGGTCACCGCGCCGCTGCAGAAGTCCTCAATCAACGAAGCGGGCATCCGCTTCAGTGGTCACACGGAGTTCTTCGCCGAACGCGCCGGCGCCGAGGTGGTGATGATGCTGGCTAGCCCGGAGCTGCGCGTGGCGCTGGCCACCACCCATCTGCCACTGTCGGCGGTGCCCGCGGCCATAACCCGCGACGGGCTGGGGCGCGTGCTGCGCATTGTCCACCGCGAGCTACAGGCCAAGTTCGGCCTGGCCGATCCGCGCATCGCGGTGCTGGGCCTCAATCCGCACGCTGGCGAAGGCGGCCATCTCGGCCGTGAAGAGATCGACACGGTGATCCCGCTGCTCGACAGCCTGCGCGCCGAAGGCCTGCACCTGCTCGGCCCGTTGCCCGCCGATACGGCCTTCGTGCCCAACCAGCGCGAGCGCTACGACGCCGTGCTGGCGATGTACCACGACCAAGCCCTGCCCGTGCTCAAGAGCGAAGCGTTCGACCGCACGGTCAACCTCACCCTGGGGCTGCCCTTCATCCGCACCTCGGTCGACCACGGCACCGCCCTGGATCTGGCCGGCACCGGCCGCGGCGACCCGTCCAGCCTGATCGCCGCCGCACGCATGGCGCTGACGCTGGCCGAACGACGCCGCGCGGCAGCCCTTGGCGCCGCCTGATCGCTTCGCCCTCTCATACCCTTGCAGCATGCCCTCACCATGAACGCCCGCCCCAAGAAAAGCTTCGGCCAGCACTTCCTGCACGAGAAGCGCTACATCGAGCGCATCGTCAGCGCGATCTCGCCGCGCGCGGACGACTTCGTGGTGGAGATCGGCCCCGGCGAAGGCGCGCTGACGCTGCCGCTGCTCGCCGCCGCGGGCAAACTCACCGCGATCGAACTCGACACCGACCTGATCCCGGACCTGAAGGCGCGCGCCGCCAGCGTGGGCGAACTGAGTGTCATCCATTCGGACGTGCTCAAGGTCGACTTCACCGCGCTCGCCCATCGCCACGGCGTGGAGCGCCTGCGCATCGCGGGCAACCTGCCCTACTACATCTCCAGCCCGATCCTGTTCCACTGCGTCGAGCATGCGCACGCCATCCAGGACATGCACTTCATGCTGCAGAAGGAAGTCGTGGACCGCATGGCCGCCGAACCCGGCAGCAAGGTCTACGGCCGGCTTTCGGTGATGCTGCAACTGGTGTGCCGCGTCGAACCGCTGTTCGTGGTGCCGCCGGGCGCGTTCCGTCCGCCGCCGAAGGTCGATTCGGCCGTGGTGCGGATGACGCCGCTGGGAGCGGATCAACTGCCCGATGCCGACCCTGCGCGCATCCACACGATCGTGAAGGCCGCCTTCGCGCAACGACGCAAGACGCTGGGCAATGCGCTGAAGAATGTCATGGATGCGCAGGCCATCATGGCGGCCGACGTGGATCCCAAGGCTCGCGCCGAAACCCTCTCGCCGCAGGACTACGTGCGCCTCGCACGCGTCGCCGCGGAATGATCGTGCAGGGCCCGCCACGTGGCTGGCCACGATTCAGCCCATCGCCCGCAAGCTTGCCCCATGCGGCGCGACAACCCGTACAATCGCGGCATGAATGAAAGATCTTCCTACACGATCGACGTGCAGGTCGTTCCCCGCTTTGTCCCCGACCAATCCCGTCCCGGCGACAACCGCTACGTTTTCGCCTACACGATCACCCTGCATAACGCGGGCGATGTTCCCGCGCGCCTGTTGACCCGGCACTGGATCATCACCGACGGCAACGGCAAGGTCGAAGAGGTCGAAGGTGAGGGCGTGGTCGGCGAGCAGCCGTGGATCCGCCCGGGCGACGAATACGAGTACACCTCCGGCGCCGTGCTGGAGACCAGTGTGGGCGTGATGCAGGGCAGCTACCAGATGCTGGCCGACGACGGCACGCATTTCGAGGCGCCGATCCCGCCGTTCACCCTCTCCATCCCGCGTACCCTGCACTGATGGCTACGTACGCAATCGGCGATGTGCAGGGATGCTATCCCGAACTCCAGCGCCTGCTCGACAAGCTCCGCTTCGATCCCTCCAGTGACCGCCTGTGGTTTTGCGGCGACCTGGTGAATCGCGGCGGCCAGTCGCTGGATACGCTGCGGCTGATCCACGGGCTGCGCGAGCAATCCATCGTCACGCTGGGCAACCATGACCTGAGCCTGCTGGCGATCGCCCAGCGGCGCCCCGAGGCGCAGTCCAAGGTGAACCCGGAACTGCGCGAAGTGCTGTTCGCCGATGACGCGCCAATACTGATGGAGTGGCTTCGCTCTCAGAAGCTGCTGCACCTCGACGAACAGCTCAACTGGACCATGGTGCATGCCGGCCTCGCGCCCTCGTGGACACTGCGCCAGGCGCAGCGCGCCGCGCAGGAGATCGAACGTGAGCTCGGCAGCCCGCGCCACCCGCGCCTGCTGAAGAACCTGTTCGGCAATCGCCCTGCGGCCTGGACCAGCCGCCTGCAAGGTATCGAGCGCATGCGCGCATCGATCAATACGCTCACCCGCATGCGCTACTGCGACGTGCAGGGCCGCATCGACTTCGAAAGCAAGGGTATCCCCGGCACGCAAAAGCCTGGCATGTATCCGTGGTTCGAAGTGCCTGGCATGCGCCGGCGCGAAACCCGCATCGTCTGCGGCCACTGGTCGGCGCTGGGCCGCATGTCCGGCATGGGCATCTACGCCATCGACACCGGCTGCGTCTGGGGTGGCCAGCTCACCGCCATGCGGCTGGACAGCGAAGAGCCGCAGTACATCTCCGTTGATGCCGAGCCGACGCGCAAGCGCGTGCCGGGTGGCGGCGACTGAGGCGCGACCTCGACGACCGCTGCAAAGTCGGTCGAGCACAGGGTGCGCCCCTGCAGCAGGAAACCCAGGCAAAAAGAAACCCCGCCGCGGCGGGGTTTCTTTTGATCAGGACAGCTGCCCGTGGCAGTGCTTGTACTTCTTGCCCGAGCCACACGGGCAGGGATCGTTGCGCCCCACGCGCGGACCGTCATGCGCGCTCGCCGCCGGCGCGGCCATGCTGCCCGCCGCCACGGCTTCCGGATCGGCGCCCAAGGCTCCCACCGGAGCGCCACCGCCGCTGGCCAACATCTGGCGCTGCAGGCGCTCGGCGAGCCGCTGCTGCTCGGCTTCCATCGCGGCGACTTCTTCCTCGCTGCGGATGCGCACACGCGCCAGCATCTGCACCACTTCGCTCTTGATGCGATCGAGCATGGTGGAGAACAGCGAGAACGACTCACGCTTGAACTCCTGCTTCGGCTGCTGCTGCGCATAGCCACGCAGATAGATGCCCTGGCGCAGGTAATCCATGCTCGCCAGGTGCTCCTTCCAGGCGTTGTCCACCACGCTGAGCATGATGTGCTTTTCAAGCTGGCGCATGGTGTCGCTGCCGATCTGCTGCTCCTTCGTCTTGAACAGCTGCTCCACCGAGTCACGCACGTGCTCGAGGATCATCTTGTCGTCGATCTCGTGCTGTTGCTCGACCCATGCCTTGAGGTGAAGCGACAGGCCGAACTCGCTTTCCAGCTCGCGATCGAGGCCGGCGAGATCCCATTGCTCGTCGATGCTTTCCGCCGGCACGTAACGCTGCACGAGATCGCTGACCACGGCGTCACGGATGTCGGCAATGGTGTCGGACACGTCATCCACCACCAGCAGCTCGTCGCGCTGGCTGTAGATCACCTTGCGCTGGTCGTTGGCGACGTCGTCGAACTCCAGCAGGTGCTTGCGGATGTCGAAGTTGTGCTGCTCGACCTTGCGCTGCGCCTTTTCGATCTGCCGGCTGACCATGCGGTCTTCCAGCGCATCCTCTTCCTTCATGCCGAACATGCGCATCCAACGGCCGACCCAGTCGCCAGCGAAGATGCGCAGCAGGTTGTCTTCCAGCGACAGGTAGAAGCGGGAAGAGCCCGGGTCACCCTGGCGGCCGGAGCGGCCACGCAGCTGGTTGTCGATGCGACGCGACTCGTGGCGCTCGGTGCCAACGATGTGCAGGCCGCCCGAGGTGAGCACCTGTTCGTGGCGCTTCTTCCAGTCGGACTTGACCTTCGCGCGCTCGGTCTCGGAGGCATCTTCCGGCAGCGCAGCCAGCGCCGCCTCGAGGCTGCCGCCGAGCACGATGTCGGTGCCGCGACCTGCCATGTTGGTGGCGATGGTCACCGAACCCGGCGCGCCGGCCTGGGCCACGATGTGCGCTTCGCGCTCGTGCTGCTTCGCGTTGAGCACTTCGTGCGCGATCTTGTCCTTGCGCAGCAGGTTCGACAGCAGCTCGGACACTTCGATGGACGTGGTGCCCACGAGCACGGGCTGACCGCGCTTGTTGCAGTCCTTGATGTCCTCGATGACCGCACGGTACTTGGCCTGCTGACCAAGGAAGACCATGTCCGGGTTGTCCTGGCGGATCATCGGCTTGTGGGTGGGAATCACCACCACTTCCAGGCCGTAGATCTGCTGGAATTCGTAGGCTTCCGTGTCCGCCGTACCGGTCATGCCGGCCAGCTTCTTGTACATGCGGAACAGGTTCTGGAAGGTGATGGTCGCCAGCGTCTGGTTCTCGCGCTGGATCGGCACGCCTTCCTTCGCTTCCACCGCCTGGTGCAGGCCATCCGACCAGCGGCGGCCCGGCAGCGTGCGGCCAGTGAATTCGTCGACAATCACCACCTCGCCGTCGCGGACGATGTAGTCCACGTCGCGGTGGTAGATCGCGTTGGCGCGCAAGGCGGCATTGAGGTGGTGCACCGCAGCCAGATTCTTGGTGTCGTACAGGCCGCTGTCGGCATCGATGACGCCGGCCTCGTGAAGCAGTTCGTCCGCGTGCGACATGCCCTCTTCGGACAGGTGCACCTGCTTCTGCTTCTCGTCGACCCAGTAATCGCCCGCGCCGTCTTCCTTCTCCTGACGGATCATCTTGGGCACGATCTTGTTCACCGCGATGTACAGCTGCGGGGAATCCTCGGCCGGGCCGGAAATGATCAGCGGGGTGCGCGCCTCGTCGATCAGGATCGAATCCACCTCGTCGACGATGGCGTAGTGCAGGCCGCGCTGGTAGCGCTGGTCCTTGCTGAGCGCCATGTTGTCGCGCAGGTAGTCGAAGCCGAATTCGTTGTTGGTGCCGTAGGTGATGTCGGAAGCGTAGGCGGCATGCTTGTCCGCGTGGTCCATGCCCGGCCACACCACGCCCGTGCTCAGGCCCAGGAAGCTATAGAGCTTGCCCATCTGCGCCGAGTCGCGGCGAGCCAGGTAGTCATTGACCGTGACCACGTGCACGCCCTTGCCTTCCAGCGCATTGAGGTACACCGGCAAGGTGCCGACCAGGGTCTTGCCTTCACCCGTGCGCATTTCGGCGATGCGGCCCGAATGCAGCACCATGCCGCCGATCATCTGCACGTCGTAGTGGCGCATGCCCAGCACGCGCTTGGCCGCCTCGCGCACGGTGGCGAAAGCTTCCGGCAGCAGCTTGTCCAGCGATTCGCCGCCGGCGACGCGCTGCTTGAACTCCTCGGTCTTGGCCCGCAGCGCCTCGTCGCTCAGCTTCTCGAATTCGGGTTCGAGCGCATTGATGCGCGCGACATTCTTGGAGAGCTGGCGCAGCACGCGTTCGTTGCGGCTACCGAAAAGGCTCGTCAGGGCACGGTTAAGCATCGATCTTCCGGATCAGGATTCATGAGCCGCCCGCCCGGCAAATCCGGGCAGGACGAAAGGATTGATGATACTAGGGTCGGCGAGCTATCCCAAACGCCGCACCGCCGCAGGCGCTGGTCCGCAACATGCCGCGTCGCACCGCCGTACGGGCCGGCGCTGCAGACTCCCCGATCATCGTCCCAGCCAAGGAGTGGCGGCGCGCGGAAAGCCTTTCAAGGGCGGCCGAGGCCGCCCGCGCGAACCGCTCAGCGATGGTTCTTCACGAAGGCCAGCGGATTGACCACGCGGCCCTTGTACCAGACCTCGAAATGCACGTGAGAGCCGGTCGAGCGGCCGGTGGAACCGGCCTCCGAGACCACATCGCCCACGTGCACGCGCTGGCCCGGACGCACGTCCAGGCGGCTGTTGTGGGCGTAGCGGGTCATGTAGCCGTTGCCGTGGTCGATCTCGATCACCTGGCCGTAACCCGTGCGCTCGCCGGCATAGGTGACCATGCCTTCGGCCACCGCGTGCACCGGCGTGCCCTTGGGCGCGGAGATGTCCAGGCCCGTGTGATACGCACTGTGACCGCTGAACGGGTCGGGGCGACCGCCGAAGTAGGACGAGATATAGCCCTCGACCGGCATGCCGGTGGGCTTGAGACTGGATTCGACCTTGGCGTCCAGCAGCAGGCTCTGCAGGGCCAGAAGCTGGGCCTGCTGGCTATCGAACTGGCTGGCCAGCTGGTTGATGCTGTTGTCCAGGGTCTGCGGCAGCGCGTAGCCGCTATCCGAGGTGTCTTCTACGCCGCCCACGGGCGGGGCCTCGTCGAAGTTGAACTCGCCATCGTCGAGCTTGCCGACCTGGGTCAGGCGCTCACCGAGGGCGTTGAGCCGCGTCGATTGCGCCTGGAGCTGGCCAAGTTTCACCGCCAGGGCGTCCGTGTCGCGCTGGGCGTCCTTGCGCACGCCAGCCAGTTGCTGATCCTGCTGCTGGACCTGCTGGCGGAGGCGGCGGATCTCGCTCAGCGCCCGGTCGTGGGGGCTGGCTACCACCATGGCGACTGCGCCGCCGAGTCCCGCACAACCAAGCACCGCCGCCGTCGCTGCTCCGATCAAGCGCCAACGCAGGCGCCGATCGGCAAGATTGAAGGTTTTCGGCACCTTTTTGGTGCGGGACACAAGTATGATTTGCATGTCTTTCTTCGTCGAAGTTGTCGGCATCCATGCAGCGCGACGTTCCAAAACCCACCCGCCGCACAGGATCCGGACTCAAAGCCATCACTGAGTTCGGCCCCGTCGCCTCACTGGCCCGCAAAGCCCGTGAGCTGGATGCATTGGATCGCGCACTGCGCCAGACGTTACCGTCACCACTCCGCGAGCAGGTTCGATTCGCCAACCTGCAAGACGGCCGCCTCGTTTTTCTGGCTCCCTCGCCGGCCCTGGCCGCCAGGCTGCGCCTTCTCCAGGCGCAAATCCTCTCGACCGCACGTGCTGTGGGCACGTACGCCAGTTCAGTCACCGTGAAAGTGGCCCCCCCTTCACCGACAGAAACCGTGCCGGATCGGTCCAAACCGCTTTCAAAAGCCGCCGCCTCTCATCTGAGAGCCGCCGCGGCCTCAACCTCAGACCCCGAATTGCGGAATCTGTTCCTTGAGCTGGCGTCCGTCGCCGAAAATTCTGATTCCAGGCCCGGCGACGCGGACTAAGGTCCGTCAGCCACCGACTCCATCGCCGTACTCTCCCAACGTCGGCCTGTCGGCCGGCGCCTTCGGGTTTATACCATGCCCCCACGACCCTGATAGACCCTGATGTCATCAGTACGTGAACAGCTGCCAATGGAAGGGGCGAGGTATATCACAAAACGAACGGCCGCGTCCCGAGAGGCGCGGCCGTTCAGTTTGTTCAGCTTGGACCGGGGCTTAGCCGATCCGGCGAATCTCAGATCGCCTGCGCCGGGTGGGCGTAGGAGATCGGCGAGGTGGCCGGGTCGTCTGCGAAGCTGACTTCTTCCCAGGCCGAAGCGTCGGCCATCAGGGTACGAAGCAGCTTGTTGTTGAGCTCATGGCCCGACTTGTGGGCGTAGTAGGCGCCCACCAGGCTGTGGCCCAGCAGGTAGAGGTCACCGATCGCGTCGAGGATCTTGTGCTTCACGAACTCGTCCTCGTAACGCAGGCCGTCTTCGTTGAGCACGCGGTAGTCGTCCAGCACCACGGCGTTGTCCATCGAGCCGCCGAGCGCGAGGTTGTGTTCGCGCAGCATCTCGATGTCGCGCATGAAACCGAAGGTGCGCGCACGGCTCACTTCCTTCACGAAGGAAGTGGTGGAGAAGTCGATCTCCGCCCTGGAGGTGCGCTTGCTGATGATCGGATGGTTGAACTCGATCGAGAAGCCGACCTTGAAGCCTTCGAACGGCTCGAAGCTGGCCCACTTGTCGCCGTCCTGCACCTTGATCGGCTTCTTGATGCGGATGAAGCGCTTGGCGGCGTTCTGTTCTTCGATGCCTGCGGACTGCAGCAGGAACACGAAGGGACCGGCGCTGCCGTCCATGATCGGCACTTCCGGCGCAGACAGGTCGACGTAGGCGTTGTCGATGCCGAGGCCCGCCATCGCGGAGAGCAGATGCTCAACCGTCGAGACGCGCACATCGCCATTGACCAGGGTGGTGGAAAGACGCGTATCACCGACGTTGTCGGGACGGGCGGCGATTTCCACCGGCGGATTCAGATCGGTACGACGAAACACGATGCCCGTATTCGGGGCAGCGGGGCGAAGCGTCATGTACACCTTGTCGCCGGTATGCAGACCGACGCCTGTGGCGCGAATGATGTTCTTGAGCGTACGCTGCTTGATCATTTTTTTGGTACCTGTAAGGGGCAGCAGCCAAATTAGGGGAGCGATGCTAACACAGTCTTAACCTGTGAAAAGCCAATCCGCTCCACAAACTCTGCACACCCTTTCATGTTCCTTTCATTCATGAACAAGCCACGTTCATGCGGTGTGCAAATATTTCCCTAACCGTTTCAACAACTTAGCCTCGACACAGCGCCCCGCACCGGGACGGGATCCGGTGGCGGGACGCTGGACCGGGCCGGATCGAAAGATTCGGCCAGTCATGCGCCATCCCTGAGGCACGTCGTTGAAGCCAGATGTACTCAAGAACGATCGCCGAACAGCGTCAGCCGGGCCCCCCACCTAACGGCGGGGGTGACCCTCGCGTGCACCGCCCCAACCGGGGCAGAACCGTGCGCGGTTCGTTACTGACAAGTGAAACCGGCGATTTGTTCAATTTTTCTTCAAATTATTTGCCCTGTCAGTCGTTTCAGTCGGCCTGGCGGCGCAGGAAGGCCGGGATATCGAGGTAATCGAAGCTCGGATCGGCGCTCTTGGCCGACGAGCTGGTCTCGACGCGGCTGGTGGTGACGGACTCGGGCTGGGCGTAATCGACCACTTCGTTGCCGGTGCCGGTACGCAGCACGACCGGACGGGGGCGCTGGCGCATTTCGACCTGCTGGGTCACCTGCGGGCGCACCGGCTGGCGGGCGGTGGCGCGGTTGAGGCCGGTGGCGACCACCGTGACGCGCACGTCGTCCTGCATTTCCGCGTCGAGCGAGGTGCCCATCACCACGGTGGCGTCTTCGCTGGCGAAGTCGTGGATGACGCGGCCGATCTCGTCGAATTCGCGCATAGTCAGGTTCGGACCGGCGGTGACGTTGACCAGGATGCCGCAGGCGCCGTTGAGATTGACGTCTTCCAGCAGCGGGTTGTTGATGGCGGCCTCGGCGGCGGCCTGGGCGCGATCATCGCCACGGGCGGTGCCGGAACCCATCATCGCCATGCCCATCTCGGACATCACGGTGCGCACGTCGGCGAAGTCGACGTTGATCAGGCCCGGGGCGGTGATCAGGTCGGCGATGCCCTGCACGGCGCCCTGCAGCACGTCGTTGGCGGCCTTGAATGCATTAAGAAGCGTCACTTCACGACCGAGCACCGACAGCAGCTTCTCGTTCGGCACGGTGATCAGCGAGTCCACGTGCTGGGAAAGGTCCTCGATACCCTTCATCGCCACCTGCATGCGGCGACGACCCTCGAACGGGAACGGCTTGGTGACCACCGCCACAGTGAGGATGCCCTTCTCCTTGGCCAGCTGCGCCACCACCGGCGCCGCGCCGGTACCGGTGCCGCCGCCCATGCCGGCGGTGATGAACACCATGTCCGCGCCCTCGAGCATCTCCTCGATGCGCTCGCGGTCTTCCAGCGCGGCCTGACGGCCCACTTCCGGGTTGGCGCCGGCGCCCAGGCCCTTGGTCACGTTGGCGCCCAGCTGCAGGTGCGTACGCGAACCGCAGCTCTTCATGGCCTGCGCGTCGGTGTTGGCGACGACGAACTCGACGCCTTCGATGTTTGCGTTAAGCATGTGCGCCACGGCATTACCGCCGCCGCCGCCCACGCCGATGACCTTGATGACTGCATTTGGTGCGAGTTTTTCGATCAGTTCAAACATTTCCCGTCCTCCGTAGAGCATCGTTGTCGTTGTAACCGCGGGTGTCGACCGTCCTGTCGCCCCTTGGTGGCGGACGAACATCCATTCGTCCATGGCGAGGCCTCCTGCCCCACCGAAATCAGAAATTCTTGGTGATCCAGCCGCGTAGCTTGTCGACCAGGCCGCCCACGCTGCCGCCCGAGGGGCCGCTCACGCGCATGCCGCCGGAGCGCGCGCCGTGCAGCAGCAGACCCACGCCGGTGGAGTGCAGCGGATTGGAGACGACCTCGCCCAGACCCGAGACATGCTGCGGCACGCCCACGCGCACCATCTTGTGGAAGATCTCCTCGGCCAGCTCCAGCGCGCCTTCCATGCGCGAGGCGCCACCGGTGAGCACCACGCCAGCCGCGACCAGGCTCTCGTAGCCGGAGCGGCGCAGCTCGTCCTGCACCATCTCGAAGATTTCCTCGTAACGCGCCTGCACCGACTGCGCCAGCGACTGGCGGGCCAGGCGGCGCGGCGGGCGGTCGCCGACGCTGGGAACCTGGATGGTTTCCTCGGCGTGGGCGAGCTGCGCCAGCGCGCAGGCGTACTTGATCTTGATCTCCTCGGCATGCGCGGTCGGCGTGTGCACGCCGTAGGCGATGTCGTTGGTGACCTGGTCGCCACCCACCGGCAGCGACTTGGTGTAGCGGATCGCGCCCTGCGTATAGATGGAGATGTCGGTGGTGCCCGCGCCGATGTCCACCAGGCATACGCCCAGCTCGCGCTCATCGTCGGTCAGCACGGACTTGGCGCTGGCCACCGCCGAGGGCACCAGCTCGTCCACGGTGAGACCGCAACGCTGGATGCACTTGGAGATGTTCTGCACCGCCGCCGCTGCGCCGGTGACCAGGTGCACGCTCGCCTCCAGGCGCACCCCACTCATGCCCACCGGCGAGCGGATGCCGTCCTGGCCGTCGATGCGGTATTCCTGCGACTCCTTGTAGAGCACCTTGCGGTCGGCCGGGATCGCCACCGCACTGGCCGCTTCCAGCACCTGCTCGAGATCGCCCGGAGTCACTTCGCGGTCGCGGATCGCCGCGGTGCCGTGCGAGTTCTTGGTCTCAAGGTGGCTGCCGGAGATCGAGGCGTAGACCGAGCGGATATCGCAGCCGGCCATCAGCTCGGCCTCCTCGACCGCGCGCTGGATGGAGTGGACGGTCGATTCGATGTCCACCACCGAGCCGCGCTTCATGCCGCGCGAGACGTGGGTGCCGATGCCGATCACTTCGATCGGTTCGCCCGGCTCGTACTCGCCGACGATCGCCACCACTTTCGAGGTGCCGATGTCGAGGCCGACCACCAGTTGCTTGTCGTTCTTGGTCTTCATGTGCGGGGTGAGCCTCCAGCGTTCACGGTGCTCGCCTGCGGCGGCCATCGAACGGCAAATCCATTGGTGTAGCGAAGATCGGCATAGGCGAAGCCATCGGTATGGCCAGCCATCAGCTGCGGGTAGACGTCCAGGAAACGGCGCAGGCGACGACCGGCCTGGTCGCGGTCGCCCAGGATGATCTGCGCGCCGTTGCTGGTGGTGAGGCTCCAGCTGCCACGCTCGGTGAGCGAGACGCCGGTGATTTTCAGATGGGTGTTGGTGAACGCCTTCTGCGTCTCGGCGTAGAAGCTCACCACCTCGGCCAGGCGCGCATCGGGTCCGCGCAGGTCAGGCAGTTCACTGTTGGCGGACACGTCCGGCACGTCGAACACCAGTCCCTGACGGCTGATCAGCTGCTTCTCGTTCCAGCGTGCAAACGGCTGGCGTTCGTAGATGCGCAGCACCAGGGTGTCCGGCCAGCGCTTGCGCGCCTCCACCGACTCCACCCACGGCAATGCGGCCACGGCCTTCTGCACGCCCTCGATGTCGAGCGCGAAGAACCCCTTGCCGAGACGCGGCATGACCACGGCGCGGAGCTCGTCCGGCGTGACATGCTTGAACTCGGCCTGCACCGTCAACTGGGTCACCGGCCAGCGATTGGCCGCAAACCATCCGCGCAGCACGCCGACGATCGGCAGCGCCACGAGCGCGATGGCGAGAACCCAGGCAACGAGGCGGATGGTTCCCCTCACACGCCCTCCCGGAAGCTGGTTTCCAGTACGCGCCAGCAAAGCGTCTGGTAGTCGATGCCGGCCACCGCGGCGGCTTTGGGCACCAGCGAATGCGAGGTCATGCCCGGCGCAGTGTTCACTTCCAGCAGCCAGTTGCGCCCCTGCCTGTCGCGCATGACGTCGACGCGGCCCCAACCCGAGCAGGCCAGCGCGTCGAACGCGCGCAGGGCCAGTTCCTGCATCTCGCGCTCGGCGTCGCCGTGCAGGCCCGGGCAGAGGTACTGGGTGTCCTCGGCGATGTACTTGGCGTTGTAGTCGTAGTACTCGCCCTTGGGGACGATGTTGATCGTGGCCAGCACCTGGCGATTGAGGATGCCGACGGTGTACTCACCACCCTCAATGAGGGTCTCCATCAGCATGTCGCCCGGATAGCGCTGGGCCAGCGCCACCGCTTCGTCCAGATCCTCTTCCTTGAACACGCGGGAGACGCCCACGCTGGAGCCTTCCCAGGCCGGCTTCACGATCAGCGGGAAGCCGATCTCGCGTGCCGCCGCGTGCACGTCGGCGCCGCGCGGCAACGCCTTGAACTTCGGCGTGGGAAGGCCAATCGCCTGCCACACCAGCTTGGCGCGGATCTTGTCCAGCGACAGCGCCGAGCCGAGCACGCCCGAACCCGTGAACGGGATGCGCAGCGACTGCAGGGCGCCCTGCAGCTCGCCGTTCTCGCCACCGCCGCCGTGCAAGATGTTGAACACGCGGGCGAAGTGGCCTGCACGCGCCGCGTCCAGCAGCGCCGGGATGCCGTCGATCGCGTGCGCGTCGACGCCACGCGCCTGCAGCGCGCCCAGCACGTTGCGGCCCGAGTCGAGCGACACCTCGCGCTCGGCCGAGCTGCCGCCCATCACCACGGCGACGCGGCCAAACTGTGCGGGATCGGTGATGGTCTTCGTCACTTGTGGGTCCTCAAATTGCCGGCCTGGGCCAGCTCCACCGCCGCCGCGCCGATATCGCCGGCGCCCAGCAGCAACAACAGGTCGCCGTCGCGCAACAGCGCGGGCAGCGCGTCCTTCAGTTCACGCGGATGGTCGATCAGCACCGGATCGACCTTGCCGCGCGCCCGCACCGCGCGCGCCAGCGCTCGACCATCGGCGCCGGCGATCGGCGCTTCGCCGGCCGGATAGACGTCCGTCAGCACCAGCACGTCGGCCTCGGCAAGCACGTTGGCGAAGTCGTCCAACAGGTCGCGCGTACGGCTGTAGCGGTGCGGCTGGAAGCCGACCACCAGGCGACGATCAGGCCAGCCACCGCGCGCTGCGGCGAACACCGCCGCCAGTTCGCGCGGGTGATGACCATAGTCATCGACCAGCAGCGCCGTCCCTTGATCGAGCGCGATCTCGCCGCGGCGATGGAAGCGGCGGCCGACGCCCTGGAAGTTTTGCAGCGCATGGGCGATCGCCTGCGCCTCCACGCCGAGCTGCCAGCCGATGGTGGCGGCGGCCAGCGCATTGAGTACGTTGTGCCGGCCCGGCAGGTTGAGCTTGACGTGCAGCGCCTCGGCACGGCCCGGCAGCCACAGGTCGAAGTGCATCTCGAAGCCGTGCTGCGAGAGATTGCTCGCGCGCACGTCGGCATCCGGCGTATCGATGCCGTAGGTCATCACGCGGCGCGTGGTGGACTTGGCCAGCTCGGCCACTTCCGGGTCGTCCACGCACAGCACGGCGAGGCCGTAGAACGGCAGGCGGTGCAGGAAGTCGCCAAAGGCCTTCTTCACCAGCGCGAAATCGCCCTGATAGTTCTCAAGATGATCGGCGTCGATGTTGGTGACCACGGCGATCACCGGCGACAGCATCAGGAACGAGCCGTCCGACTCGTCGGCCTCGGCCACGATGTACTGGCCGGTGCCGAGCCGCGCGTTGGCGCCGGCCGCGTTGAGCTGGCCGCCGATCACGAAGGTCGGATCGTAGTCCGCCTCGGCCAGCACGCTGGCGGCCAGGCTGGTGGTGGTGGTCTTGCCGTGCGTGCCGGCGATCGCGATGCCGCGACGGAAGCGCATCAGCTCGCCCAGCATCTCGGCGCGCGGCACCACCGGGATGCGCGCGGCACGTGCGGCGACCAGCTCGGGGTTGTCAGCGCGGATCGCACTGGAGGTCACCACGACATCGGCGTCGCCGATGTTCTCCGCGGCATGGCCGACATGGACTTCGATGCCCAGCGCCGCGAGCCGCTGCGCGGTCGGCGAGTTGGAGCGATCGGAACCGGAAACCGCATAGCCCAGGTTGTGCAGCACCTCGGCGATGCCGCTCATGCCCACGCCGCCGATGCCGATGAAATGCACGCGGCGGAAGGTGGTCATCAAGTCTTCGTGCGCGAGCAGGCGGCGCGGCGTCATGCAGCCACCTCCAGGCAGGCGCGGGCGATCACGGCGGCTGCGTCAGGCTTGGCCAGCGTGCGCGCGGCCTCACCCATCGCGATCGTGCGCTCGCGGTTATCCAGCAGCGCTTCGAGGCGCTGCGCCAACTGCTGTACGTCCAGATCCTTCTCCTGAATCAGTTCGGCCGCATGCGCGGCGACCAGCGCCTCCGCATTGCGGGTCTGGTGGTCATCCACCGCATAGGGGAACGGCACGAGCACCGCGCCGAGGCCGGCGGCGGTCAGTTCGGCCAGGGTCAGCGCGCCGGCGCGGCACACCGCGAGGTCGGCCCAGGCGTAAGTGCCGGCCATGTCCTCGATGAAAGGAACGATCTGCGCCTCGACGCCGGCCTTGGCATAGGCCTCGCGCGCCTCGTCGATGCCGCGGTTGCCGCACTGGTGCAGCACTTCGGGGCGCTGCGTCGGTGAGATCAGCGCCAGCGCCTGAGGCAGCGCGATGTTCAGCGCGCGCGCGCCCAGGCTGCCGCCCAGCACCAGCAGGCGCGGACGATCATGCCGGGCAGCCATGCGTTCGCGCGGCGCTGGCAGCGCTGCGATCGCGCCGCGTACGGGGTTGCCCACCCACTCCGCGCCCGGCAAGGCATCGCTGAAGCCGGCGAGCACACGCTGGGCATGCGCCGCCAGCTTGCGGTTGGTGAAACCGGCGACGCGGTTCTGTTCGTGCACCAGCAGCGGTCGACGCGTGAGGCGCGCGGCCACGCCGCCGGGGCCGGCCACGTAGCCGCCCATCGACAACACGCTGCGCGGCTTGATCCGGCGAAGCGCGGCCAGCGAGGCCAGCAGCGCCCGCGCTAGCATCAGCGGCGCCAGCAGGCGGGTCTTCAGCCCCTTGCCGCGCAGGCCGCCGACCGGCACGGTGACCAGATCGATGCCGTGCGCCGGCACCACCTTGGTCTCCATGCCGCCCTCGGCGCCCAGCCACACCACGGGCACGCCCTGCGCGCGCAGCGCTTCGGCCACGGCCAGGCCGGGGAAGATGTGGCCGCCGGTGCCGCCAGCCATGATCAACACGGGCGCCTGTCCGCTCATGCGGTCACCGCCTCGCGCGCAGGCGCGGCGGCAACGGCCGGATTGGCGTCCGGCACGGCGTTGGCGGGGTTGCGTGCCGCCATCTGGCGCGCGTCGATCGCGCGGTTGATTTCGTAGGTGGTGCGCAACAGCACGCCGGCCATCGCGCAGGTCAGCACGATGGACGAGCCGCCGTAGCTGATCAGCGGCAGGGTCAGGCCCTTGGTCGGCAGCGCGCCGAGGTTCACGCCGATCGACACCATGGTCTGCGCGCCCAGCATCAGCGAGATCCCGCAGGCCACGTAGCCGGCGAAGCGCTGGCCCATCTCCATGCCCTTCATGCCCATGTACAGGCCGCGGCCGACGGCCAGCGCGAACAGGCCCATCACGAACAGGATGCCAGCCAGGCCCAGTTCCTCGGAGATCACCGCGAAGATGAAGTCGGTGTGCGCCTCGGGCAGGTAGGAGAGCTTCAGCACGCTCGAACCCAGGCCTACGCCGGTCCATTCGCCGCGGCCAATCGCCATCAGCGACTGCGTCAGCTGGAAGCCGTCGTTGAACGGATCCGCCCACGGGTCGATGAACGAGGTGAGGCGTCGCATGCGGTAGGGCTCGAACTTCGCCACGAACCACAACAGCGCCACCACCGGCAGGCCCATGCCGCCGAGGTACACCGGCTGGGCGCCGCCCAGCCAGATCATGCCGATGGTCACCGCGATCATCAGCGTGGCCGAGCCGAAGTCCGGCTGCGCCAGCAGCAACACGACGAACATGCCTGCGACCATGATCGGCTTGAACAGGCCCCAGAAGCTGGTCTCCACGCTTTCGCGATGGCGCACCAGATAGCTCGCCGTATAGACGACGAGGATCAGCTTCACCGCCTCGACCGGCTGGAAGCTGGTGATCAGGAAATTGAGCCAGCGCCGCGCGCCGTTGATGCGCATGCCGATGCCCGGCACGAACACCATCAGCAGCAACAGCACCGCGCCGCCCAGCAGCAGATAGGCATTCTTCTCCATCAGCTTCAGCTCGGTGCGCATGGCGATGGCCGCCAGCACCAGGCCAATGCTGAGGAACAGCAGGTGGCGCTTGAGGAAGTAGAACGCGCCGATGTGCTGGCTCTCCGCCACCGCGATCGAACTGGACGCCACCATCACGACGCCAACGCTCGCCAGACCGACGAGCGCGATCACCAGCGGCATGTCGAAGCTGCCGCGGGGTCCCTGTCGTCGTTTGGCTTGGGTGGCGTCGAATAGCATCGTCAGCGCACCTTCAAGGTAGCGAGGCCGATCAGCACCAGCACCACGCTGATGATCCAGAAGCGCACGATCACGCGCGGCTCGGGCCAGCCTTTCAGTTCGAAGTGGTGGTGAATCGGCGCCATGCGGAACACGCGCTTGCCGGTCATCTTGAAGCTGGCCACCTGGATCATCACCGAGGCGGTTTCCATCACGAACACGCCGCCCATCACCAGCAACACGATTTCCTGGCGCACGATCACCGCGATGGCCGCCAGCGCCGCGCCGATCGCCAACGCGCCGACGTCGCCCATGAAGACCTGGGCCGGATAGGTGTTGAACCACAGGAAGCCCAGGCCGGCGCCCGACAGCGCGCCACAGAAGATCGCCAGCTCGCCCGCGCCGGGAATCGAGGGGATGCCCAGGTACTCGGAGAACAGGCGGTTGCCGGCGAGATAGGCGAACACGCCCAGCGCGCCGGACACCAGCACGGTCGGCATGATGGCCAGGCCGTCCAGGCCGTCAGTGAGGTTCACCGCGTTGGAGAAGCCCACGATCATGAAGTAGGCCACGACGATGAACATCGCGCCCAGCGGCAAGGCGACCTGCTTGAACAGCGGCACGTACAGCGCGGTCTCGGCCACCGGCTGCAAGCCGCTGGCCTGCGGCGCGGTGTAGTACAGGAACAGCGCGGCCGCGAGGCCGAACACGGACTGCCAGAAGTACTTCCAGCGCGAGGCCAAGCCGCGGCTGTCCTTGAGCACCAGCTTTTTGTAGTCGTCGTAGAAGCCGATCACGCCGAAGCTGAGCAGCACCGCCAGCACCAGCCACACGTAGCGGTTGTGCAGGTCGGTCCAGAGGATGGTGGACAGGGTGACCGCCAGCAGGATCATCACGCCGCCCATGGTCGGCGTACCCGCCTTGGACAGGTGCGTCTGCGGGCCATCCTTGCGCACCACCTGGCCCGCCTTCAGCTCGGCGAGCTTCTGGATCAGCGCCGGCCCAAACAGCAGCGACATCGACAGCGCGGTGAGCGCGGCCATGATCGTGCGGAACGTGATGTACTGGAACAGATGCATGGCGGTGAAGTGCCGCGCCATCCAGTCTGCGAGTTCAAGCAGCATCGGATGCGCCCTCCCCTTTTGCCTTGTTGTCGCGAAGCGCAACGACCACCTGATCCATGCCTGAGGAGCGCGAGCCCTTGACCAGACAGGCGACGGCGCTGTGCATGTGTTGTTTGAGTGCGGCGATCAGCGCCGCCTTGTCGGCGAAATGCTCGCCGCGCTCGCCGAACGCCTTCACCGCGGCCGCGCTCAACGGGCCGACCGCAAACAGGCGATCGATGCCGCGCTGGCGCGCGCGCTCGCCGATGCCGGCATGCAGGGCCACGGTGTTGTCGCCGAGCTCGGCCATGTCGCCCAGCACCAGCCAGCGCTCGCCCTCGGCCAGCGCCAGCGTATCGATGGCGGCGCCGACCGAACCCGGATTGGCGTTGTAGCTGTCGTCGATCAGCACCCAGCCGCCCGGCATCTGCTCGAACTGCAGGCGGCCGGCCACGCTGGGCACGTTCTCCAGGCCGTCGACGATGGTGTCGAGCGGCACGTCCAGCGCCAGCGCGATCGAGGCCGCCGCCAGCGCATTGGCGATGTTGTGGCGGCCAGCGAGCGGCAGCTGCACTTCAGCGTCGCCCACCGGCGTGCTCAGCAGGAAGTGCGAGCCGTCCACGCGCTGATCGAGGATGTCCGCGCCCACATCGGCCTTGTGGCTGAGCGCGTAACGCAGCTGGCGACGCGAACCGGCCAGCCCGGTGAAGAAGCTGGCGAACGCGTCGTCCGCATTGATGATCGCCACGCCGTCGACCGGCAGTGCCTGGTACAGCGCGCCCTTGGTCTCGGCCACGCCTTCCACGCTGCCCATGCGCTCAAGATGCGCGGGAGCAATGGTGGTGACGAGGCCGATATCGGGCCGCGCGATGGCGGCGAGGTAGGCAATGTCGCCCGGCTTGCCGGCGCCCATCTCCAGCACCGCGTACTCCGTGTCCTGCGGCATCGCCAGCAGGGTCAGCGGCAGGCCCAGCTCGTTGTTGTAGTTGCCGGCGTTGACGTGGGTGCGACCATGCCGCGACAGGATCGAGGCGGTCAGCGTCTTCACCGTGGTCTTGCCATTGGAGCCGGTGATGCCGATCACGCGCACGTTGCTCTGCGCGCGCACCGCGCTGGCCAGGTCGCCCAGCGCAAGCTCGGTGTCGTCCACCAGCACCTGCGGCAGGTCGAAGTCGACCTTGCGGGTGACCAGCGCAGCGATGGCGCCCTTGGCCTTGGCGTCGGCGAGGAAGTCGTGGCCGTCCACGCGTTCGCCCTTGATCGCCACGAACAGGTCGCCTGACTTCAGCTTGCGCGTGTCGATGGCGACGCCGGTCACGTCCACGTCGTCGCCCAGCAGGCGGCCGCGGGTCCACAGGGCAATGGCGCTCAGGCGCATCATGCTCGGGTCTCCAGCGCTTGGCGGGCTACCGCCAGGTCGTCGAACGGACGCTTCCCTGACGCGCCTTCCTGATAGGTCTCATGCCCCTTGCCGGCGATCAGCACCACGTCGCCCGCCTTGGCAGTGACAAGCGCGCGCTGGATGGCCACTGCACGGTCGCGCTCGATCGTGGCGGCGGCGGGATGCTTCAGCCCGGCGACGATCTGCGCCACGATCAGGTCGCCGTCTTCGCCGCGCGGGTTGTCGTCGGTGACGATGATGGCGTCGGCCAGGCGTTCGGCAATCTCACCCATCTGGGGGCGCTTGCCGGCGTCGCGCTCACCGCCGCAACCGAACACGCACAGCAGCTGGCCCTCGCAGTGGGCGCGCAATGCGGTCAGCGCCTGCTCGAGTGCGTCGGGAGTGTGCGCGTAGTCGACCACCACCAGCGGCAGCCCGGCCACGCCGCCGAGACGGTTCATGCGGCCGTTGATCGGCGCCAGCGACTCGACAGCGGACACGATGCGCTCGAACGACTCGCCCATCGCGCCCAAGCAGCCCACCACCGCCAGCAGGTTGGCGACATTGAAACGTCCCAGCAGGCGGCTGCGGATCGCATGGGCACCCCACGGGGCGTGTACGGTGAAGGCGAGCCCTTCGGCCGAGGTGACGACGTCAGCGGCGCGGATTTCGGCGCTGGCGTCGCCGTCGGCGCTCAGGCGCAGGGCGCGCACGCCCGACGGCAGGCGCGCAGCCAGCTCGCGGCCGAACGCGTCGTCGATATTGATGGCCGCCGCCTTCAGGGTCGGCCAGGCGAACAGCTTGGCCTTGGCCGCGCCGTAGGCTTCCATGCTGCCGTGGTAGTCCAGGTGGTCGCGGGTGAGGTTGGTGAACGCCGCCACCTCGAACGCCACCGCTGCGACGCGGCCCTGCTCGAGCGCGTGCGAGGACACCTCCATCGCCACGTGGCTGGCGCCGCCCTCGAGGAACGAGGCGAGCAGGCCCTGCACGTTGATTGCGTCGGGCGTGGTGCGCTCGCCTTCGCTGATCTGGCCATGCAGGCCCGCGCCGAGGGTACCGATGGTCGCCGCGCGATGGCCGAGGTGCTCGAGCGCCTGCGCCAGCAATTGCACGGTGGAAGTCTTGCCGTTGGTGCCTGTCACGCCGATCACGCGCAGCGACTCGGACGGACGGCCGAAGAAACGCGCAGCGATCTCGCCGACCTTGCCGTGCAGGCCGTCGACCCACAGCACCGGCACGTCGACCTCGGGCAGGTCCGCCGCCGGCGCCTCGGCCAGCACCACACGGGCGCCGCGCGCCGCCGCGCCCTGGGCGAAGCGGATGCCGTGCTCGCGCGTGCCGCGCAGCGCGAAGAACGCGTCGCCCGGGCGCACCTGGCGCGAGTCGAGCGTGAGCCCTGAAACGACGATATCGCCGACACCAGGGGTCTCGGCGATGCCTTTGAGCAGTTGATCGAGGCGGGCGCTCATGGCGTGGCCCCCTCGATCGGCGCGTCATCCACGGCTTCCACCGTGGGCTGTTTAGTACTGGTCAAACCATTCTGTCCTTGCAGCGGCCCGCCGACATACCAGCGGCCGATGTTGTCCGGTGGCACGTCCATCAGGCGCAAGGCGCCGTCCATGACCTTGGCGAAGACGGGGCCGGACACCAGTGCGCCGTAGTAGCTGCCCTTCTTCGGGTTGTCGATCACCACCACGGCCGCCATGCGCGGATCGGAGGCCGGCACGATGCCGGCGAAGGCCGCGCTGTAGTTGTTCTTGGAATAGCCACCGGCCGAGGCCTTGTGCGCGGTGCCGGTCTTGCCTGCCACGCCGTAGTTGGCGATCCATGCGTACGGCGCCGCCGTGCCGCCGGGCTGGGTCACCGACTCCAGCATCTGCACCAGCTCATGGGCGATCTTGGGGTCGACGATCTGCTTGGCTTCGTTGTCCGAGCCCTTCACGAAGGTGGGCAAGTGCATCACGCCGTCGTCGGCGATGGTGGCGTAGCCGTTCGCCAGCTGCAGCGGCGTCACGTTGAGGCCGTAGCCGTAGGCCAGAATGGCCTTCTCCAGCATGCCCCAGCTCTTGCCCGGCTTGAGGTAGCCAGACGCTTCGCCCGGGAAGCCGCTGTTGGTGCTGTTGCCGAAGCCGAACGCGCGATAGGTGTCGTACATCAGGCCGGTGTCCAGCGTCATCGCCACCTTGGCGGCACCGATATTGCTGGACTTGGCGAGGATGCCGGTGGGCGAGAGCATGCCGTAGGCGTGCGTGTCACGGATGTCGTGCGAGATGTAATAGAAGTGGCCGTTGCCCGTATCCACCAGCGGTCCAGTCGGCGTGTACTTGCCACTGGACAGCGCCGCGGCCATCACGAACGGCTTGATGGTGGAGCCCGGCTCCACCACGTCGGTCATCGCGCGGTTGCGGCGACTCGACGGATTGCTGCCGCGCAGGGCGTTCGGGTTGTAGGTGGGCCAGTTCACCATGGCCAGCACTTCGCCATTGCGCACGTCGATGATCACCATCGAGCCGGAGTCCGCGTCGGACTGTTCGATGGTGTTCTTCAGCTCGTTGTAGGCGAGGAACTGGATGCGGCGGTCAATGCTGAGCGTGATGTCGCGGCCCGGCTGCGGCGCGCGCACCAGGTCCAGGTCTTCCACCACGTGGCCCATGCGATCGCGGATCACCCGCTTGGCGCCCTGCTTGCCCGCCAGCCAGTCGTCGAAGGCCAGCTCCAGGCCTTCCTGTCCGTGGTCGTCGATGTTGGTGAAGCCCAGCACGTGGGCGGTCACCGGGCCAGACGGATAGAAGCGGCGGAACTCGCGCTGGCCGTTGACGCCCGGCACGCCGAGGTCGAGCACCACCTGGGCGGCGTCCGGCGACATCTGGCGGCGCAGGTAGACGAACTCGCGCTCGGAGCGCTGCGCCAGGTACTGCTTGAGCGCGTCCGCATCCATGCCGATGGCCTTGGCCAGCGCGGGCAGCTTGTCCTCGTTATCCAGCACTTCGGATGGATTGGCCCAGATCGAAACCACGGGCGTCGACACGGCCAGCGGCTCGCCGTTGCGATCGAAGATGGTGCCGCGGGAGACCGCGATCGGTACTTCACGCAGGATGCGGGCGTCCGCCTGGTTCTGATAGAAACCCTTGCGCACCACCTGCATGTCGAATGCGCGCGCCACCAGGCCCAGTGACGCCAGGCCGAGCACGGCGGCCACCACCATCATGCGGCGGCGAATGCTAGGACCCGCCTGTCGGCGGCGGGTCGGATGGGCGGTCGGACGGGGGCGCGGCTTCATCGGCGCACCAGCTGGATGTCTTGCGGCTTGGGATTGACCATGCCCAGCGCCTGGCGGGCTTCGTCGTCGACGCGACGAGGCTCGGCCCAGGTAGCCTGTTCCAGCTCCAGCTTGCCGTATTCAATGTTGAGGTCGTCGCGCAGGTTCTGCAGGCGAGTCAGCTCAACGAACAGCACGCGGCTCTCATGGCGCGTCCACACCACGGCAATGGCGCTGGACAGCACCGCCGCGAGCAGGACCAGCATGAAGATGCCGCCGAGGAACTTCATGCGAGTTTCTCCGCCACGCGCAGCACCGCCGAGCGGGCGCGCGGATTGACGGCAAGCTCCGCCTCGGACGGAAACTGCGCCTTGCCCACCGCGGCCAGGCGCGCGGGCGCCGCGGCGACCGGCGGGCCACGACGACTGCCCTGCACGCGTCCGGAGTGGTCGCGGATGAACAACTTGACCGCCCGGTCCTCCAGCGAATGAAAGCTGATGATGGACAGGCGGCCGCCGACCTTGAGCAGCGACAGCGCCGACTCCAGCCCCTGCGCCAGTGCGTCCAGCTCACCGTTAACGCGGATGCGCAGCGCCTGGAAGCTGCGCGTCGCGGGATGCTTGCCCGGCTCGCGGCGGCCGACGACGCGTTCGATCAAACCAGCCAGCTGACCCGTGCGAGTGATCGGGTGCTCGGTGCGGTCTTCGACGATGGCGCGGGCGATCTTGCGGCTGAAGCGCTCCTCGCCGTAGATCCACAGGACGTCGGCAATTTCTTTTTCCGAAGCATGGGCGAGGAAATCGGCCGCGCTCTCACCTTGCGTGGTGTCCATGCGCATGTCCAGCGGCGCATCGGCCATGAAGCTGAAGCCGCGGGCGGCTTCATCGAGCTGGGGCGAGGACACGCCGAGGTCGAGCAGGATGCCGTCGAGGCCGCCGGCGGTCTCGTCCCATTCGGCCATGCTGGAGAAGTTGGCGTGACGGATCGAGACGCGCGGGTCGCCGCTGAATTCGGCATGGGCCGTGGCGATGGCCTGCGGGTCGCGATCCATCAGCAGCAGGCGGCCGTCGGGACCGAGGCGCGACAGCACAGCGCGGGCGTGACCGCCGCGTCCGAAGGTGCCATCGAGATATCGCCCGCCTGCCTGCACGGCGAGTCCCTCCACTGCTTCACCCAGCATCACCGGGATGTGCCGCAACTGCTCGGCCATGCCGCACTCCCGCTCCCGTCCCGTTAACTCCGCCACGCCGCCACCGTTGCCGGTTACAGCTGCAGCTCCGCCATCTCGTCTGTGATCTCGTCTTCGCCGATGGTCTGGCGGATCTTTGCCAGGTGGGCCTGTTCGCTCCAAAGCTCGAACTTGTTGCCCATGCCCAGGAGAACCGCTTTCTTCTCGATGCCCGTGGTCGCGCGCTGGCTGGCAGGCAGCAGCAGGCGGGCCGCGCCGTCCGGCTCGACCACCGCCGCGGCGCCCACCAGCTTCATCTGCATGTCGCGATGGGCGGCCTTCACCTTGGGCAGCGCATTCACCTGGTCGCGCACCTTTTCCCACTCGGCGTACGGGAACAGCCACAGGCAGCCCGTTTCGAAGGGGTTGTAGGTGATCACCAGACGATTGGCGCAGGCGTCGGCCACCAACTCGCGGTACGCGGTCGGAATGGCCAGCCGGCCCTTGTCGTCAACAGTGATGGCGGTTTCGCCCTGGAACACGACCGTTAGGCTCCACGAATTCCCACGATTTCACACATGAACCCACGATAGTCTCGCCCCCTGAGACTGTCAAGGGAATTTTGCTTGTGAATCAATGAGAAAGGCGGTGATCTGGCAGTATTTCCAGCCTTTTATGAGGAACTATCTCAAGGTGCTTGAATGGCTGGGATTTTTTCCAATACCCCTGCACCACCCAAGCCCCTCTTCCCGACCCCAGGGCCGGGTCGACATGAATTGCCCGTTCATGCCGGCCATCAGCCAGCCGTCATCGCCTTGTCCACGTTCGACAAGGCGATGACGGCGGCAGTGAAGGAGGTGGAGTCGGCCTGTAAGCCGGGTTCTGTACGCCTTGCGGCGCGACAGTCATTCCTCTCGGCCTGGCGTCGCCGCCAGGCTCCAGCAACCTACCCGGGAACAACGCGGGCCGCGTTATCGTTCCCCTATTCGGTCTTGCTCCAGGTGGGGTTTACCGTGCCATGCGGCGTTAGCCCCGCACGCGGTGCGCTCTTACCGCACCCTTTCACCCTTACCACGCGCACCCGAAGGCGCCGTTCGGCGGTCTGCTCTCTGTTGCACTGGCCGTCAGCTCGCGCTGCCCAGGCGTTACCTGGCACCTTGCCCTATGGAGCCCGGACTTTCCTCGACGCGCTTGCGCGCGACGCGACTGTCCGGCCGACTCCGGCGCGCATTGTAATGGAACGGTGGGCTCAGGGGGCCTGAGAAATGGACAATCGACTCCTGCGGGAACGCACCTTGCGCGCGACCGTGAGGCCGTATCGTCGCTGTCCTGCAGATCTTTCTCGCACGGCGCGCGCTCGTACAGCCGGGCTGGAGACTGGGGCTAGCCCTCGTACAACAGCTTGCGCGGCGCGCCGCTGATGGCGGCAGCCAGCTTAGCCGCCTTCGCCGGCGGCAACTCCTCGCGGAGGATGGCGAACACGCGCCGTCCCTCCGCCTCGCGTGCATCGGCCTCCTCGCCCCGCCCCGCCACCAGGATCACGCACTCACCGCGCTGCTGGTCGGGATCGTTCGCCACGCGCGCGGCCAGCTCGCCGAGCGGCACGCCGATCACTGTCTCGAACAGCTTGGTCAGCTCGCGCGCCAGCACACCCTCGCGCGCCTCGCCGAAGACATCGCGCATGTCGGCCAGGCTGTCGGCCACGCGGTGCGAGGACTCATAGAAGATGAGCGTGCGCGCATCACCCGCAAGTTCCTGCAAGCGCGTGCGCCGCGCCGCCGCCTTGGGCGGCAGGAAACCCTCGAACACGAAGCGGTCGCTGGGCAGGCCCGCCACCGACAGCGCGGCGATGGCCGCGCAGGCGCCAGGCACGGGAACGCAACGAATGCCAGCCGCGCGCGCTGCACGCACCAGGCGGAAACCCGGATCGCTGATCAGCGGCGTCCCGGCGTCCGAAATCAACGCCACGGATTCGCCGCCCTGCAGCCGCCGCACGATCTGCTCGACGACCTCGCGCTCGTTGTGCTCGTGCAGGGCCACCAGCGGCGTGCCGATGTTGTAGTGCATGAGCAGGGGACGGCTGTGCCGCGTGTCTTCCGCAGCGATCACCGCCACCGAGCGCAAGGTTTCGACGGCGCGCGCGGAAAAGTCATCGCGATGACCGATCGGGGTGGCGACCACCCATAGCTGACCCGGCTGAATCTGTGACATCTTGCTGTTTCCTGGACAATGAGGCGGCAACTCAATGGGCTATCATCGCCCATCCGCCGACCACGTCGTCAAAAAAAGCTCGAAGGGATTTGGCCATGCGCTTTACCCGCGCCGCAGGTGTCGCCCTGCTGATTTCTCTGGCACTCACCGCCTGCGTACCCCCGACCGTGGAGCGGTCTCCCGCCGAAATCGCCGCCAGCCAGCAAGCCGACGCGCTGCAGCAGCAAGGCAAGTACGACGATGCGGCGCAGTCGTACCTCGCGCTGGCACAAACGGGCAGCAACCGTGACCACTATCAGCTGCTCGCCGCCGAGGCCTACCGCCAGGAGGGCCAGCTCGAGCGCGCCACGCCGTTCATCGACACCATCCGCCGCCAGCGCCTGAGTGGCGACGAGCCGTCGCGACTGGACCTGTTGCAGGCGGAGCTGGCGCTCAAGCACAACAACGCGCCGCGCGCCCTGCAGCTCACCACGCAACCCAACATCAGCGTGCCGCCCAGCCTGCAGCTACGCCTGCTGGAATTGCGCTCGCAGGCCATGCAGCAGACCGGCGACCTCTGGGGCGCCGCGCGCACGCGCGTCGAAATGGACGGCCAACTGCGCGGCCTCGACCAGGCGCAGAACCGCAAGGAGATCGTCACACTGCTGACCCAGCTCGGCGCCGATCCGCTCAAGCAGCGTGCGGCCGCCATGCAGGCAAGCGACCGCATGTTGCCGTGGGTCAACGAGGCGCTGAGCCAGCTTGGTGTCGCGGTGGCGCGCCCGGCGCCGACGCTTGAGCAGGAAGTCGGCACGATGATGCCGGGCGAAGGCGCCAACGTGCGCGAAGGCTTCAAGATGCCGGCGCATGTCGCGCTGATCCTTCCGGCCAGCGGCAACCTCGCCGCCGCCAGCGCCGCGGTCGCCGAAGGCTTCTTCGCCGCGTATGCCGACTCCGGACGCAACCACACGCCGCGTCCGCCGGTGCGCGTGTACGACACCGGCGGCACGCCCGCCGGCGCCGTCAAGGCCTACCAGCAGGCTGTGACCGATGGTGTGCAGCTGGTCATCGGCCCGCTGACCCGTGGTGAAGTGTCCGCCCTGTTCGGCCTGCCGCAGCTGCCGGTGGCGCTGCTCGCCCTGAATCACCCGGACGACAAGAGCTTGCCCGCGAGCGGCGTCAGCGAGTTCGGACTGCTGCCGGAAACCGAAGGCGCCCAGGCGGCCGACCACATGGCAGAAGGCGGTCTGCTCAATGCCTACGTGATCGTCAGCAACGACGACTTCGCGCAGCGCGCGGCCAAGGCGTTCCGCGCCGAGCTGGAGTCGCGCGGCGGCAAGGTCGCCGGCATGGGCAACCTCGCCGCCAGCGGCGTCAACTACGCCAGCACCATCAGCGGCCTGGGCATGCCGACCGACACGGGCGATGCCGGCGCCAACAACAACACCGGCGTCTTCATCAGCATGCGTCCGCAGCAGGCCCGCCTGCTGCTGCCCCAGCTCAAACTCGCGCGTGTGAACCTGCCGGTGATCGGCACCTCGCACATCTATGCCGGCACGGACGACGCAGGAGCCAACCGCGACCTCGAAGGCGTGGAGTTCTGTGACGCGCCGTGGCTTTTCGACGTGCAGCCAGGCCTGCCGAACCGTAGTGACATCGCCGCGCAGCTGCCGACCGCGCGCGGCACCTCGGCGCGCCTGTTCGCCTTTGGCATGGATGCGTGGAACCTGGCGCCCTACCTCGACTGGCTGCGCGCCCACCCTGGCAGCTACCTGCCGGGCGCCAGCGGCCAGCTCACCGCGGACCAGTTCGGCCGCATCCGCCGCGTGCTGGTGTGGGCCCGGTTCCAGGACGGCCTGGCCCGCCCGCTCAACGGCAGCCTGCAGATGGACAACGCGCCGGCGCTGGCGCCGCCTGTGGATGACAAGCAGCCAGCCACCAGCGATCAGCCCACCGGTCACTGATGCGCGCCGCGGGCGCCGTCTTTGAGCAACGCGCCTGCACGGAGCTGCAGCGCGCGGGCCTGAAGCTGCTCGCGCGCAACTACACGACCCGCTACGGCGAACTCGACCTGGTGATGCTCGACGGCGGCGCCGTCGTATTCGTCGAAGTCCGACATCGCCTGACCGCCACGCGTGGCGATGCGGCCGCCTCGGTCAATCGCAGCAAGCAGGCGAAACTGATCCAGACGGCCGAACTCTGGCTCGCCAGCCAACCCCAGCACGCCCATCGCTCCTGCCGCTTCGACGTGGTGACCTATGATGGTCCCGCCGAGCAGGTCACCATGGCCTGGTGGCGCAACGCATTCGAAGTCGGCTGATCGTGAACCGCGCCGCCGCCCGCGAGCGCATGTCATGACGCGCACCTGTTGATCCAGGCGGAATCGGTGGAACGGCAAGCGCCAGGGATCGGGAGGGACCGGCGCTCAGGCCGAACATGGGCGCCTGAGCCGACGAGAACCCCTGTTGGCAGCCTGGGATCGAGTGCACCAAGCCACGGACATGCAGGAAGGCCGATGACGTCCGTACACATAAGAAAGGCGAACATCGATGACGCGCCGGCGGTCTTCGCGATCCGCCGCGAGGCCATCCTCGCCCAATGCCGCGACCATTACCCGCCGGGCGACCTGGCGATCTGGACGTCAGGCGAGCTGTCCGCGGCGTTCGCCGCACGCGTCGCTGATCAGTTCCTGGTCGCGCTCGTCGACGGCCAGGTGGTTGGCAGCGGAATGATCGACCTGTCGACGGGCAAGATCGACGCGGTATTCGTGCACCCGGCCTGCATGCGGCATGGCGTCGGTCGCGCCGTGATGGAGCATCTGGAAACCCTGGCTCGCGGCGCCGGGCTTCCGGCCATTCACCTGGAGTCCACGCTCAACGCGGCGCCGTTCTATCGGGCACAGGGTTTCGAAGGGGAAAGCCAGTCCCTGTACCAGTCGTCCCTGGGCGTGAGCCTTGCCTGCGTGTGCATGGTCAAGCACCTGTAGGGGCGCCCGGAACCACGGTCCCATTCGTCATACGGCGTCACCTGCCCCCAAGCAGTTTGGGCAGGACACGAGGCTCCGGCTTCTACGGGCGCGGGCCGCTTCTCGACGAATTGCACATGAATCGTCATGCACACTGACCCGCGTCACCGGGCGCCAGGGGAGTCGCCATGCTTCGGGCTCTGCTCAAGTTGGGCAAGTGGACGTTTCTCGTTGTCCTGATTTTCCTGGTCTCCCTGCTGGCCATCCGCGCCTGGGATTCGCAACGCGGGGCGCCGCTGGCGACCTGGCAGACCTACGTGCCGCACGAGCTGACGGCTGCCCAGATCGATGCCACCGACTGGCCCGGCTACCTCGCTGCTGAGCAACGCGTGTTCGACGAAGTGCGCCGCCAGGTGACCGAGAAGCTGAAGCCCTCCGAGCGGGTCCTCACCAACCGCTACTACGAAGGCGCGCCGATGTACCCCGGCCACTTTGTTCACGACTGGAATCGCTCCTACGTGCTCGAACCGGCGGGCAAGCCGGTGGGCGCCGTCGTGCTGATCCACGGCCTCACGGATGCGCCGTACAGCCTGCGCAACATCGCCGAGCTCTATCGTGCACGCGGCTTCGTGGCGATCGGCCTGCGCGTGCCGGGCCACGGCACGGTGCCCGCTGCGCTGACCAAGGCGCAATGGCCCGACTGGATGGCCGCCACTCGCCTTGCCATGCGCGAAGCTCGCCGGCGCGTCGGCCCACAAGCGCCCATCCACATGGTCGGTTACTCCAACGGCGGCGCGCTGGCGGTGAAATACACGATGGACGCCATCGAGCAGCACGATCTGCCGATGCCCACCCGACTTGTGCTGCTGTCACCGATGATCGGGGTGACGCGCTTTGCGCGCTTCGCCGGACTTGCCGGCTTGCCCGCCGTGTTGCCGGCGTTCGCCAAGGCCGCCTGGCTCGATCTGCTGCCGGAATACAACCCGTTCAAGTACAACTCGTTCCCGGTCAACGCGGCTCGACAGACTTATCTGCTGACCGATGTGGTCCGCCGCCAGCTGCAACGCCTGGCCCGTGATCACCGCCTGTCGGCCCTGCCACCCATGCTCACCTTCCAGTCCGTGGTCGACGACACCGTGAGTGCGCCGGCGGTGACGCGCACGCTTTACGCGCAGCTGCCGGACAACGGCAGCGAGATCGTGCTGTTCGACGTAAACCGCAACCGTCGCTTCGACTCGCTGCTCAGCGAAAGCTCGCGGCAGGCCTTGCAGAACCTGCTGCCGCCCGCGCCGCGCCTCTACCGGACCACCGTGGTCACCAACGCGGCCGAGAACGACAGCCACACGGTGGCGCGCATTACCGAGCCGCGACAGGTGCAAGTGATGGTGACGCCGCTTTCCATCCTGTACCCGGACGACATCTTCTCGCTGTCGCACATCGCCCTGCCGTTTCCACCGAACGATCCGCTCTACGGCACCAAGCCCGACCCATCCGAGAACTTCGGCATCCATCTCGGCACCCAGGCGCCGCGCGGCGAGCGCGGGGCGCTGGTTCTCGACCTCGACGCGGTGCTGCGGATTTCGTCCAATCCGTTCTACCCGTATGTGCATGAGCGCATCGATGGCGTGATCCCCAGCTCCACTGCCGGCCAGACCCCATCGCCAACGGCTGCCCGCTGAGTCGCGGGCCAGGCTACGCCCGAGGACGGCCCGCAGTGGGATACTTCGGGCCATGAAGCTACCCGACGCCCTGCTTGCCGCCCTTCGCTCTCATTTTGCCGAGGGCTCCTTGACGACCGACATGGCCGAGCGTCTCGCCTACGCCTACGACAATTCGCGACGCAACGCGCTGCCGGATGCCGTGGCCTTTCCCACCACGCACGAACAGGTCGAAGCCCTGGTAGGTCTCTGCCGCGAGCATCGCGTGCCGGTGATCGCCCGTGGGCGCGGCACCAACACTACCGGCGCCACGGTGCCGGTCGATGGCGGCGTGGTGGTGAGTTTCGAGCGCATGAACCGCATCGTGCGCATCGACCCCGACAACCGTCTGGCCGTGGTGGAACCCGGCGTGCTCAACGGCGACCTGCAGCAGGCGCTCAAGCCGCATGGTTTCTTCTGGCCGCCTGACCCGACCTCATCCCCCTGGTGCAGCGTCGGCGGGAACCTCGCCTGCAATTCAGCCGGCCCACGCACCGTGAAGTACGGCAGCCCGCGCGAGAACACGCTGGGGCTGCGTGCAGTGGCCGGCACAGGCGAGGGCTTCCGTTGCGGCACCTACACCAGCAAGGGCGCCACCGGCTACGACCTGACGCGCCTGCTGATCGGCTCGGAAGGCACGTTGGCGCTGATCACCGAGGCCACGCTCAAGCTCACGCCCAAGCCCTCGGGCCTTCGCACCATGCGCGCCACCTACCGTGACGTGGGCGCCGCCGCCCGCGCCGTCGCGCGCATCATGGCCCAACCGGTGACGCCCTGCGCGTTGGAGTTCATCGACGACGTGGCATTGAAGCTGGCGCGCGACCATGGCGGCGACAGCGTGCCGGTGGCTGGCGCGATGCTGATGATCGAGGTCGATGGCGAGCCTGATACCTTGCCCAGCGCGGTCGAGGCCGTGTCGCGCGCCGCGCGCGGTGAAGGTCTGGAAGAACTGAAGGTCGCCCAGACCGCCGAAGAGACACAGGCGCTGTGGTCGGCACGCAAGGCGTTGTCGCCCGCGCAACGCACGATTTCGCCGAACAAGATCAACGAGGACGTGGTGGTCCCCGTGAGTCGTCTGCCCGAACTGGTGGATGGCATCAAGGCGCTCGCGAAAAAACATGACGTGCTGATCGTGAGCTTCGGCCATGCCGGCAACGGCAACCTGCACGTTAACCTGCTGCCACGCGACGACGCGGAGCGCGAGCGCTCGCACGCCTGCCTGGCCGAGGTGTTTGCCCTGGTCATCGCACTGGAGGGCACGCTGTCCGGTGAGCACGGCATCGGGCTGGTGAAACGGGAGTTCATGCCGCTCGCGCTGCAGCCGACGACGCTGCACCTGATGCGCAACGTGAAGGCCGCCTTCGACCCGGACGGCATTCTCAATCCGGGGAAGTTGTTGCCGTAGCCGCCTTCCTTTTAGCAGCGCACAGTTCGAGGGCGTCGCCAGTTTGGCCCCTCACCACCCTGAAGGTGGCAATGCCCTGCCCTCTCCCCAGAGGGGGAGGGAAAAAAGGCGGCACATCGTGACGCATTTTTTTGGGGCGAGCCGCAGTCCCTACCTCCCTCTCCCCTGTGGGGAGAGGGTTGGGGCATTGCCACCTTTACGGTGGTGAGGGGAGAGTGCTTGCGAAGGAAGCGATTCGAAGCGCGCTCTGAAACGGTATTACGGCAAGACCACCCCCTCACCCTGCCCTCTCCCCAACGGGGAGAGGGAAAAAGCGGGTGCTACCCCGCGCGCCTGGCGAAGATCAGATGCAGCCCGAAGGCCACGAACACCGCGCCCGCCAAACCATCGATCCAGCGTGAGAGCCTGAGGTAACCGCGGCGCATCGCCGGCAGCGCGAACACGCCGGCCACGAAGGTGAACCACAGCAGGGTTTCCACCACCACCATGCTCCACAGGCCCCAGCGCGCGGCCCGGCTCACGCGGTCGCCGACGAAGGCGGAGAACACGCTGCCGAAGTAGATCACCACCTTCGGATTGGACAGGTTGGTCAGCAGACCGGCGCGCAGGGTCGCCAGGTCGCTCTGCTGGAGCACCGCCCGCGGTTCGGCGACGCCGGCGGCAGGGGCGCGCCACGCGCCGCGCAACATCTTCAGGCCCATCCAGGCCAGGTAAAGGCCGCCGGCCACGCTGATCAGGCGCTCAAGCCAGGCCAGCCGCTGCAGCACCAGCTGCAGGCCCGCCAGCGCCAGGGCCGACCACACCAGCACACCGAGGGTGATGCCAAGCACGCCGAACATGGCCTGCCGGCGCGTGCGGCTCACGGCCGTCTGCGACACGAAAAAGAAATCGGGACCGGGGCTCAACAGCGCCACCAGATGCACCACGGCGATGGTCAGGAACAGGCTCACATCTCTCTCCACAATGACGGAACCGCAACTTTTCGCGGCGGCGCAGCTTGTCGCCGCCACGGCGGTTCCTCTAGGCTGCCGCTATTTTGGCATGGCCCTGGCGCGCCCAAGGCCTTCTGCAGGGGATCCCCGGATCGCCAGCGGGCCTGGCGCATGCCGGGCCTGGCGGCGGTCGCGCGTTCTCGGCTCGACATCCACCGCCCCGAACCAGACAAGCACGCTGATGAGCCTTCGACTTCGCCTGATTGCGATGAACTTCCTGCAATTTTTCGTGTGGGGGTCGTGGCTGCTCACCATCGGCGCGTACTGGTTCCAGACCAAACAATGGTCGGGCGCCCAGTTCGGGGCGATCTTCTCGACCATGGGCATCGCCTCGCTGTTCATGCCGTCCATCGCCGGCGTGATCGCGGACAAGTACGTCAACGCGGAGAAGCTCTACGGCATCTTCCACCTGTGCGGCGCGGCGGTCCTGTTCTGCGTGCCGATGATCCAGTCGCCCGGCCTGATGTTCTGGGTGATGCTGGTCAACATGATGTTCTACATGCCGACGATCTCGCTCTCGATCGCGGTGGCGTACAACGCGCTCAAGAGCGACGGCAAGGACATCGTCAACGACTATCCGCCGATCCGCGTGTGGGGCACGGTGGGCTTCATCGCCGCGCTGTGGACAGTGAGCCTGCTGCGCCTGGAAACCTCGTCGGGCCAGTTCTACGTCGCCTCCGGCGCCGCGCTGCTGCTGGGCCTCTACGCCTTCACGCTGCCGCCCTGCCCGCCGCGCTTCGAGCGCAAGGCCAACCAGTCGTGGCTGGACACCTTCGGCCTCACCTCGTTCAAGCTGTTTCGCGACACCCGCATGGCGGTGTTCTTCATCTTCGCCATGCTGCTGGGCGCGGCGCTGCAGCTGACCAACGCCTACGGCGACACCTTCCTGCACGACTTCGCCAAGATGGATGAGTTCAAGGATCTGGTGGCGGTGCGCTACCCGGCCATCATCATGTCCATCTCGCAGATCTCCGAAACGCTGTTCATCCTGGCCATCCCGTTCTTCCTGCGCCGCTTCGGCATCAAGACCGTGATGCTGATCAGCATGCTGGCCTGGACGCTGCGCTTCGGCCTGTTCGCGTTTGGCAACCCGGGGCCGGGGCTGTGGATGATCGTGCTGTCGTGCATCGTGTACGGCATGGCGTTCGACTTCTTCAACATCTCCGGCTCGCTGTTCGTGGAAGGCCAGAGCGATCCCTCGATCCGCGCCAGCGCGCAGGGCCTGTTCATGCTGATGACCAATGGCGTCGGCGCGGTGCTGGGCAGCTCGATCAGCGGTCTGGTGATCGAGGCGTTCTTCACGCACCCGGACCAGAGCAAGGACTGGCCTGGCATCTGGATCACCTTCGCCACGTATTCACTGGTGGTCGCGGTGCTATTCATGCTGCTGTTCAAGCACCGGCACGACCAGGGCGAGGCGCAAGTACTGGCGGCCAACGCCGGTCACTGAACCGGCGTTCCTACAAGGGTCCGGATAGCCCGGTACAATGGGCGGATGCAGATCGGCCCCTACCGCATCGACCCGCCGCTGGTGCTCGCGCCCATGGCCGGGGTCACCGACAAGCCTTTCCGCCTGCTGTGCAAACGGCTGGGCGCAGGCTTGGCCGTGTCGGAGATGACCAACGCCGATCCGCGCTTGTGGCAGACGCGCAAGTCGCGGCAACGCATGGATCACGCCGGCGAGCCCGAACCGGTGAGCGTGCAGATCGCCGGCTACGATCCGGTCATGCTGGCCGAGGCGGCGCGCTACAACGCCGACAATGGCGCGCAGATCATCGACATCAACATGGGCTGCCCGGCCAAGAAGGTATGCAACGTGTGGTCCGGCTCCGCGCTGCTGCAGGACGAGCCGCTGGTGGCGCGCATCGTCAAGGCGGTGGTGGATGCGGTGGACGTGCCGGTGACGCTGAAGATCCGCACCGGCTGGGATCGCCAGAACAGGAACGCGCTCACCATCGCGAAGATCGCCGAGGATGCCGGGATCGCCGCGCTGGCCGTGCACGGCCGCACGCGCGCCGACAAGTACGAGGGTGAGGCCGAGTACGAAACAATCGCCGCGGTGAAGTCGGCCATTCGCATTCCCGTGCTCGCCAATGGCGACGTGCTCACGCCGCCACAGGCGAAGCACGTGCTCGACGTCACTGGCGCCGACGCGGTGATGGTGGGTCGCGGCGCACAGGGCCGGCCATGGATCTTCCGCGAGATCGCGCATTACCTCGCCACTGGCGAAACGCTTCCGGAGCCAACTCCGGCGGAGGTCTGCGACATCCTCGTGCACCACCTGGAACAGCTCTATGCCTTCTACGGCGAGCTGCAGGGTGTGCGCATCGCGCGCAAGCACCTGGGCTGGTATGCCAAGGATCGCGCCGAGAACGCGGCCTTCCGCCATGTGGTGAATCGCGCGGAAAGCGCCGTCGAGCAATTGCTGCTGACGCGCGAGTACTTCGCCGCCCTGGCCGACGACGCGCGCCTGGCCGCCTGACCACGCGGCCGCGACCACGGTCGCAAACCCTTGCGCGCCAGCCTGGGGCATCATCGGTATCCCGTCGATGGTCACCCAGCCCATGGCCCTGCCACGCCGCCTGCCATTTTCGCGTTCCGTGTACGGCTTGCTCAGCCGCGTACTGCTGGTCGCGACCCTGCTGCCGCTCGGAGGCTGCGAGGCCACGCTGTTCGCCGGCCTCAACGCCACCGACCAGCACCACGACATCAGCGAACGGCACGCCATCCCGTTCGACCCCGCGCACGGACTGGCGCTCGACGTCTATGCGCCCGCCCATGCCAGCCACGCGCCGGTGGTGGTGTTCTTCTACGGCGGTGACTGGGCCCGCGGCCAGCGTGCGTGGTACCGCTTCGTAGGCACGGCGCTGGCGGCCCAGGGCGTGGTGACCGTGATTCCCGACTATCGCAAGGTGCCGCAGGTGACCATGGACGGCTTCATGCAGGACGCCGCTGAGGCCGTGGCCTGGACGCACGCGCATGCCGGCGAATTCGGCGGCAGCGCGGACGATGTCTTCGTGATGGGGCATTCCGCAGGCGGCCAGATCGCCGCGCTGCTCGCCACCGACGCGCGCTGGCTTGGCGCCTACGGCATGCGCCCGGCGCAACTGGCCGGTTTCATCGGCCTCGCCGGCTGCTACGACTTCGTGCCGGTGCCGCCCGATGACAAGGACATGATCGCCGCCTTCGGCCGCAGCGCCGACCAGCAGCGCCTGGGGCAGCCGGTGTCGTTCGTGCACGGCGAGGAACCGCCGATGCTGCTGTTGCAGGGCACGGAGGACCATGAGGTTGAGCCCTCCAACGCGATCTCGCTGGCCCACGCCATGCAGCTGCGGCACGAAGACGTGACCCTGCGGCTCTATCCCGGGGTCGGCCACGGTGCGGTGCTGTTTGCCCTGTCGCGACCAATGCAGGGCGATGCGCCCACCCTGCAGGACGTGCTCGACTTCGTGCTGCTGCATCCAACCCCCCGCAGCCTGGCCCTGGGTGACATCGGCGAACGCTGATCGCGACTACCCGTCCACGCTCGCGGGGGTAAGCTCGTTCCCCCGGATGCGGACCGCGGAGCGCCATCGTGAACAGCATCGTGACCGGCGAATTCCCGTATATCCACGGCTTCTCTTCCGAGGAGCAGTCGCGACTGATGCGCCAGGCGCGCATGTTCGAGACCGTCCTGTTCAGCCGCATCGACTACAGCGAATCCACGCGGCTGCTGGAAGTGGGCTGTGGCGTCGGCGCACAGACGGAAATCCTGCTGCGCCGTTTTCCGAACCTGGACGTGACCGGCGTGGACCGCTCGGAGGCGCAGCTGGCCGCCGCCGAACAAAACCTCGCCCAGACCGCCTGGTGCAGTTCGCGCTACACGCTGCAACAGGCGGACGCCACCGACCTGCCCTTCCCCGACCGCAGTTTTGACGCGGCCTACCTGTGCTGGGTGCTGGAACACATGCCCAGCCCCGCACGGGTGCTGAGCGAACTGCGCCGCGTGATGAGTCCCGGCGCCGTCGTCTACGTAACCGAGGTGCTCAACTCCTCGTTCTTCCTCGATCCGTATTCGCCCAACCTGCTGCGCTACTGGATGGCCTTCAACGACCACCAGTACGACAGCGGCGGCGACCCGTTCATCGGCGCCAAGCTCGGCAACCTGCTGCTGGCCGGCGGCTACCGCGATGTGCAGACCGAGGTGAAGAGCTTCCATCTCGACAACCGCCAGCCTGGCAAGCGCAAGCAGATGATCGAGTTCTGGGAGGAACTGCTGCTGTCGGCGGCCGACCAACTGGTGGCCACCGGCAAGGTGGACACCGCGACGGTCGAGGGCATGCGCCAGGAACTGCAGGCCGTGCGCAACGATCCGAACGCGGTGTTCTTCTTTGCCTTTGTGCAGGCGCGGGCGCTGGTCTACTGAGCGGCGGGCATCGCCACGGACTTGCTTTCGGCCTGGACTAGGCGGGCCACGCGGCCCGGCGAGAGCCGAGCCCCGTCCATCCCCCCAGGCCCTCCACTCGTCCCCGAGGAGCTTCGGCTCATCACCGCACGCTTGTACTGTCCTGAAGGGAGCGCACAGTGACCGCTCCCCACCGATCAGGAGCCTGCCATGCGCCGCCGCGATCTGCTCAAGGCCGCCATCACGCTGCCGCTGTTGCCCTGGCTGACCACGCCGGCCTTTGCATCCGGCGGCAAGCCGCAGGCGCTGGCCGGTCTGCGCGCACGTGTCCGTCCCGGGCAACCGGGCTGGCCCTCAGACGCGCAGTGGGCCCAGCTGAATCAATCCGTGCATGGCCGCCTGCAACGGCTGCGCTCACCGTTCGAGGGCTGCGCCGGCAACGACGACGCCTGCCGCGAGGCGCTGGCGCAGATAAAGAATCCCTTTTTCCTTGGCGACGAACCCGCCCTCACCCAAACCAGCGGCTGGGTCGACGCCTGGACCTCGCGCCCCAGCGTCTACGCCGTGGCAGCGCAGGACGCCTCGGACGTGGCCGCCGCCGTGAACTTCGCCCGGACACATCACCTGCGCCTGGTGGTGAAGGGTGGCGGGCACAGCTATCAGGGTACGTCCGACGCGCCCGATTCCCTGCTCATATGGACCCGCCACATGAATGCGGTCACCCCGCACGATGCCTTCGTACCGCAGGGTTGTGAGGGACGACAGGCGCCGCTGCCGGCCGTCTCCGTGCAGTCCGGCGCGATGTGGATCGATGCCTACGATGCGGTGACCACCCATGCGGGTCGCTACGTGCAGGGTGGCGGCTGCACCACCGTCGGCGTGGCTGGACTGGTGCAGAGCGGCGGTTTCGGCAGCTTCTCCAAGAACTTCGGCACCGCCAGCAGCAACCTGCTCGAAGCCGAAGTGGTGACCGCCGACGGCCGGGTGCGCGTGGTCAATGCCTGTCAGGATCCCGAGTTGTTCTGGGCCATCAAGGGCGGTGGCGGCGGCAGCCTGGGCGTGGTGACGCGACTGACCTTGCGCACCCACGACCTCCCCGACACGTTCGGCGCGGTGTTCGGTGCGATCCAGGCCGAGTCGGACGACGCATATCGTGCGTTGATCGCGCGGGCCATCGGTTTCTATCGCGAGGCTCTGTTCAACCCGCACTGGGGCGAGCAGCTGGTGTTCCGCGGCGACAACGTGCTGCGCCTGTCGATGGTGTTCCAGGGTCTGGACCAGGCGACCGCCGAGAAGATCTGGGCGCCGTTCCTGGCCTGGGTCCGCGCGCGAAAGGACTGCCACTTCAAGGAGGAGCCGCGCGTGATCACGCTGCCCGCCCGCCATTTCTGGGACGCGGAGTTCTTCCGCCAGCATGCGCCGCAGCTAGTCGTGTCCGACAGTCGCCCGGGCGCGCCGCGCAATCACATCCTCTGGGCCGGGGACCAGGGCCAGGTCGGACAATTCCTGCACGGCTATCGCTCGGCGTGGTTGCCTCAATCACTCCTGGGCGAGACCCGCCAGGCTGCGCTGGCGGACGCCCTGTTTAACGCCACCCGCCACTGGGGCGTGTCGCTGCACTTCAACAAGGGCCTGGCCGGCGCGCCCGACGAGGCGCTGTCGCGCTCGCGCGACACCGCGACGAATCCGGGCGTGCTTGACGCCTTTGCCCTGGCCATCATCGCGAGCGAGGGAGACCCCGCCTTCCCGGGCATGCCCGGCCCCGGTCCGGACCTGGCGAACGCCCGCGCCGAAGCCGCCCGAATCGACCAGTCGATGGATGCCCTGCTCAAGGCAGCCCCCAGCGCGGGTTCCTACGTCTCGGAAAGCAATTTCTTCGAGCGCGACTGGCAAACCGCCTTCTGGGGCTCCAACTACCCCCGACTCGCCGCGGCCAAGCACCGTTACGACCCCGAGGGGCTGTTTTTCGTGCGCCATGGCGTCGGCAGCGAAGGCTGGAGCGAGGACGGCTTCACCCGCACGTCCTGAGCGCATCCGCGTGCGGCGGCGGATCGGCGACCCTGCGCCACGGGCCGCTGCGACCAGCGTGCGCTATGCTCCGCCCGCGCCAGCCGTCCAAACAGTGGTTGGCGCATCCGCAAACCGCCCCCAGATAGGGCCGCAAAGCCTTCCAAATGGCTGAATCGGCATGAAATCGTCATGTCCGCCCACCATGCTGAGGCTGCAAAGCGGGGGTGGGCCGTGTATCATGCGCCACCCCCTTTATCTCTTTATCCGTAAGGAAGGATATAACCCGCGATGAGCAACTTCCTCTTCACCTCCGAGTCGGTCTCCGAAGGCCATCCGGACAAAGTCGCCGACCAAATCTCCGATGCCGTCCTCGATGCGATCATCGCGCAGGATCCGCGTGCGCGCGTGGCCTGCGAAACGATGGTGAAGACGGGCGTGGCGATCGTCGCCGGCGAAATCACCACCAGCGCCTGGATCGACCTGGAAGCGCTGACCCGCAAGGTCATCACCGACATCGGCTATGACTCCTCGGACGTCGGCTTCGACGGCGAGACCTGCGGCGTGCTGAACCTGATCGGCAAGCAGTCGCCGGACATCAACCAGGGCGTGGACCGCAAGAAGCCGGAAGAACAGGGCGCTGGCGACCAGGGCCTGATGTTCGGCTACGCGACCAACGAGACCAAGGACTACATGCCGGCCGCGATCTACTACTCGCACCGTCTGGTCGAGCAGCAGGCCAAGGTCCGCAAGAAGAAGAACTCGCCGCTGCCGTGGCTGCGCCCGGACGCCAAGAGCCAGGTCACCCTGCGCTATGAAGACGGCGTGGCCACCGCCATCGACGCCGTGGTGCTGTCGACCCAGCACGACCCGAACGTGAAGCAGAAGGACCTGATCGAGGCCGTGCGCGAGCACATCCTCAAGCCGGTGCTGCCGGCCAAGCTGCTGCACAAGGGCACCAAGTTCCACATCAACCCGACCGGCAAGTTCGTGATCGGCGGCCCGGTGGGCGACTGCGGCCTGACCGGCCGCAAGATCATCGTCGACACCTACGGCGGCTGGGCCCGTCACGGTGGTGGCGCGTTCTCGGGCAAGGATCCGTCGAAGGTGGACCGTTCGGCCGCCTACGCCGCCCGCTACGTGGCCAAGAACATCGTGGCCGCCGGCATCGCCGACCGCTGCGAAGTGCAGGTGAGCTACGCCATCGGCGTGGCCGAGCCGACCTCCATCTCGGTCACCACCTTCGGCACCGGCAAGATCGCCGACGAGAAGATCGAGAAGCTGATCCGCAAGCACTTCGACCTGCGCCCGTACGGCATCATCAAGATGCTCGACCTGGTGCACCCGATGTACCAGCAGACCGCCAGCTACGGTCACTTCGGCCGCACCCCGTACGAAGTGAAGGGTCCGGACGGCAAGACCTACACCGCGTTCTCGTGGGAAAAGACCGACAAGGCCGAGGCGCTGCGCGCCGATGCCAAGCTGAAGTAAGCGACACGCTTGCCTCACACGAAAACGGGCCGCGCAAGCGGCCCGTTTTCTTTTGCAGGCTTTGTGGCAGAAGCACACCCGGAGTTCGAAAAGCCTATCGTCCCGGGAACCCTGCGCCGCTGTGAAGCCACCCCGCTGCGGTTACCCACAACGCGCGCATCAACGGGGCACGCATCATCGCGTGTAACGCATCGATCCGCCCGTGCCCTCAGTGCGTCCCGCCACGGCAGGACACCAGCTCGGGCCGTACCGCCGCGAGCCTGGGCTCAGGGCTCCTTGGGGATGCTGCGCGAACTGGCGGACGCCAATGGCTTCTTGGCGGCGCTGCGCTTGGCGGAGGTCGGGCACTTGGCGCCCTTGCGCGGGGTGCAGGTGGTGGCGGCAACCGTGCCCACCTTGCCGTGGCGATGATGACGACGCGCCGTTTCCGGCACTGTCTCCGCTTCGGCCGTACCGATCGGCGACAGCGCTTCCAGCACCCGCTTCGTACGGCTGGCGCCCGCAGGCGTACCGGCCGCCTGCGCGACCAATGCCGCCGGCGTCTCGTGGTCCTCGAAGCCGTCGTCGAGCAGTCGCGCCATCAGACGGTCACGCGTGGCAGCGGTATGCCCGCCCATCACCACACCGAAGATACGTTGGCCGTCGCGCACCGCCGTCGAGGCCAGATTGAAGCCCGAGGCGTTGGTGAATCCGGTCTTCAGGCCATCCATGCCCGGATACTTGTCCATCAGGTTGTTGTGCCCGCGCACCAGGCGGCCACGGAACATGAATTCCTTGGTCGCAAAATAATGCGAGTACTGCGGGTAATCGTGGTACAGCGCCATGGCCAGCTTGGCCATGTCGCGCGCGGTGGTGGTGTCGTTCGGATCGGGCAGGCCCGACGCGTTCGCGAAATGGGTGTTGCTCATGCCAAGGCGGAGCGCCTGCGCATTCATCGACTCGACGAAATCGCCCTCGGTACCACCCAGGCCCTCGGCCATCACCGTGGCCGCGTCGTTGGCCGACTTGGTGATCATGCCCAGGATGCAATCTTCGACGCTGATGGTCTGGCCGTTGCGCAGATCAAGCTTGGTCGGCGCCTTGGAGGCGGCCCAGGCCGACACCGGCAACTCCTGGTCGAGCTTGAGCTTGCCCCCTTCCAGCGCCTGGAAGGTGAGGTACAGCGTCATCATCTTGGCCAGCGAGGCCGGGTGGTTCTGCTCGTCGGGATTGACCGCGGTGATCACCTGGCCGTCGGCCTCGTTGATCACGATGGCGCCGTAACCGGTGGCGGCATGGGCTACGCCCATCAGGCTGCCGGCGCCGCACAGCGCCAGCACGGCCATCAGGCTGCGTAGCCAGGGCAACGCCCGGCCCGCTGTTTTTGACTTGATAGCCACCGTGTTTCCTCGCTCCCGGCTGCCGCCTGACACGCGCTGCGCGACCTCGACACGCAAGCACCCGTCACCGGCAGAGACAATACTTGAATTACCCAACCTAAGTCCATGTTTCTATGGACGATAAAAACAGCAACGGCGCCCAGGGCGCCGTTTGTCGTCGATTTGACCGTGAAGGTTGTGTCTACGATGCCTTGGAGTTTGCCCGCAAAAGGCTGACGGTGGAAGTGTTTTTTCCCGTCAGAACAACAACTTTTTGCGCTCAAGAAATCCTGACAGCTGCCGACGGCTCCCCGGCGACATCCGCCCTTCGCCTACAATGGGGGTATGTCCCTGATCCAACTCCAGCGCGTCGATTTCAGCATCGGCGGCCCGCTCCTGCTCCAACAAGTCGACCTCTCCATCGAAGCCAACGAGCGCGTCTGCATCGTGGGCCGCAATGGCGAGGGCAAATCCACCCTGATGAAGCTGATCGCGGGGGAGCTCAAAGCCGATGACGGCGAAGTGCGCGTGCAGAACGGCATCGTCGTCGCGCGCATGGCGCAGGATGTGCCGCAGGCCACGGCCGGCAGCGTATTCGACGTGGTCGCCGAAGGCCTGGGTGACCTCGGCCAGTTGCTGGCGCGCTACCACCACCTGCTCGCCGAGGGCGACCTCGACGCGCTGGGCGACGTGCAGGCGCAGATCGAGGCGCGCCATGGCTGGGATCTCGACCGCCGCGTCAGCGACGTGATCGAACGGCTGGAACTGCCTGCCGAGACCGACTTCGCCGCGCTATCCGGCGGCATGAAGCGCCGCGTACTGCTGGCGCAGGCGCTGGTGCGCAAGCCGGACGTGTTGCTGCTCGACGAGCCCACCAACCATCTGGACATCGAGGCGATCGGCTGGCTGGAGTCTTTCCTCCGCCAGTTCGAAGGCAGCATCGTGTTCGTCACCCACGATCGAAGCTTCCTTCGTGCGCTTGCCACACGCATCGTGGAGATCGATCGCGGCCAGCTCACCGACTGGCCCGGCGACTACGACAACTACCTGCGCCGCCGCGAGGAACGCCTGCACGCCCAGGCCCAGGCCAATGCCCTGTTTGACAAGAAACTGGCGCAGGAAGAAGTGTGGATCCGCCAGGGCATCAAGGCGCGCCGCACCCGCAACGAAGGCCGCGTGCGCGCGCTGAAGGCCTTGCGCGTGGAGCGCGCCCAGCGGCGCGAACTGTCTGGCAACGTGAAGATGACGCTGGCCAACGCGCAGGCCTCGGGCAAGAAGGTGATCGACCTCGAGCACGTGCACCAGAGCTACGGCGGTCGCGTGCTGATCGACAACCTCGGCAGCACCATCATGCGCGGCGATCGCGTGGGCATCATCGGCCCGAACGGCGCCGGCAAGAGCACGCTGCTGAAGATCATGCTCGGCGAGCTCAAGCCCGAGCGCGGACACGCCACGCTGGGCACCGGCATCCAGATCGCCTATTTCGACCAGCACCGCGTGCAGCTCAACGACCAGCTCAACGCGCTGGACAACGTGGCCGAAGGCCGCGAGTACATCGAGCTCAACGGCAGCCGCAAGCACATCATCGGCTACCTGCAGGACTTCCTGTTCTCGCCCGAACGCGCCCGCGCGCCGATCACGCGCCTGTCCGGTGGCGAACGCAATCGACTCCTGCTCGCCAAGCTGTTCGCCCAGCCATCCAACCTGCTGGTGATGGACGAACCCACCAACGATCTCGACGTGGAGACGCTGGAGCTGCTGGAAGAACTGCTCACCGAGTACCAGGGCACCCTGCTGCTGGTCTCGCATGACCGCGAATTCCTCGACAACGTGGTGTCCAGCACCCTCGTGCTCGAGGGCGGTGGCAAGGTCGGTGAATACGTGGGCGGTTACAGCGACTGGCTGCGCCAGCGTCCCGCGCCTGCTGCCCCAACGGCAAAGTCTGCTGAAACGAAGCCCGTGGCTGCCTCCCTTGCCCCGGCGCCCGTCGTCGAAGCGAAGAAGAAGCTCAGCTACAAGGACGCCCGCGAGCTCGAGCAGTTGCCGGGCCGCATCGAAGCGCTGGAAGCGGACATCGCCACGCGCACCGAGGCGATGAACGACCCGGACTTCTTCCGCCAGGACAACGCCGCGGTGGTCAAGGCCAACGAAACACTGGCTGCGCTCCAGCGCGATCTCGACGCCGCGTATGCGCGGTGGTCAGAGCTGGATGGTTGACAGCATGGGTCGCGCACAGGGTGCGCGACCCACTCGCCTCAACCCGTGTTCTGCAAACCCTGCGACACGCCGTTGACGCAGGCGACCAGCGCTGTCAGCAACGCTTCGTCGTTCTCCCCGCCGGCCCGCCAGCGCTTGAGCAGGTCCACCTGTAGCAGGCTCATCGGGTCGACGTAGGGGTTGCGCAGGTCGATCGACAGCGCCAGCTTCGGTTCGTGCTCCAGCAGGCTGTCGCTGCGGCGCAGGCGCATCAGCCACTCGCGGGTGCGCTCGAACTCCTCGCGGATCAGGCCGAAGAACGGCTCGTGCAGCGGGCCGGCCAGTTGCGAGAATGCCTCGGCGATGCCCAGGTCGCACTTGGCCAGCACCATCGCCACGTCGTCCAGCATGTTGGCGAAGAACGGCCAGTCGCGGGCCATCTCGATCATCTCGGCTTCGCCGAACGCGTTGGCGCCATATTCCAGCGCCGTGCCCAGCCCGTACCAGCCCGGCAGGATCGAGCGGCACTGTGTCCAGGCGAACACCCATGGAATCGCGCGCAGGTCCTGCACGCCACGCATGCTTCGCCGCCGCGAGGGGCGTGAGCCCAGGGTCATGCGCTCGATCACATCGATCGGCGTGGCGGTGCGGAAGTAGTCCACGAAACCGTCGCGGTCGACGAACGCGCGATAGTGCTGTCGACTGCGCGCGGCCAGTTGCCCCATGCGCTCGCGCCACACATCCTCACGCGGTTCCTGCGTGCGCGGCCGCATCGAAGAGCGCAACACGGCGCCCACCGTCTGCTCCAGGTTGCGCAGGGCCAACGCGCGGATGCCGTACTTGCGGTGGATCACCTCGCCCTGCTCGGTGACACGCAGCACGCCGGCCACGGAACCGCGTGGCGAGGACATCAGCGCCGGCGCAATGCGCGCGCCGCCGCGGCTGGCGGAACCACCACGGCCATGGAAGAACGCCAGCTGGATGTCCGCTTCCGCCGCTACTTCGAGCAGCTCCACCTGCGCGCGCTGCAAACCCCAGCGCGACGCCAGCGTGCCGCCATCCTTGCCGCTGTCGGAGTAGCCGAGCATCACCCACTGGCGATCGCCACGCGACGCCAGGTGCTCGCGATACACCGGATCGTCGAGCAGGGCGCGCAGCGTCGCCGGCGCGTTGGCCAGGTCGTCGACGGTCTCAAACAGCGGCGCGATATCCAGCGGCACGCGACCATCCTCCACCAGCCCGCCATGGCGCGCCAGCGCCAGCACGGCGAGCACGTCCGCGGCCGAGCGCGCCATGCTGATGATGTACAGACCCAACGCCTCGGCGCCATAACGTCCACGCGCGTCACGCAGCGTGGCGAACACGTCGCGCAACGCGACCACCGCCGCATCCTCGCTCTGCGTCGGCGCCTCGTCGCCACCGGCCAGGGGACGCAGGAGAGTCGCCTTCTCAGCCACGTCGCGGGCGGCCCATTCGGCGTCGCCCAGCAGCGCGGCCAGGGCATCGTCGTGCACGCGCGAATCCTGCCGCACATCGAGGCGCGCCAGGTGAAAGCCGAAGGTGCGCACGCGCCAGATCAGGCGGCGCACCGCATAGGCGCCGGCATGCAGGCCGCGATGGTCGATCAGGCTGGCCGCGACCAGATGCAGGTCGTCCAGCAGCTCCGCCACCGAGGTGTAACCCTCCGGATGATCGTCGTCATGGGTAGCTTCCAGGCGCGCAGCGATGACGGTGAGCAGGCTGCGGTACGGCATGTCCGCATGGCGCGGGCGAACCTTGGCCGCCGCCTCGGGGAAGCGCACGCGGTAGTCGAACAGGCGGGTCGCCAGCGCGCTGTCGACGTCGACCCGATCCTCCGTCTGGCTGAGCAGTCGAGCCAGACCGGCGATGTCCTCGATGTAGTGCTCCAGCACGTGCGCGCGCTGGGTCGCCAGGCTCGCCGCGATGGTCGCCGCGCCCACATTGGGATTGCCATCCATGTCGCCGCCCACCCAGGTGGCGAAGCTCAGCACGCGCGGAATCGGCACGGCGACGCCGTACACCGTCTGCAGCGCATCGGCGAGCGACTCGTACAAGGCCGGCACGATGCGGTAGATCGGGTTGGCGAGGTAGAAGCCGACGTGGTGATGTTCGTCCTGCACGCTCGGGCTGATCGGCGAGGCTTCGGCCGTCTGCCAGCCGGCGCTCAGAGCCATGAAGATGCGGTCATCGTCCTCCTTGCGCTCCTGCGGCGTGCGCGTGGGGTCGAAGTTGTCGACCAGCGCGCGCACGATGGATTGTTCCTTCTCCAGCAGCGAGCGGCGCACCGCCTCGGTCGGGTGCGCCGTGAAAACCGGTTCCACTTGCAACCGTTCCAGCCATTCCAGCAACTCGCCGGCTTCAACGCCCTGCGCCTTCAGCCGCATCAGCACGTCGAGCAAGGACTCCGGCTGCGGCGCCCCGCCCTCGCGCTGGTAGTCGCGACGACGGCGGATGCGATGAACGCGCTCGGCGACGTTCACGACCTGGAAATACGCGGCGAACGCACGCGCCAGCGACTCGGCATGTCCCGTGTCCAGCCCGGTGAGCAGGCCCGCCAGCAGGTCCAGGGGCGCGTCTTCCTCGCGCCGTTCGATCGCCGCCATGCGGATGCGCTCGACTTCCTTGAGAAACGCGGGGGAGATCTGCTCGGCCAGCATGTTGCCGACCTGGGCGCCGAGGCGGCGGACGTCTTCGCGCAGGGGCGCGTCGTGCGGAGCGAACTCAGGACTGCGGTGCTGGTTCATCAATGCCACGTTTCGGATGTCTGGACGTCCAAGACTAACCGAAGCGAACACGTTTTGTGCACTGCCACAAATCAATCGGCCTTCAGGCGCCGCGATCCCTGCGGGAGCAGGAACCCGTCGTCCTTCGCGTCGACTCATTCGGATCACTTGTAACCTTTGCTCACGATCCAACCAAAGGTCGGGATCACAGGCACGGGACGAGCGGGAGCATCATCCGCGCCGCCCGTTGGCGCCGCCGCTCGGCCGCACGGCATACCCGAACTTCCTGGCGCGCAGCGTCTCGCGCCCACTGAGCCAACGCTGTCCGTGCACGGGCCACCCCCGCCCGCCCTCGAACAAAACGGCCACCGCCTGACGCTATACTTGAAGGCTCCGTCGAGGGGCGCTGCGACCGGCGAGCTGACGCGACCGCACATGCCTTGTGCCGTCCCCGCTCTTTTGGCCAGGCTCGACGGATTCTTTCTGTAACGGCGCCCGGACCACGATGCGGCCTTCAGGTCGCAACAGCCGGAGCTAAGCCATGAACGCAGTTACCAAAGATTCCGCCCAGCAGGACTACAAGGTCCGCGACATCTCGCTGGCCGACCTCGGCCGCCGCCGCATCCGCATGGCGGAAGAGGAAATGCCGGGCCTGATGCAGATCCGCGCCCGCTACGCCCAGGACAAGCCGCTCAAGGGCGTGCGCCTGTCGGGCTCCCTGCATTGCACCAAGGAAACCGCCGTGCTGGCCGAGACCCTGCGCGAGTTGGGCGCCTCGGTGCGCTGGGCTTCCTGCAACATCTTCTCCACCCAGGACGACGTCGCCGCGGCCATGGCCGCCGGCGGCCTGCCGGTGTTCGCCTGGAAGGGCGAGACGCTGGAGGAGTACTGGGAATGCACGCTGGACATGCTGACCCATCCGGGTGAGCTCGGTCCGCAGCTGATCGTGGACGACGGCGGCGACGCGACCCTGTTCATCCACAAGGGCGTGGAGCTGGAAGACGGCAGCGACTGGGTCAACACCCCCAGCGGCAACCACGAAGAGCAGGTCATCAAGGACCTGGTCAAGCGCACGGCGTCCGAGCGTCCGGGCTGGTTCAAGAAGGTGGCGGCCGAGTGGAAGGGCGTCTCCGAGGAAACCACCACCGGCGTGCACCGCCTCTACCAGCTCGCCGAGAGCGGCAAGCTGCTGGTGCCGGCGATCAACGTCAACGACTCGGTCACCAAGTCGAAGTTCGACAACCTCTACGGCTGCCGCGAGTCGCTGGCCGACGGCATCAAGCGCGCCACCGACCTGATGGTCGCCGGCAAGGTCGCCGTGGTGTGCGGCTACGGTGACGTGGGCAAGGGCTGCGCCCATTCGCTGAAGGGCTTCGGCGCTCGCGTGATCGTCACCGAGATCGACCCGATCAACGCCCTGCAGGCTGCGATGGAAGGCTTCCAGGTCACCACCGTGGAAGACACCCTCGGCATCGCCGACATCTACGTCACCACCACCGGCAACAAGGACATCATCACGCTCGAGCACATGGCGGCGATGAAGAACAACGCGCTGGTGTGCAACATCGGCCACTTCGACAACGAGATCCAGATGGACCGCCTCAACGCCGCCAAGGGCGTGACGCGCGAGACCATCAAGCCGCAGGTGGATCGCTACACGTTCGAGAAGACCAGCCACAGCATCTACATGCTGGCCGAAGGCCGCCTCGTGAACCTGGGCTGCGCCCACGGCCACCCGAGCTTCGTGATGTCTAACAGCTTCTCCAACCAGACGCTGGCCCAGCTCGACCTGTGGGCGAACAAGGACTTCTACGACAAGAAGGTCTACCGCCTGTCGAAGAAGCTGGATGAGGAAGTGGCGCGCCTGCACCTGGAGCAGATCGGCGTGAAGCTGACCCGCCTCACCGCCGACCAGGCCGCCTATATCGGCGTGCCGGTCGATGGTCCGTACAAGCCGGATCATTACCGCTACTGAGCAAAGGCTATCGAGCCGATGCAAAAGGGGTCGCCTTCGGGCGGCCCTTTTTCTTTGGGCCTCCAGGCAAGCCCCTAGCCGGGCGAGCACAGTGAGCAACGCAGGTTTCCGCACACCTTCCTACGCTTCATTCCTGGTAAGCCGGATGGTGCGTGGATCGCGGCGAACGCCCACAGGGGCACCGAAAGGCATTTCTGCCTCACGCCTCATAACCACGATCTTTGCGAAAGCAAAACGAAACACAATGTGCGCAGAACGCCCAAAGGGCCTCCCTCAAGGCCATTCCTGCCTTACGCGCCCACGCCCGTCATCCCAGCGAAAGCTGGGATCCAGTGACTTTGGCTCTTGGTTCTGTGCATGGCGTTCCCGCCAGCGTGCCGCCTACGCGGCGGGCGCTTCGACCACCGTGAAGGTGGCAATGTCGCTTGCCGGCGCTCGAGTCACTTTTCTTTGCTGGCCCAAAGAAAAGTAACCACCGTAAAGGTGGCAATGCCCAAAGAAACGGCCTGACAGGCTCGTAGCGATATGCCGGATATAAGCCTGGCCGACCAAGGCCAGCCGGATCGGCTTCGTGGTACCTCAAGGACAGCGGCTACTCCGCAACGCGCCGTAGCGGAGAAGGGGCGCAGCGCTGCATTGCCTACAAGCCCTTATGACAGCCGCGAGCCGGATTCGTCACGTGCTACCTCATGGACAGCAGCTACACCGCGGGGCGTCGTCGTACTTAGGACTTAAAGCAAGGAGCCCGACGCCTCACGCTGCACGGCTCTTGGCTCCCTCTCCCCTTCGGGGAGAGGGGTGGGGCATTGCCACCTTTACGGTGGTGAGGGCTGGGTGCTCGCGACAGCCTTCCTATCTGATTTTCCACCGGGTGCTGGAATCAAATATCGCACATTCCGTTTACCGAGCCACCGGCCCACACCCCATCATCCCCAACAACCCATGCATCACCGGCCAGTGCATCAGCCACGGCGCTGCAAGAGTTAGCACGCCTGCCCCCAGCACCAGCAGCGCCGCTCCGCGCCGCGGTCCTGGCTGCTGCAACCACCGCCCCATCCGCGCCCCCGACCACGTGAGCGGCAACATCACCGGCAAGGTTCCCGACCCAAACACCGCCATGGTCAACGCGCCATGCCAGGCGCTGGCCTGCAGCCATGCGGCCGCGAGGACCGTGGTGCTCAGGCCACAGGGCAGCCAGCCCCAGAGCATCCCCGCGGCCAACCGACGCCATGGCGTATTGGCAGGCAGCAATCGTCGCTGCAGCGGTTGCAGCCAACGCCATACGCGCGCGCCCGGCCGCGCGATCCAGGCCAGCCGGCCGCGATGGTCAAGCAGTCGCAAGGCCACGACCACCAGCACCATACCCACCAGTGCCCGCATCGTCACCGCCAGACCCGGCAGTTCCAAGAAGTGCAGCACGCCGCCGCCAATGCCACCGACGATCGCGCCGGCCAACACATAACCGCCAACGCGCCCGAGGTTGAGCTGCAGGGCGGCGCCCCAGCCGGCGCGTGGCGACCACATCGAGAACCCGGTGGCGATGCCGCCGCACATCGCGGCGCAATGCACACCGCCGAGCAGGCCGGTTAGCAGGACCGCCGAGAGCGCCAGCACGTCAACCTGCATGGTCGCGATCCTTCGCTGCGCGGCGATCAACAGGGTCGTCGCGCAGGATGTCCAGCGCCGGCGTCTCCATGTCGTCGAACTGCCCCTTGCGTACAGCCCACACGAACGCGCCGATAGCCAGCGCCAGCAACATCAGGCTCAAGGGAATCAGCATCAGCAGGATGATCATGAGGAGACCTTCGATGCCTTGAGGCGCATGAGGCGCAACGCGTTCGTGGTCACAATCAGCGATGACACCGCCATGCCCAGCGCGGCCAGCGCAGGCGTCACCTGCCCGGTGATGGCCAGTGGCAGCGCCAGCAGGTTGTAGCCGACCGCCCAAGCGAAGTTCTGCCGGATGATGCGTTGCGTGCGGCGCGCCAACTCCACCGCGGCGGGGATGCGCATCAGGGATGGGGCGGTCAGCACCATGTCCGCCGCACGCTGGGCCAGAGCCGCGCCCTCACCCATCGCGATCGACACGTCGGCGCCGGCGAGCACTGGAGCATCGTTGAGGCCGTCACCGACCATGGCGACGACGCTTCCCTTCTCCTGCAGACCGCGCACGAGCGCGAGCTTGTCCTCGGACGTTTGCCGCGCGTGCGCCTGCTCTACCGGCAGCCGGCTCGCCAGCCGTTGCACTGCCGACTCACCGTCCCCGCTCGCCACGTGAATCCGAAGCCCGAGTTGCCGCAAGGCCTGGGCCGCCTCGCGCGCTTCGGGGCGCAGACGTTCCTGCAGCATGAAGCGTGCGAACGCCTGATGGCCGTCGCCCAGCCACAGCTGGCCGTCGTCCGGGCGATCGGCGGCGAAGCGGGCGTGCCCCAGATACCAGGTTGCCTCAGCTACGCGCCCGCGGAGTCCCTGGCCTTCATGCAGCCGGATGCCAGTCGCGTGGTGCGTTACCGCCACCGCTGCGAAGGCCGCCGCTATCGGATGCCGGCTATCGCGCTCGAGCGCCGCCGCAATTGCAATCGCCTCGTCGGGATTCATCCCCGCGAACGTCTGTACGTCAACCAGCGTCGGCTGCACTTGGGTCAGCGTGCCGGTTTTGTCGAACACCACGTCCGTCGCCTTTGCCAGACCTTCGAGGCCGTCCGGCCGTAGCGACAGCACGCCCATGCGCGCGAGCGCGCCATGGGTGGCGGCCAATGCCGCCGGCACGGCCAGCGACAGCGCACACGGACAGCTGATCACCAGCAGCGACAGCGTCACCTCGAACGCCCGCGATGGGTCGTACCAGCGCCACCCCACGTAGATCAACACAGCAGCGGCCAGCAACGCAGCCACGAACAAGCTGCCAACGCGATCGGCCAGCCGCGCGATCGGCGGCCGATGTGCCTGCGCCTGCTCCACCAAGCGGGTCAGCTGCGACAAACGCGTGCCGCTTCCGACTTGGGTGATGCCGATGCGCGCCGGCGTCTCGCGGCAGATCGTGCCCGCATATACGGGTTCCCCGGCAGACTTGTCGACGGGACGCGATTCGCCGGTCAGCAAAGCCTCTTCGAACACCGCGTGTGCATCGTGCAAGGCGCCATCGGCCGGCGCCGTTTCGCCTACCGCCACACAGACCACGTCGCCCACCTGCAACGAAGTCAGTGGCACAGACTCGCGCGTGCCGTCGGCGCGTTCGCGCACCGCCAGGCTTGGTCGCGCACGCGCAAGGGCATCCACCTGCGAGCTGGCGATACCCCGCGCACGCTGTTCCAGCACACGCGCGCCCAGCAGCAGGAACACGAACATCGCCGCGGCGTCGTACCAGACATGGGCCCCGCCGCGCAGGGTTTCCACCATGCTGGCCAGGTATGCCAGCAAGGTGGAACTAGCCACCAGCGTGTCCATGCCCAGATACCGCTGCTTCAGCTCGCGCCAGCAACCGGCCAGAAACGGCCAGCCCGCGTAGAACACCACCGGCGTGCACACCAGGAAAGTCACCCAGCGGAAGAAGTCGCGCGTGGACCACGCCATGTGGTGATGAAAGTCCAGGAACAGCGCCTCGGACAGCATCATCGTCTGCATCGCGCCAAGTCCCGCGATGCCCAGGCGCAGGAGCCAGCGCCGTCGTTCCTGCAGACGCTCGCGCTCATGGACAGCGCCACCAGCGAGGTACGGGCGGTAGCCGAGCATGGCCAGACGCTGCAGCAACTGGGACAGGCGTATTTGTGAAGGGTCCCAGCCTATGCGCACGCGCCCGGTTACCGCGTTGGCGCCGGCGTCGAACACTCCGTGCTCGCGCTGCAGTGCGCGATCGATCAGCCAGGCGCAGGCGGCGCAGCGCATGCCATCGGTCAGCAAGGTGATTTCAAGACCACCCGCCACCGGGAAGGCGTGCTCGGCCAGGAGATCCTCGCGGTCCCATCCTGTCAGGTCGGGAAGGTCAACGTCGACGCGCGCCCCTGCGGCGCTACGCAAGCTGTAGTAGTCACCCAGCTCCGCCGATCGGATCCACTGGGCGGCCGCCGCACAGCCAGTACAGCAAAACGACTGGGTCGCGCCATCCACGTTCAGCCGAAGCGGCCCCGGCGGCAACCGCTCGCCACAGTGATGACAGGTCGTAGATGCCGCCCCGCCGAGGAGATCGACCGCGCAATCCACGATTACGGCATCAGGCGGATGGAGTGAGCCTTGGTGGTCCAGCGTCCCTGCAACAACCACGTCGCGTTATCCGGCGCGAGCTGCACTGTCCAATCGTGGTCGCCATCCAGCGACCCGACCCCACGCCAGCCAAGCTCGCTCGGCGTCAGCTGAAACGTGCGCCCAGCGACCGAGGGATCGGCAGACGCAAGCGTAAGGATCAATTTGCCACCGCGGGGGAAGTCTCCGTCCATCGGCAGGGCCTCGATCATGTCGCCCTTGGTGCGCAACACGAGCCCCTGCGTCGACACTGTCGTGGCCAGCTCGCTCGCTTCGGCCGAAACCAGCAGCTTGCCGACCCGCGTTACCTTGCCAACCGTTTCGTCATCCTCCCGGCCCGGATGGACCGCCGCGAACAGCAAGGCAAAGCCGATCGCTACAGAGGCCAGTGGCAAGCCCACGAGCATCCACACCGTGGGTTCGCGCCAGGCACCAGATGTTCGATTCATGGCAGTGGTCCAAAGAAGCTGCTGTTGATCGTGGTGTCGGCATCCTCGTCGACCCCACGCACGCGGAATTTCACTTCATGACGTCCTGTCACCTCCGATGAAGCGCTGACCGTGACTGGCACGGAAACCACTTCGCCGCTCTCGGCCTGCACGGTCTTGGGGCCACCGCGCAGGCTCAAGTCCTGCAGATCGGCGCTGCTGATGTCGAGGACGAAGCGATGTGGCGCCTGGTCCTTGTTGACGAGCTTGATGGTGTAGCTGTTCTCGATACGGCCGTCGGCAGCCTGGCTATACATGGCGTTGCGATCGCGCAGCACCTCGGCGAGCAATGGCGTTCGGTGGGTGACGCCATAGAGCCAGCCACCCATGAGGACGAGCAGCAGACCACCGTAGACGAAAATACGCGTCCGCAGGACGCGAGTAGGCTTGCCATCGAGGTGATTCTGCGTGGTGTAGCGAATGAGCCCATGTGGGTAGCCGAGCTTGCCCATCACCTCGTCGCACGCGTCGATGCAGGCGCCACAGGCAATGCATTCGTATTGCAGGCCGTTGCGAATGTCGATGCCGGTGGGACACACCTGCACACAGATGGTGCAGTCGACGCAATCGCCCAGCTGCTCCAGGCTGAACTTGGGCAACGGTTCGGCGCTGGCGCCGGCGCCGGCCAGCGCGATGGTCCCGCCTGCTTGCGCGCGGTTGTCGGCCGCAGACGGATGCTGGCTGGCGCGGAACACATAGTCGTAGGCCGTGATCTGATCGAGCAGGCCGCGTGCCCGCTCCAGGACACTGGCGAGACCACGCTTGCGTGGTCCACGCGGCTCGCCGCGCATCGGGTCATAGGCGATGATCAACGTGTTGCGGTCGAACATCGCACTCTGGAAGCGCGCGTAAGGACACATGTACTTGCAGACCTGCTGGCGCAGGAATCCGGCGTTGCCCCAGGTGGCGAAGCCATAGAACAGGACCCAGAAGGTCTCCCAACCGCCCCAGCCGAAAGGCGCGCGTTGCGCCAGGTCCACGATCGGACTGAAGAAGCCCACAAAGGTGAAGCCCGTCCATAAAGAGAACACCGCCCAGAGCAGGTGGCGCCCACCCTTGCGCAGGATCTTCTCGCGGCTCCATGGGCCGGCATCGAGCTTCATGCGCTTGTTGCGGTCACCCTCGCACCAGCGCTCGATCCACAGCGAAACCTCGGTCCACACCGTCTGCGGACAGGCGTAGCCGCAGAACAGTCGGCCTGCCAGCGCGGTGAAGAAGAACAGCGCCAGCGCGGCAATGATCAGCAACGTGGAGAGGAACAGGAAATCCTGGGGAAGGAACATCCAGCCGAACACATGGAACTTGCGCGCAGGCAAGTCCAGCAGTACCGCCTGCCGTCCGTTCCAGTGCATCCAGGGAAACAGGTAGAACATGCCGAGCAGCCAGACCATGGCGGCCACTCGCCATCGGTTGAAGCGCCCGGACACGTCGCGCGGATAGACCTTGCGCTCGCTCACGTAATAGGAGCTGCTGTCGTCGATGACGTGCAGCGGGATGCGACGACTCATGGGGCGTTACCCGAGTGGAATCCGCGCTTCACCCGGCAGGAAGGTCGAAGCAGGATCCAGGTGAAGAGGCTGGACGAGGCCGTCGCCAGCCAGAACAGGAAGAAGCCGAGGGAATAACCCAATTCGCGACTCAGGCGCAGCGACGGGAAGGTTATTTCCCTCAGCCGCTCGGGATCCACGATGGTGAAGAACGCTGTCGTGATGACCCCGGCGACGAAGAAGCTCGGCCAGAGAATGGCGCCGACGCGCTGCGAGGCAGGCGTCGGCTCCTGTTCCGGAGGCTTGCTGGAACGCGCGGTCATTACTCGGCAATGACCGCGCCGGCCGGCGGCGGCTCCTTGTGCGGCGACAACGTCCACACGTAGGCGCCAACCAGTCTCGTGCGGATATCACCCAGTACGGGCTTCCATGCCGGCATCGCGCCCTGCCGCCCCTCGTTCAGGGTCTTGTGCAAGGACGCCTGGCTGCTGCCGTACAACCAGTAGCTGTCGGTGAGGTCGGGGGCGCCCATCATCTGGTTGCCCTTGCCCTGCGGTCCGTGGCACGCGGAGCAAATGCCGGTGAACAGTTTGCCGCCACGCTCCACCGCATCCTGCGGCTGGCCCGGGCGGGACAACGAGAGCACATAGGCGATGGTGTCATCCACTGCAGTGGCGCCGCCCTGGGCCGTCAGTGTGGTGGCCCACGACGGCATCACCGCGTGACGACCGTCCTGGATGGTTTCCAGGATACGGCTGGGCGTACCGCCCCAATGCCAGATGTCGTCGGTCAGGTCCGGGAAGCCCGTGGCGCCGTGCCCGCTGGAACCGTGGCAGGCCGCGCAGCGATTGATGAAGATGGCGCGCCCCATGGATACCGCGGCCGGATCCTTGGCCAGCACGTCGATCGGCTTGCCGGCGTACAACTTCAGCGTGTCATCGATGCGCGCATCTTCGGCCGCCGATTCCATCGCCCACTCGGACTTGGAACTCCAGTGGCCGTAGCCCTTCAGGCTGCCCACGCCGTACCAGACCAGATAGCCACCTGCAAAAGCGATGGTCAGATAGAAAAGGTTGATCCACCACTTCGGCAGTGGCTTGTTGTACTCGGTGATGTCGCCGTCCCACACATGCCCGGTTTCGTCGGGCTTGGGATCGTTCGGTCCGCGCCGGGTGTTGCCCTTGAGCAACCAGGCGCAGCCGATCAGGTTTAGCACCGCCAGCGCCACCACGTACCAGGTCCATCCGGAAGTCATGGCGTTTCCTCCTTGTCGTCTTCGAGGGGCATCTGCGCGGCGGCGTCCAGCGCGGGCTTGTTGTCCGGGCGCCACAACCAGATGCAGCTCCCTACGAACAACAGCAGCAAAATCGCGGTTATCAAGCCAGGCACCATGTCACTCCGCTCCCTCTGCCACTTGCATGTCGGCCTGCGACACATGGGTGCCCAGCGCCTGCAGGTAGGCGACCACGGCGTCCAGCTCGGTCTTTCCTTCGACCGCCGCCGCGGCGCCGGCGATGTCGGCGTCGCTGTACGGATCACCGATACGCTTCAGCGCACGCATGTGCTGCGCCACCTCCGCGCCATCCAGCTTGGCCTTGGCCAACCACGGATAGGCCGGCATGTTCGACTCGGGCACGACATCGCGCGGATTGTTCAGGTGCGCGCGATGCCAGTCGTCCGAATAACCGCGCAGGCCGACGCGAGCCAGATCCGGCCCGGTGCGCTTGCTGCCCCACTGGAACGGATGGTCGTAGACCGACTCGCCAGCCAGCGAATAGTGGCCGTAGCGCTCAGTCTCGAAGCGGAGCGTGCGAATCATCTGCGAATGGCAGCCGTAGCAGCCCTCACGGAGGTAGACGTCGCGCCCCGCCAGCTCCAGCGCGGGATACGGCTTGATGCCCGGCAGCGGTTTGATGGTCTCGGCCTGGAACATCAGCGGCACGATTTCGGCCAGTCCGCCAAAGGACACCGCGACGGCGACCAGGATGGCCATCAGGCCGATGTTCTTTTCAATCTTTGCGTGTGTTTGGCTCATGTCTGTTCCTTCAGGCACGGGCGTCGGCGGCATCGGGCGGCATCACCGCCAGCGGAGCCGTGCTCGCTTCCGCGAGGCGGAAGGTCTTGAACACGTTCCAGCCCATGACAAACATGCCGGACAGCACGATCAGCCCGCCGCCGAGACGGAACAGGTAATACGGCTTGGTCGCGTTGAGCGCCTCGACGAACGAATAGACCAGGGTGCCGGTCTCCGGGTCGGTGGCGCGCCACATCAGGCCCTGGGTGACGCCCGCGATCCACATCGAAGCGATGTAGACGACCACGCCAACGGTGTGCAGCCAGAAGTGCGTATCGATCAGGCGCGTCGAGTACATCTTCGACAGGCCGAGCACGCGCGGCAGCATCGCGTAGATCGAACCGATCGAAATCATCGCGACCCAGCCGATGGCGCCCGAATGCACGTGGCCGATGCCCCAATCGGTGTAGTGACTGAGCGAGTTGACCGTCTTGATCGACATCATCGGCCCCTCGAACGTGCTCATCATGTAGAACGAGAGCGAGACGACGAGGAACTTCAGGATCGGATCGGTGCGCAGCTTGTACCAGACGCCCGACAGGGTGAGGATGCCGTTGATCGCGCCGCCCCACGACGGCGCCAGCAGCACCAGCGAGAACACCATGCCCAGCGACTGCGCCCAGTCAGGCAGTGCGGTGTATTGCAGGTGGTGCGGACCGGCCCACATGTAGACGGCGATCAGCGCCCAGAAGTGCACGATCGACAGGCGATAGGAATAGATCGGGCGACCGGCCTGCTTGGGCACGAAGTAGTACATCATGCCGAGGAAGGCGGTGGTCAGGAAGAAGCCCACGGCGTTGTGGCCGTACCACCACTGCACCATCGCGTCGACAGCGCCGGAGTAGACCGAGTAGGACTTGAACCAGCCCGCCGGCATGGCGAGGTTGTTGACCACGTGCAACAGCGCGATGGTGATGATGTACGCGCCATAGAACCAGTTGGCCACGTAGATGTGCTTCACCTTGCGCTTGGCGATGGTGCCGAAGAACAGCACCGCGTACGCGACCCATACGATGGTGATCAGGATATCGATCGGCCATTCGAGTTCGGCGTACTCCTTGCCCTGGGTCAGGCCCATGGGCAGGGTGATTGCAGCGGCGACGATGACCAGTTGCCATCCCCAGAACACAAACGACGCCAACTTGTCCGACAACAGCCGGACGTGGCAGGTGCGTTGCACCGTATAGAGGCTGGTGGCGAACAGCGCCGAACCGCCGAACGCGAAGATCACCGCATTGGTATGCAGCGGACGCAGCCGGCCATAGCTGAGCCACGGCACATCAAAATCAAGGCCCGGCCAGTACAGCTGCGCGGCGATGATCACGCCGACCAGCATGCCGACCACGCCCCAAACCACAGTCATGACGGCAAATTGCCGGACGACCTTGTCGTTGTAACTCCCCTCGATGCCCACCATGAGGCCCGCTCCTAGGCTGGATTGAACGCGGGGGAGTCTGGCGGTCGTTCAGATTTGTACTTTTGATCCACATCAAGCCCAGCCGGGTGCGATTTGTCGCAGATCAGGTCTGAGGTAGCTCTGCGGTAGCCCCTGGCACACGCGGCCCCAGCAAATATCTCTTTATCGCGAGGAAGAGATATATATAATCGGATCACCGCTACCCCAGGACCCGCGCAATGCCCTCCATCAGCTTTGAGTTCTTTCCGCCCAAGACCGAGGAACAGCGGCTGCAGCTCGACCAGGCGGCCGGCCTGCTCAAGTCGCTCGGACCCGAGTACGTGTCGGTGACGTTCGGCGCTGGCGGCTCAACGCTGAGCTACACCGGCGAAACCGTCGCCCGGCTGCATAGCGAGCACGGCCTGGATGTGGCGCCCCATCTGTCCTGCGTCGGCGGCACTCGCGCCGAGCTGGCCGAGCTGCTGGATAGCTACCGCGCCGCCGGCTACCGCCGGATCGTCGCGCTGCGCGGCGACCTGCCTTCGGGCATGGCCACCCCTGGCGACTTCCGTTATGCCGCTGAGCTGGTGCGCTTCATCCGCGAGCACTCCGGCGACCACTTCCATATCGAAGTGGCGGCGTATCCGGAGATCCATCCACAGGCCGACGATGCGCTGGCCGACCTGCGCCATTTCAAGGCCAAGGTGGATGCCGGCGCCAACGGCGCCATCACCCAGTACTTCTTCAACGCCGACGCGTATTTCCGCTTCGTCGAGGACGTGCGGCGGATGGGCGTGGCGGTGCCGATCGTGCCGGGCATCATGCCGATCTCCAATTACTTCCAGCTCAAGCGCTTCTCCGATGCGTGCGGCGCGGAGATCCCGCGCTGGATCAGCAAGCGGATGCAGGCCCACGGCGACGACGCCGCTTCGATCCGCGAGCTGGGCGCCGATGTGGTCGCGCAGTTGTGCCGCCGGTTGCTCGACGGCGGCGCGCCGGGCCTGCACTTCTACACCTTGAACCGTGCGCGGGCGACCCGGGCGATTCTGGACCGGCTGCACGGTTAAGGCACACGGGCGGGCGTAAGCTCGCCCGATGATCAGGTACGGGTTGGCGCTGCTGCTTCTGTTGCCGATGGGCGTGCGGGCCCAGGACGTCATCCATCGCTGCGTCAGCGCCGACGGCCATCCGGTGTTCACCGACCAGCCCTGTGCCGCGCTGCAAGCCACCCCCGTGGCCGACCCGCGCGAAGCGCCGGCTCCACCTGCAGCAACGGAGGCCTCGGCTTCACCGCCTCCAGTTTCGTGTTCCACTACCGTCGCCGACCTGCGCCAGGGTGTGCTGGATGCCTTCGCCAGCCGTGACCCGAACCGCCTGGCGGGCCTGATGCTGTGGAGCGGCTATGGCCGCAATGCGGTGGTAGCCGACATCCGCTCGCTCGGAGGACTGATGCAGCATCCGCTGCTGGATGTCGACGACGACGTGGAGCCGGCGCCAGCCCCGCCCAGTTCAAGCGACCTCACCCGCCTCCCCGATGCCCCCGTCGCGTCGCCGCCGCCCAACACCAGCGGGGAACGCCAACTGGTGGTTCGCACCGCCGCGGAAGATGGCAGCGGCGTGGCGCGCGAAACCCGATTCAGTGTGGTGAGGCGCTCCGGCTGCCTGTGGCTTCGGGGATCCGGCTAACACACCGCCACCGGGTTATCATGTGGCGATTTTGTCCCTGGAGCATCGACATGGCGCAGCAGTACCCCGACTGGATCTGGCAGAACGGCGTGATCAAGCCCTGGCCCGAAGCGACCACGCACGTCATGGCCCACGCGCTGCATTACGGATCCTCGGTGTTCGAAGGCATCCGCAGCTACGCGACGCCAGATGGCGCGGCGATCTTCCGCCTCACCGACCACCTCAAGCGGCTGTACCAGTCGGCCAAGATCTACGACATGGCCCTGCCCTACACGCAGGACGAGCTGGCCGCCGCGTGCCGCGAGGTGGTGCGCAAGAACGGCCTCAACGCCGCGTACCTGCGTCCGGTCGCCTACCGTGGCCTGGGTGGCTTTGGCCTGTCCGCCGAGACGCCGATCGACGTCGCCGTCGCCGCGTGGCCGATGGGTCCCTACCTTGGCCCCGAGGCTCTCGAGAACGGCATCGACGCGTGCGTGTCGAGCTGGCAGCGCTTTGCGCCCAACACGATTCCGGCCGGCGCGAAGGCAGGCGGCAATTACCTTTCCGGCCAGCTGATCGCGCGCGAAGCGCGCCGCCTGGGCTTCGGCGAAGGCATCGCCATGGCCTCCAGCGGCCTGCTCAGCGAGGGCGCCGGCGAGAACCTGTTCCTGGTCTTCGATGGCGTGCTGCACACGACCCCGGCCAGCGCCTCCATCCTCACCGGCATCACCCGTGACACGCTCAAGACGCTGGCCCGCGAGGATGGCATCGAGGTGATCGAGCGAGACATCCCGCGCGAGTACCTGTACCTGTGCGACGAACTGCTGATGTGCGGTACCGCCGCGGAAATCACCCCGATCCGCTCGGTGGACGGCAAGAAAATCGGCAGCGGCAAGGCCGGTCGCGTCACCCGTCGCCTGCAGGAGCTGTTCTTCGGCCTGTTCAACGGCAAGACCAACGACCAGTGGGGCTGGCTGGAACCGCTGTAAGTCGCTTTGGTTCCGGCAGGAGCGCACAGAGTGCGCTCCTGCCGCCGCGCAGCCGCGATCAGGAAAACACGAGGCTGGCGATCGCCCCGTTGGTTTCGGAACGCGGGCGCATCGACACTTCCCAGCCGTAGAGGTCGCACAGGCGGCGCACGATGGCCAAGCCCAGGCCGGCGCCGCTTCCACCGGCGCCCTCACCACGCACACCGCGCTGGAACAGCCGCTCGGCGTCCTCCGGCTTGATGCCGGGACCCGTATCGATCACCTCGATGCGGTCGCCGCGCACCTCGACCGTGACCATGCCCTCCAGCGTGTACTTGATCGCGTTGCCGATCAGGTTGGTCAGCGCCACCGCCAGCACCGAGGCTGGCGCATTCACGCTCACCCCCTGCTTGACCACCAGCTCGATGTCGAGCGGTTTGTCGCGCATCTGGGGACGCTGACTCTCGATCACGTCGCTCGCGACCTTCGCCACATCGGTGGTTTCGCCACGCGTGGGTCCACGACGCTCCGCGCGCGACAGCAACAGCAGCGCCTCGATCAGCTCGGTGGCCTGGCGGGAGGAACGCTCGATACGCTTGAGGCGTTCGCGCAACTTGTCGGTGAGGTCAGGCGAACCTTGCAGCAGCTCGGTGGTGCTGGCGATGACCGCCAGCGGCGTGCGCAGCTCGTGGCTGACGTCGGAATTGAACTCGCGGTCGCGTTCGACCATGGCGGTCAGGCGCGAGGAGTACTCGTCCAGCGCCAGCGCCAGCTCGCCCACCTCGTCGTCGGCAAAATGCGGCGCCAGCGGCTCGGCCTTGCCGTTCTTGCGGAAGTCGCGCAGGCGGCGCGCCAGCTCGCTCACCGGCTTGAGCACCTTGCGCGAAAGCCACAAGCCAAGCACCAGCGACAGCAGGCCAAACAGGAACACCGCGCCGATCACGCTGAAAAGCAGCTGCTGCTTCCCCAGTTCCTCGCGCGTCACGTCGTAGCGCAGGAAGCTGATGATGCCGTTCTCGCGGAACACCGCCAGCTTGTAGTGATGGCGCTGGCCATCGCCATCGGTTTCGTAGATGTCATGCACGCCGGTGGACAAGTTCTGCCACGACAGCGGCGCCTTGTAGAGCGTGCGGTCGCTCAGCACCGTGCCGGTGAGCAACCGCGAGCCGCTGGGCGCGCCGGGGTGATCATGCGCCTGCTGATTGGCCCAGCGCGCATCGTCCATCAGGCTGGAATTGACCAGCTGATCCTCGACGCGGGTGCGGATATTCAGCGCGGCCAGCGCAAACAACGCGCTGAGGCCAAAGCCGAACAGCGCGAAGGAGACGACCAGGCGGAACCTGAGCTTACGCCTGGACTGCATCCGGTTCGACCATCCGATATCCGATGCCGTGCCGCGTGTGGATCAGCGGCTTTTCGAACGGCTTGTCGATCGCGGCGCGCAGACCGTGGATGTGCACGCGCAGCGAATCGCTGTCGGGCAGTTCCTCGCCCCACACGCGCTGTTCCAGGTCCTGGCGGGTCACCACCGAAGGGCTGGCTTCCATCAGCGCCTGCAATAGTTTCAGGCCGATCGGGTTGAGCTGGATCGACTTGCCCTCGCGAGTCACCGTGAGCGTGTCCAGGTTGTAGGTGAGATCGCCCACCTTCAGCACGCGGCTCTGCGGACCCTTGCCGCGACGGGCCAGCACTTCCAGACGCGCCGCCAGCTCCTGCAGCGCGAACGGCTTGGTCATGTAGTCGTCGGCGCCGGATTCGAAGCCGGTGAGCTTCTGTTCCAACGCGTCGCGCGCGGTCAGCATGAGGATAGGCGTCTGCTTGTGCGCCTCGTGGCGCAGCTTGCGTGCGACGTCCAGACCGTCCATGCCTGGCAAGGTCAGGTCGAGCACGATGACGTCGAAGTCATGCACCACGGCCAGATGCAGGCCAGTGACGCCATCCCCGGCAAAGTCGACCACATGGCCGCGGTCTTCCAGATAATCGCCGATGTTGGTCGCGATATCGCTGTTGTCTTCGATCACCAGTACGCGCATGCGTCCTCCATACGCAGCCGGCATAGGGGCCGGCCGAGGGCTCAAGCTTAACAATTAACAAGCCAGCACGGGGGAAAAGGAGCCCGGCGGGGGCCGAGCTGGAGGGCGGCCGGGAACAGGCAAGAAAAAAGCCCAGGCGGGTCGACTTGACGTCGTTCGCCTGGGCCCAAGCTACTGCCCCGATACCGAAATCTGCTGTCACCAGACCTTGCGGTTGAAGTGCCAAGCAAATTGCAGTGGGGCTTTTATAGGGGCGCTGCGGTTACAGAGTAGTTAACCTGTACTCACGCCGATGTTAACTTCAGTGCCCGCCGACCGGGTTCTGTTGTTGCTTGGAATCCTGCAGGTAGCGCTGCGTCATGCCCTCTTCCTCCTGCAGCTGACGCTTGGTCTTGCACACCGTCTTGGGAATGTGGGAGCCCATTGGCTGGACTTGCTCGCAGATCTCGCGGTCGGCGTCGTTGTGCGTGAGGATCGCGTTCACCTCGGACTGGTGGTTGTAGAGCTGCACCTTGGACGCCTGGTCCATTGCGTCGACCGTGCCGAACTTGTCGTACAGGCCTTGCATGTCGCTGAGATCGCGATTGACGGTGTCCTGATCGCCCTTGCCTACGGACTCGAATCGCCCCCCGGGCGCCATCTGCTGGCGGACGTGATCGGCCACAGCGGCGAACTCGTCCTTGGTATTTGCCTTGACATCGGGCTTGGCCTCCTTGGCTTGCACGGCCGCCACCTGCACCAGAATCACCATCGCCGCCACGATCGGCAGCCAGAGTCTTTGCTTCATGCCTCCTCCCAACCTGCGGCATCCCCCCTCGGGATGCATCCCACAGGAAGGGCCGATCCTATGCGGGGGGAACGAGCAGAGCCAAGTGTCTTCGGTAGTAGGCCTGAGCGTCTCGCCGTCGTGCTGCTGACGGAGCGCCACGCAAAGCGCGGCGGGCGCACTGCGTAAGCGTTAACGCTAGACCACGCGCTGGGCGCGACGATGCACCTTGGCGCTGACGCCGCCCGCCTCCGCTTCCAGCAAGCCGATGATGGCCGCCGCCACGTCCACACCGGTCGCAGCCTCGATGCCCTCCAGACCAGGCGAGGCGTTCACCTCGAGGATCAGCGGGCCGCGCTTGGAACGCAGCATGTCGACGCCGGCAACCCCCAGGCCCAGCGCCGCCGCGGCCTGCACCGCAATCCGGCGCTCCTCCGCACTCAGCGTCGCCGCACTGGCGGAGCCACCGCGATGCAGATTCGCGCGGAACTCGCCTGGACTGGCCTCGCGCTGCATCGCGGCGACCACTTTCCTGCCGACCACGAAGCAGCGCAGGTCGCTGCCCTTCGCCTCGCCGATGAACTCCTGCACCAGGAAATTGGCGTAAAGGCCACGGAAGGCCTCAATCACGCTCTGCGAGGCGCTTTTTTTCTCCGCAAGCACCACGCCGGTGCCCTGGCTGCCTTCGTTGAGTTTGATCACGTGGGGCGGGTCGCCCAGCATGGCCAGCACGTCGGCCGTATCGTCGGGGTTGTCGCCGAACACGGTGGCCGGCATGTCCAGCCCCTTGGCCGACAGGATCTGCAGGCAGCGCAACTTGTCGCGCGCGCGCAGCACGGCGTCCGACGAGTTGGGCGTGTACACCCCCATCATTTCCAGCTGGCGCAGCACCGCAGTGCCGTAAAACGTGCTGGTGACGCCAATGCGAGGAATCACCGCATCGATCCCGTGCAGCGCCTTGCCCTTGTAGCGGATGGACATGTTGCCGGGCGCGATGCGCACGTAGCAGCGCAACGGATCGAGCACGCGCACCACATGACCACGCTCGCGCGCCACGTCGACCAGGCGCTGGGTGGAATACAGGCGGGTGTTGCGGGAGAGGATGGCAATCTTCATGGAACACCCGTCGACACGATCGGCAACGATCGCGGCTGCGTATAGGAAAGCGCGGGATCGACCGCGAAACGGCCGAGCAGCGCAGTGCGGCCCAGCAGCATGGGAAACAGCATATGTCGCCGATCGGTCAGATTGATGTCGACCGGAAAACACTCGCCCGCGAGCTGCACCTCGGTACGGATGAACCAGCGCAGGGTCCGCCGCCCCCCGGTGTCGGTGACTGCGCGCCGGTCCAGCGCTGGCGCTTCGCAGGCCACTCCGACGCGGTGCCGGCTGCCGACATTCACAGCGAACCGCAACCACGTCTCGCCATCGCGCTCGAAGCTTTCCAGAGCGTCCACGTGCAGCGAACTGCTGCGCGCTCCGGTGTCGAGCTTGGCCTTGAGCCGGGGGATGCCGAGCAACGGCAACGCCAGACGCTCCCGCCAGCCGAGGGTGATCACATCCGCCATTATCAGCGCACGCCGCAGGGTTACGTGAAAGGAGCTCGGTGGGGTCGGGAGCTTGGGAGACTGACTCTAGTGTGGAGCGGGTGAAGGGAATCGAACCCTCGTCAGTAGCTTGGGAAGCTACAGCTCTACCATTGAGCTACACCCGCAGCGCCCGGCGATGGTAACCCGGGACCGGCGGCATTTGGAACCGCTGGCCAGCCCAACACGGGATAAACCGGACATGGCGGCGCGCTGAATCGTCAGCGGCAACCGACCTGCCGGGTTCTTGCAGCCGCGCGACCGATCATCCGCATAATGTGCCCGTCGACGCCCGTACGCGCCTGCGCGTTACCACGGGGGACGATTCGATCGCGCGACGACGTCGCGCCTTGCTCTGGAGATTTTCGATGCGTGTGCTTCCTGCTTGCCCGACATCGCCGAAAGGCTGGCGATGGCTGGCTGCCGTCCTGCTGATCGGCGCCAGCTGCCTGGTGCAGGCGCAAACCCCGCCGCCGCCCGATGACGGCGGCGCCGCTGGCGACCCGCCCTCGCGCGTAGCGCGCCTGTCCTACCGCGAGGGCGACGTGGGCCTGCTGCCTGCGGGCGAGAAGGATTGGGGCGACGCCAGCCTCAACCGGCCGCTGACCACCGGCGATCGTCTGTCCACCGGGCAGAACGCGCGCGCCGAACTGGAGCTGGGCGGGGGCACGCTGCGCATCGCCGACGATTCCAACTTCGGCTTTCTCAGCCTCAACGACCAGTTGAGCCAGGTGGAGCTCACCCAAGGCACGCTCAACCTGTCGGTCCGCGGCCTGGCCGAGGGCCAGAGCTACGAGATCGACACGCCCACGGTCGCCCTGGTGGTGGATCAGCCGGGCAACTATCGCGTGGACATCAGCGAGGACGGCAAGTCGACCCGGGTCACCGCTTTCGAAGGCCGGGCCACGGTTTACGGCGAGGCCAATGCACAGCGCATGGTCGCCGGCGGGCGCAGCTACGAGTTCGCCGATTCCTCGCTCGGCGAGGTGACCATCAGCGATATCGACGGCGGCGACGACTTCGACGCCTGGTGCAACAGCCGCGACCAGCGCTACGGGCGCTCGGAGTCCGGCCAGTACGTTTCGAACGAGGTGGTGGGCTACCAGGACCTGGACCACTACGGCAACTGGCAGTCCGACCCCCAGTATGGCCAGGTCTGGTACCCGGCCGATGTCGCCGTGGGCTGGGCTCCGTATCGCGATGGCCACTGGGCCTATGTCGCGCCCTGGGGTTGGACCTGGGTGGATGACTCGCCTTGGGGCTTTGCGCCGTATCACTACGGCCGCTGGGCCTATGTGGGTAACCGCTGGGGCTGGGTTCCCGGACCGGTGGGCGTGCGTCCGGTGTATGCGCCGGCCCTGGTCGCCTTCGTGGGCGGTGCCGGCATCGGCGTGTCGGTGGGTGTCGGCGGCGGCCCAGTGGGCTGGTTCCCGCTCGGCCCGGGCGAGGTTTACAACCCCTGGTACCACGCCAGCCGCAACTACTACACCAGCGTCAACGTCGCCAACATCTACGCGCGAAACGACCGCAACCTGGTGATCAACAACATCAACAACCATTACGGCTACTTCCGCGATGGCCGGCCGATGCCGAACGAGCGGTACTTCAACCGCGAAGCGCCGCATGCCTTTACCGCCATGTCCAGCCAGGATTTCGCGGCCGCGCGCAACGCGCAGCACCACATGATGGCGTTCGATCCCGGCCGTTTCGCCGCCGCGCCGGTGATGCCCCGTGGCGCCGGCGTGCAACCCGTGCACACCAGCTTCGCGCCGCCCCGCGCGGCGGGCGAACGCAGCCTGCCGGCTGGCGGGTTCCAGCGTGACGTCGTCGCACGCAATGCGCCGATGGCGCCGTATGCCGGTCGCACGGCTGGCGCTCCCCGCCCGACTCAGGGACCGACCAACGTCCGCATGCTCGACCCATCCAACGGGGGCGGCCGCCCGGCCATGGCCGGGCGCACCGAGATGCCGGCCATGGAGCGCGCCCAGCCCGACATGCGCAATGGCGGCAGCGTCCGCCAGCCGATGGCGCAGGACAACGAGCCGCCGGCCGTGCGTCAGGGCGAACTGCCTTCGGCGCGCTACGCCCGGCCGCAGTCCTACGCTGATCGCCCGGCGCCATCTGACCGTGCGGGCTCCGGCAACCAGCCGCGCCCGGGCGTCAGCTACATCCCCAGCGCCGAGCAGGACCGGGCGGTCCGCGCGCAACCGCAGCCCGGCAACCTGCCCAGCACACCGCGCTTCGAACGGGCACAGCCGTCCCAGGGCGGCGAGGACAACGCTCAGCGCTACCAGCGTGAAAACGCCAGCCCTCGCCAGGCGCCGCAGGAGTCACGCTATGTGCCGCCCCAGCGCGAAGCCCAGGCGGCAGGTGGCTATCAGCCGCCGCAACGCAGCTACGAGCCGCCCCGTGGTTACGAGCCTCCTCGTGGCAACCCCACGCCTCAGCCTCAGGCCCAGCCACACCCGGCCCAGAACGGCGGTCAGCAGGCGCATCCGCAGGCCAACCACGACGACCATCGCGCCCAGCACAAGGACGATCAGCACAACTGATCGTTCTGCACCACCAAGAGACCCCGGGAACATCCCGGGGTCTTCTTTCCCCCGCAAGCGGGAGTCCCGTGCCATCGCCCGCCGTGACGTGAAAGACGGCTGGCTCGCGCTTTTCGGGGGGATGGCGCACGGCGGCGCGGACATTTCATAAACCGGGGCCCGCCGTGGGCCGGCCCCTTCACTCTATGCCGGCAAGCCGGCCGCCAGCGGCTACAATAGGCGAATGCATATCACGCTCAACGGCAGCCCCAGGGACTGCGCCACCGCCACGACCGTCGCCCAGTTGCTTCAGGACGCCGGTTACGGCGCCCGCCGCGTCGCGGTGGAAGTGAACCGCGAAATCGTCCCTCGCAGCCTGCACACCAGCCATGAGCTGGCCGATGGCGACCAGGTCGAGATCGTCCACGCCATCGGCGGCGGCTGATCGCCCCGCTCCCATCACGGCGTCAAACTCGCTGGCGCCCGCAGCCCAAGACACCACGATGAACACCAAGACGTTCGACACCGCCGATCCGCTCGTCATTGCCGGCAAGAGCTATGGCTCGCGCCTGCTCACCGGCACCGGCAAGTACAAGGACTTCGACGAAACCCGTCGCGCCACCCAGGCCGCCGGCGCCGACATCGTCACGCTGGCGATCCGCCGCGTGAATATCGGCCAGGACGCCAGCCAGCCGAACCTGCTCGACGCATTGCCGCCGGAAGAGTTCACCCTGCTGCCGAACACCGCCGGCTGCTACAACGCCGTCGACGCGGTGCGCACCTGCAAGCTCGCCCGCGAGTTGCTGGACGGCCACAAGCTGGTCAAGCTCGAAGTGCTCGGCGACCAGCGCACGCTGTTCCCGGACGTGGTGGAAACGCTGAAGGCGGCCGAGACGCTGGTGGCCGACGGCTTCGACGTCATGGTCTACACCAGCGATGACCCGATACTGGCCAAGCGCCTGGAAGAGATCGGCTGCGTGGCGGTCATGCCGCTGGCGGCGCCGATTGGCTCGGGCCTTGGCATCCAGAACCGCTACAACCTGCTCGAGATCATCGAGAACGCCAAGGTGCCGATCATCGTCGACGCCGGCGTGGGCACGGCCTCGGATGCCGCCATCGCGATGGAGCTTGGCTGCGACGGCGTGCTGATGAACACCGCGATCGCCGGCGCCAAGGATCCGGTGCTGATGGCCCATGCCATGAAGCTTGCCATCGAAGCCGGACGCGCCGCCTTCAAGGCCGGTCGCATCCCGCGCAAGCGTTTTGCGTCTGCGTCCAGCCCGATCGACGGCACGATCGGCTAAGCACGACCACACACGCTAGCCATCCCCGCCCAGGCGGGGATCCAGCGACTTTCCCGGCGTCCGAGACGCCGGACTCAGGCCATTGCAGGAATGATGCGGGGAGATGCAACATCTCTCAACGTGCGCGTCATCGCCCTGCCCTCACCCGCCTCGCGGCGGGTGGAATGTACGTTGACGGACTACCCATGAGCCACGACCACGACGACGCCAGCAAGCCCGAATACATGCGCCGCATCCGCAGTTTTGTGCTGCGCGAAGGCCGCATGACGCCGGCGCAGCAGCGCGCCTTTGACGATCATTGGGCGCGCTTCGGCATTGATTACGCCGGGACCCCGCAAGATTTTGGCGAACGTTTTGGCCGCACCGCGCCCCTGGTGCTCGAGATCGGCTTCGGCAATGGCGAGGCCCTGGCCTGGGCCAGCGAACACGACCTCGAACGCAACTTTATCGGCGTGGAGGTGCACGGTCCTGGCGTGGGTCGCCTGATGAATGCACTGGCTGCCCGCGACGCGCGGAACGTGCGCCTCTACAAGCACGACGCGGTCGAGGTGCTCGAGCATGAGATCCCCGAGGGCTCCCTCGCCGAAGCGCGCATCTGGTTCCCCGATCCCTGGCACAAGAAGCGTCACAACAAACGGCGCATCATCCAGCCAGAATTCGTCGCCCTGCTCGCTTCGCGCATGGCGCCAAACGGCCTGCTGCATCTGGCGACCGACTGGCAGCCCTACGCCGAGCACATGCTCGACGTGATGGAAGCGGCGCCCGCATGGCGCAACGCCATCGGCGCCGGCCAGTATGCGGAAAAACCCGATTGGCGCATCGAAACCCATTTCGAACGCCGCGGCCTGAAGCTTGGTCATGGCGTGTGGGATCTGCTCTATAGAACCTGATCTCCTGGCTACCGCATTCCGGATACCACCGGAAACGGGCGCCCCCACAGAGGCATGAATGAAGAAGGCCGCGAAAGCGGCCTTCTTCATGTCAGCGTCAAATCCGTCCCGCCATCAGTCGTAGGCCATGGTGAATGTGACGGACGTATTAGCCTTTCCGGCGCCCACCCTGTCACCTGTCTGGTAATAGCGGGCCTTCAACGGAATGCTGTAGTTGCCACCGACGTTTTGGTTGTACCCATGGAACGTGATTGGCGTACTCAGAGGCAACGCGGCCGTACCCTTGTTGTCGAGCAACTGGATGCCGACGCCGGTGGCAGTCGAACTTCCGTCCAGCGCCACGACCGAGTTCGCGCTGTTGACCACGCTGGTCACCGGATCGATCTGGTACTGAATGCTATCCATGCCGGCCGGGCAATCATTCAGGCTGATGGAGAACCCCGTAGCGCTCGTGAACGTGTCCGGCCCGGTCATTTCCGAGTTCATGTGCGTGCCCATGGGAACCACCACATCCGGTGTGACGCAGGCGAGTGACAACGTCTTGACGCTCGTCTGGGTCAGCACCAGCTGAGCTGCGTTGAGGCTGTCGTACCAGACATCGATCGTCGGACTGGTGAATACCTGCGTGCCGTTTCTGATCGGTCCGATGGCAATCAATTGGACACTAAGGAACGATCTCAAGAGATACGGCTGCGTGCTGTTGGCTGTCCGCCAGTCGGGCTGCCCCACATATGCCCAGGCTTCAGGACTGCCCGTGCTTCCCCAATACCAGGCGCCACGGATGCCCACCCCGGGAAGATTCGGCAATGCGTAGATGTTGGGCATGCCGGAGGGCTGCAAACCCGGAATGTTCCATTGCCATTTCATATAGAACTGGGCGTCGCAAAGAATGCTCGCCGTCCCCGCGCCGCCCTGCACCCAGCCGGAATCCCAAAGCACGGAGCCACGGCTAACATTCCTCGGAACGGTGATTTCGGCAGGCAGCGCCACGGTGCTGATCAAGGTGTTGCCCGCCACGAATGAACAGGCGGCTTGTGTTTCGCGGCCGAAGCCGATCAAACCCATGAGGGCGACAATGAATAAGACCATGCGCCGGATGCGTTTGGCCTTGGGGGCAGATGCTGAGTGCGTCTCCGCATCCATTGGCGATGGAGCACCCGCGTGCCTCCCCGCCCTGTTATAACCATTGAAAAGTACGATGCTCATGGCGCTCCTCAGCCTCAATGACCCATGGCATCGATCGATGCCATGACCGACTTCCTGTCACGTTTTGTGCGAACCGGAGGGGTGTACTGGTCCGGTATTGCACATCCTCGGTGTCGCCCCAGCGCACCACGAGCGCACCGCTGGCCTGTTGTCCCGGACAAGGAATTTCGAACCCTGCCCCTATCCTTCTGCCGCCCACTCCGGGGATCACTGCGTCAGCTGGCAAAGCTCTTTGGTCTCGAGCCCGACCGTCCGTACGGGCGCCCACGCCAATCAGAGCTGCGTCATTCGTAGATCATGGTGAAGGTCATTGATGTGTTGGCTGGCCCGACGCCGACGCTGCTTCCGGTTTGGTAGTAGCGGGCCTTCAGCGGAATGCTGTAGCTCCCACCCGCATGCGGATCGTAACCTTCGAAATTCACAGCTCGCCCCAAGGGAAAGCTAGTCGTGCCTGAACCATCGAGGAGCTGGACGCCCACACCTGTAGCCGAGGAGCTGCCGTCGAGCGCGACCACGGATTGCGTCGCGTCAAGTACCGTTGTCGCGGCATCGATGCGGTAAGCGATGCTCGTCATGCCTGCCGGACAGTTGTTGAGATCAATCTGAAAGCGAACCGCCGCGGTCGTGTATCCCTCGCCCATGAATTCCGATTGCATGTGTTTGCCTAGCCGAACCACGACATTCGGCGTCGTGCACGCCCGCGGAACGATGGCCGCGGACGTAATGACCAGCGAATCCCGGACGACCCCTGGAAGGTCCAGCGCCATGGCGCCGTCGGTGGTCACTCCCAGGGTTGCTTGCGCGATTTCGCCATCAAACATTCCTGTCGTCGTAACGGCATCCGTCTTGACGACCGCAACCGCGAACTTCCCTCCCAGCCTCACGACCCCGTGTGAGCCCGACTGGTTCGTGCACCCCCAACCAACCCAGGGAATGGGCCTGGTTCCGCCGTCCGGCGTCAGCACGTCTTTCCAACCCAAATAGCCGCAACCACCAGCCAAGGCATTGAACGCAATGGCGATACCGATGCCTGGCACGTTGGTTTGATATACCTTGTATGCCGTGGCCCCATTACCCGGAGTCGTGCCATATGACACGGGACTGAGAGTTCCGCCACTCAGAGTCGGCAAGGCGTAACTGCCCACAGTCTCCAAGTCAAAGTCACACGTAAAAGAACCAATGTCGCTCGACATCGTCCACGGAACCAGGGTCGCACCGACAGGAGCATCGCGAGGAACGGCAACAGTGGATGGCAAGGTCACGATGGTTGTTACGCCACCACCAGAACAATGGCTCGCGGCAGCCCACGCCGACTTCGCCCCACCCAGGAAAAATGCGAAAGCCAGGAGGGAAATCAGAAGAGAACGGCACACTAGTTTGCTTTCACGAAAACGCATATGACCCGACCTGGTCCCGTTATGGGCTCGCCTGAGCCCATGAGACGACCTCAACGACACACCGCATCCATGCTTTCAACGGTTAACGACTTCTCACCCTTATCGCGTTCCGGCAACTGGTAATTCACCCGACACTGGCGCGCCTCCTCGTCCCCCCAACGCACCGTCAGCTCGCCTCCCCGCTCACCACCGCGCACGAACAGCTGACCGCCCTGGCCGACCGCACCTATTTCCCGGCCCTCTGGATCGAGCACTTGCGCACCAAATGGGACTCCCTCCCCATCAACCCTTGAAACTCGGATGAGCACCGCCCGGCCGCTGGACGTCTCAAACTTGAGAGGAACGACCGCACCCGCGCGGGGCGCCGTCTGCAGGCGCGTCGTCTGCAATTCCACGTCGTTCGACGTGCCGGTGGGATCAAGCGTGACGTCATTCAGCCGATAGGGGGTGAGGTTGGCGGCGATTGCGTAGCCACGCGCATCAACCTTCGCCTGACCACTGCTCGATACGCGAGCTCCCTTGGCATCGCGAGCTTCGACCACACCGATGGCGCCATTGAGATCCAGCTGCGGCGACAACGTAAGTCCGCCGGGATGCGCCACGAGGCCACCGGAAGCGCTTATCGAAGCCTGCTGGTAATGACCTGAGTAGGAGTACCCGGCATTGAGGTTGGTGCGTGGCCCCTGCCAACTCAGCGTGCCGCTCGCGGTACTCCGGCTGCCGGCGCCGCTTTGATCGGTGTAGGACGCGTTGGCGCCGTAGTTGAACTGACTGTCCTTACCAAACGTCCCCGTCACACCCACGCGATCGTTGTTTCCCAAGGCATCATCGTAAGTCGCGGAGAACTGCAACATCGGCGCCCGGCGCGATGACGGACCGCCCAGCGGCACCGAGAGGTTGATGCCGAACTGACTGTCGTAGTGCGATCCGTTGTACATCGGACCGGTCGTGTACGTGCGGCCAGCCGTGATGCCGAAGTTAACGCGCCGATAGGAGTTGCTGTAGCCAAGCTGGTACGTCGTAGCGCTCGGCATCCCGTTCCAGTACGAATTTCGCGATCCGTTGAAGTAAAGCTGCCCGTACCTGTTACCGAAATTTTGACTGACGGTGACATTGAGGCGCTCCCTCGCCCGCATCATGTGCACCGTATCAAGGCGACCGGCTTGCTGCGATTCCAGCATGTCCTGCGTGACGACTGCATCGGCCAGCGACAAGAAATTGCCATTGGAATAGCGGTACGACGCAAGCGCGAACGTGGTTCCTGAGCTTTGGATGGCCTTGGAGTACGAGAAGCGGGTGCTATATCCGGACAAGGATTCCGTGCCCTGGAACGAGGTTCGCGATCGCGTGACATCCAGCGCAAAGGCCCCGACAGGCGTGTTGACCGCGGCGCCGCCAAGGTACGCGTGATAGAGATTGAGATAGGTCGACTGCACGCCACCGTACAGCGTCATCCAGTTGTTGATGCCACGCTGATACGTCCCCTCCACGAAGTAAGGCTTGTCATGGCGAAGCGCTGTGTTATGCACCTGGCCATCGGTGATCGACCAACGACCGATGCCCGGCCTCAGCAGCATCGGCACGGCCGAATAGGGTACGAGGAAGCTGCGAACACTGCCGTCCGCTTCAAACACCGTGACGGTGAGGTCGCCGCCGTAGCCAGTGGCGTAAAGGTCGTCGATGACAAAGGATCCCGGCGCCACCGTGGCCTGGTACAGCAAATTGCCGTTCTGTCGCACTTCCACGCGCGCCTGTGTATTGGCCGTGCCACGCACTACCGGCGCATAGCCCTGCTGGGAATCGGGCAACATGCGGTCATCGCTGTACATCGTGATGCCTCGAAAGGGCGTGGTGTCAAACACAATGCCCTGCGTGTAGCCGTCGCCAATGGTGAGCTGTGCCTTCCACAACGTGATGTCGTGGGTGGCGGTGGTGTTGATGTTGGTCCAACGCGTACGTGCCGCTCGCTGGTCCCATTGCCCCGTTTCCTGGCTGCGAAGACGCCATCCCTTGACGTTCATGCCGAGGTTAAGGCCGAGAAAGGCGCTGATGTCATGACTGCTGTATCCGCCGGATGGCGCTGAAACAAAGGTTCCGCGCTGCACAGGCACATACCTGCCGTCGGCCGTCAGCATGTAGTTGCCCATGCTGTCCGCCACGTAACTGCCACCGGGACCCGCCAGGTAGTACTGCGCGCCTTGCACCTGGACCCGGCTTCCATCGTAAGCGATGGCGGAGCCACCATTCGTCAGGCGGACTCCACCGTAGCTCTGATCAAGCGAATACGCGTTGAAGCTGTAACCCATCAAGAAGGCGGATTCGCCGTGGTCCCATAGATCCTGGCTCACATAGCCACGCGCATGGCGCAACATTGCCTCCTGAGGGATGGAGACATCGAGCCGCAGGTCGCCCACGTCCATCCTGACCATGGCGTCGGGACTGATCTGATTGATGGTGATGCAAGCGCTCTGCGCGTTGACAACCCCGGGGTCCAACCGGCCCGTTTCAACGCCCATCTGCAGCAGCGTGGCGTAGTCGAAGCAGGGATATGCATCGTTGCTGTTTTGGGTGGCGCGGAACTCAATGTCCTTGCGCGCCACGCGGCCATCATTGACGAAAATATCGACGTTGTAGTGGCCAGGCAGAACGGGGTTGCCCCTTTCAAAACGTGACACGTCGATTGTCTGGCTTGCACCGGTGAATGCGGTGCTGAACTCCACGACCGCGGCGCCAGATGCAGGTTCCAACGCCGGACCGACCAACGAAGAAGCAGCCCGCACGGCGACCGGCGCCGTACCCAGCGCCACCATCACAAATCGCGCCAGGGCGTGGACGCGAGGCAATGACGAGCGTCGAACGCCCACTTGATAGGCGCGTGCTTGCTTGTCGCGGATCGCATTCATCAGTGTCACTGCTCTTCTTTGGGCAAACAGCTCCTGTCCGGACACGCGCATCGCGAACCCGGAAAGAGTCTTGTTGGACGGAAGCCCCTAGCTGGCGGGCTTCAAAGAACGACGTGAGTCAATTGAAATTTGACCTTTCAAACAGCGCAGGCCAACGCGGCCCACTTCTACTCCAGGCATCAGCGCGTGAGACTGACCTCGCGCGGGTTGAATCCCCCGAAGTCGTTGATCACCGTAACGACCAGCTTGCCGCTGGCATCAGGCGATCCCGCCACGGGAAAGGTTCCCTTACCCTTGGCGGGGCACATGCCGCCTTTGTTGACCGCCTGCAACGGCTGCGCGCCCTTGAAGGACATATCGCTGAAGGACACGTTGAACGCCGTGTCATTCGTGCATTCCACTGTGTAGCCCTTGGGACCGGGCACGAGACGCCATGTGACCTGGTCGGGCGCTGAGTCGGACGACCCTTGAAGACCCTTAGGGCGATAGAACAACTTCAAGCGCGACCTCACGGCGAGCTGCATGTAGTTATCCCCAGCGTCGCTGCCGGCCTTGGGCTTGGGCGGAATTTCGAGGACGTTGAGCCAGAAGACCGACTCGCGATCCTGAGGCAAGCTGTTGGCCCCGGTGAACATGATGCGGAGCGTCTGGCCCTTGCCGGGATCGACGCGCGCCATAGGCGGCGTGATGAGAAACGGCGCCTTGCTGGATTCGGCGCGCTCGCTCGCATCGCCGCTATCCACCCAGGCCTGGATGAGGCGAGCCTCTTTGCCGTCATTGACCAAGCTTAGCGATACCTCGCGCTGATCGGCGGGATACACCACGCGCGTACCATTGATGGTCACGCCAGCATTAGCCGAGCTGAGGCTCGCAGCAATAGCTGTCATGGCGCCCACGGCGCGGCTGAAGGCTTTCATTGCACTGCTCTCGGAGCTTGTAAGTAACGGAGTCCACCCAGTAGTCCGACAAGGCCGGCGCACCAGCCTTGCCGCTAACGCGCGCGCAGACCAATCAGTTGTACTGCATCGAATAGGTCAGGTAGGTGTTGACTTCGCCGGGGGTGGCTGCGCCGCCGACAGCGAGGTATTGGGCGACGTAGTTCAGTGTAGCGCTACGGGTTGGGTTGATTTTCGCAGCCGGTTGGTTGTTCTCGTCGATTAGAGTCTTTCCGGGGAGCACATTGCCGTCAGTGGCCAACTTGATCGGCAGCATGTTTTCAGGATTGACGAGACGTACTTCCACATTGGTCGCGCCGCTAGCGGCCTGGTTGATGAGCGCACCAGTCTCCGTGTCAAGCGGGGTTTGCGTGCTCTCGATCCATAGGGCGGCGGTCTTTCCCGCCGTGCAGTTGGGGCCTGCGAGGTTGAGTGAGAAGTTGGTATCGCCGGCAGTCATGCCGCTCTCGGACAAAGAAGAGCTGCTCACTGTCGGAAGAGCCACGGCAATGTTTTTGGTGCCAGTCGCGGCTCCACCACCGGTTACTACGCACGTGGTGTCTGTAATAAGGCCTGTGAAGGTAATGGTTCCGTCCTCGGCACTAGCGACCACCGGGGCAAGCGTCACGAAGCCGAGCACGGCAACCATGGCAGTTTGGATGAGCGTCTTCTTCATAACCTTTGTTGATCCTTCACATAAGTAATGGGGCAGTGGATTCGCAGACGAGCCAAACGAGGGAAGTCCGAAATTTGCCGGACTTCCATGTCGACATCGTGGGGTTCTCTTCCTGGCGGCCCCGAGCGGGCTACGTCGCCATTTCGCGGTCGCTACCACGAAACATGGCCATTGTTCATTGATTGGCCAACGGGTTCTTTAGGACGAATCTGAGATATGCGTTTGATTTCGAAGCACCCAGGGCTTTTGTGCGCTCGCGCAGGGGTACCGGCAGCCGGCCCGAGTTCACGCCCTGCGGGCTGCCGCGCTTATACTCGGCGCATCTCAATGAGCATCGTGCCGCCGCGTGAGTGAGCCTTCGCGCCATCCCATCTCATGCCTCCCTCCCGGGGCAGCCCTGACACCAGGTGCAAGCGAAGGAGACGCCTGCTAGTGGGACTCGCACTCACCCCCGAAATGATCCTGGTGCTCGGGCTGGTGGGCTTCACCATGCTCATGCTGGTGCTGGAGTGGATCCGCGCCGACATGGTGGCCCTGCTGGTGGTGGTGGTCATCGGCCTGACCGGCCTGATCCCGTCGGACCGGGTCTTCAACGGGTTTGCTGGTAACGCCGTCATCGCGATCATCGCGATCATGATCATGGGCGCCGGGCTGGACCGCGCCGGCGTGCTGACCCTCACCGCCAGCTTCGTGATGCGCATGGCGCGGGGCGTGGAGTCGCGCCTGGGCGTGGTGATCAACCTGGTGACCAGCCTGTTCAGTGCGGTGATCCCCAGCCAGGCGCTGGCCGCCTTGATGATCCCGGTGACCAGCCGCCTGGCCGCGCGCACCGGCGTACCGCTGTCGCGCCTGCTGCTGCCGATGGCCTTCTGCATCCTCACCGCGACCAACACGACGCTGATCGCCAACTCGCCGTTGATCGTGCTCAACGACCTGGTGGCAAGCGCCAACGCCAATCTGCCGGCCGGCGCGCACACCATTCCGAAATTCGGCCTATTCAGCGTGACCCCGGTGGGCTTGGTGCTGGCCTTGGCGGGCGTGGGCTTCTTCTACTTCTTCGGCAAGAAGCTGCTGCCCGAACGTGAGGACGAGCGCCTGAAGGTGACGCCCGGCCGTACGGAGAGCTACTTTGCCGATACCTATGGCATCGTCGGTGAGACGGCCGAGCTGACGGTGACGGCTGAGAGCCCCCTGGTCGGTATGAGCATCGGCGAAGTCGAGCAGTTGTATGGCGCGCCCTTGATCCTGGCCATCAAGAGCGGCAACGACGCGCGCATGGCGCCGCCCGCTGACCACGTGATTTGGGTGGGTTCCGTGCTTGGCGTGCTGGGCCCCCGCGAACAGCTGGGCCAGTTTGCCAACAACCAGCTATGCAAGCTCAGTCCGCGCATGCGTCAGTTGGGTGAGCTGTTCAACCCGAGCCGGGCGGGCATTTCCGAGGCGGTGATTCCGCCCAGCTCACGCTTTCTCAAGCAGACCGTGGGCGAGCTGCGCCTGCGCAAGCGCTACGGCATTTCGGTGCTGGCGGTGAACCGCGGCGACCAGGTTTATCGCGACGACGTGCGCTCGGTGAGCTTGCGCGCCGGCGACACTCTCGTGCTGCACTCGAGCTGGCGGGACCTGGGCCTGGCGAGCGAAGACCGAGATCTCGTGGTGGTCACCGACATCCCCAAGGAAGAACAGCGCCCGGGCAAGATCTGGCAGGCCGTGTGTTTCTTCCTGTTGGCCAAGGGTCTGGCTCTCTTCACCCACCTCGACCTTTCCGTGGCGATGATGACCGGCGCCATCGGCATGCTGCTGACCGGCGTGCTGAACATGGACGAGGCGTACCGGGCGATCAACTGGAAGACCATCTTCGTCACCGCCTGCCTGATTCCCCTGGGCTGGTCGATGGACGCCACCGGCGCCGCCGCCTGGCTGGCGCAGGGCGTGCTGCAACACCTCGGCCACACCTCCCACTGGGTCCTGCAGCTGGCTCTGGCCGTGCTCACCTTGATGTTCTCGCAGGTGATGTCCAACGTCGGCGCCACGGTGATGATGGTGCCTATCGCCATCAGCGTGGCCGTCGCCACAGGTGGCAATCCATCGGCCTATGCGCTGATTGTCGCCGTGTCGTCGTCCAACACGTTCCTGCTCAGCTCGGGGCATCCGGCGTTGATGATGGTGGCGGGTCCTGGCGGCTATCGCGGAAAGGATTTTCTGCGAGTCGGTTTGCCGCTTACCGCCATGATTCTGGTGTTGACGTTGGTGGTGATCAATTTGATGTATCACTAAGCCCACGCTTCGACTTGTCTCTTGTTCTCTCCAAGAAACGGCCTCGCGCAAATCAGCTGCCCCGTGGTTAGTCACTGCGCCACCGATCGCTGTCCGGAGTCCGAACGGAACAAGAGTCCGTAAATCAGGAATGGCCGAACCATCCCATGCAAGGTCGAGTGCCCGCAAATGCAGTCGAATTCGACTGAGCGAACCCTACGCTCCAAGCGATATGGGACGACCTGTTCCTAACCACCAACGCGGCGCACGCCGCAAGCAAAGCAAGCCAGCCTAGCCTCGACCCGTACCGGTCCATCCCTAACGTTACGACCATGATTCGAGAGCAATGCAGAAGAATCTCGGCCACCAAACGCACTGATTTATCTGCGACTTCAGCCGGTCAGTGCAACACATCGCTGGAAACTTTCGGCCGGTGTTTCAAAGTTGAGCGTCTGCCTCGGTCGCTCATTCAACTCCCGCGCCACAGCATCGAGTTTAGCCTGGGAGTAGACCGAGAGGTCCGTCCCTTTCGGAAAGTATCGGCGCAGCAGGCCATTGGTGTTCTCGTTCGCACCCCGTTGCCACGGATGTTGCGGGTCACAGAAGTAAACCTGGATGTCGGTCGCCAACGTGAAGCGTTGGTGGTCGGCCATCTCCTTGCCGCGATCCCACGTCAGCGACTTGTAGAGTTCCCTAGGCAGCTTGTGGGCGTGCTTGATCAGCCCGTCGATCACCGTTTGTGTGTTTCGGCTTTCGACCCTCACCAGCATGACCAAACGCGTGTAGCGCTCGACCAGCGTGGCGATCTGGCTGCTGTGGCTCCCCATCAGCAGGTCGCCCTCCCAATGGCCAGGTACGGCCCGGTCCTCGACTTCGGCTGGACGTTCGCGGATCGAGATCATGCCAGTGAGCTGGCCGTGGTTCGGCGTCTTCTGCGAGTGGTGGCGTGAGCGGCGCATCGCGCGAGTACGTCGCAAATGGGCCTGCAGCTCTTTTTTCAGGGCGCCGCGGGCCTGAATGAAAAGGGTGCGATAGATCGTCTCGTGCGAAACCCGGTGCTCCTCGTCGTCGCCAGCACGCTGTTGGAGCCAGCCCGCAATCTGCGCCGGTGACCATCGCCGTTGCAACTTGGCGGCCACCACCTTAGACAGCACGCGATGCTTCTTCAGCATGCAGACCTTGGGCCAACGGGCGCGCTCCCATGCCTGTTGATCGGCCTGGGTGGCCCGGGGTAGCTGTCCCGACCGCCGTTTCGATGCAGTTCGCGGCTTGTCGTCGATGGCGCGCGATGAAGCTGCGAGGCGATAGTCCTGAGCGAGTGTCCCAGCACCACGGATCGTGAGATCTCTTCGCGTTCGGTCAGCGTCAGGGTGCGGGCGGAACGATGGCGCGGAACCGGTCGAATGCCACCGGTTTGCGCTAGCAACCGGCGGATCGAAGAATGCCTCCGGTCCAGCAGCCGGGCGATCTGATGAAGCGACTTGCCCTTCTGCCAGAGGTCCCACAACAAGGACATCTGGCCTTCCGTAATAGGCCTGCGAGGTCTGCGTGCCATGCAACACTACTTCCGCTTGGCGCCTATAGTGTGTTGCGTTGACCGGCTGAAGTCGCATCTCTTTGAGGACGTGGGCGCTGGCTCGTGTCGAGCTTGACTACTTACAAAGCATGCGTGCAACTGGACGTCAGAACGCCGGATTCGAATGCCAACGCCATGCACTTTCAATAATCGTATCCAACCCACTATGTCGAGGCTCCCAACCCAGCTCCGTCTTAGCTTTGGCGCTGGCGGCGACCAAAACGGCTGGATCCCCCGAACGACGAGCACCCATTTCAAACGGCACATCACACCCAGTGACACGCTGCACTGTAGCTATAACCTCGCGCACGGAGAAACCTTGGCCGTTGCCCAGATTGAAAGCGTGTGCGCCGTCGTGCCCATTTAGATAATGAAGGGCCCGTAGATGAGCATCCGCGAGATCATCAACATGTACGTAGTCCCTGACACATGTACCGTCCGGGGTGGTGTAATCGCCTCCGAACACCTTTAGCCTGCCGCCTTGGCCGAGCACGGATCGAAGAACATTCGGTATCAGGTGCGTCTCGGGATGATGGGCCTCACCAATATCGCCGTCCGCGCTGGCTCCGGCAGCATTGAAATATCGGAGCGCCGCAGATCTCAAGCCGTAGGCAGCCGCGGCGTCGGATAGCACACGCTCGACCATTAGCTTGCTCGCACCGTATGGACTCATCGGCAACTTCGGGTGATCCTCATCAATCAGAGGGCTTTGAGGTTGCCCGTAGACAGCGGCAGTCGATGAAAACACCAAGCGTCGGACGTCGCGCGCGCGCATGGCCCGCAAAAGGTTAACCGTTCCTGTTACGTTGGTCGCGTAGTATTCATACGGCATGGTCACGGATTCGCCGACCAAAGAGAGGGCACTGAAGTGCATTACTGCATCGAACTGCGTTCGCGAAAAAATTAGACTAAGTGCACGCTCGTCGAGCAGATCCGCAACCGCCAAATCTCCCCACTTCACTGCCTCGCGATGACCGGTTCGCAGATTGTCGAGGACGGTCACTTCGTGCCCGGCAACGCTGAGGCACTTGGCCATATGACTACCTACGTAGCCAGCGCCGCCGCATATCAATACATGCATGGTCTCGCTTCTCCCCTGCCCTCGTACGCGAAGCGTGGTCGGGCCAAGCTGCCTGCCACATCGCAGGCACGACGATGATATTTCTTCTTGCCTTTCTTGGCTCTATGCGACGCACTCGCCCCTCCACCAGCCGCGTGGGCTACATCTTGGAACCGTCGATCAGCGATGGCGGAGCCCGCTTTGTCAATCGCTACGCGCCGTACTCGCTAACCAGCGATCGCGACCTCAACAGCTTCAACGACAGAGTGGGCAAGGTAGCCGAGCAAGAGCCAGTCGTTGACCGCGGCCCGGCCGGATGGGTGGAGTCCATTGGACCTGAGCTGGCTTCTGCTGCCCACACCTCGACATGGCTGCGTGAGCAATCACCTTGCCACGGACGCTTGGCGAACCAAAAGGCGCCGGATGCCAGTGTTCGCCTTCGTGGCGGTGGAGATGAACAGCCCTGGAAAGATGGCTAGGCAGCGCTACAGCCAGAACGAGGCTATTGGTCCAGCCACACCTCGCCGTCGGTGACGCGCACCGGCACCGTGCGCAGGTGTTCACCACGACACGGACCACCAGTGCACAGGCCGTCGAGGTCCTGGAATGTGGCGCCATGCGCCGCGCAGATCAGCAGGTTGTCCTTGAGCAGGAACTTGCCCGGCGCCCAGTCGAGGCGACGTCCGGCGTGGGGGCAAATATTCATATAGGCGCGCACCGCGTCATGGCGTCGCAGCACGATCACGCTTTCTTCGCCGTCGCGCAGGGCGGCATCGACGGCGATCGCGCCGCCATCGGGAATATCGTCCAGTCGGCAAAGCGCCTGGTCGGGAGTTGCTGTTTCCATTGGCACTTGCCTCTTGAGCCCTGAGGCTCCATCGTTACGCACGTAAGTCGTTGATTTTACCACACGGATTTTTAACACATGCGTTTCTCGCTGCCCATGCCGCGTCGCTCTCGCCATCCGCTGGTCCGTGCCCTGTCCCTCATTTTGGGGCTCGCCATGGTGGGCGTGCTGATGGTGTTTGGCTTGGTCGTGGCCGGGGTGCTGCTGGTTGGCGGCGCCGTGGTGTTCAGCCTGCGTCATTGGACGCGCAAGCGCGCCACGGTAGCGGCTGCCGCCAACGGTCGCCAGCACCAGCCCGAGGTGATCGAAGGCGAGTTCGTGGTGTTGCGCCACACGCGCCACGCTACCCGCTGAGCCTCGTTGCACGCCCTTGAGTAGCGCACTCGGTGCGCGAAAGGGTTGCGGGCGCGCCGAAGAACGACCGTGTGGCCGCGCGCAGGCTGCGCTCCTGCCAGGAAGCAGGCCGACATCGCGCAAGAACCGGATGGTGACTGTGACGGGCGGACCGTAGGCTAGCCCTGTCGCATCACGGATACCGCCATGAATGCCCGCATCGCTACTGAGTCTGTGCTGGAGAAAGTCCGCCTGCTGATCGAGGGGGCGGACGAGACGCCTACCCTGCAGGTGCTGGCCGATGCCGCCAGCCTGAGCCCCAGCCATTTGCAACGTGCCTTTCGCCGCCGCTACGGCATGAGTCCGGCCGAGTACCATCGCGCGCGCCGCTTTGGTCAGTTGAAGACGGCTCTACGCAATGGGGCGGCAGTAACGGATGCGGTCTATGACGCGGGCTTTGGTTCGGGCAGCCGCGTGTACGAACACAGCGACCGCCTGCTCGGCATGACGCCGGCCAGCTATCGCGCCGGCGGCGCGGGCGCCGACATTCGCTACACGACCACCGACACGCCGCTGGGTCGCCTGCTGGTGGCGACCACCAGCCGTGGCATCTGCTCGGTGACGCTTGGCGATACCGATGCCGAGCTGGAAGCGCGCCTGGCCGGGGAGTTCCCACTGGCAAACCGCCAGCGCGTCGATGCGGGCCGCGAGGAGTGGCTGGATGCGGTGATCGCACGCATTGCTCACGATCTCGGCTGGAGCCAGGCCGACGCGCCCGAACTGCCACCGCTGGACGTGGCCGCCACGGCCTTCCAGTGGCGCGTGTGGGAGGCGCTGACGCGGATACCCAGCGGCGTCACCAAGAGTTACGGCGCACTGGCCACGGAACTGGGCATGCCCAAGGCTGCGCGTGCGGTGGGCCGGGCATGTGGCAGCAACCGCCTTGCACTGATCGTGCCTTGCCACCGCATCGTGCGCGAGGACGGTTCGCTCGGCGGCTGGCGATGGGGCGTGGAGCGCAAGCGTGAGCTGCTTGCCGGAGAGCACCAGCACAGCCGTCCGGTGAGGCGCTCTGTCGCCTGAGGAGGCCATGCAGACTCGACGAGGCGACTCAAGGCGTTGACCGGCGCGTCGCGCCCTGCTGCAGAATGGTTTGAAAGCTGCTCAACGCTGCCTTGCAAACGCCTCGCTTCCGCCCCTGGCGTGGCCGGACTAACGTGGCTCTCCCTGTAAACTATGGCCGGCATCCGTCCCCGCGATGCGTCCCCTGCGCACCCTGTCATGAACGACTCTGCCACGACCACCGCCACTGCCGCGGCGCCCGCCGCTTTTGCCGACACTCGCGTGATGGTGCCGCTGGCGCTGTTCGCGCTGTACATCATCTGGGGCTCGACGTATCTGGGCATCCGCATCGCGCTGGAGAGCTATCCGCCCTTCCTGCTGGCGGCCATCCGCTTCCTCGGCGCAGGCATCGCCCTGTTTGCCTTTCTGCGCCTGCGCGGCGTGGCGCTGCCGACGGCGCTTCAATGGCGCAATGCGGCGTTCACTGGCGTGTTGCTGCTTGGATTCGGCAACGGCCTGGTGTGTTTCGCCGAACAGCATGTGAGCTCGGGCATCGCCGCCGTGGCGGTGGCCAGCATGCCGTTGTTTATCGCCGTGTTTGCCGGCATGTACGGTGAATGGCCGACGCGGCGCGAGACCATTGGCCTGGTGATCGGCTTCATCGGCGTGGTGGTGCTCAACCTCGGCGCCGGGCTGTCGGGCTCGCGCATCGGCGCGCTTGCACTGTTGGTGGCGGCGATGAGCTGGGCGTTCGGTTCGGCGTGGAGCCGTCGCCAGGACATGCCCGCTGGCCCGATGAACACGGCCGCACAGATGCTCTGCGCCAGTGTGGCGATGCTGATCGTCGGCTTCGCGACGGGCGAGCACCTGCCCGCCCATCCCACGCTACGGGCCACCGCCGCCCTGCTCTACCTGGCGGTGTTCGGGTCGATCGTCGCCTTCAGCGCCTACCTGTATGTGCTCAAGCACGCCCGCCCGGCGCTGGCCACCAGCTACGCCTATGTGAATCCTCCGGTCGCCGTGTTGTTCGGCGTATGGCTGGCCGGGGAAAGCGTCGGCCCGTTTGACCTGGTCGGCATGGCCATCATCCTGCTGGGTGTGGCCGCCATCACCCTGGCGCGGCAGAAGCGCACTCACTGAGCCCCGCTGAAAACACGGTCGTCACTCCAGCGTCCCTCCAAGACAGGGCCAAGGGCTGCGGTCCAGAGCCTCAAAGGCGCTGGATTCCGGCCTTCGCCGGAATGACGAGCTTGAGTCGTCGCTACCTTTTGTAAGCGGCTCAAGGCCTCGCCGGCTTTTCGCGACCCCAGCGTGAGCGACCGCGCCGTTTCGACTTAGGTAGGCTTGCCTCGCTGGCAGGCGGGCGCACACCATGGGTCCATCCTTGGCCGGGGGATGCCCATGAACGCGACGAACGAAGGTGTGATGGCGCGCGCCGCCCTGCGCAGCGCGGCCTGGTCGGAACGCTGGTTTCCTGATGCCTGGGTGTTTGCGGCGTTGGGCGTGGTGATTGTCGCCATCGCCGCGCTGGCTTTCGGCGCCACGCCACAGGTGACGGTGAACGCGTTCGGCGACGGATTCTGGAGCCTGATTCCCTTCACCATGCAGATGGCTTTCGTGGTGATCGGCGGCTATGTGCTGGCCACCGCGCCGGTGGTCGCGCGCTTCATCGAATGGCTCGCCCACGTGCCACGCACCGGGCGAGGCGCGATCTGCTACGTCGGACTGGTGAGCATGCTCGCCTCGTTGCTGTCGTGGGGTTTCTCGCTGGTTTTCGGTGGCTTGCTGGTTCGCGCACTGGCGCGACGTGAAGAGCTGCGGATGGACTACCGCGCCGCGGGCGCCGCCGCCTATCTCGGTCTGGGCGCCGTGTGGGCGATGGGGCTGTCCTCGTCCGCCGCACAACTGCAGGCCAACCCCAAGAGCATGCCGCCTGGCCTGATCAACATCACCGGCGTGCTGCCCTTCAGCCAGACCATCTTCCTGTGGCAGTCGTTCGTGCTTACCGCCGTGCTGATCCTGGTGTCGTTGCTGATCTGCTGGCTGACCGCGCCATCCGGACAGAATGCGCGCACGGCGCAAGACTTTGGCGTCACCGAAACGCCGACTCCTGTCTTGCCGCCGCGGCAGCGGCCCGGCGAGTGGCTCGAGTACAGCCCGGTGCTGTCGGTGCTGATCGGCCTGATGGGACTGGGCTGGCTGGGCTACGAGTTCGCCACCAAACCGGCGGTGGTCGCCATCGCCAACTTGAATACCTACAACTTCCTGTTCCTCACCTTGGGCCTGTTGCTGCATTGGCGTCCCCGCAGTTTTCTCAACGCCGTCGCGCGCGCGGTGCCAAGCACGGCCGGCGTGCTGATCCAGTTTCCGCTGTATGGCGGCATCGCTTCGCTGCTCACCCATGCTCCGGGTTTTGCCGACGTGACGCTGGCGCACCGGCTGTCGGGGCTGTTCGTGCAGGTCGCTTCCACCGACACGTTCCCGCTGGTGATGGGCGCGTATTCGGCGATCCTAGGGTTCTTCGTACCGTCGGGCGGCGGCAAATGGCTGGTCGAGGCGCCTTACGTGATGCAGGCGGCGACCAACCTGCACGTGCACCTGGGCTGGGCCGTGCAGATCTACAACGCGGCCGAGGCGCTGCCGAACCTGATCAATCCGTTCTGGATGCTGCCCTTGCTCGGCGTGCTCGGCCTGAAGGCGCGCGACGTGGTCGGCTTCACCTTCATCCAGCTGGCGGTGCACCTGCCGCTGGTGCTGGGTTTGCTGTGGGCATTGGGGTTGACCCTGGCTTATGTGCCGCCCGTGATTCCCTGATCGATCGAGTGCGGCCCTGGTGCAGCGATCGCTGCACCAGGGCCGCATGATCACAACTCGCGCAGCGCCGTCGTTACCGGCAGACGTGCGGCGCGCATGGCCGGGAACAGGCCGCCGATGAAGCCGATCGCCAGAGCCCACTTCAGACCGGTCCACAACAGTTCCGGCGACACCTTCAGCTCGAAGCTGAGCTTGCCGACGGTGCCCGCCGCGAGGGTCGATGCGCTGTAACCGTTGAAGATCAGCCAGGCCAGCAATCCGCCCAGCAGGCCGCCGATCAGCGCCAGCAGCATGGTCTCCAGCATCACCGCCACGACGACCGGCAAACCACGGAAGCCGATCGCGCGCAGCGTGGCGATCTCGCGGGCACGCGCCGCGACCGCGGCGAACATGGTGTTGAGCGCGCCGAACATGGCGCCGATCGCCATGATCACGCCCACGGTGATGCCGATCACGCGGATCACCTTGGTCATGCCCTCGGACTGCTTGTTGAAGTAGTCGATGGTGGTGCTGACATCCACCTTGAGTTGCGGGTTGCCGTCCAGCTCGGCCTTGAACGCGTCGTAGGCCTTGGGATCGGTCAGCCGCACGACCACTGAGGCGCGGCTGCTGCCGCGACGATAAGTATCGGCCACGACACTGGCGTCGCCCCACACCTCCGAATCCATCGCATCGCCCGACGAGAACACGCCGACCACGTTCCACTGCTGGTTACCCAGGCGGATGGTGTGGCCGGGCACGAGTCCGTCGAACTGCTTGGCCGCGCCCTTGCCCACGATCAGCTCACGCATGCCCGGCTGGAAGTTGCGCCCCTCGATGATCTTGACGTTGGGACGCACCGCCCATGCCTGGTCGCTCACGCCGCGCAACTGCACGCTGCCTTCGTCATCGGCCGTGCCGCCCTTGAGCGGGAGATTGGCGGCCACCACAAGTTCCGGCGAGGCGATCGGCTGGCCCTTGGCGTCCTTGGCGATGCCTGGCGCCTGCGGAATCAGTACAACGCTGTCGTGGTCGAGCACGGACATCACTTCGGACGCGGACGAACCGCGCATCACGATGGCGGTATCCGCGCTGCCGGTCTTGCGCAGGGTCTCGGCGTAGCCTTCGCCCATCGCCAGCAGGGCCACCAGCACGCCCACCACGCCGGCAATGCCGATCACGATCACCGCCGACGAACCGAGGCGCTGACCGAGCGTACTGATGCCGACGCTCGCCACCGACGCGGCCTGCCTGCCACGCCGGGTGAACAGCATCCATGCTGCGAACAGCAGTACCAACAGCACCGCCCCCTGCCAGGGCAAGGCGATCCATGCCGCCAGCACCAGCACGATGAGTACCAGCAAACCGATATTGATCAAGGCATTCATGGTGTGATCCTCAGCGTCCAGCCAGGGCGTCGACGATATTCAGGCGCATGGCGCGCAGCGCCGGCAAAGCGCCCACCAGCAGACCGATGGCGATCATCAGGACTAGTCCCAGCGCCCAGCTGCCACCCCTTACGCTTGGCAGGTTGAGCATGCCGCCGCTGCCGGCACTGACGATGGGAATGATCAGCGTCGCCAATCCCAGCCCAAGCACACCGCCGATCAGCAGCAACAAAACCGACTCGGCCAGCACGATCGCCAGCACCGCATGGTTGGAGAAGCCGATGGTCTTGAGCACCGCCAGTTCGCTGGTCCGCTCACGCACCGCCTGCATCATGGTGTTGCCGGACAGCAGCAGCAGGGTGAAGAACACCGCGCCCATGATCGCGCCCACGATCAGGCCGATGTCGGCCAGCTGCTTCATCCAGTTGGCGGTGGCGGCCTGTTCGGTCTGCGTGCGCGTCTCGTGGTCGGAGTTCGCGGAAATGGCATCAATCGCTTTCGCCACGCGATCGGCCTGGTTCACATCGGCCACGCGTGTCACGTACCAGCCCACCGTGCCGCGGTTGAACGGCGTGGTTTCGTCGAAGTACTTCCAGTGCAGCAACAGCAGCTGGTCGTAGAAGCCACCGGCCTTCTTGTCCTTGGAATGCAGGATGCCTACCACGTCGAAGGTCCAGTTCTTGCTGCCCTGGTGGTTGGGGAAGATGGTCGACTGCATCGGGATCTTGTCGCCCACCTTCCAGTGGAAGCGCTGCGCCAGCTTCTCACCAACCAGCACGCCGGTGCGTGTGTCGTCAAACGCCTTGCGCTCGGCCGGGCTCACCTCGATCTCCGGATAGAGGTCGATGTAGTTCGGCTCCACCGCAAAGCTGAAGACCTGGTTGTGCGGATCCTGGTAGGCGCCGCCGAACCAGTTCGCATAAGTGACCATCTTTACGCCCGGCACCTGTGCGATCTGCGATTCCAGCGATTGCGGCAGGGTCTGGATGAAGGACAGTTTGGAGCCCGTCTGCAGGCGCTGCGCGCCGTTCGCACTCTGGCCCGCCTGGTTGAAGGAAGTGCGCACCGCATCGAGCATGCCGAACAGCAGGAACGCGGCGATGATCGACACGAGCGTGAGTATCGTGCGGGTCTTGCGCCGGAACAGCGCCGCCCAGATGAGATGGAGATATTTCATCGCCGCATCCTCACGCGATGGCCTGTTCGACCAGGGTGCCCTTGTCCAGATGCAGGGTGTGGTTGGCGTACTCGGCGGCCTTGGGATCGTGCGTGACCATCACGATGGTCTTGCCGTGCTCGCGGTTGAGCACGCGCAACAACCCGAGTACTTCCTCTGCTGACTGGCGATCCAGGTCACCGGTCGGCTCGTCGCAGACCAGCAGGGTCGGGTCGGACACGATCGCGCGCGCGATCGCCACGCGCTGTTGCTGGCCGCCCGACAGCTCGCTGGGCTTGTGCGAGGAGCGATCGCCCAGCCCCACCAGTTGCAGCGCGATGGACGCATTCTTGCGTCGCTGCGCGGCCGAGAGCTTGGTCAGCAGCAGGGGCAGCTCCACGTTGCGCTGCGCCGAGAGCATCGGCATCAGGTTGTAGAACTGGAACACGAAGCCCACGTGGGAGGCGCGCCATTTCGCAAGCGCGCCACCGCCGAGTTGGTCCAACCGCTGTCCGGCCACCGTGATGCTGCCGCCGCTGGGCGTATCCAGCCCGCCGATGAGGTTGAGCAGGGTGGTCTTGCCGGAACCGGAGGGGCCCATCAACGCCAGGAAATCGCCTTCGGCAATGTCCAGGTTGATGTGGTGCAGCACTTCGACCTTCTGCTTGCCGCGCTCGTACACCTTGGACAGATCGCGGGTTTCGATCAACGTACTCATGCCTGTGCTCCTGAATCGTTGGTTGTGCATCGCCCGACGCGATGCATCCGATCATGCGCAGCGGTGGGACAACCCGCTCATTCCTTGGACTTGGATGGCACGCTCACGCGCGCGCCGTCCCTGAGTTCCGCCGGTGGCGACACCACCACCGTATCGCCTGCTTCCACGCCCGCCGGCAGCAGGCGCTGATCCACCTGGGGCGCCGCCGACGGCGATACCGTGCGTTGCTGCACCTGCTCGCCCGACAGCACGAACACCACCGGATGCCCGTCGCGCTGCGCGATCGCCGTAGCCGGCACCAGCACACCCTTGAGGCTCGCCTCGCTGGCCTGCGTCGCCTGCTTCTGCTCCAGGAACGACACGCGCACGCCCATGTCCGGCACGATGCGTGCGTCCTTGTGCTCCAGCGCCACGCGCACCTTCACCGTGGCCTTGCCTCGATCAGCCGCCGGCACGATCGCGATCACGTGCGACGGAATCCGCCAGTCGGGGTAGGCATCCAGCACCGCCTCGGCGGGCATGCCGGGCTTCACGCGTCCGATGTACGCCTCGTTGACGTCCACGTCCACTTCCAGCGAATCCATGTCCACCACCGTGCCGATGCCGGTGCGGGTGAAACCGCCGCCAGCGGAGAACGGCGAGACGATTTCGCCTACCTGGGCGTCCTTGGTGGTGATCACGCCGTCGAACGGCGAGCGGATCACGCAGTAGTCGAAGTTGACCTGCGCCTCCACCACCTGCGCGTCGGCCGAGTCCGCACTGCGTTGCTGCGACACCAGCTGGGCGCGCGTGCTGTCGGTCAGTGTGCGCGCCTGTTCGGCGGCCTGAGCGGGTACGAGGCCCTTGACGGCCAGCGCCTCCTGCCGCGCCTGGTCTCGTATGTTCTGCGCCAGCTGCGCCTGGTATTGCGCCACAAGGGCATGGGCGGCGGCAGCCTGGGTCCGCGCGGCTTCCAGCGCGGCCTTGTATTGCGAGTCGTCGAGGCGGGCGACGATCTGGCCTTGCTTGACGTGATCGCCTTCCTCGATCAGCACCTGGGTCAGCGTGCCGGTGATCTGCGCCGACACCGTGGCCTGCCGGCGCGCCGTCACATAGCCGGTGGCCTGCAGCACCGCGCCGGCCGCTGCCTGGGAAGCGGCCGGTTGCGCCTGCGCCGTTTGTACGTCAATGGCTCGCCGGCCCGTGATCAGCCAGACCGCACCGCCTGCCAGCGCCAGCACCACGACCACGCCGGCCACGATCCACGGCCAGCGGCCCGGTCCCTGGCCGTGCGCTTCGCGCTGGTGCTTCTCGATGCGCAGTTCCTTCAGTAGATCCGCATTTGACACACGCACTCCCTGCCGGCGTCCGCCGGTTCCGCGATGCCGCAACGATGCTGGAGCGGCCCTGCCGCCACCAGACGCCCCCATCAACTGTTGATGATGACAGCTGTCACCTCCGCGGGGCTGAAACGGGGCGGTTGTACCCGCGAGCGGTGGTCGAATAAAAGCTGACGTGACATGTGACTGGCGCCCCAAGGCGGCGGTGGTACCCTTGCGGGACTATGTCCTACGCCATCACGCCTCCCGCCATTCCGTCCCTTCCCGTCATCGGCAGCGACCAGCGCTTCCCGGTGCGCCGCATCTTCTGCATCGGCCGCAACTACGCCGAACATGCCCGGGAGATGGGAGCTACTGTCGACAAGGATACGCCGCTGTTCTTCTGCAAGCCCGCGGACGCCGTGGTGACCGACGGCGCGGACGTGCCCTATCCGCAGGCCACCAGTGACCTTCATCACGAGGTGGAAATGGTGGTGGCGCTGGGCGGCGGTGGCCGTGACATCCCGGTCGAGCAGGCCGCCGCGATGGTATGGGGCTACGGCGTGGGGCTGGACCTGACCCGCCGCGACCTGCAGGCGGTGGCCAAGGCCAAGAGCCATCCGTGGGACGTGGCCAAGGCGTTCGACCACTCCGCGCCGGTGTCGGCATTGCGCCCGGCCAGCGAGGTGCACCTCGATGCTGACAGCACGCTGACACTGAGCATCAACGGCCAGACCCGTCAGCACGGCCGGCTTGGCGACATGGTGCATCCGGTGCCCGAGATCATCGCCATCCTCTCGACCTTATTCGAGCTGAAGGCGGGCGACCTGATCTTCACCGGCACGCCGGCGGGCGTATCGGCGCTGCAGCGCGGCGACCGCTTCCATGCCGAGCTTGCGGGCGTGGCGGTGCTGGAAGGGCGTGTGGCCTGAGGCCAAATTCGCCGCTGTCATCCCTGCATGGACAGGGACACCTTGCTTTCACCAGGCACGGAAGACACTGCATGACTCGCCCCTTCGGGGCGTTCTGCGGGCAACGCGCTTGCTCCGCTTTCACAGGGATGACCGGAAGCTGTCGGAAGCTGGCATGGGCCTCGCTGCGCGCCTGACGCACCCCATCCCGCTGCGCTAGAGTTTCCCTGTCGTCCAGCCCAGGGAGAGAAGCATGAGCATGTTCAAAGAGTTCAAAGAATTCGCCATGCGTGGCAACGTCATCGACCTCGCGGTCGGTGTGGTCATCGGCGGTGCCTTCGGCAAGATCGTCACCGCGCTGGTCGACCAGCTCATCATGCCGCCGATCGGCTACATCACCGGCGGCATCGACTTTTCGGACATGAAGTGGGTGCTCAAGCCCGCCGACAACAGCAACCCGGCGCACAAGATCGCCGAGGTGGCGATCGGCTACGGCACCTTCATCAACACGCTGATCCAGTTCATCATCATCGCCTTCGCGATCTTCCTGGTGGTCAAGGCCATCAACAAGCTCACCCGTCGCCAGGAAGCCGCGCCCGCGCCGCCGCCGGCCGACGTGGTGCTGCTGACCGAAATCCGCGACCTGCTCAAGGCGCAGAATCAGAAGTGAGTAAAGAGGAGTGAGTAGTGAGAGAAAAGCACCAAGCTCTCTCTCATTTCTCACTCCTCACTTCTCACTCCTCGCTCTCCCCCCATGACTTCTGGCCTAAGCGGCCGCTCCCGGGCACGCGATAATCGCTGTTTCCGCCCAAGGAGCTTCCCCATGCGTCGCCTGCCCCTTTCACTGCTCGCCGCCAGCCTGATGCTCGCCATCGGCACGGCCAACGCCGCCACCCAGACCACGGTTCCCGCCGCCGCGGTGAAGTCGGCCGAACAGCTGCGCGACAAGGCGATGAGTGACAACACCGGCTACCAGATCGTCGAGTCGCTCACCACCGAGGTGGGCCCGCGTCTGGCCGGCAGCCCGGCCGACGCGCGCGGTCGCGAGTGGGCCATCGCCAAGTTCAAGGCGCTGGGCTTCGACAAGGTCTACACCGAGGAAGTGAGCTATCCGCTGTGGGAGCGCCGCAGCGAGCACGCCGAGATCGTCGCGCCGTTCCCGCAACCGCTGGCGCTGATCGCGCTGGGCTACTCGGCCGCCACGCCCAAGGGTGGACTGACCGCCGAAGTTGTGCGCTTCGACAGCCTCGATGCGCTGAAGAAGGCCGATCCGGCCAGCGTGAAGGGCAAGATCGTGTTCGTCGACGCGCACATGACGCGCCAGAAGGACGGTCGCGACTACGCCATCGGCTCCGGCGTGCGCGTGGGTGGCCCGGTGATCGCCTCGAAGATGGGCGCCGCTGCCTTCCTGTTGCGCTCGGCCGGCACCGATGCCCACAGCCGCACGCCGCACACGGGCGTCACCGGCTTCAAGGATCCGAAGGACGCCATCCCGGCGGCCGCGCTGTCCAATCCCGACGCCGACCAGCTCACGCGCGTGCTCGCCTACGGCAAGCCGGTCAGCATCAAGCTCGATCTCGATTGCGGCATCACCGGCACCTATAAGGGCGCCAATGTGATTGGCGAAGTCACCGGCAAGAAGCATCCGGATCAGGTCGTGGTCATCGGCGGTCACCTCGATTCGTGGGACCCGGGCACCGGCGCGATCGACGACGGCGCGGGTGTGGCCATCGCCATGGCCGCCGGCAAGCTCATCCATGACATGCCGCAGCGTCCGGACCGCACCATCCGCGTGATCGCCTTCGCGAACGAGGAAATGGGCCTTTGGGGCGGCCGCGCCTACGCCGAGAAGCATGCGGCCGAGGTGTCCAAGTTCCAGCTCGGCAGCGAGTCGGACTTCGGCGCCCGCAAGGTGTGGCGCATGGGCGCCAGCGTGAAGCCGGAGGCGCGCGGCGCCATCGACCAGATCGCCAAGATGCTCGCCCCGATCGGCGTGGACTACGACGGCAAGATGCCTGGCGGCGGCGGTTCGGATCTGTCGCAGATGCATGCCAAGGGCATGGCGGCGCTGAGCCTGACCCAGGACGGCACCGACTACTTCGACTTCCACCACACCGCCAACGACACGCTCGACAAGATCGACCCGAAGGAACTGGCGCAGAACGTGGCGGTGTACGCGACCTTCTCGTACATGGCGGCCCAGGCCGACGGCGACTTCGGCTCGGCGCCGGGCGCATTCGCGAACGACGGCGCGGAAGAGTAATCGCCCGCCGCGGCGGACATGAAAAGGGCGGCCTCAGGGCCGCCCTTTTTTTGCGTGCACTTCCTGTAGCAGCGCACCCTGTGTGCGACCTCGCAGCGAAACCACGACGCTCTACGCTGCAGCAGCGCACAGGGTGCGCTGCTGCAACACGGCGGAGGTCAGTGCGCCTCCAGCGGCTCGACCTTCCGCTTGCGCGAGAAGCGCTCGTGCAGCCGATCCAGGTACAGGTAGATCACCGGGGTCAGATACAGCGTGAGCACCTGCGACACCAGCAGGCCGCCCACCACCGCCAGGCCGAGCGGGCGTCGCGTCTCCGCGCCTGCGCCCAGACCAAGCGCGATCGGCAAGGTGCCGGCGAAGGCCGCCATGGTGGTCATCATGATCGGGCGGAAACGCACATGGCAGGCCTCGACGATCGCCATGGCTGGCGCCATGCCCTCGCTGCGCTGCTTCTCCAGCGCGAAGTCGATCATCATGATCGCGTTCTTCTTCACGATGCCGATCAGCATCACGATGCCGACGAAGGAGAACAGATCCAGCGGCGCCCGGAAGATCATCAGGGTGAGCAGCGCGCCCACGCCCGCCGACGGCAGGCCGGACAGGATCGTCAACGGGTGGATGAAGCTCTCGTACAGGATGCCCAGCACCAGGTAGATCACGAACAGGGCCAGCACCAGCAGCAGGCCCATGCCCCGCATCGAATCCTGGAACGCCTGCGCCGTGCCCTGCACGCTGCCGGTGATCGACGGCGGCAGGTTCATCTGCTTCATCGCGCCGTCGATGCTGGCCACCGCTTCACTCAGGCTCACACCGGGCGCGAGATTGAACGAGATGGTGACGGCGGGGATCTGGCCCTGGTGATTGACCGTGAGCGCCTGCGGCTTGCGTTCGAAGCTGGCCACCGCGTTGAGTGGCACCAGGTTGCCGTTGCTGGAAGTGACGTACAGCTGCGACAGCACCTCAGCGTCGTTCTGCAGTGCGTAGTAGACCTGCAGGATCACCCAGTACTGCGAGGACGCGCCATAGATGGTGGAAATCTGGCTCGCGCCAAAGGCCGAACCGAGCGCGGTCTGCACCTGATCCATGCTCAGGCCCAGCGTGGCGAGCTTGTCGCGATCGACATTGACCACGATCGAAGGGCCGTTGAGATCAAGGTCGCTGGTGACGTCCTGGAATCCGGGCAGCTTGCTGAAAGCGGTGATCACCTTGCCGGACCAGTCGTACATCGCCTGCATGTCGATCGACTGCAAGGTGTACTGGTACTGAGCCTTGGACTGGCGGCCGCCGATCTGGATCGATGGCGGGTTCTGGATATAGGCGCGGATGCCCGGCACCTTGGCGAACTTCTGCCGCAGCTCCTGGATAATGCCATTCGGATCGAGCGCGCGCTCGCTGGCGGGCTTGAGCCGAAGCAGCAGCGAACCGTTGTTGGTCGTCGTGCGCGAGCCGCCCGGGCCCACGGACGACATGTAGCCCTCGATGTTCGGGTCGGCCTCGACAATCTTGGCCAGCTCCTGCTGTCGCGCCGCCATGCCGGCCACCGAAATATCGTCCGGCCCTTCCACGTTGACGTTGAGCTGGCCGGAGTCGCCGGAAGGAATGAAGTCCTTGTCCACCACCACGAACAACAGGCCGGTGAGCAGGAGGCTGCCAAGGAACACGCCCATGATGCTGCGCGGATGGTTCACCGCCCAACCCAGCGAGCTCACGTAGCCGCGCCGCACGCGTTCGAAGCCGGCATCGAACCACAGCACCACGCGCGCCTTCTTCTCATGCTCGGCATGACGCAGGAAGCGGCTGCACAGCATCGGCGTAAGCGTGATCGAGACGAAACCGGAGATCAGGATGGCCACGCTCAGGGTCACCGCGAACTCGTGGAACAGGCGACCCACGATGCCGCCCATGAACATCACCGGCAGGAACACCGCCACCAGCGACAGCGTCATCGAGAAGATGGTGAAGCCGATTTCGCTGGCGCCCTTGAGCGAGGCCTCGTACGGGTCCATGCCGTCCTCGACATGACGCACGATGTTCTCGAGCATCACGATGGCATCGTCCACCACGAAACCGACCACCAGGGTCAGCGCCAGCAGCGAGAGATTGTCCAGGCTGTAGCCCAGCGCGAACATCGCGCCGAAGGTGCCGACGATCGACACCGGCAGCGCGAGGCCGGGAATCAGCGTGGCCGAGGCATTGCCGAGGAACAGGTAGATCACCAGCACCACCAGGACGCCGGCCAACAGCAGGGTGAACTGCACGTCGTCGACCGAGGCGCGGATCGAATCCGAGCGGTCATACAGCACCGCCATCTTGATCGACGGCGGCAAGGTGGCTTCGAAGGTCGGCAGCACCGCGCGGATGCGGTCGATGGTCGCCACCGTGTTGGAGCCCGGCTGACGCTGGATGGCGAGCACGATCGCGCGCTCGCCGTTGTACCAGCTGGCGACCTGGTCGTTCTGCACGCTGTCCTCGGCCTTGCCGAGGTCGCCAAGCCGCACCGGCGCGCCGTTGCGGTAGGCCACGATGATGTTGTTGTAGAGGTTGGCCCGCTGCAGCTGGCCATCCGAACGGATCTGCAGCAGCTGGCGATTGCCGTTTAGCGAACCGGTGGCGAGGTTCACGTTGGCGTTGGACACCGCGTTCTGCACGGTATCGATGCCGATGCCGCTGGCCGCCAGCTTCTGCGGATCCACGCTGATGCGCACGGCGTACTTCTGCGAGCCGTACACGCTCACCTGCGCCACGCCATCAATCATCGACAGGCGCTGGGCCAGCTGCGTCTCGGCGTAGTCGTCGACCACGGACAGCGGTTGCGTACTCGAACGCAGCGTGAGGTAAAGAATGGGTGCATCGGCCGGATTGACCTTGCGGAAGGTCGGCGGCGTCGGCATGTTGGTCGGCAACTGGCGCAGCGCGGCAGAGATCGCGGCCTGCACGTCCTGCGCCGCGCCGTCGATACTGCGGTCGAGGTCGAAGGTCAGCGTGATCGAGGTCGAGCCGAGCGCGCTGGTCGAGGTCATCGACTGGATGCCGGCGATGGTCGACAGCTGGTTCTCCAGCGGCGTGGCCACCGCCGTCGCCATGGTTTCCGGCGCCGCGCCCGGCAGGCTCGCGCCCACTGTGATGGTGGGGAAGTCGACGTTCGGCAGTTCGTTGACGGGCAGCTTGGGATAGGCCGCGATGCCGAACACCAGCAGTGCCACCATCAACAGCGTCGTCATGACCGGCCGCTGGATGCACAGCGCAGGAAGGTTCATCGGTGGACGCCCCTCAGCCGTTGTCGCTGACGACGTGCACGTGCGCGCCGTCGACGAGCAGCAGCTGGCCATCGGTGACCACGTGCTCGCTGCCGGTCAGGCCCTTCTCGATCACCACCTGCGAACCGCTGCTCGGGCCCGCGGTCACCATGCGCTGCTGCACGGTGCCGTCGGCGTTGGCGACGAACACGAAGCTGCCGAGCGGCGAATTCTGCAGCGCCACCACCGGCACGGTCACCACGTTGGTGAGGCGCGTGGTGGGCAGCAGCACTTCCACGAACTGGCCGGGCGTGAGGCGGGCATCATCGTTGGCGTAGCGCGCCTTGAGCTGGATGGTGCTGGTGGTGGCGTCCACGGCGTTGTTGATGAACTCGAGCTCCGCCTGCATCGGCGTCGCCTTGGCGCCGGGGATACTGGCCGTCACCGGCACGGCGCCACGCGCCATGCTTTCCTTGATGCCGGCCAGGCCGGTTTCGGGGATGGCGAAGGTGATGCGGATCGGACGGATCTGGTTGAGCACCACGATCGAGGTGTCGTTGGCCGTCACCTGCGCGCCGGGATACACCAGCGGGGCGCCGGCGACGCTGTCGAACGGCGCCTGGATCTGCGCGTAGCCCAGCTGGGTGCGCGCCAGTTCGACAGCCGCCTGGTCAGCCTTCACCGAAGCGGAATAGACACCCTGGTTGGCCTTGTAGGTGTCGTAATCCGACTGCGCCACATAGCCCTTGCCCAACAGCGGCTGATAGCGCTTGAGCATGGTCTGGGCGTTGTCGAGCTGAGCCTGGTCCTTGGCTAGGTTGCCCTGCGCCTGGTCCAGCTGCGCCTGCAACAGGCTGGGATCGATGCGCACGATGGTCTGCCCGGCCTTCACCTGCCCACCTGGGGTGAACAGCAGGGCCTGCAGCTGGCCGTTGACGCGCGCCTGCACGTTGACCGTGGAATAGGCCTCGGCGCGACCGATCACCTTCAGGGTGAGGTCGAGGTCGCCACGGTGCGCGCTGGCGACCTTGACCGGCACGCTCGAAGGAGCGACGGCCACCTTGGCCGAGGCGCGCTCGTTGCCGCGAAACAGGGGAACGGCTATGACCGCCGCGATCACCACCGCGCCGAGCAACAAGAGTTTCTTCCGGGACGTACGCTGCATGATTTCTCCGACCATCGACGGCGGGCGGACGTCCAGACGCCCGCCCTGCAGCCACGCGTTCGGCCGCAAAGGCAGGTCACTGGAGCCACCCCGCACCTTGTCTCACCCCGGTGCGTTGCACCGGGCATTGTGAATGCAGAGGGCGCCGTTGCTCCGCACGACCAACAGCACTTGGCAAATGCGTCGCCATGCGGCAGGAAGCAAGCTACATGTCAGCTTGATGACGGCGCAGCGCATGCCGCGTCGGGGTTTCCGGTGAATCGTCGTAGGCCCTGCACGGGCACGGCCGCGGGCCCGCTTAGGGTTCAGCGTCCTCGGCGAGCCCGGCGCCGTCGAGCGCCTGCAGGTTTTCCTTGATCCGGTTGAGCACTTCCAGTGCCTGCTGCATCTCGTCCACGGCGATGCCGCGGGTGGCGTCGCGACGCAGGCCGCGAGCGATCAGCTCCATGTCGGCGATGACACCGCGCGCCTGGTCGGTGACGTACAGACGCCAGGCGCGGCGATCCTTCGGGTCGGGACGACGCTCGACAAAGCCGGCGGCCTGCAGGCGATCGATCACTCGCCCGACGGCGATCGGCTCCATCTCAAGCAATTCGGCCAGCTCGGTCTGCCGCAGCCCTTCGCGGTGGTAGAGCATCTTGGTGGCCCGCCATTGCGCGCGGGTCAACCCGAACTTCACGGCGCGTCTGTCGAAGTGCTTGCGGAACAGCAAGGTCACATCGTTGAGCAAATAGCCAAAGGAAATGTCTTCTGCCTTGGTCATAGATGTGCTGTCAGTTCGCGCCTGGCTATTCTAGCGTCAAGCATACGTCGCACGATTTTACGAATCCATGCCCATCGAGATCATCACCGCCGACATTACCGGGTTGCGCGTGGATGCCATCGTCAACGCCGCCAACAGCAGCCTGCTGGGTGGCGGCGGCGTGGACGGCGCCATCCATCGCGCCGCGGGCCCGGCGCTGCTGCAGGCGTGTCGCGCCCTGCCCCAGGTCCAGCCCGGCGTGCGCTGCCCGACCGGCGAAGCACGCATCACGCCGGGGTTCGCCTTGCCCGCGCGCCATGTCATCCATACCGTCGGCCCGATCTGGCACGGCGGCACGCACGGTGAACCGGCGCTGCTCGCCAGCTGCTACCGCGAAAGCATGGCGCTGGCCCGCGCCCATGACGTCCTCTCCATCGCCTTTCCGGCGATCAGCTGCGGCGTCTACGGTTACCCGCCCGAACTGGCCGGCGGCGTCGCCTTGCACAGCCTGCATGAAGCGCAAGGCCGGGATGACGCCTTGCAGATCCTGCTGTGCTGCTACAGCGACGCGATGGCGGCGATCTGGCGGGAGGCGCTCAGCGCTCGAGGTTGAACGGATACAACGGCGGCAATGGGGAGGCGTTGGCGACGCCATCGGCCGGCCGCCAGGCAAATCCGCCGCGGAAGGCGTCAGCCAGCTGGTCGTTCAACCGTGGAGCCTCGTCCTCGGCGTACAACCTGCGCTGGAGCGCCGCGATGGAGGCGCACTGGGGCTCCGACGCCAGGGCCTCCGCCAGTTCGCCCAGGTTTTGCAGCGCAGGGCGCTCGGCCCTCGCCCAGGCCAGCAAGCTGCGCGATTTCGCCGCCTCATCGCCGCCGCGCGCCGCCGCAAGAAAGGCCGCACGCAAGTGCGATGGCGAGCTTGGCGCCGCCTCGCCCTGCGTGGGTACAACCCTGGCCCGGCGACGACGCCACCACAGAACGACACTGAGCACCCACAGCCCCAGGCTGCCCAGTGCGATCCACCGCCACGGTGTTTCGCTGATCGTGGTTGGCGACGGCGCGGAGGCCGGAACGGTTGCGGGCGCCACCGGCGCAGCCGTGGTGGCCGGCGGAGGATTCGTGGCCCCTGCCGTGGCCGGCAGCACCGTGAATGTCTGTGCAGGGATGCGCGCCACTTCGGGGCGGTCGGTCACCACGTTCCACCAGTGCAGCGTGGTCTCGGGAATCGTCAGCGTTCCGGCTCTGCTCGGCACCACGGCAAACCCCTGTTGGCGACGCCCCTGCAGCCATTGTCCGTCCACGTGCGTGCCGTTGACCGGCTTGTCCGGGTAGACCGTGGCGCCGTCCAGCGCGGGCATGCTGAGGGCGGGCAGCGCTTCATACGGCAGCCCGGTCGCTTGCAGACTCATCACCAGGTTGAGCGGCTGCCCCACGCGAAGTTCGCCGCCGCCCGGGCCACCGTCGAGCTTCAGGGCGATCTCGCGTGCAGGCAGCCAGGCGCCCTGCGCGGTGCCTGCAGGAGCCGGCCGCGCGTCGAGCGAGACCGCGGGCGAGGCGGCCGAGACCGGCGTGGAATGCCCGAAGAATGCATCGGGGTCGGCCATATCCACCATGTCACCCTGGAAGGCGACCGGGGGGATCACGAGGTGTCCCTCGCGCTGCGGGATCAGCGCGTAGCGCCGCTCGATGACATTGTAGCGGCGCCCACCACGCTCGGCCTGGTAGTTGATCTCATTGCCCAGGCGGGGTGCGTCAACGCCGGCCAGTTGCGGGTCCTCCAGCGAGCCGTTGGTCAGATCCGCCGCGAAGTACAGGCGCACGGTGTAAACGCGCTGCTGCCCCACGTAGCCGGCGACCGGGTCGACCTGCGCCTCCAGAAAGACGTCCTTACGGCCATCGGCTGCTGCTGATGGATCGGGCGCCACCACCTCCAGGTTCAGCGGCGCGGTGACGCCACCGGCAAGCGGCAGCGGTGGAATTTGCAGCGTACCTACATGCAGCGGCCGCAACGCCACGCCGATGGTGACCTGGGCCGAACGGGCGCCATTGACGATGCTGATGCTGGAGTTGCTCGAGGTGCCGAGCACGGCGAAGTCCTTTGACAACGCGCTGAGATCCGGCGTCTGCACCATGCCGCCGCCATTGACGCGCAGGTTCAACGTGACGGTCTCGCCCAACGACACCCGGGTGCGGTCCAGCGTGGCCTGCACATCGGCCGCACGGGCAGACAACGGAGACCATGCGACCAGCAGCCATAGCACAGTGAACAGGTGGCGCATCTTCACGGCGAATCATCCTCCGCGGCCACGTTGCCATGGCGCTGCCGGTACTCGAGTTCAAACTTGCGTCGCAACAGGGCGCCCGGATCGTCGGGCACGCGCAACAACGCCTGGCGCACGTCGGCGGGGAGCTTGGACTGTGCGTCGTCCGCTTCCATCCTGCCCAGCTCGTGGGTCGCCGATTGTCGTGTCTGGCCGGACTTGCCCAGCGCCTGATCCATCTGCCTTTGCAGCGCCTGCTGCGCCTGTGCCTCGCGCGCCTGCTGCTCGGCCTGCTCCTGTGCGCTCGGCGGACTGGCGGAGGCATCCGCCGACTTGCCCTGATCGCGCGACGAGTCGCGCCCCTGTTTGTCGTTGCCGCCACCCTGCGCGTTGCCCTGCGTCGACTGCGAAGGCTGACCCTGGCCCTGATCCTGCGCGGCGCCCTTGTCCGCCTGTTGCGCCTGGCCCTGCGCGCCATCCGGCGGGGTGCTCGATTTGCCCTGACCGTTCTTGCTGTTGTCGTTGCGCGCGCCACCGCGTTGCGGCGGCGGCTGTCGCTTCATCCAGTCTTCCACCGCCTTTCGGTTCGCGCGAGCGTCGGTATTGGCGGGATCCTGCTTGAGCGCTCGGTCATAGGCCTGCAGCGCGCCCTGGTAGTCACCCTGGCGCGCCAACGCGTTGCCGAGGTTGTATTGGGTCGCGGATCCCGGCAGATCATGCAGCGCTTTGGCGGCAGCGGGGTAGTCGCCAGCGCGATACGCGGCAGCGCCGCGCCACGCCGGATCGCGGGCGATCTGCTGCGCCTGCTTGGCGTCGCCCTTCTGCAAGGCGGCGGCGGCCTGCTGGTCCGGTCGGCTCCACAGGTCACTCCAAGTGCTGGCGTGCGCCGCATTGGGCAGGCATGGCAGCAGCGCAAGCGGCATCAGCAGGAGCCAGCCGCGACGGAACGACAGCGCCACCAAGGGAAGCAACGGCAACAGCAGCCAAGGGCCGCGGTCCTGCCATTCGTCGCCGTGCAGGTCAGCCGCCACCATGGCCGGACCCTGCGCCTGCAATTGGCCGCGCAGCGCATCGATGTCCGCATGGTCATCGGTCATCGGCGCATAGCGTCCGCCACCCGCCTCGGCGAGCGCCGCCAAGGCCGCATCATTGCGTTGCGCCATCACCAGGTCGCCGTGGGCATCGCGCAGAAAGCCTTCGCCCGCCTGCGGCACCGGCCCGCCCTGCGGGGTGCCCACGCCGAGCACCGATACGCGCACGCCGGCGTCGTACGCCTTGCGCGCGGCCGCCTGGGCCGCCGCATCCGCGTCATCGGTCACCAGCACCAGCGCGCCACCGACCATTTTCGCGTCACCGATCAGCGCCACGCCGCGCTCGATGGCTTGGGCGGCGTTGTCACCGTCAACCGGCATGGTGTCCGGCGCCAGCGCGTCCAGCAGGTCGCGCAGGCTGCCGGCATCGGAAGTCAGCGGCGCCACCACGAACGCTTCGCCGGCGTATGCCACCAGGGCGTTGAGCCCATCATGATTGGCCGCGAACAGGTCGCGCACTTTGTAGCGGGCGCGGTCGAGCCGGCTGGGCGCCACGTCACGCGCGAGCATGTGCTGCGACAGTGATAGCGCCACCACCTGGGCGGCGCGCCTGGCATACAGCGGCTGGGCCACGCGACTCCAGGTGGGACCTGCCATGGCCAGGGCCGCGAGCACCCAGCCGATGGCGAACAGCCATGCCGGTGTGCGTCGCGGCTGCGCCTTGCCACGCAGCAGGTGCGGCAACAACTCGGGGTCGACCAGCTGGCCCAGCGCTTCCCGCGCGCGGTCGCGACGGACGGTGAAGGCAAGCAACAGCGGCAAGGCCAACAGCGCCAGCAGCCATTCGGGTCGCAGGAAATGAAACTGCTGCACCGCCTCGCTCATGCGGCAGCCTCCCGGCGACGCGCACGAGGCGCCAACGCCAACAGCCACGCGATCACGGCAAGCGCGAGCGGCCAGCGAAACAACTCATGGCGTGGCCTGAGCGTCGGCCCCTGTTGCGGCATCGGCTCCAGCGCCTCGATGGCGCGATAGGCGTCGGCCAATTGCGACGAATCGGTCGCGCGGAAATACCGCCCGCCGGTTTGCGTGGCGAGAGAGCGCAACATGCCTTCGTCCAGATCCGCGGACGGGTTGACGGTATGCGTGCCAAACAGGTCCGGAACGCGCATCTCCGTGGCGCCGATGCCAATCGTGTAGATGCGCACGCCGGCCGCCTTGGCCGCATGTGCGGCATCCAGCGGCGCGATGCTGCCGGCGTTGTTCACGCCATCGGTCAACAGCACCACCACCCGCGCTTGCGAAGGCTGGCCCGCCAGGCGCTTGACCGCCACCGCAATGGCGTCACCGATCGCCGTCTCGGTGCCAGCCAGCCCCACCGTCGCTCCCTGCAGCTGCGCACGTACGGCGTCCAGGTCATAGGTGAGCGGCGTCACCAGGAAAGCACGGCTGCCAAACAGAATCAGCCCCATCTCATCGCCGCTGCGGCGCGCGATAAAGTCGCCCGCGATCGCCTCGACGGCGCCGAATCGGCTCACCGGCTGACCGCCAAGTTCCATGTCATCGGTGCGCATGCTCCCCGAGAGATCCACGGCGAGCAGCAGCGCGCGGCCGCTGCGCAGTTGCGACTGTGGTGGCCCCACCCACTGAGGGCGCGCCGCCGCCAGCAACAGGCATAACCAGGCCAACACCAGCAGCCACGACCGCCAACTCCGCTGTGACTGGCGCTCCGCAGCGGCCAGCTGCAGTCCGGGGTGCGGCAAATGCAAGGCGACGCCAGGCGCTGCACGGCGCAACCAACGCCGTAGCAACCATGGCAGCGGCAGCAGGACGGCCACCCACGGCCAGGCGAACTCAGGCATCGCCATGCTCCTGCGCAGGTGTCTGCGTGGGTACCGACGAGCGCGCCCTTCCCGGGCTGATGCGCCAGGCCTGTTTCAGCCATTGTCGTGCGGCTGCGATGGTCGCCTCGGTATCCAGCGGTGCATCAGCGCGGTACATGGCCAGTTCGAGGGCCGCAAGCCGGTCCACGATATCCGGCGCCACCGGCGCCTGCGCCAGCGTGCGCCGCCATGCTTCACCCTGATGCTGTCCCGCGCTCACATCGAAGCGCAAGGCTCCACGCCGGAGCAATTGATGGATGGACGCCGCCAGACGCGAGGTTTGTCCCTGCCATCGTTCGGCGAGGGCATCGAGCTCGGCCAGCAGGGCTTGCTCTTCCCGGTTACGAAGGCGCTTGCGGCGCCACAACCATGCGCAGGCCAGCACCATCACCACGATCAGCGCGGCGAGGATCCACCAGCCCGGCGCCGGCGGCCACCAGGAGGGTGACGGCGGCAAATGGATGTCACGCAGCACCAACCCTGGAGTCGTGGATGTATTGGCTGGCGCGGTCATCGACGCGCTCCCGGGGCCAGCAACGCCAGCAAGGCCAGCAAGGCATCGAGCGGATCGGCCGCCGTGTCGATAGTGCGATGGGGCACGCCCAGGCTCTGGGCGATTGCGTTGAGCCGCTGCTGGCCGGCGCCCAGCCGCTGCTGGAATTCCCGCCGCTGCCGCTCACCGAACAGGGTGACCTCGCGGCGCTCGCCCTTGTGCTCCAGGGGATAGTGCCCCGGCGGCGGCAAGCCCAGCTCCAGCGCATCAGCGACCACCAGCACGCGCACATCAGCCTTGCCGGTCAGATCGAGCAGCCGCCCCTTCGCGGCTTCGTCGCAGCTGAGTCCATCACTGACCACCAGCACACGATTCGTGCCATGCATCAGGCGGCCCGCGCGCTGCAGCGCGTTGGACAGCGATTCGCCGCGCGAGGACTGGCGGCGTGCATCCCAGTCGACCAGGGCGCCGCACACCGCCAAGGCTCCTTTGGGGCCACCCTGGGGGCGCAGCAGGCGATGGCCATCGCCAAATTCCATAAGTCCCACGCGCTCACCGGCGCGCACGACATACCACGCTGCAAGCGCAACCACTCTTGCAGCCTGCACCGCCTTGAAGCGCACGCGCGTGCCGAAACGCATGCTTTCATGGGTGTCCAGCAGGATCAGCAGACGTCCCTCGCGTTCCTCTTCGAACAACTTGGTGTGCAACCGCCCACTGCGCGCGGTGAGTCGCCAGTCGAGCCGGCGAACATCGTCGCCTGGCTGGTAGATGCGCGACTCGGCGTAGTCCATGCCGCGACCGTACAGGCGGCTGCCCTGCTGCCCTGCATGCAGGGCGCGACTTTCCAGCCGGGGCAAGGCCGCCTTGGCGACGCGGCTGCGCAATGCCACCAACTCGTCGAGCCGGACGCGGGTCCTTCCGTCGCCCTCGGAATCAAGGTTGACGAAAGCGTTCACGGCAAGGGCACGAGATCCAGCACGCGGCGAACCACCTGGTCGCTGCGCACGCCCTCGGCTTCGGCCTCATAGCTGAGCAGCACGCGATGGCGCAGCACTTCGTGCGCAATGGCATGGACGTCCTCGGGCAGCACGAAGTCGCGGCCGCTCAACCAGGCGTGCGCACGGGCGCAGCGATCGAGCGCGATGGTGCCGCGCGGACTGGCGCCCCAGGCAATCCACCGCTTGAGCTCCTTGCCGTAGGCGCCCGCGTCGCGGGTCGCCAGCACCAGCTGCGCGATGTACTCCTCTAGCGCGGGCGCCATATGCACGGCGAGCACCGCGTCGCGCGCGCTGAACACGTCCGCCTGGGTGAGCAACGGCCGTGACGACTGCACAGGATGAAGGGTGCGCCGCGCCTGCTCGCGGGCCAGCTTGAGGATCGCCAGTTCCGCCTTGGCATCGGGATAACCGATGGTCACATGCATGACGAAGCGGTCCAGCTGCGCCTCGGGCAACGCAAAGGTGCCCTCCTGCTCGATCGGGTTCTGCGTCGCCATCACCATGAACAGCTCAGGCAGCCGCCAGGTGCTGCGACCGACCGTAATCTGCCGCTCAGCCATCGCCTCCAGCAGGGCCGACTGCACCTTGGCCGGCGCCCGGTTGATTTCATCGGCCAGCACGATGTTGTGGAACAGCGGGCCGCGCTCGAATTCGAAGCCACCGGTCTGCGGCCGGAACACATCGGTGCCCGTGAGGTCCGCCGGCAGCAGGTCCGGCGTGAACTGCACGCGATGGAAGTCCGCCTCGACACACCCTGCGAGCGCCTTCACGACGGTGGTCTTGGCCAATCCCGGCGCCCCTTCGACCAGCAGGTGGCCATCGGCAAGCAGGGCCACGAGAAGGCAATCGATCAGGTGTGGCTGACCGATCACGCTGCGCTGCAGTTCGTCGCGCACCTGCAGGAAAGCCGCTTGCAGGCGTGATGTCGGGTTGGCTTCGGGCATGTCCATCGGGTCGATCGTCTCAAATCGGGTGCGGTACGACAGACCTTAACGCGTCGGGAAAGTTTACTCTCCATGACTTCTGGCCCGGCAAAGTCATCCGGCCGGGCAAGAAAAAGGGCGGCCGAAGCCGCCCTTTGTCATCCGACGAATCCGTCGGTTTATTGCAGGCTATCGCTGAGGATGCGCGGCGTCACGAAGATCAGCAGCTCGGCCTTGTCGCTTTCCCGTTGGGTGTTGCGGAACAGGATGCCCAGACCCGGGATGTCGCCCAGACCCGGCACCTTGCTCGCCGTGTTCTGCTTGGTGATCTCGTAGATGCCACCCAGCACCACCGTCTGGCCGTTATCGACCAGCACCGAGGTGTTGATCTCGCGGGTGTCGATCTGCGGCACCTGGCCACTGCCCGGCACGGTGATGAACTGGGCCAGCGCATCCTTCTTCACGTTGATCATCAGGTACACGCGGTTGTCGGCGGTGATGGTCGGGGTGACCTTCAGCTCCAGCACCGCGTCCTTGAACTGCACGGTGGCGGTACCGCTGCCGGCCGCGCCGGTGGCGCTGTTCTGGTAGGTCACATAGCCGATTTCCTGGCCCTGGCGGATCACTGCTTCCTGCTGGTTGGCGGTGATGACGCGCGGGCTGGAGATCACCTCGCCACGACCTTCGGTCTGCGCAGCAGACAGTTCCAGATCCAGGGCGTAGTTCTTGCCGAGAATGCCCAGGGCAAAGCTGCCCGACGGGTTGGTCGCCGGAAGATTGACGTTGATGCCGCTGGCCGTGCCATCGCCATTGGATGAGCCGCCGGTCGACAGGACCTGCCCACTCGGATTGGTCTTGTTGCCCTGAAGGCCCAGCTTGGCGCCCAGCTCGCGGGTGAAGTTGTCGGTGGCGATTACGATGCGCGACTCGATCAGCACCTGCTGGACCGGGCGGTCGAGCACCGCAATCAGGTCGCGCAGCTCATGGATCTTCTGAGGATTGTCGTTGATCAGCAGGGTGTTGGTACGTTCGTCGAAGGAGACGCTGCCGCGCGAAGACAGGAATCCGTGAGAATGGTTACCGGCACCACCGCCGCTGCCCGAACTTTGCGTACTGCCCGTGGTAAGCAGCTTGGCAATGTCCTTGGCCTTGCCATAGCTGATCGGCACATAGTCGGTCACTAGTTCGGCATTGTCCTCTGCCTTGATGCGGGCCTCGGCGACACTCTCCTCGTACTTGGCGAGTTCTTCTTGCGGCGCGATCCAGATCACGTTGCCGTTGCGGCGCTTGTCCAGACTCTTGGCGCGCAGCACCACGTCCAGCGCCTGATCCCATGGCACATTGACCAGACGCAGGGTGACGCTTCCGCCCACTGTGTCCGAAGCCACCAGGTTGAGGCCGGAAATGTCGGCCAGCAGCTGCAGGGCCGAGCGCACCGGGATGTCCTGGAAATTGAAGGTCACGCGGTTGCCGCTGTAGACCGGCTCCTGCCCCTTGGCCAACTTCGGATCGGTCGCCTTGGGATCCTTCTTCTTGGCGGCGATCTCGACCACGTACTGGTTGCCGCTCTGGTAGGCCGAGGTATCCACCGGGCCCTTCACAGCGATCTCCATGTGGGCGCCGCCGCGCACGCCGGCCTTGGTGTTGATCGACTGCACCGGCGTGGCGAAGTCGAGCACATCCAGGCGCTGGGCGAGGTTGGCCGGCAAGGTCGCGTGATCAATGTCGATCAGCACCTTGTCGCCCTGGTGCTTCATGTCCGCATTGGCGCCAGCGCCGCTGAAATCGATCAGCACACGGCCTTCACCGTTCGGGCCACGGCGGAAGTCAATGTTGGACACCGCCGGACCGTTGGCCATCGAAGGCAGCGCCTTGGACGGATCGATCGTGGCGGCCGTGGTGGTGGTTGCAGCCTCGGTGCCGTTGTTGACGGTCAACACCAGGCTGTTGCCTTCCACGCGGGAGCGGTAGGTGGAATCGCGCAGCAATTCCACCACGACGCGGGTGCGTCCGCCCGCCGAGACGGCGGATACGCCCGTGGTCGAGCCCTTGCCGATATCGATGTGCCGCGGCGCGGCGTTGTCGGTATCGGCGAAGTCGACCGCGATGCGCGGCGGGTTTCCGGTGGTGAAGATCTTCGGTTCCGGCACCGGCCCTTGCGCGAAGTTCAGATGCAGCTCGACGCGGCCACCAGGCAGCAGGTCGTAGCTGATGTCCTTCAGGGTGCTGGTGGCGGCGGCCGCGGCGTTCGACCAGGCGGCGCCCAGCGTCAGCAAGCCGACGACCACAAAGCGGCTAGCCTGGCGCAGGACACGGCCTCGGACAGTTTTCATTTGCTTGGTCATTGCATCAGCCCCTGTTTCTTATTTCTCGCCGAGCGCGATGCTGGCGGGACGTTCCATCCAGCCACCATTTCCGTTGGAAACCAGTTCCACCAGGTCGATGTGGTCCTCGTTGATCGAGGTGACCCGCCCGTAGTTTTGGCCCATGTATTCGTTGCGATGGACGCGGTGGATGACGCCACCTGGATCCTTCACCAGCACTTCCAGCCCACTGCCCGTACCGACCGTGCCGACCATCTTCAGGCTGTCGAGCGCGAACATCTCCAGCGGTTCCTTGGAGCGGTTCTCATCGGGGCGCGGCCCGGCATTGGCGTTGTTCTGCTGCAGCTCCGCCGTGCTGGGGCTGAACGGATCGCGCTTGTCCTGGTCGTTGTACTGAAACGTCTCGAAGGTCTTGATGACAGGCAACGCCGGAATCGGCGCGCCCTTCTTCTGCTTCTCCTGCGCGACCCACTGGTGCAGGTCGTCCTGGCCGCTGCAACCAGCGAGGGTCAGGAGCGCGCAGCACACCAGCAGCGCCTTTGCCGACTTGGCAGGCATGTTGGGAGCCCACTTGCTCATTTCTTGCCCCCCGTCTTCGCGGCCGGCTTGCCGTTGGCCGACTTGGCATTGGCTGCCTTGGCCTCGGCGCTCTCATCGTCTTCCAGATAGCGGTAGGTCTTCACCGTGCCCTGCAGGACCAGCAGCCCGCCGGCCGGCACGCCACTCTTGGCGTCCTTGGTCTTGGGCGTCAGGGACACGTCGTGCATGGTCAGGATCACCACGCGCGGCAACGAAGCCACGCCACTGATGAAGGCGCCAAACTGGTGATAGGTGCCCACCATGCGCAGCTGGATTGGCTTCTCCGCGTAGAAGTCCTTCGGCGACTCCGGGCCGGGCTGGAACAGCTCGGTTTCCAGGCCGGCCGACAGCGCCGTCTGCGAGATGTCGATCAGCAGTTCGGGCATCTCGGTCTTGCTGGGCAGCTGGCGCAGCAGCTGGCGCAGCATGTCCTGCATCTCGTCGAGCTGCTGCTGCAAGGCTTCCAGGTTGACCGACTTGGCCTGCTTCTCGGAGAACTCCTTCTTGAGCTGCTCTTCCTTGCTGGCCGACTGCTCCAGCGTCGTCTGCTGGTCGCTCACATAGAGGTACCAGCCAAGAAACATGACGAGGACGAACACCAGCGCGGTGAAGAACACCTTGATCGACTGCGGCCAGCCGCCGATGTTGTTGCGGTCAAGACTTTGCAGGTCGTTGAGGAACTTCATGGCTTGGCTCCCCCGTTGCCTGCAGGGCTGGTCGGCTGGCCCCCGGTCGATGCGTTGGCGGCTGCGGCGGGCTTGCCCGGTTCGGCAGCAGCGGCCGGCGCCGGGTGAGCGGCTGCCGTGCCTGCCGTGGCCGGCGCAGAGTTCGGAGCAGCGGCCGGCAAAATTGGCGCACGGTCGTCGGAGCCGTCGCTGTTCTCATCCGACTTGGGCCGGCTCAGCGCGACGTCGAGACCGAACGCATACGGCAGGCGGCTGTCGCCATGCGTGTTCTCGGTCTTGCGCAGGTCCGCGTGACCCATCCACGGCGACGCCTCGATGTTGCGCATGTACTCGGCGACGCTCGCGTTGGACTGAGCCACGCCTTCCAGCGTCATGGAGTCGCCGACCTGCTTGAGGCCGCCCAGGCGCGCACTGGCCGGGATGGTTTTCACCAGTTCATCGAACAGGTGGACCATCTGCGAGCGGTTCGCCTGCAACTGCTCAATGATCTGCTTGCGGGCCAGCAGGCGTTCGCGCACCTTTTCCAGGTCCTTGATCTTCGCGATGCGCTCGTCGAGCTGCTTGATCTCGCCTGTCAGGTAGGTATTGCGCTCGTTCTGGGTGTCGACGCGCTGATCCATCCAGAACGCCCACACGAACAACACCAGCACCGCCGCCACAAACGCGGCGGCCAGTTGCATGAAGAACTCGCGCTCGCGCTGTTTGCGGCGATCAACGCGCCACGGGAGTAGGTTGATGTGTGCCATCAGTCGAAGCTCCTGAGCGCGAGGCCGACTGCAATCATCAGCGCGGGGGCATCCTGGGCCAGCGACTGCGCCTGCACGCGCGGCGACAGCGACATGCGCGCCAGCGGGTTGGCCACCACGCACGGCACGCCCAATTGCTGCTCGAGCATCGGGCCGATGCCTTCAATGGAGGCGCAACCGCCGGCCAGCACCACCTGGTCGACCTTGCTGTACTCGCTGCCGGCGAAGAAGAACTGCAGCAGGCGGCTGATCTGCTGGATCAGCGATTCCTTGAACGGTTCCAGCGCCTCGCTCTCGTAAGAGTCCGGCAGGCCGCCCTTGCGCTTGGCGCGACCGGCTTCCTCGTAGGAGAGGCCGTAGCGGCGCATGATTTCGTCGGTGAGTTGCTTGCCGCCGAACACCTGCTCGCGCGAGTAGATGGTGCGCTGGTTGCGCAGCACCGACAGCGTGGTCATGGTGGCGCCGATGTCCACCACCGCCACCAGCGCATCGCGCCCGACGTTGAGCTGGTCGGCGACCATCGCGAAGGCGTTTTCCATCGCGAAGGCCTCGACGTCGACCACCTTGGCGCTGAGGCCACCGAGGTCGAGCGCAGCCACGCGCATGTCCACGTTCTCCGTGCGGGAGGCCGCGAGCAGCACGTTGTTCATTTCCGGGTTGTCACGCACTGGCCCGAGCACCTCGAAGTCGAGGCTCACTTCCTCGATCGGGTACGGGATGTACTGGTTGGCCTCGACCTGGATCTGACCCTCGAGGTCTTCCTCGGACAGTTCACTCGGCATCGGGATGATGCGAGTGATCACGGCCGAGCCGGCCACCGCCGCCGCCGCGTGCTTGAGCTTGGAACCCGACCGCGCCATGGCGCGTCGAATGGCCTCGCCCACCGCGTCGACTTCGACGATGTTCTTTTCGACCACTGCGTTGGGGGGCAGTGGCTCAACCGCGTAGTGTTCCACGCGATAGCGACCGCCGGCCTGGCTGAGCTGCAGCAGCTTGACGGCAGTCGAACTGATGTCGACGCCAACAAGCGGCGGCTTCTTGGGTGTAAAGAGCCCCACGATTTTCCCCCTTGCCCCTGGGCGCCCGCACCTGTGTCGGTGGGATGCGCGTTGGCATTAAAACCAAAAATTAATGTATTGGCAACGGCCTACGAGCTTTTTCTCGACTCTTTCGCGTGACGGTATCCACACTTGGGCCATTACGTTGGGTGGTCCACTTCTTGCTGTGACGCACCCGGTTCATGCCGGGGATACTCCTACATCTATACTCTGTCTTGTTTTGACTTACGTCTCGCAAACACCCTTACCATGCAAATTCTCAAGCGGTTGCTGCGCTGGATCCTGGGCCTGGCATTTACCGGCCTGCTATTGGGGGTCGCGGCGATCGGCGTGGCCTACTGGCTGGTCTCCCCTCGCCTCCCCTCGGTGGCCGTCCTCAAGGACTACCACATGCAGGTGCCGCTGCGGGTGTTGTCCGCCGATGGCAAGCTGATCGCAAGCTTTGGTGAGACGCGCCGGATCCCGGTCGCCATCGGGGCCGTGCCCGATCGCCTCAAGCACGCCGTGCTGTCCGCCGAGGACGCCAGCTTTTACAAGCATCCCGGCGTGGACTGGCACGGCATCGCCCGCGCCGGCTGGCACGTGGTCGTCTCCGGCGGCGACAAGGGCCCAGGCGGCTCCACCATCACCCAGCAGGTGGCGCGCAACTTCTTCCTGAGCCCGGAAAAGCTCTATTCGCGCAAGCTGACCGAGATCTTCATCGCCCTGCGCATGGAGAGTGAGCTGACCAAGGACCAGATCCTGGAGCTCTATCTCAACAAGATGTTCCTCGGCCACCGCTCCTATGGCGTGGCCGCTGCAGCCTCCTACTACTACGGCAAGACCCTGGGTCAGCTCAGCGTGGCCGAATGCGCCACCCTGGCCTCGACCTTCCAGCTGCCCTCGGTGGTCAACCCGCTGAACAACCCCAAGCGCATGCTGGCCCGCCGTAACTGGGTGCTGGGCCAGATGCTGGAGAACCACTACATCAACCATGCCGAGTACGAGCAGGCCGTTGCCGAGCCCAACAATGCCTCGCCACATGAACCGCCGATCGAGGTGGACGCCCCCTACCTGGCCGAGATGGTGCGCCTGCAGGTGCTCGACCGCCTGGGCAATGACGCCCTGACCGAGGGCTATGTGGTCAAGACCACCATCCAGAGCGGCCGCCAGCAGGCCGCCGTGGATGCGGTGCGCTCGGGACTGGTCGAGTATGACCACCGCCACGGCTGGCGCGGCCCGGAAGCCCACCAGGACCTGGCCGCGGATGCGAGCCCGGAGGAACTGGAGCGCGCCTTGGCCGGCTATACCGACATCTCCGGCATGGAGCCGGGCATCGTCACCCAGGTGTCTCCGGGCGAGGCCAATATTTACCTGGCCAATCGCCAGTCGGTGAAGCTGGGTCTGGATGCCATGAGCTGGATCCATCCCAAGAGCGTCGCCAGCCTGCTCAAGCGGGGCGACATCGTGCGCCTGGCTCGCGACGACAAGGACCACTGGCAGCTGACCCAGATCCCGGCCGCCCAGGCCGCTCTGGTCTCGGTCAACCCCGAAGACGGCTCTCTGCAGGCGCTGGTCGGTGGCTTCAACTTCCTACGCAGCAAGTTCAACCGCGCCGTGATGGCTGCCCGCCAGCCGGGCTCGAGCTTCAAGCCGTTCATCTACTCGGCCGCGTTTGAGAGGGGTTTCACCCCCGCCTCCATCGTCAACGACGCCCCGCTGGCCCTGCCCGATCCGTCCCGCCCGGGCGGCCTGTGGACGCCGTCCAACGACGATGACAAGTTCGACGGCCCGATGCGTCTGCGTGAGGCGCTGGTGCAGTCCAAGAACCTGGTGTCGGTGCGACTGCTGGACGCCATCGGCGTGCGCTATGCGCGCGACTACGCGACCCGCTTCGGCTTCAGCCTGGACTCGCTGCCCAACAACCTGTCGATGGCGCTGGGCACCGCCTCGGTCTCGCCGATGAGCATGGCCCGCGGGTACTCGGTGTTCGCCAACGGCGGTTACCTGGTGACACCGTATTTCATCAGCGAGATCGATGACCGCGACGGCAAGCCGGTCTACCTGGCCAACCCGGCCAGGGCCTGCCGCACCTGCGCCGAGCGCCTGCTCGACACCCGCCCGCCCGGCCCGCCGCCAGCCGGCA
>NZ_QQSY01000002.1:148065-278966 GCF_003351225.1 Dyella solisilvae
GCCAATGCGGTCGCCGCGGCCGGTTCGGCCGGCAGCCCGGCCGTTTCCGGCAGCGTGGCCGGCGTCGGCGACGCGGTGCTGCCCGCCGATGCCCATGGCGAAGGCACCCACGCGCCGGTGCTGGCGCCGCAGGTGATCGATGTGCGCAACGACTACCTGGTCACCTCGCTCATGCAGGACGTGGTCAAGCGTGGCACCGGCGCCGCCGCAAGCGCCCTGGGTCGCGACGACCTGGCCGGCAAGACCGGCTCCACCAACGAACACCGCGATGCCTGGTTCGCCGGCTTCAACGGCAACCTGGTGACTACCGTGTGGGTGGGCTTCGACGACTTCAGCTCGCTGGGCAAGGGCGAGTTCGGCGCCAAGGCCGCCCTGCCGATCTGGATGATCTACACGGCGGCGGCCCTGAAGGACCAGCCCTCGGCGCTCTTGCCGATGCCGCCCGGTATCAGTACGGTGCAGATCGACCGTTCCAGCGGTTTGCCGGCCGGCGCCGGCGACCCGAACAGCATGTCCGAGATCTTCAAGGTCGAGGACGTGGACCGGCTCCGCAACCAGGCCAGCCAGCAGCAGGAGGATCAGGACCAGCAGCACGCCTACGACATCTTTTAATCGTCGGCAGCGCGGAGCCTAGCCCTCGCCTGCCGCCCGCGTTCGCCGATCCCGGCGAGCGCCAGATTGCCGGAGGATTGAGGCATGGCACGAGGCGAACACCATCGCATCCACGCGCAGGATCGCCTGCAGCGCAATCGCCGGCGCGTCGCCCAGGAGGCGGCGCGCCTGATGAGCGAGCATGGCATCCGCGACTACCACCACGCCAAGGTCAAGGCCGCCGAGCGGCTTGGCATACTCGAAGCGCAGGCGCTGCCGCGCAACAACGAGATCGAGGAAGCGCTGCGCGAGCACCAGCGCATTTTCCACGCCGATACCCAGCCACAGCTGTTGCAGGACCGCCGCGAGGCCGCCGTGGAGGCCATGCGCTTCCTCGAGCACTTCGATCCGCGCCTGGTCGGCGCGGTGCTGGACGGCACCGCGGACGCCCATTCGGCGGTGTGCCTGCACCTGTTCAGCGACAACGCCGAAGCCGTAGTGCTGTTCCTTCAGGAACGCGGCGTCCCCCTGACCCAACAGACGCGGCGACTGCGTACGAGCCGCGACGAGCAGGTGGAGTACCCGGTGCTGCTGTTCTCCGCCGATGGGGTGCCATTCGACCTCACCGTGTTGCCGCGCGACGCGCTGCGACAGCCGCCGCTGGACCGCATCGACGAGAAGCCCATGCGGCGCGCCTCCCTGGCGACCGTGGAGGAATTGCTGGCCACTGCCGATAACGACGACGAGTTCGAACGCATGCTGTCATCGGCGCTTCGCTGATACGCCAGCCGCGCCAACAAAAACGCCCCGGTCTCCCGGGGCGTTTTTGCATCACAGGTCAGGCTGCGATCAGCGCTTGTCGGCCGCCACGTAGTCGCGGACGTTGGCGCCGGTGTAGATCTGGCGCGGACGGCCGATGCGGGCGCCCGGGGTTTCGTGCTGCTCGATCCAGTGCGCAATCCAGCCGGAGGTACGCGCGATGGCGAACATCACGGTGAACATCTCGGTCGGGATGTTCAGCGCCTTGTAGATGATGCCCGAGTAGAAGTCGACGTTCGGGTACAGCTTGCGCTCGACGAAGTAATCGTCCTTCAGCGCCGCCTCTTCCAGCTTCATCGCCACGTCGAGCAGGGGGTCGTTGATGCCCAGCTCGTTGAGCACCTTGTGGGTCATCTCGCGGATGATCTTGGCGCGCGGGTCGAAGTTCTTGTAGACGCGATGGCCGAAGCCCATCAGGCGGAAGTTGTCGTTCTTGTCCTTGGCGCGCTTGACGGCCGTCTCGACCTTGTCGGCCGAACCGATTTCCTCAAGCATCTTCAGCACCGCCTCATTGGCGCCGCCGTGCGCCGGACCCCACAGCGCGGTGATGCCCGCGGCGATGGAGGCGTACGGGTTGGCGCCGGTCGAACCGACCAGACGGACCGTGGAGGTGGAGGCGTTCTGCTCGTGGTCGGCGTGCAGGATGAACAGCAGGTCCAGCGCCTTGGCGGCCACCGGGCTCAGCTCCAGCGGCTCGCTGGGCACCTCGAACATCATGTGCAGGAAGCGGTTGACGTACTCGAGGTTGTTGCGCGGATAACGGAACGGCCAGCCGATCGAGTAGCGGTAGCAGGCGGCGGCGATAGTCGGCATCTTGGCGATCAGGCGGATCGCGGCCAGCTTGCGGTCTTCGGCGTTATCGACGTCGATATCGTCGTGATAGAAGGCCGACAGCGACGCCACCGAGGCGGCCAGCATGGCCATCGGGTGCGCGTCGTGATGGAAGCCCTTGAAGAAGTCCTTCAGGGACTCGTGCATCATCGTGTGATGCGTGATCTGGTCTTCGAACTGGGTGAACTGGTCCTTGGTGGGCAGTTCGCCGTTCAGCAGCAGGTACGAGGTCTCGAGGAACGAGGACTTCTCCGCCAGCTGCTCGATGGGGTAGCCGCGGTACAACAGCACGCCCTCGTCGCCGTCGATATAGGTGATGGCGCTCTTGGTGCTGGCGGTGCTGCCGTAACCCGGGTCGTAGGTGAAGTGGCCCGTGTCCTTGTACAGCGTGCCGATGTCGATGCATGCAGGACCAAGGGTGCCGCTGAGCAGGGGAAGTTCACTGCTGCGGTTGGTCGACTCATCCACCAACTTGACGATCTTGGATTCGGACACGGAAAACCTCCTTCACGAAATGGCATCGCCGGCCAGCCACATACAACGAAGGCCGGCGAGGTAGGGTTGATGCCGCAGGGGGATGGTTGCGACACCTCGCCGCCCATTATCGCATACCGGCTCGTCCACATACCCTATCGGATAGTCGGATGCTGCGTGCGAAAAAAAGCACGGGGCGAGCCGTGGCTCGCCCCGTGTGATTCCGCGCAAACGCCGCATGAGCGCGGCGTCATCGCAAGCTTGTCCGCGCGATTACTTCTGCGCGTAGCGACGACGGAACTTGTCGACGCGGCCGCCGGTGTCCAGCGACTTCTGCTTGCCGGTGTAGAACGGATGGGAATGGCTGGAGATATCCACCTTGATCAGCGGGTACTCGTTGCCGTCTTCCCACTTGACGGTTTCCTTGGTGGCAATCGTCGAACGCGTAAGGAACGCGAAATCGGACGACAGGTCCTGGAACACCACCGGGCGATAATTCGGATGGGTATCGGGCTTCATGACTGGCTCAAAGCGGTGGGTGAAAAGAGCGGCATTTTAACTACAGATCGGAGTCATTGGCAAGTAGCTCAGTGACTTGGCCTATCCAGCCCCCAATGCAGGGCGTTTCAGGCCCCCAGCGCCCGGCGCACCATGGCGCCGAAACGGGCTTGGTCCACCGACATCACGATGCGCGCATTGGCCGGCTTGCCCAGCCGCGCCGACCAGTCCACCACGGTGGCGCCGCGGGTCAGGCGGCCGTCGAGTTCCACGGCGACGTGCCGCTCTTCCATGCGCGTGACCATCGCCGGATCAATCGCGACCGCCATCGCCAGCGCATCGGCTGCAATTACGCCGCGGCGACCACGCTTGGCGTTGAACGCACGCGCCGTGCCGAACACCTGTTCGAAGAACGTGGCGCGGGGATCGCCTGCGGCGAGCCAGCCGTTGAACTCATCGTCATCGAACGCGTGCCGCAACACGACTTCCCAGTCGACAAGGTCGAAGCGCGGAAACGACTCGAACACCACGTGCGCCGCTTCCGGATCGAAGCCGATGTTGAATTCGGCGGGAATTCGACCCGTGTTGCCGAGGCCGGTCACGGCGCCGCCCATGATCACCAGACGCTCCACGCGCTGCGGGAGCGTGGGATCCAGTCGCACGGCCAGCGCGAGATTGGTCAGCGGGCCCAAGGCCACGAGCGTCAGGCCGGGATGCTCGCGCGTGAGGCGCAGGATGGCCTGCACTGCGTGCTCGTCGGCAGCCACCGCTTTCGGTTCGGCAAAACCGACGTCACCCAGGCCGTCGGCACCGTGCACATGCACGGCATCCTCCTCGGGCAGGCGCACGAGGGGCGTCGGGCAACCAGCGAACACTGGTGTGGGCTTGCCAACCAGATCCACCAGCGTGCGCGCGTTGCGCACTGTGTGCCGCAAGCCAACGTTGCCGGCGGCGATCGTCAATCCCAGCACATCGGTGTGCGCGTGCGCCATCAGGATGGCGAGCGCGTCATCAACGCCGGGGTCGGTGTCGATCAGCAGTGGTGGAGTGGTCATGGTGCGTCGTCGGGAGGTGAGAACCGGGAAGCTTAGAAGTTTGTGTGGGGAAGGCATACCCCCGTGCGGGGGGGGTGACCGTGGATTGGAAATTGGTCGTGGTGCCCCTCGGCCCGGACTGCCGGCTTGTTCGCCTGCGGCGAGCTTCCGTCCTCCTGCCGGAGGCCGGGTCACTTTTCTTTGCTTGCTCAAAGAAAAGTAACCACCGAGATGGTGGCAATGCCAAAAGAAAGAGCACCCCACTCGGCGCTGGCCGGGCTTGCAGCCCACCCAGTCCGTGAGGGGCGGCCGGGCTTTTCGACCGGGCTCCTGCGCGGACGAAAAGTGCCTGGCGCCCATGCCAGGCACCCCTGCGGGGCCTGATCGTCCGCCCCTCACCGCCTCACAGGGGATCAGGTGCAGGCTCGTGCCGCTTCGCGGCACATCGCTTCGCGAAACCCCTCGTAGCTCTCTGTACGAGCGCATCCTATGCGCGAGTGTGGGGGGTGATTTCCGAAGGCGTTCGCGCACAGGATGCGCTCCTACAAGGACGAGTCCACTCTCAGCTCTCAGCTGTCAGCTGTCAGCTCTCAGCTCTGAGGTCTGAGCTCTTGGCTCTTGGCTCTTGGCTCTTGGTTTGCCGTTCTGGCTTTTGACCTCCCCTCCCCTATGGCGCGAGCGGGCGGGAGGTGGAACAGCCCGCAGGGTGGCCGGCACGGATGCCGGCCAGTGGATCGTCAGGGCAGGACGCCCTGTCGATCCACCCCGCCTCCCGGCCGCGACCCCGCAGGGGCGCGTCATCGGGGTGGCCTTTCTCTTGGCATTGCCACCATCTCGGTGGTTACTTCTCTTTGGCCAAACAAAGAGAAGTAACCCGCTGCCCGGCAGGGCAGCGGAAGCCCGCCGCAGGCGAGCCAGATCGCGATCACGTCGAATCAAAAGCAAAGAGCAAAGTCACTGGATCCCTGCTTCCGCAGGGATGACGAGTTAGGAAAGGAAACGCGAACAGGGCGTGCCCTGCCCCCTCCCTCATCAGGGATGACGAACTCAGGAGACGCTATGCAATACGAGAGAACCAACAGCCGACTTCACGCATGCGCATATCGCGCAGCGCCACCGATCCAACGTGCAATCAACTGCTCCGCCTGCTGCGGATGCTGCGCCAGCAGAAGCGCTCCCACCTCCTGCACCGCCGGCAGCAAATGCGCATCGCGCGCAAGGTCAGCAATGCGGAAACTCAGCTGACCGGTCTGCCGCGTGCCGAGCACTTCACCCGGCCCACGCAGTTCGAGATCCTTCTCCGCGATGCGGAAGCCATCATTGGTCTCCCGCATCACCTGCAGGCGCTCGCGCGCCAATTGCCCCAGCGGAGGCTGGTAGAGCAACACGCAGTTGGATGCGATGGCGCCACGCCCCACTCGCCCACGCAGCTGATGCAGCTGCGCAAGCCCAAGACGCTCGCTGTTCTCGATCACCATCAGGCTCGCATTGGGCACGTCCACGCCTACCTCGATCACCGTGGTGGCCACCAGCACGGACAGCTCGCCGGCCTTGAAGGCGTCCATCACGGCCTGCTTTTCCTTCGGCTTCATGCGCCCATGGATGAGTCCGATGCGGCAATCAGCCAACGCCGCCGACAACTCGGCATGCGCGACCTCGGCAGCCTGCGCGCGCATCTGCTCGGACTCCTCGATGAGCGTACAGACCCAGTAAGCCTGCCGGCCTTCCTGGCAGGCCGCATGAATGCGCTCTATCACTTCGACGCGACGCGCGTTGGATATAACAATGGTCTGCACCGGCGTACGCCCCGGCGGCAGCTCGTCAATGGCCGAGACGTCGAGATCGGCATAGGCGCTCATGGCCAGGGTGCGAGGAATCGGCGTAGCCGTGAGCACCAGCTGATGAGGCACGAGGCCGCTGTCGTGGTCGGCGCCCTTGTCGCGCAGCGCGAGCCGCTGCTGCACGCCGAAGCGATGCTGCTCGTCCACGATCACCAGGCCCAGTTGGGCAAAGGCCACGCCCTCCTGCATCAGCGCATGCGTGCCGATCACCACCTGCGCACCGGCAGCCACCCGCTGCAGCGCCTGTTGGCGCGCCTTGCCCGCCACCTTGCCAGCCAGCCAGGCGACCTCGATGCCCAACGGAGTGAGCCAGTGACGGAAATGGTGGAGGTGCTGTTCCGCCAGCAGCTCCGTGGGGGCCATCAGGGCGACCTGCTGGCCGGACTCCACCGCCGCCAGCGCCGAAAGGGCTGCCACGATCGTCTTGCCGCTGCCGACGTCGCCCTGGACTAGCCGCAACATCGGACGCGGCTGGGCGATGTCGCCGGCGATCTCGGCCGAGACACGCTGCTGTGCGCCAGTGAGGCCGAACGGCAGGCTTGCCAGCAGGCGTTCCCGTAGTTGACCGGTACCTCGCAGGCTGGGTGCATGGCGGCGGCGCACGGCGGCGCGCATGCGCTTGAGGCTCAGGTGCTGGGTCAGTAGTTCCTCGAAGGCCAGGCGCTGCTGGGCCGGGTGGCGCCCGGTGGTGAGTTGACCCAGGTGGGCATCCGGCGGCGGGCGGTGCACGTACAGCAGGGCCTCGCGCAGCGAGGTAAGCCCATGGGCCACGCACAGCGCCGGCGGAATCAGTTCGAGCTGGGCATCCGGCGGCAGCAGCGCCAGCGCCTTGGCGATCACGCCAGCAAGGCGCTTCTGTCCCAGCCCCTCGGTGGTCGGGTAGACCGGCGTCAGAAGCTCGTCGACGGAGGCGCGCTCGTCATCACCGAGTCGCTGGTACTGCGGATGCACCATCTCCAGTCCGCGCGCGCCCTGGCGCACCTCGCCGTAACAGAGCAGGCGCGTGCCAGGTTGCAGTTGCTCCGACTGGCTGCGACGGAAATGGAAGAAACGGAGCACCAGGGTCTGGTGCGAGTCATCGCCAATGGCCACCGTTAGCTGCGGGCGGTAGCGAAAGCCCCGCTCCACCGCCTCGATCACGCCCTCGACCTGGGCGCGTTCACCCGGGCGCAGGTCAGCGATGGGCGTGATGCTGGTCTTGTCCTCGTAGCGGAGCGGCAGGTGGAACCACAGATCCTGCACCCGCTCCAGCCCCAGCCGCGACAGCGCCTCGGCCAGCGCGGGGCCGACGCCGGGCAGCGCCGAGACCGGCGTGGCGCCAGGATCGGACACGGGAGCGATGGTGGCGCCGACGCGACGGGACGACATCGGGCAAGCCTAACCGAGCACGACGCCGGCGCGCAGCCGGCATCGCCCCACAGGCTGTGGGCGCCCGCAACGCCGCTCGATCAGTCGAGCACCATCACGGCATCGACTTCCACGTCGGAGCACTTCGGCAATGCCGAAACCTCGATGGTGGAGCGCGCAGGGTACGGCGCGTGGAAGTACTCGGCCATCACCTCGTTGACGGTGGCGAAGTGGCCCAGGTTGGTCACGTAGATACCCACGCGCACGATCTTGTCGAGCGAGCCACCGGCGGCCTCGGCCACGGCCTTGAGGTTCTCGAACACGCGGCGCGCCTGCATGGCGATGTCGCCTTCGACCATCGTGCCAGTGGCCGGATCGAGCGGGATCTGACCGGAGAAATACACCGTATTGCCGGCACGTACGGCCTGCGAATACGGGCCGATCGCGGCGGGCGCCTTGTCGGTGGCGATGATCTGGCGGGTCATGGGGTGGCCTCGTAGTTGCGTAGGCGCACAGTCTAGAGCGAGAAGTGAGTGAAGAGGAGCGAGTAGTGAGAGAAGCGCCTGCGCCCACTCTCTCGTTGCTCACTCCTCTTCACTCACTTCTCGCCCTAAAGCGGATAGCGATAGGCGCCGCTCACCACGCCGGTGCGCCGCACGCGGCGGATCACATCGGCCAGATGCTTGCGGTTCTTCACTTCCAGCGCGAACAGCAAGGTGGCCGCCGCGGCATCGCGCTCGACGTACTCGACGTTCTCGATGTTGGAATTGGCGGCGGCGATCGCCGCCGCCACCGTGGCGAGCACGCCCGGGCGGTTGATGACCTCGATGCGCAACTCGGCGCGATAGTCGCCCTGCACGTCGCGGTCCCATTCGATCGCCACGTTGCGCTCCGGCGACTTGCGCAGTTCCACCACGTTCGGGCATTCCACGCGATGCACCACGATGCCCTTGCCCGAGGACAGGTAGCCGATGATCTCGTCGCCCGGCAGCGGGTGACAGCAGTTGCCGAAGCTGAGCACGCCGCGCTCGGCGCCGGTGATGCGGATCTTCTCGGACGCGTGCGGCGCCGCCAGCTGGTCGGCGGCCTTCTTGCCTCGCGCGGCCACCAGTTGGCTGGCGACCAGGTGCGGCATGCGGTTACCCAGCGCGATGTCGGACAGCAATTCTTCCAGTCGCTTGAGCTTGGCTGTCTCCAGGAAGCGGTCCAGCACCGCTGGCGGGATGGCGTCCAGGCTGCTGCCCAGCGCATCGAGCGCGCGGTCAAGCATGCGATGGCCGAAGTCCACCGCATCCTCGTGCTGCAGATGTTTCAGGTACTGACGGATCGCGGTACGCGCCTTGCCCGTCACCACCGATTCCAGCCACGCCGGATTGGGCACGGCGGACGGCGCCGTGATGATCTCCACCAGCTGGCCAGACTCAAGCCGCGTGCGCAGCGGCACCAGCTTCTTGTCAACGCGCGCCGCCACCGCGTGGTCGCCCACGTCGGTATGCACGGCATAGGCGAAGTCCAGCGCGGTCGCGTTGCGCGGCAAGGCCAGGATGTCGCCACGCGGGGTGAACAGATAGACCTCGTCCGGGAACAGGTCGATCTTGACGTTCTCGATGAACTCGGACGAGGACACCGTATGGGCCTGGCTGTCGGCCAGCGAGGACAGCCATTCGCGGGCGCGCGCCTGGGCGCTGTTGGCCGGACCGGAATCGGTCTTGTAAGCCCAGTGGGCGGCCACGCCGCGCTCGGCCACCGAGTCCATTTCCGCGGTGCGGACCTGCACCTCGATCGGCGCGCCGAACGGCCCCAACAGCACGGTGTGCAACGACTGGTAGCCGTTGGCCTTGGGGATGGCGATGAAATCCTTGAAGCGACGGTCCACCGGCTTGTACAGGCCGTGCACGGCGCCCAGCGCCATGTAGCAGGACATGGCCGAGTCGACCACCACGCGGAAACCGTAGACGTCCATCAACTGGGCGAACGTCTTGTGCTCGCTGCGCATCTTCGAATAGATGCTCCACGGCGACTTGATGCGCCCCACCACGCGCGCGGAGATGTGGTCGGCCGTGAGGCGCTGGGACAGCGCGGCCTCGATCTTGCCCATCGCCTCGCGCCGGTTGCCAAGGGCGGCGCGGATGCGCTCGCTGATGACGCGGTAGCGGTCCGGATGAAGCGAGCGGAAGCCCAGGTCCTGCAGCTCCGCCTTGAACTTGTTCATGCCCAGGCGCTGGGCGATCGGCGCGTAGATTTCCAGCGTCTCGCGTGCGATGCGGCGGCGCGACGGCGCGTCCTTGGCGCCCAGCGTGCGCATGTTGTGCAATCGGTCGGCCAGCTTGATCAGGATGACGCGCAGATCGCGCGCCATCGCCAGCAGCATCTTGCGGAAACTCTCCGCATCCGCCTCCTGGCGGCTGGAGAAGCGCATCTTGTCCAGCTTGGTGACGCCGTCGACCAACTCGGCCACCGTCTCGCCAAACTCGGCGGACAGCTCGGCCCGGCTCAGCGCCGTGTCTTCGAGAGTGTCATGCAGGATCGCCGAGATGATGGTCTCGGCGTCCAGGCCCAGCTCGGCGAGGATGCCGGCCACCGCCACGGGATGGGTGATGTAGGGCTCGCCGCTCTTGCGGGCCTGCCCTTCGTGCGCCACCGCGCCCACCTGGTAGGCGCGAACCACACGCTCCACCTGCGCTTCCGGCAGGTAGGCAATGCGTTCCTTCAGGGCCAGCACGTACGGCGGCAGCGTCGACGAATCCAGTGCGGAGGAATCCGTGACGGCCGGCATGGATGTACGGTCCCCGCTCAGGCGACCGCCTCGTAGCGTTTGAGTGAAACCAGGAGGGCGACGTCGTGGCTGCAGCACCAAGCGCCGAACGAGCCGGCGCCTGCGGTGCGCTGTCTACAGACGCCGCCTTCCATCAGTCGTCCCCACCCTTGGAGAGGTCGTCATCAACCTCGGCGGCGGCCCACTCCAGCGCTTCGCGCTCGGCGCGCTCGCGCTCGGCCTTGTCGATCTCGTCGATGGTGGCCTGGTCGATGCGGCGATCGGCGATCTCGCGCAGGGCGAGCACGGTCGGCTTGTCATGATCGGGATTGACTGCCGGCTCGGCGCCCTTGGAGAGCTGACGGGCACGCTTGGTCGCCATCAGCACCAGTTCGAATCGGTTGTCGACTACCTGCAGGCAGTCTTCGACGGTAATGCGGGCCATCTGAAATCCTTAAAGAATAAAGCGACTTATCGTGGGTCAGTGTAGCCGTAAGGCCGCTTTGCTGGCAATGCAGCACACCGTATGATGCGCGGTTCAGGCTGCCTGCAGCCGTGCCCCCCACCATGGTCGGGTATCCGTACACTATAAAAAAACTGTGCGGTACAATATTGGATTCTCACCAGCCCTTGGGACTGTCGCCAACGATGCCGTCCGCCCTGCTCCCACTCCTGAAGCGCAGCCTGCCGCTGGTCGCCATCTCCTTGCTCGCGGGCTGCACGATCGCCAAGCCGCGCACGGACGACCCCTTCGAGAAATTCAACCGGAACATGTACGCCTTCAACGACAAGTTGGACAAGGCGATCATCCGTCCGGTGGCCGTGGGCTACCGCAAGGTGACCAACCCGCCGGTGAGGCGCTCGATCAGCGACTTCTTCACCAACATCCGACTGCCGATCACGGTGGGCAACGACCTGCTGCAGGCCCGTCCGCTGATGGCGGTCGAAAGCAGCGGACGATTCCTGGTCAACCTCACGGTCGGCCTCGGCGGCTTCCTCGATCCGGCCAGCAAGCTCGGCATGCCGCTCAACGAGACCGACTTCGGCATCACCCTGGCCCGCTGGGGCATGCCGGAGGGCGGCTACCTGGTGTTGCCCTTCATCGGCCCGACCACGGTTCGCGACGTCTGGCGCCTGCCGGTCGACAGCTATCTCTTCGATCCGCTGAGCTACTACTCACGCAACCATAGCTACGAGTACGGGCAGCAATACCTGCCGAGCGTGCTGTACCTGGTGACGCTGCGCTCGACCGGCATTGAAGCGGAGAGCTTCCTGGCCTCGGCCTACGACCCTTACGCCTTCCTGCGCGACGCGTACCGTCAGCAGCGCCTGTATCAGCTCTACGACGGCAATCCGCCGGCCGAGATCATCGAGCAGATGCAGGGCCTGAAGGAGAAGAACTTCAATCCCGACGAGCTGCTGGAAGAACAGCAGAACTGGGAGAACAAGCAGAAGCCGGCAGCCAATCCTGAGCAGCAGCAACCCCAACAGCAGCCACCGCAGCAGCAGCCCCCGCCGAAGGACGCATGAGCGTCTCGGCGTCGGGTAACAAAAAGGGGCCTCTCGGCCCCTTTTTGTTGTCCATCGTCTGTCGTAGTGACGCTCAACTCATCAGGGCGTCCACTTCGCACACGCTGGCCAGCAGCTGCATGCCCGCAGGCACGTGGCTCACACGCAGCGCGCGCCCGCGCTCTGCCGCCTGCGCCAGCACGGCCAGCACGCAAGCCAGGCCGGCGCTGTCGCTGCGCGTGACGCCGGACAAGTCCAGCGTGCTGCGGCCATCGCGCGCCACGGCCGCATTGATGGCCTCGAGCGCGATGGCGGCATTGCCGAAGGTCAGTTCACCACTGACGCGCACACTGCCCGGCGCGCCTTCGTCGATCCGTGGCGGCAGGCTGACGGCAGTCATCAGTTGGTCGCCGTCTTGCCGTCTTTTTCCATCGTCTCCAGCGCCTTCGAGCCCTGGGTTTCCAGGTTCGTGATGAGCTGGTCGATACCGCCCTTGCGGATTTCGGCGTCCACCTGGTTGCGGTAGTTGGTGATGTACGAGATGCCTTCGATGATCACGTCGTAGGCCTTCCAGGTGCCGTCACGGTCCTTGCGGAAGGCATAGTCGACGGCCACGGTCTTGCCGTCATCCAGCGTCACCTGGCTGCGCACGATGGTGCGCTTCTCGTTGAGGTCGCCACCGCTGCTGTCCGGCAGCACCTTCACGCGACCACGCGTGTAGTCGAGCAGACCCTCGGCGTAGCGGTGGGTAATGGAGTTGTAGAACGCCTTGGCGAAGCGCGAGCGCTGCTCGGGGGTGGCCTCGCGAGCATGCTGGCCGAGCACCAGGATCGACGCATAGTCGATGTCAAAGTGCGGCAGGAACACGCTGTCGATCACGCCGATCAGCTTGTCGTGATTGTTCTTCAGCTCTTGCTGGTGACCCTCGATCGCCTTGGCCAGCTGATCGGAGATTTCCTGCACCACCTGCGTCGGCGTCTGCTGGGCGGCGGCGGACTGCGCGGCAGCCTGTGCAAACACGGGGGCGGCGATCACGCTGCCAAAGGCAAGGGCGGTGGCAATGGCCAGACTGCGCAACATGGGTAACTCCTGAACAGTAACTCTAAGGAATATCGGTACGTGGCGGCCGGCTTCAATGCTTGCCGGCGTTGTCGGGCTCGGCGCCCTTCTTGTCGGCGGACGAGCCGCTGACCAGGAATTTGCCGATCAGATCCTCGATCTGCAGCGCCGACTGGGTCAGCACCATCTCATCGCCGTCCTTCAGCATGTCCGGCGAACCGCCCGGCTGAATGGCAACGTACTGCGTGCCGATCAAACCACTGGTGAACACGGCGGCGGCCGAGTCATCGGGAATTTGGCTATACCGCTTGTCGATGGACAGGGTGACCTCGGCGTCGAGCTTCACCGGATCGGCCTGCACCGACTGCACGCTGCCGATGGCCACACCGGCCATCTTCACCGGGGCGCCCACCGAGAGCGCGCCGATGTTGGTGAATCGCGCCCTGACGCGATAGCTGCCGGACAGGTTGTCGGCGACACCACCGGCGCCAAAGAACTTGCCCAGCATCTCCTCCAGTTGCTGCGCCGGTCGCGTCAGCGCGATCGTGCCGCCATCGGCCAGGGTCTTCTTGGAGTTGCCGTACTGGACACCAATGTACTGGTCGCCCAACAGGCCGCTGGTGAAGATCGTGGCCACCGAGTTGTCGGGGATCTTGTCGTAACGCTGATCGATCGCCAGCTTCACGTCAGCCGTTTCCCGGGTGGGATCGAGCACGATCGACTGCACCTGGCCAATGCGCACACCAGCAACTTTCACCGGCGCGCGCTCCTTGAGCTGGCCGATGTTGGCGAAGTGCGCCTCGACGATGTAGCTGGGGCCGCGGCTCTGATTGACCACCGAGGTGGTCTGGGTGGCGAGATAGCCCAGCGCGGCAAAGCCGAGCACGATGAACAGGCCGGTGCCGACGGCATAGGACGGTCTCTGGCTCACGGCACGATCCTCAAGGTTTGAATGGTGGTCATGGTCATGGCGGTGCTCACATCAGGAAGGCGGTGAGCACGAAATCGAGCGCCAGGATGGCGATGGAGGAAGCGACCACCGTGCGGGTGGTCGCGTAAGCGACGCCCTCGCTGGTGGGCGGCGTGGTGTAGCCCTGGAATACGGCGATCAGCGACACGACGATGCCGAACACGAGGCTCTTCCACACCACCCCGTTGATCACGTCCTTGACCACCTCGACGGTGGCGGTCATGTTCGACCAGAACGTGCCGTTGTCGATGCCCAGCCAGGTGACGCCCACCAGGTGGCCGCCGAAGATGCCCAGCGCGCAGAACACGCAGCTCAGCAGCGGCATGGCGATCATGCCGGCGAGGAAACGCGGCACTGCGACGTAGGCGATCGGGTCCACCGCCATCATTTCCATCGCGGCGATCTGGTCGGTGGCGCGCATCAAGCCAATCTCGGCGGTGACCGAAGTGCCGGCGCGGCCAGCGAACAGCAGAGCGGTGACGACCGGGCCCAGCTCGCGGTAGATGGCGATGGCGACCACCGTGCCCGTGGCCGAAGTGCCGCCAAAGATCGACAGCACGTCGTACAGCTGCAGGCCCAGCACCATGCCCACGAACAGGCCGCAGACCATGATGATGATCAGGCTCATCGCGCCCACGAACCACAGCTGGCGCACCGTCTCGCGGTAGAAGCGCATGCTCTGCGGCACTGCCGCCAGCATGCGCAACAGGAACAGACCGCAGTTGCCGATCTGCTCCAGAGAGCGCAGCACGATGTTTTCAGAGCCTGCCTTCATCGACGCGCTCATGCGCCACTCCCTGGAAAACCGAGCGACGCGGCGTAATCACCGGCCGGATACTGGAACGGCACCGGGCCGTCCGCCTCGCCACCGAAGAACTGGCGCGTCCACGGCGAACCGTCGTCGGCGATGGTCTTGGGATCCCCCTGCGCCACCACCTTGCCGTTGGCGATCAGATAGATGTGATCGGCCACCTGCTTGATCGCCTCCAGCTCGTGCGCCACCAGCACGCTGGTGATGCCCAGCGTCTGGTTGAGCGTGCGGATCAGCTTCAGCACCTGATTCAAGGCGATCGGATCCAGGCCCACGAACGGCTCGTCGTAGAGGATCAACATCGGGTCGAACACGATCGCCCGCGCCAGCGCGACGCGGCGCGCCATGCCGCCCGACAGTTCCGACGGCATCAGGCCAGTGGCGCCACGCAGGCCCACTGCCTGCAGCTTGGTCAGCACGATGTTGCGGATCAGTACCTCGGGCAGTTCCGTGTGCTGGCGCAGCGGGAACGCGACGTTCTCAAACACGTCGAAGTCGGTCAGCAGCGCGGAGTTCTGGAACAGGTAACCGATGCGCTCGCGCAATTCGAACAGCTTTTCGCGCGAGAGCCTGGCCACGTTCTCCCCGTCGACGCACACTTCGCCGGACTGGCCGCGCATCTGCCCGGTGATGTGCTTGAGCAGGGTGGTCTTGCCGGTGCCGCTGGGGCCCATGATCGCGGTGATCTTGCCGCGCGGGATATCCATGTCCAGCGCATCGAACACCTTCTTGCCATTGAGCACCGTGGTCAGGCCACGGACGCGCACGAGGGCGCGATCGTCGGGCTTGGCGCTAACGGAGTCGGTCATGGGCAGGACGGGACAAGGGAAAGCCGCCACGTTAGCTGAATATGAGTGTGAAGGCCATTCGACTTGTCGCGATGGGCTCATAGGCGGTTCAAGGTCCTGGTGAGACCCGTTCGCGCCCCATGGCCGCATGGCCACTCACCTGACGCCTCCGCCACGCAGGCCCTCTTGACGCCGCCGAGATCGGGACCGGGCCATCCTGCTTGACCTGCATCACCTTGCGCTGTCGGCGGGCCGCTAGCCTCGAACGGCCAGTGCGCGGCTCGCCTGCCGTGCGGCACGCTCACCCACGAATCCGAAGGAGCATTCCCCATGAAAGCACTCGTATTCCACGGCCCCGGCCAGAAGTCCTGGATGGAGAAGGCCAAGCCCACGCTCGTCCAGCCCACCGACGCGATCGTGCGAGTTACCCACACCACGATTTGCGGCACCGACCTGCACATCCTCAAGGGTGACGTGCCCGAAGTGGAATCAGGGCGCACGCTGGGCCATGAGGGCACCGGGGTGGTTGAGGCGGTGGGCGCGGGCGTCACCAACTTCAAGCCGGGCGACCGGGTGCTGATCTCCTGCATCACCGCCTGCGGCCGCTGCCCCAACTGCAAGAAGCAGTTGTACGCGCACTGCGCCGACGGCGGCTGGATCCTGGGCCACCTGATCGACGGCACGCAGGCCGAATATGTGCGCATTCCGCACGCCGACAACAGCCTCTACCCCGTCCCCGCCGATGCCGACGAGGAAGCGCTGGTGATGCTCAGCGACATATTCCCGACCGGTTTCGAGATCGGAGTGCTGGCCGGCGAGGTCAAGCCCGGCGATACGGTGGCCATCGTCGGCGCCGGCCCGGTGGGCATGGCCACCCTGTTGACCGCGCAATTTTATTCGCCAGCCCGACTGATCATGATCGACCTGGACCCAGCCCGCCTGGAAACCGCCCGCCAGTTCGGCGCGACCGACCTCGTCAACGCCGGCAGCGAAGACGCGGTCGCGAGGATCATGGCCTTGACCGGGGGACGCGGCGTGGATGTGTCGATCGAGGCCGTGGGCGTACCTGCGACCTTCGACGTCTGCCAGCGCATCGTCTGTGCCGGTGGCCACATCGCCAACGTCGGCGTGCACGGCAAGAGCGTGGACCTGCAACTGCAGGACCTGTGGATCAAGAACATCACGCTCACGACCGGTCTGGTGACGACCCGCACCACGCCGATCCTGTTGCAGACGGTACAGGCCGGGCGTGTCGACCCCGCCAAACTGGTCACGCACCGCTTTGCGCTCGACCAGATCATGCAAGCCTACGAGGTGTTCGCCAACGCGGCCCGGGAGAAGGCCATCAAGGTGATCCTGAAGGCTTGATCCAGCACCACCGGCGCGCCCCGCTCCCGCGTGGAGCGAGCGCGTCCGATCAGGCCAGCAGTTCGGCGATGAGCGCCTCATGCCGCTGCCACGGCAAGGTGCTGCGCTGGCGCACCGCGCGCACGATCGACTGCAAATCACCGAGCGCGACATCGAAGTCATCGTTGACGATGATGTAGTCGAACTCGTGCGCGTGCGCGATCTCCTCGCGCGAATTGTGCAGGCGGCGAGCGATCACCTCGGCGCTGTCCGAGCCGCGGCCACGAAGGCGGCGCTCAAGTTCGGCGCGCGACGGCGGCAGGATGAACACGCTCACGCAATCGGGCTTGCTCTTGCGGATCTGCCGCGCGCCCTGCCAGTCGATCTCCAGCAACACATCACGCCCCTGCTCCAGCAGCGTATTCACCGTGTTGCTTGACGTACCGTAGAGATTGCCGTGCACTTCGGCGTGCTCGAGAAAGATGCCCTCGGCGATCTCCCGCTCGAACTCGTTGCGCTCGACAAAGTAATAGTGGCGACCATATTGCTCACCCGGACGCGGCGGACGCGTGGTGTGCGAGATCGACAGCGAAATGGCCGGCTCGCGCTCCAGCAGCGCGTTGACGAGCGAGGACTTGCCCGCGCCCGAGGGCGCAGCCACCACGAACAGGGTGCCTTCGGCGCTCTGCAGCGGGGACGCGTCGGTATTCATTCGATGTTCTGCACCTGTTCGCGCATCTGCTCGATCAGCACCTTCAGCTCCACCGCGGCGTTAGTGCTGCGGGCATCGACCGCCTTGGAACCGAGGGTGTTGGCCTCGCGGTTGAATTCCTGCATGAGGAAATCCAGGCGGCGGCCGACTGGCTCCTTGGTGCCCAGCACGCGGCGCGTTTCGGCGATGTGCGTGCTGAGGCGGTCCAGTTCCTCGTCCACGTCGCTGCGGGTGATCTGCAGCACCAGCTCCTGCTCCAGGCGGCCCGGGTCGGCCGGCTGCTTGATGTCGGCAAGGCGCGATTCCAGGCGGGCGCGCAGGCCCTCGCGGATCTGGGGCATGAAGCTGCGCACGTCGGCCACGATGCGCTCGATGGCATCGAGGCGATCCTTCAGCAGCTCAGCCAGCTTCGCGCCTTCACGTTCGCGGGTGGCCGTCAGCGCATCTAGGGCGCGCTCGAGCACGTCGAGCAGGGCGGCCTGCAGCACGTCAGGATCCACCTCGGCCTGCTGCAGCACGCCCGGGAAGCGCAGCAGCTCGGTGAACTCGATGTTCATGCGCGGGAAGCGCGCCTCCAGGTCCAACGCCAGCTCGGACAGGCGGGCCAGGGTGGTGGCATTGACCTGCAGGGACTCGGCGCGGTTGTCGCCGCGCAGCCGCACGGTGATGTCCACCTTGCCGCGCGACAGGCGAGCGGCGATCCGTTCGCGCAGGGCCGACTCGAACACGCGCAGCTCGTCGGGCAGGCGCGGGCTCAGCTCCAGGTAGCGATGGTTGACCGTGCGAAGCTCGCAGCTGAGCGACCCGGCGGGGCCAGTCGTCTCGGCGGAGGCATAGGCCGTCATGCTGCGGATCATCGGGGGCGCCTGCTGAAACTCGGGAAAGGGCGCAATGGTAAACTTTCCCGCCCTGGCTTGCCCAATCCTTAAGGCCGACGCGTCCCATGAGCTCCCCCAGCCGCCCCAGTGGCCGCGCCAGCGACCAGCTGCGCACCGTCACCATCGAACGCCATTACACCCGCCACGCCGAAGGTTCGGTGCTGGTCTCCTTTGGCGACACCAAGGTGCTTTGCACCGCCAGCATCGAAGACCGCGTGCCGCCGTGGCTGCGCGGCAAGGGTGAAGGCTGGGTCACCGCTGAGTACGGCATGCTGCCGCGCGCGACGAATACCCGCATGCAGCGCGAGGCCGCCCGCGGTGGCCAGGGCGGGCGCACCATGGAGATCCAACGCCTGATCGGGCGCAGCCTGCGCGCCTGCGTTGACCGCCAGGCCCTCGGTGAGCGCGTGATCACCCTGGACTGCGACGTGATCCAGGCCGATGGCGGCACCCGCACGGCAGCCATCACCGGCGCCTATGTGGCGCTGGTTGACGCCGTGAACCTGCTGATGAAGCGCGAGAACCTGCGCCGCAACCCGGTGGTGGGCGCTGTCGCGGCCGTGTCGGTGGGCATCTACCAAGGCATGCCGGTGCTCGACCTCGACTACGCCGAGGACTCCAGCTGCGACACCGACATGAACGTGGTGATGAACGACGGCGGTGGCTTCATCGAGGTGCAGGGTACGGCCGAAGGCCATGCGTTCCGCCGCGACGAAATGGACGCCCTGCTCGCCCTTGCCGAAAAGGGCATCGGCGAGCTGGTGGCCGCCCAGCGCGCAGCGCTCGAGCAGCCCTGATCACGCGGATGTTCGAGATTCGCCCGCCCCGACCGGACGAACTGCCCGCCATTCTGGCGGTTCATCGCGCCGCCTTCGGGCGCGACGATGAAGCCGCGCTGGTGCAGCACCTTCGCAACGACGGCGACAGCGCGTTCGAGGTGCTGGCCGAGGCAGACGGCGAGGTCATCGCGCATGTGGCTTATTCGCCGGTAAGCATCGAGCACGGTAATGACGGACGCGCGCTCGGCCTCGCTCCTGTGGCGGTGACGCCGGCCTGGCAGCACCGCGGCGTGGGCAGCGCACTGGTCCGTCGTTCGCTCGACGAGCTGCGCGACGCGAGCGACGCGCGGGCCGTGGTAGTGCTCGGCGAACCGGCCTATTACGCCCGCTTCGGATTCTCCCCCGCTTCCCTGGCTGGGTTGCACGACACCTATGGCGGAGGCGACGCCTTCATGGCGCAGGCCCTGCGACCCGGCGGCCTGGACGGCTATCACGGCCGCGTCGATTACGCCCGCGCCTTTGCCCTACTCACGGAATAATTCATGTCTCGAATCGTCCTGGCCAGCAGCAACCCCGGCAAACTGGCCGAATTCAACGCCCTGCTCGCCGACAGCGGGCTCAGCGTGGAGCCGCAGTCGGCGTACGATGTGAGCGACGTCGAGGAAACCGGTCTCACCTTCGTGGAGAACGCGCTGCTCAAGGCCCGCCATGCGGCACGCCTCAGTGGCCTGCCCGCGCTGGCGGACGACTCCGGCCTGTGCGTGGAGCACCTGCGCGGGGCGCCCGGCTTGTACTCGGCGCGCTACAGCGGCAAGCACGGCGACAACGCCGCCAACAACGCCAAGCTGCTGCATGAGATGAAGGACGTGCCCGCCGAAAAGCGCGGCGCCTTCTTCATCTGCGTGCTGGTGCTGGTGCAGCACGCCGACGACCCGGCGCCGCTGATCGCCGAAGGCCGCTGGCATGGCCGCGTGCTGACCGAAACGCGCGGCACGCATGGTTTCGGCTACGACCCGTTGTTCCTGCCGGACGACGAAACCGTCAGCGCCGCCGAGCTGCCGCCCGGGCTGAAGAACCGCATCAGCCATCGCGGCCGGGCCCTTACCGAACTGCGCCAGCGTCTGGCCGCTCCGCACGTCTGACGCCATGCCGCTCATCGCGCCACCGTTGTCGCTGTACGTCCACATGCCGTGGTGCGTGAAGAAGTGCCCGTACTGCGACTTCAATTCGCACGGCGTGAAGGGCGCGCCGCCGCCGTACGCCGACTACGTCGACGTCCTGCTGGCGGACCTCGACGCCGATCTGCGCGACTTCGGCGCAGCCGTGCACGCTCGCGCGGTACACAGCATTTTCTTCGGCGGCGGCACCCCCAGCCTGTTCGCACCCGAGCTGATCGACCGCTTCCTTGACGGCGTGCGCGAGCGGCTGCCGCTGATCGAAGGCGCCGAAATCACGCTGGAGACCAATCCCGGCACGGTCGAACATGGTCGATTCGATGGCTATCTGGCTGCAGGCGTGAATCGCCTGTCCTTCGGCATCCAGAGCTTCGACGACGACAAGCTGCGGCGTCTCGGCCGCATCCATTCGGCCAAGGAAGCCGAGGCAGCGGTGAAATCTGCGCAGGACGCAGGCTACGCCAACATCAACCTCGACCTGATGTACGCGCTGCCCCAGCAAACGCTTGCCGGAGCACAGTCCGACGTGGCGCGCGCGATCGCGCTGCAACCGACACACGTCTCGCATTACCAGCTGACGCTCGAGCCCAACACCGCGTTCGCCGCGAACCCACCGCCCTTGCCCGATGACGACCACGCATGGGCGATGCAGGAGGCCTGCGAGCAGCAGCTCGCCGAGGCCGGCTACGGCCAATACGAGATTTCCGCCTATGCCCAGGCGGACCGCCGCTGCGTGCACAACCTCAACTACTGGCGCTTCGGCGATTACCTCGGCATTGGCGCCGGCGCCCACGGCAAGCTGACCGTGGCGGAAAACGGCGCTGTCCATCGCCGCTGGAAGACGCGGCTTCCCAAGGCCTACCTGGCTGCCGCCGGCGATGCAGCACGCATCGGCGGCGACGGCCCGGTGGCGGTCGATGAACTGCCGTTCGAATACATGCTCAACGCCTTGCGCCTGATTGACGGCGTGCCGCTGGCCGATTTCGCCGAGCGCACGGGGCTGCCCATCGAACGGATCGCGCCCGCGCTCGAGGCGGCGCGTCAGCGCGGCTGGCTGGTCGATGACGCCGCGCGACTGCAGACCACGGCGCTCGGCCAGCGCTTCCTCAACGACGTGATCTCAGCCTTCCTGGACTGAGCAGGCCGCAATCGCCGCCTCGCAACGAGCTCATGCCAACCCAAGCGTCGGCATCTTTGCCAGCGCCTCGAGGAAAGCAAGGACGATGGCTGCCGCATCTCCGTTCTCCGGGAATGCGATCGGACTCGCGACCACCGTACCGTCTGGCAGGTGCACGTGCGCCGCGCTGTCGACGTCCGGATGCGCCACGGGCGCGTTGTCAAAGCGCCACGCCTCGCCGGACCAGCGCCATTCGATCGAGAAGTCACCGCTGGCCAGCACCCGCGCCAGCACATCGATGCCAGTTTCACCACGAAAGGCGATGCCGTCGTGGTGCAGCCGCATGCCGCCCACGAATGGCTTCGGCAAGGATGGCCGGATCGCGTGCGCCAGCGCCGCAAGTCCGGAGCGCGGCGGTGGCAAGCTCTTGCCGCCGTTGGCGACCAGGCAGCGCCACTCCAGGGTGTCATGCAGTGCGATTTCGCGGTCACCGATCAGTCGTACCGCCAGCCAGGCGTCGTAGCCGGGATGTTCGGGGAGATACCCCTCGCGCACCGCGGCCAGCAAGTCATCGGCTTCTACGCAGCCTGCATCGTCCAGCAGGCGCTTGCGCAGTTCCCGCAGGTCGTACATGCGGCGGGACACATCGGCAATCGCGGTAGCGGTCCGCGGCGGCACCGTATCAAAAAAGTTTTTCATGAATTCTCCGTCACATGCCCATGTCGCCGCCGGCGGCGCCGTCGAGGCGCACCATCTCCGGCGTGATTTGCTTGTAGGTCAGCACTTCTCCCCCAAACTGCTTCGCGAACACCTGTGCGTCCGCCTGCCCGGCGAAACTCGCCAGAGTCGGCCCCATGCTTCCGCTCCGATGCGCGCCGCGCACGTAGTAGGCCTTGGTCGCTTCGATCCAGTGCCCCTGCGGGTGGTCCCAATCGGCGTGGGCCATATCCTGGGTATAGGCGCCCGCCACCGCACGCACCTGCTCGGGATGAAGCAGCATCGAGAGCAATTCCAGCGTGTCGCAGAAGTAAACCGTCTTGCCGTCCTCGTAGCGGATCTGCCCCTTGGGACCCGGGTAGTCCGCCAGCGTCATGCCGTCGAGCTCGCAATGCGCATCGGCGCGAGGGTCCACTGGCGCCTGCGTCGCGGCCTGCTGCGCGCACGCAGCAAGCAGCACGAACAACCCGGGCATCCACCGTCGTATCGAACTCATCGAAACCTCCAAAGCGCCACGCCCAGCGGCGCGACGATCCATGTGACCAGGACGCTGTAGAGCGTGGCGGGCGCATTCCAACCCTGCGCCATCAGGGTGCCCAGGCCGAACGAGCTGCGCAGCACGTCGGCGCCGAACACGTTGATGACGCGAAACACATCGGCGGGATTGAGCAACAGCGCATAGGGCGCCCAGTCGGAGGCGTGACTGCCCGCCGTCGCCACCAACGCGCCAAGCAACGACAGGTCGAACACCAGCACGAAACCGAACCACAACGCGATCGCGGCGCCGGTGGCCCGGGTGCGGTCGCGCGCCAGCGTCGACACCAGCACGGCAAGGCTCAGGAAGGCCAGTCCGAGCAGCAGGGCGCTGCCCACAAAACGCAGGTAGATCGCCAGCGATTCACCGTCCATCGCGGTGGCCAGCGGGACCAGCGCCACCCCGAAGCCGACCAGCGTGGCCATCGACAGCGCCGCCGCCAGGCCGAGGTATTTGCCCACCAACAATTCCGCCCGGGTGATCGGCTGCGACAGGAGCAGGTCGAGCACGCCACGCTCGCGCTCACCAACGATGGCATCGAAGCCGAGCAGCAAGGCGATCAGCGGAACCAGATAGATGGCCAGGCTTGTCAGGCTCGCCACGGTCGCGGCTGCGCTGCGCAGCCCCACCACGCCTGACTGCGCCCCACCAAAGTACGCGATCAGCAACGCAAACACGGCGAATACCACCGCCACCGCCAGCACCCAGCGGTTACGCAACCGGTCGCGCCATTCCTTGGCGGCGATCGCCGCCACCAGCCGCCATTGCCAGCAGGACATCGGTCGCCGACTCATGCCGCACGCTCCACCCAGGTGACGCCCCGCTGGTGGCGCAGGAAGACATCCTCGAGCGTGGGTTCGGCGATCGCGTACGCCGTCAATGCATCGGAAAGATCCGCCAGCACGCCCAGCAGCGCCATGCGTTGCGGTGTGGCCACGGCCACCTGCACCTCGCCATCGGCCAGATCCTGCGGGACAAACCCCGCGGCCAGCAGCGCCCCGCGCACGCGGTCGCGAGCGCCATCTCGAGGCGTCACCACCAGCCGCGCGGGCAGGCCCGTAGCCGCCGCGAGTGCGGCCACCGTACCCTGAGCCACCAGCTGGCCGCTGGCCATGATCACCAGCCGATCCACGCGCGACTGGATTTCCGCCAGCAGATGCGAGCTGAGGATGATGGTGGCGCCGTCCTGCCTCAGCTGGTCCAGCACGTCGTAGAACGCATGGATGGCCTCGGGGTCCAGGCCGTTGGTCGGCTCGTCCAGCATCAGCAAGCGAGGCTGACCCAGCAGCGCCTGCGCGAAGCCCAGGCGCTGGCGCATGCCCTTGGAGTATTCGCGAACCGCGCGATGAATCGCCGATCCAAGACCCACGCGCTCGAGCAGGCTCTTGCAACGCGAAGGATCGGCGGACTTCAGGCGTGCGAAGAAGCGCAGGGTTTCCAGTCCGGAGAGGTTGTCGTACAGCGCCACGTGTTCCGGCAGATAGCCGATGGCGCGACGAACCTCGCGAAACCGCCGCCCGCGCACGGGCTCGCCGAACAGGAGGATGTCACCCTCGTCGGCGGCGATGATGCCCAGCATCATCTTGAACAAGGTGCTCTTGCCGGCGCCGTTGTGTCCGGCCAGCCCGATCACCTCGCCTTCTCCACAGGAAAAGCTGACGCCACGAACCACTGGCGTCGCGCCATAGCGTTTCACCACGCCATTGATTTCAACGACCGCTGCGTTCAAGCCATGTGCTCCAGTCGGCATGATGGGGGCGCATCGCCGGATGCGCATCGAGGATGGTGGCCACGCGCAGCACCGGGAACTGCCGCGCCGCAAGCCCCAACGCCTGCATGGCGGGGCTGCTGTCGAGCAGCTTGACGAAGGGGTAGCGCGAGACCAGCCGGTCGGTCAGTTCGTTCGCCTCGAACGGCACGTCGCCGTAGCCGTCCGCGTCCGCATCCCAACCGAGGTAATTGCTCCAGTAGTTGCCTTCGCGCCTGCCCCACTGCACGTCGCGGGTGGCGACATAGCTCACCTGCTCGTCGTTGCCAATGAAATCGTTGCCATCGACGTCGTTGTTGTACGAGCCGGCCCACAGGTGCACGCCCACCGCGTTGCCGACCACCAGGTTGTTGCGCAGGGTGAGGTATTCCGCATCGTAGACAAACAAACCCACGCCGTTGCCTGCCGAGATGTTGCCGGTGATGGTCGAGTCCTGGATCGTGCGCAGCATGATGCCGTGACTGGCGTTGCCCCAGGCGACGTTGTTGCGCACCTCGAGATCCCGCACTTCCATCAGCGCCAGCCCGCCGAGATTGTGGAAACTCTCATTGCCCTCCCACACGTTGTGGTAGGAGTTCATGTAATGCGTGCCATAGCGCACGTCGTGGATGCGGTTGCCGATGAAGCGCGCGTGATGCGACACATCCACATAGATGCCGTCGCGGGCGAAGCTGATGTGGTTGCGCGCGATCGATGCGCCTTCGGTGTTGTAGAGCTGGATGGCATTGCCGCGCTGTGACGAGAGCTTCTCGCGCATGCCGGTGATGAGGTTATCCTCCACCGCCACCTGATTGCTTTTTTCGATCCACAGTCCGAACAGCACGTGCGCGAAATCACAATGCCGCACAACCGCGCGATCGGAGCCAGGCTGGATGTAGATGCCCGCGTTCTGGGCGCCGAGGTCGTCGCCGCTGTCGCGAACGATCACGCCTTCGACGCGCACGTCCGGCGATGCGATCCGTATGACATCGCCCTTCCCGTCGCCGCTGATGGTGGGCCGCCCCACACCGACCAGCGCCAGCGGCTTGTCGATGCGCAGGTTCTCAACGTACTGCCCGCGCTCCACCTCGATGGTGTCGCCCGAGGCGGCCTGGGCGATCGCCGCGCCGATCCGCTCGCCCGGGCGCACATGGAGCGTCGCCGCCCATGCGGGAAGGGTGACCAGGCCGAGCAGAAGGAGCGCCGGAAGCCGCATCAGTCCACCAGCTTGATCGGGATGAAGTGACCATCACGGCCGATCGGAGTCAGCGGCTGGCCCGCCCTGGCGCGCCGCTTGCGCTCGGCGCTGAGCGGCGGACAGGCATGATCGTCGTGATACAGCACCATGCAATCGAGGCATTGCATGCATTCGGTCGGATCGATGCGGCCCTGCGCGTCGATGGCCTGCGAACTGCACTGCACCGCACACGCCTTGCAGGTGGTGCACTCGGCCTTGCGGCGAAGGCCGAAAAAGCGGAACCGCGACGGTATGGCCATGGCCGCGCCCAGCGGGCACAGGTATTTGCAGAACGGGCGCTCGACGAACATCGAGAACGCCACCAGCGCCGACCAGAACAGCACGAACGGCCAGCTGCGATGCCACACGTGGACCATGAAGGTGGTCTTGAACGGCTCGACCTCCGCCATCCGCTCGGCCAGCGCCATCGAATGGAACGAGGCCGCCACCAGCACCAGCAGCACAACGTACTTCAACCAGCGCAGGCGGTGGTGCCAGCGCGACGGCAAGGCGAACTGCCACCGCCCCAGGCCAAGGCGACGCCCCGCGCGGAACAAGAGCTCGCTCATCGAACCGTAGGGGCAGAGCCAGCCGCAGAACACACCACGCCCCCACAACACGATGGTGATGGCGATGAAGATCCAGAACAGGAAGATCAGCGGGTCGCTAAGGAAGAGGTCCCAGCGCCAGCCGTCGAACGGCGCATGGATCAGCGTCAGCACCTGCACGATCGACGGCTGCGCCAGCTCCATCGCGCCGACGAACACCAGCGCCACCACCCAGGAGGCCATGTGCGGCCACAGGATCCAGCGCTTGTCCTGCCGCCGAGAGCGCGCCGCCCAGCGCCGGTGGAAGGCGTAGTACACGCCCACGGACAGCAGAAGGGTGACGAATCCGGCGATAGTGAAGGCCTTGTCCTTCCAAAGTTTCACCCACGCAGGCGCCGGCTTCTCCACGGTGGGGCGACCGCCGTCCAGGTAGTGCGCCGGCAGCCAGTACTCGGCGTTGAAGTTGGCGAAATCCGCGCTGCCGTGGTCGCCGGCGTGCTTGGACAGAAACGCCAGCCGCCACGGATAGGCCGCGGAGAACGACTTGTCGCGCAGGATGAAGATGCCCGATTCGCCGTAGGACGGCACACCGGGAATATCCAGGTGATAGAGGTTGCGGTAGTCGCCGTCACCGAACTGGTAGGTATCGGCATCCTGGGTGACCTGGATGCGGTCGTACACACCGCCGCGCACAAACGCCGAACCTTTGAACGAACTGCTGCCGTTGTTGATGATGAAGATGGCGTGCTCGCCGGGCTTGAGGTCCGACATCAGGCGCTGGTAGCCCGCCGCGCCAAGCACCGTCTTGCCCAACGACGGCTCGTTGAGATAACCGAACCACAGGTCGATGAATGGTTGCCCGGAACGGGGCTCACCGACCTGCTCGGGCATCACCTTCAAATGGCCAATGCTGCCCTCGGCCACCAGTCCCGCCCAGTCGGACGGGGCAGCGGCGGCAGTGAACCGGGCCTGGGGGCGTTCCACGGCATGGATCAACCCGACCTGGCGCGCCACCGCATAGCTGCCTCGTCCGACCATCTGGTTCTCGGCCAACACGGTGACGGTGGCGCCACTGATGGCGTCCATCGGCACATTGGCGCCATCGGCGCGACCGAGTTCGAAATGGGCGCCGGCTGGCTTGCCCGTGTACTGGGCGACATAACCCGTGAGCTTTTCCTCCGGGATGCCCGCCAGCAGGATGGGTTCGCTGTGACGGAGGATGCGCACGCCGGTAATGCGGCCCTGCGCGTCCATGCCCATCAGGGTGACGATGGGCTTGCCCGAATAGCCAACGATGTCGGGCGTGGTATCGGTGGAAAGAAAGACGTAACCGACGACTTCGTCATGCCCATTGCGTTGTCGGATACCCTCCACGTACGCGGGCTGCCCCTTGCGCAGGGAGAATCGTTCGGCCTGCGGCAACACGCTGCTGCATGGCGCGTAATGACAGAGATCGGGACTGGCGAACATCGCGGCCGGCAATTCAGCCTCGTAGGCGCCCGCCAAGACACGGCCGCTGCCAGACAGAAGCCAGCAGCCGATCATCAAGACGACTAGCCATCCAAAACGATGACTAGTCATTGAAGAGGCGCCACGACCATGGCGCAGAACATCCATGCGCATGACGCACTCCGCCTTATTGCGCCTTGCTGACCATGAAGTCGACCGCAGCCTTTACCTTGTCGTCATCAAGGCTTGGGTTGCCACCATGGGCCGGCATGGCGCCCTTCTGGCCGCTGAAACCCTCCAGCGCGTGCTTGTAGAGCACGTCCTTGCCCTGTGCGATGCGCGGGGCCCAGTCGTCCTTGTTGCCAAGCACCGGGGCGCCGACGGCCGGGCTGCCGTGGCACATCACGCACGTGCCCTGATACACCTTTTCGCCCGGTGAAGGCTCGGCGGCCACCGGGTTGGCGACGGGCGCCTCGGCTGGCGCCGCAGCGGGAGCCTGGACAGCAGCGGCTGGCGTCGACGACGCGTCACCGGCAGGCGGCGCCTTGTCGCCACCACAGGCAGCAAGCAGTATGGCCGCTGCGACAATCAGCGGACCACCAAAGTGTCTGACGTTCATCGTTTGAATTCCCTGGGTGCGGAGGCAAGTCGTCAGCGCGCAATCGCGGGCTGCATCGGACGACAAGAAAATGAGAGCAGCGGAGACTCGACTGCACATTGACGTGCGTCAGCCATGTGGCAATCCACCCCATGCGTCAACCTGCGCTTACATCACCGTTTTCTCAGGTGATCTGAGTCAAGCGCCTCGCTTGTAGCGAACCCTACAGTCCGCCCGGTACACCACTGACGCGAACAAAGAGGGAAGCGCAGATGAGCGGCAATGAAACGAAAGACGGCTATTCGGCAGTCGATCCGAGCCGAAGGAAGTTCCTTGGCAAGACGGCCATGGCGGGCCTGGCCGGTACCGGTGCAGTACTTGGCCTCACCGCCTGCGGTTCGTCCCAGCAGCCGGGCGGCAAACTAGCGACGGCCGCTTCCGCGGCGGCGCCGGCGAGCTCCTCGGGCGAACACCCTGAGTACGACGTTCCGCCCGGCAAGCTGGACACCTACTACCTCATTTCGTCCGGCGGCCACTCCGGTGAAGTGCGCATCCTGGGCTGCCCGTCCGGCCGCACCATCAAGCGCGTCCCGGTGTTCAACATCGACCCCATGTCGGGCTGGGGCATCACCAACGAGTCGCGCGCCATCATCGGCACGCGTCCGGATGGCCAGCTCAAGTACTGGACGGGCGACACGCACCACGTGCACGGCTCGTACAAGGACGGCACCTACGACGGCAAGTATTTCTGGGTCAACGACAAGCTCAACGCGCGCGTGGCGCGCATAAAGGGCGACACGTTCGATGTGGACAAGATCATCGATCTGCCGAACGTGCAGGGCCACCACGGCCTGTTCCCCGACAAGCGCGACCCGGTGGATGCCTCGATCAACTACACCACACGTGTATTTGCCGGCGCCGAGTTCCATATTCCCCTGCCCAACGATGGTCGCGACGAAAACTCGCCCGAAAAGTACGGCTGCCTGTTCAGCTGCATCGATGCGGAAAGCATGGAAGTGCGCTGGCAGTGCCGCATCGACGGCAACATGGACCTGGTGGCGACCACCTATGACGGCAAGCTGGCCGCGTCCAACCAGTACAACACGGAAGGCGGCGTCCACTACGAGGACATGATGTCCGCCGAGCAGGACTCCTGCGTGTTCTTCAACATCGCCCGCATCGAGCATGCGGTGGCGGGCGGCAAGTTCACCACCATCGGTGACTCCAAGGTGCCCGTGGTGGATGGCCGCAAGGACGCCAACGCCGATCCGAAGACGGCGCTCACCTGCTACGTGCCGGTGCCGAAGAATCCGCACGGCGTCAACGCCAGCCCGGATGGCAAGTACTTCGTCTGCTCCGGCAAGCTCTCGCCCACCTGCTCGGTGATCGAAATCGATCTCGTGCACAAGTGGTTCGACGGCGAACTGGCGAAGCCCCGCGACGCGGTGGTGGCCGAACCGAACGTCGGCCTGGGTCCCTTGCACACGGCTTTCGACGGACGTGGCAATGCCTATACAACGCTCTTCCTGGACAGCAAGATCGTCAAGTGGAACGTCGACGCGGCGATTGCGCAGTTCAAGGGCAACACGCAGTCCAATGTGATCATCCACACCATCGACGTGCACTACCAGCCGGGTCACGGCTACACCTCGATGGGCGAGACCAAGGAACCGGACGGCAAGTTCTTCAACTCCGGCAACAAGTTCTCCAAGGACCGTTTCCTCCCGGTGGGCCCGCTGCACGTGGAGACCGAGCAGCTCATCGACATCACCGGCGAGCAGATGAAGCTGATCCACGATCACTCGGCCGCCCCCGAGCCGCATGACGCGATCATCGTGCGCGCGGACATCATCAAGACCCGCCAGATCTATGACCTCAACGAGTTCCCCAATGCGGTCAAGAGCAAGGAGGAGAGCACGATCGAGCGCAACGGCAAGAATGTGCACATCAGGCTGATGTCGCAGGCGCCGGCGTATTCGATGCGCGAGTTCACGGTGAAGAAGGGCGATATCGTCACCATCACCGTGACCAACCACGACAAGGTCGAAGACCTGACCCACGGCTTCGGCATCCCCAAGTACAACATCAACTTCTGTATCAACCCGCAGGAAACCAAGTCGGTCACTTTCGTGGCGGACAAGCCGGGCGTGTTCTGGTGCTACTGCACGCACTTCTGCCATGCCCTCCACCTGGAAATGCGTTCGCGGCTCATCGTGGAAGCCTGAGTTCGTACTGCCCCCGGGGGCGTCGCCACGACGACGCCCCCTTCCTTCGACATGGCGGCGGATGAGTTCGCTGCTTCCCGGAGACCCCATGCAACCCAGCCGGCTCACGACGGCGACCCGCGCGGGCGTGATGCTTGCGAGCGTCGCCCTACTCACCGGTATGTTTCTCTGGCTGCGCCCGCTGCAGCCCGTCCAGGGCGAGTTCCTGGTGTTCGGCACGCGAGCGCGCATCCAGCTCCTGACCTCCAGCAGCGACGATGCCGATGCGGCGTTTCAGGACATCGGCCGCCTGTTCATCCACGACCACCACACCTGGCACCCCTGGGAGCCCAGTGAGATCACCCGGCTCAACGATGCCCTTGCCCGCGGACAGCCCTATCGCGTGCCGGAGGATGTCGCCGACCTGATCCGTCGCGCGCAGGTCGGTTATGCGCAGACCGAAGGCCTGTTCAATTCCGCCGCCGGGCGCCTGATCGGGGCATGGGGCTTCCACACCAGTCGCTATCCCGTGCAGACCGCCGCCCCCACCGACGGCGAGGTCAAGCAACTGCTCAGCGAAAAGCCTGGCATGGACGATGTCCATATCGCGGCTGACGGTACCGTCAGCGCGACCAACCCTGCTGTATCGATCGACATCAACGGACTGTCCGAAGGCTACGCCTCGGCCCAGGTCGAGCAACTGCTCGCCCGGCACGGCATCCACCGCGCCCTGATCTATCTGGGTGGTTTCGTCATGGCCGTCGGACCCGCCGATGCCCAGCCCTGGCGCGTCGGCGTCAGCGCCCCGGCCGGCGTGCTCGGCAGCATCGACCTGGCTGGCGGCGAGTCGCTGGCTTCGTCAGGGGACTACCAGCGCCATCGCGCCTCGTCGGCCGACCTGGGGCACATCGTCGACACCCGCACGGGCTGGCCGCAGCGGGCGAGCGCCGCCACCAGCGTGCTCAGTGACGACCCGGTCTTCGCCGACATTGCCGCGACCGCACTGATGGTGGCCGGCCCCAGCGGGTTCCAGCGCATGGCCGACCACATGCAGATGAACTGCGCTTTGTTACTGGGCCATGACGGCAAGCTCTACATCACGCCCGGCATGCGCGCGCGACTGCACACCAATCTGCCATCCAACAGGGTGCAGATCATCCCTCGGCCAACCCAGTCTTGTGGCCCGGGTGATGCCGCGGCGAGGCGACCCGTGGTGGTTCCCACGGACTTTTAGCCGTCCGTTCGCGGGGATTCCGGGGTCCGGTTCCGCCCCGACAGGGGCCCCGTTCCTTGCGGCCCATCACGTTCCGCCCATCCCGACGGGCTCTCCCGCCGACCTCCCCCATACAGCCGATGGCGGCGCCAGGGGAAGAGGCCCTACACTGGGTCCATTCCGGGGGGAACATCACAAGGTCTGTCATGGATGTCGAACAGCAGGGTCGACGTCAGCCGTTTGCATCCGATCGGGGCAGTCGCCCCGACCATGCGGGCTGGTCTCCGCGCGCCCGTCGACTGATCGAAGAAACGCACGCACTTTGCAGCAGCTGGCTGGAAGCGCCGCTGCGCCAGTGCCTGATCGATATTGAGCAGCGCCTGTACTCCCTGGCCGAACGCTCGCGCAATCACATGGAACAACAGCAGTGCCTGTTCAGTCGCCAGCTGCTGCAGCAGCAGCAAGGCACGCTGGAACGGCGTTTCATGGACGGCACGCAGCTGAACTTCAGCCGGCTCGGCTGGACCCCCGGTTCCGAGGAGCAATCCGAGGCGGCGCGTCGACCGCTCGAACTGCTCGACCAGACCGAACACGAACAGACCATAGCGCTCGACAAGCTGGTGGCCCGTGGCGAGGCGCGACATGGCACGGCCTTGTTCGAGCTCGGCTACCGCTTTGCCGTGCTGGTCGGACAACCGCCCCTCGAAGGGGAGGCCCTGCCGCTCGGGCCGCAAGCGCTTGCCGTCGCCTTCCGCGACGCGGGCAACGGGCTGGACCTGCCGGTGGAGCACCGCCAGCTGATGCTGCTGAGCTTCGACATCAACGTGGTGCACACGCTGGCCTCGCTGTACGAAACCGTCAACGAACATCTGCGCAGCGACGGTATCCTGCCCCAGCTGCGTGCATTCCCCACGCCGCCGCGCACCCAGGTCGAGCGCCAGCCGCGCGGCGCTGGTGGTGACAACCCGCCCGCCAGCTTCACGCGCGCCGCGCAGGCACAGAACGCACAGCCGGCCGCTACTCCTCAGCCGCAGGCAGGCCGCAGCGACAACATCGCCGTACTCGACAGCTTGCGCGAAATGCTCGCGCAACACCGGGCCGGCCAGGGCGCACTCAATTACCAGCCGGCGGGACGCGGGGCCACGCCCGAAGAACTGCAGCTCGCCCTCGACGCCCTCCAGCTGCACGTGACGGACGTGGCCGACCAGGCCCAGCGTGAACTTCGGAGCGCGCATGCCCTGCGCGAGGAACTCATCAGCCAGCTCAATACCGGCAAGCCGGCCGGAGCCGCGCAGACGCACCTGACAGACGAACAGGGCGACACCGTGGAGCTGGTCGCCATGCTGTTCGAACAGCTGGGCCACCAGTTGCAGCGCAAGGGCAACGCCCACTCCCTGCTGGGCGAACTGCAGTTGCCATTGCTGCGCATGGCGGTGACCGACGAGGGCTTTTTCAACCAGCGCGAACACCCGGCGCGCAAGCTGCTGGGCGTCGTCACCGAGGCCGCCAATGACTGGCTCGATGGTCCTGACGGCGAAGCCGACCGCTCGCTGTCGGCCAAGCTCAACCAGCTGGTGGACCGCGCCCGGCGAGAGCCACCCAGCACCGGCCTGTACACCAGCCTTTTGGCCGATATCGAACACCACCTGGGTCTGCTTAACCGCAAGGCGCAGATCGCCGAGCGTCGCCAGGTGGAGGCCATGCAGGGCCGCGAGCGGCTCGAACAGGCCCGCCACCGCGCCGCCGAGCTGATCGCCGAGCGCTTTGAGCGCTGCAATCCGCGCGGCCTGCTGCGCACCCTGCTCGAGCGCGCCTGGTCCGACGTGCTGGCGCTGACCCTGTTGCGCCATGGCGAGGACAGCGAGGCCTTCGCACTGCGCCTGCGCATGACCGACCAGTTGCTCGGCCAGCAGCCCATTACCGACCGCAACCTGTTGCAGGCCGAGGTGGAAGCGGGCCTGCAGCAGATCGGCATGCATGCCGAGGAATCCGTGCAGGTGGCCCAGCGTCTGCTGGGTATTCCCGCCGCCACGCCGGTCGCGCAGGAAGCCAGCACCACCACCGAACTGGCGCTCAAGCTCAAGCAGCACCAGCGCCTGGGCGAACACGTCGCCACCGAGGCGCCGGCCCCCGTTGTGGAGACGCCGCCACCCGCGCCGGAGTCGCCGGAGCGGCGCATCCATCAGCGCCTGCGGCAACTGCCGTTCGGCACCTGGTTCGAATTCATCGACCCCACCAGCGGTCGCGTCACCCAGCGCAAACTGGCGTGGTATTCGCCGGTGTCGGGCAACAGCCTGTTCGTGACGCGCCGCGGCCTGCGCGGCGAGGAAATGACCCTGCCGCAGCTGGCGCATGAGATGGCCTGTGGCCGCGTGCGGGAAATGCCGCCGATGCGCGACAGCCTGCTCGACCGTGCCTGGCATGCGCTGACCAGTCACCTGCGCCAGGTAACCCGGCCGGCGTCCACGACCGCACGCCCCGGAGTCTCGCCGACGTGAGCGACAACGTTGCCTCCATCGACCAGCGGCGCGCCCTGCGCAAGCGCGCCAACTTCACGGCAGTGGTCACCGACGTGATCAGCGGCCAACCCATCGGCCACCTGGGCAACCTGTCGGCCAACGGCATGCTGCTGATCAGCGCCCATCCGCCGCGCAGCGAAGCGGTCTACCAGGTCAGCGTGTCGCTGCCCGGCCTGGGCAGCTCGGCGCAGACCATCGAGGTGGGTATCCAGGAGCAGTGGCACGAACTGGCGGCCAGCCCCGGACAGATCTGGGCCGGCTACCGCATCGTGGCCATCGACGACGCCGACGCGGCCCTGCTCGATGCCTGGCTGGAGCAGCCCGGGCAGTCCTGACCGCAGCCGCCGCGCCGGAACGCCCCGTGCGCAACCCGGCCCTCGCAAACGCCGTACGCCGGAACCGCCGCGCGGCAGGTTCGCGCACAGGGCGACCTCCTGCATGACGACCGCGCGACTGGCAGCCGCGGCGAGGTCGCGCGATCATGTGGGGCTTCCCCGCCCGTCGATGCTTCCGGAGTAGTCATGCACGATCGTCTCGCCCCGCTGTATTCCCAGCACCTGGCCACGCTGCGCGAACGTGCGGACAAGGCGCTCGCCCTCGGCGGGTTCGACCATCTGGTGATCGCCGCCAGCACGCCGCTGCGCAAGTTCCTTGACGACCAGGACTACCCGTTCGTCGCCAACCCGCATTTCCGCCACTGGCTGCCGCTGACCGACACCCCGGGCAGCTGGATCGTGTACACGCCGGGCCACAAGCCGAAGCTGGTGTTCCTGCAGCCCAAGGACTACTGGCATGTCGTGCCTGACGCGCCTCACGGCTACTGGGTCGAACACTTCGAGATCGTGATCGAGCGCAACGCCGTCGATGCGGTGGCCCACTTGCCGGGCGAAAACACGCGTCGCGCCATCATCGGCCCGGAATGCCCTCCCGTGCCGGGCGCGGAGGCGAACAATCCGCAAGCCGTGCTCGACTACCTGCATTGGCACCGCTCGTACAAGACGCCGTACGAGCTGGAGCTGATGCGCGAGGCAAGCCGCATCGGCACGCGCGCGCATCACGCCGCCGAGCAGGCCTACCGCGCCGGCGCCAGCGAGTTCGGCATCCAGATGGCTTACCTGGCCGCCGCCGGGCAGACCGAAGCGGAACTGCCCTATTCCAATATCGTGTGCCTCAACCAGCATGGCGCCGTGCTGCACTACACCCACTTCGATCGCACGGCGCCGCTGCAAAGCCGCTCGTTTCTGATCGACGCCGGCGCCAGCGCCAGCGGCTACGCCAGTGACATCACCCGCACCTACGCCGCGTATGGCCACAGCGAGTTCCAGGCGTTGATCGACAGCATGGACGCCGCCCAGCAGGGCTTCGCGGCCAAGGTGCGGGCCGGCCAGAGCTATCCGGAACTGCATATCCACGCCCACCACGTGCTCGCCAACGTGCTGCGCGAGCACGGCATCATCCGCATGAGCGCCGAGAGCGCGGTGGAGTCGGGCGTCACCTCGGCATTCTTCCCGCATGGCCTGGGCCACCCGATCGGCCTGCAGGTGCACGATGTGGCCGGCTTCCAGCAAAACGAGCGCGGCGGGACCATCGCCCGCCCGCCGGGCCATCCCTACCTGCGCATGACGCGCGTGCTGGAGCCGGGCATGGTGGTGACCATCGAGCCGGGTCTGTATTTCATCGACATGCTGCTGGATGAGTGGCGCGACAAGCCGGCGGGCCGCGACATCGACTGGGACAAGATCGACAAGTTCCGGCCTTACGGCGGCATCCGCATCGAGGATGACGTGGTGTGCACGGATGGCGCGCCGGAAAACCTCACGCGCGATGCGTTTGCCCTGATCTGATCCATGTTGTCGATGCTGCTGGCGCAGGGTCGACCTGCGCCAGCAGCACGATCAGCGCGAAGCCAGCAGCGCCTCGATTTCGTCGGCATCCTTGGGCACGCCGGAAGTCAGCACATCGTTGCCGTCGCGGGTCACCGCCACGTCGTCCTCGATGCGGATGCCGATCCCGCGCCAGCGGGCATCCACGCTGACGTCGCCCGGCGGCACATAGATGCCCGGCTCGACCGTGACCACCATGCCCGGCTCCAGCAGCCGCGGCTCGCCATCCACGCGGTAGTCGCCCACGTCATGCACGTCCAGGCCCAGCCAGTGGCCCGTCTTGGAGGGGAAAAAGCGCTTGTAGCTACCCTCGGCGATGGCTGCGTCCGCGTCGCCCTTGATCAGCCCCAGCGCGCACAGGCCCTCGGCGATCACCCGCACCGCCACCTCGTGCGCGGCGTTGAAGTCACGGCCCGGCAGCACCTCGTCGATGGCCGCCATCTGGGCGGCCAGCACCACCTCGTAGAGCGCTCGCTGTTCGCGCGAGTAACGGCCGCCGACGGGAAAGGTGCGGGTGATGTCGGACGCATAGCAGTCCACTTCGGCGCCGGCGTCCACCAGCAGCAACTCGCCCTCGCGCAAGGTCGCGCGATTGGCGGTGTAGTGCATCACGCAGGCATTGGCGCCGCCGGCGACGATGGGCGGGAAAGCCGGCACCGCACCGCGGCTGCGCATCACGCGCAGGATTTCGGCCTCCACTTCGTATTCATGGCGACCGCTGAGCGCCGCCCGCATCGCCGCCAGGTGCGCGTCCGCGGCGATGTCGGCGGACGTGCGCATCAGCTTCAGTTCGCCGCGCGATTTGTACAGCCGCAGATCGTGCAGCAGATGACCCAGCGCGACGAATTCCTTGGGCACCACGCCACCGCCACGCAGCTGACGCAGTCGGCGCATCCAGCCCAGCAGGCGGGCGTCGAATTCCGGTTCGCGGCCGAAGTGGCAGTACACCCTGCCCCGGCCTTCGATCATGCCGGGCAGGATGTCATCGATGTCATCGATCGGGAAAGCATCGTCCATGCCGTGCTGGCTGACTGCCCGCTCGGTACCGATGGACTCGCCATGCCAGCGCTCGTGCGCTTCGTCACGCTCGCGGCAGAACAGCACCGCCTCGCCATGCTTGCGGCCCGGCAGCAGCGCCAGCACCGCGTCCGGCTCGGGGAAGCCGGCGAGGTAGTGCAGATCCGAATCCTGCCGGTACGGCCAGTTGGCATCGGCGTTGCGCACGCGCTCGGGCGCGGCGGCGATCAGCAGCACGGCATCTTCGCCCGCCATGCGCATCAGCTGGCGGCGACGGCGGGCGAATTCCTCGGGCGAGATGCTCAATGCACGGTGTCGCTGGGTTGGGACGGCGGCCTGGCGCACTCGGCGAACAGCAACATGGCGCCCATGCGCACGAATTCGTGCACCTCGATCAGGGCATCCTCATCCTCACCCTCGTCGCCGAAATCGAACGACGACGAGGCGATGGTGGCGAGGTCACGCAGGATCTCCTGCGCCTCGTCGGACAGCTTGCCGTGCGCCTCGGCGCCAGCCAGACCGAAACCGCCGAGGAAACCACGGCACCAGTCAACCAGCGCGTCCGCGCGCTCGGGCAGCGGGCGATCGTCGGGCGGCAGCAGCGGCTCAAAGCCCAACTCCGGGTCGGCCAGCTCCGCGCCGGTCTGCTTGACCAGGCGCTCGAGGAAGATCTGGTCCGCCGCCGACGGGGTGGCCGCCTCGGCATCCAGGTGCAGGGTCTCAATCACGGACTGCCTGCCGACGCGGCCTCCGCCTGCCAGGAAACCGCAAAGCGATCCATGCAGTTCGGCGGGGTCCACGCCCAGCTTCAGGCGGCCGACGGCGGCGTCCAGTTCGTCATAGCCGATGATCTCGTTCGCGGCCATGGGGCACTCCTTTCAAGGCAAGTTCGCAGTTTAATGCAGGGCCTGGCGAAACGCCGCCGAGCCTGCTGAATTCGCCAATCCTCCTGCTATAGTTCCTTTCCATGAGCGCGCCCGATCCCGTCAAGCCAGACCCCGTCAAGCAGGAGCTTGCAGCCCTCGGCGAACAGGTCGACCGGTTGCTGGATACCGTGCGTCGCCTCTCCGAAGAGAACCGCAGCCTGCGCCACAGCCAGGAACACCTGGCCAGCGAGCGCGCAGGCCTGATGGCCCGCAACGAGCAGGCGCGCAGCCGCGTCGAAGCGATGATCCAGCGACTGAAGGCGCTCGAGAACAATGGCTGAGAACAACGCGGGCGCCACTCCCAACGAACCGGTCGCCCTGCGACTGGTCGATCGAGAATTTCTCATCGCCTGTGCGCCGGAAGAGCGCGAAGGCCTGCTGGAATCGGCCGCCTACCTCGATCGCAAGATGCGCGAGCTGCGCGCCAATGCAAGGGCCCCGGGCTTCGATCGCCTGGCGGTGCTGGCCGCGATCAGCGTGACGCACGAATTCCTCGCCTTGCGCAAGCAGCACACCGGCACTGATCAGAGCGTGACTGACGGCCTGGCCAATTTGCGTCGCAAGCTTGAAGCCGCACTGGACGCCCACATAAAATAGTCCACGGCGTTTTCTGCGGTGTGCGCCAGCACACTCTTACATTTGCCTTGTTCCTAAATACGGCCCCGGGTCGGCTTTTCATCGGTTGTTGTGCATGTCCGCCGCGCGCGGAAAGCCTTGAGACCATGTAGCTCTCCCACCTGATCCATCGTGGATCAAGGTCGTTTGGTGGGCAGCGGCATCGCGGTTAACGCCACCTCATTCCCCATCGCACGGCGCCTCAGGGCGCCGTGCGGCACAGGGCCACCCGCAGGCCCGCCCAAGCCGGATCCCCATCTTCGCGTCTCATCCCGGCCAAGGGCGAACGACGCGAACTATGGAAAAATACGCGGCAGGCTTTTCAAGGAGACGCGCACGTGGACGCCATCGCCCAGCGACGCGAACTACGCCGGCAACTGGCCGGCCAGCGCCGCGCACTGACGCCCCCGCAGCGGATCGCCGCGGCCCAGGGCCTGCGGCGCAGCCTCGAGCAGCTACCTGAATACCTGACTGATGCCCGCGTGGCCGGATACTGGGCCTGCGACGGCGAGCTTCCGCTGAATCTGGTGATTCCGCCGCTGGCCACCCGCAGCCAACAGTTCCTGTTGCCGGTGATCGGCCCCAACCACCACCTGCGCTTCGCCCCGTGGCAGGCCGGGCAGGACGTGGCGCCCAATCGCTACGGGATCCCGGAACCGACTACGCCCACCGAATTGCTCGAACCGTTCCAACTGGACCTGGTGCTGGTGCCCCTGCTGGCGTTTGACCGCCGCGGCAACCGCCTGGGTACCGGTGGCGGTTTTTATGATCGCGCCTTCGGCTTCCTCAATGACCAGGTCCGCCCCACCGAACCGCTGCTGGTGGGCATCGCCTATGCTTTCCAGGAGCTGCCGCTAATCGACGAGCAGCCCTGGGACGTACCGCTGGACTACATCGCCACCGACCGCGAACTGATCGACTGCCACGCCCACGGCGAGGACGGAGAAGCCCACGCATGACCAGATCCACCCAACACTGGTTGATGAAGTCCGAGCCGGACGCGTTTTCCATCGACGACCTCAAGCGCAAAGGCCAGGAAGCATGGGACGGCGTGCGCAACTACCAGGCGCGCAACTTCATGCGCGATGGCATGCGGGTCGGCGACAAGATTTTCTTCTACCACTCCAACTGCGAGCAGCCCGGCATCGTCGGCATCGCGGAAGTGGCCACCGACGCGTACCCGGACCCGAGCCAGTTCGATCCCAAGAGCAAGTACTTCGACGCCGCCAGCTCGCGCGACAATCCGCGCTGGATGCTGGTGGAAGTGAAGTTCATCAAAAAGCTCAAGCGCACCATCAGCCTGAGGGAACTGCAGGGCGATCCGGCGCTGGTCGAGATGCCGCTGGTGCGCAAGGGCAACCGCCTGTCGGTGATGCCGGTGGCCTCGAACGAATGGCGGCACATTCTCACGCTGGAATGATTTCCCCTCCTACCGGAACCTACCCATGAGCAACGCCAACGAAAAACGCCAGGCCGGCGAAGCCGCCATCCGCTACGTGGAGGACGGCGCCATCGTCGGCGTCGGCACCGGTTCCACTGTCGCCTACTTCATCGACGCGCTGGCGGACCTGAAGGACCGCATCCAAGGCGCCGTGTCGAGCTCCGAACAGTCCACCGCGCACCTCAAGCGGCTGGGCATCCCGGTGCTTGATCTCAACGCCACCGGCTCGCTCACGCTTTACGTGGATGGCGCCGACGAATGCGACCCGCACAAGCGCCTGATCAAGGGCGGCGGCGCCGCGCTCACGCGCGAGAAGATCGTGGCCGAGGCCAGCGACAAGTTCGTGTGCATCATCGACTCCAGCAAAAAGGTCGACGTGCTGGGCAAGTTTCCGCTGCCGATCGAGGTCATCCCGATGGCGCGCAGCCTGATCGGTCGCGAGATCGTCAAGCGTGGCGGCAATCCGGTGTGGCGCGACGGCGTGGTCACCGACAACGGCAACTGGATCATCGACGTGCATGGCTGGCAGATCGTCGATCCGGTGTCGCTGGAGAACGATCTCAACCAGATCCCCGGCATCGTCAGCGTCGGTCTGTTCGCGCGCCGTGCGGCGGATGTGGTGTTGGTGGGTGACAAGCTGCTCTGACGCCAGCATTTTAAATCTGACCCGATCGAACGCCCTGCGCCTGCCGCGGGGCGTTTTCGTTGGCGCCGCCCGCAGGGGTACCGCACGGCGATGGTGTTCCCGCGCTCGCCGGGGCGGCTCTGCATGCATCGTCGGCATACGCGAATCCTGCGTATCGACCGCGCATGGCAATCAGGCAACGGCACACCGGCCAGTGCACACGGCAACAAAGCGCAATGCACACGCCACGGCAAAACGCCTCCCGGTTTCCCGGGAGGCGCCTTGGTTTCAAGCATCCACTTACACGATCAGGCCATCATGGCCATGCGTTCACCAGGTTGGCCGCATTGACCGAGCCGATGCCTGTGGCGAAGTCCCAGCCGGTGCCCGTGCCATACGCCTTGGCATAGCTGGTGGTCGAGGTCGACAGCACGCCGTACGTGCCCGAGGGGCGGTAGCAGCTGTGCGTGCCGGTGCAGTCCAGGTCGATATCGCCCAGGGTCACGTCATAGAAGATGCAGCTCGCCCCGGCGCCGTTGCCGTTGCTGGAGTTGCACGAGCTGCTGCCGCTGCTGCCGTACTCGGTGGCGGCGAGCGAATACAGCGTCGGGTTCGGGTTGCCCACGCTGGCGCCGATCTTCTGGTTCACCAACGCCTGGATGCCCGCCATGATCGGTGACGCGAACGAGGTGCCACCGGCGCCCGCCCAGGCGCTCGGCGCGCCCGTGCAAGCCACGCCGCCGCCCGCCGTGTTGGTGTAGCAGTAGACGTAGTAGTGGCCCCACACACCGTTGGCGGCAAACAGCGAGACGTCCGGGATGTCACGCACGCCATCGGCAGGGTTGCCGAGGAAGCCAGACTGCCAGGAAGGCTTCGCCGTGCCTTTGCAAGTACCGCTTACCACGCCGCTGGTGGTGGCCGTGCCACTCGCGCAACCACTGGGACCGCCACTGCCGGACGCGGTGGTCAGGTAGTAGGCCTTGCCGGTGGCGCTGTTGCAGAAGCCGCTGGTGCCGTACGGCGTGCTGTAGCCGCTCTTGGTGCTGATGAGCACGCTGGCGCAGGAGTCGTTCCACGGGATTTCCGGGACGTACGACAACGCCGAGCCATAGGTCGAGCCGTTGGTGGAGCTCCAGTACGAACTGTTGGTGCCGGCATAGGTATCGCCGAAATCGGTGCCGCCCACCGCCACGTTGTACGGGGTGGAGGCGAAACCGCTCACGCCGATGCCATGCGTCGCCTTGGTCTGGTTGGCGTCGCAGCTCGCCGCGCCTTCGTCACCGGAGGACACGAACACCGAGACGCCTTCCGCCGCCGCCTGCTGATAGGTGGAGACGTACGCCGCATTGGCCGTGGCCCCATTCGCCGCCTCGCACTCGCCATAGCTCACGCTCATGATGGCCGGCGGCGTGCCGGACGCATTGATGAGGTTCTGGATGGCGATCAGGCCACCGAAGGTCGTGGTGGTGTCCTTGCACGAAGCCAGCTCCAGCGTCGCGCCCGGCGCCGCGGCGCCGGCCCATTCCACATCCAGTTCGGCTTCGCCGTCATTGCCCGTCACCACGCCCGGATTGGTGCAGCTGCCCGGGTGAACCTGGGTGAAGGTCGCCGTCGGCAAGCCGAAGGTCGAGCGGAAGGTCGTGATATCGGCGGTCGAGTACACGTTGGTGTCCTCGATCAGCACGATGGTCTGGCCCGTACCGGTGATGCCCGCGTTGAACAGCGGCGTGAAGTTGTAGATCTTGGCCAGGTCGGCCGGCACCACCGCCTGATAGGTGCTGCCGCTGCTGGTGAAGGTGTAATCACTGTGCGGCTTGAAGTTCGTATGCGGGCGGAAGTCGTGCAGCGACACCAGACCCTGCACCACGCCAGCGAACGCCGCCGGAATCTGCGGATCGCTCATGTTGGCGATGTGCGCGACATTGCCCACGTTCAGGTGGTGGATCTCGGTGCGGAAGGCGCTGCGCACCTGCCCCGCGGTACCCGAGAAGTCGATCATGGTGCCGCCGGGATAGACCTGGTTCACCGTGAAGCCGTGTGACTTCAGCCAGCTCGTCACCGCATCGATGTCCAGCTGCGAGGGCCCGTACTGCTGGCCGAACTGTTCGGCCGTCAGCCACTGGCGGTAGTTCGGCGAACCCTTGGTCTGCTGCGCCTGCATGAACTGCTCAAGCGCGGTCTCGCGATCGGCGGGGCGCTTCAACAGCAGCTGCAGATGCTCCAGCGACTGGCTGTCGGCGACCGCGCCGCGGTCGTTTTCCGCCGTAGCGAACGGCGACACGTTGCCCGGCAACGAGACGCGATCGTTGTCGTTGGGCGCCTGCTTCACCTGGGGCGCGGACAGCAGACCAATGGTCCCTGCCTGTGCGTGCGTGGCATAGGTGGCGCCCATGCCTGCCGCCAACAGCGTAAGCAGTGCTCTCGCGGTCACCCGACCGCATGTGGATTTGAATCTCACGTTGCTTCCTCCCACGAAAAGGTTTCGGAAAGGTCGTCCGGACGCACGACGCCAACGCCCCCTACGTTGAGGGTGGCCCATGGACCTACGCAAGAAATTGCTTTGCCGCCTCCCATACGACGCGGCCAGAGAAAGGCCGAGCGGCTTTTCCATCGTTACGGGCCGTTTGCTTTCGTCCACCTTTCAGTCGGCAGGAACGACGTCCAAATCTCACCGATTCTGCGACAAACATCACGCATGTCGCTTTTTCGATACACATGAACTTGCGATGGGCGGAACAAGATCCTGTAGGCGCGATGCTGGATGGACGTCTAAACGTCAGCACCCGCGTCCCTGCGATCGTCGTCATAGCGAATCGACTGGTACGTCACGCTCAGGGTGATGCGCGGCGGCTCCTCGCCGTCATGCAGCGCCCTCACCTGTTCGATCAGCGCCTTGTCCGCAAGCGTCATGCGGTCGAGCATGCGCAGGTGTTGCAGCCAGTTCTCCACCAGCAGCACTTCGCGCCACACCCGTTCGTCGCGGAGGTCGCGAAACATGCCCCAATAGCGACCGCCATTGCGCAGCCGCAAGCGGCGCAGCGAATCGGCCAGCGCCACGAACTGGCCCACGCGTTCGGCGGGGATGTGGTATTCGATCGACATCGCCACATCGCCTTGCTCGTGGTTGAACACCAGCTCTGGCGCGTGGGTCCGGTTCCACATCACCAACTTCATGGCGGCGGCATCAAGCTGCGGAAACTGCGAGTGATAGGCCAGCATAGTGGTGATCGCCATGACGATCGCCGAACTCAGCATCGCGCCGGACACGCTCATGCTCGCCGCCAGATGGCCCCACAGGAACGAACCACTCGCCAGGCCTGCAAACAGCGCGGTCTGGTACAGCGCCAGCGCACGGGCCTTCACCCAGCTTGGCACCAGCAATTGCACGTTCGAGTTGTATTCGGTGAGCGCGGCGATCCAGCAGGCGCCGGCCACACCGAGCGCCGGCATCATCACCTCGAGCGTGCGCCCGTAAGCCACCAGCGCGACCATCACTGACAATGTGCCTGCCGCCACGCTGATCAGGCGACTCGAGCCTATCGCCCCGCGCAGTCTCGGCACCAGTACGCTGCCGATGATGGCGCCCACCCCCAGCGTGCCGAGCATGTATCCATACAGCGCCGCGTCGCCGCCCGGATGTTCGCGCGCCACCAGGGGCAGCAACGCCCAGATCACGCTCGCCGTGAAGCCGAACATGAAGGAGCGCAACATCGCCAGCCGGGTCACCGTGGAATTCCAGGTGAAGCGCAGGGCCGCCACCATGCCCTCGCGGATACCCTCGGGCGGAAGCCGGCGTTCGGGCAGCACGTGCCGCCATTGCCACAAGGCGAACAGCAGGCCGACGTAGGAGAACGTATTGAGCAAGAACACCCAACTGGGCGCCAGCACGCTGAGCATCACACCGCCCAGCGCGGGACCAACCGCCCGCGCGACGTTGTAGTTCACGCCATTCAGCAGCACCGCCGAGCCCACCATCTCGTGCGGCACCTGCTCGCCGACCGCCGATTGCCACGCTGGCACGGTGATGGCGCTGCCGAGCGAGATCCATAGTACGGCCAGGATCAGCAAGGTCGGATCGAGCCGCCCGATGAAAGCGAGTGCGGTGAGGAAGACAGCGCCGGTCATCTCCACCACCTGCCCCGCGAGCATGATCTTCCGCTTGTCGTAGTTGTCCGCCAGCACGCCCGTGGCGATCGACAACAGCACGAGGGGCGCGGCCGACGCCACCTGCACCATCGCCACCTGAACCGGTCCGGCATGGCCAGCAGTAATCACCCACGCCACCGCCACGGACTGCGCCCAGGTCCCCAGATTGCCCGCCAGGTTGGCGAACCAGATGTTGCGGAACACCGCCACACGCAACGGCGCCAGGATGCCGGATTCGCGCGGCTGACCGGCGGGCTCCTCAGGCTTGGCATCCACTTGCGGCGTGGTGGACTGAAGCATTCCGGCATTACATCCCTGGCGCGCCAGCGTGATGGTCGCCGGCACGGGGAAGGTTCCGGGTTTGGGTGTACGTGGGGTGTGAATGGGAGTGTTGGCGTTGGCGCAACTAACCATGCTCCGCCAGTGGTGCGCAGGACAAGGCTGTTTTGTTCGAATTTCGAGGCAGGTCGGGCGCCGGAGTACCCCAGCGAAAAATGGCTGCAAGAGCGTGCTGTCAGGAAGGGCACTGTGGCTTGAAGGCCTGGATTGTTCGCCCCATCCATGGGGCTCACCCCTCCGCGCTGCGCACTCCGTGGCCAGCGCTGCGCGCTGTCCAAATTCGTTCCAGACGAATTTGTCGAACGAGGTTCGCCTCCCGACCCTCCCAACGAAAAACAAAAAGCCCGCCATAAAGGCGGGCTTTTTGTTTTTGGCTGGGAGACTAGGATTCGAACCTAGATAAACGGAGTCAGAGTCCGTTGTCCTACCGTTAGACGATCTCCCAAAACCCTGCTGAGCGGTGCGCTCTGACTTGATGCACCGGCCAGTCGAAGCGCGATTAGCGCTTCGAGAACTGGGTAGCGCGGCGGGCCTTGTGCAGACCGACCTTCTTGCGCTCGACCTCGCGGGCGTCGCGGGTCACGAAGCCAGCCTTGCGGAGCTGGGACTTCAGGCTTTCGTCGTACTCGATCAGGGCGCGGGCGATACCGAGACGGATCGCGCCAGCCTGGCCGGTGATGCCACCGCCGGCGACGGTGACGTTGACGTCGAACTTGTCCGTGGCCTCGATCAGCTCAAGCGGCTGACGCACGATCATGCGCGAGGTTTCACGACCGAAGAACTGGTCGAGGGTCTTGCCGTTGACCGTGATCGCGCCGGTGCCCTTGCGCAGGAACACGCGAGCGGCGGAGGTCTTGCGGCGGCCGGTGCCGTAATTCTGCTGGATCGCCATCATGATTCCTTAGATTTCCAGCGCCTGCGGCTGCTGAGCGGTATGCGGATGTTCGGCGCCGCCGTACACCTTGAGCTTGCGGTACATCGCGCGGCCGAGCGGATTCTTCGGCAGCATGCCCTTGACGGCGATTTCGATGACGCGCTCCGGGTGGGTCGCCAGCATGTCCTTCAGACTGGTGGTCTTCAGGTTGCCGACGTAGCCGGTGAAGCGGTGGTACATCTTGTCGTCCAGCTTGGCGCCGGTGACGGCCACCTTCTCGGCGTTGACCACAACGATGTAATCGCCGGTGTCGACGTGCGGGGTGAATTCCGGCTTGTGCTTGCCACGCAGACGGCGGGCGATCTCGGTCGACAGACGACCGAGCGTCTTATCCGTCGCATCAATCACGAACCAATCGCGCTTGACGCTTTCCGGCTTGGCGCTGAACGTTTTCATTTCAGAATACCTAGTCTGCCGCCTCAAGGGCGGTACACGTAATCGGTGGAACAAAGGCGCGAGATGATAACGGAGTTTTCATCAATCGCGCAAGCCCACCGACCGGTGGGGTGCGAGCTGGCAATGATAGCATGATGTCCATGGCGCTTGAAAAGCCCCCCCTCACTCGAAAACAGACGATCGCCGCCCTCGCCGACCAGTGCGTTCAGTGCGGGCTGTGCCTTCCTACGTGCCCGACCTATGGTCTGGACGGCAACGAAGTGGAGTCGCCGCGCGGACGCATCGCTATCGCGGCGGCGCTGGCCCGGGGCGATGCCGAGCCCACGGCCGCTCTGCGCACGCATCTGGACCACTGTCTGGGCTGCCTCAATTGCCAGCGCGTGTGCCCGGCCAACGTGAAGTACGACGAGCTGCTGGTGGAGACACGCGCGCTGATCGGCCCGATGCCCAATCGGCCGCGCGAGCTGCTGGCCTTGCTCAGGCAGCCCACATTGTTGCGGCTCGCTTCGCGTGTCGCCAGCGCCACCGGGCTTGCCCGCTGGAAGGCGCGGCTGAGCGCCCGCCTGCCAGCCAACTCGGCCTGGCGCGCCGCGCTCGATACGCTACCGGAGCGATCCGCGCCGGACGTATCCATGCATGAAGACAAATCGCCTGCGGGCCAGCCCGTGGTGGCGCTCTTCCCTGGCTGCGTGGCCAGCGTGGAGGACGCCGCGGCGGAAGCGGACGCCATGACTCTCCTGCGTGCCGCCGGCTACCACGTCACGCGGTTGCCGGCCTTCTGCTGTGGCGCGATGGATCTGCACGCTGGCGAGATGGCCACGGCCGACCGCCTGGCCGAGCGAGTGCGCGAGACCTGGCAGGCCTCGGGCGCGCAACAGCTGGCCTCGATCACCCCGGGCTGCCTCGGCACGCTGCGTCGCGCCCTGCCTGGTGTTCCCGTGGTCGATCCGGTGACCCTGCTTGCGGCGCGCGCCGAGCAACTGCGCTTTCGCCCGCTCGCACGCCGCGTCGCACTGCACTTGCCGTGCACCCAGGTCAACGTCGCGCGCAGCGACGCGGCGCTGCAGGCGCTGCTGCGGAGGATTCCGGAACTGGATCTTCAGGTGGCGCCGCGCGCCCCTTACTGCTGCGGCGCAGCCGGCTCGCACATGCTGGAATTTCCCGAACGTGCGGCGCGGCTGCGCGACGCCACGCTGGGACAGATCGCCACCTTGGCGCCACAACAATTGTTGTCGTCCAATATCGGTTGCCGCCTGCATCTGGCTGCCGGCATGGATGGTGATGGCCGACGCTGGCCGCACATGCACCCGCTGACCCTGCTGGCGCAGCAACTGGAGGATTCGCCATGAACGTTCGCACGCTTTCCCCACTCGACCGCCTGCTGGCCGGCATCGAACGCGCCATGGAAACCGTGGCCGGCGCGCCGGAAGCCGCGCGCCCCTCGCCCGCGGAGGCATTTGACGAGGCGGACATGGACGATGCCGAGCGTCGCCATGCGGCCGGCCTCATGCGCATCAACCACACCGGCGAAGTCTGCGCGCAGGCCCTGTACGACGGCCAGGCCGCGCTGGCCCGCAACGAAGAAAACCGCCAGCACCTGCAGCACGCCGCATCCGAGGAAACCGACCACCTTGCATGGTGCAGCGAGCGCCTGAAAGAACTCGACAGCCGCCCCAGCCTGCTCAACCCGCTGTGGTACGCCGGCAGCTACGCCATCGGCGCACTCGCCGCGCTGGCCGGCGACCCGGTGAGCCTGGGTTTCGTGGTGGAAACCGAGCGCCAGGTTGAGGCGCATCTTGAGGAGCACCTCGACAAGCTGCCACCACAGGACGAACGTTCGCGCGCGGTGCTGGAGCAGATGCAGGCTGACGAAATCCGCCACGCGCATGATGCGCGGGAGCGCGGCGGGATCGAGCTGCCGTTCCCGATTCCGGGATTGATGCACTTCTCTTCGATGGTGATGAAGACGGTGGCGTACCGGATCTAATCGGCGCGACAGGCGTAGAGGCGATCCTCAAACGCCACTAGGGCAACGTTTTCGCGCTCAGGGCAGGCTCCTTACTGAGATAGGTCTTGCTCTCGCGAGCACCCGCCCCTCACCCCAGCCCTCTCCCCGAAGGGGAGAGGGGGGCAAAGAGCAGTGCAGCGTGGCGTGGCAGGAACGTCGCTTTAAGTCCTCAGTACGACGCCGCCCCGCGGTGTAGCCGCTGGCCGAGAGGTAGCACGCAAATGAATTCGGCTTGCCGCCGTCATCAAGGCTTGTATGCCAGGCAGCGCTGCGCCCCCTCTCCGCGACGGCGCGTTGCGGGGTAGCCGCTGTCCCTGAGGTAGCACGTCACCGATCCGGCTGGCCGCAGTCCACAGGGCTGGTATCTGGCATATCGCTACGAGCCCTTAAGGCCATTTTCTTTGGGCATTGCCACCATCTCGGTGGTTACTTTTCTTTTGGGCCAGCAAAAGAAAAGTGACTCGAGCGTCGGCAGACGATCGAAACGCTCGCCGCGTAGGCGGCACGCTGGCGGCCGCGCCGACCACAAACCCAAAAGCCAAGTCACTGGATCCCAGCCTTCGCTGGGATGACGGGTAGGAAGAACTGAGGCGATATCGGTCACGAACAGAGCGCGCCTCTATCCAAGCCAGCAAGGAGGCGTGCCACTCCGCTTCACGGCATAAAAAAACCCGCCTTCCGGCGGGTTTTTCGTGAATCACATCAGGTTGCGCCCATGGAACAACTCCTCGATCTCGCGGCGCAGCAGCGACTCGATGCGCTGGCGCTCCTTGAACGAGAGGTCGTCGGCATGCGCCTCGAACAGATACGTATCAAGGTCGAAATCCTTGATGTGCATCTTCGTGTGGAACATGTTCTCCTGATAGACGTTCACGTCGAACATCTCGTACTTCTGGCGGATGTGCTTGGCCAGGTAGTCCTGCACGGAGTTGATCTTGTGGTCGATGAAGTGCTTCTTGCCCTTCACGTCGCGGGTGAAGCCGCGCACGCGGTAGTCGGCGATGACGATGTCCGACTCGAAGCTGTCGATCAGGTAGTTCAGGGCCTTCAGCGGCGAGATGACGCCGCAGGTGGCCACGTCGATGTCGGCGCGGAATGTTGCGATTCCGTTGTGCGGATGCGTTTCCGGATAGGTGTGGACGGTGATGTGGCTCTTGTCCAGGTGCGCGACCACCGCGTCCGAGATCGTGTCGCGGCCGAGTTTCTCCACCACCGGCTCCTCGGAAATGAGGATCGTGACGGAAGCGCCTTGCGGATCGTAATCCTGACGTGCGATGTTCAGGATGTTCGCGCCGATGATCTCGGCCACATCGGTCAGGATCTGGGTCAGGCGGTCGGCGTCGTACTGCTCATCGATGTACTCGATGTAGCGCTGGCGCTGCTCTTCCGACACCGCGTAGCAGATGTCGTAGATGTTGAAGCTCAGTGCCTTCGTCAAATTGTTGAAGCCCTGCAGACGCAGGCGCGGAAGCGGTTTCACCACGGCGGCTCTCCAGGCCAGAATCGGCCAACAGCAAGAGGGCGGGTTAGCTACAAGGGTCCCCGCTAGATAATTGAACGTGAAAGCAGGAAGCTTCCACGACCCTTGTGACCGGAGCGCGACAGAGGGGTCGCGTCCGAAAGACCGTGAAGTATGCGGCAAAAAAATGGAAAACTGAACCTTCGGCCGGTCAAGTTAGTTTGCCATAATGCCCGGAGGGGGAAGGATTGGACCATCAGGGGACGCTCGCGCCCCCCGATTTGAATCGACGGGACTCAACGTGGCGCAACTCAAATATCAGCTACAGCAAGCTTTTGAACGTTCCCAGGCGCCGGCCAACTTTGCTCCGGATCCGGCCTCGATGGAGCGCTTCCTGGCGCTTTGCCACCGGCGCCGCTACCCGGGCAAGACGGCCATCATCCGGCCCGGCGACCCGGCCAACACCCTTTATTACATCGTCGACGGCTCGCTGGCCGTCTGCACGGAAGATGAACAGGGGCGTGAGCTGATCCTGGCCTACCTGAGCCGCGGCCAGTTCATCGGCGAGATGGGCCTGTTCGTGGAACAGGCGCAGCGCGAGTCGATGGTGCGCACGCGAACCGCCTGCGAAATGGCCGAAATCAGCTACGAGCGACTGTTCCAGCTGATGGAAGGCCCGCTGCGCGAGGAATGCCCCAAGATCCTGTTCGCCATCGGCTCCCAACTGACGCACCGCCTGCTGCGGACCTCGCGCCAGGTGAGCCGCATGGCCTTCATGGACGTGACCAACCGCATCTCCAAGACGCTGCTGGACCTGTGCCAGGAGCCGGATGCGATGACCCACCCGGACGGCACCCAGATCCGCATCTCGCGCCAGGAAGTCAGCCGCATCGTGGGTTGCTCCCGCGAAATGGTGGGCCGCGTGCTCAAGCAGCTCGAAGAGCAGCGCATGATCGACGTGGCCGGCAAGACCATCGTGGTGCGCGGGACGCGCTGAGCGCCCCGCCGCTAGGCCGGGGCTGTGACCTCGTCGCAGCCCCTCTGGGATCCGACGGCTTCAGGTAGTTCCGCCGTCACTCGTCCCCCGGCCTCGGCCGGGGCGACGCCCCGCGGTGGCGATCGGGACGCGACCGATCAACCCTTGGCCGCGCCCGCCCGGGCGGTGGCGCCCTGCTTCGGCTCATAGACCATGTACACATCCGCCCGCTCGTAGTGCGAGCCCGGGCGCGCCGCCGGCTGCATCACGAAGCCGACCTGCTCGTACATGCGCAGCGCGGTCTTGAGCCGGCTGTTGGATTCGAGGAACAGCTCCTTGCCGTCGCGCCGATGGAATTCGGCGATCGCGGCGGCCAGCAGGCTGCGGCCCGCCCCCATGCCGCGGAACGTCTCGTCCACGCCCATCTTGGAGAGCTCATACACGCCCGGCGATTCCTGCAGCAGCGCGCAGGTGCCGATCACCTCGCCGGCCAGGCGCGCGAAGAAGATCACGCCACCCGGCGCCAGCACGTGGCGCTCAGGGTCGCCGAGCAGCTCGCGGTCGATGTCCTCGATGCGGAAGTGACGCTCCAGCCACTGCGCATTGAGCCGGTAGAAGTGCTCCTTGAGAGCAGGATCGTAGGGCACGATCTCGAGCTTGGCGGCGACCAGCTCGGCGTGCTCGGCCAGCATTGCCTCCACCACCGGTCGCTCGCGCAATGACTGTTCGGTGGCCGCCAGCGCCGTCAACAACGTGGTCAGGCCCTCTTCGCCCAGCGACCGAACAATGCCGCGACGCACCGCCACCCAGATCGGCCCCAGCGCAGCCAGCGCAGCCTGGCCCTGCTCGGTCAGCAACAGCAGGCTGCGGCGTCCGTCCTGCACGTCCTTCTTGCGCTGGACCAGCCCGGCCTCGACCAGCTTGTCCGCGAGCTGGCTGACCGCCGAGTGGGTCTGGCCGATGGCCGTGGCCACGTCGCTGACCGTGGTTTCACCGTGCTCCCATAGGAAACGCAGCACCGGGAACCAGCGCGATTCCACGCCAGCGCCACACGCGCGGTAAACCTCGTCGACCGCCCCGTAGAAGTGGTCGCTGAGCGACTTCAGTCGACTGCCAAGCGCCAATTGGGCGAGCGAAGGAAGGTACATGATTGGCCCCTGGGCACAGGTATTGGCTAACGTAAATCCGCCGTCGTCGCGCAGCAAGCGAAAGGCGATCCGCCACTCATGCCTGTGCGCGACAAGCCCACGGCGTGTCGGCGCCGCACGCCGACCTCACGCGCAACGCGCCCCAGCATCAGCGGCGGAACCGGGCTAGAACCAGTCGACGCGGGTGATGGTGCGCCCCAGCGCCTTCTCCAGCTTCTTGCACAGCTTGGGCGTGCCGTTGACCAGCACGACCTCGGCAGCGGGCTTCAGCATGGGGGCATCGACCAGCGAATCGCTATAGGCCACATGCCACTCCCCAACGCCCGCCGCAGCCAGTTGGGCCGTCTTGCGCCGCCCCACGTTGTGCACTTTCACGCGCATGCCGAGCAGGCCCGGGCGCAGCTGCGAGGCCAGCACCTCGACGTTCTCGATGCCCAGCTGCAGCAGGATGTGGCTGACCAGCACATGCTCGCAACCGGTGACGACGATCACCCGATCACCATCGGCCTGGTGCCGGCGAAGCACGTTGAGACCATCGCGGCAGAACTGGCGCGGCCGACGCACCAGGCCGGCGCCGAACGCCTCGGCTGCCGCCTTGTAGCGACGCTCGCTCAGGCCCAACAGGCCCACGTGCACCAATGCGCGCAGCGCCAGCGTGCGCGAGAACGGCGCCGCCAGCGCCATCCACGGCAAGGCCATCACCGCGGCGAGCTTGCGCAGCGTCGAGCGCCGATAGCTATCGCGCATGAACAAAGAGAAGGCGTCGCCGTGGATCAGCACGCCGTCGAAGTCGAAGAGCACGGTGCGCGGTACGGACACAACGGCATCCGCCGCCACCGGCTGAATACTGGTTTCCCCTGTGGACATGGCCTTACTTGGTGTCGAACAGTCGCTTGAGTTCGGCGCCCGGATCGTCGGCGCGCATGAACGCCTCTCCGACCAGGAACGCATTGATGCCGGCATCGCGCAGCAAGGCCACGTCATCGGGCGTGTGAATGCCCGACTCGCTGACCAGGATGCGGTCGTATTCCATCAACTGCTGCAGCTCGATGGAGGTTTCCAGCGAGGTATGGAAAGTGCGCAGGTTGCGGTTGTTCACGCCGATCAGCGGCACCGGCAAGGCCAGCGCGCGCTCCAGCTCCTCCGCGTCATGCACTTCGCACAGCACGTCCAGGTCGAGCTCGGCCGCCAGCAGCGACAGCTCCAGCAAGGCGGCGTCGCCCAGCGCGGCGACGATCAGCAGGATGCAGTCCGCGCCAATCACGCGCGCCTCGTAGACCTGGTAAGGGTCGATCACGAAATCCTTGCGCAGCACCGGCAGCGCGCACGCATCACGCGCCTGCTGCAGGAAGTCTTCGCTGCCGTGGAAGAAGTCGCGATCGGTCAGCACCGAGAGGCAGGCCGCGCCGCCCCTCTCGTAGCTGCGCGCAATCGCCGCCGGATCGAAGTCGTGACGGATCACGCCCTTGCTCGGACTGGCGCGCTTCACTTCGGCGATCACCGCCGGCAGGCCGGCATCCACTTTGGACTCGATCGCCGCGGCAAAGCCGCGCGTCTCGGGCAGGTCGCTCACCCGCGAGGAGAGTTCGACCAGCGGCAGCCTGGCGCTGCGCTCGGCGACCTCTTCGGACTTGCGGGTCAGGATGCGTTGAAGAATATCGGTCATGATGCAAGCTTGCTGGGTCGGGGCATGAAGAGGGCGTGAGCGTCAGCGGGCTTCCGCCAGCCGTCGAGTCGCCGCAACGAAAGCGTCCATTTTTGCACGGGCCGCGCCACTGGCAATGGTCTTGCGTGCGAGCTCGATGCCCGCGGCGATGGACTCCACCACGTTGGCCGCATACAGCGCCGCGCCCGCATTGAGGCACACGATGTCGTGCGGCACGCCGCGTTGGCCTTCGAGCGCCTCGATCAGCATGGCGCGCGATTCCACGGCGTTTTCCACGCGCAGGTTGCGGCTGGAGGCCATGGCCAGGCCGAAGTCCTCCGGCTCCACTTCGTACTCGTGCACTTCGCCATCGCGCAGCTCGCCCACCAGCGTCGCGGCGCCCAGCGAGATTTCGTCCATGCCATCGCGGCCCCACACCACCAGCGCATGCCTTGCGCCAAGCTGTTGCAGCACGCGCACCTGGATGCCAACCAGGTCCGGATGAAACACGCCCATCAGGATATTCGGGGCGCCCGCGGGGTTGGTCAGCGGCCCGAGAATGTTGAACAGCGTGCGCACGCCCATCTCCTTGCGCACCGGCGCCACGACCTTCATCGCTGGATGATGGTTGGGCGCGAACATGAAGCCGATGCCGGTCTCCTCCATGCACTGAGCCACTTGCGCAGGCTGGAGGTCGATCACCGCGCCCAGCGCCTCGAGCACATCGGCGCTGCCTGACTTGGACGACACACTGCGCCCGCCATGCTTGGCGATGCGCGCGCCGGCCGCCGCCGCGACGAACATCGAGGCGGTGGAAATATTGAAGCTGGAGGCGCCGTCACCACCGGTGCCGACGATGTCCACGAAATGCTCGTGCGGAGGCAGGTCCACCTTGGCCGACAGTTCGCGCATCACGCGCGCCGCGCCGGTGATCTCGCCCACGGTCTCCTTCTTCACGCGCAGGCCGGTCATGATGGCCGCGGTCATCAGCGGACTCACCTCGCCACGCATGATCTGCCGCATCAGCTCGATCATCTCGTCGTGGAAGATCTCGCGATGTTCGATCGTGCGCTGCAGCGCCTCCTGCGGCGTGATAGTGACGCGGCGGCCCACCGGCTTGCTGGTTGCCGCGGCGCTCATGCGGCGAGCTTCAACGGCAGGCCGAGGAAGTTGCGCAGCAGTTCATGGCCGTACTGGGTGAGGATCGACTCGGGATGGAACTGCACGCCCTCGACGTTGAGCGTCTTGTGGCGCAGCCCCATGATCTCGTCGATCGAACCGTCCGGGTGCTCGGTCCACGCCGTCACTTCGAGGCAATCGGGCAGCGAGGACTGCTCCACCACCAGCGAGTGGTAGCGCGTGGCCTCGAACGGGTCAGGCAGTCCGGCGAACACGCCCTGGCCGCGATGGCGCACCGGCGAGGTCTTGCCGTGCATGATCTGCTTGGCGCGGATCACCTTGCCGCCGAAGGCCTGTCCGATCGCCTGGTGCCCCAGACACACGCCGAACACCGGGATCTCACCTGCCAGCTCGCGCAGCACGTCGAGCGATACACCCGCGTCATCCGGCGTGCCCGGGCCGGGCGAAATCATGATGTGCGACGGTTTCAGCGCCCGGATGCCGGCCACGTCCAACGCGTCGTTGCGCACCACCTTCACTTCCTGTCCCAGCTCGCCCAGGTACTGCACGAGGTTGAAGGTGAAGCTGTCGTAGTTGTCGATCATCAGGAGCATGAGGAATGCCAGCTTGTTGATTGCGCGTCGAATGGGGCGGATCCCGGGGCAGCGGATCGAAGGCCGCGCGCGGGTCCGGGAGGTGCATTGTGCGCAAACCTGCGCCGCACTGCAGCAACCATCGCTCACGAAAACGCCGCCGCGGCCCCGTCGTGCTATACCGGAGGCCGGTTTTCGCCCTTGCCGTGCGGCGTAGCGGGAGGCTGCCATGAAGCTCGCGATCGGGTTGAAGGCGCATTCGGGCTGGGCCGCCGCCGTGGCGGTCGGGCTGGAGGACGAACACCCGCTCCTGGCCGACCGGCGACGCCTGTCGCTGGTGGACGCGCAGGACGCCGCCTGGGCCCGGCAGCCCTACCACGCCGCGGAGGGCCTGGCCCCGGAGCGCGCGCAGGCGCTGGTCGAGCGCAGCATCCAGGCCGCCCGCCGGGCGGCCGAGGTACGTTTCAGCCAGCTGCTGAACCAGTTGGGCGAGGCCGGCCACGAGATCGCGGGGGCCGTGGTGCTGACCAGCTCACCGATGCCGGCGTGGACCACCGAGGAGATCCTCGCCGTGCACATCCGCATGCACCAGGCCGAGGGGCAGCTGTTTCCCGACGCGCTGGCAGCGGCGATCGCCGGGTTCGGCCTGCCGCTAGGGCTGATTCCCGAGCGCGAGCTCGACCAGTTGGCGCCATCGGTCTGCCCCTGGGCCGCCGAGATCGCCGCGCTGGGCAAGTGGGCCGGGCCGCCTTGGGGCGTGGACCAGAAGCACGCGGCCATTGCTGCCCTGGCCATGTTCGGCCAGCGCCTGCACTGACCGCGCGCCGGTGTTGCCTTAACGGACCAGTCGGCGCGGGTCGAGCATGGCCGGCGTGACGCCCGCATCCTGCAGATGCGCGGGCAGCGCGCGACCGAGCACGAGATGGGCGCAGGCCTCGCCCATCGCGGCCGAGGTCTGGATGCCGTAGCCGCCCTGCGCGGCCACCCAGAAGAAATCGCTCGCATCGGGCGCGAAGCCGCCCACCAGGTCGCCATCGGCCACGAACGAGCGCAGTCCGGCCCAGGTGCGCGTGGGGCGCCGGATGGTCATGGTGGTGGCCTCCTCGATGCGATGGATGCCCAGCGCAATGTCCAGCTCCTCCGGCTGCACGTCGTGCGGCGGCGCCGGGTCCGCATTGGCGGCGCAGCCGAGCATGAGGCCCGCGTCCGGCTTGAAATAGAAGGTCTCGTCGATATCGATCACGAACGGCCAGTGGCCGCTGGTCACGCCCTGCGGCGGCTCGAACAGGAAGGCCGAGCGGCGCCGCGGCTCGATCCCGATCGGCGCCACACCGGCCAGTGCAGCCACCTGGTCGACCCAGGCGCCGGCTGCGTTGACCAGCAGGGGCGCCCGGTAGGCCTGCTCGCCGGCATCGATGAACCAGTGACCGGGGCCGTGCTCGATCGAGCGGATATCCACGTTGAAGCGCAGCTGTCCGCCCCGATGACGCATGCCGCGCAGGAAGCCCTGGTGCAGCTCGTTCACGTCGATGTCCGCAGCGCCCGGTTCAAACATCCCGATCTGCGCCGCTTCCGGGCGCAGCACGGGCACCGTGTCGCGCAGCCATGCGTGATCCACGAGGCGCAGCTCAGGCGAGTGTTGCGACAGCTCCTGGTGATGAGCCCGCACGGTGTCCATCTGATCGGCGGAGCCGATGCTCACCGAACCACGCGGCAACAGGATCGGTTGGCTCGCGAACCCCGCCGGCGGCGCATCGAAGAAATGACGCGCAGCGCGGGTCAGTGCGCGCACCTGCGGTGAGCCGTAGGTGGCCGAGTACAGCGCCGCCGAGCGCCCGGTGGCGTGCACGCCGGCATGCGCCTCGCGCTCGAGCACCAGCACCCGCGCATGCGGCGCCAGGAAGTAGGCCAGCGAAGCGCCGGCCATGCCGGCGCCGATTACGATCACATCGGCATCGAGCGGACCGGTCATCGCGGCAGCTCCACCGACGGCAATCGCCAGTCGTTGCGAAGATGCTCGTACTCACCCTGCGGCAACAGCACGAACACCGGCTGCTCCTCCGGCTTGAGCCAGGCCAGCAGGCGGCGCATCTCCGCCTCCGGCATCGCGGTGCATCCGGCGGTGGCGTCGGTCGGCGAACGCCACACGTGAGCGAAGATGCAGCTGCCGGCGCCGGCGCGCCCTTGCGCGTTGTGCTCGATCACGAAGCCCACCGTGTACAACTGATCGCCGTTGAGGTGCAGATCACGCCGCATCGGCTCGCTGGAACCGGCCACTGCCTGCTCGCCCACCTGGCGCGCGTCGACGATGCGGTTGTAGTAGGGCGAGCCGCTGACGTCCATGCAGTAATCGGACGCCTGCAGCGCGCGGTACGGCATGTGCGTGTCCGCGCTGGCGGCGTAGCCGAAGGTCTGGCCAACGCGGTACACGCCGGCGGCGCTGCGGCCATCACCTTCCTGCTTCTGCGGCCCGTCGGCCTGCGGCCCGTTCAGGCCCAGGCCCCAGGCCGCGCCGGTGCGCCCTATCGTCACCGCCTGCGCGTCCCCCACGGCACGCCATTGGCCTTGTGCACGCTCGAAGGCGCGCAGCACGCCGTGGTCCGCGTTCCAGTCGGGAATCACCACCAGCACCATCTGGCGCGAGGCGCGCCACGCCGCATCGTCATTGGCGGCCATCGCGCCACCTCCCACCATCAGCAGGGCCATCGCAATGCCGCGCGCGCACCAATGGCGCCATGCACTGCCCCCGCGCCTCCGCGCATTCGTCACGCCCGCCATATCAGTAGTCCAGCCTCTCCACGTCGCGTATGTCCCGGATCCCGAGACCCGGCCCATCAGTCAGGTCGATCTCCGCCTCGCGGAAGATCGCCCCGCCATCCACCGGGTTGTACCGGCACAGCGCGGGGCCGTCCAGATCGATCTTGGTGATCACCTCCGGGCGCGCCGCCGCCACGTGCGCCGCGGCCGTCACGCCGACAGCGCCCTCGAGCATGCAGCCGATCATGCAGCCCACACCATGCGCCGCCGCCAGGTCGGCGATGCGCAAGGCTCCGCTGATGCCGCCCGCCTTCATCAGCTTGATGTTGATGATGTCGGCCGCGCGCCGGCGGATCACTTCGATGGCATCGTTCGCGTCGAACACGCTTTCGTCGGCCACCACCGGCGTCTGCACGCGCGCGGTGACATGGCATAGCCCGTCGATATCGTTGGCAGGTACCGGTTGCTCCAGCAGTTCCGGTTGCACGCCAGCGTGCTCCACTGCCTGCAGCACCTGCACTGCCTGCTCGGCGCTCCAGCCCTGGTTGGCGTCGAGGCGCAGCGTGGCGCGATCACCCACCGCCTCGTGGATGGCCAGCACGCGGCGGATGTCCAACGCAGGGTCCTTGCCCAGCTTGAGCTTCAGCGCCCGGTAGCCGCGTCCCACCGCATGCAGCGACTGCTCGACCATGGCGGACACCTCGCCCACGCTGATGGTGAGGTCAGTGCGCAAGCGCGGGTGGCTGCCACCGAACAGCCGGTACAGCGGCGCGCCCTGCCACTGTCCCCACAAGTCGTGCACGGCGATGTCCATCGCCGCCTTCGCGCTGGGGTTGCCGGGCACGGCTTCGCGGATCAGCGCGGTGAGCTGGTCCAGCTCCGCCACTTCGCCGCCGATGAGATGCGGTGCGATGTGTTGGCGGATCGCCGCGACGATGGAGTCCAGTGTGTCGCCGGTGATGGCGGCTGTGGGCGGCGCGGCGCCATAACCAACATGGCCGCTGTCGGTATGCAGGCGAACAATCACGTCCTCGACCTGATCGACGCTGCGCAAAGCCGTGCGAAACGGCAGCTTCAGCGGCACACGCGACACGCCCAGTTCGATATGGGTAATGCGCACGCGTTCAGGGCCGGATATGCACGATGGCCGTCATGCGATCGACGTAGGAATGCGCATCGTCGAGCATCAACGGCAGCAGCGGCGTTACCGACACCGCGTTGAGCTTCACCTGTCGCAGCCCGCCCTGGCCGTCGCGATAGCGGATGCCGGTGGTGTCGTGGATGACATAGGGCTGACCGTCGCGTTGACCGATCACCATCATCACGTGGCCCGGGATGTAGACCAGGTCACCCACCTTGAGCGCGGCGACCGCCTTCATGCGCACGTCGTGGCCATCGCTGGCGCTGAACGACTGGTGCGCCAGCGCCGGACTGCCCTCCTGCCGGCTGGTGTCACGCGGCATCTGCACGCCCATGCTGCGATAAACGTCCGACACGAAGCCGCTGCAGTCGCGCCCGTCATAGGCATGACCCCAGCCGTAGCGCTCTCCGAGGAACTTGAACGCCTGCCGCAGGATGTTCGCTTCGGTGAGTGGCAGGTAGTGGTCCGCGGTATCGGCCTGGCGCTGCAGCAGCACGGGCGAGAACGCGAGTCCGCCTTGCGGCGTGCGCAGCGGCAGTTCGACCACATGGGAACTGTAGGGAGACTCGCCATTCACCGGCTGGTCGGCGGGATGGTCGACCAGCCACGGCACGGCCACGCCCATGTCCAGCTGCAGTTGCGACAGCGCCGGCTGTTCCTCGGTAAACACGGTGCGCACGCTGGCGCCGGTCACCACGCGCCGCGGCTGCTTGCCCGCATAGGCGAACACCTCGGCGGCGCCGCCTTCGGCCACGTTGTCGCGACGCGTCCATGCCGCATAGCGCGGACTGAGCACGAACAGCCACTGGCCATCGAGGCTTTCGTGCGCGATGACGACCGGCGTGCCGGGAAATTCGGCGGTCTCCTGGAACCGGTCGATGTCGATGTCGTCGTTCGAGCTGAACACGCGCAGATCGGTGGGAAAGCTTCGCAGCGCCGAGCGGCGCACGATCAGGCCGTAGCGCGTCGGCTGCGTCGCCGCCACGCGGTCCAGCGCAAGCTGCGCGGTGATGCCCTGCAACGTCGCGGCCGGCACCTTCCTGCCCTGCTCGTCATACAACGGCTTCTTCGGCAACTGGGAAATATTGTTGATCCACTGCAACACCTGCTCGCGCGACAGCGCGGGCGGCAACGCGTGCAGGTCGCGCATCGACGGGTCGAGCCGGAACAGCCGCGCATTCTGCGTCGCGATGGCGTCGGCATCGAGCAACACGCGCTCGGGCTGGGCGAGCTGGCGTATCCAGTAGTCGGCACTGAGCATGGCGTCGTCACCGATGCCGATCACGCCCGAAGGCGGCACGGGGAGGGAATCGGGCGCCGTTCGCGCGGCCACCGGCGTGGCGACCAGGACTGCGGCGAGACACAACGCCATGACGGGAAACCATCGCATGAATGACCCTTGCTGAAGCCGGCGGAAGCTGGCCCGGGTCGAGCATATCGCCAGCCGCCGCGTTTGGGATGCCCCTCTTGTCACGCCCCGTCATCGTGCCTGTAGGATGCAAGCTCCACACCGGGGAGGATGGCATGAACGTGTTTCGCACGCTGGGCCAGGCGCTGGCGCTCGCTCTTGTACTTGGCGGCACGGCCCGCGCAGAGCAGGACCGGCCCATCACGCTCGACACGCATGTCGACATCCCCTTCGCCTATATGCACGACCCGCGCTTCGACGCGGCCCACTCGGACCTGCTCAAGGTGGACCTGGACAAGATGAAGCAAGGCGGGCTGGATGCGGCCTTCTTCATCGTCTATGTCGAACAGGGTCCGCTCACGCCGGCAGGCTACGCGCACGCGGTGGTCGAGGCGCAAACCAAGTACGACGACATAGCGCTGATGATCAAGCGCTATCCCGACCGCATCGGCCTCGCCACCACGCCGGATCAGGTGCGCGCCAACCGCGCCGCGGGCAAGTTGTCGGCGATGATCGGCGTGGAAAACGGCTACTCGCTGGGCCACGACCTGGCCAATCTCGACAAGGCCTACGCGCACGGCGCCCGCTACGTCGGCCTGGCCCACATGGGCCACAACGACCTGTGCACCAGCTCCACGCCGGAGGCCGACCTCGGCGATCCGCCGCTCAGCGACGCCGGCATCAGCGACTTCGGCCGCAGCGTGGTCAAGCGCGCCAACCAGCTTGGCATCATGGTGGATGTCTCGCACTCCTCCGACGCCTGCGTGCGCGACGTGCTCGCGCTCTCCACCTCACCCATCATTGCCTCGCATTCGTCCTCGCGCGCGCTGCTCAATCATCCGCGCAACCTGTCCGACGACCTGCTGCGCGCGATTGCGGCCAAGGGCGGCGTGATCCAGGCGGTGGCCGTAGGGACCTACCTCAAGTACGACGGGGGTCGCGAGCTGGCCGAGAAGGCGCTGCAGGCACAGGTAGCGCACGCCGCCGGCCACAAGGCATTCGACGCCGAGAAGGACGGCTACCTGCCCGCCTATGTGGAAGGCATGAAGCGCATCGACGCCGCCTTCCCGCTGCCGACCGTCGACGACTTCGCCCGGCACATCCGCCACATGGTCGACGTGGCCGGCGTCGACCATGTGGGCATCGCCTCGGACTTCGACGGCGGCGGCGGTCTCGCCGACTGGAACGACGCCACCCAGACGCGCAACGTCACCGCCGCGCTGCGCCGGCAGGGCTTCAGCGACGCCGATATCGCCAAGCTGTGGAGCGGCAACCTGCTGCGCGTGTGGGGCGAGGTGACGGAGCGGGCCACGGTGCATCACGTGGCGGGCTGACCTGTGCGCGCCGCCGCAGCATCCGCGCTGACCCTTCTTGGCGGCCTGCTGCTGGCCGCACCGGCGTGGGCGGATGCACCACCCACGCTGTCGTCGGCGCGCACTGCCGCCGAGGCCGGCCTGGTCGACATCCGCCAGCTTGTGCCGGACATCGCCGAGGACATCAAGTACGCCGGCAGCGACAACTTCGTGGGCGCACCGGTGGATGGCTACCGCGCGCCCAAGTGCCTGCTGCTGCGCCCAGCCGCCGAAGCGCTGGCGCGCGTGGAACACGAGCTGCGCGCCGAACATCGGCGGCTGCAGCTGTATGACTGCTACCGGCCGGCCCGTGCGGTTGCGCACTTCGTGCGTTGGGCTGGCGACCTGTCCGACCAACGCACCAAGGCGGCGCATTACCCGCTGCTGGACAAGAGCGCCCTGCTCGGCGACTACATCGCACCGGTGTCCGGTCACAGTCGTGGCGGCACGGTGGATCTGACGCTGATGCAATGCGACGCCCATGGCGCGCATTGCACGCCGCTCGACATGGGCACGGACTTTGACTACTTCGGCACGCTGGCCAACACGGACTCGCCGGAGGCCACCCCGGCCCAGCACGCCAACCGCGCGCTGCTGCGCGCGGCGATGGAGCGCGGGGGTTTTCGCAACTACGCCATGGAGTGGTGGCATTACACGCTCACGCCAGAGCCTTCGCCGCGGGTGATTTACGACGTACCCGTTGAGTGAAGCGGCTCACGCGAGACTTCGCAACCGTCATTCCGGCGCAGGCCGGAATCCAGTGGCGACGAGGCCCAAAGGTTGCGCAGTGACCTAGGAACCCGTTGGGCGCGCGGCGCGAAATCCCTTTCGTGCGGCTTCTGGATTCCGGCCTGCGCCGGAATGACGGTACGGAGCAGCAGGGCTTCCCCTCAGGAGCACGCCCTGTGCGGGATCTGAGTTATCTCAACGCCCGCCCAGCGCCGGCTGCGGAAACGCGAGCACGTCCGCCGTGTAGCTCTCCACCACCAGGCTGAAGGGACGATTGTCCTGATCGAACAGTACGGCGCGGTGCTGCAGCACATGATGCGGAATCGCCAGCGCGCCCTGCGAGGCAGGCAGCGGCGTACCGCTCTCCCACCCCTGTGGCAGCGGCGACCACAACAGCTCGGCCGCCAGCGTCTGCCGGCGGAAATGCAGCGGCTGCACGATCTTGCCGAATGGCGTGTCGGTGGTGTCCAGCTCGTGATTCATGGACTCGGTCAGACGCGAGGGCACGTACCAGTTGTCCGCCTCGGACAGCACGTGCTCGCCGCACGCGAGCTGCACCCGGCGATAGCGAACCGGCTCGTCGGCGCCGATGCCAAGTTGCTTGCGCGCATCATCCGGCAACGGTTTGTCCTGCCCGCGAACGCGCTCGGCGACCACCTTCGCCTCGGCGGAGAGATGGTGCGCGCCGCACCAGCGCTCCAGCGTCAGCGTGGCGCTGGGATGGCTGAGCAGGTCGGCGTTGAGCGTCTGCAGCAGCGCCAGCACTTCCAGCCGCGAGGTGGCGTCGTCGCGCCAGGCCGGAGCTTGGGCCTGCACCGGCGTCACCAGCAGGCTGCCACCCAGCCCCAGCGCGCAGGCAGCCGCCGCGCCACGACGCATCGCGTGCACGCTCACAAACCCTTGGCCGCCTGGGCCACCGCGCGGAACAGCGCGCGACCCTTGTTCATGGTCTCCTCCCACTCGGAAGCGGGATCGGAGTCGTACACGATGCCGGCGCCGGCCTGGACGTGCAGACGTCCATCCTGGATCACCGCGGTGCGGATCGCGATGGCGGTGTCGGCATCGCCCCACCAGCCGATCCAGCCGATCGCGCCCGCGTAGATGTTGCGCTTGTAAGGCTCCAGCTCCTGGATGATCTCCAGCGCGCGGATCTTCGGCGCACCGCTGAGCGTGCCGGCCGGGAACGTGGCTTTGAGCACGTCCATGTAGCCCACGCCCGGGCGCACGTCGCCCTGCACCTGCGAGACGATGTGCATCACGTGCGAGTAGCGCTCGACCACGAAGGACTCGCTCACCTCGACGCTGCCGGTCTCGCTGATGCGGCCGATGTCGTTGCGGCCAAGGTCGATCAGCATCACGTGCTCGGCGCGCTCCTTCGGATCGGCCAGCAGCTCCTCCTCCAGCGCGCGATCCTCTTCCTCGGTGGCGCCGCGCTTGCGCGTGCCGGCGAGCGGGCGCACCACCACCTTGCCGTCCTTCAGCCGCGCCAGGATCTCCGGCGACGAACCGACGATCTGGGTGTTGCCGAGGTCGACGAAATACATGTACGGCGAGGGGTTCAGCGCGCGCAGCGCGCGGTATACGTCGACCGGGCGCGCGTTGAAGCCCACGCTGAGGCGCTGAGAGGGCACCACCTGAAAGATGTCGCCGGCGCGGATGTATTCCTTGGCGCGCTCGACCATCGCCTCGAACTCCTCCTTGGTGAAGGAGGATTTGAAGTCGGCCTCGTCCAGCGCGGTGCCCTGATGGAGCTGCGGGTACGACACGCCGCTCTGACGCAGGCGATAGACCAGCGCGTCCAGCCGGCGCTGCGCCTCGGCGTAGGCGTGCGGCTGCGAGGGGTCGGCATGCACGATCAGGTACAGGCGACCCTTGAGGTTGTCGAACACCGCGACCTCTTCGGCCAGCATCAGCAACACGTCCGGCGTGCCGAGCTCGTCGGGGCGATCCCATTGCGCCAGGCGCGGTTCGATGTAGCCGATGGTCTCGAAGCCAAAGTAGCCCACCAGGCCGCCGGTGAACGCCGGCAATTGCGGCAGTTGCGGCACGTGGTACTGCAGCCTCAGGCGCTCGATCTCGCCGAGCGGGTCGTCCAACTGGCGGCGCTCGGTGACTTCGCCGGCGTCCTCGACCTCCAATTCGTGCCCGCGCAGGCGATACACGCGGCGGGCCGGCAGACCAATGATCGAATAGCGTCCCCAGGTGGCGCCGCCCTCGACCGATTCGAAAAGGAAGGTGTACGGGCCGTCGGCCAGTTTCAGGTACACCGACAGAGGCGTGTCGAGGTCGGAAAACACCTCGCGCACCAGCGGGATGCGGGTATGCCCCTGCGCTGCCAGTGCATCGAATTCGTCGCGGGAAATCACGTGGGATCGGTCCGGATGGCCAGGCTGGAAGGCGCATTGTAGGGGCAGCACGGCGGCGAACCGAAATCCGCGGCACGCCTTGTTCCCCGAGGGCTTCGCGCCTAACCTTGCGCCATCGATGCGCGCCTGGGCATCCGCAGGGGGAATCGAAGGGTATGGACCAGCGTTGCCTGATACTTTCCGGCCGCCTTCTCAACGGGCAGCAACCCGACACCGTCCATGCGCGCCTGGCGGCCGCCTTCGGCATGGAGGCCGATGGATTCCGCGAGCGCGTATTCGAGCGCGCCCCGCTGATCATCCGGCGCGACCTGGATCTGGCCACGGCTGAAACACAAATGGCCCAGCTGCGGGGGATGGGGGCGGAAGCCGACATCTGGCCCGACACCGATCGCCTGGCCTGGCTGCGCAGGGACAACACCATCCGCGGACCGCTGCCGACCGACGCACTCGCCTGCTACGCGCAGCCCGGCGACCAGTGGTGCCACGACGGCGGCGAGACCTGGTTCGCCTGGCAGCCGGAGTCCATGGGCGCCACGCCTCCCGTACCGGAGTCGGAGCTTCAGCCGGAGCCGCACTTGGATGCGGCATCGGAATCCACATCTGGATCGGAATGGGAATCTGCGTCGGCGACTGAATCGGCGCCCGAATCGGTGTCGCAGCCCGAGCCGGAGCCGGAGCTGGCCGCGACCGAAGCTTCGCTGGATCACGACGGCGAGTCGCCGCTCCCACCGCACATCCCTGAAGACGCGCGCAGCGAGCCACCGCCGCTGCCGCCATCGACACCTGTCGCTACGCCGGCCAGGACGCCGCTGGCGACCTCGGCGGTGCTCGCCGCTGTGTTCGGACTGCTCGCCCTGTTGTTCCACGCGCTGGCGCCGCTGGCTGCGCTGTTCGCGCTGGGCGTCTTGATCTACCTGTATCGACGGCCGCTGCTGCGTGGCCGGGCCTGGGCCGTGGCCGGCCTGGTGGTGAGCGCCACCGCCTTTGGCCTGTGGATGGAGCGCCCGGCTCCGACGCCGGTGGTGCAGCCGTATGTGCCGCGCCCGCTGAAGCCCATGGCGCTGGGCGCCGCTGCGGCCGGCGAGTCGCCCGCCCAGTGTGCCTCCGAGGCAGCCACACCAAAGAATGACGAAGACCGCTTCCTGCTTACCGGCCAGCGCATGCTCACCGGGCGGGCGCAGCGCAAGGGCGACACCTATGTCGCCGAAGCGGCCGTCTCCGTGGATCCGCAATGCCAGCCCAGCGCGCTGCAGCTCTATGTATTTCGCCATGGCGTCTTCATCGGCACCGCGCTGGAGCAGGCGGCCAGCACCGCGACCACGCGCTTGGCGGATTTTGACCTTACCGACGACCAACACCTGCGCATCACCCTCGCGCAATGCACGGACAAGCCAAACGACTGCGCCACCACCGCCATTCGGCAGATCGCCGTACTGCCCGGTGCCGGCGGATGGACACTTGGGGAAATGAAGTAGTATCGAGGGCCGCCGATCATCGGCTATTCTTCTTGAACAGCAGCAAGCGTGCGCACCACGCATGAGGCCTGCACCTCAACGCGCTGGCAACGCTGTCCGATCGTTGATGGCCGATTGCATGCGCACCGTGGCGGAAGCCTCGATCGGCAACCGGCCGGACGCCAGCATGAGGCGCTCCTGCGCACTGTACGAGCCCACGAATTGCATCCAACCGGTGATGGCGTCACCGATAAATGGGACGACCAATGGATAGCCGTAGACCACCCTGACTTTCAGCAGATTGGCGTCCTGCACGTTCATGCCACTACGGGAGCCCACGCCCCTGCTGCGAAAAGCCAAGGTGTCGTTAGGGATTGCCCGGGTGGATTTCTGGTCGTCCTGCGCCTCGGCGAAATCGTCGAATGCCGCCTGCGTGGGACTGATGATCTCGATGGTGCTGCCGATGGGAAGCGCCAGATCCAGTCGTGCCTTAGCATAAGCTTCCACCGCACCCTGAGTGTCGGAACTATGTGCATAGAGGGCCATGAGGCCGCGCGCCAGGCCCTCGCGCATGGCCGATTGGGACGCATGGCTAGTCGCGCCGCTACGCACCGCCTCATACGCGGCATAGTCGAGTGTTGCCTTGGCGCGATAGACCAGGGTCATCTGGAAAATGCCTAGCAGCAGCGTAAACAGAACCATCGCGATGATCACGAATTCGACGGTGGCCTGTCCGTATTGCGCAGTTTGCCTGGTGGCTTTCATAGCGGACCCGCTTTTGCAGGCGCGGCACCCGTCTCGTCGGTGGCGGCGCGCTCGACCGAAAGGTCGCGTAACGCCTTGGCCAAGACCATGCTCGACTCGCGAAGTCGTGCATCGTCCTTGGCCATATTGCTGGTCTGCTCGAGTGCCGCGATGGATTGACGGAGTCTCACGATGGCCAGATTGTGCCAGGCGCCCGCATGCTCGGGGTTGCGCAGCAGTGCGGCTTGGTAGGCCAGCACCGCATCGTCGGGCTTGTCCATGCGCACGAGCGCATTGCCCATCCTGTACCAATAGTCTGCATTTTTCGGCATGTCTGCGGTCAGCACACGATAGTCGGCAATGGCGTCGGCATAGCGCCCCGACTTGTAGGCATCCTCGGCATGCTTCTGTATGGCCAGCTGGCTATTGATGTCGATGCCATGACGATGGGCCGATGGCCCGGTGCAGCCGCAAAGAACCGCCGCAACCGCCAGTACTGGCGTCCAACGATCCATCAATGGGAAACCCATGACCATTTGTCCCCTATTCGCGGCCTAAGTCGACCGAGCATGCCATCGGCCAGCTCCAGCGTCTGCCAGGCACGCCTTTCCCACGCGATGCGGCGCGGCGGCAGACTCTCGCGCAACGCCACGATACGGTAACCAGCGTCCATGAAGACGACATCGATAGACTTCCGCATCCAGAACGTATGGATATCACCGCAGGGAGAAAGGAGAAAACCGCTCCCCTCCCCCACGAGATGTTCACGGAGAATCAGGCCGCGCAACCGTTCGACGGCCGTTTCGGTGCGCCACACCCGAGGTATCACGCAACGCGCACCGTGCATGAGAAAACCTGCGCGCATCAGAGAACCCCCTCTTGTTTCATCTTCGAGTAGATGAAGTAGGCGAGCACGATGAATACCTGGGGAAAGAAAAACATCACCAGGGGCAACATCATCTTGACCGGAGCTTCCAGACCGAGCTTTTCAGCGCGCTGAAAGCGCTCCTGCCGCCGCTGATCCGCCTGCGCACGCAAAGCATCGCCCAGGCTGGCGCCGACGCGGTCGGCCTGGATCAGGGCTCCGACCAGACCCGAAACCTGCGGGATGCCCATCCGTTCACCCATGCGCTTCAGTGCGTCGCTGCGTGGCAGGCCCGCGCGCAGTTCGCGCTGAAGCCGCCCGAATTCCGATGAGAGAGCGCCGGGAGGCCCCTTGAGACCCGCCTGCTCGATGGCGCCGGTGACGTTGAGGCCGGCCTCGACCGACAGCGTGATGAAGTCCAGATAGATGGGAAGGTCTTTGATGACGGAGCGCCGACGCTTCTCGCGCTGCTCCTTGAGCCAGAGATTGGGATAGAAATAGCCGCAGCCCCCTCCTACCAGCAACGCCAGCGACATCGGACCGAAGGCTATCTTGTCCAGCATGATCATCACCGAGAGGAGCATGGCCATGCCGCAGGCGCCGGATACCATCCTGAGGGCGTGGAACTCCTCCGGACGCATAATGAACTCGAGTCCCGCGCTCTGTAGCTGCCGGTGCGTGCGCTCCAGCAGCGACGGCTTCAGCCTGGGCGCCACCTTCGGCACCACGGCAAGCACCACGGGCCAAAGCAGGCGCAGCGCGAGCGGCAGGGGATCGCTATAGGTCCGTACGTCACCGCGATCCTTGAAATAGCCGGCGAAAAGAACATAGGCAATGACCGCTATGCAAATCCCGCAGGACCCCACGATCAGGTAGAGGGCGAGGCTCATACGTCGATGTCCACGATCTTGCGGCAAACGCGATAGCCGATATAGCCCATGACCGCGCACACCACCAATATCCCCCAGCCCAGCGGCGTGTGGTAAAGACCATTCATGGTTTCCGGGTAGGTGATCGACAAGAACGCCGTAATGCCAACGGGCAGCATGGCCATGACGATGCCCTGCAGTCGCCCTTGCGAAGTCAGCGAGCGAATCTTTCCTTCCATGGTCAATCGGCGGCGAAGCGTATCGGAGAGCAAGGCGAGGCTGTCCGCGAGATTGCCGCCCACCTCGCGTGCGATGCGCGCCGCGGCGACGAACAGCGCGACGTCCTGCACGGCCACCCGGTCGGCCAGGTGACCCAGGGCGTCGTCGAGTTTGACGCCCATGCGCTGCTCGCGCAGGACCAGTGCCAGTTCCTGCCCCAGTGGCGGCTCGCACTCTTTGACTACGTTCTCCATGGCAGGACCAAAGCCCAGGCCAGCCTTCAGGCTTGCCGACAGCATGAGCAGTGAATCAGGCAATTGCTGCTGCAATCTATCCAGTCGGCGCTGCCGCAATTTCTTGTAGACGATGCGCGGCAGAAACAATGCGCCCAGCAGACATAGCGAGGCCACGACCATATTGCTGGTGAACAGCCAAGCGAGTACGAATATGACCACCACCATCACTGCATTCAGCTGGTACAGGCGTCGGATGTCGATAAACAGAAACATATCCGTCAAATTGAACCGCGCCTGTTCGACGAAGGTGTCGCGATAGCGTCGATAGAAGCCGTCCATGGCGCGCAAGGCGAGGAATCCAAGAAAGACCATGGGAACCAGCATGCACAATGCAATCCAGGTCACCGTCATGCCGCCTCACTCGCCACCGGATCGAAGATGGACAGATCCACTGACACGCCTCGTTCCGCGAGTTGCTCGTAGAATTCGGGCACGGCGCCTGTCGCCACAAAACGTCCGCGTACCTTGCCGTTGCGCCCCCCGTGGTCGGTGACATGGAACCTGAAGACCTCCTGCAATTGGAGCGCACCGCTCTCAATACCAGTCACCTCCGAAATACTGGTGATCTTGCGAGAACCGCAGGGAAACCGTCGCTGCTGGATCACCAACTCGACGGCCGAGGCGATCTGCTCGCGCACGACGGAGATAGGCAGGTCCATGCTGGACATCAGGCTCATCACTTCCAGTCGTGAAATGGCATCACGCGGCGTATTGGCATGGGCCGTGGTCATCGATCCTTCATGACCGGTGTTCATTGCCTGCAACATGTCCAATGCCTCGCCGCCTCGGCACTCTCCGACCACGATACGGTCCGGGCGCATGCGCAAGGCGTTGCGCACCAGGTCGCGGATGGAAATTTCGCCCTTTCCTTCCGCATTGCGCGGACGCGCCTCCAGGGCCACCAGATTGGGCTGCGACAGGCGCAGCTCAGCCGCGTCCTCGATGGTGACGATTCGTTCGTCCTCGGGAATAAAATTGGAAAGCACATTCAAAAGCGTCGTCTTTCCCGAACCGGTACCGCCGGAAACGACGATGCTGATCTTCTCGCGCACCGCAATCTCCAGAAAGCTCAACATGGCCTGATTCAACGAACCGAAGCGCAGCAAGTCGTCGCCCACCAACCGGAACTTGGAAAACTTTCGGATGGTCATGCCCGGGCCACGCAGGGCGACAGGAGGAATCACCGCATTGACGCGCGAACCGTCCTTCAGGCGAGCGTCGACCATCGGCGAGCTTTCGTCGATTCGCCGTCCAAGGGGCGCGACGATACGCTCGATCACGGAAAGCGCGGCCTTTTCGCTGGTGAAGGCCACGGCGCTCGTTTCCAGCTTCCCCGATCGCTCCACGAAAATCTGATCCCATGAGTTGACCATGATCTCGGTGATGGCTTCGTCGGCCAGCATGTCCTCCAGCGGGCCAAGTCCGATCGCCTCATCCAGAACCTGCTTGGCCAGTACCCGCGGCGAAATCGTGCCCGGAAGCTCCTTGCGCAATTTCTCGATGATGTCCTGGATCAGCTCCGAGGTGGTTCGACGAAGCTCGCCGTCGCTCATGCTGCGCACATCGACGCGGCGCAAGTCCATCTGCTTGACCAGTTCCGCGTGGACGCGTACGCGCCAGGCGACATACAAGTCGACCATTTCACGCTGATCGTGGTGCGCCTCCGGCTTTCGTTCAACAGCCGAAGGACCCGCACGTTCCCGCGATACGGACGGAGACTGGGGGATGGTGGCCGTCGACGGCGGCCTGGCCGGCGCGTCTTCGCGGCGCACATCATCGCAGAGCACCTGCAGATGGTATTCGCCGATGCTCACGGCCTGCCCGCTCTTGAGCGGACCCGCACTCGAAGCCACCGCCTGCCCGTCGACTTTCACCAGCGAGCGCTTGCTGCGCACTTGCACGTGCACGCCGTCGCGCAGCTCGACCAGTTCGGCGTGAACGTCGTCGATGTCCCATCCGTGGAGCATGACCAGGTTGGTTTCCGCGCGACCGATACCGCACGATGAGTGAAGACACTTCACCGTACGTACGGGAGCGCCTGCCGTTTTTATAGATATCTGAAACATCGCAGCATTAATCGACTATGTCGCCCCCAAAGGCGTTGCGGAAGTCCTGCCTCAGCGCTTCGCTGTGTTCGATGCCATCGCGGTTTTCCCGCGAATCGGCCGTGATGACGTAAGGCGTGACGAAAACCACCAGGTCAGTGCGATTGGCCCTAAAATTGCGCGACTTGAAGAGCTCCCCCAAGATGGGAATGCTGCCCAGCCCTGGCACCTTGTCGACGGCCTGCGAAGCGGTACTGTCGACCAAACTGGAAAGAACCACCGTCTGGCCTTGCTTCAGGTTTATTTCCGCGCTGGTCTGGCGCGTGAGAAAGCCGGGTATCCCCTGAACGGTGATACTGGGGTCGATGCGGCTGATTTCTGTCTTGACGACGGTAGAAATTTCGTTGCGCGCATTGACCACCGGCTCGATATGCAGCTTGATGCCATAGGGCCTGTACTCGACCGTGGTGGTGCCGAACCCGGCGCTCTGCGGTATGGGTATTTCACCGCCGACGAGGAAGTCAGCCACGCCGCCACTACGTGCCGTCAATTGAGGCGAGGCGAGCTCGAACGCCTTGCCGGATTGCTCCATCAAGTTGATGGTGGAATTGATGTTGGTGGCAATGCCCAGGTATGACGCCCACCCATTGACTCGCAGCGGCAGGTTCTGCGCACTCAAGAAGCTTTCCGTGGGACGAAATAGCGAATTGGTATGGAAGTCGTGCAGCAAGGCGCCCGTGGGGCCCGCGATGGCGGTATCCCAATTGACGCCGAGATTGCGCAATGCGTTCTTGTCGAACTCCATGATGCGGACCTTCATGAGCACCATGGGCCGCAATTCCGTATCCGATTTGCGCGCGAGATTGATGATCTGCGGATACGCCTTCTTGACGATGTCGAGACGATCCGCAATGACTTCAGGAAGCTCCTCGCCCGAGACCACGATATTGTCGCCAATGGGTGTGATTTCTACCCCTGCGGTTGAGCCTATGATCTTCTTGACGCGCTGGGCCAGATTCAACGTATTGCTGTCCGGCTTCACGTGAATGATGACGTTCCTTTGGACATCGTCGCCATACCAGAGCCACACGGTGGTATTGCCCGGCGCGCCGCCGATGAGCACCACCTGCCTGCCGTCGATCGGCTTGACCTCCACCACCTCGCCACGTCCCACCGCCACTCTGGACACCTCATCGTCCACCGAATACACGGTGGCCTGGCCCGCATACAGCGTCACCTCATCGGGCAGGGCCACGACCTGAGCCGCGCGGGATAGTCCGGGCGAGAGCAGCAACAGAAGCAAGGCCATACCGCTCAGGATGCCGTAGCCCAGGTTTCTATACAGGCCATTCACAGGCCAGCGCCATTCCATTGATCTAGCCATTTTTTCCACCAATGATGAATTCGATATCCCTTTCCCGTCCCTTGCCTACGCCGCTCTTCAACAGTTGCTCCTTGGTAAAGCGACCGAATTCAATGACGTCCTCCGCAGGCGCGCGGCGGAGCGAAATACGCAAACGACCGATCTTTTCGGCCACCGCCAGTCGAGACGCGTCGGCGGGAGTCACCTCGATGGTCAGGTTCGAGTAGGAGGCAGCAGCGTCGACCTTGCCGACACTCGCATTGACCCCTTCCGTCTTGAGGCCCGTCGCAAGCACGAGTACATCGGATAGGACCGGCAGAAGCACGTCGGTCTTGTCGTTGGACGCGATCAAAAGGATATCGACGTGGTCGCCCGGTACGACCATGCTCGAAATGGAGTTGAGGTCGTCCACCGAAAACGTGAACGCCACCTTCCCGGCCGCGATGATCTTGGATAGATGCTCGAAGGAGGCTTCAAGCATGCCAGTGCTCAGCGGTACCCCGCGCGTCGCTGGCCCGCGCAATATGCGCCCCACGTACTCCTCGTAGTGCTCAGGCAAAATGGCATCGGCGGGGACCAGATCCTGTGGAATGTCGCGCGCGGAAATTACGGCCTGGCTGATCGTGTCGCCTGGGGCAAGATCCTGAGTCGGCACGACCACCTTCGTCGTCTTTGTCTCGACGGTCGAAGTGCGCCTGTCCACTTCACTTTGGAGGTAACGCGTCGCGAGAAGGCTGGCGGCGATGCCGAAGGCGATCGCTATCAGAAGGAGTACGGCATTCTTGTTGGGACGCCAGGCAAGCTTTGACGAAGGCAGCTTCATACGATCCACGACATCGAGAGTGCATATACAAAGGCGCCGTACATCTCACGGATCGCATTGCAGAGGTTGGTGAAAACACCGCCTTCGGTCAGAACGGCGACCATCACGGCAAGCACCACGATGTATTCGACCGTGGCCGCGCCGCACTGTCGTCTCACGGCGCAGCCTCCATTTCTTCGCTTCATGCGAATACCGGCAGTCATGTCAACTCCCCTTCCATCAATTCAGCAAGATAACCACGATGCGCGTCTGTGCGTTTTCGCCAGAGGCCATCGACAAGTCCATGTTCTGGGTTCCCCGGACATAACGATCGGTGCATTGGCTTGCCCCAGGCCGGCACGCGTCATGCGATACCTTCTGCCATTGCTGCGCCGCCAGGGTCCGCTCATAGAACGAGGCATTTTCATAGGGTGTCCTGCTATTGATCAGCAGCAGCGTGCGCACCGGCGGCCGGTCGTCGGGATAACGGATGTCGTTGGGGACACGCGTGCCCGGCAGAGTGGGGAAATCGCTTCCCGGTTTCGGCGGATCACGATCGGTAATCCGCATCACGCCGATATGGCCTGTACTGCCCTGACCTTCCGCCCGGACCTGCACCGTCAGGTAGTAGCCGTCCTGCGGGTGGCCGACGACACGCCAACCGGCCATGTCGCCGGTCACCGCCTGCTTGCCCCACAGACGCGCGTAGAACGCGACGATCTCTTCGCTGGATCGACTGGACTTGAAGGTGGTGGCACGCATGCTCACCCCGTTGAACACCATGTTCGAGGCGACGGCGGCCACTTCCGCCTCCGGCGGCGGCGGCACCTCCGGCCACGCCTCCCATGCGGCGGCCCGCAGCGGCGCCATCACAGCCAGCGCGAGCCCGCAGACAAATAACCAGCTACGGCTTGCTGTCATAGTTCTGCAGCTTGTCAGAGGGCACGACGTCCACACTCATGCGGCCGATCTGCAAGTTGTGGATCTCGCCAATGAAAGGAAGCCAGGAAGGGATATTTTCGGTCAGCTTTCCGAAGGTGCTGTCGCCAAGCCATGCTGAAGGCACCAGCGCACGCACCTGCTGCCGAACCGAACGCTGGCCCGCGCCGGACAAGGGCCGGCCATTACTGCCTTCGCCGGGACCGGAAGCATTCCAGGCGTCGGCCAGCAACACGGTCCTGGCGGTCACGGCAAAGGGCGTCGTATCGAAAGGGGCAGCCAAGGTTGCAGGCGTGTCGCTGGTGGTGGTGATTTTTTCCGTCGCCATAGTGGCTTCGGCGGTGATCCAGCCATTGGCGTTGGGCGGAAAGCTGCCGCCGGTCAGACTGAACAGCGGCCTTAGGAACTTGAGCGCCTCTTCGAGCAGGCCCGGTGAAGTCGTACTGCTATAGACGCCAAGGGTGGCGCCCTCGGACTTGATCAATTCCTTACCCGCATGCGTCGTGAGCATGGCGTCGGCAAGTGTCTTCGGGCTGGTCGGCGGCTTGCTGGACATCACGTCCCTGGCATCGCCAAAGACGCGCGTTCGAATCAAGACTTCCTGCGCGGCCTTGCCAGGCAGCGCATAGTCCTGACCCACGGTGGCTTCCCAGGCCGCCATGCGCGAAGCCGCCATGGCCTGATGTTTGACATGTATGTATTTGGCCAGCAGCGATACCAAGACCAGCAGGGGTACCAACACCACGCAGCTGATGACGAATTCGGTCATGGCCTGGCCACCTTGTCTGGCTTTGCATCCACGAGCGCCATGGGTATGCATCGTCATGGTGAAGCTATGGCCCCGACGCATCTTGGCTGTCCATGCCGCTTGCCGCGGGCATGGCAAACACGGCGTCATCGAAGTGCTCGCCCACCGTCATCTGCAAGGTGGTGATGCTCCATTCACCGCCCTGGGCGGGCACGGCGCGCAATATCGGCACCCCTCCGCAGTCGTAATGAATGTCGCCGCGGGTCGCGCACAGCGCCGTGGGGTACCTGGGGTACCCCCCCTCCTGGCCAAAATCCCATTTGCCCTGGCCGTCCCACAGGCATAGCTCGGCGCCCTGGTCGCTGCGCCAGGACCGGCACGCCTGGCCCGCGACGGTCGACATGGCGGCCTTATGCCAGCCCAGCTTCGCCGATACCGCCTCGCCCTCGGGATCGGCATGCGGTCGGTCAGGGGCCGTGAGTTCAGCATTGGCGTCCTGCCCGATCTTTGTGACGAGCACGAATTCCATTGATCCGCCGCCACTCCCAATGGTGGTCTTGACATCCCACGTCCAGTACTCCGAACGCACGGCCATGCGGTTGCGCTCGATCCAGATCCGCTAGTGTTCGCGGCCGAGCTTCTTCACCTCATCCTCGCCCAGCGGCACCACCCGGATATTGGAACCGCCCGGTAGCTCCCGCTGGCTCCCCTCGAGCGCGCTGTAATAAAGCGACTCCTCGTACGAGATATCCGCGGCCTCATCGGTCCGCGTGAAAAGGACTTGCTCGATATAGATAGGCTCGAGCGGCACCCGGTCCGCGTCCTCGCGCGTGGCCTGCCGTCCGGTGACGGCGTCCGCGACGGCGAGGGTGGCTGAGCTGGAGGCGTGGCTGTCGGCGGGCGCCTCGTTTGAGCAGGCGACCAGCGCCAGCCCCAGCAGCACCACGCCCACACCGTAAAACGGAACGGCGGCGTTCATGGTGCGATCCCGTCGAGCGCCAGAAACTGCGCCTTGACCGCGGCAGGCGTGTCCACCAGCCGCACCTGCCAATACGGGCTGAACAGGTTGGCCAGCTCGCGCTTGCCGTCGGCGCGCGCAAACAGCGTCCGCGGCCGGGCGAAATACACCTGTGCTGAGGCTACCGCGCGCAACTTGTCGCCCCGGGCCGTTTCGGGCACCGTGAACTGGCCGGCGCCCATGCCCTCCAGATGCGTGCTGGTATGGAGGGCGTCGAGAGCCTGCTCCACCTCCACACTGACGATGGGCCAGTCGCTCGTGCTGGAAGCGCGAGCGCTGACAATCGGGCTGCGCGGGTCGTTGGAGGTGTCGGGGTATTCTTGTAGCCGGGGTTTGTCCTTCTGCAACGCCCGGTCCCTCAGCAGGGCGTTGTCCGGCGAATCACTGCCGGCAGGGTCAATGGCCGCCAACCGCCCCACGAAACCGTTACCGCCCGCGCCGTTATAGGGGGTGTAGCGCTTGTTGTCGTAGGGCGAGCTCCAGCCGCGGCCGTTATTGATGCCGGGTAGCAACGGATAGCTGCTCCAGCTACCGGATTTGGCAACCGCCTGCGCGGCCCCCCACGCAAGCGGTAGATCCAAGGCGGTCTTCCACTTGAAGCCTGACCATGTGGGCCTCTTCTCTTCGATCAGGAAACGAAACGTGTCCATGCCTGCCCAGCGGTGGTAGCCCTGCAAGTCCGTGCCACCGGCCATGGTGAGCGAGGCTCGAATGAGCAGAAGACTCCCGCCTATGCGCTGACTGCGCGCCCGGGTATACGGATCGCGCGCCTGCATCACGACGTTCTTCAGGCGCTCGCCACCGGGCGTTTGCGTGGATTCGCTCATCGTCCCTCCAGGGCCATTTGGCAGAATCTTGTAAATGGGAAAATATCCCGCCAGCGTGCGCACCTGACCCAACAGCACCACATTCGTGGAGGCGCTTAGCTGCATACCTGCATCGGCATTGGCCCGATTGTTGGCTTCTACGGTACGTCTTGCCACCAAGTCGCCGTCAGCATAGAGATGGACCTGTGTGACCGACGCCTTCGCAGCTTCCGAGTAGGCGAAATTCAACGCTCCCACCGACGTCACGATGGCCTCGAATGCCGCGCGCGCTCCGTGGCGCACCTGATTGAGCACGCTGTTGATCTCATCCAGCACCTCGGACATCTCGAGCAACACGACGCCAATACCTATTTCGCTGAGCAGCGCGCCGGCAACCTTCGCCGCGACTGACATGTTGGTAGCGCCCGTCTGGGCGAAGTTCATCCACGAATAGATGCTCACGATCTGCGCCACGGCTACCTCGTTGGCCACCTCGGCACGGTTCATATAGGCGGCAAAATTCAGGGCGCGGGCCTGACTGACGGCCACGCTGTAGGCGGTTGCGTCCGCCGTCTGCACCAGCTGGGTTTTCTTGCTGACGACCTGACCGGTATTGAAAAGCACCAGCAGACCAACGCAGAGCGCCGCCAGAAAAAGCAGCACGATAGGCATGGCCTGTCCGCGGGCAACACGCATCGCCCTGGTGCGAGAAGGCCAGCGCATTTCGCATTTTCCCCACTCAATAGGCATGGACTTGACCTGTGCGACCTCTTCGTTTGCTGCCAAACACCGGACAAGAGGCGATTGGTCCGTATTGAGTTTGAATATGCGCCAGGGGAGGTCTTATCCCCCCGTTGGCTTCCAGATGCATGAGCCCCCTTGAGAAACATGACGCAGCACGGCTCCTCCATGAGTACAGGCATGCGTAAAGGACGAGCTGGCGCGACCCCATCCCTAGGGCAATAATTGCTACTACTGTGCCGTCACGTTCTTGTAGTCAGACAGATCCTTGGGCTGCGTCGCTTCTTGAGCCGCCGCGTCGACATTGAACTTGTTGGCTACCTGGATGTTGTCGCTCTTCTTGCCTGCCAGCTCCGAGGCCATGGCATCGGTGTGCAGGCGCGCGATGTTGCCGTAGTAGGTAAAGGCGGCAATGGCGGCAATGGCGATAAGCGCCACGATGATGATGTACTCGGTCATGCCCTGACCTCGCTGTGCTTTATCGATGCCTTGGCGACCCATGAACGCACTCCCTTGGCGATACGCAACGTCCATTACTGTTCGACCATCTCGACACGTCGGTTGCTGGCCATGCCGGTTTCGCTGTGATTGGACGCCACCGGACTCCATGACGCTGCTCCACGCGCCTGAACGCGCTCCTGCGAGATGCCAAAGTTTTTCGTCAGCGACTGCACCACCGCCTGGGCACGGCTTTTCGATAGCTGCGTATTGGCGGCTTCATTACCTTGATTGTCGGTGTGACCGACGACATAGACCTTGAGATCGGGCCGCTGCCGCAGCACCGCCGCCATCATCTCGAGCGCCGGCTTGGACTCGGGCCGGATCGTCGCGGAAGCCGTATCGAAGTAAATGCCATCCACGGCGACATGGCCTGCCCCGGCCAGTTGCTGCTCGAGATAGCTCGCATCGCGCACGCTGACCTGGCCTTGAGCCATCGCACGTACCTCGACGATGCGCTGCCGCACCACGATCTGCGAACCTGCACCGTTTGAGCACAGGTAGATAAAGACATAGGCCTCCGGCGACGGCTGGGTGGTTCGTGCCACATAGGCCGCCGCACCCTCGCTGCTGGAATCACAAATGGCGGATCCGAAACGGGACGACTGATCGAAGTCCATCAGCCAATGCATGCCCAGGCCGCAAGCCTCGCTGTGGCAGCTATACACCGTTTGCAACGGGCCTTGCGCCAGCGCCTGCTCATAATTGCGCTGGACTTCCAGCAGGCTTTTGTTTTTCGGCAGCACATAGGTGATATTGGTGATCTTGCCTTCCACCTGTTTGATCTTGGCGCCGGCGTCAAGGCGGTCGTGCTTGTACTCGGGCACGGGGCCGAGCGGCAGCCTCAGGGTGTCAAAGTCGAAAACCTTGTAGTCGCGGATATAGGAGCCGGCGAAGCGCGACACCAGCGGATGATCCTTGGACCCATGGTCATCATCATCTGTCGCGGCGGCGAAAAGGGGCCATGCCAACAAGGCCGCGGCCAGCCATTTCAATTCAGATCGCATGTTTGTCTATCCCTTACAAACCATGAAGAAAGACCGTCGAAGCCCTAGGACTCCGACGGGTGAGTGTCATCACCTAGCCGTGTCGTTCTTAAAATCGTCTAGACGCTTATCCTTTGCTGCTTCGCTTTTCGCGCTATTCGCATTCTCCAGAACTTTCGAGTTGTCCTGCTTTTTGCCGCCCAGCTCGGCCGCCATATTGCCCACCTGGCCATGGACGATATTGCCGAAATACGTAAACGCCGCGATGGCCGCAATGGCGATCAAGGCAACGATGATGATGTATTCGGTCATGCCCTGGCCGCGCTGACGCCTGCGGATACCTTGTGGCTTTTGCAACTGCTTCATGTTGTGTGCTTCCTTGAGTTGGATTGAATAACCAGCCTGCGGTACACGCCCGCCACACCGGAAGGCTTGACGAGCCTTCCAAACCGCGAACTACATGGAACCCGGATGGCTCTGGATATCGAGTTCATGGAATTCGACGCGCCTGTTCTGCGCCCTGCCACTCTCCATGGCGTTGTCTCCGATGGGAGACGACGCACCGTTGCCGTGCGTATCCAGGCGATCCGGTGCGATGGCATAGGTATGTTTCAGCATGTTTTCCACGCTCGCGGCGCGTTGTTCGGAAAGCACCTGATTGCCCCGCTCGTCACCCTGTGCATCGCTGTATCCGACGATGGCGATGCGTGCCCGCGGATGACGCTTCATCCATGCGGCCACGCCGCTCAGAGCGGCGTCCGCCTGCTCGTCGACCTCGGCACTGGCCGAAACAAAATGGACGACCTGTTGCGCCAGGGAAGCCCCGGCCGGCTCGTCCGACGCGACCTCGCGGTACTTCCTGGTGATACGAAGCACGACCCCCACGGGCACGTGGCGATCCGCATGATCCGTGAGGGTGACGCTCAACATGTCGCCTCCGGACTCGCCCGTCTTCTTCAGCAGCCGGTAGTGCAGTCCGTCCTCGGAGGCGACGAGAATTCGATCGATGCTTGGGCCCTGCCGGTGCGCGTAGGCATCGCGCAGGGGTCGACTGGTGACATAGGCGAAATCGTAATTGTCGCCACAGGACGCCCCGTCACAACGGTAGTCGAGACGATAGCCGAGCGCGCTCAGCCGGGTATCCAGCTGACGCGCCACGCTCGCAATGCCTGCTGCGGGCGGCGCCGCGTAGGCGATCACCGTCTGCTCGCCTTCGACGGACTGGACCTCGCTGGGTTGGCCGATGCCCCATGGACCCGCGGGAAACTCGACCCTGGCGGCATCGTACGTGTCGTAGCTGATCGCCTCGTAGCCAAGCTCCGTCAGCCATGCCATGTCGGCATCGGGAACCGAGATGCCAACGGGCTCGGCGCGGTCTGGCTCTGCGGCCGCAAGCGAGGCTTGAGGCGCCACTGAGACCGTCGAGGCTATGGCCAGCACATATGTCAGTTTGGACTTTCCGAAACTCACGAAATCCCCTGCACACCGTCTACCGAACACACTCAACACACTCCGCAAGCGAGGTCACACCCGAACTTGAAAAGACCCATCCATAGGCCTGCCATCGACCTTGATCGAATCAAGCCGACGCTTTCGAAAAGTGACCACCGCATCCCGGCCGACAGTGTGATTTGCGGACCATCCCGCCACTTGACCTAGATCTAAATTGGCTTAGCGGCAATCCGTTCGGCTTTGTGGGTGGATGCCGTACGCGGCAGTACGCAAGACCTGGGCAAGTCGCGCAAGCCATGCAAGAGGCGGCATCCGGCTCTACGAATCGGCATGCGTTGATTCTGACCATCCGGCCGGGTGGCGGTTCGTGCTCAAAGCGCATCCACTCGCGGTCAAGCGGGGCTCTGCCGCGGAGCCGGCGCAGCGTGGCTGCCCATCAACCTCATGCCGGTACTCGACACGTATCTGCAAGGTCAGCTGAGACAAGAACAGCCACTGACCATACGTGACGCATGTGCCTGCTTACCTTGGCGTACTCGGCGCCACTCGCGCGCATTCGGATTCAACGATGCCTTTCGTGCATGACTCGGCGTTCTTTCCGCAGGGGGACTGCGAAGCCAGCGGCCGTTATGCGCCATGGCGACGGAAGCTCGACGACACGATGTCCGTCGACTTCGCGATTGCGCCTCGCATCAAAGTCGCTGTCGCGGCATCCCATGCAATTGCAGGGTGAACGCGACGCCGCTGCCGTCTTCTAGATTGCGCGCCAGCGCCACGCCGCCATGTCGCTCGGCGACCAGGCGCACCACGTAGAGGCCGAGGCCAAGGTGTGGGGCGTCGCCTGGCGTGGCCTTGTCGCGCAGGCTCACCAGTGAATCGAACAGGCGGCCCTGCATCGCCGCCGGCAATGGTGGGCCCTGGTTGGCCAGCTCGATTTCCGCGCCGTGCTGAGTCGCGCGCAGGGACAGGCGCAACCAGCCCTGCTCGGGGGTGAACGACAACGCGTTGTCGAACAGCTTGTCCAGCGCCTGCGCGATCAGCTCGGGCGCGCAGTGCATCATCATCGGACCATCAGGCAGCTCGGTTTCCAGTCGCCGCGTGCCGGCCAGCGGGCGATAGGCTTCGCCGCAGCCACGCACCACGGCCACCAGATCCACATCCTCCGGCTCGGCGGCTGCGATGGCGCGCTCCATCCGGCTCGCTTCGCTCATCGCGCGCACCAGCTGCCCCAACCGCGCCACACCGTCGCGCGCGCGCAACATGTACGGCTGCGCGTCCGGCGGCATCGCCTGCTGCGCTTGCAGCGCGTGCTCCAGGTTGTCCAGCGAGGATTTGACGATGGCCAGCGGCGTGTTCAGCTCATGCGAGAGCTTGGAGGCGAGCGTGCGCAGGTAATCGGTGTAGCCACCGACGACCTCGAACAGCCGCTCGAAGCTGCGTGCGAGATCGCCGATCTCGTCCTCCGCCCCCGTCATGGGGAACGGCTCGTCCAGACGTCCATCGTTCAATTGCGCCCGCTCGGCGGCGTCACGCAGGCGTCCAAGGCGGATGCTGAGGCGCGTGGCGAACACCAGCAGGATCGCACCGGCCACCAGCAGCACGCCGAAGCTGGTCAGCAACAGGCCCAGCAGTGCGCGATTGGCCAGCAGCGGCACGGCGCGACTGGCCTGTTCCAGCAACAGCACGCCGCGCACCTGGTCGTCGCTCTCGATCGGCACCGCGGCGGCAAGCACCACACTGCCTCGCGCCTCGCCCTGCCGCCACAGCGTGGCCGGCTTGCCCCGGCTCGCCTGGTTCACTTCGGCGGCATCCAGCTTCGGCACGTCCTGCATCCACAATTCGGCTTCGCCCACCTGATCAGCGAGCAGGAAGCGATAGACCAGGGCCGCGAACCAGCCAGGCTGGTCGCCCGGCGCCGTCGCCGGCGCGGCCAGATGCCCGGTCTGCGCCAGCAGCCAGCCCTGCGGCGCCAGCACGCGGGCCTGCACGCCATCGAGCGCCAGCTGCGACAGCTCCTTGGACAAGGCGGGCGAATAAGCCACCAGCGGGCGGGCCTGCACCGACTGCGGATCGCCGCCGTTGGTCGGGTCGTAGATGGCCAGGCCCAGCGCGTCGAGCTTGAGGCTGCGCGGGAGGCGCAGTTCGACGCGATAGCCGCCGCCGTCCTCCTGCCATTGCGCGGTAATCAGGTTGGGCAAGCCATCGACCGGCGGATCCAGCGGCCGCGCGGTGACCAGACCAGGCGCGGCGCTTGCCAGCAGGTAGCGGCGCGACAGTTCGCCCCTGCCCAGGCTGAGCACCAGGTGATCAGCGGCCAGCGCGCGCGGATCGTCGGCGTCGGCGCGGGTACGCTGCGCGCTGCGCACTTCGGCAAACAGATACAGCCAGTCGGCGTCCTCGGCCAGCAGCAGCTTGCCACGCTTGTCCAGCGGCTGGCTCCACGGCGTCAGCGGCGCCCAGTCGTCGCCGTACCCGTCGATGGTGATCGGATTGGCTGTCTGCTGCACGTACCAGACCGGCCCGGCGGGCGGCAGCGGTGCATCGGTGACCACCAGGCTGCGCGCCATCGCGCGGGCCGACGCGGTGAGCGCCTGCGCCTGACCCTCGCGCAGCAGCGTCTCCATCTGTCGCACGTACAGCCAGCCCGCCACCGGGAGGGCCAGCGTGCACAGCGCGACGAGCAGCAGTTTGCGGCGCAGGGTCATGAACAGACGATACCGAAAAGGCGCTTAGTGAGCGGCCTTGGCGGCGCCGGGGTGATCGGCCTGCTCCACGGCGTAACGGGTTTGCTCCACCACCTGGCGGAACAGCGCCAGCAGCGCATCCCTGTCGTGGTCATCGTGCGCCAGCGTCATCGACCAGCTGAAGCGGATGCCGCTCGCCAGGCCGGGATCGCAGAACGCGACGACGTCATCCTTGTGGTCCGTGCCCTCGTAGAGCACCCCACGGCAGGCCACCGCGCTGTTGTGAAGCTCGAACACGCCCGCCTTGCCGGCCGGATCGCGATTCAGATAGTTGTGCCGGTCGTCCTGCACCTCGGCTTCGAGCGAGGACATTTTCGCCGGCCAAACGTTGAGCACCATCACCCGCTCGGGATCGCCGGTCCAGTCGCCCTTGTAGAGCACTTCGTTCACGCCGATGGCATGCGCATAGATGCAGCAGTCCTGCGTCCAGCCATCGGGCGCCATGGTTTTGATGGTCCATCCCGGAACATCGCGATCGGCCTTGCCGTGGATCACCACGGCCTTGTCCTGCGACGCGTCAGTCGCGTGCACGCCTGCCGAAAGGAACAGCAGCGCCAGCATCCAGCCCAACAACTTCATCACGGCCTCCACCGATAACCCACGCCGTGCACCGTCTCGATCGCGTCGAACTCCGGCGCGACCGCGATGAACTTCTTGCGGATGCGCTTGATGTGCGAGGTGATGGTGGCGTCGTCCACCACCAGCTCGGCCTCGCGCATCAGCTGGTCGCGATTCTTCACGTGGCCGGGGAAGCGCACCAGCGTGTGCACCATCCAGAATTCGGTCACGGTGAGCGGAATCTCCTCGCCGTTCCAGGTGATGCGCATGCGCTCGGACTCGAGCTTGAGCGGGCCGTGCTCGATCACCGTCTCGCTCGAGGTCGGCACCTTCAGCGATTCGATGCGGCGGAACAGCGCGGCGATGCGCGCGGCCAGCTGGTGCAGGCTGGTGTCCTTGCTGAGGTAGTCGTCGGCGCCCAGGCGCAGGCCGGAGATCACGTCGAAATCCGAGTCGCGCGCGGTGAGGAAGATGATCGGCAAGGTGGCCGACTTCGCGCGCAGCTCGCGGCACAGGTCGAAGCCGCCCTCCGGCTCGTCGCCCAGGCCGATGTCGATGATGACCAGCTCGGGCAGGCGCATGGCGAACGCGCCGGAGGCTTCATGGCGCGAACCATAGCCACGCGTCTCGTAGCCGAAGCGGGTCAGCGCCTCGACATAGTTGGCGCGTATCAGTGGCTCGTCCTCGACGATGGCGATGCTGCGACCCATGGCTCACTCCGGTATGGCAATGGCGCGCAGCGTGCAGCGTGTGTCAGCGGCATGCAAGCCGTCGCTGCTTGATGCCCGCGTTTCGCCACATGCCATCGGCGCTGAGCCACAGCTCATGCTTACGGGCGAGAGGCCTTCTGCAACTCGCCCACCGTGACGTGGCCGGCCCAGCCCTGGAACAGCTCGGCGGCGTGGACGTCGACCTGACGGGCCACCAGCCACACCGGCTGGCGGCTGGGGCAGAAGTTGTTGTCGCGGCCGTTTTCCTGGACTGCCTCCAGATGCGAGGCGTTGAGCCCGTCGATGCACACCTGGGCGCCATAGGCCTCGTTGCGGGTCAGGGCGTCGCGCTCGCGCCGGTAGCGACGCTCGGCCCGCGTCGCCGCCATTTCGTCGCCGTAGGTAGGCAACAGTTGGCCGTACCACCGCGCGGCCTCGGCCTTGTCCTCGTCGCTGGCCTGCGCCATGGCGGACTTCAGCACGCCCAGGTAGACCACGTCCCCGCGTTCGGCCGCCAGCGCCAGCCAGGCCAGCCCGCGGGCGCGGTCCAGCGGCGCGCTGTCGCCTCGGGTATAGCCGACGCCCAGCAGAAACTGGGCTTGCTTGCTGCCCCAGCGCGCCGCCTGCTCAAGGGCCGCAACGCTGCGGGCCGCATGCCCTTGCGCCAGCTCACGGCGCGCCACGCAGTAGTAGTAGCTGCCGGGCAGGAAGCGCTCCAGCCCGCGCGGACAGTACGACCGGGCGACCTCGTCGAGGCTTCGGTCCGGCTCGGCGGCGGCCGGAGTCGGGCCCGAGCTGGAGGCCGACCCCACCTGCGGAGCGTAGGTGGCATGGCTGGTGGCCGCGCCGCCCATGGCGAGGCAGAGGACCAGCACCCGGCAACGGAAAGCACCCTGGGCCATCACGAACATCCTTTTCGCGGAACGGAGGCCGGGTGACTGTAACGCAAATACTTGCGCCAGGCTGACGCAAGATCCGTCAGACGGCTGACCGAACTTGCCCGCGTCCTGCCACATTCGGGCCGTCGGCGACGCCCCGGGGACAGGCCCAATGGCGTCGTATTCTCAGGAGAACCGCTTCATGCGCCCCAACGGCCAGCCACCCGTCGACCCCAACGCCGAACTTCGCGGCTTCGAACCGCTGCGCGTCGTGCTCGCGGTGGGCGCGCTGCTGCTCGGCCTGGTCATGAGCATCCACTGACCCGACTGGCCCACGCCGTGGCCAGCGAGCTGAACCGCCGTCTTCTCTCATCTGCCGTGGAAGGCATGGAGGCGGCCGACGTGCAGGGAAGCGCGCCGGCCGCCCGGGGGCGAGGAATAGGACTCCGGCCACCGGCAACGCCAGGTTCAACTCAATCCAAGTCTTTCGCCGCATCCTCTGGCACGTTCCTCCCCGCTACGGCGGGGATTTTTTTGGCTGAACCGATCGCCTGACATTCGCAGGAATTGGGAACCAAATCGGCCAGCGCCTGTCCTACCTGCTGACGGCGTGGATTCTTGCCGTGGATCCGTCGCCGTCATGTGGTCTCCTCACACGTCGTTCCGACGAAACTTGTCCCGGCGCAGGCTGCGCCGGGATTTTCTTTTGTGGGGCCCGCAGGGCCCGCTCAGGCCGACGCCAGGTTCTGGCGCATCGCCTCGATCACCGTGCGGTAGTCGGGCGCATTGAAGATGGCCGAGCCGGCCACGAACGTATCTGCGCCCGCCGCTGCGATCTCGCCGATGTTGGCCGCGGTGACGCCGCCGTCGATCTCCAGCCGGATGGCCCGGCCGCTCTCGTCGATGCGACGACGCACCTCGCGCAGCTTGTCCAGCGCGCCGGGGATGAACTTCTGCCCGCCGAAGCCCGGGTTCACCGACATCAGCAGGATCAGGTCGAGCTTGTCCATCACGTAGTCCAGCCAGCTCAGCGGCGTGGCCGGATTGAACACCAGTCCCGCCTGGCAGCCCGAATCCTTGATCAGGCCGATGGTGCGGTCGATGTGCTCGCTGGCCTCCGGATGGAAGCTGATCAGGCTGGCGCCGGCCTTGGCGAAGTCCGGCACGATGCGATCCACCGGCTTGACCATCAGGTGCACGTCGATCGGCGCGGTGATGCCATAGTCGCGCAGCGCCTTGAGCACCATCGGGCCCATGGTGAGGTTGGGCACGTAGTGGTTGTCCATCACGTCGAAGTGCACCCAGTCCGCGCCGGCGGCCAGCACCTTGGCGGTGTCCTCGCCCAGCCGGGCGAAGTCGGCGGAGAGGATGGACGGCGCGATGACGTTGGATTGCTTGCTCATGCTGACGGTTCCTGTCGAAGCGCACCCTGTGCGCGACCTGGAGTGACATGGCGGCCGATGTCGCGCACAGCGTGCGCTCCCAGCGGTCGACGCCAAGTTTATTTGAAGCCGCGCTCGGCCTTGATCCGCTCGTAGGCGGCGTTGATCTCGCTGGCGCGCGCCTCGGCCTGCTTGCGCATCGCCTCGGGCAGGTCGCCCAGGCGATCCGGGTGATGCTCGGAGATCAGCTTGCGGTAGGCGCGCTTGATGGCGCGATCATCGACGCTGCGCGAGATGCCCAGCACCGTGTACGGGTCGGGACCCTGCGTATTGCGCTGGGGCGGCACGTAGCCGCCGTTCCCATAACCGCCGCCGTAGTTGGTGTGGCCGCGCGTGTAACCGCCGGCGTTCCAGGCATAGCCCTTCATCGCCATCAGGGCCATCAGCTCCATGTCGCTCACGCGCAGCGCGAACGCCAGCTGGCGCAGGATGGCCATCTTCTCCGGCGGCGGGTTGCCCTCGGCCAGCACCGTCTCGATCACCACATCCAGCACCGGGAAGGCGTGGTCGCGGCGCAGGCCGACCCATCGGCGCAGCTCTTCAATGGCCAGGGTGACGTTGAACTCCGCCTGCTTGCCCTGGTTGAACGCGGTGATCGCCTGCCGGCGCTGCTCGTGCTCCAGGCCCATGCGCTGCATGACGCGCTCGGCCACGGCGATCTCGGCTTCGGACACGCGGCCGTCGGACTTGGCCACGGCGCCCAGCACGTTGAACAACGGGCTGATGTAGCCCCCCTGCTCAGGCGTGGCGCGACGACGCTGGCCCTGGCGCAGGCTGTCGATGATGAAGCCGGTGATGCCGCCGACCACGGCGCCTGGCAGGCCGTGGCCGAAGATCAGGCCGAACAGGGCGAGCCAGAGGGTCCAGGTGAAAGTCATGGGTTGCCTTGGGATGACGGCGTCTGCGCGCTGTACCAGCGTGCCAGTTCGTCGAGGTCGGCGTCACTGACCGGGCCGATCACCGTGCGCATCAAGGGCACGTTGCGGCGGCCATCGCGGTATTGGCGGAGGGCCTCGCGCAGGTAGTCGAGCTTCTGCCCGGCCAGGTTGGGCGCGGCGGGAATCTGCGCCATGCCGGTTTCACCGTGGCAGGCGGCGCACAACCCCAGACGCGCCGGCTTGGCCGGAGCCGCCGCCATGGCAGGCACGCTCGCCAGCAGGCATGCGGCGATGACCAGCGGCGCAGCGGCGCGCCAACGGCGCGATCGCGGCACGGCTTGGATGCGGGGCGTTTGGACCATGCGCAGGGGCCCTGGCTCAAAAAGCGCCGATTCTAGCAGCCAGCGAGCCGCCCGCCGGGCCATGGCGGAACGTCGCGATACGTCCCGCACAGGCGGCACCCGCTACAATTGACCGCTTCGCAGGCCCCGCGCGGGCCTGCTCATCGTTTATCCGTCCTGGCGCGCCAGGCGGCCCAGCCTGGAGCGAACCGACGTGCCCACCACCCTGCTGCAATCGAACCTGCCCGGCCTCGAGCTGATCCATCGCGGCAAGGTGCGCGACGTCTATGCCCTGCCGGAAAACCGCCTGCTGATCGTGGCCAGCGACCGCCTGTCCGCGTTCGACGTGGTGCTGCCCGATCCGATCCCGGGCAAGGGCGAGATGCTCACGCAGATCTCCAACTTCTGGTTCGGCAAGACCGCGCACCTGGTGCCCAACCACCTGCTCGACGTGCCGCTGGCCGACGTGCTGCCCGCCGGTACCGACCTCAAGCTGTATGAGAAGCGCGCCGTGGTGACGCGCCGCCTGAAGCCGGTGCCGGTGGAGGCGATCGCGCGCGGCTACATCATCGGTTCGGGCTGGAAGGACTACCAGGCCACCGGCTCGCTGTGCGGCATCAAGCTGCCAGCCGGTCTGAAGCAGGCGCAGCAGTTGCCCGAGCCGATCTTCACCCCGTCCACCAAGGCCGCCGTGGGCGACCACGACGAGAACGTGAGCTTCGACGCTGTGGTGGCCGCCGTCGGCCCCGAGCTCGCCGAGCAGGTGCGCGAAGCCACGCTGTCGATCTACAAGTGGGCGGCGGCGTATGCGGCTGAGCGCGGCATCATCATTGCCGACACCAAGTTCGAGTTCGGCACGGACGAGCACGGCAAGCTGTACGTGATGGACGAGATGCTCACGCCCGACTCCTCGCGCTTCTGGCCGGCCGACTTGTACCAGGTCGGCATCAGCCCGCCGAGCTACGACAAGCAGTTCGTGCGCGACTACCTGGAAACACTGGACTGGAACAAGAAGGCGCCGGGCCCGAACGTGCCCGCCGACGTGATCGCCGCCACTTCGGCGAAGTACGCCGAAGCGCTGCACCGCCTCGCCGACATCACGCTGGACTAAGCCCAGATGCGCCAATGGCTCGACAGCTACAGCAACGATCACCAGCACCCGGTCAACCGCCTGCTGCACTGGATCTGCGTGCCGCTCATCGTGTGGTGCGTGATCGCGCTGATGTGGACCATCCCGGTGCCGCCGATGATCGGCCGCCCGGGCTTCTGGGCCGTGGCGGCGCTGGTGCTGGCCTTCATGTGGTACTGGAAGCAGTCGCGCCGGCTCGGCGCGGCGCTGTTGGTGGCGCTGGCGCTGTTGTGCGTGCTGACTGAATTCGCCTATCGCGAACTCGGCCCGCACACGCTGGCGCTGACGGCGGTCGGTGTGTTCGTGGTCGCGTGGATCGGCCAGTTCATCGGCCACGCGTTCGAGGGACGCCGCCCCAGCTTCCTCACCGACCTCGCCTACCTGCTGGTCGGCCCCGCATGGCTGATGGACAAGCTGCTGCGGCGCGTCGGCATCTGATTCGCCACACATTGGCTCGTCATTCCAGCGGACGCTGGAGGCGCTCTATCAACAGCCGAAGGCTGGTCATCCAGTGTCTTTGCGACGCTACAGAAAGGCACTGGATGACCAGCCTTCGGCTGTTGTGAAGCACCTCCTGCTTTCGCCGGAATGACGGTGTGAAGCGTGACCCCATCATGGAATCCGCATGACCACCCTGCTTACCCTGATCAGCACCCTGCTCTGGTGGGTGCTCTACAGCAGCATCGGCGCACTGTTCTTCGCCATCATCGCGTGGGGGGTGCTGCGCTGGAGCGAGCGCTGCACGGTGGTGTTCAACCGCACTTACCTCGCCTGCCTGGTGTGGAACCTCATCGGCCTGCTGCTGATCGCCGGCGTGGCGGTGCACGAAGGACACACCCAGCCGCCCTATGTGGCCCTGCTTACGTCACCGTTGCTGCGCGGCGCGCTGGTGCTCGACATGCTGATCGGCGCATTCGTGCTGTGGCGGCTGATCCCTCGCACCGATGCACGGCGCATACGCCCCGCCAGCGCGTGCATGGCGGTCGCGGTGATCATGGCGGTGGCGTTCGGCGCGGCGACCAGTCTGGTCTGACGTCGCGCTCCTGCATGGATCGTCAGTAGCCGGTCTTGTGGTTCGCCTCGCGCACGGCCTGCACGAAGTGAGTGAACGGGTGGTCGGTGATCGCCACCAGGCCGATGTGCGAATTCTCGCCATCCAGCAGGCGGCCGGTGACCGGCTGGTCCACATACTGGAACCAGTGGGCGCCCACGATGACCGGATTGGCCACGGCTGCGGCGATGTAATGCGCATAGGCTTCGCCGCGCTGCTCCTCGGTCCATACCGGCACCAGGCCCTTGCCGAACGGACCGCGATCGTTGGAGCCGAAGTGGAACTCGGTGATCAGCGCCGGCTTGTCGAGCTTGGCGAAGGCCGCGAGGTCAAAGGCATGTTCGGGCACGTCGGCGTAGGCATTGAAGCTCACCACGTCGCAGTACTGCGCGCAGGAGGCCACCGCCTCCGGCGTGTGCACGGCGAAGCGGCCGCCGAGGAACAGATGGTGGGGGTCGTGCTTGTGGATGGCCTGCGCCACCGTGCGGAAATACTGGTCGGCATAGGCGCGTAGCCATGCGCTGTAGTCGTCTGCGATGGCCGGGTGCGCCTCGTCGGGATTGGGCGCGGCGAAGTTGGTGGCGTTGAGCGCGTCCCAGTTCTCCAACGTGATGCCCCAGGCCGCCGCCAGCTTCGCCGGCGTGCCGTACTTCTTCTGCAGCTGGGCGATGAACGCCTGCTTGGCCGGGCTGCGCGCCTCGCCGCGCAAGGCGCCCTGGGCCAGACCCCAGCGCCCCTGCGGTCCCTGCCCCGCCCAGGCCAGCTCGTTGTCGGCGAAGTAGCCGAGCAGCCAGGGATCGTCGCGCACTTCGCGGGCCGCCTGCGCAGCGGCGGCGTCGGCGGCCTGCGCGAAGCGCGGGTCGAACGGATCAGGCATGCGCCCCCAGTAGTCGTAACCGCTGGAGACATTGCCGAACACACCGGCGATGTTGACCGATCGCGTGTAGGCGAGGTGGTGGGTCTGGGTCAGCGCGTCGTCGCTCCAGTTGCCCAGCGTGTTGAAGCCCCAGTGCTGCAGGCGCTCCGCCGTGCGCTGGCGCCAGGCCAGACGCCAGTGGTGGCCATCCGCTAGGAACAGGTTTGCCGAGTAGTAGTCGAACCAGCGGCCCTGGCGGAAGGCCAGGCCGGACGAGGCCTGCTGTTCGCCCGCCGGCTTGGGTTCGCTGCCGTAGAAGGGCTTCCAACGGCCGCTGTCCGGCGGCAGGTCCTTGAACATGAATTCGCGGCCCTGGATGAAGGTGCGGCCGCCGTCGTCGTCGACCACGTTCACGCCCAGCGAGAAGAACGCATGCCCCTCCGGCGTGACCAGCTGCCAGCGGCCATCGCGGCGCTCGGTGCGGAACCAGCCGGTGGCCTTGAACGCGGCCAGGTCGGTGCGCCCGCCGTAACGGTCGAAGCCCTTGCGCACGACCGGCGCCGGCGCCGGTTCCTTGGCCTGGAATTTCTGTCGATGCCCGCGCAAGGCGTCATCCGAATCGATTTTGCCCGGCCACTGCCCGCGCGTGTACTGCCCCCATGCGTCGACGATGCCGGTGTAGGCGTCGCGCAGGTCGTGGTTGCCTTCCGAGGTGTCGAGCTTGCCGAACAGCACAGTCTGCGGCGCTGTCGGCGCCGGAATGCCAATGCGCACGGACTTCACATGGGCGAGGTCCAGCGATCCTTCCACCGTGGTGGCGACGAACACGCGCTTGCCGCCGGCCACGTAGGGCATCGGCGGGCCGACCTGCATGCCCATGTCGCGCGGCGAGGTGGCGTGCAGCGGAATCACCAGCGTCTGCGGCGGACCGGCGGGCACACCCACGGTCGCATGCAGGTGCTGGCCTGCGGTCACGCCGTCGATGTCCACCGTGAGCGTCACCGCCCACGGCATCGCGTTCTGCATGTCCACGTGCAGCGAGCCTTCCTTGGACCAGTCCCATTCGCCCTGGGTCAGCGACACCACCAGTTGCGGCGTCGGCGCAGGCTGGAACGTGTAGCGCTGCAATGACATGCCGGCCACTGTGACCGGCGCGCCATCGCGCTGCACCTGCTCGAGTGCGGTCTGCGTGCTGGGCGCCTTGGTGACGGCGCCGTTGGTCGCCGGCGTGGTGGCCGGAGCCGTGCGACTGAGGTCCGCCCGGTCGGTGTCGCTGGCCTTGTGGCACCCGGCGAGGGCCAGCAGGCAACACATGGCAGGGGGAACGATCCGTCTCATCAGCATCCCAGGGCGAGGAACTGGCGGCAGTATGCCTGTCCCGACTGAAGGTTGCCTTGCTGCAGGCGCGTGAGGCGGCCCCGCAAAATCATGCCGCCCTCTGCTGCCAGGCGCGCCACGCGTAGTACACCGGCACGCCGACGGCGATCAGCAGCAGGCTCATGCCGGCGTCGCCGGGCGAATGGATCGAGGTGACGATGATCACCGCCAGTACGGTGCCCACGAACAGCAGCGGCATCAGCGGATAAAGGGGAACCCGGTACGGCGAGGGCTCGTTGCGGAAACGGCGTCGATACCAGAACAGCGTCGCGATGCCGAAGGCGTGGGACAACCACTCACCGACGGTGGTGTAGTCCACCAATTGGCCGAAGCTGCCGGAGATCACCAGCACGATGGCCCAGCCGCCCAGCAGCGCCAGCGCCACCCGTGGCGCGTGCGACCGCGGGTGGATGCGCCCGACTGCGTTGAACAACATGCCGTCCGCGCCCATGGTCTGCAGCACGCGTGCGCCGCCGGCGATGGCGATGCTGCAATAGCCGAAGGTGGAGCAGGCGATGCCTACCGCGATCAGCGTGGCGCCACGCTCGCCGAACAACCGGCGCATCAGGTCCGCGGCAGGCGCCTGGCTGGCGGCCAGCCCCGCGTGGCCGAGACCGGCCAGATAGGCGAAGTTGACCAGCACGTAGCACACCACCACGCCGCCCAGTCCCAGGCCGAGCGCGCGTGGCAGGGTCCGCTGCGGATCGCGCACCTCGCCCGCCAGGTCGTTGAGGTAGTGGAAGCCGCCATAGGTGAACAACACCGGCAGCAGCGCGCCGAGGACGGCCGCCGGCGGCAACGGATGCGCCGTGTCAGTGGCCAGCACGTTGCCGAACTGTCCGTGCGCCAGCACCACGCCCACCACCACCACCAGCGCAATCGCCGACAGCTTCAGCAGGGTGAACACATTGAGCATGCGCGAACCGGCGCGGATGCCGAAGAAGTTCACTCCCACAATGAAGGCGATGGCGCCGGCGCCCACCGGCTTCACCCAAAGGGCGGGACTCAACCCGATCGCCGCGCAGAAATAGTCGGCGAAGGTCGTGGCCACCGCGGCCACGCTGCCCGGGTAGTTGATCAGCGCCATGGTCCAGCCGAACAGGAAGGCCGGCAGCTGCCCGAACGCCTCGCGCAGGTAGATGTACACACCGCCCGCCTGCGGCCGCCGCGCGCCCAGCTCGGCGTAACAGAGCACGCCGGTCAGCGTGAGCAGGCCGCCGATGGCCCACAACGTCAGCAGCTGCGCGCCGGAAGAGGTGCGCTCGGCCACGGTGGAGGCGCTGCGGAAGATGCCGGCGCCGATGACGCCGCCGATCACGATGGCGGCAGCGTCCCAGATGCCCAGGCGGCGCAGGTAGGCGGGAGATGTCTCGGCAGTCATGGTGCGCAACAGCGTCCTTTGGGAAGCCCAGGGGTACGAAGGCCGGACGATAGCGCGAGAACGGCGTCCACTTCGACATGCGACTGCAACAATCGGACCGCGCTCACTTTTTCCGCTGGACTCAGTAGTTCTTCGCTAGCGCGTCACAGCCTGCCGGCGCACAGTGCCGGTCTCCCCCGCCGCTGCATGCCGGCCACGCATCGGGCCGGCGCCCTTCCCAAGGAGGCGTCATGAGTACCGTCGCAAGCGATATCCGGCCCGAGGACGACAAGATCCTCGGCCCCCTGCTCGAGCACGATCGCGCGCTGGTCTCCATCGGCAAGAAGATCCGCGTGCTGAAGGCCATCGACTGGCCGGTGGAGATGGAAGCCACCTTCCTGGCCTCCTGGGAGCGCGGCAACCCCGTGCTGCCGCAACCGCAGCCGCGCCAGCAGGACCTGAGCAAGGAAATCCACGCGCTCAAGGCCCTGATGGCCAGGATCGATCGTGGCCACCCCATCGGCAACTGGCTGTTCAAGACCGCATGGAGCTACCTCACCGCGGCGCAGATGCTCGTGGGCATCGGCACCGAACAGTTCACGCGCTGCTCCGTCGCGCTGTATGGGCGCCCGGACACGGTCTACCGCAGCCAGCAATCCAATGCGGTGGATGCGGCCCGGGACCTGCTCGCCATCAGCGACGACCTGGTGGGCCGCGAAGCCCTGCCTCCGATCACGGCGGACATTCCCGCCGAGGAATTCGCCCGACGGCTGCGCGAGCGGCTGGGCCCGTTCTTCGACAAGGACAAGGTCGACGTCGTGCTCGACCCCGACCTGCCCTCCAAGGCCACCGCAGGAAGCAAGAGTGTGAACCTTCGCTCGACGGCGCTGTTCACTTCACTGGACCTCGACCAGCTGACCGAGCACGAAGCCTTCGTACATACGGCCACCTCGCTCAACGGCAAGCACCAGCCCTATTTCAAATCGCTCGGCCTGGGCGCGCCGCGCACCACCCGCACCCAGGAGGGCCTGGCGACCTTCTCCGAGATCATCACCGGCTCCATCGACCTCAACCGCCTGCGCCGCATCGCGCTGCGCGTGGTGGCGGTGGCCAATGCGCTCAACGGCGCGGACTTCATCGAGGTGTTCCGTGGCTTCCTCGACGCCGGACAGACACCCAAGGAGAGTTACCAGAGCGCGGCGCGCATCTTCCGCGGCGGCGACCCGCGCGGTCGCATCTGCTTCACCAAGGATGGCGCCTACCTGGAAGGCGTGATGATCGTCTACATCTTCATCCGCAAGGTACTGCAGGAGCATCGCGCCGAGATGCTGCCCATGCTGTTCGCGGGGCGCGTGACCACTTCCGACGTGATTACCCTGTCGCCCTTCCTGCAGGATGGGCTGATCTCGCGCGCAGTCTATGTGCCACCGTGGGCGCGCAACCCGCAGCGCATCCTGTCGCTGATGGCGTTCTTTACCGCCGCCCAGCGCTTCCGACTCGACACCCTGACCCTCGACCGGTTCGTGGCCTACGAGGACGAACTGGTCGACGAGACGCTGCAGGCGGATTGGCGCTAGCGCACACGACACGGCCTCAGAGGGCGCCCCGTGCGCGAGAGCGGCGGCCCGGTCACGCAAGGTGATCGGGCAGCGGCAGGCCGCGCACGGGGCGCTCTCCTATATATGAGGCGGGGATTCGTGGTTGACTGTGCGCAGCCGCCCCCTCTCCCTTCACCGTGCCCAGCCCCGCCCGCAAAATCATCCACGTCGACATGGATGCGTTCTACGCCTCGGTGGAGCAGCGGGACGATCCGTCCCTGCGCGGCAAGCCGGTCGTGGTGGCCTGGCGCGGGGCGCGTTCGGTGGTGTGCGCGGCGAGCTATGAGGCACGCAAGTTCGGGGTGCGCTCGGCCATGCCCGCGGTGCGGGCGGAGCGGCTATGCCCACAGGCGATCTTCGTGCCGCCCGACTTCAGCCGCTACAAGGCGGTCTCGCGCCAGGTGCGGGAAATCTTCGCGCGCCATACCGACCTGATCGAGCCTTTGTCGCTCGATGAGGCCTATCTCGACGTCACCCTGGGCCGCAACGGCCTGCCTTCCGCCACCGCGACCGCCGAGGCGATCCGCGCCGCCATCCGCGAGGAGACCCGGCTGACCGCCTCGGCCGGCGTGGCGCCCAACAAGTTCCTCGCCAAGATCGCCTCGGACTGGCGCAAGCCGGACGGCCTGTTCGTGATACGCCCGCACCAGGTGCTGGCCTTCCTGGAGCCGTTGGCGGTGGGCCGGCTGCCTGGCGTGGGCAAGGTGATGGAAGCCCGGCTCGCCGAGCTGGGCATCGCTACGGTGGGCGACTTGCGCAGGCTGGCGGTGCAGGAACTGGAACAGCGCTTCGGGCGCTGGGGGCGTCGCCTGCACGAGTTGGCGCTGGGCATCGACGAGCATCCCGTGCAGCCCGATCGGCCTACCCTGCAGGTGTCGGCCGAAGATACTTTCGAACACGACCTGGCCTTGCACGAACTTGCGCCGCACATCCAGCGCCTCGCCGAAAAAACCTGGGCAGCGCATCAGCGCGAGGCGAGCGGTCCGCACGCCCGCGTGGCGCGCACGGTGGTTCTGAAGCTCAAGACTTCGGACTTCCAGACGCTGACGCGCAGCCTCACGCCGCCGTCACGTCCTGGATCCGCCAGCGAGCTGGCCGAGATTGCCTGCGCCTTACGCGAACGTGTCGGACGGCCCGCGGATGAGCGCTATCGCCTTGTGGGCGTTGGGCTGTCGGGCTTCGTCGACGCCGACGGCTTCATGGCCCAGGACGACCTGTTCGCTGGTAGTGCTTTCAACTGAAACCAATTTGCCTGTTTAACCCAAACGAAAGTTTCGTTAAAAACCTCTTTACTCGCCCCCCGATTCCTGAAAGAGTTGGGCGAGGGGGGAGCCATCGGCAACGACAAATCTATAGCCGTCTAGGCGCCTATAGCGGGTTTCCTTTGCTTAAAAAAACTTTCGGGGAGACAGCATGCAGTCCAACTACAATCGCCTATCAATAGCGGTACGCCTCGCACTTTCTGTCGGTATCGCTTCATCCGCAGCGGTAGTGCAGGCACAGGACGCAAACGGTAAGGATGCCTCGAGCGCACAGACGCAGGGCCCGCAGGCCCAGAGCGGCGCCGAGCAAGCCAACAAGAGCAACGCCAAGACCCTGACCGCCGTGTCGGTCACCGGTTCGCTCATTCGCCGTGTGGACGCCGAGACGGCCAACCCGGTCGTCACCCTCGATCGCACCGCGATCCAGAACAACGGCAGCCCGACCTTCGGCAACCTGCTGCAGTCGCTGCCGGCCGTGGCCGGCAACGCCACCAACACCCAGAACAACAGCAACGGCGGCGGCGTCGCCAGCCCGACGCTGGAAGGGGGCGACGGCGCTGCCCGCGTGTCGCTGCGCGGCCTCGGCACCGAGCGCACCCTGGTGCTGGTCGATGGCCAGCGCCTCGCCAACCCCGACCTCAACATGATTCCGCAGAACATGATTGAGCGCGTCGACGTGCTGCCGCAGGGCGCCTCCACCGTGTACGGCTCCGACGCCATCGGCGGCGTGGTCAACTTCATCCTTCGCAAGGACTACACGGGCGCAGAACTGAGCGTCAACAACGGCATCTCCAGCCATGGTGACGGCCAGCGCCACGGCGCGCAGTTCACCGTGGGCGCCAGCGGCGAGCAGGGCAACATCGTTGGCGGCGTCGACTACAACAAGCAGGATCCGGTGGTCGCCACCCGTCGTGGCTTCTCGGCCCACCAGCTGTATCTGTACAGCTCGGGCGTGCAGGTGTCCGGCTCGCACAGCATCCCGACCGGCCGCATGCAGCTGCCGCCGGGCTCGACCGCCAATGCGGCGTTCCCGAACTGCCTCGACAGCAGCGGTGTCGCCAACGTCACCCTGGCCAGCGGCAGTGGCAGCAGCCTCGGTGATTACCGTTGCTTCAACGGCGCCAGCGACGTCTACAACTACAACGCCTACAACTACATCCAGACCCAGAGCGAGCGCACCAATGTGTTCGTGCTGGGCAACTACAAGTTCAGCGACTACGTCACCTTCTTCACCGACGCGTTCTACAACCGCACCAACTCGTCGGGCCAGGATGCTCCTGCGCCGACCAGCGTGAGCGACGGCTGGAGCGTGGCCGCCAACAATCCGATCAATCCGTTTGGCGTGACCTTTGCCGACCCGAATAGCGGCGGCAATTACATGAGCACCCGCCTGACCGGCCTGGGCACCCGTCTGCACACCTACACGACGGACAACCAGCAGATCAACTCGGGCCTGCGCGGCAACTTCGGCCAGGGCAGCACCTGGATCTGGGACGCGAGCTTCGACTACGGTCGCTCCAAGCGCATCCAGACCGACTACAACGAAGTCAACGTGCCGGCCTTCCAGGCGGCCATCGACGCTGGCGCCAACATCTTCGACCAGTCCAACCCCGCGGTGTCGGACCTGTTGAGGAAGGGCGTCGACGCTCCGCAGTACACCATGCTCAACACCATGCGTCAGTTCCAGGCCAACGCGTCGGGCGAGCTCTGGGATCTGCCGGCTGGCGCCATGCAGCTGTCCACCGGCGCGCTGTATCGCAAGAACTCGATGAACTACAACGTCACGAGCGATGCGATCCTGAATCCGGCGACGGGCACCTGTACGGTGCTGCAGGAAGCTTGCGGCTCGCCGGCCAGCGGCAGCATCAACGTCAGCGAAGTCTATGCCGAAACGCTGATTCCGGTGCTGTCCGAGCATCCGGGCGTGTACGCGCTGAACGTGGACCTGGGTCTGCGTACCTCGCACTACAGCACCACCGGCACCACCACCAACGGCAAGTTCGCCCTCGAGTACCGTCCGATCGCCGACCTGCTCGTTCGTGGCACGGTTTCGCAGGTGTTCCGCGCGCCGAACCTGGATGAGCTGTACGACGGCCGCACCATCTCCAACCCGACCATCGTCGACCCGTGCGTCAACCTGAGCGCGGCAGAACTGGCCGGTCATGGCAATGCGTGCCAGTACGTGGTGCCCAACACCAACCACAACCTCTCGGGGCAGATCACGGCGTACTACTCTGGCGCCGCGGCGGCAGGCGCCACGCTCAAGCCGGAGAAGGGCAAGTCGTACGACTTCGGCTTCGTCTATTCGCCGAGCTGGCTGGAAGGCGCATCGACCTCGGTCGACCTGTGGCGCATCACGCTGAGCAACATGCTCACGACGATCCAGGCCCAGACGGTGCTCAACGAGTGCTTCGCCAACGATAGCAGCCCGTACTGCGGGTTCATCAACCGCTACAACAGCGCCAGCTCGCTGGCCGGCGGCATCAACTACGTCAATACGCCAGTCGTCAACCTGGGCAACCTCAGCACCAGCGGCGTGGACTTCACAGCCAACTACGCGATCCCGCATTTCGATGTGGCTGGCGTCGACCCGGGTAACTTCAAGACCTCGCTGAGCACGTCGTACGTCAGCACGTTCAACAACGACGCTACGCCAGGCTCGCCGGGCGCGGAGACCATCAACTACGCCGGCAGCTACACCCAGCAGTTCGGCAACATCACCCGCTGGCGCGGCACCCTGCAGGTGAACTGGAACCTGGGCAACTGGAGCGCCCAGTGGCAGAGCCGCTACATCCACTCGGCAAAGAACCTGACCGCCTACGCCGATACGGGCGCCCCGGTGGTGACGCATATGGGCGCCGTGACCTACCACTCGATCCAGGGTGGCTACGAGTGGGCCAAGTACCACACCCGCTTCGACCTGGGCATCGACAACCTCAGCGACAAGGTGCCGCCGCTGGTCTACCAGAACGGCCTGAACTACAACGTGGATACGGCGACGTATGACACGATGGGCCGTTACTTCTGGGCCCGCGTGACCGTGAAGTTCTGATCGACCTGATGTAGCAAGCCAACGAAGGCCGCAGCGGTCACGCTGCGGCCTTCGCGCTATAAGAGCCTGTTCAATGTCTCCGCGTAGTCCGCGTTGGATCCCCAAAGCCCGCTGGGGGATCCAACCCTGCGGGCCGGGGCTGTTTGCCCACAGGCCGGCGTCATCACTCAGTCGTGTACGGACGTACACTCCTTCGTTCTTCCTTGGCCTGCGCGCAAACAGATCCCGGCGCGGGCCACGCAGAGACATTGAACAGGCTCTAAGATCATTTGAATGAGCGAGCACGCCCCGATCCCTTCCAGCGAGCTGGTCGCCAGCATCGTCACTGCCTTCAACCACGGCGACATGGCGCGCGTGCTGGCGCTGGGCGAACCGGTGGCCGAGCGGCCCGATACCGACGATCTCGTGCTGCTCCTGCTGGGGTTCGCACGTCAATCGGCTGGCCGTTTTGATGACTCCGCCAACCTGTTCCGCCGCCTGACCGAACATCAGCCGGCCATCCCCGAATACTGGAACAACCTCGGCATCGTCGCCCGCCAGGCGGGCGATCTGGCAACCGCCGAGCACGCTCTGGCCACGGCCGCCTCGCTCGCCCCAGGCCAGGCCGAGACGCTTTACAACCTTGGATTGCTCTACGCCCAGCAACAACGCTGGTTGCTGGCCCGCGAGACGCAGTTGCGCGCCGTGGAGCTGGCGCCCGCCTTCATCGAAGCGCGCCTGCAGGCCGCGCATGCCTGCCACTATTGCGGCGACCAGCGGGGCGCCGAAGTCACCCTCGAAGGCGCCGCCGACTGGCCGCCGCAACCGGCCGATCAGGCGCTCATCCTCGCCTCGATGCTGTCGAGCCAGGGTGATCAGGACGCGGCGTTCCGCGCACTGGAGCAGGCGGTCCTGCCGCGAGGGCCTGATCGCGAGATGCTCGAGCTGCGCATGGCGGCGCTACGCGCCTCGATGTACGAGCGCAACAACCAGCTCGAACCTGCGCAGGCGGAACTGTCGCACCTGCCCCTGTCCCTGCTCGACACGCTGCCGGCGGAGCAGCGCGAACTTCATCATTCCACCCTGCAGGTGCATGCAAGCATCGCGGCGCGGCTGGGCCAGCTCGACCAGGCAGCGGCCCACTACACGCGACTGCTCGATGCGGCCGGTGAATCCAATGTGCTGGCCAACGCAGCATTCGGCCTTGCCGCGACGAGGAACAAGCAGGGTCGCCGGGAGGAGACCTGGCAGGCGCTGCAGCAGGCCCACGCATGGCAGGTGGAGTTCGCCAAGGACTTCGTGCCCGAACTGTTGGCGGCGGGCAGCCAGCCGCTCGACATGGTGAACCATCGCGTAGGTCGGCTGGAATTCGACCGTTGGGCGCCGCTGAAGGCGCCATCCGCACAGCAAAGCCCGGTCTTTGTGGTGGGCTTCCCTCGCTCCGGCACTACGCTGCTGGAGCAGATGCTCGACGCGCATCCCGACTTCCGCTCCATGGACGAGCGCGCTTTCGTGTTTGAGCTGACCAAGCGCATGCAGCTGGCGGGACAGAGTTATCCTGCAGACCTCGCCACGCTGACCCAGGGCAACACCGCGCAGCTGCGCGACATCTACGCCGGCATGGTGCAGCGCGTGGCGCCGGATCTCGGCGAGCGCCGACTGATCGACAAGAATCCACTCAACATGCTCTGCCTGCCGATGATCGCGAGGCTCTATCCGGAGGCGCGCATCATCCTGTGCCTGCGCCATCCCTGCGACGTGTTATTGAGTTGCTTCATGCAGCCATTCCGCTCACCGCCCTTCATGGTGTTGTGCTCCTCGTTACAGCGACTGGCCGAAGGCTACGTGCAGGCCTTCGAGCAATGGTTCCATCACGTGGAGGTGTTCGCTCCGCGCGTACTGGAGTGGCGCTACGAATCAGTGGTGGACCGCTTCGACGATCACGTCGCGCGCCTGGGTCAGTTCCTGGACGTCGCCGACGCCGCGCCGATGACGCGCTTCGCCGAACACGCGCGCGCCAAGGGCTTCATCAGCACGCCCAGCTACGCTCAGGTCACCGAGGGCATCCACCGCAAGGCGGTCAACCGCTGGCACGCTTATCGCGAGCACTTCGAACCGGTGCTGCCGATCCTCAGGCCCATGCTGGAACGTCTCGGTTACGAGGCCTGAGGTCGCACCGGCGCCCAGAGCGCATGCGGGTACCGCCCCGGCAGGGAGCCGAATCGGCTACCCTGCGCCTTTGGCCGGGCAAAGCAGACAGGAGTCAGCATGCATATCGAAGTGCCAAAGCTGCGCGCGCACTCCTTCCGGGAGTTTGCCGTGCACTACCTCATGATCGTGCTCAGCATCCTGACCGCCCTGGGTCTGGAGCAGTGGATCGAGCGCGTCCATCACCGGCACGCCGCCGAATACGCGAGGGAGCAGATCGATTCGGAGCTCGGCGGCCTGCTGCGCGACATCCAGGCCTCCATTCAGACCGACGAGACAAAACTCGCGCCACTGATCGCCTTGGACAAGGCCATCAATGACGATATGGCCAAGGGCTTGCCGGATGCACAGATCAACCAGCACATCCGCCAGCTAAGCAGTGGCTTCAGGCTCAGCATCAACTGGCCTGCGTTCACCACGCAGGCCTGGGATGTGGCGGTCGCCAACCAGTCCGCCACCTGGATTGAGGTCGAGCGCCTGCATCGCTACACCGCCGCCTATGCCGCGGTGCGCGAAGCCGCCAGCTGGACCACGCACAATGCGACCGTCACGCTCGACGCGCCGCGCATGTTCGACATGCAGACGCGCATCCGGCTCGGGAAGGACGTCGATCCGGTGGAGTTCCTCAGCGTCTCGCAACAGATGATCGTCAGCTCGAAGCAGACGATTGCCTATCTGCAGGATGCGTCGACACCGATCAAGGCGGCGCTGGAGCTCAGCGGGGAATAAAAAAAAGCCCGGGAAAACCCGGGCTTTTTTTTCGTGGCATCGCCGGCTTATTTCTTTTTCTTCGGCATGTACAGGTCGGTGATGGTGCCTTCGTAGACCTCGGCCGCCATGCCCACCGACTCGCCCAGCGTGGGATGCGGGTGGATGGTGAGGCCGATGTCACCGGCTTCCGCGCCCATCTCGATGGCCAGGCAGATCTCGCTGATAAGGTCGCCCGAGTGCGGGCCGACAATGGCGCCGCCAACGATGCGATGCGTTTCTTCGTCGAAGATCAGCTTGGTGAAGCCCTCGGTGCGGTCGATACCGATCGCGCGACCGCTGGCCGCCCACGGGAACTTGCCCACGCCGACCTTGAGGCCCTTTTCCTTCGCCTCGCGCTCGGTGACGCCGACCCAGGACACTTCCGGATCGGTGAAGGCCACCGACGGGATCACGCGTGCATCGAAGTGGCTCTTCATGCCCGACACGACTTCCGCAGCGACGCGCGCCTCGTGCGTGGCCTTGTGCGCCAGCATCGGCTGGCCCACCAGGTCGCCGATGGCGAAGATGTGATTCACGTTGGTGCGCATCTGCGTGTCGACGTTGATGAAGCCACGCTCGGTGACGGCCACGCCGGCCTTGTCGGCGCCGATCTTGTTGCCGTTCGGCGAGCGGCCCACGGCGACCAGCACCCGATCGAACAGCTTGGTTTCGGGGATGCTCTCGCCTTCGTAGCTGACCTCGATGCCCTTCTTGGTGGCCTTGGCCTCGACCACCTTGGTCTTGAGGTGCACACCCTTGAGCTTCTTGGCCAGGCGCTGCGCCAGCGGCTTGACGAGGTCGGCGTCGGCGCCAGGAATGATCTGGTCCATGAATTCGACCACGGTCACTTCGCTGCCGAGCGAGGAGTACACCGTGGCCATTTCCAGGCCGATGATGCCGCCGCCGACAACCAGCAGCTTCTTCGGCACTTCCTTCAGCTCGAGCGCGCCGGTGGAGTCCATGATGCGCTCGTCGTCCCAGGGGAACGCCGGCAGCTTCACCGACTGCGAACCTGCGGCGATGATGGCGTTCTCGAAGCGAAGCAGCTTGGTGCCGTCCGCCGTCTGGACTTCCATCTCGTTCGGCGAGATGAAGGCGCCCACGCCCTGCACGGTGCGCACCTTGCGCTGCTTGGCCATGCCGGAGAGCCCCCCGGTGAGCTTGCCGACCACCTTGGTCTTGAAGTCGCGCAGCTTGTCGATGTCGATCTTCGGCGCGCCGAAGCTGACGCCGTGAGCGGCCATGGCTTCGGCCTCGTCGATCACGGCCGCCGCATGCAGCAGCGCCTTGGACGGGATGCAGCCCACGTTGAGGCAGACGCCGCCGAGAGTGGCGTAGCGCTCGACCAGCACGGTGTCGACGTCGAGGTCCGCCGCGCGGAACGCCGCGGTGTAGCCGCCTGGGCCGGAGCCCAGCACGACCAACTTGCATTCGATGTCGGGCGTGCGGCCGGAGGCGCCTGCGGCCTTCGGCGTCGCCTTTGCTCCCTCTCCCCCCTGGGGAGAGGGTTGGGGTGAGGGGCGGGTGCTCGCCGAAGCGCTGCCAGTGCCAGACTGAGGCGAGGTTGCCCCCTCACCCCGGCCCTCTCCCCGCTGGGAAGAGGGAGCAGCAGCGGCGGCGCCCTCGGCGGCCTCGAGCACGGCGATCAGCGCGCCCTCGGAAACTTCGTCGCCGACCTTGACCTTCAGTTCCTTGATGACACCGGCGGCGCTCGACGGAATTTCCATCGTCGCCTTGTCCGATTCGAGCGTGATCAGGCTCTGTTCCTTGGCGACCGTGTCGCCGACCTTCACCAGCACCTCGATCACCGGCACGTTGTCGTGACCGCCGATGTCGGGGACCTTGATTTCGATGGTGCTTGCCATGGGGGAAATCCTTTGATTCTTTTCGCTACGCATGAAGGCCGCTGCAAGAGTGGCCCCTCACCCCGACCCTCTCCCCGGAGGGGAGAGGGAGCAACTAGGGAGCGTCAGAGCAGCAGGCGGCGGATGTCGCCCAGCTGCTGCGCGAGGTAGGAGGCGAAGCGCGCGGCGAGCGCGCCGTCGATCACGCGGTGGTCGTAGCTGAGCGACAGCGGCAGCACGAGGCGCGGAGCGAATTCCTTGCCGTTCCACACCGGCTTGGTCGCGGCCTTGGAGACGCCGAGGATCGCCACTTCCGGCGCGTTGACGATCGGCGTGAACGACGTGCCGCCGATGCCGCCGAGCGAGGAGATCGAGAAGCAGCCGCCCGACATGTCGTTGGGACCAAGCTTCTTGTCGCGCGCCTTCTTGGAGATCTCGCCCAGCTCGACAGCGAGGTCCAGCAGACCCTTCTTGTCGCAGTCGCGGATCACCGGCACCACCAGGCCATCGGGCGTGTCCACCGCGATGCCGATGTGGAAGTACTTCTTGAGGATCAGCTTTTCGCCGGTCTCGTCGAGCGAGGCGTTGAACTGCGGGAACTTCTTCAGCGCCGCAACCACCGCCTTGATCTGGAACACGAGCGGGGTGACCTTCAGGTCCTTGTTCTCTTCGCCGAGCTTCTTGCGGAAGGCTTCCAGCTCGGTGATGTCGGCGTCTTCGTGCTGGGTGACGTGCGGGATCATCGCCCAGTTGCGCGCCAGGTTGGCGCCGGAGATCTTCTGGATGCGCGACAGCGGCTTCTCTTCGATCTCGCCGAACTTGGCGAAGTCGACCTTCGGCCATGGCAGCAGGTTGAGACCGCCGCCAGCCGCGACCGGTGCGCCGGCGGGACGCGCGCCCGAGGCGAGCGCGTGCTTCACGTAACCGGTGATGTCTTCACGCTGGATACGGCCACCACGGCCCGAACCCTTCACCTGGCGGATGTCCACGCCCAGCTCGCGCGCGAAGGCGCGGATGGCCGGGCTGGCGTACGGGGCGTCGCCCGGCATCACGATGCCGGAGTCGAACGGCGGGCGCGCGGTGGGCGCCACGTCGCCTTCCGGCGCATTGCCAGGGATGACGCCACGGGCCGCGATCGGCTCGGGCTTCTCCACGACCTGGGGCGCTTCCACCTTGGCGGGAGCCGCGGCCTGCGGCGCCGGCGCAGCGGCGGGCGCGCCGCCGGCGGCTTCGACCAGGGCGATCAGGCTGCCCTCGGAGAGCTCGTCGCCCACCTTGACCTTCAGTTCCTTCACCACGCCGGCGAACGGAGCCGGCACTTCCATGGTGGCCTTGTCCGATTCGAGCGTGATCAGGCTCTGGTCCTTGGCGATGGTGTCGCCGACCTTGACCAGGATCTCGATGACCGGGACGTCGCTGCTGCCGATGTCCGGCACGCGCACTTCCTGCACGCCACCGCCACCCGCCGGCGCGGCAGCCGGGGCTGCGGCAGGAGCAGGGGCCGGGGCAGACTTGGCGGGCGCTTCGGCCTTGGCCGGCGCCGCGGCGGGAGCCGGGGCCGGGGCCGGCGCAGCAGCCGCGCCTTCAGCCTCGATGATGGCGATCAGCGTGCCCTCGGACACCTCGTCACCCACCTTGAGCTTCACTTCCTTCACCGTGCCCGCGAACGGGGCCGGCACTTCCATCGTCGCCTTGTCCGACTCCAGCGTGACCAGGCCCTGTTCCTTGGCGACCTTGTCGCCCGGTTTCACCAGCACTTCGATCACCGGCACGTTCTCGCTGCCGATATCGGGAACGCGTGCTTCTTTGAGGTCGGCCATGGTTTCTCCTACGGATGGCGATGGCGTGCCGTGCGGGGATGACGGCCGCGTAAGGCTTTAATCATAGCGAACGAGACCCGCTTCTGGTCGCTTTTGGATCGTTTTAATTCACCATTCGCGTACGTATGTGCGGCGATAGAGGCCCGATCCAGCCTCAATCGGTCGCCTTTGGCGTCCTTGCCCCGTCCCGGGCGCCTCAGGCCGCCTGGCCGGGCCAGTGGCCCTGCACCACGGTCAGCTGACGCTGCGGCAGTGCGATGCCGATACCCGCAGCCTCGAATCGTTCCTTCACCGCACGCAGCAGGTCGGTCTGGGTGGCCCACACCTCGCCACTGCGCGTAAAGCCGCGCAGCACCAGCATCACCGTGCCTTCGCCCAGGCTCTCGGTCCACACGCCTGGTTCGGGGTCGCGCAGGATGCGCGCGTCGGCGGCATAGATCTGGCGGACCAGGTCCATCGCCCGGCCGATGTCGTCGCGATAGCCAATGCCGACCTTCAGCTCGAAGCGGCGCGTGCCGCGGCGATTGAAATTGATGATGGCGTCCGAACCGATCTTCGCGTTCGGCACGACGGCCTCGCGGTTGTCGGGCATCGCCAGCAGGGTATGCATCAGGTTCACGCTCTCCACCGTGCCCTCGATGCCTCCGGCATGGATGAAGTCACCCGCGCGGAACGGCCGGAACACTATCAGCAGCACGCCCCAGGCCAGGTTGCTGAGCGAGCCCTGCAGTGCCAGGCCAATCGCCAGGCCACCAGCGCCCAGCGCCGCAACCAAGGGCGCCGAGGGAATGCCGGCCTGTTGCAGGGCCATCACCACCAGCAGCGCGATCAGCACGCCATTGATCAGGTTGCGCAGGAAGCCACACAGGGTTTCATCGATGTTGGCGCGGCGCATGGCGCGGCGCGCGATATTGGCCACGCGCGCAGCCAGCCACAGGCCGATCAGCAGCATCACGATGGCGATGCCGATATTGGCCAGCGTGGCGACAGTGGTTTCGGAGAGACGCAGGCGCGCCGGTAAATCGTGCATGAAAAGGCTGATCCGGGGGTGGCAAAGCGCAAAAGCCTAGCAGCCCCGCGATCAAGGTTCCGTGGTGCGTGCAGCCGCCCGTCCACGTAAAAGTGCCGCGCCGAAAGTCAGGCGCGGCGCAAGGTCGTGCTGGGGAGCCTCGACCGGTGGAAACGTGCGCGAGGTCGCCTCAGTCGGCGCGCGCATGCTCCGCGGCTGTGGTCAGCTTCTTGTTGTCCTTTCCGTCGTAGGTAATCAGTTTCAGCGGCGAACCGTCCGGCAGGCGCAGCTGCAGCTGTTGCTGCAACTGCTGCAGCGAGCCGAGACGTGGACACAGGGCGTCGGCCCGACGATTCAACGCCGTGGCGCGCGCATCGACCTCGTGCCGGATGGTCTTGTCCAGCGAGCTGGCGCGGGCTTGCAGCGCCGCCACCTTGGCCTGGTCGCCACTGAGCGCCGCGCTCACCGCGGCCCCGGCCACCTTGCCGACCAGATCGGACACGGTCTGCTCGATGCCGGTTTCGATGACATCGTCCATCTCGTGCGACTGCCACACGCCCTTGCCCAGGCTTTCGTCGATGCGCGTCTGGGCTTGACGATAGTTCTGGTCGAGGCGGTCGAGCATCGCCCTGCGATCGGCTTCGTTCTCGGCGAAGGTCGCCAGCACGGTGCGCATGGCGGCGTAGCCGATGTTCAAGCCCTCGCGGGCGATGGCTGCCACCTCCGGCAGCAGCCCGCGCACCTGCGCCTCGTAATCGCGAAGACGCCCCGCATCCGCGGCGGACACCGTGAGATCGTGGCCGTCCACGCGCAGCCGGCCCTCGTGCATGAAGATCTCGCCGGGGTGGCCCGACTCGCGGCGGAAATCGATGCCGTCCGGCGCCACGCGCACGTCGTAGTCGGAGGAGAAGCCGCAGCTGACGTCGTGCACGTCGATGCTGCCTGCCTGTACCGCGCCGGCGCCGGCCATGCCGGCCATCAGCGCCAAAGCCACGAATGTGTTGCGCATGTCCATTGCCCCCAGGGCTGGTCGCCGCGCCGGTTTCGCGCGGCGTTCACCCGGACGATGCGCCGCCAGCCGGCGGCAGGACATGGGCCAGCCGTCATGCCCTGCCACCAGTCATGGCCGCGCCGCCGGTTCATGTCGCAGCGCACATAGGAATGCCCGCGGCGGCACGCTAAGTTCACCCGAGGTATCACCATGAGGGGAGTCGTGGGATGCGGGAGGGGTGGGATGCGATCGTGGTGGGCGCCGGCCTTGCCGGGCTGGTCGCCGCCACGGAACTGGCTGACGCCGGAAGGCGGGTGCTGTTGCTCGACCAGGAACCCGAGCAGAGTCTGGGGGGACAGGCGTTCTGGTCGTTCGGCGGGTTGTTCTTCATCGATTCCCCGGAGCAACGGCGCATGGGCGTGCGCGACTCGCACGCGCTGGCCCATGCCGACTGGATGGGCACAGCGGCGTTCGATCGCGCCGAGGACCATTGGCCGCGCCGCTGGGCCGAGGCTTACCTGGCCTTCGCCGCGGGCGAAAAGCGCGCCTGGCTTCACGCCATGGGCATGCGCTGGTTTCCCGTGGTGGGCTGGGCCGAGCGCGGCGGCCACGGCGCCATCGGCCACGGCAACTCGGTACCCCGCTTCCACGTCACCTGGGGCACCGGCCCTGGTGTGATCGAACCGTTCGTGCGACGGGCGCGCGAGGCGCTGGCCAAGGGCCTGCTGCAGTTCGGCTTCCGCCACCGCGTGGACGAGCTGATCGTGGAAGGCGGCGCGGTGACCGGCGTGCGTGGCGGCGTGCTCGCCGCCGATGGCGTGGAACGCGGCAAGCCCAGTTCACGCGAGGTGGTGCAGTCGTTCGAGCAACGCGCGCAGGCGGTGATCGTCACTTCCGGCGGCATCGGCGGCAACCATGAGCTGGTTCGGAAAAACTGGCCCGAACGGCTCGGCGCTCCGCCTGCCCACATGTTGTGCGGCGTGCCCGCGCACGTGGACGGCCGCATGCTCGGCATCAGCGAAGACGCAGGCGCCCGCCTGATCAACCGCGATCGCATGTGGCACTACGTGGAAGGCATCGAGAACTGGAATCCGATCTGGCCGATGCATGCGATCCGCATCCTGCCCGGTCCATCCTCGCTGTGGTTCGACGCCACCGGCAGGCGCCTGCCCGGTCCGCTGTGGCCGGGCTTCGACACGCTGGGCACGCTCGATCACCTTCGCCGCACCGGCTACGACTACAGCTGGTTCATCCTCGACCAGCAGATCATCCGCCGCGAGTTCGCGCTGTCCGGCTCCGAACAGAATCCCGACCTCACCGGCAAGAGCTGGCGGCAGGTGGCCAAACGCGCCGTCGGCAAGGGCGCCCCGGCGCCCGTCGAGGCCTTCAAGCAGCACGGCCGCGACTTCATCGTGCGCAACACGCTGGAGGAACTGGTGGAGGGCATGAATACGCTGGCCGGCAACCAGTTGCTCGACGTGGCGCAGATCCGCCGCGAGGTCGAGGCGCGCGACCTGCAATTCGACAACCCGTATGCGAAGGACGGCCAGACCATGGCCATCCACAATGCGCGACGCTATCGCGGCGACAAGCTGGTGCGCGTGGCCAAGCCGCATCGCCTGCTCGATCCGTCGAACGGTCCGCTGATCGCCGTGCGCCTGAATATCCTGACCCGCAAGACGCTGGGCGGCCTGGAGACCGATCTCGACGGGCGCGTGCTCGGGCACGACGGACAACCGCTGCCCGGCCTCTACGCCGCGGGCGAAGCATCGGGATTCGGCGGCGGCGGCCTGCATGGTTACCGCGCCCTCGAGGGCAGCTTCCTCGGTGGCTGCCTGTTCTCCGGACGCGTCGCCGGCCGCGCCGCGGCGAAGGCGGTCGCATGAGCGCGCATGCCCTGCCCCGCATCGCCATCTACGGCGCCGGCAGCGTCGGCGGCTACCTCGGCGCTCGCCTGCACGAACACGCCCGCGTCACTTTCATAGGCCGCCATCGCGTCATTGATACGCTGCGCCTGAGCGGCATCAGCTGGAGCGACCTGCACGGCGGCAGCGGTCGCATCGGCGCCAAGGCGCTGGACCTGCAGCTCGATCCGTTCGCCGCCGCCAAGGCGCACCTGGTGCTGGTTACGGTGAAATGCTCGGCCACCGCCGCGGTGGCGCGCGAACTCGCCGAAGTATTGGCGCCCGGCGTGCCGGTGATCAGCTTGCAGAACGGCCTGCACAACGCGAAGGTGCTGCGCGCCGCCCTGCCCGGGCATCCGGTGCTGGCGGGCATGGTGCCGTTCAACGTGCTGCGGCGCGACCGCGGCAGCTTCCATCAGGGGTCGAGCGGACAACTGATGGTGGAGGCGGATCCGTCGCTGGCCCCTTTCCTTCCGCTGTTCGCCAACGCCGGTCTGCCGATCGCCACACGCAACGACATGCCCGCCGTGCTGGCGGCCAAGCTGCTGCTCAATCTCAACAACGCGATCAACGCGCTGTCGGACCTGCCGCTGCGCGAGGAGCTCTCACAGCGTCGCTGGCGACGCTGCCTGGCGCTGGCCCAGCGCGAGGCGCTCGCGGTCTTCACCGCAGCCGGTATTCATCCGGCGCGACTGACGCCGTTGCCGGCGCGTTTCCTGCCGCACGTGCTCGAACTGCCGGATACCTTGTTCCAACGCGTGGCTGCCAAGCTGCTGGCGATCGATCCGCTGGCGCGCTCGTCCACCTGGGAAGACCTGGAATCGGGACGCGCGACGGAAGTGGACGCCATCAACGGCGAGATCGTGCGGCTGGCTGCGCAACACGGCATGACCGCGCCGGTGAACGCGCGACTGGTGGCGCTGATTCGCCAGTCGGAGCGTCGACGCACCACCTGGCAGAGTGAGCAGTTGTTGCAGGAGCTGCGGCAGTCACGTCCCGCCTACGAGCGGCCGATGGCGATTCTGTAGCCCGCCTGCAGAACATCGCCACGACGATGGGTGAGGTGGCCTATTCGTGCATCGCGCCGTACAACTCGCGACGCAGGTTGCGCAGCGACACTGTTTCCCACACCGCCACCAGCGACAGCACGCCCGTGCCGAGACCGGCCAGCATCAGCACGGACAACGACATTGCTGGCCACACCATCAGCGCCAGCAAACCCAGCCCCGCCAGGTGCGACAGCGGAAAGTTGATGTGGTTGACGGTCTGCTTGAACAGTCCGTTGCCCAACAGGTACAACGCCGGCCCACCCAGCAGCACCGCCGCCTGGCCGACGTCGGCAGTCGCCATGGGATGGCTGAAGCTCAACTGGTCGCCCACGGCGCCGACCACGATGCCGGCCACGATCAGCAGGTGCAGGTAGGTGTAGCCAAGGCGCGCCGTGCGGCCCGGGTCACTCGACTGACGAATCGAGCGGCTGCCGCGTTCGACGGCAAGGTCGAAATAGATCCACCACATCGCGACGCAACCGACGAACGCGATCACGAAGGCCTGCCACGCATCGAGCACACGGCCCGAAGCAGCGAAGCTGCTGCCAGTCATCACCACGGATTCGCCCAGCGCGATGATCACGAACAGGCTGCAGCGCTCGGCCATATGGCCGCCTTCCACATCCCATTCGCGCGTGGTCGAGCGCCCCAGGCCCGGCACATAGAAGGACATCGCCGGGCCGAGGTACTCGATGGCCATGGCCGTCGCCCAGCACAGCAGCCGCAGCTCACCATGCATCGCGCCGCCCGTCAGCCAGAGCACGCCCGACACCATCAGCCAAAGGGTGATGCGATGGAAATTGCGACGCGCCGCCAGCGGCGACTGCCGCAACGCCCACACCATGAAGCACGAACGCCCGACCTGCATGAACACGTAGGCGCTGGCGAACACCATGCCGTGTCCGTCGAAGGCCTGTGGCAAGGCGGTGGACAACAACAGGCCGGCGAACATCAGGACCAGCAGCAGCAGGCGGACGGCCAAGCGCTCGGGGTCCAGCCAGTTGGTGATCCAGCCGGTGAAAATCCACACCCACCACACCGCGAGGAATAGCAACAGCACGTGCAGTGCGCCAAGGGCGCTGAGGTCGGCCAACAGCGTGTGCGACAGCTGGGTGATCGCGTAGACGAACACCAGGTCGAAAAACAGCTCGATATTGGTGACCTTGCTGTGCCCGCCGGCCTGGCGCTGGCGCAGCAGACTAGGGCCACCACCCTCGTTCGTGTGTGACGTATCGGACATGGCGCGCGCTCCCTGGCTCGCCGCCGTTATCGCACGGACGGCGCCGCCATCGCCACGTGAAGCTTCATCGTCCGCCGTCGCGAATGGCCGCCACTCTTCCGTCCATCACGACCACGGTGACGGTGCGACTGCCCTGCCGGTATTGCCATTGCTCGCCGGACGATTCAGCCGCGTTCGTTCGATGCTTCTTGCCGGACTTGCGCGCGCCGCCTGCGCCATGGCCCTTGTAGTTCGGCTTGCCCAGCAGCTCGATCACCCGCGAAGCGCTGTCGCCCACCACCAGCACCTGGCTACCCACCCGCAGCGTTCCGCCGCTGGCGTGCGCCCCGATGGCGACCACCAGCAACGCTATCCCCAGAAAACCACGCATGATCGGCTCCCTGCCCCATGTCTGCGCCCGTCGCGCAGGCGAGGCAGGTTAGCGGCGCGTGACGGAGCGCGGCATGCGTCCGACGCCACGCGACGCCGTAAGGCGTCGGCTCAGCGCGTGCGGTCCTGGATGTCGTAGATCCTGCCGCTGAGGATGGTGATGGTGACGACGTGGCCGTTGTCCCGCATGTATTGCCAGCGCTCGCCGCGAAAGCCACCGAAATCGCTCTCCACCGGCTCTTTGTAATCCGGCTGGCCCATCAGCTGCATCACGCGCGCGGCGCTGTCGCCGACGGTCAGCACCGAGTTGCCCACGCGGAACGTGTTGCCCGCGTGCGCGGCTACGCTCAACGACATCAGCAGGACGGCGAGAAGACGACGCATGGCGAACTCCTAAGAGACGGAAAGGCAGCGTGTCGACGATGCAGCTCAGAATCCTGCGCCCGGGCTATCCAGGTAGGCCTGCTCGGCGGGGGTGCTCGACCGGCCAAGCGCGGCGTTGCGGTGGGGAAACCGCCCGAACCGCTTTATCACATCGTGGTGGCGGCGGGCGTAATCAAGGAAGCCTTCGAATTGCCCACGCTCCGACGCCGGCAGCTCCGCCAGCCAATGCTCGAACAGCTTCACGCAGTGCTGCTGCAATGACAAATCCTCCGCGTGCTCGAGCGGCATATAGGCGAACAGCCGCTGAGAAGGCGACAACCACCGGTCGTCTCCCCGCGCAATGCCCGCTTCGGCGATGGCCTGCGCCCGGGCATCGGCTGACCACGCTCGGGCGTCGTTGCGATGGATGTTGCGACTGAACTGGTCCAGCACGATCAGCAGCGCCAACCAACCTTCCGGAGTGTCGTCCCAATGGTCGAGTTCACCTCGTGATGCCGCGTCCAGCGTCCCGGCGAAGCGCTCTCGAATGACCGCGTCGAAGGCATCGTCACGCTCGAACCAGCGCGACTCGACCGCCGGGTCGAACCAGAAGTCCAGTACGTCCCTGGGCAGGATCGGCATGCCTGTTTCCCTGGCTGGCGATGGAGTCCGCATGTGCGCTCATGCTCCGGATGCGCGATGTATGCGAACCGTGAAGAACGACCTCAGCCGTGCGTGGTGCCGGCGAGGCAGTGGATGTCGCTGTGGATGCCGTGCAGCCGCGACAGCTGGACAGAAAGCACGCGTGCGGATTCGTCGGAGGCGTGGGCCATCTGTTCCTCGAAGCGGCGCAGCAGCGCGCATTCGTTGCGGGCGAGACAGTGGATCCAGGCCGCGTCGCGATTCGCCGAGGCGCCCGTGGTGAGCTCGGCCAGCGCGCTGCGCAAGGCGCCCGCCAGCGTGCCGTGGCGCGCCGGCACATGGCCGCTGGAATGCATCTGCTTTTGCAGGTCGGCAATCAGCGCATCGAGAGTGTGCAGGTTCTCCTGCAGCAAGGCCTGCAGGCCCGGTTCGCGCACCTGGCCCAGGGCGCGGCGATACAGATCGCGATCATCAATGCCACGCCGGATCAGGGCGTTGTAACGCGGTACTCGAACGTGCGACACGAGGTCGCCTCCTGACGCCTATCGGGGGTTCGGTGTCCATCCTCTGCCTTCGCGACTTAGCGGGAGGTTAATCCGACCTCATCGTGGTCGCTTTACTCAGCGAACGTTCTACTGCCCCACCTCAAGCAGGTTCAGGGCTTGTCCACCGCCCCCGCGGATACCCTCCTGCAGCTCGGCCAGGCGCCGAACCGCCGGGCACAGCGCCTGCACCTGGGGTTGCAGCGCCCGCATGCGCTGCTCCAGCCGGGGTCGCAGCTCGGTGGTCAGGTCGGTGGCGGTGTCGCGCAGTCTGGCCGCCGTCTGAAGGTCACCGGTCATGGCGGCCTGCAGGGCCTGCTGCCCCAGGTCGTTGGCCAGCAGCGGCATCAGGTCCGCGGCCAGCTGGTTTGCGTAGGCGTCGGCCAGGTTGCCCTGCCAGTCATGGGTGCTGGTGGTGCTGGCGATGCGCTGCTTGAGCTCGGCCGCCCGGCTCGCCAGCCGGCGATCCAGCTCGGCGCGCGTATCCGGCGCCAGCGACAGCCGGGCGCCTTCGTCGTGCATGGCCGAGGCCAGCAGGTCCACGCCTTGGGTCGCGACGGCTTTCACGCGTGGCATGAGCGCACGCAGCTCCCGCTCGAACAGCGCCAGGCGGTCCTGGTCCTCGGAGCCGAGGCGCACCGGTGCGCCATCCGAACGCAGGCTGCCGTCGCGCAATTCCACCTGGCGGGGGCTCGGTTGCGGGCGGTCGAACAGCAAGTGGTCGGGAGCGACGGTCAGGTCGTAGCTGCTGGTCGCGTGGCAGGTGGTGGCGAGATCCTGCGCGGACGCGGCGAGGGGCAGCAGCAGGATGGCGAGCGCCAGGGCGGGACGACGAAGGTGCATGGCGGATCCGGTGACGGCAATGCCGCAGCGATACCCGCTGGCGCCGCAACCGCCGCTGAACTCAGCTCTTCACAGGACGCGTGCGGAATTGCGCCCGCACCGCCGGACGTCCCAACCACCAGGCCAACCACAGCAGCACCGGAATCGCCACCGCGCGCAGACCCAGGTTGATCATGAAGGTGTGGCGCGCCTGGTCGTACATGGCCTGGGCGATGGCGCCGACCGGCGACTGGGCGATGGTGGGGGTGATCGCGTCGCTGAACTCCTGCCACTTCGACAGCGCGGACAACCCGCCGGCCAGGCCCCAGCCGAGCGCCAGCACCACCGCAACCACCTGCATGGCTGGCCGCGACCAGCCCTGGCGCAGAATGACGCCCGCGCTGATCACCACGATGGCGAGCGCGGCCACGAAATAACCCACGTTCCAGGCCAGCATCCTGTGCAACTGGGACCTTGCCTCGTCATTCTGGGCCGCCGTGCCCTGCAGGGCATTCCACAACTGATGGCCATGCACCGCGTACTGCACGCAACCGAACGCTGCAAGCGCCAGCAGCAGCCACACGACGATTCGCCACACCGCAAAACCTTCGGTGGGGGCGCCATTCGGGGCAGTCTTCGACGACATCACGATGCGGCCTTCAGGGTCTTGAGGTCACCCAGCACCTGGGCGGAGTTCTTTTCCGGGTCGACGTCCTGGTAGACCTTGGCGATCCTGCCCTGCGGGTCGATCAGGAAGGTGGTGCGGCGCGCGTACTTGAAACCGACCATGGAAGCGAGCACGCCATAGGCCTGCGCCGTCTTGCGGTCGGCATCGGAGAGCAGCGGGAACGGGACGTGGTATTTGGCGGCAAAGTCTGCATGCGACTTGACGTCGTCCAGGCTTACACCAAGCACCTGCGCGCCGGCCTGGCGCAGCTTGGCGACGTCATCGCGGAAGGTGCACACCTCGGTGGTGCAGCCGGGCGTGAAATCCTTGGGGTAGAAATACAGCACCACCCACTGGCCATGGAAATCGGCGGGGGCATGCCACTTGCCGTTCTGGTCCTGCAGGCGGAAGTCGGGGGCGACCTGGCCCACGTGAGGCAGACCAGCTGTCTCCTCGGCATAAACGGGTGCAACCAGACCCAGCAGCAGGGCCAGCAGCAACAACGGAAGACGGCGCATGTCGGCGCTCCGGGCCGGAAAACCGGACAAGTGTACGCGCTTCAAAACGAAGGACGCCATGCGGCGTCCTTCGCCCCCATCCGGTGGGTCATGTCACCTGCGGCTGATCTCGAACGCGCCCACCGAGACGCCCAGGTTGATGCCCTGGCCGCTGCCGTGCAGCGCCAACGACGTGGTGCCCTTGGTCAGGACCTGCGCCTCGCCGCTCTTGACCACACCGGCCTCGGCGCCGGCCTGCGCGAAGGTGCCGAACACATCGTCGATGGTCCGCACGTGGGTAATGTCACCCACGCCGTTGTCGATGCGGTACTTGCCTGCCGTCAGACCACCACCGTTGAGGGTGATCTTGACGTCGGCACGCTGCCCGTTCGTGCACGTCACGGTGCCTTCGCCGGTGGCGCGCTTGTAGATCAACGACCAGCCCGACAGGCTGAAATGCAGGGTGCACTTCACTTCGGCCTCGGCGGCATTGGCCTTGGCCGCGGGGTACAAGCCCATGGCGCCGGCGCAAGCCACGACCAGGGCAGCCATCGCAAACGTTCGCTTGATCATCTTGCTCTCCTCACGGTGATTGGGATCATCGGACGCCAGCTGCCATGGCCGACAGCCATCCTGGCCAACAGCGTCCCCAGTCTTCCTGAATGCTTCCGCATGGATGTCCGGCGCCATTCATCGTCGGCAAGCGACGTGAACGTGATGTGCAAGGCGCCGCTTGATGCTTCAGTAACAAGCCCACGCGCACACTGGATCCATCAGACCGGCGAGGGCACGATCATGAAACGCGAGGCCTGTCTCTTCTGTATCGCGGTGCTGACCGCGGCCGGCAGCGCCCCCCTGCTGGCCCAGTCGTCCGGCTCAGACACTACGCCCAAGACCCGCACCGTCTGCGAGGATGTGACCGTGCAGGACACCCCCAAGGACACCCACCAGATTGCCGGCATGGCGATCGGCGGCGTTGCCGGCGGCCTGCTCGGCAACCAGATTGGCGGCGGCAAGGGTAAAACCATCGCCACGGTAGCCGGCGCGGCGGGCGGCGCGTACGCTGGCAAGAAGGTCCAGGAGAACCAGCAGGCGAAGAGCACCCATGTCGAGCGACGCTGCCATCAGGTCACCGACTGAGCCATGGCGGCGGCAGGTGGAACGGGGGAAGGCATGTTGAAATATTCACTGGTCGGTTACGACGGCTCGGCCACCTCGCAGCGCGCGGTGCGCTTCGCGGTCGACATGGCGCGCGCCTGCGGCGGACGTGTGCGGGTCGTGTCGGTGCTGCAGATCACCGAGGGCAGCGCCGATCCCTGCCCGTTGATGATGACCGACCCCGGCCCCAAGCGCTGCACCCGCCTGCTGGAGGAGGTGCGCGAACTGGTGCCCGACGCCAATCAGCTGATCGATGCCGAAGTGGTGCGCGGCAGTCCCGGCGACGTGTTGCTGGACCAGGTCAATCGCCATGGCATCGACCACATCGTGATCGGCCATACCGAACGCGGCGCGCTGGCGCGGTGGCTGCTCGGCTCGGTTTCCGGGGAGGTGCTGCAGCGTGCCCACGTGCCGGTCACCGTGGTGCGTTGAACGTCCTGAGAGACCCCAGGTCGGCCCTCGTTAATCCGTAGGCCCGATCACGTCGTATCCTGTTGTCACATTGTCGTCATGTCAGGCTGCCGCCGCGCCCCACGGGAAAGCAGCCGAGGCCCGCACAGGAATGCTTGCGTGAACTACGCCGAATCGTTGCCCTGGACTTTGGAGAGCCTGGATTTCAGCCGGATCGAAATCCAGCGCGTGCGCCAGAACGAGGACCTGTTCTTCCTGCTGTGCAGCGCCTCGTTCGTGGAAAGCGGCTCGGACCTCTACACGCACAACCTGGTCGACCACTTCGCCGGCGACGAGGAACTGCAGACCTGGCTGAGCCAGCATTGGGAGCACGAGGAACTGCAACATGGCCGCGCCCTCGCCGCCTACGTGAAGACCGTGTGGCCGGAGTTCAACTGGGATCGGGGCTTCGCCTCGTTCTGGAACGAGTACGGCGCCATGTGCACCAACGAGCAGCTCGAAACCAGCCGTGGACTGGAGCTGGCCGCGCGTTGCGTGGTGGAGACCGGCACCGCCTGCCTATATCGCGCGCTCAACGACATCACCGATGAGCCGGTGCTCAAGCAGCTCACTGGCCACATCAAGAGCGACGAGGTGCGTCACTTCAAGCACTTCTACCAGCACTACCGGCTGTATCGCGAGCGCGAAGGCTTTGGCCGCTACAAGGTATTCCGCGTGATCCTGCGTCGCGTCAACGAGGTCAAGAGCGAGGACGGTGACGTCGCGCTGCGCCACGTATTCAACCAGTGCTATCCGCAGCACAAGGACAACGTGGCGGAGTTTCGCCGCATCACCGGGCGCGCCCAGGCGCTGCTGCGCCGGAACATCCCGGCCGAGATGACGGTGAAGATGCTGCTCAAGCCGCTGGACCTTCCGTCCCGCCTGCAGGACGCACTGCAGAAGCCCTTGGCCAAGATCGCCGAGAAACTGTTCCTGCACTGAGCCCGCGCCATCGTCGCAAACAAAAACGCCCCGGTTCACACCGGGGCGTTTGCATTCGTGCGCGGCGGGCCAGTTACTTGGCCGGACGCGGCACGCTCTCCAGGTCGCGCGGCTTGCCCACCTGCGGCGAATTCAGCTTGGCCAGATCCACCGGACGGATCTGCTTGATGAAGCACGGCGGGTCGGGTGGACCTGTCAAGACGCGGTCGAAGTTCACCAGCACTTCGCTGGCGCTGGAAGTCAGCGCGATGTGGTTGGTGAAGCGCAGGTTGCGGCACTTGCCGTCCAGGTCCACCAGCCACGCCTCGTTGGAGCGCGTATAGATGGCCAACTGGTCGTCGGCGAGCGGCTCCCACGACCACAGGCTGAAGTAATGGATACGGTCGACCGGGGCGCCAGCGGCGGCCACATACGCTTGCTGGCGCGCTTCGAGGCGCGCGGTGTAATCCTTGCCGACCCGGGTGCACCCGGCGAGCGCGGCGGCCACCGCGACCATGGCGAGGAAGTGTCTGACTGCCATTGTGCTGATCTCCTTGGAGCCTACCGTCCAAACGCGCGAAAAGCCTGCCCGTGGACGCTGGCGCGTGCTTATTTCTTCTTGGCCTGCTTGGACACCGGTTGCCACTTGGAAGCGTCGAAGCCGCCGACCTCGTACACCAGCGTGACCTTCTTCTCGCCGTCCTGCATGGTCACGTCCATGGTGATCTTCTTGGCCTTTTCCAACTGGGCGATGAAACCCTTGTCGTCCTTGAACAGCAGGGCCGGCTCGCCGGTGCTCGGTGCGAAAGCGCTGATGCTGCCCGGCTTGCCATCGAAGGTGGCCTTGATCGAACACACGCCCTTGCACACGAAACCATGGGCGCCACCGGTGTTGTAGAGGAAGACGTTCTGTCCCCAGTCGGTGTGGCGGCGCAGGATCAGGTTCACCCGGTTATCGGAAGACGACTGGCTGTTGGTGATGGCGGCGGTGGATTGCGTGCCGCCCTGCATCGGCGACACCTGGTACAGCCACAGGTTCGCCAGGCGGTTCTTCTCGCTGTTTTCCTTGTAGCGCTGCTCGATGCCCGGAAGGCTCTGCTGCACTTCCTTCGCAGCATCGCTGTTCGGATAGCGGCTGACGATCTCCTTGCCCATGGTCACCGCCATCTCGTCATTGCCGATGCGCACGAGCTGGCGGTAGGTGTCGAGCTTCTGCGCCGAATCATCCGCAGGCGCCTGGGCCTGCTGCGGCGCCTGCGTCTGGTCGCCCGACTGCGAGCAGCCGGCAAGCACCAGCAAGGCGCCGAGGGTGGTGGCGAGGCGTGGGCGCGACAGATTCATGGGCGGCGGATCCAGTGACGGGAAGGAGTTAAGAGTGGAACGGCAGCGCATGTGAACGCAACTGCTGCGCGGCCCCGCAGGAGCGCATCAGGCCCCGACCGGCGCATCGCCGAAGCGTTCGCGCAACTGGGTCCGGTAGCGGCGGCTGCACGGGGCGCTGGCGCCATCGCGCATGGTCAGTCGCGCGTCGCCGGTATCCAACGGCTCGATCTCGGCCAGATAGTCGAGATTCACCAGATAACTGCGGTGCACCCGCACGAAGCGCGCCGGGTCCAGCCGCTCCTCGATGCCGGCCATGGTCGCGCGCAGCGGATAGTCGCGGCCGCGCACGTGCAGATTGACATAGTTGCCCGAGGCCTGCAGCCACTCGATCTCGCGCGCGGCGATGAGGAATTCCTTGCCCAGCTTGCGCACGAGGAAGCGCTCGGGCCGATCCACCGGCTCGACCGGCAGGCCTTCGTCGGGTTCGGCAAGCAGGCGGGCTTCGCCTTGCCAGCGCAGCAGCCACAGGCGGTAGAGGGCGATGATGGCGAGGATGCCGAAGTAGCTGCGCACGTCTTTCAGGTATTCGTAGCCGAAATGCACCCACCAGGCGCCGAAGTCGTATTGGCTGCCGGCGATGGCGTAGGCGAACTGGCGCAGCGCGATCATCCCGCCCACGTGCACCAGGCTGAAGGGCACGGTGGCGGCCAGGTGGAGGGGCAGCGTGCGGCGCCAGTTGTCCAGGCGGATCGGCCAGCGGCCTCCCAGCCAGACCAACGCCGGGATCAGCGCCAGCATCATCAGCGCGCTGCTCCACTCCCAGCACCACGGCTCCCAGGCCGAAGTCAGGGGATGATCCACCCGCGCGTCAAGGCTGTTGAACGATGCGTTGCAAACGTACAGGACAATCCAGAAGCCGATTTCAAACGACCGGCGCCAACGCTGGAAGCCTTCGGGCGTGAGGGCGTGGTGCTTCATGTCGGGCCGAGGTTGGGAGGGCCTGCAAGGCTAGCGCGATTCGTCCCCGGAGTCCCTCCGCCCGTCACCCGCTGGGCGCCGTTCGTCACTGAGCCCAGGCCAGAGGCGGCGCAGCGCGCCAGAGTGCGGTCATCACCACCGGAACGCCGCCATGAACCGACGCCACGATATCGACGCCCTGCGCGTGCTCGCCTTCGGCCTGCTGATCCTCTACCACGCCGGCATGCTCTATGTGGCCCCGGTGGACGACTGGGGGTACAACCTCAAAAGCGGCTATCTCGCCGAATGGCTGCAGTATCCCATGCTGTTTCTCAATCGCTGGCGCATGGAGTTGCTGTTCCTGATCTCCGGCCTGGCGGTGCATTTCCTGCGCGGACGGTTGAAGCTGCCGGCCCTGGCCTGGAAGCGCACGGTACGCCTGCTGCTGCCGCTGGCATTCGGCATGCTGGTGGTCATTCCGATACAGCCTTATACGCAGGCCGTGACCGAGCACGCTGTGGCGTCGGGTTTCCTGGCTTTCCTGCCCCACTACTGGACACACGGCTACCGCGACTATGGGCTGACCTGGAGCCACCTGTGGTACCTGCCCTATGTGTGGCTGTACACGATGGTGCTGCTGATGGCGGTGCCGGCGCTGGAGTCGGGCGTCGGCCAACGGCTGCGGGCCGGCCTCCAGCGCCTGCACGGCGCGGCGCTCGTGCTGGCCCCCGCGTTGCCGCTGCTGCTTGCCGGCACACTGCGCCACCACCACCCCGAAACGCACGCCCTGGTAGGTGACTGGTACGCACATGCGCTGTACTTCACGATGTTCCTCTACGGCTACCTGTTGGGCGTCAGCCATGGTCTGTGGGCCGAACTGGCCCGCCTGCGCCGTGCTTCGCTGGGCATGGCGCTGGCCTGCTTCGCGCTGTACCTGTTCCTCGACAAGTTCGCCAGCGCGCTGCTCCATCGTCCACTCACGCATGCCACCGTGGTCGCCGCGGGCTGGCTGATCGAGGCCTTGCGCTACACGTATGGCTGGACCGCCATCGCCGCCATCCTCGGCTTTGCCCACGTTTACCTCAATCGACCGTTCCGCTGGTTGCCGTACGCTCGCGAGGCGGTCTTTCCCTGGTATGTGCTGCACCAGAGCGTGATGCTGGCGGTCGCTTTCTGGCTGATCCCGCGGAAGCTCGGCCCCGTGCTGGAGCCTGCGCTGGTGCTGGCGGGCACCGTGGCCGGCTGCGCGCTGCTGCATGAATGCGTGATACGCCGCGTGCGTTGGCTGCGACCGCTGTTCGGCATCGATGCCGTGCCTCGCGCACGGATCGCGGCGACCTCGCCCGCACTGACCGGCCAGGCTCAGGAGGCGTGATACCCGTGGGCAGCGGGTCGGTTCAGTACTCGCTGCCCATGGCGGAATCCAGGTGCTCCACGCGATGGATGTCGCCCAGCCAGAGATAACAGTTCCAGTCTGGCGCATCAGGTCGCTCCAACCGCACCACGCCGTTGACGCCCTCGTTCTCGTCGCCGTCGCGGAACACCTGCACGATGGGTCGCTCGCACACGATGCCGTCGTAGCTGCTGCCGTCGTTCAATTGCACCACCACGTGCCCGTTGGCCGGCAATTCCTCCACCAGCGCCTCGAGTTGCCGGATCTGCGCGCGTTCGGTGTAAACCTGTTCAGCCCGCCGCCCCATGATTGACCTCGCCTGATGGTTGTCCGGGGTCGACGCTAGGCCGCCCCGCGGGAAGATCCGGTCAAGTGCAAGGTAGATGGACGTAAAAAGCCGCGCTTTGCCGCCGCGCTTCAGCTGCCGATAATGCGACGGCCCACCAAGGATCCCCCATGCCCTCTCCCAACGTCCGCGCTCCGGCGGATCGGCTGCGCTCCCATCCGGCCTTCGTGCAGTTCTGGTTCGCGCGCATCTGCTCGGGCTTCGGATTCCAGATGCTGTCGGTGGCGGTGGGCTGGCAGGTCTATGCGATCACCGGGCGCGCTTTGGACCTGGGCCTGATCGGCCTGGTGCAATTCATTCCTTCCGTGTTGTTGGCGCTGCCGGCCGGCCACGTGGCGGACCAGTTCGAACGGCGCCGCATCGTGTTGCTCGGACAGATCGTGGACATGCTGGCGATCGCCGTGCTCGCCGCGATCAGCTTCGCCCATCTCGCCCACGAAGCGACCATCCTCGCGCTGGTGTTTGTGATCGGCGTGGCCAAAGCTTTCGAATTCCCCGCCATGCAATCCATGCTGCCGGCACTGGTGCCCACGTCCGTGCTGCCACGCGCGATGGCGGCCGGCGCGTCGGCGGGACAGGCGGCGATGATCATGGGCCCCGCGGTGGGCGGCTTTCTCTATGTGGCCGGCCCGGGCACGGTCTACACGGTGTGCGCCCTGTTGTACCTGGTGGCCGCGCTGCTGATGGGTCACCTGCGCTATGAACAGGCGCAACCGAAGCGCGAACCGGCCACGCTGAAGACGCTGTTCGCCGGCGTGCATTTCATCCGCGCGCGTCCGGATGTGCTGGGCGTGATTTCGCTGGACCTGTTCGCCGTGCTGCTGGGCGGCGCCACCGCGCTGCTGCCAATCTTCGCCAAGGACATCCTGCATACCGGTCCCTGGGGCCTGGGCCTGTTGCGCGCGGCGCCCGCCGTGGGCGCGCTGCTGATGTCGGTGTGGCTGGCGCGACACACCATGGAGCGGCGCGTGGGGCCGATCATGTTCGCTTCCGTTGCGGCCTTCGGCGTGGCGACGCTGGTGTTCGCCGTGTCCACGACATTGTGGCTGTCGCTCGCCGCGCTGTTCGCGCTCGGCGCGTTCGACATGGTGAGCATGGTGATCCGTGGCGCGCTGGTGCAGTTGGATACGCCCGACGACATGCGCGGGCGCGTCAGCGCGGTGAATGCGATCTTCATCAATACGTCGAACCAGCTCGGCGAATTCGAGTCCGGCCTGGTGGCCGCCTGGGTCGGCGCGGTGAACGCGACGCTGATCGGCGGCATCGGCACGCTGGTGGTGGTGGCGCTATGGATGGCCATGTTCCCCACCCTGCGGCGACGCCAGCGCCTGCACGGCGAACCGGTCGCGCCCGCGGAACCGGCCGGCGCTGCGTCGCAGTAACCGGCGCGCCGTCGCCGGAACACTTGCCACGGAGATGTGCAGCCTGTTCGGCTGGCCGATGGTCCGGCTGCGCCGTCCGCTGCCGCCACTGGAGTTTGGCGTGGCGACGCATTGACCGCAGCCCGCGACTGCTGGGCACGGCTTTTTGACGTCCATCAAGGTTGCGCGGCTGGCGCTGGCTAGCATGTCCGGGGTTCCCTCCCCTGCATGGACGGCTTTCCCCGCATGAACGTCGATATCGTAGTGGTCGGCGCAGGCCCCGCCGGCCTGTGCTTCGCCAAGGCCCTGGCCGATACGGGGCTCAGCATCGTGGTCGTCGAGCAGCAGCCGCTTGCGTCGCTGCGTGAGCCAGCCTTCGACGGACGCGAGATCGCGCTGACCCAGCGCTCGACGCGCATCCTGCGCGAGTTGGGCTTGTGGGAGCGGCTCGGGCCCGCCGATATGTCGCCACTGCGCAGCGCGCGCGTGCTCAATGGTCGCTCGCAGCGCGGGCTCAGCGTGGTCCCCACCGGTAGCGGCGACACCGAACTGGGCTTCCTGGTGCCGAACGATCGCATCCGCCGCGCAGCCTTCGCCGGCGTGGAGCACGAACCCCACATCACCCTCGCGGCCGACACCGTGGTCAAGGGCATCTCGTTCGAGAACGACTTGCCGCGACTGCAGCTTTCCAACGGCGCGAGCGTGAGCGCGCGCCTGGTCATCGCCGCGGACAGCCGCTTCTCGCAATTGCGCCGGGACGCCGGCATCGCGGCGGACATGCACGACTTCGGCAAGAGCATGCTGGTGTGCCGCATGGCGTTGGAGCAGCCGCACGGCGACGAGGCGCTGGAATGGTTCGACCACGGTCAGACGCTCGCCCTGCTGCCGCTGCGCGACGGCCAGGCCTCGGTGGTGCTCACCCTGCCGGGCCAAACCATGAAAACGGTCATGGCGATGGACGAGGACAGCTTCAATCGCGAGATGCGCCGTCGCTTCGACGGCCGCTTCGGCCAGATGAGCCTGACCAGTACGCGCCATGTCTACCCGCTGGTGGCGGTCTACGCGCACCGGTTCGTCGGACCGCGCTTCGCGCTGATCGGCGATGCGGCGGTGGGCATGCACCCAGTCACGGCGCACGGCTTCAACCTGGGCCTGCAGAGTGTGGAGACGCTCGCCAGGGAGGTCCGCCAGGCCCTGTCGGCCGGCCAGGACATCGCTTCGCCGGCGCTGCTGCAGCGCTACCAGCGCCAACATCGACTGGCCACGCGACCGCTTTACCTGGCCACGCTCGCCATCGTGAAGCTGTACACCGACGATCGCCTGCCGGCCAGACTGGTCCGCACTGCGCTGCTGCAGGCCAGCCAGGCGGCGCCACCCTTCCGGCTGACCCTCGCCCGCATGCTCTCTGGCGGACGTGGCCGCAGCGCGTTACCTGCCACGTCCACATGAACCCGGGGCATCAAGGTTTACGCACCGCTCACGCCGCCGCTGGCACCGTGCAGCTTCATACTGCAGGAGGACGCCATGGGCAGGCCTTACGACATCGAGAACAGCGTCAACGGCGTCCGCGAACGGGTGAGCGACCGGGTACGCCACTATGCAGGCGAAGCCGCCGACCGCGCGGATGATCTGATCGAGCGTGGGCGGGATATGCGCCGCCGGTTCGGACGCAGCCGCAGCGCCTACGCGCGCCGGCTCGGCCACGCCGCCGAGGATTTCGCCGACGAGGCCAACTACCAGTACCGCCGGCTGCGCCGCCACGTCTCGCGCCACCCGGTGGCCACCACGGCGATCATCGCCGGCACGGTAGGCGCGTTCTTCCTGCTAAGGCACCTGCTGAACGGCCGGGACGAGGATTGAAGCGAGTTCTCGGGAGATGCGAAAACCCGCCGGAAGGCGGGTTTTCTTTTGGTATGTACGCCTTGACCGAAGCTGGTCTCTTTAGGCTCGTCATCCCAGCGAAAGCTGGGATCCAGCGTCTTTTGTTCTTGTCAGCGATCCATCAAATCTGCTTCGCTGGGCGCGAAGAGCACAGGCACTGGATCCCAGCGTTCGCTGGGATGACGGCATGAGTGACTGAGGCAAGAAGTCCGTTTCGCACAGCGTGCGCTCCTACAGTCGCTCCTCGCGCTCAAAAAAACGCCGCGGAAACCGCGGCGTTTTCTTTCCTGCTTCGACCGTCTTAGACCGTCAGCGGATTCGGCTTTTCCGGATCCAGCTTGTAGGTCTTGATCGCACGCGCCACGTCCTTGGCGTTGACCTTGCCTTCCTTCGCCAGCGCGGACAGCGCGGAGAGGGCGATCCAGTAGCGATCCACTTCGAAGAAGCCACGCAGGTGCTCGCGCGTGTCCGAACGACCGAAGCCGTCGGTGCCCAGCACGGTGTAGCGCATGCCGTCCGGCATGAAGGCGCGGATCTGATCGGCGAACTCGCGCACATAGTCGGTCGCGGCCACCGCCGGGCCCTGGCGGCCCTGCAGCAGTCCGGTGACGTACGGCACGCGCTGCTCGGCTTCCGGATGCAGGCGGTTCCAGCGCTCGGCGTCGAAGCCGTCGCGGCGAAGCTCGGTGAAGCTCGGGCAGGACCAGATGTCGGAGGTGACGCCGAAATCCTTCTCCAGCAGCTCGGCGGCGGCGATCACTTCGCGCAGGATGGTGCCCGAACCCAGCAGCTGCACGCGCGGCTCGCCCTTCTTCGGCTTGCCGGCGTCCTTGAACAGGTACATGCCCTTGATGATGCCTTCCTCGGTGCCCTGCGGCAGGTCCGGATGGCTGTAGTTCTCGTTCATCACGGTGATGTAGTAGTACACATCCTCCTGCTCCTGCAGCATGCGGCGGGTGCCGTCCTGCATGATCACCGCGATCTCGTAGGAGAACGTCGGGTCGTACGACTTCACGTTCGGAATCGAACCGGACATCAGGTGCGAATGGCCGTCCTCGTGCTGCAGGCCTTCGCCGTTCAGCGTGGTGCGGCCGGCGGTGCCGCCGATCAGGAAGCCGCGCGCGCGCATGTCGCCGGCGGCCCAGGCCAGGTCGCCGATGCGCTGGAAGCCGAACATCGAGTAGTAGATGAAGAACGGCAGCATCGGCTGGTTGCTGATGCTGTAGCTGCTGGCCGCGGCCATCCAGGCGGCCATGCCGCCGGCCTCGGAGATGCCTTCCTGCAGCACCTGGCCCTTCTGGTCTTCGCGGTAGTACAGCAGCTGGTCGGCGTCCTGCGGACGGTACTTCTGGCCGAACGGCGCGTAGATGCCGATCTGGCGGAACATGCCTTCCATGCCGAAGGTGCGGGCTTCGTCAGCCACGATCGGCACGATGCGCTCGCCGATCTGCTTGTCGCGCAGCAAGAGGTTCATGCCGCGCACCAGCGCCATGGTGGTGGAGATTTCGCGCTCGCCGGTGCCGTTGGTGATCTGCGTGAAGGCCGACAGCTCCGGCGCCTTCAGCTTGATGTCGGTCTGGCGGCGACGCTGCGGCAAGAAACCGCCCAGCGCGCGGCGACGCTCCATCATGTACTCCACTTCCGGCGAGTCCTTGCCCGGGTGGTAGTACGGCACGTCGGCCAGCTTGTCGTCGGTCACCGGGATATTGAAGCGGTCGCGGAAGTGGCGCACGGAATCCGCGTCCAGCTTCTTCTGCTGGTGCGTCGGGTTCTGCGATTCGCCGGCCGAGCCCATGCCGTAGCCCTTCACCGTCTTGGCCAGGATCACCGTGGGCATGCCCTTGGTGTTCACTGCCTGGTGGTAGGCCGCATAGACCTTGTGCGGGTCATGGCCACCGCGGTTCAGGCGCCAGATGTCGTCGTCGGACAGGTTGGCGACCATCTCGCGCGTCTCCGGATACTTGCCGAAGAAATGCTCGCGCGTGTACGCGCCGCCGAAGGCCTTGCATGCCTGGTACTCGCCGTCGACGGTTTCCATCATCAGCTTGCGCAGCACGCCCTTGGTGTCGCGGGCAAGGAGCGGATCCCAGTAGCTGCCCCAGACCACCTTGATGGCGTTCCAGCCGGCGCCGCGGAACACGCCTTCCAGTTCCTGGATGATCTTGCCGTTGCCGCGCACCGGACCGTCCAGGCGCTGCAGGTTGGCGTTGATCACGAACACCAGGTTGTCCAGGCCTTCGCGGCCGGCCAGCGAGATCGCGCCCAGCGACTCGGGTTCGTCGGTCTCGCCGTCGCCCATGAAGCACCAGATCTTGCGATCTGTCTTCGGCATCAGGCCACGGTTCTCGAGGTACTTCCAGAATTGCGCCTGGTAGATCGCCTGGATCGGGCCCAGGCCCATCGACACCGTCGGCACCTGCCAGTAGTCCGGCATCAGCCACGGGTGCGGGTAGGACGACAGGCCGCGGCCGTGACCGGCCACTTCCATGCGGAACAGATCGAGCTGTTCCTCGGCGATGCGGCCTTCCAGGAAGGAGCGCGCGTAGATGCCCGGGCTGGAGTGACCCTGGTGGAACACCAGGTCGCCCGGATGATCGGCGCTCGGCGCGCGCCAGAAATGATTGAAGCCCACGTCATACAGCGTGGCCGAGGACGCGAAGCTGGCGATGTGGCCGCCCAGCTCGCCCGGCTTGCGGTTCGCGCGAACCACCATGGCCATCGCGTTCCAGCGGATCAGCGTGCGGATGCGCCATTCCATCGCCGCGTCGCCGCTCATCTTGGCTTCGTTGGCGGGCGCGATGGTGTTGACGTATTCGGTGGTCGGGTTGAACGGCAGGTAGCCGCCGGCACGGCGGGTCGAATCGACCATCTTTTCCAACAGGTAATGCGCGCGCTCGGTGCCGTCGTGATTAATGACAGCATTAAGCGATTCGACCCATTCCTGGGTTTCGGTGGGGTCGAGGTCCTGGTGGAGGATGTCGTCGAGCTGATCCATGGGGAGCTTCTCTCCGCGGCGCCTGGGGGTTGGCGCGGCTGTAGGTGGACGCCTCCGGCGTGGGAGACGGGAAACCGTCCGAGTGTAGCTCCGGCGCGGTTTTTCGCCAATTGGATCGTGGCAATACGGAGGCGCATGGGGTGGAAGAGGCTGATTTTGGCGACAATCGGCGAAGTGGTATGCAGGGGCTTTTTTGGGTGGATGGGGCTTTGGGGCGCGCTTAGTTCAGAGCGAGCCTCCCTTCTTCGCCTTTGGCCGGCCATTGCGGCGGGGCCCTTTGGCGTGACATCCCCGATCCTGCGTGGTCGTTCCTGTGCGAACAGGACAGAGCGCGAGGCGCGTGCGATGCCGAGGGGAAGCTATCCGTCTTCGCGTGCCTCCGCTCGACGTCATCCGAGCGAAGGCTGGACGGAGCGCGAAGCGCGCAGATCATCTGGGGAGGCTGCCCATCTCCGTGTGCGCTCCCTCGACGTCATCCCAGCGAAGGCTGGGATCCAGTGGCTTGGTTCTTCGTTTTTGATTTGACGTGACTGCCAGCCGGCTCGCCTGCGGCGGGCTTCCGCCCTCCTACCGGAGGCCGGGTCACTTCTCTTTGCTTGCCCAAAGAGAAGTAACCAAGAGAAACGGCACCCCACTCGGCGCTGGCCGGGCCTTCGGCCCACCCAGTCCGTGAGGGGCGGCCGGGCTTTTCGACCGGGCTCCTGCCCGGACGAAAAGGGATCGACATCCCTGTCGATCCCCCTGCGGGCCTCATCGTCCACCCCTCACCGCCTCACAGGGGTTCGGGTGCAGGCTCGTGCCGCTGCGCGGCACATCGCATCGCAAAACTCGCGTAGCTCTTTGTGGCGGCGTACCCAGTGCACGCTGGCAGAAGTCGTCGCTCGATCCGGCCCGCTTACAGAGTGCACTGATACAGGGATGGCGCCGCTCTTGGCTCTTGGCTCTTGGCTCTTGGCTCTTGGCTCTTGGCTCTTGGCTCTTGGCTCTTGGCTCTTGGCTCTTGGCTTTTGACCTCCCCTCCCCTATGGCGCGAGCGGGCGGGAGGTGGAATAGCCCGAAGGGTGGCCGGCATGGATGCCGGCCAGTGGATCGTCAGGGCAGGACGCCCTGTCGATCCACCCCGCCTCCTGACCGCGCCCCCGCAGGGGCGCGCCATCGGGGTGGCCTTTCTCTTGGTTACTTCTCTTTGGCCACGCAAAGAGAAGTAACCCGCT
>NZ_QQSY01000002.1:279075-310229 GCF_003351225.1 Dyella solisilvae
CTTCGCTGGGATGACGTCGAGGGGACGCACACGTCGATGGGTAGCCCCCCAGATGATCTGCGCTCCTCGCGCTCCGTCCTGCTTCCGGAGGGATGCTGGCCGATGAGGGCGCGCTCTCCTTCCTGCGTTTGGAGGAACGACGAAGCAGCAAGGCGCTCGCGGTGTGAGATCTCACACGCAGCCTCGCGCAACATCCAATCAATGCCGGAAGAGCGAATAGGAAATATGAGGCCAGCGTGCCCCCCTCACCCCAACCCTCTCCCCGACGGGGAGAGGGAGTCAGACGCGACTCGCGAGCCAACGCCGAGCGTTGCCTTGATGACTTCCAAAAACAGAAACGGGACCACCAGGGTCCCGTCTCCGCACAAACTTCATTTCACCCGCAAACTCAGCTGCGCCGCTCACTCTGCGCATGACGAATCTGCGCATCCACCGCCGCGATCGCCGTCATGTTCACCACGCGGCGCGGTGTCGCCGCCGGGGTGAGGATGTGCGCCGGCTTGTCGACGCCCATGAGGATCGGCCCGATCGCCACGCCATCAGTCATCACGCGCACTATGTTGTAGGCGATGTTGGCCGAGTCCAGGTTCGGCATCACGAACAGGTTGGCGCGGCCGCTGAGCGTGGTGTTGGGGAACATGCGCAGGCGCAGCGCCTCGTCCCACGCGGTGTCGGCCTGCATCTCGCCATCCATGTCCAGCTTCGGCATGCGCTGGACCAGGATCTCGCGCACCTTGCGCATCTTGGCGGCGCTGGCGTTCTCGTGGCTGCCGAAGTTCGAGTGCGACAGCAGCGCGACCTTCGGCTCGATGCCGAACAGCTTGAGGCGATAGCTGGCCTGCAGCGTGGCTTCGGCGATCTGCTCGGCGGTGGGGTCGCACTGCACGTGCGTGTCGAGGAAGAACCACGCACCCTGGTCGTTGATCACGCCGGTCATCGCCGAGGTGCACGACACGCCCGGGTCGAGGCCGAACACGCTGCGCACGTAACCGAGCTTCTTGTGGAAGCGCCCGACCAGGCCGCAGATCATCGCATCGGCCTCGCCGCGCTCGACCATCATCGAGGCGATCAGGGTCGGACGCGAACGCATCAGGTTCTTCGCCGCCGCCGGCGTGACGCCACGGCGCTCGGTCATGGCGTGGTACTGCTGCCAGTACTCGTTGAAGCGCGGGTCGTCGTTGATGTTGGTGAGTTCGAAGTCCGCGCCTTCGCGCATGCGCAGGCCGAGACGCTGGATACGCGTCTGGATGACGTCCGGGCGACCGATCAGGATCGGGAACGCCAGATGCTCGTCGATCACCGTCTGCACGGCGCGCAGCACGGACTCTTCCTCGCCTTCGGCGTACACCACGCGCTTGATGTCGGCGCGCGCGCGCTCGTAGACCGGCTTCATCAGCAGGCCGGTGCGATAGATGAACTGGCCGAGCTTCTCCTTGTAGACCTCCATGTCCACGATGGGACGGGAAGCCACGCCCGAATCCATCGCAGCCTGCGCCACCGCCGGCGCCAGCATCACCAGCAGGCGCGGATCAAACGGACGGGGGATCAGGTAGTCGGGGCCGAAGGTCGGGATATCGCCGCCGTAGGCGCTGGCGAGGTCGCCGGCTTCCATGCGGGCCAGCTCGGCGATCGCGCGCACGCACGCGGTCTTCATCGCTTCGTTGATGACCGTGGCGCCCACGTCCAGCGCGCCGCGGAAAATGTACGGGAAGCACAGCGCGTTGTTGACCTGGTTCGGGTAGTCCGAACGACCGGTGGCGATGATGCAGTCCGGGCGCACGCGCTTGGCGTCTTCCGGCGAAATCTCGGGATTCGGATTGGCCAGCGCCAGGATCACCGGCTTTTCGGCCATGGTGGCGACCATCTCGGGCTTGAGGATGCCGCCCGCCGACAGGCCGAGGAACACGTCCGCGCCAGCCACGACTTCCGCCAGCGTGCGCTTGTCGGTGTCACGCGCATAGCGCTGCTTGTCCGGATCCATGTTGTCGCGACCGGTGTACAGCACGCCATCGCGATCGAACGCGAGGATGTTCTCCGGCTTCAGGCCCAGCGCCACCAGCATGTCCAGGCAGGCGATGCCCGCCGCGCCGGCGCCGGTGGTGGCGAGCTTGACGTCCTCGATCTTCTTGCCGACCACTTCCAGCGCGTTGACGATGGCGGCGCCGACGATGATCGCGGTGCCATGCTGGTCATCGTGAAACACGGGGATCTTCATCCGTTCGCGCAGCTTGCGCTCGACGATGAAGCACTCCGGCGCCTTGATGTCTTCGAGGTTGATGCCGCCGAAGGTCGGCTCGAGCGAGGCGATGATGTCGACCAGCTTGTCAGGATCGCGCTCGTTGATCTCGATGTCGAACACATCGATGCCGGCGAACTTCTGGAACAGCACGCCCTTGCCTTCCATCACCGGCTTGCCGGCAAGCGGGCCGATGTCGCCCAGGCCCAGCACCGCGGTGCCGTTGGTGATCACCGCCACCAGGTTGCCACGCGCCGTCAATTCGCTGGCGGCGTTGGCATCCTCCACGATGGCCTCGCAGGCGTAGGCCACGCCGGGCGAGTAGGCCAGCGCGAGGTCACGCTGGGTCACCATCGGCTTGGTCGCGGCGACCTTGATCTTGCCGGGATGCGGATAGCGGTGGTACTCGAGTGCAGCGTGGCGCAGTTCTTCAGGAAGGGCCATGGGAGACGTCGACTTGATGTGGGGGGATTCGGGGCCGCGAAGCGACAAGGCTGAATGGTAACACCGGCAACCGCCCTTCCCCGACGATGCGCCGCAGCATGGACGCGCTCTCGTTCACGCTAGGTCGCGATTACAGGCTCAACGACAACTCTTCCGCCTGCACCTTGCCCATGTGGATGCGGTTGACGAACAACGAGAAAGCCAGCTTGCCGGCGAGCCCGTGCACGTGCTGCATCCATGGCGGCAACCAGCGCGGCGGAGCGATCACGCCCGAGTCGAAATACGGTTGCAGGCTGATGACATCGTGCAGGGCCAGCTTGCCGGCGAACAGATGCCGCAGCACGTCCAGCCGTCGCTGCTTGAGCGCCCAGCGGAAGAAGGTGTGCACGGCCAGCAGGCCGGACAGGTACACGTTGTCCTTGGCGAACGCCGCGCCGCCGGTCAGCGGCACGCCGCGGAACACGCGCTGGGCCGAATGGAAGCTGTCGGCCGGGCTTTGCCCGCAGCCGCTGAAGAATCGGTAGACCTCGACGAAGTCCGCGCCGCTGAGCGCCATGTCGATGGCCAGGATGCGCAGGCTGATGCGCTTGAGCCGCGCGATATCGATGGCGCCGGACATCAGCTCGGCGAACACCGCCAGGCCTTCCTGGGTGGCCGTCACGCGCGGCGAGGTGCGCCCCAGCGAACCCAGCAACGGCTGGGCGCGCCCGTTGAGCGCGGTGAGCGAATGCACCAATGCCTCGTGCGCCAGCAACTGGTGGCGATCGTAATCGCTGAAGCGCGTGGCGCCGCCGCGCAAACGGATGCGCGTGGAGCCCGCCGCGGCCTTGGCGGTGAGTTCCGGATCCACCTCCACCGCGATGATCGGCTCGCCGAAGAACGCATCGAGCGTCTTGCTGAGTTCGGCGCGCAACTCCTCGGGCGTGATGCACACGTCCACGTCGTCGAGCAGCAGGTCCGAACCCAACTCGTCGGACAACTCCACGAAATAACGCGCGGCATCGAGGTTGCTGCGATCACTACCAGGGATGGCGTCGCCCGGTCGGCCATACAGCACGATCGAAGGGGCGGTGACGCCGCGGGTGCCGACCGCTTCCAGCATTTCCGCGGCAATGCGCCAGGACTCGGCCGTGCGGCTGAGGTATTCGCCGATGGGATCGTCATAGCTCGCTTCCGCTTCGATCGCAGCCAGTTCAGTGCGCTCGGCGGACAGGTTGGGCGGCTGGTAGTTGATCTCCGGAAGCGTGAACTGGCCGCGGGCGTAGGCCTCGATCATGCGGTCTTCCAGCGATGCCGGCCACGCCACCGTGCTCAGGATGCGAATGCCCTTCACGGCCGCCAGCAGGCGCTGGTCGAGCGCCGCGTAGCGCTGCAGCTCCGGCGCCAACGACGCGCCAGGGGCGTTCATGCCGGCCTCCGGCGCCGCGCATCGATGCGTTCGATCAGGTCCAGCGCCACCGGGCTCGGCTTGAAGGCGCTGAACAGGCTTCGCGGCCCGGCCGGAATGAAACTCACCTGCCGGCCCAGGCGGGACGATTCGACCCGGAGCATCAGGGTGATGCGCGGCGGATTGGTCAGGGTGGTGGCGTTGACGTTGATGATGTTGTCCAGCGCGACGCGGGTGGAATCCCCCTGGTTTTTCACTACCAGCGCGTCGCCATCCAGCCAGACCTCATCGACCAGATCGAACAACAGACGGCGAAACAGCGTGAAACCGACCACCGCCATCACCACCGGGACGCCCATCGACGGCCACATCTCGGGCCGTTTCAGGGCGGCGCCGCTACCGACCCAGACGAGCAGGAACACCGCCAGCATGCCGAACCAGAACACGGGAAACACCCGCTTGTAGAAAAACGTGGAAGGCGACGAAAGCCGCTGCATGCCTGCACCCCGGACCGTGATGGCCCGATAGTAGTGCCTTGGCCTGTCGTCCCGCTAAACGGGCGCGGCGGTTATTCGCGGTCGCGCGGATGCCGGTTGCCGCGGGGCTGGGCCACCGGCCGGCCGCCGCGCTGGCGGCGCAGCTTGGCTTCCAGAGTGGTCGCCTGCTCCTCGCGCTCATCGCGCAACTTGAGGTAGTTGCGCCAGCGCTCGGCCGAGAGATCGCCGCTGTCCAGCGCCGCCTGCACCGCGCAGCCCGGCTCGCTGCCGTGGCCACAGTCGGCGAAACGGCATTGCTCGGCCAGCACCTCGATGTCGGCGAACAGGTCAAGGTTCTCCTCGCCCGTCAGCTTGAGCTCGCGCATGCCGGGCGTGTCGATCAGGCAGCCGCCGCTGGGCAGCTGCAGCAGCGCGCGGTAGGTGGTGGTGTGGCGACCGCGGCTGTCATGGCCGCGCACCTCACCGGTGGCCATCCTTTCGGTGCCCAGCAAGGTGTTGGTGAGGGTGGACTTGCCTGCCCCGGAAGAACCCACCAACACTGCGCTGTCGCCAGGCTGCAGATAGGGCAGCAGCATTGCCACGCAGGCCGGATCCTTGCCGTTGATGGCGTGCACGGGCGTACCGGCCGGCAGGCGCGCGCGCAGCGCGGCCAGCAGCGCGTCGGCGTCGTCGCGGGTGTCGAGTTTGCTCAGCAGCACCACCGGCTGGGCGCCCGAGCCCTCGGTGAGCGACAGGTAGCGCTCGATGCGGGCCGGGTTGAAGTCCCCATCCAGGCCAGTGAGCACCAGCACGTAGTCGATGTTGGTGGCGATGGTCTGGCGCTCGTAGCGCTCGCCGGCCGCGGCGCGGGACAGCACCGTGCGCCGGGGCTGCACCTCCACGATGTGCGGCGGCTTGCCAGGCTCGATCTCGACAAAATCGCCCACGGCCGGGCGATCGGCGGGGTCCAGGCTGCGCTTGAGGAAGTGGCCGGCCGGCTGGGCGCCGAACAGGTGCTCGCCGTCGTGCAGCTCATAGCCGGCACGATGCTGGGCCACCACACGGGCCAGTTGCCGGCCTTGGGCCGGTAGGGACTCGCCGCGCCAACCGATCCGGCGCAGTCGCTCGATAGTCTGGGCATCGGTCATGGCGCGGATTATGCCTTGTGTGCCGCTGCCCCGAAAAAGGCCGAAACACGGCCACATTTGCCCCCCACACCGTGCGAGACGCTGTTAGGATGCGGAAAACGGCGATTTTAGTGCGCCGCAACAACACAAGATGAAGGACGCTCGCGTTGGCCTCGATCAAACCCAGTGCGCACCTGGCGGACGTGCGCTATGAAATCCGTGGTGCGCTCACCCGTCGTTCGCGCGAGCTGGAGGCGGCTGGCCTGCCGATCATCAAGCTCAACATCGGCAATCCGGGCCGTTACGGCTTCGAAACCCCGGCCCACCTGCGCGAAGCGATCGGGCGGCACCTGCACGACAGCGAGGCCTACGGCCACGAGCAGGGGCTCGAGGAAGCCCGCGAGGCCATCGTCGCCCAGCAGCGCCACCGCGGCGCGCGCGGCGTGGATGTGGAGCGTGTGTTCATCGGCAACGGCGTGAGCGAGCTGATCGACCTGAGCCTGCGCGCCCTGCTGCAGCCAGGCGACGAGGTGCTGCTGCCCAGCCCCGACTACCCGTTGTGGAGCGCCGCCACCATCCTCAATGACGGCAAGCCGCGCTATTACCGCTGCCTGGCCGAGCACGGCCACCTACCCGACCCCGACGAGATCGAATCGCTGGTGACGCCGCGCACGCGGGCGCTGGTGCTGATCAACCCGAACAACCCGACCGGCGCCGTCTATCCGAAGGAGCTGCTCGAGCGCATCGTGGCTGTCGCCGCCAAGCACCGCCTGCTGCTGCTCAGCGACGAGATCTACGACGAGATCCTCTACGACGGCACGCCGTTCCAGCCGCTGGCCGAAGTGGCCGGCGACCTGCCATGCGTGAGCTTTGGCGGCTTGAGCAAGGTGCATCGCGCGTGCGGTTACCGCGTCGGCTGGATGAGCTTGTCGGGCGATCCGTCGCGCACCGCCGACTACCGCGATGCGCTGCAGCTGCTGGCGGCCCTGCGCCTGTGCGCCAACGTCACCGCTCAGTGGGCGGTGCGCCCGGCGCTGCAGAGCGCGCCGACCATCAACGCGCTGACTGCCGACGGCGGCCGCCTGCACGAGGCGCGCCGCGCCGCGCTCGAAGGCGTGGCGGCAAGCCAGTTCCTCGACATCGTCGCGCCGTCGGGCGCGCTGTATGCGTTCCCGCGCGTACGCGCCGACCGCCTGGCCGACTTCGACGACAACGCCTTCGCGCTGCGCCTGCTGGAAGAGGAGTCGGTGCTGGTGGTGCCGGGCAGCAGCTTCAACGTGCCGCACAGCCGCCATTTGCGCCTCACCCTGCTGCCGCCGCCCGAACAGATCCGCGAAGTGTTCGTGCGCATCGAGCGCGTACTGGCCGGCATGGCCGCGGCGCACAAGCCGCGCGCCGCCGTGGCCTGACCGGGACGCATGCGTTACCTCGCGCTGGGCGATTCGTACTCGATCGGCGAGGGCGTGGCCGAGTCCGGCCGCTGGCCGGTGCAGCTGGCTGACCGGCTGCGCCAGGAAGGCGTGGCGCTGGCCGCGCCCACCATCGTGGCGACCACCGGCTGGACCACCGATGAGCTGTCCGCCGCCATGGATGGCTCGACCTTCGAGCCGCCCTACGACCTGGTCAGCCTGCTGATCGGAGTGAACAACCAGTACCGCGGCCGCGAAGCGGACGACTATCGCGGTGAATTCCAGCGGATGCTGGAGCGCGCGATAGGACTGGCCGGCGACCGTCCGGGCCGGGTGCTGGTGCTGTCGATTCCCGACTGGGGCGTCACCCCGTTCGCCCAGGCCAGTGGCCGCGACACGGCGGACATCGCGCGCGAATTGGACGTCTATAACGCCATCGCTGCCGAATTGGTGCGCGCCGCTGGCGCATACTGGGTCGACATCACCGGCATCTCGCGCCTGCACCCGGCGCTGCTGGCCGAGGATGGGCTGCATCCGTCGGCGGCGCAGTACACGCTGTGGACAGAGGCGGCGCTGCCCATCGCGCATAGTTTGCTGGCGGCCTAGCCCCGCTCGAATTAGGCGCGCTCGGTGCGTGCTCGCCACTAGCCTGCCTACTTGGCCGTCATCCCAGCGAAAGCTGGGATCCAGTGACTTAGCGTCTGGCATCGGATCGGCGTGGTGGCCGGCATTTTTTGGGGCACGATCGAAAGGCGCTGGATCCCAGCTTTCGCTGGGATGACGGCAGGGGGACCGGGGCAAGTATCGGTCGCGCGCAGAAGCGCCTCTGCAACAGAGCGTGGCAAACCCAGCACCCCGCAACGCTTCTGCAACCAATCCGCCATCGTGCGGTGACGTGTCGGCGGCATGCTGGGCTCCCGGTAACCACCGGGAGAGACTGCCATGGCGACTTTCCACTGCCGCAGCGCCTTCATCTCCGATGTGCATCTGGGCACGCCGGACTGCAAGGCCAGCTACCTGCTCGATTTCCTGCGCAAATTGCGCTGCGAGAAGCTGTACCTGGTCGGCGACATCATCGACATGGAAGCGCTGGCGCGCCGCACCTGGTGGCACGCCGACCACGGCGCGGTGATCGCGGAGGTGCTGGACATGGCACAGCGCGGCGTCGAGGTCACCTACATCCCCGGCAACCATGACGCGCCGGTGCGCGGACTGGCCGGGCAGAGCTTTGGCGGCGTGAAGATCGCGCTGGACGCGGTGCACGAGGGCGCGGATGGGCGCCGCTACCGCGTGAGCCACGGCGACGAATTCGATCCGGAGCAAATCGGGCGCACATGGATCGTGCACCTGGGGGAAGTGATGCACCGCTTCATCTGCTGGACCAACCGCCGGGTCCACGCGATGCGCCGCCGTCTGGAACTGCCCTACCTGCCGCTGTCGATCATCGTGAAGTCGCACATCGGCAAGGCGTTGGCCTATATCCGCGCCTACGAAGAGCGCGTGGCCGGCGACGCGCGTGAGCGCGGCTTCGACGGCCATATCTGCGGCCACATCCACTTTGGCCACGTGCGCGACATGGACGGCGTGCTCTACCTCAATGACGGCGACTGGGTGGAGCACTGCACGGCGCTGGTGGAGGACCATACCGGCGCCATGGAGCTGATCCACTGGAGCGAGCAGACCGCCCCGCTGGGACGGGCCAGCCGCGAACTGGTGCTGCCTTCGCCTGCCGCCGCGCTGGCGCTGGCTCCGCTGACCCGCAACCGGCTGGAGCTGGGCGAACTGCGGCCGGCCGCCTGAGGGACCGCGCCATCGCTCAAAACGCCGCACCTTGAAGGCGCGCCGGGCGTCGGCATATCAAGGGGGCTACAATTTGCCCTCTTTGCCGGAGTCTTCCATGTCCCTCGACAGCGCCACCCGCGAACGTATCGAATCCCTGCTGCAGAGCCACCGCGTGGTGCTGTTCATGAAGGGCACCCGCAACCAGCCGATGTGCGGCTTCTCCGCCGCCGCGACCAACACGCTCAACGAGCTGCTGCCGGAATACCACACGGTCAACGTGCTGGAAGACCCGGAAATCCGCGAGGGCATCAAGGCTTACGGCGACTGGCCGACCATCCCGCAGCTGTACGTGCAGGGCGAACTGGTCGGCGGCGCCGACATCATTCGCCAGATGTACGCCAGCGGCGAGCTGCACACCCTGTTCGGCGTGACCGCGCCGGATCGCACGCCGCCTGAGATCACCATCACCGACAAGGCCGCCGAGGCGATCCGCCAGGGCACGGCCAACGCCCAGGGCCTGGCCCTGCATCTGGAGATCGGCCCGGACCATAGCGCCGGCTTCCAGCTGGCGCCGGGCAGCGACCACGACATCGTGGTCAGCGCCAACGGCATCGAAGTGCACTTCGACCCGGGCAGCGCCCAGCGCGCCAAGGGCATCGTGATCGACTGGGTGTCCACCGTGCAGGGCGAGGGCCTGAGCCTGAAGTTCCCGGGCGCCCAGGAGATCGGCTCGCTCACCGTGCAGGAACTCAAAGCCCGCCTCGCCGCCGGCGACGTGACCCTGGTGGACGTGCGTCCGGCTGCCGGACGCGCGCAGGCCGCCCCGTTGCCGCAGGCGCGCGTGCTGGAAGAGGAAGGCTACGAAACCCTGGCCAACCTGCCCAAGGACACCGCCATCGCCTTCATCTGCCACCACGGCATGTCCAGCCGCGGCGTGGCCGAGCGCTTCGCCGCGCACGGCTTCACCAAGGTCTACAACGTGGAGGGCGGCATGGACGCCTGGTCGCGCGACATCGACAGCTCGGTGCCACGCTACTAAGCACAAGGTTTCAATTGTTACTACCTGAAAAGCGCCCCTTGGGGCGCTTTTTATTTGCGTGAAGACTATGTGAAATTTAACTGGCGTTCAGGTGATTTGACCCGAATCGTTACTTGTTACGTTTTTCTCAAAAGACCTTCGCATCTTCATGCGCTATTCGCTGCAGGGCGGCGTAAGCGAGCTCCCGCCGATGCGCATTCTTGCGTATGCGCCGCGCCCGGCCGGCCAATAAGCGCACCGGTAAGCCACTCCGGTTTGCCTATCACGGCAGGTTTTTGCGTCCCACCCCAGCCAGATCGTTACAGTTGTGTAACGTTTCAGCTAGACGTAAGGTCGATGGGGCAACGCGACCGGCGCCTTGGGCGCTACCGCGGCATGCTGGGGAGCATCACACCAAGCGGAAGTCCGTATCGCCACCTGGGCACAACAGCGTGGCGCGGGGTTTTGCGGCCCATAGAAAAGTTGTTGCGATCTTTCGGGGACGCATTTTCCGGGCGGCGGCGCGACGCAAGTCGCGGGCGCCACCACCAAGGGGAGAGGGAGTCATGACGTTGCAGTACCCATGGGCCGCACCAGACCTCGGCGGGACCGCTGGCCCATTCGCGCGCGCGCGGAATGCCACCAGCTAAGTCACAGAACTAACTACGGGGTTCCCGCGACGCGGGGCGCCCCTCGATGAATCAGGGCTAGTCATACCAACCCGTGCATGCCACGGGTTGCGGCCGCGTGCACCCGCGCGTCCGCAGGCCAGCCCGACGCTTTGAGTCGTACCACCTGGCTTGAGAGGAAAGCATGTCCATCCATCGATTCGTATCCACTGCCCGCAACCAGTCGTTGCGACACACCGCGCTGGCCCTGGCCATCGCCGCCGGCGTCACGCTGGCGGGCCCTGCCGCCGCCCAGAGCTCCACCGGCGCGATCTTCGGCACGGCGCCGGCCGGCGACTCCGTGCTCATCCAGAACGACGGCGGCGTCAGCCGCGAAGTCTCGGTTGACGCCAATGGCCGCTACACGGCCGGCAGTCTGCCGCTGGGCTCGTACACGGTGAGCCTGAAGAAGGACGGCGCCGTCGTCGACTCGCGCTCTAAGGTTTCCCTGACCGTCGGCGCGGGCACCCAGGTTTCGTTTGCCGCGACGGCCGCTGCCGAAGCCAAGAGCCTTGGCGCGGTGACCGTCATGGCCAATGCACTGCCGGCCATCGACGTGAGCCAGATGGACACGCGCACGGTGATCACTGCCGACGACCTGTCCAGGCTGCCGGTGGCGCGCAGCGCCGAGGCGATCGCCATCCTGGCGCCGGGCGTGAACACGGGTAGCTCGTACTTCACCGGCCCGACCGGCCAGACGCTGGTGTCCTTCGGCGGCTCCTCCATTGCGGAGAACGCCTATTACATCAACGGCTTCAACACCACCGACGTGCTGCACAACTTCGGCGGCATCACCCTGCCCTACGGCGCCATCGACCAGCAGCAGATGCTCACCGGCGGCTACGGCGCGGCTTACGGCCGTTCGGACGGCGGCGTGATCAACCAGGTCGGCAAGCGCGGCACCAATGACTGGCACTTCGGCGCGCAGGTCGTCTGGCAGCCCAAGTTCGGCGAGTCCGATCCGGATAACGGCTTCTATCCCACCGGCCCGCAATTCCTGAGCAATTCGGCCGGCGGCCGCCAGGGCCAGATCTACCAGTTCCGCAACGACAACAAGTCGTGGGAGCGCGCCGAGGACTTCTACTTCGGCGGCCCGCTCATCAAGGACACGCTGTATATCTTCGGCGCCGTCGAGGACAACCACATCAACGATGGCGTGAACGTCGCCTCGCGCTCCACGCTGACCCAGACGAACTACTCGTACGATCGTCCGAAGTACTACGGCAAGATCGACTGGAACATCAACGACAGCAACATCCTCGAGTTCACCGGCGTATCCAACAAGTCGATGTACTCGGGCAACACCTACAAGTACACGTATGCGCCGCCGGCAACGCAGGGCACGCAGGGCGCCTTCCTCGGCCCGGCGACGTACACCAAGGGCGGCGCCGACCTGTGGACCACCAAGTACACCGGTTACATCACCGATGATCTGACCGTCGAAGCGCTCTACGGCAAGATGAACCAGATCAACTACAGCCGTGCGGCCGGTGGCAGCGAAGCCTATGTGGTGAGCGCGGCCAACCAGGACCCGACCATGCTTCCGGCGGGTTCCAGCGGCATCACCGGTCCGCAGATCAACGAGACGGTCGACGATCCCAACGCCCGTGACAAGACCTCGAATCTGCGCCTGGACGTGAACTACAAGATCGGCACGCACTCGATCACGGCCGGCATCGACAACCTGGACCTGAACTCGATGGACATCGGCACCACGCCGTCGGGTCCGGGCTATTACTGGGTTTACTACCATGGCGCCCCGACCGCGCCGATCTCCTCGCTTCCCGGCGAAAGCGTGGGCGCGCCCGGCGGCAATGGCTACTACGTGGCCAAGACCATCTACTCCAATGCCGCCAGCGCTCGCGTGAAGCAGCGCGCCCAGTTCATCGAGGACGCGTGGCAAGTGACCGACCGCGTGCTGCTGAACCTCGGCATCCGCAACGACCAGTTCACCAACTACAACCCCGATGGCATCCCCTACCTGCGCCTGACCAAGCCGCAGTGGGCGCCGCGCATCGGCGCCAGCTGGGACGTGTACGGCGACTCCTCGCTCAAGGTCTACGGCAACGCCGGTCGCTACTACCTGGCGGAGCCGGCCAACGTGGCCATCCGCGGCGCCGCAGGCAGCACGTACACCTCGCAGTACTTCACCTATACCGGCATCGATGCGAGCACCGGCGCGCCGACGGGCCTGACCCAGATCCCGCAGGACCGCTACCCAGGCGTGTCGGCCAACAACGAGTTCGGCGTGCCGCCTGACCCGAAGACGGTGACCAGCGCCAACGCCAAGGCGGAATACCAGGATGAGTACATCGCCGGCTTCGACAAGACGCTGGACATGTTCGACCAGCACTGGGTCTGGGGCGCCAAGGGCACCTATCGCGTGCTGCGCAACGACCTGGACGACGTGTGCGATGACAACACCATCATGAATTACGCCGCCGCGCAGGGGCTGGATCCGGTGGCTGCACTGGGCTCCACCGGCTGCTACATCATGAACCCGGGTCGCACGGCGAACATCAATGTCTCCAACGGCGCGGGCGGCTACAGCACGTTGACCATTCCGTGGTCGGCGTGGGGCATGCCCACCCTGCTGCGCAAGTACGTGGCCGCCAACTTCTACCTGGAGCATCCGTTCGACGGCAAGTGGTACGGCCGCATCGACTACGTGTGGTCGCACAACTTCGGCAACACCGAAGGCTCGGTGCGCTCGGATATCGGCCAGACGGACGTGTCGCAGACCGAGGACTGGGATAACGCTGGCGTCATGACCTACGCCAACGGTGACCTGGCCAATGATCGTCGCCACCAGCTGAAGATGGTGGGCTACTACCAGATCACTTCGGAATGGCTGGTCGGCGGCAACGCCCAGATCCTCTCCGGTACGCCGAAGATGTGCCTGGGTTATTTCGGCTCGACCCAGGATGACCCGTTCGGCTACGCCGCCGCGTATCACTTCTGCGGTCCCAGCGGCACGCCGGCAGCTCCGGGCTCCACGGGTCGCACGCCGTGGCAGGAGATCTTCAGCCTCAACGCCGAATACCGCCCGAACTGGGCCGGCAAGAAGCTGGCGTTCGACGTGATGGTCTACAACATCTTCGACAAGCAGGTGATCACCCAGTACTACCAGACCTCCGAGTCCGGTCCGTCCACCCTCAGCAGTCGCTGGCAGACGCCCATCTCGTGGACCACCCCGCGCTACGTCCGCTTCTCGGTGAGCTACGACTTCTGATCCCGGTGACAGCAGGAAGGCTCCCCGGCGACGGGGAGCCTTCCGAGCCGATCAGAACGTAGCGAAAGCTTGTTTACCGCCCGCAAGCGGCGTGGCAAGACGGCCTCGGCCACACCGAATCCGAACTTGTCTGCGCGCCTGTTCGTTCCAGTACCCGCGCACGCCCTGCTGGGCGCGCGCCACACCTTCTCACCCTCCAGTGAGACAAAGCTTCCACTGCCGCCTACCGAGTCCGGGCGGACGGCGGAGGCATCTTCCCGAACTTGGCCGCCGGCGCCCCCGGCGGCCGTCCTTTTGAGGTATATCGAGTGAGGAAAGGCTGACGACGGCTACGCCGCTCGGTCGCCTGTTAGCATGACCCGACCTATCTGGTTGTGTGCCCTATGCGTATTTTGCTAGTCGAAGACGATTCTCTGGTTTCCGATGCCATCACGCGCGGTTTGGTTGGCACCGGCTACGTGGTTGACCCGGTTCCTGACGCCGAATCGGTCGCCGCCCGTCTGGCCGACACCCACTACGACCTGGCCATCGTCGACCTGGGCCTGCCCGGCGAAGACGGACTGAGCCTGGTGCGCAAGCTGCGTCGCAGCGGCAGTTCGCTGCCCCTGCTGATCGTGACCGCGCGTGACGGACTGGACGATCGCATCAACGCGCTGGATCTCGGCGCCGACGACTACCTGGTCAAGCCGTTCGCGCTGCCCGAGCTGGCCGCGCGTTGCCGCGCCCTGATCCGCCGCGCCACCGCGGCTGCGGCCAACGAGATCGTGATCGGCGGCCTGCGCATCGACCTGTCCGGACGCCGCGCGCTCAACGCCGCCGGCGAGGTGCTGGAACTGACCCGCCGCGAGTGGTCCATCCTCGAGTGCCTGGCCCACCACAGCGGACGCGTGGTGAGCAAGGAGCGCCTCACCCAGGCCATCACCGGCTGGAGCGAGGACATTTCCGGCAACGCAATCGAAGTGCACGTCTCGCGCCTGCGCAGCAAGCTTGGCGGTTCGGCCACGGTTCGCGGCATCCGTGGGCTGGGTTACCGCCTTGAAGATGGCTGAGCGTCGCGGCCCCACCAGCATCCATGGGCGCCTGCTGAGTTACCTGCTGGCGCCGGTGGCGCTGTTGCTGGTGGCCGGCGTGGCCGTCGATCACCACGTCATCGTCAACCCGATCCACAACGCGTTCGACCACTCGCTGTCGCGCGCGGCGCTGGCGATCGTGGCGCGCATTCATCCCGGCCCGGACGGACAACCGCAGGTAGGCCTGCCGGAGCATCCGTCGCCGCCGCTGCGGGCGATGGCCGGCGAACACTTCTTCTACCGGGTCAGCCTGCCTGACGGCACGACCCTGGCCGGCACCCCCGAATTACCCCTGGCGCCCGACGACCAGTCGGCGGACGGTTTCAACTTCGTCAACATCAATTTTCGCGGTGAAGCGTTCCGGCTGGCCAGCTATCGCACCAGCGAAACCGGCGATCCGCTGGTGGTGACCGTGGCCGAAACGCCGCTGCGGCGCGACCGCGCGGTGCATCGGCTGGACGTCGCCTTCCTGATCAACGACACGGTGCAGATGACTGCGGTGCTGCTGATTGCGCTGGTCGGCATCCGTATCGCGGTGCGCCCGCTGCAGCGGCTGAGCCGGCAGATCATCGGCCGTCCGCCGGAAGCGCTGACGCCGCTATCGACCGAGCAGGTGCCCACCGAGGTGCTGCCGGTGGTGGAGTCGCTCAACACGTTGCTGGACCGCGTGCGCGACTCGGTGCTTTCGCAGCAGCACTTCCTGGCCAACGCGGCGCACCAGTTGCGCACTCCGCTCACCGGCTTGAAGGCCCAGCTCGAAGTGCTCGGCCGGGATACGGCGGGCACGCCCCTGCAGGAACGCATCGCACTGCTGCATGGCGGCGTCGACCGGCTGGCGCATACCGCGAACCAGCTGCTGACCCTGGCGCGAGCCGAACCTTCCGCGCACCGCGACAGCCACTTCACCCCGCTGGACCTGCAACACCTGGTGGGCGAGGTGATCGACAGCTCGCTCGATCGCGCCCTCGCCCACGGCATCGACCTGGGCGCCGACAGCCGGCCGGTGCAGGTCAACGGCGTCTACTGGCTGCTGCACGAGCTGCTCAACAACCTGATCGACAACGCGATTCGCCATACCCCGGCGGGCGGCAACATCACCATCCGCTGCGGCGCCGAGGATGGGCACGCCTTCCTGGAAGTGGACGACAGCGGCAGCGGCATCCCCCCGTCCGAGCGCGAACGCGTGCGCGAGCGCTTCTACCGTGGCGGCGGCAATGCCAACGATGGCTGCGGTCTGGGCCTGGCCATCGTGGACGAAGTCGCCCGCGTGCACCGGGCGCAGCTGAGCATCCATGACGGCAGCACCGGGCGCGGCGCCCGCATGCGGATCGACTTCAGCGACCCGGCCTGATTTGTCCGGCGCCACCCGGGGGACTTTGAAAACGGGCCTGTCCGCCCCAAAGTGGGGGGCAGCCTTTGACTGGAGTCCCCCGTGTCCATTCCCAGTGCCGTCAAGAGCACACCGATCGGCAATCGCCAACAGCTGACCGACTACCTGGCCGCGGGGGAGAAACCGCGCGATGCGTGGCGCATCGGCACCGAGCACGAGAAGTTCGGATTCCTCACCGATACCCTGCGCCCACCCACCTTCGAGGGCGAGCGTGGCATCCGCGTCCTGCTGGAAACCCTGGCCTCGCGCTACGGCTGGGAGATCACCCGCGAAGGCGAGCACCCGGTCGCCCTTTCCCGCGGCAAGGCCTCGATAACGCTCGAGCCAGCCGGCCAGCTGGAGCTCTCGGGCGCACCGCTCGAGTCGATCCACCAGACCTGCGGCGAGGTCAATGAACACCTCACCGAGGTGCGCTCGATCGCCGAAGGCCTCGGCATCGGCTTCCTCGGCATGGGCTTCCAGCCCAAGTGGCGCCGTGAAGAGATGCCGTGGATGCCCAAGGGGCGCTACAAGATCATGCGCGAGTACATGCCCAAGGTAGGCAACCTCGGCCTGGACATGATGACGCGCACCTGCACCGTGCAGGTGAACCTGGACTTCGAGAGCGAAGCGGACATGGTGCGCAAGTTCCGCACCAGCCTGGCCCTGCAGCCGATCGCCACCGCGCTGTTCGCCGATTCGCCGTTCACCGACGGCCATCCAAACGGCTACCTCTCCTATCGCTCGCACGTGTGGGAGGACACCGACCCGAACCGCACCGGCATGCTCGATTTCGTGTTCGAGGACGGCTTCGGCTACGAGCGCTATGTCGACTACATGCTCGACGTGCCGATGTATTTCAGCTACCAGAAGGGCGAGTACATCGACCTCTCCGGCCAGGACTTCAAGCGCTTCATGGCCGGCGAGTTGCCGGCGCTGCCGGGCACGCACGCCACCATGAAGGACTGGGCCGACCACCTCACTACCGCCTTCCCCGAGGTGCGCCTCAAGCAGTACCTGGAGATGCGCGGCGCCGACGGCGGCCCATGGAACCGGCTGTGCGCCCTGCCCGCGCTGTGGGTGGGCCTGCTCTATGACGACGACGCCCTGCAGGCGGCATGGGACCTGGTGAAGGACTTCAGCCACGCCGAGCGGCAGGCCTTGCGCGATGGCGTGCCGCGCCACGCGCTGAAACTGCCGTTCCGCAGCCACAGCGTGCGCGAGCTCGCCATCGAGACGCTGAAGATCGCCAGCCACGGCCTGAAGCGCCGCGCGCGGCTCAATCGCAACGGCGCCGACGAGAGCATCTTCCTCGAACCGCTGATCGAGATCGCCGAGGCCAACCTGACCCCGGCCGAACGCAAGCTGGAACTGTTCCATGGCGCGTGGAACGGCAGCGTCGACCCGGTGTTCCGCGAGTTCGCCTACTGAAACCCACGGACCCTGGACACGACCGCAGACCCCGCCTCGCGCGGGGTTTGTTTTGTCTGGCTCCGGCGGGGCCGCCCGGCGGAGCGGTGGCCGCCCCGGACTTGCCCCTCGTCATTTCACCCCCTTCTGCAACTGGACCGACCCGAAGCAACGCGAGCAAGTGCAAACTATCCCCCGTGACAGCCCGCTAAGGTCAGGCAGGCACGCGGGGGCCGGATGGCAGAGGGGAGGGGCGGTGGACGACACGATCGACTTCCATGATGTGCCGCGGGCGACCGCCGGGCGCGCTCGCGGTGGGCGCGCCACGCAACAGGACGACCTGGTCTGCCTGCACGATGAGGCCGAAGACAGCAGCCTGCTGGTGCTCGCCGACGGCATGGGCGGCGAAGGCGCGGGCGAGCTCGCTTCAGAAGGCGTAGTGCAGGTGGCGCGACGCCTGTGGGAACAGGGGGACTGGCGGCAACAGCCCGGCTCACTGTTTCTGGAGTCGCTGTGCCAACAGGCCCATCTTGAATTGCACCGGCGCCGCGAAGGCCTCGCCAGCGGGGCGCCCCATTCCACCGTCGTGGCGCTGCTGATCAGGGGTGATCGCGTCGCGTGGGTGCACGTGGGCGACAGCCGCCTGTATCGCTTTCGCGGCCTGCGCCTGCTCGGGCGCACAGAAGACCACAGCCTGGCGCAGCTCAGGCATCGACGCGGCGAACTGGCCGAAAGCGATCTCGCCACCCATGCCGATCAGAACAAGCTGTTGCGCGGCCTGGGTGGGCCCGATGCGCCCGTGGTGGAGCACGGCTGCGCCACGCTGCAACGCGGCCAGACGTTTGCCCTGTGCAGCGACGGCGTGTGGGCCCAGCTCACCACCGAGGAACTGGGGCGTTTGTCGCACCGCCGCGACCAGCATGAAGCGGTTCGAGAAGCGCTTACCCTCGCGGTCGAGCGTGGCGGCGCGAATGGCGATAATGTCGCGCTCATTCTTGCCCGCCCACACCAACGAAGTGGCTGGCGCGAACGAGGCGCGGGGCTCTGGGCTGCCCTGCGACGAGCGATGGGATTGAACCCGTGGCGGCGTCCTGCCGCCATGCATGACGAGGTATGAGTTTGTTCAGCGCATTTCGTTTCCAACCGGCCAACGCGTCGCTCAACACGCGCGGCTGGCTGCTGTTCGCCCTGCTTGGGCTCGCTGGCTGCAGCCAGGTCAGCGCCATCAAGTCGAAGGTCAGCGACAGCTTCGGTTCGACGCCAGCAGCCACGAGCGCCGCTGCCGAGCCCGCTCCCGACAGCAGCCAGGCCATCAGCCTGCACGCAATCGTCAACACGTATCTGCTGCATGGCCGATACAGCGAGGGCGAACAGCGCCTGCGCCAGTACCTCGCAAAATATCCCAACGACCACCCCGCTCAGAACATGTTGCGCCAGCTCACGGGCGATCCCAAGGCCATGCTCGGCGCCGCTTCACGCAGCTACGTGGTGCAATCGGGCGACTCCTACAGCACGCTGGCGGCCCACACGCTGGGTGACTCCAACCAGTTCCTGGTGCTGGCCCGCTACAACGGCTCCAGCAATCCCTCTGCGCTACGCGCCGGCGATACGATTCGCCTGCCTGCAGGCGCGGCGCGCAGCGCCTCATCGTCGGGAGTCACTTCGTCGAGGAGCAATGCGGATTCCGGGGCTACCCTGGTGGTCACACCGACTACACCTCCGGACGCCGCGCCATCCAGCGAGTCGCCCGCGACCAAGGCGCAGCGGCTGCAGACCGAGAGCAACGCCCTGCTCAAGCAGGGCCAGAACGACCAGGCCATGGCGCGTCTGGATGAAGCCCTGACGCTGGACCCGCACCTGAAGCCCGCGGGCAACCAGACACTGCGCTCGCAGCTGCTGGCTTCCTACCATGAGCGCGCCGTGGTGTTGTATCGCGACCAGAAGCTGGATCAGGCGATCGCCCTGTGGGACCACGTGCTGGCTATTGATCCCGGCTACGAGCGGGCCGTGATCTACCGCGCCCGCGCGGTGGAGCTGCAGCACCGCCTCAATCAGATCTGAACAACGAAGCTTATGGGGCTTCGTTCTCCGACCCCGATGGCGACATCACCAGGGTTGGCTGCTCGGCCGGATCCGCCGCAGGTCCTTTTGCTGGCGACGCGTCGGTCGGATGCCGCGCCTCCAGCGCGCTCGTCATCAGGTTGAAGGCCGCGAACAGCCGTCCGAGTTCGTCGCGGCGCACGAGGCGGATGCGATGCCGGTAATCGCCACGCGCCACGCGCATGAGGGCGTCGCCCAACATGCCCATCAGCACCAGCGGCTGGCGGAACAACCAGTACGAGGCGCCCACCACCGCCATCAGCGTCACCACCAGCACCGTGGCGATCACCCCGAAGGTGGTGCGTTGCGCGGCCACCAGCGGCGCGTTGCTCACGCCGAGGCGCAGCTCGCCAACGGTCTTGTCCTGATAGCGGATCGGCACGTCGAAAATCAGCATGTCATCGGCGCGTCCTCCCAGACGCCCGCGATAGCTGGTGACGCCGTCGGCGGACGGTAGAAGTCGGACGGCGCCCGGGTCGGCCAGACGCTGCCCCACATCCGACGTCTGCGTGCTCGCCACCACCTCGCCCTCGCGATTGGCGACGGCCAGATAGTGGATCTGCTGGTTGCGCGCGATGTCCTGCACCAGTGCACGCGTGGCGGCATCGTCACCGAGCAGCAGGTTCTCCGCCGATTCGCCGGCCACCATCCGCCCTAGCGAACGGCCGTAGTCGGTGGCCAGGCCGGTCACCGCGCTGTTCTGCTTGGCGTAGATCGCCGCCATACCCAGCATCAGCACCACACAAAGAATCGCGCCCAGCGCGCCGATCCAGCGCAGGCGCAGCGAAATGATGCGCGTGACGAGCGGCGTCTGATGGGCGCGCTCATATTCACGGCGCGCCAGCCGCAGGTCGTTGATGACTTCCGCGCTGGACTGGTAACGCGCCTCGGGCGTCGGCGCCAGCAACGTGCGCACGATCTCCCGCAGAAGCGCGGGCGCAGTCGGGTCGAGTGGCTCGACGGCAGGGTGCGGGTGACGTTGCCGCTCGCGCAGCAAGCCCTTCAGGTCCGTGGTCTCCGGCCACGGCAACTTGCCGGTGACCAGCCAATGAAGCACCACGCCCAGCGAAAAGAGATCGCTGCGCGCATCGGCCGGCTCGCCACGCAGGCGCTCCGGCGCCATGTAGGCCGGCGTGCCGCCAATGTGTTGTTCGTCTGCCGTGATGCCGCGTCGTGCGCGTCGCTCGGCGATGCCGAAGTCGCTGAGTTTGGCGTAGTGCCAATCCTCGGCGAGCATGATGTTTTCCGGCTTCACGTCGTGATGGATGACGCCCTGGCCGTGCGCATGGTCCAACGCCGCCGCCACCTGCGAGGCCAGTTCGATGGCCACCGCCAACGGCGGCAGGCCTTCGCGTGCGACGCGGCTGGCGAGGGTCTCTCCCGACAGGCGCTCCATCGCGATGTAGGGGCGCCCATCGTCGGTGACGCCGGTGTCGAAAATCGTGACGATGTTCGGGTGCACCAGCTGCCCCGACGCACGCGCCTCGAGCAGCAGCCGACTGGCCGAGCCGGCCTCGCCGTCCGTTCCGAGATGCATGCACTTGATCGCTACCGGCCGGTCGATGCCCGGGTCGAAACCCGCGTACACCACCGCCATGGCGCCCTGCCCCAGGATGCCGTCGATCCGATAGCGGCCGATCTTGCGTGGAAGTTGAAGCTCGCCCATGCCGGTCAGGACAGGAACCACCAGGCCAGCGCCGCCACGCCGGCCAGGACCAGCGCAGCGACGACCGCGATGACGCCAAGTCGCCCACGCCCACTCGACTCACGGGTCAGGAACACGAACTCGGCCTGGCCGAAGCGGATGCGGTCGCCATGCTTGATGGTGGCCTCGTGTATCCGGGTGTCGTTGACGAAGGTGCCATTGGTCGACAGCGTGTTCATCACCACGTAGTGGCCCTGCTGGTTGATGATCCAGGCATGGGCCGAAGACACGCTGGGATCATTCACCACGATGTCGTTGTCGCCGCGGCGACCGATCGTCTGTCGCCCGGCGCGCAGTGAGAAACGGCGCCCTTCCAGCCCCGCATTGGCGCCTTCCAGCACGGGCTCATGCACGCTGGCGCGACCGTCCGAGGCCGGGCCGACTTCGCTGGCGAGCCGGCTCAGCTCCTCCGCGGAAAACAGTTGCGTGCCCTGGGGGCCAGCAACGCGCCTTCCGGATGCGGCAGTCGGAGTTTGGCGAGGGTCTTCCATCGAGCGCCTTGGCAACAAACAAATCAAACAGACAGTAAAACAACCTGATCGGCCAGACCCGCCCAAACTTGAACGTTCCCTGGCCCGACCACCCGACTTGTCCCTGGCTGACGACCCGCAACATGCTGCGTCCCACCTGGGCGGCAGGACGGCTCGGGGTTGATGCCACCACACCCATCTCGCATGGCGTGTGAACAAGAGGTGCTCGAGCCGGCATTTTAGCGACTTGGATCACACGAAGGACCAGCAAACGCCGAAAATGCCCGGCGATCGAGGTCTTAGGCGCAGCACCGCCCCGCCGTCCAGCCGCTCCGCCCTGCCCGAACTGGCGTCAAGCAGGGATGCCCTCGCGGGCATTCCGGGCGGCGCGCCAGCGGGCTACGCCAGCGCAAGCCTCCCGTCGACGAGGGGTAGAATCGCCGGTCGAGCCGATGGCATCGGGAGGCGGCGTGAGCCACTTGCTCTTTTCCGTGTTTGTCTTCGTCTGCGCATTCGGGTGCGCCCTGCTCGGCATGGTCATGCGTACCCGCCTGCCCGGCCACCATCTCGACGAAGATTCGGCGACCGCCATCAAGCTGGCCGCCGGGCTCATCGCCACCCTGGCCGCGCTCGTGCTGGGTCTGCTGATCTCCTCGGCGAAGACCACCTTCGATACCGTCAGCCAGGACTTCCAGCACAACGCCGTGAACATCCTGAGGCTCGACCGCACCCTGGCCGCCTATGGTCCCGAAACGAAGGATCTGCGCGCATCGCTCAAGCGAAGCTACAGCGCCTGGATCGACCTGATCGGCGCGGAAGAAAGCGAGCGCCGCCGCTCCGTGGACAACCCGAAGGTGCTTGCCCACATCAACGATTTCCAGCACGAGCTGGCGGCGCTCCGCCCCGCCACCGCTGACCAGCGGATCCTGCTGTCCCGCGCGCAGGACATTTTCGAAGAAGTGTTTGCCGCGCGCTGGATGGCCCTGCTGCAAAAGCAGGGCGGCATCCCGACGACGCTGCTGCTGGTGCTGACGGCGTGGCTGTGCGTGATATTCGGAACGTTCGGCCTGTTCGCGCCCAACAACCACACGGTGATCTTTTTCTTCCTGCTTTGCGCGCTGTCGTCGGCCGGCGCCATTTTCGTGATCATGGAAATGGATACACCCCTGGGCGGACTGATCCACGTGTCCGTGCAGCCCCTGCGGGAAGCAGTCTCCCAGCTCGGGCAGTGAGCGGCGCCGGACCCTGTCTGCCGCGCAGCCGAATCGCCTGAGCAACCCCCTCACCCGGCGCAAGAGATGTCGTCGCTCCTGCTTTCCAGTGCGGTCATCTCGGTAGATCTACTTACGCCGGCTCGGTAGTTTCACGATTGTTCCCCAGCGCTTGCTCGTGGAACCTCATCGAACGCGACGAACTCGGGAAGGTGAGTGCGATGAAGGTGACAGGGATGTCTGGCTGGCCAAGCCGGAGCATCGCATGGGCCCTGGCCTGGCTGACGGGCGCCGCACTGGCCGATGGGGCGCCGCCGCTCAGGATGACCACCCCGATCCCGGCCCGGATCACCACGCCGGCCCAGGTCGATAGCAGCATCGGCAAGCTCGGCTTCACCGATGGCGTGCCCACCCCGGACACCGCCGGCCGCGTGTACGACCCGCAGACGCGCTCGATGCTGCAGCCCGACCAGCAGTTCCCCAGCCTCTCCAGTGCGCACGGCCTGAAGGCAAATGCCGACGGCACGACCGACATCTTCTTCGCACCGAAGCGACCCAAGGATGCGGCCAACTGGATCCAGACCGTACCAGGCAAGAGCTGGTTCCTGATCTTCCGCCTGTACGGCCCACTGCAGCCCTGGTTCGACAAGAGCTGGTCACTGGAAGACATCCAACCCGTGGGCTGACCTGTATATCCCCAGCGCACGTCCACGGGCGCGATTCTCGCAGGGGAACACCCGGCACGACCCACACCTTCAGGCACGCTGTTGAGAGAGGCTGACCATGCGCATTCCTATGGCACTACCCGTCATGACACTTTGCGCCGCCATGGCTTCTGTGTCGCAGGCTGCATCCGCACCCACGACCTATGTTTTTGAACGGGGTTATCCGACAGCACAGGCGACGGAACAGGCACGCAACGACGCCGACTTTCAGCGCGCCGTGACGGCGTACCGGTTCTGGTATCCGAGCGTATCGGTCGAAGGCATCTTCAATGGCAATCGCGCGGCGGGCATCCAGGATGGCCAGGCCTGGGGAACGGCCGCCGCAGGACCGAGGCAGGTGGGCTTCACCCTCAACTCGGATACACCCTACGGCTCTGGCGTGCTTGACCTGAGCAAGGGCCCGATGGTGATCGACCTGCCGCCCGGCGCCTATATCGGCCTGGTGGACGACCATAACCAGGGATGGGTGCAGGACATGGGCCTGCCAGGACCCGATGCAGGCAAGGGCGGCAAATACCTCTTCCTGCCACCGGGCTACGCCGGCAAGGTCCCCGCCGGCTACCACGTCAGCCGCCCCAACTCGATCAAGAACCTGTTCGCGCTTCGCGCCTTGCCCATCGGCGGCGACGTCCAGAAGGCGCTCAATGCACTTCGCGCGGTGAAGATCTATCCCCTCGCCAGCGCAACCAGCCCGCAATCGCTTCAGGTGGTCGATACGACAGACAAGGCGATGGACAGCTCTTCCCTGAAGTGGGAGGACAACATCCAGTTCTGGGAGAAGCTGAGCCAGATCATCAACGACGAACCCGTCGTTCAACAGTACCTGCCGATGTACGGCCTGCTGGCGGAACTCGGCATCGAAAAGGGCAAACCGTTCCAACCCGATGCACGCATGAAAGCCTTGCTCGAGCAGGCCGCCAAGGCAGGCCGTGACCAGATGCTGGTATCAGCCTTCGATAGCGACCGACCGGATCGCATCAACTGGCCCGATCGCAAGTGGGAATGGGTTGGCCTCGTGCCGGGAAGTGCGCAATTCGAAACGCCCTGGGGCATGGATCTGGAGGCGCGCGACCGCTGGTTTGCGCAAGCTATCGTCACCTCCCCGGCCATGTTCCGACGCAGCGCGGGCGCCGGCTCGCTGTACTGGATGAGCGTGCGTGACAGCAAGGGCGTCTTTCTCGATGGCGGCAAGAACTACAAGCTCACCGTTCCACAGCCGGTGCCGGGCAAGTTGTTCTGGTCCGTGACCATTTACGACACGGCGACCCGGTCGCAGGTGCAGACCGACCAGGACAAGGCGGCGCTGAGGTCGCTGTTCGAACTCAAGGACGTGCCGACCAATGCACCCGTTGACCTGTACGTCGGCCCCACGCCGCCGAAAGGAAGCGAGAGCCGCTGGATCAAGACCACGCCGGGCCACGGCTGGTTTGCCTACATCCGCATCTATGGGCCGGAGCAGGCCGCGTTCGACAGGAGCTGGAAGCCTGGCGATTTCGAAGAGGTGAAGTGACCCGGATGCGCGACTCCTTGCGGGTGTAGGCGCAGCCGGTTCCAGTGCTTCGATAAGGATGGCATCGGGATGGGCGGCATCGATGACCGGTTGCTTCGACAGCGTCGACCAACCGGCTTCGCAGCTCCCTCAGGCTCACCCGCAAAAAAAAAGGGCCGGCATGGCCGGCCCTTTCGGTGAAGCAGTGACGAAGCATCACTTCTTCTGCGGCGCTTCCTTCAGGCCACGGTTCAGCAGCATCGGCTCGATGCTCGGATCCTTGCCGCGCCAGTTCTTGTACATCTGGGCCAGGTCCTCGGTGTTGCCGCGCGAGAGAATCATGGCGCGGAAACGATCGCCGTTCTCGCGGGTCAGGCCACCCTTGTCCACGAAGCCCTGGAAGGCATCGTCCGCCAGCATCTGCGTCCACAGGTAGGCGTAGTAGCCGGCGGCATAGCCGTTGCCCCAGATGTGCTGGAAGTAGCTGGAGCGGTAGCGCGGCGGCACGTAGCTCAGGTTGACCTTGGCCTTGGTCAGCGCCTCGGTCTCGAACTTGTCCGGATCCTGCTTGGGCGTGTCGGCGCTCAGGGTGTGCCAGCTCATGTCGAGCAGGGCCGCCGAGACCAGCTCGGTCATGTCGTAGCCCTTGTTGAAGGTCTTGGCCTTCTTGATCTTCTCGACCAGCTCGGCCGGCATCGGCTCGCCCGTCTTATAGTTCTTCGCGTAGTTGGCGAAGATCTTCGGATCGGTCGCCCAGTGCTCGTTGAACTGCGACGGGAACTCCACGAAGTCACGCGCGGTGTTGGCGCCGGACAGGCTCGGGTACTGGGTGTCGGCGAAGATGCCGTGCAGGCCATGGCCGAACTCGTGGAACATGGTGATCACGTCGTCGAACGACAGCAGGGCCGGCTGGCCCGGCGCAGGCTTGGTGAAGTTGGCGACGTTGAAGATCACCGGCTTAGTGCCCATGAGCTTGGACTGTTCGACCAGGTTGCTCATCCAGGCGCCGCCCTGCTTGTTGTCGCGCTTGAAGTAATCGCAGTAGAACAGCGCCATCGATGTGCCGTCCTTGTCGAACACTTCGAACACGCGCACGTCAGGCTGCCAGACCGGGATGTCCTTGCGCTCCTTGAAGGTCAGGCCGTAGAGCTGGTTGGCGGCATAGAACACGCCGTTCTGCAGCACGTTGTCCAGCTCGAAGTACGGCTTGATCTGCGCTTCATCGAGGTCGTACTTGGCCTTGCGCACCTGCTCGGCGTAGTGGTTCCAGTCCCATGCCTCGACCTTGAAGCCGCCGTTCTGCTGGTCGATCACATCCTGGATGTCCTTGGCCTCGCGCTCGGCGCGCGCGGTGGCTGCCGGAGCCAGCTTGCCCATGAAGGTCAGCGCCGCTTCCGGCGTCTTGGCCATCTGGTTTTCCAGCTTCCACGACGCGTAGTTCGGGAAACCCAGCAGCTTGGCCTGCTCGGCGCGGAGCTGCGCGAGGCGCGCGATCAGCTCGCGGGTGTCGTTGGCGTCGCCCTTCTCGGCGCGATTCCACGAGGCCTTGAACAACTGCTCGCGCGTGGCGCGGTCGTTGAGGTTCTGCAGCGCCGGCTGCTGCGTGGTGTTCTGCAGCGGGATGACCCACTTGCCGTCGAGCTTGCGCCCCTTGGCGGCCTCGGCCGCCGCGGCGAGGTCGCCGTCGGACAGGCCATCCAGCTTGGTCTTGTCGTCCACCACCAGGGCGCCGGCCTTGGTTGCAGCCAGCAGCTTGTTGGTGAACTGCGTGCTGATGGTCGACTCTTCCTTGTTCAGATCCTTCAGCTTGGTCTTGTCCGCGTCGGACAGCTTGGCGCCGCCGCGCACGAAGTTCTTGTAGGTGACTTCGACCAGGCGACGGGACTCGGGGTCGAGCTTGAGCGTGTCACGCTGCTCGAAGATCGTCTCGATGCGCTTGAACAGCTTGTCGTTCATCACGATCGCGTCCTGATGCTCGGCGAGCTTCGGCGCGACGTCCTCCTGCACCTTCTGCAGGGTGTCGTTGGTGTTGGCCCCGCTCACCGCGTCGAACGCGCGCATCACGCGACGCAGCAGCTGACCGGACTTCTCCATCGGGATGAAGGTGTTCTCGAAGGTTGGCGGCTCCGGGTTGTCGGCGATCTGCTGGATCTCCGCCAGATGCTGCTTCATGCCTTCGATGAACGCCGGCATGTAATCGGCGTCCGTGATCTTGTCGAACGGCGGCGCCTGGAACGGCAGCGTGCTGGGCGCGAAGAAGGGATTCACGGCGCTGGCCTCGTTGGAGGGCGCGGCGCTGGCGGCCTTGGCCGGGGCGGTGCTGGCCGGCGCGGGCTGCTGGGCCTGCTCATTGGACTGCTGCGAGCAGGCGGCAAGCGCGATGGAGGTAGCTATCACAAGCGTACGGAGACGAAGCATCGGGGTTCCCCTTGTGGGCGGTACAAACCCCGAGCCTAACCACTCCCCGATACCGGCGCAAAGGGCAGGAAGTCAGGCCTTGCGCATATCGCGCAGCTGCCAGCTCGGTCCAATCAGCAGATTCATGCGGTGGCGCACGATGCTCATGGGGAGGCCGGTGACCAGGTCCAGGTCGATGTGCAGGTCGGACACACGGGCGTTGGCGACCGCGGCCGGGTCCACCACCGCCAGCGCCGGATCGACCTCGTCCGGCTCGTCCTGCATGGCGCGCCAGCGCTCGAACAGGACCGGGGTGCGCATCGCGTCCTGCACGGCCGCCGCAAGATCATCCGGCCCCGCGCCGTCGAAACTGAGCGCTGGGATCGGCCCGTGCGCCTTGGTCAGGTCAGCGATCGAGAAATAGTAGTGGCTACGTAGGGACATGGGCTTCTCCGCTGGCGCCTGCACATGCAAGCACCCACGGCGTGAAATTCACTCCAACAGCGTCGCCACGTCCAGCCCCGTCGCGGCCATCGAGGGCGCCGCGCCGTGCGGAATCACGCCCAGGCAGGGCGCGGGCAGCAGTTGGCGCAGGGTGGCGAGGTTTTCATCGAGCGCATCCATGTGCGGGTCGATGCAGTTGCCGATCCAGCCGATCAGTCGGCAGCCGTCGGTGGCGATGGCGCGCGCGGTCAGCAGGGCATGGCTCAGGCAACCCAGGCGCATGCCGACCACCAGGATCACCGGCAGCTGCCACTGTCGTGCGATGTCCGAAGCCAGCAGGCCCCGCGACAGCGGCACCAACCAGCCGCCCACGCCTTCCACCAGCACCGCATCGTGCATGTCGCGCAGGTGATGGAACGCCTCAAGCAGCGGAGCCAGCCCGATCTCCACCCCCTCATGCGCGGCGGCCAGGTGCGGTGAGAGTGGCTCGCGCAGGGCGACAGGATTGACCCATTCGTAGGGCATCGGCGCGCTGCTGGCCGCCTGCAGCGCGAGCGCGTCATCGTTGCGCAGACCGTCGGCGGTCTCGACACAACCGCTGGCCACCGGCTTCATGCCGGCGGCATGGAGGCCTCGCGCACGCAGCGCATGCAGCAAGGTACAAGTGGCGTGGGTCTTGCCCACGCCGGTATCGGTACCGGCGATGAAGAACGTCGACATGCGGTTATCCCCTGATGACATGAATCCGAGTCGGCATCCGGCGCTGCTCGCCTGGACCGGCGCATAATACGTCTTTATCCCCGAGACCCATCCCCATGTTCGAAGTGAAGACCCAGGCCCACGCGAGCAAGCGTGAGCACTACGAGGATCTGTGCGCGCAGGCGCGCGGCCTGCTCGAGGGTGAGGTCGACGTCATCGCCAATGCGGCGAACTTCGCCGCATTGGTGTACCACAGCCTGCCCGACCTCAACTGGTGCGGCTTCTACCTTTACGACGGGAAGGAACTGGTGGTCGGTCCGTTCCAGGGCAAGCCGGCCTGCATCCGCATCGCGCTCGGCCGCGGCGTGTGCGGCACGGCCGCCCAGACGCGCCAGACCCAGGTGGTGCGCGACGTGAACGAGTTCGACGGCCACATCGCCTGTGACGCCGCGTCGCAGTCGGAGATCGTGGTCCCGCTGGTGCGCGCCGATGGCAGCCTGTTCGGCGTATGGGACGTCGACAGCCCGCTGGTCGCCCGCTTCGATGACGAAGACCGCGCCGGCATGGAAGCGCTGTGCGCGGTGTTCATGGGCAGCGTCAACGGCTGAAACGCGGCCGCACGAGGTGCGGCCTATTCGCGCGGCGTGTTGAGCAGACGCACTACCACGTCGCGCGCTTCGTCCACGCCCGTGGGCGTCTGGGAAGAAAATATCTGCGCGGTCGCCTGCGTGCCGCCCTCGACCAGTTCCTTGCGCAGCGCGGCCAACGCCTGCGCCGACTGGTTCCGCGACAATTTGTCAGCCTTGGTCAAAAGCACATGGCAGGGCAGTTGGGTCGCGAAGCAGAAGTCCAGCATCATCCGGTCGAAGTCCTTGAGCGGATGGCGAATATCGGCGATCAACACGATGCCGCGCAGGCTTTGGCGCTGATGCAGGTAGCCGTCGATTTCCTGCTTCCAGTGCTCGCGCAGCTCCGGCGGGACCTTGGCATAGCCATAGCCGGGCAGGTCAATTAGTCGCACCTGCAGCGGCGCGAGGCCCTCGCCCTGCACCTTAGGCGGCAGCGAAAAGGCCACCATTTGTTGCGTGCGGCCTGGCGTTTTGGAGGTTCGCGCCAGGCCACGATGGCCTGTCAACGCATTGAGCGCGCTGGACTTACCGGCATTGGAGCGACCGGCGAAGGCTACTTCCGCGCCGTGGTCCGGCGGAAGCTGGGAAATTCGATGGGCAGCCAGCACGAACTGGGCCCCCTGCAACGGATTGGACATGGTTTGACCGGCTAAGATGGCGCAGAGATAATCCGGGAGTTTCTGCAATTTGCGGACGTGCCGGCCAGCGCGGACCGTGCAGCCATAGCAGTTTTTCGGGAGACAAGTGTATGAGTTTTCGGCCCGCCGGTTTCCGGCACGCTGTCGTTCGTTATGCCGTAGTCCTCGTGTTTGCGCTGTCTTCCAGCGTCGTCATCGCGCAGGAGGCCAAGGCGCCCGCCGCTGCCGCCACCGCCGCGCAGCCGGCTGCGGCCGCCACCGCCGAACAGGCCGCCAAGCCGACCGAAGCGACCGCTGCGGTCAAGCCGGGTGACGCCACCGCCGGCGCCGGCAAGGCTGCCGTCTGCGGCGCCTGCCACGGCATGGACGGCAACTCCACCGATCCGCAGTATCCCAAGCTGGCCGGCCAGCACGAGTCCTACATCGCGCGCCAGCTCACCAACTTCAAAGGCAGCAAGCGCCAGAACCCGATCATGCTGGGCATGGCTTCGCCGCTGTCCGAGCAGGACATGCATGACATCGGCGCCTTCTTCGCCACCAAGAGCTCCCTGCCGGGCGTGGCCGACCAGGCCCTGGTCGAGCGTGGCCAGCAACTCTATCGCGAAGGCGACGCCACCAAGGGCGTGCCGGCCTGCATGGCTTGCCACAGCATCGACGGCCGCGGCAACCCGGGCGCGGTCTATCCGCAGCTGGCCGGCCAGCACGCGCAGTACGTCGAGGCCACTCTGAAGTCCTGGCGCGACGGCACGACCTGGGGCGATGATGCCCACGCCCAGATCATGCCGCCCATCGCCAAGAAGCTGGACGACAAGGACATCGCCGCCCTTGCCAGCTACGTCGAAGGCCTGCACGCCGCCGACGGCTCGTCCGGCGCTGCCGCCGCCAAGTAATCGCAGCAGACACGCCGGCCGAAGGCCGGCGTGTTCGTTCCAAGCCCTACCCCGTTTTTGAGGATTCCCATGCTGAAGCGCCTGTCGTTCCTGTGTGCCACCCTGCTCGCGGTCGCCGCCTGCAGCAAC
>NZ_QQSY01000002.1:310366-345663 GCF_003351225.1 Dyella solisilvae
CAGCCGCCCGCCGCATCGACGGCCGCCGCGCCAGCCTCCGCCTCCACCGCCGCTCCGGCCGCCGCCAGCACCGCTGCCGCGGCGCCGGCCAAGCCCGACCCGGCGCCGGCCACCCCGTTCGTCGACGACGGCAAGTGGGTCGAAGGCAAGCACTACACCCGCATCGAGCCGGTCCAGCCCAAGCTCACCAACACCGACAAGGTGGAAGTGGTCGAGGTGTTCTCCTACGGTTGCCCGGCCTGCAACCAGTTCCATCCGACCATGAACAAGCTGGTGCAGGAACTGCCGGCCAACGCCGTGGTGGCCTACCTGCCGGCGTCCTTCATGCCGCAGGAGAACTGGCCGATGCTGCAGCGCGCCTACCTCACTGCGCTGGCGCTGGGCGTGGCCGACAAGGCCAATGACGCGATGTACGACGCCGTGTGGAAGACCCAGGAACTGAGCGCCATGCAGGGCGCTGGCCTCAAGCCGGCCTCGGCGCTGCCCACGATCGACGATGCCGCCAAGGTGTACGCCAAGTTCGGCGCCGATCCGAAGGAATTCTCGGCCGTCGCCAACTCGTTCACCATCAACACCAAGGTCAAGCGCGCCGATGAGCTGGTGAAGGCCTACGGCGTCGAAGAAACCCCGACCATCGTGGTGGACGGCAAGTACCGCCTCACTCCGCGCTCGGCCGGCGGCTACGAGCAGGCGATTGAACTGGCCAAGTGGCTGGTGTCCAAGGAAGCGGCCGGCAAGTAAGCCGCCCCACCGACCCACCACCACCTTAGCCCAGGAAAAAAGATCCATGTTCAAGCGTTTCGCGCGTTTCCGCGTCGCCAGCCTGCTGGCTGGCCTGCTGCTGGCCACGGCGTGCACCGCCGGCTCCAACGAGCCGGCCCCGTACACCGAAGGCACGGAGTACGCGACCATCGCCGGCCCTGCTCATCGCTACAGCGACGAGGGCAAGGTCGAGGTGGTCGAGGTGTTCTCCTACGGCTGCATCCACTGCGCGCATTTCGCGCCGATCGCCGACCAGATGCGCAAGCAGCTGCCGCCGGGCGTGGTGTTCAAGCTGATGCCGGCCGCCTTCAACGACGAGTGGGTGCCGTATGCGCGCGCCTACTACGCCGCCAAGAAGCTGGGCGTGGTCGACCAGACCCACCTCGAGCTGTTCAAGGCCAAGTTCGACGAGCACTACCCGATCTCCACCCTGGACGAGCTGGCCGACTTCTACGCCAGCCATGGCGTGAAGCGCGACGACTTCATGCGCATCGCCAGCTCCGACGAGGTCACCGCGCAGATCCGCAAGGACGCCGCCCTGATCCAGCAGTGGCAGGTGGACGGCACGCCGACCATCGTGGTCAACGGCAAGTACCGCAGCGCCAACATCAAGACGCTCGACCAGCTGTCGGCCCTGACCCAGTGGCTGGCCAAGCGCGAGCTCGCCGGCAAGTAAATCTCTCCGGGGCCTTCGCCAGGGACTTCCCCGGCGTTCACGCCTGAACGGGCATGCTTGTGGGCCGAACCGCCGCCGCGATGGCGGCGGTCACCCTCTACGACTATCCTGCCCGCCCGATGAACCGTGCGCCCCAGCCTAGCCCCGCTGTCCCCGAGCGCCGCCTGCGGCTGTTGAGCTGCAACATCCTGGCCGGCGCCAGCGTGCAGCGCTACAGCGAATACGTCACCCGCAGCCTCAATGCGGTGCTGCCCGGCCGCAGCAAGCTGGACAACCTCGACCGCCTGGCCGAGGTATTGCCACAGTTCGACGTGATCGGCCTGCAGGAGGCCGACGCCGGCAGTCTGCGCTCGGGTTTCCTCAACCAGACCCGCTACCTGGCCGAAGCGGCCGGCATGCCGTTCTGGAGCCACCAGCCGAACCGGGCGATGGCCCGGCTGGCGCACTCAGCCAACGGCCTGATCAGCCGGCTGGAACCGACCAGCGTGCTGGACTACCCGCTGCCCAGCCGCATTCCCGGTCGCGGCGCGTTGCTGGCGCGCTTCGGCGCGGAGAAGGATGCGCTGGCGGTGATGATCGCCCACCTTTCGCTGAGCGCGCCGGCGCGCGCCAAGCAGCTGGGGCTGATCGCCGAGGTGCTGCAGGATTACCCGAACGCCGTGCTGATGGGCGACCTCAACACCGAACTGCGCAGCGCCGAGATGCGCCACTTGTTCGCCAAGTCGCCGCTGGTGCCGCCAGCCCAGGCCACGCTCACCTTCCCCAGTTGGAAGCCCCGCCGCGCGCTGGACCACATCCTCACCTCCGAAGCGATTCAGCTCGACAAGGTGTGGGCGTTGCCGCAGGCTTTCTCCGATCACCTGCCGCTGGCCGCCGAAATCCGACTGCCCGGCCACCTCGCCCCACGCCCCCACCGATTGCGCCGATGAAGCGAACACTCACCCTGGTCCTGCCCTGGCTGCTCGCGCTGGCCGTCGGCGCCGCCGCGATGGCGCTGCGCTACGGTCTGGTCGAATCCCCCGATGTCGCGCGCGCCTGCGAGACCAGCCACGCGCTGGCCTGCCAGCTGCGCCACCTCACCGTGCTGGGCTTCATCACCGGCAACATCTTCGGCTGGCCGATCGGCATCTTCGGCTGGATCGCCCTCGCCGCCACCGTACTGGCGCTGGTGTGGCAAAAGCTGCCGCTGGCCTGGCTGGCCACGGCGACCGGCTTGTTCGCCGTGGTGCTGTATTGCTTCGTGCCCGGCGCCCTGGCCCTACTGGTAGGCAGCCTGCGCCTGGTACGCCTGCAGGCGGGCGGCGCGGCGCCAGGCGATCAGCACCGACCCACTGAGCGCCAGGTTTACGCCCAGCCATAGCCAGGCCGGCGGGCTGAGCCCGACATCCTGCGCCACCACCACCGCCGCCAGCAGCGGCAGCAGGCAGGCCATGAAACGCTGCTCCACCGACGGCATCGCGACGCGGTCCGTGTCGAGCAGCGCCACCAGCAGGTAGCCGGCTGCCGGCAGCCAGAACAGCCCCAACGGGAAGTCGCGGTAGCGGCCGTCGAACACCAGCAGCAGTCCGTAGAAGGTCAACGCGAACAGCCAGGCGAAGTGCACCCGGCGATCGGGCGCATGCGTGGAAGGCGCCCCACCGAGCCGCGCGGCGATCCAGCGCGCCAGCGCGATCGCGGTGCCTAGCGCCAGCAGGCACATGACGCCGGCGAACACCCATTCGAGCTGGTTGCGGCTGGCGTACCACATCTGGCGGAACTGCCAGGCCAGCGCGGCGCCGCTGGCAAAGCCGGCCAGCAGCAGGGTGACGCGGCTGCGCACGCCACGCCATTCGGCGCGCCACCACGCCGCCAGCAGGAACAGCACGGCGCCAGCGGCGCCCGCCCACCAGCCCAGGAGCCAGCGCGGCTCCTCGACCACCGGGCCCTGCATCGAGAATTTCGGGTGCGCGTTGACGTCGAAGATGCCCCAGTAACCGCCCACCGTGCCTTCCTGCTCGCGTTTCCACGGTTGGTCGAAGGCTTCGATCACGTTGTAGGGCATGTCCACGCTGCCGGCGTAACGAAGGAATTCGCGCAGGTAACGGGCCTCGTTCACCAGGCTGGCCGCCGCGGCGCGACGCTGCTTGCCGTGGCTGGGCCAGCCGGTCTCGCCGATCATCACCGAGCGGCCGGGGAACTGCGTCTTCATGCGCCCGTACACCTCGGCCACGTGCTTGAGCGCGTCCTTCGGCTCGACCGGCTCGTCTTCCCAGTACGGCAGGATGTGGATGGTGATGTAGTCCACCACGTCCGCCATCTGCGGGTAGTGCAGCCAGAACTCCCACACGTCGGCGTAAGTGACCGGCACGTGCGTGTCGTGGATGGCGTTGCGCACCTGGGTGATGTAGCCGGCCAACGCTGTGGGAGACTGCTCGCCGCGCAGCAGCACCTCGTTGCCGACGATCACGCCGCGCAGCACTTCCGGATACGCCTTGGCGGTGGCGATGCCCATCTGCACCTCGCGCTGGTTGGCCACCGGATCACGACCGATCCACACGCCCATCAGCACCTTCATGCCGTAGCGTTGGGCGATGGATGGCACCGCGCTGAGGCCGAAGCCCTGGGAATAGGTGCGCACGCAATCGAAGCGCTCGGACAGCGCGCGAAGGTCGGCGTCGATCTGCGCCGGACTGACGAAGGCGTGCGGATCGAGCGGCGTCTGGCCCGGGCGGTAAAACGGCGCATAGGACACGCACGCGATATGCGCGGTCGGCGTGTCGGCCAGCGGCACCGGACGACCGATCTGCCACCACCAGTACGCGCCCGACATGGCGGCGACAACAAGGATCAACCACGCGATCGGTGCGACGCGGGACAATGGCGAGGACGATGGCGACATGCGCTTCCTGGGGACGCGCCGAACGTGGCGCCTCGTGGACGGAAGATTCTATCAGGCCGCTTCGACCGCGCTGTTTCACGTCACGCTCAGCGGCCATTGGCCATGCTGCCGTGCCCCGCGCAGCGCGCCGCCTTTCCCGCGGAGTCCGCGAAGTACACTGCGGCGGGCACGATAGAAGGAGTGGTCATGTCCCTGCACGCACCGCGGCGCTTCGCCCGACGCCTGCTCATCGCGATGGTCGGCCTGTGGCTGGCTGGCGCCGCCGCAGCCGAGCCGAGCCAGGCGCAACGCGCGGCCTTCAAGCAGGCCTACGCCGCGGCGCAACAGGGCGGTGACGGTTGGCGCAGCCTGGCCGGCAACCTGCAGGACTATCCGCTCTATCCGTACCTGGAAGCGGCCGCGCTGACCCATGACATTCGCCAGATCGACCGCGCTCGCGTGGAGGATTACCTCAAGCGCAACCCCGGCCTGATCCCGGCGAACGACCTGCGCCGCGACTTCCTCACCGAGCTGGCGCGGCGGCAGGACTGGGACAATTTCCTGGCGATGTACCAGCCGGGCCTCGGCGACGCACTCGCCTGCAGCGCGTTGCAGGCACAACTGTCGCGCGGCGCCACGCTGGATTTCAACCGCGACCTGGCCGCACTGTGGGCCAAGCCCAAGCTGCCCGGCGCCTGCGATCCGGTACTCGCCGCTGCGCATGACCAGGGCCTGCTCACGACGCAACGGCTGTGGGACCGCATCGACGCGGCGGCCGACGCCAACCAGCCCGGCACGATCGCATCGATCGCCGGATGGCTGCCGCCCGACCAGGCGACATCGGCACAGCGCATCGCCAGTGCGTTGCGCGACCCCAGCGCCACGATCGCCGCTGCGGGGCAATGGCCCGACGCGCCGCGCGAACGCCAGGCCGCCATGCTCGCGCTGGAGCGCCTGGCGCGGCGCCAATCCGTCACCGCCGACGCCGCCTGGCAGAAGTTGCAGGATCACTTCAGCTTTTCACCGGAGCAACGCAACCGCGTGCTCTATGCGATCGCCCTGTTCCACGCCACCGACTACGACGAGGGCGCCATCGCACGCCTGATCGCGCTGCCCGCCTCGGTGCAGACCGACGTGAGCCGTGAGTGGCGCGTGCGCGCCGCGCTGGCGCAGCTCGACTGGAAGGCGGTGCTCGCCGCCATCGACGCGATGCCGCCGACGCAGCAGCAGGACGGCGAGTGGCGCTGGTTCCGCGCCCGCGCCCTGAACGAACTGGGCCGCGATGCCGAGGCGCAGCGCGTGCTTGCCTCGCTGGCGCAGGAGTCCAGCTTCTTCGGCTTCCTCGCCGCCGACAAGCTCAATCTCCCTTATGGCATCTGCCCGCTGCCGTTCCATGCCGACCCGCAACGCGAGCAGACCCTGCTGGCCAATCGTGGCCTGCAGCGCGCCTTCGAATGGTTCGCGGTGGACATGCCACGGCAGGCGCGTCGCGAATGGGCGGCCGCGCTGGACGGCGCCGATCCGGAGACGCTCAAGCAGGCCGTCGCCATCGCCACCCGTCAGGGCTGGTACGACCGCGCCGTGTTCACTTTCAACACCGGCGACGCACTGCGCTTCTACGAGCAGCGCTTCCCGCTGGTCAGCCAGGACGGCGTGGTCAGGCAGGCGGAAGAAGCCGGGATCGATCCCTCCTGGGCCTACGCGATCCTTCGCGCGGAAAGCGCATGGATGACCGATGCCCGTTCGGGGGCGGACGCGCGCGGCCTGATGCAGCTCCTGCCGGCCACTGCCGCGCTGGTGGCCAAGCGCAACGGCCTCGACTGGGGCGGTGGCGACACGCTGTTCGACCCGGTCGTCAACATCAAGCTGGGCACGCGCTACCTGGCGCAGATGGCGGAGCGCTTCAACGGCGCCCCCTGGTTGGCCAGCGCCGCCTACAACGCCGGCCCCGGCAAGGTGGACCAGTGGATGGAGGCGCGCGGCTCGCTGGCGCCGGATGTGTTCGTGGCGACCATCCCGTACAAGGAAACCCGAGAGTACGTGGCCCGCGTGATGTACTTCGCAGTGATCTACGACTGGCGCCAGCACGGCAATGCAGTCAGCATGGCCCAGCGGCTCACCCCGATCGGCCAGGCGTATCGCCTGCCCGACGATCACAGTGAGCGCAGGCTGGTGAGCTGTCCGGTGGTGGCGCCGAGCGCCCCGACTGAGGCAGCCACGGCGCCGCCGGCCAGCAACGTGGCAGCGCCGTCGACCACCTCCAACAATACGCATTGACGCGGAGACGGCCCGTGATCCGGAGAGAACAACGACTGGTGGTACTGGGTGGCAGCGGCTTCGTCGGCCGCCACCTGTTGCCACGTCTGGCGGCCGATGGTCACCGCATCCTGCTGTTGTCGCGCAACCGCGAACTGCACCGAGAGCTCGGCGTGCTGCCGACGGTGCGGATCCGCAGCGCCGATGTCTATGACGCCAACGCGCTGCGCCGGCACTTCGAGGGCGCCGACGCGGTGATCAACCTGGTTGGCATCCTCAATGCGAGCGGCCAGCAGACCTTCACCCATGCGCACGTGGAACTGACCCAGCGCGTGCTCGCCGCCTGCTTCGCCGCTGGCGTGGCGCACGTGCACCAGATGAGCGCGCTGAAGGCCGGACAGGGCCTGTCGCAATACCTCAAGACCAAGGGCGAGGCTGAAGCGCACGTGCGCAATTCCTCGCTGGACTGGACCATCTACCAGCCCAGCGTGATGTTCGGCGCGGATGGCGGCCTCGTCGACCGCTTCGCCAAGCTGTTGCGCCAGCTACCGATGCTGCCGCTTGCACGCACTGCTTCGCGCATCGCGCCGACCTCGGTGGACGACGTTGCCGAAGCCATCGCGCGCTGCGTGGGCGATCCCGAATTGGGGCGCGACCGCAGCTTCGAGCTATACGGTCCCGAGGTGCTGACGCTGGGCGAGATCGTGCGACAGATCCGCGACACCGCCGGCTTGCGCACCTCCATCATGGCCCTGCCGGACAGCCTCGGCCAGCTGCAGGCGCAGGTGGCCCAGTGGCTGCCTGGCAAGCCGTTCTCGCCGGACAACTTCCGCACGCTGCGGACCGATTCGGTCGGCAAGGTGGATGGCTATGCGGCGCTGGGCATCGTGCCGCAATCGTTCACGGCGTCGTTGCCGACCCTGCTTGGTACGCCGCTGCGACAGCGCCGAATGGCCTCGGCACGCGCCAGCTGGCGTTGAGCACTGATCTTGTTGGAGCGCACGCTGTCCGCCATTGCCCTGTGTGAGTGGTAATAGCGGATAACGCACCGGGCGCCCTCCCACAGCAAGGCTTGGCGGCCGGCGGGCCGTGTCAGAATCGCCCCATGCGCATCTACCTCGTCGGCGGCGCCGTCCGCGACAAACTGCTCAGCCGTCCGGTCACCGACCACGACCATGTGGTCGTGGGTGCCCAGCCCGACGACCTGCTCGCCCTGGGCTATCGCCCGGTAGGCAAGGATTTCCCGGTGTTCCTGCACCCTCGGACGGGCGAGGAATACGCGCTGGCCCGCACCGAGCGCAAGCAAGGCCGTGGCTACCACGGCTTCGCCTTCCAGGCCGATCCATCGGTGACGCTGGAGCAGGACCTCGCCCGCCGCGACCTCACCATCAATGCGATGGCGCAGGGCGAGGACGGCAAGCTGGTCGATCCCTTCGACGGCGCGCGCGATCTCGAGCGACGCCTGCTGCGCCACGTGTCGCCGGCTTTCGTCGAGGATCCTGTGCGCCTGCTGCGGGTGGCCCGCTTCGCGGCGCGCTTCGCGCCACTGGGCTTCACAGTCGCGCCAGAGACCATGGCGCTGATGCAGCAGATGGTGAGCAATGGCGAAGTCGACCACCTGGTGCCAGAACGCGTGTGGCAGGAGACGCGCCGTGCGTTAGCCGAGGCGCTGCCGTCCGCATTCCTGCGCGTGCTGCGCGAATCCGGCGCGCTGGCAGTGCTGTTTCCCGAGGTCGATGCGCTTTACGGCGTGCCCCAGCGCGCGGAATTCCATCCGGAAATCGACACCGGCGTGCACGTGGAGATGGTGCTCGACATGGCCGCACGCATCGCTCCGGGTAACGACGTCGTGGGCTTCTGCGCACTCACCCACGACCTCGGCAAGGCGCTGACCCCGGCCGACGTGCTGCCGCGCCACATCGGCCATGAGCATGCCGGCGTGGCTCCGCTGCAGCGCCTGGTGGCGCGCCTGAAGGTCCCGACGGAACATGCCGCACTGGCTGAGCAGGTATGCCGCGAGCATCTCAACGTGCACCGCGCGTTCGAACTCAAGCCGGCCACCGTGCTTCGCCTGTTGTCGTCGCTCGACGCTCTGCGGCGCCCCGAGCGCCTGGCCACTTTCCTGGCCGCCTGCGAAGCGGACAAACGGGGCCGGCTGGGGCATGAAGAAGACAGCTACCCCCAGGCCGCCTACCTGCAACAGGCTCGCGACGCCGCCGCCGCCGTCGACGCCGCCCCCTTCCTGGCGCAGGGCCTGACCGGACCGGCCATCGGCGAGGCGCTGGCAGCGGCGCGCGTGCAGGCGATTGCCTCCGTACGTGCTTCCGCCGCCTGAAGGGTGCGACATCCGGCCAGCCGCGGATTCGATAGCCGGGCGGCCGCCACGGAGGCGATCATGATTTTCTGCGACACTGGCCTACCTGCCACCGCCAGCCGCTACGCATGAGCCAGACAAGGAAGTCGCGAGTCGCCGTCCTGATCCCCTGCTACAACGAGGAAGTCGCGATTCCCGTGGTGGTCCGCGACTTCCGGGCCGCCTTGCCCGATGCGCAGATCTACGTCTACGACAACAATTCCACCGACAGCACCGGCGAGGCGGCGCACGCTGCAGGCGCCATCGTCAGGCGGCAGGAATTGCAGGGCAAAGGACACGTGGTGCGACGCATGTTCGCCGACGTGGATGCAGACATCTACGTGCTGGTGGATGGCGACGCCACGTATGAGGCCACCGATGCCCCGGCGATGGTGCAGCGTCTTTGGGACGAACAGTTCGACATGGTGGTCGGCACGCGCGTCAGCGAGGAGCTGGAGGCTTATCGGCGCGGACACCGGTTCGGCAACTGGCTGCTGACCACGCTGACCGGGTATATCTTTGGCCGCGCATTCACCGACATGTTGTCCGGTTACCGCGTATTTTCGCGTCGATTCGTGAAGTCCTACCCCGCGCATGCCGGCGGCTTTGAGGTTGAAACCGAGCTCACGGTGCATGCGCTCGAGCAGCAAATGCCCATCGCCGAAGTGCCGACGCGCTACGTGTCGCGCATGGCCGGGTCGCAAAGCAAGCTCAGCACATGGACTGACGGCTGGCGCATCCTGATGACCATCCTCAAGCTCACCAAGAACGGAAAGCCGCTGGCGTTCTTTTCCGTGGGCGCAGTCGGCTGCGTGTTGCTGTCGCTGTTGCTGGCGATTCCGCTGTTGGCCACCTACCTGCATACCGGCCTGGTGCCCCGCTTTCCCACCGCGATCCTTTGCGCCGCCCTGGTCCTGCTCGCCGGCAGCTTGCTGGTGTGCGGGCTCGTGCTGGATACGGTGACCCTTGGTCGACGCGAGCAGAAGCACCTCGCCTACCTGGCTCATCCCGCGCCAGGTGTTGGCGCCGAGGCGCGCTGATCATGTCTACGCAATGGACCGCATGCCTACGCGGCATCTTGATGCTGGGGCTGTGCCTCGCCTTCGGCGCGACCGTCTCCGTGGCGCTCGGCCAGGACATATCGTGGGATGCGAAGAATTATCACCTGTACAACGCCTGGGCGTTCCTGCACGGGCGCACCCAGGACCTTGCCGCCGCAGGCATGCAGAGCTACTTCAATCCTCTGCCTGATGTGCCGTATTTCTGGCTCGCCCAGGGACCACTGCAACATTGGCCTCGCCTGCTAGCGGCCCTGCAGGGATTGTGGTTTGGCGCGCTGGTGTTCCTGGTATTTCGCATTGCAGCGCAACTGGCGCACTTGCAGGGCCGACGCTTCGACATGGCGGATGCCTGCGCGGCCGTCATAGGCGCCACGGGCTCCATGGCGGTGTCGCAGGCAGGCAGCACCACCAACGAGGTTCCACTGGCAGTGCTTCTCCTGCTCGGCCTTTATCTGCTCATGCCACTCATGGCGGAACCGGGTCGCTCCGGCTCCTGGCGTAGGGCACTGGTCGCAGGTCTCTGTAGCGGCCTGGCCGCCGGCCTCAAGCCGACCGCGATCGTCTTCCCTCCTGCCATGGCCTTGGCGCTGTTGCTCGCCCTTGGTGTTCGACAAGGGAGCGCTTGGCGGGTCACCGCCACCTACGCCGCCGGCGCTGCATTCGCTTTTCTGGTGAGTTATGGACCGTGGGGATGGCATCTGTACGCGCAAACGGAGAACCCCGTTTTCCCCTTGTTCAATCAGTTCTTCCACTCGCCGCTAACCGCCGCCACGGGTGGCACCGACGGGCAGTTCCGTCCACGCAACGCCATGCAATGGCTGTTCTACCCCTTCTATTGGATGGGCAAACAGCGTGGCATCGTCACCGAGCCGGTCTTTGCTGATCCACGCTACGCGCTGGCCATGGTGGCAATGATCTCCCTCGCTGTGGCCCACTGGCTCCGGAGAGAGGGAGTCGATCGCGGTTTGCGCTTCCTGATGGTCTTCGTCGGCGCCGGCTACATTTTATGGATGGGGCTATTCTCCATCCTGCGTTATGCCATTCCGCTGGAGGCGCTGACCGGCATCCTGATGCTGGCCGCCATCCGGGCCTGGTGGCCCCGGCGTTGGCGCCAATCCTGGACTGTGCCTGCTGTGAGCACCGCGCTGCTGCTGGCAATCCTGGCCACTACCACTTATCCAAGCTGGTGGCGCAGCCCTTATGCGCATCGCATCTTTGACGTCACGGTCGCGCCGGTCGAACCGGGCAGCCTGGTCATCTTCGCCGGTAGTCCGGATGCGTATCTCGCCCCGATGTTTCCCAACGCGGACCAACTGAGCTTCGTCGGACTGACGTGGTTTGTCCGGGCATCTCAGGGACATGGGCTGTGGGACATGGTGCAGCAACGACTGCGCACGCACGACGGCCCGCGCTACGTGGTGCTTCGAGATGACCAGTCCAATGCTCCTGAGGCGGCCCTGCTCGAGACCATGCTCCCGGGATACAGCGCCGAAGGCTGCCACAATATCGACTCCAACCTCGAGAGAGGTCGGCGTGACAAGAACTACGCCATGGGCCTGCGGCTATGTCGCCTGGCCACGAAGTAGGAGCGACCGCTAAAAACTACTCAGTCGATTTCAGGTATCGACTGTGGAACTTCTCGCCGGATAGATGCGGATAGCGATATTCACGCACGCGACCTGCAGAAGGCGACCCTGGCGTCAGAGCCGATCGCCCTGATCCGCCTCCAGCAGTTCCGCCGGCAGAGGCAATACGTCCATGCCACGCGCGAACAGCATCGCCTGGAAGCGTTCGCCCATCTGGTCGGGCAACGTCAGGCGCTTCACCTCCTGCGCGAGGCGATAGCGCACGGTCTCGTCCTGAGCGCCTTCGTAGGCGGCGCCGAAGGCCTCCTGCAGGCCGCTGCCGATCAGGAACTGCGCCTGTGGCATGTAGCCGGCCACGCCGAAACCGGCGCTGTTGCCTGCCTCTGCCAACGCTGTGAAGTCGACTGACGCGGTGATGTCGTTGAGGCCCGGCAGGTGCAGCGGATCGTTGTGGGCGCGATGGCGGTAATGCGCCATCAGCGTGCCGTCGGTGCGTTCGGGCAGGTAGTACTCGCGTCGCACGTAGCCGTAGTCGATGAACAGCATCACGCCCGCGACCAGGCTGCCTGCGATCGCCTGGATCCAGTAGGGCAGCTGCGGCAGGATCTCCGAGCGGTAGCCGTCGGCGAACTCGGTTTCCAGGTCGCGCTCCACGTGCCGCACGGCGCCGGAGACCAGCAGGTCGGCGGGACGGTCCACCCGCATCAGGCGGCCTTCGCCGTCCAGCGCCACGTACTCTTCGTAGACCTCACCATGGCGCATGGCGAAGCGGGTGGTCGGCAACGCATCGATCACCTCGTTGGCGAACAGCACGCCGCGCCAGTCATTCTCCGGTGGGCTGTCCAGCCACTGCACTCGTGCGGACAGCTCCGCCGGCAACGCCGCAGAGAGTCGTTCGCGCTGTCGTTCGCGCAGGTCTGCACTGGGCTCGAGGATCAGATAGTGGCGCGGCAAGGCGCCGACCGCGGCAAAGGCCTTGAGCGCAGCCTCGGCGAAGGCGCCGCTGCCACCGCCAAGCTCGAGGAAATCCGCCTCGCCGCCGAGCAGGTCGAGCACCGGATGGGTCGCGTTCACCACGCAACGCGCGAACAGTTCGCCCAGCTCCGGCGCCGTGATGAAGTCGCCGGCCTCACCGAATTTGGTCTTGCCCGCGCTGTAGTAGCCGAGCCCCGGCGCGTACAGGCAACGCTCCATGTACTGAGAGAACGGCATCGCCCCGTGCGCTGCGATTTCCTCGCGCAGGCGCGTCAGCAGGAGATCGGAATGGGCGCGCTCGTCGGCGCCGGGATCGGGGAGTCGGGAAGACATTCGCGTGGCCAGCGGGGAAAACCAGCCAAGGATAACCCATGCCCCGCCATGGCCTCAGGGGGGAGGAAGAGGCCATGGCGGGGACATCGGCCCAGCTAAACGTCAGAAACTGAAGTCCTTCTGCAGGCTCAGGTACACGCCGCGACGGGGCCCGAACTGCGGCGCGCCCACGCCCACGCCGGTGCCATCGCGCAGCTCGTAGGTGCGATCAAACAGGTTGATCACGGACAACCTGGTCTTCAGCACGCCAATGCTGTCGAAGTTGAAGTCATGCGCCACGTTGGCGTTCAACTGGAAGTAGGACGGCATCGATGCGCCGTTGGGCACGCCCGGCGCCGCCTTGCGCAGGCCGCTGCCGAACAGGTAGTCCATGCCGGCGCGCGTGGTGCTGTTGAACTCGTACGTGACGCCGCCGGACGAGGCGAGCTTCTGGTCGTGGTCCAGGTGAATCCAGTTGTCGGCGATATAGGCCAGCTCTTCGGGCGCGAAGTTGTACTGACCGGTGATCACGTCCTTGCCCATGGCTCGACTGTACGCCGCGTTGAAGTACGCGGTGACCGGACCATTCTGGTAGTTGGCCGTGAACTCCACGCCGCGGATGCGACCCTGGGCGTAGTTGAAGTTGGAGAAGATCAACGCCGGACCGAACTGGCCCTCGTCCTGCAGGCGACGGACGTCGCGGTAGTACGCATCCACGCCGAGGGTGAGCGTTGAGCCGACCTGCTGCTGGACGCCCAGGTCGTAGTAGTTCGAACGCTCCGACAACGGCAGGTTGTTGCCGCCGCTCGGAAGCTCGTTGGTGGTGCCGTTGAAGCGCGCGATGTTGCTGTCGTCGATCACTTCGGTTGCCGGCGGCGTGAAGTAGCGTGCGTAGCCGGCGTGGATGGTGGTGCTGTCGGTGGCCTGGTAGACCAGACCCAGGCGCGGGCTCAGCTGGCTCTCGGTACGGAACAGCGAGTAGCGATCACCACGCACGCCGTAGTTGACCGTCCACTTGTCGCCGATGCTCCACTCATCCTGCAGGTAGGCGGACCAGGTGCGCGCCAGCAGGTTGGTCGCGTCGTAGATGGCGATCGGCGTGGTGCTGGCCTGCGAGCCATCGGGATTGGCCGGGAACACCAGCGAGTTGTTGCTGATGTTGCCGCGCTCGAACTCGCCGTAGATGCCGTAGCGGATCGTATGGCTGTCACCCAGCGGGGTGGAGAAGTCCGCCTGCAGCGTGTCCGCACGATTGCTGCGGCCAATGGTGGAGGCCACGCCGTTGAACATCAGGTCGCCGATCGCGTCCGGATCGAAGTTCACGTTGCTGTAGCGCTGGCCCAGCGACACCTGATAGTCGGTCTTGCCCAGCTTGCCCTGCAGCGACAATACGCCGAAGCGGGTCTGCTCCCGCTGCCGCTCGTCGAGATCGGCGGAGTTGAATTCAGTCTGGTCGAGGTAGCCGAACTGCGGCTGCTGGTTCGGGTTGTTGGGGATCTCGAAGCGGTTGTTGGTCGCGCCGAACATGAAGCTCAGGCGCGTGTCGTCGTTGATAAGGTAGGAGACATCGCCAAAGCCCTTCACCTGGTTGGTGTGGTCGTGGATCGGCGTGCGACTCGAGGTCGGATTCTCGATGCCGACGTCGTTCTCCAGGTAGTTGGCCGTGACGAACCAGCTCCAGCGGTCGTTGCTGCCCCACAGCGAGGCGTTGGGGTTGAGCGTGCCGTATGAGCCGCCGGTGATGCCGACGCTGCCGCCGTTGCCCAGCTCATGGCCGCTCTTGGTGTCGATGTTGACCACGGCCGCGGTACGCAGGCCGTACTGCGCCGGCAGCGCGCCGTCGAGCAGGTTCATGCTCTGGATGGTGCGCGCGTCCAGCGTCTGGCCGAAGCCGGAAATCGACTCGGGAATGATCACGCCGTTGATGCGGTATTGCAGGTTCGCGTGGTCGCCGCGCACATGCAGCTGGCCGAAGGAGTCCTGCACCACGCCCGGAGCCTGCAGGATCACCTGGTCCAGCGGCGTGGAATCGCCCAGCGCGAGCTGCTGGATGGCTTTCTGATCGATCACGTACTGGCTGCTGCCGGTGTCGGGCGACAGCGAGTTGCGGGACTGGTCGAGCGCTGCGCTCACGTCCACGGCGCCCAGTTGCTTCACCTTGGCGGGCTTGTTGCGGGTGGTGTCACCGCCATTGCCGTCGGTGGGGCTGGCCGGGGCCGCATTGCTGGTGTCCGGGGTCGGGGTGACTTGGGCGAACGCGGCCGGGGCGGCGCACAGGGCAACGGCAAGACTCAAGGAAAGCAAGGAGCGATTCATCGGGTTTCCGGAAACGGGGCGGTGAGTTGTTATTTTTCGATACGTTATAACATTGCCATTCTAACCCGCCCGACGCCTGCGCCAAAAGTCATGCCCGGGTCGGCGTCTCCCCGTCCGCTGCGCCAGCGCCCTGCCCGAGGATCAGGGGGATTTCACGGGACGCCTCTAGACTGGGTTCCCTCACGGCCAGCGTCCCGACCCGCAAACCCACGCCCCATGCCCAAGCCCTCCTCCCAGCTGCCGGCGGTGATCAGCGACCACAGCCGCGTCACCCAGGCCATCCTGGATTTCGTCAGCCAGATCCCCGACAGCGACGTCGCCGGCAGCCGCGACCCCGCGCGCGAGGCGCAGCGCCTTGCCAATCGGGCCGCCCAGCGCGCCGCGCTCACCGCCAGCACGCTGGCGCTGCCGCCGGGTCCGCTGGGCTGGATCACCTTGCTGCCCGAGGTGATCGCGATCTGGAAGATCCAGGCGCAGATGGTCAGCGACATCGCCGCCGCCTACGGCCAGCATTCGCAACTCGGGCGCGAACAGATGCTGTGGTGCCTGTTCCGCCACACCGCCGCCCAGGCCTTCCGCGACCTGGCGGTGCGGGTGGGTGACCGCCTGTTTTTTCGCCGCATCACCTACACGGTGGTCGAGCGCATTGCCCGGACGGTGGGCGTCAAGGTAAGCCAGCGCGCCGTCGGCAGCGGCCTCGCCCGGTGGCTGCCAATGGTGGGCGCGGCGGGCGTCGGCGCTTACGCCTATTACGACACCGGACAGGTGGCCCGCACGACGATCGCCCTGTTCAGCGCACCGTTCGCCACCGAGCCAGCCGCGCCGACGGACACCTCCGGCCCGACCGCCGGGTGACGGACCCGCCACTTTGCGGCAAGCTCGCAGCCCCGACGCGTCACGCAGGAGCCCCGCATGAGTCCACGCCATGAGCGCCCCGTCGTCCTCGTCACCGGCGCCGGCAAGCGCGTCGGCGCGGTGATCTCCCGGACCCTGCACGCCGCCGGCTACGACCTCGCCCTGCATTACCGCCACTCGGCGACCGAGGCCGGACTGCTGGCCACCTCGCTGGAACGCCAGCGTCCTGACAGCGCCTATACGGTGCAAGCGGAATTGGCCGACACGGAGGCCCTCCCGGGCATGGTCGAACGCGTGCTGGCCCGCTACGGCCGGCTCGATGCGCTCATCAACAATGCCTCGGCGTTCTATCCGACCCCGGTGGGCACGGCCACGACGGCGCAGTGGAACGAGTTGTTCGCCTCCAACGCGCAGGCGCCGTTCTTCCTGGCCCAGGCGGCGACGCCGGCGCTGCGCGAGGCGCGAGGCGCGATCATCAACCTGGTGGACATCTACGCCGAGCGCCCGCTCGCCCGCCATCCGCTGTACTGCATGGCCAAGGCCGCACTGGCCGCCATGACGCACTCGCTGGCGCTGGACCTGGGACCGGAGGTGCGTGTGAACGGCGTGGCGCCGGGCGCGGTGATGTGGCCCAGCGACGGCAAACCCTACGACGACCAGCAGGCCATGCTGGCCCGCACGCCGCTGCAGCGCGCCGGATCGCCCGAAGACGTGGCCGGCGCGGTGCTGTGGCTGCTGCGCGACGCGCCGTTCGTGACCGGGCAGATCATCCGCGTGGATGGGGGTCGGACGCTGTCGGTGTGAGCGGGTCCTGAGGGGACGCGTACCTTTGGTGGGGCGTAAGTGTCACGGCGCCGCGATCAGATCGCGCACAGAGTGCGCTCCCACCGGGGCCTCGTGACTAGAGCGCCTCAACCACCAGCGGTTCGCTTTCCACCGGAAACGCCGCCCACAGATCGGCCATGGTGCGCCCGCTCACCGGATGCACCAGCTCGGGCGCAATGTCGGTGATCGGCTTCAGCACGAACGCGTGCTTCAGCTCCTTGCGCGGCAGGTCGAGGTGACCCTCGCCCTGCAGCACCAGGTCGCCGTACAGAACGATGTCGACATCCAGCGTACGGTCCGAAAAGCGTGGCACGTCGCGGCGACGGCCATGGCGGTCTTCCAGCGCGTGCAGCCAGTCGTTGAGCGCCTCGGGCGACAGTTCGGTATCCAGCCCCACCGCCAGATTCACGAAGTCAGCGCCATCGAAACCCACAGACTTGCTGCGGTAGGCGGGCGACACGCTGAGCGTGCCGAAGCGTGCGCGCAACTCGTCCAGCGCGGCGGGAAGGTAACGTGCGGGCTCGAGATTGGAGCCCAGGCTCAGGTAAACGCGTGCCATCTTCTGAATCTTTACTCGGGGCGCGTGCCGCGCTCGATGCGCACACCCACGGCCTTCGACCCACGCACGGCGCCCGGCTTGGAAAGCTTCAGGCGCACCCACGACACACCGAATTCCTCGCGGATGATCGCCGCGCAACGTTCGGCTAGGGTCTCCACCAGCCCGAAGCTTGAGGCGCCGACAAAGTCGATCAGCCGCTTGGAGACATCCTTGTAGTTGAGCGTAAGCGCGATGTCGTCGGTGGCGGCAGGCACGGTGTTGTCGAACGCCATCTCGATGTCGAACGACAGGGTCTGGCGCACGCGGCGCTCCCAGTCGTAGATGCCGATCACGGCGTCGATGCGCAGGTCTTCGATGAAAACGATATCCATGGCCGCTAGGGTAGCGATCTCCCTGTGGGAGCGCACCCTGTGTGCGGCGGCCCGTCGTGTGATGACACCGATATCCGGCGGTGACGCACGGGGCGCGCACCTGCAACAGGCGGTCGTCAGATCGCGGGAGGCAGGGTTTCCAGGTCCCAGCGCGGGAACACCTGCACCGACTCGTCCTGCTGCTGGCCATGGGCGAGGCGGATCGCGCCGGCCAGCGCGATCATCGCGCCGTTGTCGGTGCAGAAGGCCAGGCGCGGGAAATACGCCTTGAAGCCGTCCTTCTCGCCAGCGGCGGCCAGCTCAGCGCGCAGGCGCTTGTTGGCGCCCACGCCACCGGCGATCACCAACCGCTTCGCGCCACTGGCCTGCAACGCTCGACGGCACTTGATCAGCATGGTGTCGACGATCGCCTCCTCGAAGGCGCGGGCGATGTCGGCGCGGGTCTGCTCGCTCTGGTCCGACTGCTGCCAGGCCAGCAGCACTTGGGTCTTGAGGCCGGAGAAACTGAAATCCAGCCCGGGGCGATCAGTCATCGGGCGGGAGAACCGGAATACGCCCGGGCGCCCCTGCTCGGCCAGCTTCGCCAGCGCCGGGCCACCCGGATACGGCAGGCCCATCAGCTTGGCGGTCTTGTCGAAAGCCTCGCCGGCAGCGTCGTCGAGCGTGTCGCCGAGGATGCGGTATTCGCCGATGCCCTTCACTTCCACCAGCATCGAGTGCCCACCCGACACCAGCAGCGCCACAAACGGCGGCTTGGGCGGATCCTCCTCCAGCAGCGGGGCCAGCAAATGGCCTTCCATGTGGTGCACGCCGATCGCCGGCACACCCAGCGCCCAGGCCATCGCACGGGCCGCCGAGGCGCCCACCAGCAGCGCGCCGACCAGGCCGGGGCCGGCCGTGTAAGCTACGCCTCCCAGATCGGTCGGGGTCAGGCCGGCCTCGGCCAGCGCCTCGCGCACCAGCGGCAGCAATTTGCGCACGTGGTCGCGGCTGGCCAGCTCCGGCACCACGCCGCCGTAGTCCGCATGCAGCTTGATCTGGCTGTAGAGGGTGTGTGAAAGCAGGCCCTTGCCGGGCGCGTCGGGCTCCCAGCGCAACAGGGCCACACCGGTCTCGTCACAGGACGTCTCGATGCCCAGTACCGGTTTGCCGAAGTGGGGCTTTGAAATTGCTGTCGTTTCCACGGTATACTTCGCGGCTCACCGTATTCAAACGGTCCGTTCAGGCGGGCCAGTCTACCACTTGGAGTTTCCATGCCCAGCGTAAAAGTCCGCGAGAACGAGCCGTTCGAGCTTGCCCTCCGTCGCTTCAAGCGCACCTGCGAAAAGGCCGGCATCCTGGCCGAGACCCGCAAGCGCGAGTTCTACGAGAAGCCGACCCAGGAGCGTAAGCGCAAGCGCGCTGCCGCCGTGAAGCGTCACCTGCGCCGCCTCTCGCGCGACACCTCGCGTCGTACGCGCCTGTACTGAGCCACTCGTCCGCCCCGCGGACGATTCGAGGCTCCGGCGCCCTGCGCCGTACCAGGTAGCTTGGCAGCTGGCGCGTCCATCCGCTGCCGCTGACGTAGTAGACCTACACTAGCCGGCGTTGCCCAGCGCAACGCCGGCTTTGTGTGCTTCCGAGGAAAGGATCATGACGCTCAAGCAGCAGCTCACCGAAGACATGAAGACCGCCATGCGTGGCGGCGACAAGCATCGCCTGGGCGTGATCCGCCTGATCCTGGCGGCGGTCAAGCAGCGCGAGGTGGACGAGCGCATAGAGCTGGACGACGTACAGACGCTGTCCGTGCTGGAGAAGATGGTCAAGCAGCGCAAGGACTCGATCAGCCAGTACGAGGCCGCCAGCCGCCAGGACCTGGCCGACGTCGAGCGTGCCGAGATGGTGGTTATCGAGGGCTACCTGCCGGCCAAGCTCAGCGACGACGAGATCGACGCGCTGATCACCGCCGCCATCGCCGAGACGGGCGCCAGCTCGCCACGCGACATGGGCAAGGTGGTCGCCGCGGTGAAGGACAAGGCCGCAGGCCGCGCCGACATGGGCGTCGTGTCCGGCCGCATCAAGACACGCCTGGCAGGCTGATCACGCCGTCTTCACGGGCGGAGCATCCCTCCGCCTCACCCGGCGACCCATGAATACGGCGCCTTGACCAAGCTGAAGGCGCCTGGGCATCGCTGCCTGCCCTTCACGCCAAGCCCCTGCCTCCTTCACGACAGCCCTCCTACAACGGAGGCTGTCTCCGGCGCCAGAAGCCGGAGCGCATGCGAACCCTTGGGAGTGCGACATGCTGAGGTGGGCCATCATCTTCTTCATCATCTCGCTGGTCACCGGCTTGATGGGGTTCCGCACGGTATCAGGCATCGCCGGCACCATCGCCCGGATATGCTTCGCGATCTTCCTGATCCTCTTCCTGATCGCGCTACTGGCGGTGCTCGGCGTATTCCACCTGCTCTAGCCTCGCCGTCTCAGTCGAGCAGCCACTCCATGCGCCGGTGATCGGCCACGCTGAACTCGCCGCGATGCAGACCGGAGCGTCGTTCCGTCGTCACCCGGAAACCCATGCGCTCGTACAGCGCCTGCGCGCGCGGATTGGTGGCCGCCACATCGAGCGTCATGCGCCGCCGCCCGGCTGCCTTCCCGGCGTACACCAGCGCATTGATCAGCGCGTGGCCGATGCCGCCGCCGCGCAACTCGGGCGACACCGCCAGATGAGCCAGGTAGTGCATGTCGCCTTCCGGCGGTCGGATCAATGACTCCACGCGCAGGCCGCGCACGATCACCGGAGCCGCACGCACCGCCCCGTAGTGGCCGAGGATCTGCCTGGCCGCGGCCAGCGTGAACGGCCATTTGCTGTCCGCGCCAAAGCCGGCGCCCACCGCCACCACCCGCTTGCCGGCTTCTCCCACCCAGTGGTTGCGCCAGCCGAACTCGCCGTCGCCGTCGACAAAGCAGCGCCGCAGGAAGGCCTGCGCATCACCATCAACTGGGTTGGCGAACACATAGTCGAACGCAACCGGGCCCGAGCTGTAGATCAGCGGCACCGCGGCATCTGCATCATCCGCCCTGGCCGGCCGGAAACGCACGCTCAGGCGCTGCTGCGCCCCTTTTGCCGAATACCCCATGATTCACCCCGCTGCGGACCCACATCCGCAGCATAGGCCAGGACTCGCAACACGCGCAGTGGGCGCAACGGCCACGCTTGGGGGTGGATGCGGCCACCCACGCCAGTGGCCCACCCTCTACACTAGGCGTCTATGCGCGGACGTATTCCTGACAGCTTCATCGACGAATTGCTCGCCCGCGTCGACATCGTCGATGTGATCGAGCGGCGCGTGCCGTTGAAGAAGGCCGGTCGCGAGTGGACCGCCTGCTGTCCGTTCCATAACGAGCGCACGCCATCGTTCTACGTGAGTCCGGCCAAGCAGTTCTTCCACTGCTTCGGCTGCGGCGCGCACGGCAGCGCGTTGAAGTTCCTGATGGATTACGAACGGCTGGAATTTCCCGATGCGGTGGAGGAGTTGGCGCAGTCCGTCGGCCTCACCGTGCCGCGCGAAGGTGGTGACGATCGCGCACAGCGCGAGGACAAGACCGACCTCTACGCACTGCTCGATGCCGCCGCTCGCTGGTACGAAAACGAGCTGCCCAAGAGCGCCGACGCGCAGGCCTATTGCAAGAAGCGCGGCCTGGACGCGGCCACCATCCAGCGCTTCCGCATCGGCTGGGCTCCGGCCGGTTTCGATGGTGTGATCAAGGCGCTGGGCGGCAGCGACAAGCGCATGCACCTGCTCAACGAGGCGGGCATGGTGGCGAGCAACGAGCGCGGCAACCGCTACGACCGCTTCCGCGAACGCCTGATGTTTCCCATCCTCGACCGCCGCGGCCGCGTGATCGCGTTCGGCGGAAGAGTGTTGCAGTCGGACCAGGGCCCCAAGTACCTCAACTCGCCGGAAACGCCGCTGTTCCACAAGGGCCGCGAGCTGTTCGCGCTGTGGCAGGTGAAGCAGGCCAACCCCAGCCTCGCGCGCATCGTGGTGGTCGAAGGCTACATGGACGTGATCGCCATGCATCAGGCCGGGCTGCCCATTGCGGTGGCCACGCTGGGCACGGCGACCACGCCCGAGCACACCGAAGTGCTGTTCCGCGCCGCGCCCGACGTGGTGTTCTGTTTCGATGGCGACCGTGCCGGTCGTGCGGCGGCGTGGAAGGCGCTGGAAGCGGCGCTGCCGCGCCTGCGCGACGGACGCCAGGCGTACTTCCTGTTCCTGCCCGACGGCGAGGATCCGGACACGCTGATCCGCAAGGAAGGCAAGGACGGCTTCGAGAAGCGCCTGAAGGCGGCCACGCCGCTGTCGGAGTACTTCTTCAGCGAACTCTCCCACGACGTGGACACAGCGAGCCTCGACGGTCGTGCGCGCCTCGCCGAACGTGCGCGGCCACTGATCGCCCGACTGCCCGACGGCGCCTTCCGCGACCTGATGGCGCAGGAGCTGGAAAAGCGCACCGGCGCACGCGCCGTGCTTGAAGCCGATCCCGCCGCGCGTCGTCCGGTGCAGCGGCCCATCGTGGTGCAGCGCTCGCTGGTGCGCAGCGCGATCGCCCTGCTGCTGGCCCAGCCCGGTGTAGCCGACCAGGTCGAACGCCCCTATGGCTTCCTGCGCCTGGACAAGCCCGGTGTGGAATTGCTGGCCGAGTTGATCGACCTGGCGCGTTCGCGCCCCGGCATCAACCCCGCGATGCTGGTGGAGCATTTCGCCGAACGCCCTGAATACGCTGCGCTGCAAAAACTGATGGCGGCGATGGTGGTGGGCGAACCCGAAACGCAGCGCGAGGAATTCCTCGATGCGCTGTCGCGGATGGAGCAACAGGCCGTGATCCAGCGACGCGACTACCTCACTGCAAAAAGCCGCGAGGGCACGCTCGATGCAGCCGAGAAGGCCGAACTGCGCGAACTGCTGGCCGCCCGCGTCACGCCGCTGAAGGCGGAATAAGCCGGCCACCGCCGATCGCTCGCGCGGCGAAACACCCCAACCGGGGCGGACATCTCCTGCGGCGGCCCCAAAGAACAGCCTTCTAACCAATCACCCTGCAAGATGGGTGCTCACCCTGCCACCTTCCCTAGCGGGAGAGGGATGGGGCGCCTCTCCGCGGCGCAGCAAGCCTGCTGCAGCCCGCGTGTGGGATTATCGACCCCTCTATGAGGGAATGGGCAAGCCAGCCTGGGCATGGTGTAGATGGAACTGCTTGAACGACTGGTCACCGTGTTCGCAGAGAACGGCTACCTCGCGGTGTTCGTCGCGTTGTTGCTGTGCGGCGCCGGTGTGCCCCTGCCCGAGGACATCACCCTCGTCGCCGGCGGCGTGATCACCGGACTCGGCTACGGCAACGTGCATGTGATGGTCGGCATCGGCATGGCCGGCGTGCTGGTGGGTGACGCCGGTATGTTCCTGCTTGGCCATCATTACGGCGCGCGTATCCGCCAGTGGCGTTTCGTAGCGCGCGTGCTCACGCCCGAGCGCTACGCCAAGGTGCAGGAGAAATTCGAGCGCTACGGCAACCGCATGATGTTCATCGCGCGATTCCTGCCGGGCATGCGCACGGCAGTGTTCATCACCGCTGGCTCCACCCATCGCGTGTCGTTCCTGCGTTTCTTCCTGCTCGATGGCGCCGCCGCGCTGATCAGCGTGCCGTTCTGGGTTTATCTTGGCTATCTGGGCGCGGACAACCACGAGTGGCTGGAGATGTGGATACGCCGCGGCCAGAACGGCATTTGGCTGTTTTGCGGCGTGGTGTTCGCGGTGGTGCTGGCGCTATGGTGGCGACACAAGCGACGTATGGAGTGCGAGCCGGGCCCGCGCTGAGCAACTGGCTCCCGACCCTCCCCGACTCTGTGCAGTGATGCCGGCGAGAGCCGGCATCACAGTTTCCAAGCCGCTCAATGCGCCGGATGCTCCCCATCCGACGACGCGACATTCGCCACATCCTGGCGATGCCACCAACCGCCGCCCAGCGCCTGGAACAGGGCCACCGTATCGGCATAGCGCGCCGCCCGCGCCTGCACCAGAGCCAGTGCGGTCTGCCGCCATGCCAGTTCGGAGTTGAGCATGGTGCTTTCGCTCAGGTCACCCAGGGCGAGCTGGCGCTTGGCCACCTCCAGGCTGTGCGCCGCGGCCCGCTCGGCCCGCTCGGTCGCAGCCAGCGTCTGCGCGTCGGCATCGATCGCATGCAGGCTGTCGGCGACGTTCTGCACTGCCTGCAACACCGTGCTGCGGTACTGCGCGGCCGCCTGCTGCAGGGCTGCCTCGGCTCCGCGTTGCTTGTGCTTGAGCGTGCCGCCGTCGAACAACGGCTGGGTCACCGAGGCGCCAAGATTCCAGAAGCCGTTGCCGGCGCTGAACAACTCACTGGCCTTTTCCGATGCGCGGCCAAAGGCGGCGTCGATCTGAACATTCGGCAGGCGGTTGGCGATCGCCACGCCCACCTGCGCGCTGGCTGAGTGCAGCTGTTCTTCCGCCGCACGCACGTCCGGCCGCTGTTCGACCAGTTGCGCGGGCAGGCTCATGGGCAACTCGGCCGGCAGCTGCAGGGCGTCCAGCTCGAAGGGTGCACCAACGTCCTGGTCGGGCGTGCGTCCGCTGAGCGCCGCCAGTAGGTCGATCTGCTGCGCCAGCTGCTTCTGCAACGGCGGCAAGGTCGCCTTGCTCTGTTCCAGCGCGGTGACCTGGACGGCGACCGCGGCCTCAGACACATCGCCCAAGGCCTGCTGCCGCTGCAGGATGGCGAGGATGCGCGTCTGCTCCTCGATGATCTGCTGCGTGGTGGCGATCTGCGCGCGCAGCGAGGCTTCGGTGATCGCCGCGTTCACCAGGTTGCTGGTCAGCGTCAGGTAGGTGGCCTCCAGTTGGAAGCGCTGGGCATCAGCCTGCGCCGCCAGCGACTCCACCTGCCGGCGATTACCACCCCACAGGTCGAGCACGTAGGACACGCTGACCTGGGCCGTGGTCAGGTTGTAGAGATCCGCGCCGGACGCAACCGCGCTGGCCACATCCTTGGCGATGTCCTGGCGGGTCGGGTTGATGCTGGCGTCGACCGTGGGGAAGTATGCGCCACGCTGGGCGTACACGGCCTCCCACGCCACCTTCAGTGCGGCATGCGCCGCTTCCACGTCGGCGTTGTGCTTGAGCGCGTCGTCGATCAGCGCGTTCAACGGCTCGGAGTGGAACAGCGTCCACCACTGGCCGGGAATGTCCATTGATTGCACCAGCTGCTGCGCCTGGCCGCCCTTGACGTCGGCGGCTTCGGTGCTGCGCGCCATCGGCGTCGGCGCGTATTCCTTGGCGTCAGGCGCAGCCGGACGCTTGTAGTCGGGACCGACGGCGCAGCCGGTGAGCGCCACCGCGATTGCACAGGACAGCGCCGCGGCGACTGGCTTGCGAAGCGAACGGAAGTTGATGAGTCGGGTCATGGTCAGAGCTCCCGCGTGGGATGCGGACGATGCTGGCGACGCCGGCGATCGAGGAAGCGCTCCAGCGCAAAGTAGAGGCTTGGCAGGATGAACAGCGTAAGCAGCGTGGCGATCGGCAGGCCGCCCACCACCACGGTGGCGAGGCCACGCTGCACGTCGGTCCCGATGCCGGTGGCGAGCGCGGCGGGCAGCATGCCCACCGTGGCGACAGTGGCGGTCATCAGCACCGGCCGGAAGCGCTCGGTGGCGCCTTCGATCACGGCGTCCTTGAGCGCGTGGCCTTCCTTTCGTACACGGTTGATGTTGGACACCATGATGATGCCGTTCTGCACCGCGACGCCGAACAAGGCGATGAAGCCCACTGCCGTGGCGATGTTCAGTGTCTCCCCGCGCAGGTGCAGCGAGACCAGCCCGCCCACCGTGGCCAGCGGCACCACCGCAAGCACCAACACGGCCTGGTGCAGCTTGCCGAACTCGATGAACAGCAACACCGCCATGATCGCCAGCACCATCGCCATCACGACCACCAGGCGGGCCTGGGCGCGCTGCTGGTTCTCGAAGGTGCCGGCCCATTCCAGATGGAAGTTCTGCTGGTCGAAGTGGACCTTCGCGTCGATCTGCTTCTGCGCATCCGCCAGGTATTCAGACAGGGCGCGATCGCGGTTGTCGATGCGGATGGTCAGTTGGCGCTTGCTGTGCTCGTGCGCGATGGTGCTCTCACCACTTTGCAGGGTGATCCTGGCCACCTGCTTGAGCGGCACCTGCGCACCGGTGGACGAGGTCAGCGGCAGCTCGCCCACCGCCTCCACGCTGTTGGCCACTTCGTTGGACACACGCGCGGTGACGTTGTAGATGCGATCGCCGACATACACCGTCGTGATCGGCGCCCCACCGATGGCGGTCTGGATCAGATTGGTAATGTCGCTAACGCTGATGCCGTAGCGCGCCGCCGCCTCGCGGTCGGCGACGATGGCCAGCTGCGGAATCGGCGGCTCCTGGAAGATGGACGCTTCGGCCGTGCCGCGCACGCCGCGAAGCACTTCCACGATCTCGCCGCCGATGCGGCGCAGCTCCTTGAAGTCGTCGCCGTAGATGCGCAGCACCAGCGGGCTGTGTGCGCCGCCGATCATGTCGTTCTCACCGTCGACGATAGGCTGGCTGATGCCAACCGAGATGCCGGGGATCTGCTGCATGCGCGCGTTGAACCTGCGCAGGAACTCCGCCTTGCTTTCACCGCTGGGCCAGGTGTCGTAGGGCTTGAGGCCCACGCCGGCCTCGACATGTGACGGCGTCCAGGGATCCGTGCCGGTGTCGTTGCGGCCCATCTGGGTCACCACGTAGGACACCTCGGGGAACTCGCGGATGGCGCGGCGCAGCTCAGCGGTCATCTCGCTGGCCTTGTCCAGCGACAGGCCGGTGGGCATCTGCACTTGCAGCCACAGCGAACCCTCGTCCAGCTCCGGCAGGAATTCGCGCCCGATGGTCATGCCGAGCACGACCACGCCAGCGAACGCCACGCCTGCCACGGAGTAGGCCACCGGCAGCTTGCCCAGCAGGCGTCGCAGCCAGGCGGTATAGCCTGCCTGCAGCCGCACCAGCGGCTTGTTGTGGAAGATTTTCCGCGGCTTGCGCAACGCGATGTAGGCCAGGCCCGGCGTAAGCGTCACCGTGCAAAGCAACGCGGCCAGCAGCGCATAGCCCACGGTGAAGGCCATCGGGCGGAACAGCTTGCCTTCGGCGTGCTCGAACGCGAACAGCGGCAGGTAAGCCGTGATGATGATCAGCGTGGCGAAGAAGATCGAACGGCCGACGTGCTTGGTCACCGTCATCACGTCGTCTTCGGTCAGCACTGCGTGCGGCTTTTCCTCGCGCCGGCGCAGGATCGCCTCGGTCACCACGATGGTGCCGTCCACGATCACACCGAAGTCGATGGCGCCCAGCGAGAACAGGTTCGCCGGCATATGCGTGAACTGCATCAGGATGAACACCGTCACCAGCGACATCGGGATCGCCACCGCGGCCACCATCGCCGAGCGCGGACTGCCGAGGAACAGGATCAGCACGATGCAGACCAGCCCCACGCCCTCCATCACGGTGTGGAACACCTTCTCCTTGGTGGCGCTCACCAGATCGTCGCGATCGATGTACGGCACGATGCGCACATCCTGCGCCGCCAGCTGCTTGTTGAGCTCATCCACCGCCGCGTGGATGCCCTCCAGCACGCGCGAAGGGTTCTCGTACTTCAGCAGGTCGACGATGCCCTCGATGGTGTCGGGATTGTTGTCCTTGCCCAGGATGCCCTGGCGCACCTGATGGCCATAACGCAGCTTGCCGAGGTCTCGCACCAGCACTGGCACGCCGTTGCTCTCGGTGACCACGATGTCGCCCATCTCCTTGAGCGAATGCACCATGCCGATGCCACGCACGATGTACGACTGCTCGCCGCGCGTGATGCGACCACCACCGGCATTGGCCGTGTTGGCCGAGATGGCGCTGGTGATCTGGTTGACGCTGACGCCGTAGCGATGCAGCTGGGTGGGATCGAGCTCCAGCTGGAACTCCTTGGTGAAGCCGCCGAAGATATCCACGTTGGCCACGCCGGACACGCGTTCCAGCGCCGGCACCACCACCCAGGCCTGGATCTCGGAAAGCTCCATCAGGTTCTTGGTGGTCGATTCCAGCGTGAAGCGGTAGATCTCGCCGGCCGGGCCGGACACCGGATCAAGCCCCGGCGTCACACCCGGCGGCAGCGTCACCTGGGCGATGCGCTCCTGCACGCGCTGGCGCGACCAGTAGTCCTCCGCGCCATCCTTGAACACCAGGGTGATCAGTGACAGGCCGAACGTGCTGCTCGAGCGCATGCTCACCAGGCCCGGCGTGCCGGCCAGGCCACGTTCGAGCGGGATGGTGATCTGCTGCTCGATCTCCTCCGCGGCAAGACCCGGCACCTGCGTGGTGACCTGCGCGGTGACGTCGCTCAGCTCCGGATAGGCCTCGATGGCCAGCTGCGTCCAGGAGTAGTAGCCGAAGCACAGCACCAGGATCGACACGACGATGAACATCACTCGCTTCTGAAAACAGAAGTGGAAGATCGCCTCAATCATTGAGAAGGACTCCACCCTTCACGATCACGCGATCGCCCGCCTTCAGTCCCTTCAGCACGCGCGTGCCGCTGGTTTCGTCGTAGCTCAGGTCCACCGTGCGGCGCTCGAACGCCCACGGCGACACCTCGACGAACACGGTGGTGCTGTCGTTGTTCATCAGCAGCGCCGACTCGGGCACGAACACCTGGGCCGGCTGCGGGATGGCGATGCGGATCTTGGCGAACATGTTCGGCTTCAGGCGGCCGTCCGGATTGGCGAACGTCGCGCGCACCAGGTCGCGACGGGTGTCGGCCTGCAGCACGGCGTTCACGAAGGTGACCTGGCCATGGAATTCCTCGCTCGGAAACGCCATCAACGTGGCGTCGACCGCCTGCCCCTTAGCAACATGGCCGACATCGGCCTCGGGCACATTGGCGGTGATCCACACCGAACCCAGGTCGGCGATGGTCATCAGCACCGCGGTCGGGTCGTTGGCGAACGCGCCCTGGGCGATATTGAGCGCGGTGATCGTGCCGCTGGTCGGCGCGGTGATCTGGATGCTGCGTGCAGCGCCGGAGCCACCCTCGCTGGTGAAGGAGTTCAATCGCGTCTGCGCACGCGCCTGCTCGGCCTTGGCCTGGTTGTAGGCGCTCTGGGCGGACTCCAGGTCCTTCACGGCATTGCCGCCGGCCTGCTGCACTCCGTGGGCGCGATCCAACTGCTTGTTGGCCAGCGCCAGCGCATCGTTGGCCTTGGCCACATCCGCATAGGCCTGCGCCATGTCGCCGGAATCGATCACCGCCAGCAGCTGGTTGCGCGAGACATGGTCACCGAGGCCCACCTTGAGCTGGACCACGCGCCCCGTCAGTGGCGCCTGCACGTTGATGGTGCGCGCCGGATCGGACTCTACCTGCGCAGGAAACTCCATCGCATGGGGGGCGTTGCGCACCTCGACCGGCGCGACCGCCAGTTCCTTGCGCAGGGGAGATTTCTCGGGCACGCGCAGCACGCCGTGGTCATCCACGAACGGGGGCGCGGCGGCCTGATCCTCGGCCGAATGGGACGCGGCGCAGGCGGCGAGCGACAGGCTCACGGCCAGTGCGAAAAACAAGCGCGGAAAGCGGTACGACATGGGGTATCCCCGGTGTTCTTTGAGCGTGCGTCCATCCGCCGTGGCGAAGCAGGCCACAGGGCACGTGATGCGAAGGGAAAGACGCCGCCAGCCAGCAGGCTGGAACGCGGATCCCGTCCGCAGGCCGACCGTCACCGGTCGCCGCGGTCGGGGCTCATTCCGGAGGAATGCGCGCAGGAACGGGGAGGGTGCAGTCAGCTAAAAGATTCGGTGTCAGTCGATGGGTCCGGATCCAATTTGCCGTCGCTCCTTTACAGGGTGAATACGATAGCCAGCGAGGCTTACATCAGGTCGTCGCCGGTTCACGCACGAGGCGGTCTTGCAGCATCCCCGCCCGCTCCAGCGGCAGGTAGGCCAGCGCCGCCAGATGCGAATGCACGCGCTTGAGGTCGCGCAGGATGCGCAGATAGACGTCCGCGCCGCCGCCAACATCGCGGCGCTCGCGCAGGGCCTTGATGTGCCGTTCCGAGGCCTCGTTCTCCAATCGCCACAGCGCCTCCTTGCGCGCCACCAACTGCTGGGCGGCGCGCAGGTCACCGCGAAGGAACACGGTCAGGCCCAGCCGCAGGCTTTCCATCACCAGCGCATGCATGGCCGCAAGATCCTGAATGTCCTCGGCGGAGAAATCCTGCCCGCTTTGCGCCTTCTTGACGGCGAACTCCATCAGCCCGTTGGCGGTGATGTCGCCGATATGCTCGAGGTTGATCACGAAGGCGAGGATCTCCTGGCTGCGTTCGCCGTCCTCCTCGTTCAGCGGCTGGCCGCCGAGATCGGCCAGGTATTCGCGGATGGCCATCCCCAGGCGATCCAACCCCTCGTCGGTGCGGCCGATCGCGGCGGCGCGAGCGCGGTCGTCCTTGCCGAATACCTCGACCAGACCCTTGAGCATGCCCTCAACCATGTCGGCCATGCGCATCGATTCGCGCACCGCGTTGGCCAGCGCCACGTTGGCCGATTCGAGCGCCGCCTCGTCCAGGTACTGCGGCATGCCGGGATCGTTCGGCTTCGGCGGCTCCGGCAGCAACCGCACCAGTAACTGTGCAAGCCTGCGCGTCGGCAGGAGAAACAGCAGCGCCAGCGCGAGGTTGAAGGCGGTGTGGAAGTTCACCACGATGCGCGCCGGCGAGGCGCCCAGCGGCGCCAGCCAGTGCACGATCAGCGGCAGCAACGGCAGGCACACGATGCAGCCAAACGCGCGCACCATCAGATTGCCCATTGGCAGGCGGCGAGCCACCGGTGTATGCGCTTCCATCAGGGCGGGGATGGTGCTGCCGAGGTTGGCGCCCAGCACCAGCGCCAGGGCGCCCGGCGCATCCACCACGCCGGCGTTGGCCAGGGACACGATCAAAAGCACCACAGCCACGCTGGAATGGCAGGCCCAGGTCAGCAGCGCCGCCACCAGCATCGCCATCACCGGCTCGCTGGCCAGGCTCTGCAGGATCGCGTGCAACACCTGCGCGTTTTCCACCGGCGCCATGGCGCCCACCAGCAGGTGCAGCGCCAGCAGCATCAGGCCCAAGCCGATCGATACGCGGCCAAGGTTTTCGTAGCTCACGTCATCGGTGCGGCGATGGATGGTGAAACCGATCAGGATCAGCACCGGCGCCACGATCGAGATGTCGAAGGACATCACCTGCACGATCAGCGTGGTGCCCACGTTGGCGCCCAGCATCACCGCCAGGCCCGGGGCCAGGCCGAGGAAGCCGCTGGCGGCGAACGAGGTCGCCATCAGCCCGGTCGCGGTGCTGCTCTGCAGGAGCGCCGTGACGCATACACCGAAGCCGAACGCGGCCGGGCGATGACCGAGGTAACGGCCCATCCAGCGGCGCAGCACGCTGCCGTAGCCACGCAGCACGCCGCTGGTGACCATGTGCGTGCCCCACAGCAACAGGGCCACGTAGCCGGCAATGTCGAGCAAAGCGAAGGTGCCTTTCATGGCTCAACCTCCTTGAAGCAAATCGGGACGGCACAAGCGTCCACGGTCTCCCTTGCGGGAGTCCGTCGTGGATACGGGCGCCGTCACCGACGCCAACGAAACAAACGTTCATCCAGGGTGACCGGCAAGCGCGGGTCACCCGTATCGCGTTGCGCCCGTCATCCCCATGCACTGGGGTGGCGGACGCGGTGTCACGCGCCCCCGGAAGGCTCCGGACTTACAGCCAGCGTCCGTAACGGCGGATGTAGATCGTCTTCACGATCTGGGTGAGCACGGCATAGGTGAACACCGTCAACGCCACCCAACCGAAGAACGCCGGCGGAAGCGTCACGAAGCCGAACTTCGAACCAATGCCGGTGAACGGCAGCACCAGGCCGATGAGGATGACGGCGGTGGTCAACGCCAGCACCGGCGCCGCTGCAATGCTCTGCACGAACGGGATCTTGCGCGTGCGGATCATGTGCACGATCAGCGTCTGGGTCAGCAGGCTCTCGACGAACCAGCCAGTCTGGAAGAGCGCCTGATGCTCCGGCGAATTCGCCCCGAACACATGCCACAACAGCCAGTACGTGGTGATGTCGAAGATCGAACTGACCGGACCGATCCACACCATGAAGCGGCCGATATCGCTGGCGTCCCACTTGCGCGGTTTGCGCAGGTATTCCTCGTCCATCTGGTCAAACGGAATCGACAGCTGTGAGCCGTGGTAGAGCAGATCCAGCACCAGCAACTGCAGCGGCAGCATCGGCAGGAACGGCAGGAACGCGCTCGCCACCAGCACCGAGAACATGTTGCCGAAGTTGGAGCTGGCGGTCATCTTGATGTACTTGATGATGTTGCCGAAGGTGACACGACCTTCGAGCACGCCCTCTTCCAGCACCATCAGGTTCTTTTCGAGCAGGATGATGTCCGCCGACTCCTTGGCGATGTCGGTGGCGGTGTCCACCGAGATGCCGACGTCGGCCTCGCGCAGCGCCGGCGCGTCGTTGATGCCGTCACCGAGGAAGCCCACGGTGTGGCCCTGGCGCTGCAGCGACTTCACCACGCGCGCCTTCTGCAGCGGCGACATCTTGGCGAACACGGTGGTGCGCTTGACCAGCTCGTCGAGCTCTTCGTCGTTGAGCGGCTCGATGTGCTTGCCCTGCGCCGAATTGGCGACGTCCAGGCCGACTTCGCGACAGATCTTGCGCGTCACCGCCTCGTTGTCGCCGGTGATGACCTTCACCTCGACGCCATGATGGTGGAGCGCGGCGATCGCCGTGCCAGCGGTGTCCTTCGGCGGATCGAGGAAGGCCAGGCAGCCCACGGCGACCAGGCCGCTTTCATCGGCCACGCCATAGGCGCGACCGGCCGGCGGCTGCTGCTTGATGGCCACCACCAGCACGCGCAGGCCGTCTTCATTGAGATGGCGCGTCATCGCCTTGATGCTGGCGCGCTGCTCGTCGTCCATCGGCAGGATCTCGTCGCCCGCCTTGGCGTGCGTGCAGATCGACAGCATCTCTTCGACCGCGCCCTTGCACACCAGCAGCTCGCTGCCGCTGCCGTTGCTCACCACCACCGACATGCGACGGCGCTGGAAGTCGAACGGAATCTCATCAACGATGTGGTAGTGCTGCGCCATCTCATCGAGGTCGCGGTGCGCCAGCACGGCCTTGTCCATCAGGTTCTTCAGGCCGGTCTGGAAGCGGCTGTTGAGGTAGCCGTATTCCAGCGCCTCGGCCGACTCCTCACCGAACAGGTCGAGATGGCGCTCGAGCACGATCTTGTCCAGCGTCAGCGTGCCGGTCTTGTCCGTGCACAGCACGTCCATGGCGCCGAAGTTCTGGATCGCGTTGAGGCGCTTGACCACCACCTTGCGCTTGGACATCGCGATGGCGCCCTTGGCAAGGTTCGCCGTCACGATCAGCGGCAGCATCTCCGGCGTCAGGCCCACCGCCACCGACAGCGCGAACAGGAACGCCTGCAGCCAGTCGCCCTTGTCGAAGCCGTTGATGAGGAAAACGATCGGCACCATCACCGCCATGAAGCGGATCAGCAGCCAGCTGACGCTCTTCACGCCACGGTCGAAGCTGGTCTGCACGCGCTGGCCGACCACCGAGCGGGCCAGCGAGCCGAGATAGGTGCGCCCGCCGGTGGCCACGATCACCGCCGTGGCGGTGCCGCTGACCACGTTGGTGCCCATGTAGCACACGGTGCCCAGATCGAGCGGGTTGTCGCTGGAGCCGCTATCGAATTCGTCGACCACCTGCGCCTGCGAGGGCGGCGCCTTCTCCACCGGCAATGATTCGCCCGTCAGGATGGCCTGGCTGATGAACAGGTCCTTCGCCGAAACCAGGCGGAGGTCCGCGGGCACCATGTCGCCGGCGGCGAGGTGCACGATGTCGCCGGCCACCAGCTCGCCTACCGGCACTTCGATGCGCTCGCTGTGGCCGTCCGAGGCGCGGCGCGTCACCGTGGCGGTGTTGCGCACCATCGCCTTCAGCTTCTCGGCAGCCTTTGACGAACGGTATTCCTGGGTGAAGCTCAGGAACACGCTGATGCACACCATCACCGAAATGATGGTGGGGCCGGTGAGATTGGTGTGGTCCGTCGCCAGCTGCACGCACGCCAGCACCAGCAGCACCACGATGAACGGATTCTTGAAGGCATGCAGGAGCTGCTTCGACCAGTGCGGCGGCCGCTCGTGCGAAACCTCGTTGGCGCCATCGCGATCGAGTCGCTCGGCGATCTGTTCTTCGTTGAGACCGGCGGCGCTGGTGTCGAGCGCCGCGTAGAGCGCTTCGTTGTGGCGGAACGCTTCCTGCGCAACGGCCACGCGCACAGGCGCTGCGGCGCCCTTGCCGGCCGCCTTGCCGGTGACGGTCTGGGTGGAGTGCTTCTGCATGACTCGCTTCCGTGAAATCGGTGACATCTAAGCCGGACCAGCGAGCCGGGCGGGGTCATCCCGCGCGTGACGCCAAGACCTGCGCTATGGACTTCGTCGCAATCGACGCCACGGGACTGGCGGAGGCCAGCCCTTGCGCGGTGAGTCCTGGCGCGACCAAGCCTTCATCAGTGACTGGATACCAGTTGCAGATGACGGTGTGCTTGCGGAGCGGCATGTTCGTGCCAATGAGCGACCGGCCGGCCGCCCTTAGCATCGGCGTTCCAATGCATATCGAGCGTGACCGGGGTCGGCGCCTGGGCCGGATTCAGCGGCGCGGGGACGGTGATGGTCCAGGAACGACGGGCATCCACGCGGCGGCCCGACAGCGGGCGGACCGAGGTGCGCAGACGAAAGAAATCGCGAAGGAGCTTCATGGCCCTTTCTCCTCTTTAACGGCGCTGACAGCGCCGTCAGAGGTGGGCCGGTCTTCCCTAGTCCAGGAAAGCGCCAGCCGACCGCAGGCGGTCGCCGCAGCAGATCAGCTTGTGATGCAATGCCGGCACCCGATGCTCGCGGATGTCGACGTTGCGACTAGGGTAAACGTCCATATGCCTTGGGTTGATAGGACAGAGGCCACTTCAGGCGAAACACGCGCCGGGTGGCGCGCAAATTGTCTTGCTGCGGTGCGCAAGTGTCAACCCTGTGACAGCGGGTTTTCGTGGCGAAAGTTGTTGCGGGGTGTCTCGCGAGGGGGGCGTCGCGCGGCCCCCAGCCCGAAGGAGTCCCGCCCATCGGGCCGTTGAACGGAAGCGCGGTCAGCCCGCGCCCTCAGCGACACTTGGATGGATCGCCAGGAGGAGGCTACCCGTCTCCGCGTGCCTCCCCTCTGCGTCATCCCAGCGACGGCTGGGAACCAGTGACTTGGCTCTTCATTTTTGATTTGAAGTGACTGCAAGCCGGCTCGCCTGCGGCGGGCTTCCGGACCGCTGCCGCGGCCCGGGTCACTTCTCTTTGCTTGCCCAAAGAGAAGTAACCAAGAGAAACGGCACCCCACTCG
>NZ_QQSY01000002.1:345673-350761 GCF_003351225.1 Dyella solisilvae
TGGCCGGGCTTTTCGACCGGGCTCCTGCCCGGACGAAAAGTGCCTGACGTCCCTGCCAGGCACCCCTCCGGGGCCTGTTCGTCCACCCCTCACCGCCTCACAGGGGATCAGGTGCAGGCTCGTGCCGCTGCGCGGCACATCGCATCGCAAAACTCGCGTAGCTCTTTGTGGCGGCGCACCCAGTGCACGCTTGCAGAAGTCGTCGCTCGATCCGGCTCGCTTGCAGAGTGCGCTCATACAGGGCCGGCGCCGCTCTTGGCTCTTGGCTCTTGGCTCTTGGCTCTTGGCTCTTGGCTCTTGGCTCTTGGCTCTTGGCTCTTGGCTCTAGCTCGTGGCTTTTGACCTCCCCTCCCCTATGGCGCGAGCGGGTGGGTGGAGGAATAGCCCGAAGGGTGGCCGGCAGGGACGCCGGCCAGTTTGTCGTCAGGGCAGGATGCCCTGTCGACAAACCCCGGAACCCGCCCGCGAACCTGGAGGGCGTAGCCCGGAAGGCGTGCTCATCGGGGTGGCCTCTCTTTTGGTTACTTTTCTCTGGCCACACAGAGAAAAGTGACCCGCTCGTCGGCAGACGAGCGGAAGCCCGCCGCAGGCGAGCACTCTCGCGATCACGCCAAATCAAAGGCGACGAGCAAAGTCACTGGATCCCAGCCTTCGCTGGGATGACGAGCGTGAGGCGTGAGGCGTCATGCGTGAGGGCGTCAGCGAAGAATGCCACGCCCCTACAGAGTCACCGCAAAAAAACCTCAGGCTGCCCGTTCGAACACCACACCCTGATGCTGCACCACCGGCTCCATCAACCAATGATCCGCCAGCAGCAACGCGAACAACGCCATCAGATACACGATGGAGTAGTTGAACACCTTCATCGCAAAGAACTCGTCCGGCGGATTGAGCAACCTGACCGCGTAATACAGGAAGCCCGCGCCGAGCACCGCGGCGCCGCCGAGATAAATCCACCCGCTGTATCCGGTCAGCGCCGGCAGCATGGTCACCAGCACCAGCAGGATCGTGTAGAACAACACGTGCCAGCGCGTGAACACCACGCCATGCGTCACGGGCAACATCGGCACCTGCGCGCGTGAGTAGTCGTCGCGACGGAAGATCGCCAGCGCCCAGAAATGCGGCGGCGTCCACACGAAGATGATCAGGCACAGTTGCAGCGCGAACGGGTGCAGCTCGCCCGTCACCGCCGTCCAGCCCAACACCGGCGGAATCGCGCCGGCCAGGCCGCCGATCACGATGTTCTGCGGCGTGGCGCGCTTGAGGTAGGCGGTATAGATCACCGCGTAGCCGATCAGGCCACCGAAGGTCAGCAGTGCGGTGAGTCGGTTCACCAGCAGCGCCAGAATCAGCATCGACAGCACGCCGAGCACCAGCGCGAAGGTCAGCACCTGGCGCGGCTTCAGGTGGCCTGTGGCGAGCGGACGATGCGCGGTGCGCGCCATCACCTTGTCGATGCGCTGATCGACCAGGTGATTGAATGCAGCGGCCGAGCCCGAGGCCATCCAGATGCCCAATGTGCCGAACACCAGTGCCCGCCACGGCGGTATGCCCGGCACGGCGAGGAACATTCCGATGACGGCGCAGAACACCAGCAGCGCGACGACGCGCGGCTTGGTGAGTTCCATGTATTCGTGGAAACGACTGCTCATCGTCAGTGAAGTCCGTAAGTGTTGAACATGCCTTCGCCTTGGCGTTTCTGCGTGCGCGCCAGCGTGGCCAGCAGAGTGAACAGCAGCAGGGCCGCCACGCCATTGTGCAGCGTGGCCACGGGCAGCGGCAGGCCGAAATGCACGTTGCTGATGCCCAGCAGTACCTGGGTCACCAGCACCAGCGCGATCGCCCGGCCCTGCGCGCGCAGGCCACGACGCGACACCCGATGCGACAACCAGGCCAGGTAGCAGAACACGACGAGGGCGCCGATGCGATGGGCAATCTGGATCGCGCTGCGCGCAGCCATGTCGAGCACGCCGCCTTCGTAGTTCACGCCGACGCCGCGCCACAGCACGAAGCCCTCGTGGAAATCGGTGGGCGGCAGCCACTGCCCAAGGCACTTGGGAAAGTCGGTGCCGCAGGCCAGCGCCGCGTAGTTGGAAGAGGTCCAGCCGCCCAGTGCGATCTGCGCCAGCAACAGCACAATGCCGAACGCCACCGCGCTACGCACGCCGGCGTAACTGTCGTCGCGCGCGCTGACGCCATTGAAGCGCAGCGCCGCATAGGCCAGCAGGGCGAAAGTGGTGATGCCGCCCATCAGGTGGCCCATCACGACGATCGGCTTGAGCAACAGAGTCACGGTCCACATGCCCAGCATGGCCTGGAACACCACCACCGACAGCGCCAGCACACTGATGCGCCAGGCGCCCGGTCGCCCCAGTCCCAGCGCAGCGATCAAGGGCAGGCCGATCGCGAGCATCGATAGCAGCAGCGACCAGTGGTGCTCGCCGCGTATGTACATGCCGACGCCAATCGCCGCACAGACCGCGCCAACGATCACCGCGTAACGCGTCCACGGTCGCCGCCAACTGGCGATCAACGCCAACGCGAATACCAGCGTGCCAAGCGTACCGGCCAGGAAGCGATGCACCTGCTCGCGCCATGCCTTGTGCGTCTCGTAGGGGCGATCCGGAAAGGCCTGGTTGGCCTGGGCGATCTCATGCTGCTGTTCGGGCCAGGTGGCGCGCCCATAGCACGTCGGCCAATCCGGGCACGACAAGCCCGCATTGGACAGACGCACGAAGGCGCCGAACATCACCACGCCGAAAGCGAATACCGCGGCGAGCAACGCCAGACCGCGAAGTACATTGAGGGACCGGCCACGCATCAACGAATCACCTTCTGCAGATCCTTGCGCAGACCCGAGGGATCGAAACCGGCCGGATATAGCGACAGCGCCGTGCCGTCGGATTCCACCAGCAACGCACTCACGCTATCCGGCCCGGTCGGACGGAACGCGGCAAGTGCGCCGGTGCTGTCATCGCCCAGCTGCCAGTAGTTCGTCATGCCGCTGGCCGCGGCGTTCGCCGGAGGAACGCCCACGAAGAGCAGACGCAGGTGCGTGGCATTTCGGTTGAGCGTGATGCGCGCCGCCGCCATCTTGGTCAACGTATCCAGACACTGTGTGGCGCAATCGGGTCCCGCCAGCGCCACCAGGGTCATCTGCGGCTCGCTGGCGCGCCAAGGCCAGGTCTTGCCGTCGGCCAGCGTCACCTGCAACTGCTCGCTGGCGAAATTGCGCTGTGGCGTGATCGGCAGGCCATTGGCCTTGCCGCTGGGCTGCCAGCCCACGGCGGTAAGGATGCCGGCGCCGAAGATAGGTGCGCCGAACACCAACATGATCAACAGCAGTTTCAGCCGGCTGGCGCGCAGCGCGGCGGAATCGGGCTTATTCATGGGTGATCCGACTTGTTCCTGGGACGACGATGCGACACCAGCAGGATCACTACCGCCACCGCGGCGAAGGTGAACCACTGGAAGGCGTAGGCACGATGTCGTGCCGGCGGCATCGCGGAGAAATCGATGGTGTGCTCGCGCACGTAGACGGCGGCGGGATCTTCATCCAGCGCCAGCACCCGCGGATAGAGCGGACTGCCAAGATCCGCCGCCAGCTGCGGGAGGTCGAGGTAGATCGTGGTCTTGGGCCAGCGCGACTGCTGCGCAAGCGCATTGCCACCCATCTGGAAGCCCACGCCCGGCGGCGGCAGATACAGCCCCTGCAGCGCCTGCGTACCTTCCGGCAGCGGCGGGATTTGCGGCGCCTGGTCGGTTCCGTTACCGGGCAGGAAGCCCAGGTCGACCATCAGCAACTGACTGGCGCCCTGCGGGCGGAAAGGCACATAGACTTCCACGCCACCACGCTGATCATGCCGAGGGTTGTCGAGCAGATACACGCGATCGACCACATAGGCGCCCTGCACTTTCACGCGCGCAAAAGCATCCACGGGGGGCATTGCGGCCACTGCGGCGAAGTCGCTCGGCAGCGCGGTTTCCGCTGCGGCATACCGTCGCAGAATCTGTTCCTTTTCGTCTGCGCGATGCAGTTGCCACACGCCCAAACGCATGAACAGCAAGGCGCCGACGGCTGTCAGCAGCAACGCGAACCAGGACGGACGGCGCAGCCACTTCACGCAGAGGCACCGCGCACGGCCGCTATACTCGGGTTGTCAAAAACGAACGGACCTGTCACGTGGAAACCATCTACAAATATGCGCTGGTGATCCTGCTGCTGGTGGTGCTGTTCAATCTTGGTCAGGCCCTGTACTTCATGATGACCGACAAGGAAGGCAGCAAGCGCACGGTGTGGGCGTTGACGCGCCGCATCGGGTTGTCGCTGTTGCTGATCCTGATGGTCGTCCTTGGTATCTGGATGGGTTGGTTGCACCCCCACGGCGTGGGGCAGTAATTGTAGCGTTACGCTGGGTTTGACGCTTCTTCGCGATATCCCGTTTGTTCGAAGGCCCGCCGATCTGGCGGGCTTTTGTTTTGGGCACCGCTGGACGCATGGCAGCGTGGCAATCGCGGCGCAAGTGACTGCGGCCGGTATTCGCCATTTCGCCACTGGGCTCGCCTGCGGCGGGCTTCCGGACCGCTTCTGCGGCCCGGGTCACTTCTCTTTGCTTGCCCAAAGAGAAGTAACCAAGAGAAACGGCACCCCACTCGGCGCTGGCCGGGCCTGCGGCCCGACCAGTCCGTGAGGGGCGGCCGGGCTTTTCGACCGGGCTCCTGCCCGGGCGAAAAGTGCCTGGCGTCCATGCCAGGCACCCCTGCGGGGCCTAGTCGTCCACCCCTCACCGCCTCACAGGGGATGGGGTGAAGGCTCGTGCCGCTGCGCGGCACATCGCTCCGCGAAGCTCTCATCTCGCGCTGTAGAAACACAGTCTGTGCGTGATTGCAGAGCTGACCGCCAAAGGCGTTCGCGCACAGGATGCACTCCTACAGGGACGAGTCCGCTCTTGGCTCTTGGCTCTTGGCTCTGGCTTTTGACCCCCCCTCCCCTTTGGCGCGAGCGGGCGGGAGGTGGAACAGCCCGAAGGGTGGCCGGCATGGATGCCGGCCAGTGGATCGTCAGGGCAGGACGCCCTGTCGATCCAC
>NZ_QQSY01000002.1:350771-392645 GCF_003351225.1 Dyella solisilvae
CGTCCGCGAACCTGGAGGGCGTTAGCCCGGAAGGCGCGCCATCGGGGTGGCCTCTCTTTTGGTTACTTTTCCTGGCCACGACAGAGAAAAGTGACCCGCTGCCCGGCAGGGCTGCGGAAGCCCGCCGCAGGCGAGCACGCTGGCGGCACCGTCAATTCAGAGGCGAAGAGCAAAGCCACTGGATCCCTGCTTTCACAGGGATGACGAGCTGGGGAATGGCCGACGTTCTTCACGCTTCACGCTTGCTCAGCGTCAACAAGAATGACGAAACCCCACAAAAAAAGCCCGCCAATAGGCGGGCTTTTTTCCATCCAGCGCAAGCGCCTCAGAGGATGTAGACAAACATGAACAGGCCCAACCACACCACGTCCACAAAGTGCCAATACCAGGCCACCGCCTCGAACGCGAAATGATGGTCCTTGCTGAAGTGGCCCTTGGCCACGCGCAGCCAGATGATCGCCAGCATGATCGTGCCCAGCGTCACGTGCATGCCGTGGAAGCCGGTGAGCATGAAGAAGGTCGAACCGTAGACGCCGGACTGCAGCGTCAGGTTGAGCTCCCTGTACGCCTCCATGTACTCGTGCGCCTGGAAGTACAGGAACGTGGCGCCCAGCAGCACGGTCAGGCCGAGGAACAGCAGGATCTTCCCGCGATGGCCCGCCTTCAGCGCGTGGTGCGCGATGGTCACGGTCACGCTGGAGGAGAGCAGAATCAGCGTATTGAGCAGCGGCAGGCCCCACGGCGCCACCGTCTGGAATTCACCGCCGACGCGCCCCGGGCCATTGCCGCCACCGGGCCCCCAGCTCGCCGCGTAGTCGTTCCACAGGAACTCGTGGGTCAGCACGCCATGACCTTCACCACCGAGCCACGGCACCGCGAACATGCGGGCGTAGAACAGGGCGCCGAAGAAGGCGCCGAAGAACATCACTTCGGAGAAGATGAACCACATCATGCCCATGCGGAACGAGCGGTCCACCTGGCTGTTGTAGTGGCCGGCCAGCGATTCGCGGATCACCGAGCGGAACCAGCCGAAGAACATCAGCAGGATGCCGGCGAAGCCGACGATGAGCACCGTCTTGCCGAAGCTTGTCTCACCCGGTGGCGCGTTGAGCCAGTGCGCGGCGCCGAACACGGTGACGAACATGACGACCGCGGCCACGATGGGCCAATAGCTCTTGGTCGGTACGAAATAAGCGCCTTGCTGCTGACCCATGGTGCGACCCCGTGGATATCTCTCGTTTACTTCCGCTCCCGCCCTCGCGGGAACTTGGACCCGGAACGCCTCACCGGCGCCACGGACGGATACTGCGACGACAACGCCTCAGGAGTACTTCAGCCCCTGCAGCAGCGACAGCAGGAAGATCGCGATGGCGATGCCGCCGAATACCGCAGCCGTGCGTCGCACACCCTTCCTACGCGCTTCTTCGATCTCTGACTTGGAGTTCTGTTTCATCCGACTCGTTCCCGCAAGCCCCGGCGCGAGGCCGGGGCGGACATGCATGAATTAATCCTCGACGTGCCCGTGGGCCAGTTCGTCGTCGTGGATTTCCGGCGGCAGCGCAAAGGTGTGGTGCGGCGCCGGCGACGGCACGGTCCACTCCAGGCCCTTCGCGCCTTCCCACACGCGGTCCGGCGCCTTCTTCTTCGAGAACCACACCGCGTGGATGAGCACGCCGAGGAAGATCAGCTGCGAGGCGCCGAACAGGAAGCCGCCGATCGAGCTGATCATGTTGAAGTTGGCGAACGCAACGTTGTAGTCCGGGATGCGGCGCGGCATGCCGGCCAGACCCAGGAAGTGCTGCGGGAAGAACAACACGTTCACCCAGATCACGCTGTTCCAGAAGTGGATCTTGCCCCACGTCTCGGAGTACATGCGGCCGGTCCACTTCGGCAGCCAGTAGTAGGTGGCCGCAATGATGGCGAAGATGGCGCCGGTCACCAGCACGTAGTGGAAGTGCGCGACCACGAAGTAGGTGTCGTGGTACTGGAAGTCGGCCGGAACCAGCGCCAGCATCAGGCCGGAGAAACCACCGATGGTGAACAGGATCACGAAGGCGATCGCGAACAGCATCGGCGTCTCGAAGGTCATCGAGCCGCCCCACATGGTGCTGACCCAGTTGAAAACCTTCACGCCAGTCGGCACCGCGATCAGCATCGTCGCGTACATGAAGAAGATCTCGGCGCCCAACGGAAGGCCGACCGCGAACATGTGGTGCGCCCACACGATGAACGACAGGAAGGCGATCGAGGCGATCGCGAACACCATCGCCTTGTAACCAAAGATCGGCTTGCGCGCGAAGGTCGGGATGATCTCGGATACCAGGCCAAAGGCCGGCAGGATCATGATGTAGACCTCGGGGTGACCGAAGAACCAGAAGATGTGCTGGAACAGCACCGGGTCGCCACCGCCAGCTGCATTGAAGAAGCTGGTGCCGAAGTACTTGTCGGTGAGCAGCATCGTCACGGCGCCGGCCAGCACTGGCATCACCGCGATCAGCAGGAATGCCGTGATCAGCCAGCTCCACACGAACACCGGCATCTTCAGCAGATCCATGCCCGGCGCGCGCATGTTGAGGATGGTGGCGATGATGTTGATCGCGCCCATGATGGAGCTGATGCCCATCAGGTGAACCGCGAACACGAGATAAGCCACCGATTCACCCTGCAGCGACAGCGGCGGATACATGGTCCAGCCGCCGGCAGGGGCGCCGCCCGGCAGGAACAACGTCGACAGCAGCAGCGCGAAGGCGAACGGCAGGATCCAGAACGACAGGTTGTTCATGCGCGGCAACGCCATGTCCGGCGCACCGATCATCAGCGGGATCATCCAGTTGCCCAGGCCCACGAAGGCCGGCATCACCGCGCCGAAGATCATGACCAGCGCATGCATCGTGGTCATTTCGTTGAAGAAGTACGGCTGCACCAGCTGCAGGCCGGGCTTGAACAATTCCGCGCGGATCACCATCGCGAAACTGCCGCCGATGAAGAACATCAGCAGCGAAAACACCAGGTACAGCGTGCCGATGTCCTTGTGGTTGGTCGACATGCACCAACGCACGAAGAAGTTGCTGGGCGCGCCATGATGATCGCCGTGGTGATCGTCGTGGTGCTCATGTGTAGCTGCGTGGGCCATGCCTTACACCTCTACCTAAATGCGAATTCTGTGGAAGGACTGAGGGCTCAGCCCTGGTGGCCCTGGGAAACGGGAGCGTCAGCCGCCTGAGCGGTGGCGGGCGCGGCAGCGGTCGAAGCTGCGGCCGGCGCCTGCGGATTGGCCTGCGCTTCCTGCTCGGCCAGCCACTTCTCGAACTCTTCCTTCGGCAGCGCCTTGACCACGATCGGCATGAAGCCGTGATCCTGGCCGCACAGCTCGGCGCACTGGCCGCGGTACACGCCCGGCTCCTTGATGTTGGTCCAGGCCGCATTGACGATGCCCGGGATGGCGTCCATCTTCCAGCCCAGCGCCGGCACCCACCAGGAGTGGATCACGTCGCCCGCGGTGATCACGAAGCGGATCTTGGTGCCGACCGGCACCACCAGCGGCTTGTCGACGTTGATCAGGTAGGTGTTGTAACCATCGACCTGCACGGCGCGCGGATCGAGGCCCGAATCGAGCTGGCGGGTCTCGTCGCTCTCGCGGTCGAGCTTGGACATGAAGCCGACCTTCTCGATCGCCTTGCCCTTGTAGTCGACGTAGTCATAGCGCCACTTCCACTGGACGCCGGTGACCTTGATGGTCATTTCCGAGCCGGTGGTGTCGGCAAACGTGCGCAGGCCGCCGGTCGCCAGGTAAGCCAGCACGATCAGGATGATCACCGGGATGGTGGTCCACACGATCTCAAGCGTGGTGTTGTGCGACCACTTCTCGGCCACCGCGCCGCGCGACTTGCGGAAGCGGAACATGGCGATGAACATCGCGCCGAACACCAGCATGCCGATGACGACGCAGACACCGAGCGCGACGTTGTTGAGGAAGTACGGCACGGGCGACCATTCGGACGCGCCGCGCGTCATGTTCAACTGCCAAGGCCGCGGATTGGCGAATGCCGCGCCGCCGAACGTGGTGAGCGCGAAGAGTGCGCATGCCGCAACCGCTCGCTTGATGCCGCCAGATGTCATGTCGTGATGCACCTTAGAGTCTGTCTTCATAGTCCAAATGCGCCGCGTTGCTTACCAGTGGCCGGCAGGTGGTAGTCCGTGGTGCAGCTCATGCTGGCTGCATGAGCAAACCGCGGGCTAGCGCATGGTGGCCACTGGTAAGCAACCCGGAGGGCCGGGTCTGTTTGCCCGCAGGGCGGCGTCATCGCTCGGTCATGTATCGACATACATTCCCTCTCTCCTCCTTGCCCCGCGGGCAAACAGCTCCCGGCGCGGCGTACTTGGACTATGAAGACAGACTCTTTTGAACCTACCTGCATTGCTGTCGGTTGAGCTCCTTCAGCAACACCTCGAGTTTCCTTGACAGCTCGGCACGCTCCTCTCCCCCGAGAAAAGCCCCGATTTCCAGCTCCCGTCCGTGCGACGCCAGCAGCAGACGATCCCTCCCCGGACCGGGCCTCAGCTGCACGCGCACCCAATACGTCTGAAAGCGCGCACAGCGCCGACCTGGCAGGGATTGCACCTCCAGCGACGATCCGTCGAGGGTGATGCGTTCACTGCGGTCGCCGGCCCGCCAGGCCACGCCAAGGGCGAAGGCCACCGCGGAAGACTCGAGCAGTGCGAAGAGCGGAGCAAAGACATTCCCCTGCCACGCCCCCAGCACGGCCGTCGTCAGCGCCAGCGCCGCCAGAACTCCGATCAATCGACGCAGATCGCGTCGGCTAAGGGCACGATTGGGCTTGAGCCACAACGTCGCGCACGGCAAGCCGGCAGCAGCTGGTCGAAGCACGATCATGAGAACCCGGCGTGCCTGGAACGCCCTGATCATAGGCTGCGATGGCGTCGATGAGCAAGAATGACGCAGGCACTTGATTTGAAGCAGAGATGAACTACGCCTCTCATGCTTCCTGCTGTCGCAGGCGCGCGATGGAAGCTGAGTTTGCGCGGCAGATCACAGGCCTAGCCCTATCGCGTCGCAAAGCGACCCTGGATTGGACCCGGGGTGCGACCGTTTGCCACAGGTGCGCACATCGCATCCGGCGGCGATATCGCGTACATCGACGGCGCTTTTTTTCGGGGCGTCGCGACAGGGTTCATCGCGACGCACGATGAGCCGAAAGCTCGTCGCTGCACACCTATATATAAGGCTATCGCCCTTTTTCTGCCGCACCGCAACACCGCGTACGGATGCGTGTGTATTACCCCGCGCGTACAATCCCGCGATTCCCCACCTGCCTTTTTGGCTACATCTCTGTGACCCAGCCCATTCTCAGCCCCGAACTTCCGACCGGTGTCGAGCCGGCGCGTGCGCGCATTACCGCCAACTGGCTGCGCGACGAAACCGAAGCGGTCAACGACCTGCTGGCCCAGGCGACGCTGCCGCCGGTCGAACGCGAGAAGGTGATCGACCTCGCCGCCGACCTGGTGACGCGCGTACGCGCCCGCGCCAAGGACCAGAGCGCCGTCGAATCCTTCATGCGCCAGTACGACCTGTCTTCCGAGGAAGGCGTGCTGCTGATGTGCGTGGCCGAAGCCCTGCTGCGCATCCCCGACAAGACCACCGCCGACAAGCTGATCCGCGACAAGCTGGGCGACGCCAACTGGAAGAAGCATCTCGGCCAGAGCGAGTCGCTGTTCGTCAACGTGTCGACCTGGGGCCTGATGCTCACCGGCAAGCTGGTGACGCTCTCGGAGGAAACCCGCCACGACTTCACAGGCGCGCTGCGCCGCCTGGTCGGTCGCGCGGGCGAGCCGGCGATCCGTCTCGCGGTGCGCCAGGCCATGCGCATCATGGGTCACCAGTTCGTGATGGGCCAGACGATCGGCGACGCGCTGGACCGTTGCGCGCAGAAGGAATATGCGGTCTACCGCTACTCCTACGACATGCTGGGCGAGTCGGCGCTCACCAGCGAAACCGCCGAGCGCTACCAGCAGGATTACCGCAACGCGATCGCTTCCATCGGTTCGCGCGGCCCGTTCGCCAACCACACCGATGCGCCGTCGATCTCGGTGAAGCTCTCCGCGCTGCATCCGCGCTACGAAGTGGCCAAGCGCGAGATTGCCCGCCGCGACCTCACCGCCAAGCTGCTGGAGCTGTCGCAGCTGGCGATGAAGCAAGGCATCGCGCTGTCCGTCGACGCGGAAGAAGCCGATCGCCTCGAACTGTCGCTCGACATCATCGGCGACGTGTTCGCGCATCCCTCGCTGGAAGGCTGGAACGGCCTCGGCATCGTGGTGCAGGCGTATGCGAAGCGCACGCCGTTCGTCATCGACTGGCTGATCGAGACCGCGCGCGCCACCGGCCGCCGCTGGTACGTGCGCCTCGTGAAGGGCGCCTACTGGGACGCCGAAGTGAAGCGCGCCCAGGAAAACGGCCTCAGCGGCTACCCGGTGTATACGCGCAAGCCGAACACCGACGTGTCCTACCTGGCCTGCGCACGCAAGCTGTTCGACGCGGGCTCGGATCTGATCTATCCCCAGTTCGCCACGCACAACGCGCACACCATCGCCGCCATCTATCACCTTGCGCAGGGTCGTCCGTACGAAAACCAGCGCCTGCACGGCATGGGTACGGACCTCTACGCCGAGGTGATCGGCAAGCAGAACCTCAACGTGCCGTGCCGCGTGTACGCGCCGGTGGGTACGCATGAGGACCTGCTGCCCTACCTGGTGCGCCGCCTGCTCGAGAACGGCGCCAACACCAGCTTCGTCAACCGCGTGGTCGACGAAACGCTGCCGGTGCGCGAACTGGTCGCCGATCCGTGCGAGACCGTGCGCTCCTTTGCCTCCATCCCCCACCCGCGCATTCCGCTGCCGGTGAACCTCTACGGTGAACTTCGGAAGAATTCCATGGGCGTCAACTTCTCCAACGACAACGAACTGAAGGCCCTCGCCGAGGCAATCCAATCGAAGAACGGTCCGTGGACCGCCGAGCCGCTGGTGCCGGGCGCCAAGAGCGCCGGCGCCACCGTGTCGGTGACCAACCCCGCCGACCGCCGCCAGTCGGTGGGCAGCTATGTCGCTGCCGACAGCGCCACCGTCGAGAAGGCGCTGGCCAATGCGGTCGCCGCCCAGCACAGCTGGGATCGCCTGCCGGCCGCCAGCCGCGCCGCGATTCTCGAGCACGCCGCTGAGCTGCTCGAAGCGCGGCGCGGCGAGTTCATCGCTTTGTGCGTGCGCGAAGCGGGCAAGAGCCTCCCGGACTCGATCGCCGAGATCCGCGAAGCCGCCGACTTCCTGCGCTACTACGCCACCATGGCGCGCCGTCTGTTCGGTCACCCGGAACAGCTGCCCGGCCCCACCGGCGAGAGCAATCAGCTGTTCCTCAACGGCCGCGGCGTGTTCGTGTGCATCAGCCCGTGGAACTTCCCGCTGGCGATCTTCCTCGGCCAGGTCAGCGCCGCGCTCGCCGCCGGCAACGCCGTGATCGCCAAGCCGGCCGAGCAGACCAGCCTGATCGGCTACGCCGCCGTGAAGCTGCTGCACGAAGCCGGCGTGCCGGCCGAAGTGCTGCAGTACCTGCCGGGCGACGGCGCCACCGTCGGCGCCGCGCTCACCCGCGATCCGCGCGTGGCCGGCGTGGCCTTCACCGGCTCCACCGAGACCGCGTGGGCGATCAACCGCGCGCTCGCCGCGCGCAACGCGCCGATCGCCGCGCTGATCGCCGAGACCGGCGGCCAGAACGCGATGATCGCCGACTCCTCGGCACTGCCCGAGCAGATCGTCAAGGACGTGATCTCCTCCGCCTTCCAGTCCGCCGGCCAGCGCTGCTCGGCTGCACGCGTGCTGTTCGTGCAGGAAGACATCGCCGACAAGGTGTGCGACATGCTCGCCGGCGCAATGGCCGAACTGAAGGTCGGCGATCCGGGCCAGCTGTCCACCGACGTGGGCCCTGTCATCGACGAGGACGCCAAGAAGATCCTGGTCGACCATGCCGCACGCATGGAGAAGGAGGCGAAGAAGATCGGCGAAGTGAAGCTCGACGCCGCCAACACCGGCAACGGCACCTTCTTCGCGCCGCGCGCCTATGAAATCCCGGGCCTGTCCACGCTGACCCGTGAAATCTTCGGCCCCGTGCTGCACGTGATCCGCTGGAAGGCGGACGAGCTGCCGAAGGTGGTGGAGTCCATCAACGCCACCGGTTACGGCCTCACGCTCGGCATCCACAGCCGCATCAACGACACCGTCGACTACATCCAGGGCCACGCGCGCGTCGGCAACTGCTACGTCAACCGCAACCAGATCGGCGCGGTGGTCGGCGTGCAGCCGTTCGGCGGCGAAGCCCTGTCGGGCACCGGCCCGAAGGCAGGCGGCCCGCACTACCTGCTGCGCTTCGCGGGTGAGCGTACGCTCACCATCAACACCACGGCGGCCGGCGGCAACGCCTCGCTGCTGACCATCGGCGAGTAATCGCCCGACGGGCCGGCGCCAACGCGCCGGCCCGTTTCTCTCGGAGGTCGCATGCGGATTGCCCGGCTGCTCGCACTGACCTTCGTGACCTGCGCCACCACCGTGCACGCGCAGCCGCAAGACTTCACCCTCCCCGATCCCAGCCAGCTCGGCGTCACCGCCAACGTTCGCTACCTCGACGCCGCCGGACGGCCGCTCGACTATGTGTCGTTCATGCGGCAAGTCAACGACGGCAACCGCTACGCCAGCACCCGTGATGCGCAGACCGGCGCCGCGATGCTGCGCATCGCCGGCCCGGCCCCCGGCCATCACGGCATCCGCATGGCCTTCGGCCGGGGCGATGCGTTTCCGCCGTTCGAACTGCCCGCGCTCAACGGCGAACTGCATCGCCTCGGCGACTACGGCGGGCGCTATACGCTGGTGAGCTTCTTTTTCGCCGAGTGCGCGCCATGCATCGCCGAAGCGCCGATGCTGAGCGCGTACGCACGCGAACATGACGACATGAACTTCGTGGCCATCACCTACGAGGACGCCGCCAGCGCGAAGCGGTTCGCCAAGGAGCGGAATCTCGACTGGCCGATCCTCCACGATGGCCAGGGGCTCATCGACGTGCTCGGGGTCAGCGTGTACCCGACCCTGATGCTGGTGGGACCGGATGGGCGCATCGCCGGCGCCGCCGTCGGCATCGCCATGCGCGACGATCCCACCAAACGTCTGGCCGACCTCACCGGCTGGATCGAGCAGTGGAAGCAGTCGGCGGCAGCGCGCCAGCCCGACGCGCCACACTGAGGGGACAGACGCGGCGCGGAGCCACCGTCTTCCTCCCTATCGGGTGACCAGATCCGGCGAAGCGCCCTCGCCAGCCGGCGCTTCATCGACACACTCCAGCGCAGCATCTTCCACCGGCTGGCGCAGCAGCAGGTCGCAGTCACGTTCGTAGTTGTTCAGCACGCGCCACGGTGGCATGCGACCTTGTCGCGGCAGTGACGGCGCACCGCGTTGCACGTAGCCGGAGGTGAGCGACGCCATGATCGACTCTTGCTGCCGCTCGTTCGCCGGCGCGCGGGGCGTGACCACCTCGATGTGGCGCTTGCGCATCATGGCCAGCAGGCGGCAGACGTAGCTCGCCGCGAGATCGGCCTTCAGCGTCCACGGCGCGTTGGTATAGCCAAAGATGCAGGCGAAGTTGGGCGTGTCCTGCAGCAGCACGCCCTTGTAGGTCACCAGTTCGCCCATAACGCGCGGCTGGCCATCCACCTCGAGCGCCATGCCGCCCAGCGTCTGCATCTCCAGGCCGGTCGCGGTGACGATGATGTCGGCCTCCAGCTCGTCGCCTGACTCAAGGCGAACACCACGCTCGGTGAATTCGGCGATGCCATCGGTGACCACCGAGGCCTTGCCGCTCTTGATCGCGTTGAACAGATCGCCATCGGGCACCACGCACAGGCGCTGGTCCCACGGCGCATAGTCGGGCGTGAAGTGCCGCATGTCGGCATCCGGCCCGAGCTGTCGACGCACACCGGCCTGCAGGAGGGCGCGCACCTTGTCCGGCCAGCGCCGCGCCGCCTTGTAGATCAGCCGGGTCAGGAAGATGTTGCGACGGCGCGCCAGGCGGAACACCAGCGATTTGGGCAGCACGTGCTCCAGCACGGCGGAGATCTTGTCGAAGCTCGGCAGCGACAGGAAGTAGCTGGGTGAGCGCTGCAGCATGGTGACGTGCGCCGCGCCGTCGGCCATCGCCGGCACCAGCGTCACCGCGGTGGCGCCGCTGCCGATGATCAACACGCGCTTGCCGTGGTAATCCAGTCCTTCGGGCCACTGCTGGGGATGCACGCACAGGCCACGGAACCGCGCCGCCTGCGGAAACGCCGGCAGGTAGCCACGATCGTAGTTGTAGTAGCCGGTGGAGACGACGAGGAAGCGACAGCCGAAGGTCCGGATTGCGCCGGTGGCTTCCTCCAGCGTCTGCACCGTCCACTGTCGCGCCACACCGGACCAGGTTGAGGACACCACCTTCAACCCGTACTGGATGTGCCGGTCGACGCCGTACTCGCTCGCAGTCTCCATGACGTAGCGCCTGATCGACGCGCCATCGGCCATCACCTCGAAGGCATGCCACGGGCGGAAGCCGTAGCCGAAGGTGAACATGTCCGAGTCGGAGCGGACGCCGGGATAACGGAACAGATCCCAGGTGCCGCCCATCGCGGCGCGTCGCTCGATGATCGCCACGCGCAGGTCCGGGTGGTGGGTGGCGAGCTGGCACGCCATGCCGATGCCCGAGAGCCCGGCGCCCACGATCAGCACGTCATAGACAGCGGTGGCGCCTGGTTCCATGCCTGCGTTCCTGCCCGTGGTGGATGACGCGACCGGGAGGCATCGTCGAGCGATGCCCTCGGCAGACGATTCAGTACGGCGTCGGCTCGATCATCGCGCGTTCGGCGCTGCACTGGGCGCCCGCATTGGAAGGCACGGCGCGGCGGTAGTCCGCCAGCTCGGCGCGCGCCTCGGCCAGTTGCTGCTGGAACGCTGGCGAGGCGTGCAGCGTCGCCACCACCGCCGCGCCGTTCATGCTGCCCGCCTGGATCGCACTGAGGTTGTGCACGCCACACACCACGCGGCTGTCGCCATAGGCGCGGGCGCGCAACAGCAGGTCGGTGGCGCGATCCGGCGCCAGCTCGGCGAGCACCAGCCCCACCGCCCAGCCGCGCGCGGCATGGCCGGAGGGATAGTCGTAGCTGTGCGCCAGCATCATGGTCGACTGGCAGGTCGCTCCCGGATCGAGCAGGAACGGTCGCTGGCGCTGGTTGGCCTGCTTGGCGGGGCCGGTCGAGGCTTCGGCCGCGCGACTGGTCTCATCCACCAGCGCCGCCAGCCGGGTCAGCCGGGTCGCGTCGAGCGACACTCCCATGGCGCAGCTGAAGGCGGCCATCAAATGAGGCGTCGCGTAATCCACGTCCTGCTGGGCGAGGGTCCAGCGCGGGCTGCCTTCCAGCGTGCGGGTGGCGCGGAATACTCCACGGTCGGCCTCGTAGCGCGGCGTACCCGCCTTGGGCGCGGTCGGGAGCACCACCGCCATCTGCAGGTCGACCGTCGGCGTCGTTGCCGGCGCGGCCGACGTCGCCACAGGCGTCGGTGTCTTCACCGGCGTGCACGCCGCGATCAGCGCCAACACGGACAGCGCGCCGGTCCCGACAACCGGCTTCAGGATCCTGCTCATTGACACGCTCCCCCTCGATCCTTGGTGCAATGCATGAAGCGACTGGCGGTTCGCCATGATATAGATCAAGTCCGCGTCGGGATGGTCCGACGCCCCAGGGGGTGGGAGTTAAGCACGATGAGGTCCGTCGCGGCCGTCACCGGCCATGCCATCGACGATCCCGCGCTGTCGACGCTCAGCGGCGACGCGCGCTTCACCGTGGCCGAGACGCCGCCGAACATCCTGGTCCATCTCACCCAGCTCGCCCTCTCGCACGGCCTGCGCTGTGACAGCTGGTTCGCCGGTTCCGGACTGACCCGCGAGCAGCTCAACGACCCCACCCTCCGCGTGTCCTATCGGCAGGCCCGTTCGGTCATCCAGCGCGCCCTGCGGACGACCGGCGATGGCGGCCTGGGCCTGGCCGTGGGCCAGGGCGAGACGTTGGGCAGTTTCGGGCTGCTCGGCCTGGCCATGATGACCTCGGCCACCTTCGGCGAGGCCATGCGCGTGGGCATCGTCCACCATCGCGTTAGCGGCAGCCTGATGGACGTGAGCTTCGAGGAGATCGGACCGCGCGAGGTCGCTTTGGCGGCATGGCCTCGCTTCAACGATGCGCCGCTGCTGCCGTTCCTGTGCGAGGAGCTGTTCGGCAGCGCGATGGCGATCGCGCGCGAACTGCTGGGTTCGCCGTTCCGGCTGAACCGGCTGGAGGTCACCTACCCTCGCCCGGCCTATGCCGATGCCTACGCCGACTATTTTCAGTGCGAGCTGGTGTTCGGCGCCCGCTACAACCGCGTGATCCTGGACGTGCAGTGGCTGCAGCAGCCGCTGCCGGCGCACAACCCGCTCACCGCGCAGCAGGCGCTGGCGCTGTGCAACCAGCAGTACGACGCCAACGGCGCGCAGCCGGAGATCGTCGCCTCGGTCGAGCGCCTGTTGCGCAGCCACCTGCGCCAGCAGCCGCGCCTGCCGGACGTGGCGCGCATGCTCAACATGAGCGAGCGCTCGCTGCGCCGTCGCCTGGCCGAAGGTGGCCGCATCTTTCGCGAGATCCATGACCGCGTGCGCGCCGAGCGGGCCCTGGAACTGCTCCACGGCGGCACGCTCAGCGTGGCTGAGATAGGCCAGGAAATCGGCTTCAGCGACCCCCGCGAGTTCCGCCGCGCGTTCAAGCGCTGGACCGGCATGCCCCCGCGCAGCGCTCGCCAGCAGGCCGCCTAGGCCGAACCGCTTTCCTTCGCTCGCCCCACCTGTAGGAGCGCCCGCCGTGCGCGAAGAGCCTGCAGGGCGGTGACGCCGCGACTCCCTGGCGCCCCGGCTCGGCAGTTGCAGAACGGCCAGCCAACGCCACGCTGGCCGATTTGCCCCCCATCCACGCCACTGCCGCCCTCCCCGGCGCGCCGGCATTTGGAGACAGTGAGGCGTCATGCAGACAGCCGTTACCGGGGAGTGAAGGCGAACATGCGCAAGACCCATCTATCCGTCATCCTGCCGCTGCTTCTGGCCGCGTGTGGCCACGAGGCGCCGCCGGCGCAGAACAGCGCGGACGCCTCGTTCGAGGCCAAGCTGCAGCAGCAGTTGCTCGATGCGACGCCCGGCACGGTGATCAACATCCCGGCAGGTCATTACCACCTGCAGCGCGGCCTGAGCCTGCGCACCGACGGCGTCACCATCCGCGGCGCCGGCAAGGATCAGACCGTGCTGTCCTTCAAGGGCCAGCTGGTGGGCCCCGAGGGCCTGCTGGTGAACGCCAACGACTTCACCATCGAGAACCTTGCGCTGGAAGACACCAAGGGCGATGCGCTGAAGATCAACCAGGGCAAGAACATCACCATCCGCGGCGTGCGCGTGGAATGGACCGGCGGCCCCAAGACCACCAACGGCGCCTATGGCCTGTACCCGGTCAAGACGCAGAACGTGCTGATCGAAGACTCGGTGGTGATCGGCGCCTCCGACGCCGGCATCTATGTCGGGCAGTCGAACAACATCGTGGTGCGCCGCAACCATGCCGAATACAACGTCGCCGGCATCGAGATCGAGAACTCGGTGAACGCCGACGTCTACGAGAACACCACCACCAACAACAGCGGCGGCATCCTGGTGTTCAACATGCCCAACCTCTCGCAGGCCGGGCACAGCACGCGCGTGTTCAAGAACAAGTCCTACGCGAACAACACCGACAACTTCGCCGCCAAGGGCGCGGCGGTGGCCAGCGTGCCGCGCGGTTCGGGCGTCGTGGTGAACTCGAATGACAAGGTCGAGATCTTCGACAACGACATCGCCGACAACCAGACGGTCAACGTCATCATTTCGAGCTACTACTCCACCAATTACTTCAACAAGAAGGGCGTGGCGCCGGACTACAACCCGTATCCGAAGGGCATCTTCATCTACGACAACCGCTTCAAGGGCGGCGGCGACTCGCCGGACGGCATCAAGCTGAAGGCGCTGAAGACCGCGGTGTACGGCCTCACCGGCAAGCTGCCGGACATCCTGTGGGATGGCTACGTGGATGAGAAGACGCTGGTGAACGGCCTGCCGCCGGCAGGAGACCGCTTCTGCGTCCAGAACGGCGACGTGGGCGTGATCAACGCCGACGGCCCGCACGACTACAAGAATCCCAGCACCGACACCAAGGCGTACCAGTGCACGCTGCCGAAGCTGCCGCCGGTCGTGCTCGATCCGGAACCGAAGGCCTGAGGTAGTTGGCGATGACCAAGTGGTATCTGCGCGCCACGCTGCTGGTGGCGCTGCTGCTCCTGGCGGCCTGCCAGCGAGGCATGGACCCGGTGGCCTTCCATGCGGACGGCCGCCCGCCCCAGCTGAGTGACTGGCACGTGGTGGAAGTTCGCGGCAACAAGCTGGTGCTCAACCAGGGCGTGGTCCCGTATGACCTCAACACGCCGCTGTTCACCGACTACGCGCACAAGCTGCGCACCATCTGGATGCCCAAGGGCACGTCGGCCAAGTACAACCCGACGGACACCTTCGACTTCCCGGTGGGCACGGTGATCACCAAGACGTTCTATTACCCGAAAACGTCCAGCGGCAAGTTCACCGACGTGGCGCGTACCTACGACAGCTCGCGTGATTTCGCCGGCGAGGGACTGGACCTGTCCAACGTGCACCTGATCGAAACGCGCGTGCTGGTGCGCCGCGAGTCGGGCTGGGCGGCGATTCCGTACGTGTGGAAGGATGACCAGAGCGACGCGCAGCTCGCGCGCACCGGCGCCGTGATCCCGCTGACCCTGGTCGATGACAAGGACGCGCGCGAAGACTTCAACTACGTCGTGCCGGACGAGAGCCAGTGCGCCAGCTGCCACGCGCAGGACTGGGTCTCGCGCAAGGTGCATCCGATCGGCCCCAAGGCTCGCCACATCAACCGCGATTACCACTACGCCAGCGGCACCGAGAACGAGCTGGAACACCTGATGAAGGTGGGCTACCTCACCGGCGCGCCGGCTCCGGACCAGGCGCCGCGCAACGCCAACTGGGCGGATCAGCGCGCCTCGCTCGACGCACGCGCCCGCGCCTATCTCGACATCAATTGCGGCCATTGCCACAACCCCAACGGGGCGGCCAACACCACGGCGCTGACGCTGGACCTGACGGCGCCGGAGGATCGGCACCTGGGCATCTGCAAGCCGCCGGTCGCGGCCGGCCGCGGCACCGGCGACCACTTCTTCGACATCGTGCCGGGCTCCCCGGACGACTCGATCGTGACGTACCGCATGTCGTCGGCCGATCCCGGCGAAATGATGCCCGAGCTGGGGCGAAGCACCGTGCACCGCGAAGGCGTGGCGCTGATCAAGGCATGGATCGCGGCGCAGTCGGGGGGCTGCGTGGCGATCCACTAAGGAAATAGCAGCCGCGGCCATCGAGCCGCGGCCTTTTCATTTTGAGGGGAGAAACTTGCTGATGACCATCCGTCCACGTCCGTTGTCCGTCTGTCTGCGCCAACTGCTGTTCGGGGGAAGCGTGCTGCTGCTCGGCGGGGCGCCGCTCGCCGCCTTTGCCGACGACCAGGCCACCGCCGCTCCGCAGGACAACACCAGCGCCAACACGGGCACGCAGGCCAATCCGGACAAGGCCAAGCTGCTGGGCAACGTCACCGTCACCGCGCAGAGCCGCAGCCAGGAAGTGCAGTCGGTGCCGATTGCGCTGCAGATCGTGACGGCCCAGCAGATCGACACGCTGGCCGCCACCGACCTCAGCAAGATGGACATCTTCGTCCCCGGCCTGAACATCGACGCCAGCCAGCCGACCCAGCCGACCTATTCGATACGCGGCATCAGCACCAGCAACTTCGGCATCGGCACGGAATCGGCCGTGGGCGTGTACGTCGACGGCGTGTACGCCGCGCGTTCGGGCGGCTCGCTGCTGGCCTTCAATGACGTCGCGCGCGTCGAGGTGTTGAAGGGCCCGCAGGGAACCCTGTTCGGTCGCAACGCCGCCGCCGGCGCCATTTCCATCGTCACCAACGAGCCCACCGACAAGTTCGAAGGCGATGCTCGCATTCGCATCGGCAACGAGGGCCAGCGCTACGCCGACGCCCTGGTCAACATTCCGATCAACAAGGACATGGCGCTGCGCGTGAGCGTGCTGGACAACCAGAGCGACGGCTGGATCAAGGACGCCGCCACCGGCCAGCACTATGGCAAGAACGACGACTGGGGCAGCCGCATCGTTTACCGGTGGAACTTCACCGACAACACCCGCATGCTGCTGTCGTGGGACCACGAGAGGCTCAACCAGCCGCCTGAGCCGGCCATCGGCCTGATACCGCTGTCCAACGACACCAACGAGCGCGCGCCTTTCCCGGCCGATCCGTCGACCTACCTCAACCCGCTGCACGCCCCGCTCTACAACGATGCGATCGGCGCCGCCGAGACGCGCACCTTCAACGGCGTCACGCTCAGGATCGACCACTCATTCTCCTGGGGCGAACTGCAGTCGACCACGGCCTGGCGCGGCTTCGACACCTTCAATCGTGGTGACTACGACGGCACCAACCACGTCGTCACCTACCTCGACACCACCAACATCGAGCACAACAACAGCTGGTACCAGGAGTTCAAGCTGTCCGGCAACACCGACCTGATGGACTGGGTGGGTGGCGTCAGCTACTACCAGGAGCAGGCGCGGCAGACGAGCCAGACCAACATCAACACCGACAGCCTCGATACGCTGGCGCAGAACGTCTACGGCGTGGGCACGCCGCTGACCGAGATCAGCCAGGCATTCTCCGCGCTGGGCCTGCCCTACACCCTGCTCGGCGACCCGTGGCACGAGGCGATCAGCAACGACGGCAACTTCAAGGCCTATGCCGCGTTCGGCGACGTGATCTGGCACATTACCGACCGTTTCGACCTCACCACGGGCCTGCGCTACACCCGCGATGAGAAGGAGTTCAGCTGGTACAACATGCCGCGCAGCGCGCCGCAGTTCGACGCCACCGTCGCCGCGCTCAAGCAGACCGGCATCTACGGGTTCCTGCCACCCGACGCACAAGCGGTGCTGGCCGCGTTCAGTGGCAACGTGATCTTCCCGACCGACGTGGGCGTGCCGGCCTACGCCAGCAACACCTGGAACAACTGGAGCCCGCGCGTGGTGGCCAGTTACAAGTTCACGCCGGACGTGATGGGTTACGCCTCCATCACCAAGGGCTACAAGGCCGGCGGCTACAACAGCGTGCAGATCGGCTCGACGTTCGCACCAGAGAAGGTGATCAACTACGAGGCGGGCATCAAGAGCGTGTTCCCCGAGCAGAACGTGCTCGTCAACGCCTCGGTGTACTACTACCGCTACGACAACATGCAGTCGCTGGCGCTCGATCCGAACAGCCCCAGCTCCGGCGTGCCGATCTACGTGGTCAGCAGCAGCAACCAGGAAGCCAAGGGCCTGGACTTCGAGGTGCAGTGGCAGCCGCTGGAGAACCTGCACTTCGGTCTCGTGGGTGCGTATATCGACTCCAAGTACCGCAACGCCACCGCTCCCGACGGCGTCGACCTGACCGGCCAGCCGACAGGTGCGCCGTACTTCTCCGGCGCCGCCTCGGTGGCCTACACTTGGCGTAACGTGGCCAACGGCGACCTGCGATTCGACCTGACGCAGGGCTATCGTGGCCCGACGCGCTGCAACGACGATTCGCGACTGCAAGGCAACTGCGTGCCGGGCCTGCCCTTCCCGCTGGGCACCAGCCAGCAGCGCACCGACGCCCGCATTGGCTGGAGCTCGCCGGGGGATCGCTGGGGCGTGGCGCTGTATGGCAACAATGTCTTCAACAAGCGGTACGTGACGGGCATCAACAACATCAGCACCAGTGTGTTCGGCACGCCGTTCGCCTCCATCTCGCCGCCTCGCTTGTGGGGCGTCGAACTACGCGCGAAGTTCTGACCATGAAAGAGCCAAGTCCGAGTCTGCATGCGACGCTGTTGCGACTGCGCGAAGCGCAGTCGCGCGATCCGCTTCCCAACTGGGACACCCGCGCCGGCCGCCTGCGCCGGCTGGAGACGCTGCTGACCGAGCAGCGCGGCGCGTTCGCCGAGGCCATCAGCGCGGACTTCGGCCATCGGCCGGTGGAGGAGACCGACCTGCTGGAGGTGTTTCCCAGCCTCTCGAACCTGCGTCACTCGCTCAAGCGCGGCAAGCGCTGGATGAAACCCCGGCGCGGGCTGGCCAACCTGGCGTTCGTGCCCGGGCGCATCTCGCAGCTGCCGCAGCCGCGCGGCGTGGTCGGCATCATCGTGCCGTGGAACTATCCGCTGTTGCTGGCGGTAGGGCCGCTGATCGACGCACTCACCGCGGGCAACCGCGTGATGCTGAAGATGAGCGAGTTCACTCCGCGCTTCTCGCAGCTGTTCGCCGAGCAGGTGGCGCGCCACTTCTCCTCCGACGAGGTGGTGGTCGTGACCGGCGACGCGGAGGTGGCGCAGGCGTTTTCGGCACTGCCGTTCGACCACCTGCTGTTCACCGGCTCGACCGCGGTGGGCCATCACGTGATGCGCGCGGCGGCGGCCAACCTCACCTCGGTGACGCTGGAGCTGGGCGGCAAGTCGCCGGCCATCGTCGGCCCGGGCGCGCGGCTGGAGTACGCGGCCGAGCGCATCGTGCTCGGCAAGCTGATCAATGCCGGCCAGACCTGCATCGCACCGGACTACGTGCTGGCGCCGCGCGAGCACATCGACGCATTCATCGCCGCCGCGCGCGCCACGGCCCTTCGCTTCTATCCCAAGCTTGGCCCGCAGCAGCAGTACGCCTCGATCATTTCCGACCGCCAGTACGCGCGGCTCTCCCGCCTGCGCGACGAAGCCGTGGCGGCGGGCGCCACGGTCGTGCCGCTCAGCGAAGCCAGCGACCTGCCGGCCCAGCGCCTGCTGGCGCCGGTGATGTTGACGGGAGTGGACGACCGCATGGCGGTGATGCAGGAGGAGATCTTCGGTCCCTTGCTGCCGGTGCTGCCCTACGACTCGCTGGATGAGGCGCTGGCCTACGTCAACGGCCGTCCGCAGCCGCTCGCGCTATACGTCTTCGAAGATCACGGCGCCACCGTCGACCGCGTGCTGACGCAGACCCAGGCTGGCGGCGTGACGGTCAACGACACCATCTACCACATCGCCCAGCACGATCTGCCGTTCGGCGGCGTGGGTCCCTCGGGCATTGGCGGCTATCACGGCGAGGCGGGCTTTCGGACCTTCTCGCATTTCAAGCCGGTGTTCCATCAGGCCCGGCTCAACGGCGTCGGCCTGTTCAACCCGCCCTACGGCAATGTCTTCAAGCGCATGCTGAAGCTGCTCATGCGGCTTGGCTGAACCACGATTCGCTTCGTCGCGCGCCTTGTGCGAGACGACCACCGCACAGCAACGCGCTCCCAGCAGGAAATTCATCGCCCAAGAAAAAAGCCACCCCGCACGCGGGGTGGCTTTTGTTTTACAGCATCGCCTGGGCGATCAGAACTTGTACTGGGCCGACAGGCTCAGCAGGTTGCCGTAGTCGTCCGAGCTGCCGGTGAGCACGTCGCCGGTGGGGCTGGTGGTGTTCATGTGCGCCGCGTTCACGAAGATGTGCGCGTACGAGGCGTTGATCAGGAAGTGCTCGCTCGCCTTGTAGCCCAAGCCGACCGACACCAGCTGGCGGGTCGAGTCAGGCACGCGCGGGTCGCGGGTGGCTTCGTAGGTCGGCGTGGTGTCGATGGCCAGACCGGCACGCAGGGTCAGCTTGTCGTTGACGTAGTAGTCGCCACCGATCGCGGCGTACCAGGTGTTGCGCCAGTTGAACGTCTCAACGGTTGCCGGCTGCGCCGGGTTGGCGTAGTTCACCGTCAGGTTCTTGAACACGTCCCACTTGGTCCAGGACACATCCATACCAAAGCCGAACTTCTCGGCCTGGTGCCAGTAGCTGGCGGTCGCCACGGCCGGGGTGGTGAACGGCGCGGTGCCCTCGGTGTGCTGGAACGGGGTGCCGCCCAGCAGTGCGGAGGCAGCCGGCAGCAGCGCCTGCACATTGGCCGGCACGGTGAAGTTGGCCGTACCTTCCAGCGTGTGCGAGATCTTCGAACGGTAGTCGAAGGCCAGCCTGTCGTTCTGGCTGAGCCTCCAGAACGCGCCCAACTGCCAGCCGTAGGCCCAGTCGTCACCCTTGATGCGGGCGATGCCGTCCGAACCCGGCGGCACCAGCAGGTTGGCCAGCGACGGACCCACCAGCTGCGAGACCACGCCGTTGTAGTTGATGGCGCTGGTCAGCTCGGCCGAGGTCTTCTGCGCGATGCCGCTGACGCCCAGCGCAAAGTTATCGGTCACGTCGTAGGACACCGACAGGGTGCCGTCCAGCGATTCGAACTTGGACTTGATGGCGCTGTAGCGGCCGATCCAGGTGGAGTCGTACTCGGTCTGGAAGCCGAACGGCACGGTGAAGGCCGCGCCCACATGCCACTTGTCGGACAGCTGCGTGGCGAAGAAGAAGGCCGGCACCGGCATGGTGGTGCCGGCATTGCCGCCGTTGCCGCCAGTGATGGCGCGGCCCTGGGCGTCAACCGCCGAGCCGCTGAAGGTGGAACCGAAATTGATCGCGGTGACGTCGGCCTGGAAGTAGGTGCCCTTCAGGTCGGACATGGCCGCCGGGTTGTTGGCCACGACCGAGGCGTCGCCACCCGCGGTGGCCGAACCGGCGTAGGCGCGGCCCATGGCGGCGGCGCTGTCTTCATGCAGCTGGAAAGCACTGGCGTGGGCGTACTGCGGTGCAGCAAGCGAGCCCAGGATGGCCAGGCTCAGCGCGGCGAGGGTGAGCGGTCGGCTCGCGCGCGAAAAGGGACGGAAAGACATCTGCATCAGTTGCTCCTGCTTATTCGTTGATTTGACTCGGGACGTAGCGGGGGACTTGACGACAGGCCAATTTCATACGCGCGTTTGATACCCCTCGCCGGCACTGTGCCGGCTCGATTCGGGCCTTGCAAGTGCGGTCGCAGCAATCAAACGCGGTGATGGCCACCGATCCCCGCTGATCGATGAAGGATGGCCGGAGATCGACGCGCAGCGCAAGTCAGCGGGACGCACTTGCACGGGGCTGTTACCCTTACCCGTTGCCGCGCCGCTGCCTGTGCGCCCTCATCCTCCGATCCACGACGACGGGTGTCACCATGCACTGTTTTGTCTATGCCAGCCTGCGCAAACCCGACACCTACCTGTGGCTGGCCCGTCGCGATGACTTTGCCTGCATCCCCCAGTCGCTGGCGCTGATGTTAGGCGAACTGCGCCTGGCCCTGGAAGTGGAATTGTCAGGCCAACGCAAGCTCCCGCAGGAAGACGCCCAGGCCGTGCTCGAGAACCTGCAGAGCAAGGGCTGGCATTTGCAGTTGCCGCCGCAGCACGCGCTGGCCTCGGCCAATCATCCTGAATACAAGAGCGCGCCGAAGGATCGCGACAGCGACCCGTAAAGAGCGCGACGTCTACCGCCGTTAACGCCTGATTACCTTCTGGCCTCGTCACGATTCCTATACTCCGCGCCCATGGCCTATTCAAAAACGCGTCGCCCGCCTCCACTGCTGCAAGCCCTCGCCTGGTTCGTGCCCGGCTTGATCGCCACCGCGATCGCCGCACTTGGCGCGCATCCACTGGCCCTGATCCCGCTGCTCATCGCCAATGCGCTGACCATGGCGGCGGTGTGCCACGCGATCGGCTTCGACCCGGAGCCTCGCTTCGGGCGCACCGTGCTGCGACGTGGCGCGGCTTACCTGGTGATGTTCACCGGCTATGTGGTGCTGGTGTTTGCGCTGGTGGCGTGGCCGATGCTGCGGCTCAACCAGGCCCCAAGCCTGGGCGCCGCGCTGATGCTTGCCGGCGCGCTGGTGGTGGCGCTCGCGGCGCTGTGGCGCATGTGGCCGGCCTTCGGCCTGGTCTACGTGTGGGATGACGCCTATCCGGCGCAGAGCGACGGCTCGTGGATCTTCACCGCCACCGCGCGCAGCATCGCTTTCGGGCGGCACCTGTCGCGCGAGGAGCGCTTCTTCACCCATTTCCTGCCTGCGGCGTTCTCGCTGCTGGCGCTGGCCTTCATCGCGATCGCGCTGACCGGGCTCTACGGCGTGCTGCCGTCGGAACTGCGCACTGCGGCGCTCACCGTGTACGGCGTGCTGTTGATGCCATTGGGCTGCCTGGTGATCGCCAACCGCACGCTGCGCGCCCTGCTATGCGAGAGCCGCCGTCCGCTGCGCCAGCCGGCTGCCGGCGTGGTTGAAGCCGCGGCGGCTCCGCCGGCGCCCAAGCCGGCCCCGCAGTTGAGCGAACAGGAACGCACCGCCGGCACGCCGGAACAGGCCAAGGCCCTGCTGGCCGCTACCCGCGACGGCGACATCGAGCGCGCACTCGCGCTGGTGGAAGCCGGCGCTGATCCGAACACCGCGCCTGCCGCCGGCGAGCGCGACCAGCGCCCGGTGCTGACGCTCGCCGCACTGCCGCCCGACACGCGTCTGCTGCGCGCGCTGATCGCCAAGGGCGCCGACGTCAATCGCGCCAGCGGCGGACTCACGGCGCTGCTGGCCGCCACCCGCGACAGCTGGCATGGCCGCGCCGATGCGGTGATGACCCTGCTGGCCAATGGCGCCAGCCCGCTGGCCGCCGATGCCGAAGGCAACACGCCGCTGCACGGCGCCGTGCTGAGCGGCGAACCGATCGTGGCGGCGATGCTGCTCGATGCCGGCGCGGCCATCAACGCACTCAACAAGGCTGGCCTCAGCCCGCTCGCCGTCGCCTGCCGCGCAGCCAATTGGCCGGTGGCGAAATTCCTGCTGGAACGCGGCGCCAAGCCCACCCCGGCCGATGGCGAGCCGGCCCTGGTCGCTGCAGCTGGCGTTACGGACGACGACATCGAAGGCGTCAAGCTGCTGCTCAAGCACCGCGCCGCGGTGAATGCGGTGGACGCGCGCCACCGCAGCGCGCTGATGGCCGCCGCCGCCGAAGGCCACGAGCAGATCGCCCGTGCGCTACGGGCCGCCGGCGCCGACGTGAACCTGGCCGACCGCCACGGCAACACCGCCCTGATGGAAGCCGCGCGCGCCGGCGCAGTGGGCATCGCGAAGCTGCTGGCCGAAGCCCAGCCTGACGCACGCGTGCGCAACAGTCACGGCCATGACGCGCTGACCCTGGCCTGCCAGTCGCCGCAGGCCCACGCCGAGATGATCCGCGCCCTGCTCGCGCTTGGCGCCGAAGCCAAGACCATGGGCAGCGACGGCCGCAGCGCACTGGACCACGCCGCCGCCGCCGGCCGCTGGGATCTGGTCGCGCTGCTCGACCCGGAAACGCCCCTGCCCGCCAGCCTCGACCTGGATGCGCTGCCCGAAGGCGCCGATACGCCGGCCCACCTGCTCGACGCGCTGCGCTTTGGCCACTGGGCCATCGTCTCCACCTTCAGCAGCCGCGTGCGCGAGTGGCCGCAGTCGCAGCTCGCCCAGCTCTATCTGGATCTGGCCGCGCCTGGCCAGAGCGCCGGCCGCCGCTGGCTGCTGGACCATGCACTTGATCCCGAGGCTCGCCTGCAGCCGCAGCTGGTGGACGATGCCGAAGTGGGCGAAGGCCATGAGCCGACGCTGCCGCCGCTGGGCCGCCGTCTGTTCGACGCTCTGCTGCAACAGTTGCCCGCCGCCACCGAGGCCGTGGACGACCTGTTGCAGGCGGGCGCCACGCCGGCCGGCGCCGGCCTGCTGACGCAGGCCCTGCTGCGCCTGGAGGACAGCGCCCAGGGCGCGGCCCTGCCGCTGGCCATGCTCGAACGTGGCGCCGATCCGTTCGGCGCGGATGCGCGCGAACGCACGCCGGTGCACCTCGCCGCCACCTTCGGTCACCTGCCCTTGCTGCAGGCGTTGCTGGCGCGCGGCTGCGATCCCAACACCCGCGACAGCAGCGGCCGCACGCCGCTGTTCGCTGCGCTCGAACATGGTGAGCACGCCCTGCCGCTGGTGCGCGCACTGGTCGCGCACGGCGCCGATCCAGAAGCGATCGACGCCAACGGCGAGACGCCGCTCGGCCTCTCGCTGGAACATGCCGCCGTGGAGCGCTGGTTGAACTGGGGCGACTGGAAGCGCCCCACGCGCCCGTTGCGCGCGGACGATCTCCCGGTCGCGGCTGCCGCCGGCGCGCTCGTCGCGGTGGAGCGCCTGCTCGAGCTGGGTTTCGCGGTGGACACGCCGGACCATCAGGGCGCCACCGCACTGCTTCACGCCTGCGGCGCAGGCCATCGCGAAGTGGCGGCGGTGTTGCTGGAAAAGGGCGCTGATCCCGCGCTGGCCGCCACCAACGGCATGAGCCCGCTGGCCGCCGCCGTCAGCGCGCGGCGCGAATCGCTGGTGGCCCTGCTGCTGCAACACAACGTGGCGATCGACCAGCGCCTGCCCGGCGAAGCCACCGCGCTGATGATCGCCGCGGCGATGGGCTATCCGGAGATCACCGAGCAGTTGCTCGACGGCGGCGCCGAGGTGAACGCCGTCGACGGACGCGGCCACGCCGCGCTGCATGCCGCCGCGCAGTTCGGCTTCAACCACAACGACAGCCTGCGCGCACGCCGCCTGTTCGACGCCCTGCTCAAGCGCGGCGCGGACGTGGGCCTGGCCGACAAGGAAGGCAAGACCGCGCTGCTGTTGCTGCTGGGCGCCCACCTGCGCCCCGGCAGCGAATGCGATCCCACGCATATCGGCGCGCTGGTGCCGGTGCTGCTCGACGCCGGCGCCACCCTGGAACACGCCGACCAGCGCGGCGTCACCGCGCTGCACGCCTGCGCCATGCACGCCTTGCTGGCTCCGGCCCGCGTGCTGCTGGCGCGCGGCGCCGATCGACAGGCCGCGGATGCGTTCGGTCGTACCGCGGCGGACGTGGCCCGCGCGATCGGCTACGTCGACATCGCGCACGAACTGGCTGCGCGCAGCGGCTCGGCGATTCCCAGCGTGCGGCAGATCCTGAGGCAACCGGCCCAGCCGGCGGATTGATGCGGGCTCACGCGCGGCGCGTGACCCGGACCGGCGTCACGCCCTGCCGTCGGAACGCCACGGCCCGGCAACACGGGCGGTGCGGGGAGTGCGGGCAAACCATTGCGTCGTCTGCTCCGGCGGCGGCCGCAACGCATGCTCCGGCTGTGGCGGCAGCTGCCGCCAGGCGTTGACCACTGCGTCGAGCGGGATATCGTCCACGCGCCTGATTTCGGGCAGGCCGCCGAGCACGCTCACCGCGCTGCCCGTGGCGCTGCGGGGCGTCCACATCGCCGGCCAGCGATTGCCGAACAGCACCACCAGCGGGCAACCCACCGCGGCGGCCAGATGCGCCGGCCCGGTATCGACCGACACCATGCTGTGCGCCACCTGCATCAGCGCGCGCAGGCGATCCAGCGGCAAGCCACCCTTCGGGGCCACCACCTGCGGATGGGCCGCAGCGGCGCGAATGCCTTCGAGATATCCGGCTTCGGCCGCCGAGCCACACAGCAGCACGCGGGCGTCCGGCATGGCCTCGATGATCGCGCGCGCCAAAGCAGCCCAGCGCTCCACCGGCCACGACTTGTCATCGTCGTCGGCGCGGCGCACGCCGTTCCAACGCATGGTGCGCTTGTTCGCCGCCTGCAGCAGCACCAGCGGACGCCCCGCCATGCCATGCTCGGCCAGCCATTGCCGCACTTCGCGCTGTTCGGTTGGCGTGGGCGCGAGCCGTGGCGAAGCCGGCAGGCCGGAGGCGCCGGGCACGTCATAGAACGCCGCCGGCGTTTCGTCGGCAAAGCGCATCAGCCAGTCGGCCCAGTGTTCGTCCTGCAGCAGCGGCGTGTCTTCGATGAACACACAGTGCTGCGGAGCGATGCCGGCCAGCGCCAGCATCGGGCGCACCTTGGTGCGCGTGCGCACGTCGGGTTCGCAGATGTAGAACGGCGCGCCGCGCAGCGCTCGGAGCGACAGCGCCACGCGCAGGCGTTGCGGGTTGAACCACAGCGCGCCGGACTGGGTCGCGAAGTGCCTCACTTCGTGCACGTCGTCGCAGCCCTCGTACAGCACGCGCGACGTTTCACCCAGCGAGACCAGCCGACACGGCGCGCCATAGCGACGACGCAGCTTGTGCAGCAACGGCTGCAGCAGGATGGTGTCACCCAGTCGGCCGAAACGGATCACGACGGGATGAACGGGCGCACGTTGGCTCATGCACGGACACGAGGGTGTCGGGATCTACCCGATCCCGCGGATGGCCCACCCCCCGGCGGCACGACCCACAGGCGGGCGCCATCATTGAATATCCGTGTCGAAATGAGTTGCGCTTGCGGCGTAAGTTAGCAGCAAGTTTTCTTGCGACGGCATCGCCATCCGCCGCCTGACGCCCGTGCGCTCACCAACGCGGCACGGCGTCCCGCCGGACGGAGCTCAGCGTGTCACATCCTGGTCATCCGGCGTCACATGGGTGGGACGGTCGCGCTCACTTGGCGGCTCGGGCTCCGCATCGGCCTGGTACAGCTGGTCCAGGTCGACCAGCGCTTCGCGGGTGGTCTGCACGATGCGCGCGTCGTCGTCGTACACGAGGTACTGCCGCTTGAGCAGTTCGGCATCGTGGCGACGGAATCGCTCCACCTTGTCGGCCGCCTGCTCGGGCGACATGCCGAGCGCCTCCAGCGTCTGCCGCGTCATCTTGAGGCTGGAGTACAGCGTCTCGCGCACCGGGGCTTCCACGCCCAGGTCCATCAGTCGCCACACGTGCTGGCGATTGCGCGCACGCGCGATGATCTTCACGCCCGGATACAGGCGGCGCACCACGCGCGCCGTGCGCAGGCTCGCCTGTGGATCATCCACCGCCAGCACGACTACCTCGACCTGATCGGCCTGCGCGGCGCGCAGCATTTCGGGGCGCGCCGGATCGCCGTAGAAGATGTTGTCGGTGGCGCCGAAGCGCTGCACCAGGTCGATCTGCTCGACCGAATGATCCAGCGCCACGAACGGAATGCCCTGCGCCCGCAGGACGCGCGACACGATCTGTCCCATACGACCGTAGCCGGCGATGATCACGCGCGGCGAGTCCGCCTTGATGGTGTCGAACTCGCGCGTCTTTTTCGGCTTGGAGCCGAGCTGGCGTCCCATCGCGATCACCAGCAAGGGCGTCAGCGCCATCGACAAGGTGATCGCCAGTACCTGCAGGCCATGCTGCTCGCTGGTGATGAGGCCTTGCTCGCGCGCCAGCTTGAGCACCACGAAGGCGAACTCGCCGCCGCAGGCCAGCAACACGGCGAGGCGCAGTGCGTCCCGTCGGTCGAGCCCGCCAACAATGCGACCCAGCGGCCACAGCAGCGCGCCCTTCACCAACAGCAGGGAAACCACCAACGCCAACACCAGCAGCGGCTGGCGCAGCAGCAGCGACACATCCATCGACATGCCGACGCTGATGAAGAACAGGCCGAGCAGCAGACCCTTGAACGGCTCGATGTGCGATTCGAGGTCGTGCCGGTATTCGGAGTCGGCCAGCAGCACGCCGGCAAGGAACGCGCCCAGCGTGGCGGACACGCCGACCATTTCCATCAACCACGCCGTGCCCATCACCACCAACAGCGCGGTGGCGGTGGATACTTCCACGGCATCAGCGCGCGCCACGAAGCGGAACACCGGGCGCAGCAGATAGCGGCCGCCCACCATCACCGCCACGATCGCGCCCATCGTGCGCAGCACCGCACGCACGTCGAAGCCATGGTGGGCCGAGGCGCTGGCCAGCAGCGGCACTGCTGCGATCAGTGGAATGGCTGCGATGTCCTGGAACAGCAGGATCGCGAACGCCTGACGCCCGTATGGCACGCCGGCTTCCTTGCGTTCGGCGAGGATCTGCAGGCCGAACGCGGTGGACGACAAGGCCAGGGCGCCGCCGATGATGGCGGCCGCGTTGGTGCTGAGGCCCAGCGCGTAATAGGCAATGCTGCCGATCACCAGGCTGGTCGTCAGCACCTGCAGCAGTCCGGTGCCGAAAACCTGGTGGCGCATCACCCACAGGCGTTGCGGCGACACTTCAAGGCCGATCACGAACAGCATCAGCACCACGCCGAATTCGGAGGCCGTGTTGACGCCCTCGACATCCGAAACCAGGCCCAGCTCCTGCGGACCGATCACGATGCCGGCCACCAGGTAGCCCATCACCGAGCCCAGCTTGAAGCGCTTTGTCAGCGGCACCGCGATGACCGTCGCCACCAGGAATACCAGCGCCGTCTCCAGAAAATGGTGGCTATCCACTCGCACGCTCCATTCGGGGATCAAGCATTATTCCATGCGATTGCTGCTGTGACCTGATGGGTTTGCGCCGACGAGTCCGACGCACGTCACATCGACGCATCACGCCGCCAACGGCAGTCCCTGCCACTGCTGTGTCAGCAAGCCGGCAAGTCGCTGCACGGATGGTGACGACTCCGATTCCGCGCGATGCAGGCACAGACCCAGCGTACCCAGCGCGGGCAGCGGTGTTTCATACGGCGCCAGCGCCTGCACGCTCGGCGGCAAACCCAGCGGCGTGCGCAGCGACACGCCCAGCCCGGCCGCCACTGCGGCCCAGGTGCCGGCCAGACTGGCGCTGGTGAATGCGACGCGCCACGGGATGTTGGCGCGATCGAGTGCGGCGGTGGCGGCGCTGCGCATCACGCACGGCGCCTCGAGCATCACCAGCGGCAGCGGCTCGTCTCGCGGTGGCCACGATGCCTGCCCGTCGGCCGCTGCGATCCAGCGCAACGGCACGTCACCCAGGCGTTCGGCATGGGGCGTGATGACGCCGGCATCCCACGCCAGCGCCAGATCGAGGCGACCCGACGAAATGCGCTCGAGCAGCTCCGTATTCCGCGCGATGCGCACTTCCACCCGCACACGCGGATGCGCCCGCGCGAAGCGCCCGAGCACGTCGGTGAGCAGGCTCTCGCCGAAGTCCTCCTGCAGACCCAGGCGCACCCAGCCTTCCAGCTCGGCGCCATGCAGCGCGGTGGCCGCCTCGTCGTTGAGTTCAAGCAGGCGGCGCGCATAGGCCAGCATGGTCTCGCCCGCCTCGGTCAGCACCATGCCGCGCCCGGACTTGCGCAGCACGGGCTTGCCGGCCTGCTCCTCCAGTTTCTTCAGCTGCGCGCTGACCGCCGAGGTGGAACGGCCGAGCCGATCGGCGGCCTTGGCGAAGCTGCCCAGCTCGATGCCGGTGACAAAGGTGCGCAACACATCGAGGTCGAAGTTCACGCGTCGCATGGCTATCGTCCCATTTTTCTGGACTATCGGTTCAAGATTTTCCGATTTTCAGAACAGTACTGTCCGCCCTAGTCTGGCCACCGTCAACTCCCAACCCCGGAGGCCTCCCGTGACCCACCGTTCCGACCAAGGCCAGCGCAGTTTTGGCGATGTCGCTCCCGCACTGGCTGAACTCACCGACCGCGTGCTGTTCGACGGCGTCTGGCAGGACCCTTCCCTGTCGCCGCGGGACCGCAGCCTGGCCACCGTGTCCACCCTCATCGCCCTGGGGCGCACCGAACAGCTGCCGTTTCATTTGCGGCGAGCGATCGACAATGGCCTGACGCATGACGAACTCGCGGCGTTGATCACCCACCTGGCGTTCTACGCCGGCTGGCCCGCGGCGTCCTCCGCCGTCGCGCGGCTGCGCGAAGTGATCAAGGAGGCGCCCAGCCCATGATCGCCATGCAATACAGCTTCACCCTGCCTGCGGATTACGACATGGCCATCGTCAGGCGGCGCATCGCCGACAAGGGTCCCAGCCTCGACCACTTCGACGGCCTGCTGTTGAAGGCTTACCTGCATGCCACCCGGGGCGAGCAGTCCGCCGAGAACCTGTACGCCCCCTTCTACGTGTGGCGCGACAGCGAGGCGATGCAGCGCTTCCTCGGCAGCCCGGGCTTCGCCGCCCTCACCCAGGCCTTCGGCTGGCCATCGATACGCTGCTGGCAGGTGTGGGACGCCTATCTGTCCCCGCAGGCGCGCCAGGCACGCTTCGCCACGCGCGAGATCCGACCCATCGCGCCGTATGCCGCGCTGGATGCACTGCGCGACGAGGCCCGCGAGGCGTTGCACCGCGATACGGAAAGAGGCGCGCTGGCTGCCGTCACGGCATTCGAACCCACGACATGGAGCTGGGTGAGCTTCCGTCTGTTCGACGACATGCCCCCACACCCCAGCGCCGGCCAGCACTACGACGTCGGCCACGTATCCCAACCCTGAGTCCCCGGAGCCCCGCCATGCCCCTCGTTCGCATCTCGCTTCGCCGCGGCAAGTCCACCCAGCACATCGCGGCGATCCGCAACAGCATCTATCGCGCGATGATCGAAAGCTTCAACGTGCCGCACAACGATCGCTTCATCCTCGTGCACCAGCACGATGCGGAAGAGTTCGACTACGACCCGAACTACCTGGACATCGCGCGCAGCGACGACCTGGTGATCATCCAGATCGCCTGCAACAACACGCGCACGGTGGAGCAGAAGCAGGCGTTCTACCGACGCGCGGCGGAGCTGCTCAGCGCGGATCCGGGCCTGCGGCCGCAGGATGTGTTCATCAATTTGCTGGAGACGGCGAAGGAGAACTGGTCGTTTGGGAATGGCATTGCGCAGTACGCCTGACACTCGATGACGTGCCGCTGGCTCCAGCTCCCTCTCCCCTTGTGGGAGAGGGCTGGGGAGAGGGGGCAATCTTGCGACATGGCCACGCCAAAGCACGCTTGTTGAAACCTTGGGGCGAGCACCCGCCCCTCACCACCGTAAAGGTGGCAATGCCCTGCCCTCTCCCCAAAAGGGGAGAGGGTTCAAGCATTACTACTCCCCGCGCAACCACCGCGCCGCATCAATCGCGAAATACGTAAGAATCGCATCCGCCCCCGCGCGCTTGAACGCCGTAAGCGACTCCAGCACCACCGCCTTCTCATCCAGCCAGCCATTCAGCGCAGCGGCCTTCAACATCGCGTACTCGCCGCTCACCTGATACACGAAGGTCGGCACGCCGAACGTGTCCTTCGCGCGGCGCAGCACGTCCAGGTACGGCATGCCAGGCTTCACCATCACCGCGTCGGCGCCTTCCTGGATATCCAGCTCGATCTCGCGCAGCGCTTCGTCGCTGTTGCCCACGTCCATCTGGTAGGTGTGCTTGTTGCCCTTGCCGAGGTTGCCAGCCGAACCCACCGCATCGCGGAACGGGCCGTAGAACGCCGAGGCGTACTTGGCCGAATAGGCCAGGATGCGAGTGTGGATGTAGCCGGCCTCTTCCAGCGCATCGCGGATGGCGCCGATGCGGCCGTCCATCATGTCCGACGGCGCCACGAAATCCATGCCGGCCGCGGCCTGCGCGAGCGACATCTTGATCAGCGCTTCGATGGTCGGCTCGTTCATGACGTAGCCGTGCTCGTCGATCAGGCCGTCCTGGCCGTGCGTGGTGTACGGGTCCAGCGCCACGTCGCCGATCAGGCCCAGGTCCGGATACGCCTTCTTGAGCGCACGCGTGGCGCGCTGCATGAGGCCATCCGGGTTCCATGCCTCGCGCGCATCCTCGGTCTTGACGGTCGAACCCGGCGAGGGGAACAGCGCCAGCGCGGGAATGCCCAGTCGCACGCACTCGCCGGCGAGCTTGAGCAGTTGGTCGATGGACAGGCGCTCCACGCCGGGCATCGACGGCACCGGCTCGCGCTGGCCTTCGCCCTCGATCACGAAGGCGACCATGATCAGGTCGGTCGGCAGCAGGGTGTGCTCGCGCATCAGGGCGCGGGAGAAGGCATCACGGCGCATGCGGCGCATGCGGACGGAGGGGTAGCTCATGGGCAGGTTCTCGTGCGGCACATCCCGCCATTTTAGCGCCTCGGCCTCGCCGTGGCCGGCGGGACGCTTTGACGCGGTTCCTGAGACGATCCGCCCGCACCATGCATGAACGGCCGCATCGTCAAACACTCAACTGACACGTTCGCCGGTGCAGTCTCTCCCACCGTCCCCCAAGGAGTCCGACCATGAGCACTGCCCAAGCCCACCACAAGCACTGGCCGCTGGCTGCCGAGGCCCACTACCTTGGGCCGCATCAGGGCAGCGAGCCGATGGACATCACCGTGGTGCTGCGCCGTCGCGGCGACCATCCGGCGCCGACCGCTTGGCCACACCGCGCCACCGCGAAGCGCGAGGACTTCGGTACGCACTGGGGCGCGGACCCGGCCGATGCGGAAACCGTGCGCAGCTTCGCCAAGGCCCACGGCCTGACCGAAACCGGTTACGAGCAGCACCGCCGCGTACTGCACCTGCGCGGCACGCCGGAGGCGCTGCAGAAGGCTTTCGGGGTGGAACTGGGGCGCTATCAGTTCGACGACGGCAGCCCGGAGATGATTGGCTGCAAGCTGCCGCCCAGCCTGCCCTCCGCGCTGTCGAATTCGGTGATCGCGGTGCTCGGCCTGGACAAGCGGCCGGTGGCGCGGCCGCACTTCCGGCGGCCCGCCGCGCAGGTCACGACGACCTACACGCCAGTGCAGCTCGGACAGATCTATGAGTTCCCCACCACCGCCGACGGCACGGGGCAGACCGTGGCGGTGATCGAACTCGGCGGCGGCTTCACCCAGGCCGATTTCACCCAGTACGTCCAGGGCCTCGGCATTGCCAAGGCGCCCACGGTGAACGTGGTTTCGGTGGCGGGCGGCGCCAGCCAGCCCGGCGGCGACGCCGACGGTGAGGTGATGCTCGACGTGGAAGTGATCGGCGCGCTGGCGCCCGGCGCCACCATCGCGTTGTACTTCGCACCCAACACCGATCAGGGTTTCTACGAAGCCATCTCGCAAGCGGCGCACGACGCCACCAACCATCCGTCGGTCATCTCGATCAGCTGGGGTGGCCCGGAAGACAGCTGGAGCGCCTCCTCGCTGGCCGCCATGCAGACCGCGCTACAGGACGCCCTCGCGCTCGGCGTGACGGTCACCGTCGCCAGCGGCGACGACGGCTTCACCGATGGCGAAAGCGACGGTCAGCCGCACACGGACTTTCCCGCATCGAGCCCCTACTCGCTCGCCTGCGGCGGCACCAAGCTGGTGGCCAGCGGCGGCACGATCCAGAGCGAGACCGTGTGGAACGAACTGGCCAGCAACGAGGGCGCCACCGGCGGCGGCGTCAGCGCGAGCTTCGCGCTGCCCACGTGGCAGCAGTCCGCCAAGGTGCCCGTGGGCGCGAACGGCTTTGTCGGCCGCGGCACGCCCGACGTGGCCGGCGACGCCGACCCCACCACCGGCTATCAGGTGCGCGTGGACGGCCAGGACCAGGTGATCGGCGGAACCAGCGCAGTGGCGCCGCTATGGGCGGCGCTGATCGCGCGCTTCAACCAGGTGCAGGGCCAGTCGCTGGGTGATCCGCACGCAGCCTTCTACACCATCGGCAGCAGCGCCTTCCACGACATCACCTCGGGCAACAACGGCAAGTTCAAGGCGGCCAAGGGCTGGGACCCGTGCACGGGGCTGGGCACGCCCAAGGGGCAGACGTTGCTGGCCGCGCTGCAGGCGATGAAGACGACGACGGGGACGACCACCGCCTCCTCCTGAAAACTGAAGCTTCGCCGGTGGGCGACGCGCGGCATGTGCTGGACTCGGCATGCCGCGATCGCGCACAGTGCGCCCTGTTACATGGGTTCGTCCACCACCGGGTTGCGCAACGTGCCGATGCGCTCGATCGCCACCTCGCACACGTCGCCGGCCTTCATGTAGACCGGCGGCTTGCGTGCATAACCCACGCCCGATGGCGTGCCCATCACCAGCACGTCGCCCGCATCCAGCGTGATCGCCTCGCTGAGCAGGGCGATGGTCTGCGCCACGCCGAAGATCATGTCGCTGGTGGAAGCGCGCTGCATCACCTCGCCATTGAGGCGCGTTTCCAGCATCAGCCCGACGCCGCCCGGCGGCAGCTCGTCGGCGCTGACCACCCACGGGCCGAACGCGCCGGTGCCGTCGAAGTTCTTGCCCACCGTCCATTGCGGTGTGCGCATCTGGTAATCGCGGATCGAGCCGTCGTTGAAGATGGTGTAGCCAAACACGTGCGACAGCGCCGCCGCCTCGTCGATATGGCGACCGCCGCGCCCGAGGATCACCGCCATCTCGCCCTCGTAATCGAAGTCCGTGGACACACGCGGCCGCACCAGCGGTTGGCCATGACCGATCAGGCTGGTGGCGAAGCGCGCGAACAGCGTCGGGTAGCTCGGCGGTTTGAAATCGAACTCGTGCGCGTGGTCGCGGTAGTTGAGGCCCAGGCAGATGATCTTGCCGGGACTGGCGCAAGGCGGAAGGAAGCTCACCGTCGTGGCGTCGACGGCGACGCCCGATTGCAGGGCCTCGATGGCCGCCACTCGCTGCTGCCCGGAAAGCGCGGCAATCGCGCCGACATCACCGGGGAAGCCAGGCTCACCCTCGTACCGCGCGCGCCAGCCTGCCTCTGTCTCCACGGCCACGCCGATGCGGCCGGCCTGCTCAAAGCGCATCAATCGCATGTCGATGCCCCGGTGGGAGTAAGACGAGCACTTTAGAACGGTTCGGCCGCCCTCGCGAATGCCGTCCACGTGCCGCGCGACCACCATCCGCAGCGTACACACCGCCACCGACGGGGCGCCGGCAATTCGGCCATGGGCCAAAGGCACTATTGCCCCGTTGACGTGGCTCACGTTAGAAAGCGGCTGGCGCGCGCTGTCGCGCCGTTTTGCATGGAGGGGCTGTCCCAACGGCTCACGCAACGGTCCTGTCGACCGTGGATGGCGTGGCGCGCGGCCAGCCCGAAGTCCCCGAATGGAATCGAGGTGCCTTTAATGTGGCGAAATCCCGAAGAACTACCCTCCGTGCCGGCAATTGGCACGCACGAGGATCCTGCACGCCCGGTACGCGACGGCGCGCGCTTCTATGCCGACGAGGCGTTTCCGCTGCCGGCCGTCGAGCTGTTGCATTCGGTGGGAGCATGCGTGGAGACCGCGGCCGAGGCCCGGCTGTTGGGCCGCGACGCCGAGGCGCATGCGGCGCACGCACTGGCGCGCAACCTGGCGTTGTTCACCTGCGACCGCCGCTTCCTCGACGAGTCACGCTTCCCGCTGCAGCGCAGCCCGGCGATCTTCGTGTTCGAGTTCGGCGACGGCTCACCGCGCGACATCCGCCGCGCCTTCCGCTGCCTGGCCCCGGTGATCGCCTCGGCGCAATTCGGCGCCCGTCGCTGCAAGGTCGACGCGCATGGCGACGCCTGGATCGAGCACTTCCGCCACGGCGACGGCAGCCACACGCGCACCTGCCGCCGGCTGTGGCGCGGCAGGCTGCAGCAATGGGTGGAACCCACCGCCCTGGCCGGCTGATGCGCAGGCCGGCGGATGGACTAAGGGCACATCCCCGGCCAGGCAAGGCTGCCGTTGGATTGGCAGTCGGCCCTGGCTGTGCCGGGTTCGGGCACGGCGAGGTTGGGTCGCAACGGTGGATAGGACGGCGGCGGCGTCGGCTGATACGTGCCGGACCTTTCCGCCGCCCGCACCACCGCCGCCTTCGCCAACAGCCCTAGCGTTTCGGTTGACGCCTTGGCCAGCGCCGAGGGACCGGTCGGCAAGGTAGGCAGGCTGTCCGGCGCGGTCGCCCGTACCTGCCCCGTCGTCTCCCGCGCATGCACCGCGTCCGTCAGTGGGGTCTGGTACGACCCGCCCGCAGCCGCCGGCGATTGCGCCCAGGCGGTCTGGCCCATCAGGCCGGCCATGAGGGCGAGCCCGCAAAGCGGAGATGACAGTTTCAGGTGTCGCCATTCCATGTGTGCCCGTCCCTTGGTCCGTGGGCGAGAGGTCCAGCCCCGCGCCCCGATCATAAGCATCGCGGCTGCCCGGCGCCCCTCCGGCGCGGAGCACGCGGTAGCGGCGACAATGAAGCAACCCTTATGCTCCGGCCGCACGGAGGCGTGGCGCCCATGCCTTCCTCGACCACGGAGGTCCAGATCAGTGAGCACGCCCCCTTCGACCGGCAGCCTCGCCTGCGTCGGCATCGGCATCATGCTGGGCTCGCACATCACGCCGCTGGCGCGCAGCCATATCGAGAACGCGGACGTGGTGTTCGCCGCCGTCTCCGACGGCATCGTGGAGCTGTGGCTCAAGGAGATGCACGCGGACGTGCGCAGCCTCCAGCCGTTCTACGCCGAGGGCAAGCGGCGAACGCAGACCTATCGCGAGATGGTGGAGGCGATACTCGCCGAGGTGCGCGCCGGCAAGCGCGTGTGCGCCGTGTTCTACGGCCATCCCGGCGTGTTCGCCTGGGCGCCCCATCGAGCCATCAAGGTGGCGCGTGAGGAAGGCTATACGGCCTACATGGAACCGGGCATTTCCTCCGAGGATTGCCTGTATGCCGACCTCGGCATCGATCCGGGCAGCGTGGGCTGCCAGCATTTCGATACTACCCAGTACATGCTTTACCGCCGGCAGATCGACCCGAGCGCGTGGCTGATCCTGTGGCAGGTCGGCCTCGCCGGCGAGCGCACGGGACACCGCTTCGCCACCAGTCCCGCCCATCGCCAGGTGCTGGTGGACGTGCTGAGCCGCCACTACCCGCTGGACCACGAGGTCATTGTTTATCGGGCCGCCACGCTGCCCATGCAGGCCCCGCGGATGGAGCGCATGCCGCTGGGCCGGCTGCCCGGGGCCGATCTCGATAGCGCCGACACGCTGGCGGTGCCTCCGGTGCAGGCGTTAGTGGCCGATGCCGAGGTGCAAGCCAAGTTGGTCGCGCTGGACGCCTACCAAGCCGCCATCGCATAGACATTTGCCGCTGCAAACAAGGTTATGATCGCCTCCTCCCAGTACTCCCCGGGGAGAGGGGAATGGCAGGTCAGGGGGGATGTCGTCTTTCTCGCAAGACCATCAGGGGACAACTAGCCATGTCGAGCGTCATCGAGTTTCTGGAACGCATGGGTGCGGACGCGCGACTGCGTCACGCCTCGCAGGAAGATATTGCGCAGGCTCTGGAGGAGTCACAGGTCGACGCTTCTCTGGGCGCAGCCATCATTGCCCGCAGCGCTGACGAGCTTTACGCACTGCTGGACGTGGGCCCCATGTTCAAGACCATCGAAAACCCCGGGCGCGAAGACGAGGAAGAGCCTGCGGAGCCCGAGGAAGAAGAGCCCAGCGGACTCGCCGCTCCGGTGGTCCGTCGTAGCGCGTCCCTCGCGACCAATTGAGCTGCGCCGTGATCCGGCTTGGCACAACGAGTCGGAAGTTACTGGTGAGCTTGATCGCTCTCGCGGGCATCTGTGCGGGCATGGCCACATGGGCCATGCCCGCCTCCGAATCCTCGGCGCAGCTGCTGGAGCGCGCCGCGAGCATCAAGACCACCGATCACGACGAGTTCCTGCGCATACTCGCGCAACTCCACGAAATGCAAGACATCCTGCCAGCCGACCAACTATGGTCGCTGCGCTTTCTCGACGCGTGGCAGGCTGCTTTTGAAGGCAATGATTCGCGGGCTGTGACCGCACTGCGCGTGATTGCCGAACAGGCCAGCAGCCCCGCGGTGCGCCTGCGCTCGCTGGCACTGATGGTCAACATCTTCGGCTTCAGCCACCGCTACGAAGAGGCCTTCATCCAGCTCAACCGCCTGACCGAACTGCTGCCGCAAGTCTCGGACAAGGGTGCTCGTTATGCCGCCTTGGGCGAAGCGGCGCAGCTACTGATCTTCTCGCATCATTACAAGCAGGCGCTGGAGTACGCCGATCAGATGCTGCAGAACTTACCCACGGGCAAGAACGGCTGCCACGCGGCAAAGTACCGGCTTCAGGCGCTCGTCTACAGCGGTGATGCGCAGCTGACGACCGGCCAGTTTCAGCAAGCCATCGATCTCTGCACGCAGGACAATGATTGGATTTACGCCGCTGCCGTACGCAACGAAATGGCGGCATTTCTACTCCAACAGGGTCGCGCCACCGAAGCCATCCGCGTGATGGAGGAACACTACGACGAGGTGCGCAACTACCAGTACAGCGCCCAGACGCAGTACACAGAGCTGCTATTGGCGGAAGGCTATTTCAGCCTGAACGACCTGGCCAAGGCTCGCAAGTTTGCTCTGGCCAGTATCGACAGCAATGTCGAGAACACGTACAGCGAACCGTTGAGCAAGGCCTATGAATTGCTTTACCGGATCGAGAACAAACTCGGCCACAAGGCCGAAGCGCTGACCTACCACGAAAAGTATATGGCGGCGGACAAGGGCTATCTCAGCGACGCCACCGCCGGCGCACTCGCCTACGAAACCATCAAGCAGCAGGTGCAGGCGCAGAAGAATCAGGTCGACGTGCTCAACCGCGAGAACCAGATCCTGCAGCTGCAGCGACAACTGGACAGCACTGCGGTAAAAACCGGTCGGCTCTATATCGCCTTGCTGCTGACCGTACTGGTGTCCGCAGTACTCTGGTTGTTTCGCGTCAAGCGCTCGCAGCTACGCTTCAAGCGCCTCGCCACGCAGGACAGTCTCACCAACATCTGCAGTCGCCAACACTTCGTCGACGAGACCGAGCTGGTGCTGCGGCAAGCTGGCAAGGTGTCGCGCAGCGCCTGCCTGATCCTGCTGGATCTGGATCATTTCAAGCAGGTCAACGACACCCACGGCCACGTCATGGGCGACCTGGTGCTCAAGCGCGCGGTGGCGGCCTGCCAGCACCATCTGCGTAGCTCGGACCTGTTCGGCCGGCTTGGTGGCGAGGAATTCGCGATCATGATGCCCGACTGCTCAGCTACCACTGCGGTCGAGCGCGCCGAGCGCATCCGCGAGGCGATCGCCGCCACGCCGCTGTGGGGCGAGACGCGGCATGTGGTGATCACCGCCAGCTTCGGCGTGGCCTGCACCGACGCCAGCGGCTTCGAGCTGCGCCAGTTGATGATCGACGCCGACAACGCGCTGTACCGCGCCAAGCGCGGCGGTCGCAATTGCGTCGTCTATGGTGACGAGCCCGACGCGACGAAATCAGCCGCGACGTCGGCGCATGCATCGACGGATGAGGCCACGGCCACGACGGGCGCGCATTCGTAACCGTCGTCAGTTTAGAAAGACTCAAATGGTTCGTCATTCCCGCGCCTCCAAGAGGGGCCCGGAGCAGGCATCCAGTGTCTTTCAACTTCGAAGCTAAAGTCGCTGGGTCCCTGCCTTCGCAGGGACGACGGGCGGTGGGGCTTTCCGCCAGTTTCGGCGCTCTTTTGCTCGTCATTCCTGCGGAAGCGGGAATGACGGGCTGGAAGCCCTTTGCCTCAATCCCCCGGCGCCGGCGGAGGCGAACGCTCCAGCGCGCCAGGATTGGCCAGCACCGCCTGCGAGGTCATCAGGCCAGCCCAGCCATTGGCGAGCCGGACCGTGGGTGACGCGCCGGCGGGCGCCGTACCGCGGCCCGAATACACCAGCAGCACGCCATCGGGATGCTGCCGCGCCCACTCCACCTGATCGACTCCGGCCGCCGGCAGCGGCGATGGCAAACGCGCCAGGAAGGTCACCAGACCGGGTTCGTTGTCGGTGCGCGCCATCACCACGCCCTGCTTGTGCAGTTCGGCGACGCGCTGCGCCACGTCGGACATGTCCAGCGAACCCACCACTTCCAGGCGCACCAGCGGCACCATCGCCATGGTCAGCAACAAGGCGCTGAGCGCGGCGCAGCGCTCCACCTTCATCCGTCGCCCCAGCCACAGGCTGGCGGCCGACAACAGCAGCAGACCGCCACTGAGCGCATACAGGCCATGCGCGGTCTCCGGCGACATGCTGCCGCGTCCCAGCGGCACGCTGCCGAAGATCGACCACAGCAGCACGCCGGCGATCACCGCCAGCAGGATCCACAGGCGACGGGCCGAGAGCAGTTCGGGGTCCTGCCGCAGCCATGCGGTGAGCAGGATGGCCACACCCGGCAGCAGCGGCAGCAGATAGTGCAGCTGCTTGCCGCTGACCAGGCAAAACGCCAGCAGCGCCGGCACCGAGGCCGACAGGCCAAAACGCACCGCCTGCGAATGACGCCACGACGACGCGGCGGCGCCCACGCGCCGCCAGCGCAGCAGCAGGCTCCACGGCAATAGCAGCACCGGCACCCACGGCAGGTACCACCACACCGGACGGTTGTGCGCGAAGCTCTTCACCACGCGCCCGGCGGTCTGGCGCAGCAGCAGCTCGTGCGCGTCGGCATCGCTCAGGTGATGGACCGCGCCCCAGGCCCACAGCAGCACCGGCAAGCCACCAAGCACGGCGGCCAGCATCATCGCCAGCACCTCACGCCAGGAAATGCGTCGCTGACCACCGGCGGACCACCACGGCGCCGCCAGGATCGGCGCGGCCAGATGCAGCAGCGCCACCGGCCCCTTGGCGAAGATGCCCATCATCCCGGCAAAAGCCAGCAGCGCCAGCGCGCTGCGACGGCCGCTCTGCACGTAGCTGACGATCGCCACGAAGCCCAGCACCACGAACAGGCACAGCGTGATATCGAACATCACCACACCGGAGAACAGCACCAGGAACAGGAAGCCCAACAGCAGCCAGCTCGCGCGCGGGCCATCGCCGGGGGCCAGCATCCGGTCCAGCCGCCCGCACAGCGCGATGCAGCCGGCGCTGCACAACAGCACCATCAGGCGGGCCGACCACAGCGACACGCCGAACACGCTCCAGCTGGCGTTGATCAGCCAGAAAAGCAGCGGCGGCTTGTCGAAATACGGCGCGCCATTGAGATGCAGGGTGATCCAGTTGCCGGACAGGCGCATTTCCCAGGCCACGCTGAGGTAGCGCGTCTCGTCGATGGGCACGGCGGGAAGGATCGCCAGCAACGGCAGCAGCAACAGGATCCACAGGGCGGGAGGGATCCGCTGCCAGGGGCGGCGATCGAAAACTTGGGACATGGTGGAATCTTGCGAGGAATGGCTGTCGCGCATCTTAATTTCTTCCGGCGCTGGCGTTGAGTGCCGGCGGCGTCGCGGGGTGGGGGCTTGGGGAGGTTTCCCCGTATGTCGTTATTCGGGCGAAGGTCTTCCCTACTCGTCATCCCAGTGAAGGCTGGACGGAGCGCGAAGCGCGGAGAACGCCGGCAGGAGGCTACCCGTCTCCATCTGCGCCCCCTCGACGTCATCCCAGCGAAGGCTGGGATCCAGTGACTTGGCTCTTCGCTTTTGATTTGAGGTGAACGCACCTGGGCTCGCCTGCGGCGGGCTTCCGCCCTCCTGCCGGAGGCCGGGTCACTTTCTCTTGCTTGCCCAAGAGAAAGTAACCAAAGAGAACGGCACCCCACTCGGCGCTGGCCGGGCCTTAGCCCGACCAGTCCGTGAGGGGCGGCCGGGCTTTTCGACCGGGCTCCTGCCCGGGCGAAAAGTGCCTGGCGTCCATGCCAGGCACCCCTGCGGGGCCTTTTCGTCCACCCCTCACCGCCTCACAGGGGTATAGGTGACGGCTCGTGCCGCTGCGCGGCACATCGCTTCGCCAAACCCCATAGATCTGTGTAGGAGCTCACCCTGTCCGCGATCGCAGAGCTGACCGCCAAAGGCGTTCGCGCACAGGGTGCACTCCTACAGGGACGAGTCCGCTCTTGGCTCTTGGCTCTTGGCTCTTGGCTCTTGGCTCTTGGCTCTTGGTTCTTGGTTCTTGGTTCTTGGTTCTTGGCTCTTGGCTTTCGCTCCGGCTTTTGACTTCCCCTCCCCTATGGCGCGGCGGGCGGGTGGAGGAATAGCCCGAAGGGTGGCCGGC
>NZ_QQSY01000002.1:392655-404564 GCF_003351225.1 Dyella solisilvae
GCCCGCCCGCGAACCTGGAGGGCAAAGCCCGGAAGGCGCGCCATCGGGGTGGCCTTTCTCTTGGTTACTTCTCTTTGGCCAAACAAAGAGAAGTAACCCGGCGGCCGGCAGGCCGGCGGAAGCCCGCCGCAGGCGAGCCAGCTGATGGCAACCTCGAATCAAAAGCCAAGAGCCAAGTCACTGGATCCCAGCCTTCGCTGGGATGACGAGCTATGAAGGTAAACGCGAGCGACGCGCCGCGCGCTCCGAAGCCAGCAAGCGTGCCCACTCAGGCACCCTTCTCCCCCCGCGGCAACCCCAACCCAATCAACGTCGGCATCACCACCAACACCAACGGGTACTGCAGCATCAGACCCGCGATGATGGCGATGGCCAGCGGCTGCTGGATACCGGCCCCCTGCCCCAGCGCGAGCGCCAGTGGCAACAAAGTCAGAATGGCGGCCAGCGTCGTCATGGTGATCGGGCGCAGGCGGTTGCGGCTGGCCTCGCGCAGGGCCTGTCGCGCCGGCATCGTGCCGGCCATCGTCACGTACTCGGAGACGTAAAAGATCGCCATCTCCGTGCCCATGCCGATGATCATCGTCATGCCCATCATCGCGGTGATGTTGAGGTCCACGCCGGTCAGCCACAGCGCGATGAATACCGCGGTGGCCGAGAACAGCGAACAGCCCATCATGATGAGCGCCAGGCCCGGGCGTCCGTACAGGAACAGCAGCAGCACGAACTCGGCCACCAGCGCCATCAGGAACACCTTGCTGAGTCCAAGGAAGGCGATCTGCTGTTGCTGGTAAAGGCCGCCCAGTTCGTAGCGCATGTCCGCATCGAGCATGCCCGGCCGCGCCAGCAGCTTCTTCACGTCGGCCACCGCCGCGCCCATGCCGCGACCTTCGATGCGCGCGGTGACCGCCACCATCTGCTGGAGGTTCTCGCGTGAGATCTGCGGCTGGCCGGTTTCGGTGGCGATGTTGGCGACGCGGTTCAACGGGAACACGTGGCCGTCCGGCGCGCGGATCGGCAGCGCCAGCAGCTGCGGCTGTCGCCACTGCATGGCGTCGGGCATGCGCACGCGCACGCCTACGCTCTTGGTGGCTTGCGGCAGCTCGGTGGCGACCACGCCGTTGAGCGCGTTGTTCACCGCCTGGGTCACCGCGCCCACGGTCATGCCTTCGAACATGGCCTTGTCCGCGTCCACCTGCACATTGAGCGCGTCACCAGCGAGCTGCACGCCGTCCTTGATCTCCACCACGCCAGGCACGTCGGCCAGCGCCTTGGCGATCTTCTGCGCCTGCGGCACCAGCTGGCGCGGGTCGGCGGCGTAGAGCTTGATCTCGATCGGCTGCGGCACGGCGGTGAGGTCGCCGATCAGGTCTTCCATCAGCTGGGCCAGCTCGACCTGCACGCCGGGCACCTCGTGCTCGACGCGCTCGCGCACGTCGCTCATCACTTCTTCGGTGCCGCGTTCGTGCCCGGGCTTGAGCCGCACGAAGAAGTCGCCGTGATACGACTGGCCGAGGTCGCCACCCAGGCCGGTGCCGAGGCGGCGGGAGAAGGTGTCCACTTCCGGCATCTCGCGCAGGATCGCTTCCACCTGGCCGATCTGCCGCGCGGTTTCCGGCAGCGAGGTGCCAGGCGTCGTGTAGTAGTCCATCACGAAGCCGCTTTCGTCCACCGCCGGCATGAAGCCGGTGGACACGCGCGTGTAGGCCAGGCCGCCGACCAGCAGCAGCGGCAGCACCACCGCCAGCAGCAGCGCGGGACGGCGCGACAGCCCATCGAGCAGGCGGGAATGGCCCTTGCCGAGCCAGCTCTCATGATCCTGGCCGGGATCGTGCCAGCGCTGGAAATCCACGAACTTGCGCAGCAGCGGCGGCACCACCCACGCGGTGACCAGCCACGACACGGTCAATGCGCTGGCCATGGTCACCGACAGCGCCTTGGAGAACGCGCCGGTGACGCCGCTGAGCAGGCCCAGCGGAATGAACACGATCAGCGTGGCGAGGCTGGAACCGGTGAGCGGCGGCAGGAACTCGCGCGCGGCCGGCAGCACCGCGTCGCGTCCGCCCGAACCGGTGGCGCCGGCGCGGCGCGCCACGTGCTCGACCATCACGATCACGTCGTCGATCACCAGGCCCACCGCCGCGGCAATGCCGCCCAGGGTCATGATGTTGAAGCTCAGGCCCAATACCTGCAGCAGCAGCACCGTCACCGCCAGGGTGATCGGCACCACCAGCATGGCGATCAGGGTCACGCGCAGGTTGCGCAGGAACACCAGCAGCACGGCGGCGGCGAGCAGCAGGCCGATCAGCACCGCATCACGCACGCTGCGCGCCGACTCCACCACGAGCTGGCTCTGGTCGTACCAGCTCGTCAGTTTCACGCCCTTCGGCAGGCGGAAACCATCCAGCTTGGCGCGCACCTGCTCGGCGATCTGCACCGCGTTGCCATCGGGCTGCTCGTAGACGTTGAACAGCACGGCCGGACGGCCGTCCTCGCTGACCTTGATCCACTGCGGCACGTAGCCTTCATGCACCGTGGCCACGTTGCCGAGGCGCACCCAGCCGTGCGGGTCGCTCTTCACCACGATCTGGCGGATCGCCTCGACCTCTTTCAGCGAATGGTCGGCCACCACCAGGTACAGCTTGTTGCGGTCCTGCAGGCGGCCCACCGCCTGCAACTGGTTGGCGCCGGACAGCGCGGCGCTGAGGTCGTCGATGCTCAGCCCGTACTGGGCGAGCTTGCGCGGGTCGGCTTCCACCTGAAGTTCCGCGGTTTCGCCGCCCTGCACGTCGACATGCGAAAGACCGGGCACCGAGGCGAGCAGCGGCACCAGCTGGTACTGCGCGAGATCGCGCAATGCCACCGGCGACAGCGTGTCCGACTGCAGCGCATAGGAGATGATCGGGAACACCGTGGGATCCATGCGACGCACGTTGTACGTCGCGCCCGGCGGCAGGCTGGGCAGCACGCGCGCGATGGCCGAATCCACCTGCAGGGTGGAGGCGATCATGTCGCGGCCCCAGCCGAAGTCGACCGAGATCTGCGACGAGCCGCGCGTGGTTTCCGAACGCACGCTGGCCACGCCGGGCACGGTACGGATGGCTTCTTCCACCGGTCGGGTCAGCAGCAGGGCGGTCTGGTCGGCCGGACGGTCGCCGGCATCCAGATCGACAACCACGCGCGGGAACGAGACCTGCGGAAACAATCCCACCGGCAGCGTGAACGAACTCGCCAGGCCGGCCAAGGCCAGCGCGACGGCCACGATCACAATGGCCCGGGCATGCCGGGCGAGCCAGCCACCACCACTCATGGGCGCGCTTCCGGCTTGGCGGTGCGCACGGCCATGCCGTCATCGAGCTGGGTGGCGCCTTCGGTCACCAGCGGACGGTGTTCGTCCAGCGCGCCGCTAGCCACGCTCACCGTGTCGGATTCGCCGAGCAGCTTCACCGGCACGCGCACGGCCTTGCCGTCGGCGACCTGGAATACATGGCGATCGGACTCGCCGCCCTGCACCGCGTCGCGCGGCAGCAGCCAACCCTGCCACTGACCGACGACGATGTCGGCGCGGAAGCCTTCGCCGCCGACCAGCGCGCCATCGGGCACGATTTCCACGTCCAACTGGTGCGTATGCGGATTGAGCGCGCGCGCCACGCGGCGCACCGTGCCATGCATGGCCTCGCCGCCACCCAGCGGCATGAGTTCAGCCTTGGCGCCGACCTGCACGCGGCCCATCGCCGAACGCTCGATGCCGGCAGTGACTACCAGGCCGTCGCCGCGCTGCACTGACAGCAACGCCGCCCCCGGCTGCAGCACGTCGCCTTGTGCGGCATCGACCGTGACCACCGTGCCGTCGAACGGTGCATTCACGTCCATCACCGGCGTCTTGCCCTGCTGGCGAATCAACGCATCGAGATTGGACTGCGCATCGGACAACGCCTTCTCGGCCTGCGCCATCTGGTCGCGCGTGGCCAGCTGCTGCGTGAGCAGCTCGGCGGTGTGTGCACGCGCCGCCTGCGCCACGTTGAGCGCGCTCTGTGCCTGCACATAGGCAGCCACGGCGGAAGGCGCCAGCTCGAACGAAAGCAGCCGCTGCCCGCGCTTGACTGGCGTGCCAGCGGTGACCGCCCACTGCGTGACGCGGCCCGAGGCCTGCACGCTGAGCACCTGCGCCGCGTCGGCGGCGGGACCGGCGCTGCCGAAAGCGGCCACGCGCTCCGGCAGGCTGCCCTGATGCACGGGAACCAGCGTCACCGCGGCGCTTACCGCGCCGTTGTCAGCCGACTCCTCGCCACCGCAGGCTGCCAGCGCCAGCGCCGCGGTTGCGGCGGCCATCCATCGCAGTGAAGACATCATGATCCAATCACATCCTGGTCAAGGGAAACGGGCATGCCACGGCCCACCAGCAGTGCCAGCGCGGCCTGCTGTTCGAGCATGGCCTGCTCGATGGCGATCAGCGCCATCTGGCGGTTGATGGAGGCGACGTCGAGATCAACGTAGCCACGCAGGTCGAGCAGGCCGGCGTGCCATGCGGCTTCGGCCTGCGATGCCGCACGCGCGGCATCGGCCGCGGCCGGCGTCAGCGCCTGGCGCTGCTGCTCGAGCTGCGCGTACTGCGCCAGCAACGCGTCGACGTCGTCGCGCGAGGTGGCCAGTCGCGTGGTGTATTCGATATGCAACTGCTCGCGCGAGGCGCGGGCCACCGCGATGTTGCCCTGGTTGCGATCGAACAGCGGCAGCGTGAAGGTCACCGCCGGGCCACCGTTGCGCACGCGACTGTTGTCCTGCGACGCGGCATAGCCGAGGCTCAGCGCGGGGAACTGGGAAAGCACCGCCGCGCGCAACGTGGCGTCCTGTGCCTGATAGCCGAGCTGCAGTGCGACGAGGTCGGGGCGACGGTGGCGCACGCTGTCGGCCTGCTGGCGGATCGCATCGGCATCCAGCGTGGGCGCCGCGAGCGACTCCACCAGCGGCACCACCACTTCGGGCTTGAGGCCGAGCAAGGCGGCGAGCTGTTGCTGCTGGTCGAGCTGGCGGCGCTGCAGGTCGTTGAGATTGGCGCGAGCATCGGCAGCGGCGGCCAGATCGGAGGCGGTGGTGATGCGCTCCATCGTGCCCGCGCCGATCGCCTTGGTCAGGCGCGCCTCACGCTGCGCGAGCAGGTCGAGTGCCTGCTGCTGCCAGCGGATCAGGCGGGCCTGTTCGACCAGGTCGATCACCAGCAGGCGCGCCTTGCCGACGGTCTGCCATTGCTCCCACAACAGGCCCGCGTCGACTGCATCGGCGCTGGCCTTGGCGGCCTCACGGCGCGGCTTGAGCGTGATCAGCGCGGTGATGTCCTCGCTGATCGATGCCGTCCACGCCGTGGCGTCGCCCGGGCCGGACATCAGATAGCCCACGCTGCCGCCGATCACCGGATTGGGCAGCACGCTGTCCTGCCGACGCTGCGCCTGCGCCGCCTCATGGCGGGCGTGCGCGGTCCGCAGGTCCGGGTTGTTGAGCAACACCAGCCGCTCCACCGCCGCGGCGTCCATCGGCGACGTGGCGCTGTCGTAGCCATGCAGCTGCGTCAGCGAATCCGCCGAGGCCGCCTGCTCGGGCAAGGGCTCGGCCTGGTAGGTGGCGCAGCCGGCAAGAAGCGTCGCGGCGAGGGCGCCGACGCAGGCGAGCTTGGCTGGGCGAAACAGCTTGAACGGGAACGACACCGAAGGATCCGTGCACGGTGAGGGAGTGAACACCCTATCGGAACTGGCTTAGATTTGACTTTGTAAAGGCGCGGATTACCCCCTCTCCCCTCCGGGGAGAGGGTAGGGTGAGGGGACAACCTTGCGGGGAGGCTGGTTAGAGCAAGCTTCGATGCGGCTTCTTCGCGAGCACCCGCCCCTCTCCCCAGCCCTCTCCCCGGCGGGGAGAGGGAATAAGGTCAGTGCTCCGAGGTGAGGGGAATACGCACACACACGCGCAACCCCTGCCCCAGCGGCGAATCCAGCAATTCGATGCTGGCCTCGTGCAATTGGGCGGCGCGCTGCACGATGGACAGCCCCAGGCCATAGCCCTCGCCGCGACTACCGACCTCGCGATGGAACCGCGCAAATACCGCCGCGCGACGCTCGGGCGGAATGCCCTCGCCGTTGTCGATCACGTCGATCACCGCATCGCCTGCCGACCGCGCGATCGCCAGCTGCACCAGACCGCCGCTGGGCACGTGGCGCAGCGCGTTCTCAAGCAGGTTGCGCAGCAGCGCCGCCAGCGCGACCTCGTGACCACGCACCATCAGCTGACCGGGAGGCAGCGCCACATCCAGCTCGGCGTCGCTGTCGGCAATCACCGGCGACAGGTCTTCAATCGCGGTACGCGCCACCGCCAGCAGATCCACGTCGCTGCGCTGCGTTGCGCGCGAGCTGCTTTCCAGACGGGCCAGCGACAGCAGCTGCTCCACGCGTCGCGCCAGCGCCGCCAGGCTTTCGCGCGCATCAGCGAGTGCGGCGTCGGCTTCGCGCGAGTCACGGCTGGCCTCAGCGTTCTCGAGGTTGATCATGGTGGAGGCAAGCGGCGTGCGCAGCTCGTGCGCGACGTCGGCGCTGAAGCGGCGCTCGCGTTCCAGCGCGTCTTCCAGCCTTGCGAACTGGTCATTGAGCGCCGTCAGCACGGGTTCCAGCTCGCGCGGGGCGCCGGTCACCTCCAGCGTGTCATGGCTGCCGGGCTTGCGTGCGGCCAGCCGTGCCGCCAGCGCATCCAGCGGCAGCAGGCCACGGCGCACCGCCCAGCCCACCAGCAGCGCCAGCACCGGCAGCGCGATCAGCGGCGGCAGCGCATGTTCCAGCCACAGCGCATTGGTGATGTCGCGACGACTGTCGTAGCGCTCGGCGGCGCGCACCACCACGCCATCGGCGGTCGGCGGCAAGGTGAACAGGCGCCAGCGGTAACGGCCGTGGTGCACGTCCTCGAAACCCACGCGCCCGGCCGGCGGCGGCAAGTCGGCGACGTTGCCGCTAGCCATCAGCATGCGGCCATCGCGGTCGAATACCTGATAGCCCACTTCCGATTCGAAGGTGTGGCCATGCAACACCAGTTCCTGCGTCGCGTCGCTGGTGACCGGCACCACCACGCCATGGCCATGCTGCTGCAGCGCCGGCAGGCCGATCTGGCCGATCATCACCTGGAGCGTGCGGGCGGACTGCGCCAGCCGGCCGTCGGACAGTTCGTCGGCCTCGTGGATGGTGCGGCGCAGGCTGTAAATGCCGAGCGGCAGCAGGACCAGGGCGAGCACGCCCAGGATCAGCCAGCGCAAGCGCCCACGCAGGCTGCCGCCCGTCACTTCGGATCCCGCGGAAGCATGTAGCCGAAGCCGCGCACGTTGCGGATCGTCTCGAAGCTGAGCTTGCGCCGCAGCGCGTGCACCAGCACTTCGAGCGCGTTGTTGCCCACCACGTGGTCGATGCCGTAGAGCGAATTCTCCAGGCTTTCGCGACGCACGAGGCGGCCGGCGTTTTCCATCAGCGCCTGCAACAGCGCGAATTCGCGACGCGTGAGCTCCACCGGCTCGCCGCGGAAAGTCACCTCGGAGGTGCCCAGGTCCAGCGTCAGCGCGCCCACATCGATGCGATTCACCGCGAGACCGCGGGTACGCCGGCTGAGCGAACGGATGCGTGCGGCCAGCTCCTCCACGTGGAAGGGCTTGATCAGGTAGTCGTCGGCGCCGGCATCGAGCCCGTCCACGCGCGCGGCCAGCGTGTCGCGCGCGGTCATCACCAGCACCGGCGTGTCGATGTGCGCCCGACGCGTCTCCGTCAACACCTCGATGCCATCGCGGCCGGGCAGGCCCAGGTCGAGCAGGATGAGGTCGGCGGTGCGGTCGCGGATGGCGTTGAGCGCGGTGCGGCCGTCGCGCAGCCACGACACCGTGTAGCTCAGCCGCTCGAGCGCGCGCTGGAGGGCGGCGCCGAGCTGCGCGTCGTCTTCGACCAGAAGGATGTGCACGAGGCGGTGGCTCCAGCGATTCCGGCAATTGCCGGGTCATTATGGGGCGGATGGCTTATGAATCGCTTAAGGGCTGGGGGCAAGGGGCGAAGCGGACCACCCGGCGTTGCAGCAAGTCCGCACCCTCTCCCCCAACCCCTCTCCCGAAGGGAGAGGGGCAAGTGCGCAAACCTCCGAGAAATAACCCTTCTCCCTCCGGGAGAAGGTGCCGGCAGGCGGATGAGGGTGCGGGCCTCGCAGCACGCATGACGTTCGGCACAACACCGCACCCTCTCCCCAACCCCTCTCCCTGTGGGAGAGGGGCTATTCGCGCTTAGAGGAAGAGGGGCTTCCTGCTCCGGCCCCTAGTCTCACGAACTGAGACGGCCCGGCGCTGCAATGCCCTCCCTTGCCGGACGGAGCGCGCCGATGAATGCCTTGCCCAATCCCCTCGCCCAGCGCGCGGTGCGTGCCGATGGCGCGCTGGGCGCCCCGGTGTCCGGCGGCGACCAATTGGCGCGGCGACTGGCCAGGCGCTATGCCGACCGCATTACCGGGTCCTTCGTGCAACCGGACCGCGAGGGGCGCTACGCCCCGCTGCCCGGCGACATGCCGCCGGCGCTGGCGCAGGCCCTGCGCAGCCGCGGGATCGAGCAGCTCTACGACCACCAGGCGCAGGCCTGGGACGCCACGGCCGCGGGCGAGCATGTGGTAATTGCCACGCCCACCGCCTCGGGCAAGTCGCTGTGCTACACGCTGCCGGTGATCAGCGCGGCGATCCGCCAGCGGGCCAAGGCGCTGTTCCTGTTTCCCACCAAGGCGCTGGCGCAGGACCAGGTGGCGGAGCTGCTGGAACTCAACCAGGCTGGCGATCTCGGCGTGAAGGCCTTCACCTTCGATGGCGACACGCCAGGCGACGCGCGCCAGGCGATCCGCCTGCATGGCGACATCGTGGTGAGCAACCCGGACATGCTGCACCAGGGGATCCTGCCGCATCACACCAAATGGGCGCAGTTCTTCGAGAACCTGCGCTACGTAGTGATCGACGAGGTGCACACCTATCGCGGCGTGTTCGGTTCGCACGTGGCCAACGTGCTGCGCCGGCTGCAGCGCGTGTGCGCGTTCTACGGCGTGTCGCCGCAGTTCATCCTGTGCTCGGCGACCATCGGCAATCCGGCCGAACACGCCAGCGCGCTGATCGAGCAGCCGGTTACCGCCATCACCGAAAGCGGCGCGCCGGTCGGCGAAAAGCATGTGCTGCTGTGGAACCCGCCGGTGGTCAATCCCGACCTCGGCCTGCGCGCGTCGGCGCGCTCGCAGTCCAACCGCATCGCGCGCACGGCGATCCGTGCCGGGCTCAAGACACTGGTGTTCGCGCAATCGCGGCTGATGGTGGAAGTGCTCACCAAATACCTCAAGGACGTGTTCGACAACGATCCGCGCAAGCCGCCGCGCATCCGCGCCTATCGCGGCGGATACCTGCCCACCGAGCGCCGCGCCGCCGAGCGCGAGATGCGCGCGGGCCAGGTGGACGGCATCGTCAGCACCTCCGCGCTGGAGCTTGGCGTGGATATCGGCGCGCTGGACGTGGTGGTGCTCAACGGTTACCCGGGCAGCGTGGCGGCGACGTGGCAGCGCTTCGGCCGCGCGGGCCGCCGCCAGCAGGCCTCGCTGGGCGTGCTGGTGGCCAGCAGCGATCCGCTCGACCAGTACCTGGTGCGCCACCCGGAATTCTTCCGCGGCGCGCCGCCGGAGCACGCGCGCATCGCGCCGGACCAGCCGCTGATCCTGCTCGACCATATCCGGTGCGCCGCCTTCGAGCTGCCGTTCGCCGCGGGCGAACTGTTCGGACCGCAGGACGCCACGCCCTGGCTGCAGGTGCTGGCCGAGGAAGGCGTGCTGCATCCGGAAGGCGGTCGTTATGAATGGATTGCCGACAGCTACCCGGCCAACGCGGTGTCGCTGCGCTCGGTAGCGGACGGCAACTTCGTGGTGGTGGACCGCACCAACGGCCGCCAGACCATCATCGCCGAAGTGGATTTCAGCGCCGCCTCGCTGACCTTATACGAGGGCGCCATCCACATGGTGCAGTCCACGCCCTACCAGGTGGAGAAGCTGGACTGGAACGGCCGCAAGGCCTATGTCACGCGCACACAGGTGGACTACTACACCGACGCCATCGACTACACCAAGCTCAAGGTGCTCGAGGCCTTCGACGGCTCGCATGCCGGCGCCGGCAGCGCGCACCACGGCGAAGTGCACGTCGCGCGGCGCGTGGCCGGCTACAAGAAGATCCGCTACTACACGCACGAGAACATCGGCTACGGCCCGGTCAACTTGCCCGACCTGGAACTGCACACCACCGCGGTATGGTGGCAGCTGCCTCAACGCGCGCTGGACCAGGCCTTCGACCATCGCCAGCAGGCGCTCGACGGTTTTCTCGCCGCCGCGCATGCACTGCATATCGTCGCCACCGTGGCGGTGATGGCCGAGGCGCGCGACCTGCAGAAGGCGGTGGGCAGCGGCGACGGCGCGTGGTTCGCCACGCCCGATGCCAACGGCCGAGCGCAGCTGCGCTCCAGCTTCGGCGAGACGGAAGCCATCACGCAGGGACCGTTCGTGCCCACGCTGTACCTCTACGACGCCTTCCCCGGTGGCGTGGGCCTGAGCGCACCGTTGTACGAGCGTCGCGAAGACCTGGTGCGACTCGCGCGCGAACTGGTCCAACGCTGCGACTGCCGCAGCGGCTGTCCCGCCTGCGTCGGCCCGGTGCTCGCATCCGACGAGCAGGGCGACACCGCGCTGAAATCGCTCGCCACGCGCGTGCTCGACCTGATCATCGCCCTGTGAGCGCGCTGGCCGACAAACTGCGCGGCCTGCGTCGCCAGGCTGGCGTCGCTTCGGCGCCATCGGCGCGTCGTCCCGAACCGATGGCGGACAACCTGCGCGCATTGCTCGGTGTGCGCCAGCGCGCCCAACAGCCGGTTCGTCGCGTGGCGGAACCTGTCGCGCTACCGGGGCGAACCATCGCGCCGGGCGTGCAGCTCAGCGAAAGCGTGGAAAGCTGGCCGCCCATGCCGGCGGCGTTCGACGCCAGCTTCGCGCGCATTGCGGAAACGATTGCGCCCGAACGGCTGCTGTTGTTCGACACTGAAACCACCGGACTCGCCGGCGGCACGGGCACTCGCGCCTTCATGATCGGCGTGGCCGACTGGCACGAGGGACGTTTCCGCGAGCGCCAGTTGCTGATCACCACGCTGGGCGGCGAAGAGGCCATGCTCGACTGCTTCGCCTCGTGGCTGCGTCCGGACAGCGTGCTGGTCAGCTACAACGGCAAGTCCTACGACGCGCCGCTGCTCAAGACACGATTCCGCCTGCACCGCCGCGCCTGCCCGCTCGACGGCCTGACACACATCGACCTGTTGCACCCGGTGCGCCGACGCTGGCGCGGCGTGTGGGAGAACTGCCGCCTGGCCACCGCCGAGCGCCAGCTGCTGCGCGTGGTGCGCGAGGACGATCTGCCGGGTTCCGAGGCGCCTGCTGCGTGGCTGGGTTTTCTGCGAAGGGGTTCAACGGGGCCGCTGCATCGCGTGGCGCGGCATAACAGTCAGGATTTGCGGAGTTTGGGGGGGATTCTTGGGCATTTTGTGGCGGCGAGTGAGGGGGATCTTGTGGTTGCTGAGGCAGCGTCACTTGCCACCGGTGTGGTCGGACAGACGTTCCGGTAGCGGCCATCTCGCCCGTCATCCCAGCGCGGGCTAGACCTGGTGCGAAGCGCGCAGAACGCCGGAGCGAGGCTACCCGCCACCGTGTAGCTCCCCTCAACGTCATCCCAGCGAAGGCTGGGATCCAGTGCCTTTCGCTTTTGATTTGAGGCTGCCTCGATCGGGCTCGCCTGCGGCGGGCTTCCGTCCTCCTGCCGGAGGCCGGGTCACTTTCTCTTGCTTGCCCAAGAG
>NZ_QQSY01000002.1:404721-457917 GCF_003351225.1 Dyella solisilvae
AGGGCATCCTGCCCTGACGAAAAGTACCTGGCGTCCATGCCAGGCACCCCTGCGGGGCCTGATCGTCCACCCCTCACCGCCTCACAGGGGTTTGGGCGACGGCTCGTGCCGCTTCGCGACACATCGCGTCGCAAAACCCCAAGGCTCCTATGGAGACTATTTCGCGCTTGGCGCTTGGCGCTTGGCGCTTGGTTCTTGGCTCTTAGCTTTTCGCTTTTCGCTTTTCGCTTTTCGCTTTTCGCTTTTGGCTTCGGCTCTTGACCCCCTCCCCTATGGCGCGAGCGGGCGGGTGGAGGAATAGCCCGAAGGGTGGCCGGCAGGGATGCCGGCCAGTTTGACGTCAGGGCAGGAAGCCCTGTCGGCAAACCCCGTAACCCGCCCGCGGACCTGGAGGGCGAAGCCCGGAAGGCGCGCCATCGGGGTGGCCTCTCTTTTGGTTACTTTTCTCTGGCCACACAGAGAAAAGTGACCCGCTCGTCGGCAGACGAGCGGAAGCCCGCCGCAGGCGAGCAACCAGGAGGCACCCTCAAACCAAGAGCAAAAGGCACTGGATCCCAGCCTTCGCTGGGATGACGAGTAGGACAGGCCTTCGCTGGGATGACGGGTAGGAGAGGCCGTCGCTGGGATGGCGCCAAGCGGAGCACATCGACACGAGCTATCCGGGAGCAAACCTCGAATCCCATTGGCCCCTGCGATCAAATTGAACCAGAATCCCCCCACCGGGTACGAACGCATAGGCAGGACGAAGGCTTCCGGATGCCGCCATGCTCCACGGGCCAACCCAACCGGCACGACCCCGCGCCAGCGACTGCGATGAAGCGACGCTGCTGAGCCGCGTCGCCTCCGAGGACATGGAGGCGTTCGAGACGCTCTACCGCCTGTACGGCCCGCGCCTGCAGCGCTTCGTCAGCGGCATCACGCGGCAACCCGCGCTGGTCGAGGAAGTGCTCGATGACACGATGATGGTGGTCTGGCGCAAGGCCTACACCTTCAATCACGCCGCCAAGGTGTCGACCTGGATCCTTGCCATCGCTTACCGCCAGTCGCTCAAGACGCTCAAGCGGCTCGGCAGCCTTTCGGAAGTCGAACTCGACGAGGGCGTTGAAGCCGCCGCCCCCGGTCCCGATGACGAATTGCAGCACCTGGAGCTTCGCCAGCATCTCGATGCCGCGCTCGCCACGCTGTCGCCGGAACAGCGCACGGTGATGGAGCTCACCTATTACTTCGGCTACGCCTGCCGCGAGATCGCGCAGATCATGGGTTGCCCGGTCGATACGGTGAAGACGCGGATGTTTTACGCGCGACGCAAGCTCAAGCGATGGCTGGCCTCGCGCAGGGAGGCCATATGAACGGTCGGGTCATCAAGTTCGAAGGCTCCGCGCACGCGCAGGTCGACCGCCTGCTGCCGTGGTGGGTGAACGGCACGCTGGACGAGGACGAACGCGCACTGGTCGAGCAGCACCTTGCCGAGTGCCCGCCATGCCAGCACGAAGCGGCGTGGCTGCGTGGACTGCAGGAGCAATACGCCGAGGACGACGCGCCCGCGGCGGACGTCACCCGCGCCGCGCGCCGTCTGCGTCGCCGGCTGGCCAACGAGACACTGCACGTGCACGCCACGGCGCCGACGCCCTGGTGGCGTCAGGGCTGGCGGCTGGGCTGGCTTGCTGTGGCGCAGGCGGCGTTGATCATCGTGCTCGGCGCCAGCCTGTTTCACCAGCGCGCAGCCGGCTACCACACGCTGGGCGGCGCGGAGCCTGCCAATGCCGTGCTGGTGGTGGTGTTCGACCCGCAGACCAGCGAGGCGCAGATGCGCCAGCTCGTGCGTGATAGCCACGCGCATATCGTCGGCGGCCCCACCGAAGCGGGCGCCTATCTGATTTCTCTGCCGAGCAGCGGCGCGGCGGCCGCGCGCAGCCAGTTGCAAGGCTCGGGGCACGTGACGCTGGTTGAAAGCCTGGACGGCGGAGCACAGCCATGAAACGGCTTTACGCGGCCATCGTGCTGTGCGGGCTGTGGCTGGCCGCCAGCGCGTCCGCGCATGCTGCACAAGCGGACATGACCTACGCGACCCAGGATGACGGCGCGCAACTGCTGGTGATGCTGCGCGCCGCGCCGCCGCATCTGCACGCCACCGATGGTTACGCGGGCAACTACAGCGCGTCTGCCGACGAAAGCGGCCGCGAGCGCGTGGCGCGGCAACTGGCGCGCGAGTACGGGCTGCAGGTGAAAGACAGCTGGCCGATGCCGGCGCTCGGGCTGGACTGCTTCGTGATGCGCACCAGCGACGGGCAGAGCACCACGCTGGTGGCGAAACTGCTCGAACGCGACGCGCGCGTGGAGTCGGCCGAACCGATGCAGCGATTCCATGTGCTGGCCGGTCGCGATCCGCTCTATGCGCTGCAACCCACGGCCAGCCAATGGCATCTCGCCGAGCTTCACGCCATGACCACCGGCCGCAACGTCACCGTGGCCGAGCTCGACAGCGGCGTCGACACCACCAACCCCGACCTCACCGGTCAGGTGGCGCAAACGCACAATTTCGTGGGTGACGGCGACTATCGCGCCGAACTTCACGGCACCGAAGTCGCCGGCATCATCGTGGCGCAGGAAGGCAACGGCGTAGGCATCGTCGGCGTCGCGCCGCACGCACGCCTGCTCGCGCTGCGCGCCTGTTGGCAGGAGGCGGACGGCAACGCCGCCGCCAATTGCGACAGTTTCACGCTCGCCAAGGCCTTGCAGTTTGCGCTGGAAAACCACGCGACCGTGGTGAACCTCAGCCTGGCCGGCCCGCACGATCATTTGCTCGAGCGCCTGCTGGACACCGCCATCGCGCGACACGTCACCGTGATTGCCGCCGTTGATCCCGGCATCGCGGATGGCGGCTTCCCCGCCTCGCTGCCCGGCGTGCTGCCGATCGCCGACGAGCGGAGCAGCGCGGCTGCCATCCCCGGCCTGCTGCGCGCGCCCGGCGAGGACATACCCACCACCCTGCCCGGCGCGCGCTGGGACCTGGTGTCTGGCTCCTCGTACGCCGCTGCCGAGGTCAGCGGGCTGGTGGCGCTGGTGCGCGAACTGTCGCCGGATATCTCGCCGCAAGCCTTGCAGCACGCTCTGGCCGCGCGAAGTGCAGTAGGCTTGGCGACATTGCGGCCTGCGGTGATCGACGCATGTGCGGCCGTGGCGCAGGCTAGCGGCAACTGCACCTGCGGATGCGCCACGGCGAATGCCTCCACATCGGTGCCGCGCCGATGAGTACGCGCCGTGTTACGAACGCTCGTGGCAGTCGGTATCGCTTGCGTCGCGGTCGGGGCCCATGCGCAGGTCTCGGGCAACGCGACGCTGCTCTCCGACTACCGCTTTCGTGGCGTATCGCTCAGCGACGACAAGCCGGCGGCGCAGGCGTCGATCAACTTCGACGCACTTTCCAGCGGATGGTACGCCGGCGGCATGCTGTCGAGCGCGCGCGTGGAACAGAAGGACGTCGCGCAACTGCTCGGCTATGGCGGCTATGCGCAGCGTCTTGGCGCGGATTTCAGCTGGGAGGCGGGCCTGACCTACAGCCGCTTCACCGGACACGACGCCTACCCCTACGCCGAAGCCTATGGCGGCCTCGCATGGAAGCGGCTGGTGGCCCGCCTGTACTACACGCCGGATTACTTCAATTCCGGCGTGCCCGCGTGGTACCTGGATCTGGACGGCAGCCAGCCGCTATCAACGCACTGGTACCTGTTCGGTCACGTCGGCTGGCTGCGGCGCAACGGCGAGTTGAGCACCGACCACACTACCCGCTATCGCACGGACCTCCATGCCGGACTTGGTTTCACGCTCAAGCCGTTCGACTTTCAGCTGGGCTGGTCGGGCGTGCTCGGCTCGCACGGTTCGAGTTATTTCTTCGGTTATCCGGTGGATGAAAGCGTGAGCCGGGACGCTTGGATCGCCAGCCTTTCCTACGCCTGGTAACCGGCGCCGCGAGCATCGCCCGCAAGCAATTGAGGAAGGGAAGCGGCATCGCCTGATGCCACGGCGCCACGCCTACCGCCTCCCCCACGGCCGCGTCACCTGACGACGCCCCCGCTCCGCGCATGACGCGGCAGGCATGGATGCGCCCTTTTCCTTCCAACCCCCAGGAGGAATTCCCCATGGCACGCGTATCTCCCCGCACCCCCCTGCCCCTCCGCCTCATCGCCACCATGGTGATGACCGCGCTCGCGGCGCCGCTGCTCTATTCACCTCCGGTGGCCGCCGCTGGCAACGGCGCAGGCCACATCCTGATCGCCGACCAGTTCAACAACCGTGTCATCGAGGTCGATCCGGCTACCCACAAGGTGGTGTGGCAGTTCGGCAACGGCTCGGACCTGCCCGGTCCGCACAGCGTGGTAGGCACCAATGACGCGGAGCGCGTGGGAAGCTTCACGCTGGTCTCCGGCACCGGCACACCGCCGGGCTTGCCGGGTTGCTCGGACGTGGTCAATGGCTGCCCTGACAACCGCGTGTTCCTGGTCGGCCCACAGGGCAACATCGTGTGGCAGTACGGCCAGGCCGGCGTCGCCGGCTCCGGACCGAACCAGCTCAACACGCCGGTGCAATCGCTCTACGTGCAGAGCTTCCCTTCGCATCCGGGGCCGGCCGTGCTGATCGCTGATCAGGCGAACCAGCGCATCATCCTGGTCAACCTCAAGCACCAGATCGAATGGCAATACGGCACCACCGGTGTCAGCGGACTGGGCCCGAACCTGCTCAACAACCCCAACAGCGCCGAGGTGCTGGCGAATGGCCACATCCTGATCGCCGATGAGAACAACAACCGGGTCATCGAGATCACCGTTGGCGGGAGCCTGGTCGCCCAGTTCACCGCCGGGGGCTCGGTGAGCGGCGCGGCCTTCGCCAGCCGACTCCCCAACGGCGACACGCTGATCACCGACTCCAACAACAACCGCATCGTCGAGGTCGACGGCCATGACAACGTGGTGTGGCAGTACTTCACCAACACCGAGGCGGGCAGCAATCCCGCTCCGCTGCCGACGCGCGCCGTACGCCTTCGCAACGGCAACACGCTGATCAGCGACCAGTTCAATGATCGCGTGATCGAGATCGACAAGAACAAGCACATCGTGTTCGACCAGGGCGCGCTGAACGCACCCGGTTCGGGCTTCAATGAACTCAATGGACCCTACGACGCCAAGGTCATCGACGACTTCACTGGCCTGACGCCGCCGTTTGCGTTCTGATCATTCACCGGCTGCGGTTCATGCGGCCCAAGGCCCCACTCCCGGGTGGGGCCTTGCTTGCGTCCGCGGAGTTGGACTTACCCTAAGGCGCCGCCACATACACGTACTCGTGCTGGCCATCGCGCAGCACGAGCCGCTGCTTGCCGCCCGCATTGGCCACGACGAATTCGAAACCATCGACGGAAGGCGAAATCGTCACGAACGACACGCTTCCATCGTCGTTCTTGCGCGTGGCCACTTCGCTGCGCCACTGGCCAAAGTCGAACACCGTGGACTTGCCGTCATGCTGCACCTGGATGCTGCCCAGCGCCGCATTGCGATACACCGTCCCCAGCCCAGCCACTGCGGCCGGGTCGGCCGGCACCGCCAGGCGGCGACGTTCGGCGGCGATCTCCGCCTTGAGCCGTTTGACCCCAGCATTGATGTCGCCTTGCGCCTGCGGCTTGCCATCGAACAACACTTCCAGCAGGCGCCGCTGGAACGGACCGCGCAGGTAGTACCCACTGTCGGCGTTGGTGAGAATCACGGCGCCCACGTCCTGATCGGGCAGCCACAACATGTCGGAGTGGAAACCTGCCATGTCGCCGCCGTGGTGCACCACCGGGATGCCCCAGGTGTGGTCAACCACCAGGCCCATGCCGTAAGTAGCGGTTGTGCCCATCGCCACGTTGGGCTTTCGCCGCTCCAGCAGCGAATCTTTCGACACGTAGCGCTGACCGTCAGGTAGCAGGCCGTCGCTGAGCTCCATCTGCACGTAGCGCAGCATGTCGCTCACCGCGCTCCATGCTGCGCCTGCAGGGCGCGCCGCGCGGATCGAGTCGTTGAGTCCCATGCTCGCCACGGCGGTGTGTCCATCCACGTCGCGCCCATGCGGCGTGGCGTGGTCGCCCAGCAAGGCGCGGTCGTAGTCGAACGTGGTCAGGCGCATCCCCAGCGGGTCGAACACCTGCTTCTGCATGGCGAGATCGTATGCGGCGCCCAGTTCCAGGTTCGGATAGAGCACGTGCGCGCCGGCGTAGCCTGCCGCCGCCGCCATCAGGTTGGAGTACTGGAACAGTTCGCCGAACTTGCTGGTCGGCTGCATCCCGGCCAGCGCCTTGAGCACGCTTTCCGGCGTGGCGTCGCGGCTGTTGAAAAGCCATTCCATGTCCTGCCGCGGCATGCCTGTGCAGGCGCAGATCAGGTGGCGCATCTGCACCTCCCGGGTGGTCTGCGCGTCGCCGAGCTTGAACGAAGGCATCACTTCCACCACCGGCGTGTTCCAGCCGAACTTCTGCTGGTCGACAAGGCGCGCCAGCATCAACGTGGTCAACGCCTTGGTGTTGGAGGCGATCATGAACAACGTGTCGGCGTCGACGGGCTCGGGCTTGCCGATCTCGCGCACGCCCAGGCCACCGGCGAACACCACCTTGCCATGGTCGATCAGGCCGATCGCGACGCCCGGCACGTCGTACGCCTTGCGCGCGTCGTTGACGAAGCTCTTCAACGTCTCCACGCGCGCAGCGTCCAGCGGGTGCGCCTTGCGTCCGGCGAAACTCTCGCGCTTGTACCCCTTGGGCAGCAGGCGGTCGTAGATGGCGCGCAACTGCGACGCGCGCTTCTCGCCGACGGCATTGTCGAAGTCGTAGATCAGCACCGTGTACTGGCCGTCGCGTCGATAGGCGATGGCGGTCACGCTGCGCTTGTCGTTGGCCGAGGTTTCGTAGTCGTAGACGCGGATCTGGTCCCAGTTGTCACGCGGCGACAGGTCATTCGCCACTTCCAGCGGCCAGGTCTTCGCCGGTGCATAGAGTTTCCAGGCCTGAGCCACTGCGGCGTCGGGATCAGTCGCCGCGACGTCCACCAGCACCGCCTGCGAGCCCGACTCCGGTGGACTGAGCGTGATCTTCGGACCGCTGGCGCGAACGGTCCACCCGCCCGGCGCCACGAACTGCGTGCCTGAGGAGGTGGTCCTTGGCGTGTCCGCCTTCTCCGTCACCACGGCGCTGGCCGCGTTCGCCGGCGGCGTGGCGGCCAGCGATGGCATGGCGAGGCAAAGCAAACCAAGGAAGGCAACGCATCGCATCAACATGGAGGTACCTCGTGGCGGGAGGGAACGCTCTGCTGTCGGCAGGCTCCGGACCGGCAAGCCGGATTCGGTGCGGCGAAAGTGGATGGTGGCCCGAGGGAGTCTACACAGGCTGCCCGTGGTTGCCAGTGCGCGCATGACTTCAAGCACGTCCGGTCGCCATGGCGATCGCGCCAGAATCCGCCACCGCAAGGTTGCACCAGCCGTTTTCCCCACTCCCCGAGAAGGACCGGCCTCATGAATCGTGTGACAGGTTTGCGTTGCGCCGCCGCGTGCGCGGCATTCGTAGCCACGGCGTTGTCCGCCGCCCCCATCGATTCGCCCACTCCCGAGATCTTCGCTCCCGGAGTGATATCCGGCCCGGCCAACGAAGACTCCGCGGCGTTCACGCCTGACGGCGACACGGTGTTCTTCGATCGCATCAGTTGGCCGAATGCGGTGATCCTCGTCTCGCACAAGATCAACGACGTCTGGACGTCGCCGCAGATCGCGCCTTTCTCGGGCCAGTGGCTGGACCACGATCCGGCCATGGCGCCGGATGGATCGTTCCTGATCTTCAGCTCCAACCGACCTGACGCCGAGGGCGGCAAGCCACTCGATGCGGTGATGGCCAACGGCAAGGTGAGTCCCGGCTCGGGCGGACACCTGTGGCGGGTGAACCGCCAAGGCAATGGCTGGGGCAAACCGGCGCGATTGCCAGATAGCGTCAACAGCAGCACGCGCACCTATGCGCCGAGCATCGCCGCCGACGGCAGCGTGTACTTCCAGCGGCCCGGCGGCGATGGCGACTTCCGCCTGTTCCGCTCGCAGTACAGGGACGGCCACTATCTGCCGCCCGTAGCCGTGCCGCTGGGCGACGCCGCGGCCCACAAGCTCGACCCGGCCATCGCGCCCGATGAATCGTTCATCGTGTTCGACGCCAATTTCACCGGCAAGGACGATCCGGATCGGCTCTATATCGCCTTTCGCGAGGGCGAGGCCTGGGGCAAGCCGATCGACCTGGGCCCCGTGATCAACGCGAAGGGCCCGTGGGGTTCGCACCTGGGTCCGGATCACCGCACCCTGTACTTCAGCAGCACGCGCTCGGTGAAGGTGAATTACCCGCGCACGCGCGAACAGGCTGCACAGGACCTCGCGCGCATGCAGGCGTGGGACAACGGCAGCGACAACATCTGGGCCGTGTCGCTGGCGCCTTGGCTCGACGCGCACCACGGCGGCGGTTGATCACTCACGCGCTGGCCCGTCCGAGGTTGAAGATGAGGCCAAACGGATCGCGCAAGTAGCAGCGCGGAACCGATGCATCCTCCTCGACCAGGGTGCAGCCGGCGGCGAGCAGACGATCCCTGGTCGCCGCGACGTCGTCGACCAGGAACTCGAACACCGGGCCATGCGCGCTGCCGCGCTCCACATACAGGGCGAAGGCACCAGTCTCGAAGCGGGCGAGCGCATCGCCCGCCGGCGTCATGGCCAGGCCGAGCACCTCGCCGTAGAAGGCCATGGCTTCTCCCCACCGCTCGGTGCGGACGATCACATCACGCGAAGCGCGGATCTCTGCGGACATGACACCCTCCATCGATCGCCGCGCCTTCGTGCGCCGCGCGGGCGCGACGAAGGCGCGCCGTCAGCCCGCCGTCGGGCCGACCACTCGTCAGCTGCTGTGGTCGAGGACGATCTTCCAGCCGCTGGCCGTCCGCTGCCACAACAGCGAATAGACGCCGTCGTCCTTGCCGGCATCGCCATGGGCGGTACGCTCGAGATGGAAGCGGCCCGTCACCATGGCGTAGGTTGCGACGCCATCGGCGCACGGCAGCAACCGTACCTCGATGTCCGAGTAGCTGAGCGTACCCATCTGTTCTTTCGAGGCGTAGTTCTTCTGGTAGTTCTCCAGGATCGGGCGATAGCCGTGGCGAATCCGGGAGCCGATGAAAGTGGTGTCGGTAGCGTCGTTGTAGGCCTGCATGAAGGCGACGATGTCGCCGCGATTCCATGCCGCCTGCTGGTCGAGCATGATCTGGCGGATCGTCGCTGCGTCGTCCGTTGCGGCCCGCGCCATCGGCGCGATGCCGGCGAACGCGACCATCGCCACCATCCATGCGATCAAGCCTGAAAATCCCTTGCGCTGCATGCCTCGTCCCCATGTGGTTGGTTGCGCGGCAAACTTACCACGCGCATCTCACCTCACCATCGATCCAAGGGTGGCGCGCGCACCCTCGCCTCAGGTACCCCGCGGCTTGGCGCGGTGGGTGGGAGCCGCCGTCCACGGATCATCCGGCCAGGGGTGGCGCGGGTAGCGCCCCTTCAGCTCTTTTTTCACTTCCGGATAAGTGCGCTCCCAGAAGCCCTTGAGGTCCTGTGTGACCTGGATCGGGCGGCCAGCCGGCGACAGCAAGTGCAAAGTCACCGGAATGCGACCGTTGGCGATGCGCGGAGTATCGGCGAGGCCGAACAGCTCCTGCAGCTTCACCGCGAGCACAGGCGGTTCGCCTTCCGCGTAGTCGAGGCGGCGACTCATGCCGCTGGGCACCGTCAGGCTTTCGGGCACCTGCGCGTCGAGCTGGCGGCGCTGTTCGTAGTCGAACAGGCTGCCGAGCGCCTGCGACAGTTCCTCGGCGCTCAGGGCGTCGATGCGTCGCTTGCCGTTGAGGTACGGCGCCAGCCAGTCGTCGAGCGAAGCGAGCAGGGCCTCATCGGAGAGATCCGGCAGGCCAAGCTCGGGCATCCAAGCACGCAGCGCCTGCATGCGCGCCCGCAGGCGACGTGCGTTGTCGCTCCACGGCAGCGTGTCGACGCCCTTGGCGCGGATCGCCGCGAGCAGCGCGGGCAGCGCGTCTTCCGCCGTTACCGGCACACTTCGACGATCCAGCACGATGGCGGCGTAGCGATGTTCCTCGAAGGCTTCCATCGCGTTGCGCTGATCGTTCCAGCGCAGCACGCGCTCGCGCCGGAACTGCGACGGGTAGTCGCGCTCCAGCACGCGCGGATCGAGCGGCGCCGCGGCGAGAATCAGGCTGTCGCGCGCCTCGAAGCGAAGATCCAGCGCCACCAGCCAGGGCTCGCCGAGCAGCGCGGTGCTTTCGTGCAGCCGCGCGCCACGGCCGTTGGCGAGCGTGTAGCGCAAGGGGTTGCCGTCGTCGCGGCGCGCGACGCGATCGGGGAATGCATGCAATAGCAGGTCACCCACCGCGTGGCTGTCGGGCATGCCGCTAGCCGCGCTGCGGACGTCGAGCCGGCGGCGCCAGCCCTTGCTGGCCTGCTCGATCGCGGCCAGCGCGCCCGCATCGGCGCCGCCACGCGCGCCGGCCGTATGACGATCGCGCCAGGCGTGCAGCGCGGTGACGCGCGCGCGGAAATCGTCGGTGCGCGCCAACTCGCCGCGCAGCGGCGAACGCGCCTCCATCAACGCCAGCAGGTCCGCCACCAGTGCGCGCAACTCAGGCGCCGCGCGCAGGGCGGCAGCGCCGAGGCGCGGCGTGGCGCCCAGTTCGAGCATCTCGCGGCCTAATGAGGTGATGCGACCGTCGGCCGCCAGCGCACCCAGCAGCACCAGCAGCTCGCGACCCTGCGCCAACGCGCCTGACGGCGGCGCATCGAGCCAGCACAAATCATTGCCGCTGCCGGCGGTGATGCCCCATGCCGCCAGTTCCAGCGCGAGACCGGAGAGTTCGGCCTGGGCGATTTCCGCGGTGCGCGAGGCGTCCAGCCGTTTGCTCTGCGGCCACAGGCGATACGCCGTGCCCTCGGCGACGCGGCCGGCACGGCCGGCGCGCTGATCGGCGGAGGCCTGCGAGATATTCACTGTCTCCAGGCGTGTAAAGCCGGAGTTGGGATCGAAGCGCGGCTCGCGCGCCAGGCCACTGTCCACCACCGCGCGGATGCCCGGCAGGGTGACGCTGGACTCGGCCACATTGGTGGCGAGCACCACGCGTCGCGTGCCCGGCTCGGCCGGACTCAGCGCCGCCTGCTGCTCGGCCATCGACAGCTCGCCGTGCAACATCACGATCTCGATGCGCTCGTCCAGCGATGCCTCAAGCACGGCTTGCGTCCGCGCGATCTCGCGCCGCCCCGGCAGAAACGCCAGCACATCGCCCTCGTTCTCTTCCAGCGCCTGCCGTGCGATACGCGCCAGCTGATGCTCCACACTCTCCTGCACACGGGCCGGCGGATAGTCCACCCGCACCGGGAAACTCCGGCCGGGGCTGGAGATGCGCGGCGCGTCGAGCCACTGCGCGATGCGCTCGCCATCGAGCGTGGCGGACATCACCACGATGCGCAGATCCGGGCGCAAGGTGCCCTGCACGTCCAGCGCCAGCGCCACGCCAAGATCACCGGCGAGGTGTCGCTCATGGAATTCGTCAAACAGGATCGCGCCGATGCCATTGAGCTCGGGATCATCCTGGATCAGCCGGGTAAGGATGCCTTCCGTCACCACTTCGATACGGGTGGCGGCGCTGATCCGCGACTCGAAGCGGATGCGGTAGCCCACCGTCTGGCCCACTTCCTCGCCCAGCTGCCTGGCCATGAACTGCGCGGCGGCGCGCGCCGCGATGCGACGTGGCTCCAGCACCAGGATCTTGTGCCCGGTCATCCACGGCTGCCCGAGCAATGCCAGTGGAACCTGGGTGGTCTTGCCGGCGCCCGGCGGCGCCTCCAGCACCAGCCGCGGATGTGCGGCAAGCGAGGCGCTGATCTCCGGCAGCACAGGGGTAATGGGAAAGGACGGCGAGTTGCTCATCCCGCCAATGATAACGGGGCGGCGTTGCCCTCAGGCCGCCCAGCCGAGGAAGGTCTCTCGTTGGCGCTGAATGGCGGGTTTCTCTTCCCCATGAGAAAGGCTGGAGCGAAACGCGCGAACGCTCTTCTCTAGCGCGCCAGCATCACGTTCTTCGCCTCGATCTTGACCACCCCCGAAAGCGCCGATGCCGCCAGCGCCAGCAGGGGCGGCCCGAATATGACGGGGTCTATTTGCCCCCTTCGAAAATGGTTGTCCACCCCGGGTCGACCGCAGGCCGTTCTAGCGTTGCTGGAACACAAGGGTGTTGCCACTGGGGTCATCGATGTATACCTCGCGCGTACCCCAACTCTGATCGACCGGCGCATCGTGCACCGGCGATCCAGCACGTGTCGGCACGACAAGGCCTCGCGCCCTGAACGACTCGAACGCCGAGTCGACATCGTCGCAGAGCACGATCGCCGAACCGTGCCCGTAATGGCCCTCTTTTGTCGCAAGTGCGAGATGCATTTCGTCTGCGCCACGCATGAGTCCGGCGTAGATGGCCCGCTCGTCGGGCCACGCAAACGCAATCCGAAAATCCAGTACAGCCGTGTAAAAGCGCATGGCCTCAACCATGTCCCTCACGATCAAGATGGGAATCACCATTGGCCTCTACCTTACTTTGATCGACCGCCCACGGAGCGCAGGGAAGAACGCCAGCGATCCAGTCGTCCGCTACGGGTCGCAAGCAGCGCTTGATACAGCCAGGCAGGGATTAGACTCAATCGACGACTTGCTTCCGCCGCGCCGGAACGATGAGAAATTCTCGTGTCTGCCCACGACTGACGGCGGCCCGATCACGGCTCCCTTAACGTACTCTGCCGAACCCGCGAAATTGCCTCAAAGCTGCCCGGAAATAGCCGGCGTCCGCGGCGCTAGCTTCGGAGGCTGGGCGAGCGATCAACGGAAGCGCCGTCCACGGCAGCGATGGATGCTGATGGTGCAACCGGTGAAGGTGATGATTCATCAACACCGGTCGCCAGATGGCCGGCGCGCGAAAATTGCGCGCCCGCCCCTCTTCGTCAAGCGTGACATCGTAGTGCGGCAGGTTATCGGCCAGAGAGATCCATATGCCTCGCAAGACCATCGTTACGGCCAGCGCCGGCCACCACGCCCCATAGAAGTAAAAGACGCAGCCGTAGAGCGCAACCGACAGCATCCAGTCACGCCTTATGCGAGTGCGCCGCTCCTTGTTACCTGCAAAGGCAACGAACATCCGCTGGATGTCCCGTCCTGTGGGCTCTTCGCTGCGAAGCTTGTGCTCGACGAGTCGGCACGCCCAGGTTGAAGGCAGAAAGGTGAGCAACGGCAGCGCAACTTCCCCCAGATACATGCCGCCCAACAAGTGCGCGTAATAGCCGACACTAGCAAGGACGTGAGGCGTCGCGCCATCATGGACGTCCGGGCGGTCATAGGACTCCCGCGTAAAACGGTGATGCATCAGGTGACCGAAGCGCACCGCATCGAATGGCAACGCGAGGGCGATGGCCAACGCTCTTCCAACCCACTCGCTCAGCCGCCGCTGCTCCAGGAGTCGCCCATGGATGGATTCATGGATCAGCCCCCAATGCGCCGGAGTCAGCACCACGAGCGGGACGGCGACCCACAGCGCACTTGCTCCCCAGTGCCGCAGCAGGAATGGCCACGCGATGAGTTGTGTCAGTACGGCGGTCCCGACCACGCCGAGTAACGTCAAATTCGCGTGAAGGTCGATGGGAACATGCTGATCCGTTCCCGGTTCCGCCATGGTTTTGGCGTCATCCATTCCGACTGCTACCTGCGGACCCATCCTTCCCTCCGTAAGCAGAGAATAGCCACTGCACAACCTGCAAGCCCCTTTGCGCGCTTCAGAAAGCTGCAACAGCCCGAGGGCAGCACGAGATCACGACGGTCGCTCGTCACTCGCCTTGATCATTAGGTGCGCCCAGGGTCAGAAGCGGAGCTTCCCGGACTATAACCGGAGTGGCGGTCCGGACGCGTGATCATCGCCAGCGGGGTATTCGGCGCGCACTCGAATCTCGATCACTCTGACTGAAATCTGCAACCATTGAGGTGAAACGGCGGGTCACCCTCGAACTTGGCAACCGAGCTGCGCGCCGCCCCGACAAGCCGCACGCGTCACAAGGCGCCTGGATCGACCTTCTTGCGGGCAAAACGATCAACGGCGCGCCGCCTCTATCTCCGATATGTGGCTATCGATGCTACGCAGCGCAAGAGCACGCTCAATCGCAAGGTCATTGTCATAGACGCTCGCCACACGCGAACGCCTGTTCCTCATCCATCTCAGCTGTGCGTCAAAGTCGTCACTCAGCGACAGGGGAAGCATGACCAACGCATCAACCATCTGTCGATCGGATATCACTCGATTTTTCGCGTACCTCAGCAACTCGGTCGCGTGGTGATCGCCAAATTGGCCAAGCGCAACTAGGCTGTCCTCCAGCTCTCCGCCATCAAGCTGACTCAAGTGCTCCGCCAGGAATCTGGCAGACCAGAAGTCCCCACTTTCGACATGCAACAGCAATTGATCCAACGTTTCGCTTGTTGAACTGACGAAAGCCCAGCATCCGCTGTCATCGCCGCCATCAAGGGTCGATAACGTCTGTTTGCTCGGGTTGGACAGGAAGAGTTCAACACCTTCCTGGCAAGCGGAGGCTGCCGTGCGGTCATCGGCCCGGACACCGCCCACAGTCAACAATGTCGTGATCAACGCAAAGACAAGCTGACGGAATCTGGAAACTTTCGTCATGGCGCGGGACCCACATGATGGCGCTCTGCCACTGTTGGCTTACCGATAATCCGTGGCCTGCGCACGGTTTGGCATTCGCATCAAACTCGAAGAGATTACTTCAGGAACGGCTTGCTCAGCACTGCGTGGCCCGGAATGACACTGGCGGCGGCTTCCGACCGGGGTGATGGCGGATGCACCACCGCGTAGGACGCACTAATAGCTACGTTCGGGTTTTCGAACCTCGCGCCCTGTCCATCCCCCGGCAATAAAGCGGGTACACCCACGCGCCGACGGGGCGAAATTGGCGAGCTCCCTCCTTCACACCGAGCTATCGACGTATTCGCGCCGTCCGTAGCGCCCGGACGGCTACTTGCCCTTGCCGATCCGCCAGCAGGCTTCCAGGAAAATCCGTCGCTCCGGCTCGCTGTCGATTTCCGGCGCCAGTCGCCGCGCAAGGTCGTCCAGGTCACCACAAGCCTGCGCCGCCCGGCGCACGAGGTGTCCGGCCACAGGGCCGATGCGCCTGGCTAGCTCTACTTCCAGCAGCCGCAGGTGAGCCGCGTCGACGCCGGCGGACGGACGTCCGGAATCCGCTTGCCCGGCGGCTCGCGATGGCTCGTGCGTGGCGTGACTGTCGTGAATGGCGAAACCTCCGAGGGACGTATCGAGGTAATCGCACAGACGATCGATATGAGGTTCAAGGGGAGACGGAAAGGCATCCATCCAGTGTTGCGTGCTGAGGAAATACTCCAGGCTCTTCGATGGCACTACGTCTTCTATCCGGAACGGGAGGATAGGCAAGCGCTTGTGCACTGCGCGCTCCACCTCGCGGCGCACCTGGTCCGAGTCGTTGCTGCTGCCGGAGAAAACCAGGACCATGAGCCGCGCACTGGCAATCGCGTCGATGATCTCGGCGGCCCAGTCGGCCGCCGGGGAAACGTCACGCGGCGCGATCCAGACGCTGATGCCGTGTTCCTCCAGGCGGCGCACCAGCGCAAACGCAGCCTCACGATCCGGCTGCGAATAGCTGACGAAGAGATCGTGTGTCATGGCTCAGCCGCCCAGCATTCGCAGCGCCTTGTCCAGGCTCTTGCGCATGCGATTGAAGGCGGCCGACAGGGCAGTCACCTCAGCCCCTCCGCCTTTCGGGAAATCGGGGGCCGCCGTGTCGCCGAGGCTCACTTGGTCGGCTATTCGTGCGATCCGGCGAACCGGGCGAATGACCAGCAGATAGAGCGAAGCATTGACGATCAGCCATACGCTGGCGAGCACCGCACCGATGGCAGTCAGCACCTCGCGGCGGACGCGCCCGGCGTTGGCCTCCGCACTGGCGAACGGCACTGAGACGATCTGCGCGCCAACGACTTCATCTGGCTGCCATCCAAATCCGTTGTCGCTGCCATAGCGCGCGAGCATCGTTGCAGGCGCCGCGGAAGGCAGGCTATGGCAGGCCAGGCAGCCAGCTTCGACGCGGATCGGGCGCGCCACGTAAAGGCTTCTGCCCATGGGGGTCTCACGTGTACCGCTTACTTGTCGGGTAGCGCCGTCATTGCGAAAGCGCTGCACGATGTCCGCTTCCCAGTCCGTCGCGCGGTCGCGTGGATTGGTGGGGTTGAGCGTGGCTTCCTTGTACGCGTAGTCGGGGTGCTCTTTGCGCAGCGTGATGAAGTGTTGCGTCGCTGCGTAAAACGGCACGCTCTGCGGGCGGAACGCGCTGGCCATCTTGTCGTCGAGCAACGGCCCGATCTCGGTCTCGGTATAGGTGCGAATGGCCGCAGCGCTGTCGATCATCAGACCGGCCTGGGCAAGGACTTCGCGCGTTGCGTTTTCCTGCAGCGTTGAAGTCACGACCAGGGAGATCGCGGCCATGCCGAGCGCGAAGGCGACTAGCAGTATGAGGTTGATCCGCAGCAGCACGCTCGGTCCCCCTACTGGGGCGCAGGTCCACGGACCCGGCCCCGACTGTATTCATGGCTGTTGGAAGTTCATCGACGCCCCCAGAAATCCGCCATCCATGCCGTCGTGGGAATGATGGCACAAAGCGGCAGGGAGCGGGCGCCAGGCCAGCCCGTGCTTTCGTCGTTACATCAATAGCTTAGATAGGCATGGCGAGACACCCAGGGCCAGGCAGAGCCGTGCCGCGGTGGTCGACCACGACAGTTATCCCTCGGGAAGCCGGGGACGCGAACTGCAACGCAAAGGCAGGATGGACCGCACCCGTGGGCGAGCGTCACTGGTGATGCGCCGGGGCATTCAAGGCTGCGCGGGGCTTCGTCCATTTGAATGACAACGACAGAACGGCGCTTCCGTTTCGGGCCGGAAGCAGTCCCCACCGTCGACCCGGAGACCACGGCTGGAACACACGCCGCTTATGGGCTGGATCGCCCGAAAAGTCGCTTATGCACAGGCGTTACATGCTCCTGCCGTTTTGTTATTTCCAGATCCGCCATGGCCAGCGAATACTCCACGAAGACTTGGGGGAGAAGGACCCATGGCGCGCATTCCCTGGCATCGGGCGCCACAGCCCCGTTTCCGGGCCAAGCTACAGCCGGGCTGCAACCCATGGCACGACACAGAGATTTGATGGTGGGCGAGCATTCGACATATCGGTTGCCTATGGGCACACCGCTTTTCTGCCTCATTGGCCTCTACGCGCTAGGTTTCCTGATAGCGGCGCAGCCAAGTCTCACGATGCTGTTCGCTGGAAAAGTGGTCGTCGCAGCGTACTTCCTCGTCAGCACCTTGCTCGGCATATACCTCTACAGCTATCGCGTGATACTCGACGCAACATCCATACGGACGGGCGCGCTCTTCCTCAGGAAGATGGAATTCGCCGATGTTGTTCGAGCCAAGTACGCCCAGGACAATGACTCTGGGCAAATCATCCTGTATGCCAGCAATGGAATGCGGATCCGCATCGGGGAAACCATCAACGACTTCGCGGATTGCGCCAGAGCGATCAACTCGAGACTGCCCATGCATCTCTTGATCACCCCTGCCGGGCGCACGACGGACGTTTTGAGTGGTAGCGACCTGGTTTAGGGCCGGTCAGTACTTTGGGTGGGTTCCCTTCCAGTCGGAAGCAGACGGTGCGCTAGTTGCGCCGGAGAGCCACGATCAAGATCAGCAGCCCTATGCCGAGCGCAGCTCCTACAGCCATCCAAAGCCTGGTCCCTCGTGGAAGCAAGGCCAATGTGAACGCGGCGCCTGTACAAGAGTAGGAATCAGCGGACATCGAGGGATTGGGCTGGCTCCATGGTCTGAGAATATGCAGATAAACCACTGCGAAGCATGCGATCACAACCCTCGTGCGCCAATTCAAGCTCCATGATTTAGCCAATGTCACTCCCGAGTTTCATCGTGCATCCGGCTTTATTCCAAGGCCTGCGATGGGTTGAGACTTCAGCCGGTCGAGAGCGGATGCAATTCGCTACCAGCTTCAAACTCCCTGGCCGGCCTTGAGGGAACATCCGCGCCGTCGTTGATGGATACGTCGAAACGAGCATTCATCCCGCGCAGGTTCAAGCCTCTTCACGCGAACAAAGAGGAAGTCGCCAAGGAGATGAGTTCTCAACGTGCAGACGTCGTCCTGCCACGCTACGTGGTTACCAAGCCGTGGCTGTTCACATGGGCCTGACCGTGCGGATTGATCTGATAGGCACGGTTGCAGCGGCGCCACTTCCTTCGGCTATCGATTGGCGTCGGCCTTGACGTCAGGTTCCGGCAAGCAACTCGCATCCCATTCATGTCTCTCGTCGATAGGCCATAGGAACTATCTACGACATGCATCGACTAACGGTGACCCAGTTGTGATTGGCCTTCACCAGATGAGCCACCTTCCACCCTTGAAGAAACCAGCGTCAGACGCACTCTTTCACGTCACCTAGATGCATCGAGGGGGATCGTCGCGACACCTGCCGGTTCGGGGAGTCGTGCACGGGACTTTGTCTATGATTGTGGCGGCCCGATCGGCGCGCCTGCAGGGATGCCGGCCATCCGGCGCAACCACTGCAACCACTGCATTAAGGTCGGAGCGCACGTGCATCCGTGCTAGCAGGCCCTCGCCATCGTACCTTCATGAGGAGACCTGCCATGCTATTGCACCTCAAGCGCAAGCTGGTGACGGCGTCGCTGACGCTGCTTCTCGCCGGCGCCACCGTGTCGACCGCACTTGCCGCCAATCCCGGCCAAGCCACCGAGGCGGGCGCGACCAGCGCGAACGCACTGATCAACGCGTCCGTCGTCCTGCGTGTCCACAATCAGGATGCACTGGAGAACTTTGCCAGGGATGTCTCCAGCCCCGGAACATCCAACTTCCGGCAGTTCATCACCACGGAGCAATTTGCCGCCAGGTTTGGCGCAAGCGATGCGGAAATCAGTCGCGTAACCCACTATCTGCAGACTCACGGTATCCAAGTCAATGAAGTGGCGAGCAACCATCTACTGATCAAGGCCAGTGGTACTGCCGCCCAGTTCAACGCCGCGTTCGCCATCGGTCTCCGTAACTATGTAAGGAACGGCCGCGTCTACCATCGCCCTGATCACAACCCAAGCTATCCGGCAGGACTGGTGGATGTCGTCGCACACGTAGCTGGCTTGTCAAACGAATCGTTCCGCACGCCAAAGAACCATCGCTCGCTCGAACAGCCGAACTTCTCTGCTACATCCAACTTCGTTCGGTCGTCCACGGCATCGGCCAGCGGAAGCCCGTCCGTCACGTTTGGCACGCCACTCACGGTGTTCGACGTTGCCAACATCTATGACATCAATCCGCTCTACGCCGCCGGCATCAGTGGCGCTGGCTCCACGGTAGGCATCGTCACGCTGGCCGACTTCACTCCGATGGATGCCTACACCTACTGGGCAATGATCGGGCTGCCGGTGAAGTCAAACCGCATTCTCGATATCCCCGTGGATGGAGGGGGCCAGCTGAGCGGGGCCGCCGGGTCCGATGAGACAACGCTGGATGTCGAGCAATCGGGCGGGCTAGCGCCGCAGGCCAACATTCGCGTGTACCAGGCCCCCAACACTGACCCGGCCTTCATCGACGCCTTCAATCAAGCCATCTCCGACAACGTCGTCGACTCGATCTCGACCAGCTGGGGTGAACCGGAGGTGTTCCTGTACCCGACGGCGTTCGATGGCAACATCGACAACCGGGGGGAATTCGCAGCCTTCCATCAGTTGTACCTCGAAGCAGCAGTACAAGGTATTTCCCTGTTTGCCGCTGCGGGCGACTCGGGAGCGTATGACACCAACCGTGACGGCGCTCCCTACCCGTTCTTCACCAAGGTGCTGACTGTCGATCATCCGGCCTCGGACCCCGCCATTACCTCGGCCGGCGGCACCACGCTGCCCTACTCGCATATCTTCAGAGGCGCCACCGTACCGTTTGTAGTGCCCACGGAAGAGGTGTGGGGCTGGCAAGGACTTCAGAACTATCTGAACACCTACGCTGGACGCAATGTCGACTTGTTCTCAACAGGCGGCGGCGGTGGTGTCAGCATCGTCTTTCAAGAACCGTTCTATCAGCTCTTCACCCATGGTATCCGCACGACCGAGCCCAACCAGAACTGGGTGGACGTCGTAGACGGCAATATTGAGCTCCTGAAGCTTCCTGCGAACTTCCATGGACGCAATCAGCCGGACGTGTCGCTCAATGCCGATCCGGAAGTTGGTTACTTGGTGTATACGACGCTGCCCGACGTAGGAACGGTCCAGGCGGGTGGAACCAGTTTCGTAGCGCCGCAGCTCAACGGCATCACGGCACTGCTGAAGCAGGCTGACCATCGCCGCATCGGCTTCTGGAATCCGCAGATCTATCTGCTGCAGAACGTGCTCGGCTATGGTGGATCGTTCAGCCCGTTCCACGACATCACCCACGGCGACAACTGGTTCTACTCGGGCATCGCCGGCTATGACGACGGGGCTGGCATCGGCACACTGGATGTCACCAATCTGTCGCTCTGGCTCAACGCCTTCTGAGCCTCACATTGAGCAACCGGCGGCGCCTCGCGCGCCGCCGGTTTTCTTCAAGGCATTTCGATACGGGATGACCACCATCTGTGTGCGGCCAATTCCGACCGTCACGAAGCATTAGAGTCGATGGAGAAGATTGCATTGGGCGCCTGGCCCGGCTGCTCGCCAACGCGGGGTCAAATGTGGGCAGCATGTCAAAGGAAAGCGAAGAAGCCACTGAACGCAGCGACCGTCTTGTCATGGCTGGCGGAGAACGCTCTTGCCCATGCCATGCGACGCGAAGTCGCGGCAACCTGGGAGCGCGGCCCCTGCGAGCCCAGTCGGAGTAAATCCCGACAAACCGGCCTGACCTGCACTGATCCCGGAAGCGCGTTCAAAACAAACGCGAACCGAAGTTCGCCTCGCTGTCTTCCTGAAGGATGGCAATTCCCGGCTGGCGGCGCAGTTGCTAGACCCGTTTGCTCACGACGCCCGGGCTAGATCCGCATAAAGTGACGGAAGCTGCGCGTCGTCCGCCGCGGTAGTGGACCGGGCTTCGGCGTGCATGGAACCGAAGTGCACATCGTCGATGAGCCCAACCACCTCCCGCACCCACTCTCCATAGGTTTGGCGCACGCGATCGCGGATTGGTGACGCCAGGTCGAGCTCGTCCATCGTCTCCTTGATCTTCGCGATGGCCTTGCGCGCGGCCTGCGCCATCTGGGCGACCGGGTCAACGTAGTCCTGGCCAACAAACTTCTCGAGGAAGGTGAGGGCCTCTTCGGTGGTCATGTCCTGTTCGCTCACAAGGGGTCCTCAAGAGTCGCTGCGCCAATAGGCGGAATGGTTGGCGACAGAAATTGTATGTGCTTGACGAAGGCCGTTGGGCGCCTTCAGACCGGGGTGCGTCATCATGACTCGATGCGGGAAGCACGCCAGGAGCACTTGCAATTCGCAGACGTCCACTTCATCTCGACAGTGAACGTCGCCGGACGCCAGTTCCGGACAATGCGCCCACAGGATGCGCGAAGCGCGCTCTATCGACGCTTTCTGAGCGGGTCGAGCAGCGGCTTCAGACCGTTGTGATCGAGCTCCAGCGCGAGGGCAAGCAGATTGCCGAGATCTCCCGGCGGGAAGCCCTTGCGTGCGTACCACGCGAGATACGCGCCCGGCAGGTCGGCGATAAGGCGACCCTGGTACTTGCCGTAGGGCATGGCCATCGTGACCAATCGCTGGAGGTCTTCCGGTTTCATGGGGCGTTCCAGTGCAGGCGATCAGTGCGCCGCTGGTACTCGCCCTTGGTGACGTCCCACATTCGATACTCCGAATCAAACCCATCGTGGCGAATGCCGCTTCAGATAAAGCGCTGGCGCGCCTGCCGCCATACGCTTCGTTGACGGCCGCCCGAACAAGGCCGCCGCCAGGAATGCTAGCGAATTCCCGCCGCCCGGCTCAACGCCGGTCAATCCCAGCGATTGGCATTCTTTGGGAAGCCCGGACGCTGAAACCGCACGACGCAGAATCGATGCCCCGTCGGCGCCTGCATCACCACCCAACGCTCGAGGCGCTCCGCCACGCGAGCGCCCAGTTTTTCCAGGCGCGCCACTTCAGCCGGGATGTCATCGGTCTCGATATCAATATGCACCCGGCTCTCATGCGACACCCGCTGGATCTGAACGATGGGTTCGCCATCCGGTGTTTCCAGCATGCGGTAGTTGTCGCGCGTGCCAGGGTGCTCCGGGTCGACTGCTCGCCCCAGCGCCGCGGCCCAGAAGCTCGCGGCCTGATCGACGTCAGCCGTATTGCAGTCGATGAGCAGTGCACATAGGCGAGAGTGATGCATGACGTCCTCATCCGAAGCGGGTGGCAGCCGATCTGAAGATGTTCATGGGGTGGCGAGGCTGAAGATCGCCAGGAAACCGTGACCTACCGGAATGCCATCTCGGCAGTTAGATAACGAACCACATGACGATCGCATGGTACTCCGGCTGACTTGACTCAAGCGCTGCAAAGCACGAAACCGTCACCCCAGCGAAGGCTGGGGTCCAGAGCCTTAAAACCCCTGGATTCCGACCTTCGTCGGAATGACGACCTTGAGCCGCTGCTGTGTTCGATTAGCAGATCTGAGTGGCCATCCGAACGCTGCCTATGCATCACCGCCTCGACGCTTCCCGCTGCTTGCGGAACTCAAGGGCCGGCAACCCACCCCAACCCCAGTTGTCCGGATCCACCTCGTCGATCACCACAAAGGTGGAATCGAAGGGCTTGTTCAGCACGTCCAGCATCAGCTGGCTCGCGCCCTTGATCAGGGCGGCCTTTTCTTCCGCCGTCACTGCGTTGCGACCAGGCGCCGTGCCCTCGCGCGTGATCTGGATGTTTATGTAAGGCATGACGTTCTCCTCGATGTGTGCAGGGCGGGCCGAAGCCCGCCCGCGTTCGCTTTAGTGACCCGCGCTCTGGCCACCGTCGACGTGCAGCACTTCGCCCGTCACGAAACCGGCCGAATCCAGGTACAGCACGGCATCCACGATGTCGGCGATGTCACCCATGCGACCGACCGGATGGAGCGCAGCGAGGAAATCATGGGTCTCGGGACCGTGCATCGGGGTCTTGATCACGCCCGGCGACACGGCATTCACGCGAACGCCGCGCTTGGCGTATTCGATGGCAAGCGACTTGGTCGCCGCGTTGAGGCCGCCCTTGGTGAGCGAGGCCAGCACCGAAGGCACGCCATCGATGGCATGGTCCACAAGGCTGGTCGTGACGCTCACGACATGGCCGCTACCCTGCTTCTCCATCTCGGAGATGGCCAGCTGCGTGATATTGAAGAACCCGTTGAGGTTCACGGAGAGGTTGTTGGCGTAATCGTCCGCCGTATAAGCAGTAAACGGCTTGGCGGTGAAAATGCCAGCGTTGTTGACCAGCGTGTCGACACGACCGAAGCGAGCCAGTGCTTCCGACACAATCTTCTGCGCGACGGCGCGGTCGGCGATGTCGCCCTGCACCGTGATCACGTCCGGATCGCTGGAGGCCTGGATGTTGCGGGAATTGGCGACGACACGATAGTTGCGATCGCGGAAGGCCTTGACGAGGCCCGCGCCGATACCCTGCGATGCGCCAGTGACGATGGCGACTTTCTGCTGACTGTTCATGGTTGAGTCTCCGGTAGTTGTGAACGTTTCGGCGGTATGCCGACCGGGTTGCTGACCCGATGAACACAAGCTACGCGCAGACTTTGGACGTGCGAATCCACGTCATTCGGTAGACATTCTTCCGCGGCGCGGTTGAATCGGCGCCTTGGGCGCCATCTCCATTTCCTTGGACAGGCTGGCGAAACGCGAACGCAACCGCGGCAGTGCGAAATCGACAAACGCCCGAACCTTGGGGACAGACAGCCGCCCGAACGGCGACACGATGTGCACCGGGATGGGCGCCGGCTCCGCCTCGGGCAGAACAACCTGCAGCAGACCCTGCCTCACTTCGCCGGCCACGTGATAGGAGAGCACCCGGGTCAGCCCGTGCCCTTCCACCGCCGAAGCCACGGCCGCGCGCACATTGTTGACGACAAGGCGCGGCGTGAACGCCACGGAGCGCGCGATGGACGAGCCCTCGACAGGTGGAAAACTCCACGAGTCGGGCCCCATATGGGTCGAGGCAATGACCTGGTGCTTGCCAAGATCCGCCGGCTCGGAAATCCGTGGATGCGTGGCGAGATAACGCGGCGACGCCACGATCACTCGCCGCACTTCGCCGACCCGATGCGCCACAAGGGTCGAATCGGCGAGGTGCGTAATGCGCAACGCCAGATCCAAGCCCTCTTCCACCAGGTTGACCGCGCGCTCGAGCAGGTTCATCCGCACGCTGACGGTGGGGAATTCATCCATGAAGGCGTCCACGATCGGACGAAGCACTTCAACGCCCGAGAATACGGTGGCGCTAATGTTCAGCATGCCGCGAGGAACGGAACGTTCACCCGCAGCGTTCCGGTCCGCTTCTTCCAGGTCCATGAGTACTTTGCGACACGCCAGCGCATAGCGCTCGCCCGCCTCGCTCAGCTTGATGGAGCGCGTGGTCCGGTGCAGCAGCGGCACGCCCACATGCGCTTCAAGAAACGCTATCGCGCGGCTCACCGCAGCGGCGGATCGTCCGGTCTTGCGGCTGGCTCCGGCGAGACTCCCTTCGTCCAGTGCTGCGACGAAGATCTTCATGGCGTCGATGCGATCCATTGGGGCTGCCTCGCCTACCGTGGTGGAAAGAATGCGCCTGAATTTGACGCGTGGTCATGGGCAAGCCCGACCTTCATCCGTCACTTCCATGATGCCACGCTGGAGCGGCGTGACGACGGCGCGGACGGCTTTCCGGCTGGCCCAGACCAGCCCGCCTTTTATTCGCGGTAGACCATAAGCAGCTGGTCGTGACGCCAGTGGAAGCGCCTATGGCGCCAGCGGCTGTGGCCGCCACTGAGCCGCCCAACGCGAAGGCCGGGGGCCCATCACGAACTCCAGCGTCCCGCCGGCCATGATCTGCTCGTAACGGACCACGGGTTCATCAAGCGGCTGGCCGTTGAGCGTGGCCGACTGGATGTACACGTTGTCACGCGAGTTGTTGCTGGCATTGACGACGAAGGTCTTGCCGTTGTCGAGCTTCAAGGCGAGGTGCGTGAACATCGGGCTGCCGATCATGTATTCGCCCGACGCGGGATTGAGCGGATAGAAGCCCATCGCGCTGAACACATACCAGGCCGACATCTGGCCACAGTCCTCGTTGCCGAGGATGCCGCCCGGTGTGTTGGAGTACGCATCGGCGGCGATGGCGCGAACGCGATCCTGTGTCTTCCAGGGCGAACCGGTGAAGTCGTAGAGGTAGCCGTAATGGTGACTGGGCTCGTTGTCATGATGGTTGTGGCCACCATGGAAGTGCGCATCGAGCTTCGCCTCCGCGGCGGATGATCCGCCGATCAGTTCGACGGTGCCGGGGATGTCATGCAAGGCGGCGAAGAGGTAGGTCCACTCGTCACCCTCCGTCCAGCCGTCTTTCGGCGAGGCCCAGGAACCATCGGCGCGACGTGCCTGCATGAAGCCGCGGGCGGGGTTGAAGAGAAGGCGGTAATTAGCCGCGCGCTGCAGGAAATAAGCGTAATCGTCAGCATGCCCTGTGGCCTGGGCAACCCGCGCTACCGCGTAGTCGTCGTAAGCTTCCTCAAGTGTGCTCGAGGCGGCCTCCGCGACCTTGTCGGCCGGTATGTAACCGAGTTTCAACGCATAGGTCAGGCCGGCTCGCGCCTCATAGGGCGTATGCGGCTCGCGGTCGCGCCAGCGTCGGGTCACGTCGCCATCCGGCGGCGTCGTGGCGTCCTTGTGCACGGCCTCATAGGCGAGTTGCCAGTCGAAGCCGTGGAAACCTTTGGTGATCGCCTCGGCCACCAGCGAGTCCGCATGCGTGCCGATCATGATGTTGGTGTAGGAGGGGTTGGGCCACTTGGGCATCCAGCCACCTTCGCGGTAATCCTGCAGCAAAGCCTGGACCATGTCGTTGACACGCTCAGGGGCGATCAACGTCAGCAGGCTGTTTTCCGCGCGAAAGGTGTCCCAGATCGAGTAGTCGGTATAGGACACGCCAGGGTGGACCTGGTCGTCGAAGGCGCTGTAGTAGCGGCCGTGTTCGGAGAACAGCCGGGGGTACAGCAGGGCGTGGTAGAGCGCCGTGTAGAAGATGCGCCGCTGGTCCGCATTGGCGCCATCGATGGTGATCAGGCCAAGCGTGTCGTTCCAGGTGTTCTTCAGGCTTTGACGTTGCGCGTCGAAATCCCACTGGGGAAGTTCGACGTCCAGATTGGCTTCGGCTTGCGCGATGCTGATGAACGACGTTCCTACCTGCGCCTCGATCGGCTCGCCGGACGAGGCATCAAAGGATACGAAGGCGCCGACGTTGGTCCCTTCGATGTCGCCTCGCCCAGCCACCTTTTGGGCGTCCCTGTACACCTGCGTGGCCGCAAAGGGCTGCCTGAAGCGCACGACGAAGTAGCCCTTGAAGTTGGGCAGGGCCAGGGGTCCGAGCCCGGCGTCCTGGCGATCCGGGTTGTAGCCACGAACTTCATGGCGCGCTTCGTCGACCTCCACGTAACCCCGCACTCCTGGACGTGTCGCCTCGACGAGCACGCCGGCCTCGCCGGCCTTGGGATACCAGAAGCGCAAGTAGCCACAGTGGTCGGTTGCAGTAAGTTCGGCGCGTATTTGTCTTCCCGCGCCGGCCTGCATGGTCACCGCGTAGTAATCAGGCTTCGCGATCTCGTCCTTGCGCGAAAACGGCAGCTTTCTTGCCTCGGGCGCATAGCGCGCTTCGCCAAGCTCCGGCATCAAGGTGACATAACCATAGTCGCCCATCCAGATCGCCGGCTGGTGTGTGCCGATGAAGCCCTGAATCTGGGTGTCACCGAAGTTGTAGGAGCTGACACCCACGCGGTTCTGGCGCGTCTGCGGCGTCCAGTTGGTCATGCCGAACGGCGTGGTGACCAGCGGCATGGTGCCGCCGTATTCCGAACCGCTTCCCGCCGTGCCAATGTACGGATTGACCCAGTTGATCGGCGTCTCGGCGGCAGGCATCGCCACGGCTGGCATCGACAGGCAAAGCATCGCCCATACGGCCCTGACCCACTTGCGTTTGATGACGTTGCCCGTGATGACTGCCATGCGATGCGTCGAAGGCCTGGAATAGCGTGGAGGCATCGTAAGGAGTCTTGCCTCGGCGCGTCATCCCCACCACGAAGGGAATCCGGCGCCTTGTCCCTTCCGAGCCTGCAAGGCGCCAGACTTCCGACGTCGCAGGACGCATGGGTTCGTTCAAACGGTCACGGCAGCGAGAGCGGCAACGGGCAACTGCCAAGCCGGCGCGAGACATCCTGGGCCAGCCCGGCCTTGTTCGCCACACGTCCCCTGTTCAACGGAATCGTCGTGCAGCTCAGCGCAATTGCTGGATACGGATCATGTTGCCGGCGGGATCGCGCACGGCGCAATCGCGAACGCCGTACGGCTGGTCGGTCGGCTCCTGCACGATGTCGGCGTCGCGGGCCTGCAGGCGCTCGAAGGCGCCGGCGAGATCCTTGGTGGCGAGCAGGATGATGCCGAAGGTGCCCTTGGCCATCATTTCGGCGATGGTGCGGCGCTCGTCATCGGTGATGCCGGGGCTCGCTTCCGGCGGATACAGCACGATGGACGTGCCGGGCTGGCCGGCCGGGCCAACGGTGATCCAGCGCTTGCCGCCGTAGCCGACGTCGTGGCGCACTTCAAAGCCGAGGGTATCGCGATAGAACGCAACCGCCGCGTCAGGGTCGTTCTGCGGTAGGAAGCTCGAGTGAATGGTGATGTCCATGGCGTGCTCTCTCAGTGGGTGGTCAGGTCCATGGCGTTCAGTCTATGTCCGCCTTGGTGGCCCGCGCTTCTCGATTCCTGATCGGTCGCGTCACCTGCTTGGCCACACACGAGGAGAGCCCTGCGGTCGCCTGTGCTTCCTGGCGTCGATAGGCGCCGGGGGACATGCCGACCAGTTCCGTGAACCGCGTAGTGAACGTGCCCAGCGACGAGCAACCCACCGCAAAGCACACCTCGGTGACGCTGAGTTCGCCGAGGCGGAGCAAGGCCATCGCGCGCTCGATGCGACGCGTCATCAGGTACGAATAAGGCGACTCGCCGTAGGCCAGCTTGAATTGCCGACTGAGGTGGCCGGCCGACATGTGCACGCCCTGGGCCAGCGCTTCAACGTCCAACGGTTGCGCGTAGTCCCTGTCGATCCGGTCGCGGACGCGGCGCAGTCGCGCGAGGTCGCGCAGATGCGTCGAGGCTGCGGGCCGGTTGGTCATCACTCGATGCTGGCACGAGCCAGAGGGTGGCTCAAGTGCACAGGTGTGGCCTATCGACCAAACGATTGCATGGCCATATAGCGGCCGTCGCAGGCGACCTGATTCGGGATCGCAGTGTCACCGAAGACTGCGCGCATCGGCGCGGGGCGCCCGAAGGGCCGCCCCGCGCCGGCATGAAACATCAGGGATGCTGGCTGGTGCCCTCGGCTGCCGCCCGCAACGGCGCCAGCGATTCGAACTTGCGCTGGTACTCGTCGGTGACCTGCTTGGCTTCCTCGCTGCTGGTGATCACGCGCGGGGTGATCAGCACGATCAGCTCGGTGCGGGTGCGGTTGTGACTGGTGGTGCCGAACAGGCGGCCAACGACCGGCACCCGGTTGAGATAGGGAATGCCAGTGTCGGTGTTGTCTTCGTTCTGCTGGATCAGGCCGCCAAGCAGCACGGTCTGCCCGCTCTGCACGGCAATCTGCGTGCCCACGGCGCGCTGCTGGATGGTGTAGTTGCCCTGCGAGTTGGCCGTGCCGGTGGTATTGCTCACCTGCTGCTGCACGTTGAGGTAAACCAGGCCGCCCGGATTCACGCGCGGCTGCACATCGAGGATCACGCCGGTGGGGATGTAGCTGACGCTGCTCGCGGTGGAGGCGGTGGTGGTGGAACCCAGACCGGGGACGATCGAGGTCTGGTTGATCGGCACCTGGTCGCCGACCTGGATGTGCGCCACCTGGTTGTTGAGCACCACCAGCGACGGCGCTGACAGCGTCTTGGTATTGCCGTTGGTTTCCAGCGCGCGTATGGCGATCTGGAACTTGCTGTTGCCGCTCAGGAACGAATAGAAGAACGGCTCGCCGCCGTACTGGTTGCCGCCACCGCCCAGTGCGGCCTGGTGGCGCATACCAGGATATGCCGTCTGGGCGCCCACGATGTTGCCGTTGCTGTCGGTGATCGGCGTGCTGTTGGCCAACCCCTGCAGGTACCACTGCACGCCGAATTCCAGCTGTCCGGTCAGGTCGACCTCGAGGATGCGCATCTCGATCTGCACCTGCAGCGGCACGTTGTCGAGCCGCTTGATCGCCTGCTGCATCTCCTCCCACTGCGACGGGCGCGCGCGCACCAGCAGCTGGTTGTTCGAATCGACCGAACCAATGCGGATGCTGCCGTCCTCGGAAATGTATTGCTTGCCCGTTCCCGCGCCGCTGTTGGGGTTGTTGGGATTGTTGCCGCCGCCGTAGGTGGACATGCCGCCTGCTGCGCCGCCGCTGGTGTTGCCCATGCCGTTGGCGAATGCGCTGCCGGTGGTGCCGAACTGATTGTTCGTGCCCGTGTTGCCCAGGCCGCCGGCGCTGCCGAAGCCGCCACCGACGCCACTGACCGTGGGCGTAGTGCTGCTGCCGAAGCTGCCGGCGGTGCTGCCCATGCCGCTGGCCGAGCCGTTGGCGTTTTCGTTCGTGCCCAGCGTGGTGCTGTTGAGGCCCGGCCCCACGTGGCCCCCGGCGCCGCCTTCACCACCACCATTGGTGTAGATCTGGGCCAGGTATTGCGCGAGGTCGGACGCCTTGATGTTGCGCACGTCGTAAACGAACAGCTCCGGCTCATTGCCGCCGCCGCGATCGATCTTGGTGATCCAGCCGCCCACTTCCTGCAGGTAGTTGGGCTGCGTGCTGATCACCACCAGCGCGTTGGTGCGCTCGATCGGAATGAAGCGCAGCATGCCGGCCAGCGGCGTGTCGCCCTTGGCGCCAAACATCTGGTCGAGCTGCGGCATCAGGTCGGTGACATTGGCGTGCTGCAGGCTGAACACGCCCACCGACATGCCGCGCAGCCAATCCACGTCGAAGGTGTGGATGGTGCGCTGGTAATTGTCCAGTTCGGACGGCGTACCCGACAGCACGATGAGGTTGCGCGAGGCGTCCACCAGCAGCACCGCATCGGCGCGCGCAAACGGCTTGATCAGCTTCTGCATCTCGTTCGCCGAGATGTAGCGCAACGGGAACAGCCTGGCCTGCAGGCCGGCCTGCGGCGCCACCGCATTCAGGCTGGGCACCAAGTTGCCGGCCACCGCATCCTTGGCCGGCATCACCACGTAGCGGCCGTTCTGCATCACCAGCGCGTTGTTGGTCCAGGACAGCAAGGTCTCCAGGATCGGGATGGCCTGGCTGCTGTCCACCGGCTCGGAGGTGGAGAAGGACACGTTGCCCTGCACGCCCGGCACGATGGTGTAGTTCTGCTTGAGCAGGTCGCCGAGAATGGCCTTGACCACCGCCTGTATCGGCTGGTTCTCGAAGTTGAAGGTCACCGCGCCTTCGCCCGTGGCGGCGTTGTGTGGCTGCGCGGCGCCGACCGGACGCACGAACTGGCCGCTGCCGGTAGTGAGCTGCTGCCGCGCCGTGGCGTTCTGGTCCGGCGCGCCGGATGCCGTGTTGAGCGGCAGCGGTTGAGGCACCGGTTTCTCCGTGCCGGCCATGGCCTCGCGCTGCAGCGCGCCGTCATCATGGGGCGGCGGCAGGCTTTGGCAGCCGGCGAGCCAGAGGGCCAGGGTAAGCGTACCGATGCGGTGGATCCGCGACGCGCGCTGGGTGGACATAAATCAGTGTGCTCCTTCGGGGGGCGCCGGCACCGGCTGGCCGCGTCGCTTCTGGATGGCTTCGTTCAATTGGCGGATGCGATCAGCCTGCAATGGGTTGTTGCCCTGCACGGGTGTCACGAAATTCGCGCCGGGCGGCACCGGGCCGCTTTGCATGGGCGCCGGCGCCACCACCATGCGACCAGGCTGCGGCGCAGCCGTTGGCGCCGCATTCGCATTTGCGTTGGCGTTGGCATTGGCATCGGGCTTGGGCGCGTCGATCGGGGCGCCGGCCGGCAGGTCGAGCTGGGTGCGGCCACCGGCGGACTCGAACACGGCGGCGCGCGGTTTCACCTCAACCAGTCGCCAGCTGCCGTCGGGCAGGCTGTCGCCTTCGCGCACGCGCACTTCGTGCTCGCCGCTCTTGTCGTGCAGCAAGGCCATGTGCAGCGCCGGCGTGAGGATGATGCCGGTGAGCTGCATGTCGCCCAGGCTGGCTCCACCGCTGGCGGTGTGCATGCTGGGCTTGCGGTCCGGGTTGAACAAAGGCTGCTGCCACACCGTGGCGAACTGGGTCAGCGGCAGTGGCGCCGGCATGCCCTGGTCGTGCGTTTCAGGCAGCGGCGCGGTGGGTCGCGGCGGCCCCCAGTGCACACCCCGGCCCACGCCCGCGAGCAACAGCAACAACAACAGGCCGAAGCCGGCGGCGACGCCACCAAGCACGGGCGTCAGGCGGCGCTGCGCATTGGCGTTCATGGCGCACCTCCCTGTGCATCACCCGCGGCGCGCGGCTGGCGCACATAGCCGGACAAGGTGAACTGCACTTCCAGCGGGGCGCCCACCTGCTGCAGGGCCGCCACCGGATTGCGATAGATGCTGAGATCGTCCACGAACAGGTACGGCGAACCCTGCTCGAGGTCGTGCAGGGTTTCCGCCAGCGGCTGCACGTCGCAGCGCAGGCTGATGCTCACGGCCACCTTGCGATAGGGTTCGTCCGGTCCCGCCGGCGGATTGGTGACCGGCATCTTCTGGGTGACCTCGCAGGCGCCGCCTTGCGGGTGCGCGGCCACGGCGTCCACCACGCGCTGCATCAGGCCGGCGGCGGCGGCGTTCGGATCATCCTCGGGCAGGAACGCATGGCTGGCGACCTGCCCCGCCCCCATCGCGGCGATGCGTTGCTGCAACTGCGGCTTCTCCGCGATGGCCGCCGCGTAGCGCGCATGGGTGTCGCGCAAGTCATCCATTTCGGCATGGATGCCGCGAAGCGGGGCGACGAACCACCAGTGCAACAGCACGAAATAGGCGATCACCAGCACTACCAGCAGCAACAGCACGGCGGCGATGCGGCTTTCGCGGGGCTTGAGCGCGGTCATCTTCATGGCGCGCCTCCCACGGTGGCGGGAGCCGGCTTGGGCTTGGCTTCGGCGGGCTTGCGCAACTGCGCCACCATGTAGAAGCGCTCCTTGCCCGTGGTCGGGTCCACCTGGATGGTGCCCTGGAAATTCGCATCGGTGATGACCGGCGAGCCCTTGAGCGCATCGACCAGGCGCGCCGCCTGCGGGCTTTGCCCCTGGAAGCCGACCTGGCCAGTGTTGTCGATGCTCAGGCGTTCCAGCCACGCGGTGGTCGGCAGTCGCTGGCTGAGGTCCTGCATCACGGCCAGCGCGGACACGCGGTTGCGCTTGCGCTCGGCAAGAAAGCCAGCGGCGCCGGCGTTGTCCTGCAACTGCTGGCGCAGGCCGGCCACCTGTTGCGCGTCGCCGCGCATGGCCTCCACGTCGCTGCGCATCTGCTCAAGCGCACTTTCGCGGTTGTGCAGGAACTGCAGCAGCGACAACACCAGCAGGACGATGGCGGCCGCACCGAGTGCAAGATTGAGCCGTTGCCGCGGGTGCTGGCGGCGTGGCAGCAGTTCGGGCGGCAACAGGTTCGCGCCAAGGCGATCGGCGCCGGCCGCGACGTCCAGCGCATCCACCTGCAGGCCGGAAGCGGCCAGCCGGGCGAGCAGTGGATCCAGCGTGGCCCGCGGCGCCACCACCAGTTCGGCGGCGAAGCGTCCGGCAGGCGCGGCGGCGCGAAGTTCACGCACGTCGTAGCGCACCTGCTCGACGCGGAACGGCGTCTGGCGATCCATCTCGAAGGCGCCGATCTGCTGCAGGTTGTCGCGCGCGGCGAGCGGCAGGCTCAGGCGCGGCCGCAACACCATGAAGGGATCCAGGCACAGCGCCAGCCGCAGGTCTTCGGTGTCGACGCCGCGCAAGGCGTCCCGCAGGGCGACCTGCTGGCTGGTCGCATCCAGCTGGCTGCTCCAGCGCGCCAGCACGTCCAGGTGGCCGGCGCGGCGCACCACCCATTCGTCGCCTTCGTGCCGCAGCAGGTACCAGGCCAGTCCGCCGCCAAACAGCGCGCGCCAGCGTGGCGGCAGCAGGGCGGCCAGCTCGCCGCTCCACCACGCCACGAAACGCGGCATCGGCGAAGCGCGCCAGGCCCGGCGTGCACGATCGAGCTGCGAACGCAGCGGAAGCGTTGCCGAACTCATTCCCCGTCACCCTCCTGCCAGCGCAGCACGGCATACGGCGGGGCCCCTGCGCGGAGACCCTGCAAGCGCACCGTGGCGCGGACGATCGCGCGCGTCCCGTCGGCCAACGTAGCCTCCGCGCGAATACTATGCGTCACTCCCTGGGCAACGGCTAGGCCCGGGATCCCCTGCGAGGCTGGCCCGGCCTGGCGCGCGGCCAGCTGGGCCTGCACCTGCGCCGACGTCATGCCGGGGATGGCCGCCAGCGCCAGGGGCGGCGCGGTCGCCGGGTTGGGGCTCTGTCGCCCCGACCACAGGGTCACCTGGGACGCCACCGCGCGATACACCGCCGGATCCATGCCGAGCACCATCTGAAGCTCCTCGATCGTGGCGAAGGGTCCGTGCCGCGGACCGTAGTCCTTGCCGGCCTGCGCATATGCCGCGTTGGGCACGGTCCCGGGCGGCGCCATGGCGAAGCTGCGCCAGTCCACTACGTTCTGGGCGACTGACTGGGCCGCGTTGTCGGCCATGCCGGCCGCGCGGAACAGTTGCTGCAGCACCTCGGGCGTGGCGGCGTTGAGATCCACCTTGCCGCCTTCATCAACGATGCTCACGTTGACCTTGGCGCCATCGAAGGCGAACGGGTAGATCCGGCCGTCCGGCGTCCAGCGCTGCTGCAGCTGCGGATCCTGCAAGGCGTAGATGGCGCGCATCAGGCCCGCCTCGGCCGCATAGTGCGCCTGGGTCTGGGCGAACAGGTAGCGCGCCTGCAGGCCTTCGGTGCGGGCGAGCATGGCGTAGCCGCCCAGCAGGATCGCCAGCAAGGTGCAGGCCCACATCACCACCAGCAGGGCAACGCCCTGCTGCCTGTGCGCGTGCGCAACCATGGCGCGGCTCATGACCCGTTTCTCCGTTGCAGGCCTTGCAGCAGGTTGAGCTGGCCTTGCATCGCCGAAGCGTCGACACGCAGCGGCGCATCCAGCTGGGGCCAGCCTGTCGTGCCATCCAGGCGCATCGCAATGCGCACGATGCGCGGCATCGTACGCACGTCGCCCCAGTGATCATGCCAGTCGCCACGCCCCTGCTCGGTGTCCGGCGCGCGATAACTGAACGAACCATCGCGGATGCCATCCACCAGCACTTCCGGCTCGCCCAGCGGGCGCGGTGCGCTGCCATCGGGCGGCATCAGCGCGAAGCGCGCCTCCAGGCGCTGGCCGCCCTTGCCGTTGGATACCAGCGTCAGCTCCTGCAACTGCGGACCCAGCTTGCCGAGATAGCCAGGCAGCGGGGCGACGAAGCGCATGGTGTGCGCATCACCCGTGAAGAACACGGGGTTGCCCTTGTCGTCGTACGACAGGGGCACCGCACGCGCCTGCGCCAGTTCGCGGCGCAGAAACTGTTGCGCCGAGCGCACCTGGTCCTGCCGCTGGATGCCGGCTTCACCGGAGCGAACCGCATGCGTGGCGGTGCGCACGCCGCTGTACACGCCGATCAGCAGCAAGGCGAGCAGCGCCAGGGCGCCCAGCACCTCGAGCAAGGTGAAGCCACCAGCAGCATGGGCGTGACGCCGTGTCATGGCGTGTCGGCTTCCGGACCAAGCACGCGCAGCGTGCTGAAATGGGCCGAGTGCTCGCGCGGGCGATGGCCCCAGAACACGTCCAGGTCGAGCTTCATCATGCGCGCCTGCGCATTCGCGGCTGGCTGCCCGGGACTCCAGGGGCTCACCACCAGCCGCCAGCGATAGTTGTCGTCGAAGCGTCCCTCGCTGCTGCCCGGCCGCAGCGGCGTGGTGATGTCCACGGTGTCGAGCAGGCTGCGCGCCCACAACGCGGCCTCGCTGTGGTCATCCGCGTTGCGCGTCAGCGCGATCGATCCACCGGCCACTTTCATCAGCGCTGCGAACACGATCGCCAGCAGCAGCGTGGCGGCGATCACTTCCAGCAGGCTGAAGCCGCGCGCGCGCCGCATCATGAATGCGCACCCTGGTCAGCCACACTGACCGCGCCGGTCAGCCAGGACACGTTGACCTGCCACCGCCGACGATCGCGCTGCAGGGTGACATGCCCGCCAGTGGAACTGCCGTCGGGAAAGAAGCGGATGCGCCCGGTGTAGCTGTTGACCTGGTCTTCCTTCGCGCTGGTGATGCCAATGCGCATGCCCGACGGCAACCGCACCGGCTTGCCATCGCCGACACGGTAGGTGTTGTCGCGCGTGTTCACGTCGAAGGTGCGCTCTTCGCCATGCACGATCGCCTGCGCTCGCGTGGCGCGCAGCGCGCCGGCCAGCTCGCCGCTGGCCGCGCTCACGCGCGCGCTGGCCAATCCCTGGTTGACCGACACCGCCACAGCCGCGGCGGCGATCCCGATCAGCAGGATCACCGCGAGCATCTCCAGCAGGGTGAAGCCCTGCGGCGCGCGCACGCATCGCCGCTCGCGCGATGCGAGGCGAAGGCGGGATGCGTTGGCCGCAAGGGCAGACATGCTTACTGCCAGTTGCCCACGTCGGCGTTGTAACCGTCGCCGCCGGGCTTGCCGTCCTGGCCGTAGAAGATCAGGTCGAAGCTGCCGTGGTCACCCGGGTACTTGTAGCCGAAGTCGTGGCCCCAGGGATCATGCAGCTCCGATTCCTTCGCATACGGGCCCTGCCAGTTGCGCGCGGTCGGCGGACGCACAAGCAGGTCCTGCAGCTGCTGCGGCGGCGTGCCGTTGTCCAGAGCGTAGTTCTCGATCTTCTGGCTGAGCGTGGTGAGCTGCGCCTTGCCGGCGCCGTACTTGCCCTTGTCGACGTTCTTGCCGACCTGGGTCACCACCACCGCGCCGATGATGCCGATCAGCACGATCACCGCCAGCATCTCCAGCAGGGTGAAGCCACGGGCGGCGCCAGCACGGCGGAAATTCCTTGGTTGCATGAAGTACCTCGTCATCAATCGTCAATTGGCGTTACTGGATGTTGCTGGTCAGGCTGAGCAACGGCAGCAGGATCGCCGCCATGATGATCGCCACCAGCACCGTCATCACGATGGTCAGCGCCGGCACCAGCGCAGCGAGCAGGCGATCGATCGCGCGGCGGCTCTCCAGGTCAAAGGTGTCGGCCACCTTGAGCAGCATGGTGTCGAGCTGGCCGGCCTCCTCGCCCACCTGCACCATCTGCACGGCCAGGCGTGGAAAGCGTTGCGACTGCGACAGCGCCAGGCTCAACCCGGCGCCGCCCTTGACCTGCTCGGCGGCCTGCTCCAGCGCCTGGTCCAGCGCGCGGTTGGCGGTGACCTGGCGCGCGATGCCCAGCGCGGAAAGCAGCGGGACGCCGTTCTTGAGCAGCGTGCCGACCGTGCGCGCAATACGTGCGGTCTGGACCTTCAACATCAGCGGACCGACCACGCGCACGGTGAGCAGGCGCGCATGCCAGGCCAGCTGCATCGCTGGGTCACGCAGCCGCGCGCGCGCGATGAGCACGCCAAGCACCAGCAGGATCAGGATCGCCCACCACCACGACTGCAGCGCGCCACCCAGCGTGAGCACGGCCTGGGTGATCCACGGGATCGGCACCTGCATGTCCTGGAAGATCGGCACGAACTGCGGCACCACGTAGGCCAGCAACAACAGCAGCGAGCCGAGCACGCCCACCAGCAGGAAGGCGGGGTAGATCAGCGCGTTGATAATGCTGCCGCGCAGTTGCTGCGAACGCTCCAGGTAATCGGCCAGGCGCCGCAGCGTTTCCTCCAGCGAACCGCCGGCCTCGCCTGCGCGCACCAGGCTCACGTACAGCTTGGGAAACACGCCGTGCTCGTCGTCCAGCGCCTGCGACAGCGGCGTGCCGCCGCGCACGCGGTCGCGCACACGCTCGATGAGTTTTTTGGCGCGCTCGCCCTCGGGCAGCTCCATCAGGATGCCCAAAGCGCGATCCAGCGGCTGGCCGGCGCCGAGCAAGGTGGCGAGCTGATGGGTGAACAGCGCGAGCTGGTCGCCGGTGAACTGCCCGCGCCGAAACAACGCCGCCAGCCCGCTGCCGCCGCCTTCAAGCTCGGCTGCGCGAGCGTCCAGCGGCGTGTGGCCCTGGTCCTGCAGCCGGCTCACCACCTCCTCAAGGCTGGTGGCCTCCATCTGGCCCTGCAGCATTTCGCCGGCAGCGCTGACGGCGCGGTAGCGGAACTGGGTCATGGCATCGCCCTCTTCCTCTCCCCTTCGGGGAGAGGACCGAGGTGAGTGGTCGGGCCTTGCGGGCACATTGCCAAGAGCGACGAGGCGCAATTCAACGCTTTCGCGAGCACCCACCCCTCACCCCAACCCTCTCCCCGGAGGGGAGAGGGAGTGACCCTGTCAGCTCTCCTGCGTGACACGCAGCACCTCCTCGATGGTGGTGATGCCTGCCACCGCCTTGGCGATGCCGTCCTCGTACATCGTGCGCATGCCTTCGGCGCGGGCCTGTCGTTCGACCTCACCGGCGTCGGCATGCTGCATCACCAGTCGTCGCAGGGGATCGCTCATCACGAGGAATTCCATGATGGCGCGACGGCCGCGATAACCGGTGGGATTGGCGGCGCTGCTGCCCGGCCGCCACAGACGGATCGGGCGTTCGTTGGTGTATTTGTGCAACTCGAACTGCTCGACCACCTCCGGCAACGCCTCGTACGGAATCGCCGTTTCCGGATCGAGCCGGCGCACCAGGCGCTGGGCGAGGATGCCGTTGACGGTGGAGCCGAGCAGGTAATCCTCCACGCCCATGTCGAGCAGGCGCGTGATGCCGCCAGCGGCGCTGTTGGTGTGCAGCGTGGACAGCACCAGGTGGCCGGTGAGCGCGGACTGGATCGCGATGCGGCAGGTTTCCAGGTCGCGCATTTCGCCGATCATGATCACGTCGGGATCCTGGCGCACGATCGAACGCAGCGCGCCCGCGAAATCCAGCCCGATCTGCGGCTTCACCTGGATCTGGTTGATGCCTTCGATCTGGTATTCGACCGGATCCTCGACGGTGATGATCTTCACGTCGGGCGTGTTGATCTTCGACAGCGCGGTGTACAGCGTGGTGGTCTTGCCCGAACCGGTCGGGCCGGTGACCAGCAGGATGCCGTGCGGGCGTTCCAGCACGTCGACGAAGCGCTGCTGGAAGTTGTCGGTGAAACCAAGCGAGGCGAAGTCGAATACCACCGACTCACGGTCGAGGATGCGCATCACCACCGATTCGCCGAAGCTGGTGGGCACGGTGGATACGCGAAGATCCAGCTCCTTGCCCTGCACGCGCAACTGGATGCGGCCATCCTGCGGCAGGCGTCGCTCGGCGATGTTGAGCTTGGCCATGATCTTCACGCGGGAGATCACCGCGGCGGTGGAACTGGAGGGCGGCGCTTCGACCTCGTGCAACACGCCGTCGATGCGATAGCGCACCTTCAGGCGGTTCTCGAACGGCTCGATGTGCACGTCGGAGGCGCGCTGCTCGACCGCGCGCTGCAGGATGAGGTTGACCAGGCGGATCACCGGCGCCTCGGAGGCGAGGTCGCGCAGGTGCTCGACGTCGTCCTCCACCGCGGCGCTGCCGTCGAGGTTCTCCACGATGGCGCCCATCGCCGAGCGCCCGGAGCCGTAGTAGCGCTCGATCAGGTCGTCGATCTCCGAGCGCAGGCCGATGCGCAAGGCCACCGGCCGGCCGGCGGCCAGCTGGATCGCCTGCAGCGGATAGGGGTCGGCCGGGTCGGCCACCACCACCGCCAGCCCGTCGTCGCCCACGCGCACGGGCACGATGTGTTGCTGCTTGAGGAAACGGGTGGAGATGTCGAGCTCGGCCGGCGGCAGCTCCGCCGCCTCGCGGGCCGACAACAGCGGGGTATGGAGCAGTTCGGACCAGGCCTCGGCAAGATCGCGTTCGGAGACCAGTCCCAGACGCGCCATCAACGCCGTGAGCGTGCCCTCGGGCGACTCTTCGTGAAGGCGGCGTGCACGGGCAAGGTCGGATTCCTTCAGCCGCCCACGCGAGACCAGCAGCGCACACACCGCTGCTTCACGGCTTTCCGTCGCCGTTCCCCCCTCACTGACCGCTGGCTTTGCAACCACCGCCATGCGTTCACCCCGCTTCGTGTTGCTGTCCAGGCTTCGATCACGCCGCCCCCACGGCGTCGAAAGCGCATTGGTAACACACCCGTCTGGCGCCGCGCGAGCACGGTTTCTCACCCTGCCTCACGAATCTCGACCACGGCTTGATCCGGACGTTCAACGCGTGGCGCAGGGTAGGTGGGTTCCATGACGATTCAAGGCACGGCCCCCAGGACACGATCCTGAAGAGGCGTCCGGCCGAAACCCATGGCAAAAACGTACGGGCAGGCGGCGTCCAATCGCCATATCTTGCGACCATGGGCGGCTCCCGGCACGGCGCGGGTGTTCCCCATCCGGTCGCTCTGGGACAATCCCTCCTTTCATCCGCCCCACCCTACCCATGCAGCTGATCGACATAGGCGCCAATCTCACCCACGAATCGTTCCACCACGATTTCGACGACGTCATGCGGCGCGCGAAGGAGCGGGGGGTGGTGCAGTTGATGGTCACCGGCGCCTCGCGCGAGGGCAGCACGCACGCGGTGGCGTTGGCCGAGGCGCATCCGGGCGTGCTGTATGCCACCGCCGGCGTGCATCCGCACCACGCGATCGATTACGACGACGCCACGGATGCCCTGCTGCGCGAGCTGGCCACGCACGAAGCAGTGCGCGCCGTGGGCGAGACCGGGCTGGACTACAACCGCAACTACTCGCCGCGCGACGTGCAACTGGCGGTGTTCGAGCGCCAGCTGCAGATAGCGGTGGACGTGGCCAAGCCGGTGTTCCTGCACCAGCGCGACGCGCACCACGACTTCATCGCCGTGCTGCGCCGTTACCGCGACAGGCTGCCGGGCGCGGTGGTGCACTGCTTCACCGATAGCGGCGCGGCGCTGCGCGACTACCTTGCGCTGGACTGCCACGTCGGCATCACTGGCTGGATCTGCGACGAGCGGCGCGGCACGCACCTGCGCGAGCTGGTGAAGGACATTCCAGCCAACCGCCTGATGATCGAGACGGACGCGCCCTACCTGCTGCCGCGCACCGTGCGCCCGCAGCCCGCACATCGCCGTAATGAGCCGATGTTCCTGCGGCACATCTGCGAGGAGATCGCACGGGACCGCGGCGAACCGGCGGAGCTCACGGCCGCCAACAGCACGGCCACGGCGCGCGCCTTCTTCGGACTGCCCGACGCCTGAGCCGCCCGGGGCTGCTCTTGGCCGGCCCTAGCGGCCCGGCCCCATCGCAAGGGTGCTGCCGGGCGGCGCCGGCAACCACAGTTCGAGGATGTTGCCAGGCCCTCCGAGGGAGGCCGGCATCGGCACGACCTGCAGTCCCTGCATGCCCTGGACACGCGTCGGCAGATAGCTCTTCAGCGCCCTCGCGCACGCTTCGCCCGCCGGGCGATACAGCAGCGCCGGACGCGACCAGGCGGCCGGCGCACTCTCGCCCTGTAGCTTGGCCGACTCCACCACGTTCTCGACCCCGGGCACGATCAGTCCGACGGCGCGCGCGGCGGCGACCACCGCCCGCGTCTGCCCGGGCTGGCTGTCCTGGTAGATCTGCGTATAGAGCACGAAGCGTTGCGTGGCGCTGGCGGCGCATAGCGTCCGCGCCTGCATCTCCGCTCCGGCGCGAAGCGAGCTGGCGGCCAACCCAGGAGAAATCGTGGCGCCGGCCATGGACTGCACGCTTGCCGGCGCACTGCGTTGGACTGCGAGGTTGACCGGCGCCACGGCGGCCAGCGAGATCCCGTCGCGGGCGATCACGTCGGAGCCCTCCTCGCCCGGGATGCCGGGCCGCGCGGCCACCGGCGGATCGGGGGTCGCGACGTCGCCGGTCATCACAGCCGGGCCCAGTCCGGCGACGGCCGATGGATCAGCGGCAGCCGCTGCGCCAACGGGTGGTGGCGGCGGTGGCGGTGGCGGCGACGGGAGTGTCGCCTCCGGCGTAGTCGCGCCAGCGATATTGCCGGCGCCGCCTTCGGGAGCCGGCGCCGGTTCCGGCGCCACGATCGGTGTCGGGGCACTCCAGGTTGCATAGTCGGCAAACGAATCGCCCACGTGCAGATTGACCCGGCCGGCGCCCTGCAGGAGCACGCCATCCTGCAGGCAACGACTTTGCAGCGTGGCGTCCGTGGTCTTGTCGCACAGACCCTTCAGCAGGCCGAACAAGGCGTGCATGGTCTGGATGTCGTCGTCTCCGGCCGCAAACTCAGCAACGGCGGAATCGACCAGCCGAATCCTGCCGTCCAGCTCCCAGTCAAAGCCCTTGCTCACCCGCTCGGTCGAGCCCAGGTCCGAGAGCAGCGCGTCGGCCTGGCTGGCGAACGCGGCCTGCGACTGCATCTCCTTTTCGCGGTGCGCATCCAGCGCCTGCCAACCCGCCAGCAGCGCGGTAAGTACGGCGCCTGCTCCCAGAGATGCGCCTACCGTGCCGGCGATGCGGCGCGAACGCGATGGCGGCGTCTCCGGTGGCGCGAGCTTGGCCACTTCGGTGCCCACCACCTCGGCGCTCCACGCCCACTGGAAGGCATGGTCGAGCACTGCCTGGTCAATCGGCTGGCCCAGCGCGCCACCGAGATGGAAGTAGCTCTCCCATTCCTCCTCGCTGAAGAACTGGTTGAGCGTGCTTTGTTGGGGAAAGCCCGGATTGCGGTCGGCGTATCCGGCCACGTCCAGCGGCAGGTCTTCTTCGCAATGCGGCTTGACGATCAGAAGCGCGCCGCGCGAACCATCGCCGTATCTGATGCGCGCCAGCAGCAGCGACTGCGAGCCGCGCTCGGGCTGGATGCTGTCCGGGGTGCCGAAGCACGCGCCCAACTCCCCGCCCGCCAGCGCGGTCAGGCTGGCGGGGCTGACGAACTCGATGGCGGCGTCGTAGTCGATGCGCGCCTTGCGGATCAGGTTCTCCACGTCGCCGAACACATAGGTCGGGTCCGCGCCGCAATCGGCCATGATGATCAGCGGCAGGCGCCGCTTGAGCAGGGCATACACGCCGGTGTTGTCGAAGTGGCCGCCATCGGAGACATACCAGCGCGGATCGCGCAGGCCGGGGAACCACGCGAACATCTCCGACAGCATGGCCAGATACTTCTGCACGCCAGGCTCGATCTTGCGCAACAGGCCCGCCCAGCCGCCGCCTCTTTGAGCATGTGGTTTTTTCAGCGGATCGCGTTGCCAGTAGCCCAGGCGCAAGCCGCTCAGGAACATCAGGGCGGCCAGACCCGAGTTGGTGAACGACCCCATGCCGGTGCCAATCGCAGCGCCCGAAATGGCGACCCACTGCGCCAGCGTGGCATGTTTCTGGAAGTCCTCCACTGCATCGCTTGGCGGCTGCGTGCCAACCTCGATGCCCAGCGCACTCACCGTCAGGCACACGCCCTTGCGGTCGGCATTGAAGGTGCCGGTGCGGTCATCGCGGGTCTGGTTGATGCAGCAGTTGATGAGGTGGATGGGTCCGCCGGCGGCGTACGGTTGGTAATCGCCCAGCGCGACGTCGTCGTGCTTCAGTTGCTCGGTCACCTTGCGGATATCGGCGGTCCGCGCCGGCGTGCTCTCGTCGAGCACCGAATCCACGAAGCGGTAGTTGGTGGCTTGCGCTCGCCGGTCATTGCCGACCGACACATAGGTGCGCGCAAGCCGCGAGCGATAGAAAAAGTGCAGCGACGAGCGGTTGAGCTGCTGCAGGTCGAGACCGTTCAACAGCAGGTACGCCACCACGCCAAGCAATATCGCCGCCCAGCGCATCCACGGCGCCGCCGGCAGACCGGGTATCACATGCACATTGGTTGAGAACACCAGGATTTGCAGCAGGGTCAGCCAGAACAGGCCGATCGCCAGCACCAGCAATGCGCCGCATACATTCGCCACTTCCAGCAGCGGCAGCTTTTTCAGCCAGCCGTCCGCGGAGGCCGTCTGCACCACCGGCAAGCCGAAGCGACCCAGCCCCAGCAGCAGCGCGGCCACGCCAGCGCCGAGGCCCACATGAAAACTGCCGTGGTTGCCGAGATCGACGTCAAGCAGATAGCGGATATGCCAGCTGGTCATGTCGAGCGCGCCGAGCACGGCGCAGAGCAGGCTCAGCGTGAGGCATCCGGCCAGAAAGTTGATGAAGGCGACGCGGCGAATCTCGTCGAGGCGATCCTTGCCTCCCCAGCGCGCCCAGCACCAACCCGCGATGGCGGGCGTGAGCACAATGGCCATCAGGCCAGCCACCATTTCGGTGAGGATCAGGCTGAACTGGTTGTCCGCCTGCGTGGCCAGCACCTTCCGCGCCGACCATGCCAGGTAGGCGCCGTAGCTGCCCACCACGGTACCGAGCAGGGCGCTCAACAGCGCGGTTTTCTTGAACGGTCCAAGGAACCAGTAGGCGTAGGCGGCGACCAGCGCCACCAGTGCAATGCCCGCGATCGCCCACCACCACGCGCTCACGGCGAACCGCGCAAGGAAGGTCGGCAGCGGCAAATAAGGCATCAGCAGGTGTGGCAGGATGACGATGCAGGCCACCAGCACGGCGAGCATGAGCACTTCAAACTGCGTCACCAGGAAGCTGCGCAATTGCCCGGCCAGCGCCAGGATCATGTCTGCGCCGCCCGCCGGCGTGAGGTAGCGGCCGTTGTTGCGCAGCCACCACAGCAACACCGAATCGTCGGCGCCGAGGCGCTCTTCCACGTGCGCCGCAGCGCTCTGCGGACCATCGCCGGCCTGCGGCCGCCAACCCTTGGCCGCGCTCTGGTACAGCCGTCCGAGGCTTGCGCCGATATAGCCACCGCCCGACACGGTGGACAGGTAGTCCACCCGGTGCAGCACCTTGTTCTTCGCCAGCGCGTGTAGAAGGCCAAAGCAGAAGGTGGCGCTGCGTATGCCGCCGCCTGACAGCGCCAGCCCGACCGGCATGCTGCCGGCCGTCACCTTTGCGGCGTGGCGACGCGCGTTGAACGCCGCCTGTTCGTCCGCGTTCCCCAGCACGATCGCCGGGTTCCACTCCGTGTGCGCCGTCATGGCTTCACCCCCAGACAGGGCCTCGTGGGCGCCGCGACGCTGCGCTCAACGCGCGTGGCCGCGGCCGATGTGTGGGTGACACGACGGACTATGATCAATCTCGCGCCTGGCTGCGCCTATTCCACGTAAGGCGTAGCCAGGTCGAGGGATGCGATGGACGTTTTGATCAGTCGCAGCGGCGCCAGCTTCCCGGCGCGAGGCCGTCGAGCCGGTAGTGTCCGATGGACCAACGGATCAGGCGCAGGGTGGGCAGGCCGACCGCGGCCGTGGTGCGACGCACCTGGCGGTTACGGCCTTCGGCCAGCGACAGCTCCAGCCAGGCATCGGGCACGCTCTTGCGCACGCGAATCGGCGGATCGCGTGGCCACAGCGCCGCGGGCGCCTCCACGCGCTTCACCGTGAGCAGGCGGCTGGGGCCATCGTTCAACACGACGCCAGCGCGCAAGGCGGCCAGTTGTTCGTCGCTGGGATCGCCTTCCACCTGCACCAGATAGGTCTTGGGCTGCTTGTGCCTGGGATCGGTCAGTCGATGCGCCAGCGCGCCATCGTCGGTGAGCAGCAGCAGGCCTTCGCTGTCGAAATCGAGCCGCCCGGCGGCGTAGACGCCGGACGGCAGGCCGAACTCCGCCAGCGTGCGGCGTGGCGGCTCGCTGCGATCGGTGAACTGGGTCAGCACGCCGTAGGGTTTGTTCAGCGCGATCAGCACAAGCGTGGGCGTTCCAGCAAAAAACCGGCGCGGTCGCGCCATCGTGCAGCGGTGATCACCACTCAGTTCGCCGGCGATGCCGGCGCCGGCTTCACGAAGCGCAGCGTCATGCGATCGGATTCGCCGATGGCGAGGTACTTGGCGCGGTCCTGGTCACCCAGTTGCAGCGTGGGCGGCAGCGTCCACACGCCCTTCGGGTAATCCTTGGTGTCCTTCGGGTTGGCGTTGATCTCGCTCTTTTCCTCGAGCTTGAAACCCGCGTCGGTGGCCAGCTTCACCACGAACGGCGTGGGCAGGTAGCCGCTCTCCTTGACCGACTCCAGGTCCGCGTTGTCGGCCGCGCGGTGATCGACGACGCCGAGCACGCCGCCGGGACGCAAGGCCGCGTAGAACGCCTTGAACATCGCCGGCGCGGTATCGGCCATCACCCAGTTGTGCACGTTGCGGAAGGTCAGCACCAGGTCGGCCGAGCCGGGGGCGCCGAACGCCGGCGCCTTCGGATCGAATTCCAGGATCTGCGCCTTGCCGAAACGCTCCGGATCGCCCGCGAACTTCGCGCGCAGGCCGGTCAGGTTGCGGCTGGCCTCGCCCTCGCCCGAGGCCTTGGCCACGGCGGCGATGTAATGGCCGTTGTCGCGCAGCAGCGGCGCGAGGATTTCGCTGTACCAGCCGCCGCCCGGGGTGATCTCGATCACCGTGAGGTCGGGCCGGATTCCGAAGAACTGCAAGGTCGCCTTGGGATGGCGATAGACATCGCGCGCCCTGTTCTCCTGCGAGCGCCAGCTGCCGGCCAGCACCTGGTCAAGCTGGGTGGCGGTGAAGTCGGTGGCGGTGGTCGGCGGCACCGGGCCGCCGGCAGGCTGATCCGCGGTCTGTGCGCTGGAGGGCGCGGAACTGCCACTGCAGGCGGCCAGCAGCAAGGCGGCCACGCCCGGAATCACACGACTCTTCATCGACTTCCCCTAACGGCGGTCCTGGTACGGCAAGCGCAGCATAACGGGGGCAGCTTGCCGGCCACGACGTATACAAATGGTGGATGGACAAGGCCCTCGCTTGCCCGCCACGCAGCAGAACACAGGAAACTGGAGTTCCCCTTTCGAGGGCCGCGTTGGCCGCATGCAGCAGCGACCAACGGCACAGTCCATGCCAGCGTCCCGGCCCGACGCCGGGAACGCGCGCACTCAGTAGTGGATGACCGAGCGGATCACCTTGCCTTCGTGCATCAGGTCGAAGGCCTCGTTGATGCGCTCGAGCGGCAGCACCTCGGTGATCATCTCGTCGATCTTGATCTCACCGGCCATGTAGCGATCCACGTAGCCGGGCAGCTGCGAGCGACCCTTCACGCCGCCGAACGCCGAGCCGCGCCACACGCGTCCGGTCACCAGCTGGAACGGCCTTGTGCTGATCTCCTGTCCCGCGCCGGCCACGCCGATGATGATCGACTCGCCCCAGCCCTTGTGGCAGCACTCCAGCGCCGAGCGCATCACCTGCACACTGCCGATGCACTCGAATGAGTAGTCCACGCCGCCGTCGGTCAGGTCGACGATGACCTGCTGGACCGGCGTATCGGGATAGTCCTTCGGATTGATGCAGTCGGTGGCGCCAAGCGCGCGCGCCATCGCGAACTTGTCCGGGTTGGTGTCGACCACCACGATGCGTCCCGCCTGGGCCATCACCGCGCCCTGCACCACCGACAGTCCGATGCCGCCGAGGCCGAACACGGCCACGCTGGCGCCCGGCTCCACCTTGGCGGTGTTGAGCACGGCGCCGATGCCGGTGGTGATGCCGCAACCGAGCAGGCACACCTTCTCCAGCGGCGCCGCCTTGCTGATCTTCGCCAGCGAAATCTCCGGCAGCACGGTGTATTCACTGAAGGTGCTGGTGCCCATGTAGTGCAGCAGCGGCTTGCCGTTGAGCGAGAAGCGCGAGGTGCCGTCCGGCATCAGGCCCTTGCCCTGGGTGATGCGGATTTTCTGGCAGAGGTTGGTCTTGCCGGAGCGGCAGAATTTGCACTCGCCGCATTCGGGTGTATAGAGCGGGATCACATGGTCGCCGACTTTCAGCGAAGTCACGCCCTCGCCCACTTCCTCCACGATGCCACCGCCCTCATGGCCGAGGATCACCGGGAACTGGCCTTCCGGATCGGCGCCTGAAAGCGTGAACGCATCGGTGTGGCACACACCCGTGGCCACGATGCGCACCAGCACCTCGCCGGCCCTGGGGCCGGCCACGTCGACCTGTTCGATGGAGAGGGGTTTGCCTGCTTCCCAGGCGACGGCGGCGCGCGATTTCATGGTGTCCTCCAGATGACTGCGGGATCGTGCAAAGCGGAATGATCGCGCGTTGGCGTCGCCATGTGAAATGCGCCGATGGTCGACGCTCGCTTTCCTGCAGGAGCGCACGTTGTGCACGACCGCTGCGTGGCGGCGTCAACAGAACTCCGGATCACTTTGTGACAAGCGCTTTTCGCGCACTGGGCGCGCTTCTACGCGTGTGCGCCACCGTTCGCGGTCGACGACATCGCCTCGCCGTACTTGCGCGCCTCCGCCATCAACCAATCGCGGAAGATGCGCAATCCCCCGTGGTCGCCGGCGTGCTCCGGATACACCAGGAAATAGGCTTCGGGAATCGGCTGATAGCGATCGCCGATCACAGTCAGCAAGCCCGCCTCCACGAGCGGCCGCGCCATGACCATGCGGCCCAGCGCCACGCCCATGCCTTCCAGTGCACCGCGCTGCAAGGCGTCGGTGTTGTCGAAGTGCGCCACGTAGCGCTGCGGCGGCTTGCCTCCGGTGGCGGCGAACCAGTCGCGCCAGCGGTCACCGGGATCGCCCAGCAAGGGCCATTGGCCCAGATCGGCAGGGTCGGCGTCGGCCATGCGCTCCAGCAGCGCGGGCGAGGCGACCGGGGCTATCCATTCGCCGAACAGCCGCTGCGTGACCAGCCCGGGCCAGGGCCCGCGGCCGTAACGCATGGCGGCATCGACCGGATCGCGCTCGAAGTCCACCAGCTCCACGCTCGATTGCAGGTTGAGCTGCAACTCCGGATGGGCGGCCACCAGCCGGGCCAGGCGCGGCACGAGCCAGCTCGACATCACGCCAGGAATCGCGCTGATGGTCAGCACATCCTCGCGACGGCTGCGATAGCCGGCCATGGCGCGGTCGATGCCTTCGAAGTGATGGCCCACGGCTTCCATCAGCCGGCGCCCCTCGGCGGTGAGCTGCACGCCACGCGGACCGCGATCGAACAATTTGCGCTCCAGCCGCTGCTCGAGCTGGCGCACCTGGTGGCTCAGCGCGCTGACGGTAAGGTTGGCGCGCTCGGCGGCGCGAGAGAGGTTACCCAGCCGGGCCACCTGCACGAACTGTTGGAGGAGATCCAGCGAAATCCGCGCCATTTGAATTTCCCTCAAGGCTGGCTTGCGAATATATCGCTTTTTCGCCGTGCGCAAGGCTTCTATGTTGAGCAACACTCGATATGGAAACGCGTTGGGAGGAACTCATGAGCTCGCTCTGGACCAACCTGTTGTTCATGCACGGCCACATCACCGACCCTGAACTGGCGCGTCGGCTGGCCAACGACCCGTCGCCATCGTCGCGGCCAAGCGGCAAGCGAGAGCGCGCGACCAAGGCCGCAGAAGCAGCGCGCAAGGCGGCCCCCGTCCCGGTTGCCGTGCCCCAGGGCGGTTGCGCGTAACGGTTTCGTCCCCACGGGCCGCCCGGCGCCGCCTCGCATGGCGGCGCCGGCTGCGGTCTCAGAGCTGTCGGGCGGGGAGCTTCAGCTGAACCGGCGACCCCAGATCCTCGGAGGATCGCCCTTCAGCCACGACGTAGTCGCCACCTCGCAGCACCCAGCCATGCCGGGCCGGGTCAAAGTCGGCCAACAGGCGCGGCTCCAGTTCGATGCTGAGCTGGCGGCTCTCGCCCGGCTGCAGGTTCGCCTTGGCGAAGCCCGCGAGCCGTCGGACCTTGGCCCCGGGGACCTGCACGTAGACCTGGGCCACCTCGGCGCCGGCGCGCGACCCGGTGTTGCGCAGCTCCACCGTCGCCACGATGCGCGACCCGTGCGTGTCCAACGTGAGTGGACCGTGCGCGAAGCTCGTATAGGACAGGCCGTAACCGAACGGGAACAACGGCTTGATGCCGCGCGACTGGAACCAGCGATAGCCGACGTCGGCGCCCTCGATGCGGTAATCCACGCTCTCCGGGGGCGTGCCGCCCGCAGCCCCGGGCAATGCCGGGCGCGGCAGCTGCGACAGGTCGCGTGGCCAGCTCTGCGGCAGGCGCCCGGATGGATTGACCTTGCCCGACAGCAGGTGCGCGATGGCCGTGCCGCCGTCCCCGCCGGGATACCAGGTTTCCAGCACCGCGCCGACCTGGTCGAGCCACGGCATCGCCACCGGCCCGCTGTTCTGCAACACGACCACCGTGTGCGGATTGGCCTTGGCCACTGCGGCGACCAGCGCGTCCTGGCCGTCCGGCAAGGACAGGTCGGGACTATCCACCGACTCGGTCTGCCACTTCTGCACGAACACCACCGCCACCTGCGACTTCGCGGCAAGCGCAGCGGCCGCCGCCACGTCGTCACCAGCGGCGAATTCCACCTTCGCCTTGGGCGCCATCGCGCGAATCGCCTTGAGCGGCGCATAAGGGTGATACATCACTGGCCCGGGCCAGCCAGTCGGCGCGAGTCCCGGCACTGCGTTTCCGCCTCGGGCCGTCACCAGCGAGGAACCGCCACCGGCCAGCACGCCCTTGTCAGCGTGCGCGCCAATCACCGCGACCGACGCCAGCTTGTCCGCCTGCAACGGCAACAGGTTCTGCTCGTTGCGCAACAACACGGCGCCGGCTTCCAGCGTTTCGCGCGCGACGGCGAGGTTCGCCGCCTCGTCGATCGGCGCCTGCCTGGCCGGATGCTCGAACAGTCCCGCGGCGAACATGCTGCGCAGGATGCGCTGCACCATGTCGTCGATGCGCGCCTGCTTCACGTCGCCCCGCGCCAGCGCCTCGCGCAGCGGTGCATCGAAGTACACCTGCTTGTCGAAGACTTCGCCCGCCGACTGCTGATCCAGACCGGCGTTCACCGCCTTGGCCGCGCTGTGCGTGGCGCCCCAGTCGGACATCACGAAGCCAGGGTAATGCCAGTCCTGCTTGAGCACCTGGTTCAACAGGTAGTCGTTCTCGCAGGCCCAGTCGCCATTGAGCTTGTTGTACGAGCACATCACCGAGCCGGGCTTGCCGTGCTCGATGGCCAGCTCGAAGGCGAGCAGGTCCGACTCGCGCATGGCTTCTTCGCCGATCTGCACGTCGATGGTGTTGCGCCCGGTCTCCTGGTTGTTCAGTGCGTAGTGTTTGATGGTGGAGATCACGTGCGCGCTTTGCACGCCGCGGATCGCTTCGCCGACGATGATGCCGGCGAGCAGCGGATCTTCACCGGCATATTCGAAGTTGCGACCGTTGCGCGGCTCGCGCATCAGGTTGATGCCACCGGCCAGCAGCACATTGAAACCTTTGGCATGCGCCTCGCTGCCGATCATCGCGCCACCGCGATAGGCCACCTGCGGATCCCAGCTTGCCGCGGTGACCGGCCCGGCCGGCAATGGCGTGGCGTGATCGCCCGGACGCATGCGATCGGAACTCGCCACACCCAGGCCCGCGTCGCTCTCCTGCAGTGCGGGAATGCCAAGGCGCGGAATCGGCGGCACGTAGCCGGCCGATTCGATCGATCCCTTGGGGAACGGTACGTTGGCGGGGCGATCCCGGCCACCGTAGTAACTGCGGATCAGCTGGAATTTTTCATCCTGCGTCAACTGCGCCAGCAGCAACTTGGCGCGCGCATCCGGCGCGAGCGAAGCATCGCTCCACGGATGAGGCGCCGCTTGCGCCGACGCCGCGCCGATCCAGGCGCACAAACCCATCGCAATCGCGGTTCGCAATACCGTTGCAGCCTTGCCCTTCATCCGTCGTCTCCCGTCGTGGCGTGGTACGCGCTCGCCTCGGCATCACGTGGGTGGCGCGTATACTCGCGTGTCTCGATCATTCGAGTATGCATGAAACGCCCCTCCCCTTCACCGCACACGGAGCACCCCATGAATCTGCGTCCCCTTGGCCGATCCTCCTTGTCGGTGGCGCCGCTTGCCTTTGGCGGCAACGTGTTCGGCTGGAGCGCCGATGAGGCGCGCTCGTTCGAGTTGCTCGATGCCTTCGTCGACGCGGGACTCAACCTGATCGACACGGCGGACGTCTATTCGGCATGGGTGCCCGGCAACCGCGGCGGCGAGTCGGAAGCCATCATCGGCAAGTGGCTCAAGCGCAGCGGCAAGCGCGACAAGGTGGTGATCGCCACCAAGGTGGCGAAATGGGCGGAGCACCCGGGCCTCTCGCCGATGAACATCCACCAGGCGGTTGAAGGTTCGCTCAAGCGCTTGCAGACCGACTACATCGACCTGTACCAGGCCCATGAGGACGACGCCACGACGCCGTTGCACGAAACACTGGGCGCATTCGGCCAGCTGATCGAGCAAGGCAAGGTGCGCGTGATCGGCGCCTCCAATTACGGCGCCGACCGCTTCGGCGAAGCGCTGGCGGTGTCGGCGCAGCATGGCCTGCCGCGCTACGAAACGCTGCAGCCCGAATACAACCTGGTCAGCCGCAAGGGCTACGAAAAGGAACTCGAGCCGCTCGTGGTAAGCGAAAACGTTGGCGTCATCAACTATTACGCACTGGCCAGCGGCTTTTTGAGCGGCAAGTACCGCAGCGAGGCTGACCTGGCCAAGAGCACGGCGCGCGGCGGCTCAGTGAAGAAGTACCTCAACCCGCACGGACTCGGCGTGCTCGAGGCGCTGGACCAGGTGGCCGCCGCGCAGCGCGCCACGCCTTCGCAAGTGGCGCTGGCATGGTTGATTGCACGCCCGGGCATTACCGCGCCGATCGCCAGCGCAACGACGGTGGCGCAGCTGCATGAGTTGGCGGGCGCGGTGTCGCTGAAGCTCAGCAAGGATCAGGTGGCGCTGCTGGATCGGGCGAGTGCTTGAGTTGTTTGTCTGTTGCTTGGCGTGAACTCATGGGTTTGGTCGTGCTGCATTGATGACGGCCTTCGTTTGAGATTAGCGCACATGCAGGCTGAGCGCTCGAGGGGCTCAACGTCGCCGACATTGCCATCATCCTCACCGACGTTCCCGCGCATGCTGGCTGGCGCACAAAGCGCGCAGAACGCTGTGCCGCTTCTTGCTCGTCATCCCAGCGAACGCTGGGATCCAGCGACTTTGTTCTTCGCTGTTGATGTGAGGTCTCCGCGATCGGGCTCGCCGCCCGCGGGGTTCCGGACCGATGCCGCGGCCCGGGTCACTTCTCTTTGCTTGCCCAAAGAGAAGCAACCAAGAGAAACGGCACCCCACTCGGCGCTGGCCGGGCCTGCGGCCCGCCCAGTCCGTGAGGGGCGGCCGGGCTTTTCGACCGGGCTCCTGCCCGGGCGAAAAGGGATCGACATCCCTGTCGATCCCCCTGCGGGCCTCATCGTCCACCCCTCACCGCCTCACAGGGGTATGGGTGACGGCTCGTGCCGCTGCGCGGCACATCGCATCGCAAAATCCTTTCGGCTCTTTGCAACGGCGCGCCCAGTGCGCGAAGGCTGAGGCGATCGCTGGTCCCTGTTCGCGCACTGGATGCGCTCCTACAGGGGCAAATCCGCTGTTGGCTCTTGGCTCTGGGCTTTGCGCTCTGGCTTTTGACTTCCACTCCCCTATGGCGCGGCGGGCGGGTGGAGGAATAGCCCGAAGGGTGG
>NZ_QQSY01000002.1:457927-563936 GCF_003351225.1 Dyella solisilvae
ACCCCATGGCTCCTATGGAGCCGAATTCGCGCCTGGCTCTTGGCCCTGTGCTCTTGGCTCTTGGCTCTTGGTTTTTCGCTCTAGCTTTTGACTTCCCTCCCCTATGGCGCGGCGGGCGGGTGGAGGAATAGCCCGAAGGGTGGCTCGCAGGGATGCGAGCCAGTTTGTCGTCAGGGCAGGACGCCCTGTCGACAAACCCCGGAACCCGCCCGCGAACCTGGAGGGCGTTAGCCCGGAAGGCGCGCCATCGGGTGGCCTCTCTTTTGGTTACTTTTCTCTGGCCACAGCAGAGAAAAGTGACCCGCTGCCCGGCAGGGCTGCGGAAGCCCGCCGCAGGCGAGCACGCTGGCGGTTGCACCACATCAAAAGCCGAGAGCAAAGTCACTGGATCCCAGCTTTCGCTGGGATGACGAGCTAGGAAAGGGTGCGCGAAAAGTGTAAGTCACAGCCCGCGCCGCCCCTTTCGGGGGCGCGATGAAATGCCGGCCAGCGCGACGCAACAGCGCCCACAAAACCCCATCCCTCCAACACCAAACTATTGCGCCGGCGCCACACCCTCCGCATCACTGCCATCCGGCGCCTCCACCTGATAACCCTGCGCCTTCAACCGCGCGATCAGGCCATGCGGCGAGAGCACCTCTTCCATCGGCAGCATGGCGAAAGTTTGCGTGTTGTTGGCGAGCGCCTGCTGCGCGGCCTCCATCCACGTCGCTTGCGCCTTCTGCTGCACGTCGTTAAAACCCAGCTGCTTGGCGAAGCCCGCCTCGGTGACCGCGGAAATGCAGGCCTCGCGCTGGTCGTTCATCGGCAGTCCGCGCAGTGTTTCGATGTCGCCGGTGGCCCAGGCGTTGGCGCGTTCGGTGATGCGCCCCATGTCGCGCTCGACCGTATCCAGCGTGCGGCCGAAGCATTCGCGATCATCCATCGACGAGGTCTTGAAAGTCTTTACCGCGGTGCGCGGTTCCTCCACCAGCATGGTGTAACGCGCCGTGGTGAACTTCACGTTGTGCTTCTTGGCCAGGTCGCGTACGGCGTCCTTCACACCGCCGGAGGACGTGAGGCCGTGGCGCTTGATCGCCTTGTCGTACAGCTCCACCGCGGCAAAGATCGGCCGCCAGTCTTCGATGCTGCGATCGTTGCCGAGGTACTGCTGCTTGAGCACCAGCCAGCGCGCGTAATCCGGGGCCGGCACCATCTGCTGCAGCGTCTGACCATCGGGATTCTTGCGGGCGCCGATCAGCGAGGGCAGCAGGAACAGCTTGCCGAAGAAATTGGTCTTGGGCTTCAGCGCGACCGACGGCGGACCCAGCACCTCCTGCGACTCGGCGATGGTCTGCTCTACCTCGTCGGTCTTCCACTGCATGTGATCGGGCAGCGGCGACAAGGTGCCGAGCACCCACATCACATGATCGCCCTTGCTCACCTTCCACAGGCCCGGACCAGGTTGCACGCCGGTGACGGTCACCCCTTCCAGGTTGGTGGCCGCGGTGGTGGAGGGCGGCGCCGGCGCGGTAGTCGATTGCGCCCATGCAGGCACGCTTGCGGAAAAGGCGAGCAGACAGACGAACAGCGTGGAACGCATGCATTGCTCCGTGGCTAGTGAACGTGTCGGACCGGGATTATCCGCCAGCCCTGGCCATATCGACCGCGGCAAGGTGTCCTGCGTTCATGCGCCCCTTAGGGCCTGTTAACGGTATACGCGTGGCTCGCCCCGCATGACAGCTGTCAATCACGATGGCTGATAGGTCGCGCTGCCCGCGGGCAGGCCCACGGGGCACGCTGTCGCCACCTTCACCTGCCAAGGATTGCGCCATGATCCGTTCGTCCCTGTTGCGACCGCTTCAACCGTTGCTTCCCGTCGCCCTGGTCGCCGCCGCGGCCATCACCGGCTGCCTCGTCGCGGGACTGGCCATGGCGCAGGCGCCGGATGGCGGCGCACGCCAGCCGGCCGCCGTGCAGGCCGACCAGCAATTCCTCGACACCTTCCACCGTGGCGACTATGCGCACCTGCAGGAGGCGCTGGAATCGGAGACCGTCGCCTACCTGCGCAATCCGAACGATGCCCAGACGGCGGCGCATGTGGGCTGGCTGCACATGTGGCGTGCCTCGGAGCGCAGCCGGCTCGAGCACACGCCGGCCACCATCACCGACGACCTGGTGCTGGCGCGCAAGTACTTCGCCAGGGCGGCGGCGCTGGATCCGGAAGATGCCCGCTTCCGTGGCTTCCTGGCCTCCGCCATGCTGGCCGAGGCACAGATCGATCGCGACGATGTCCTGCGCCAGCAGGGCGCAGCCGTGATGCAGCAGGCGGTCAAGGATTGGCCAGCCTTCAACCTGTTCACTGCCGGCTACGTCGCCAGCAACCAGCCGGCGGACAGTGAGGGATTCAGGCAGGCACTGGAACTGCAATGGAAGAATCTCGAGGTCTGTGCGCATACCACCCTCGACCGCCGTGGCGCCGACCTCGACCGTTTCGCCTCGGCCGTGCACGGCGCCACCACGGGCACGCGCGATGCGCGCGCATGCCTCAACTCCGCCACGGCGCCGCACAACGAGGAGGGCTTCATCCTCAACATGGGCGACATGCTGACCAAGGCCGGCGACTGGGAGACCGCGCGCAAGGTCTACGCCCTGGCGCGCCGCTCCCCCGACTACGCGCAGTGGCCTTACCGCGAGGTGCTGGAACAGCGCATCCGCGACGCCCAGGTGAACGTGGCAACTTTCAACAGGCCAGTCGTTCCCGGCCAGAAGCCCGCCACGACGATCATGCTTGGCAGCGCCTTTTCCTGCACCGCCTGCCACCAGCATTGAAGCTGGTGTCAGTTTCCGAGCCAGTGGCGCAAGCCACTGGCCAGCAGGCACCACAGTACCGCAACCCACGCCGGCTGCCGCCCGGCGACCAGCATGACGAAGCCGCTGGCGACCACCAGCACATCGGCCGCGTCGTGCACGGCGCCCGTCCAGACGGGCCGATAGAACGCGGCGGCGAGGATTCCCACCACGGCGGCATTGATCGCCGCCACCATCCGCACGGCGCCCGCGCGCGCAGACAAGCGCCGCCAGTACGGCAGCACACCGCCCAGCAACAGGAAGCCGGGCAGGAAGATCGCCAGCAGTGCAACGGATGCGCCGGCCACGCCGCCCCGGCCACCGTGCATCTGGCTGCCCAGGTAGGCAGCCAGCGAGAACATCGGACCGGGCACGGCCTGGGCCGCCCCGTAGCCCGCCAGGAAGTGGTCTTCGTCGATGAAGCCCGGCGCCACCAGTGCCTCGCGCAGCCATGGCAGCACCACGTGTCCACCGCCGAACACCAGGGCGCCCGCGCGATAGAAAGCCGCCGCTGTCTGCACCAGCCAGGCGCCACGCGTGCCGATGGCCAGCGCCGCCAGCAGCAGGATCGCGTAGGCAGCCAACAGCAGCGGCGCGACGCCGGTGTCACGACGGGGCGCTGCTTGCGCGTCCACGGCTGCATGGACCTGGCTGCACAGCCAGGGCCCCAGCAGGGCCGCGATCACGATCACCAGGCCCTGGGTCCAAGCCTGCGGCTGCCACAACAGCACGAGTGCAGCACCGATCGCCAACGCCCGGCGAGGCGTGTCCGGCGCCAGCGTGCGCCACATGCCGAGCACGCCCTGGGCGACGATCACCACCGCCACCAGCTTCAGCCCGTGCAGCAAGGCCTGTCCCCAGACGCCATGGAGATAGGGCGCCCACCAGGCGAAACCGAGCATCAACAGCGCCGACGGCAAGGTGAAGCCAGCGAACGCGGCCAGGCCACCCAGCCAACCCGCGCGGGACAGGCCGATGGCGAAACCGAGCTGGCTGCTCGCCGGCCCGGGCAGGAACTGGCATAGCGCAAGCAATTCTGTGAACCGCGCATCATCCAGCCAGCGTCGCTGCTCAACGAAGGCGCGACGGAAGTAGCCGAGGTGCGCGATGGGTCCGCCGAAGGAGCGCAGGCCCAACGAGAGGAACGCGAGGAATACCTCGCGTACGCGCGCATTGGCCGTGTTGATGCGATCAGGGATCGATGCGCTCATGCGCGGCAGCGTAGCGTAATGAGGTGACGAAAGCGGGCGATGCTTCTACGGAGAAACAATGGGCACAAAACAGGAAGGCCGCTTGCGCGGCCTTCCCGGGTCACACCGTGGGTCGAACGATCAACCCAGCGACGCCAGCGCGTCATTGAGGGTCTTGCTTGGACGCATCGCCTGGTCGATCAGGCCCAGGTTCGCGTGGTAGTAGCCCTGGATGTCGACCGTCTTGCCCTGCGCGCCGTTGAGTTCACCGACGATGGTCGACTCGTTCTCGGTGAGCGCCTTGGCCAGCGGAGCGAACTTCGCCTTGAGCTTGGCGTCGTCGTTCTGCTCGGCCAGCGCCTGCGCCCAGTACATGGCGAGGTAGAAGTGGCTGCCGCGGTTGTCGAGCTCGCCCACCTTGCGCGCCGGCGACTTGTTGTTGTCGAGGATCTTGCCGTTGGCCTGGTCCAGCGTCTTGGCGAGCACGCGCGCATCGGCGTTGTCGTAGCGGTTGGCCAGATGCTCCAGCGACGCGGCGATGGCGAGGAACTCACCCAGCGAATCCCAGCGCAGGTAGTCCTCTTCCAGGAACTGCTGCACATGCTTGGGCGCCGAACCGCCCGCGCCAGTCTCGAACAGGCCGCCACCGGCCATCAGCGGCACGATGGAGAGCATCTTGGCGCTGGTGCCCAGCTCCATGATCGGGAACAGGTCGGTGAGATAGTCGCGCAGCACGTTGCCGGTCACCGAGATGGTGTCCTGGCCCTTGCGGATGCGCTCCAGCGAGAAGCGGGTGGCTTCGACCGGCGACAGCGTGCGGATGTCCAGGCCGCTGAGGTCGTGGTCCTTGAGGTAGCGCTCGACCTTGGCGATCACCTGGCGGTCATGCGCGCGGTTGCCGTCGAGCCAGAACACGGCCGGCGTGTTGCTGAGGCGCGCACGCGTCACGGCGAGCTTCACCCAGTCCTGGATCGGCGCGTCCTTGGTCTGGCACATGCGCCAGATGTCACCGGCTTCCACCGGCTGTTCCAGCAGCACGTTGCCGGCCTCGTCGATCACCTTCACCACGCCGTCGGCGGCGATCTGGAAGGTCTTGTCGTGCGAGCCGTATTCCTCGGCGGCCTGCGCCATCAGGCCCACGTTGGGCACGCTGCCCATGGTGGCCGGATCGAATGCGCCGTGCGCCTTGCAGTCCTCGATCACCACCTGGTACACGCCGGCGTAGCTGCGGTCGGGGATCACCGCCTTGGTGTCCTGCAGCTTGCCTTCGGTGTTCCACATCTTGCCGGAGTCGCGGATCATCGCCGGCATCGAGGCGTCGACGATCACGTCGCTCGGCACGTGCAGGTTGGTGATGCCCTTGTCGGAATTCACCATCGCCACGGCCGGACGCTTCGCGTACTCGGCCTTGATGCCGGCCAGGATCTCGTCCTGCGTCGCCTGCGGCAGCGAGCCGAGGCGTGCGTACAGGTCGCCGATGCCGTTGTTCGGCTCGAAGCCCACGCTCTTCAGGGCCTCGGCGTGCTTGGCCAGCACGTCCTTGTAGAACTCGTTCACCACCACGCCGAACATGATGGGGTCGGACACCTTCATCATGGTGGCCTTCAGATGCACCGAGAACAGCACGCCCTGCTTCTTGGAGTCTTCGATCTGCGCGTCGATGAAGCTGGCCAGCGCCTTGCGGCTCATCACGGCGGCGTCGATGATCTCGCCGTCCTTCAGCGCGGTCTTCTCCTTGAGCACCTTGCTGCTGCCGTCCTTGCCGAACCACTCGATCTTGACGGTGGTGGCCTTGGCGACGGTGGTGGACTTCTCGCTGCCGTAGAAATCACCACCGTCCATGTGGGCGACGTGCGACTTCGAATCGCTGCTCCACGCGCCCATCTTGTGCGGGTGCTTGCGCGCGTAGTTCTTCACCGAAAGCGGCGCGCGGCGGTCGGAGTTGCCTTCGCGCAGCACCGGGTTCACCGCGCTGCCCTTGACCTTGTCGTAGCGCGCCTTGACGTTCCAGTCGGCGACGTCCTTGGGTTCTTCCGGATAGTCCGGCAGCGCGTAGCCCTGGCCCTGCAGTTCCTTGATCGCGGCCTTCAGCTGCGGCATCGAAGCGCTGATGTTGGGCAGCTTAATGATGTTGGCGTCGGGCGTCTTGGCCAGTTCACCCAGTTCGGCGAGATCGTCGGCGATCCGCTGGTGCTCCGGCAGCGTGTCCGGAAACTGCGCGATGATGCGGCCGGCCAGCGAGATGTCGCGGGTTTCCACGGCGATGCCGGCGGTGCCGGTGAAGGCTTTGATGATCGGCAGCAGCGACTGCGTAGCGAGGTACGGAGCTTCGTCCGTAAGCGTGTAGATGATCTTCGGCGTGTTCGACATTCTCAATGACCTCGCTGGCGACAACTTGACCAAGATGGCGCCGCGCGCCCATCCGGGCGGCGCGACACACGTGGACCGATGAATCGTCCGGAGTCACCTCAGTTGGGGGCGATCAGCGCGGACGAAAGTCCCTCATTGTGGCGTTTTCGTGCCGGGCGCGAAAGCGCTGCACCGCACAATGCGCCGCCGTATGGTGCAGGCGCAGCCCTGTGAGCGAAGCGCCTGCGACGCGACGACGCGGCTATCGATCTGGCGTGAAAATCCGCGACCACGACAGCCATCGGCGCCGCAGTCGCGCACAAGGCGCCCTGCTACACGGGCAAGGCGAGGCTCAGGCAGCCTCGCCAGCAGGTAGCGCCTTGGGCTGGCGATGGCGCGCGCGCCAGGCCGAGAAGCGATCGGACAAGCAGGAGAAGATCACGTACAGCGCCGGCGTGCTCAGCAGGGTGAGGCTCTGCGAAATCAGCAGGCCGCCGATCAGCGCGATGCCCAGCGGACGGCGCAGGTCCGAGCCTTCGCCCAGGCCCACCGCGATCGGCACGGCGGCGAGGATCGCCACCATGGTGGTCATCATGATCGGACGGAAGCGCACCATGCTGGCTTCGTAGGCCGCATCCTGCGGACTGAGCCCTTGCTCGCGGCGCGCCACCAGGGCGAAGTCGATCATCATGATCGCGTTCTTCTTGACGATGCCAATCAACAGCACCAGCGCGATCTGCGCGATCACCGACAGCTCGGTGTCGGTGATCCACAGCGCCAGCAGCGCGCCCACGCCTGCGGCTGGCAGCGTGGAGAGAATCGTGACCGGATGGATCAGGCTTTCGTACAACATGCCCAGCACAATGTAGACCACCACCACCGCCCCCAGCAGCAGCCACAGCATGCCGCTCTGCGACTGCTGGAAGCGGCGGAAGTCGCCGCCGATGTTGATGCGGATGTTGCCTGGCAGGCGCATCTGCGCGCCGGTCTGCTGGATGATCTGCAAAGCCTCGCCCATGCTCACGCCTGGCGCGAGGTTGAAGCTCATGCTCATCAGCGTGTACTGGTTTTCGTGGGTGATCTGGGTCGGCGCCAGGCCCGGCTGCTGCGTCGCGAACGCGGTCAGCGGCACCATCTGGCCCGTGGTGCTGGCCACGTAGATCGCATTGATCGCCGCCGGCGTGGCGGTCTGGTTCGGCAGCGCGTTGACCACCACCTTGTACTGGTTGAGGTCGGAGTAGATGGTGCTGATCTGGCGCTGGCCGAAGGCGTTGTACAGCGCGCCGTCGATGGTGCCGATGCCGACGTTGAGGCGCGCGGCCTTGTCGCGGTCGATCACGATGTTCTGCTGCAGGCCAGCGTCGTCGATGTCGCTGCCGACATCCTTGAGCTTGGGGTTGCTCTTGAGCGCCGCCACCAGCTTGGGCAGCCATTCCTGAAGTTCCTCCGGACTGTCGCCCTGCAGCGAGACCTGGTACTGCGCGCCCTGACCAGTGCCACCGCCACCGAAGCTGGGCAGGTCCTGGATCGGGCGCAGGCGCACGTTGAGGTCGGGATAGCGCGCCGCCTTGGCGCTCAGCCGGGCCAGCACGGCGAAGGTGTCGTCCTTGCGCCCTTCCGCATGCGTCTTCAACTCGATGTCGAAGGTGCCTGACGCGCCCTGGCGACTGGTGCCCAGGCGCGAACCGACGCGGGCCACGTCGTGGTCCTTGAGCAGCATATCGATCAGGCGCTGCTGGCGCGCCACCGAATCCTGGAACGAGACCGTCGCGCCGGAGGTGGCGCGGCCGCGGATCAGGCCCGTGTCCTGCGGCGGGAACATGCCGGTCTTGACCACGCCGAACAGGAAGATGGTCACGCCGATCAACACCAGCGGCGTAAGCGCGAAGGCCAGCGCGTGCTTGATGGAGAACTTCAGCGCGCGCGAATACACCGCCAGCATGCCGGCCTGGAACTTCTCCAGCGCGATGCCCACGCGCGTGGTCGGCTTATCCTCTTCGTGGCTGCTGAGGAACTGGCCGCACAACGAGGTGGTGAGGGTCAGCGAGACCAGCGCCGAGACAATGATCGCCGCCACCAGGGTGACGGTGAATTCCTTGAAGAACAGGCCGGTGATGCCGCTCATGAACAGCAGCGGCAGGAACACCGCCACCAGCGAGGCGGTGATGGAGACGATGGTGAAGCCAATCTCGCGCGCGCCGGCCAGCGCCGCCTGCATGCGCGTCATGCCCTGATCGATGTGGCGCACGATGTTCTCGATCACCACGATCGCATCGTCCACCACGAAGCCGATCGCGATCACCAGCGCGAGCAGGGTGAGGTTGTTGAGGGTGAAGCCGAACAGGTACATCACGATCGCCGCGCCGGCCAGCGACAGCGGCACGGCGGCGGTGGCGATCAGGGTGGGCGCCAGGCGGCGCAGGAAGATCGCCATGGTCAGCATCACCATCGCCAGGCTGATCAGCAGCGTGGCCTGCACTTCGTGCAGCGAGGCGCGGATGGTCGGCGTGCCATCGAAGTAAGGGCTGAGCGTAGTGCCCGGCTGCAGGTAGCTGCGCAGCACCGGCACGGCCGCCTTGACCCGGTCCACGGTGCCGATGATGTTCGCGTTGGACTGCCGGTAGACATACATCAGGATCGCCGGCTTGCCCTGGTACCAGGCCCGCTGGTAGGCGTCCTGGGTGCCGTCGTAGACCTTGGCCACGTCGGAAAGGCGCACCGGCACGCCCTTGTGCGAGGCGATCACCAGGTTGGCGAAGTCCTCGGCGTTGTGCAGCGAGTCGTTCGCGCTCACCGACATGGTGGTCTGCCCGTTGGACAGGAAGCCCACCGGCGAGGTGACGTTGGCGGCGGTCAGTGCATTGCGCAGCTGGTCCGGCGACAGCCCCAGCGAGTTGAGCAGGCGCAGATTCACGTCGACGCGGATGGCCGGGGTGGCGGCGCCGAGGATGTCCACCTCCGACACGCCTTCGAGCTGCCGCAGGTGCTGCGCGAGCAGCGAGTCGGCCACGTCGTAGAGATCGCGCGCCGACTGCGTATCCGAGGTCAGCGCAAAGGCGATGATCGGGTCGTCGTTCGGGTTGGCCTTCTGGTAGCTCGGCGGCGCGTTGAGGCCGCTGGGCAGGTCCGACTGGGCCGCGTTGATGGCCGCCTGCACGTCGCGTGCGGCCGAGTCGAGGTTGCGGCCCGCCTCGAACATCATGAATACCTGAGTGCTGCCCAGCGAGCTGTTGGAGCGCAGCGTGTCGATGCCCGGCACCTGGCCCAAGTGGCGCTCCAGCGGCGCGGCCACGGTCGATGCCATGGTGGCGGCGCTGGCGCCGGCCTGCTGGGCCTGCACGAAGATCACCGGGAACTGCATGTTCGGCAGCGCCGCCACGCCCAACAGGAGGTAGCAGATCAGGCCCACCGCGAACACGCCCATGGCCAGCAGGGAGGTGCCGATCGGGCGGCGGATGAAGGGGCCGGAGATATTCATGCGATCAGAAAGCCAGGAGCTGCACGCCGGGCACGGCGATGTTCACAGAAGCCGTGGGCCGAACCGGCGCACGCACGAAGAAACGTATATACCGCACATGGACTGCTCAACGCATGACAGCCGATTTGGTTGATGCCGCATCCCTCACTGTAGGAGCGCACCCTTTGCGCGGCCTTAGCTGGGGGAAATGCACCAGGCTCGCGAATACGACCCTCGCGCGCCGAACCGAAGCACCGTGGCCACGCAAAGGGCGCCCTCCTACAGAGAGTGCGGGGGGTTGGAAACGCCGAAAGGGGCGCGCCGTGACGGCCGCGCCCCTTTGAGAGTTTTTCCTGCGGCCCGGTACATGCCGGGCCACACTAGGTCGCCTCACATCGCGCCCCGCGTCTGCGCCCGGGCGAGCTCGCGCTGTTCGCGGCGCTCGCGCAGCCAGTCGGAGAAACGTTCCATGTAGAGGTAGATTACGGGCGTCGTGTACAGGGTCACCAGCTGCGACAGCAGCAGGCCGCCCACGATGGACACGCCCAGCGGACGGCGCAGCTCCGCGCCGATGCCGTTGCCCAGCGCCAGCGGCAACGCGCCCAGCATGGCCGCCGCGGTGGTCATCATGATCGGACGGAAGCGCAGCAGACAGGCTCGACGGATCGCCTCATGCGGCTTCATGCCCTCGCGCTGCGCCTCGATGGCGAAGTCGATCATCATGATCGCGTTCTTCTTGACGATACCGATCAAGAGCACGATGCCCACGATGCCATCGACCGACAGGCTCATGCCGCACAGGATCAGCGCAAGCAGCGCGCCCACGCCGGCCGGCGGCAGCGTCGAGATGATGGTCAGCGGGTGGATGTAGCTCTCGTACAGCACGCCCAGCACGATGTAGATCACCACGATGGAGGCGATCAGCAGCAGTACTTCGTTAGTCAGCGAGGTGGAGAACTCCGCCGCCTTGCCGATGAACTGGCCACGCACCTGCGGCGGGAAGTTGAGGTTCTGCTCCACGTCGTGGATCGCCTTGACCGCCTCGGACAGCGAATAGCCCGGCGCCAGGTTGAACGAGATGGTCACTGCCGGCAGCTGCTGCTGGTGGCTCACCACCAGCGGCGCGTTGGTCACCTCGGCCTTCGCCAACGAAGCCAGCGGAATCGTGCCGCCCGCGCCGATCACCACGCCGGTGTTGGCCACGCCCAGACCCGTCGACGTCGACGAGTTGCTCGACGCCACCTGGCCGAAGCTGGTGGCATTGCTGCCGGTCAGCGCGCCACTGCCGTTGCTCTTGACCGTCAGCTGATTGAGCAGCGCGGTGCTGGAGCGGAACTGCGGGGCCACCTCGAGCACCACGCGGTACTGGTTGAGCTGGGTGAAGATGGTGGAGATCTGGCGCTGGCCGAACGAGTCGTACAGCGTGTCATCGATGGTCTGCACCGGCACGCCCAGTCGGCTGGCCTTCTCGCGGTCGATGGTGAGCTTGAGCGAAGTGCCCTGGTCGGCGAGGTTGTTGTCCACGTCGGCCAGTTCCGGTCGCTCGCGCAGCGCCTGGGTCATCTGCGTGGCATAGCCGGACAGCTCGGCCGAGTTCACGTCGGACATCGAGTACTGGTACTCGGTCGCTGACACGCGGGTATCCAGCGTCACGTCCTGCACCGGCTTCAGGTACAGCGCCACGCCCGGAATATCGGCGGCTTCCTTCTGCAGGCGCGCCACAACTTGCTCCAGTCCATCGCGATCGCCGCGATCCTTCAGCACGATGCTGAGCTGGCCCTGGTTGAGCGTCGGGTTGATCGAGCCGGCGCCGATGAAAGCCGCCACGCCGGTCACTGCCTTGTCGCGACGCAGGGCATCGGCCACCGCCTTGGTGCGCTGCTCCATCTGCGGGAACGCCACGTTCTGGTCGGCGGCAACCACGCCGGTGATCAGGCCCGTGTCCTGCTCAGGCAGCAGGCCCTTGGGGATCACGATGTAGAGGAACACGGTGAACACCACGGTGATGCCCGCCACCATGATGGTCAGGCGCTGGTGCGCCAGCACCCAGTCCAGCGAACCCTCGTACAGGTTCACCAGGCGCGACCACCAGGTCTTCTTGCCGGCGGCGGCGTGGCGTTCGTGCGCATCGTCGCCTTCCGGCAGCGCGTCGGGCTTGAGCAGGTAGGCGCACATCATCGGCGTCAGCGTCAACGACACCAGCATCGAGATGGCCACCGCGATGGTCAGCACCCACGCGAACTCGTGGAACAGGCGACCGGTGACCCCGGGCATCAGCAGCAGCGGCAGGAACACCGCGATCAGCGACACGGTCAGCGACAGCACGGTGAAGCCGATTTCCTTCGCGCCGATCTCGGCCGCTTCCTTGCCTTCCTTGCCCTGCTCGATGTAGCGAACGATGTTCTCGATCATCACGATCGCATCGTCCACCACGAAGCCGGTGGCCACGGTCAGCGCCATCAGCGAGAGGTTGTCCAGCGACATGCCGGTGAAGGCCATCACGCCGAACGTGCCCATCAGCGACAGCGGCACCGCCACCGACGGAATGATCGTCGCCCACAGGCGGCGCAGGAACACGAAGATCACCGCCACCACAAGGAAGATGGTGAGGATCAGGGTGAACTGCACGTCCTCCACCGAGGCGCGGATGGTGATGGTGCGGTCGGCGAACACGTCCAGATGGACGTCGGCCGGCAGCACCGCGCGCAGCTGCGGCAGGATGTTGCGGATCTGTTCGACCGTCTGGACGATGTTCGCGCCGGGCTGGCGGCGGATGTCCAGCAGCACGGCGGCCTTGCCGTTGGCCCAGGCGGCCAGCTGGTCGTTCTCCACGCCATCGACCACGTTGGCCACGTCGGACAGACGCACCGGCGCGTTGTTCTTGTACGCGATGATCGTGTCTTTGTACTCGGCGGCAGTGGCCAGCTGGTCGTTCGTGCCGATGCTGTAGGACTGCGTGGCGCCGTTGAGCGTGCCCTTGGGCGCGTTCACGTTGGCCTCGGTGAGCGCGCTGCGCACGTCCTCCATGGTGAGGCCGAGGTTGGCCAGCTGCGACGGGTTCACCTGCACGCGCACCGCGGGGCGCACGTTGCCGGCGATCGACACCAGGCCCACGCCCTGCACCTGCGAGAGCTTCTGCGCGAGGATCGAGTCGGCGTAGTTGTTCACGTCGCGCAGCGGCAGGCTGTCGGAGGTGAGCTTGAGCGTGATGATCGGCGCGTCGGCCGGGTTCACACGGTTGTACACCGGCGGATAAGGCAGCGTGGCGGGCAGCGTGCCGCGCGCCTGGTTGATGGCCGCCTGCACGTCCTGCGCCGCAATGTCGATGTCACGGTCCATCGCGAACTGCAGCACGATGGTGGACAGGCCCGCCGACGAGTCGGAGGTCATCATGGTCAGGCCGGAGATCTGGCCGAAGTTGCGCTCCAGCGGCGTAGTGACCAGCGCCGCCATGGTCGAGGCGCTGGCGCCCGGATACTGCGTGGTGATCACCAGGCTGGGCGCGTCGATCTCGGGCAGCGCCGATACCGGCAGCTGGCGGTAGCCGAGGATGCCGAGCAGCAACACCGCCACCATCAGCAGCGAGGTCGCGATCGGTCGGCGGATGAAGAGTGTTGAGAATCCCATCGGGGTGGCCGTCAATTAGGGCTGAGTATTGGAGGCGCGCATCCGGCGCGCCACGCAGGTTCGCAGGGACGAACCACCCGGCGGGGCGGTGGGGCCGCCCTGGAACATCCGCCGGGTTGTCGCTTCGTCACTGCTCATGGGACCGAACCTTCGCCCCGTCATCGCTCCGGCGATCAGCCGCCGCGGCGACCGCCACCGTTCTGCTGGGCGCGCTTCTTGGCCTTCTCCACCTCGGAAGCGGTCGGCGCAGCCGGCACTTCGCCCGGCTTGAGCGCCTTGACCTTGCTGCCCGGCTTCAGGCGGAACTGGCCTTCGGTGACCACCTGCTCGTTGAGCGCAAGGCCCGAGCCGATCATCACGTGGCTGTCGCCCACTTCACCGGCCACCTTGACCGGCTGCATCTTGACCGTCTGGTCCTGCTGCACGAGGTAGACGTAGTCGCCATCCGGACCACGCTGCACCGCCTGCGCCGGAATCACCAGACCGCCGTTCACCGTGCGCACCTTCAGGCGCACGTTGACGAACTGGCCCGGCCACAGGTCACCCTTGCCGTTCTGGAACACCGAACGCAGCTTGAAGGTGCCGGTGGTGGTGTCAATCTGGTTGTCCACCACGTTGAGCTGGCCATCGGTGGCGATCGGATGCGCGTCGGCGCGGTCCAGCGCCAGCACTTCCAGCGGGTCGTCGCCGCCGGACGCCTGGCGCACCATCTCCAGGTTCTGCTCGGGCAGGTTGAACATCACGTAGATCGGATGGATCTGGGTCAGCGTCACCACGGCGGTGGTGGTGGTCACCACGTTGCCCGGGTCGACGTTGCGGATGCCCGCCACGCCGTCGATCGGCGAAATGATGCGGGTGTAGTCCAGGTTGACCTTGGCCGAACGGATGGCCGCCTTGTCCGCCGCGACGCTGGCGGCCAGGTTGGCCACGTTGTTGCGGTAGGTGTCCATGTCCAGCTGGGCCACGTAGCCCTTGGCGACCAGCGCGTCGTTGCGCTTGAGCGTGCTCTGCGCGGTGGCCAGCTGCGCCTCGTCCTGCTGCTGCTTGGCTTCGGCCTGGTCATAGGCGGCCTGGAACGGACGCGGGTCGATCTGCGCCAGCAGCTCGCCCTTCTTCACTTCCTGGCCTTCCTTGAAATTGATGCTCAGCATCTGCCCGCTGATCTGCGGGTTGATGGTGACGGTGTTGAGCGCCTGCACGGTGCCGAGCGCGGTGAGGTACACCGGCACGTCCTGCTTGACCACCGGCTCAACGGTGACCGGCACCGGCGTGTCCTTGTCCTGGCCACCCTTGCCACCGCGCTGCCCGCCCTGCTGTGCCTGCGCGCCATCCTCGGCGCCCGGCTTATGGAGCAAACGGAAGCCCACTGCCCCCACCACGATCACAGCCAAAACGATCAGCGCGATCTTCCAAAAACGCGACATGAAAAACTCCCAGAATGAAAGGCAGGCCCACCCGACCCCACCGGCGCAGTCCGCGCCTGACTCGTATGTCGGGTGAAAGCATAGGGTCTGTTCAACGGTATTGGACAATGCCAGTTGACATGGGTGCCCTATGACCGATGGCAGGGTTTTGCCAGACAATCGCTTCAAAATGACGAAACCGGCATGAAACGGCCGATTTCGTCAGCACTGAGGCGGGTTGTCCCAGCCGACTGAAAACTGCCCCGGGCTTCGTCTATACTTCGCTTCTTACTGTCTGAACCTATGCCCAACCCGGCCGCAAGGCCGTCCATTAGATATGGAGTGATTGCGTGAGCGGTTCCCTGACCAAGTCCGACCAGAGCTTCATGCGCAGCTTTTCGTTGCTGATCGCCGGCCTGGGTGTGCTGACCCTGTTGCTGATCGTTGGCGCCTGGTGGATTTACGACCACGAGCCGAAGGAAACCAATCCGCAAACTGCCCAGCAGGTCGCCGAGCGCATCGCTCCGGCGGGCGCGGTGTACGCGGGCGACACCGGACGCGCCGCCATGCAGGCCGCCCAGGAAGCCGCCGCCAAGGCCGCCGCCTCGCAGGTCGCCTACGGCGGCACCACCGACGGCAAGACCATCTACGACAACCTGTGCCACAGCTGCCATACCGCAGGCGTGGCGGGCGCGCCGAAGCTGGGCGACAAGGCCAACTGGGGCCCGCGCATCGCCCAGGGCATCGACACCCTGGTCAAGCACGCCACCGAAGGCTTCAAGGGCCCGGATGGCAACATGATGCCGGCTCGCGGCGGCAATCCTGCGCTGACCGACGCCCAGGTGAAGGCTGCGGTGCAGTGGATCGTGGATCAGGCCAAGTAAGTGGCCTGATCAATCAAGCTTTCGATAAAACGCCGCCCTCTGGGCGGCGTTTTTCGTTGGCCCCTTCTCCCCTCCGGGGAGAAGGTTGGGATGAGGGGCGGGTGCTCGCGATCCCCTTGCTACGAAGCTCTCACTGATTCAAACCTGCCGCAAGATTGGCCCCTCACCACCGTAAAGGTGGCAATGCCCCAACCCTCTCCCCAGAGGGGAGAGGGAGCAAGGTCGCGCCTTGGCCCGACCTCCGAAGCTACTGCGCCTCGATCCACTCCCGCGCAAACACCTGCAGCTGCGGGAAAAATGCCTCGAAATGCGCCCGTAACGGCGTATCCAGCCCGGTCAGCACCGGCAGCGCGGCGGCGACCGGATTGGCCCGGCGCAGGCGATAGGAAATGCCGTCAAACGCAGCGGCCATCTCCTCCGGGCGGGCGTAGCCGGCCGGCAGGGCGTGGGCGTCCATGTAGTGTCGGAAGCGAAGCAGGCCCGGCGGCAGCAGGGCCTCGTGACGATGCAGCAGGGCGCGAACCGAACGCGAATAGTCCTCCAGGCGGTGTTCGCTCCAGCGCGCAAAGTCCTGCGCCAGCAGGTGGTCGAACCACATGTCGAGCAGGATGCCGCCGTAGCGCCGGTACTCCCCAGGCAGGCGGGCGCGTGCCGCGGCCACCTCAGGGTGGCTGTCGGTAAAGACATCGATGGCGCGGTGCAGGCGGATGCCGGCAACCACATTCGCCGGAAGGGCCGAATCGGGCCGGCCGTGGACGAAATCGCCCATCAGGCCGCCCAGTTGCAGCAGCTCGTCGTCACCCGCCAGCAGCGTGTGGGCCAGGTGATTCATGGGCGCCACCTTGTCCGGCCTGAACGATGGACATACGTGGCGGTTATCATCATGGTTATGAATCCCGTCATGCTCCCCACCCAACCCGATCAATTCCCCGAGCTGGCTGCCAGCTTCGCGCTGCAGGGCCCCGCCGGCAAGCTCGAGGCGATCAGCGATGTGGCCGTACCCGAAGAGGCCCGTCGCGGAACCGCCGTGATCTGCCACCCCCACCCGCTGCAGGGCGGCACCATGCACAACAAGGTGGTGACCATGGTGGAGCGCTCGCTGCGCGAATCGGGGCTGGATACGGTGCGCTTCAATTTCCGCGGCACCGGCGATTCCGAAGGTGTCTACGACCACGGCAACGGCGAGGGCGACGACCTGGCCGCGGTGGTGGCCTGGGTGCGTCGCGTGCGGCCGCGCGACGCCGTGTGGCTGGCCGGCTTCTCATTCGGCAGCTATGTCTCCATCCGCAATGCCGTGCGCCTGCACGCCGACGCGCTGATCAGCATCGCGCCGCCGGCCGGGCGCTGGCCGTTCGAGGGCTTCGAACTGCCGACCTGCCCGTGGCTGGTGGTCCAGGGCGAGGAGGACGAGGTGGTCGACCCGCAGGCGGTGTTCGACTGGATCGACGGCATGGCGCGCAAGCCGGAACTGGTGCGCATGCCCGAGACGAGCCATTTCTTCCACCGCCGCCTGATGGACCTGCGCGGCGCGATCAAGCACGAAGTGCAGCCCTGGTTGCCGCCGTTGCGGCAGGACTGATGCCCCACCCGCCATTTTCGCCTGTCCCGGCGCCGACGCATGCGCGCGACGCCACGAGAAGCCTGCCGTACCCATGAGTGATACCCCCCTGCTCGCGCCCAGCGCGCGTTACCAAGAAGGCGTCGCCGCGCACCGCTGGGAGACCGACCCGGCGCAGCAGGCGCTGCTGCCTGAATTCGACCGCATGCACGGCGCGCTGATCGCCGCAGCGACCAGCGGCAACGGCGGGCTGTTCGGACGCCTGAAGTCGCTGCTCGGCAACGACGCTCGCGATGGCGTGCCAGGCCTGTACCTGTGGGGAAGCGTCGGCCGCGGCAAGACCTTCCTGATGGACCTGTTCGTGGCCAGCCTGCCCCACGGCATGGCGCTGCGCCGGCACTATCACCGCTTCATGGGCGAGGTTCACGAGCAGTTGCGTGCGCTGGGCGAGCGGCAGGACCCCCTGCTCGAAGTAGCCGCCAACCTCGCGTCGCGCTGCCGCGTGCTGTGCCTGGACGAGTTCCTGGTCAACGACATCGGCGATGCGATGATCCTGGGCACGCTGCTGCAGGCGTTGTTCGATCGTGGCGTGAGCCTGGTGACCACCTCCAACACGGCGCCGTCCAACCTCTACAAGGACGGCCTGCAGCGGGCACGCTTCCTGCCCGCCATCGCGCTGATCGAAAAGCACTGCCACGTGGTGCAGATGATTTCGTCGCACGACTGGCGCCTGCGCGCGCTGACCCAGGCGCCGGTGTACCACACGCCGCCCGGGCCCGAGGCCGAGCGCGCACTCGCGCGCATCTTCGCCAGCCAGGCCGAGGGTGAGGTGCAGGACGGCGGCGAGATCATCCTCAACGAGCGACCGGTCGCGGTGCGCAAGCGCGCGGACAACATTCTTTGGTTCGACTTCGCCGCCCTGTGCGAAGGCCCGCGGGCAGTGTCGGACTATATCGAGCTGGCCAAGGCGGGCCCCGAGGTGATCATCTCCAACGTGCCGCAGTTCACCATCTACACCGACGATGCGGCGCGCCGCTTCGTGCTGCTGGTGGACGAGTTCTACGACCGGCATGTGAAGCTGATCCTGTCCGCCGCCGCACCGATCACCGAGCTGTATGACGGCGAGCGCCTGCGCGCGGAGTTTGGTCGCACCGAGTCGCGACTGATCGAAATGCAGAGCGAGGAATACCTCGCCAGCGCGCACCTCCCGTAAGCGACTCCTCGATGCAGGAGGGCGCCCGGCGCGCGATCGCAAGCTTGTTGGTTGCGCCTGCAACCGACCACCAGGTCGCGCAGGGTGCGCTCCTGCAAGCGGATGCAATAAGGTGTCGGCTCCACGCACGCCCGGAGCCGCCATGCCCGTCATGCTCGCCCTCGCCCTGCAGTTGAGCCCCGCCCTCAGCGACGATTTCCAGGCACGAGTGTCCCAGGCCAAGCTGGCGGAGAGCGCCGCCACCGGCCCGGGCTACCAGAAGGCGTTGTGGGATCGCATCGGCAACCCGACCACCGACGCCTACAAGTCCTGCCTGGCGAGCAACACGCCCGCTGACCCGTCGCCGTTCACGATGGTGGCGAACGTGACCGCCGACGGCCGACTCGAGCACATCGATGTGCAGCCGCAGACCGCGGTAGCCAAATGCATGGCCGGACAGTTCAGCAGCTGGACGTTGCCGCCACCACCGGCGGCGCCACGGCCGTACCCGATCGAGATCGACTTCAGCATCAAGAAATAGCGCCGATGGCCGATGCTTTCGGCATAGCCGCACCCGCGCGACGCAACGGATTGGCCTTCCGTCTGTCGCATTGCGGCGCGCAACACCCCTACAGTAGCCTCGGCTGACCGGAGAGGGGTCGCCGGTTCTGACAGGGGTGAAGGTGCGATGCAAACGACCGCGGGGATAGACCCGGGCTGCACACGGCCGGACGAGAATCCGTCGCGCAGGGCGTTGCGCGGGTATCGACGCTCGATGCCTCGCCCGACAGCTTCGCTGTTCCCGGCTTCGATGCGGTGGTACGCCTGATTTCGCGCTCGCTCGATGTGCCGCTGGTCTCGCTGGTGCTCAGCGGCGGCTCGGCCTATTGGTTTGCCAACGGCGCCGAACTGCCGACCCACGACACGCGCGGCCTGCACCCGCTCTATCTCGAAGCCGCTCGCAGCCTGCACCCGCACATCGTGCCCGATACCCTGCTTGACGAACGCTTCCGTGGCGCGGCGCTCAACCTCGCGGCGGCGCCGGGACCCATCCGCTTCTTCGCGAGCGAGCCGGTATGCACGCTCACCGGCCAGCAGATCGGGGCGCTGTGCGTGATGGACGTGAAGCCGCGCGAAGCCCTGACCGAAGGCGAGCGGATGTCGCTGCGTGACGCCGCGTCACTGATCGGCGCCGGCGTGGTGCTGCGCAGCTACCTGGGACGCACCGATCCGGTCACCCAGCTGCCGCACCGCTTCGCCTTCTTCGACGACCTGCGCCGACAGTTGCACGATGGCGCGCCGCATGCCTGGGTGATCGCCATCGACGTGGCGCCGGTGCAGCGTTTCAACGCCTTCATACGCGCCATGGGCCACGCCTACGCGGACGAGTTGCTGCGCGCGGTGGCCAACCGCGCGCTCGCCTGGATCCCGCCCGGCACGCACCTGTATCAAGTCGGCGCCACTCGATTCGCCGCGGTGCTTCCGGCGCAGCATCTGATCGACGAGACGGACCGGCTCGACGACCTGGTCGCACAGTTGCGTCGACCGTTCGATTGCCTCGGCATCCCGCTGACCATCCAGCCTGGCGTGGGCCTGCTGCAGATCGACGAACGGCAGCTGCGCGGAGGCGATCCGCTGCGACTGGTGATGAACGCCTCGCACGCCGCACAGCGCAGCATTCGCGGCTGGGCGGTGTACGACCACCGCCAGGACGATCAGCAACGGCAGGATTTTTTCCTGGTCACCGAGCTGGCCGCCGCGCTGACCGAGCGCGCCGAGCTGGACCTTCACTACCAGCCCCGGGTGGATCTCAACAGCGGGCGCTGCGTCAGTGTGGAGGCATTGGCGCGCTGGCATCACCCGACGCTGGGGACGATCCCGCCCAGCCTGTTCGTCGGCCTTGCCGAACGCGCCGGCCTGATGCACTCGCTGACCCAGTGGGTGCTGGAACATGGCATCGCCCAGCTCGCCGACTGGCGCCGGCAGGGACACGACTTCCGGCTTTCGCTCAATGTCTCCAGCACCGACCTGGATGCTGACCTGGTCGGGCGTGTGTGTCAGGTCGCCGAACAGCACAAGATCGGGCTGGATGCGCTGGAGCTGGAGTTCACCGAAAGCACCCTGATGGAACACAGCGCGACCAACCGCCGCCATCTCACTACCTTGCGCCAGTTGGGCGCCGGCATCGCGATCGATGATTTCGGCACTGGCTACAGCAACCTCGCCGCGCTGCGGCAGATGCCCGCCACCAGCCTGAAGATCGACCAGTCGTTCGTGCGCGACATGGGCGCCAGCCGCCATGACGAGGCGATCGTCCGCTCGGTCGCCGAGCTGGGGCGAAGCCTGGGTTTTCGCGTGGTGGTGGAAGGCGTGGAAACCTCCCACCTGTACGACAGCGTGCTGGGCATGGCCTGTGACGAGGCGCAGGGCTTCCATATCGCCCGGCCGATGCCGGCAGAAGAACTGCCGGACTGGCTGGCCCGGCAATCCGGCCTGCCCTCGCGTCAGGCCAGCCGCGCGTAGAAGGGCCCCTCCTACCGTGGGTTGGCCAACGACTCCGCCATCGCATCACGCATCAGGTATTTCTGCACCTTGCCGGTGATGGTCATCGGAAACGAGTCGACGAATCGCACGTAGTGCGGCACCTTGAAGTAGGCCAGGTGGTGGCGGCAGTAATCCTGGATCTCCGCCTCAGTGGCCTGGCAGCCTTCGCGCAGGCGGACCCAGGCGCACACCTGCTCGCCGAACCTCGCATCCGGCACGCCGAACACCTGCACGTCCTGCACCTTGGGGTGCGTGTACAGGAATTCCTCGATCTCACGCGGATACACGTTCTCGCCGCCGCGGATGATCATGTCCTTCAGGCGCCCGACGATGGTGCAGTAACCATCGTCGTCGATCACCGCCAGATCGCCGGTATGCATCCAGCCGGCTTCGTCGACAGCCTCGCGCGTGCGCGCCTCGTCTTCCCAATAGCCAAGCATCACCGAGTAGCCGCGCGTGCACAGTTCACCGGGCGTCCCGCGCGGAATGAGTCGGCCGCCCTCGTCCACCAGCTTCACCTCAAGGTGCGGATGGATGCGTCCCACGCTGTCCACGCGCCGCTCCAGTGGATCATCGAGCGTGGTCTGGAAGCTCACCGGGCTGGTCTCCGTCATGCCATAGGCGATGGTGACCTCGCTCATGTGCATCTCGCCCACCACGCGTCGCATCACTTCGATCGGGCACGGCGAGCCGGCCATGATGCCGGTGCGCAGCGAGCTGAGATCGAATTCCTTGAAGCGCGGATGCTCCAGCTCGGCGATGAACATGGTGGGTACGCCGTGCAGGCCGGTGCAACGTTCCTCCTGCACCGCCTCCAGCGTCGACACCGCGTCGAAGCCCTCGCCCGGGATCACCATGCAGGCCCCGTGCGTGACGCAGGCCAGGTTGCCGAGCACCATGCCGAAGCAGTGGTAGAACGGCACGGGAATGCACAGCCGATCCTGCTCGGTAAGGCGCATCGCCTCGCCGATGAAGTAGCCGTTGTTGACGATGTTGTGATGCGTGAGCGTGGCGCCCTTGGGCGAGCCGGTCGTGCCGGAAGTGAACTGGATATTCACCGGGTCGTCGAAACCCAACGCTTGCTCCAGCGCGTGCAGTCGCGCGACCGCCTCGGCATTGCCGCATTCGGCCAGTTCACGCCACGCTCGCGTACCCGGCGCAGCGTCTTCATCGAGCAGGATCACTTCGCGCAATGCCGGAAGCCGGCTGCTGGCCAGGGCTCCCGGCGCGCAGACGTTCAGCTCCGGCGCCAGCTCCATCAGCAGGTCCAGGTAGTGCGATGCCTTGAAGCGACGGGGCAACACCAGCGCGCGACAGGAGACCTTGTTGAGCGCGTACTCCAGTTCGTGCAGGCGATAGGCGGGATTGATGTTGACCAGAATCAGCCCGGCTTTCGGCGCCGCGAACTGCAGCACCACCCACTCGGCGCGGTTGGGCGACCAGATGCCCACGCGGTCGCCTCGTTGCAGACCCAACGCCAGCAGACCGGCGGCCACCTGCTCGACCTGCGCATGGAACTCGCTGTAACTCAGGCGCACACCCTGCGAGCGAACCACCAGCGCCGGACGTTCCGGATGCGCGGCGGCGATGCGATCGAGCAGCGATCCGACAGTGTCGCCCAGCAGCGGTTGCAAACTCACCCCGTTGACATAGCTTGCCGCGCGCATGGAACCATTCTCGAGGGTCGGCGCTCGAGCATAGCATCGGCCCCGTGAGCCCCCGATTTCGACCTTTGTCGGGGAGCGACGTGTGAGCTTGGGTCCTTGGGGGACGGGAGTATGGCCCCGGTGCGGCGGCCACATTTCGCGCACAGGACGCCCTCCTGTAAATGGTGGCGGGTAGCGCGCTAGGATCAGGCTTCGTTCCGCGGAGAGACCTCATGCGCCTGCACACCCTCGCCTTTGCCATGACCACCGCCCTGGCCGGCGCCGCCCACGCCGCCGACACCACCCAGCTCGTGCAGGGCGAGCTTCCGCAGGTCACCGCGTGGCGCCGCGACATCCACCAGCATCCGGAACTCAGCAACCGCGAGACGCGCACCGCGGCGCTGGTCGCCGCGCAACTGAAAAAGCTGGGCCTGGAAGTGCATACCGGCATCGCGCACACCGGCGTCGTCGGCATTCTCAAGGGTGGCAAGCCCGGGCCGAAACTGGCCATCCGCGCCGACATGGACGCGCTGCCGGTCACCGAGCAAGTGGACCTCCCGTTTGCCTCCAAGGCGATGGGCGAGTACCGCGGCAAGCCCACCGGCGTGATGCACGCCTGCGGTCACGACGCGCATACCGCCATGCTGCTCGGCCTGGCCACCGTGCTGGCCGGCATGAAGAAGGATCTGCCGGGTGAAGTGATGTTCGTGTTCCAGCCCGCGGAAGAAGGCGCTCCCGCCGGCGAGCAGGGCGGCGCCTCGCTAATGCTCAAGGAGGGCGTGTTCCGTGACTTCAAGCCGGATGCGATGTTCGGCATGCACGTGGTCAGCTCGCTCAACACCGGCACGGTGGCGGTGCGCCCGGGTCCGACCATGGCCGGCTCGGACTGGTTCAAGCTGGTGGTGCATGGACGCCAGACCCACGGCGCGATGCCGTGGAACGGCGTCGATCCGATCGTCACCGCGGCCGAGATCATCAATGACGCGCAGACCATCGTCAGCCGCAAGCTCAACATCGGCGAGCTGCCGGCGGTGCTGAGCTTCGGCATCATCGAAGGCGGCAGCCGCTACAACATCGTGCCCGACCAGGTGGAACTGCAGGGCACGCTGCGCACCTTCGACACGGCGATGCGCCAGCAGGCGTTCGACAGCCTGAGAGGCATCGCCGAACACGTCGCCGCCGCCAACGGCGCCACCGTCGACGCGCAGATCCCGGTGGGCGACAGCAACCCCGTGCTGGTCAACGACCCGGCGCTTGCCGCGCGCGTACGCACCAGCATCGGCAAGGCCATTGGCAACGAGCACGTGATCGAAGCCAAGCCCTGGATGGCCTCCGAAGACTTCGCCTACTTCGCCCGTGAAGTACCCAGCGTGTACTTCTTCGTCGGCTCCACCCCGGTCGGCCAGGACGCCTCCAAGGCGCCCGCCAACCACTCGCCGAAATTCTTCATGGACGAAGGCGCCCTGAAGATCGGCATGGAGTCGATGCTGCAGGCGACGCTGGACTACCTCAACACGCCGGCTACCTGAGCGGCGCTGAGCCAGGCCGTTGGCCAGCACGTCATCACGCGAGCGATCCCGCTCCCAGAGAGATCGCTTCGTCGTTTGAGGATGCGTTTCGCGTACGACTGAGACTGGCTCGAATCCCGCAGCGAAAGCCTGTGTCCGCCACGGACCCTCTTCGGCGTGCCGACAGCAAGAGCCGATGTAGCGGAGCCACATCCCGTTCCGTCAGGCACATACCCCCACGTATTGCGCTGGCCTCCCAGAAACGCGATCTTTGCTCCTCTGACGGCACCGCCGTCCTGGCCGTTCCCAAGAGATGACTCGATGATTCGATGGCGCCGTGACCGCATCCGCTCCGCGACTGACGGAGAAGCTGTGGAAGGAGTGGTTGATGGCCTGGTCGATGGCAACCTGCGTGGCTGGGCCTGGTTTCCGGGCAGTCCGGATGCCGTGGCGCGTGTCGCCATCCAGGACGGCAACGAAGTATTGGCGGAAGTAGAGGCGAGCGAATTCCGAAGCGACCTGGCCGCAGCGGGCAAGCGTGGTGGCCACTGTGCGTTCTTGATCCCGTTGCCACCCATGCCAGACGGCGGCGCCTCTCTTACCGTTGTGGTCGGCACGCGTGGTGGCAAGCACGAGTTGCCTGGTAGCCCGGTGACCGTGGTGCCCCGTCAAGGTTCCATTCAAACCAACGACATGCCCGACGTGTTGCCCGTGCCGCTGGGCACGGATCGGCTGCGCGGATCGCTCGACGCCTGCGGTCCCTCCCGCATTCGCGGATGGGCGCATTGGCTTGACGCAACGACGCATCCGGTGACGTTGCGGCTGCTGGAGGGCGAGCGCGAATGGATGCGCTTCGAGGCCAGTCAGTGGCGGGTGGATCTTGCCGGATTGCGCGATGGCGATGGCAGCTGCGGATTCGACCTGCCGTTGCCGGAAGCGCTGGGTGACGGCCAACTGCATATGCTGGAGCTTCGCGTGCTCGACGACGACAGCTCGCCGCTGCCGGGGCCCATCCGCGTCAGGGTAGCGACAGCGAATATGCCAGCCAGCGCCAAGGCCCGTCGCAACCCCAATCCACTCAAGCGTGGCGCAGGCGGCGGGGCGATCACGCTTTCGGTGATCGTCAACTTCTACAACATGCCACGCGAGGCTGCACGCACGCTCACCTCGCTTAGCCGACGCTATCAGACCGATATCGACGACCTCGACTACGAGGTGCTGTGCATCGACAACGGCTCGCAGCCACCACTGGACCCGGAGTGGATTTCCAGCTTCGGTCCAGAATTTCGCCTGATACGCCCTTCCCGCCTGCATCCCTCACCGTGCGGCGCCATCAACGAGGCGGCGCTGCAGGCCAGGGGGCGCTATCTCGCCGTGATGATCGACGGAGCGCATTTGCTGACGCCGGGCGTCTTCCGCGAAGCGCGGCAGGCCTGGCGCGAGCATGTCGGCGCCGTGGTCGCCGTGCGTCATTGGTTCATCGGCGGCGATCAGCGTTGGCTGGCCATGTCCGGCTACAGCCGCGAGCAGGAAGACCGTCTGTTCGACCGCATCCGCTGGCCTAGCAACGGCTACGAACTGTTCCGCATCGGTGCGCCGATCGGCGAAAACCCGGAACCATGGTTCGACAACCTAGCCGAGAGCAACTGCCTGATGTTGCCCACGGCACTGTACGACAACCTTGGAGGCATTGACGAAGCGTTCGACGAGGGCGGCGGGGGCTTCGCCAACCTGGACTTGTGCCGCCGTGCCAGCGAGATGGCCGAGGGCCCGCTGGTGTCGCTGATCGGCGAAGCGAGCTTCCACCAGTACCACGGCGGCACCACCACCAATGTGGACGACGACGCAAAGGATGTGCGCGTGCGCAGCTACGCCCGCGCTTACCGAACGCTGCGCGGCGAGGAATTCAACTGCATCCATCGCTCGCAACTCCAGTTCCGGGGCCATGTACCTTCGGAGTGTGCCATTGGGGTGCGTCAGCGCGTGCTGCTGCCGATGCGGCTGGAGGTCACTGAAAAGGTTCGGCGCGCCCAGTTGGCGGTGCATTTCGACGATGGCGCCCAAGCCTACCTGCAATCGGTTTACGGCGAGGCAGGTCTGCACCACGAAGTCAGCTGGCTCGGGCAGCCCGTGGGCGTGGCTCCCGCGGATATGAGCAGCCTGCAAGAAATCATTCATGAAGTGCGCCCTGACGCCGTGATCGCGGTGGGGGCGAAGAGCGGATTGGTGCGGTTCGTTGCGAACGTGCTTCAGGCTGCTGGCGCCGAAGGCACACGCGTCCTGTGCATCCAGTCATCCCACCCCTCAACGCCGTCCGTGGGCGTCACCTCCTTGCAAGGCGCACCCAATGATCCAGGCGTGCTCGCGACGGTGCGCAACTGGACAGGGTTGGCCGAGTCGGTGCTCGTCCTGTTCGCGGCCGAGCCCGCCGGCCATTTCACCAGGGAGGCGTTGCAAGCCTATGGCGCACTCGTCTCTCACCGTTCCTACCTGGTCTGCCTTGGCACGTTGTTCGGTCAGCCCTGGCTGGGTTATTCGCGGCGCCAGCATCTGCGCACCGTGCAGGACTTCGTCGACGGCGAGCGTGCTTTCGTGATCGATTCCAGCCGCGAGCGCCAATGGCTCAGCACCTGTCCTTCCGGCTATCTGCGCAAGGTTGGCGCCGCGATCACTGCGTCCAGCTGCGACCCGGCGCTCGACGACATTAATCTCGGGGCATTCGCTTCTTGGGAGATCTCCGCATGAACCGCTTCTGGCACCGCTACCTCAAGCCCCTGATCGACACCGCGCAGCCGCACCAACTCATCGAGATCGGCGCCGACCGCGGCTGGAACACGCGCAACATCCTCACGTATTGCCGCCAGACCGGTGCGCGTGCCGACATCATTGATCCCGCACCCCAGGCCAGCCTGCACCAGGTGCTTGCCGACTTCGGACCCGCCGAATATCGCTATCACCCGCTCAAGAGCGTGGCGGCGATTCCCCAGCTGGATACTCCAGACCTGGCGCTCATCGATGGCGACCACAACTGGGCCACGGTTTACAGCGAACTCACCCTGCTGCAGGCGCGCGCCGAACAGCAGAATCTGCCCCCGCCGATTGTGCTCGGTCACGACGTGGCATGGCCGTACGCGCGACGCGACATGTACTACAACCCCGACGACCTGGATGCCTCCCAGAAGCACGCCCACGCGTATATGGGCATGCTGCCCGGTGTGAACGAACTGGTCGAGCAGGGTATGAACGGCGTGCTTGCCAACGCGCTCCACGAAGGCGGCCCACGCAACGGCGTACTCACCGCCTACGAGGACTACATCGAAAGCTCGGGCATCGACTACACGTTTCGCAAACTGCCGTTCTTCAACGGCTTGGGCATCCTGGTTCCGGCGGCGCGTATGACGCCGAGGCTGCAGGCGCTGATCGACAGCTTCTTCACGGCTGAAAGCCTGCAAGAAGCGTGCATGGCGATCGAGGCCGACAGCATGCACCTGCGCGCCATTCTCACCCAGACCGAATCTTGCCTCACCCGCCGCACGGCAGCGTTGGAGCGCGCGCGCGAAGCCATTGATCTACAGCGCCAGCGCATTCTGGAACTGGAGCGACTGCTGGCCGCACGCGCGAGCACACCAGCCTGATGCCTCACAGGCGCAGCGGCACCTGCTGCGCCGGATACGCTGACGGCGCGAAGAACCACGATTCGATGGCATAGCGGTCCTTGCTGATGCCAACGGGCACGCCAGTGCGATGCAGGAACAAATGGTCAAACAGCATGGCATCTCCGGGAGCAAAGCGTGGACTCACGGTGGCCAGGCCTTCGGCGGCCTCCTGCACCATGCCCGGGCCGACGGACCAACTGAAGTTCGCACCATGCGTGCCGGTCGGCAGCACGCGCGACAGGCGCCTGGGCAGCAGTTCCAAGCCCGAGGCGTCTTTGCCACAGTGCGAGAGGCTCAGCCATAGATTGACGCTCCGAATGTGCTCGCCCATAAAGGCGCCGTCCTGGTGCCAGTCAGCCTCGCACTGCGTGGAAGGCACGCAGCGCAAAGTCGACTTGCCCACCGACAACATGGGGCGTTCGCCAAAGTAACCGGCGATCACGTCAATTAGGCCGCGCTCCTCGAACAGGCGAGTAACCTCATGTAACAGGCGCGGCGAATCGGCGGTCCAGACGCCCCCGGCGCCCTCGATCCAGTCGCGAGCCATGGCAAGATCGCAGCCGTCGTGCAAGGGTAGACGCGCATACCACGGCGAGGGAAATTCGCCTTGACCCTGCATGCGCCATGCGGCGCAAGCGTCAATTGCATGGCGAATGCCTTCGGCCAATGCCTCAGCGTGCGAAACAGCGAGCAATCCACGCACCAGAAGCGCACCGTGGTGCTGGATCCCCGCGGCTAGCGTACGCGCATCTAATTCGTCGGCTGCGATTTCCGGAACTCCGACACAGTCGGCAAACGGATCGGGCCATGCATCAAACTTTGCTTCGGCTGCACTTGGTTGCGGCGGATGCTGGACATAGGCCAAGTAACGACACTCAGCCAGGAGTCGCTCCAGCTGCACGTCGCTACCCTGCTTCAGTTGAGCCACGAGCAAGTCGATGGCATCGTCATGACGATGCTGCTGCATAAGCCATCGAGCGTGGGCGAAAGCAGGTTTCACTACTTCATCAACTCCCATGGATTACTCCGATCCCGCTGCGTCAAGACGCTGTTCGTCGCACATCGTATCGACGACGGCCTGCCCTCGCCGCAGGAAATCGTCCTGGGCCCGCGCAGGCGACGTGACAGTCGCCACCTCAAGCATATGTTTGTGAAAGAGACACATGACCCGCTGCACGCCCTGCTCGTTGACCGACCGTCGGTCGGACGCAAAAAATGCGGCACCGCCGACCTGCACGATCTCGAACGCCGGAAAATAGTAGACGCCTTGCAACCGGGTCAGCTGCTGCGCCGCCACTCGCAAGATGGCCTTCGCATGTGTTGTGGCCGTGAGCACATGCTCCTCGCGCGCGGTCGCGGCCAGCGGTATCGGTGAAACAGTAAGCATAAGCTTGAGACGCGGATTGACGCGCCTGACTTCTTCGACAAACGTCATGACATCCGCCACGACATCGGCCACCTCGAGTTCCAGTAGCTGATGCCTCGCCGCATCGAATCGTCCAGCCGCCACGCCAGGGCACAGGGGATAGACGGCGCCGTCCTCGCGGGCTGCCCAGCACTCCGTCAGCCCCAGAGTAAAGACCAGCACGTCCGCTTCGCCGAAGGCCCGCCGCACCGCCGCGAAATGCTGGCGCCGATCTTCCTCGAATTCGCGCAGCGAACTGAACCCACCAGGTTGGATTGTCGGGCGAAACGGATCGTACCAACCATCCTCGCCTTGCCAGACGTCGTCGGCGGGCATGAACACTCCGCAGGCGCGTCGCCAAAGCTGCAACAACTGGCGCGAGGTATAGATGTTCCCGTACCGCGCCGAATACACGCCATAGTTGAAGGCCGTCGCTAGCGCGCCATCCAACAAGGGGTGCGCCGGCTCGGTCTCGAAGCAGCCAAAACCAAATTTCTGCAGGTAACGGCTGAGATGTTGCGCGAAGCAGCTGCCGGCGGTGACCACTCTGGTCTGCGGTCCGATGCGGAACGCGGGCGGCGAGACAGGATCGATCTCCATGACCGACCTTTCCGCCATGGCGCGGCTCCAGCGGCGCGCGTCTGGGATGTCGCGATATGGATGGTTCACGCAAGCTGTCTCATCTGTGCCAGCACTAGTGCGCCATACGCCACATTCGCATGAGCGCCGTCGCCGTAATACAGGTCGCGCAGGAAGCCACGGGGATTCGCGCTCTGAGTAGGACACGGCAGGAATGCAGCGCCGGCCTTCCTGCACCAATCCCGCAACACGTTTGAGTGCAGCCGCCACAGCTTGTACCGTAAAGGTGCCGGCGATATATCGTGAAGCATGCCTGGATACAGAGGCCAGGGGATGTCCGGGCGCATGCGTTCCGCGTCCTCGTACGGCGGAGGCGGTTCAACATGAACCAGCGACCCCGGACACACCTCGCGCACATGGCCCATCAACGACAGGAAATCCGCCATCAACGACTCCAATACACGGCGGACGGCCGTCGCCGGGAGCACTTCCGCCTCTGCATCGAGCGCCAAATGTGGTGCATCAGGGAGCACGAAATCGAACCTGCGCGGATGCACCAACATCCCAAGTACCCCGTGGGCGGCGCCGCCGATCATTGAAAACACGGGGCCTCGATGCTGGCCAAGTCGTCGCGCCAAGTCATCGGAAAGGCGTAATCCCGCACCCTGCCGGACCGTCGCCCCTGGCATCTCCCAAAAATTGAGCGCTACAAGCCCTATGCCTGCCTCAACGCTGGCGCGAGACACACTGGCCACATGGCTATGGCCGATGCAAAGCAGGCCGTTCAAGCTGTGGCCGGAAGCCATCGCGGCGTCTCCGATGTCTCGGCCTGCACCACTGGCAGCGGCCGTGGCGGAAAGGACAATGCAAAGGGTTCGGCTGTCAACGTGAGGTTGCGGTTGTATGCAGGATCGTAATCAAGCTGCCGCCCCCAGCGGCGCCTCAACAGCTCAACCTCGCGCGCGAAGCGCTCGCGCTTCTCCGGCGTGTCTTCAGGACCCCGCGTGGCAGACTCGTGATGAATGAGCTCTGAGAACGGCGTCCAAATGTTGTAGTAGCCGCGCTCGCGCACACGCAGGCAAAAGTCGACATCGTTGAACGCAACGGCAAACGACTCGTCTAACCCCCCCACCTCGAGGTAAACGTCGCGCCGCACGACAAGGCAGGCAGCAGTGACCGCGCTCATCTCCTGGGTCAGGCAGGCGCGGCCCATCTGGCCAATATAGCCCTTGGGCATACCGCAATAGGGATGCGCCGCCGCCCCCCCCACGCCGGTGATCACGCCAGCATGTTGAATGGTCCCATTGGGGTAATAGAGCATCGCCCCCACGGCGCCCACGTGAGGTCGCAGCGCGTGGCTCACCATCTCTTCCAGCCAGTCCGGGGTGATCACCTCGATATCGTTGTTCATCAGGCACACGAGATCGCCAGAGCAGCTGGCGACCGCTACATTGTTGATCCTCGAATAGTTGAACCGCTCGGCATGCTGAAGCACGCGAACCCGCGGATTCGTGGCGACTTCGTCCAAATAGTCGAGCGTCGCGGCCTCGCTGGACTGGTTGTCCACGATGACGATTTCATAGTTGGCGTAGCTCGTCAGCGCGAGGATGGAATCCACGCATTGGCGCAGCAGTTCCACGCGGTCGCGGGTAGGAATGACGATGCTGACCAGCGGCACCACATTCGGCAACGGATGTCGCACGCGGAACATGCCGAGCTTGCCGTCGATCTCGGTGACCGCTGTACCGGTTCGCGCCATACGCTCGAGATGCTCGCGCACGGCGCGCAACCCGGCGGAATGGGCGTAGCTCTTCTGGCCGACGCCTTGTGCCGTGGAACCCTGCACTGCACGCCAGTGATAGAGAACCTCGGGCACGTGTCCAATCTGCTCACGATGCAGGCGCTCTATGCAGCGCAGCGCCAGATCCCAATCCTGGCTGCCTTCCAAACCCTCGCGGAACCCACCCACTGCATTCACCAATGCACGTTCGTAGACGCTCAAGTGGTTGATGCAATTCTGCCCGCAGAAGAGATCCGGGTTCCAGTCCGGCTTGAAGTATGGATCGTACCGCTGCCCTTTGGCATCGATCTTGTCCTCGTCGGAATAGGCCATGCGCCAATGCTGATTGAGCTGAAAAGCCTCGGCCATGACGGCCAGCGCCTCTGGATGCAGCTCATCGTCATGGTCGAGCAAGGCGATGTACTCACCACGAGCCATCGCCAACGCGCTGTTCGATGCGGCGGAGATATGCCCATTCGATGCACGCCAGGTGATGCGTATGCGCGCATCGTGGTCGACATATTGCTGCAGTATCCGGCGCACGTGCGGCTCAGTGGAGGCATCATCGGCGATGCATAGCTCCCAGTGCGGATATGTCTGGGCCAGCACGCTGTCAAGGCATTGCCGCAGCCATACGTCCGGCGTGTTGTAGGTGGGCACCAGTATCGAAATCAGTCGTGGGTGCAACGTGTCCGTTTCAACCTTGGTTGCAGGACCATAGAGATCCAACCATCGCTCGTACGCAGGCGTTGGCGCTCCCAGTCGCATGTAACAGCCATGCAACCACGAAGCGAAAGCGCTTACCCCCCCCTGACGCAAGTGGGACCACGCCTCTCTCCACACGCCATTGGGATTATGGGATACCTCCATGCCGTATCGATGGAGCGCGAAGAGCATTCGCAGCGCTGCACTGGGCCGCGCCAGCGGGGCCAGTGAAAGCTTGCGCAGGCGGAAAGTGCAGATGCCTTCGTCTGGATCGAACCTCAATCCGCACACATCGTGTGAAAACACCACGACGCCGCTATGACGACGCCGTCCAGGACGTACAAAATGTAGAGGTATCGACCAGGCCTCGTGCATGCCCAGACCATGATCCACGTAGAGCCGCGGCATCGGTCGAGCAGGCCCAGTTACTTCCATCTCCACCGAGATTCGGTGCCAGCCCGCGCGCAGCGGCAATAAGGGGCTATGACATGCAAAGTAAGGATCATTTCCGGTAGACCGCCAAGTGTCGTTTGCGACCTGTTCCAAGTCGTGCAACGGATACAGATCGACACGCCCCCCCAGCACCCGCCTGACAAGTCCGCGTAGGTGGCCGAACCATCGGCTTGATCTCAGTAGCCCGCGTATGGCCATCAGCCAGCACCTCGTCGAAACCACGCCCAGATGTTGCGATTCGCCAGTCGCCTGACGCTTGCTTCAAGTCGCTGCACTTGATCACGCAGATCACCCAGCTGCTGCGCTTGCAAGACGCTTGTTTCAAGTCGCCGCACCTGATCACCCAGATCACCCAATTGCTGCGCTTGCAATCGGCTCATCTCACTCAACTCAATTTGAAGGTGCGCTTGCCCCTGCGTGATTTCACGCGCATCCGTGCGTTGACGCGACAGGGCAGCCATGTCCGACAAGGATGTCGCGCGACAATCAAGAAACGAGCGGATGGCCGGATCGCTCAAAACCACTTCGTAGTCAATCCTCACCGCCACCTCGACAGCACCCTCGCCGTCAAGACAGACGATGGCGCTCCCTGTTTCAAATTCGAGGTACGGGTCGCCGTCGAAGGCAACCATGCGTAATTCGTCTACTTGGGGACTGGGCAGAAGCTCTCCGTGCACAATCCCCACGCGACTCGCCAAGCCTTCCAAAGCGAGCGGGGCGCCCGTCTGACGCTTCACGCTTGCGCGGCGCAATCGGTAGACACCCGGAAAGTCCGAAAAATCGAGCCTCAGGTAATCTGGCCTCACGTCGGACGGAAGGTGGAAGTGAACGTCGATATCGCCATCCGCTCCGTCCAGTCTGACTGGAATCGAGCGGCTATCGTCGTAGGCTTCACCGTGGCTGCGATAATAGAGGCGACAGACGACCGGCTGGCGCTCCACATGCACGCCAACTACCGGTCTCTCCTCTCCATCCACGAGCGAGCCCGCCAAGGCTTCAAAGAAACTGCGGACGATTGAAGGCTCGGCGTGCGCGCGTCGCATAAAAGCCATGAACGCTTCGGGCGCCCTATCACCGACGACAACCACACCCAGTCCACTGCTGTGCAGGAAGTCGAAAGACCGAAACTGGGCCGACAGCTCGTCAAAGAACGGCCCTACGCCAAAAGCCCTGTCGCGGACCTGCGTGTCATGTAGCAAGACCACGGCACGGCGGCTCAGCTTGCTCCGCCATGTCTCGAAATCGTGGCGCACGGCTTCGTAAGTGTGCAGCCCATCGATATGCAGAAGGTCGATGCTCCCATCCTCAAACTCATCAACGGCATCGTCGAATTGCCTGCGCAATAGGCGTGAAAAATGGCCATACAGGGGATCATGCCTGGCGCGCAATGAGTCAAGCACTTCCTCGCCGTAATGCGAAGCGTGGTCGTCTCCCTTCCAGCTGTCCACTGCAGTGCACCGGGAGCTGAGCCCAAGCTCCTGCACCGCCTGGCAGAATGCCAGATAGGAATTACCCGAATGCGTGCCCAGCTCAACCACGCTCGAAGGCCTCAGTAGATCCACGGCCAGATAGGCGAACGGGATATGTCCCACCCAGCTGTAGGGCGCAGCCACGCGTGGCTTCATCAGGATGATCGGATGGGCGTCCAGATAAAATTCACTGGTCATGCAACGTGAGCTCCAGCCGTACATCAAGCATGGGAATGCCTACCAACCCGGAAGCAATTGCGCCACCTACCGCTGAGAATCGCAGCGCTTCATGCAGCCATTGTTGAATGACGTGTTGTTCCTGGCTGCCCTCGGCCACGCCGATCGCAATGAAATATTCTCCTGGACACAACCTGGGCATATCAAAGCGGAATCTCGCCCTGAACCTCTGGTCAGCGCGGACGGAAAAGCCCTCTTCCGTAGTCAGCGCAGTGTTGTCCCCGAACAGCAGCTGGCCAAACTTGTCCTTGACATAGAAGCCCACGATGACACTGTGCATGTAGGCCTGCGCACACATCTCGATCTCGAGGTCGACGCACTCGCCCGCGACAGCGATGGAAACCGGCTGGCCATCCGGCTTGCACAGCTGGACGTGTGTCACACGAGCCCGATATTCGCCGAATCCCTCTTCGGATGGGTTGAAGGGGAAAACGTGGATATCGTTGCGCAAGATCGACCTGTCAATGAGTTCCTGCCGTGCATCCACTCGTCGAGCGCTATTCGACGTTGGCGAGGGCGCCTTGGGCGCTCTTCCGCCGACAATACCTTGCCGTTCGATCAGCGCGGCCTGCAGATACGACTCCATGACCGTGCGAGCATCGCCGGCACGCTGCACTTTGCCGTGTTCAAGCCATACCGCCCGGTCGCACAGACTGGTCACCGCGCCACCGTCGTGGCTCACGAAAAGCATGGTGCCGCGCTTGCAGAACTCGCGCAGATAGCGCATGCATTTCTGCATGAAGAACGCATCGCCCACCGCCAGCGCTTCATCGATGATCAGCACGTCAGCGTCGACGTGGACGATCACCGCAAAGGCCAGGCGCATGACCATGCCGGTGGAATAGTTGCGCACGGGCTGGTCTACGAACTCGCCAATATCTGCATAGGCGAGGATGTCACCGATGCGCGCGTCGATCTCCGCACGACTCAGGCCGAGGATCGAGGCATTGAGATAGACGTTCTGGCGCCCGGTGAATTCCGGATTGAAGCCGCTGCCCAATTCGAGCAGCGCCGCGACCCGCCCTCTCACCGCCACTGTGCCCTCGGTGGGCTTGAGCGTGCCGGCAATCATCTGCAGCAGGGTGGACTTGCCCGCACCGTTTCGCCCGACGATCCCCACGGTCTCGCCGCGGCGCACCTGGAATCCCACCTCTCGCAACGCCCAGAACTCACGGTAGAAGCGATGCCGATGTCCGACCAGGCTTTGCAGCATGCGATGCACCGGCTTCTCGTAGAGCTGGTAGCTCTTGCCGAGACCATGCACCTCAATTGCCACCTCGTCGGCTGCCGGACTCACGGGCGCCATGGCTTCGGCCAGCTCAGAGGACATCGGCAAACCCGTCCCGCGTACGCTGGAACCAGCCGTAGCCGATCAGTACGACCACAATCGACGCCAGGCCATACAGGCCCAGCGCCTGCCAGTCAGGCGCCTGACCGAACAGCACGACGTCGCGCGTCTGTTCGATGATCAGGGTGAGTGGGTTCCAATGCAGCCAGCTGCGATATGGCTCATGCAGGCTCGAGGCGGGATAGAACACCGGGCTCAGAAACATCAGGATGGCCGAGATCACGCCGGCCACCTGGGCAATATCGCGGATGAACACGCCCAGAGAAGCCATCAGCCAGCAGACGCCACACAACAGCAGCACATAGGGGGCGAACACGATCGGCAAATAGAGCAGGCTCGCATGTAGCGCATGCTGGGTCATCAACACGAACACCAGCAGCACCATGAGGCTCAGCAAGGTATTGAACAGCGAGGAGGCCACCGTCACGCACGGCAGGATGGCCAGGGGAAACACCACACGCTTGACCAGATTGCTCTGGGAAACGATCACCATGGGACCGCGCACCAGGCATTCGGCCATCAGCGTATGAACGATCATTCCGGAAAAGATCATCAGCGAGAAATCCGCGCCGCTGGCCAGGTTGGGCCAGCGCATGCCGAGAAACTCCCGGAACGCCAGCGTGTACACAGCCAGCATCAGCAGAGGATTGAAGAACGACCACAATAGGCCGAGAAAGGATCCGCTGTAGCGACTGGCGATGTCGCGCTTGAGCAATTCCCAGAACACATCGCGCCGTGCCCAGGCCCGTCCCAGGGGGGACGTTCGAGCCATGTCCATGCTCAGGAGGCCTCCGGGGGCATGAAGGTGCGCGCGCCTTCGCCAGCAACCTGGGCTCGGGCAATCCGGGGCACGCCCGGAGAAGGGCATCGCACCCCCGCGCAGCATCCCGCCCTCTCGCGAAGGAGGCTCCGGGCGCTAGCACAAATCGATAGGGCCATCGGCAAGGTATTCGTGATGCTGAAAGTGGGGTTCAGTATCCAGAAACCATACGGGGAAGTACATACAAATTGGTCGGGATTACCTCACATCCGCGCCACGCGCCTGCCGCGAAGCACCTCGACCAGTTCACCAGCCAGGCTCACCCGCAAAACCATCAGGTCCGCCCCGAATCCCGCAAGGATCCAACGACCATGGGGTGGCTGGTAAACGAAGCGGATGTCGTGAAAACGAGGGGCCAGGTCTACCGACTGGAATAAATCGCGGGCCCGCTGCAACGCAACAGGCTGTCTGTCCACCAGTGCGGTTCATTCGGGATAGAACGCCTCGCGTCGCAGCAACCGGGCCGACGTGGCGCATTGCACCGGCACCTGCTCGCGCGTCAGCACAGTGGCTGGCCGCGACCTGACAAGCCGCGACCAACGCCCGCCGCGTCTCAACCTGCGGCAATTGCCAGCGAGTCGCCAGCCGCCGCACCAAACGACGGCGGTCGATCGGCCAGCGCCTCGCCAAACGCCTTGTTCGGCGTGGCGGACATGTGGAATTCCAGCACGCCGCCGGCGGCGAGTTCGGCGTGGCCGATCCAGCTCCGCGTCCGCGGCTTGCCGTTCCATGTCACTGACTGGATATACGGCTTGTCCGGGGCGTTGCCGATGGCGCGGATAATCAGCTTGCGGCCGCCGGCGAGTTCGAGTTCGGCCCCATCGAGCGCCGGGCTGCCGAACACGTAGTGCGCGCTCACCGGGTCGACCGCGTACAGGCCCAGCGCGCTGAGCACGTACCACGCGCTCATCTGACCGCAGTCCTCGTCGCCGGCCAGGCCGTCAGGCTCCGGCGCGTACATGGTGTCCATCAGCATGCGCACGCGCTGCTGGGTCTTGTAGTGCGCGCCGGTGTACGCGTACAGGTAAGCCATGTGGTGGCTGGGTTCGTTGCCGTGCGCGTACTGGCCCACCATGCCGGCGATATCCGGTGGCGCGTCCGCCGGCAGGTCGGAGCTCGTGGTGAACAGGCCGTCCAGCTTGGCCTCGAACGCCTGCTGGCCGCCGAACAGGCCCATGTAGGCGTACAGGTCGTGCTGGTTGAGGAAGGTGGCTTCCCAGGAGTTGGATTCGGTGAAGTCGCGCCAGCGCGAGGAATGGCCCATGCCGCGCGGGTCGAACGGTTCCAGCCAGTGCCCGTCCGCGGCGCGCGGGCGGACGAAGCTCATCGACTCGTCGAACAGGTGGCGGTAGTTGCGTGAGCGTTCGCGTAGTGCGCGCGCATCGTCATGGGCGCCGGCGGCATCGGCCAGATGCGCCACCGCCCAGTCGTCATACGCGTATTCCAGGGTTTGGCTGACGCCCTCGTGTTCCTTGTCGCTGGGCAGGTAACCGAGCTTGCGGTAGTAGGCCAGGCCACGATAGTCATCCTCGAAGGCGCGCTTGCGGAACACCGGCCAGGCACGTTGGTGATCGATGCCCGTGAAACCCTTGGCGAGGGCTTCGGCGATCACCACGGCCGAGTGGTGGCCGATCATGCATTCGGTTTCCACACCTTGCAGCGGCCAGATTGGCGGCCCCTTGGGACTCTCCACCGCCATGCGCACGAGGCAGTTGACCATGTCCGGCACGCGCTCGGGCTGGTACAGCGTGAACAGCGGATGCAGCGCGCGGTAGGTGTCCCACAGCGAATAAGTGCTGAAGTTGTGCTGCCCCTCGGGCAACTGGTGCACAGCCAGGTCCATGCCGCGATAGCGGCCGTCGACGTCGCTGAACAGCGTCGGCGCCAGCATGGTGTGATAGAGCGAGCTGTAGAAATTGCGCAGCGTCGACGGCGACTGGGAGCTGACCCGGATGCGGCCAAGCTCACGCTCCCACGCCGCCGCGGCGGCCTGCTGGATGTGCTCGAAATCCCAGCCGGGCATCTCCGCGTCGAGATTGCGCAAGGCGCCTTCGATGTCGACGGCCGAGATGCCGACCTTGACCAGCAGTGGCGCGCCGGAAACCTGGCTGAAGTGCAGCGTCGCCTTCAAGTGGGCGCCCTTGGCTTTGCGCGTGTCAGACGGCAGGGCCTGGTCTTCGGAATACAGCGTCGCCCGCATGATCGGCTGCGAGACCTTCATCGCGAAGTAGATGTGGCGGCCATTGGCCCACTGGTGCACGCGTCGCCCGCCCACCAACGTGTCGTTGCCGACCAGCCGCAGTTCTGCGTCGGTCACGACGGCGGGTACGTCGGCGTGATCGTGGAACCCATGCGTCATGTCGACCAGCAAATGCCCGTCGCCCGCCTGCCCGAAGGTGTAGCGATGCATGCCGGCGCGCTCCGTGGCGGTCAGCTCCGCGTGAATGGCGTGGTCGGTCAGCCGCACCTCGTAATAGCCGGGGCGCGCGTGCTCCGAGCTGCGGTCGTAGCGGGAACGATAGCCCTTCCCCGGTTTCGGCTTCTCGTCGGGTGGCAGCATGGCAGTGGGACTCACCATGCCGTCGTAGCGCGAGTGGTGGTTCCGGTCCGGCAGGCCGCGATCGCCAGGTTGCAGCAGCACGGGACCTTGCGCAGGCATCACCAGCACATCCATCAGGTCGCCGTCGCCGGTGCCGCTCAGGTGCGTATGCGAGAAACCCATGATCGAGCCGTCGAGCTGGTGATAGCCCGCGCAGGCATCCCAGCCGGCGTCGTTGGTGTCCGGACTGAGCTGCACCATGCCGAAAGGCATCGAGGCGCCCGGGAAGGTATGGCCGTGCCCCGCGGTGCCGACGAAAACGTCGACGTACTGCGACAGGCCGGTGGCACCCGCACGCATCGAGCCAGTGGCCCCGTTGCCGGCGGATGCCTGAGCCACTCCACGCGCCAGGGCAGTGAGCGGTGTGCCCAGCACCGTGAGCGCCCCGAGACCCTGCAGGAACTGCCGACGTGACACCATCTTGCACTCTCCCTCAAGCTGTCTATGTGCGCCACATGCAGCGAAGCTTGCGTGCATGCGGCGGATGGCGCCGCGATCTGATCGCAGCGCGCACGATCATTCGGAAATCGGAGCCGCCAGGCTGGACCAGCGCGACTCGGTCAGGCCGCGCAATACAGGCTGGTCCGGCGTCTGCAGATCGAAGGCGACCACGGTGTTCTCACCCGCGTGGATCCACGGCCCCGGCAGATACAGCGACTGCTGCGGACCGATGTCCCAGACGCGACCGAGGTTGCGGCCGTTGACCCACAGCACGCCTTTGCCCAGTGCGCTGACGTCGACGAAGGTGTCGGCCGGCTTGCTGACGCTGAAGTGGCCGCGATGGAAGGCCGGGCCGACCACCGGCTGTGTGGTCCAGCCGTGGATCGACTCGGGCGCGGACATCGGCAACGGATAGACCTGCCAGCCGTGCAGCTCCTTGCCGCTCAGCAGCACCGGGTCGACCAGGCCTGCTCGCCCATCGGCCAGACGCGGCCCGTAGTTGATGCGTCCGGTGTTCTCCACCAGCACATCAATCGTGTGCCTACCGGTATCGAGCGTGATCGGCAGGTCGACCTGCTTCAAGCGGCGGTCCACCGTGCCCACCAGCTTGCGGTCCACATAAACGGTCGCGTAGTCGCGCACTTCGCCGAGATAGAGCTTCCCGGCGGCGGGACCCGCGATCTCCGTGCGATAGAGGATGTAGCCATAGCTCTGGCCGAAGCTCTCCATCGACTGCGGCAGATCCACCGCAACCGGCGCCGGCAGGTTGTCCCACAGCGAGGCGTGCTCGGCGAGGGAGAACGGCGGCAGCGCCATGAACGCGGTCGGCGCGGGCAGCGACGGCGGCGTGGCCCCGGTGGCCTTGGCGATGGCGTCGCGGAACAGCGCGAACTTCGGCTTGGGCCGGCCCGCCTCGTCCAGCACGGCGTCGTAGTCGTAGCTGGTGGTTTCCGGCGTGTAGTGGTCGTTCCAGTCGTCGTGGTAGTTGGCGCCATTCATGAACCCGAAGGTGGTGCCGCCTTCGAACATGTAGATGTTCACCGAGTAGCCCTGTTCGAGCATCCACGCCAGCTCGCTGGCCTGCACATTGGCGTCGGTGTGCACGTGGGGCACGCCCCACTGGTCGAACCAGCCGTCCCAGTATTCGCCAGCCATCAGCGGCTGGCCCGCCCGGAACGCCTTCAGCTTGCCAAACGACGTCTTCGCATCGCCGGTACCAAAGTTCACCACCGCGAGCACGCCCGGCAACGCATCGTGTGGCAAGCCGTCGGCCCCGTCGGAAGTGAACATCAGGTTGCTGCCAAGTCCTGCATGGATCAACGCCTGGTGGATTTCCTCCATATAGGCGCGGTCGTCGCCGAACGAGCCGTATTCATTCTCCACCTGCACGGCGATGATCGGACCGCCATGCGCCGCCATCAGCGGCGAAAGCTCCTTGCCAAGCCGCTGGAAGTAACGGTCAACGACGCTCAGGAACTTCGGGTCACGCGTGCGCACGCGCAGATGCGGATCGGCATACAGCCAGCCCGGAAACCCACCCGCCTCCCATTCGGCGCAGACGTAGGGACCGGGACGCACGATGACGTCCAGGCCCTCCTTCTGCGCCAGGCGCACGAACGCCGCCACGTCGTTGTTGCCGCTGAAATCGAAGCTTCCCGGCTGCGCTTCCAGCGCGTTCCAGTACACGTAGGTGGTGATCGTGTTCAGGCCCATCGCGCGCGCCTTGCGTAGGCGGTCCTGCCAGTACGCGCGCGGGATGCGCTGGAAATCCATCGAGCCGGAAATGATCTGGTGCGGCTTGCCGGCCTGGACGAAGTGATCGCCCTCGATGGTGACGGTGGCCGAGGGCGCGGCGTGCGCTCCGGCCACCGACGCCGCCAAAGCTCCGGCCAGGCACAGGCCCGCCGCACCCTTCAGGCCCAAAGCCCACCGCTTGGCTGACGATGGCATGCATCCACGCGAAATCGACTTGCGAAAGACAGTCATCACGTCGGCATGACCTCGACTCGAATGGCGGACCCTGGACGATTCACCATGACCAGCCTCCTCAACCCGCGGTATGCGGCGCGTCGATGCGCACCAGCCACACGTCGTGGGACGCCAGGCCCACCACCTGATGGTCGTCGAGCGTCACCGCGTTGCCGGTCCACAGGTCCGTGCCCTGCTGCTTGCCGTGCAAGCCAAGCCGCTTGAGGTCGAGCCGGAACGGATGGGTGCCGGCGTAGCGCGTATCGCCCACGTTAAACACCGCGACGGCCAGACCACCATGGCTCAGCGGCTTGGTCCATACCTCGACCTCGCCGTCGGTATAAGCGCGCGTGCCCTGCTTGCCCAGCGGATCCTGGTCGATCGCGATCACCTCGCGACGGGTGAGCACGGCCTTCACCTCAGGCTTCATGTGGGCCAGGTCGTTGCCGGCCAGCAGCGGCGCGGCAAGCATTGCCCACCAGCTGAAGTGCGTGCGGTTCTCGGCCTCGGTGAGGTCGCCGTTGCCCACTTCGAGCATGTCCGGATCGTTCCAGTGGCCCGGGCCGGCGTAGTTGGCGAGGCCTGCCTGCATGGTGGCGATCGCGTAGACGAACTCGCCGTGCGGCGCGATATCACCCGTGGTGCGCCACAGGTTGGCGCCCACCTTCGGGTCGGCCGCCCACTCCCAAACCGCGTCCACGCCGTACTGGCACAACGAGTAGACGATCGGGCGCCCGGCCTCGTTGAGCGCGGTGCGCATGGTGGCGTAGGCCTCATGCATCATGCGCATTTGCTGCTCGGGATTGCTCGGCGCGGTGCTCTTCATCAGCTCGCCGAAGCTGCACAGGTCGTACTTGAGGTAGTCGACGCCCCATTCGGCATAGGTCTTGGCGTCCTGCTTCTCGTGCCCCAGCGAGCCGGCGTAGCCGGCGCAGGTCTTCGGGCCCGGCGAGCTGTAGATGCCCAGCTTGAGCCCGCGCGCGTGCACGTAGTCAGCCAGCGCCTTCATGTCGGGAAAACGCGCGTTGGAGTGGATCACGCCGTTCGCGTCGCGCTGTCCCTGCCAGCCGTCATCGATGTTCACGTAGACGTAGCCGGCGTCGCGCATGCCGCTGGCCACCATGGCGTCCGCAGCGGCGCGTACATCCGCATCGGTGACCTTTTCGGCGAAGTAGTTCCAGCTGTTCCAGCCCATCGGCGGCGTCGCCGCGACCGGCGTCGCCTGGGCGATGCCCTGGGCCAGACAAAGGACGGCGGCCAACCAGGCCGTACACGAACGACGCATAGCGATACCTCCCCGTTTGTCGACCGGCGATCAGGTTCGCCGGCCATGTCCATGCCGCAACTACCTGGCGTACCGCATCAGCTCCCGCCAACGCTGCCGCCTTGAAACTTCGGCGGTGGCCTCGATCGCATCGATGCCACCGTCATCAAGTTCACTTCGCGATGCGCACGCGCAGAATGGTGGAGTGGTCCTGGGGCAGCGAGACGTGACGCTCGTCGCCGTTGAGGCGGCGGCCACGCACCCACTGGTCACCCTGGAACGTCCCCTCCTCGATCGACAGGGTTTCCGCATCACGCAGCGGTCCCTGCATCTCGCGGAACACCACGTCGAACCCGGTACCGACAACCACGAAGTCATCCGGCGCCAGCTCGATGATCATGCCGGCCGCGCGGCCCTTGACCGGGTCGAACGGCGAGGTGAAGTCGACATTGGCCGACAGGCGCTCGGTGAGGCGCACCGACTGCTTCCAGTCCTCGCCATTGCCCAGCCCCTGCAGCACCGGATGCAGCTTGCCGGTGTACTGACTGCGCGCGATCAGCGGCAACAGCGGACGCAGCACGTTATAGGTGTCCTGGAAGCGCATGCCGATCGCCGCGCCGACATCGCCCTTGGTCACCACGTCGTCGATGCCAAACGGGTTGAAACCGATGCCATTGAAGGCGCCGAAGGTGGTATAGGCGAACGCGGCAAAGTACGGATTGAAGTTCGCCTCCGGCACGTAAAGCGGATTGTCCGGACGGTTGTACTGCGCCGCCGCGTCGTAGAACTTCGGGTAGTAGATGTCCGGCGAGACCATGTCGATGGCCGGCGCGTCGGCCTTCCAGATATCCAGCACGTTGACCGTGCCGCCGCCGCTGGGCCAGCGACCGGGACGTTCGACGCCCTCGATCAGCCACACGTTCACGTACATCGGCAGCGCGTACTCCTTCTTGCCGGCAGCAGCCACCGTGTTGACGTAGTTGGAGATCGCCCAGGCATTGAAAGCCTCCGGCGCCATTTCGCCAAACACCTGGCTCCAGGTCCCTGCCTTCGGCGCGTGGCTCAGCGCCTGCGCCATCGGTGCAGTCAGCTGCTGACGGTGGCTGTCCAGGTAGCCAAGCAGCGCGGTGGGCACGGCCTCGCCGAAATGCTTGTTGGCCGCGTCGGAGTAGTCGCGATCGGTGTTGATGTTGCCCGGCTCGTTCTCCACCTGCATCATCAGCACCGTGCGATCGTTCTGATCGACGCTCTTGATGTGCTGCATCAGCGCGGCAAAGGTCTTGGTGTCGGCATCCATCGTCGCCTGACTGAACGGCGAGATGATCGAGGTCACTTCACCACTCGGGCCCTTCACGCGGGCATAGGTCTTCGGATCCTGCTTCACCCATTCCGGCACGTACTGGCTGTCGCCGTTCTTCCAGGTGCCGAACCACAGGAACACCAGGCGCATGCCGTGCTTGCGCGCAGCCTGGATGGCCATGTCGACCGAGCTGAAATCGTACTGCCCCTTGCTTGGCTCAATCGCTTCCCAGTAGATCGGCACTTCCACCGTATTGGCCTGCCAGCTGGCCAGCACGTCCATGGCCTTGTTGAGATCGGCCGGATTGGACGTGTCGGAGTTGTGCACCTGACCGCCGAGGATCAGGTACGGCGCGCCGTCGACCATGAGGTGCGCCTGGCCGTCCTTCTTCTCGATGCTCGGGATGGGCGCAGCGGTGGACTTGGCCACGCAGGCGGTGGTCAGCACGAACAGCGCCAGCAGTGCGGACGCGACGGCGGTCACTTTCGGCAGTCGCGAGGGGGCGCTCGGCGAGCGCGGATCGTTGGTCATGGGAAGCCTGTCCTTAGCGAAGGCTGTATGTCGTTGTGAAGAAGGAAGCCGCCGAAGCGGCTCCCCGTCAGGCGAGGCGGGTTGCGTCAGAAGCCCGCGCGGAACTCGATGCCGAACGTGCGCGGCGGCGTGACCGTCGCATACGGGGTGCCAAACACCGTAGTCGTTTCGTTGCCGACGCCAAGCACGTAGCGCTTGTTGAAGATGTTGTTGCCGTAGAGGCCAACGCCGTACTTCTGGTCAGGCGTATGCCAATCCAGTCGCGCATCGGTGCGATTGGTGGAAGTACCGATGGTGAAGGCCTTCGTCGAGTAGCACGCGCCCTGGATGCCCGAGTCGGCATTGCAGCGGGTCGCGCCGCGATAGGCGTACTGCATGCTTGCCTCCAGGTCACCGCGCATGACGCCATGCCACGTGTAGTCGAAGCCCGCCGTCGCGGACCAGAGCGGCTCGCCGGTGGCCTGCCCGGCCAGGTTGACGCCCGTGGTCGAGGTGTCCCTCAGGTACGTGGCATCGATGTAGGCGGCGGTCAGGTTAAGTCGCAGCGCATCGACGGGGAACCACTGCGTTTCGAACTCCACGCCCTTCGCGTGCTGGTCGCTGGTGCTGACCTCGTAGAACGGCACGCCCGAACCCGAGTAGTTCGGATTGAGCACGTTGGACTGCAGGTTCGAGTACTTGTAGTAGTACGCCGAGGTGTTGAACAGCAGGTTGTATTCGGGGAACACGGTCTTCAGGCCGAACTCGTAGTTCCAGACCTTTTCAGGCGCGTACACCGAGCCGATTTCCAGACTGTTGTAGCCACCCGCCTTGTAGCCCTTGGTCACCGAGCCGTAGCCCATGATGTCCGGAGTGAACTTGTAGCTCAGCACCGCGCGCGGGCTGAAGTCATGCCAGCTGTTGGAGGCCTCCACCCTATCGCCGACGTCGTTCGGGAACACCACGTTGGTGCTGAACTGCGTCAGGGCCTGCTGGGCGATGGTCGGCAGGATGGCGTAGATGCCGCTGGCCATCAGCGCCGCCAGCGTCTGGTCATAGGCCGGCGCCTGGCGCGGCACGTTGTACCAGGTGAAATCCTTGTCGTCCTTGGTGTAGCGAAGGCCGGTGGTGAGATCCAGCTTGTCGTTGAGGTGCCAGATCACGTCGCCGAACGCGGCATAGGCCTTGAAATTGCCGTTGTTGTTGATCTGCTCACGCCAGGAATCGCCGAGGAAGTTGTACGGCAGGCCGAACGCCTGCAAACCCTGCGTGATCGTGGCGAGTGGCGGAAAGGGGGCGCCAGCGACGTTCAGCGCCAGCGTGTCGAGACTATCGGTGTTGGTATTGACCTGGTTGGCCTGGCGCGCCTGCTCCGAATAGAAGCTCACGCCGGACACCCAGTCCATCAGGTCGTTGTTGCCGGTGAGCTTGAATTCCTGGTACCAGCTGTTGTTGTGCTCGATGTTGGCCGTGTCGAGATGGGTCACGACGTGGTTGGTGCCGTCGTTGCTCATGTCGTTGTACGTATCGAACCCGCGCCAGGCCGTCGTTGCGGTCAGGCTGCCCCAGGAGAAGGAGTGGTCGATGACGAAGTTGGCGCCGTTGAACGTGCGCGTCTCGGCCAGATCGACGCCGACATTGTAGAGCGGCGCATGCAGCGGATTGAGAAAGGTGGTCGGATCGGCCGGAAACGGCGGGCGCTCGTAGACGTCGCTGGACATCGGGACGATGCCGATCTGCGGGCGCGGCGTCTGATCGAGTCGTTCATGGTCCCACGACACCAGCACGCGCGTATCCGGCGTGATGTTCCAGCGGTAGGCGATACGGGTGCCCCAGTCGTCGTTTCCGCCGAAGCGCTTGCCATCCGCCTGATTGGTGATCCAGCCGTCGCTCTGGTTGTCGACCACGCTGACGCGCAGCGCCATGTCCTTGTTGATCGGCAGGTTGAGCAGTCCGCTAACGTACTTCTCGCCCTCGTTGCCGAAGCGCACGGTGGCATGGCCCTCGAGCTTGTCGGACGGCTCGTTGGTAACGATCGAAATCGCGCCGCCCGCCGCGTTGCGGCCGAACAGCGTGCCCTGCGGTCCTTTCAGCACTTCGATGCGCTGGATGTCGTTGAACGCCAGCAGGGCGCCGCCGGATCGCGCGGCGTAGACGCCGTCGACGTACACGCCGACCGCAGGCTCCGTGCCGATGCCGAAATTGGACGTGCTGATGCCACGCAACTCATAGGAGGGCTGCGTCGGCTGGCTGCCGTCCACGCCCAGACCCGGCACGAAAATCGACATCTTGCTCAGGTCGGTCGCTGCGAGCTGCTGGATCTGCGCCGCGGTGACGATCTGCAGCGCGATCGGCACTTCCTGCATTTCCTGCGTACGGGTCTGCGCCGTGACGACGATCTTGCCAAGCTGCCTGGCGTTGTTCTGGTCGGCCGTCGCTGAGGTGTCCTGCGGCGCGGCGGAGGCGCTGCCCGTGCCCGCCTGCGCGGCATCCTGCGCCAGTGTGGCAAGCGGCGCGCAAAGCGCCATCGCCACGCCGCTGTAGAGGGCATGGCGCAGATAGCTGGGTAACAAACGTTGGCGCATGATCAAGAATCTCCCCGTAATCTTGTCAATTCGTTTTTTGTTGGGACGACGACTGCCTGTTGTCGCGGGATGACGTCTTCGACGCCTTGCGGCCGGTCCGGCGCCACCCCAAACGACGAACGATCCCCTAACCCCCGAAGCCGTACCCCCCCCATCAAGCAGGGTTACAGCCTGGCTTTGCCGTAGACGCCATCACCTCGCCCGCACGCCGCGCCACGTCCCCCGGTGGGGCGAGGACGGACACGCGCTTGTCGTGGTCAAACCCAGGTCATCTGCTGCAAATGCGTTTTCCCCGAACCCCCCGGGCAGACGTCCCGACCATCCCCATGGCCCGACTCAACCCCGCCCACGACGGCGCCCGTCCCTCGCCAACGCTGCGTCGAAGCCTCACGACGCATCCCTGACACGTACCCGTCTTTCATCCATGCAAGCACATTGTATGATTATCGTGCAAGCGGCTTTTGACGCAGCGGCAATGGCTTGTGCGTCGCACCACCATCCCGCGACAGACACACACGCGCATGTAATCGGCACGGCGCAGCCAAGTTTCAGTGGTCTCCGGTTGGCACGAACGACTTCGCCACCGACGCGACTTTTCGCAGCGCGACATTGATCATTCCGTCTTCGATCGCGCGCATGCCGAAGATCATTGACAAAAACATCGATCACGCCTTGGCAGGACGCCTGCAAAGTGCTTATAGTCAATTTGTATGACAAATGCCCCGAGGGCGGCGCGGCGCGCTGCGGGGGCACTCGTCGCGATGGGGGAGCACGAGCAGTTCATGAGGAAATCCAACGCCGTACGCAGTCTCTACGGGCACGTGATGCACGAACTCGGGCAGCGCATCGTCAGCGGCAAGGTCAAGCCGGGCGAGGTGCTGCCTCGCGAAGAGACGCTGGCGGAAAGCCTTGATGTCAGCCGCACGGCGCTGCGCGAGGCGCTCAAGGTGCTGTCGGCCAAGGGCCTGATCGAGTCGCGCACCGGCGTGGGCGCCCGCGTGCTGGACGAACGCCACTGGAACCAGCTGGACGCCGACGTGCTGGCCTGGCGCTGCGCCTCCATGCCGCCGGATGACTTTGTCGACAAGCTGGTGGAGATGCGCGAAATCATCGAGCCGGCCGCGGCTGCGGCAGCAGCGCGGCGGCGCACCGCCGCCCAGCTCGCCGAGATCGAAACGGCGTATCGCGCCATGGAAGCGGCGCAGACGCTGGAAGCATGGACCGAGGCCGACCTGCAGTTTCACGACGCGGTGCTGCACGCGACCTGCAATGAACTGCTGCAGTCGCTGTTCTCCGTGGTGGAATCTTCGCTTGGCACCTTCTTCACGCTGTCGGCGCGCAACGTGAGCGACTTCCGATACTCGCTGCCGCACCACCACAAGGTGCTGGAGTCCATCCGCCGCAAGCAGCCAGAGGCCGCGCGCAAGGCGATGCTGGCCATGATCGCGGACTCGCACGCCAGCCTGCAGCGAAACCGCAAGCGCAGCCGCAGGAAGGCCTGACCATGACCACCGCGCTGATCGCCATCGACTGGGGCAGCACGCATCTGCGCTCCTATCGGCTTGGCCAGCGCGGCGAGGTGCAGGAAGTGCGCGCCCTGCCCTGGGGCGTGCGCCAGCTGCCTGACCACGGCTTTGACGGCGCCTTCTCGGAGGCGGTCGAAGGGTGGCCCGATGCGCCGGTCATTGCCTGCGGCATGGTCGGCAGTCGCAACGGCTGGCTCGAAGTTCCCTACGTCGATACACCGGCAAGCGTCGCGCAATTGGCCAGCGCCCTGGCGGCGCTGGACACGCGCCACGGACGCCGCCTCTATCTTGTTCCTGGTGTACGCGACCCCTCGCGTCCGGACGTGATGCGTGGAGAGGAAACCCAGGTTGCCGGCCTGCTGGCCACGTACGCCGATGCGCCGGGGAGCACCGACATCCTTCTGCCCGGCACGCACAGCAAATGGGTGAGCGTGCGCCATGGCCGGATGACGCGCGTGGCCACCGTGATGACCGGCGAGCTGTACGGGATGCTGTGCCGCCACTCGGTGCTTGGCGCAGCACTACCGCCATCGGTGGCCGACGACGAGGCGTTTGACCAAGGCTTGCTCGCGGCGCGCGACAGTGGCGCTGCCGGCGCGCTGTCGCGTGTGTTCCTGGCGCGCAGCCTGATGCTCGACGGCAAGCTCGCGCCCGCCTCGGTACCCAGTTACCTCTCCGGCCTGCTGATTGGCGAAGAGTTGCGCGCCGCACTTGCCGCCGGCTGGATCGCGCCGCGCGCCTCTCTGCACATCGTCGGCGAGGATGCGCTGGTCGAACGCTATGTCCGCGCGGCGACCGTGTTCGGTCTGCAACTGCTCGCAGCGCCATCCGATACGACGGCTCGCGGGCTGTGGCGACTGGCCGCCCTCGCCTCCCTTGTTCCTCCCGGCGTCGAGGCATGACCCGATGAAGTCCTGGCTTGCTCCGTTCCCGCTGGTCGCGATCCTGCGCGGAATCCGCCCCGACGAGGCCGTCGGCATCGGCAGCGTGCTGGTCGAAGCAGGCTTTCGCGTGCTCGAGGTGCCGCTCAACTCGCCCGATCCGCTGGAAAGCATTCGCCGCCTGGTTGACGCCTTTGGCGATCGCGCTCTGATCGGCGCGGGCACCGTGCTCGCGCCGTCGCAGGTGCGCGAGGTCGCCGCGGCGGGCGGACGCCTCATTGTCATGCCTCATTGCGATGTCGAAGTCATCGCCGAGGCCAAACGCGCGGGCCTTCACTGCGTACCCGGCGTGGCGACGCCCACCGAAGCGTTTTCCGCGCTGGCCGCCGGCGCCGATGCGCTCAAGCTGTTTCCCGCCGAGCAGGTCGGCCCCGCCGGACTGAAGGCGTGGCGTGCCGTGCTGCCCATCAGCACCGACGTGCTGCCCGTCGGCGGCATCACGCCCGACGCCATGGCGACGTGGCTTGCGGCCGGCGCGACCGGTTTCGGCATCGGCGGCTCGCTCTATGCACCCGGCCGCACCACCGTCGACGTCGCCGAGCGCGCCCATGCCTTCGCCGCCGCCTGGCGCTCCCATCTCGTTTCCAAGGGCCTAGCCACATGAAGATCACCGGGCTGACCACTTTCGTGACGCCGCCGCGCTGGCTGTTCCTGCGCATCGACACCGACGCCGGCATCTGCGGCTGGGGCGAGCCCATTGTCGAGGGCCGCGCCCACACGGTTGCCGCGGCAGTGGACGAGTTGTCCGACTACCTGATCGGCAAGGATCCGCGTCATATCGAGGACCTGTGGCAAGTGATGTATCGGGCCGGTTTCTATCGCGGCGGCCCGGTGCTGATGAGCGCCATCGCCGGCATCGACCAGGCGCTGTGGGACATCAAGGGCAAGGATCTTGGCCAGCCCGTGCACGCCTTGCTCGGTGGCCCGGTGCGCGAGCGCATCCGCGTGTACTCCTGGATCGGCGGCGATCGCCCGGCCGACACGGCGCGCGCCGCGCGCGAGGCGGTGGCGCGCGGCTTCACCGCGGTGAAGATGAATGCGACGGAGGAACTGTCGTACGTCGACAGCCACGCCAAGGTCGAGCAGGTGCTGGAGAACGTGCAGGCCGTGCGCGACGCGGTGGGACCGAACGTCGGCATCGGGCTCGATTTCCACGGCCGCGTGCACAAGCCGATGGCCAAGGTGCTGATGCGCGAGCTGGCCCCGTTCAGGCTGATGTTCATCGAGGAGCCGGTGCTGTCCGAGCACCTTGAAGCGCTGCCCGAGCTGGCGGCGATTTCTCCTGCCCCCATCGCGCTGGGCGAACGGTTGTACAGCCGTTTCGACTTCAAGCGCGTGCTGGCCATCGGCGGCGTCGACATCCTGCAGCCCGATCCCTCGCACGCCGGCGGCATCACCGAAACACGCAAGATCGCGGCGATGGCGGAGGCCTATGACGTGGCCATCGCCTTCCATTGCCCGCTGGGCCCGATTGCGCTGGCCGCCAACCTGCAACTCGACGCTGTTTGCCATAACGCCTTCATCCAGGAACAGAGCCTGGGCATCCATTACAACGCCGGCAACGACCTGCTCGACTATGTGAACGACCGCAGCGTGTTCGCGTATGAGGACGGCTGCGTGACCATTCCCGGCGGCCCGGGGCTCGGCATCTCGGTCAACGAGGACTATGTGGCCGAGCGTGCCGCCATCGGCCATCGCTGGCGCAATCCGGTCTGGCGCCACGCCGACGGCAGCGTGGCGGAGTGGTGAGCATGAGCGACTTCGCCTCCTATCCCAGCCTGGTCGATCGCCACGTATTCATCACCGGCGGCGCCACCGGCATCGGCGCTTCGCTGGTGGAACATTTCGCCCATCAGGGCAGCCGGGTCAGCTTTGTCGACATCGATGACGCCAGCGGCAATGCACTCAGCGCAGCGCTCGCAGGCGCGCGCCACCGCCCGCAATTCCTGCCGTGCGACGTCACCGACCTCGATGCGCTGCGCGCCGCGATCGCCACCTGCGGCCCCATCGGGGTGCTGGTCAACAATGCCGCGAACGATGTGCGCCACCGCTTTTCGACCACCTCCGCCGAGGAGTTCGACCGCAACATCGCGGTCAACCTGCGGCACCAGTACTTCGCCACCCAAGCCGTACGCGAGGGCATGCGCGCCTGCGGCGGCGGCTCGGTGATCTGTCTCGGCTCCACCGGCTGGATGAAGAAGAACGCCGGCTATCCCATCTACGCCACCGCCAAGGCCGCCGTGCTCGGCCTGGTCAACGGGCTTGCGCGCGAACTGGGCAAGGAGCGCATCCGCATCAACGCGCTGGTGCCCGGCTGGGTGATCACCCCCAAGCAACGCGAGCTCTGGCTGGATGCGGAGGGCGAGGCGGAGATCGCCAGCAAGCAGTGCCTCCCCGGCCACCTGATGGCCGAGGACATCGCACGCGCCGCGCTGTTCCTCGCCGCCGACGACAGTCGGATGTGCACCGGCCAGCAGTTCATCGTGGATGGCGGCTGGGTATGACACACGCCGCCGAGGTCGCCGTGCTCCTCAACAACGAGCTGGGCGAAGGCGTCCTCTGGTGCGACCGCGAGCAGGCGCTGTACTGGACCGACATCTGCGCATCGACGCTGTGGCGGTATCGGGTGGAACACGGCGCGCTCGACCATTGGCGACTGCCTGAGCGACTGGCCAGCTTCGCGCTGTGCGAAGCCGATGGCTGGCTGCTGCTGGGACTAGCGTCGCACCTCGCCTTCTTCCAGCCCGCCAGCCAGACCCTGGTGACCATCACCGAGGTGGAGGCCGGCCTGCCGACGCGCGTCAACGATGGCGCCTGCGACCGTGACGGACGTTTCGTGTTCGGCACCCTCCACGAGCCGACCGATGACGCGCCTCGGGAGCCGATTGGCGGCTACTACCGCCTGAACCGCGACCTTTCGCTCGAGCGCCTGCCCCTGCCGGACGTAGCCATAAGCAACAGCATCGCCTTCAGTCCCGACGGCGAACGCATGTACTTCTGCGACTCCGTCTCGCCGGTGATCCAGTGCTGCGACTACGGCGAGCGCTGCGGGGCGCCGACCGTATTCGCCACGATCGATCTCTCCGGAGGAGAACCGGACGGCTCAGTGGTCGACCGCGACGGTGGTTTGTGGAACGCCCAGTGGGGACTGGGTCGCGTGGTCCGCTACCACCCTGATGGCCGGCTCGATCGCGTCATCGATGTACCGGCCTCGCAGCCTACGCGCGCGGTTTTTGGCGGGGCGCAGCTCGACACGCTTTACATTACGAGTGCGCGCCTCGGGCTGAGCGCCAATGCAATCACGGCCCAGCCGTTCGCGGGCGCGTTGTTCGCCGTGCGCGTCGACGTTTGCGGTCTGCCCGAACCACGTTTTGCCGGGCCGCCGGCCCATGTCATTGCTGCCGGATCGTCACACCAACACTGAATTCGCGACCGCCCGCCAGGGCCATCTTCAATGCAAATGGGGGGAGACCATTTCGTGAACGCCGAAGTCATCGAGTCATCTACGTTCCAAGCCAGGGCCACCGTCGTCTTTACCTGCCTGCTGGCCGCGCTGGCCGGCCTGATGTTCGGGCTGGATATCGGCGTGATATCGGGCGCCACCCAATTCATCCAGGCCGAGTTTCGCGTCGACGACCGCACCATCGAATGGATCGTCAGCGCCATGATGCTTGGCGCCGCGGCTGGCGCGCTCGGCGCTGGCTGGTTGTCGGCCACGCTCGGACGCAAGCGCTCGCTCATTCTGGGCGGCGTGCTGTTCGTGCTGGGCTCGGTGCTGTCCGGCTACGCGTGGTCGCCGGAGACGCTGATCGCGGCGCGTGTCGTGCTCGGCCTGGCCATCGGCGTGGCGACATTCGCCGCCCCGTTGTACCTGGCGGAAGTCGCGCCCGAACGCATTCGCGGCGCGATGATCTCCACCTACCAGCTGATGATCACCGTCGGCATCCTGGTGGCCTTCCTGTCGGACACGATGCTCAGCTACTCCGGCGCCTGGCGCTGGATGCTCGGCATCATCGCCATCCCGGGCACGCTGTTCCTGCTTGGCGTGCTGCTGTTGCCTGATAGCCCCCGCTGGCTGTTCATGCGCGGCCGTCGCGAGGAAGCCATGCGCATCCTCCATCGTCTGCGCGGCGACGTTAATGTTGCCGAACGTGAGGCGGCGGAGATCGAGGAGCAGCTCAAGACCCCTCAGCGCGGCTGGCATCTGTTCCTGGAAAACCGCAACTTCCGCCGCTCGGTGGGCCTGGGCGTGCTGCTACAGCTCATGCAGCAGTTCACCGGCATGAACGTGGTGATGTACTACGCCCCGCGCATCTTCCAGGAGATGGGCTACGACACCCACGGACAGATGTGGTTCACCGCGCTGGTCGGCCTGACCAACGTGCTGGCCACCTTCATCGCCATTGCACTGATCGACAAGTGGGGCCGCAAGCCGATCCTCTATACCGGCTTCGCCGTGATGGCGACGGGCCTTGGCGTGGTGGGAACCATGATGCACGGCAACCTGGCTGGCCATGGCGAACAGATCTTCACCGTGGTCATGTTGCTGGTCTTCATTGTGGGCTTCGCCATGTCCGCCGGCCCGCTGGTGTGGACGCTGTGCTCGGAGATCCAGCCGCTCAAGGGACGCGACTTCGGCATCGGCTGCTCCACCTTCACCAACTGGGTCGCCAACATGATCGTGGGCGCGACCTTCCTCAGCCTGCTCAATGGCATCGGCAACTCGGCCACGTTCTGGCTCTACGCCAGCCTCAATCTCATTTTCATCGCGCTGACTTTCTGGCTCGTGCCGGAAACCAAGGGCGTGAGCCTCGAGCACATCGAGCGCAACCTCATGCACGGCAAGCGCCTGCGCGATATCGGTGAGTGAGCCACCGCCGCTCCCCGCGCAACGCGGGGAGCGGGGCGCCCAACGGACGCCTGGCGTCGCCTGGCGCGCGTGACTGCCGTCGGGCGACGAGTCCGCCACGGCAAACGAGTCCCGAAAGCCATGCACGCCGGGCGTTCAGCCCTTGGCGATCTCTTCACCGTGCGATGACCGACGATGCGTAGCATCCGCCCGAGCTGTCAGGGGCAGGTGGCTACCCAACGATTCACGGACGCGGAAGCGCAGGCGCTTCCAGGGAGTTCGTCGTGGACGCTCGTCTTGCAGGCATCGGCATGCTGTTGTCGCTCGCCGCTTCCACCATGGCCGTATCGGCCGAGGCGCCGCCCGTCGCGCGCACCGTGGACGTGGTCGATCATCCGTTCGGCATGAACCTGCCCGATCCCTACCGCTGGATGGAGGGCAAGGACAACGCCGAATTCCAGGCCTGGCTGAAGGCGCAAGGCGAGTACACGCGCCGCCAGCTCGACGGACTCCCCGGGAGCGCATCATGGCGGGACCGCCTGCAGGTGATCAGCCAGAAGCTTGCGCTGCAGGTCAGTCCAGCCACCGCCGCAGGCCGACTGTTCTACCTGCAGATCGAGGGCGCCACCAGCGGCAAGCTGATGCTGCGCGAACCCGATGGAACGCAGCGGTTGCTGCTGGATCCAGCAACCACGCAAGGCGGCAAGGGCCCATCGGGCATCGCCAGCTACGCGCCCTCGCCGGATGGAAAGCGCGTCGCGGTCAACCTGGACCAGGGTGGCAGCGAGATCACGCGCATCCGCGTGCTGGATGTCGAACACGGTGGGTGGCTGCCGGACGAGGTGGGGCCCGTCTGGAGCGAGATGCGCGCCAGCTGGCTGCCTGACAGCAGTGGTTTCACCTATACACAGATGGCCCAGCCCTCGGACCAGGCGCAGGATGATCCGATGCAGGACATGCGCGTGCGACTGCACCGGCTGGGCGACAAACAGGATGTCGACGTCGTGCTGGTCTCCCGCGCGACGGGCGGCATTCCGCTGGATGCCCGCGAAATGCCGTTGGCCGATGTGCAGCAGGACGGACCATGGGCCTTGATGGAAATCGGTGGCGCCCGGGCCGAGTCACGCTGGTGCTACGCGCGTCGGGATGACTTGCTGCGCGGCAGCGCGGCGTGGCGGTGCCCAGTCGACTACGCGGACAACGTGCATGAGGTGGCCCTCCACGGCGACACGCTGTACCTCATGTCGATGAAGGACCACCCGAACGGGCGGATGCTGGCGCTCGATCTGAGGTCGGGTCCGTCCAAGCTAGCGCAGGCTCGCGAAGTGCTGGCCGAGTCAGGCGACGCGGTGCTGAGCCATATGCGCGCGTCGCGTGACGCCTTGTACGCCAAGCGCATGACGGGAGGCATCGATGGCTTCCAACGCATCGATTACACAACCGGGCACGCGACGCCCATCGCACTGCCCTTCGCTGGCAGTGCCGACAGCTTCGCCACGGATGCGCGCGACGACGGATTCGTCACGACCCTGGACGGGTGGATCAAGCCATGGACCCTGCTGCGCTACCGACCAAACGCCTCCAGCATGCAGGATGTAACGCCGCATGCCAGCGGCGCGATCGACTTCAGCGATCTGACTGTCACAGAAGTCGAGGCGACAAGCCGGGACGGCGCCCGCGTGCCGCTGACCATCATTCATCGCAAGGACGCCGTGCCCGACCACCAGAACCGCAGCATCGTCGAGGCCTATGGCGGTTACGGCATCAGCATGCAACCGTTCTACAGCCCGCGCCGACTGCAGTGGGTGAAAGGTGGCGGCGTCTATGCCATCGCCCATGTACGCGGCGGTGGCGACAAGGGTGACGCGTGGCATCGCGCCGGCCAGGGCGCCAACAAGGGGAACAGCGTCAACGACCTCATTGCCAGCGCCGAGGCGCTGAACCAGTTGGGCTACAGCTCGCCCGAGCGCACGGCCATTTTCGGGCAGAGCTTTGGCGGCCTGCTGATGGGCAATGCCATTGCGCAATCACCGCAATCGTTCGGCGCAGCCGTCATCGGCGTGGGCATGCTCAACCCGGTCCGCCTGCTGGAACAACGCAACGGCGCCAATCAGATCGCCGAGACCGGCGATCCGCGCACCGCCGACGGCCTGCGCACCTTGCTGGCCATGGATGCCTACCAGCGCATTCGCCCTGGCGTGGCGTATCCCGCGGTGTTGCTCATGGTTGGCCTCAACGATAGCCGCGTGGAACCCTGGGAGACCGGCAAGTTCGCCGCCCGTCTGCGCGCCGCGTCGAGCGAGACCCGACCGGTATGGATCCGCACCGACGCCAACGCGGGCCACATGACCAGCACCGTCGCTTCCAGCGTGGCGGAAAGCGTCGACATGTATGCGTTCCTCGATGCGCAATTGCCTGGGCGAGCGGAGGTGGCCTCGGAGCCTTGACGGCGTTGTCCGCTCCGGCGGCTCGGAGAGCCGGCATCGCCATCAGTCGCCTCGCGTGCCGGCCGCAGCGGATCGGTAGCGCAACAGATGGTCGGTGCCCGACGCGGCCATCCACACCTCGCCCCGGCGACCCATCATCTGGCGCACGTTGGCTTGCTGTTGCGGCAGCGTCACCACGTCGAAGCGCTCGGTGCGTGGATCGAACCGCACCAGCGCGTTCGCGCCCCAATCACTGAGCCAGACGATGTCCTTGTCGTCCACGAAGATCGCATAGGCATGTGGATCCTTGCCGGGCAGCCGCCATTCTTTCCATTGACGCGTCGCCGGGTCATACCTGCCCACCTTGCCAGCGGTCCACTCGCTGACCCAGACGTGCCCTTTGGAGTCAGCCCACACGCGACGGGCGCCCTGGTTGGGAGTCGGCGGTTCGATGACCTGCGCCGCGCCACTGGCCTGATCGATATGACCCAGATAGCTACCGGCCAACGATGCGAAGTACAGGTTGCCATCCGGCGTGACACAGATGCCGTAAGGTCCGCGACCGCGTGGCGCATCGAACACGCGCATGCGGCCACTGGCCGGTTCGAGCTCACCGTAAATGCCGTTCTGCCCCGTAAACCACAGGTGTCCCCGCTTGTCGAACACCGCCGTGTTGAGATTCGCGTCCTTGCGGTCGCTCGGCAGCGGGAATCGCTTTACCGCGAGCGTCTTGGGATCGACGCGAACAATCGCGTTGTTGCCACCTTCCGTGATCCATGCTGCGCGATCGGGGCCAATGATCACGCCATGCGGCGCGGCGCCATCGCCGAGCGGAACCCAATCCATCTTGCCGGTGCCCGGATCCAGCCGTCCGATCGCGCCCTTCCTTTGCGCGGTGTACCACACGGTGCCGTCGGGTGATGTCGCAACGTCGTGCGGCCCACTGCCAGCGGGAACGGCAAACGTTTCGAAGGGTGGCGTTTGCGCCTGCACCGCACTGATGCCCAGCACGGCGCTCAGCAAGGCCATCGCCATCCATCGTGCAGGCCCGGATTCGAGAATCCTGGTCGCTATCGCAACAACCTGTTCTCTCGTCATCTTCAGCATGGCCGCCTCCTCGTCACAGGATGAGCCGCAAAGTGCGCAAGGACTTCATTTTGGCACTTATCCCGAGCGATGGACGGCGCCCAACCCACGGCGAATCAGGTTGCCATCCACCTACGTTCAGCCACAACGCGTTTCGCCGCAGCGAACGAGTGAAGTGATCGCGACGGCCGTGGTGGCCGGCACTTGACATGCAAGCTTGTTATTGCATATAAAATAGGCAACTTATCACTTGCCTTTGCGATACATGCCAGAGCGCCTCGACGACACCGACCTGCTCTTCAAGGCGCTCGCCGACCCCAGCCGGCGCAAGCTGCTCGACTTGCTGCACGCCCATGACGGGCAAACGCTCAATGACCTGTGCGAGCACCTCGACATGACCCGGCAGGGCGTGACGCAACACCTTGGCGTGCTGGAGGCGGCAGGCCTGGTGACCGTTGTATGGCGCGGCCGCGAAAAGTTGCACTTTCTCAATCCGGTCCCGCTGCAGGAGATCTACGAACGCTGGATCGCCAAGTTCGAAAAGCGTCGTCTCAAGGCGCTTTCCGATCTGAAGAAACGACTGGAGAAATCCAATGACTAGATCAACCTTTGTCTACGTCACCTACATCCGCACCACACCGGAGAAACTGTGGTCGGCGCTGACCGACCCGGAGTTCATGAAGCAGTACTGGTTCGGCATGCACTGCGAAAGCCAATGGACACCGGGATCCCCGTGGACGCTGGTGTCCGGAGACGGCGAGGTGTTCGACGCCGGCGAGATCGTCGAGGCCGATCCGCCGAGGCGCCTGGTGATTCGCTGGCAGCACCAGAACCGACCCGAGCTCAAGGCCGAAGGCCCCTCGCTATGCACCATGGAACTGGAGCCCAGCAACACAGCAGTGAAGCTCTCCATCACCCACACCATCGAACGCGAACCCTCGAAGCTGATCGAAGCCGTGTCCGGTGGCTGGCCCAAGGTCATCTCCAACCTCAAGTCGTTGCTTGAGACGGGCTCGCCCGCGTTGCAGGAGCCCTACCCCGCCGAGGGCGCCAAGGCTGGCGCGCGGTAACGACGTATAAAAGGGCTCCCGAGGCAACCATCGCGCGGCAAGGCTCTTTCCACATTGGGCTGCGGGGACGTGCCCTGAGGCTCGATGCTTTCGCCCAGCGCCATGACGGCCACCCGCCCGTTCATGGCGGTCGTGGGCCGTTGTCGGGGCCGTCCGTTCTCCTTGCAAACAACGCCCCAGCGTCCGGCTATATCACCGCTATACAAACGACTATATCAGCGCTATAGTCGAGGCATGGATACACGGGCCACCCTGCTTGCTGCGGCGCTGAAGGTTCTCGAGGAAGAAGGCGAGGCGCAGTTTTCTACGCGCGCGGTCTGCTCCCTTGCCGGAGTCACCGCGCCGACGCTTTATCACCACTACGGCAGCGCCGACGGCCTGCTGAGCGCCGCGATGGCGGAGGCGTTCGCGCAGTTCCTTGAAAGCAAGAATGCAGCCGCGCACTCGCCTGATCCCATTTCCGTCCTGCGCGATGGCTGGGACGACTACGTGCGCTTCGCGGCGGCACGACCCAGGCTCTATGCAGCGATGTTGGGACGCGTTCTCCAGGGGGCAGAGATACCGGCTGCCCAGCAAGGATTCGCTTTGCTCATCGAGCGCATTTCCGCCATCGCCGCCGAGGGGCGGCTTGCGCTAGCGGTCGAAGTCGCGGCGGATGTGATGTGGGCGTCGGCCAACGCGGCATCTCTGCTCCATGTCACGGCGCAACTGCGCCACGCGGCGGCGCCCTCGCCCGCCGTTCTCGAGGACATCCGCGAGAACGCCATGCGCGCCATCCTGACAACCCACACAACGGATACGAACGGCTGATCGGCCATGAAAATCCTCGTCACCGGAGGCTCCGGCCTTCTCGGCAGTCGCTTGATCCCCGCACTGACGGCAGCAGGTCATCAGGTCTTTGCGCTTGCGCGCTCGGCGTCGTCCCGTGAAAAGGTGCAGGAGCTGGGCGCCCAACCTGTCGCCGGCGATCTGGAAGACAGCGCGCCGCTGGCACTGCCCGCGCTCGATGCCGTGGTGCATGCGGCGGCCATGTTTCGCTTCTCTGGACCACGTGCGCCTTTCTTTCACGCCAATGTGGATGGCACAGCCAGGTTGCTCGCAGCGGCAGTGCACGCAGGCGCGGCGAGTTTCGTTCACATCAGCGCGGCGGGCATCATCATGGACGAACCCGGTTCGCCCATCCGCCATGCGGACGAAAGCGCTCCTACCTTTGCGCAGCACTTTTCGGCCTATCTGGCGAGCAAGGCGCAGTCCGAGCAAATCGTGCTGGCTGCCAACAACCCGGGGTTTCGCACCATCGCATTGCGCCCGCCGGCACTCTGGGGGCCGGGCGATCCATTCAGCCGCGCGCTACCGCGCGCAATCAACTCAGGCCAGTTCGCCTTCATCGACAGAGGCGACTATGCGTTCTCGACTTGCCATGTGGACAACGCAGTCGAAGCCGTCCAGTGCGCACTGACACGCGGCGCTGGCGGTCGCGCCTATTTCATCACTGATCAGCAGACGCCAACCTTCCGCGAGTTCATCGCATCAATTGCAGGTGTGCAGGGCCTTTCCATCAGCGAACTGCGCTCGATGCCTTATTGGCTGGCCTCAGCCTCAGGGCGATTGATGGATGTTGTATGGGCCACCCTTCGGAAAAACAGCGACCCACCACTGTCTCGCTCCATGGTGCGCATGATCGGGCGGGAGTTCACCGTCAGCGATGCTGCCGCACGCCGCGAGCTGGGCTATATCGGCATGACCTCGCGCGACGATGGCTTGCGGAGCTATGAGGTCGCGATGGAAGAAGACCTCAAAGTTGGTCACTCGCTACGCTGGAATTTCCGCCCCGGAGCAGACAGCTACACGCAAGGAATCGCCTGACTTTCTGCGGCGAACGCCCCAAAACAAAGCGCTTTTTAAATCTCGGATAAAGCATTTTTTTGCGGCCACCCCACCGTGGGTCCCGACGCTCTTTTCTTGCGCTTCATGCTCAGCCAATATCCGCGAGCGAGGCCATCCGGTGAGTTTCTTTTGTTGCATCACCACATGGCAGGTGCGGAGTTCATCTGGTCCCCAGGACGCCTCGACGGAACGTGATTGATCCATCTTCCAGGGGCCAACCATCAAGAAGCAGACGCAGGCGTTTTCCGCGCTGACCGTTGTCATCGGCGTGTGCGCGGGAAGTTAGTTCGTGCCCGTCACCGACGCGCCCGTTTCATCGTCCATTTGAAAAAAACTCGAGGAGGCCCGCAGAGGCTTCCCGCTTTGCCACGCCACAGGGGACCCAAATGATTCTCAGGAAAGCGAGCACGCTTTGCGCCTTCGGCGCCCTCGGCCTGATGGCCCAGTCGGCCCATGCCGATGGTGCGCCCGACAAGGAGGCCACTGGAACCTTCAGTCTGGATGCAGGCCTCTCGTACTCATCAGGCAAATACGGCGCATCGTCGAACACGGACATCGCCGAACTGCCGCTGACGCTTGGCTACGATGTCGGCGATTGGTCATTCAGCGTCGACCTGCCCTACATCTACGTCAGCGGTCCGGACAACGTGATTCCTGGCGTAGGTCAGGTCGAGAACAAGAACCCCAAGCGTCGTGGCCATAAAAAGAAGAATGTTCCGCCGTCGCAGACGCCGCCGGTTTCCGTTGCGTCGGCATCGGGCATGGGCGACATCGACACATCAGCCACCTACACGGCCTTCAGCAACAGCACTAGTGACTTCACCATCGATCTCACGGGTACCGTGAAATTCGGCACCGCCAACGCCAACGAGGGCCTCGGCACAGGGCAGAACGACTACAGCTTCAACGTCGACCTCTACAAGAACTTCGGCAAGCTCACGCTGACCGGCGGCGTGGGTTACACGTGGCTTGGCAGCTCGCCGAACATCCGACTCAATGACGTGTGGACCGCCACGGGTGGCGTCAATTACAGGCTCACCAACAAGAGCAGCTTCGGCGCGTACTACGACTATCAGGAGAAGGCTTCACGCACGAGCTTTGCTCAAAACGAAGTCACTGGTTACTACGCCTACAAGTTTGCGCGCGCGTGGAAGGCCAAGGCCTATGTGTCCAAGGGCTTCACTGCTGGTAGCCCAGACTGGGGTGTTGGTGCGACGGTGTTCTATTCGTTCTGAATGACTTGGAAGAGCTGCCTATTCCTGGGCTGGCGGGCCGCTGAAATATCAGCAATGGCCCGGCCATCTTCCCCTCGTCTGGCCATCCATCGACCTCCGACTTCCGCCACAACCGCTTCGGGCCGGAAGCGGACGTCTAAGGCGCAGTGAAATTCACGCAGTAACGTCCGTTGAAATGAATGGCTTATCTCGAACCCGTTTCACGACGGCCGTGCCCGCAAGGAAATCGTGGCTTGTGCGGCGCTTCTTGTTCGCCAACATGACGATGAGGAGGCTCAGATTCCAGATGCGAAACAGGGCGTCCGCCCAGACGTACCAACCGGGCGACAGACTCAATTGCTCCGCGAAGCGCTGCTGCCAGCCCAGCGAAAGATATTCGGCGTCGGTCATTCTCATCGCGCCGATACTCAACGCCGTCGAGACAAACACCGTAAGCGACAGCTCGACAATGTTACGCAGCACGGCTTCGCGATAGCTAAGTGGCGAACCATCCACCTTCACGATTTGGAGGCCCATCATCAGCTTCCCTGGCGTGCCGCCGAACCGCCTCACAAGGTAGATATAAAACCAGACGTTGATAAGCACTCCGAGCCCGGCGCAAGCGAGGTAGAGATGGCGCCCGTTGCTGCTGATAAGCATTGAGAGCAGCAGAATCGGTACATAGCAGACAGAGTCAAGGAGCAACGCCCCTAAGCGTTGCCAAAATGTCGCGTAGAGCATCTGTTTTCCCCTGTTGAAACCGGCTTCTTGCGCAAAGTGACACTAACGTAGACAGATGCTGACTATCCCCTTTGGGTCGGAGGCGGACCCCATGCGGCGGATGGGAGTCAGAGGTCACTACTGCGCACAGGCACAATTGAACTCTGTCCCCATCTTTGATCAGGCGCCACCGACCGGCGTGGCCAGTTGCATCCGCTGGTCACCTGTTTGGAGGTCGTCCCCGGACATCGCGTCCGGCGACTGGTTCGCCAGCGCCTTGCCGACCCACGGCGCCGTTTGGCGGGGCCCAGGAATATAGGTCTGCCATTTGCCGTACCCCTTCGGCTCCGACGTCCCAGTGCCGTACAGACTAAAAGTGCAAGGGATGCGGGCGACATAGTACGGATCGTCCATCTCCAGCCCCTTCGTCGGTACGTTGAAGGTCCAGTGATGTGCAGCTTGCAGCGACGCGTCAGCAAGCACTTTGCGGAAATGATCCATCTCCGCTTCGGTACCGTACTGGTCAAGATTCACCTGCTCCGCAATGGCTTCCTGCACCGTGCCGTCTCGGCCAATGCGCACCAGGAGATAGACCTTGCCGCTCACACGACCATTGATGGCTTCCCGGGGATACTTCGGCTGAATCTGGTGATTCTTGTAGGAGACCTGCTCGTCACGGTTCCCCGACTCGCCGAAAGATGCTCCTTCGACGGCAACGCTGAATCTGCCATCACCCAGAGGCCTGGCCACCATGCGAAGGCTGATCTTCGTCTTTACCACCTCGGTGGTAGGTGCAGACATGTTGAAGTGCCACGATGACAGTGTTTTGCCGATCACGTCGGTCACGACCGGCTGCAACCTCTCAGGTTGGTCCAGCGTGTAGCTGTGGAGGGACCCATCGGGATTAACCTCAATGGCGCCGGTGACCAGCATGCCACCCTGGGCGGTTTTTCGGACGGCTTCTGCCGTCTTCGCTTCCCCAGCGGTCACAAGCGTGGTCGCACAGACGAGCAACCAGCCGAACATCACGACAGCGAATTGGCGCTTCATGATCGAGTCTTACCCCTGGATTCCCCTGCGCACCGCGGCCGGCGGCGCCCGGACTGCCGGAAGGTAAGACAACTCGGCGAGCTGCGCTAGCATGGATACGGGAACGAGCGGTGGAGCGGTTCTCGCCGGGACCTCAGTGGAGAGGGGCTTCATGGGAATCGGGAAGATCGGGGTGGCCCTGTTGCTGGCATGGGCGAGCGTGCAAGCCGTGGCCCAACCGCCTCAAGCCGCGCCGGCAGGCGGCCTGAACTCGGTCCCCATCTACTTTCGCTCGTCCTGGACCTCCCCTTGCTCGGTTTCAGGAGGCCCCACCAGCATCACCTTTACGTCGGCCGGTGGCGATGCCACGGAGGACGACATGCTGGGGATGGCATCGTGGCCTGATGGTTCGTCGACCAACCTTGGATTGAAGCCGGGCCTCTTTCCGCAGTCCAAAGGATTTGCCAGCCCGGAGGGAGGTTGCGAGGGCCTCGGAGTGACTGTGCCCCGAGAGGGCCAACTGCTCCTTTGGATGGAGCGCGACGATCGACCCTCGGGGCCGCGCCTGGTGTTGGTGCTGCTCGACACGAAAGACCGCCAGGTGCTTGATGTCGTCAACGACGCAGGCAAAGAGATGTGGGGCTTCGAACTCTGCTGGACAAAGTCGCAGCCAGGTCTCTACGAAACAGTGCTGATCGGCGCCTACCAAGATCAGGGCCAGACGGCCGAGCCCCTGGACCTGCCGCGAGTCATGAGAATCCACGTCGTCGACGACCACCTTAAGCTGACATGGGGCGACTGGGTATCAAAGGTGCAGCAAAGAGGTAAGTGCTTTGATTCGGCGTGGTCCAACGATCAGGCTGAGGTGTCGCGGAGTTTGGAATAGAAGAGAACCTCCCATCCGAGTCCTCGGCCAGCACAATCGTTGTCTTCCCCGTAGCGTCCGCTCCGTGTCGGCAGCGGACATAGAAACGGCCGCAAACATCGAATCTTTCGGCCCGAAGTTTCACGAGCCTCGCTTCCGGTCGGCGAGAGGAGTTCATCAATGGCCGAGTCGAACGCTTTGACATATCGCAAGTCACCGCATTCGACTCGGCGCAACCTGATGAATGCCTATAGGACCAGGTAGCCGCCTTAGACTCTCAGAGCCTGCTGCTCCACGTCGCTGACGCAACTGTTGGCGGCCTTGTGAAGAAACTGCTTCAGCAGCGCCGCATGATCCGCGCGAAGGGCATCGTTCGTCGGCGGGTCATTGGGATCGGTGGGATCGATTTTGCACAATTGCTGTGCGACCAATGCACCGGTCTTGCCATCGATCAGGCGAACACGCGCCGCGTAATTGACGTGATACTTGCCCCAATTGGACGGGTAATAGTTGTACATCCAATTGATGGTCTTTACGTCCAGGATGACATCAGCGCCAGGATACATTTTGACCAAGGTAGCCGGATTGTCGTCGGTGGCGATTTGGTGCGACGCAGGAAGAACGGTAGCCGATCGTTTTGCCGCCATATCGTTGGCGAGGTGTTGACTGATCTCGATGGCCGGGTCTTCGATACTCTCCGACTTCACCAGTTCATTGCCTGCGCTGATCATCGCCATGGCTCCAAAGAGGCCAAACGCAGCCTTTCCGGGCGTCATCGCAGAAAAGTCCGGCTTTGCATATTCCGAAACAACAACGCGCTTGCCCTGCAGTGTTGATCCTGCATCCAGCGACTTGGTTGGCGCAGACACACAGCCACTCAAAACGACGGCAATGGCCGCCGCACAGCACACGTTCTTCATGTTTCCCCCAGTTGGAATCCCCCGGCCAAGCGGCCGAGAGAATCCTAGCAATGCGTGCGAATAGCGGTCCAGAGCATTAGCGGTGGCGTGAAAGCGGACATCGGGGAGCGCTCAAAATGGATGGCGGCGCCAAGGGTAGCCCCCTGCGCTACTGCGCCTGTAGCGGCGGCTGGAACCCGGCTTCTGTATCCGGCGCGTGGCATCCGCCTTCCGACCGCTTGCGAAGTTGAGCTCCATCAGCGAAACAATAGGGAAGCGGACGTGCCAGCCGGCAAAACGGGGGGCAGTCAGGCCGCTGCATCACCTGGCATGTCAGAAGCGCCCCATAGTGGCGCCACATTCATCCGAAGGGGGACTCGCTTCATGATCCGTCGCTTTCACGTGCCGCTCCTGGCGCTCGCGCTCAGCGTCACCGCTGCCCAGACTCTGGCGGCGGACGCGCCCGCGCTGCGCCCCGACCAGGTCCAGTTCCGCGCCCTGTACAAGGAGCTGGTTGAAACCAACACGACCTTGTCGTCGGGCAGTTGCACGCTCGCCGCCCAACGCATGGCGGCCAGGCTCAAGGCGGCCGGTTTCGCCGACAAGGAAGTGACGCTGTTCACCGCGCCTGACCACCCCAAGGAAGGCGGCCTGGTGGCCGTCCTCCCGGGCAAGAGCGCCACGGCCAAGCCGATGCTTCTGCTCGCCCATCTCGACGTGGTGGAGGCGAAGCGCGAGGACTGGACGCGCGATCCGTTCACGCTGGTGGAGGAAAACGGCTACTTCTACGCGCGCGGGGCCGCGGACGACAAATCCATGGCGGCGATCTGGACCGACATGCTGGCCCGTTTTCGCCAGAACCATTACCAGCCCAACCGCACGATCAAGATGGCGCTCACTTGCGGTGAGGAGACCACGTGGGCCTTCAACGGAGCTCAGTGGCTTACCAAGAACCGCCCCGACCTGATCTCGGCCGAGTTCGCCCTCAACGAGGGCGGCGGCGGCGACGCCGACGCGAAGGGCAAGCTGATCGACCAAACCATGCAAGTGGGCGAAAAGGTCTCCCAGAATTTCCGGATCGAGACCACCAACGCTGGCGGCCACAGCTCCATCCCCATCCGCGACAACGCCATCTACGAGTTGTCCGACGCGATCCACGCCGTGCGTGACTACGAGTTCCCGGTCCAGATGACCGACGTCACCCGGACCTTCTTCGCCAAGGTCGGCGCCAGCCGCAACGATGACATGGGCCGCGCCATGATGGCTCTCGCCAAGAACCCGACCGACAAGGCGGCCGAGGCGATCGTCAACACCGACCGCACCTATCACTCCATGCTGCGCACTACCTGTGTGGCGACCCTGCTCGAGGGTGGCCACGCCAACAACGCCCTGCCCCAGCGCGCGGCCGCCAACATCAACTGCCGCATTTTCCCCGGGAACACGGTGGACGCGACGCAGGCCGCGCTCACCAAAGCGATCAACGACCCCAAGGCCAAGATCACTCCCGTCCCGCCGATTCGTCCGGTGGCTGTCCCGCCACCGCTCGACGCCAAGGTCATGGGTCCGGCCGAGCAGCTATCGGCCAAGTATTTCCCGGGTGTGCCCGTGATCCCGACCATGTCCACCGGCGCCACGGATGGCCTCTTTCTGGAAGCAGCCGGCATTCCGACCTACGGTGTTCCCGGCCTGTGGGGTGGCCCTGATGGCGACGGCGTCCACGGCCTCAATGAGCGCATCTGGGTCAAGTCGCTCTACGTCGGTCGCGACTACCTGACTGATCTGGTCAAGGCCTACGCCGAGACAATGTAAGCGAGGCCGCAAGCCGGATATGCCCGGCTGACGTCACGATGGGTCTCTGATAACAGGCCGCTCCAAACGGGGCGGCCTTTTTTTGTTTCGACAACTAGCGTCGAAAGCGCGCCCGCCGCTCCTACTCGAAGCCTCGACCAAGCAGATGCCCATCGGCTTCCGAAGCGGAAGTCCAGGCTCACTTTCCTCCTCAAGACAAAGTCCACGCTGCTCCAGCCGTTTTGTTACCTCAGGTGGATGCGTTCCGTTCCACCCGATGGCGGAACGCCAAATACGCGGCCAAGACGGCGTCTGGCGCCTCGATTTGCGGGTAGTGGCCGACGTTCTCCAATAGCGTGACGTCAGGTTGCGGAATCAATTCCTCATAGCGGGCCGCCATGTGTTGGCCCGACACGGGGTCAGCCACGCCGTTGATGAGCTTGAGTGGAATTTGGGCATGCTGCATGGCGCCAACCCAACGCTCGCGATGCTCGCGACGTTCAACGATGTAGCGAATCAGCTTGGGTGCAACCGCAAGGCCATTGTTGTGTGTCATCAACTGCCAGAAAGCATCAATGAGTGCTTCATCCGGTTGAGTCATGGGCCCAAAGATCCTGCGCATGTTCTCGGCCACTTTCGCGCGCGTCGTCAGCCGGGTCACGAGGGGCCCAAGCGGGGAAAGCAACAGTTTCTGGACCAACACGGGCCGATGCGTCTCGGGGAATAGTCCGCCGTTCAAGAATGCGACGCTGAGCAGCGTGGGACGAGCGCCTGGCTCCTGCTGGCGCGCCAACAACTCTTGCGCCACCGTGTCGCCATAGTCATGGGCCAGCAAGTGGAACCTTGCCACGCCTTCGGCGGACAGGAACGACTCCACGAGCGTCGCTTGATCCATCAACGAGTACGTATAGCCCGCAGGTTTCGCCGAGAGGCCAAAACCGATCATGTCCAGCGTGTACACGCGAAATCGCTGGGTCAGCGCTGGCCACAGCGCCTCCCAATCCCAGGAGGCCGTGGGAAAGCCATGGATCAACACGAGAGGCTCAGCCCCTGGCGCTCCGGCATCCCGTACGAATATCGAGTGCCCTCGATAATCGATCATGCGTCCGGCTTTGGCCCATTCCTCTACCGACCGGCGATGCGATTGAGCGACGCTGCCATCCTGCATGACGAGGGACCCCTGGCCCGGTTTACACGCCACATGATGCCCCTGCCTGTTATTAGAAACCACGTGGTGCGAATCCTATGGGCTGCCATCGGCCCTGCTCCAGGCGCTGGGGGATAGTCACTGGGGCGCGCGTACGATTCCATCGGCCAGCGGCCTGCCGCAGTAGCCCGGGACGTTTATCATCGGCGAAGGCTTGAGCTGCCGATGCCGGCCCCACTCGCACCACTGAGTCTCCGGTACGGCAAGGGCCTCTCAATCACGTCGTCAGGGGCAACCGGTCACTTGTTTTATGGCATGTTCGTGCGTGCCGCGGAGTGGCTGCGGCTCCATGGACTAGTCGAAACTGCGCAACGTTTCCGTTTGGCGGGAGACATGGCAATGCTGAAAGAAATCGTCCTTTCCATCGTTTGCGGCATCGCCTGCATGACGGCAAATGCCGATGACAGCCTGATCGGACAGGTCCGCCAGTGGCGCATGGAATATGAGCCGGTCGTCGTGCGGCAGCTTTCCGACTTCACGGCGATTCCCAGCATCGCCGCGGATGCCTCCGGCCTCGGGACAATGGCCAATCGCCTGAAGACCGAGCTGTCACAGCGCGGCTTCAAGGCGCAGCTACTTCAAGGCGGCCAAGGCGTTCCCGCGATCGTCTATGGCGAACTCAACACACCCGGCGCCAGGCGGACAGTCGTGTTCTATGCGCACTACGACGGCCAGCCCGTCGACCGCGCCGAGTGGGAGACGGATCCATTTGCGCCGGTACTGCGCAGCGAAGCGAGCCCGAAAGCGCCAGCTCTCGATTGGAGCCATCTTCGCCCACCTTTCAATCCAGAGTGGCGACTGTTCGGTCGCGCCGTCAGCGACGACAAGTCCTCGATCGTCGCGTTCCTCCAGGCTTTTGACGCGCTGAAGGCAGTGGGGCGAGCACCTTCCGTCAACGTCAGGGTGTTCTGGGAGGGTGAGGAGGAGCGAGGCTCACCGCATCTGGCCGACCTGCTTCGCCAGAATCGATCACTGCTCGCTGCCGACCTGTGGTTGATCGGCGATGGGCCCATGCACCAATCGCGGCGGCGCACCCTCTACTTCGGCGCGCGGGGCTCGCTTGACCTGAAGGCCACCATCTACGGGCCGCTCCGGCCGCTGCACAGCGGCCATTACGGCAACTGGGCGCCCAACCCGGCTTACCAGGCGGCTGAGCTGGTCATGGATTTACGCGCACCCGACGGCAGCATCCGCATCCCTGGCTTTGATCGCGATGTGCGTCCGCTGACAACGGCCGAGCGAGCGGCCATCGCGGCGCTGCCATCCGTTGAGCCGTCGCTCAAGCGGGAATTCGGCATCGCCCGTGGTGAGAGCGACGACGGTCTCACCGCAAGCACCATGCGCCCTGCGCTCAATGTGGTCGACCTGAAAGCGGGCGGCCCCGCCCGCGCGATCCCGGCAACCGCGGAGGTGGGGTTGGATTTCCGGCTTGTTCCCGACCAGACACCAGAACACGTGCGCGAACTGGTGGAAAAACGGCTGCAAGACCTCGGCTGGACAGTGCTCCATGCAGAACCCGATGAGCCTACGCGTAGCACCAGATCCAAGCTTCTAAGGCTCGATTGGAGCGACGGTTACCCCGGCTACCGCGTCGATATGACCAACCCCGCTTCGCGCGCCGTGCTGGCCACGGCAGAGCGCGCCGGCGGGCCCGTCGCCGTGCTTCCCATGATGGGAGGAAGCGTTCCGATCTACCTCTTCACCAAGATACTGGACGTTCCGGCGATCGGCCTGGCCATCGCCAACCATGACAACAACCAGCACGCCGCCAATGAAAACGCCCGACTGCAGAATCTGTGGGACGGCATAGAAACCTATGCCGCCATGCTCGCCGAACTCAACTGGTAGAACACGAGCGAGGGGCCCTCTCGCACTGAGCCGTTAACGCCAGGTAAGCGGGCGCACGCGAATGCTTGATTGACGCACATCTCTCTGGCCGCGCTGAATCAGAGCAGAGTCTTCGCCCATCTGTGCGCATTGGTCGGGTCCGCGATGGCTCGCCGAAATACAAAACGAACTCTTCGTTGGCCTCTAAAGTTTTGTTGCGACGTTTTGGCGCCCCGGCGCCCAGGTGCAGCATCAAGTCCATCGCCTGGACCGTCCGCATATCACCCATGCGCCTGAGATCACCGAAGCCAACGCGCCCTAGGCTTCAGGGCTTTGCCGCAAGCGCCTTCATCAGCGCGTGATGCCATTCGTCGATCATGGCGGCGTAATGCGCATCCGAAGTGAAAGTTGTTGCGAATGCCTCGCCTTTGGGGCCCAACCCCGTCAGCGTGTAGGTCACGTCAATGGCGCTGCCGTTGCCATCCTTTGTGCATCGCACGTCGACCAGCCCGATGTTGGAGCCTTCTGCAAGACGCGCATAACTGACACGACCTGCGACAGGGTCGTATTCCGCAACGATCCACGTGGTGACCTGGCCGTCGGGATGGCGCGTCTGAAACGCACTGCCGCGATGCTCGCTCCCACTCAACTGCTTCGGATCCCACCCATCCGCCCATTCCTTTTCGCCAACGGCGGTGAAAAGCGGAAATACACGCGCGCACGAGGCGTCCAGGTGAAAGCTGCGCGTATTGGTATGAGGTTCTGAGGCGATGGCGCCACCATTGACGGTTAATGCCAGTCCCAAGATGCAACTGACCTGTGCGAGGCAGGCTTTTTTGGCAGGTATTCGTAGCATGGCGGCGCGCACCCTACGTTGGTATATTGGTACCAACCTACCAACATCCAGTCATCGGGGCAAGTCGATACTCAGGCACTGCCATAGATGGAGCACCTCATGCCTTCCGTAAAAAAATCTGCTACCCATTCGCCCACTCACCAGGTGGAACGCATCCAGACGGGCGTCCGCTTGGAAAAGCGCCTACTAAAGGTGCTGAAAGGTCTTGCCGAATCGCTCGACTTGTCCTTGGGTGACTTGCTGGAAGGTATTGCACTGCACGCTTTAGAGAACAAGCCGCCTTTTTCAGCAGCTACGTTAAAGAAGGTCACCGATCTCAAACGTATCTACGATCTCGACCTCACCGCTGCTGACAGCCATAAGTTGCGCGAATGACCAGTGTCGCACGATGACGCAGCCATCGCGTTACGACTAGATTCGGGCCGTGAACGGGCCGGGACGGCGATCGACACGATCGCTTCGCAAAAGCAAACCTTCACACCATGAACGGCGCGAACAGTCCGCTTTGGATCGGAAGCGGACGCTTCGTTCAATACAAAACTCCTGGTTTCCATGCCGACGAACCTGAGTACGCTCGGCGTCTGAGCATGCATGCGCATGAAACAACGCCCGAAGGAAGTGGACTCCATGGCAGCCGTTCCGCACTGCTGCCTATAGCTATCCCACACTTCCGTTCCGTTCGGCGAGCAGCAGTCAACCTTCTCGCCGCGGAACGGTCGCCGCGGCGAGGTGGCGTCAAGCGTCAAGATCGCCCAATCATGCCCGAGGGCAACAACCCGGCACAGCGGAGCACTCAGGCCCCGCCGTGCCGTGTCATCGCAACTCAGTGTGCAAAGTTCAGGTTGCTCTGAACATTCACGCTCTGCTGCACCAGGGCGGCCGCGCCACTGTTCTGCGCCAGGATCGAAATCCCGGCCGCCGCAGCGGCTGAACCGTTCATCTGGTTGGACATGTCGAAGGAGCCGCCATCGGCATAGGCCGTGCCGCCGTTGCCACCCGCGGCACCCGCGCCGCCCGCGCCACTGCCGCCAGTGCCCGCGCCACCCGTGCCACCGGCGCCTCCAGCGCCTCCGGTCGCCGTGCCGCTGGCCCCCGTGGCTCCGCCCGTAGCGGACGACGTGCCGGTGGAAGCGGCAGCCGTGTTGGACGCACTGAAACCACCGGCCGAGCTGCTGTTGCCCGAGGTGGCTGTGCCGTCGTTCCCATTGTAGCCACCCTCGCTTGCGGCGCCCGAATGCGAGTGCGCACCTGCACCGGACGAGCGGCTACCGGCCAGAGCGTCGCCGCTGGCGGAGTCAGCTGAACCGCCGGCGCCGCTGCTCGAGCTGGCGTCGCCGCCGATGCTACCCGATGCTGCCTTACCGCCATGGCCATCACCACCATAGCCGCCGCCACCGTGGCCACCGCGGCCGCCATTCGCGTTGCCGTTGTTGGTCACGTCATTGCCGATACTCCATACGCCCACGTTGCTCACTGAACCCGACAAGGTGCTGTTGGATTCGGCGACGTTGTTATTGAACGAGTCGGTGTTGGTGTAGCTCTCGGTGTTGGCGCTGGCGTTGACGATGACACTGAAGTCGCCAGCTGAGTTGCTGGTGTTGGTGCCCGCCATGGCAGGGAGTGCCAACCCCATTCCCAGCATGATCGCGGTTGCAAGAAGAGTCTTACGCATGGTCATTGCTCCAGAAGCGATGCGAGGCCCCCTGGGATGCTGGTGCTCAACGCCCAGCGCGATGTTTTGGCAACTTGCATGCCAGCCCCAGGTATGACTCACGGGTGCGCGCGATAGCCTTCAAATCAGTCGCTTGCGCCAACTATTGATGGGCGAGTCTGGCTTTGCGTTGGCTACACCGTGCGAAAGCGATTCAAGGTTGTTACACGCCTCCGACGACGATCTCTGGAACACACATGGATAGCCCGGCAGCATGCGCTTCACATTCAATACATTGCCCGAATACTTGAACGCGGCGAGTTCACTGAGACGCAGGTGTATCAGAGCCGTTACATCGCCGAACACAAGCCGATTGCGTCCAACGTCGCGCAGTCGAATTGGCAACGTTGCCCGATCGCGGGGGCATATGAATAATCCCGTTGTCGATCGTGGGCGCCGCTCATCAATCAAGTGTGTCCGCTTTGCCATTGACGAGTGAACCGCAACTCCAGCCTGGCCCCATGGATGACGGGGCCGGGGGGATCCATCTCATGGCTTCCGGCCGGAAGCAGAACCAGGGCTGGCGTCGCACGACTCAGCAGAAGCACGTCGTCACGCCTGACGCGGACCGCATTCCGCCCGGGTCAGTGGCGCAACGCACTTACAGCGCCGGCGGGCATCCCTGACGAGGCTTGCCACACTTCGCGCTGACTCTTCCGCCTTATGCCTTGTCGCACAGGCACGAGTCGTCCGATCCTGAGCGATCTCTATGCCTTGATGCCGTACTCGATAACAGCCAACGAACCGACCGTCCGGCGCCTCTTCGGACCAGATCGAAACGGCGTCCCGTGACATGCTCAACCGCCCCATTCCCCGGTGCACGTCGTGGCCTGATTCAAAATGGGGCGCAATGATTTTAGGGCCGCTTCGGTTCGGAAGCAGACCTTGCGCTGCAGACTGCCAAGCATCCGAATCGGCAGACATAGCTGTTAGCGAAAATCGCCCTTGATGGCAGCCAAGGAGTAGCGCGGAATGGCTACGGCCTTCCGAAGCGCGGTGCCGCTCACATCGTCCGACGCATAGATCGCATTGAAGAGCATCACGATTTGCTCCCGGTAGAGCAACAACCCCACCACCAATTGCAGCTCCAGCAGAGCCAAGAATGCCTCGACGCCAACGGAGTCTATGTAGAGCGCAGTGGGAAGAGCTTCCGGGTGGCAAGAAAGGAGCAAGACCACGACTGTGGTGACTACGCCGAACAACCAGGCGCGTATGTCCTTTCTCGCCCACTCCGCCTTGAGCGACTCAAGTGTGAGCCAGCGCAGATCAAACCACGGCATCAGGGTTCCCCTTTTGATTATTTGCAGGCCTCCCCCGAGGCCGATGCGATTATGTCCGCGCTGGGTCGGAAGCAGACGTATCCAGTATAGAACTGGAAACGCTCTGCCACTGGCCGCCCAGACGGCAGGACTTCGTGTGTGGCTACGGCAACCTACAGTGGCATGATTGGGCGGCCGGCAATGGGTGCCGGCCGCTTCTCTTCGGGGGCAGGATCATGGAAATGATTGCCAGAGCAATTCGCGGCTTCTTCAATGTGACCGCATCGGGCGTGTTGTTGCTGCTTGGTGTTGGGCTTTTCTTCGGCACCATGGGCGTACCTTCCGACAGTCCGTCTTGGAAGGCCAATGGGCCCGGTGGCGCGGCGGTCGTCTTGTTTCTAGCGCTGTTTAGTGCCTTCCTGGCTTACGCCTTTCGGAAGCAAGCCAACGAGAGACGCACATGGGCCGCATCATTCATCATCAACGTCCTCTCAACCGTGGCATTCCTCAGCGTGTTCGTCATGTGGGCAATTCACCACTTCTAAGGCAACGCTGATAGCGCCTCCGCCACCTGCGGTCATTGCTGCACACACTGGTGATGGCGGAACACTGTTTGGGACGCTCAGAGCAGGGCGCTGGTATTGGGCGCCCTGCTTCTGTTGCTCAACTTTGACTGCCACGAAAGGCCGCTTTGGATCAGAAGCGGACGGACCCAACACAGAAAGCTCCACTGCACGGACATGAAAAAGCCCTTGCTACGCCCTACCGGTCCGATATCCGGTACGTTGGGTCAAGGTTGGCGATAAGCGCACCCACTACGGTCTGAATGTATCCGTTGGCAGTGTCATTGGGATTAGCCGTAATCTCATGATGGACAGGAAACTCCTGAAGGATCGCACCTGTCCTCGCATCTACAACGTAGACAGTCCCTCGGTAGCCGACCCGGGGTGGATAGTAGCCGCCGATGGGATAGGTACCGCCCCTGAGCTGGAAGAAGCTGGGCGCCAGCAGTGTGTTGATTTGGATGGCAAGGCGGTAAGGTTCACTCACCGCCTTACTCGACGAGACGGCTACGCCTTTGAAGATAGTGTCGTCAGGCTCTATAAGGTGAAGCGTGATCTGTCGCTTATTCGCCCATTCTGAGAAGAGCTTGTTCACCGTGGCGCAGCTTTCGTCTTCGCTTGTACAAGACAAATACGCAGTGAAACGTGGACTGGCGTCTTCACCGAACAACTTCATCGCTTTTAGCGATTGCTGTTCAGTCCTACTGAGTACTGCCGGTGTTTCTGCGCATCCCTGCAGCGCGAGAGCCACCAGAACCGCCGCCATCCCCGTTGGTATCCGCATGAGCGTGGTTCCCCTGATTGGTCTTTTCCCTAGACAACGCTTTTGAACTTCAGCCCGGCAAACAAGGGGGCGATGAAGATACATACGGCGCCCCTCGCCACAAAAACTCAAAGTTTGTTCCGGGTCGGAAACGGACATTGGGTGCTATCAGCCGCCACCCATCGTTGACTGAGTATCGCCTTTCACCCCAAGCGTCCGTACGTCGACTTGCTTCTGGTCGGGCGTAGCGGCCATAACCTGCAATGTTCCACCTGCATCGGCAGACTTCATCATGACAACGGGAATGCCTTGATTGTCCGCAACAGCAAACATGACGTGGCCCTTCGCGTCCACCATCATGCCAACACGATCTGACTCCTTACCGTCAGGCACATTGGGCGCGTCTAAACCGAGAGCCACGCGGCCGTTGTCCATGGTCGCCATGCCGCCGCGCTCGTGGCCCGTCTTGTCATAAAGAACGACACCGGCGGCGCGACTGGCTCGCTTGGTGTCCTGCGTGTCCTGCCCAAGCCTGATACGCACGGCTCCGGAGTCGTCGACCACCACGACGCGCTTGGCCGTGATCTGGCGCTGCGCTATGCCGCCGCCCCCGTACCAGGAGAGGCCGAGCGCAATGACAGCTATCAACAGGCCAAGGACGGTCCATTGCGTGCGGCGCAGTGAATGCTCCAAGCGTTCGATACGGCTTTCATAAACTGCCTGGCTCGTCGAATCCATCGGGACTCCTCAACAGTTTGTGGAGATGGCAACGTATCAAGCGCCATCAATTCTGGGCAACGCCCGCTAGCTCAGAAACCGGTCGCGGGCCGTCGATACATCTTGCGAAGGCAAGCTTTGGGGAAGATCCGCCCTGGGTCGGGAGCGGACATTGCGGAAGATGCCAGCTCTGACCGCATGCCTTCAACCGGGCGCACCCGAAACCACGCCCAAAGTGGCCCATCGCTTACTCGCGATCACACGGTCCGCATTCGCCCGCCCGTTCTCCCCGATGCTGCAGGCGCGCTACGATCCAGCTTGCGAAGCGCAACGCGTCGCCATGCTCAATCGCTGGATGTGAGCGCTCGGCAACAGTGCAGCACGAACGACAAAGGGAGAATGTGCAGTCAGGAGAACATTCATTCCCCTCTCATCGGCTAGCCGCTCAATGCGATTACCCGATGGCATGACCCGATACCTACCGCCAAGCCTCGTAAGGAAACCCTGTGACGCACAAGAAGCTCGCCATACTTGCCTCTGCCCTACTCGCCGGCTGCGCCAGCTCCGGCACGAAAGTGGATCCCCATGTCGTCAGCACGTTCCAGCCTGGCATAACGACCATCGCCCAGGTTGAGGCCGAGCTTGGCAAGCCGAACGCCTCGACCCGGCTGCCCGATGGAAGCATCCAGATCATCTACGCCTACACGCATTCGCAAGGCAGCGGCAGCTGGATCCCGTTTGTCGGCGTGTTCCGTGGCCATGCCGACGCAAACACGGTGACCGAGTCCCTCACGTTCGATAAGACCGGCCTGTTCGTCCAGGCCACCTCGTCGAACTCGCAAGCTCAGTCGGACACGCTGTCCAGCAACTGACTGGAAGCGAGACCCAGCCCGCAAAGCCCGCCATCCGGCGGGCCTTTTTTGTGGCTGGTGGAATCCGGTGCAACACAATTTTTGGCATTCCATTGCCATGGAAATCATGCCTTTGCGTTATTGACTGAGGCAAGGGGAAGGGGCACGCACGGATGGTGTGCACACCTAACAAGAGCGCTTAACTCTGCACGGCCTGAATCGCCACGGCGTCGCGGACACTCAGGGCGGCAAGAGAACGAAGAAGGACGCGAGCGGGCGCAAAACGAATGCGATGGCGGCGCTTTATAACCACAAAGCGCCGCTTGCCCAGCACGACCATCATGAAACCATTGGCGCCAAGGCCCGCTCTGGATTGCCATTTCAGCCGGTCAACGCAACACATTGCCGGAATCGTTCGGCCGGTGACTCAAAGCTCAACGTCTGTCGAGGCCGCTCGTTCAACCGCCGGGCCACGGCGTCGACAGCGTTCGCGCGAGCCGTCTGACCGACACTCGCGCGAACGCACAGCCTCTCACTCAGGGAGCTTTCTTGCCCTGCAGCTGTTCAACAGTGGCGAGTGACTTGGCGACATGCTCCTGCGGATGGAGGTGATCGGCCTCTGAAGAGAAGACCGCTGCAATCTTCCCATCGCGGTCGATCACGAACGTCGTGCGCGAGATGAACCCGTGGTCGATGACGTCGCCGCGCACATCCTTGGCGCCCGGCACTGCCGCCTGCATTTTCAGGTCATAGGACGCGGCGATCTTTCCCTCGGGATCGGACGCGATGGGGAACTTGCCTGCGCAGAAGTTCGGGTCCGCGGAGAACGCATTGAGCCGCTGGATACTGTCTGCCGACACACCGATGATCGTGGCGCCTGCTGCCTCGAACTTTGCGGCTTCGGTGGCGAAAGCATGCGCCTCGATATCGCAGCCCCCTGTATAGGCCGAGGGAAAGAAGTACACGACGACCGGCCCGTTCTTGAGGGCGCTTGCCAGTGAAATCTCAAAGGCCTTGCCGTCCTTGCTTGCCTGGGCGGTGAAGGCGGGAGCGGCCGTGCCTTGGCTCAGCGCGGCGAACGCGGGCGGAGCCGCGAGCGCTCCGGCGACCAGGACACCTGCGACCAGGGACAACACAAGACGCTTATTCATGGCGTAACCCTCGGCATGCTTATGGAAAAGAACTTCGCGAAAGCTTCATCCGGGTCGCCCCAGCCCTCGACTTGGCCATTGTATCGGCCTGTTGGGGGCGAAGGGTCGAAGCGGCGCGCAGATAATGGATCACCGGATTCAAGGTAAGTGTCGTCGGCAGCTTCATCGGTTGCATTCCCGATTTCAGGAGCCCGGACCTGAAGACTTCATGCTTCACAACAGGTGCATGAAAGACCCGGAGTCGCCCAATGGCAAGGGGCGCGGCAGCGTTGGATTTACAGGCCGTTCCGTATCGCCAGGCTTGGAACTCTGAACCCCATACCGGCCGCCGCGATGACGATGGCCATGGCGCTCACCGCATGGGATGGCAAGCGCGCGTTGCCTGGCTCCAGTCCCGGTCCAGGGCCTGGCTCGCCTCTCGCTGCTACAGGCGGAAGCGGGCATGCCCAACTCCGCCATGGGTTTGCTGCAAGGCGGAGCTAACTCAGCGCGATGGTTCCGGCCGTCATGGCGCTCAGGCCGATCAACCATAAGCCAATCACGGGCCGATAGTAGGCATGTTCCCTGATCCCGAGGAACAGATAGCCAGGAACGACAAGCGACGCCAGACCTTTCGCTGGGCTGAGGCTAAAGCAAAGGCAGGCCGCGACTAGCTGTGCGACCGCTGCGGCCCCCAACCCAAGCACTGCGACCATGCCCCACACGCCTTCCATGCCGCCCCCTATGGCTTCCCGGTTTACTTGCGACTCCCGGCGCATCCTCTCCGAACGCAGGCGACCAGGCAAACCGCATCGTCTGTGCGCCGATCCAGAAGGCATCTCCATGCCCGAAATCCGCCCTGCGTCAAAGGGGTAACACCCTGTGGCGCTTGAGCGCCCGCCATGCTTTTCAACGTGCCAGAGCCAATGGGTCAACGCTGCAGGCGCAAACCGAATAGGAGCCTTACCCATGGGACTCAAAGCCTGGTCCTTGACCGATGAGCCGGCGACCGACGGTCTATGTCATTGGTTAGAGCATCGTAAGTCGTGTTCTTTTGCCGGCGAAAGCGGCGGTAGATTCAGCCGTCCAGAACGTCAAGCGCGCCGAATAACACATCAGAACCTTCGGCTGGCGCGTGGCGACGCCTCTGTCGCGGAGGCAAAAACAACGCAAGAAAATCGGCATTTGTGCAACTACTTCCGCCGGCGCCGAGCTGGCGAGCCGTGCAAGGCGAGCGGGTATTGCTTCGTCTCGCATCAGTCGCTTTGCGATGGCAAGCCGGCGCCCGTGCGGAAGGTCACAGAAGCCCATTCAACCGAGGAGAACCCCATGACTGACAATCCCCGTAGCCGCGCCTGGTTCCGTGTGGCGGTCGTTTACTTTGTCGTCGCCGTTGCATTGGGCCTGGTCATGGGTGCTTCCGGTGACCACTCGCTGATGGCCGTGCACGCCCATCTCAACTTGCTTGGCTGGGTCTCCATGACGCTGTTCGGCCTGATCGGCCTGGCCTATCCCGCCATCACCGAAGGGCGAATCGCCAGCTTGCATTTCTGGCTCTACAACATCGGCATGCCGGCGATGCTCGCCGCGCTGGCTGCCCAGCTCAAAAACGTCCCCGGGTTTGATCCGGTGCTCGGCATCGGCTCGGCAGTGACCGGTATCAGCGTCGCACTGTTTGCGTGGCTGGTCATCACGCGCATCGCAACACGCCCCTTCCTCGATCAGTCGAAAGAGCACAAAGATCGACCAGATCAATCAGCTCAATCAGGAGCGGCTTGATAGCGGCGCGACTGAGTCTTCGCTTCGACCTTGCCGTTCGTACAACGACCCACATTCACGCCGACTGCACATGGTCCGCTTCGGGTCAGCCGCGGACGTCGCCGTTTAGCACCATGTGCTCGCGACATGGTGCTCACCTGCCGTGGGCCATGATCGCGGGCGGCGGATCGCGGTTGATCCCGTTCTTGGTTATCGGGCGCACGAGCCCATGATGGCGCCCTTCGTGGCATCTGTTCTGGCCGGACCGATACGACCTATACCTCACCCGGGAGCGTACGCGTAACGGGCCACCCTGGTGAGGGGACGGCCCGAATGAAGGCCATCAACATCACGATAACCGACGCGCCACGGCAGCGATGGGCGACACCAAAGCGGAGAGACGCGCATGGCTGGAAAATTCGACGCCATCGTCATTGGCACCGGCCAGGCAGGGCCGTCCATGGCGGGGCGACTGACTGATGCCGGCATGACGGTCGCCGTTGTGGAACGGCATCTGATCGGCGGAACGTGCGTCAACACTGGCTGCAAGCCGACCAAGACACTGGTCGCCAGCGCCTATGCCGCCCATCACGCCCGGCGCAGCGCCGACTACGGCGTGATCACCGGGCCGATCGGCATCGACATGGCGCGCGTCCACGCACGCTCGCAAAAGATCTCTGTCGACTCGCGCAACGGCAACGAAACCTGGCTGCGTAGCATGAAGGGTTGCACCCTCATTCGTGGCCATGCCCGTTTCGAGAGCGCCAAGACAGTGCGAGTGGGCGACGAACTGCTGGAGGCGGAGCGCATCTTCATCAATGTCGGCGGACGCGCCCTGGTGCCGGATATGCCGGGGGTTGGCGAAGTACCTTTCTTCACCAACAGCTCGCTGCTCGATACCGATCTGCTTCCCGATCATCTGGTGGTGGTCGGCGGCAGCTATATCGGTCTCGAGTTTGCACAGATCTACGCGCGTTTTGGATCGAGGGTGACCGTCGTCGAGAAAGGACCGCGGCTGATCGGCCGCGAGGATGCCGAGATATCGGACGCCGTCCGTTCGATCCTCGAAGCCGAGGGCATCCAGATCCGCACGGGCGCCGAGTGCATCCGTTTTGCCCGCCACCCGGATGGCGTCGCGGTCGGCCTCGACTGCAGCGAGGGCGTGCCAGAAACCATTGGCAGCCATCTCCTGCTCGCCGTCGGGCGGCGTCCCAATACCGATGATCTGGGTTTGGAAATGGCCGGCATCGAGACGGACAAGCGCGGCTATATCCAGGTCAACGACCGGCTGGAGACGAATGTTCCGGGCATCTGGGCGCTGGGTGACTGCAACGGCCGTGGCGCCTTTACTCATACTGCCTACAACGACTTCGAGATCGTGGCGCAAAACCTGCTCGACGGCGCCAACCGCAAAGTCACCGACCGCATTGCCTGTTACGCGCTCTATGTCGATCCGCCGCTGGGTCGGGTCGGCATGACCGAAACGGAGGCCCGCGCCACGGGAAGCCGGATCCTCGTCGGCCGGCGTCCGATGAGGCGCGTTGGCCGCGCTGTCGAGAAGGACGAACAGCTAGGTTTCATGAAGATCGTGGTGGATGCCGATACCGACGCCATCCTGGGGGCTGCAATCCTTGGCACGAGTGGCGATGAGGCGATCCACACCGTGCTGGACATCATGGCGGCCGGCGGCAATGCCGCCACACTTAGGCACACGATGCACATTCACCCGACCGTGTCCGAACTGGTGCCGACCATCGCGGGCGAGCTTCGCCCCGTTTCCTAATGGATCTCCTTGACGCAATGGAGGCGCCGGCTTCGCAAGCTGTCGGGGCCTGGTATCACGATGAACGCGAAGTTTTCTCGGCCACCGCTCCAAGAGGTGTGGCACACCGACCACTTCGCCGCTGATCACCGACCGGCGCTGGCCTGCGCGAAGACAAATCAGCATCAGCAACCAGCCGAGCAACCTGTTTGTTTCCTCAACACACGCAGAATCACCATGGAGGACGCCGATGCAAGCGCAGAAGATCCGCGAGGCCATCGATCAACACTGGACTGCTTCCGCCGCGGGCGATCAAGAGGTCGAGCACGACATCTATCACGATGACGCTGTGTGCGAGTACCCCCAATCGGGCGAGATCATTCGTGGTCGGCGTAATCTGCAAGCGCTACGCAGCCATCACCCGGGTAAACCATCGGGATTCGCGGTGCGTCGCATCGTTGGAGAAGGCAATCTCTGGGTTAGCGAGTATGTGATTACCTATGAGGGCAAGCCAACCTACACCGTGAGCATCATGGAGTTTCGGGATGGAAAGGTCTCGCATGAGGCCCAGTACTTCGCCGATCCGTTTGCAGCTCCCGGTTGGCGCTCTCAGTGGGTCGAAACGTGAGGAAGCAGTGGAGATGCCGCAGCAAGGAAGATGTCGGCATGCGAATACAAGGCCGGAGTCCACTTTCTCGGCGACGAGCGGCCGATGGAGAGGATTGGTTTGAACTGCAACATCCATGCACTTTGGCCGAAGTGGACCTGACAACTCTCGTCGAAACAGGGATGCCTCCGCGTGGACCGGCTGCACGTTTCACCGTAGCGGCCTTTGGACCAACAACGGACGCATCATGCCTTGCGTCTGCAAGCACGTCGTAAGGCTGGGCACCCATGTCGAAGCAACCTACACCGTCCCCATGAATGGTTACGTGGTCGTCGCTTTCATCGGAGCAACGCCCGCCGAAGTCGCTCAGGCCCAACGTCTGGCGAAGAACTGGGAAGCTCAGCGTCACCTGATGCTCAAACCGCAATCGATGAAGGCAGTTGCGATCCGCCAGTCGCCTACCGTCGCCCTGACGCAGGCTGAGCTTCGCAGCGACCTCGTCTCTGCCGCATTGGCGGAACCGCCCTGAAATTGCGTCAGCCGACTGCCGCGATGACGCGTATCACGATCCGTAAGCACTGGGCGGCAAGGTTGTTGACTGGCTCGACAATTTGACGGGTGAGGAATCCCACGCGGGCCCACCGATGTGAGGCACTGATGCCCGAACACCACGTCGGCTGGGCATCGCCCCTTCAAGACCCTTGGGAGCGACAAGCTAGAGGGTGCGACTTGAGCACGCCCCGCCCGGACCGACTTCACGCGGAGCGACTGCTTCACGGCTCTTTTGTTCTTTTTGTCGCCTTCGGTCGCGCGCCTGCCGGCGCCTTCTTCGTGGATTTCGCCTGGTTATAGGCAATGGCAGTGCGGATGAGTCGCTTCAGCGCGGACGAGTTGACCTTGTCGCCTTCGAGGAAATCGATCGCCCGCCACGTGCCGCCGCCAAGGCCAGCGTTGAAGAGCTGGTCCGGATCGGCGAGCTTTGCCCCGTGCGAAAAAGTGAGCTTCACCTTGCCCTTGTGGGCGTTGCCTACGGCAATGATGCCGTCGCGATACCACACCGGGCTGCCCATCCACTTCCATTCCTCGACGATCTGCGGATCGGCCGCCAGGATGGCCTTGCGCACGCTTGCAAAGGTCTTGCCGCGCCAGTCCGTCAGTCCTTCGATCAACTGGTCAATGCGCTCCGAAGGTTCCATGGGTTCGTCTCCTTGCCATGCAAGCCGCGTTCCGGGGACCACCATGGTAGCTGGCCGCCATGGGACCGACGTGAGGCCAAGGTCAGCCATTCAGGTCGCCGCATCGAGCAAGCCATCCACCACTGAGGTGCGCAGACCGGAGGTTTCCGCTTCCGAATGGCGCCCGCTGCCAGGATGCGCGGCGCCCACCGTCCGCTGCAACCTTTCACGAGGCCACCGGCACACATGGGCGACAAGCCGAGGTGGGCCTGCACCGATGCTGGCTCGCCGCGGCGTAAAGCGCGAGGCGTCACCGTGACGATGAACACGGCGTGTCGACGGCCAACAACCATGAGCGGACCTGCCAGCACGGAAGGCATCCCTATGCATACCGGCGAGCAGTACCACGCGTTCATGCTTGGCTCGCAGCGAGACCGGGCGGTGCGCGAGCGGTTCCAGAAGTTGGCGCTCGGTCTGATGCCCGCCGGCGCGGGCCTACTCGATTTCGGCGCAGGCACAGGCATCGATGCCAAGGCTTATGCCGCCAGCGGACATCCCACATTCGTCTATGAGCCTTCCGAACCGATGCGAGCCTGCCTGGCCCGTTACTGCCGCGATGAAATCGCCCGAGAGACCGTTGTCACCCTCACCTCGCCCCTCGCCTGCAAGGTGCAGGCAGTCACCGCAGACTTCGCCGTCCTCAACCACATCGAGGATCACGCCGCGCTCTTTGAAGAGCTGTCGCACGTGGTGCAGGCCGGCGGTTTTGTCCTGGCCAGCATGCTCAATCCCTATTACCTGGGCGACGCACGCTACGACTGGTGGAGAGCCAACCTGGTGAATCTCGTGCGTCATGGTCATTACGCCATTCCCAGCGAAAGCCGTATCCATCGCTTTTCGCCAGGGTTCATGGCGCGCGCGGCGGCCCCGTATTTCCACCTGGAGCGGCGCACGCCGCGCGGTTGGGGCACGGTCACCGAGCTCTACATGTTCCTGCTGTTCCGGCGCGACTGACATGTGGAAGGACTGGATAAGGCCATGGGTTCGCCCGCTGCCGCAATGGTCGACAATCGCCGTTGCGCCTCCCCAGCGGGTGGTCAGCGCCACCTTGCATTGGGATGGCCATTCGGTCGATGTCACGACCGATCACACGGTGGCCTCACTGAAGCCTCTGTCGATCGCAACCAGTATCGATGCTGGCCAACGTCCGACACTCGAATACCGCGACAGCGCCACCGGCAGGCCGTTGGGCTTCCTGCACCTGGCAAAGGCAGCGGGCGTCGCCACCAACGGGGCAGCGCTTGCCGTCTATCACGTCGCGTCCGGCGAACACCGTTGCCTCGACTGGCCCCGTCGGCCCTGGAATACGTGGTTGCAGAATCGCCTGATGCGGAAGACGCCGTCGTCGCATCACGGACTGATGCAGCCGGCCGCCGTACAGCAACTGATGATTGCCTATCTGTGCCCGCGACCCGTCGTGCTTGTATCAGTCGCGACGGCTGGCCACTGCAACATATTCCCGATGGACCTGATCGGCCCTCTGGGCGCCAGCGGGCTGTATTCGCTGGCGTTGCGCAGCACCAATGTGTCGGCGCACGTTATGCGGGAGGTGCGCCAGGTGGTGCTGTCCAACGTCCCCGCGACGATGAAGGCGCAGGTGTACCAGCTCAGCCAGCATCACAAGACGCCCCTCACGGACTGGGCTGCCCTGCCATTTCCGGTGCGACCATCGAAGGCGTTTGGCATTCCCGCTGTCTCCGATGCGCTGCGAATTCAGGAGCTGACCATCGTGGATAGCCAGGAGCTCGGTTCGCACATATTTTTCCTGTGCCACGTCGAAACCGACCAACCCGCCGTGGATGGCGCCCAGCTGCATCACACGCCCGGATTTCACCAGGCCTATCGCCGTCGACGGCATATGCCTTTCACCGAGATCTGATCCACGCGCCGTGACGTGTGCGCGGTGCTCCGCGGGCCATCGTTCGATGCTAGGCGCGCAGGGACAGTTCGCCTTCGATCTCCACCGGCATGTTGAAGGGCAGCTCCGCCACGCCGATGGCGCTGCGCGTATGCGTGCCCCGCTGCGGGCCGTACAGCTCCAGGATGAGGTCGGAGAATCCGTTGATGACCTGCGGCTGCTGCGTGAACCCGGGCGCTGAGTTGACCATGCCGAAAACCCGATGCCAGCGATCGACCCGATCGAGGTCGCCGATGGCGCGCTTGAGGCTGGCGAGCATGGAAAGCGCGACGAGTCGCGCCGCCTGGTAGCCCTCGCTGACGGACAGGTCCGCGCCCACCTTGCCGAAGGGCCCGGCCAACGTGCCATCCGCGGCTTGCGGCCCGTGCCCCGAGAGGAGCACCCGGACGCCACACACCTGGGCGAACTCGAACGGGAGGCGCAGGTCGCTGGGCACGGGAAAAGCTGGCGGCAAGGCCAACCCCAGCGCGGTCAGACGGGACTCGATCTCGCTCATGGGCACTCTCCGGTCACGCACGATGGGTTGACGGTCGACTTACCCGCGCAACTTACCTCATGCCGGCCCGAGAGGCGCGCCCTCCGCGTGCGCTGCATCAACGAGGATGGGTTAGTGCGAACCCACGCTTTCCAGCAACGCCGCCGATGGCACGAAGAACAGCGTGCCGGTTACGGCCTTGCTGAAGTCCAGCAAGCGATCGTAATTGCCTGGCGGCTTGCCGACGAACATGTTGGTGAGCATCTGCTCGATGCGCGTCGGTGAGCGCGCATAGCCGATGAAGTAGGTACCGAACTCGCCCTTGCCGGCCTCACCGAACGGCATGTTGTCGCGCAGGATCTCGAGCTCTTCGCCATCCTCTTCGATGCTGGTGAGCACGTTGTGGGCATAGGAAGGTTTGGCTGCTTCGTCCAGCTCCACGTCGGAGAGCTTCTTCCTTCCGACGATTCCTTCCTGCTGCTCGACCGGCACCGCGTTCCACGCCTTCAGGTCATGCAGGTATTTCTGCACGATGACGTAGCTGCCGCCGGCGAAGGCCGGATCTTCGTCGCCGATCGTGGTGGCGTCGACGGCTGCCTGATCCACGGGATTCTCGGTGCCATCGACAAAGCCAAGCAAGTCGCGCTCATCGAAGTACTTGAAGCCGTGCACCTCATCGACAGCTGTGACGACATCACCGATGCGCGACATGATCTGGGTGGCCAGCTCGAAGCACAGGTCCATGTGCGTGGCGCGGATATGGAAGAGCAAGTCTCCCGGCGTGGCGACGGCGTGGTGCACGCCCTTGATCTCGCGGAAGGGATGAAGCTCGGCGGGCCGCGGCGTACCGAACAGTCGATCCCAGGCCGCCGATCCGATGCCCACCACGCATGACAGGCGCCGCTCCGGCTGCCGGAAACCCACCGCGCGGACCAGCGACGCGATATCGCTCCAAAGCGCGCGGGCTGCCGCGTTGCCAGCCGGGTCGGGGTCAAGCGTCGCGACCATGAAAATCGCCGCTCGCGTCAGCGGCGCCGTTATCGCTTGCGTATTCATGGTGGGCGCCCCGCGCTGCTATTCGTCCGAGCATGCAGCATGGGGGGATCCCGATGAAGCAGCCGTGCAAGCTTGTTATCCCCTCGGTCGTTCGCACCGCACCGAACCACCGAGGGAGCCAGGCTCCCCCGGCCGAGCGCCGCGTGGCCCGGATCGCCCCCCCACAACTGCGGGGTTCATGCTCGGCGCGCTAGCTGCCAGGCTCAATTCGGGCTCATTGGCGCGCGGGACCCGGTCGCACCGGCCACAGCTAGCCGATCGCCCCCCTTTACCGTGTAAAATGGTTAATTTTTAGCCAGCAGTATGGTGCAAGCAGCTCAACGGGCGTCGGTCCGTGGCCCGACGTTCATCCGCCTACTTGCGCGCATGACCGACGTTGGCGTCACACCTACCCAGCAGTCGCTGTCGCAGCGGCTCAGCCAGTGGCTCGACTGGACGCATTCGATCGCCCTCTCCACGGCGCTTGACGGCAGGCCTGCCGCGGCCGATGGCGCCGCCTCGTCGTCGGTCAGCGCCGAGGAAGAGGAGTGCGCGCATGCGCGCGCCACCCTGACCGCGACGATTACGGGCGACGGGATCGGCGTGTCCGCTTCTGCATCCGGGCAGATCCCAGCGATTGAAGCGGGCGCCGATGGCACGGTCGACTACGCCCCCTTTCGTCAGCGCTACCTCAGCATGCAGCGCTCGATGCAGTCGGCCACGGGCAGGCTGCGCGGTCGCCTGCGCGACAGGCTCGCCGAGGGAACCGCCGACATGGCCCGCCTTGCCGCCGTGGATGCCGTCATGGAACGCGCCTTGAGCCCACGCGAGCACACGCTGTTGGCCACCGTGCCGACCGTGCTCGGCGAGCACTTCGAGCGACTGCGCCAAGCCGGCGACAACACCGTCGCCGACGCGCCCGCATCGCCGGACACACCGGCGGCCGCGTCTCGCGCGTGGCTGGACGTGTTTCGCCGAGACATGCAGAGCGTGCTGCTCGCCGAACTGGATCTTCGCTTTCAACCGGTCGACGGGCTGCTTGCAGCGCTTCGCACCCGCTAACGGGAACATCATGTTCAGACATCTCCTCCAATTCACCGTGTTGCTCGTGGGTCTCGCCGCTGTCTGCTGGATCGGCGCGGGCTACGTCGGCTCCAATCCGCTGGGCGAAGCCGTCGCGCTGATGATCGGCGCCTGCTACCTGGCCGGCGCCTACGAGCTGCATCGCTACCGGCAGGCGACTGCCACGCTGCAGCAAGCCGTTGCCGGCTTGTCGGTCGCGCCGGCGAACCTCGGTGACTGGCTCGATCGCCTGCATCCCAGCCTCCGCAACGCCACGCGCCTGCGCATCGAGGGTGGGCGCGTCGTGCTGCCCGCGCCGGTGCTGACGCCGTACCTCGTCGGCCTGCTGGTGCTGCTGGGCATGCTGGGCACCCTGCTGGGCATGATGGCGACCCTGCGCGGCACCGGCCTGGCGCTGGAAAGCGCGACGGATCTTCAAGCCATCCGTGGCTCGCTCGCCGCGCCGGTCAAGGGCCTCGGGTTCGCGTTCGGCACCTCGATCGCCGGCGTGGCCAGCTCGGCGATGCTCGGGCTGCTCTCCGCCCTGTGCCGACGCGAACGGCTCCAAGCTGTGCAGTCGCTCGATGCGAAGATCGCCACGACCTTGCGCGTGCATTCGCAGGCCCATCAACGCGAGGAAGCGTTCAAGCTGCTGCAGCAGCAGACGGCCCTGATGCCGGCCCTGGTCGACCGTCTGCAAGCCATGATGGCAAGCATCGAACAGCAGAACCTGGCCGCCCAGGAGCGGCAGATCGCCAGTCATGAGGCCTTTCATGCCAAGACCGAGACTGTCTACGTCAATCTCGCCTCCTCGGTGGAGCAGACGCTGAAGGACAGCGTCGCCCAGGGCGCCCGCGCTGGCGCATCGGCCCTGCAGCCGGTGGTGGACTCCACCATGGCAGGCCTCGCGCAGCAGGCAACCCAGCTGCACGGCACGATCACGCAGTCCGTGGAGCAACAACTGCAAGCACTGACCACCAGCGTCGAGACCAGCACCACCACCGTGGCGCAGATCTGGAACGCGGCCGTGGCGGAGCAGCGCGAGGCCAACACGGCGCTGACCCAGGACCTGCGCGGGTCGCTGGCGCAGTTCACCGACACCTTCGACCAGCGCTCGGCCCATCTGCTGGAATGCGTGGCGTCGCGACTCGATGCCAGCGCGAACCACGCGACCGAGGCCTGGAACAACGCGCTGTCGCGGCAGCAGGCCGCGAATGATGACCTGGCGGCCCGCAACGAGCGGGCCCTGTCAGCGGCTGGCGCGATCTTCGAGGAACACGCGTCCTCGCTGGTCAGCGTCGTGCGCGATTCGCACACCGAGCTGCAGGCGACGCTGGAATCGCGCGACCAGCAGCGCCTGGAGGCTTGGTCGGAGGCGCTCGGGGCGATGACGTCGTCGCTGGGCCAGCAGTGGGAGCAGGCCGGCGAGCACGCCGCGACCCGTCAGCAGGAGATCTGCGACACGCTCGCTCGCACCGCCAGCGACATCTCGGCCCAGGCGCAGTCGCACGCCAGCGCGACGATCGCCGAGATTTCCCGCCTCGTGCAGGCCGCCTCGGAAGCGCCGAAGGTGGCCGCCGAAGTTGTCGCCGAATTGCGCCAGAAACTGTCTGACAGCATGGTCCGCGATACCGCGATGCTCGAAGAACGCAGCCGCCTGCTGGCGACGCTGGAAACCCTGCTCGATGCGGTCAACCACGCATCCACCGAGCAACGCACCGCGGTCGACGCGCTGGTCAGCACCTCGGCCGGCCTGCTCGAACGCGTCGGCGCCCGTTTCATCGAGCATGTCGAAGCCGAAACCGGCAAGCTTGACTGCGTCGCCGCGCAGATCACCGGAAGCGCGGTCGAAGTGGCCAGTCTGGGCGAAGCCTTCGGCGTGGCCGTGCAGCTGTACGGCCAGTCGAACGAGGCGTTGATGGAACGCCTGCAGGTCATTGCCGACGCGCTGGACAAGTCGCTGGTTCGCAGCGATGAACAGCTCGCCTATTACGTCATGCAGGCCAGGGAAGTGGTCGACCTCAGCATGCTGTCGCAAAAGCAGATCATCGAGGAACTGCAGCAGATCGGCAGTCAGCGCGCGCTGGCCGAAACGGAGACCGCATGACCGACGACATGGAGCTCGAATCCGATTCGGGCACGCCCATCTGGGCCGCCTTCGGCGACCTCATGTCGGTGCTGCTCGGCGCGTTCGTGCTGATTCTGGTCGGCGTGATCGGCGTGCAGCTGCAGCTGTCGCACCGGCTCGACGAGGAGGTCAAGCAACGACAGGCCGAGGCGCAACGCCGCATGAGTCTCGAGCAAGCGCTGGCGGCGCCGCTCGCCGCCGGCCGCGTCACACTGGTCAACGGTCGCATCGGCATTCGTGGCAGCGTGCTGTTCGCGTTGAACTCCGATCAGCTCCAGCCGGAAGGCGACGAGCTGCTGAAGAGCCTGGCCGGCCCGCTGTCCGACTACCTCAAGTCCCGCGACGAAATCCTGATGGTGAGCGGCTTCACCGATGACCGTCAGGTGCTCGACGGCAATCGCCGCTTTGCGGACAACTGGGAACTGTCGGCCGAGCGTGCGCTTACCGTGACGCGCGCGCTGATCGCCCACGGCGTGCCCGCTTCCTCGGTGTTCGCCGCCGCGTTTGGCGCCGAGCAGCCGGTCAGCTCAAACGCCGACGACGAGGGACGCGCGAGAAACCGTCGCGTCGAAATCGCCCCCGTGCCGAAGCCATCGGCGACGACCGCTGCGTCCCATGACTGACAGCGCGACGCACGCTCGCGCCCGGCTCGACGCGTGGCGCGAACAAGGCGCCGATCGCGTCGATCCCTTGCGCTTCCATGTCATGGAGGCGCTGGAGCGGCGTGCCGCCGATCACCACGGCGAAGCCCGGCGTTTGCTGGACCAGCGGCTTTCCGCGCTGCTTGATGCCTACGAGGCCGACCTCGGGCGCGCGCGGCGCCGCGAACCGGGAATCGACTGCACGGCCGAAAATGGCGCGGAGGCGCGTGGCGGCTTGGGGACCTTGGTCGACCACGTGGCGGCGGGGGATGCCGATGCCCGCCTGCATGCGTTCGCGGCGCCGGAAGCGCTGGAAGGCATTCGCAAGCTGTGGGCCAAGCTGCGTACCGACAGCCAGATGCGGCAGTCCCTTCAGCAGGCGCCAACCAATGCCGGCCCGCTCAACTCGAGCGCCCTGGTGCACCGGGCGATCACCCTGATGCGCGAAGTCTCGCCGGGGTATCTCCAGCATTTCCTGGGCTACGTCGACGACCTGACCTGGCTGGAGCAGATGAACGTGGCCGCGCCTCCGGTGGCGCAAGACGCGCCGCCGGCGGCGACCACGAAGAAGCGCGCGCCCAGAAAACCACGCAAGCCGCAGGCCTGAGCGCGCCCGCCAAGAGCTACGGCCCGTTTGCACCCCTGTTCAACACGCACCACCCGGGCAATGGCGGTTCAGCGGCGTGCGCCGTTTCGGCAGCGACGGCGCCGCCATGCGAAGCGAGCCACGCAACGGCGGCGCGTTGGTCGGATTCGCTCATGCGTATCGCCACCACCGCCATGCAATAAGGTTTCTCGGCGGCGCGCGACTGGCCCTTCCACAGCGCGAACTGCGCATTCATGTAGTCGTACGAAAGCTCGGTCAGGCCAGGGATCAGGTTGTCCCTGCCGGTCAACCGCTGGCCGTGGCAGTCGGTGCAGGCCGGGATGCCGCGACTCGCATCGCCACGACGCACCAGCTCTTCGCCCCTGCTCATCAGCGCATCGGTCAGTGCCGGTGCGGGCGTCGATACATAAGGCGCCTGCTGGCTGGAGAAATACGCGGCGATCTCCTTGATGTACGCCGGGCTCAACTGACGGGTGAGAAATTCCATCTCCGCGTTCTTGCGCTCGCCGCTGCGGAAATATTCGAGCTGCAACGCGAGGTAGGCAGCGGGTTGTCCTGCCAGGCGCGGAATGTCCGGGTGGCCAGGATCTCCGGCGCCATGGGGTCCGTGACAGGCGGCGCAGGCGACCAGGCGCTGCTCCAGCGTGTCGGGTATCGGTGCGTTGGTTGATGCCGCCACACCGGAAGCCAGGCTTGCCATCGATGCCAGCCAGCAAGCGACAAGTACGGCGACCTTGGGCCAGGTCCACGCCCACGGTGGGCGATGCTTTTCATGTTTTCGTGACATGGGAATGATCAAAAGCCTGAGCGGGTCGAGGCCGGCGAAGCGACGCTTTGCAATGCGACCGTTGACCGGGTCGGTGCGCGCGTCGCGCGACTGCGGAGGAAACGCAAAACGGCAGGCGTATTCACGCCTGCCGCCTTGCGCTACGGACGATGTGACTTACGGCGCCTGCGAACGAGCCGGCTGTGCCGCGATCACCGGAGCGGACTCCTTGCCACGGCCGAGCAGCTTCAGTGCAAAGGCCGCCAGGAACACGATGCCGAAAGCAAACACCAGGTCACCAGGCACACGCAGCCATACCATCGCCTGCATGAAGGCCGAGTGCACGACTTCCGGCGAGCGTGCGTACCACAGGCCGTACTCGACGCTGGTCCAGGCCTGGTAGATGCCGGACGGCACCAGCGCGAGGAACACCATCATGGCCAGGCCGATGTTGAGGCACCAGAACATGCGCTTGAGCAGGACATCCGACCAGTTGGCGCGCGGGGCCAGGCCACGCAGGCAGAACAGGGTCAGGCCGATGCCGAGCATGCCGTACACACCGAACAGTGCCGCGTGACCGTGCGCCGGCGTCAGGTTGAGGCCCTGCACGTAGTACAGCGAGATCGGCGGGTTGATGGCGAAGCCCAGCAGGCCGGCGCCCACGGTGTTCCAGAAGCCCACCGCGATGAAGCACAGGATGATCCACTTGTAATTGGCCACCCACGGCGCGGACTTCATGCGCTGGTAGTTCTTGTAGCCCTCGAAGCCCACCATCGCCAGCGGCACCACTTCCAGCGCCGAGAACATGGCGCCCACGGCGATCACCGAAGTCGGCGAACCCGTGAAGTACAGGTGGTGCAGCGTGCCCAGGATGCCGCCGAAGAGGAACACGATGGTCTCGAGCACGATCGCGATGTTGGCGGTCGAGGCGCGGATCAGGCCAAGGCGGGAGAAGATCAGCGCAATCACGGCCGTGGCGAACACTTCGAAGAAGCCTTCCACCCACAGGTGGACCAGCCACCAGCGCCAGTATTCGATCATCGAGTAGTGCGTGTGCTGACCCCAGACAAGCGAGGTGGCGTAGAACAGGCCGATGCAGGTGGCGGCGATGAACACCATGGCGATCAGGCCACGGCTCTCCGACGGACGCATCAGTGCCGGCCACAGAGCGCGACCCATCAGCAGCAGCCAGAACATCAGGCCGATGAACAGCAGGATCTGCCAGATGCGGCCCATGCTGGTGTATTCCAGGCCCTGGTTGCCGATCCAGAAGTTGAAGTTGAAGCCCATCTTCTGCAGCGTGCCCAGCCAGCCGCAGACCAGCGAGCCGACCACGACCACCACCAGCGCGACCAGCAGCGCGTTGACGCCGAGCGCCTGGTACTTGGGTTCGCGACCCGACAACGCCGGACCGATATACAAGCCGGTGGCGAGCCAGGCCGTGGCGATCCACAGCACCGCCAACTGCGTGTGTATGGTTCGACTTGCCACCCACGGAAGGACAGTGGCGAGCGGGATGCCGAAGAAGCTGTTGCCCTCGACCGAGTAGTGCGCGGTGATCACACCCATGATCACTTGCAGGCCCATCAGCGCGATCACCACGTAGAAGTACTTCATGGTGGCGCGCATGGACGCGGTCGGAACCAGGTTGAACAGCGGGTCCGACTTCGGCGCCGCCGGATCCGATTCATCATGCTGGGTCGCATGGAACCAGATCATCGCCGCGATGCCTGCGATCAGGCCGACGAAGCTGGCGATCGACCACATGCCATTGGCGGTGGTCGGCACGTTGTCCACGATCGGCTCGTGCGGCCAGTTGCTGGTGTAGGACAGGTGGGTCTCACCCGGCCGGTCGGTCGCGGCCGCCCAGGCGGACCAGAAGAAGAACGCCGGCAGCGCGTCGAGATCCTGCTTGTCCGGCAGCGAGCCGGGCATCATGGCGTACTGTTCGCGCAGCTTGTCGAGCGACGGGTCGGTTCCGAACAGGCCCTTGTAGTGGTCCGCCACCTGCGCCATCGCGGCAGCGCGATCGTTGTCCACGGTGATCGTGTCGGACGCCGCGTCATAGGTGTTGGTGCGGAGCGTCGACTTCACCTGCGCGTCGACCGAAGCCGTTGCGTCAGCGCCGATCTCGGCATAGGGGCGCCCATAGTGTTCCTCGGCCAGGCGTTCGCGCAGCGCGAGGGCCTCACGATGCAGCCAGTCGGCCGACCAGTCCGGCGCGACGTAGCTGCCGTGGCCCCAAACGGTGCCCAGCTGCTGGCCGCCGGCCTGCAGCCAGGCCTCCTGGCCACGCTGGATCTGTTCGCCCGTGTAGATCACCTGGCCGTTGGCCGCGACGACGTCCTTGGGAATCGGTGGTGCGGCGAGATAGATCTCGCGGCCCAGCCATCCGAGGACGGCGAAGGACGCGAAAAACATGATGGCGAGCCACCGCCATAGTTTCCGTGAAGATTGCATCTGAGGGCTCCCAGTCAATGAAGCGCGTGCACTGCACGCCTAAACAGGTATTTCAGATGCAACTTACATTGGGGGTGCGTTTAACCGCCTTGCTCCAAGTCAAAACAGTTTCAAAGTGACTTCCCATTGGGCCCACCGCGTCAATTCGACTCACTTGATCACAGGGGCATCGCGTTACGGATCATACGATGCGCAGCAACGTGGCGAGTTGCCTTGGCTTGGCCACCAGGTCGGCGAGCGTGTAGCGGTCGAGTGACTGGTACATGGCCTCCACGGCTTCGGCTAGGATGCCCCGAAGGCGGCAGGACGGTCGCAGGCGGCAGCTGCCGTGTTCCGGCTCGAAGCACTCCACCACCGGCTTGGGTGACTCACTGGCGCGGACCAGTTCGCCCACGTTGATGCCTGCCGGCTTGCGGGCCAGTTGCATGCCGCCGCCCTTGCCGCGCTGGGTCTCGATGTAGCCCTGGCGGGCCAGCCAGTTCACCACCTTCATCAGGTGGTTCTCGGAAATGTCATAGGCCTCCGCAATGTCACTACGCGTGGCCAGGCCATCACCGTTCACCGCCAGGTACATCAGCGTGCGCAGGCAATAGTCAGTGAACGTGCTGAGTCGCATGGCGAAAACCGGTAAACATATATGCGGAATACCCATTCTATGGACGGCGCGTCGCAACCACCATGACCCGACCACGGAGTCCCGCGCGCGCCCGGCGTTCTAGCCCCGCACCCTGACCTCAATCAAGGCGACGTCACCACTCGCCTTCCACACTTGCGGCCTGGACCAAGCCGGACAAGGCGCACGCGTCATCGCCGATGCCAATCGCCCATCGAGGCGCCTGCATGGCGAGACCGGGCACAAGGGGAGGCCCACTGCGCACCAAAGCCTTGTCCATCAGCTTCTCTGCGGCGGGATGCCACCACTGACCACCAACCGCGGCCAGGCGCGCGCATGGCGTGCTTCGTCCCCCGGCCGTCGAACCTTTTGTCAAACCGCCCAATGACCGGATCAATCCACCCATGAATAGTCTCGACGACCTGCCGGTACCCGTCTGGCGCGACGAACTCGAACACGAGTATGCCGAGCTGAAGGCGTCCCTCGAGACCGTGATTCCCTGCATCGAGGCCTCGATGCATCTGCCGTGGATCGATGCGATCCGTCGTCTGAAGAAACTTCGCGGCGCCGTGATCATGGCGCACAGCTACCAGACGCCCGAGATCTTCCAGGGCGTGGCCGATATCACCGGCGACTCGCTCGGCCTCGCACAGGCCGCAGCCGATTGCGATGCCGACCTGATCGTGATGTGCGGCGTGCACTTCATGGCGGAGAGCGCCAAGATCCTCGCCCCGAACAAGACCGTGCTGATTCCAGACTTGGAGGCCGGCTGCTCGCTGGCTTCGTCGATCACCGCCGAAGATGTGCTGGCGCTGCGCGCCCGCCATCCCGGTGTGCCGGTGGTCAGCTACGCCAATACCTCGGCGGCGGTAAAAGCGGAATCCGATGCAATCTGCACCTCGGCCAACGCGGTGCAGGTGGTGGAGTCGATGGGCTCGCCCAAGGTGATCTTCCTGCCCGACCAGTACCTCGGCCGCCACGTCGCATCGCAGACAAAGGTGGAGTTGGTGCTGTGGGACGGCCGCTGCGAAGTGCACGAGAAATTCACCGCACAACAGGCGCGCCACGCGCGCGAGCAATTCAACGCTCGCCTCGCCGCCCATCCCGAATGCGCGCCCGAGGTGCTCGCAGAGGCCGACTTCGTCGGTTCGACCACGGCCATGGGTAAATGGCTGGAACGCGAGCAACCGTCGCGCGTCGCGCTCATCACCGAGTGCTCGATGGCCGACAACTTGCGCAAGCAGTTCCCGGCCACCGAGTTCATCAAGCCCTGCCACCTGTGCCCGCACATGCAGCGGATCACCCTGCCCGGCATCTACGAAGCCCTGCGTGATCTCAAGCATGTGGTCGACGTGCCGCCCGGCGTCGCCGCCCGTGCGCGCCGGGCCCTGCAGCGCATGCTGGATGTCGGTCGGCGCGAGTCCGTCTGATGTCCGGCGAACTCCCCATCGTCATCGTGGGCGGTGGCGTGGCGGGACTGGCGACGGCGCTGGCAGTGGCGCCGTTGCCGGTCCTACTGTTGTGCCGCAACGCGGATGGCGGCGACAGCGCCAGCACGCTTGCCCAGGGTGGCATCGCCGCGGCGATTGGCGACGGCGATGATGTTGCCGCCCACGTGGCCGACACCCTGGCCGCCGGCGCAGGCCACAACGACCTGGTGATGGTGCGCTGGCTGTGCCGGAACGCATCCGGCGCGGTCGAATGGTTGACCTCGTTGGGCGTGCCCTTCGACCGCGACTCCGGGGGCCAGCTCGCGCTCGGCCGCGAGGGAGGACATCGCGCCGCGCGCATCGTGCATGCCGGTGGCGACGCGAGTGGCGCGGCGGTGGTTCGATCCATGCACGCGCAGGCGCGCGCGGCGACGCATATCGACTGGCGCAGCGACGTCGATGTCGACGCCTTGCTGCTGCGCGACGGGCGCGTTTGTGGCGTTCGAGCCCGGGACATCAACGGCCGACAGGAAGAGATTCAGGCGGCCGCAGTGGTGCTCGCCACCGGCGGCATGGGCGCGCTGTTCGCGCGCACGAGCAATCCCCCGGGCGCAATCGGCAGCGGCCTGGTGCTCGGCATGGCGGCCGGCGCCGCCACGCGCGACCTGGAATTCATGCAGTTCCATCCGACTGCGCTCGACGTGGCCGATGGCCATTGCCTGCCCCTGGTCACCGAGGCCTTGCGCGGCGCCGGCGCGCGACTGCGCCGCATCGACGGCTCGCCACTGATGGACAAGCTGCACGCCATGGGCGATCTGGCGCCACGGGATATCGTGGCCAGGCAGGTTTGGCGCGCCCTGCGCGACGACGGCCGGGTCTGGCTCGACACTAGCGGTGTCGAAGGCGACCTGGCGAGCCGTTTTCCCACCGTGCATGCCTCGTGCCTGGCGCACGGCATCGATCCGCGCCATGCGCCGATCCCTGTTACACCCGCTGCGCATTTCCACATGGGTGGGCTCTCGGTGGACCTGGAGGGGCGCACCACCGTCCGCGGCCTCTACGCGGTGGGCGAGGTAGCCTGCAATGGCGTGCACGGCGCCAATCGCCTCGCCAGCAACTCGCTGCTGGAGGGCCTGCTTTGTGGCCGGCGAACCGGCCAGCACCTGTCGAGGCTGCCGACCACACCAGCGCGTGGCCAGCACCAGTGGCGTCAACGCGGCGAATCCCTAGCGTTACCGGCGCTGGTTGAGCTGCGCCGAAGCCTTTGGGATGCCGCTGGCCCGGTGCGCGTGGAGTCCACGCTGCAGCACGCACTGGACGGGGAACTGCTGCGCAATCCGACCGGCTGGCAGGCACGGCTGGCGAAGCAACTCATCGCGGCTGCCCTGGGGCGCCGAACTAGCCTAGGATCGCACTATCGCGAGGACTGAACCGGCCCGGTGTCCGATGGGTTCCTCGCATGTCCGTGCGAGAGCGAGGTGACCCTTGGAACAAATCCGCCTTGCCTGCGAGAACGGCCGCAGCATTGAATGCGATCCGGCGCGCACCGCGCTGGCATGCATCGACTTCCAGGCAGATTTCGTCCTTCCTGAAGGCCGCGCGGGCGCGTTGGGCCTGCCGATCAGCCATCTGCTGGCCAGCCTGCCGGCCGCGCAGCGCGCGCTGTCCGCAGCGCGACAGGCCGGTCTATTCGTGTTCTTCACCCGCGAGTGCTACGCACCCGATCTGTCGGACCTCAATACCTTCCGCAGGCAATACGATCTCGCCGTTGGCTCCCACGGACCACTGGGTCGCTTCCTCGTGAAGGGCGAAGCTGGTACCGAGATCATTCCGGCAATGCGCCCCGCCGAAGGCGAGCCCGTGATCGACAAGGCGGGATTCAGCGCCTTCCACCAAACCACGCTGGACACGGTCCTGCGTGTTCGGGGCATCGATACGCTGCTGCTGATGGGCTACACGACGCAGTGCTGCGTGGCGTCGACACTGCGCTCCGCGGTGGATCTCGGCTACGCATGCGTCCTTCTGAAAGACGCCTGTGCGGCATACGACCCGGCCGACCACGAGTCCACGGTGCGCGTCATGTATAGCGAAGGCGACAACTTCGGTTGGGTGAGTGATTCCGAGCGCCTTGCTGGCGCCCTGCAGCAGTTGGTGACCTGAGCCGACTTGGTTCTTCTTGTTGTTGCGGCCGATCCAACGCGGGCGCTTCGGCCCCGGCGAAGGCAATTTTTCTGAGTTGAATCCGTTCCGCTAAAGGAGGCCGGAGGTTATCGATGGGATAACCGTCTTCGACCTCCTTTCCTGGGGTTCCATGGCTGTCGGATCATCCATGGATGGCGGCGTGCGCAGCGACGTTGGCCTGGCTGGCGACGGAGGTGGTTGCGGGTGACGGCTTGTCAACGATCATGGCGCCGACGGTCAGCAGGCAGATCGCGAAGCAGGCGGCGTACAGGCTATGCAGGATCAGATTTTCGAATTTCATGATGGCTCTCCTGAACGGGTGGGTTACTGCTCTCACTGGAGATAGAGCAATCGCCGTGCCAACGCCGAACGTCGGTGGAAAAGCGCATCACTGGGCCATTCTCTTCAAACATGATTCGACGCATGATCTGTCCGCGGACGCTGTCCGGACAGCCGGGCGAACAAACGAACACATGGGTCATGTCCGCAACCCGATTGGCGGCTGCGTGCCAGCCAAATGGCTGGCGTGGCGCCTTCGACAGCCCGAGTCTGCAGGGAATACGCAAAGCAAATTCGGCGAATCAAGTGATCCGCCGGTCTCGCTTTGGAAGAAGTCGGGTCGCTACAACGCCGTCTCGATATACGTGTAGATGTAGTTCGATCCGCCATCGACGTTACCCAACAGCCGCGACGACGCAAAGATGCCGGATCGGTGCGACACGCCGAAACCAAAATAGGTTCGACGCAAGGCGTTGGACCGGAAGATGTCGCCGATATTGACGTCGATGCTCGGGTCGAGATAGTTCAGCAGGCGCGAGGTTTCACGCTCGCGTCGCGCCTGGCTGCTGATCTCGGTATAAGGCACGTTTGCCGCATAGGACACGCCGTAGCCAAGGCCAAGGCGGGTTTCGACCCAGCGGTTCCACGGAAATCCGTAGAAGAACGCCTTCATGTAGATGTCCACTTGCGGACCGCTCGTCGCGAGCCCGCGATCATCGTGGTAGGTCAAGCCAAGATAGCCGGTGAAATCCAGCGGCCAGTCAAGGAAGCGCCGGATGAAGGGCTTGCCGATCTGGAAGCCGGCGATGTCGGTAGGATTCTCGTTATCCAGGGAAACGCAACTGAGCGCCATGATCTTCACCAGATGGCAACCCGGACCCGCCGAACGACCATAGAAGAATTTCAGATACGTGGGCGAGCCTTCGTCGGAGAGCGCGACGTCGTGATAGCTCCCGAAGTCGTAAACCGCACCGAGATAGATGGCCGGCTGGATGCCATCGCGAACGATCGGGCTCTTGCGGATCCCACTGTCCAGGTACGTTGCCGACACGCCCGTGATCAGCCGCGAGTTCTGCGTCATGGCATAGGTGGCGTAGAGGCCGAGCGTGGCGTTGACGCCGGCGCCGGGCTCATAGAAGGGGCGATCAGGCGTGACCTCGGACTCCTTCACGCCATAGTAGTAGTTGTTCAAGTTGGCGTCGCGCCAGGACACGGTGAAGTCGGGTCGAAGCACCCATCGCGTGAATCGCCAGTCGTACGTGTACCCGAGGCGCACTTCCGTTCCGTGCGAGATGCCGGTGATGTCGTGCAATACGGCGCCGCGCAGCGTTCCCCAGGAAAACTGGCGTGCGTAGGCCATGGCCAGGTCACCCGTGGTGGTGCGCGTCTCCATGCCTTCCAGCGCATGGGTGCGCTCCTCATCGGGAAAACCTTCGAGCCGCTGGGTGATGTAGAGGTCCCAGCGCTGCTCATCATCGTTGTAGAGCTTGATGCCGAGCCGGTCGGCGCTCAGGAAGAAATGCTGCCCCTCGTACAGGTACAACGGCAGCAGGTCGCTTCGCGTACCGCCGTCCTTATAGGGCGAAGTCTCGGTACGAATGACGAAACCGAGGCCGGCGCCGCCTGGCTGGTCAATGAGGTCATTGATGTGATCGGTGCTCGTTTGCGCCAACGTCGAGAAAGAAGCCGACAGGCCGGCAAGCACCAGGAGATAAGCGATGCGATGAACAAGACGAGAGCCGCGTGTCATTTGCCTCTCCCTACCATCGCGCTGATGACTTCAGGCGCGATGGAATGACATCCAGCGATTGCCACAGACCCATGCAAAGCAAAGCACGAAGGACGTCGAGCACGAATGTTGAAAGACGGCTTGATGGCGCGCCACGCGGGCCGTCCATCCACGCCGTCGTTTGGACCGCAACACGTTCACGGCCATCCATCTTGCAATGGCATCAGCAAGGACTTGCCGCAAGATACAAAACCGCATGGATGGCTGGATGGGATATCCGTTCCTCCCAAGCGTTGACCAACGAACACCATTCACCCGACTTCGCCGTCAATTTCACAGCCGCTTCATGAAGCGCGGGAACATCATTGCTGCCTGGGGTGTAGCAACATCGATGCGCCGGTGTGCTTGTACGGTACCACTCCAACGGAGAAGGCGAGTGAAGACCTCAACATGGGCCATGGGCATGCTGGTCGCCAGCATGGCGGCGCTTTCGGGCTGCGCAACTCACACCACTCCCGGAACATTCAACCGATCCGAGGTTGGCGTCGCTCGCAACGTTCAATGGGGGACCGTGCGTGGCCTCAGGGACGTGACCATCCAGAGTGACCAGCGCAATGTGGGCACGGCCACCGGCGCCGCCATCGGCGGCATCGCCGGCAGCACGCTTGGTAGCGGCACCCGCGCAAATACCGTTGGCGCCATTGCAGGCGCGGTCGCCGGCGGAGCTGCGGGCAATGCGATCACTCGTGGTGCGCGCGCAGGCGTCGAAGTCACGGTAGATCTGGACGCTGGGCGCACCATCGCCGTCACGCAGGACGGAAACTCCGGTCAGTTTCGCGTCGGAGACCGCGTTCAGGTCTCTTCAGGCGGCGGCACCACTCGCGTCACTCATTGACGTTCCCCCGATCACCTGTTGCCTTTCACCGCGGTGATGGGCCTGGTGTCCCAGAGATCCCTCATGAGGCTAGCCCCATGCGCCAGGCCCTACTTGCTTCGCTGATGGTTGGCGCCCTGATGGGCTGCAGCTCGGCCCCGACGTTGACCACGCAGCAGCGCCTTGACTTGTACCGGCAGCATGCGGGCGCGCCAGTCATGTCATTCCGGCTGGATAATTTCATGGGAGCCCAGAGCTGGACGCCGCTTGGTGATTCAGCCCTTGCGCTGTGGGCCGGCGGCAGGGAATACCTGATCGAGCTGCGCGGCACCTGCACTGGCCTGTCGACGTCAGGGCGCATTTCAATCACCAATTCGGCGAATCAGCTCGTGACCCGCTTTGATCGGGTCGTGCCTCGCACGGCGGCGCCACCCATGGGGATGAATGCGTGCCGCATCAGCTCCATACGACCCGTCGACAGCAGCGCCCTGCGAGAGACGAAAGCCGAGCTACGCAATGCAGACCTGATTGACCGCGCTTCACTCCAGTCAGAGCCCGACGACGAAAATCCGTCGGCCCATCAGTGACGGGGTGATCCAGCCATCATGGCGCCCTTCGTTGGTCGCTTCGCATGGATGGCGGGCGCCGTGCCCGACGCCGGCACTTCAGCGATGATCGCTGCGCTTATTTTTCTTCGCCCTTCGACCGACGCACAGCGGATCCGCCAGCCTTCCCAAGCCGCCCAAGCGCGTTCGCCCTGTTAGCCACCTTGAGGCGACCAGGGGTAGTGATGGCGACTTCAATCGCGCCGTCGGACACCCGCGAAACTGTCAGCTTCACACTGGCTGCCACTGCGGTTTGCCGCTTCCGGCAAGCTACTTTGAGCATATGGACCCCTATCGGTCGGCGCTAAAGCACCTGAGCATAGGGAGAGCGCTCGCCCACGCCCTTGACCTGGATCCAATCCGGCCTTGGGGCAGCGTGCATTGAATGGAAGCAGCGCGGTGGGACAACACACTCCGCACTCGCTTCGTCGTGGGTCGGCTGTTTTTCAGTCGCTGGGTCAGCGTCCCAGCTGACCTGGCCCTCGATTTGAATGATTCAAGAGACCAGGGCGCCGGCATCGGCTCACTCGCGATCAGAAAGCCAGGAACGACGGCTATGTCTGCATCGAGAGCTTTCCATGAGGATCACTACGAGCGCGCCTGTGGTCCTCTTTGAGCTGCGCGCTTCTTCCGGTGGTCGCCACGAGATAGGCGCTTCATGCGACCCATCGCTTTGCACCCTGTACAAAAGAAGGCCGGGGCCCCTTGCGGAGCCCCGGCAATGTACAGCTCGGTGGGTGTTGCTTGTGTTGCTTAGAACTGCTGGTTGTACTGCAGGTAGAAGTAACGATCGAGGTCCAGGTTCGGATCAACCGAGCTCACGGAGTTGTTGCCAAACGTGGTGGCGCTGATCGTGTTCGGCGGCTGCTTCTTGAAGATGTTGCGGATGCCGAATGCGATCTGTGCCTTCCACGGCAGCGAGTAGCGGGCCTGTGCGTCGTTCATCACCACGGCGCCCATACGGTTGGCGCCCGGGCCATAGGCCCAGTTCACGCTGGTGTAGTTGGGCATGTTGCAGTGAATGACCGGATCGCTCTGGCTCCAGCACTGGTCGATGAACGCACCGTAGTAGCGCATATCCCAGGTGGCGCCCCAGTTGCCGTAGGTGTAGTCCACGCCCAGGTTGGCGCGCCACTTCGGCGTGCCGTACTGGCCGGCGTAGTTGATGACCGGCGCGCCGCTGGCGCTCTGCTGGTTCCAGTTCTGCAGGTAGTTGGCGTTCATGTTGATCACGAACTTGCCGAACGAGAACTGCGGCAGGCGATAGACGATGCCCGTGTTGTAGCCCTTGGTCTCGATGAAGCCCAGGTTTTCGTTGCCACGCTTGAGGTTCACCACCTGGCCGGTGGTGGCATCACGCTGGAACGCGTCGCAGAACGACTGCACCGAGTACTGGTAGCACTGGTTCAGCACGTAGTCCGCACTGACCGGCGTGATCACGTTGGTGATCTTGATGTCGTAGTAGTCGACCGTGATGTCAAACCCGTCGATGTAGCTCGGGCTGTACACCAGGCCCAGCGTACGGGTCGTGCTGTGTTCCGGCTGCAGGTTGGCGTTGCCGTAGCCAGTCTCGAACGGCGTCACGCCCTGAGTTTCCGGGGCCGAGACCGGCGCGCCAGCGGAGTTGAGCTGGCGGAAGGTCGGCGGCAGGCCCGCAGCCTTACACGCGGCGGCCACCGTCGGGTTGCCCGTCATGCCGAAGCGGGCATCGCAGGGGTCGGTGTAGTAGTCGAAGGTCTGCGAACCGCCACCGAACAGGTCACCCAGCGTCGGCGCGCGGAAGCCCTTGGCGTAAGTGCCGCGGACCAGCAGGTCGTGGAACGGCGACCAGGTGAAGCTGTACTTGTTGTTGGTGGTGCTGCCGAAGTTGCTGTAGTTCGAGTAGCGGCTGGCGATGTCGATGTTCAGCGACTGCGCGCCCGGCAGATCCTTGAGGATCGGCGCGTTGATTTCGACGTAGGCTTCGTTGACGGTGTACGAACCCGTGGTCGGACCGGCGGCAAGGTCGGTGGTGTAACCGGAGCTGGCCAGCTCGTCCGGCTGGTAGTAGCCGCTCATGTTGCGATGCTCGAGGCCCGCAGCGGCGCTGAGGGTGCCGGCCGGAAGTTCGAACAGGCCGCCGGTGATATTGGCGGTGAAGTCCTTCTGAATGCTCTGCGTCGAGGACTGTTCGCGCGCCACGATGTAGTTCAGCGCCTGCTGGGTCGAGGCGCTCGGACCGCCCAGGATGTTGAACGGCACGCACTGGCTCAGCGCGATCGGGGCGGCAGCCGTACCGCACTGCACGACGCCCTGGGCGTTGAGGAACGACGGGCCCAGCGCCTGCTTCAGGTTCAGCAGGTTGATGTTGCCCGTGCCCTTGGTGTCGACGTCGTACTTGTTGTAGTCGAAGCCGGCGTCCCAGTTCCACGCATGGTCAAGGAACTGGAAGTTGCCTTCAAAGCCGGCGTCGAAGTGCAGCGACTTGGCGCTTTCGTCGGTGACGCGCGGCAGCTCGACAATGCGGCGGTAGAACGGCAGGTTGGCGCCCGGGACCGGGTTGAAGTAGCTGGCGCCGCTCACGTACACCGGGAACAGCGGCTGGCTGGTGCTGTTGAGCGGATAACCGGCGACCTGCGTCGACGAGTCGCGCTCGGCGTACATGCCGGTCGCCTTGAACGTCACGTTGTCGCTGAGGTTGTAGCTGCCCTCGGTGAAGATGGACTTCAGCTCGGTCGGCAGCTGCTGCATCATCTGCTGGGCAGAGTTGAAGTAGTCGTTGGGCTGCACGCCGACGTGATAGTTGGCGAGGTTGGTCGCATCCGCACCCACGCCGATGTTGTTCGGATCGCCGGTGTGGTTGAGCACGTAGGTCGTGCCGTTGTACTTGAAGCGACCCCACGGACCGGTGCCGCTGTAACCAGCCGACGGATCCCACGGGTAGTAGGTGGACGCCGTGAAGTCACGCGTCTTCGCCCACACCGGCTCGGTCTTGTTGTAGGTCGCGGCGAACACCAGCGAGGACTTGTCCGTCGTCGAGCCCACCGTGAACGAATAAGCCTGCTGGCTACCGTCATTCTTCTCGTTCTCACCCACCTGACCACTGACGGAAGCACCGTTCATGTGGTCCTTGAGGATGATGTTCACCACGCCGGCGATGGCGTCGGAGCCGTAGATCGAGGAGGCGCCATCCTTGAGGATTTCGATGCGCTCGATCAGCGCTGCCGGAATGGTGGAAAGATCGGTGTAGCCATCGAGGCTGGTCATCCAGCGCTTGCCGTTGACCAGCACCAGCGTGCGGTTTTCACCGAGGTTGTAGAGGTTGACGTACTGGCCGCCTTCCTCGGTGTTGCTGACGAGCACGGCCGACTTGCT